>CAVXAI010000012.1:0-11036 GCA_963759645.1 uncultured Acidimicrobiales bacterium | reverse complement strand
CCCGCCCCGCACGTGAGCTCGATCAAGGCCGCGCCGTCGCCGTCGTCGAGCGCGGAGTTGAGGCGGCCCGGACGTTGTCCAGCTCGGCCATGACGCTGGCCCGCCACCTGGCTTGGCTCCGGCCCCTCCTCTTCCGCCGAGGCGTCTTCGGCAACGCCTGGTAGTGCGACCGGTGTCGGCGTGCGACCTCAGCGCGTTCGCCCGCCTCGTCGAGGCGCTCGGCGCCGTACTCCCGGATCGTTTCCAGCATGCGGTACCGAACGGAGTCACCTCGGTCGTCCGCAATGACAAGCGACTTGTCGACAAGGGAACCCACGAGATCGGTGACCTCGATGGTGTCGATCTGATCGTCCGAGACCACCGTTTGCGCCGCTTCGAGATCCATACCGCCCGAGAAGATCGACAGCCGGCGCAGCGCCGCCCGCTCGTTGTGGGTGAGCAGGTCGTAGCTCCAGTCGACCGAGCCCCGCAGCGTCTGCTGGCGCGGCGTCAACGTCCGGGCGCCCGTCGACAGCAGCCGGAACCGATCCGACAGTCCCTTGCAGATCTGTTGGGGGCTCAGCGCGCGAATTCGCGCGGCCGGAGCTCGAGCGCGAGCGGCATGCCGTCCAGGCGTTGGCAGATCTCTCCGATGGCCGCGGCATTCTCGGCGGTCCGAGCGAAGCCGGGACGGGCCTTGGCCGCCCGATCCACGAACAGCTCCAACGCTTCGGTGTCGATCGACAGGCTCGGAACGCTGAACGTGACCTCGCCGGCGACGCCGAGCTGCTCGCGCGAGGTCGCCAGGATCGACAGGGTCGGCGATCCGGACAACAGCTCCGACGCGATGGTCGCCGCGGCCGCGACGATGTGCTCGCAGTTGTCCAGGACGAGCAAGGCGGTGCGTCCGGCGAGCGCACTCTGGATGGTCTGGATCGGTGACCGTCCGGGCTGGTCGTGGCCGCCGATCGCCGCCAACACGGTCTGCGCGACGAGGTCGAGTCGTCGATCGGGGCGAGCTCCACGAACCACACGCCCCCGGGGAAGTCGTCCACCGCCCGCGAGACCACCTCCACGGACAGCCGGGTCTTGCCGCATCCGCCGACACCGAGCAGGCTCACGATGCGGTTCGTCCGCATCAAGGCCCGCACGGCGTCGATCTCGCGTTCGCGGCCTATGAAGGAAGTGAGCTGCCCGGGGAGGTTCGCGAGCGTCGCGACCCACAACAAGGGCGCTGGGTTGAGCGCGAGCTCGGGATGTCGAAGCTGGTGCACTCGCTCGGGGCGATCGATGTCCTTGAGGTGGTGCACACCCATGTCGTCGAGCCACGCGCCCGCCGGCATGCGATCGACAACGAGGTCATACGTGGGTTGCGACAACACGGTCTGGCCACCATGGGCGATGGATCGAAGACGCGCACACCGGATGATCGTGGGGCCCTCGTAGCGTTCGCCGTCGCGCGTCTGCACCTCGCCGGTGTGCAGCGCCAGGCGTACGTTGAATGGCCACGACTCTCGGCTCCACTCCAGCTGGAGCTCGAGTGCGCAGGCGAGCGCGTCGGTGGCGAGTGCGAACGCGGCGACGAAGCTGTCGCCTTCCCCTTGCTCGATCGGGAGGACGCCTTGGCGGCGAGGAACATTGGCTGACAGCACTTCGGCGAAGCGGGCCATCGCGGCCGTCATGTCGTCCGGCCGCGTCTCCCACAGGCGCGTCGAACCCTCGATGTCGCCGAGCAGGAGCGTGATCGTGCCTGTCGGGACCGGCTGACCAGCCGTTCGCTGTGCCACCTTCTGCTCTCCCACCCTTCGCGTCTACGCGACGGGGACTGTTGCTCCCCGCATGATCGCGCTGCGCACGCGATCCAGGTCGATGTCGAGCTTCACCTCGTCGACGAGCACTCTGAACGACACCTGATCGCCGATCCGATGTGCGTCGAGGAGCCGCATCCCGGGGGAAAGAGGGGGCAGCTCGATCTCGCGGACGATGCGTATCCATCGGGGCAGGCGCACACCCTTGTCGCCGTAGCCGACGGCACTCACCTCGACCTCGAGCTTGCCGTCCGCGACGGCGCCTGTGCCTCCCACGCGGAACGGACGGTCGCGGTGCACCGCCCGAAGCTTGCCGGCGTCATCGAGATCGACCGTCCACCCGGTGTCGTTCGTCGCGAGCCATGCGAGGGCGTCGACCAGCTGCCCGCGGCCTTCGATCTCAATGGGCTGTGCGGCGAGCGTGGCGGTGAGTCCCGGGCTGATGCGCAGCTGTCGTGCGCGCACCACCACCTCCTCGAGGTGATGGCCTCGCCAGTCGACGTCGCTGAGCACGGCGTGGGCGCGCTGGTCGGTCGACGGGCCGGACACCCGTAGCGCGTCGAGCACGCCCGACACCTCATTGCCGTGCACCGTCACCGTGAGTCGCCGACCGGCGAAGCGGGCGAGCAGGCCGTCGATCATGTCGCCGAGGAGCCGCTCCGGCGTCGGTGGTGCCGATGCCCACAGTGACGTCGTCTCAGCCCACTGGTCGAACCAGCCCTTCGCGTCACGCGCGCCACGGGTCCACAACCGCCCGACCGTCCCGATCGGATCGAACGGGTCGATCGCACTCATCCGGGTGCCCATCTGGGAGGGCGCTTCTCGCGGAAGGCGGCAATGCCCTCGGCTGCCTCGGGCGAGTTGAACAGCGCAGTCGAGATGGTCTCCGCGTGGCGGAGCCCCTCGCCGACCTCCATCGCCGGCAGCTCGACGAGCAGGCGCCGAGTCGCGGCCACCGCGTTGGGTTCGGTTAGGCGGACGGCGTCGGCGACCCTCTCGGTCGCCTCGTCGAGCTCCTCGGGTTCCACGCTGATCGTGACCAGACCCGCGGCGACCGCGGCCTGCGCGTCGAAGACCTCGCCTGTGAGCATGTAACGGCTGGCTGCGCGCGCGGGCATGCGGCGTTGACACAGGACGGCGATGATCGCGGGCGCAACACCGATGCGCACCTCGCTGAACGCGAACGTCGCGGACGTCGGTGCGATGACGATGTCGGCGGCCGCGACGAGGCCCGTGCCGCCGGCGCGGACATGTCCGTTGAGCCGGGCGATCACGGTCTTCGGGTAGTACCAGAGCTGCTCGAGGATCTCGACGAACGGCACGGATCGAACGCCCGGCGCGGTGGCGCCCGAAAGGTCGGCACCCGCGCAGAACGTGTTGCCGGTGCCCGTGAGCACGACGCCGCGGACGGTCGGGTCATCCGCGGCTGCTCGGAGGTGCGCGTCGAGCTCAGCGAGCAGCTGTTGCGAGAGCGCGTTGCGGTTGTGCGGCGAGTCGAGCGTGATCGTCCCGATCAAGTTGTCGACCTCGAGATGGACGAGCTCGGCCTCGGTCACTGGGTGTCGGCCTCCGAATCGCGCAGGTCGCGACGAAGGAGCTTGCCGGTCGCGGTGCGCGGCAGCTCGTCGACGAACACCACCTCGCGCGGCACCTTGAACCGCGCGAGCTGCCCGCGCACGTGATCGCGCAGCTCCTGCTCGGACACGGTGGCATCCTCGGCTCGCACCACGTACGCGCGCAACCGCTGGCCGAACTCTTCGTCGGACACTCCGATCACCGCCACGTCGGCGACCTCTTCGTGACGCTGCAGCACGTCCTCGACCTCGCCCGGGAAGACATTTTCGCCGCCCGAGACGATCATGTCGTCCTCGCGCCCATCGATCATGAGTCGGCCGAATGGATCGAAGTGGCCGACATCGCCCGTGGACAGCATCCCCCGCCGCTCCTCCTTCCCCCCTCCGCCGGTGTAGCCGTCGAAGCGGAGGTCACTGCCCACGAAGACACGACCGGTGGTGCCTGTCGGCGCCGGCCGACCCGTGCTGTCGAGCACCTGCACGCGCGTCGCGAGCACCGGTCGGCCGACCGTGTCGGGCTGCGCCTTCAGATCGGCGGGAGTCGCAACTGTCGCGATCGACACTTCCGTCGATCCGTACGCGTTGTAGAGGACGGGTCCGAAGCGGTCGAGGGTCCGCAGGGTCAGCGGCGCCGCCGAGCGCAGACCCGCTCGAGGCGATGATCCGAAGTGATGGCGTCGGGTGCTCGGCGAACACGGTGTCGTCGAGCGCCAACATGCGGTGGAGCATCACGGGCACGACGATGAGCGCGTCGGCCCGTGTGCGGGCAACGAGTGCGAGCGTTGCTTCGGGATCGAACCGCGACCCGAGCACCACCGTGCCCGAGAGCCCGAGCGTCATGAACGCTCCCGCGAGCCCCCAGGAGTGAAACAGCGGTGGTGCGACCACAACGGTCTGCCCCACCCGGAATGGGATGCGCTCCAGAAGACCTGCCCCACTCGCTCCTCCGCTGACGCCCCCGCCGAGGGACGCGCGCACCGCCCCCTTGGGCCGGCCCGTCGTTCCCGACGTGAGGATGACCGTGCGCCCTGTTCGTCGTGGAGGCCTGGGGTCGCTCGTCGACGACGCTGCTGCGAATGCCGCGAGTGCGAGGCTGTCGAACCGCTGGATCGGCAGGTCGGCGACGAGCGCGGCGAGCTCACGATCGTGCAGCACCACCTCGATGCCTTCGGACTCCACCACTCCTGCGACCTGCGGCCCCGCGTGCTCGGTGTTGAGGAAGACAGTGCTCGCCCCGACCTTCGCGGCGGCAACCACCGACGAGATGAAGCGGTAGGAGTTGCGGTGCAGGATGCCGACGGTCGCGCCCGACGTGACACCCTCGCCCAGCAGACCATGCGCGACGGCGTTCGTCTCGGTCCACAGCTCGGCGTAGGTGTGCGAGCCGTGCTCGTCGACGATCGCGGTGCGGTCGGGATACCGAGCCGATGCCGCCGCCATGAGTCCGGCCACGCTCTGCCCCCACCGCCCGAACGCAACCGCGGCGCGGGCGAGGCGATCGGGTCGCTCGGGGATGACGAGACCGGCCCGAGCGACAGTCGCGGCCAAGCGGAGCTGGTCCAGCGCAGTCGTGGCCGCAACCTACCGCCCTCGCCTCGACCGGCGCCGGGGCCTGACGGCATGCACGGACATCGAGCCTCGGAGAGAATCGCCCGATGATCTTCACCAGTCCCTTGCCCCCGGTCAGGATCCCCGCGACCGCGTTGACGCCCTACATCCTCGAGCGCGCCGCTCAGAGGGCTGGGAAGACAGCGTTCATCGACGCCGCCACCGGCCGCACGATGACATACGGCGAGTTCGAGGTCGCGGTGCGCCGGCAGGCAGGAGGCTGGCTCGCGAGGGGACTCGCCAAGGGCGAAGTCGTCGCTGTGATGGCCCCGAACTGCCCGGAGTACGGCGTGCTGTTCCACGCCGTCGCTCTGGCCGGCGGCGTCATCACCACGGTCAACCCGACGTACACCTCGGGTGAGGTCCACCATCAGCTCGTCGATGCGGGCGCCACGCGGCTCGTCACCGTTCCCATGTTCGTCGAGACGGCCGCGGCTGCGATCGCGGAAACGAACGTCAAAGACACCTATGTCATCGGCGAGGCGGCTGGGTACGAGTCGCTCGCCTCGATCGATGCCACGCCGCTCGCCGACCAGGTGCCCGTCGAAGTCGACGACGTCGTCGTGCTGCCCTACTCCTCCGGCACGACTGGAATGTCGAAGGGCGTGATGCTCACCCACCACAACCTCGTCGCCAACACCGAGCAGGCCCTCGCCATGATCTCGGTTCGGGAGGACGACGGGTTCGTCGCAGTGCTGCCGTTCTTCCACATCTACGGGATGCAGGTGCTCATGAACACAGGCCTGCGCGCCGGCGCCCGGATCGTGACGATGCCACGTTTCGATCTCGAGCAGTTCCTGTCATTGCACCAAGAGCACCAGCTCACGTGCGCGTTCGTTGCGCCCCCGATGGTGGTCGCACTCGCGAAGCACCCGGTCGTCGACAGCTACGACCTGTCCTCGCTGCGATTCATCCTCTCTGGCGCGGCGCCGCTGTCGGCCGAGCTCGCCGCCGAGTGCGGAGAGCGCCTCGGCTGCCTGGTCTTGCAGGGCTACGGCATGACCGAGCTGTCACCGGTCAGCCACGCCACACCCGCGGACCGCGCGAAGCCCGGGTCGGCCGGCGTGACGGCGCCGAACACCGAAGTCACCATCGTCGATCCGGCGACGCAAGCAGCCCTTGGGGTGGACCAAGACGGCGAGGTATGGGTGCGCGGCCCGCAGGTGATGAAGGGCTACCTGAACAACGACGTCGCGACAAAGAGCACGATCGACGACGAGGGCTGGCTTCACACCGGCGACATCGGCCACATCGACGCCGACAGCCACCTCTTCATCGTCGACCGCCTGAAGGAGCTCATCAAGTACAAGGGCTTCCAAGTGCCGCCGGCGGAGCTCGAAGCCATGCTGCTGACGCATCCGCAGATCGCGGACGCCGCCGTGATCGGCCTTCCCGACGACGACGCGGGCGAGATACCCGCGGCCTACGTCGTGCTGAAGCAAGGACAGGAGGCGACGGCCCATGACATCCAGGCCTTCGTTGCGGAGAAGGTCGCGAGCTACAAGCAGATTCGCAAGGTCACCTTCACCGACGCGATCCCCAAGTCCGCCTCGGGCAAGATCCTGCGCCGGGTGCTGCGCGACCAAGCCGCGAGCTGACGGGGCGACCCCCCGATCCTTGGCAGCCCCAACGGGATTCGAACCCGTGCCGCCACCTTGAGAGGGTGGTGTCCTAGGCCACTAGACGATGGGGCCGTGCAAGTGGAAGGTAGATCCTACAGGGCCGGTTCGGCCACGAGCCCGTAGCGCGCTGCATCCATGCGGATCAGGTTCGCCCTCCGTAGGTCACCGATCTCCAATGCCTCGGCGACGAGGTCGCCGACCCCCTCGCGGCCGAGTCGGGACTGGATCATCGCAAGCACGAGGAGCTCGCGCGCGAGAAGAAGGGGGTTTCGCCGAGCGCGGCTCGCCGTGATCGCGCCCGTGACGATCGCTTCCGCTTGGTCGAGGTCGCCCACCGTGGCGGCGAGCAGGGCCCGCGCCAGATCGACCGAACACCAGATCGCGCCGCCGGCGTCGGCGATCTGCCCCGCGAGTGGTGCGAGCACAGCGGAGAGTTCCGCGGCCGCCGAAGCATCGTCCACCCCGAAAGCGACTTCGGCCCAGAAGGCCAGTCCCAGCGCTGCGCTCTGGTGCCAGCGTTGAGTCTCGAACTGCTTCTCGTGCGCGTCGGCAACGAGCTGCGACGCCGCGACGAGCCCCCCGGCGAGCACATGAGAGAACGCCAGCATCGCCATCCCGATCTTGCCGTCGAAGCCCGCACGGGAGGCGAACGGTTCGATGGCCTCCACGTGCGGGCGGCCCTTCCACATCTCGATGATGATGAACGCAGATCCCCAATAAAGGTGCTCACCGCCGACCTGCACCGCCGGAATCCGGTCGAGTCGATTGTGGGTGCTCGCCACCGCAAGATCTCCCTCGAGGAGCGCGTCGATCACGTCCGCCTGAAACCCGATGTACCGCTGCGGCCTTCCCCCGCCCCGAGCGAGCTCTTGCCATCGCCGGTAGGCGTCGAGATCTCCGCACGTCCGCGCGATGTCGGCGAGCCGTCCGGCGGCTCGGAGGGCCAGCACATCCGCTCCGTGCTGACGGGCGATGGAGAGGGCTTCCTCCATCGTCTCGCGACGTTCCGCAACGTCGAACGACCCCAGCGCATACTGGAGAGACAAGAGCGCGTGCGCGAGGCCGATCGGTTCGCCCGCCTCGCGGGCTACCGAGACTGCCTCCCGACCCAGAGCCTGACCCCGTTCGGGTTGGGATCCGAGGGCCAGGTGAACGGCAAGAACTGACAGCAGGCGCGCCCGCCACCGCCCGTGGGTGTCCCCCA
This sequence comes from uncultured Acidimicrobiales bacterium, assembly GCA_963759645.1. Lineage (GTDB taxonomy): Bacteria > Actinomycetota > Acidimicrobiia > Acidimicrobiales > DATKAS01 > DATKAS01. The sequence goes on along the minus strand of CAVXAI010000012.1, from coordinate 3,241 downwards.
GTCCGGCCAGCGCCTCTTCGCACAGCCCGATGAAGGTGGGGTCGTCGAGGCCCGGGCTCACGGAACCCTCGCCGTAAGGCATCGAGCACACGGCGTCCGCGAACGCGGCTGCGTCACCGAGCCGGCGGGCGAGTCGAAGCGCGTCGCGGAGGATCGCGTGGCTGGCCTCGATCCCCTCTGGCATCGAGGCCTCTCCAAGGCGGACCATCAACGCCAGCCGAAGGTGCTCGTCCGCCTCAGGGGTGAGGTCGATGACGTCGAGGGCACGGCCGAACTGCAGCGCCGCTTGCGGCATGTCTCCCTCTCGGAGACTGGCGTCGCCCGCGCTGGCGAGCGAGGTCGACCGCGCTGGCCGCGTCGCCGATCGGTGCCGCGATGCAAGCGTGGCGGGCGAGCTCGGGCAGGACTGTCGGATCGGAGGCGAAGGGGCGCAGCGCTTCGGTCACGCGAGCGTGCAACCGCAGCTGCCGCCCGGCTGACAACGCGTGGTAGCAGTTATCCCTGAACAGCGCGTGCACAACGCGTAGCGGCCGGGTTGGCGAGCGACCGCCTCGACGAGACCCGCGTCCGCGGCCCGCTCCAGTGCATCGATCACTTCGTCACGCGAGCGCTGCGTCGCGGCGGCGAGGTGGTCAGCGCGAAACGACTCGCCGAGCACCGCCGCGGTGTCGACCACGTCGAGATCCGCCGCGTCGAGACGGGCGTAGCGGTTCGCCAAGAAGTCGCGCAGCGTGGGGCTCACACCAGTGCCCCCAGCCGCGACCTCCCGGAGAAAGAGCGGGTTGCCACCGGTGTCACGCAGCGCCACGGCCGGATCGACTCGGCCGCCGATGCCCGCGAGCAGGTCGGCGGTGGCGTCCAGATCCAGCCCAGTGAGGTTGATGAAGTCGCAACCGGGAAGTCGGGCCGCCGCGGCGAGCCACGAGGTCAACGCGCTGTCGAGCTCGGGCACGGTGTCGCGGGTCGTGACCACGACGAGGAGGGGCGCCGTGCCTCCATCGCGCACGAGTCGAGTGCGGCATCGGCGTCGGGGCGCTCGCCCAGTGCATGTCCTCCAACACGAGCATCAAGGGGTGACGACGTGCAGTGTGGTTCACGAGCGTGGTGAGGGCGCTCTGAGCTTCGCCACGTTCGGACAACGGATCGGTGTCTCGGCTGCCGGGCACACCGAACCGTGCCGCGCCCGGGAACAGGCGGCTGAGAGTCGGAAGGTGGCCACGCAGGTCGGAGCGCAGCTGGCTCTCGGGCGTGGCGGCAACGACGGCTTCCAATGCCTCGACGAAGGGCTGGTACGGCATCTGCGCGCCATCGCTCGAGGCACCGAGGACCACCCGCCCGCCACGCCGGTAGACCTCGGACGCGAGCTCCGCGGCGAGCCTCGTCTTGCCGATTCCCGCTTCGCCGGTCACGAGCGCGAACACAGTCTGACCCGACGAAGCCCGGTCCCAGCACTCGAGCAGCCGTTCACGCTCCTCCTGGCGACCCACGCATTTTGATCGTTGCGCGCTCATCATGAGCATCGGCGGCAGCTCCGTCGTTTCCGCCGCTCGAGCCTCCTTCGCAAGGGCCGCCAGCTCTACTCTGTTGGCGGCACCCAGCTTGCGCAGGAGCGAAGACACATGGCTCTCGACCGTGCGCTCCGAAACGGAGAGCCGCTCGGCGATCTCCAGATTGGTGAGTCGCTCACCGAGTGCGTCGAGGACGTCCCGTTCGCGCTTGCTGACGCCCGCCCCGGCAAGAATGCCTACGGCCGTCTCACCACGAGCTCCCGTTCCCGGCTCGAGCAATCCCGGACCGACGAGTACGCACGCATCCTCGGCTCGGTCGAGGTCGCGTAACCGGATCGCACCAAGCGGTCGCAGCGATGTGTCGAGTGGAAGGTGATCAGCAACGACCTGCGCGGTGGCTGCGCTCACGAGCACTTCCCCGCTTTCACACACGCTCCGTAATCGCGCCGCCCGGTTGACGGTCGTGCCGAGGTAGTCGCCGTCCTTCTCGGCGGCTTCGCCGGTGTGCACCGCGAACCGCACGCGAAGGGTCGCCGCCTCCGGCCATTCGTGCCGCGTGAGCGCGACCTGCGCGAGGTAGGCGGCGCGGAGACCGTCGCTCGCGTGGGCAAAGACCGAGAACGTCGAGTCGCCTTCCCCACGAGCCTTGAGCACCACCCCGCCCTGGCTCTCGACCGCGTCCGTGACGAGCTTGTCGTGGGCAGTCAACGCCTCTTCCATCGCCTCCGGCGCGTCCGGCCAGAGCGCGTCGACCCCACGACGTCGGTGAGGACGAACGTCACAACCCCTGACGGCAACCGGTCATCCACCACGTCCAAAGTTTGGCCAACTGCCGGGATCGGCGCTCCGTACTCAGTACGGATGTCCACGTGGCACCGCCATGGTCTCGTGTCGAGATGCGTGCGACATGGAAGACATTGATCATCACCGGCGCCGCGATGACGGCGTTCACGGGCTGCGGCGACAACTCGGACGGCCAGGCGACGCCGACATCGGCGGCCGAGGCGCCTGCGAGCACGGCGGCGGCTGCCGAGACGACCGCCGCCGAAGCCGTGGCCGCCGAGCCGCTGCTCTGGCCGCGGCGACGGGACACGGGAAGCGGGCGCCTACGTCATCGACAAGTTCGGGGTACCGATCCGGGTGACCCTGCCCGCGGCTGGTCGACGTTCGGCGACTTCGCCGTGGTGTTGCCCGCCGGACCGGCGGCCGGCTACCTGGCGTTCTGGGCGGTCGATGACGTCAACCTCGACGCCTGCCACTGGAATGGTCGCGGTGACATCGGGCCGTCGGCGGACGCACTCGTCGCCGGGCTGGTATCGCAGGGCGGAATGGAGGCCACCGAGCCGACCGCGATCGAGATCGACGGACACGCAGGCCAGGAGCTGGTCTTCTCCGTTCCCGCCGACCTCGATGTCTCGATGTGCGAACAGGGAACGATCAGCCCGTGGTTCGAGGGCGACGGAGACTCCCGGTTCTACGCCGCCCCCGGGGAACGAGAGGTCGTCCGAGTGATCGATCTCAACGGCGGGCGCGCGTTGATCAACCACAACGTGCCCGATGACATCTCGCCCGAAGTCAGTCAGCAGATCCAGTCCATGGTCACCTCGATCGAGATCGGGTGACAGCTTACCGGTATCCGTTCGTGTCGGCCGGCTTGCCCGGGTCTTGCACCTCGACGAGGTAGCGCCATGCGTCCGGACGGCTGCCGTCCACGTCCGTGAAGCCGTAGATCT
>CAVXAI010000011.1:0-25982 GCA_963759645.1 uncultured Acidimicrobiales bacterium | reverse complement strand
AAGACGCTGCCGATGGTCACGTAGCACGACGCGGCGCACGTGAACTTCGACGGCACCCAGGGGCTACCGGTGTCGGCCTCGATGCCCACCACGAGCTTGCCGCCCTGGACAGGCGTGAGGTTCGACGCCGCGGTTGTGCCCGCGCCGCCGGCCGCGGTTGTGCCCGCGCCTCCGCCTGCGGTGGTACCGCTGCCGCTCTCGCTGTCGTCGCTACCGCAGGCCGCCGCGATCAGCCCGAACGCCAACAGCGCCGCGGTCAGACCGAGACCGGCTCTCCGGGATCTCGATGGTGATCGATGCACGTTGCTCCCCTTGCTTGTCCGATTGCCGATGGAAACGAGGTCCCGGCCTTCCGGCCGGGACCTCGGGCACTGCTCGAGTTGATCTACTGCTCGACCCAGACCGATGCCACGTTGAACGAACCGGCGATGCCAGCGCCCAGCGCAGCGGGATTGCCTGACGGCAACACCATGTCGTCGATGCCGTGCACCTTCGGGGTGTGCGCCAGACCCCACACGGTGTAAGAGCCCCAGAGGTTGTAGCACTGCTCGCCGAACCGCTTGTTGACCGTCTCGGCGTACTCCTGCTTCTTCGCCGGATCGGTCTCGCCGCGGTTGGCGTCGAGGGCCTCGTCGATGACGTCGTCCTTGATGCGGCCGAAGTTCAGCGCGAGCTGACCGACGGGCAGTGCGTTCGACGAGTGCCACCAGATGTACTGCGCGTCGAGGTCGATGCCACCGTGGTTGCGCCACTGGAACGCTTGGAAGTCGCCCTGCAGCGCGGTGAGGATGTACTTCGCCTGCTCGATCTGGCTGATCTGCACATCGTCGAAGCCGGCCTCAGTGAAGTACTGCTGCTGGGCCTGGGCGATGATCAGGTTCGTCGCATCCTGTGTGGTCGACAGGTTGATGTTGAGCGCTTCCGGGTGCTCGGTCTTGTAGTCCGCGACGAGCTCCTGCGCCTTCGCCATGTCCTGCGCGAGCGGGTACCCGGTGTCTTCGAGACTGCCGAGCTGGCCTTCTGAGAACGGCCCGTTGGCGATCGGCTGCACGCCGGCGCCGATCTGGTCGATCACAGCCTGCGAGTCGTACGCGTTGGCCATCGCGCACCGCACCCGGACGTCCTGGAGCGGGGAACCCTCCTGCGTCACGTGGAGGAGCGTGTAGCCGGTCTCCGCGAACGCGGTCGACTCGGTCATCGGGAAGCTCTCGGGATCCTCGCGGTACTTCGCGATGGTCTCGCCATTCGTCGTCTGGATGATGTCGACGTCGCCTGCTTCCAGCGCACTGGCACGCGTGAGCGCGTCAGGGATCACCCGCGTCTCGTACTCGTCGAGGAACGGGTACGGCTGGTTCCAGTAGGTGGGGTTCTTCGTCGCGGTGAACGACTCGCCCGGCTTGTAGTCCTTGAAGACGAACGGGCCCGTGCCGACGGCCTTGGGCTCGAGGCTCACATCCGCGTCAGCGGCGGCGAGCCAGGTCGGGCTGGCCATGTAGCCGATCTGGCCGGCGAGGTAGACCGGGAACGGCACCCACGGGCGAGTCATCGTGATCTCGACGGTCATGGGGTCGGTCACGACGATCTGTGGGGTGCCGTCGGGGTTCTCTGCGATGTCGGTGAGCGCCGCCGCCGTGAGGAACGACTTCGTGTGGCGGATGAGGTTGTCTGCGATCGCCGCGCCGTCGAACGGGGTGCCGTCGTGGAACGTGACCCCCTCGCGTGCCTTGATCGTCCACACCGTGTAGTCCGCGTTCGGCTCGATCGACTCGGCCAGGTAGCCCTCGACCGTCCCGTCTGGCGTCGGCAGGGTGAGCGGGTCGAAGACCGCCCGGATCGTCTGATGGCACGAGATGGCGCACAGCACCTTGGCCGGCGTCCACGGACTGCCGCTGTCGGCCTCGATGCCCATGACGAGCTTGCCGCCGGCCTGGGGCTCGAGGGCTGCACCGCTCGTGTCCGCGCCGCCTGTTGCGGTCGTTCCGGCCCCACCACCCGCGGTCGTCCCCGCGCTGCCCTCGCTGTCGTCGCTGCCGCACGCGGCGGCGAACAGACCCAGTGCGAGAGCGCCGCTGAGCATGATCATCCCCGTGCGGCGGGTCCTTCTCCCTGATCGTTGCAACTCTCATTCCCCCCTGTCGGCGAGCCCCCTCTGGGCCGCATCGTCGTGCGATTGGTCTGACAGGCGCCTCGCCCGGTCCCACCCGGGTCGAGCCGCTCCGAGCAACCCCCACCGGTCGCGCGCGGGGCTGTGACCCGCGGCACAACTGGTGCTCGGGAACCTATGACCGCATTGCCACGGTGTCAATGCGGGACGGGTGTCAGTCGATTGCAGTCCTATGAAGGACGTGACGGAAGTGAAGGTGGCGAGTCGTAACCTCGCCAGGTGGTCGCAGACCTGAAGCTCGAGACGATCAAGGTGAAGCCGGGTCGCGCGGCGGGTCTCGCAGAGCGCGACGCTCGAAGTCGCCTCGGACTCACCGGCAAGACGGAGGCGGCGACGCTCCACACCGAGCTGCTCGGCCGGATGCAAGTGCTGCAAAACCACCTCTGGGCCGAGCAGCGTCGCAGCCTGCTTCTGGTGCTCCAGGGGATGGACGCATCCGGGAAGGACGGCACCATCCGCGCGGTGTTCTCGGGCATCAACCCGCAAGGGTGTCGCGTCACGTCGTTCAAGGCGCCCGAAGGCAAGGAAGTCGGGCACGACTACCTGTGGCGCGTGCATGCGTATTCTCCTGCTCGCGGTGAGATCGGCATCTTCAATCGCTCGCACTATGAGGACGTGCTCGCCGTGCGCGTGCGCAACCTCGTTCCGGAGGCGGCGTGGCGACTGCGCTACCGTCACATCCGCGAGTTCGAGCGCATGCTCATGCACGAAGGCACGACAGTCGTGAAGGTCTTCCTTCACATCTCCTTCGACGAGCAGCGCGAGCGGTTGCAGGCCCGCATCGACAACCCGGAGAAGCGGTGGAAGTTCCGCATGGCGGACCTCGACGACCGCGCGCACTGGGACGCGTATCGAAAGGCGTACGAGGAGACGATCACCGAGACGTCGACCGCGTGGGCTCCCTGGTACGTCATCCCTGCCGACCGCAAGTGGGTGCGCAACGCCGCGGTCTCGCAGATCCTGGTCGATGTGCTGGAGGCGATGGATCCTCGCATCCCCGAGCCCGAGCAGGGCATCGAGGGCGTCGTCGTGACGTGAGGGCGTGGTGGCGTGGAGTCAGCCCTCGTCAGCCGACGGCCAGCCCGTCGCCCCACAACGCGGGACGCAGCGCAGCGAGCGCCGACTCGTAGACCGCGTCGGGGCTCGCTCCGCCATCGACGGTCACCAGCAGCTCGCGCTCCTCGAACCACGCGACGAGCGGGCCGGCTTCCTCGTCGTAGAGATCGAGGCGACGACGGATCGCGGCCTCGGTGTCGTCCTTGCGCCGCACCGCCCAGCCGTCGCCGCGCGGGCACGGCACCGACGCGACCTCGCGAGCTGCTGACACCGTCGTGCCACAGACCGGGCACACGCGCCGTCCGAGGATCCGCGCGAGTACGACGTCGGCTTCGACCTTCACCTGGATCGCTGCGTTCAGTGACTCGTCGCCGAGGAGGTCGGTGAACGCGTCGGCTTGCTCGACGGTCCGCGGGAAGCCATCGAGCAGATAGCCGCGGCGTCGGACGTCCGGTTGTGCGAGCCGCCGGTCGATGACCTTCAGCATCACCTCATCAGGGACGAGCTCGCCGCCGTTCACGAAGCTCTGCACTTCGAGACCGAGGGGACTCGCCTCGGCCATCTCGCGTCGGAGGATCTCACCCGTCGACACGTGATGGATCCCGAGGTGCGCGGCGACGCGATGCCCGATGGTGCCCTTGCCCGCGCCTTGACGGCCGAAGATGACGAGCTTGGGAAGACGGCTCATGCGGGACCCCCGGGGGTGGAGTGGAGCCGGAAGGCGCGCACCGTACCCCAATTGTCACGGATCTGTCATGACGGCATCGCGAACGTCAGGGCTGCGAGACTTATCCGAGCGGAGCGCACGGCGTGCGAGGGGCTGCGATGGGTGATCAATCGAGCGCGGGCAGAGACGAGCAGCCCGCTGTCGGCGGCTCCGATGTCGACGCCCTCGACGAGCTCGATCGGCTGCGGGAGGAAGCGCAAACCGAGGATCCGGCCCGGCGAGCCCGCGCCCTGGCCCGCCTGGCCGTCGGTCTCCAGGACAAGAAACGTCCTGCTGAGGCGCTCGAGGCGGTCGAGGGCGCACGCGTTGCGTTCTGCGCTTCCGGCGACTCGCAGGGCGAGGTGCTCTGCGACCGCCTCGCCGCCCGCCTCTTGCTCGGGCTGGGTCGTCCGCTGGACGCGAGCAAGCGGCTCGCCGCAGCGCGGCGCCGGCTGCTCGACGGGTCGTCCGACCCTGCCGAGCTCGCGGCCTGTGAGCAGCAGCTCGCGTCGGCCCTGCACCAGTTGGGTCGACTGCAGGACGTCGTCGGGCTGCTCGTGAGCGCCCGCGAGCTCTACTCCAAGGCTGACCTCCTCCGGGATGCCGGCATGTGTGACAACGACCTGGGCGTGCTGATGGCCCGGGTGGGCGATCCCGATCGGTCGCTGGAGCACTTCGAGGCGGCCCGCCTCTGCCTCACTGAGCCCTCTCGCGAGCTCGCGGTGGTCGCATTCAACGAGGCGACGGTGCTCTGGGACGCCGGGCGGCTCGAGGACGCCGGTAAACGCCTCCTCGAAGCCCGGGCGGCGTTCGCGGCCGAGGACGCGGACGTCGAGGTGGCCTGGTGCGAGCAGAATTTGGGGGTGCTGGCGGTCGCCTCAGGGCGTCTGCCCGACGCGGTGGACCACTTCGTCGAGGCGCAGGATCGGTACCGCGCCGCGACGGCGTGGACCGCCGTGGCCTGGTGCGACGCGAACTTGGCTCTCGTGCTCGACGCGCTCGGCCGCCGTGAGGAGGCGCGGGCCCGCCGCCCGCCGCCCTGATGTGACCCGGGCTCGTTGACAGTGTGTTGAATGGTGGCCACTGTGGAAAAGGTGCCTGTCTCGTTCGTGCTCAACGGCCAGCCGGTCGAGTGCCGCGACGACCACCCGCACCTGCTCGCCGCACTTCGGGAGGAGCTAGGCGTGCTGTCGCCGAAGGACGGCTGCTCGCCTTCGGGACAGTGCGGGTGCTGCACCGTGCTGCTCGACGGCAAGGCCCAGGTGAGCTGTCAGACGACGCTCGCCAAAACCGCCGGCCGTGAGGTGACGACGCTCGAAGGGCTGCCCAACGCGGAGCGCGACCGGTACGCGCGGGTGTTCGCGTCGATGGGGGCGTTGCAATGCGGGTTCTGCACGCCCGGAATCGTGCTCCGAGCCAAAGCGCTGATCGAGAAGAAGGGGCCCGACTGCACGCGGCGTGACATCACTGCGCACCTCGGCGCGCACCTTTGCCGATGCACGGGGTACGTGAAGATCATCGACGCGATCGAGACGCTCGCGTCCGGCGCGGACGTCGACATCGTTGCGCCGGGCGGTGTCGGCACGAGCGGCCTGCGCTACGAGAGCCTCGAGCTGGCGCTCGGCGACAAGCCCTACGTCGACGACTTGTTCCTGCCGGGCATGCTGCACGGCGCGTTCCATCTCGCGGCACACGCGCGCGCCGACGTCGTGCGCATCGACGTGCGCGCCGCCGCCTCGGTGCCCGGTGTGGTCCGTGTGCTCACCGCCGCCGATGTGCCCGGCGCGCTCCGCGTCGGGCTGATCCACAAGGACTGGCCGGTCTTCATCCCCGAGGGCGGACGCACGTCCTATCTCGGTGACGTCCTCGCGATGGTCGTCGCGGAGGAGCGCGAGATCGCACGCGCGGCTGCGCAGCTCGTCGAAGTCGAATACCGGCCGCTCGATCCGATTGTCGACGCGGTGGCGGCCGTCTCGCCCGGATGCGACGACGCGGTGTGGGGGCTCGAGGGCAACGTGCTGTCGCGCTCCGCCTACGTCCGCGGCGATGTCGATGCGGCACTCGCGGCGAGCGCGCATGTCATGCACGAGGTGTTCCAGACGCAGCGGATCGAGCACGCATACCTCGAGCCGGAGTCGACGGTGGTCGCTCCCGTGAAGCTGCCGGACGGCACGGACGGCCTGCATGTGTGGTCGGGCGGCCAGGGCGTGTGGGACGACCGCGACCAGATCGCGTCGGTGCTCGGCATCGACGCCGGGAGGGTGACGGTCGAGCTTGTCGCGAACGGGGAGCGTTCGGCGGCAAGGAGGACATGGCCAACCAGGCCCAGACCGCGCTCGCCGCGTGGCTCCTCGATCGGCCGGTCAAGTGCACGCTGTCCCGCGAGGAGTCGCTGCTGATCCACCCGAAGCGCCATCCCATTCGCATGGAGTACTGGGCCGGCTGCGACGCTGACGGACGGCTCACGGCGCTCCGGGCCCGGATGGTCGGTGACTCGGGCCCGTACGCCTCCGTCGGCATGAAGGTCTTGGAGCGCTCGGCCGGACACGCGAGCGGCCCGTACGTGCTCCCCGCCATCGATGTCGAGTCGATCGCGGCCCGCACGAACAACCCGGTGTGCGGCGCGTTCCGCGGCTTCGGCGCCAACCAGGCGCAGTTCGCGATGGAAGGCGTGCTCGATCGGCTCGCGGAGGCCGTCGGCATCTCCGGTTGGGAGATCCGCGCCCGCAACGTCGTCGAGCCCGGCTCGGTGTGGGGGCCAGGGCAGGTCATGGACGACGGGTGCCTCGGCGCGCGGCGCGTGCCTCGACGCGATCAAGCCGGCGTACGACGAGGCGGTCGCGTCCGGGGCCGCGGTGGGCCTCGGACTCGGTCTCAAGAACTCCGGGCTCGGCAACGGCTTCAAGGAGCTGGCGCGCGTGGTCGTCCGCTTCGAAGCGGACGGCAGCGTCGAGGTGCGCCACTGCTGGACGGAGATGGGCCAGGGCGTGCACACCGTCGCGCTGCAGGTGGCGATCGAGGAGCTGGGCGTCGACGCCGATCGTGTGCGGGTCATCGTCGACACGACCCGCGAGCTCGGCGCCGGCCAGACGACCGGCAGCAGAGGCACGCTGATGGGCGCGGGTGCTGTCGCGGATGCTTGTCGTGCCGCGAAGGCGGACGGATGTCGCCCTGGCGTCGACTACGAAGGCGAGTACCGCGTCGACTGGACGAACTCCCTCGCCGAAGGCCTGGAGCATCCCGTCATTCACTCCACGTTCGGGTACGCGGCGCAGATGGTCGTCGTCGACCGCGAGACCGGCGGGGTCGACCGCGTCGTCGCGGCGCACGACGTCGGGCGCGCCGTGAACCCGCTCCTGTGTGAGGGGCAGATCGAAGGCTCGGTGCACATGGGCCTCGGGTACGCGCTCACCGAGGACTTCCCGGCCGACGCAACCGGTCGGCCGACGAACATGACGTTGCGCAGTCTCGGCATCATCCGGCCGAAGGACATGCCGAAGGTCGACGTGATCCTCGTGGAGTCGCCCCAGCCGAACGCGCCCTACGGCATCAAGGGCGTCGGTGAGATCGGCCTCGTGCCGACCGCGGGCGCGGTCGCCGCGGCGTTGCACGACCATGACGGCGTGTGGCGCGCGACGCTCCCGATGCGCCGCGACGATTCCTGAGCGCCGAGAAGGAGTTGCGACTGTGGATGGAGTGCCGCCGCCTCAAGCCATCTGGGACCTGGTGACCGCCCACGCCGTCGCGAGATGCGTGCACGTCGTGGCCGACCTGGGCGTCGCGGACGCCCTCGACGGCGACGCGACCGTGGAGGAGCTCGCCGGCCGCACCGGGGCGAACGCCGACGCCTTGGGGCGGATCTTGCGGCTCCTCGCCGGCCACGGCGTCTTCGCGGAGGGACCGCGGGGTTACGTGCACACGGAGCTGTCCGAGCTGCTGCGGAGCGATCATCCGCAGTCGATGAGGAGATTCGCTCTGATGATCGGCATGCCGGTCGTCTGGAACGACTTCACCGAGCTGGCAAAGCCAGCGACGACCGGCGAACCGGCACTGAACTTCGGCGAGTTGATGGCGTACTTCGCGGATCATCCCGACGAGGCGACCATCTTCAACCAAGCGATGGCGAACAAGTCGGCCAGCGTGGTGAACGCGGTGATCGAGGCATACGACTTCGCGCCCTTCTCGACAATTGCCGACGTCGGTGGCGGCCACGGACACCTCCTGAGCGCGATCCTCGACAGCGCGCCCGAAGCATCCGGGGTCCTGTTCGACCTGCCCCACGTCGTGGCCGAGGTGAAGCAGCTCGCGTCCGCGCGTCTGAGCCTCGTGAGCGGCGACTTCTTCGCCGACCCGCTTCCGGTCGCGGAGGCGTACGTGATGATGGAGGTCATCCACGACTGGCCCGACGAGAAGGCGGCGCGGATACTCGCAGCGATCCGGAAGGCCGCGCCGGCGCACGCGCGGCTCATCATCGTCGAGGCTCTGGTTTCGGAGGCGGCTGGACCGCACTCCAGCAAAACCCTCGACATCATCATGCTGGCGGTGACGGGAGGCCGGGAGCGGACGCCTTCCGAGTACACAGCGCTCCTCGAGTCGGTCGGCTTCCGGTTCGAGCGGGTCGTTCCCACCCCGTCCCGATACTCGATCGTCGAAGCGACGGTTGCCTGACGGTACGGACGGTACGGAGCGGTACGGTCCTGGCCGTGAGCGGGACGACGCCGGGACTCGTCTGCGCCCACCACCACTTGTACTCCGCACTCGCTCGCGGCATGCCCGCGCCGCCGTCAACTCCGTCGGGCTTCCTCGAGATCCTCGAGCAGGTGTGGTGGCGTCTCGACACCGCACTCGATCTCGAGATGCTCCGGTGGTCCGCGATGCTCGGCGCGCTCGAGGCACTGGAGTGCGGCACGACGGCGATCATCGACCACCACGAGTCCCCCAACGCGATCGAAGGGTCGCTCGACGTCATCGCCGACGCGTGCCGCGAGGTCGGCGTGCGCGTGATCTGCGCGTACGGCGTGACCGATCGCCACGGGGCGGAGGGCGCCCGGCTCGGCTTGCTCGAGAACGAGCGATTCCTGCGTGCCGGCGGGCGAGGCATGGTGGGCGTGCACGCCGCATTCACCTGCTCGGACGAGACGCTCGCGGCAGCCGCGGGGTTGGCCGCCGATCTCGGGGTCGGCGTGCACATCCACGTCGCCGAGGGAGAGGTCGACCGCGAGGCGTCGGCACGGCTGTCAGCGTTGGCGGCCGAGGAGTGGTTGCTCGTGCACGCTGTGCATCTCGACGGCGACCTTCCGGGCACGATCGCGCACAACCCGCGGTCGAACATGCACAACGCGGTCGGCTACGCCCGACCGGCGGAGCGTCCGAACCCCGTCGTTCTCGGCACCGACGGCATCGGGGCCGACATGCTCGACGAGTTCCGCGTCGCGTTCGTGCGGCACCGAGAGGACGACGTGAGAGCGTCGCCCGGAGACGGCGTGGTCGTGGCTCGGCAACGGGTGGCGGCTTGTGCCCGAGGCCCGAAGTGATGTCGTGCGGTGGTCGTACGACGAGATGGACCCGTGGCGCCTCGCGTACACGACCGGGGTACGGGCAATCGACGTGGAGATAGACGGCGAGGTGGTGCTGCGCGACGGCGACGCGATGCGCGTCGACGCGAGCGAAGTCCGGGCGAAGGCCGCCGAGCAGGCCGCGCGCCTGCACCGGCTGCTATGACCACCACCTGATGGCAACGCCCGTCGCGCTGTACCTCCAGGACGCCCATCCGCTTCGCGAAGCGATGGAGCACGTGCGGTACGCGGAGTCGCGGCGGCTTCGCAGCGGTCTGGCAGGCCGAGAGCCGCCTCGTCCGCGAGGCCACGGTGCCGATGGCGGCGTTCGCCGCGGTGACCGATCGCATCAAGATCGGCTCGGGCGTCGTCTCGTGCTGGACCCGAAACCCGGCTCTGCTGGCCTCTACGTTCTCGACGCTCGACGACCTCGCGCCCGGGCGAGTGATCCTCGGCATCGGTGCGTGGTGGGATCCGCTCGCACGCAAGGTGGGTGTCGACCGCGCGCGACCCCTCACCGCGATGCGAGAGATCGTCGAAGCGGTCCGGCGGCTCCTGGCGAACGAGACGGTGACCTTCGAGGGCGACTTCGTCCACCTCGACGGTGTCGAGCTCGACTACGTGTACCAAGAACGCCGCCCGAAGGACGTGCCGATCTACATCGGCGCGACCGGGATGCAGATGATGGAGCTCACCGGGGAGATCGCCGATGGTGTGGTCCTGAACTACCTCGTGTCGCCCTCGTACAACGCGACCGCGCTCGAGCATCTGGCTCGCGGTGCCGCCAAGGCCGGGCGGGCCGTCGACGACATCGACCGGCCCCAGCTCGTCGTGTGCTCACTCGACACCGACCGCGCCCGTGCTCTCGATGCCGCGCGGTTGTTGGTGACGCAGTACCTGGGACAGCAGCCGCACATCATGAAAGCCAGCGGAGTCCCTGAGTCGCTGCTCGACGAGATCGGGCAGGTGCTCACATGGCCGGCCACGCATGAGGAGGTCGTCCGGGCATCGCGGCTCGTGCCCGACGAGATCGTCCAGATGATCACGGCCTCGGGCACCGCCGACGAATGCCGAGCGAAGGTCGCCGAATACGTCGCTGCGGGATGTACGTCCCCGATCCTGTATCCGCTGGGCGATGATGTCCGGCTCATGATCGACGCGTTCTCGGATTGGGAGGCCCAACAGTGAGGAGCTCAACAGCGAGGAGAGGGCGTTGAGTGACGGCCGGCAGATCGTCTCCTCGGGATCGCCGTGGGAGCTGATCGTCGGATATAGCCGAGCCGTTCGGGTCGGCGACCGCATCTTCGTCGCCGGCACTGCTCCCCAGTGGCCAGATGGGAAGCGTCGACCCTGACCCGGCGTCCAGGCCCGTCGGTGCTTCGAGATCATCGAGACCGCGCTGCGCGAGGCGGGGGCGACGCTCCACGACGTGGTGCGCACACGCATCTTCCTCGTCGACGCGAGCGACTTCGAAGAGATTGGCGCGGTGCACGGTGAGCTCTTCGCCGAGACACGACCGGCGAACACGACGCTGGTGGTCAAGGCCTTGCTCGATCCCGCCTGGAAGGTCGAGATCGAGGTCGAGGCGGTTGCGGCGATGCGGGTGTGACGCGTGGTTGACCTGCTCGTGCGCGGCGCCGACCTTGTCGCCACAATGGACGAGGAGCGCCGCGAGATCCCCGGCGGATGGGTGGCCGTGTCCGACGGGCTGGTCAGCGCGATCGGCGCGTCCGGTGAGGTGCCTCCCGAGGCGACCACAGTGCTGCGCGCCGAGGGGTGCCTGGTCACTCCCGGCCTCGTGAACACGCATCACCACATCTACCAAAACCTCACGCGCGCTTACCGCCCCGCGACCGTCGCATCCCTCTTCGACTGGCTCACGACCCTTTACCCCCGATGGAGCCGGCTCGACGAGGAGGCCGCGTACGTTTCGGCCTGGATTGGCCTCGCGGAGCTCGCGCTGGGCGGATGCACGACGTCGACCGATCACCTCTACGTCCACCCGCGTGGCGCAGGCGATCTCATCACCGCGGAGATCCGCGCCGCGACCGAGCTCGGCGTGCGCTTCCACCCGACGCGCGGTTCGATGAGCCTGTCGCAGAAGGATGGTGGTCTCCCGCCTGACTCGGTCGTGCAGGACGACGATGTGATCCTCGCTGACTCCGAGCGGTTGGTGAAGCTGCACCACGACCGCGCCCACGGAGCGATGGTGCGGATCGCGCTCGCGCCGTGCTCGCCGTTCAGCGTGACGAGCGAGCTGATGGTCCGCACTGCGGACCTGGCGGAGCGTCTCGACGTGCGGCTGCACACCCATCTCGCCGAGGACCCAGATGAGGATCGCTTCGCCGCCGAGAAGCTCGGACAGCGCACGATCGACCATTTCGAAGCCGTCGGATGGATGACCGATCGCAGCTGGGTGGCGCACTGCATCTATCCCGACGCACTCGAGGTCGCACGATTGGGGCGCGCCGGCGTGGGTGTCGCGCACTGCCCGAGCTCGAACATGATGATCGGTGGAGGGGGCATCGCCCCTGTCGCCGATCTGCGTGCCGCGGGATCGCCGGTCGGGCTCGGCTGCGACGGCTCGTCGTCCACCGACTCAGCGTCGCTCTGGATGGAGGCACGCAACGCGATGCTGCTCGGCCGGCTGCGCGGTGGACCGGCCTCGACCGGGGCACGCGACTCGCTCGAGATCGCGACCCGCGGTGGTGCGGGATGCCTCGGCCGCACCGGCGAGATCGGCGAGCTCTCGGTCGGAGCGGTCGGTGATCTCGTCGTGTGGCCGGTCGACGGCGACATCGTCCACGCCGGTGCTCTGAGCGATCCGATCGAGGCCTGGCTGCGGTGCGGGCCGAGCGCGGCGCGCCACACCGTGGTCGCCGGGCGTGTGATCGTGCGCGACAGTGCGCTCGTGAGCGATCGGGTCGACGAGATGCTGACCTGGCACCGTCGCGTGGCCGAGCGGTTCCAGGCCGACTGACCGTGAGGTTGGGCGTACCGACAAGAATCACCCGATGGCAGTCTTGAGCCCTGCGACGCTCGATGAAGCGCTCGACGCGCTCGCCGAGAACCCGGAGGCGCATGTGCTTGCCGGCGGCACCGATTTCATGGTCGAGGTGAACTTCGGCCACCGGCGTCCCGATGATGTCGTCGCTCTCGGTCGAGTCGACGAGCTGAGACGCTGGTCTGTCGCGGGCGACACAATCCGGCTCGGGGGCGGCGTGACCTGCACACAGCTCATGGAGCTCGAGTTGGCCCGGCACGCCCCGGGGCTGGCGCAGGCCGCCCGGACGGTTGGCTCACCGCAGATCCGCAACGCCGCGACGCTCGGCGGCAACCTCGGCACCGGGTCGCCGGCGGGCGACCTGCTGCCCGTGCTCGCCGCGCTCGACGCGACGATTCTCCTGCGAGCCGCGTCGGGCAGCCGTCAGCTCTCGATCCACGAGTTCCTCGTCGGCCCGAAGCGCACCGCCCTCGCACCGGGCGAGCTCGTCGTCGAGGTCGTTGTCCCGATCGCACGCGGGCCCCAGGAGTTCCTCAAGGTCGGCGTACGGAACGCGATGGTGATCGCGATCGCCAGCATCGCGGTCGCGGTGAAGGACGACGCGGTCGCGGTCGCGGCCGGCTCGGTTGGTCCGACGGTCTTCCGCGCGCGTGACGCCGAAGAGTGGCTGTCGGCTCAGCCGGACGCGGACTCGGACGCGACCGCAGCGGAGTTCGGTCGCCGCGTCGCGGCCGAGATGCGGCCCATTGACGATCATCGGTCGACCGCCGAGTACCGCCGGCGGGCAATCGAAGTCATGGCGGCGCGCGCTTTGCGTCGGGTGACAGCCGCATGAGCGATGTCTACAGACTCACGATCAACGGCGCCGACCACGATGTCGTCGACGCCTGGAGCGGCGAGAGCCTCCTGTACGTGCTGCGGGAGCGGTTGGGCCTTCCCGGCGCGAAGGGCGCGTGCGAGCAGGGGGAGTGCGGCTCGTGCTCGGTACTCGTCGACGGGGAGCTGCTGTGCTCGTGCCTTGTGCTCGCGGCCTCTGCTGTCGGACGCGAGATCACGACCGTCGAGGGCCTTGCCGGCGATGACGCGCTGAGCGACGTGCAGCACGCGTTCATCGCCGAGGGTGCGGTGCAGTGCGGATTTTGCACGCCCGGTCTCGTGGTGGCGGTGCACGACTTGCTCGACCGGGTCCCGAGTCCCGACCCGCTGACCGTGCGGGAGGCGCTCTCGGGAAATCTGTGCCGCTGCACCGGCTACGGACGGATCTTCGCTGCAGTCGAAGCCGCCGCTCGGGCGAGGACAGCGCTGTGACCGACACCGTGATCTCGGCGACCGGGGTTCGGGTCGCCGAACGGGCAGTGCTCGGCACGAGCCCCACCCGCCCGGACGCGGTCCCGAAGGTGCAGGGACGCTTCGCCTTCTCGTCCGACTTGTGGGCGGATGGGATGGTGTGGGGGAAGACGTTGCGATCACCGCATCCGCACGCACGCATTCGGCGCCTCGACGTCAGCCCCGCGTGGCGGATTCCCGGGGTCGAGGTCGTCGTCACGGCGGAGGACGTTCCGGGTGCGACGTACGGGCTGATCACCGCCGACCAGCCCGTGTTTGCCTCAGGCACGGTCCTGTACGCAGGGCAAGCGGTGGCCGCGGTCGCCGCGGATCATCCCGAGACCGCGCGGCGGGCGTGCGAGGCGATCGTCGTCGAGTACGAGGTGCTCGAGCCGTTGACCGACCCAGAGATGGCGATCGACGCGCCGCCCATCCATCCCGACGGCAACGTCTTCCGCCACCAACGCATCGAGCGCGGCGACGCCGGCGCAGTCGGCGACGTCGTCGTCGAAGGCACCTACGACATCGGCATGCAGGACCAAGCGTTCCTCGGCCTGGAGTCGGCGCTGGCCCTCCCCGATCACGACGGGGGCGGCGTCGAGCTGTTCATCTCGACGCAGTGGCTGCACGAGGACCGGCGACAGATCGCCGAGTGCCTCGGCCTGCCCGAGGAGAAGGTGCGCCTGCAGCTATCGGGCGTCGGGGGAGCGTTCGGCGCCCGCGAGGACGTGAGCCTTCAGGTGCACGTGTGCCTGCTCGCGCTGCGGACCGGTCGGCCCGTGAAGATGATGTACGGGCGCGACGAGTCCTTCCTCGGCCACGTGCATCGGCATCCGGGGCGGATCTGGATGCGCCACCACGCTCGCTCCGACGGCACGCTCGTGAACCTCGAGTGTCGGGTGATGCTCGACGGCGGCGCGTACGCATCGACGTCCAGCGCGGTTCTGATCAACGCGATCACGCATGTGCAGGGGCCGTACCGGTTGCCGAACGCGACCGTCGATGGATGGGCGATGCGCACGAACAACCCACCGTGCGGCGCGATGCGCGGCTTCGGCGTTCAGCAAGCGTGCTTCGCGCACGAGAGTCAGATGGACCGGCTCGCCGCCGCCCTCGGCCTGGACCCAGTCTCGATCCGGCTGCGGAACGCGATCGCAACTGGCGATCTCCTCATCACGGGGCAGCGGCTCGAGAGCGTGGCACCGACGGTCCGATGCCTGCAGGAGACCGCGGCGCTGCCCCTCCCCCTCCCGCCGACCGCGACAGGTGGCTGGCGCGCCCGGGTGGCGCCGGGCGCACCGCCGACGCGGCGAACGTGCGGCGCGGCGTCGGCTACGCGCTGGCGATCAAGAACCTGATGTACTCCGAGGGCTTCGACGACTCCTCCACCGCGCGGTGCCGGCTCGAGGACGGCGTCGCCACGCTCAAGCTCGCGACTGCGGAGGTCGGTCAGGGGTTCGTCACGCTCGTCGCGCAGATCGCCCGCGATGTGCTCGGCGTCGACGAGGTGATGCTCGAGCCGGCGGACACGTCGATCGGATCGGCTGGATCGACCTCGGCCTCGCGGCAGACGTGGATGTCGGGCGGTGCGGCCGACATGGCGTGCCGGGCGGTGCGCGAACGAGTCTTCGAGGACGTCGCCCGGGGCCTTCGGGTCGACTCGATCCAGCTCGTGGTCGAAGGGACCGACATCGTCGACACCATCAGTGGCGAGCGGGTGTCGGTGGCGGACGCCACCGCCGGCAAGCGGTTCGAGGAGACCGTCACGTTCCGGCATCGACCCACCGAGGAGCTGGACGAGAAAGGGCAAGGCGCGTGCCACGTGGCGTTTGCGTTCGTTGCCCAACGCGCCGTAGTGGATGTCGACGTCGACCTCGGGCTCGTGCGGGTCGTCCAGGTCGCGACCGCACAGGACGTCGGCCGGGCGCTCAACCCGCTCTCCGTCGTGGGCCAGATCGAGGGCGGCATCGCGCAGGGCCTGGGCCTCGCGGTCATGGAGGAGATCGTCGTGGAAGGCGGCCACATCCGCAACGCGTCGTTCACCGACTACCTGCTCCCGACCGCGCTCGACGCCCCCGACGTGCTCGTCCAGCTGATCGAGGAGCCCGATCCGCAGGCACCGCTCGGCGCGAAAGGCGTAGGCGAGCCGCCGTGCATCGCCGCGACCCCCGCCGTTGTCGCCGCGATTCGTGACGCCACCGGCGCGCCTCTGACGCGGGTTCCGGTGCGCCCTCAGGACATCGCGCTCGCGGCTAGGTTCGCTGAATGAGCGCGGAGCGCGAGATCCTGACGTGGCCGGAGTTCGGTGAAGCCTCGCGTGATCTCGCGCGGATGGTGCACAAGGATGCTTTCGAGCCCGACATCATCCTCGCCATCGCACGGGGTGGACTGCTGGTCGCGGCGACCTTGGGCTACGCGCTGACGGTGAAGAACCTGTACACGATGAACGTCGAGTACTACACGGGCGTCGACGAGCGCCTCGAGGTGCCGATGATCCTTCCGCCGACGCCCGAGCTCGTCGACCTCACCGAGGCCCGCGTGCTCGTCGCCGACGACGTTGCCGACACGGGCCACACCCTCGCCCTCGTGAAGGAGTTCTGCGTGGGGAAGGTTTCCGAGGTCCGGTGCGCGGTGCTCTACGAGAAGCCGCGCTCGGTCGTGAAGTGCGAGTACGTCTGGCGCGAGACCGACCGCTGGATCGAATTCCCCTGGAGCACCCAAGAGCCCATCGCCTGACCCGGACTGATTCTCGTGGCGCGATCGGGTCGCCGAGACCCGAAACCGCCAAGAAATCCCGCTAGTTCCCCCGAAGGATGACGGTGGCGGTGTTGCGGCCGGCCGCGCCCCACACCCCGGCGCCGGGATACGTGGCCGCGCCGGTGAGGTAGAGGCCCTTGATCGGTGTCTCGTAGCGCGTGAGCTCGGGTTCACGGCCGAGCATCGCCGACAGCGCCGAGCCGCCGAACGAGGTGGCGTGCCCGCGGGGCAGGTTGAACTCGCGCTCGTAGCTGCACGGGGTCATCACGCGCCACCGCTCGACGCTCTCGAGGAGGTCGTTGCCGAGGAGGGACGCGAGCGCACGCAGCCAGCGCTGCGGCTCGTCCGAGCCCTCCCAGCCGCCGACGAGTGAGTACGGCGTGTAGAGGGTCTCGACGCTGAGGACGTGCTTGCCGCCATCGACGCGCATGGACGGGTCGAGCACGGACGGGATGTTCACGAAGAACATCGGCTTCTCGGCCACCCAGCCCTGATCGATCAGACGGTGCGCGGCGGCGATGTCGTCGAGTGTGGGCGACACGATCGTCGTGCCGACGGTCGGCTCCAGAATGCCCAGCTGCTCGAAGTGGCGCTCGTTCACGGATCGGAAGCGCGGGCAGCTCAGTGATCACCGCGTCGATCTTCGACTCGTACCCCTCCTCGACCGGCTTGGCCCGCCACCGCTCCACCAGAGGACCGGCGGCCGCTGGGGGATCGCGCAGCCATCGCACGAACGTCTCTCGCGGATCGCACGCCGACACGACGAGCGGCGCCTCGAGCACGGTGCCGTCTTCGAGCTCGACCCCGCGCACGCGCGTCTCCTCGCTCAGGATCGCAACGACCCGTGCTCCGGCCCTCACCTCGCCGCCCGCAGCCTCGAACGCCGACCGCACGCTGGCGGGCACCGCGCCGCTGCCTCCGACCGGCCGTCCGACGTGGCCGACGTGCTTCATCGCGTAGGTGAGCGCGCCGAGCCCCGTGCGCGGGCCGAATGGGGATTGGCCCCACACGCCCGGGCCAGTGGTCACGGCGGGGCCCATGACCACCTCCCGGGTGAAGAACGACCGCAGGACGTCCGCAGCCGTCGACCGGCTCCATCGCAGCAACGTCGCCGCGCCGCGACCGCGTCGGTGCGCGAGCTTCGAGAGGACGCCGCCCGGTGCGGGCGGCTCGTTCGCCATCTCGAGCACGAGCTCGGCGACCGGGATCGCGGCGTCGAGGTAGTGCCGGTAACCCTCGACTTCGTCGGGATGGATGAGCTGGAGCGCGTCGAGCGTACGGTCGACGTCGTGGAAGATCGGCCACGCGGCCTCGCCACTCCACGACGTCTGCACCTGCGAGGGGTCGGGATCGAGGTAGCGCAGGCCGTGGTCGGCGAGGCCGAGCTCGTCGATCACCGGCGTCGTGCGGAACACGACGTGATCGCAGTTGCAGATGTTCACGCGGGCGTCCAGCGCGTCCACGGTCGACGCGCATCCGCCCACTGAGTCGCGAGCTTCGAGGACGACCGTGGGGATGCCGGCCTTGGCCAGATATGCGGCGCAGATCAGGCCGTTGTGGCCGCCGCCGATGACGATCGCGCCGTAATGCACCGCTTGAGTCTCCCACCCCCGTCACACCGGCCGACGCCCGTACGATGGCGGTGATGCCGCGCCACGACCGTCACTTCGCCGACCTCCGCGCTCCCGAGGTGGCCGCGCGGATCGGGCCGGACTCGGTGCTCATCCAACCTCTCGGAGCCATCGAGCAACACGGACCCCATCTGCCGTTCTCGACTGACCTCGTCATCGCCGACGAGGTGGCCAACGCCGTCGTGCACGAGCGGGGTGACGACCTCGATCTGTGGATCCTCCCACCGCTCGCCTACACCAAGTCGAATGAGCACGCGTGGTCCGCGGGCACGGTGTGGCTGTCGGCCAGCACGCTGCTCGCGGTGCTCGACGACATCGGGCGGTCGCTGGCGACGCTGCCCGCCCGGCGAGTCGTGTTCCTCAACGGACACGGCGGCAACTCGTCGCTGCTCAACGTCGCGTGCCGCGAGCTGCGGCTGCGGTATGGCCTCATGACGTTCCTCGCCCACCCGTTCGTGCCGCCCGACCAAGGCGGCAAGGCCGACACCGATCCCGCCGACGAACGGGGGATGGGGGTGCACGGCGGCATCGACGAGACCTCGCTGATCCTGCACCTGCGGCCGGAGCTCGTAGACATGGACGCCGTGTTCCGTAACGTGCCCGAGGCGCTCGCCGACAACAGGTACGTCAAGTTCGGCGGCCAGGTGAGCTTCGGCTGGCTCTCGCACGACTTCGGGCCAAGTGGTCACATCGGGGATCCGACGGCCGCGACGGCAGAGCGCGGCAAGGCACTGTTCGAGGCCGCGGTGGCCGCGGTGGGTGCCGCCCTCGTCGAGGTGCGGGCCTTCTCACTCCCCGCGCACTGATGCAGTCGAGCCATCCCGACCTCCGGGTCGACGGCGCTCGCCTGCTGCGCCGGATCGAAGCGTTGGCCGAGATCGGGCCGATCGAGGGCGGCGGGAGCAATCGGTTGGCGCTCACCGACGCGGACAAGGAAGGTCGCGATCTCGTCGTGACCTGGATGCGCGACCTCGGCCTCGAAGTCGGCATCGACGAGATCGGCAACGTGATCGCGACACGCGCCGGCCGGGAGGATCTGCCGGCGGTCATGACCGGCTCGCACATCGACACCGTGCGCACGGGAGGGCGCTACGACGGCAACCTCGGCGTCCTCGCGGGCCTGGAGGTGGTCGAGGTGCTCGAACGGGCCGGCATCGTGACGCGTCGGCCGCTCGCCGTCGCGTTCTTCACGAACGAGGAAGGCTCGCGCTTCCAGCCGGACATGATGGGATCGCTGACCTACGTCGGCGGTCTCCCGCTCGAAGAGGCGCTCAGCGTCGCGGCGATCGACGGGCCGAGCGTCGGCGACGAGCTCATGCGCATCGGCTACGCCGGGCCGCTGCCCTGTCCGGGTTCACCCCCCGCGGCGTTCGTCGAGCTGCACATCGAACAGGGTCCCGTCCTCGAGGTCGAGGATGTCACGATCGGCGCGGTCGAGAGCGTCCAGGGCATCTCCTGGCAGGAGCTGACGATCGTCGGCCAGTCCAACCATGCGGGCACCACACCGATGTCGATGCGCCACGACGCGGGGTTCGCTGCCGCGGAGGTCGTCGCGTACGTGCGCCGGGTGGCCGCAGAGATGGGCGGCCACCAAGTCGCGACGGTCGGACGGCTCGACCTCCATCCCGACCTCGTGAACGTCGTGCCCGGCCGCGCCATCCTCACGGTCGACCTCCGCAACACCGACGATGCGCTGCTGATGCGCGCCGAGGCGGCACTCGCGTCGTTCTGCGACGGGCTCGAGGCGTCGGAGGGCGTGACGATCACCAGCCGCTCCCTCGCCCGCTTCGCGCCGGTCGTGTTCGACGAGGCGACCGTGGAGCTCGTGGAGGCCACGGCCACGCGCCTCGGGCACTCCGTCCGGCGGATGCCCTCCGGTGCCGGCCACGACGCGCAGATGCTCGCGCGCGTGTGCCCCGCGGCGATGGTGTTCACGCAGAGCCGAGGCGGCATCAGCCACAACCCGGCCGAGCACACGGAGCCGGCGGACATCGAGGCCGGTGCCAACGTGCTGCTGCAGGTGCTGCTGACGCTCGCCGAAGCAGACAGACTGGGGGCGTCATGAGCCGTGTCATCACCGTCGCTGCCGCCCAGATGGGACCGGTGCAGCGCGACGACACCCGGGCCGAAGTGGTGGAGAGGATGCTCTCGCTGCTCCACGACGCGCGTGCACTCGGCGCCGAGCTCGTCGTCTATCCGGAGCTCGCGCTGACGACCTTCTTTCCCCGGTGGTACTTCGAGGACGAGCGCGAGCTCGACGAGTGGTTCGAGACCGAGATGCCGTCCGTCGACACCAAGCCACTCTTCGACGAGGCGGCTCGGCTCGGTGTCGGCTTTTGCCTCGGCTTCGCCGAGCTGACGCCCGAGGGCCGTCGCTACAACACTCAGGTCTTGGTGGGAGGAGACGGTCGCGAGATCGGCCGCTACCGCAAGGTGCACCTTCCCGGTCACGACGAGCACGAGCCTTGGCGGCAGTTCCAGCATCTCGAGAAGCGCTACTTCGAAGTCGGCCCCGACGGCTTCCAGGTGTGGCGGGCGTTCGGAGGCGTCGTCGGCATGGCCATCTGCAACGACCGACGCTGGCCCGAGGCCTACCGGGTGCTCGGGCTGCAGGGCGCCGAGCTGATCCTCATCGGGTACAACACGCCCGTTCACAACCCGCCTGCCCCGGAGCACGACCGACTCGGCGACTTCCACAACCATCTGGTGATGCAGGCGGGCGCGTACCAGAACGGCACCTGGGTCGTTGGTGTCGCCAAGGCCGGCGACGAGGAGGGAGTTGCCATGATCGGCGGCTCCGCGATCATCGCTCCCACCGGTGAGATCGCCGCGAGATGCACGACCCTCGGCGATGAGGTTGCCGTCGCCAGGTGCGACCTCGCTCTGTGCGACAGCTACAAGCAGACGGTGTTCGACTTCGCTCGTCACCGCCAGATCGAGCACTACGGGCGCATCACCTCACAACGCGGCGCCGAACCCCCACCGAGCTGATTTTCTTGGCGGTTTGGGTCTCGGCGACCCGATTTCGCCAAGAGAACCAGCGGCGGTAGGTCCAGGTGCGAAGTAGCACCTCGGCGGCCTCGACCACCGCGGGGTGGGTCGCGGCGAGGTCTTCGACCGTGTCGACCTTGATGCCGTCGGTCGCCCACAAGCCGAGCGTCGCCCATCGAGGATCGTGATAGCTCCACCACTGCACTCCTGCGAACTGCGCCTCCTCCCATACCCTGCGCGCCCACGCCTGCGTGATCTCGCGATCGCGTGTCACCACTTGGCTGGGACGCAGGCGGCGCCGGACCAACGCCCGCGCGTCGTCGAGGTCGAGCAGCGGGGGAGTGTCAGGCACATCGAACGCGACGAGACGACGCACCGCTCCCCTTGGGTGAGCGAGGAGGTAGTCGCCCCACGGCGTGAACGACGCGAACGCCTCGGCGACCGCTCCCGCGGGCTGCGCCGACGCGTACAGCACCGTGTAGAGGTCCGCATTGTCGATGCGGTGACGGCCCGACGACGGCGGGATGTACAACGGATGAAACGGTCTCCCCCGACGGGCCCGCGGGTCGATCGGGGCGACACGCCAGACGATCACACCGGCGCGAGGTCCTCGAAAGCGGCGATGGCGTCGTCGACGGCCAGCGGCCCGCGGGTGACGATCACATCGATCGGCCGCGCGGCCGCGAGATGGGGATTAGGGCTGGTGAGCCACACCCGGCACTGCTCGGGTGTCATGACCTCGGCCAACCGGGCGAGCACATAGTCGACGGCGAGCAGGTTGCGCATCGCCTCGGGGGACGGATGGTCGGCCCCGGTGCGCCATCGGCTCGGTGCTGACTTCGACACCTGAAGCACCCGGGCCAGCTCGTTCTGCCCTCCGAGGCGGGCGGATGCGAGCGCAACTCTCTCGCCGATCGACGGTTCTCGAGGCCGCCGTGCACGAACGATCGTCATGCGCTCATGCTATCGCGCAACAATCCTCGTTGCGGGTCCCTCGTCGCCGCTCTCCGCTGCGCTTCGATCGGCTCCTGCTCGCTTCGCTCGACAATCCGTCTTCGCGCACCTGGTCGCACTGCGCCGCCCCGTCCTTCCTCGTCGCCGCTCTCCGCTGCGCTTCGATCGGCTCCTGCTCGCTTCGCTCGACAATCGGTGCTTCGCGCACCCGGCGGCGCACTGCGCCGCCCACGTCCTTCCTCGTCGCCGCTCTCCGCTGCGCTTCGATCGGCTTCTTAGCCCATCCATTGGCCGCCGTTGACGTCGATCGTGGCGCCGTTGATGTACCGGGCTTCCTCGGAGCAAAGGTGCACGATGGTGGCGGCCAGGTCCTCGGGTGCCCCCGGTCCGTGGCCACCCGGGATCATCCCGAGGATGCCGCGCCGGCGGTCGACGTCGAGCGCATCCCACATCGGCGTTGCGTGAGGCCCGGGCGCCACCGCGTTCGTAGTGACGCCGTCCGCGGCGTGCTCCCGGGCCAGGAACCGCGCCAGTGTCAGCAACCCACCTTTCGACGCGGCATACGCGGGGCCCGAGAGCCGCGCTCCCGCCGAAGCGGCCGTTGACCGACGCGATCAGCACGATGCGTCCCCGGCCGACTAACTGCATGTCGGGGATCACCTCGCGACAGCAGAGGTAGGCCGAGGTGAGGTTCACCTCGAGGATGCGCCGCCACGTCGCGGGATCCTCGTCGGTGACCGAGCCGCGGCCCGTGATGCCGGCGCTGTGGACCAGCACCTCGACTGGCCCTTGCCGCTCGCGCACCTCCGCGAACGCAGCGGCCACCGCAGCTTCGTCAGTCACGTCGCACGAAACGACGCCCTCGTGGGCGCGTTGGTCGATGCCGAGCGCGGCGTCGCCCTGGGCACGGAACCGCGAGAGCACAGCTGCGCCGATTGCGCCGGCTCCTCCCGTGACCACGACGCTGCGCATCAGTGCCGCACCTTCGGCGTGTTCGGGTCCGCGTCCCACTCACTCCACGAGCCGTCGTACACGGCAGGTTGCTCGAGTCCGGCGAGCACGAAGCCGAGGGCGGCCCCTGTCGCCGCGACCCCGCCACCGCAATAGGTGACCACCTCGCTAGCGGGATCGATGCCCAGGGCTTCGATCCGCGCTCGGGCGTCTTTCGGGGACATCCACCGCTCGCCGTCCGCGAGAAAGCCGAGACCGGTGAGCCGAACAGCGCCGGGTATGTGGCCGGTCGCAGCGTCGAACGCCTTGTCCATGCGCGCGTCGACAAGGACGGTGTCGCCGGACGCGACGACGTCGAGCATCTGCTCCTTCGTCACGTACCGATCGGGCCGGAAGCGAGGAGTGAAGGTGGCGCGCGGAGGGCTCGTCGTCGCGGTCGAGAGGGCGCGGCCCTCGGTGCGCCATCGGGTGATGCCGCCGTCGAGCACGGCGACGGCATCGTGACCGAACGCGCGGAGTGCCCACCAGACCCTCGAGGCGACAGGCACGTGGTGGTCGTCGTAGGTCACCACGAACGTATCGTCGCCGATGCCGGCGGTGCCCATCGCCGCGGCAAAGCGCTCGGGCGACGCCAGCATGTTCCCCGGGCGGTCAGGATCGGCGAGCTGGGTGTCCCAGCGCAAGTGCATCGCGCCCGGGATGTGACCAGCTCGGTACTCGTCGTCGCCGCAGCGGTCGTCGAACGGACGCAGATACCACCGGCAGTCGACGACCCGTACGGACGGATCGTCGAGGTGCGCCTCGAGCCAGTCGGTCGACACGAGGGGACCGAGCGCGGCAAAGGCGTTGGAATCCTCCGGCGGGAGTGCCATCGTCGACATGGTAGAGAGCGGCGATGCCATTCCCGTGGGGCGTGTGGTTCGAGCCCGTGCAGCCGGTCGCGCGCCTCGTCGAGCTCGCCCAGCTGGCCGAGAGCGAAGGCGCGGAAGCCTGCTTCCTCGCCGACGAGGGCACCGACCGTGACCTCTACGTCGCGCTGACCGCCGTCGTGCTCTCCACCGAGCGGATGACGGTGGCCCCGGCGATCACCAACCCGTTCTCGCGTCATCCCGTTGCCACCGCCGCCGCGATCGCGACGCTGGCCGAGCTCGCACCCGGTCGCGTGTGGCACGGGCTCGGTGTCGGTGGAAGCCGGGTGCTCGCCCCGCTCGGCCTCACGCCTGAGCGTCCCTATACGGCGCTCCGGGACGCCGTCGACATCAACAAGCGCCTGCTCGGCGGAGAAGCGGTCGGCGAGGCTCGGCTGCCTTGGGCGCCCGGACCGATCCCGATCGCCATCGCCGGTCGGGGTCGGAGGGTGAAGGCGTTGGCCACCAGCGAGGCGGACTGGATCATTCTCTCGGCGGAGCCACCGGCCACGCTCCCTTCGGCCTCGACGCAGCTGCGGTCACGAGGCGCCAAGCTCGCCTGGTCCGCCTATCTCGCCTACGCCCCGAACGAGCGCTCCAAGGTGCTCGGGCACTTCTCGTACATGGCGCTCGACGCGCCTCCCGAGATCCGCGACCGCGCCGGACTCGACGAGGCGCGTGTCGCGTCCATCCGCGCCGAGATGCTCGCGGGCCGCCTCGACGCCGCGGCGGCGTTGCTCCCCGAAGCACTCGTCGATGAGTACGCGGTCGCAGGCGATCCCGGTGCCTCCGCGGCGACGATCGCGAGTCTGGCTCCGAGCTTCGACTTGTTCATGCTGCCCATGAACGACATCGCGCATTGCGCCGAGCACATCCGGGCCAGCGCCGACATCCTCCGGCACGCCCAGGCGCTCGCCTGACATGGCCGCGCAGTTCGTCGGGCCCAGTCGGTTCGTGGGGCTGGGCCTGTCACTCTCGAACGAGGGCCCACTCCGCGAGACCTTGGGCATCGCGCAGCGGGCTGATGAACTCGGCTTCGACGAGGTGTCGCTCCCCGAGAGCCGGCAGCACCGGGCGGTGTTCGAGCGCGGCGGCGGCAACGCTCGCGACGACGGGCCGTATCCGGGTGCGCATCGGCATCGCGAACCCGGTGACACGCCACCCGGCGGTACTAGCGATGGAAGCCGCCACCCTGGCGGAGATCGCCGGCCCCGAGCGGCTCGCACTCGGCGTGGGGGCCGCCGTGTGGACCATGCGCGCACTCGGCTACGGCCCGCGGGCTGGCAGCCGTACACGAACGTCGTCGAGACCGTGCGTGCACTCCGGCAGTGGCTTGCAGGTGAGGCGCTCGGCTTCACGCCCGCGACGTTCGCCGCAGACCCGTCGAACCGGCTCGACTTCACGCCGGTCGGTCCCATACGCATCGACGTGGGTGCCGTCAACGCGCGGATGATGCAAGCGGCGGGCGAAGTGGCCGACGGTGTGCAGCTCGGCGCGCTTGTCAGCCCCGGGTACGTCCGGTGGTCGCGCGCCACCGGCTCGCCGAGGGCGTGTCGCCCGCGAACCGGTCGATGGACGAGCTCCTCGTGGCTTCGAACGTGCTGTGCAGCGTCGGCCGCGACCGCATGGAGGCGCGCCGCGCCGTTCGCGAAGTGCTCGTGTACTACCTGTGGCGAGTCGAGGGTGTCGTCGTCGACACGTCGGGCGCGGATCCTGACGAGGTAGCCGCCGTGCGTGCCGCGGTCGAGCGTGACGGCGCCGAGGCAGGCGCCAGGAGGGTTCCGAGGGACTGATTGACACGTTCGTGTCCGTGGGCACCGTGGACGACGTCGTCGGGCAGCTCGCGGCGTTCGCTGACGCGGGACTCGACCTACCGCTCGCATGGCACACGCTCGGGCCCGATCCGCAGAGCGCGTTGACGATGCTCGCGGGTCCAGTGCGATCGGCCGTCGTCGCCGCTTGAGGCCGCACGGTGCGCC
>CAVXAI010000010.1:0-15475 GCA_963759645.1 uncultured Acidimicrobiales bacterium | reverse complement strand
ACAGCCGGAGACCAGCTCGTCGTCGGGAAGATCCGCGGCAGCACCCTCCCCATCGACGTAATGGCGGCCGGAAGCCGCGACCCGAGTGACAGCGCGATCCGTCATGATGCGCTTCGTGGGCACGCGGGCGATGTACACGATCTCGTCGCCGTCGAGCACAGATGCCGACACTGACTCGTTGCAGCGTTCGGACAGCTCCTCCATGTCCGGCTGCACCAGATCAGGCAGCTTGCACGAGGAGATGTACGTGTAGCCCAGGTCGAGCACGAGCGGCGTGAGCTCGAAGAGCCGGCCGTCGTTGCGCATGTAACCGAGCCGCTCGAAGGTCAGGAGCAACCGACGCGGACGTTGTGGTGGGTGAGGCCCGTGAGACGACCGACTTCGGAGAGCGTCAGCTGCGGGTGCTCGGCGGAAAAACACCGGAGCACCGAGAGCCCTCGCTCCAGCGACTGGACGAAGTCTGTGGTCCCGGTCGGCAACCGGCTCTGGGTCCGTTGACACCAATTGCAGCCCCCCGCGTAGAGTGTTCAACCATCGCACAAGTGTACGCAATCCGCACTTGCGGGGGCAAGAGGCGTGCTCTTGGCGGAAAAGCCATGATCAGACGCGACACGTGTAGGTGGACGAAGAGATCGGGGGCGACGTGTCGTACACGACGGAATTCGGATCGCTGGACGGCTTCCGCAAGGGCTTCATCGACATCATCGACGACGACGCGAGACACTACGTGTTCTCCAACATGTTCGAAGTCGTGCCGCGTGTCCAAGCCCTACGAGAAGGTCGCAGTCGGCAAGAACATGCAGTACGTGCTCGAGGTGCTGCGGGCTGAGGGCACCTCGGAGTGGCGCACCTGCGCGGACGACGAGTTCGCGCTCGTGATGGACGGCACCATCGTCGTCGAGCTCGTGAAGCTCGACACGCCGATTCGTCCCGACGGCGTGGAAGGCTCCGTGGCTGTCGAAGGCGAACCCGTCGGATCGCGTATGGTTGCATCACCGCCGGCCGCGGCCACATGGCCCTGCTCCCCGCGGACTGCGCTTACCGCTTCTCCACCGAGCGGCCCGGAGTCATCCTGCTTCAGACCGTCGTCGGCCCCGACACTGTCGAGCGCTGGGACGAGATCTGCCTGTCCTAGCCTCACGCCAGAGCCCCCGCACAGTGATCCGTCCCCATATCAGGAGGCGACCATGACCTTGACCGACAAGAGCGCGTTCGAGACCGGCGACGCGAACGAGCATGGCTACAAGACGTTCACGATTGGCGGCTTCACGTTCTCTCGCGACGAGTTCTTCGCGATGTCGTGGCCGACTGGGCGCCACGTGCTGAGCGTCGACACGTTCCTCCGCGCGCTGCAGCGAGACGTGGCCTGGGACTTCTTCTATGGCACCGTGAACTTCGACAGCGTGATCGGCACGGTCAACCACTACGGCACGGTCGACTTGTTCGCCGGCCGGTACAACGAGGCCTACCGCAGAGCCGAGCTCGACCATGTCGAGAACTTCGACACGCCGATGCTCCGCGAAGCGTTCAAGGCGATGCTCGACGACTGGACGAACGCCAGCTACGACCCGTTCGCGAGCCCGGCCGAAACGGGCAAGCCGTTTGGCGTGAAGGACGGCTTCAACACCGAGGCGGTCACCCGGCGTCGCATCGCCGTGGCACGGATGGTCGGTGTGCCGGGCGACGAGCAGATCCGTTCCGACGAGATGGGCTTCCCAATCAACCGAATGTTCGCCGACGTCGGGCAGGAGGAGCCGCTCGTCGAGGCCGAGCCCGGGTTCGAGGGCGACGTCGCCGCGTTCAACCTGTTCGCGTACCTGTCGCGCTCGAACGTGACCTGGAACCCGTCGGTCGTCAGCGTGTGCAAGGACAGCCTCTACTGCCCCACTACCGAGGAGTACATCCTTCCGGTGTTCCACGGGAACGACCGGGTCGAGTGGTTCGTGCAGCTGTCCGACGAGATCATCTGGGACGTGCAGATCGCGACACGGGCTCCCCGCGGGCCAAGGTCGTGATGCGGGCGGGCGACGTCGCCGCCATGCCTGCCGACATCCGTCACCAGGGCTACTCGCCGAAGCGTTCGATGCTGCTCGTGTGGGAGAACAACTGGAGCGAGCTGCCCGAGCTCATCGCCACCGGTCGCGCGCCGCAGTACCCCGTCGACTTCTGAGCCGGCATACGTGCCCCACGCCGCCATCGTCAGCCTCCGCGAGGCCGTCGCAGACCACATCCACGACGGCGACACCGTCGCGTTCGAGGGCTTCACCCACCTCATTCCGCATGCGGCTGGTCATGAGGTCATTCGACAGGGCCGCCGCGACCTGACCCTCGTGCGGATGACCCCCGATGTCGTGTACGACCAGCTCATCGGCACCGGGTGCGCGCAGAAGATGGTGTTTTCGTGGGGCGGCAATCCGGGGGTCGGCTCGCTGCACCGGTTCCGGGACGCGGTCGAGCATGGCTGGCCGCGCCCGCTCGCGATCGAGGAGCACAGCCACACGGGCATCGCGGCGCGCTACGTCGCTGGTGCGTCGGGTCTCCCCTTCGGAGTGCTCCGCGGCTACGTGGGCACCGATCTCATGGAGCACACGCCCACGATCGCTCCGATCAAATGTCCGTTCACCGGCGAGACCCTCACCGCGGTGCTTGCCCTCGAGCTCGATGTCGCGGTGATCCACGCGCAGCAGGCCGACCGTCGGGGAAACGTGCAGCTGTGGGGCCTGGTCGGGGTGCAGAAGGAAGCCGTGCTCGCGGCGCGGCGCTCGATCGTGACGGTCGAGGAGATCGTCGACGAGCTCAAGCCCCGACCGAATGCCGTGGTCCTGCCGGCGTGGGTGGTCTCCGCGGTCTGCCTTGTGCCGGGCGGCGCGCATCCCAGCTTCGCCATGGGTTTCTCCGAGCGCGACAACGACTTCTACCGCTTGTGGGACGAGGTCTCGCGCGACCGCGATCGGTTCGTCGAGTGGATCGGCACGCACGTCCGGGGCACGGCTGACTTCGAGGAGTACTGCCGCAGCGCCGGCATCCGCCAAGGAGCTGGC
Organism: uncultured Acidimicrobiales bacterium; assembly: GCA_963759645.1. Lineage (GTDB taxonomy): Bacteria > Actinomycetota > Acidimicrobiia > Acidimicrobiales > DATKAS01 > DATKAS01. The sequence goes on along the minus strand of CAVXAI010000010.1, from coordinate 12,434 downwards.
CGTGTCTGATTCGTGGAGCGCCGACGACCTGATGATCGTCAATGCCGCTCGTCAGCTGTGCGACGAGACCGTGTGCTTCGTCGGCATCGGGCTGCCGTCGACCGCCGCGAACCTCGCCCGCCGGACGCACGCGACGCAATGCACGCTGATCTACGAGTCCGGATGCATCGGCTCGAAGCCCACCCGCTTGCCACTCTCGATCGGCGACGGCGACCTCGCCGACACCGCTGACTCCGTCGTGTCGGTGCCCGAGATCTTCGCCTACTGGCTGCAGGCGGGACGAGTCGACGTCGGGTTCCTCGGCGCCGCGCAGCTCGACCGGTTCGGCAACATCAACTCAACGGTGATCGGCCCGTACGAGCAGCCCCAGACTCGCCTTCCCGGTGCCGGCGGCGCCCCCGAGATCGCCGCGTCGGCCGGCGAGGTCATCGTGATCGTGCGGCAAGGGCCGCGCACGTTCGTCGAGCGGTGCGACTTCCGTACATCGGTCGGCTTCGGCGACGGAGCCGACGATCGCGCACGCCTCGGTCTTCGCGGCCAGGGCCCGCAGATCGTCATCACGGACCTGGGCATCCTCCGGCCCGATCCCGCTACCGGTGAGCTCCTGCAGACCGCGCTGCACCCGGGCGTCAGCGTCGAGCAGGCGATCGGCGCGACCGGTTGGCCGCTCCGCATCGCAGACGAGCTCGACGTCACGGACCCCCCGACTCCGAGCGAGCTCGCCGCACTCGCTGCGCTCAGGGCGGCGTGAAGCCCTTCACCTACGACGCCCTCGCTGGACGGACAGTCTCGCGGTGGGCGCACTCGGTCAGGTGGGCGACGAGCTGGTCCGTCTTGCACGGCGCGCGTCTTTCTCATCGTCGACAGCCAGGCCAAAGAGTTCGGAGACACCCTCGCGGAGGCACTCGGTCCGCTCGTCGTCGCCCGCTGGCACGACGTCGTTCAGCACGTGCCCTTCGAGCTCGCCGAACGCGCCCGCGCCGCCGTCACGGACACGCGGGCGGACAGCTTGGTTTGCCTGGGCGGCGGCTCGTCGACGGGCCTTGCCAAGGCGATCGCGCTGACCCACGACCTCCCCATCGTCGCGGTGCCGACGACCTACGCGGGCAGCGAGCAGACGCCGATCTACGGACTCACCGACGCCCGTCACAAGCAGACCGGCCGCGACCTTCGGGTGATGCCGAAAGTGGTCGTCTACGACCCGGCGCTCACGGTCGGACTGCCACCTCAGGTCACGGGACCGAGTGCGTTCAACGCCCTCGCGCACTGCATCGAGTCGCTGTACGCGCCCGGATGCAACCCGGTGACGAGCGCGATCGCCATGGAGGGCGTACGCGCCATCCGGCGATCACTCCCCCGCGTCATGGACGCACCCGACGATCTCGATGCCCGGGGTGACGTGTTGTACGGCGCGTACCTCGCCGGCATGTCGTTCGGCGCGACGTCCTCGGGCATCCACCACAAGCTGTGTCACGTGCTCGGCGGCAAGTTCAACCTCGTGCACGCCGACACCCACTCCATCGTGCTGCCCCATGCAGTACGCGTTCAACGCCCTCGCGCTGCCAGACGAGATGGCCCGACTCGAGGAAGCCCTCGGAGCGGCTCCGGGCGACGCCGCCGGCGCACTCCACGACCTCGCGCTCGAGAGCCACGTGCCGACGCGGCTGAGCGAGCTCGGGTTGAGCGCGAGCGACCTCGACGAAGCCGCCGAGGCCGCCGCCGTCGAGATCACGGTCAATCCGGTCCCAGTGACGGTCGAAAGCCTCGCCCGTCTGCTGCGCGACGCGTACGAGGGAACGAGGCCACCGGCGCGTCGGTGATAGACGATGGGGCTCACCTAGCTTGCTGGCCGCGAGGGGGAGGACCTCAATGACCGTCGTCGACACCCAGGCCGGAGCCGACCTCATCGCGAGGACCCACGCGCTGATCCCTGCGCTGAGCAGCCGGGCCGAGCAGACCGCGGCTGCCCGCCGGGTGCCCATCGAGAACATCCGGCTCCTGCAGGAGGCCGGCTCGCTCAAGACGATCCAGTCCCGGCGCAACGGCGGCTACGGCCTCGGGATGCGTGCCCACCTCGACACCATCTCGGCGCTCGCCGAGGGCTGCGGCTCGACAGCATGGGTCGCGGGAGTCGTCCACGCGCACTCGTGGCTGTTGTCGCACTTCCCCGCCGAGGCCCAAGACGACATCTACGGCGGCAACCCCAACGCGGTGGTCGCTGCGGTGATCGGGCCTCGCGGCAAGGCCACTCGAGCGCGCCGACGGCAGCTACACGCTCTCCGGCTTCTGGCCCTTCGCATCTGGCAACGAGGTCGCCGATTGGCTCCTGCTCGGCGCAGTGGTGCACGACGAGAGCGGCGCTGTCGTCGACGAAGGCGACTTCGCGGTGCCCGCCTCCATCGTCGAGCGCAAGGACGACTGGTTCGTCAACGGCCTGACGGGAACGGGCTCGTGCTCGGTGACCGTCGAAACCCTCGAGATCCCCGTGCATCGTTTCCTCTCGCTCCCCGGGTTGATCATGGGCTCGAGCCCGGGCATGGACCTGCACGAAGGATGGACGCACAAATGCGCGCCGGTGCCGGTGCTCGCGCTCGCGCTCACCGGTGGCGCTGTGGGCATCGCGCAGCAGGCGCTTCGCGACTTTCCGGCGCTGGTGAAGGGGAAGATCATCGCCTACACCGCGGATGATCAGTACTCCCATCCCGTGACTCACATGCAGGCCGCGGAGGCCGCGATGTGCATTCACGAGGGGACGCTCGTCCTCTACAGCTGCGCCGACGAGATCGACGCGGCGGCCAGCGAGGGCCGCGAGCTCGACTTGTTGACTCGAGCGCGGATGCGCCTCGACTGTGCCGAGGGGGTGCGGCGCTGCCTCGACGGGGTCGAGATCCTGTTCCACGCGAGCGGCTCGTCGGGCATCCGCCTCACGAGCCCTCTCACCGCGCGCCGTAGCCGACCTCCGTGCCATCAACCAGCACGGATTGCTGAACCTCGAGATGAACCGCGAGCTCTACGGCCGGGTGCTGCTCGGGCTCGAGCAGAACACGCCCCTCATCTGAGCTCGAGCGCGCCAGAGCGCGCCTCACATTCGTCAGCCAACAGCTGTGATCGCGGCTTCGATCTCGGCGAGGTCACTCGGCTCGACGAAGTCGCGCGGCACGGGCGGGCCCCACGCGTACAGCGCCTTGTCGGGTTCCCACTGGCGCGCTTCCCACTCGGCGGCTGCCGGGATCTGGTCGAGGTCGGCGAAGTACTCCGCGTAGTTCCCCGCGGGGTCGCGGAAGTACCAGAAGAGGTTCGATCCCAGGAAGTGACGGCCGAGCCCCCAGACGTTGCGGGTCGGGTCGGTCGCGAGAAGGTTGTGGGCTCCCTTACCGATCTCGTCGACGTCGTTCACCTGCCACGAGGAATGGTGGAAGAACGGCACCGGCGAGCTGATGAGGCCGACGTTGTGATGGTCCTCAGAGCAGCGGAGGAAGGCGATGATGCCGGGCGAGCTGTCGCTGAGCTTGAACCCGAGCACCTCGGTGAGAAAGCCCATGCTCGCGTCGAGGTCCGGCGTCGCGTACAGGACATGACCCAACCGCCGCGGCTGCGCCGGCCCGACGTCGAAGATCGCGGGTGCCCGCTCCCCCGGACGGGGCGTGTTTCCCGGCAAGTTCATGAGCGGACTCTCATACGGCTTCGACTGGATCGGCTCACGAACCGTGACCCGGGCCCGGATGCCGACTACCGGCTCGGCGAGCGAGATCCCGCCATCGGCTTCGTCGGTGACGTCGACGCCGGTTCGTGACGCTGCTGCCCTCACGCGCTCCACGTCGTCGGGGTCGGCTGCGCTGAGTGCGAACTCGACGAGCTGACGGTAGGGACGCTCGACGATCCGCAGCTGGTCCCCACCGTCCTGGGTCGCGAACACCCCTCGGCTCGTCTCGGCGAGGCCGAACTGTTCGTAGAACGCACGCGTCTCGTCAACCCGAGGGACACCGAGCGTCATCTCGGCCAGACCGTGTATCGCCATCGCGTCCCTCCTGAGTGGGTCCGTTTGTGCGCTATGTAAACACGGTTTCGATATGGCTTCAGAACGATGAATGTGTGGTTCAATGCGGCGACTCGCGGGGGCGAATCGGCGAGCGGACACAGAACGAGGGGGAGCCCGGATGGAGCCGAACGAGCCGCAGGGACCGATCTACACCCGCCGCCGCGTGCTGATCGTCGGGGGCGGCGCCGCGATGGCTGCCGTCCTCGCAGCGTGCGGTGGCGACGACAGCGAGGCATCGAGCACGACCGGAGGCGGCGCGGGCACGACGGGCGGAGCGGGCACCACCGGCGCAGGGACAACTGCAGCCGGAGGCGCCGCGGGCGCGAACGCCGCGGTGTTCGGTGGAGGCGGAGGCGACGGCACGATCAAGATCGGCTTCACCGCTCCGCTCACCGGTCCGCTCGCCGGCTTCGGCGCAGCGAACGAGTACATCCTCGCCGGCATCAACGAGCTCATCGCCGACGGGCTGATGATCGGGGATCAGTCGTACACCGTCGAGATCATCGAGCGTGATGTGGAGTCGAACTCGGACACCGCCGCGACTCGGGCGAGCGAGCTGATCCTCGACGACGGCGTCGACATGATGGTCGCGATCGCCACGCCCGAGATGATCAACCCGGTCGCGGACCAGTGCGAGGCCAACGGCGTGCCGTGTCTCTCGACGCTGGCACCGTGGCAGCCGTACTTCTTCCCGCGGGGCGGAGACCCGGCGGTCGGCTTCGAGTGGACGTACCACTTCTTCTGGGGCGCCGAGCAGCTCGTCGGCGTGTTCGTCGAGATGTGGGATGCCTCCGAGACGAACAAGGTGGTCGGCCTCCTGTGCCCGAACGATCCCGACGGCAACGCGCTCGCCGACCCGGATACGGGCTTTCCTGCGGGTGCCGCCGCGGCCGGCTACACGGTCGTCGACCCCGGCCGGTTCCAGGTGCTGTCCGACGACTTCTCGGCGATCATCGGGCAGTTCAAGGAGGAGAACGTCGAGGTCGTCGTCGGCATCCCGCTGCCGCCCGACTTCGCGACCTTCTGGACGCAGGCCGCGCAGCAGGACTTCAACCCGAAAGTCGTGACGATGGCGAAGGCGATCCTCTTCCCCGAGGCCGTCGAAGCGCTCGGAGATCTCGGCAACGGGCTCGCGACCGAGATCTGGTGGACACCCGGCCATCCGTTCACGAGCTCGCTCACTGGCGTCAGCGCGCAGGAGCTCGCGGACGAGTACACCGCAGCGACGGGCAACCAGTGGACGCAGTTCCTCGGCTTCGTTCACGCGCTGTTCGAGGAGACCTTCGACGTGCTCGCTCGCGCCGGCAGCACCGACAAGGCGGCGATCGCCGCGGCCGCCGGAGCGACCACGCTCGAAACGATTGTCGGCCCGCTGAGCTACGGAACAGAAGGACTCCCGAAGAACATCTCCAAGACGTCGCTCGTGGGCGGTCAATGGCAAGAGACCGACGGAGGAGAGTTCGAGTTCGACCTGGTCGTCACGAACAACAAGCTCTCGCCGGAGATCCCCTTGACCGGCGACCTGCAACCACTGGCCTGACCCACTCCTAGTGACGGCTCTGCTCGAGGTCGTCGACGTCTCCAAGCGATTCGGCGGCGTCCACGTCATCGAGGACTTCACGTTCGAGGTTGCCGAGGGTGAGGCCCTCGGCATCGTCGGACCGAATGGTGCGGGCAAGACGACGCTTCTGAACCTCATCGCCGGCGATCTGCGCCCGGACCGCGGCGCAATCCGTCTCGGCGGTGCCGATCTCACCCGGCAGCCCGCGCACACACGATGTCGGCGGGGCATCGGCCGGACGTCCCAGATCCCCCGGCCGTTCGAGGGGCTCACTGTGTTCGAGAACGTGCTGATCGGCAGCACGTTCGGCGCGGGTGGGCGGGTCTTGGGGACGGCCGACGCGGCCGCCGTCGAGGCGCTCGAGACGACCGGCATGGCGAACCGAGCCAACGTGGTCGCCGGCACACTGACCTTGCTCCAGCGCAAGCGGCTCGAGCTGGCCCGAGCGCTGGCCACCCAACCGAGCGTGCTCCTGCTGGACGAGATCGCGGGCGGGCTCACCGAGGCTGAGATCCTCGAGCTCGTGACGCTCATCGAAGGCATCCGCTCGACCGGGGTCGCGATCGTGTGGATCGAGCACATCGTGCACGCGCTCCTCCGCGTCGTCGACCGCATGATGGCGATGAACACGGGACGCAAGCTGATCGAGGGCGACCCGCACGCGGTCATGGCTTCCGATGCCGTACGCGCGGTGTACCTCGGCGAGGAGTTCGGCGAGGTCGCGCCGTGACCGATGCACTCCTCGACATCGAGGCACTCGTTGTCTCCTACGGCGATTTTCAGGCCCTGTTCGGCATCGACCTTCACGTCGCCCCCGCCGAGACCGTCTCCATCATCGGGGCGAACGGTGCCGGCAAGTCGACGCTGCTCAAGACGATCGTCGGTCTCGTGCCGATCGGTTCGGGGACGATCACTTACGCCGGCACGTCGCTGGCCGCGTTGTCCGCCCCGCGGCACGTCGAGCAGGGGATCTCACTGGTGCCCGAGGGGCGACGGATCTTCCCGTCCTTGACCGTGGAGGAGAACCTCGCGGTCGGGTCGTTCTCGAAGCGAAAGGGGCCTTGGGACAGGAAGCGAGTGGTCGACGCCTTTCCGCTGCTCGGCCCGTTGCTGAAGCGCAACGAGCGCGACACTCTCGGGTGGCGAGCAGCAGGCGCTCGCCATCGGCCGCGCGCTCATGTCGAACCCGGATCTCGTCCTCCTCGACGAGGTGTCGCTCGGCTTGGCGCCGATCGTCGTGAAGCAGGTGTACCAAGCGATCCCGGCGATCAAGGAGCAAGGAACGACGGTCCTGCTCGTCGAGCAGGACGTGAACCAGGCGCTCGCGGTTGCCGATCGGTTCTACTGCCTGCTCGAAGGCCGGGTGTCGCTGGCCGGGCTGCCCACGAAGGTCAGCAAGGAGCAGATCACCGAGGGCTACTTCGGCCTCGATCGGGGGCACGCGGCAGGAAGCGGAGCGGAGGGCTCAGCTCGGTGATCTGGGCCAACGCGATCGTGCAGGGCATCTTGCTCGGCGGCCTCTACGCGCTCTTCGCGACCGGTCTGTCGCTCGCATTCGGCGCCATGCGCTTCGTGAACCTCGCGCACGGCGACCTCGCAATCCTCGCTGCGTTCGTGATGCTGTCGCTGTCGAGCACGATGAGCATCAACCCGCTGTACGCGCTGGTGTTCGTCATCCCGCTCGCGTTCGGAACCGGCTATGTGCTGCAACGGGTGATCTTCGACCGTGTGATCGGTGTCGACCCCGCGTTTCAGATCGTCGCGACGTTCGGTCTCGCCATCGTCATCCAGCAGGGGCTCTATCAGCACTACACCGCCGACACGCGTGGGCTCGACGTGGGCGCTCTCGAGACATCGAGCATCAAGGTCAACGACACGATCAGCATCGGATGGCTGCCCCTGATCACGCTCCTGTGCGCGATCGCGGTGCTCGCCGGCCTCGCGCTGTTCATGAAGCGCACGCGCCTCGGACGGGCGTTTCGCGCGACGTCCGATGATCCGGATGCCGCGCGGATCATGGGCATTCACGTGGAACGAATCTTCGCGGTCGCCATGGCGCTCGCGGTCGCGACCGTGGCCCTCGCCGGGGTGTTGGCGGGGGCTCGCTCCTCGTTCGACCCGTTCCTCGGACCGCAGCGGTTGATCTTCGCGTTCGAGGCGGTCGTGATCGGCGGCCTCGGGTCGCTATGGGGCACGCTGATCGGCGCCATCATCCTCGGCGTCTCCCAGTCGATCGGCCGTCAGATCGATCCGCAGTGGGGCGAGCTCGCAGGCCACCTCGTGTTCCTGACAGTGCTGGTGTTCCGGCCGACGGGCCTTTTCGGGAAGGGACAGCTCCGTTGACCGACTTCCGCGTGGTCCGCGGGTCGGCGGCGAGCCGCACCTTCGGCGTCGTCGCGGTCGTGGTCGTCGGCGTGATGGCCCTGATGCCCTCATGGGGCGATGCGTCATTGCAACGCAAGATGGTCGAGCTGTTGACACTCTTGTCGCTCGCGCAGATGTGGAATCTGCTCGCGGGGTTCGCCGGCGTGGTTTCCGTGGGCCAGCAGGCGTTCGTCGGCCTCGGCGCCTACTCGATGGTCGCTCTCGTCAACGTCCACAACCAGAACCTGTACGTCTCGGTGCCGATCAGCGCGCTGATCACCGCCCTCATCGCGATACCCCTCGGCTTCGTGGCGTTCCGGCTCCGCGGCAGCTACTTCGCGATCGGCACGTGGGTGCTCGCAGAGATGATCAGCCTCATCGTCATCCAGCAAACGGCGTTGGGAGCCGGCAACGGCGTTTCGCTCGATGTCGCGGGCTACGACCTGCAGGCGCGGCAGGACGCTGACCTATTGGCTCGCGCTGATCGCAGGAGTCGGCTCGGTGCTGCTCGCCTATCTGATCTTGCGATCGCGGCTCGGTCTCCAGATGCAGGCGATCCGTGACAACGAAGCCGGAGCGCGCGGGCTCGGTGCGAACGTGTACCGCACCCGCTTCATCATCTGGGTCGTCGCCGCGTTCTGGACCGCGTTCGTGGGCGCGGTCTTCTACATGTCACAACTGCGTGTGCAGCCCCGAGAGGCCTTCAGCGTGGTGCAATGGACTGCGCCGATCATCTTCATCGTGGTGATCGGCGGCATCGGCACGCTCGAGGGCCCGATCATCGGCGCGATCCTCTACTACTTCCTCCGCGAGTACTTCAACGACCAGGAGACCGCGTATCTGATCGGTAGCGGTGTCGTCGCGATGGTGGTCGCGCTGTGGCTGCAGCCCGGGCTCTGGGGCAAGGCCCGAAAGTGGATCGGAGCGGATCTGTTCCCGCTTCGCCGACGACTCGTGCGCCAAACGCCCGAAGGGCAGGATCGCCCGAAGGACCATGTCGTAACGTGACCACGATGCTGACCGACGCCCTCGTGCTCGATGGGGTTCGCACGCCGATCGGAAAGGTGGGCGGTGCGCTCTCGGGCGTGCGCCCCGACGACCTCGCCGCAACGGCGGTGAAGGGCCTGCTCGAGCGCCATCCCGACCTGGATCCCGAGACGATCGAGGAGGTGTACTTCGGCGACGCGAACGGCGCCGGCGAGGACAACCGCAACGTCGCGCGAATGGCGGTGCTGTTGGCCGGTCTCCCGGTGTCGATTCCGGGGGCGACGGTCAACCGCCTCTGCGGGTCGGGCCTGGAGGCAGTGAGTGACGCAAGCCGGGCCGTTGCCGTCGGCGAGGCCGATCTGATCATCGCCGGCGGGGTCGAGTCGATGACGCCGCGCGCCGTGGGTGCTGCCCAAGCCGTCACGAGCGTTCCCGACCACGCACGAGCAGGTGTGGAACTCGGCGCTCGGCTGGCGGATGGTGAACCCGAAGATGCCGTCGCACTGGACAGTGGCGCTCGGCGAGGGCGCCGAGATCCTCGCCGACGAGCTCTCGATCACACGAGAGGAGCAGGATCTGTTCGCGCTCGGGTCGCACGAGCGCGCCGCGAAGGCGTGGGCCGCCGGCGCGTTCGACGCCGAAGCGATCCCGGTCCCGGGCGTGGACTTGGCGCGCGGCGAGTGCATCCGCGAGGACACGACGCTCGAGAAGCTCGCGTCGCTGAAGCCGGCGTTCCGAGAGGGTGGCACCGTCACTCCGGGCAACTCGTCGCCGATGAACGACGGCGCCGCCGCGTTACTGCTCGCTTCGCCGGCCGGTGCCGAGCGTGCGGGGCTCGTGCCGATGGCCCGCATAGCTGAGCAGAGCAACGAGCGGGGTCGAGCCGCAGCGCTACGGCATCGGTCCGGTCACGGCCGCGCTGACGGCACTGCAACGGGCCGATCTGAAGTGGGACGACATCGCGTCGGTGGAGCTCAACGAGGCGTTCGCGGCGCAGAGCCTCGCGTGCCTGCGGGGCTGGCCGGACCTCGATCCCTCCCGGGTGAACCCGCTCGGTGGCGCGATAGCGATCGGCCATCCGCTCGGTTGCTCGGGCGCCCGCATCCTGACGACGCTGGTGCACCATCTGGCTGCGACCGGTGGCCGATACGGCGTCGCCGCGATGTGCATCGGCGTCGGCCAGGGCATCGCGGTGGTCGTCGAGAACCTCCGCTGACCCTCAGGACGACGGCTTGATGTTCTGGTTCATGCGGAAGAAGTTCGTCGGGTCGTACTGATCCTTCAGCGCGACGAGCCGCTCGTAGTTCGGCCCGTAGGCCTGGCGCACCCGGTCGGCGGACTCCTCTGACGCCCAGTTCAGGTAGACGCCACCGGAGAGGTACGGCGTCAGGGCGTCGTAGAACGCGCGGGTCCACGCGATCTGCGCCTCGTTCTCGGCGGGGTCCTCCCAGATGTTGTCGATCGAGAAGTTGAACACCGCGTCGCGGCCGCAGTAGGCGGTGTCGGTCTCGCCCACTCGGCCCATGGCGCCGCCGAGCAAGAGCACCTCACCTGGCAGTGCGGCGACAGCACGGTCGGTGCGTGGGTGGCGAGCACGTCGATGGCATCCTCGCTGAGCTCGCGGAGGTTGCCGGCCTTCCAGTAGTTCTGCCGGCCTGAGGGCATGTCCTCGTCCTGCATCGTCTGGGCGACGATGAAGGGCACCGTCATCCCCATCGCGAGCAGCGGCTCGGGCGTCGCGTCGAAGGGCGCGAACGCTTGCTTGGCGGCGTCCTCGTCACTGCCGAGATACCCGAGCAACAGTGCCGTGACGAACTGGCCGTGGAGCTCCTCGGGGAACATCTCGCTCTGCGGAACGGTCGTCGCGACAGCGCCGGCAACCACGTCGTCGGACAAGGCAGGACCGTGCGCCCAAGCACTCGGAGGACGTCACTGAACGCACCGGCGGGGTAGAAGCGCATCTCGAAGAACACGTCGGCCATCTCGTGCAGCCGGTACTCGAAGCTCGTCACGATGCCGAAGTTGCCACCGCCTCCGCGCAGTCCCCACATGAGATCGTGGTTCTCGGTGTCGCTCGTTCGCACGACGCTGCCGTCGGCGAGCACCACTTCGGCGGCGACGAGGTTGTCGCAGGACAACCCGTGCTTGCGGGCCAGCCATCCGATGCCGCCGTTGAGCGTGAGACCGGCGACGCCGGTCACGGAGATGAAGCCCAGCGGGGTCGCGAGACCGTGCTCCTGGGTCGCAGCGTCGAGCTCGCCGAGCAGCACCCCGGCTCACGCGGGCGATCCGCCGATCGGGATCGACGTCGATGTGCTTCATGAGCGACAGATCGATGACGATCCCGCCCTCGCACACTGAGAAGCCGGCGATGCTGTGACCTCCGGCGCGGACGGCCACCTCGAGGCCAGTGCCACGGGCGAACTTCACCGCCGCGACGACATCCTCGGTGTTCCGGCACTGGATGATGAGGGCCGGGTGCCGGTCGAACATCGCGTTGTAGACCTAGCGGGCCTCGTCGTACATGGTTTCTCCAGGGCGGAGAAGGTTCCGGAGAACCCCGCCGCGAGTAGGTCGGTCGTGTCGGTGTCGATCGTGGTCATGCCGACATGATCGGGGAAACGCCCGCCGGGAACATCACGCGCCTGCGCCATCCTCGCCGAGTCGACGCGTGGCGACTCGGCCCGGGTCGACACCCCGAGCTTGGCGTAGATGTGCCGAAGATGGCTATCGACGGTGTGACGGGAGATGAACAGCTGCTCGCCGACCTGGGCGTTCGTGAGCCCTTCGGCGGCAAGAGTGGCGACCCTCACCTCAGTCGCGGTGAGCGCAGCCCACCCCGTCGCCGGCCGCTTGCGCTCGCCCCGGCCCCTCGCGGCGTAGTCGCACGCCTCTTCCAGGGAGAGCGCCACACCCTCGGCCCAAGCGCTCGGCGCTCTCGGCGGCACCCAGGGCGGCTCCGACTGCTGGCTCCGTGCCTGGGCGGAGTCCGCTTCTCGAGAGGGGGGGGGCTAAAGGTCTCCGGTCGCTTCCCGCAAGCGCCCCGGCCGCTCCGAAGAGCCGCGCCGCCTCCGCATAGCCTCTGCATCGGCCGCCAACGGCCGAGCAGCCTCGAGGGCGTCGACGACCCCGCGTTTCTGCACCATGGACCGGCTGACGCGTAGCGCTTCGTCCACGTGTGCTTCCGCATCGTCATGCTTTCCTTCTTCTCCGTCGCCGGCGGCCAGCGTGATGAAGGCTTGTACTCGGTCGGACGGAGCCCCGCCCGTCCGTCGCGTCGAGGACGAGTCCGACCTCTCGCCGCGACTTGTGCAGGTCACCCATCAAGAAGAAGGCCTCCGCCTCCGTCGAGTGATGGAGAGCATGAAGCGCTGGATGCGCTTGCGCCATGTGATGCAACGCTTCCTCGGACACATCGACCGCGTCGCTGGCATTTCCCTCCGCGTCAGTACCGCTGCAACCCCATGCATGACCCAAGCCCAG
>CAVXAI010000009.1:0-16554 GCA_963759645.1 uncultured Acidimicrobiales bacterium | reverse complement strand
ACGGGGGGCGACCACCCCCGTCGTACGCTCAATCGGTGAAGAGTCCGGATCTGCGGCGAGACCAAATCGTTCGATTCGTTCTATCGAGCCGCGGTAATGCGCGACGGATACAGGTCAGAGTGCAAGTCCTGCAACCTGGCCGCAGCTGCCGAGCGGTACGACACCGACGATGGATACCGGCAACGCATGCTCGACCGCGGAAGCGGTGGCAGCAGGACAATCCCGAACGAGTCGTCGAATCTCGGACTCGACGCCACGACTCAGGTCAGCTCAAGCTGAACTCGCGGCGGTCGCATTTGAAGCGGACGTTCGGCATCACGCCTGAGGAGTACGACGGGCGGCTGGCTTATCAGGGCGGGGAATGCGCCCTGTGCGGGCGACCTCCGAAGGACGGCAAGAGCCTCCACGTCGACCACGACCACGACACCGGGTATGTCCGGGGCCTGCTGTGCTTCAGCTGTAACGCGGCGCTCGGCCATTTGCAGGACGACCTCGGCCGCATCGACGCCGCGCTCATCTACGTCGCCACGAAACGCCGGGTGTCGGCGCTGCGCCTCGCCCTGTGATAGTCCGCGAGCTCCAGCGCACTGACGCGCCAGCCTGCGACGCGGTGCTGGCGACCCTTCCCGACTTCTTCGGACTCCAGAGTGGCATCGACGCGTGCGCCGCCGCAGTGCGCGCCGAGCCTGGCTATGTGGCCGACGACAGCGGCGAGATCATCGGCTTTCTCACGGTGGCGCGTCCCTTTGACAATTGCGCGGAGATCTCCTGGATGGCCGTGCAGCGCGAACGGCGAGCGGCGGGCATCGGCACCGCGCTCATCGAGAAGCTGGTCGCCGACGAGCGCCGCACCGGCACAAAGCTCTTGCTCGTGATGACCAGCGGTGACGCCGACGAGTACGTCCCGACGCGCGCGTTCTACCGCGCCCGTGGCTTCCTACCTGCGAAGACCTTCCCTGGATGGTGGGAGGGCGACTTGCCTCTGCTTCTGGTCCGACCTCTGTAGCCTCGGCGACACCTATGTCGATGCCCCTGTTTCCGCCGGCGGACGATCCCGGCCCCAGCTTCGCCAACCTGTTGCGCAGGGTCGGCCACGACCCGCTGCCGCAGCCGGGAGTCGTGATGCCGGTCGCGCACGCCACCACTTGCGTTGCGGTGCGGTTTGCCGAAGGCGTCGTGATGGCGGGCGACCGGCGGGCCACCTCCGGAAACCTGATCAGTCACCGCACGATGGAGAAGGTCTTCGCCGCCGATCGCTTCTCGGGTGTCGCGGTGGCCGGCGCCGCGGGTCCCGCGATGGAGATGGTGAAGCTGTTCCAGTTACAGCTCGAGCACTACGAGAAGGTCGAGGGCGACGCGCTCAGCCTCGACGGCAAGGCGAACCAGCTGAGTCAGATGATCCGCTCGAATCTGCCGGCAGCGATGCAAGGCCTCGTGGTGGTGCCGATCTTCGCGGGCTTCGACACGTGGCGCGGCAACGGTCGCCTCTTCTCCTACGACGTGACGGGCGGGCGCTACGAGGAGCGCGACCACAGCGCAACGGGCTCGGGCAGCCTCCACGCCGGCACCGTCATCAAGGTGGGCTACCGCGAAGGGATGCACCGCGACGACGCCGTCGACCTGTGCCTCCGTGCGCTCTTCGAAGCCGCTGACGAGGACTCGGCCACTGGTGGCCCGGACCTCATGCGCAACTTGTTCCCCGTCGTTGCAACCATCACCGCAGACGGCTTCGAGCGACTGAGCGACGAGGAGCTGGGACAGCGGTTCCGAGCGATTCTCGATGCGCTCTCTGCGAACGGAGGACCGCCGCAATGAGCATGCCGTTCTACGTCGCCCCCGAGCAGATGATGAAGGACCGCGCCGATTACGCGGTGAAGGGCATCGCTCGGGGACGCAGCCTCGCCGCGGTCACCTTCGACGACGGCATCCTGATCGTCGCCGAGAACCCCAGTAGCACTCTGCGCAAGGTCAGCGAGATCTACGACCGCATCGCGTTCGGGGGAGTGGGGCGGTACAACGAGTACGACCAGCTGCGTGTCGCCGGAGTGCGCGCCGCCGACCTCAAGGGTTACGCATACAGCCGCGACGACGTTGACGCGCGTTCGCTGGCCAACCAGTACTCACAGATCCTGGGGCAGATCTTCACGCACGAGGTCAAGCCGATGGAGGTCGAGATCCTCGTCGCAGAAGTGCGGAAGAGCCGCGCGGCGATCAGATGTTCCACATCCTCTACGACGGCACCGTCGTCGACGAGCACCGCTACAGCGTCCTCGGCGGCGAGAGCGAGGTGATCGCCGAACGCGTCGCCGAGACCTGGTCGGAGGGTCTTTCTCTCGCGCGACGCGCTAGGTCGCGGTCGGCGCGTTGGCGGGTCCTGACCGCACACTCGGGTCCGATGACCTCGAAGTCGCTCTCCTCGCCCGCGGCAACGGCCGTCGGGCGTTCCGCCGCCTCGAGGACGATCAGGTCCGCGACCTTCTCAGCTGACTTTTGTAAATCTCGCTTCGCCTCCTACCCTCGACCGGCACGGTGTGATCGGCGAGTCGGAGGAACGTCATGAGAATGAAGCGACGCATCGGGGCGGCCACTGCCGTAGTCCTCATCGCCGGGGCCGCACTCGCCGCGTGCGGCGACGACTCAGACAGCGGCGGCGGCGGTTCGGACAACGCGCTCACGATCACCGCGTCGGAATACGCGTTTGCGATCGACGGTGAGGCCACCGGGGGCTTCGTGCAGGTCACGTTCGAGAACGACGGGGAGGAACCCCACATCCTCATCCCGTTCAAGCTGCAGGACGGAAAGACCTCGGCCGACGCGCTGCCGATCCTTGCCAGCGAGGAGCAGCCCGACGAGGCCGCCTTCGCCGAGGTGTTCGATCAGCCATTCGATGGCGCGTTCTACGGCACCCCGGGCCTCCTCGCTTCGGGCGATTCCGAGACGAGCGTCGCCGACTTCCCGACCGGCAACTACGTGCTCGTGTGCTTCCTTCCCTCTCCGGACGGCCAGCCGCACGCCGCGCTCGGCATGGTCGCCGACCTCGCCATCGGTGAGGGCGACACGCCGGCACCCGAGACGCAGGGCACGATCGACATCACCGATGACAGCTTCACCGTGCCGGACGGCGTCCAGTCCGGTACGTACGAGGTGACCAACAGCGCCGCCGGCCCGTCCGACTTCAACATGGCCGGCCCGACCGAGGCGTCGATCGGTGACTTCGACGCTGCAATCGGTGCGTACTTCGGGTCGATCGGCAGCGGTGACACGGTGCCGCTCGAGTTCCCCGCCCCGCTGGTCGCCGGCTTCAGCGAGTCGATGCCGCCGGGGTCGACCGGCTACATCGTCATCGACCTCGAATCCGGCCGCTACGTGCTCGCTGGGAACAGCGACGACGAGACGGGCGAAACGATCGTGTCGGGCGAGTTCGAGGTCTCCTAAGGCGTCACTGGGTGGCGGCCAGCACACGAAGGAACGTGCTGGCTGCCACCACGACGACAGCAGCGAGCGCGAGCCACATCAGGATCATCGGTCGCGTCGACATGCCCTGGCCGTCCTCGAACGCGGCCTCGACCTCGTCGACGAGCAGCAGCTCGCGGGCAATGTCGAGATCGTCCTCGTCGACGAGCACGTGCACCGGTCCCATGGGATAAGGCCCATCGACGCCGCCGCGGAGCTCCCAGACGATGCCTTCCGCTCCGAGCCGGGCGGCCATGACCTTGGCCTCGAACCCTGACTGCACCGTGGCCAGGCGCACCATTCGGCCCTGTCGCATCCGTGGCAGCGTAGCCCGGGGTGCGTCCTGGTCCGTGCGCTCGCCGGTAGGTTGGCGGGGTGGAGCGCCGGATCTTCGGCCTCGAGAACGAATACGGCGTCACGTGCACGTTGCGCGGGCAGCGCCGCCTGAGTCCTGACGAAGTCGCCCGATATCTCTTTCGTCGGGTGGTCTCATGGGGTCGCAGCTCGAACGTCTTTCTCGCGAACGGGGCTCGCCTCTACCTCGATGTCGGGAGCCACCCCGAGTACGCGACGCCGAGTGCGATTCGATCTACGACCTCGTGGTCCACGACAAGGCCGGCGAGCGCATCCTCGAACAGCTTTTGGCGAGCGCGGAGCAGCGACTGCGAGAGGAGGGCATCCGGGGCGTCATCTATCTCTTCAAGAACAACACCGACTCGGCGGGCAACTCCTATGGCTGCCATGAGAACTACCTCACCAGCCGACGCGACGACTTCGGCCACTACGCCGAGGTGCTCATCCCATTCTTCGTGAGCCGGCAGATCTTTGCCGGAGCGGGGAAGGTGCTCCAGACCGCCCGTGGCGCGATGTACTGCGTGAGCCAACGGGCCGAGCACATCTGGGAGGGTGTCTCGAGCGCGACGACCCGGAGCCGGCCCATCATCAACACGCGCGACGAGCCCCACGCGGACGCCGAACGCTTTCGCCGGCTCCATGTGATCGTCGGCGACTCGAACATGAGCGAGTACGCCACATTCCTCAAGGTCGGCACGACCAGCATCCTGTTGCGGATGCTCGAGGACCCGTCGTGCGTGCTGCGCGACATGACGCTCGAGAACCCGATCCGAGCGATCCGTGAGATCAGCCACGACATGACGTGCACTCGTCGGGTCCGTCTCGCGAACGGTCGGGAGGCGAGCGCGCTCGAGATCCAGGGCGAGTACCTCGGCCGAGCGCTGCGCTACGCCGACGCGAAGGGCTTCAGCCCGCTCGAGATGCAGGCGCTCAAGATGTGGGAGCACTGCCTCACGCAGATCCAGGAAGACCCGCTGTCGCTCGACCGCGAGTGCGACTGGGTCATCAAGCACCGGCTCATCGAGGCTTATCGAACCAAGCACGACTTGCCGCTCAGTCATCCCAAGGTCGCGTTGATGGACCTGCAGTACCACGACGTCAATCGCGCTCGAGGGCTCTTCTACCGCATGCAACAGAAGAACCTGGTGGAGCGGATGTGCACCGACGCCGACATCGACACCGCCGTCGACACCCCGCCCCAGACGACGCGAGCACGATTGCGCGGAGAGTTCATCCGCCGGGCGAAGGAACGCAAGCGCGACTACACCGTCGACTGGGTGCATCTGAAGCTCAATGACCAGGCCCAGCGGACCGTGCTGTGCAAAGACCCCTTCAAGTCGCGTGACGAGCGTGTCGAGAAGCTGATCGCGTCGCTCTGACGGCGCCTCACCCCGCTACCCTGCGAATTCCCGTGATCGAGTCCGACCTTCCCCCCTCTGCCGACACGCCCCCTGCGCCTGAGGAGCCGTCGCGGACACGATCGAGCGCGAAGTCGATTCTCGAGTGGCTGGGCGTGATCCTCGGTGCCCTCCTCGTGGCGCTGCTCATCAAGACGTTCCTGCTTCAGGCCTTCTACATCCCGTCGCGGTCGATGGAGCCCACGCTGCGCATCGGCGACAGGGTGCTCGTCAACAAGCTCAGCTACAAGATGCACGACATCAACCGCGGAGACATCGTCGTGTTCGAGCGCCCTCCCGACGAGCCTCCGGATGCGATCAAGGACCTGATCAAGCGCGTCATCGCCCTTCCCGGCGAGACGATCTCGAGTGAGAACGGTCACGTGTTCATCGACGGCCGGCCGCTCGAAGAGCCCTACCTCGAGCCGGGCACACTGACCGAGAACCTCCCTCCGACGGTCGTTCCCGAAGGCAGGATCTTCGTCATGGGCGACAACCGGGGGGACTCACGCGACTCCCGGTACTTCGGGTCCATCGACGAGGACCTCGTGGTCGGCCGCGCCTTTGTGCGTATCTGGCCCGTCACCCACCTGGGGTTCCTCTGATCCTCGTCGCCGGCCTCCGCTTCGCTTCGGGCGGCTCCTGCTCGCTTCGCTCGACAATCGGTGCTTCGCGCACCCGGCGGCGCACTGCGCCGCCCACTGAGACGTCCTCGTCGCCGGCCTCCGCTTCGCTTCGGGCGGCTCCTGCTCGCTTCGCTCGACAATCGGTGCTCGACCCGGCAGCGCATTGCGCTGCCCTTACGTGGTCGGCCTTCGCCGCGCAGTCTCCTAAACCCCCTCCCCTTGCAGGGCGGCGAGCATTCGATCGACGTGGTCGCTGTACACGCCGTCGATCCCCATCCGCAGGGTTCGTCGCAGCCCATCGTCGAACTGCAAGTCCCAGGCGAACGCCAAGCGGCCGAATCGATGCAGCAACGTCGTGAGACCGCCCGTCCAGTCCGTGTGATGCATGTTCAGTGCGTCAATCCCCACGTCGGCGAGCGTCGCGGCTCGACGCTCGGCGCCCTCGCGCAGCGCCCGTAGCCGCGTGGAGTCGACCAGGCGCACATCGGCGTCGCGCTCACGGATCGCGGCGGCCTTCTGCCACTGGTGGTGGCAGAGCCACAACCGCCCGATGGCGTCAGGGTGTGCCGCCCTCGCGACGCTGAGCACCGGGTCGACTGCGTCGTCGTCCTTGAGGTCCAGCGAGAGCTCGAAGTCGGTGCCGCAGGCCTCGTAGAGCTCCGCCAGCGTGGGGATGTGGCCCGGCAGCGCGGCCCGGGGGACCTCCCGAATCGCCTTCCGCACGCTGAACCGACCCCGCACCACTCCGTCGTGGTCGAGCACGGCCTCGCCGTCCTCGGTGATCCACACGTCGCTCTCCAGGCCGGTCGCGCCGAGCCTCAAGGCGAGGCGAAACCCCTCGATCGTGTTCTCGGGCGCGTGGGCCCGCGCCCCTCGGTGTGCAAAGCCGATCGGAGGCACCCGGAGGGAAGGGAGGCGCTGCTGCACGCCCCGATTCTCCCAGGCCGGTGCTTAAGACCCCCCATTCGCCGCCGATGACGCGAGGGACACCGCGCGCCGTCGCGGGACCGGGAAGGCACCACCAACGACCATGGCCACGATCCGAGCCACCTGCACGGAGTGCGGTGATGTCGAGATGACGACCGCTGACGTGTGGGTCCGGCTGTGCGACGACGACGACGAGGGCACCTACCACTTCCGGTGTCCCCAATGCGCGACGCTCGTGGCCAAACGGGCTGAGCCGCACATCGTCGAGCTGCTCCTGGCCGCTGGGGTGGCGTGGTCGACGTGGCGGCGACCGGCGGAGCTCCGTGAGCACCGATCCGGTGCCCCGCTCACCCACGATGACCTGCTCGAGTTCCACGAGCTACTTCGCCGGGACGACTGGTTCCAGCGCCTCGCCGCCGCCGACGAGGATGGCGATCTCGTCTGATTTGCGACCTCGAGCCGCAATCTGGCCGGAGGGGCTGCGCCGTAGACTCCGGCCGTGTTCAACATCTCCGCCACCGAGTTGCTTGTCATCGCCATCGTGGCGCTGCTCATCCTCGGTCCGGACAAGCTCCCCGATGCGATGCGCAAGCTCGGGAGGGCAACACGAGAGCTGCGCCGCATCACATCGGGCTTCGAAGCCGAGCTGCGTGACGCCCTGAGCGATGAGCCGGAGGCACCGAAGCCGAAGGCACCCGAGCCGACGGCGGCGGCCGCACGGCCTTCTGGCGAGCCCACACTGCCCGCGAATCCCACGGCGCCCGCGACAGCGTCGGTGCCCGCCAATCCGACCGTTCCCGCCGAAGCCACCGACATCACACCTGAGTCGCTTCCCGGGGAGACCACGGACCCTGCCTCGGTGAGCGCGGCGCCGACGAGCATCGCCGCCGAGGGGTCATCGCCTTCGGGCGAGACCATCGCCTGACATGGTGAAGCTCCGTCGGTGGGGCCCCAAACCCCGACCGACTGTCCACGATCGCATGACGCTCGCGGAGCATCTCGCGGAGCTGCGCCGTCGCCTCATCATCTGCCTCATCGCGGTGGGGATCGGCGGAGTCATCGCGTTCGTCTTCTATCCCCAGATTCTCGACTTCCTCACCGGCCCTTACCGCGAGGTGTGCAAAGCCGAGAACCTCACCTGCCCCGATCGGCTCGTGATCACCGATCCCCTCGAGGGATTCGCGGTGCGGATGAAGGTCACCGGCTACGGCGGCCTGGTGCTCGCCCTGCCGGTTGTGCTCTGGCAGCTGTGGCGCTTCATCACGCCCGGGCTCTACGAGAACGAGAAGCGTTACGCGATCCCGTTCGTCGTGGCCTCGGTCGTGCTTTTCCTCATGGGAGCGGGCATCGCGCTCTGGACCTTCCCGAAGGCCCTGCAGTTCCTCGTGTCGTGGTCGGGGGACGTGCAGCCCCTGTTCGCACCCGGGGCCTACCTGAGTCTCATCATGCTGCTCATGCTGGGGTTCGGCATCGGCTTCCTGTTTCCGGTGCTGCTCGTCGCTCTCGAGCTCGTCGGCATCGTCACCCCTCAACAGCTGTCGGGCGCCCGTCGGTTCGCCGTAGTCGGCATCGTCGTGGTCGTCGCCGTGGCCACGCCGAGCGGCGATCCGTACAGCTTGCTCGCGTTGTCGATCCCGCTCATCCTCTTCTACGAGGTGGCGATCGTGATCGGGAAGCTCGCGGTGAGGCGCCGGGCTCGAAGCGCCGCCGCGGCCGCGTGCACCGAGGTCGACACCGCCGGCCTTCGCGCCACGTTCCTCGCCGGCTACGGCTTCGACCTCGACGACTTCCAACGACGGGCGCTGGACGCAGTCGACGCTGGTGCGTCGGTCCTGGTCGCCGCACCGACGTCCTCGGGGAAGACCGTCGTGGCCGAGTACGCCGTGCAGCGGGCGCTGTACGAAGGAACGAAGGCGTTCTATACGACGCCGATCAAGGCCCTCTCGAACCAAAAGTACGCGGACCTCGTGCGCCGGCACGGTGCACACCGAGTCGGTCTGCTCACGGGTGACAACGCGATCAATGGTGAAGCGCCGATCGTCGTGATGACGACGGAGGTCCTGCGCAACATGATCTACGCGGCGTCGGACACGTTGCGCGACCTCCGCTACATCGTCTTGGACGAAGTGCACTACCTGCAGGATGCCTACCGCGGGCCGGTGTGGGAGGAGGTCATCATCCACGCGCCGCACTCGGCGCGACTCATCTGCCTCTCGGCCACGGTCAGCAACGCCGAGGAGCTCGCCGACTGGATGACAACCGTGCGCGGTCCCACATCCACGATCATCGAGGAGCGACGTCCCGTCGAGCTCCAGAACCTCTACCTCGTGGGGGACCGCTCCTCCGACCGGCTCCATCTCTTTCCGACGCTGCTCAATGGGAGGCCGAACCCCGAGGCGACCCGTTTCGACGCGGAGGCGCTTCGAGGAGCTCGTCCGATGCGGGGGAGGGGCCGCCGTCGCCTGTACACCCCTCGGCGGGTCGAAGTGGTCGAGCTGCTCGAGGAAGGCGGGATGCTGCCGGCGATCTACTTCATCTTCAGCCGCGCCGCGTGCTCTGATGCCGCGGCGGCCTGCCTCGATGCGGGCTTGCGCCTCACCACTGCGGCCGAGCGCGATCGCATCCGCGAGATCGTCGGTGCTCGACTGCGCGGCATCGACGACGCCGACCTCGCCGTGCTCGGCTACGCCCGCTGGCTCGCAGGGCTCGAGGCGGGGGTCGCGCCGCACCACGCCGGTCTCGTACCTCCGTTCAAAGAGGCGGTCGAAGCCTGCTTCGTCGAGGGGCTCGTGAAGGTCGTGTTCGCCACCGAGACGCTCGCGCTGGGTATCAACATGCCCGCCCGCTCCGTCGTGATCGAGAAGCTGACGAAGTTCACCGGTGAGCGACACCAGTTCCTCACGCCCGGCGAGTACACACAGCTGACGGGACGAGCCGGGCGGCGCGGCATCGACACACTCGGCCATGCCATCGTGCTGTGGTCGCCGTTCGTGCCGTTCGATCAAGTCGCGGGGCTGGCGTCGAGCCGCACGTTCAAGCTGTCCTCCGCGTTCCGCCCCACCTACAACATGGCGGTCAACCTGGTGCGCAGCTATCCGCCGGAGGAAGCGCATCACCTGCTCAACCTCTCTTTCGGTCAGTACCAGGCCGACCGTGACGTGGTGCGGCTCGAGGCCCGGCTGGAACGGCGGCGCGAGGTGCTCGCCGACCTTCGTGAAGCGGCACACAGCCCGTTCGGCGACGTCGACGACTACCGGCGAACTCACCCCCGACGCGAACGCCGCCCGTCCGGAGTGAGCGAGGCCGAGATCGTCACGTCGCTGGCCCGGCTGAAGCCCGGCGACGTGATCGTGCTGCACAGCGGCAAGCACGCGGGCCGCGTCGCGGTACTGACCGTGGCCCAGCGGCGTGGTGGGGGAGTGCGCGTGCGCGTCATCACTCCCTCGCGCATCCTTGTCTCGCTCTCCGAGCCCGACTTCGCCGTGCCCGCCTACGTCGTAGGTCACGTGGACCTGCCCACTCCGTTCGCGCCGAACCGGCAGTCCTACCAGCGCGAGGTTGCACGCCTGCTCGAGCGCGCGCGCCTCAAGCCCGACGCACCGACTGCGCCCCGAACCTGGGACGGGCAGGACGCCGCCGACCACCCGGTTCTTCGCGACCCAAAGCTCGAGGATCGACTGCGGGCCGCAACCCAGGCTGACCGCGTCGCCCGCGAGGTGAAGGAGATCGAGGAACGCATCGGCAGTCGGGTCGGCTCGCTCGCCCGCCGGTTCGACCGAGTTGTGCGGATACTCGAAGCGTGGGGCTATCTCGACGGCTGGGCGCTCACTCCCGCCGGTGAGCGACTCGCCCGCATCTTCCACGAGAGCGACCTTCTGCTCGCCGAGGCGATCGGCGCGGGACTGCTCGACGATCTCGATCCGGCGGCCCTGGCCGGACTCGTGTCGTGCTTCACCTACGAGCACCGCAGTCCAGAGGCCCCTCCCGCACCCTGGTTCCCCTCCCCGAAGGTGCGAGACAGGTGGCGAGCGATCACCCAACTCGCGACCGAGCTGAACCGCATCGAGGACGAGGCAGGCCTCGATCTCACCCGCCCACCGGAGCCCACCTTCCTGGCCATCGCCCACGCATGGGCGGCCGGCGAAACACTCGACGAGGTGCTCGAGGACGAGGATCTGGCCGCGGGTGACTTCGTGCGCAACGTGAAGCAGCTGATCGACGTCCTGGGGCAGGTCGCCGAGGTCGCGGATCCGGAGACGTCGGCCGCCGCGCGATTGGCCGCCGACCGCCTGTTTCGGGGCGTCGTCGCGGCATCCGCCGCGGTCTCCGCAATCGAATGACGGTAGAACGAGGCGAGGCCTGGGGGCGGTCGGCTCCCTTGCCGCCCGATGGCCTCGTGGTCGGCTCCGATGCGGCGGCGAGCGAGGCGGCGGCCGCTGCCCTCGCCGCGCACGCGCCGCTCCCAGTGATCGGCCTTCTCGCTGGGGACCTGTGCCGAACAGTGGGCGGACCTGGTGACCCGGAGCGATTCCACACCGACGACGCGGTGACCCTGCCGATCGACGTGTCCGAGGTCGTGCTCGACGGTGCGCGCCGGGTCTTCGTCGCGCACGTGATCGCTCGGCGGAGCTGGTGGCACGGCCGCCTTTGGGCCGCGCTCAACGCTGAGTGGATCGGGGACTGGGACGTCGCGCCGCGTGCGCACCCAGGCGATGGGCTCCTCGACGTCATGGACGTCTCGCTGAGCACACGTGACAGGGTCCGTGCGCGGGGCCGGCTCGCGTCGGGAACGCACGTGCCGCATCCGAAGATCCGCCAACAACGGGTCGCGTCGATCGACGTCGAGTTCGACCGACCGCTGCGCGTGTGGGCGGACGGCGTGCTGATGGGGGAGTCACGCGCGATCAGTGTTCGGGTGATCGGCCAGATGGAGGTCGTCGTGTAGCGGAACGGCGCGCAAGCTGGCATGCGCGGGCGGCGCAGTGCGCCGCCGGGTGCGCGAAGCACCGATTGTCGAGCGAAGCGAGCAGGAGCCGCTCGAAGAGCGGCGACGAGGAGGGACGCGGGCGGCGCAGTGCGCCGCCGGGTGCGCGAAGCACCGATTGTCGAGCGAAGCGAGCAGGAGCCGCTCGAAGAGCGGCGACGAGGAGGGACGCGGGCGGCGCAGTGCGCCGCCGGGTGCGCGAAGCACCGATTGTCGAGCGAAGCGAGCAGGAGCCGCTCGAAGAGCGGCGACGAAGAGAGCGCGGACGGCGACGAGGAGTTACGTTCGCCCGCATGTACGCATGGATCCTCGACGAGTCACCGGGCTCGTACCGCTGGGGCGAGATGCCCGACCCCGAGCCCGGCCCCGACGACGTTGTCGTGAGCGTCGTCACGAGCGCGCTGAATCACATGGACCTCTGGCTCACCCGAGGCATGCCGAAGCCACCACTTCCTCACATCCCCGGTTGCGACGTGGCTGGGGTCGTCCACGCAGTGGGCGACGCGGTCACGAACGTCGCGATCGGCGACGAGGTCGTGGTCAACCCGGGCGTCTCACCCGTCGACGAGATCATCGCCTTGGGCAACGACAGCCCGATGGGTCCCGGCTTCGGCATCTGGGGCGAGCACGATCGCGGCGGCCATGCCAACTTCGCCATCGCCCCCGCCCGCAACATCGTCCCTCGCCCACAGAACCGCACATGGGAGGAGTGCGCGGCCTACCCGCTCTGCTACCTGACGGCGTGGCGGATGCTGCGCCGGGCCCGGCTCGGAGCGGGCGACACCCTCTTGGTCGTGGGCATCGGAGGCGGGGTCGCCACCGCCGCGCTCGCGCTCGGCAACGCGATGGGTGCGCACGTCTACGTCACGTCGCGCGACCCGATCAAGCGCGACCGCGCGATCGAGCTCGGAGCAGAAGGCGCGTTCGACTCGGTCGAATCGAAGTGGCCGGTCACGGCGGACGTCGTCGTCGAAAGCGTGGGGCCAGCGACGTGGGAGCAATCCGTGCGTGCGCTGAAGGCGGGGGGCCGGCTCGTGTTGTGTGGAGGCACCTCGGGGATGTCGGTCGAGTTGAACTTGCCCCGCCTCTTCTTCAAGCAGATCGAGATCATCGGCTCGACCATGGGCTCCTATCAGGAGTTCGCGGAAGTCACCGAACTCGTCAAGAACGGCCTGCCGGTCGTCGTCGACGAGACCTACCCACTCACCGATTACCCATCCGCGTTGGCGCGTCTCGAAGAGGGAGCACAGCTCGGAAAGATCGTCCTCCAGCACTGAGGTCGGGAACCACCCCACGTTTCCGCTGGTCAGGGTGGGTGCCCCGTCACCGGGCAAGCGATCGCCGCGCCGTAGTCTGACCCGGTGTCCGTCTACGTCGCCGAGGAGTTCTCGCCCGAAGAAGAGGACATCCTCCGGCGGTACGTGACGAACCTCGACCGACCCGTCTTCGCGCTCGTCAATCTGCCCGAGGTCGTGAAGGGCGCGCTGTTCGCCCGCTACTCCCGGTCGAGCAAGAGCCTGAGGCGACTTTTTCTCGACGAGTTCGTCGGCGATCTCGACATCAGCGGGGATGCATCGGTGGACGCGACCGTTGGGCTCCGTCGGGCAGAGGAGCTCTACGACCGTGTGTTCTTCGAGTACGGCGACGATTCCGTTGCCCAGCTCGGCGGCGTTCACCTCGCGTGTGAGCAGGCGTCCAACCTGCTCACAAAGGTGCTGGAGTGGGGTCGGCTGGCGTCGTACCTCGAGCAGTCGACCCGCTACATCGCGTACGACGTGCGCCTCGGTGGTCGCTATCGCTACTACCGCGACCCTGCCGTCCTCACGTCTTCACTCGGCACCCGCTACGTCGGCGACCTCGACCGGCTCTTCGACACCTACGCCTCGCTCGTGGGGTCGATGACCGACTGGTTTCGGGGCGTGCACCCGAAGGATCCGAACGACTCCGACTTCGTCTATCGCCAGGCCGTGCGAGCGAAGGCGTTCGACAGCGCGCGCGGGGTGCTGCCTGCAGCAGCGATCTCGAATGTCGGCATCTACGCGAGCGGTCAGGCATTCGAGATGCTGCTCCTGCGGATGCGCGCCCATCCGCTGCCCGAGACGCAGGCGTACGCCGAGCTCATGCTCGAAGAGCTGCGCAAGGTGATTCCGTCGTTTCTGAAGCGCGTCGATGTGAGCGATCGCGGGGGAGTGTGGGCCAGCTACTTCGAGCAGACACGGACTGCCACAGAGAGTGCCGCTCACGAGCTCCTCGCGGGCGAGCTCGAAGAGCCGGTCCCGTCCGTGACGCTCACCGACTTCGATCCCGACGCGGAAGACAAGCTCCTCGCCGCGATTCTGTATCCGCACTCGGACCTCCCCGACCATCAGCTGCTCGCGCACGTGCGGCGGCTCACCACCGACGAGCGCATGACGTTGTTGCGCGCGTATGTCGGCGACCGGAGTAACCGCCGGCACAAGCCCGGTCGCGCGTTCGAGCGGGTCGACTACCGGTTCGACGTTCTCGCTGACTACGGCGCGTTCCGAGACCTCCAGCGTCACCGCATGCTCACCATCGAGTGGCAGCCGCTGTCGCCGCGTCACGGATTCGACCGGCCCGACACGATCGACGCCGCCGGATGCACGGAGCAGTTCGATGCCGCGATGGAGCGGTCCGCCGAGCTCTATGGGGCGCTGGCGGCGCAGTTCCCACAGCAGGCGCCGTACGCGCTCGCGATGGCCTACCGCATCCGCTTCTCGATGCAGATGAACGCGCGTGAGGCGATGCACCTGCTCGAGCTGCGCACGGGACCGCAGGGGCACCCGGCCTATCGACGGGTCGGCCAGGAGATGCACCGCCTGATCGCCGAGCAGGCCGGACATCGCGCCATCGCGGAGACCATGCGATTCGTCGATCACCATGAGTCCGAGCTCGAGCGGCTCGACGCCGAGCGTCGAGCGGAAGCGCGCCGCCTCGGTCTCTGACGGCCCTCCGCTTTCGTCGGTCCAGGTCACTGGGTACACTTCGCGCCAGCGGGCGGCGGAGGGTTCATGCGCCGTGCCCGTAACTCTGCCTATCGCCGAGCTCTCTCGTCAGTGGCGATCGCAGTCGGTCTCTCGCTCATCGCGGTCGACGTCGCTGCCGCGGTCGAGGCGCCGCCCGTAGCGCCCTCGAGCGCCACCCCCGTCGAGGTTCGGCACCAAGTTCGCAAGGGCGAGTCGCTGTCGCTCATCGCTCGGCGGAATGGCGTGACGGTCTCGGCGTTGGCGGCCGCCAACGGCATCACGAACGTCAACCGAATCGTGGTCGGACAGTGGCTCGTGATCCCCGCCGCCGGCGGGCCGGCGGCGGCGCTCGTGAACACCCCGACTCCCCCCGAGCTTGTGCCTGTGCCCGTGGCAGTCGCTCCGGTGCCCGAAGTCGTGCCGGGCGCGACGCCCGGGCCGGGCGAGCTCAGCTACGTGCTTCGACGGGGCGACAGCCTTTTCACCGTTGCCCGCCGGTTCAAGGTGACCGTTGCCGTGCTCGCGGCGACGAACCGCATCGCGAACCCCAACCGGGTGCTCGCGGGCACGCGTCTCGTGATCCCATCTCCGGCGGTCCCGGCGCCCGCCGGCACGTCGGCCGCGACGCCCACCACGATCGCGCCCCCGCCGGCCACGGACCCGTCCATGATCGTCACGCCCGCTGCTGCGCCTACGTCCCCTTCTGTTCCCGCGGGCGGCCTCACCGCGGCGGCCATGGCCCCCTGGCTGTCTGCCGACCAGCTGGCTCGGTTGCCACAAGGGCTCCACACCTATCCCGAACGGCTCGCTCTCCTACCCTCGTTCGATCGCTGGGCAGCCGAGTATGGCGTAGCGCCTGACCTCCTGAAGGCGTTGGCGTGGATGGAATCCGGGTGGCAGCAGACGGTCGTGTCGTCGTCGGGTGCCGTCGGTGTCGGGCAGCTTCTTCCGGCCACCGCCGCGTGGGTCGCGGGCTTTCTCATCAGGGCCCCGCTCGACCCCTTCGTCGCCGACGACAACGTCCGCATGAGCGCCCGGTTTCTCGCCCATCTGCTCACGCTCACCACCGGTGACGTGAATCTGGCCGTCGCCGGCTACTACCAGGGCCTCACCTCGATCCGGCGGGAAGGGATGAAGGCGACGACGGCCGCCTACGTCAACGTGGTCCTGGCCCTCAGGGCCAGGTTCTGACGGCGCCCCCGCGAACAGGGGGTGGGTGGAACTCGACGGCTCGTTGCGTATGATCCGCGGCGCGGCGAGCGGCCTCACCCCCAAAATCCGCCGCAAGGACACGATGGCTGACGAAGAAGAGTTCGCCGAGGACGAGACCGAAGAGTTCCCGGAGGACGAGCTCGAAGATGAGTTGGAAGAAGCCGATCCCGACCTCGAGGACCTTGATGTCGAGGTCCTCGACGATGACGTCCTCGATGACGAGGTGCTCGACGTCGACGTCATCGAGCCCGACGAGATCGAGACCACGCCCCGCCCTGTGCCGGTCGAAGAGCCTGCCGAGGACGAGGATGACGACGAGGACCTTCGTCGAGCCCGACGATGTCGAAGCCGACGCTCGACACGATCCTCAAGGATCGCCTCGTTGCCGTCGAGGAGGAGGCCGACGAGGAGGACGAGGAGGTCGAGGTCGACGACCGCGGCGACCCGGTCGATCGCATCCTCCCCAAGCGACCGGGCGAGTTCGTGTGTCAGTCGTGCTTCCTCGCGTGAAGCATCCAAGTCAGCTCGCTGGACCGCGACTCGCATGTATTGCCGCGACTGTGTCTGAGGAACGCAAGACGGCCCACCTTTTGGCCGACGTCTTCGTCTACGCGCCG
>CAVXAI010000008.1:0-1831297 GCA_963759645.1 uncultured Acidimicrobiales bacterium | reverse complement strand
CCGACGGCTTCGACCTCGCCGAGGCCTGGAAGCTGATCACGGGCGCGGTCGAAGAACTCCGCGCGCCTGTGCACGCTCAGGCGCTCGTCCATCCAGAGATCGTGTGGGACTGCCGCGGCACGTTCGGCAGTCGCGTCCGCATCGGGCCGACCGTGCCCGACGGCCGCGTCGAGGTCGAGATCCACGGGCACACCGCGTGCTCGCTTGCCGGCGAGGTCGCGGCGTTCGGCGCCATGCTCGAGGTGCTCGGCCCCCCCGAGGTGATCGCGGAGCTGCTCCGACTCGCGGCCGAGCTCACGGCTCTCTACGTGCGCGAACCCGTGGCCCCTAGCATCGGGTGATGGTCGAGGCGGGCAACGACCCCGACACGAGCCGCGTGCTCGCCGGGCAGGCGTTCTTCGAGGACGATCTCGACGCTTGCCGCCGGAATGCCGAAGCCGCGTTCCGCGGCTATCGCGACCAGGGTGACCTGCGCTCCGCGGGCCGCATGGCGATCGACCTCGCCCAGCTGCACCATGGCTCCCTCGGCAATCGAGCGGCGGCACAGGGGTGGCTCGAGCGAGCGCGGCGAACGCTCGAACAGGTCGGCCCGTGTGTCGAGTGGGGTTACTTCGAGCTCGCCCTCATGGCGTGTGACCGTTCGGACGCGGTCGATCTCGAGCGGAGCGCGCAGCGGGCTCTCGACATCGCGCTCGAGTTCGGCGATCACGACCTCGAGGTCCGCGCGCTCGCAGACGGCGGGCTCGCGCTGATCACCCAAGGAAGGGTGCAAGAGGGGTTCAGCCGGCTCGACGAAGCCATGACCGCGCTGACGGCAGGCGAGGTTCGAGATCCGCAGCTGGCTGGGCAGTCCTTCTGCTCGCTGCTGTCGGGTTGCGACCGCGCTGGCGACGTGGCCCGCGCCGAGGAGTGGACCCGGATGATGCGCGAGCTCATGATCGATCCGATGGGCGGGCGCCCGCTCGTGCTCGCGACGCACTGTCTGCTGGTGTACGGCTCGGTGCTCGCGGCCTCGGGACGATGGGACGAGGCGGAAGCGGTCATGACGACGGCACTCGGCCCGACCTCATCCAAGAGCCTCGGCCATCGCATCGAGACCACGTGCAACTTGGCTCGTATCCGACTCGAACAGGGTCGCGTCGAGGAGGCCGCCGCGCTTCTCGCTCCCTACGAGGATCAAGTCGTCGCCTGTGAGCCTGCCGCGCTCGTCCAGCTCCGCAAGGGAGACGCTGCGTTGGCGGCGGCGATCGCCCGACGCGGGCTGAAGGAGCTCGTGGGTGACGCGTTGCGGGGAGGACCGCTTCTCGCGTGCCTCGTCGAGGCCGAGCTCGCGCTCGGCGATGTCGACGCGGCGGCCGCGGCAACGACCTCCTTGTCCGACCTCGCGAGCGTCGCGGAGAGTGTCTCGGTCAGCGCCCAAGCGGGCCTCAGTCGGGCCCGTGTCGCGATGGCCCGTGGCGAGCACACGGAGGCAGTCGCACAGCTCGAGGCCGTGCGCGAGCTGCTGTCCGGCGGCGCGTGGCCGCTGCTGATGGGCTCGGTTCGCATCGAGCTCGCTGAGGCGCTCGCAGCGCAGGGCGACACTCCGGGCGCCATCGGAGAAGCTCGGGCCGCGGCCGCGATCTTCGAGCGGCTTGGCGCCGCCCCCGGCATCGACCGTGTCGCCGCCCTGCTCCGCCGCCTCGGCACGGCCGCCCCGGCCCGGTCGCGTGACGAGCCGCGACCGCGCCGTCGCCTCGCTGACCGCCCGGGAGAACGAGGTGCTCGACCTGATCTGCCAGGGCAATTCGAATGCGGAGATCGCGGCCCGCCTGTTCATCTCCCCGAAGACCGCCGAACACCATGTGAGCAGGGTTCTTTCCAAGCTCGGCGTGCGCACCCGAGCCGAAGCGGCCGCGCTCGCCGCCGCTCGGCCGATCGCCCCCTGACGCTCGCCTGAACCCCTCTAGGGGTCGATCAGGGGGGATCGCCCGATGTGGGGAGTGGGTCCGCGACGCGACAGTGCGAGGGCACTTGCGACACGGGTCGTGAGGCAGATCAGAGGAGATCCGAATGCACACCACCATCGACGAGATCGCCCCCGACATCTTCCGCCTCTCGACCCACGTCGACGAGGTCGCTCCCCCCGCCGGCTTCACGTTCAACCAGTTCCTCATCCGCGGCGACGAGCCGTTCCTGTTCCATACCGGCATGCGCCAGCTCTTCCCCCTCGTCTCGGACGCCGTGAACCGCATCGTCCCGCTGCAAGACCTGCGCTGGATCTCGTTCGCCCACGTGGAGGCCGATGAGTGCGGAGCGATGAACCTGTTCCTCGACGCCGCACCGAACGCGCAAGTCGTCCACGGTGGACTCGCGTGCATGGTGTCGCTCAACGACCTGTGCGACCGTCCCCCGGTCCCGATGGGCGACGGTGTGCTCGACATCGGCGGTCACCGCATGCAGTTCGTCCCGACCCCGCACGTCCCCCACAACTGGGAGAGCGGCCTGTGGTTCGACGAGACCACCCGCACGCTGATGGCAGGTGACCTGTTCACGCAGGTCGGCGGCGGTCCGGCGATCACGACCGACGACATCGTCGAGCCCGCCCTCGTCGCGGAGGAGATCTTCCACTCCACGGGGCTCGGCCCGAACGTCCCCCTGACGCTCGCCCGTCTCGCCGCCCTCGAGCCGACGACGCTCGCGACGATGCACGGCTCGTCGTACCGAGGTGACGGCGCCGCCCAGCTGCGAGCGCTGGCGATGGGTTATGAGACCTTCGTCGTCGACGCTGCAGCTTGAGCGTCAGGCCCATCCAGCTCCCGCTCACTCGAGATTGGCGATGGGGGCGACACACAATCGCCCCCATCGCCAATTGTCGCTTCGGTGCTCACGCGTTAGGCCACGTTGTACAGCCGGGCTGCGTTGCCGCCGAGGATGAGCGCCTTCGACTGCTCAGTGAGCGCGGGGTAGCCGAACTGCTCCTGGAACGGCTCGCTGATCGTGAACGCACGGAACGCGTCGATCTGGCCCTGCGGTGAGCCGTACCAGATGCTGTCGGTGCCCCAGAGGATGCGCTCGGGGCCGAGGTGCAGCAGCAACTTGCCCAGCACGTGCGCCGCGGCATCGAGATCGCGAGTGAGGTTGAACCAGGTGCTGCCGAGCTCGGCGTACACGTTGCTATTCGGACCGATCCCGGCGGCGTCCAGGCTGGTGATCAGTCGGTCGACGCCGCGTTGCTGGTTGGCCGGGATCTCGCGCAGGTACGGGCCTTCAGGCGCGTCCGGCTCCCAGCCCGAGTGGTACACGACGATCGTCGCGTCCGGATGCGCCGCCGCGGCCGGCCCCACGTCGGCGGGCGACGCCGCCCGGGCCTCCCCGGCGATCCCCTTGTGCACCGCGACGATCGGGACGCCGAGCGCGACGGCTTGTGACAGCAGCGCGTCACCGCGGTCGTCGTCGAGGCGGTACGCGGTCGGCGCGTGTGTGTAGGTCTTCCACGCCGCGACCGGGTAAGTCGCGGCGTCCGAGGCCATCCCGTCGAGCGCGGCTTGCAGCGGACCGGTGGCCGGGAAGGCGGGCGCTTGCAGCAGCAGGCGCCGATCCGAGCCCTGCGCCGCGAGGCGCTCGGTTGCGTGCTGCATCACGTCGAGCGCGAGCGGCGAGTCTCGACCGGCGAACGGCAGGCCGGAGAGCACACCGACCCCCGTCTCGCTCTGGCCGAAGATGAGGTCGAGGAACGTGTCCTGCGAGAAGCACAGCTTCGGGTCGGCCGCGCCGCAGGCCGCCTGCGGGAAGTTCTGACCGAAGTTGCCAAAATTGCGGGCCGGGTCGAGGAAGTGGAGCTGCACGTCCATCACGAACTCGGCGCGATCGAGCACGCTCGATGCGGCGGCGGGGTCGATCGTCGTCGACGTGCTCGTCGTGGTCGCTCCTGCGACGTCGAAGCTGCCGCCAGGAGCTGAGGTGCCGCTCGCGGCCCGCTCCTCATTGCTGCAAGCGCTCAGCGCCGAGAGGACCGCCGCCGACGCTGCGGCGGACAGGAAGAGCTCACGCCGGGACACCGCGCCAGTGCGCACGAGCTGACCCATCGCCTCGCGGGCCCGACGGGCCGCTTCGACCACCACGGGAGACGGGGGGATCGGGTCGTACTCGTCACTCGATCGCGGGCCCAGGTCGAGTGGGCGCATGTGCCGAGTCTTCCACTGCCCAGGCGGTGGAATCGCGCGCCCCAGGCGGGAGGATGGAGCAATGAGTGGCGCGGGTTCCGGCGCGGGTTCCGGCGCGGGTTCCACCGAGTTCGAGACCGCGATCGGTCGCTGTGCCATCGCCTGGCAGGACGACACGATCGTGGCCGTTCGCCTTCCGGGCACGAAACGGAAAACGACAAGTGATCCACCCGCTGCTGTTCAATCCGTCATCGATGCGATCGTCGCGCTGCTCGATGGTGAGCGGGTCGACCTGTCGTGGGTGAGGGTCGACATGAGCGGAGAGCCCGAGTTCAACCGCCGCGTGTACGAAGCCGCCCGCACGATCCCGGTGGGCAGCACCGCGACTTACGGAGACATCGCGGGACTGCTCGGTTCACCCCACGACTCGCGCGCGGTCGGCAAGGCGCTGGCTCGCAACCCGTTCGCGATCGTGGTGCCCTGTCATCGCGTCGTCGGTGCGGGCGGCGAAGTCGGTGGGTTCTCCGCCGGCGGCGGTGTGCACACGAAGGCGCGGATGCTCGCCATCGAAGGCGCCCGCGCCGAGCAGGTGAGCCTGTTCGAGGAGGGCCGTGCCCCGAGCACCGATTGATGGCAAGGCCGCGGTCGAGCGCGTTGCGGCGCGCCGACCCGGTCCTCGGTCAGCTGATGCGCGTCGTCGGCCCCTTCGCGCTCGACGTGCAACGCACGGCGGGCGTCTTCCAGGTCCTCTCGGAAGCGATCGTGTCTCAGCAGCTCAGCGCGAAGGCCGCCGAGACGATCTACGCCCGGGTGCGGGCGCGCCGCGGGCGGTGGGCCGCTCACCGCCGTCAGCATCCTCAGCACGTCCGACGAAGCCCTTCGGGCGGCGGGGCTGTCGGGGGCGAAGACCGCCGCGCTGAAGGATCTCGCCGCGCACGAGGAGGCGGGCGACGTGCCCAACCTCGCGAAGATCCGGCGGATGAGTGACGATGCGATCGTCGAGCGGCTGACGGTCGTGCGCGGCATCGGACGTTGGACCGTCGAGATGTTCCTCATCTTCCGGCTCGGCCGCCCCGACGTCCTCCCTGTCGACGACTACGGAGTACGCCGCGCGTTCGGGCTCGTGTACGGCCAGGAAACGCCGGCCCCGAAGGCGCTCGCAGCGCACGGAGCGCGGTGGGCGCCCTACCGAACTGTCGCCAGCTGGTACCTGTGGCGTGCGCTGGAGCTGCCTGCCGAGGCGGACGGTCAGCGTGCCGCGAGGTAGGCGGCGAACTTGTCGAGGCTCGTGTTGAACCCTGCGAGCGCCTCGGGCGTGCGGAACATCTCGGGCACGTTGGTCTGATGGATCACGACGCGCGTGCGGCCGTTGCCGAGGTCTGCGTAGGTCGTCGTCGTAGTGATCCCGAACTCAGGCTCAGACCAGACGACGCGCTCCGGCTCGACGATCTCGACGAAGATGGCGCGCATCGGGTAGCCCTCGGCGTCAGGGTCGTCGTCGGGCACCATCGTCGTCTCGAAGCGGCCGCCCGCCCACGGCTCGATGACGATCTTGTCGAGCGGGGTGTTCATGCCGGTCGGTCCCCAGAAGTGCGTGAGCTGCTCCGGTTCGATCATCGCCCGGAACACGACGTCTCGGGGGGCGTCGTACTCGCGGGTGATCGTCACTTCGCCGATCTCCGCGGCGACCTTGGTCGTTGATTCGGTCATGGTCAGGTCCTCGTCTTCCGTGAACGTTGCTGCTGTGGACGTTGCATGCGTTGGAGGTGGCGGCCGAGCTGATCGAGGCGGTCGTTCCAGATGCGTCGGTGGTCTTCGATCCATGCCGACGCGTTCTCGAGCGGGGCGGACTCGAGCCGGCACGGTCGCCATTGGGCGTCCTTGCCGCGGGACACGAGACCGGCTCGCTCGAGCACCTTCAGGTGCTTCGAGATCGCCTGGAGGCTCATGGCGAACGGCTCCGCCAGCTCGCTGACGTTGGCCTCCCCTTCCGCGAGCCGGGCGAGGATCGCCCGGCGGGTCGGGTCGGCGAGGGCGGCGAACGTGCTGCTGAGCGGGTCGTCTGTCATCGTCACCATGCAGTATTCAACCATTCGGTTGTTCAACTTACTGGTTGATTAAGACACGGCCGTTGCGGGGTGTCAAGCGCGCGATGTCCTCCGCAGGACCGAGACCGTCGCGCTCAGCTTCCCGAGCAGCTGGTAGATGCCGTAGAGGCAGTCGCCGAGCTCGACCTCGTACTCGCGCGCCCCGATCAACGACTTGTAGCGCTCGGGATCGCGAAGCATGCGAGCGACCCGAAGCAGCTGTCGTGACGTCTTGCCGTCGCCAATCTCCTCGAGGTGCTCCCGCCACTCGCCCTGGAGCTCCTCCCACCGTTCGATCTCGAGGTCTGCATCGGCGACCGCGCGTCGAAACACCTCGGGATCGGCGCTCGTCGGCATCACCGCGGTCGCGCTCCAGAGCCGCTCGGCCTCGCGCGGTTCGAGCAGCGGTGTCGCGAAGACGTGGAACACGAGGACCGGGGCTCCGGGCCGCAGCACCCGCCGGACCTCGGCGAACGCGGGGCGCAGCGACTCGATGTGCACGAGTACGTCGCGGATCCACACGAAGTCGAATGACCCGTCGGCGAACGGCAGGGCCTCGGCGATCGCCCGTGCAACCACGAGCGAGTCCCCGGGGTACGCGCGGCGCATCCTTCGGAAGTTCGGGGCGGCTGGCTCCACACCGATCGGTGTGCAACCGAAGCGCTCGCCCAGCGCGACGAGGTGGCGGCCGTCGCGCGAACCGAGATCGAGCACCTTCGACGACGCGGTGACGCCGAGCTCGGCCGCGAGGTCGAACAGCATGTCCGGTCCCCGCGGACGCAAGCTCTGGTCGAGCACTTCGCCGATGTCGTTTTCGTAGAACTGCTCGATCTCGTCGCTGTAGAACGAGTCGACGAACTCACGCCATGACTGCGACACGCACTAAGGCATATCAGCGTGATGAAACGTCAGGCCGAGACCGCCAAGCTCTCGATCCAAGCCGTCCAGGCCGACTTCTCGCGGTCGACCACCTTCGGAGCGTCAGCACCGAAGAGGTAGCCCTCGAGCCACACATCGGCGAGCCCGTCGCCCTTGTCGTGCACGAGGAAGCCGAGCATCGACGGCAGCGGCTCAGTGGTCCGGACGAGCACCGCTTGCCAGCCTTCGGGCTCGGCAACGCGCTCGACGATCCCGGTCAGCCCGCGGGCGTCGATCGGTTCGCCCACTTCACTCGCGCCGAGGGCGCTCACCAGGGCGTCGTACACCTTGCTGACCTCCCCAGGCACAACCACGGCAACAGACAACGAGGTGGCGTGCTGGCCGGGAAAGTGCGTGAGGTACAGGCGCAGGTTGTCGAAGAACGGCGCCCAGCTGCTCATCATGTGATCGAAGAACTCGCGCTCCCACTCCGCTCCGGTGCCGAACGCGCTGGTGACGACGCGCAGGACACAGGTGCCGCCGGACTGCGCCTCGACCAGGAACTCGGTGATCATCGGCGTCGTAGCCGCGTCGTCGTGACCAGCGAGCGATGCCCACCCGGGTTCGCTGTACACGAGCCGCCGCGGCGCGTCCCATCCGGTGATCGTGGCGTCTGAGAACGAGCCCTCGCCCATGTGCATCCGCAGAACGCTGCCGACGACGCCGTCGCGGGTCTCGATCGTCTCGGTCGGCAGGAACCACGAGCTGATTCCTTCAGCCGTGGCGATCGCTTCCCAGACACGCCCCGCCGAGGCGGGAAGGGTGAAGGTCAGCTCCCCGCGCAGCGGGACATTGGGGGTGGTGGTCATGGTGTCTCCTCGGGTCGGGGGTGGGCGGCGACGACGAGTCGATGGGGACGGCCGTCGTCATGGTGGTAGCGGGCGACGAGCTCGAGCACGGCGGCGGTGAGCTCATCGGCGAAGGCGGCACGGTCTTCCGCCGAGCGGAAGCCGATCTCGGTGTCGATCGCCATCGTGGGCAGCCGCTTCCCGGCGGCGCCGGCGCGGCGGGCCAGGCTGCCCACCTCGCGCATCAGCCGGCCGGCGAGCGCCACCATGTAGCGCGCCGAGAGGTGGTCGGCGGTGAGGTCGGGATCGGCGGCGCTCTCGCCGAGGGCGGCGGGCGAGACGACGTAGCTGACCGCGGTGGCGCGCAGCACCCGCTCGGTGATGCCGCCGCGCTTGCGCTCCTCCGCCAGCTCGAGCAGACCGTGGGCCTCGAGCGCGCGCAGGTGGTAGTTCAGCTTCTGACGCGGGATGCCGAGTCGCAACGCGAGCGCACCGGCCGAGCTGGGCTCCACGAGCTCGCTGAGCAGCCGGGATCGCATCGGATCGAGTGCGATCGCGGCAGCCGCCGGATCCTCGATCACCGCGATGTCGACCGTCTCCACCCCCCCACTCTGCTCCTGACAACTTTATTTGTCAATGTGGTTCACCGTGGTTGGGGGCCCCGATCCGCCGGGTACGTCGCGGCTATGCCGGAAGGAATGACGCTCCGCGACTTCATCCATCGCCAGTTCGCCGGGCTCGAGATCGTGTCGGTATCGCAACCCGAGCCCACGCTGCTCGACCGCAACGTCGTCGCCGTCACCGACGACCTCGATCAGGCCCGCCAAGCAGTGCTCACCCTCGAAGACCTCGAGATCGATGACGCGCATCTCGGGTTCGCCGTGCTCGACGGGCCGTTCTCGTCGTCGTGGGAACACCACGAGGAGGGCGATGGACGCACTGACTCTGAAGGTGCCACGCGCATGGTTGCGATCCGCGCTGCGGTCGGCGCCGTGTTCGGGGCGATCATCGGCGCTCTCGTCATCGGCCTCGCCGCGACCATCCTGGGCGGCGGCGGAACCGGACTCGCCGGCGCGATTGTCGGTGCGTTCGCGGGCTCGGTCCTCGGTGCGATCGCCTCTGTCTTCGCCGGCATGGGCGGCAGCGACGCCTACCGGCAGACGTTCCTTCCACGATCGACTTCACAGATCTGTGTGGTCTCGTTGCACACGAACGATCGCAAGGAGGCGGACCTCGCGCGTGACCGTCTCGCCGCGAGAACGTGGGACGGACTGCTCGACGTCGACGCACGCGGTCGCGCACGGAGAGTTTGACGATGGCACGCCCCGTCTGGACAGGTTCGATCAGCTTTGGTCTCGTCAACGTGCCGGTGAAGGCATACACCGCTGTCCGCGATCACGACGTGCACTTCCATGAGGTCGATGCGTCGCGGTTCGCGTGTCCGGCATCGGAAGGTCTCGGAGACGTCGGGCCGGGAGGTCGAGACCGACGACGTGAAGATGGGTTTCGAAGTCTCGAAGGGCCACTACGTCACGTTCGGCAAAGAGGAGCTGAAGGAGCTTCGCCCGCCGTCGACTCGCGCGATCGAGGTGGACGAGTTCGTTCTGCTCGACGAGATCGATCCGATCTACTACGAGCGCACCTACTGGCTCGGCCCTGACGGCGACGCCGGCAAGAAGGCGTACGGGTTGCTGCTCGCCGCGATGGAAGAACGTCAGCGGGTGGCGGTCGGCACGGTCGTCATGCGCAACAAGCAGTACCTGACCGCGGTACGCCCGCTCGATGGCGCGCTGGCGATGTCCACGATGCGGTTCGCCGATGAGATCGTGCCCCGCAGCGCCGTCGACGGCATCCCCAATCGAGTGTCCAAGCCCGAGTCCGCAGCCCTGAAGATGGCGATGCAGCTCATCGACGGACTGGCGGCCGAGTGGGATCCGACCAAGTATCGCGATACCTATGTCGACGAGTTGCGCAAGCGAATCAAGGCCAAGCAGGCGGGCAAGAAGCTGCCGCAGGAGACGACGGCCGCTCAGTCCGACGGCAAGGTGCTCGATCTGATGGCGGCGCTCGAAGCGAGCGTCCAGGCCTCCAAGGCGAAGAAGCCGCGCGCCCGCAAGCCCAGCGCCCACAAGTCCACCGCGCGCAAGACGAAGAAGAGCGCGTAGCCGCGGGCATGGCGACCAAGAAGGCCGCGACGAAGAAGGCGCCGGCCAGCAAGAAGGCGCCGGCCACCAAGAAGGCGCCGGCCACCAAGAAGGCGCCGGCCACCAAGAAGGCGCCGGCCACCAAGAAGGCGCCGGCCACCAAGAAGGCGCCTGCCACCAAGAAGGCTGCAACCGCAACCGGAGCCGAGGCGCGCCTCGCGACGTACAAGAAGAAGCGCGACTTCGCCGTCACCCCTGAGCCGTCAGGGGCCGCAGCCCCGGCTTCGCTCGGCAACCGATTCGTGGTCCAACGCCACCGCGCCCGTCAACTGCACTACGACTTGAGACTCGAGGCCGACGGAGTCCTCGTGAGCTGGGCAGTGCCGAAGGGTCCGACACTCGATCCGGACGCGAAGCGTATGGCCGTGCACGTCGAGGACCATCCGCTCGACTACTTCGACTTCGAAGGGGTCATCCCGTCGGGCGAGTACGGCGGCGGCGACGTGATCGTGTGGGACTGGGGCACGTGGGAGCTGATGAAGGGCACCGACCCGATCAAGGAGATCGAGAAGGGCGACCTCCACTTCGAGCTCGACGGCGAAAAGCTCAAGGGCCGCTTTGCCCTCGTTCGCCGTGACCGCGACGCCGACAAGCAGTGGCTGCTGTTGCACAAGCATGACGATGCGGCGATCAAGGGATGGAACGCCGAGGATCACCTGGACTCCGTCAAGTCCGGACGGACGAACGACGAGGTGAAAGACGCTCCGGCCGCGACCTGGTCGAGTCATGCGATCTGGGCGGGGCCCACACCCGATGAGCTCGCCGCCCTCGACGCGCTCGGCACCGGGGGCGAGTGGACCGTCGGGGCACGCACGCTGAAGCTCACGAACCTCGACAAGGTGCTGTTCCCCGCGAAGAAGCCGCGCCGCGCGCTCACGAAACGCGACCTCATCCGGCACTACGCGTCGGTTGCGCCGGCGATGCTCCCCTACCTCGCCGGCCGGCCCGTCAACTTGCGGCGCTTTCCGAACGGCATCGAAAAGCCCGGGTTCTGGCACAAGGCCGCGCCGGCCTACGCGCCCGACTGGCTCGAGCGCTGGCACTACGACGACGCTCGCCCCGGTGAGACGGAGGAGTACTTCGTCCTCGACTCCGCCGCCGCATTGGCGTGGGCGGCGAACTACGGCGCCATCGAGGTGCATCCGTGGAGCTCGACGACCAAGCACCCGCACAACCCGACGTGGGCGCTCGTCGACCTCGACCCCGGTCCGAAGACGACTCACGACGATCTCCTGGTCCTCGCCCGCCTTCATCGGACCGCACTCGATCACCTGGGCGTGAAGGGCATGCCGAAGCTCAGCGGGCAGCGGGGCATCCAGATCTGGATCCCGGTCGCCGAGACCTACACCTTCGACGACACGCGCGCGTGGGTCGAGGCGCTGTCGCGCACGATCGGCCAATCCGTTCCCGAGCTCGTGAGCTGGGAATGGAGCGTCGCCAAGCGCGGTGGATTGGCGCGGCTCGACTTCACCCAGAACGCGATCAACAAGACATTGGTGGCACCGTTCAGTCCCCGACCCACCCACGGTGCTCCCGTCTCGGTGCCGATCACCTGGGACGAGCTCGACGATCCGGACCTCACCTCCGACCGGTGGACGATCGACGATGTCGGCGATCGGCTCGCGGAGGTGGGCGACCCCCTCGCTCCCCTGGTCGGGATGCAGCAACGTCTCCCGTCACTCTGACGCGTGTCCGATACTCCGACGGTTCCTCGCGGCGTCCGTTACGGCTCCGACGCGGAACCGGGCATCCGCCGGCGCGGCTCGAAGCGGTTCGAGTACCGCGACGAGCGCACCGGACGACCGCCGGGCAAGCAGCACCTCGACCGCATCCGGACGCTCGCAATACCCCCGGCGTGGACCGACGTGTGGATCGCGGGCGACGCGCGGAGCCACGTGCAAGCGACGGGGCGCGACGCAAGGGGACGCAAGCAGTACCGCTATCACGCCGAGTTCACCGCGCACCGTTCCGGCGACAAGTTCGGCGGGCTCGTAGCGTTCGGGAAGGCACTCGACGGACTGCGCCGGCAGGTCCGCAAGGATCTACGCGGCCCGACCTTCGGTCACGATCAGGTCGTTGCGATGGTGGTTCGCCTGCTGGACCTCACAGCGCTCCGCGTGGGGAACGAGGAGTACGCCAGGAGCAACAAGTCGTTCGGGTTGACCACGCTTCGCAACCGCCACGTGTCGGTGCAGGGCGCGACGATCCGGCTTCAGTTCCGGGGCAAGAGTGCCAAGGACGTGGACGTGACCGTGGAAGATCGCACGCTCGCCCGGCTCGTGCGTCGATGCCAGCACCTGCCCGGACAATGCTTGTTCGAATACGAGACCGACGACGGTGCCATCCGCTCGATCGGCTCCTCGGACGTGAACGACTACCTCTCCCGTCACGGCGTGACCGGTGCAACTGCGAAGACGTTCCGGACTTGGGAAGGCTCGACACTCGCGGCGGAGGGGTTGAGCGTGCGCGCCGTGGACGAGGACGAACCTCACGTCTCGACGGTCCGAGACGTGGTCTCCGAGGTCGCGGGCTACCTCAACAACACAGCGGCGGTGTGCAGGGCGAGCTACATCCACCCAACCGTCGTCGACCGCTACCTGGACGGGTCGCTGCTGACGTCGTGGTCGCGTCCGGTGTCACGGTCGCCGGCGACGCTCGCGGCGAGCGAGAAACGGTTGCTCAGGCTGTTGAAGAAGTGACGGAGACGTATGGACACGGCGAGAGTTGGGAATCGGCTCTGTGATGGCGAAAAGGAAGCGGTAT
Source organism: uncultured Acidimicrobiales bacterium (assembly GCA_963759645.1). Classification (GTDB taxonomy): domain Bacteria; phylum Actinomycetota; class Acidimicrobiia; order Acidimicrobiales; family DATKAS01; genus DATKAS01. The sequence continues at coordinate 1,818,392 of CAVXAI010000008.1, read as the reverse complement.
CCCCTCGGGGATCACGGATTGGCGTATGTGCTCGCCGGCATGTTCCTGTTCAGCTGGATCGGGCAGTTCGTCTTCGAGCTGTTGGTCGTGCGGGACGAGGCCCACGACCTGGGGCAGCCCTTCAGCTGGTCGCAGTTCTGGCCGCACTTCGGGCAATCGACGTTCGAGAACTGGCAGTCAGAGTTCCTGCAGGTGTTCACGTTCGTCGTGATCACGACCTTCTTGATCTTCCGCGGCAGCCACGAGTCGCGCGACAACGACGACGAAGTCGCTGAGCAGCTCAACCGGATCGAGCGGCAGCTCGAGGAGCTGAGGACGAAAGAGCCGAGCGCGACCTGAGCGATGCGTCGGTCAGGTTGCGAGGTCGAGCAGCACCTCCGCCAACTCGTTTGGACGATTGCTCAGGATCATGTGGTTGGTCGCGATCTCGTGGTACTTCCACCGCGTCGATGATTTCGCGTGTCGCCCCGCTTGCCAGAACGCGCTGTCCGGCGACTCGCTCGGGTCGTTCGTCGCCTTGATGTAGGTGAGCCCGAACGCGTGGTCTTCGAGCGGCTTGTCCAGTCGTACCGGCTCGGTGAAGCACCGCACCGGATGGGGAACACGGCGCGCTTGCTGCCAGGCGCCCTCCGTCGGGTCGTCGTACTCCCTCGGCATCGGTGGCACGAGCCACGCTTCACCGAGCGTGATGGCGGGCTCCGCGGCTCGTCCGGCGAGTCCCCACACGGTGTCACCGTCCTGCGGCACGAATGCGTCGAGATACACGAGCTCGCGAACTCGGTCGGCGATATGGCGGAGCGCGCCTGTCACCACGGCGCCGCCGTACGAGTAACCGAGCAGCACGATCGAGTCGAGGTCCTCGTAGAGCATTGTGTTCACGACATCGTCGATGTGGGTCGACAGGTCGACCTGCGGGCTCGCGAGATGCACGCGCTCGCCGATGCCGGTCAGGCTCGGCGTGAAGACTTGATGCTCCGCGTCCTGCAGAAGGCGGCGGACGTGGCGGAAGCCGTGGGCTCCGCTCCAACCGCCGTGCACCAGCACGTACGTGGCCATCCCCGATTCTCTCAGCGGCCGGTCTTGCCGTCGATCTGCTCACGGAGGATGTCGGCGTGACCTGCGTGGCGAGCGGTCTCCCCGATGACCCCGAGGATCGCCCAGCGAAGATCGCGCTTCTTGCCGTTGTAGTTCACCGTGGCATCGGCGTCGCCGAGGGAGCGGATGATCTCGTTGCTCGCCTCGCAGGCCGCGCGGTAGTCAGCTCGCAGCGTCTTCAGCGAGACGGACGGATCGACGTCCATCGATCGCTGGCCTCTGCTCGGCGATCGGCCGCCGACGATCGACTCGAACCACTTCGCCTCGACGAATGTGAGGTGCTGTAGCAGGCCGGCGAGGTTCGTGCCTGATGGCACGGTGGTGCGTCGCGCGTCCATCTCGCTGAGCCCCACAAGCTTCTTCAGCACCCCGGCGCGCTCGTCGTCGAGTGCCGCCACCAGCGCCTCGACCTCCCGAGTCACGGCCGGGAGGATACGGGACCCTGCCTACCGCCGCGTCAAACTCGACTCGTGAGCACGAGCATCGATCCTCGCCTCGAGCGCGCGGCGTGCACGCTGGCCGACGATCTGGGGCTTGCCGCGGATGGCTCTCTCGTCGGTGTCTGCGTCCACGGTTCCGCTGTGCTCGGGGACTTCATTCCGGGCTCGAAGTGATCTCGACGTCCTCGTCGTCGTCGAGGACGATGTGACCGACGCGCTTCTCGAACGGATCACCGATGCGCTTGCGAGCGACCGGCCGATGCCTGCGAGTGGTTTGGAAGCGTCCGTCGTCGGCCGGTCGGCTGCTGTCAGTCCTGCACCGCCATGGCCCTTCTTCGTTCATGTCACCACTGCACCCGGGAGTGGCAAGGTCGTCTCAGGTCGCAACCAGCGAGGCGATCAAGATCTGATCGTCCACTACGCCGTCGCTCGCGAGCGCGGGTGGAGCGCGACGGCGCCCCCACCCCGCCGAGTTGTTTGGGGCGCTCCCGACGAGCATCGTGCTCGAACAGATTGCTGACGAACTCCGATGGGCAGCGAGCAACGCGTCCGCCTCGTATGCGGTGCTGAACGCATGCCGCGCGCTCCGCTTTTCGCTCGAGCGCAGGATCTGTTCAAAATCGGAAGGCGGTGAGTGGGCGCTCGCACGCGGCATTGAGCCATCCCTCGTCGCGCAGGCGCTCGCCGCTCGAGCCAAAGGCACGAGTTCGGCGCCGCAGCCCGAAGAGCAGCGATGGGTGCTGGCGGTGGCTGATGACATCCGGCATCGCCTGCAACCCTCGCTCTAGAGGCGGCGACCGGAATCGAACCGGTGTACAGGGCTTTGCAGGCCCTTGCCTAAACCACTCGGCCACGCCGCCCGAAGGCGGTTCACCCTAGCGAAGCGCTGATTTCGCCCTTCACAAGTTCATTGGTAAGTAGTACCTTACGGTTAGTGGTAACTTACGGATTGACGATCGAGGCGTTGGCGGATCCGACTCGCCGCGCCGTGCTCGAACAGCTGCGCCGCGGCCCGCAGGCGGTCGGTGAGCTCGCGGCGCATCTTCCCGTGAGCCGGCCCGCCGTGTCGCAACACCTCAAAGTGCTGAAGGGAGCCGGGCTCGTGACCGACCGCGCTGATGGCACCCGCCGGCTCTACGCCGTTCGCCCCGAAGGGCTGCAGGCGCTCCGCAGCTGGCTCGAGGACTTCTGGACCGACGCGCTACGTGCGTACCAACAGGCGGCCAAGCCACCGACACCGAGGAGGAAGCCGCGATGAGCGATGCAACCGATGTCGACATCTCACCGCTCGAGTTCACCGTCGATGTGGAGCTACCCATCGACGCAGCGTTCACGCTCTTCACCGAGAAGATCGGCACGTGGTGGCCGACGAAGACGCACTCGATCGGCGAGGACCGCGTCGCCGAGGTCGTGTTCGAGCCAGCTGGTATTGGCGGACGTCTACTCGAACGACTCGACGACGGCACCGAGTACGCCTGGGGCGAGGTGCTCGTCTGGGAGCCGCCGACGCGTCTCGTCATCACGTGGCATCCGAATCCGGAGCCGATCGCGATGACCGAGGTCGAGGTCGTGTTCGCCCCCATCGACGATGACAACACCCGCGTCACTCTCACCCACCGGCACTGGGAGCGCCTGGGCGCGATCGCGGCGGAGGCTCGGCGGGGCTACTCGCACGGCTGGCCCACCGTGCTCGGTTGGTTCACGGGAGCGGGGCCATGAAACGCCGGCGTATATGCCGTCGGTGGGAGCGCACCGCTCGCCCCAACCCGGTGCCCGTCGACCCTCACCACGGCCTCCGGCTCGAGTTCTGGCCCCGCACCTGGCGCGGCTGACACGCTCGCCCGGGTTCTCGTTTCGAGAACCGGCCAACAATGGCCGGTTACTCGCCGCGAGAAGCGGGGGCTCTCCGCCTAGTTCCCCTTGAAGTTCGGTTGACGCTTCTCGACGAACGCCGACATGGCTTCGAGCGTGTCCTTCGTGCCGAAATTGACGGTCTGCGCGGCGCCCTCGTCCTCGAGCGCCTGCTCGAGCGTCACGGCGAACGCGTTGTTCAGCAGCCGCTTGGTCTGAGCTAGCGCAATCGGCGGTCCCGCGGCCAGCTTCGTCGCCCAGTCGTCGACGAACGCGTCGAGCTCTCCGACCGGTACCACTCGGTTCACGAGACCCATCGCCTCGGCCTCCTTCGCCGAGATGATCTCGGCGAGCAGGGCGAGCTCCTTCGCACGATGCAGGCCGACGCGCCGCGGCAACAGCCACGAGCCGCCGAAGTCGATCGTGAGGCCGCGCCGGGCGAAGATCTCCGAGAACCGCGCTTCGTCCGACGCCACGACGAGATCGCACCCGAGCGCGAGGTTGCAGCCCGCTCCGACCGCGACCCCGTCGACCTTCGCGATCGTCGGCTGCGGCAGGCGGTGCAGCGCGAGGGCGGCATCGCCGATGTGGCGCATCACGGCGAGCTGGTGTCGTTGCGGCGTGTTCGCTCCGCCACCGGTCAGGTCGGCGCCCGAACAGAAGTTGCCGCCCGCTCCGGTGACGACCACGACCCGATCGTCGTCGCGCCCACCGATCTCGGTGAAGGTCGCGAGCAGCTCATCCCACATCGCCCCGTTCGCGGCGTTCTTCTTCTCCGGTCGATTCAGGGTGATCGTGACGATGCCGGACTGGCGCGCGACTTCGAGGGTCTCCATGGCGCGAAGATAACGCCCTCTATGGGCCTCGATCCCTACCGTCCGCGACGCGCGCCGGGCGTCTTCGAATTCACGATGGTCGGGCTCGCCCTGATCGCCTGCCTGGCGCTCATCCTGTGGGCGGTCCTGTGACCGAATGAGCGATGTCGCGTGGCCCGACGACGACGTCGACACCCAGCGAGTCCAGCCCTACCAGGCAACGAAGGAATACGTGTGCCCCGGGTGCCACGGCGTCATTCCCGTAGGCGAAGGACATCTCGTCGTCGTGCCGAAGCTCGCGCCCGACTTGCGTCGGCATTGGCATCATGCGTGCTGGGAGCACCGCCACAACCGCCGCTGATCACTCACCCTCGACGGGCACGCTCGGTTGCAGCTGCCACAGATCCCCGCCCCAGTTGTCCGGAGCACCGGTGTGCTTTCCCCTGTAGATCCAGATCCGCTCGTCGAACACCACGGTGATGGGTGCTCGCGGCGCCCAGGGAGCGTGCTCGGCTTGCTGTTCCCATTCGACCCCGTCACTCGAGATCCACACGTCGTTCAGCGCGTTCGTGGTTTCTCCCGCCCACCCTCCGAAGACCCGGAGCTTCCCGTCGAAGACCGCCGGCGCCCGCGCGGCCGCGCGCCGCCCACCCCGGGTGATCGGTCAGCAACGTCCATCCCTCGCCATCTTCGGATCGCCAAACGTCGGCCTGGTTCCGCCCACGGCACCAGGGTTCCTCAGAACGCCGCCTCGATCACCTCGACGCGCTCCCCCATCACCGACGCCACGTCGAAGCGCAAGTCGACCCCGTGCACTCCACGCGCCGACAGCCATGCGGCCGCGAGCCGGCGCAAGCGCAACTGCTTGGTCCGCGTCACCGCCTCGACTGGCGCACCGAACCGATCCGACGTCCGCGACTTCACCTCGCAGAAGACGACCATCGATTCGCGCGCCACGATCACGTCGATCTCGCCCTCGCGACAACGCCAGTTGCGATCGAGCACCGTGTAGCCCTGCGCCTCGTACCACTTCGCTGCCAACGCCTCGCCCTGCGCGCCGAGTGCGCGCCGCGGGTCTTCAGACTTCGCGCTTGGGGAGCTCTTCGACATTCACGTCCTTGAACGTCAGGACGCGCACTGCGGGCACGAACCGGGTCTGCCGGTACATGTCCCACACCCAGGCATCGCGGAGCTCGACCTCGATCAACGGTCTCGGACCATCGCCCTGCACGCGCACATCGACTTCGTTGGCGAGATAGAAGCGCCTTTCGGTCTCGATCGCATAAGCGAACATGGCGCTGACGTCGCGATACTCCTGCGCGAGGGCGAGCTCGCGTTCGGCCTCGTAGGCCTCGAGGTCTTCGGGGCTCAGACCCTCTTCTCCTTGACCTTGGCGGCCTTGCCGATCCGGTCGCGGAGGTAATAGAGCTTGGCTCGACGCACATCGCCGCGGGACACGACTTCGATCTTGGCGATGATCGGCGTGTGGACGGGAAAGGTGCGCTCGACACCGACGCCGAAGCTCACCTTGCGCACCGTGAAGGTCTCCTGGAGCCCCGAGCCCTGCCGGCGCGTGACGTGCCCCTGGAAGACCTGGATGCGCTCGCGGTTGCCCTCGACCACCCTGACATGGACCTTGAGGTTGTCGCCGGGGGCGAAATCGGGCACGTCAGAGCGGAGATACTGCTGATCGACGAGATCGGTGGGCTTCATGGCGCGCTCGACTCCGAATCCTGGGGGCGCTGGCCGGGAGGGGACTCGCCAGGATAGCCCTCAGGCCCGGTCGGCTCCAACGCGCCGAGCTCCTCCACCAGGCGCGTCTCCTCGTCGCTGAGGCCTCCCCGGCGAGCGATCAGGTCGGGACGCTCCGCGAGCGTGCGGGCGATCGCCTGGGCGCGCCTCCATCGGGCGATCCGCCCGTGGTCACCGGACCGAAGGATCTCAGGGCACCGACCATCCTCGGAACTCGGCCGGACGCGTGTACTGCGGGTACTCGAGCAAGTCACCGGCGAACGACTCGTCCGAGGCAGACTCGTCGTTGCCCATGACCCCGGGGACGAGCCGCGCCACTGCCTCGATGACGACGAGCGCGGCCACCTCGCCTCCCGCCAGCACGAAGTCACCCACCGACAGCTCGCCGTCAACGAGGTGCGTCCGCACTCGTTCGTCCACGCCCTCGTAGCGGCCACACAGCAGCGAGAACCCGTCGGTCGCCGCAAGCTGGCGCGCTCGGGCCTGATCGAACCGCTCGCCGCCGGGGCCCAGCAGGTAGAGCGGGCGGATGGGGCCGACCGCCTCGACCGCCCCGAAGATCGGCTCGGCCATCAGCACCATGCCGGGGCCGCCACCGAACGGCGAGTCGTCCACCGATCGATGGGGATCTGTCGCGGCCGATCGCAGGTCGTGCACCCGCAAATCGAGGAGCCCAGTGTCCCGCCCGCGTCCGAGCAGGCTCTCGCCGAGGAAGCCGTCGACGAGCGACGGGAAGATCGTGAAGACCTCGATGCGCATCGATCAGTCCAACAACCCGGTGGGCGGGTCCACGACCACGACTCCATCGGTGACCGACACGACGAAACGCACAGGCACGAGTGCGGAGCCGTCGAGCTCGAGCAGATCGCTGGCCGGGTTCGCGACGACGGCGGTTACGAGTCCGAGCGGCTGTCCGGCGAGATCGACCGCGGTCGCGCCCGACGAGATCGTGGACCCACAACGCATCGGGATCGTCGATCGGCTCGGCGCGGAGGACGACGCCGTTCAATCGCTCCGCGGCGGTGCGATCGTCGACGCCCTCGAAGTGCACGACGAAGCCACCCTTTTGCGGCCGTGAAGACGCAACCCGAAGGTCGCCGCGATCCGTCGTCGAGCACCGCGCCGGGCTCGACTCGTTCGAGCCGATTCGTGACGAGGTGGACGACCACGTCACCGCGGAGCCCGTGCGCCCGTCCGATCGAGCCGACCTCGAGCAGGGCCCCGGCCACGCTCGGTCCGCGTCTCTCAGTCCGCGTCAGTCGACGAAATCGACGTCGACCTCGACTCCGTCGCGCACTGCGGCGGCGCGGGTCACGGCGCGCACCGCGTTCGCGGTGCGGCCGCGCTTGCCGATCACGCGGCCCATGTCGCCCGGAGCAACGCTCACCCGCAGGCTGATGCCCCGCCGGCCCTCGGCAGCGTCGATCTCAACGGCGTCGGGATCGTCGACGAGCGCCCGCACGAGGTAGTCGAGGACTGCTCGTGCCGTCGCGGCCGGAATGCGATTGGCACCGTCGTCGTCATCCTGGCCGTCGTCATCCTGGCCATCGTCGTCCTCGGTGTCGTCGTCGAACTCGTCGTCGAGATCTTCGATCTCGTCGTCGTCGAGGACATTGTCCGCTTCGCTCACGCGTGACTCACTTCGAGGCCTTGGCGGCTTGGAACTCGTCCCAAGCGCCCGAGAGCTTCAGGAGCTTCTCGACCCGCTCGGTGGGCTGGGCCCCCTTGCGGAGCCAGTCGACGGCCTTGGCGTTGTCGATCTTCACGACTGACGGCTCGGCGCGCGGCTCGTAGGTGCCGACGATCTCGATGAACCGGCCGTCACGCGGCGCCCGCCCGTCGGCGGCCACGACGCGGTACGTCGGCTGCTTCTTCTTTCCCATCCGCATGAGGCGGAGCTTCACTGCCACTGGGTTCTTCCTTTGTTCGGGTTCTCTAGTTGAGCGAGGGGATGTCGGGCATCCGTAGCCCCCGCTTCCCCTTCTTGGTGCCAAGGCCGCCCATGCGCTTCATCATCTTCTGGACGTCCTTGAACTGCTTGAGCAGCGCATTGACCTCTGCGGTGGTGGTGCCGCTGCCGTTGGCGATGCGGAGACGCCGCGATCCGTTCACCAAGTCGGGCTTGCGGCGCTCGTCGAGCGTCATCGACCGGATGATCGCCTCGACCCGCTTCAGCTGGTCATCGTGGATCTCGGCGTTGCGGGCCTCTTTGGGCAGCCCGGGGATCATACCGACGATGCTCGACAGCGGCCCCATCTTCTTCAGCTGCTGCATCTGGTCGAGGAAGTCGTCGAGCGTGAACTGGCCTTCGAGGAGCTTGGCGGCGGCCTGCTCGGCCTCCTCCTTCTCGTAGACCTCCTCGGCCTTCTCGATGAGGCTGAGCACGTCGCCCATGCCGAGGATGCGGCTCGCCATGCGATCCGGGTGGAACTGCTCGAAGTCGGCGACCTTCTCACCGGTCGACGCGAACGCGATCGGTCGCCCGATCACTTCCTTCACGGAGAGCGCCGCGCCGCCGCGCGCGTCGCCGTCGAGCTTCGACAGGATCACGCCGTCGATCGCGAGCGCCTCGTTGAACGCCTCGGCGACCGTGACGGCGTCCTGACCGGTCATCGCGTCGACGACGAGGAACGTGTAGTTCGGCTGCACGGTCGACCGAGACCTGTCGAACCTGCTCCATCATCTCGGCGTCGATGGCGAGACGGCCGGCGGTGTCGACGATGACGACGTCGCGACCGACACGGCGAGCCTCGGCCACGCCCTTCTCGGCGACCGCGACCGGATCGGTCGCCTCGGAGAACACCGGCACGTCGATCTGACGGCCGAGCGTGCGCAGCTGGTCGACGGCCGCAGGGCGCTGGAGGTCGGCACCGACGAGCAACGGGTTGCGTCCCTGCGCCTTGAACCAGCGAGCGAGCTTCGCCGACGCGGTGGTCTTGCCCGAGCCCTGCAGGCCCGCCATCAGCACGACGGTGGGCGGCTTCGATGCGTAGGTGAGCTTCAACGTCTCGCCGCCGAGAGCGACGACGAGCTCCTCGTTGACGATCTTGATGACCTGCTGCGCCGGCGTGAGGCTCTGTGCAAGGTCGGCGCCGAGGCACCGTTCACGGATGCGCGCGACCATCGAGCGGACGACAGTGAGGTTGACGTCGGCTTCGAGCAGGGCGACGCGGATCTCCCGCAGCACCTCGTCGACGTCGGCGTCGCTCAGACGCCCCTTGCCTCGAAGCCGCTTGAAGATGCCGTCGAAACGATCGGACAGCGAATCGAACATGCGGTTCGTCAGGCTACCGGAGGCGTCTCGACCGCCCCCAAGCAGGTCAGACGATCTGTCAGACGATCGGTCCGACGATCAGGATCTCGTTCTCGACCGCCAAAACGCCTGGCACTGAGGCCACCACACGCTCGAGATCGGCACGCCCGGTGGCATGTGGCGCCTCGCCGGCGAGGACCACGTGCCCCCGCAGCACCGAGATCGTCGGCTGCGGCAGGTGCCAGGTCCGGGGCGAGTGGGAGAGCTCGTGGCGGACGCGCGCGGCGAGGTCGGCGTCGGGGACGCGCCGGTCGGCGAGCCGGGCGAGGCGCCGGCGCATCTCGGCCCCGGTCGTCGGTGTCGACAGCACCGCGGCGATGGCGCCCGCGGCGAGCAAGCTCATGCGCCGCAGGCCGATCTTTCGGGTGACGGCCGCTACGAACCGCAGCGGGAGAAGCAAGATGCCCAGCGCGGTCCTCATTCGAACAACGCCTCGATGAACTCCTCTGCGTCGAAGTCGACGAGATCGGCCGCGGTCTCACCGAGCCCTACGAGCTTCACCGGCAACCCGAGATCGTTCTGGATGGCCAGGACGATGCCGCCCTTTGCCGAGCCGTCCAGCTTCGTCAGCACGACGCCGGTCACCTCCACCGCCTCGGTGAACTGGCGCGCCTGCGTGAGGCCGTTCTGCCCGGTGGTCGCGTCGATCACGAGGAGCACCTCGCTCACGTGGCCCGGCGGGCGATCGGCGACCCGTCGCACCTTGCGTAGCTCCTCCATGAGGTTCACTTTCGTGTGCAAGCGCCCCGCGGTGTCGGCGAGCACCAGGTCGGCTCCACGCGCCGCCGCCCGCTGCACACCGTCGAAGATGACTGAGCTCGGGTCACCGCCTTCGGCCCCCCGCACGAGGTCAGCCCCGACGCGGTCGGCCCACTGCTCGAGCTGCTCGGCGGCCGCGGCACGGAACGTGTCGCCGGCCGCCATCACGACCGAGTGACCGTCCGCGATCTGGCGCGCGCCGACCTTGCCAATCGTGGTGGTCTTCCCCACACCGTTGACCCCGACGAACAGCCACACGCACGGCTCTCCGGGGCGGGGATCGAGCACCAGCGACCGGTCGACACCTTCGAGCCGCTCGAGCAGATCGCCCTTCAGCGCGTCGAGCACCTGATCGGGCGTCGTGAGGCTCTCGGTCTTCACCTGTTCGCGCAGGTCGTCGATCAGCTCGGTGGTCAGCCCCACCCCGACATCCGCGCGCAGCAACGCCTCCTCGAGGTCGTCCCAGGTGTCGTCGGTGATGCCACCGCGTGCGCGGACCGACGCAAACGCTCCCGCGAGCGCGGCGCGGGCCTTGCCCAGACGATCCCGGAACCGTGGAGGTGCGAGGACCTCGGCCTCTTCGACGACATCGACTTCTTCGTCAACCTCGAGCTCGTCAACCTCGAGCGCTTCGACCGGGGCCTCCCCGATCTCCACCTCGGCTTCGGGTACGTCGACGCTGTCGGCAGCGGGTGCCGCGGCGGCGACGGCGGGCGGGCTCGTTCGAGGCTGAGGCGGCGCTCACGACGCCGGTTGACGACGACGACGCCGAGCCCGAACAGCACGACGATGATCGCGAGGATCAGGAAGACCATGGCGCGCTCAAGTTACCCGGGGCTGGGCGCCGGGCTACCCGGTGTGCAGTGTCGCCTTCTCGCTCACGACCTTGGAGGAGCCCCCCGGCTGCATGGTCACGCCGAAGAGGCAGTCGGCCGCCTCCATCGTGCGCTTCTGGTGGCTCACGATCAGCAGCTGCGCTTCCTCGCGGAACTCGCGTACGAGATCGAGGAAACGATGGAGGTTCACATCGTCGAGGGCCGCCTCGACCTCGTCCATCACGTAGAACGGCGACGGCCGGCTGCGGAACACCGCGAACAGGAACGCGAGCGCTGTCAGCGAACGTTCGCCACCCGACAGCAGTGACAGCTTGCGCACGTTCTTGCCCGACGGCCGCGCCTCGACCTCGATGCCGGTGTCGAGCAGGTTCTCGGCGTCGGTGAGGCGAAGACCGCCCTGACCGCCGGGGAACAACGTCGAGAAGAGCGATTCGAAGTTCGACGCGACATCGGCGAACGCGGAGACGAACACCGACACGATCTCCCCGTCGATCGCCTTGATCACGCGTGAGAGGTCGCGCCGTGTCGAGCGCACATCCTCGAGCTGCGACTCGAGGAACCGGTGCCGCTCCTCGAGCGCCTCGAACTCCTCCAACGCGAGCGGATTGATCGGGCCCATCAACCGCAGCTCGCGCTCGAGCTCGCGCACCCGAGCGTGAGCCGTGACACCCTCCGGCAGCGAAGGACACGGCGCGGCCACGGCGGCCTCAGGCTCCCGGTCGAGGTCGTGCCGGACGCGCCTCGACCGCGGATTCGAGCCGGAGCGTGATCTCGGCCTCGTCGAGCTCGGCGCGACGCGAGCGCTCGCGCACCTCCTCGAGCTGACGCTCGCCGGCAGTGCGGCGCTGGCGCTGACTGTCGAGCGCCTCTGCGATCTGCCGCGACTCCTCCGACTGGCGCCGCCGCTCCTCGTGCAGCGAGGCGAGCTCCTCGTCCACCTGCGCCGCGGCCCCGGTGACGACGGCGGCCAAGCGGTCGAGCGTCGTGATCGTCCGCTCGAGCTCGGTGCGACGGGCGGCCGCTCGCTCTCGCTCGGCCACGTCGGCCTGCAGGCGGTGCTCCACCTCGTCGCGGCGTCGCTTCAACATCTGCCGGCGCTCGTCGAGTCCCGCGACCTGGACTTCGAGGTGGGTACGCAGCGCAGCCACGGCCCGAGCTCGCTCGTCGAGCCGCGCCCGTGCCGGCATGTGCAGACCGAGCCTTGCTCACGTCAGCCTCTTCGTCGGCCTCGAGCGCCGGAAGGACCTGCTCGAGCTCGGACGTCCGGGCGCGCTCTGCGGCCAAGGACTCGGCGAGCGCCGCGTGATGGGTCCGCAGGGCCTCGGCCTCGGTCTCGACCTCGCGCTGTCCGGCCTGCACTCGCGCCAAACCGTCGGCGGCCGCGTTCGAGCAGGGAGTCGTTGTCCTCGAGCTGACGCTCGATCTCGGCCGCGCTCGCGCTGCGCGCTCTCGACGGTGAGCGTGTTTGCGGCCACCCGTGCCGCGGCTGCACTCGCCCGCTCCCCCGCGGCCGCTGCACGACTGCGGGCCTCGTCGAGCGCGGCGACGGTGAGCTGCGACCGCGCGGCGCCCACGCGCCAGCCCGCTGAGGAGAAGCGGTCGCCTTCACGAGTGACGACGACTGCGTTCGGGTGCTGGAGAGCGCTGTCCGCGGCACGCTCCCAGCCGCCGTCGACGACGACGACGCCGGCGAGCAACGCGTCGAGCAGAGGCGTCACCGCGTCGTGACGGGGCCGCACGTGGGCGCGGAGCGTCGACTCCGTGTCGGTTCCCGGGTGGGCACCAGGCTCAACGCGAGCACCGCGCCCGACTCGCCGCCCGCCGTCAGCGCCGCGAGCGCTCGGCGCGCGGCAACCGTGCCGTCGACGACAACCGCGGTGAGCGATTCGCCGACCGCAGCTTCGAATGCGTCCTGCCATCCGTCGTCGACCTCGACGAGCTCGTTCAGCAGTCCGATGGCGCCCTCGACGTCTCGCCACCGGGCCTCGGTGGTGCCCCGGTCGTCGAGCGCCAGCGCAAGCGCCTCGGCGCGCGCCGCCCAGACGTGGCGATCGGCGTCGGCGGATCGGTGCGCCTCGACCGACGACTCGAGCTCAGCCTCCGCTTGCTGCTGCACCTCCTCGGCTCGCTGCACCCGATCGACCAACGGCCGTTCGGCTTCCTCTGCCCGCTCGCAGCGCGGCGCGATGCACGTCGGTCTCACCGGCGAGCCGTACCGCCCGTTCCTCGATCGCGGCGAGTCGGGCCTCGACGCGGCGAGCTCACCGACCGCACGCTCGATCGCGGCGCGCCGCGCCGCCAGCTCGCCTCGAACCTCGCCGGCACGCTGGGGAGGAAGCTCGAGATCGACGGCTGCATCCCCGAGCGCCGCGCTCTCGCGCCGAGGGCGGCTTCGCGCTCGGCGACGAGGGCAGCCTCGGCTTCGCTGACTCTCTGGGCCTCGGGCCCGAGCTCGCGGGCTTTGGCCTCGACCTCGAGGAGCTCGCTCGCGACAGTCGCCGCCTCGGCCTCGAGCGACGCGACGAGATCAGCGTCGAGCAGACCTCCGCGATCGCGCTCGACGCCGCGCCGCCGCTCAGCGAGCAGCGCGGCGAGCCCACGCGCACGCTCCCGCATCGACTCGAACCGCACCAGGCCGTCACTGAGGTCCGAGCCGCCGAGCGCAGCGAGTCGGGCTTGCGTGGTGAGCACCTCGACATCGAGCGCGGCGAGCTCGTCCTTGATCGACGTCGACTGCTGCTCGAACGACGCGCGATCTCGCGCGGTGTTCTCGAGCCGGGTGCGCAGCGCGGTGATCTCACGACCGGCGAGGTGACAGTCGGAGCGCCGTCAGCTCGGCCACCAGGTCCCCGTGGCGTCGGGCCGCGTCGGCCTGGCGTTCGAGCGGCCGCAGCTGCCGCCGCACCTCGCGCAGGAGATCCTGCAGCCGCAGCAGGCTCGCCTCGGTCGCTTCGAGGCGACGCTCGGCCTTCTCCTTGCGCCGCCGGTACTTCAAGACGCCGGCGGCTTCCTCGATGATCAGCCCGGCGGTCCTCGGGCCGGGCGTTGAGCACGGCGTCGATCTGGCCCTGCGACACGATCACGTGCTGCTGGCGGCCGACGCCGGTGTCGGACAGCAGCTCCTGCACGTCGAGCAGGCGGCACGGCACGCCGTTGATCGCGTACTCGCTGTCGCCGGTGCGGAACAGCGTGCGGCGTGATCGTCACCTCGGTGAACTCGATCGGCAGCAGGCCCGCGGAGTTGTCGATGGTGAGCGTCGACCTCGGCCCGGCCGAGCGCGGGGCGCTTGGCGGTGCCGGCGAAGATCACGTCGTCCATCTTCTGGCGACCGCACCGCGCTGCGGCGCCTGCGCGCCGAGCACCCACGCGATGGCGTCGACGACGTTGGACTTGCCGCTGCCGTTGGGCCCGACGACCACCGTGACGCCCGGCTCGAGCTCGAGCGTGGTGGTGTCGGCGAAGGACTTGAACCCCTTGAGGGTCAGCGACTTCAGGAACACGCGGGCGACGTTAGCGGCCACCGCGGTCCGGCGGTGCTGTCCCGAGCGCCGACTCGCCGGTGCAACCCGTCAGTGCGTGACGGGCCTGCCGCAGTCGACGCGGGCGGACGCAGCGCCTGCGGTCAGACCTGGCAGCGCCGCAGAAGAAGGTCGAGCGGCCCTGGAACTTGGCCCTGCACGATCGTGGCTCCGGCAGCGGCGGCACGGCTGCGCCGTCGCGGTCGTACACCTTGTGCTGCGTCCTGGTACTCGCCGGGCTGGCCGAAGAGGTCGACGTACTGCTCGTCGGCCAGCGTCGAGCCGCCGGTGCTTGACCGCCTCGTGCAGCATCTCGACCATCGCCCGGTACAGCCGGCGGATCTCCTGGGACGACAGCGTGTCGGTGCATGCGGTCGTAGCGCAGCCCGGCGGCGAACAGGATCTCGTCGCTGTAGATGTTGCCGATGCCGGCGATGAACGTCTGGTCCATCAGCAGCGCCTTGAGCTTCGTCTGCTTGCGCCGAGCAGCAGCTCGCCGAACTCGGTCCACGACATCGGCTCGTCGACCGGGTCGAAGCCGAGGTCGGCGAGCTCGGGCACCTCCTCGGCGAGCTCGCTCGGGCGCTGACGACGAACAGCTCGCCGAAGGTGCGGGGGTCGACGAAGCGCAGCTGGCCGCCCTGGGTGAAGGTGATGACCACGTGGGTGTGCTTGTCGGCCGGGTCCTTGGCGCGCCGGCCCGCAGCAGCTGGCCGCTCATGCCGAGGTGGACGACGAGCACGTCGCCGGTGTCGAGCGTGAGCAGCAGGTACTTGCCCTTGCGGTCGACGCCGGTGATCTTGCGTGCCCTCGAGCCGGCCGATGAACTGCTTCTTGGTTCGTGTGCCGGCGGATCGAGCGGTGCCGGTGACCTCGACGGTCTTGATCCGCTTGCCGACGACCTCGCGCTCGAGGTCGCGGCGGATGGTCTCGACCTCGGGCAGCTCAGGCATCGGCGTCGTCCTCGCCGTCGGCTGGCTCGCTGTCGGCCGGCGCGTCGCAGGCGCGCCTCGAGGCGCTGCCAGGCCGCGCGGGCCGCGGCCTGCTCGGCCTGCTTCTTCGACCGTCCCTCGCCGTCGCCCTGGAGCTCGCCGCCGACGCGGACGGTGGCGAAGAAGCGCTTGGCGTGGTCGGGCCCGTCGTCGGCGACCTCGTAGCGCGGCAGCGCGTCGAAGCGGCCGGGCCGCCAGCTCCTGCAGGCGGGTCTTGTAGTCCTGGCCGCCGGGGCCCGCGGCGGCCTCGGCGATGCGGTCGCCGAGCAGGTCGAGGACGAGGCCGCGCGGCCGCGTCCCAGCCGCCGTCGAGGTAGACGGCGCCGATCACCGCCTCGATGGCGTCGGCCAGGATCGACGGCTTCTCGCGCCCGCCGGACTGCGTCCTCGCCCTTGCCGAGCAGCAGCGCGTCGCCGAGCTCGAGCTCGGCGGCCACCTCGGCCAGCGCGGCCGCGCTCACGACCGACGCCCGCACCTTGGCCAGCTCGCCCTCGGGCAGTCGCGGGTAGGTGCGGAAGATGTGGTCGGTGACGACCAGGCCGAGCACGGCGTCGCCGAGGAACTCGAGCCGCTCGTTGGACTCGTGCCCGGCGTGTCTCGGCGCACCACGACCGGTGGGCGAGCGCGGGCGCAGCAGCTCGGCGTCGGCGAACGTGTAGCCCGAGCCGCTCGGCCGAGCGCCGTCGAGCTCGGGCTCGGCGTCAGGTCAGGGCCTCGCTCCAGCTTGGCCGACGACGTAGTCGACGGCGTCGCGCACGGTCTTCAGGTCCTCGAGGTCCTCGTCGTCGATGCGGAAGCCGACGCGTGCGCTCGCCCAGCTCCTCCTCGAGGGCCTCGACCAGCTCGATCAGCGCCAGGGAGTCGGCGTCGAGGTCGTCGGCGAACGAGTCGCCCTCGTTGATCGTCGCCGGGCTCGATCTCGAGGATGTCGGCCAGCCGGTCGCGGATCAGCTCGAAGACCTGCCTGTGCGGTCGATGCGGCCCTGCTCGACGTGGGTCTCGGCGGGCACGGAGACTCCTGCGTGCTGAGCGGGTCGCAGGTGGCGGCATTCGGGATCTCCGGTGAATCGAGGCGCCGAGAGTGTAGCGGCTGCAGTGGTTCACGCTCCGAGCGCGTGTCGAAACGCGCTGAGTCGGCCGTCACCGGCGCGGATCGCGGCCGCAGGTCGACCGACGACGTCGCCCTCGACCATCTCGGCGGCCACCCGGACGGCGTTCGACGATGGCCGTGGCCGACGACGAGCCGTGGCTGATGATGCAGACGCCGTCGACGCCGAGGAGCATGGCGCCGCCGGTGGTGTCGGGGTCGAGCGTCGTAGAGCGGCACGAGCGCCGGCAGCAGCACGTCGGCGGCCTCGCGGGTCTCGTCGGTGGAGTCGAAGGCCGCGAGCAGCGCGCCGACCAGCGACTCGCAGCGCCGCCCTCGAGGGTCTTGAGGGCGACGTTGCCGGTGAAGCCGTCGGTGACGACCACGTCGGCCGCGTCGGTCATGAGGTCGCGGCCCTCGACGTTGCCGACGAAGCGTGACGCCGCGGCCGCACTCGCCGCCGGCAGCAGCGCGTGGGTCTCCTTGACCAGCGGCGTTGCCCTTCGTCGCCTCCTCGCCGATCGACAGCAGGCCGACCCGCGGGCTCGGCGATGCCGTAGCGCTCGGCGGGCGAACACCGCGCCCATCTGGGCGAACTGCACCAGCCACTCGGCCTGGCACTCGGCGTTGGCGCCGGCGTCGAGCAGGACCGTCGGCGTCGCGCCGGGCACGGGGATCGGCGTGGCGATGGCCGGGCCGGCGCACGCCCTTGATGCGGCCCATGCGCAGCAGGGCGCTGGCCATGGTGGCGCCGGTGTTGCCGGCGCTGACCATGGCCGAGGCCCGGCCGTCGCGCACGGCCTCGGCGGCGCGCACGAGCGAGGAGTCCTTCTTGCGCCGCACGCCCGGCGCCGGGTCGTCGTCCATCGCGATGACCTCGGACGCCGCGAGCACGCTCGAGGCCGCCGGCGTCGCCGACGTCGTCGGGCCGGCCGACGAGCACGACCGGGACGCCGAGCTCGTCGGCGGCCTGGCGGGCGCCGGCGACGATCTCGCCGGGCGCCTTGTCGCCGCCCATGGCGTCGACGGCGATCGGGCAGCATCGTCGGGTCGACGCGCTCGGACGCTGGACGGTCAGTCGACGTCGATGGCCTGGCGGCCGCTGGTACCAGCCGCAGTTGCCGCACACGACGTGCGGGCGCTTGGCGGCGCCGCAGCGCGGGCAGATGCTGCGGGCGGGCGCGTCGAGCGTCCAGGCGGAGGCCCGGCGGCTGCGGCTCTTCGCCTTGGACGTCTTCTTCTTGGGGACGGCCATCGTGGTCCTTCGCTGCGATGCGGGCCGGACAGGCTAGCGAGCAGCGGGGCTAGGGTCGAACCGGCCCGGTCGCCGATCGTGGCCGGACTCGCGCAGCTCGTCGAGCGCGGCCCAGCGGGGGTCGCGTCGACTCGGTGCGCGCACGTCGCACGCGCCCTCGTTGCGGTCGGCGCCGCAGGTCGGGCACAGGCCCGGGCAGTCCGTCGCGCACAGGCGGCGCCAGGGGCAGCTCGAGCAGCACGGCGTCGCGGACGCACGCGGCTCGAGGTCGACCTGGTCGCCCTCGAGCGGGTAGGTCTCGCCGTCGTCGGCTGGCCGCGGCTCGAACAGCTCCTGCGACCTCGACGCATCGAGCTCGCCGCCGGCCGGTCCGAGGCAGCGCCGGCACTCGCCCGCCACGGCGCGCGCGACCGTCGCCGTGACGACGATGCCGTCGTTCGAGAGCGACTCGAGCTCGACGTCGACGTCGACCGTCGCGCCGTCGGGCACCGCGGCGTCGCCGACGCTCGAGGCCGTCGAGCGCGCGACCTCGAGCGGTGACGTGACGTGCGCGACGCCGGGTCGGCGGAGGAGGTCGGCGACGTCGACGACGAGAGCCGGGCCGAGCGGTCGATCACTCAGTCGTCCTGGTCGAAGAACGCCGCCTCGTCGCTCGGCGGCGGCCTCGGCCTCGTCGGCGTCGGGCTGCGGGCGAGCCCGGTGGCGCGCTGCAGTCGGCTCGCCGGCCCGCCTGCACCGTCTTCATGCGTGCGTTCGAGCACGATCTCGAAGCTGCCGAGCTTCTGGTCGCAGTAGTCCTCGGCCTCGTGGCGCAGCCGCCGGGCCTCGGCCTCGGCCTCGTCGACGATCTGGCGGGCCGCGCTGCTCGGCGGCCCGCACGACCTCGGTGCGCTGCACCATCCGCTCGGCCTGGGCGCGGGCGGCGTCGAGGATGTCGTCGGCCTCGCGCGGGTCTTGGCGAGGAACTCCTCGCGCTCCTTGAGCAGCCAGCGGGCCGCGCGCAGCTCCTCGGGCAGGCGCTCGATCGCCTCCTCGAGCAGCTCGAGCACCTCGTCGCGGTTGATCATCACCGACGACGACAGCGGCATGGTCTTGGCGGTCGACGATCATGTCGGCGACGCGGCGCAGCAGCGCCTCGGAGTCGCTCAGACGAGGAACGGGGTGCTCGACCGGTCGTCTTCGTCGTCGTGATCGGTCATCGGCCGTACCTCTCCTGCAGCCGCTTGCGACACGGCCGGCGGCACCATCGACGCTGACGTCGCCGCCGAACCGCGCGATGTCCCGGATGTACTTCGACGCGATGAAGGAGTTCGCGAGGCCGACGGGATGAACACCGTGTGGACGCCGGCGACCGCGTTGTTCATCTGGGCCATCTGCAGCTCGTCTTCGAAGTCGGACGACGCCCGCAGGCCCTTCACGATGAAGTCGGCGCCGACCTCTTGCGCCAGGTCGACCACCAGCCCGGAGAACATAGTGACCGACACGTTGTCGAGGTGGGCCACGACTCCTCGATCATCGCCTCGCGCTCCTCGAGCGTGAAGGCGGGCTCGCCCTTCTGGGGGTTGCGCATGG
Source organism: uncultured Acidimicrobiales bacterium (assembly GCA_963759645.1). GTDB lineage: Bacteria > Actinomycetota > Acidimicrobiia > Acidimicrobiales > DATKAS01 > DATKAS01. The sequence goes on along the minus strand of CAVXAI010000008.1, from coordinate 1,799,105 downwards.
CCGCGACGACCACCTCGTCGAACAGACGCGCCGCCGTCTCGATGATCTCGAGGTGACCGTTGTGGATCGGATCGAACGACCCCGGATACAACACCTTTGCCACGGTCGCTCCGTTGGATCAGCAGTTCGGTGGGCGGACGAGAACGGTTCAGAGCTGGGCCGCCCGCGCCACGAACGTCACCACGGTACCGCCGTATGCCTCGATCTCTGACCACCCAGCCCGGACCGGGCTCGATCGGCCGGTCGGACTCGAGCACGGCGAGGCCGGCGTCGAGGGTCGCGAGCAGCGCCGGCCAGTCGTCGAAGGCGTAGGGCGGATCGCCAGCACCAGGTCGAACGGTCCGCGCGTGCGCCTCGAGCCACCGCATCCGTCGGCCCGCACGACCGTGCCGCCGGCCAGGCCACAGTGAGCCGAGGTTGGCCTCGATCACGGCAATCGCGGTGCGGTCGTCGTTCGACGAACGTGCATGAGGCGGCCCCGCGGGAGAGCGCCTCGATGCCGAGCGCGCCGCTGCCGGCGAACAGGTCCGCGACCCGCCTTCGACGACCGCTGCGAGCGAGTGCAGCGCGTTGAAGACCGCTCCCGCGGACCCGGTCGCTCGTCGGCCGAGTGTCGGTACCGGGCGGCGCCTCGAGCCGACGTCCCCGCGCCGTGCCGGCCACCACGCGCATCGACGGGGCACCGTAGCCTCGGTCGCATGGTCGACCGATCGTGCGGATCGACCAACCCGCTGTGCGCAACGCGGTCAACACCGAGACCGCGCAACGGCTGCTCGACGCGTTCCTCGCGTTCGAGGCCGACGCGGACGCGAAGGTCGCGATCCTCACCGGCGACGACAGCTGCGTTCTGTGCCGGAGCGAACCTGCGTGACCTCCCCAAGCTGCGCCCGAGCGGCCCGCTCGGCCCGACCCGCCTCCAGCTCTCGAAGCCGGTGATCGCCGCGATCGAGGGTTGGTGCGTCGCCGGAGGTCTCGAGCTGGCGTGTTGGTGCGACCTGCGCGTCGCAGGAGAGACCGCGCGTCTCGGCTGTCTCGAGCGGCGGTTCGGAGTGCCGCTCGTCGATGGGGGCACCGTCCGCCTCCCCCGCATCGTCGGCCTCGGCCGAGCGCTCGACCTGATCCTCACCGGACGCGAGATCGGTGCCGACGAAGCGCTGGCGATGGGCCTCGTCAACCGCGTGGTGCCGGCGGGCGGCGCGCTCGATGCCGCGATCGAGATCGCGGAGCAGATCGCGGCATCGCCGTGGCCGGCCGTCGTTCATGACCGGCTCTCGGTCTACGAGAGCATCGGTCTCGACCTGGACGCCGCCCTCGCGAACGAGGCGGTGCACGGCGACTCGGTGATCTTCGATCCCGGGTTTGCGGCTGGTGTCGCGAAGTTCGCCGACCGCGAGCGCAGGTGACGGATGCAGGTCGATGAAGTCATCACGTGCATCGACTGCGGAGGTCGCGCGCACCTCATCTCGTACCCACCTGAGGACGGTGTGTGGCACCCTGGTGACCTCGTCACCTATCGCTGCAGCGACTGTCGAGATCGATGGGATCTCGTTGTGCCAGACGACGCAGACGAGTGAAACGAGTGATGTGACGGCGTGAATGGGGGAATCGACGTCGGATCTGGCATCCTTGATGACCGAGCGGCAAGTTGTGGAGGGGTTGAGCGAGTGGGTTTCAAGGTCGGAGACCGCGTGGTGTATCCCCATCACGGGGCCGCCGTCATCGAGCGCAAAGAGAAGCGCGAGATGTTCGGCGAGAAGGTCGAGTACCTGGTGCTGCGAGTCACCCACGGTGATCTCACCCTGATGGTGCCGGTCGAGAAGGCCGAAGAGGTCGGCATCCGACCCCCGGTCAGCAAAGACGAAGTCGAAGACATCCTCGACGTACTCGCGAAGAAAGACGCACGCATGCCGTCGAACTGGTCGCGCCGGTTCAAGAACCATCTCGAGAAGCTGAAGTCCGGCGACGTGTACCAGGTCGCCGAAGTCGTGCGGAACCTCTCGTTGCGCGATCGCGACAGCGGCCTGTCGAGCGGCGAGAAGACGATGCTGATGAACGCGCGGCGAGTGCTCGTCTCCGAGCTCAGCTTCTCGCTGAACACCAGCGAAGAAGCAGTCGAGAAGAAGCTCGACGCCGTCCTCGCCTGAGCTCCTACCTCGTCTAGCCCTTCAGCAGGAAGTCGGCTTCTTCGTCGCCCACGAACAGGCGCAGCTCGTCGGCCAGGCCCGGCTGCGACGTGATGCCGCCGTCGGCGATCGACCAGCTCGAACGCCACCTCCCGCGCCAGTCCGACCATCTCCGGTCGCGGCGCAGCGAGGCCAGCCGCAGGTCGTTGCGGCCCTTCTGCCGCTCGCCCATGATCGTGCCCTCGCCCCGCAGGTCGAGGTCCACCTCGGCCAGCTCGAACCCGTCGGTCGTTCGCACCAGGGCCTCGAGCCGGGCCTCAGCCCCCTCCGCGGCGCCCTCGTCGACCAGCCAGCACACGGACGCCGCCTGCCCGCGGCCGACCCGGCCCCGGAGCTGATGCAGCTGGGCGATGCCGAACCGGTCGGCGTCGAGGACCACCATCACGGTCGCGTTCGGCACGTCGACGCCGACCTCGATCACGGTCGTGGCGACGAGCACGTCGATCTCACCTGCGCGGAACGCGCTCGATGATCTCGTCCTTCTCCGCCGCCGGCAGCCGCCCGTGCAGCAGCCCGAGCCGCAGCCCCTGCAGCTCGCCGGCGCGCAGGCGCTCGAACGTCTCCTGGCGCCGACGCGACCTCGAGCTTCTCCGACTCCTCGATGAGCGGGCACACCACGTACGCCTGGTGGCCCGCCGCCACCTCGCGCCGCACCTTGGCCCACGACCTCTCCTCCTCGATCGGCCGTCGCGCCCAATGCGTCACGATCGGCGTGCGGCCCGGCGGCAGCTCGTCGAGGACGCTCACGTCGAGATCGCCGTAGACGGTCATCGCCGCGGTGCGCGGGATCGGCGTCGCCGTCATCACGAGCACGTCGGGCACCGCCCCGCTCGCGGCCCTTGGCCCGCAGCATCGCGCGCTGCTCGACGCCGAACCGGTGCTGCTCGTCGATCACGACGACGCCGAGGATCGCGAACTCGACGCCCTCCTGGATGAGCGCATGCGTGCCGATGAGGATGTCGACGCGTGCCCGTCCGCGAGGCCGGCGAGCGATCCGCCGCCGCTCGGCCGCGGTGGTGCGGTTCGTCAGCAGCTCGACGCGCAGCGGCCGTCGCCCGATCAGGCGTCCCGGGATCCGGCACCTCGAGCTCGGCGAGCAGCGCGCGGACGCCGAGCGTGTGCTGCTCGGCGAGCACCTCGGTCGGCGCCATCAGCGCGCCCTGATGGCCGCCCTGCACCGCGACGAGCAGCGCGGACACCGCGACCACGGTCTTGCCGGCACCGACGTCGCCCTGGAGCAGCCGGTGCATCGGGTGCGGCGCCGGCGAGGTCGTGCTCGATCTCGCTCGATGACGCGCGTCTGCGCGCCCGTCAGCGGGAACGGCAGCCGCTCGTGGAAGCGCGCGACGAGCTTGCCGTCGACCACGTGGCGGATGCCGACGGACTCCTGCTCGAGCGCCCGCTTGCGCAGCACGAGCGCGAGCTGCACGCGCAACAGCTCGTCGAACACCAGACGCCGGCGGGCGATGCGCTTGCGCGTCCATCGACTCGGGCGTGTGGATCGAGCGCAACGCCCGCTCGCGGCTCTCGAGCTGCAGCCGCCGCACCACACCCGCGGGCACCGGATCGGCGATGCCCCGCGGTCGGCAGCGCGCCGAGCGCCGTCTCGACCCATCCGGCGATCTCCCACGTCGTCAGCCCCGGCCTTCTCCGACTGCGGGTAGACGGCGACGATCCGCCCGGTCCGGTCGCCGATGAGGTCGACGACGGGGTTCGTCATCGTGCAGGCGGCCCCGGTACGCTCGGCCTTGCCGAACAGCGCCACCTGGAGGCCGGGCTGCAGCTGCCGCTCCCGCCAGGCCTGGTTGAAGAAGACGACCCGGAGCCGGCCCGACTCGTCGCCGGTCTCGACGGTGACCATCACCTTGCGGGTGCGGGTCGTGGTGCTTGTGACCGAGCGCACTGTCGACGAGCACGAGCGCCTCCTCGCCCGGGCGCAGGTCGCCGACGCGCGCCTGGTTCGTGCGGTCGACCCACCGGCGCGGGTAGTAGGTGAGCAGGTCGAGGACGGTGTCGACGCCGAGCTCGGCGAGCCCCTCGGCCTTCTTCGGCCCGACGCCCTTCAGCGCCGTGACCGGGATCGCGTGGAGTTCGCTCAAGGTGAGCGGGGCCACGGCCGATGGGGCGGTCATGCGACGGCGATCGTATCGGTGGCATCTTCGCGATCCTCGGCGTGCTCGTGATCCTCGCCACTCTACGAGCTGCGCGACGGCCGATTCGGTCGATACGACGCTCCATGTCCTCGTGACGAACGACGACGGCGTCGCCGCCCCGGGCATCGACCTGCTGGTGCGCACCCTCGACCACTGCCCGACGTCGACGTGCGTGTCTTTGCCCCGGCGTCGGACCACAGCGGCACGGGCGACAGTCGCCACGGCGACTGTTCGGGACCGTCGGCATGACTCGGCAGCGGCCATCCCGCCGTCGCCCTCGCCGGCTTCCCCGCCGACACGGTGCTCTACGCGGAACGAAACGGCGTGCTCCGACGACGATCTCGTCGTCTCCGGGGTCAACTGGGGCGAGAACCTCGGGCCCACTGTCGAGCTCTCGGGCACGATCGGCGCCGCTCGAACCGCCGCCCGGCTCGGTCTCCCCGCGCTCGCCGTCAGCCAGGGCAACGGTGATCCACCGGACTTCGCGGCGGGCGCCGAGGCCGCGGCGCGGTGGGTGCAGGATCATCGCGACCAGATCCTCGAGCGGCACGGCCCCGGTGGTCGTGACCAACATCAACGTGCCGACGTGCCCGACGACGGCCCCTTGCGAGCTCCGCGCGGTCCGCGTGGCGACCGAGGCCCGAGGCGAACAGCCTGTCGACTGCCGAGCTCTGGGCACCTCGGTGTTCGAGGACGACCTCGAGGCGTTCCTGTTCGGCTTCGCGACCGTCTCCACCTTCGATAGCGACCTGCGCCCGGTCGGCTGACCTGCCGGACCCGGCGTTGGTTGGTCCGGGTCGAAAAGCCGCAGGTATCCTTCGTTGGGCATGCAGGGCGTGATCAAGTCCTATGACCCCGGCACCGGTGACGGCGTGGTCGTGCGCGACACCGATCTGTCCGAGGTCGACCTGGCCTCCGATGCGCTGGCCGGTTCGGTCTTCCGCATGCTCCGCCAGGGCCAGCGGGTGATCTTCGACCTCGACGACGAGGGCCTCGCCACCCGCTTGCGGCTCGGGTTCCGAAGTCGACATGGGCACTCCCGGTTTCCCCCGATCCAGCCGCGGGAGCATCCCCCCACCCGAGTCCTGCCGGAGCACACATGAGCGCCACCACGACGAACGAGGCACTTGCGCGGCTGGGTCGACGCATTGGGCGGCGATCCTCCAGCCCGCACGCGATCGAGTGGTGCGACGGCTCCGTAGAGGAGTACGACCGCCTCTGCCAGGAGCTCGTCGAGGCCGGCACGTTCACGCCGCTCGACGACGCCAAGCGCCCGAACAGCTATCTGGGCGCACTCCGATCCCGGCGACGTCGCCCGCGTCGAGGACCGCACGTTCATCTGCTCGGCTCGCGAAGAGGACGCCGGCCCGACCAACAACTGGCGCGACCCCGCCGAGATGCGGGCCGAGCTGCTCGAGCTCTTCACCGGCTGCGATGCAGCGGCCGCACGATGTACGTGGTGCCGTTCTCGATGGGCCCGCTCGGCTCGCACATCGCCCACATCGGCGTGCAGCTCACCGACTCGCGCCTACGTCGCGGTGAACATGCGCATCATGACGCGCATGGGTCAGGCCGCGCTCGACGTGCTCGGCCCGACGGCGAGTTCGTGCCGTGCCTGCACTCGGTCGGCGCGCCGCTCGCCGACGGCGAGGCCGACGTGCCGTGGCCGTGCAACGCCGACAACAAGTACATCGTCCACTTCCCCGAGACCCGCGAGATCTGGTCGTACGGCTCGGGCTACGGCGGCAACGCCCTGCTCGGCAAGAAGTGCTTCGCGCTGCGCATCGCCTCGGTGATGGCGCGCGACGACGGCTGGCTGGCCGAGCACATGCTGATCCTCAAGCTGACGTCGCCGAAGGGCGACACCAAGTACATCGCCGCCGCGTTCCCGTCGGCGTGCGGCAAGACCAACCTGGCGATGCTCGTGCCCGACGCTCCCGGGCTGGAAGGTCGAGACCGTCGGCGACGACATCGGCTGGATGAAGTTCGGCGACGACGGCCGGCTCTACGCGATCAACCCCGAGGCCGGGTTCTTCGGCGTCGCGCCGGGCACCGGCGATGAACACGAACCCGAACGCGATGATGACGCTCGAGGAGAACTGCGTCTTCACCAACATGCGCTCACACCGACGACGGCGACGTGTGGTGGGAGGGCATGACGCCGACAAGCCGCCGCGCACCTCACCGACTGGAAGGGCAACGCCTGGACGCCCGAGTCGCGACACGCCCGCCGCGCACCCGAACGCGCGCTTCACCGCGCCGGCGTCGCAGTGCCCGTCGATCGCGCCCGAGTGGGAGGACCCGAAGGGCGTGCCGATCTCGGCGATCCTGTTCGGCGGCCGCCGCGCCATCGGTCGTGCCGCTCGTGAACGAGGCCCGTCGTGGCAGCACGGCGTGTTCCTCGGCTCGATCATGGGCTCCGAGACGACCGCCGCCGCGGCCGGCACGGTCGGCGAGCTGCGCCGCGACCCGTTCGCGATGCTGCCGTTCTGCGGCTACAACATGGCCGACTACTTCGCCCACTGGCTCGCGATCGGGCGGGCCGACGGCCCGACAAGCTGCCGAGCCTGTTCATGGGTCAACTGGTTCCGCAAGGACGACGACGGCAAGTTCCTGTGGCCCGGCTTCGGCGAGAACAGCCGCGTGCTCAAGTGGGTCTTCGAGCGGGTCGACGGCGAGGCCGAGGCGGTGAAGACGCCGATCGGCCTGCTGCCCGACGCTCGACGCGATCGACACGAACGGCCTCGACGTCGACCGAGGCCGACATGGAGCTGCTGCTGTCGGTCGACCTCGACGGCTGGCGCGCCGAGGTCCCGCTGATCGAGGAGCACTACGCGCAGTTCGGCGAGCACATCCCCGACGAGCTGCGCGCCGAGCTCGACGAGCTCGAGAAGCGCCTCGCCGACTGACGACCGTGACCTGCGCTCCGCGCTCTGAGGGCGACGCCGGAACCAGCCGAGGCCGGCTACGCTGCGCCGCATGGCCGTGAGCGCGTACATCCTCATCCAGACCGAGGTCGGCAAGGCCGCGAAGGTGGCGCAGGAGGTCGCAGCGGTCGACGGTGTCGTCGCGGCCGACGACGTGACCGGCCCCTACGACGTCATCGCGAAGGCCGAAGCGGGCACGGTCGACGACCTCGGCCGGCTCGTCGTGAGCCGCATCCAGATGATCGACGGCATCACCCGCACCCTCACCTGTCCGGTCGTGAACCTCTAGCCGGAGCCTCAGGCTGCGAGGCGTCAGGTCTGGCCGACGAGCAGGGCTCGGATGCCGAGGCCCATCAGGAACAGGCCGCCGAACCCGTACAGCAGGTACAGGCGGCTCGCGCAGCTGCGCGCGGTACGAGTACAAGATGCCGACGGCGATGATCGCGACGAAGCCGTAGAACATGTGGAACTGCGGCGCGACCATGCCCTCACCGGACGACGAGCGCGACGCCGAGCGCAACCTGCACGAAGATCGCGAGCTCGACGAACGCGGTGAACCACCACAGCGCGCGGTGCGCAGCCAGTCAGCCAGTTCGCCGCCGAGCGCCCACACTCCCGCGAGCCCGTTGCCGATGATGACCATCCACGCCCAACCGGTGTGGAGGTCGAGCAGGACGAGCGCGTACAGGGCGGGTCAGGCGCTAGCGAGCGAGGCGGCGGCGGCTTCAGCCTGCGCGAGCGCCTCGGTGTATGCCTCGGCGGCGACGTCGACGAGGTCGGTGATCTCGTCCTCGGTGAAGCCGGCGAGCCCGCGGAACTTGCGGGCCAGGTGGACCGGGCTCTCCTCTTCCTCGCCGCGGAAGCCGCCGAACGAGAAGACCTTGTCGACCGTGCGCTGGAAGTCGAGCGCCCGCTGCTGCCGCTCGGGATCCTTCGCGGTGATGCGGCGCAGCCAGTCGGAGCCCATCTTCACGTGGGTGACCTCGTCGGCCAGCATCCAGTCCTCGCAGAAGTAGAGGACCGGGTCGGCGAACGCACCGCCGAAGTCACGCATCGCGGTGAAGACGTCGATGGCAAGGCCCTCGAGCGCCCGGTTCACGCCGGCCAGGCGCAGCACCGGATCCTCGTTGCACGCCGCCTCGAACAGCAGCGTCTGCTCGGCGAACTCCCCGAGCTCGGTGCCCATGTGCTCGGAGAGCTTCACGGAGATCTCGACGTGGCGAGCCTCGTCCCAGCACTGGCGGGCCATGTCGAGCTTGAGCTCGAACGGGACATCACCCGCGTCGCTGCCCGTCTCGAAGTCCCAGCAGGTGCGGCCGGCGCCCTCGAGGGCCTGGATCTCACCGACGAAGATGCCGTGCATCAGGCCGCGGGCGCTGTCGGGCGCCTCGGCGACCCGGGGATCGAAGCCGTTCTCACGGCGACGGGTCGCCACGAACGCGTTTCGAGGGTCGAAGATCACATCCTCCATCGTGATGCGCACGAACCGATCGTCACGAGCGAGCTCACCCGCCGGCATCAGCTTCCTCATCGAACCCCTACCTTCTCGTCGTCGTCGTCAGGAGCGTCGTGTCACGGGATTGAGGGCTCAGGCGTACCGTCGCCCGACCCCGTCACGACGGGGCAACGTCAGGTGCCGGGGCAGCCCAGGTTGAGCACGGCCGGCTCGAGGGTGATGCGACCGTCGGCGCACCGCACGAGGGTGTTGTCGTGGGCGAACACGCCGTCCGGTGCGTCGTAGCCCGGCACCGCCCAGACGTGCAGCATCCATCCGGTCGTGTCGAGGAACTCGCCGCCGGCCTCGTCGCACATCGCTGGCGTCGTGTCCTGATCGACGGGGAGGGGTGACTCGACGGACCCGTCCGCGTTGGTCACGAGACACGCTCCAGAGTGCTTGTGCCAGATGTCGGTCGACCCGGCGAAACCAGCCGGCGCGTCGGGAGCGAGCGTGTAGTACATGACACCCACGACCTCGCTCGTGGGGTTCGTGCCGTCGTAGAGGTACGACAGCGGGCGCTGCAGATCGATGTTGCCGTCGAGGTTCGTGCCCGTGCCGTCCATCAGCACGTAGTGCGCGCCCGCGCCAGGACTGAAGGGCCCGGCGCGGCGATAGCCGGCGGCCTCGACGTCGGCGACGGTGGGATACCGCAACGCGACCTCGCGCGCCTCCACCAGCTGTTGACCGAGGACTCGGCGCTCCTGCGCCGTCGGCGCAACCGTCTCCTCGGCTGTCGCGGCACCATGGGCGTGCCCCGCCGCTTCGCCCTCGTGGCGAGGCCCCCGAGAGCACGGCGGTGCCCGACGCGAACAGCGCACCCGCGGCGAGGACGCCGGCGACGCCGGCGAGGCTCGTCGTCGGCACCCGGCGCGCCGGGCCGACCGCAAGGATCGCGACCACCGCGGCGACGAGAAGCCCCTCGAGCAGCGTGCACGTGAGATCGACGGTACCGACGCCGTGACCGTGCTCGCCCGCGAGATCGAACGGGATGCCGACACTGTGGTGCACGGCCCAGACCAGCGCGACTACGCCGTTCAGCACTGCGCCGGTGGTGAGGAGTCGGCGAGTGACGGGACGCACGATCACTGCGATCGCCCACGCGGCCTGCGCCCACGCGATCACCAAGAAGAATGTGCCGATCCGTCTCGACTCGGCAAGGTGCTCGGGAACGACGGTGAAGTGGATCGCGGCCGCGCCGCCGCACAACGCTGCGAGCACCGGTGCGGCAACTCGACCCAGCGGCTTCATGTCGCGACGCGGCGTGCGCCCGTCGTTGCTCCGTTCCTCCATGACGACCGCTGCCATTGACTCAGGGTACGCGTCGCAGGCTCAGCGGCGCAGTGCGCCGGCCGTACTCGTCGCCGTTCTCCGCTTCGCTTCGAACGGCTCCTGCTCGCTTCGCTCGGCAATCGGTGCTTCGCGCGCCCGGCGGCGCATTTGCGCCGCCCTTCAGCGCGTCAGTAGGCGTCGGCGAGGATCGCCCGCGCGTCGCTCTCGCCGACCGGCCGCAGGTTTGCCTGCACGGCATGGCTTGCCTGCGACATGCGGGCGACCGCGTCGAGGTCCTCCTCGTCGACGCCGCAATCGCGGAGACGGGTCGGCAGCCCGAGACGCTCGACGAGCCGCGCCACCGCGCTCGGACGCGTCATCGGGATCACCGAGCGCCTCACCGATCAGCATCATCTCGTCGGGCGCAACGTCGGCGTTGAACCGCATCGCGTGCGGGAGGATCACCGCGTTGGCCAAGCCCGTGGGGGATGCCGGTCCGACCGCCCGACGAGCTGCGCGAGCCCGTGATGGACACCCATCGAGGAGTTCTGCAGGCAGCGGCCCGCGAGCGCGGCACCGGCGAGCGCGTCCGTGCGGGCCTCGACGTCGTCGGGGTCGTCGACGACCGCGGGCAGCGCACTCGCCAGGCGGCGCGCGCCGGCCAGCGCGATCGCCTCGGCCTCCGGCGTGCGCCGCGGCGAGTACGCCGCCTCGACGCAATGGGCGAGCGCGTTCATCCCCGTCTCGGCACTGACGCGTACGGGAGTGCTGAGCGTGAGCAGCGGGTCGTAGACGACGGCGATCGGTGCGCGTGGTCGGCCCTCCCCCTCCGCCCTTCGTCCGCGTGCGCTCATCGGTCATCCCGAAGAACGGCGTGAGCTCCGCGCCCGAGTAGGTGGTGGGGATAGCGATGTGACGGAGCGCGGGACGATCGGCGTATGACGCCCCCGGTGTTCCCGCTTCCTGCTCGACGAAGAAGCTGATGGCCTTGCCGAGGTCGGCACACGAGCCGCCGCCGAAAGAGACAACGCCGTCGACGGCATCGCGACGCGCCTGCTGCACGGCCGCTTGCACCGTCGTCGTAGGCACGTGCGAGCGGGCATCGGCGAATGTCGAGGCGACCGTGCGACCGAGCAGCTTCGCGATTCGCAGCCCGTCGTCGGACTGCCCGCCCCGAGCGGTCGTCACGACCAGCGCACGCCGAATGCCGAGCGCCTTCGCGATGTCCGGGAGCTGGCCGACGGCTCCGGCGCCGAAGTGCAGTCGCTGCGCGAACCCGGTGTGCGTCCAGGTCTCGGGAAGGAGCTCGCTCACCGCACCAGCGTGTCAGGCGCCTCGGAGCCCTGCTCGACGAGGATCAGCCGACCGTCCACGACGTCGATGACCGTGCGCGAGCAGTTGTCGAGTGCGGCCACGACGATCTGGTCCGAGCCGACTGCAGTGCCGATCGCCGCGTTGATCGCGATGAAGTGGCTCACCACGACGGTGTCGACTTCCACTGCGAGCAACCGGGCGACGACGCCGTCGCGCCAGCGCACGTAGTCCTCACCGATGTCGGCCCAGCTGCCGCCCATCGCCTCGCGAAGCCACGTCGTTCGCTCGCGCATCGGGACATCGGGAGGAGACGGCACTTCGCCAACTGCATCGTCCACCGTCGCCGGCGCGCCCCACCGCTGCTCGAGTGGCGCCGCTGTCTCCCGCGTGCGCCGCAAAGGGCTGACCAGGATCGGGAGCGGACCGAGCGGAGCAACCAGATCGGCCATCGCCTCCGCTTGCGCGCGTCCGAGATCGTCGAGCCCGGGATCGAGGTCGTCGTCCCAACCGCCCGCGGCGCGGCCGTGCCGCACCAGGATCAGGCGCGTCACAGGCCGGCGAGCATGTCTTCGTGGATGCCTGGCGCCGCACCCTTCCGGATGAACCACTCCGTAGAGAACGCTCGCTCGAACACCTCGGGCGGCATCCGAAGGAAGAAACCCGAGTCGGTCACCTGACTGGCGTGGGCGGTGATCGAAGCGCGCTTGCGCTCGATGAAGCCCGAGACGTCGACGGCCGTCGTGATCGCCTCCTCCGGCATGCCGAAGGGCTGGTCCTCGGGCAGCTCCGGCGGTTCGAGGTCGAGGCCCATCTCAGTCGCGAGCTCCACCATGCGGCGGACCGCGTCGCGATTCATCGTCGCCTCGTAGACGAAGGGCGTCGCCGCGAGCTCGGCCGCGCGGTGCCCGACTCGATGGACCTGGATGTGATCGGGATGGCCGTAGTTGCCGTGCGGGTCGTACACCGTCACCACGTCGGCTGACTCGTCGCGCAGGATCGCCGCGAGGCGCTCGGCCGCCTCGTCGATGTCGGCCTGCCAGAAGCTGCTCCGGATCGCTGTTCTGCTCCCAGCCGTCCATGCCCGAGTCGCGATAGCCGAGGAACTCGACGCGATCGATCCCCAAGCACCTCGGCCGAACGCATGGTCTCAGTGACGCGGCGATCGGCGAGTGTCTCGCCGGGCTTCAGGTCCTCCGGCACCTCGCCGAGCTCGCCCCCAGTGGCGATGACGAGTACGACTCGGTGGCCGCTTGCCGACGCGCGCGCGATCGTGCCGCCCGTCGTGATCGACTCGTCGTCGGGATGCGCGTGGAAGCAGACGAGGGTGGCCATCGGGCGGTCTAGCGCACCGCGCCGGAGTCGTGGAGCTTCGCGACGTCGTCGGCATTCATCGACAGCCAGTCGCCCAGCACCTCGTCCGAGTGCTGACCGACATATGACGGCGGACGAGCGAGCTCGGCTTCGGTGCGCGAGAACCGTCGGGGCAGGCGCCGGCTGCGATATGCCGCCGACCTCGACGAACGTCGACCGCGCGACGTTGTGGGGATGCGCGGCTGCCTCCGGCGATCGTCAGAACAGGCGCGAAGCACACGTCCGTGTGCTCCATCAGTCGCGCACCACTCGTCGCGGGTCTTGGTCAGGAAGACCTCGCGCAGGCGCTCCTTCAGCTCGGGCCACGCGCTGCGGTCCATCTGCTTCGCGAAGCCGGGGTCGTCGGACGAGACCGGTGATGCGCAGCAGCTCGGCGTAGAACTGCGGCTCGATCGACCCGATCGACACGTACTTGCCGTCGGCGCACTCGTACGTGTCGTAGAAGTGCGCGCCGGTGTCGAGCAGGTTCGTGCCCCGCTCGTTGCTCCACATCCCCGTCGCCAGGAACCCGTGGAACATCGACATCAAGATCGCGGCGCCGTCGACCATCGCGGCGTCGACGACCTGACCCTTGCCCGACTTCTGCGCCTCGAGCAGCGCGCACGCGACGCCGAACGCGAGGAACATGCCGCCACCGCCGAAGTCGCCGACCAGGTTGAGGGGCGGCACCGGCGGACCATCGGCGTTGCCGATGTGCGCGAGGCACCCGGCGAGGGCGATGTAGTTGATGTCGTGGCCCGACCATGCGGCGTAAGGGCCATCCTGGCCCCAACCGGTCATCCGACCGAACACGAGCTTCGGGTTTCGCGCCTGGCACTGCTCGGGGCCGATGCCCAGCCGCTCCATCACGCCGGGCCGGAAGCCCTCGATGAGCGCGTCCGCCGACTCGACGAGCTTCAGCACCGTCTCGACCCCATCGGGGTTCTTGAGATCGACCGCGATCGAACGGCGGCCGCGGCCCATCACATCGGCAAAGGGCGTCGACGCCCTGGCCGCTCGCTCGCTCGGCGCGATCGACCCGCACCACGTCGGCGCCCATGTCGGACAGCAACATCGCGCAGAACGGGCCGGGGCCGATGCCCGCGATCTCGATGATGCGGTACCCCGTCAACGGTCCGGCCATGTCGCGCTCCTCCCGCGCTCGATCTCTGTCGAACGACGTCGGCTCGGTGTGATCGCCGCGACTTTACGCCGGTTGCGCCCCGTTCCATGCTGGGTGCATGACACACCGGTGACGAGCTGCCGGATGACGTCTGGAACGCGCTCATCGCCGCGGGCGAGCGTCACGACTACGGAGCCGGCGCCTGGATCTTCGTGGAGGACGATCCTGCCGGCCCCGCGTTCGCGGTGATCGAAGGGATGGTGCGCGTCGAGGCAGCCCGCGAGCGGATCCCGCTCGAGGTCGGCAGCTTCGGGCCTGGCTCGCTGTTCGGTGAGCTCGCGGCGATCGACGGCCATCCCCGGTCAGCGAGCGCGATCGCCACCGAACCGACGAAGGTGGCTGCCATCGATGCGCCCACCCTCAACCGCCTCCTCACCGAACACTCGTCGTTCACGCTCGCCATGCTCCGCCTTCTGGCGGCTCGCTTGCGGGCGACAACGACGTTCGCGGTCGAGCACATGCCGCAAGACCTCGATCGGCGCCTCGCGGCAACGTTGTGTGAGCTCGCGCGGACCCGCGGCACACCCGAGGGCACGATCGTGATGCTCGACGTGACGCAGGGCGAGCTCTCGACGCTGCTGCGAGCCGATCCCGAAACGACCGGCGGAGCGATCAAGCGTCTGCGCGCACGAGGCCTTGTGGTCCCCGGTCGTCACTCGCTGCACGTGATCAACATGCCCTTGCTCGAGGCCCTCTCGAGATCGGCAGTGTGACTACGGTCGCGTCATGACCGTCTTTGGTGTCCACGCCGGACTGCAGAACACGTCGATGGCGTCGTTGCGGGCCCTGTGGAAGCAGGTCGAGCAGCTCGGCTTCGGGTGGATCTCGGTATGGGACCACTTCTACTCGCGCGACCCTCACCGACGGTGCCGAGTGCCACGAGGCAGTGGCGACCCATGCCGCGCTTGGCCTGTGACACGAGCCGCGTGCGGTGCGGCTCACTCGTGTATTCGGTCGGATACCGGCACCCGGCGGTTCTCGCGAACGCGATCGCCACGATCGACCACCTGAGTGGCGGCCGGGCCGAGCTCGGCCTCGGCGCGGGGTGGAGCGAGATCGAGTACCGCGCGTACGGCATCCCCTTCCCGCCCGTGAAGGTGCGGATGGACCAGCTCGAGGAGGCGATCCAGTGCGTGCGCGGTCTGCTGCGCGAGGAGACGACCGACTTCAAGGGCGAGTGGTTCGAGATGCAGGACGCGCGATGCGAGCCCAAGCCGCTGCAGGCTGAGCTGCCGATCTGGATCGGCGGTTCCGGCGAGAAACGCACATTGAGGATCGCCGCCCAGTGGGCTGACGCCTGGAACGTGCCGTTCGTGGATCCCGCGACCTTCGCGCACAAGCGATCAGTGCTCCACCGGCACTGCGACACCGTCGGTCGAGACCACGCTGAGCTGCGCACCGCCGTGAATGTCGGTCTCGCGTGGACGGAGGAGAGCCTGCGCGCCCAGTTCGGTGGGCTCGCCGACTACGTGCGCCCGGGTGTGCTGACGGGCAGCGAAGAAGAGGTGATTCATCGCATCGGTGAGTACGTCGATGCCGGCGCCGATCAGGTCAACATCGCGCTGCGAGCGCCGTTCGACTCCGAGGCTGTCGAACGCCTGGCGGCCGCACTCGGGCTTCGCTGACCGCCACCGTGGGCGCAGCGAGTTGAGCGACGTCCGCACCGACATGGCGTCGGGCGCGAAGGTCGTGATCGTCGGCGATCGACAGGCCCGGCCGAACCAACCCGCAGGCGCCTGCCCGTTTTGTCCCGGCGGGCTCGAAGCACCCGCTGCCTACGACGTCCGCTCATTCGTCAACCGTTTCCCCCCGATGCCGGATGCGCGGTGCGAAGTCGTGCTGTACACACCCGACCACGAGGCGTCGTTCGCGTCGCTCGGTGTCGTCGGGGCGCGCAAGGTCGTGGACCTTTGGGCGGAGCGGAGCGCCGCGCTCGGCGCGCGCCCCGACGTCGCGTACGTCCTGGTGTTCGAGAACCGCGGTGCCGAAGTAGGAGCGACCATCTCGCACCCGCACGGACAGATCTATGCGTTCGACCACGTGCCCCTGGCGCCCGCGACCGAGGGCGACGTGCTCGCCGATCGCACCGAGCGGAGCGATGATCGCTTCGTCGCCGCGGTCGATGGGTGGCGAGCGTGGGTGCCGCACGCGCCGGCGTGGCCGATCGAGCTGCGACTTGCACCGGACGACGCCTGGCCGCGACCTGCCTTCGCTCGACGACGAAGCCCGTGGCGGGCTCGCCTCGATCCTCGTCGACGTCCTTGCCCGACTCGACCGGCTCTATGCCACGCCGCTGCCCTACATGCTCTGGATCCACCAACGCCCGTTCGACCGGCGGCGCCACGCCGCCGAGCCCGCGTGCACGTCCACATCGTCTCCCCGTGGCGCGACGCGCGACTCCCCCGGTACATCGCCGCGGGCGAGCTCGGCTCGGGCGTCTACTTCAATCCGGTGGCTCCTGAGGTGATCGCCGGTCGCTTGAGGGCACGTCGCACCGTGATCGAGGCGCGGGCGCCCGGCCGCGTGAACCTGATCGGAGACCACACGGACTACACGGGCGGGCTCGTGCTGCCCATGGCCATAGACCGCTGGACGACGATCCGCGGCGGAGCGCGGGGCCAGCGAAGTGGTCCTGCACTCAGAGAGCGACCCGGAGGTCGCGAGAGTCGCGCTCGACGTGTCCGATCCTTCATCGGTGACACCGATTTGGGCTCGATACGTCGCCGGAGTCGTCACCGAGCTGCGCCCCTCCACTGGCTTCGATGGTGAGGTAACGACCACGATCCCACTTGGCGCCGGACTGTCGTCGAGCGCGGCGCTCGAGGTCGCCGTGGCCCTCGCGCTCGGCTGGGACGGCGACTCGCTCGGCCTCGCGCAGCTTTGTCAGCGGGCCGAGCAGCGGGCGGCTGGGGTGCCGTGCGGGATCATGGACCAGCTGATCTGCACGGAGGGCAGCCCCGGTGGAGCGTTGCTCATTGACTGCGGCGATCTCACGAGCGCCCGTGTGCTCGTGCCGCTCCCGCCCGGCGCCGAGATCGTCGTCGTGCACTCGGGCGAGTCGCGGTCGTTGGCCGGCTCCGCGTACACGGACCGCGTGCGCGAATGCGCGGCAGCGGAGGCCGTGATCGGCCCTCTGCGCTCGGCGACGGTCGGCGACGTTGCCCACATCGATGACCTTCTCGTGCGCGCCCGAGCGCGCCACGTCGTCACGGAGAACGCTCGCGTGCGTGACTTCGCCGCGGCGCTCGCTGCCGCGGACATCGACGACGCGGGGCAGATCATGAACGCGAGCCACGCGAGCCTGCGTGACGATTACGAGGTGTCGACGCCGATGCTGGATTCGCTTGCCGAGAGCTTGCGAGCGCGTCCGGGCGTCTGCGGGGCTCGGCTCACCGGTGCTGGCTTTGGCGGGTGTGTGGTGGCGCTGTGCGAATCGGGCGCACTGCAGGATGTCGGGTGGGTCGTCCACCCGACGGTCGGCGCCTCGTCGATCGTGACCGACTAGCGCGGACGACGGCGGCGGCGGCGCGACAGCTCGGGCGGCCGCCAGCCGATCTCGTTCGGATCGACGGTCGTGCCCGCGGGCACCAGCTCGTCGATGCGATCGAGCACCTCGACCGGCAACCGGATCTCGTCGGCACCCAGCTGTTGCTCGAGCTGTTCCATCGTGCGCGGGCCGATGATCGCCGACGTCACCGCCGGATGTTCGAGGCACCACGCGAGCGCGAGGTGGGTGAGGCTCATGCCCGAGTCGTCAGCGAGCTTGTCGAGCTCGTCGACGAGCTCGAGCTTGCGCTGGCTCGCGGGCGACTCCATGTTGTACCGAGCCGCCATCCGCCCGGCCCGGCTCTCCGGATCGATCGGCTCACCCTTGCGGTAGCGCCCGGCGAGCCAACCGCCGTTCAAGGGGCTCCACACGAGCGTACCCATGTCGTACCGCGCACAGGTCGGCAGCAGGTCGCGCTCGATCCAACGCACGAAGATCGAGTACGGCGGCTGCTCGCAGCTGAACTTCTCACGGCCGCGACGCTCCGCGACCCACTGCGCCTCGACGATCCGCTCGGACGGGAACGTCGACGACCCGAACGCGCGGATCTTTCCTTGGTGCACGAGATCGCTCAACGCCCCGAGCGTCTCGTCGATGTCGACGGCCGGGTCGAAGCGATGCAGCTGGTAGAGATCGATCCAGTCGGTGCCCAGCCGACGGAGGCTGTCGTCGCAAGCCTTCACGATCCAGCGACGCGAGCTGCCCGATCGGTTGGGTGGCGCCTCGGAACCGGGGCCGCTCAGTGGGAAGTGGCACTTCGTGGCCAGGATGACTTCGTCGCGACGACCGCCGGCGAGCGCCTTGCCGACGATCTCCTCGGACTCGCCCGCGGAGTACACATCGGCGGTGTCGATGAAGTTGATGCCCGCGTCGAGCGCGCGGTGGATGATCGCCACGCCCGAGTCGTGATCCCGGTTGCCGAAGCGGCCGAACATCATGGCGCCGAGGCAGAAGGGGCTGACCATCATCCCCGTACGTCCGAGTGGTCGGTAGTCCATGGGCGGAACCTAACCCAGCGATGCCAGGTGAGCGCCGAGCCGCTGGAGCGCGTCGGGCGTGCGAGCACCCCACCAGAACAGGTCCTGTCCATCGACGAAGGTCACCGGCGCAATCGTGCCGAGCTCCGCCTCGTGCCGCGCCGAGAACGGGTAGGGCTCGGTGGGTGCGAGCACGACGTCGACGCGCTCGCGGGCGACCTCATCGAGCGTCACTGTCGGATATCGAGTCGGCGCGTCGGCGAAGACGTTGGTGACGCCGAGGTGAGCGAGCACGGACGACCCGTAGGTCTCGGCGTTCATCGTCATCCACGGGCGCCGCCAGATCGGCACGAACGCGCGGACCCGTCGTGAGCGGGGCGCTGGCAGCGTGAACGAAGTCGCCGACGTGCCGACGGCGCCCGCGAGCGCCTCCAGCGCGGGCGCGACGTCGTCGACGCTGGCGATCTGCACGACGTGGACGTTGAGGCCCGCGCGTTCGAGCGCGTCGAAGTCCTCGCTGCGGTTCTCCTCGTCGTTCACGACGACGAGATCGGGCGCGAGCGTCACGATCGCGGCGACATCCGGATCCTTGGTGCCTCCAACGTGCACGAGCTCAGGGTGCTCGCAGAACCGGGTGACCGCGACCGGGGTGATGCCCCACGCGAGCAACGTCTCCGTCACCGACGGGACAAGGCTGACGACGCGCACTACAGCTTGTTGAGCAGCTCGGCCTTCTTCGTGTCGTACTCGGCCTGTGTGATCGCGCCCCGGGTGAGCAGGTCGTGCAGCTTCGCGAGCTGGTCAGCGTGGTCGGAGACCGGGGGCGCCGCGGGGGGCGGCGGCGGGAGATCGGAGCCGCTCTGCGGGATGACCAAGCGCGGCTCGCGCGTGTACCGGTTCGTCTGGTTGTGCAGCTCCTTCGCGACGAGCTCGGGCTTGCGGACGTCGCTGAAGCGGCTCTGCCCGTCGCGTCCGCCGGATTCGATGAGCAGGTCTCCGGCGCCGATCATCCGCTCCCAAATCGACTGGTTGAAGTTCACGTTCATCACGCGCTCGAGCGGGATCTCGACACCGTTCTTCGACACGAGGCCTTGACGGAAGATCACCCGGTCGGTCGTGATCGTGAAGCTCGTGGTGCTCCACTTCGCCCACCGCTGCGACGCGTTGACGCCGAGAAGGAGGGCGACGATGAGCGTCGCCCACCCCATCCAGCCCCACCCGGTCATCACCCACAGCACGATCATCGCGATCGTGGCCGCGACCGCAACGATGATCGTGGGTGCGACGTACATCCAATGCGGCTTGAGGTCGAGGACGATCTCCTCACCGTCGTTGAGCAGGTTCTTCGGGTATGGCACGCGCGGACCTTACCCCTGGTACCTCACGCCCAGCCGAGCTCGTCGAGGCGTTCGTCGTCGATGCCGAAGTGATGCGCGACCTCGTGGATGACGGTGACGCGGACTTGGTGGACGACCTCGGTCTCGGTCCTGCACATCGCGCAGATCGGCAGCCGGTAGATCGTGATGCGGTCCGGCATCACCATCCCGGCATAGCCCGCATCCCTCGCCGTGAGCGGCACGCCCTCATAACGCCCGAGGAGACTCGCCTGGCGGGATCGGTCCTCCACGAACACCGCAACGTTGTCCATGCGGTCCCCGAGGTCGGGAGGGATGCCGTCGAGCGCCTCGGCCACGAGCTCCTCGAAGCGTTCCGGCGACACGAGCACGCCGGCACGCTATCGACGCGCCGGTCGCGGGCACCCTCCGCTCCCTGTTTTTGACGCACTGTCCACAGCGTGACGCCCGTCACGCACACCTCGTCCACAACGTCTCCACAGGAGTGTCCACAAGTTATCCAGAGATGTCGAAAGTTGTCGAAATTCTCTTGACGGTTGTGTTGCGAATCGGCAAAGTGACGCCACCGGATGCGCAATGCACCGCACGCCGCAAGGCGAGCAGCACACCGAAAGGTGAGCGCCCGGCCCGGAGTCACGGGAGCCGCAAGGAGACCGTGGAGCCGGGTGGGGTGGTGCAAAGGGTGTTCGGGACGAGTCACGCCGAAGGCGTTGTCCACCGCCGGGTGGGCCCACGCGAGTGGGTCCGGTCGGAGGCAGGGGGCGTCCGGAGCGCCGGAGCGCCGCAAGGTGCGAGGGAAGCTGCGAAGCGTGGAACGGGGAACGGCCCCGAGAAGTACGGACGGCTTCGGCCGGAAGGCTACTCGGGGCCGCACCGCGTTTTGCCCAGGCAACCGACCTTGTCACAGCGCTTTTCCACAGTCCCTGGGGACAAGTGCGCGGCTCATGGGGCCCGACCTCCCCCAGTGCCCCACCCCCCCGTGCCCCACCCCCTTCCTAAGGTGACGCCGATGGACTCCGGCTCGCGACTCGACGGCTCCCTGCTCGACGATCTGGATCCCGCCCAGCGCGACGCGGTCACGAGCGCGGGCGCCCCGCTGTGCATCCTGGCGGGTCCGGGGGCGGGAAAGACACGGGTGCTCACCCGGCGAGTGGCGTATCGCCTCGCCACCGAAACCGCCGATCCCGGCCATGTGCTCGTCATCACGTTCACGCGCAAAGCGGCGAGCGAGCTCGGCACCCGTCTCAGCCGGCTCGGGCTGCGCGGCCAGGCCGCCGCCGGCACCTTCCATGCGATCGCGCTCGCCCAGCTCCGGCAGCGCTGGAGCGACGAGGGCAAGACGCCTCCTTCGCTGCTCGATCGCAAAGCGCCGATCCTGGCGCCGCTCGTCACCCAGTCGTCGCGCCGCGCTGGAGCCGGCGCACCCGCGCAACCGGCGGATGTCGCCGCGGAGATCGAGTGGGCGAAGGCGCGCATGATCAACCCCTCGCAGTACGCGGCCGAAGCCGAGCGCGCGGCTCGCCGCCCTCCTCTCCCTGCGGCTGCGATCGCCTCCATCTACGAGCGCTACGAGCGCATCAAGCGCGAGCGCTCCCTCATCGACTTCGACGACGTGCTCATCCTGTGCGCACGAGCAATCATCGAAGACCCGCGCGTCGCCGAAGTGCAGCACTGGAAGTTCCGTCATCTGTTCGTCGACGAGTTCCAGGACATCAACCCTCTGCAGCTGCACCTGCTCGAGGCCTGGCGCGCCGGACGTCCCGATCTGTGCGTCGTGGGCGATCCCGACCAAGCGATCTACGGCTGGAACGGCGCGGACTCAGCCGCGCTCGCGCAGTTCGCCGACCGGTTCCCCGGTTCGACGATCGTTCGGCTCGGGACGAACTACCGGTCCACTCCGCAGATCGTGCGCGCCGCCTCCGCGGTGCTGCCCGAACTCGAGCTCCGCCAGACGATCCAACCCGACGGCCCCATCCCTTCGATCAGCGCGTATCCCACCGACTCGGCCGAAGCGGCCGCGGTCGCGCGCCGGGTGCGCGACAGCCGCGGCCCGACCACGTCGTGGCGTCACATCGGCGTGCTGGCGCGCACCAACGCACAGCTCGCGGTGCTCGAAGAGGCGATGCGGGCTGCGCGTGTGCCATGTCGGGTTCGCGGTGGCAACTTGCTCGAGCAACCCGAGGTGCGATCGTGGCTTCGCGACCCGCGCCACGGTGCCGGGCCGCTCGCCCCCCGCCTCACCGATCTCGAAGCCGTCGTCGACGAGGTGGGCGACGAGTCGGCCGACGACCTCGGTGCGACCGGCCTCACCGACGAGCGGCGGGCCAATCTCGAGGTGCTCGTCCGGCTCGGGCACGAATACCTCACGCTCGACCCCGCGGGCACTTCGCAAGGGTTCGCGGACTGGCTGGCCGCAACCCTTCGCAACGACGACGTCGCGGCCGACGCCGACGAGGTCGCCCTCGTCACCTTCCATCGCGCAAAGGGGCTCGAGTGGCCGATCGTCGTCGTCGCCGGGCTCGAGCGGGGGTTCATCCCGATCGGCCAAGCCACGACGGCCGAGCAGATCGACGAGGAGAGCCGACTTTTGTATGTCGCGCTCACCCGTGCCGAGCGCGAGCTGCACCTCACGTGGGCCGAGCAACGCACGTTCGGCACTCGTGCGATGACCCGGTCGCCGTCTCCCCTTCTCGGCGTCATCGACGACGTCTGCGAGGTCATGCGCGGCGGTCGACCCGAGCACGACAACCGGGCCGCACTCCGCTCGGTCCGCCACAAGCTCGGTGAGCACAAGCGCGCCGCCCAGGAGAGCAACGACCCGCTGCTGCTGGCGCTCAAGCAGTGGCGCCTGACCAGAGCCCGGGCCGCGGCGACACCCGCCTACACGATCTTCGACGACAAGACGCTGAACGCGATCGTCGAGCACCGCCCGCGTACCAAGACCGCATTGCGCGGCGTACCCGGCATCGGACCGGTGAAGCTCGAACGCTATGGCGACGAGGTGCTCGACCTCGTGTCGTCGTTCACCTGAGCACGCATCGCCTCGAACTTGCTGAAGTCGACCGAGATGAACAGACCCTCGGCTTCGGCGCACAGCACGTCACCGTGGTGCAGCGTGCCCTTGGTGAGGATCTTACGACCGTCGACTCGCTCGACCCACGCGCGGAACGCGAGCTCGGTGTGCAGCGGGGTGGGACTGCGGTAGCGGATCGTGAGGTACCCGGTCATGCCGGGAGTGCCCGTGATCGATTGCGTCATCCCGAGCACCTCGTCGAACGCTGCAGCGATGTGCCCGCCGTGCACGCAGCCGGGCGGGCCCTCATACGCCGCGCCCCACGCCACCGTGCCGCGCACCTCGTCCTCGTACACGTTCATGTCCACCGGCGGAGCCAGCGGGTTGGCGCGACCGAGCACGGGAGAGAAGTCGAAGAACCCGTGCGCGTCGCCCGAGTTCGCGACCTCGGCCCACCCCTGGACGGTGCGTCCTCGGGGCTGTGCTTGCAGCACTGCGGCGAGCGCCTCTGCGAGCTCGGCCGCTTCCGTGATCGCGGCCTCCTCCGCCTGCGTGTCCATGATCGCGTCGATCGCGATCCGCAACGCGCCCGCGAGGCGGTGCAACTCGGCACGGCGCGAGCTGACCTCGGCGCCCCATGACGACTGCCACCGCTCGAAGAACGGCCGTCGCTTCGAAAGTCTCGGCGTCGAACGGCTCGTCAGCCACGGCCATCGAAGTCCACCAGGAGCGGGGCGTGATCGGAGGGCAAGGTGCCCTTCCGGGCGTTGCGGTCGATGAGTGCCCACTGGGTCCGCTTCGCGAGCGACGGGCTTGCCAGCATGAGGTCGATGCGCATCCCCCGACCCTGATGGAAGTCGCCCGCTCGGTAGTCCCACCAGGAGAAGAGACGGTCTTCTTGGTAGATCTCGCGGAACACGTCGACGAGACCCCACCCGAGTAGCTCGGCGAGCGCTTCCCTCTCGGCCGGGCTGGTGTGCGTCGTGTCGATGTACTTCGCCGCGTCGTACACGTCACGGTCCTCGGGGGCGATGTTGAAGTCGCCGCACACGATCACGTCGTCGTTCGGATCGGCGGTCGCGTCGACGTGCGGCGCGCAACCGGCCCAGCCAACGAAGCTTGTACGCGTACTGTTCGTGATCGAGCGAGCGCCCGTTCGGAACGTAGACGCTCGTGATGCGAACCCCACCGCAGGTCGCGGTGACGAGCCGCGCCTCGGCATCCGCAGGTTCACCGTCGTGAAAGCCGGCAACGACGTCGTCGATGCCGACCCGGCTGAGCACCGCGACCCCGTTCCAACGCCCCTCACCAACGTGGATCGACTCGTAGCCGAGCGCCTGGAACGTCATGGAGGGGAAGGCGGAGTCCGCGAGCTTGGTCTCCTGCATGCACAGCACATCGGGGTTGGCGATGGCGAGCCACTCTTCGACCCGGGGCAGTCGCGCCTTCAGCGAATTCACGTTCCACGTCGCCACACGCATCGGGCCGACCTTACCTGGGGCGCAGGTAGCCTCCCCCAGGTGCGTGCGGTGGTCTGGAGCGATTACCTCTGCCCGTGGTGCTACCTCGGCCGCGATCGCACTGCACTGCTGGAACGTCTCGATGTGTCGGTGACGCACAGGCCGTATGACTTGCATCCCGAGCTGCCCGCTGTCGGCCGGCGCGTGTCGGCCACCGGCCGGCTCGCGGATGTGTTCGCGTACATCGGTGCCGAATGCGCGGACGTGGGCATGCCGTTCCGCGCACCCGAGCACATTCCGAACACCCGGCGCGCGCTGCTCGCCGCGGAGGTCGTCCAGGCGCGCTGGCCGGAGAAATTCGGGCCACTCGACGACGTGCTCTTCGCTGCCGTCTTCGTCGAGGGAATCGACCTCGGCGATCGCGATGCGCTCACGACGCTCATGAATCATGCGGGCGTCGACGGCGAAGCGGTGAGCGCTGCGATCGATGCCGGCGACGGGCTCGACTCACTTCGGGCGTCGATGGCCGCCGCTCACGACGCCGGTGTGTCGGGCGCGCCCGCCTGGTTGCTCGACGACCGATTGCTGATCCCTGGCGTCCAAGACCACCAGTCGATGGAGATCTGGGTCGAGCGAATGCGGACGCGGCCGGCGCGCTCAGGCTGACGCGGCCGACTTCTTGGCCGCCGCGGTCTTCGCGGCGCTCTTCTTCGGTGCCGCCCTCTTCGCGACGGCTTTTCTGGGCGCCGCTTCCGAGGGCGCGGCCTCCTTCGGCGCAGCCTCCTTCGACGCCGCTGCCTTCGACGCCGCCGCCTTCGACGCGGCAGCTTTCTTGGGCGCCGCCTTCTTGGTGGCGGCCTTCTTGGTGGCGACCTTCTTCGTCTCCGCCTTCGAGGCAGCCGGCGCCTTCTCGGCGGCCTTGTCCGTCTTCGCCGTCGCCTTCGCCTTCTTGGTTGCCGCCTTGCGCTTGGCCGGCGCCGCCTCGGTGACGGTCACGCCCTCCGGTTCGAAGCCGGGCAGCGCCAGGTCGACGCCGCGCCGTCCTGCCGCGATCGACACGACCGTGAACGAGCGACTCTCGCCGAGCGCGAGCACCTCGCGCGCGCTGCGCGGCGCGGGCTTCCCGAGGAAGCGCAGCGGCACGTAGCACCGCACTCCGTCGGAAACCACGTACGCGCCGTGCGACGAGAAGGACTCCACAGACGCGTCGACGGGCGAACCCACCGGGTGGTGCGCGACGAACTCGACGAACGCGAGCAGCGGGTTGAGCGCATCGGCGCTCTTGCGCTTCTGGTCCACGGACGCCGCCGGCTTCGCCGGAGCCGCCGCCGCCGGCTCGTCTCCGCCTTGCGCCGCCCGGGCGGAGGAGACTTCGGGACCGGCAACGGCGCCGACGCTGCGGGAGACGGACGACCGGCGCGCTTCTTCGACGCAGCCGCACCTGACTTCTTCACGCCGCGCAACGCGCGGCGGCTGGTCGGGCCCCGTACCGGGCTGCGCAGCACGAACACCCATCCGACGTGGGGGACGGGCTTGCCGCCCATCAGTCGCCCCTCGTCGAACAGCCACTCGTACTCGCCGTGGAACTCCTGGAAGCTGTCGTTCGAGAGGATCATCGCGTCGGCCTTGTCCGCGATCTGCAGCACGAACGCGTCGCCGCGACCGATGGCGCCGGCGGGCGGGCACACGAGCTCGTTCGCATCGATGGCGGAGTCGAACGCGGCGACCTCGGACTTGTCGATGCGATGCCCGAAGGTCGCGTCGACGACGACGGTCACCGTGTGGTCGGCATGCTCGTTCATGAACGCACGCACGGCCTCGTCGAGCTGCTTGAGGCTGGGATTCGAGCGTCCCTCGGTGGCGATGTTCGATCCGTCGACGACGACGTGTCGGGGGAGGTTTGGAGCCATGGTGGCCCTCAGTCAACCATCCTCGACCCGGCGGTCCCGGGAACATGGCCCGCCTACAGTGCCGGGCATGGATGACCCGACCGGCGAGGTGACCGAGCTCCTCCAGCAGATGATCTCGAACGCCTGCGTGAACGACGGCACCCCGGAGTCCGGCGGTGAGACCGTGAGCGCCGACCTGTTGGCGACCTACCTGGAAGGCACCGGGCTCGATCTCGAGCGGTTCGAGGCCGTACCCGGCCGGGCCAACCTGGTCGCTCGCATCGAGGGCTCCGACCCCGCCGCCCCCTCGCTGCTGCTGATGGGCCACACCGACGTCGTGCCCGTCACTCCCGAGCGGTGGCGTCACGACCCGTTCGGAGGCGAGCTCATCGATGGCGAGGTGTGGGGGCGAGGCGCCGTCGACATGCTGAATCTCACCGCGTCCATGGCGGTCGCGTTCAAGCACCTGGCCACCTCGGGCTTCAAGCCGAAGGGAACACTCATCTATCTGGGCGTTGCGGACGAGGAGGCTCTCGGTACCTACGGAGCGGACTACCTCGTCGCGAACGAGCGTGATCACGTCGTCGGCCGACTACGTGATCACCGAGGCGGGCGGCTTCCCGATGGATCTCGGCGCGGGCGTGCGCCTGCCCGTCATCGTCGGTGAGAAAGGCACGTTCTGGAGCACCCTGCGCGTCACCGGCACGCCGGGGCACGCATCGATGCCGCTGCGTACCGACAACGCGCTGGTGAAGGCGGCGGAGGTCGTGCGCCGGCTCGCTGAGTACCAGCCCGAGACGCAGATCCACGACACCTGGCGGCGGTTCGTCGAGGACATCGGCCTGCCGCGGGAGACCGTGGCCGACCTGCTCGATCCCGACCGCCTCGTCGCACTGTGCGACGAGCTTCCGCTCGCGATGGCACGAGAGTTCCACGCGTGCACGCACACGACGTTCGCGCCCACGATCATCCATGGAGGCACGAAGACCAACGTGATCCCCGACACGATCGACCTCACCGTCGACATCCGCACCCTTCCGGGGCAGGGGGAGCCCGAGGTGCGGGCGATGCTCGACGAGGCGCTCGGCGATCTCTCAGGCTCCGTGGAGCTCGTGTCGTTCAACGACGACGGTCCGACCTCATCGCCTTTCGACACGCCGATGTGGGACGCGATGGATCGGGTGAGCAAGGGCTTCTACCCAGACGCCAAGCTTGTGCCGTTCCTCACTGTGGGCGGCACCGACGCGCGGTTCTTCCGCCGCGCCGGCTCCGCCGCCTATGGGTTCGGGCTCTTCAGCCGCAACATGTCGTTCGAGGACTACGGCGTGATGTTCCACGGCGACGACGAGCGCGTCGACCAAGAGTCGCTCCGCCTGTCGACCGAGATGTGGCACGCCCTCGCGATCGACTTCCTCGGCTGACCCTGTGATCGAGGCGAGTGTGATCGAAGCAGTGCTGTTCGACTTCGGGGGCGTCATCCTCACGAGTCCGTTCGAGGCGTTCGCGAGGTACGAGCGCGAGGCGGGCGTACCCGAGGGGTTGCTCCGCGGGCTCAACGCAACGAACGGGGACACGAACGCATGGGCGCGGCTCGAGCGCAGCGAAGTGTCGCTCGAGGAGTTCTGCGCGCTGTACGAGGCCGAAGCCGAAGCGGCGGGACACCGCATCGATGCGCGCCTCGTCCTGGAGGCGCTCGCCGGCGAGCTGCGTCCCGAGATGGTCGAGGCGGTGAGGCGCTGCTCGGCGAAGCTGAAGACCGCGTGCCTCACGAACAACTTCGTGAC
The DNA here is from genome assembly GCA_963759645.1 of uncultured Acidimicrobiales bacterium. Classification (GTDB taxonomy): domain Bacteria; phylum Actinomycetota; class Acidimicrobiia; order Acidimicrobiales; family DATKAS01; genus DATKAS01. The sequence continues at coordinate 1,771,203 of CAVXAI010000008.1, read as the reverse complement.
GAGACCGGGGCACGTCGATCGCGAGCAGCAGATGGCCGAAGTGATGGCCATGTTCCACGTCATCGTCGAGTCGAGCAAGGTCGGCCTGCGCAAGCCCGACCCGCGCTTCTACGAGATCGCGTGCGAGCTCCTCGAAGTCGAGCCGAGCGCCTGCGTGTTCCTCGATGACCTCGGCATCAACCTCAAACCGGCACGCGCCATGGGCATGACGACGATCAAGGTGCTGTCGCCCGAACAGGCCCTCGCCGACCTCGAAACCGTCGTCGGCTTCCCCCTCGGCTAGCTGGGTCAGAGGCCGGCGAAGGCTTCGTCGAGGAGGTCGGTGAGCTCCTGGGCGTGGATGACGCCCGAGCCGGTGGCAGGGCTGCCCGACTCGACGCGGCACACCTGGCGCACCTTGTAGCCCGCGTTCTCGATCTCGTGGCTGCGGTCATACATGAACCGCCACGGGCCCATGTTCTCGGGCTCCTCCTGCAACCACACAACCTCACGCGCCCCCTCATAGCGACGAAGGATGTCGATCAGCTGCTCGCGCGGGAACGGGTAGAGCTGCTCCACCCGCACGACCGCGACGGGCGCGCCGAGCGTGTCGCGGTGGGCCATGGCGTCGTAGGCGACCTTGCCCGAGCAGAAGATGATGCGCCGCACCTCGGCTGCCTCGGTCACGCCCGGGTCGTCGAGCACTTCTTCGAACGAGCCCGTCGCGAGATCGTCAATGCGTGACCGCGCTTGCTTGGCCCGCAGCAATGACTTCGGCGTGAAGAGCACGAGCGGCTTTCGGATCTCGCGACGCACTTGACGGCGCAGCAGGTGGAAGTACTGCGCCGGAGTCGTCGCGTTCACCATCTGGATGTTGTCCTCCGCACACTGGATGAGGAAGCGCTCGATGCGAGCAGACGAGTGCTCCGGACCTTGGCCCTCGTAGCCGTGCGGGAGCAACAAGACGAGCCCTGAGGTCTGGGCCCACTTGTCCTCGGCGGCGACGAGGAACTGGTCGATGATGATCTGCGCGCCGTTCACGAAGTCGCCGAACTGCGCTTCCCACGCCACGAGCGCGTCCTTGTGCACGACCGAGTAGCCGTACTCGAACCCGACCGCGGCGTACTCCGACAGGAGCGAGTCGTAGACCCAGAACTTTCCCTGCTCCTCGTCGAGCGACGCCAACGGCACGAACGCCCAACCGGTGTGGTAGTCGACCAGGGCCGCGTGCCGCTGGCTGAACGTGCCCCGCCGCGTGTCCTCACCGGTCAGCCGGATGTCGTTGCCCTCGAGCAGGATCGAGCCGAGCGCGAGTGCCTCCGCGGTCGCCCAGTCCACGTCGCCGTCCTCGTACATCCGGGTGCGTGTCTCGAACTGCTTGGCGAGCTTCGGATGGATGGTGAAGCCATCGGGAAGTGCGGTGAGCGCGTGGAACACCCGGTCGAGCACCACCCGGTCGACGCCGGTCGTCACGTGGGGAAGCACGCCCATCGGGGCCGGCGGACGGGCGACCTTCGGCGGTGCGGGCGGCGCCGACTGCCGGGTCTCGTCGAGCGCGGCCTGCAAGCGGTGCTGGAAGTCGTCGAGCGACTGCTCGGCTTCCTCGAGGCTCAGCTCGCCCCGCTTCACGAGCGACTCGGTGTACAGCTTGCGCACCGAGCGACGCTCCTCGATGAGCTTGTACATGAGCGGTTGGGTGTAGCTCGGGTCGTCGCCCTCGTTGTGCCCGTGGCGCCGATAGCAGACCATGTCGATCACCACGTCCTTGTGGAACGTCTGGCGGAACGCGTATGCCAGCCGCGCCACGCGGATGCACGCTTCGGGATCGTCGCCGTTCACGTGGATGATCGGCGCCTGGATCATCTTGGCCACGTCGGTGGCGTACGTAGAGCTGCGGGCGTGCTCGGGCGCGGTCGTGAAGCCGAGCTGGTTGTTCACGACGACGTGGATGGTGCCGCCGACGCGGTAGCCCGTGATGTCGCTCATGTTGAGGCACTCGGCCACGACGCCTTGGCCGGCGAACGCGGCGTCGCCGTGCATCAAGATCGGCAGGACCGAGTACGAGCCGGGCCGGTCGATGAGGTCCTGGCGGGCGCGCGCCATGCCCCCCACGACAGGGTCGACCGCCTCGAGATGCGACGGGTTGGCGGCGAGCTCGATCGCGATGTCGGCACCAGCCGGGCTCACGAACTTGCCCGACGCGCCCAGGTGGTACTTCACGTCGCCCGAGCCCTGGGTCGACGACGGGTCGACGTGGCCCTCGAACTCCTTGAAGATCTGGTCGTAGGACTTTCCGACGATGTTCGCGAGCACGCTCAACCGGCCGCGGTGTGGCATGCCGAGTACGACACCGTCGAGGCCTTCGTCGGCCGCCGACGACAGGATCTCGTCGAGGATCGCGATCGCCGACTCGGCTCCTTCGAGGCCGAACCGCTTCTGCCCCACGTACTTCGTGGCGAGGAACTTCTCGAACGCTTCCGCCGCGTTGAGCCTCGAGAGCAGATGGCGCTGCTCGTCACGCGAGAGCGTGAAGCGCACACCTTCGACCTGCTCCTGGATCCACTTCTGCTCCGCGGTGTCCTGGATGTGCATGTACTCGATGCCGATCGTGCGGCAGTACGCGTCACGCAGGATGTGCAGGATCTCGCCGAGCTCGAGGCGCTCCGCTCCCCCGAGACCGCCGGTGAGGAACTCGCGCTCGAGGTCCCAGATGGTGAGGCCGTAGGTCGCGGGATCGAGCTCGGGCTCCATCCTCGGGGCTTTCCAGGCCAGCGGATCCAGATCGGCGATCAGATGCCCGCGCACCCGGTACACGCGGATGAGCGTCGCGACCTGCATCTGCTTCTGTAGCCGCGCTTCCTCGCGTTCCACAGGGTTGACGTCGCGACGCCACCGCACGGCTTCGTACGGCACCCCGAGCGAAGTGAACGCGGCGTCGTAGAACTCGCCCTCTCCCAGGAGGAGCTCGTGCACCCGCTTCAGGAACAGCCCCGACTCGGCCCCCTGGATGATGCGGTGGTCGTAGGTCGAGGTGAGCGTGACGATCTTCGACACGCCGAGCTCGGCGAGGGTGCGCTCATCGGCGGCTTGGTACTCGGCCGGGAAGTCGATCGCCCCGACGCCGACGATGACGCCCTGGCCGGGCATGAGCCGCGGCACCGATTGGACGGTGCCGATCGTGCCCGGGTTCGTGAGCGTGATCGTCGCCCCTTGGAAGTCGTCGACCGTGAGCTTGTTCGTGCGCACCTTGCGGATGAGGTCCTCGTAGGCGGCGACGAACTCAGCGAACGACATCGCGTCCGCGTCGCGGAGGACCGGGACGACCAGGGTGTGGCTGCCGTCGCTCTTCTCGACGTCGACCGCCAAGCCGAGGCTGACGTGCTCGTGATGGACGACTCGCGGCTTGCCGTCTGCGCCCGCGACGAAGGTCGAGTTCATGACCTTCACGTCGTCGGCGATCGCCCGCACGACCGCGTAGCCGATCAGGTGGGTGAAGCTGACCTTGCCGCCTCGCGTACGACCGAGGTAGCCGTTGATCACGCTGCGGTTGACTTCGAGCAGCTTGGCGGGCACGACTCGGAAGCTCGTGGCGGTGGGCACGGCCAAGCTGGCCTGCATGTTCGAGACGATCGCCGCGCCCGCGCCGCGGATCGGGTCGCCGGGCTCGGCGGCTTGCTCGGTCGACGGCGCGGCGGCGGGCGCCGGCGTCGGAGCAGGCGCGGTCGCAGCTGCTGCAGGAGCGGGCGCCGGAGCGGGCGTCGGAGCGGGCGCGACCGTGACCGCACCCGGCTTGTAGTCGGCGAAGAACTCGCGCCAGCTCTCGCTCACCGACGACGGGTTCGCGCGGAACTGCTCGTACATCTCGTCGACGAGCCACGCGTTCGGTCCGAACTGTTCGTCGCTTTGTTGTTGCTCGTCAGCCACGCTTCGATGCTACCGGTGGGTACTGCGCGTCCTGGGGTGAGCGCTCGGGTGAGCGTTAGGTTGACGGCCCATGAAACGTGCGTTGCTCGGCCTCGTTCCCGTCATCGTTCTCGGGGGCGCGCTGGCGGCGTGCGGAGGCGACGACTCCGGTGGCGGCAGCAGCTCCGGCAGCGTCGCTCCGGAGGTCGAGGCCGGACGTGATCTCGCCCAGGACCGCGGGTGCCCGAGCTGTCACAGCAGCAACGGCGACCGCGGCACGGGTCCGACGTGGAAGGGCCTGTACGGCAGCGAGGTCGAGCTGAACGACGGCACGACGGTCACCGTCGACGACGCCTACATCCGCGAGTCGATCCTCGACCCAGCCGCCAAGATCGTCGACGGCTACGGCAATGTGATGCCGAAGTTCGACTTCACCGACGAGGAGATCGCGCAGATCACCGCGTACATCCAGAGCCTCGCCTGAGCTCAGCGGGCCTACGGCGCGAAGAGGATCTCCCACAGCAGCCAGAAGACGCCCCACAGCACGAACCCCGAGATCAGGACGTTGCGCACGCTCTCGTAGGGCCAGTTGAACGGCGACTCGGCCGCCGGCTTGAAGCCCCCGCCGATGATGCCGAGGCAGTTGAGCTCGAGCACCGCCAGGATGGCCAGCGTGATGATCCAGTAGGTGATCCTCGAGCCGCTGCTGCTCGCGGTGTCGAACGCGAAGGAGTAGTGGCTCGTGAAGGTCATGAACCAGATCATCGTGAACGAGAAAAACACGTTCTGACGCGACGCCATGCCCGCAGCGCGACCAGCTGCCGCGGCGTCGGGCAACGCCTCTCCCCCCGCTCGCACCTGCACCGCCGAGGCGAGGACGATCTTCTGCTTGCGCCAGATCACGCCCCAGACGTTCACGAACATGATGAGCGCGATGAGCATCCCCGTGGAGATCGACAGGCCGTTCGGGGACTTGCCGAAGTTGTCGTAGTAGTCCTTCGCGAAGCCGGTGATCGCCAGACCGGTCACGACTGTCGCAACCGCGGCCCAGCGGAACCACCACAGGGCTTTGCGGGCGAGGATGTCGATCGACTCGGTACGGGCGTTCGCACTCATCGCCGCGAACGACGGCACCTGTACGAGGTTGAAGTAGTAGAGCAACCCGATCCAGGCGATGCCCACGATGATGTGCAACCACCGTGAGGTGAACGCGAGGCCGGTGCGGTCGAGTAGCTCGAGTGCGTACATGTGTGCATCCCCCCACGACGGGCATCCGAACGGGCGGAACGTACCACCGGTGCGGCTCGCAGCCACGTATCGGTAGGGTCGGCGACGTCATGGCCCCGCAGTTCATCTACACGACCTACAAGCTCGGCCGTTACTACCCGCCTGACCGACAGGTCCTCGCCGACATCAGCCTGTCCTTCTATCCCGGCGCCAAGATCGGGGTGCTCGGCGCCAACGGCTCGGGCAAGTCGTCGCTGCTGCGCATCATGGCCGGCGAGGACGACGGCTTCTCCGGCGAGGCCCGGCTCACGCCCGGGTTCACCGTCGGCCACTTGGCCCAAGAGCCGGCGCTCGACGAGGCGAAGGACGTGCTCGGCAACGTGATGGACGGTGTCGGTGAGATTCGCTCGCTTCTCGAGCGGTACAACGAGGTCCTCGCGATGTGGGGCGACCCCGACGCCGACTTCGAGAAGGTGGGCGCTGAGCAAGCCGAGCTCGAAGACAAGATCAACGCGGCCGGGGCGTGGGACGTCGAGCGCAACGTCGAGATCGCCATGGACGCGCTGCGCTGCCCGCCCGGCGACATCAATGTGTCGGTCCTCTCGGGCGGTGAGCGTCGCCGCGTCGCACTGTGCCGACTGCTGCTCTCTCGACCGGACTTGCTGCTCCTCGATGAGCCGACGAATCATCTCGACGCCGAGTCGGTGGCATGGCTCGAACGCTTCCTGCAGGAGTATCCGGGCACCGTGGTCGCGGTCACCCACGATCGCTACTTCCTCGACAATGTGGCCCGCTGGATCCTCGAGCTCGACCGAGGGCGGGGCATCCCGTTCGAGGGCAACTACTCGTCCTGGCTCGAGCAGAAGCAGGCGCGGCTGGCGGCCGAGGAGAAGCAGACCTCGGCACGGCAGCGCACCCTGCAGAACGAGCTGGAGTGGGTGCGGATGGCGCCCAAGGCTCGACAGGCGAAGGGCAAGGCGCGGCTCACCGCATACGAGAAGCTGCTCGCCGAGGCACAGGCCGACGCCGGAGGTGGGGACCGGCTCGAGATCTCGATCCCGCCCGGCAACCGGCTCGGCGACACGGTGCTCGAGGTCGACGGCATCAGCAAGGGGTACGGCGACCGCCTCCTCATCGAGGACCTGTCGTTCTCACTGCCGCCGGCCGGCATCGTCGGCGTCATCGGCCCGAACGGCGCCGGCAAGACGACGTTGTTCCGCATGCTCACCGGCGCCGAGTCGCCCGACAGCGGTTCGGTCAAGCTCGGCGACACCGTGCAGCTCGCGTACGTCGACCAGTCGCGCGACACGCTCGACCCCACCAAGACCGTCTACGAGGAGATCACCGACGGCGTCGAGCACATGAAGGTCGGCAACCGTGAGATCCACGGGCGCGCGTACGTGGCGTCGTTCAACTTCAAAGGATCCGATCAGCAGAAGAACGTCGGCGAGCTCTCGGGCGGCGAGCGCAACCGAGTGCACCTCGCGAAGGTGCTGAAGTCGGGCGGCAACGTGCTTCTGCTCGACGAGCCGACGAACGACCTCGATGTCGACACGCTCCGTGCACTCGAGGACGCGCTCGACGCGTTCCCGGGCTGCGCGGTGGTGATCAGCCATGACCGGTGGTTCCTCGATCGCATCGCCACGCACGTGCTCGCGTTCGAGGGTGACTCCTACGTCCGGTGGTTCGAGGGCAACTTCACGGAGTACGAGGCGTTCCGGCGAAAGCAACTGGGCGCCGACGCCGACACGCCGCACCGCATCCGGTACAAGCCACTGGCGCGATGACTCTCCGAGTCCTGCGGTGGGCGGTCATCGCGATCTGCGTCGTCGGGATCGCGGGGATGATCATCGGCTCGATCGCGGACAACAACAACGGGGTCGTCGTGACGTTCGGACTGATCACCGCGGTGTCGATCATCGTGCTGATGGCCGTCGCGGCGACCGCCCGCTCGGCGGAGAGTCGACGGGGCGAAGTCGACGAATCGCTCGCTGCCGAGGTGGAGGACCGGGTACAGGCGATCGTCGCCGCGGGCGCCGACGAGGCAGCAATTCGAGATCTCGTGGGGCGAGCGGTGCAGTTGGGGCGCAGCAGAGGACGCTGACCTGGGGCTAAGCACGGGCGGACCGCCGCCGATAGGTAAGGCATGGCGACGAAGACCGCCCTCAGGACGCGAGCCGTCATCAGATCGATCGAGCCCGGCAGCGAGGTCGCGTGCTCAGGCTGCGGCGATCGTGTGAAATTCTCCGCGAAGTTCAGGGGCCAGCAGGTCATCTGCAACGTGTACGTCCGTGACCGCTGGGATCGCGTCGAGCACTACCACTCCCAGTGCTACGAGGAAGCCGGCCACCCCCACGGCACCGCCGCCTAGCGAGGACGTTCCGCTCGACCGGCTGCGCCGCTACGTCAGACGGCGCGGATCACGGGGGGGGTACGTCCTCATCAAGGTTGTCACGTCGTGGCCTAGACGCTCAGCAAGCACGGTGTCGGAGAGCGAAACCGAGCCCGGGCTCGGCCACCGTCTCCTCGACGACGTCTGAACGCGCACGGAGCAGCTCACGCGTGGCGCGTCACGAGGCCGGCGCGACCGGCCGGGGTTTCAGGAGTCCCGGCGGTCGAGCTGGTGGATGCGACGGGCCATGCCCTGGAGGATGGCGTCGCGCAGCGCCGGGGTTTCGTCGAGTGCGGAGCGGAACTTGTCCTGGGCGATGCGCACGACGGTGGCGCGCCCACCGGAGGCGCGGACGGTGGCGTTCCTCGGCGCCGGGTCGAACAGCGCAAGCTCACCGAAGTAGTTGCCCGGATTGAGCATCGCGACCGAGTTGCCGTCGCGCTCGACGCTCAGCGTCCCGCTGTTGATCACGTAGAAGGCATCGGCGACGTCGCCTTCGGAGACGACCGCCTGGCCGTCATCGAAGGTGTCGAGCTCTCCCAGCTCGGCAAGGCGATCGAGTTGCTCCAACGAGCATGTCGAGAACGTGGGGATGTTCCGCAGGACGATCTGGTACAGGGCGCGGTCATAGCCAGCCATCGCGGCATCATAAGCCCACCGCGAGCCCGCTTCCGTCGGCGGAGCGGACGAGGGGTTGCGGACCCGACAAGATCGGGTCCGGTCGCGTCAAGAACGCGCCAGGCCCTTCCGTCCGGTCCCGATCTATGGCGAGAACGGCGCCCCCTGCGCCTCGAGTTCGGCCCCGATACGGGATGGAACCTGCACCGTCCAGCCGCTCTCCTCGAGCTGCGCCCGTGACAAGCGTAGTTCGCCGCCGACTTTGCCCTGAGCGCCGAACCGAAAGACCCACACGTCACCCTGGTCGACGACGTCTCCGAAGGTCTCTGTCGTTCCTCGGCGGACGGTGCCGACGACTATCCACTCGTCGTGAGCATCAGTCGTGACCGAAACGGTCATGTGGAACTGCGAAGGATTCTCGAATGTGAGCCGATTGACCACGGGGGGAAGCTCCAACGCCCTCACCAACGCGGTCACGCCGAGAAAGCAAGCGAGGCCAGCGGCGAGGAGTAGCCCCCAGTGAGCTCCGCGATATCGCCCGACTCGCGGACGTTCAGTTGTGGTGGCCGGGCCGCCGGTCATCGTGCGGCGACGGCGGTCGACGCGCGCTGACGCTGCGCAGGTGACATGTCGCTCCCTTTCATCTCCGCCGGCGCTGCCGGCTCTTGATCACACGATCAGGAGATGAAGAAAGGAGGCGCGCGCCCGCTCTGTGGTGCCCACCAGAACACCTGGCCACGCCAAACGGCATTGCCGCGTCTCATTCGCCGATACGCAAGACCGCAGAGCAAGATCCCCGCGGCGACCCCGACCAATAGTTGGAATCGCTTTGGCGACCGGTCGGACCACGTGTCTCGCTGGTCGCTCGGATGTGCTCCGATCACTGCGGGGTCGCCGTGCGGCAGACCGCCAGCCAACGCGATGCCCCCGACCGGCGATGCACCGCGCACGCTCGGTTCGGTCATCGCCGGGAGTAGCAGGGCCGCGAGGGCGATGCCGAGGGCAACAACGAGATGCGGGCGGCGTGACATCTTGCCGGGAGAATAGTTCGGGGCCGCCGCCTGACGTCAGTCCGGCAGCTCGGCGGTGTGCTCTGTTGGTTGGGGCGTGACGCTGAGGACCTTCACTGCCTCGGGCGTGTGGAACCGGTGCCAAGTGCCTTGCGGAACCACCACGAGCTGGCCGGCAGTCATGCCCACCGATGCGTCGCCGCCGTCCTTGCGGAACGTGATGGTCGTCTCCCCCTCGAGGATCATCACGATCTCGTCGGCGACCGCGTGACGCTCCCACTCTGACTCGCCCGCCCAGTGCCCGACAAAGATGCCGCCGTCTCGGTAGGGGGACAGCCGGGCAAAGGCGCTCGACGAGTCCTCCGAGCCCATCGGCGTGCGATCGGGAAGAAACGTGAGCTGCGCGAGGGCGTCGTTGAGCGAGATCGGCATTGGCCCGGACATGGCCGGACTGTAGAACGCGCCGCCGAGGCCCGCGGCTGAGCGCTGAGGCAATTCGGGTAGACACTGAGCATGCAGAACGGCCGGAGCCGTGGCTTCTTCGCGGTCGTGGGCGGGCTCGCGATCGCCACGGTGGCGTTCGCTGGTGGCGTGGCCGCAGGCCGATCCTCGACCGAAGATGAGGCCGGCGCGTCGACTCCCTCCGTCACGACGGCAGTCAGCACACCAGCAGGGGCGAGTGACGAAAAACCGCACGTGATCATCTACGGCGACTCTCTCGTCACGCAGGCCGAGCCTTACCTCACGTTGGTCTCGCCCGCGCTCGGCCTCGAGGTCGAAGCGCGCGCGCTCGGGGGCACCGCGGCGTGCGACTTCCTCGAACCGCTGAACGACGACCTCGAGGCGGACCGAGCGGATCTCGTCGTGTGGGCGTTCAGCGGCAACAGCATCGGCAGCTGCATGGTGGACGAGGAGGGTGAGGTGCTCACCGGCGACGCCGTGTGGGAGCGCTACCGCACCGACACCACCACGGCAATCGAGGCGGCCGCGGAGACGGGCGTGCCGTTCGTGCTCGCATCGCCGCCCGCGCCGGCGTTGCCGGGTGACCCGTGGGAGCAGCTCGACACCGTGTATCGAGAGATCGCGGCTGAGCATGCGTCCGTCCTCTATGCCGACGCGGGCGTCGCCATCTCACCGGTGGGAGAGTTCATCGCGACGCAGCGATGCCTGCCCTTCGAGCTGCGCATCCCGGTGGCGCGTGAAGCGTGCGGCGGCGGAGACGGTGAGATCACGGTGCGCGGCTCGGACGGGCACTTCTGCCCGGAGCCCTCGACGACCGGGCTCGAGTGTCCGACCTACTCGTCGGGTGCGATGCGCTACGCGATCAACCTGTTGCAAGCGGCACGGATCGAGCTCGACTACCGAGCGCAGATCGCGGCGGGATACGTCCCGCCTGCCTAGGCGACGGCGGTGCCTTCGATCTCGACCATGAGCTCGGGGAACGCGAGGCTCGCCACTCCGAGCAGCGTGCCGGCCGGCATCACTTGCGCCGCGCCGAGGCGCGCACCGAGCACGGGAGTTGCCTCGCCCATGAAGGCGGGAACATCGGTCGTGTAGAAGTTCAGGCGTACGAGGTTCGAGAGCGTCATGCCTCCCCCGGCCAGCACCGCCTCGAGGTTGTCGAGCGCCAGGCCGATCTGCGCAGCCATGTCGCCGGCGTTCTGCGGTGCCCCGTCCCCGTCGACCGAGGTCTGCCCAGAGCAGTAGAGGACCTTGCTTCCGCCCTCGATCAGCTCAGCTTGGTTGAACCCGAAGTTCACCGACCACTGCCAGGGATTCACTGCTTTGCGGTCCATCTCGGCATGTTCTCACGAAGCGGGTCCCATGGCGCTCGTGGTGGCCTGAGACGGGCGTCGGACTTGCCAGGTACGGTTGGCCCATGAGTGAGCGACTGAGCTCGATCGAAGCGATCATGTGGCGCACTGGTCACGACGCCACGCTGCGCATGATCGTCGGGACCCTGATCATCACGGATCGGTCACCGACCGAGAAGGCGCTCCTCGAGCGTGTGGAGACCCTGATCGAGCATGCGCCCCGGCTGCGGTGGCGCCTCGACGACCCCAACGGCACACGGACGCGCCCCGGCTGGGTGCCGAACGCCGAGTTCAACGCGGCCCATCACGTCCGCACTATGGCCGTCGCATCCCCGGCACCCGACGACAGCTCCTGGATCTGGTCGGGCTGCTCGAGCCGGCGCCGTTCGATCCCGATCGTGCGCCGTGGGACGTGACCCTCATCGAGGGCCTCGAGGGAGGACGGGCGGCGATCTACCTCCGCGCTCACCACGTGCTCACCGACGGCCTCGGCGGCGTCTCACTCATGTCAATGCTCGTCGACGAGACGCAGCCCGCGCTCGTCGCGGCGGCTGCCGAAGAGGCTGTCGAAGCGGCGCCGCTCACCGTGACGCCCGACGTCGCGGCCTCGCCCAAACGCAAGCCGGGCACCGTCAACATCAACATCGACCTGACCAGCGCGGCCGCTCCGGTCGCCGCCGGCGTGGCCGCAGGTGTGTCGTTCGCGCGCACGATCAACCCCGTCGATCTGTTCGTGCGGGCCATCCAACGAAGCCTCGACATCGCGGCCTCGGTGTCCAACCAGCTCGTTGTCACGGGCGGTCGACTCTCGCCGATCCCACCCTCAGGTGCGCTTGACGAGCCGATTCGAGATGCTGTCGATACGCGACGCCCGCGAGGCCGCCCGCGCCCAGGGTGGCAGTCGCAACGACCTGCTCGTCGCGGGCGCCAGTGCGGGTCTCGGCCTCTACCACCAGCATGTCGGCGCTCCCTGCTTCGAGCTGAGGCTTGCCCTGCCGACGGCGCAGCACCGCGACGCCGGCATCGTCGGAGGGAATTGGGTGGCACCGGCTCGGCTGGAGGTGCCGACCTCGGCCGAGCATCCCGGGCCCCACTTCGGCATCGTCGCGGAGCGCTTGGCGCGGGCCCGACGCGAGCCGGTCGTCCGGATCGCGAGCGGCGTGGCATCGGTTGTCGGTCGACTGCCGACGCGGGTGCTCGCTCCGGCACTGCACTCGCAGGCCAACTCGGTCGACTTCGTTGCGACGACGTTGCCCGGGTTCCGCACCGACCGCCACATCGGCGGAGCAGCTGATCGAAGAGTGCTACCCCTTCGGCCCCCGCCTCGGTTGTCTCGCGAGCATCAGCGCGTTCGGCAACGGTGATCGACTCGACATCGGCATCGTGCTCGACCCGAACGCGATCGCCGACCCGGAGGCATTCGTCGAATGCATGGCGACGGCGTTTCGCGCCTACGAACCGGAGTCCCCCGCCGACTCACCTACGCCGAAGGCACGCGCCACCCGCACTTCTGGCTGACGGGGCGCCCGAGCCGATGAGCCTCGAACCCGCGCCTCGCCATCCCGAGGCGCGAACGCGGCGGGCCGCCCTCTTCGACACCCTTCGGGAGGACGCGACCGCGATCCTCCAGTCGGTCGTCAACGAGGTCGCGCCGACCGTCGTGAATGCGATCGACGTCGACGAGGTCGTCGAGCGCGTCGACATCCAAGCGGTGCTCGACCGGCTCGACCTGCAGTCGGTGATCGAGCGAGTCGACCTCAACGAGCTGCTGGACAGAGTCGACATCGATCGCCTTCTCGACCGCTTGGACCTGGTTCGGCTCCTCTCCCGACTCGATCCGTTCGTCTTGGCCCGCCTCATCAACGGTGTCGTCCTGTCGATGGACCTCAACCCCGTCATCGACAAGCTCGACCTCGACGCGATCATCGCGAAGGTCGACCTCAACAAGGCGCTGGAAAGTGTGGACGTCAACGGACTCGTCGAGCGGACCGAGCTCGGGCCTCTCATCGCGAGTGCGAGCTCGGGAGTCGCGAGCGAGGCCGTTGACGCGGCGCGAAGCGCCGGCGTCGGTCTCGACTCCTTCGTCCACCGGTGGGTGGACCGAGCGCTCAGGCGAGAGGATCTGGGCGCCCTCGGGCCCGCCTTGGGCGTCGAGACCCGAGAGCCCGCCCCCCAATGAGCCTGGGCAGCGCTCCACGGCACGAAGAGGAGCTTCAGGGCACCTACGCCGGGTTCGTAACTCGCTTCACGGGCTTCGCGATCGACGCCGCGACCATTCTCGTCGCATTCGCGATCGCGGGGCGTGTGTTCGACTACCTCGCATCCGCAGCTCTTCGGCGCCGACATCGCGCTTCGCGATGCGCCTTGGCTTTCGTCCATCGCGTTCGCCGGATGGGCGTTCCTGTACTGCGCGTACTCGCTCGCCGCCGATGGACGCACGCTCGGCATGGCGATCGTGGGGCTCCGCGCGGTCGCGAAGGACGGACGCCGCGCTCACGACCCGACAAGCGATCATCCGGGTGCTCGTGACGCCGTTGAGCTTCCTGCTGTTCTTCGTCGGCTTCTGGCTCGCCCTCTTCCGGCGCGATCGCCGCGCCCTCCACGACCTGATCGCGGGAACCGCCGTCGTCTACGCGTGGGATGCGCGTGCCGCGCACCTTCGGTTTCTGGCCCGACGGCCAGAACAACGGTGACGGAGCTGGACGACCATCAGCTCGCGGCTTCGATAGCGCAAGCAGCAGGCGTGCTGCTCGTGGAGCTGCGGGCGTCGCTGACGGCGGCGGGAGCGCCGAGTTGGCGGGTCATGGACGAGGGCGACATGCAGGCCCATCACTTCATCGTCGAACGCCTCGCTGCCGCGCGTCCGAACGACGCGATCCTTTCGGAGGAGGGACGCGACAGTGCAGCGCGGTTGTCGTCAGACCGGGTGTGGGTGGTCGATCCGCTCGACGGCACGAATGAGTACGGACAGCCGGGGCGGTCGGACTGGGCGGTGCACATCGCTCTGGCGGTGCGCGGCGAGCCCTTCGTCGGCGCGGTTGCCCTCCCCGCGGTCGGCACCGTCTACGACACCGGCAATCCCCCGCCCTATCCGCCTCCGCCCGACGGCCGCGCTGTCCGAGTGATCACGAGCCGCAGCCGCTCCTCGCACGCGGCAATGGTCGTCGCGCAACGCCTCGACGCGGACATCGTCGCCCTGGGCTCGGCCGGCGCGAAGGCCATGGCGATCGTGACCGGCGACGCCGACATCTACGCCCACACCGGCGGGCAGTACGAGTGGGACTCGGCGGCGCCTGCCGCGGTCGCGATCAGCGCCGGCCTCCACGTCAGCCGCATCGACGGCGCGCCCCTCGTCTACAACCGCGCCGACCCGTGGCTCCCCGACCTCCTCATCTGCCGCAAGGAGCTCGCCGACAGGGTGCTCACCGCCCTCTGGGGCTGAGAGGCCGAGCTCGGCCAGGACTTCGGCGGTGTGCTCGCCGAGGGTGGGCACCAGGCCCGGCTGAGCGACGTGATCCGTGCTCGGCTCGAAGCGCACCGGTGTGGCGACCGACCGGTACTGCTCGCCGTCGATGCCCGCCATCTCCACGAACATGCCCGCAGCGTTCGCCTGCGGATCGGCGAGCACCTCACGCAACGTCTGCACGGGCGCCCACCACACGTCGTGCGCGTCGAAGCGCTCGATCCACTCCTCGTAGGTGCGGGCCGCGAACGTCTCGTCGAGCTCGGCGACGAGGGCGGCGCCATGCTCGCGGCGGCCGACTGCCGTGGCGAACCGCTCGTCCTCGTTGAGGTCGACGCGATCGATGGCGCGCACCAAGCCCGGCCAGTGGCGATCGCCCTCGAGCCCGAGCAACCAGAACCAGCGATCGTCGCCGGCCTTGTAGCAGTTGACGAGCGGCGCCGGCGCCAGCGCACGCGGCTTCGTCGACGAGATCTTGCCGAAGCCCGACAGGATCGAGAGGTCCCAGCCCATGCAGTAGATGCCGGTGCCGAGGAGCGACACCTCGACGAGCCGGCCCTCGCCGGTGCGCTCACGTTCGAGCAACGCTCCGAGCAGCCCTGCCAACACGGTGAGGCCGGTCGTGTGGTCGCCGTACCCGCTGCGGATCGTGGGCGGGTCCTCGGACGACGGGACGAGCGTCGCGGCCGCGCCGCTGCGGGCCCAGAACGCGCCGATGTCGTAGCCCGGGCGACCGCGTTCGGGCCCCGTCAACCCGTAGCCCGTCACGCTCGCGTACACGATCCGGGGCAGCCGCTCCCGCACCGTGGCCGGGTCGAGACCGAGGCGCTCGAGTGCGTCGGCGCGGAGGTTCGTGAGGAACACGTCCGCGGTCTCGAGCAGCTTCCACATCGCCGCGATGCCGTCGTCGGATCGGAGATCGAGCACGACGGAGCGCTTGCCTCGGTTGTCGAGCTCGAACGGTGGCACCTTGGTCTGCTGCACACCGATGGCGCCGAACAGCCGACGCATCGGGTCGCCCTCCGGTGGCTCGACCTTGATCACGTCGGCGCCCCAGTCCGCGAGCACGCCGCCGGCCGCGGGCCCCGCGACCCACACCGAGACCTCGACGACGCGCAGGTGATCGAGCATCAGAGGATCGTCACCGTTCCCGCCTTGCCGTCGACCTCGATCATCGCTCCGTCCGCGATCTTCCGAGTCGCGTCGGTGACCGACACGACGCACGGCAGGCCGAGCTCGCGGCTCACGATCACTGCGTGCGTGATCTGCGCGCCGACATCGACCACGACGGCACACGCCGGCACGAACAGCGGCGTCCACGACGGGTCGGTGAGCGGCGCGACGAGCACGTCGCCTGGCTCGAGCCCGCGCGGGTCGGTGGGGTCCATGACGACCCGGGCGCGCCCGCGCGCCACGCCGGGACACCCCGGGATCCCCATGAGCACGTCACCGGCGACGGCGTGGTCGGCGCCGCTCGCGGCAGCCCGGTGGCGCCACTGCGAGACCGGCGGCGGTGGGCCGTGGGTCACGAACGGAGGCTCGACGTCGTAGAGCGAGAGGTAGTAGTGCTCACGCTCGGCGACGAGCTCGCGGAAGTCGACGCGCCGCTCGACGAAGTCGTCGAGCTCGTTGTCGACGAGCATGAAGATCTGCTCGATGCTCCTGAGATCGCCCCGCTCGACGGCCCTTCGGCCGAGCTCTCGAAGGGCCAAACGCATCTCGTGGACGATCTTGACGTTGTTGGTCTTCGTGCGTTCGCGCCCCGCGTTGTAGAGGTGCGCGCAGCGCAGACCCACCTCGAAGGTGCCCGCCGCCTCGGGATCGTCCGCGATCAGCTCGCGCACGAAGTCGGTGGCGGCCTCGCGCTCGATGACGCGCAGATCGGTGCGCGCCTGGGGCGACTCGTCGTCGGGTGCGAACCGCATGCGGTCGATCGCCGCGAGCGGCACGTCGAGATCGATCCCCCAGGTCTTGCTGCGCAGCTCCCACTCGTTCGGGCCTCGCGCGCCGAAGCGCTCGATGAAGCTGCCGAACAGCTTCCCGAAGTCCTCCGCCGAGGGGTTCCCCGCCTCTGCCATCGCCTCGAGTCGAGCGGCGAGGCCGGAGCCGCCTTCGTCGAACGCGGCGGTGAGATCGGGCGAGCCCTTCACGATCCGCGACATGTCCCACATCGACCATGACGGCGCGGCAGAGTCGACGTCGCCGAGCCCGGCGACGAGGGTCATGATCAGCTCGGGTTGGTCGATGGCGGCCAGCACTCCCGCGACCGTGCCGATGCCGATGCCCGAGGCACCCGACGTGAGGATGTGCCGGCAGAACAGCCGCCGGTACAGCGGCAGGAAGCTGCGGGCGTAGTCGACGAGCTCCTGGTCAGTCAGCTCGGCGAGATCGGGGCGGCGAGCGATGAGCCGGTCGACCTGATCGCGGTCGGCGCGCAGCTCGGGAAGGTCGTCGCGTGTGAACAGCTCGTCGAGGTACTTCTGCAGCAGCTGCGTCGCGAGCTCGTTCTCGTCGTCGGGACGCGCCTCCTCTGCGTAAGGCGTGATGCCGGGCATGTCGCCGAAGTACTGGAAGTCGACCATCTCCGGCGAGAGCCCCGGCGTGCGCAGCCCGTAGAGCCGCGTCATCGACATGTTGAGGTACAGGTATCCGCCGAAGACGCCCACGGTGTCGGGCCGGTCGGGGTCGAACTCGTCGTAGAAGAACGAGCCCGCCTTCACGTACGCGTCGCGCCACCCCTGCTCGCCCGCGGTGGGGATGCGCGAGCGTCGACGACATCGGCGTGACCGGGTCGGGCATGACCTCACCCGCGTTCGCCCGCGTGTAGATCGGGTACTTCTCGCTCGGGACGGTGTCGGCGATCCAGCGCTCTTCCATCAGAGCACCGTCACGGTTCCGGCCGAGCCGTCGACGCGTACCAGCGCACCGTCGGGGATCGCCCGCGTCGCCCCGGTCGCGGAGACGACGCACGGGATGCCGAGCTCGCGGCTCACGATCACGGCGTGGCTCTGCAGAGCTCCCACATCGACGACGACCGCACACGCCGGCACGAACAGCGGCGTCCACGACGGATCGGTGATCGGCGCGACGAGCACGTCGCCCGGTTCGAGCGCGGTGGGGTCGTGCGAGTCGAGGATCACCCGCGCTCGTCCCTCTGCGACACCGGGGCAGCCCGGAGAGGCCCGCGAGCGCGTCGCCCGGCGACGCTGCTGCGACGTTGTTCGCGGCGTCGCGCCGTGTCCACGCGGCGGGGAAGTCCGGCTCGCCGACGAACACGAACTGCGGCTCGAGTGCGGAGAGCTCGTCGTACTGGGCCCGGCGCGCCCGGATCGTGTGAGTGAATGCGTGCGGGTCGGCGAGGAAGTCGTCGAACTCGGCCTTGCGGCAGCATGCCGAAGTCTTCGATCTCGTCGAACGCGCCTCGCTCGACCATGCGGCGCCCGAGCTCGCGCAGCGTCATGCGAGCCTCGTGGAGCATGCGGATGTTGTTCGTCTTCGTCCGCTCGCGCCCAGGCAGGAACACCTGCGCCGCGCGGCACCGCGGCGAGGAACTGACCCTGCGTCGCCGGATCGCCGGCGAGCGCCTCGCTGAGCTGCTCGACGAGCTGCTCTCGGTCGGTCGCCATGCGCGAGTTCTGCGCGATCGGCGCGGCGGACTCGGGCGAGAGCCGCATGCGGTCGACGGCCGCCAGCGCGAGGTTGGGCCTGCGTCTCCCACGTCGGCGAGCGCATCTCCCACTCGTTCGGGCCGCGCGATCCGTAACTCGTAGATGAACTCGTCGAGCAGCGTGCAGAGCTTCACCGCGCTCTCGTCGGTGCGACGCTCGCAGCCGGTCGTGGAGGCCGTCGAGGCCACGGTCGAACTCGGCCATCAACGACGGGAGACTCGGCGACGACGCGCCCCATGTCCCACATCGCCATCGACGGCGCCGCCGAGTCGACCTGACCAAGCCCCCCGATCAGGCGCATCATCAGCGACGGGTCGCCCACGGCCGCGGCCATGGCGCTGAGGATGCCGACCGGCAACGTCGCCATGTAGGAGATGAAGATGTGGTGCGCGAACAGGTCGCGGAAGTGGGTGTCCATCAAGTGGAAGTACCGGTCGGCGAGCTCACGGTCGGTCAGCGCGCTCAGGTCGGGCCGGTCGTCACGCAGCACGCTTCGTCGCGATCTGATCGTCGATCAGCTCGGGGAGATCCTCGGTCGTCAACGCCCACCCGAACGTCTGGCCGATGCGCTCGGTCTTGTTGAGATCGACGTCGCCCGGCTGCTCGACGTACGGCGGGATGCCGGGCTGCGTGCCGAAGAACTGCTCGTCCATCGCCTGGGCAGACAGCCCAGGCGCGCGCTCGCCGAAGAGCCGGATCAACGACGCGTTGAGGTAGCAGTAGCCACCGGTGATGCCGAGCTGCTCGATCTCGTCGGGGTCGAACTCGCTCGAGGTCGAACGCGCCAACGCGCTCCCACGCATCGCGCCATCCGAGCTCGGCGAGCCAGATGCCGGTGTCGCGCGTGAGCGGCGTCACCGGATCCGGGAACACCTCGCCCACGTTCGCCCGCGTGTAGATCGGATACCGCTCGCTGAGGCCGCTGTCCGCGATCCAGCGTTCGACCATCTCGTGTCCCCCTGAGTCAGCGCGCTCGCGCCCCCGCGACGCGTGGCGCAGAGTAGCCGTCCCCGTTGCGGGCGAGGGCGGGCGCGGCTGCGAGACTCGGAGGAGTGAACAGTCGCCGCCCGAACGCTCCGAGTGACCTGACGTTCGGCGCGTTCAGCGACGATCCACCCTGGGTGCTCGACCTCGACGAGCTGACCTGGCTCGCCGGGCATCGACGCCATTCGAGCCGGCGTGTCGAGGCGAGGTACCCGAGGCTCACCCGTCCGCGCCGGGTGCCGCCAGGCTGGCGATTCGCGCGCGTCACCGCCACGGCTCGGACGTGCTGTCGCCGGTTGGGCACTCGTGGAGCGCCGCAAGGGCGAGCACGTCTCGCGAGCCGGCATCTCCCGCCGCCTACGGATTGCCGCCACGGACCTCGGGTCGACGTACATCAAGCTCGGGCAGATCATCTCCGCCGGCGAGGGGCTCTTCCCGGAGGAGCTCGTGAGCGAGTTCAAGCTCTGTCGCGACCGAGTACCGGCGGAGACCTTCGACACCGTGCGCCAGGTCGTCGAGGACGAGCTCGGACGCTCCCTCGAGCAGGTCTTCTCGTCGTTCGAACGCGTGCCGCTCGCCGCGGCGTCGATCGCGCAAGTGCACGCCGCCACGCTGCGCACCGGCGAGCAGGTGGTCGTGAAGGTGCAGCGGCCGCAGGTCGCGACGCTCGTGCGGCAGGACCTCGCCGCGATGTCGTGGCTCGCGCCGCATCTGGTCGGCCGCATCCCGATCGCCGCGCTCGCCAACCCGCCGGCGCTCGTCGAGCTGTTCGCGGAGACGATCTCCGAGGAGCTCGACTTCCGGCTCGAAGCGCAGAACATGCTCGACGTCGCGCGGGTGCTCGCGGAGCTCGGTCAGCGCGGCTACGTCGTGCCGCGCCCGCACCCCCGCCTCGTGACGCGGCGCATGCTGGTGATGGAGCGGTTGTCCGGCTTCGCGTTCGACGACGTCGAGAGCATGCGTCGCGCCGGCATCGACACCACCGCGGTGATCCGCACCGGGATGATCGCCTTCATGGAGGGGGCG
This sequence comes from uncultured Acidimicrobiales bacterium, assembly GCA_963759645.1. GTDB lineage: Bacteria > Actinomycetota > Acidimicrobiia > Acidimicrobiales > DATKAS01 > DATKAS01. Next base: position 1,751,119 of record CAVXAI010000008.1, on the reverse strand, counting down.
ATGATCTACGGCGTCTTCCACGGCGACTTGCACGGCGGCAACTTGTTCGTGCAGTCCGATGGGCGCACCGCGTTGCTCGACTTCGGCATCGTCGGCCGGCTCACCGAGCCCCGCCGGCTCGCGTTCCTCCGGCTGATGATGGGCGCCACCACGAACGACGTGAAGGGGCAGCTCGCCGCGCTCCGCGATCTCGGGGCGCTGCCTCCCGACACCGACATCGACGCGGTCGATCCGCGACCTCCGCCTCGACCAACCTCCGGTCGACCCGACGACGCTGTCCGGCGAGGAGCTGGTCCACGAGATCCAGCGGGTCGTCAAGGCTCTGCTCGGCTACGGCGCCCGCATGCCGAAGGAGCTCATGCTCTACGTGAAGAACATGGTGTTCCTCGATGGCGCGATCGCCCGGCTCGCACCGGACCTCGATCTGCTCGCCGAGATCACGACGATCTCCGCGTACTTCGCGACGCACCATGGTGACCGGCTCGCCGCGGACATCGGCATCCATCCGATGGACGTCCCCCTCGACCTCGACGGCGTCAAGGCCTCGTTCGGCGTCGACACGTCGACGGAGACGCTCACCTACCGCGACCTCCAGAAGCGGCGCGAGCTGATCGGCAAGCGCCTCCGCGACCGCTCGTCGGGCTGAGCGCTGGATCTCTTGGCGTTTGTGGGTCACAGAGACCCTGTCGTGCCAAGAGAATCAGCCAGTGGTGTCGGGGACGGTGGTGTCGGGCACAGCGGTGCCGGGGACGGCAGTCCCGCTCTCGGTCTGCGTGCCCGTCGGGCATCCCTCGGTGGTCGGAACGACCTCGGCGTCGCGGGCGTAGGTCATCTCGGTCGCGGTCCACTCGTCGCCGAGCAGGACCGCATCGGTGACGGTCAGCGTGGTCGTGGCCCGCGCCGTGTGCTCAATCGCCTTCTCCTCGCCTTCAACCACACACGGCGCCGAAACCGGAGCTTCGATGTGATACGTGAGCACCGCGCCTTGGCGCGTCCATGTCTCGGTGGATGGGCCAGCGGCCGACTCGCGGTTCACGCTGCAGTCACCCGTGTCGACGTTGCACCCGTTGCCCAGCACGAACTGGCGCTCGAGCACGTCACCGACGGCGACCGCCTCGTCGATGCGGGGGAGGCGTCTGGGTGTCGATCGTGATCGTCACCGTCCACGGTCCGCTGACGTGCGCGGCTGCGAGGTCGGCCTCCGACGCCTGAGGAAGCGTGCTCTCGAGGACGAGTCGTCACCACCACACGCAGAAAGCACGAGCAGAGTGACGGCGAGGAGGGCGAGCAGGCGACGAGGCACGGCGAGAGCATGGTGGAGCGTTGCGACGCGAGTCCAGCCGCGCGGCGGCTGTGATGCGAATCGTCAGGGTTGCAGAGGGTCGCGCTCGATCACGAGCGCGTCACCGATCTCCACAGGGAACTCGCCGCCGAGGGTCGTCGCCAGAGTGGGCGTCGGTGGCGGCAGGGGTTCGCTGTGATGCTGTCCACGGAGGTGTACGACGGGCACTGCGGCGAGCATCCCGACCGCGAGCGCAGCCAAGCGAGTCGGCGTCCGGCGGCGGACGAGGCGACGGCGGATGTCCGCGGCCGCGCGTGCGGAGACGCCCGCGAGCTCAACCAGCTGGTCCTCGAGATGCGCGTCGGTGACATCCAAGGCGATCGCGAGCACCTCGAGGTCGTCGAGGCGGAGCGATACCGGTGCGTCCGAGGCGAGCGCTCGCTCGGAGCGAACGAGTGAGAGGTACGACCGTAGGACGCCTTCGTTGCCCAGCACCGAGACGTCGAGGCGAACCTCTTGGCCTCCGACGACAAGACGACCCGTGACCGGATCGAACGAAAGGGCCTCGCGCGGTGGGACAAGGGCAGCGACCGAGACGCCACAGACATCGGCGATCGCTTCGATCGGCGCGGCGGTGGGGACTTCGTCGCCCCGCTCCCACGCCCGAACGTCGGCGCTCGTGACGCCGACGGCCTTGGCGAGATCGCGTCGGGTGAGGGTCGCGTCGAGGCGCGCCTGCATCAGCAGCCGTCCGACCCGAGGTCGCACCGGTGCGAGGGTCCCCCGCGAAGACCAACCCATCGCATGTCTGATCGGCGGGTATGGAGCCGAAGTGAGGGTCGCCGTAACGTCGGTCCGTGCGCCTGGTGATCGCCCGTTGCTCGGTCGACTACGAGGGCCGGCTCAACGCTCGCCTCGGGCCGGCGATCCGACTGGTGATGGTGAAGGCCGACGGCTGCGTGGCGATCCACGCCGACGGCGGCGCCTACAAGCCGCTGAACTGGATGAACGCGCCGAACCTGCTCGTCGAGTCTGCCGCTGACGATGACGGCGTCATGCTCTGGACGGTCACGAACGCCAAGGGCGAGCGTCTGGTCATCCGCTTCGAGGAGGTGCTTTCGGACTCTGCGCACGAGCTCGGGCTCGATCCCGGTCTGGAGAAGGACGGGGTCGAGGCCGAGCTGCAGGAGCTGTTGGCCGCGCCGCCCCGACGTCATCGCCGAGGACCTCGTGCTCGTTCGCCGGGAGTACCCCACCGACATCGGCCCGATCGACCTGCTTTGTCGCGACGGCGACGGCGCGACCGTTGCGGTGGAGGTGAAGCGGCGCGGCGAGATCGACGGTGTCGAGCAGCTGACCCGCTACGTCGCGCGGCTCGAGCTCGACCCCGGGCTGCGGCCGGTGCGTGGCGTGTTCGTCGCGCAGGCGATCACGCCGCAGGCGCGCGTGCTCGCGAGCGATCGCGGGCTTTCGATGTGTCGAGATCGACTACGACGTGCTGCGCGGCATGCGCCCGAGCGACCTCAAGCTGTTCTGACTCGCGCTCACTTCGTGAACGTGCACGATCCCTGGTCGATCACCTTCACGTCGGTCGCCCCGCCGTAGCCGCTGCGCTTCGTCTCGTAGACGGCTTGGCCGTCGCCGATCGTCCAGATGTCGACAGTGAGGCTGTCGCCAGGGAACACGGGGGACGAGAACCGGCCCTCCATCGCCTTGAAGCTGGTCGGGTCACCGTCGCACAGCGACTTCAGCAAGCGCGCGGCCCGTGAACCCGTACGTGCAGAGACCGTGGAGGATCGGCGTGTCGAACCCGCCCATCGCCGCGAACGACGGATCGGAGTGCAGTGGGTTGCGGTCACCCGACAGCCGGTAGACGAGCGCCTGGTCCGGCGAGGTCTGCATGGTGACGCTGTGATCGGGTGCGCGCTCGGGCGGCACGTTCACCGCACCACCCGGGACCGCGGTCACCGCCCCATCCGCCTTCACCGCGGATGAACGCGGACATGCGCGTCGTCATCATCGGCTCACCGGTCTTCGCGTCGACAGACTTCGCCTCGCTCACGACGAGCGCGGCCTTGCCCTTGTCGTAGATGCCGGTGATCTTGCTCGTGGTACGGATCGTGCCCTCGGGCGGGATCGGCTGGTGCAGCTCGATCGCCTCCTGCCCGTGCACGAGCATCGCGGGGTTGAACGTGCCGATGCTGCCGAACGCGCCACCGCCCATCCCGACGATCACGGCGAAGGTGGGCAACACCTGCTGCGGAACGCCGGAGGTGTTCTCAGTCGTGAACGGCAGCTCGTCGACGCCTGCGCCCACGCCTACGGCGTAGAGCAAGCAGTCCTTCGAGGACCACGAGGTTTCGACCGGTGCGGACTCGGTCCCGACGGCATCCGGATTGATCGGCATCGCGCGTGTGCTCCTGTCTCAGTTGCGGGACTTCAGTTGCCCAGCTCTCAGTTGCTGGCGTCTTCGCCGTCCATGCCGGCGTTGGGTCGGGCTTTGGCGAGCAGGTCGGCGACGATCGGGCCCCATCTTGGTGGGATCGTCGATCGGATCGACACGGGGGCCGCGATGCCATCCCTCGGCGATCGCGAGCACGCGTCCCGAGGCTTCGAACACGCGACCGGTGACGTGCGGACGACTGCTCGCTCGCCAGCCACGTGGCGATCGGCGCGATCCAACGCGGCGACATCTGCTCGCGCTGCTCGTCGCTGCCCGATCCCATGCCGAGCCCCTCGGTCATGCGGGTGAGCGCACCGGGCGCGATCGCGTTGACCGTGACGCCGTATCGGCCGAGCTCGCGTGCGGCGATGATCGTGAATGCGGCGATGCCCATCTTGGCGGCGCCGTAGTTGGTCTGACCGGGGTTGCCGTAGATGCCCGAGACCGAGGTCGTGTTGATGATGCGAGCGGTCGTTCGCCTCACCGGCCTTGGCCCGGTCGCGCCAGTAGGCGGCGGCCCACCGCGACGGGGCGAAGGTGCCCCGCAGGTGGACGCTTGATGACGGCGTCCCACTCCTCGTCGGTCATGTTCACGAGCATCCGGTCGCGCAGGATGCCGGCGTTGTTGATCAGCACGTCGAGGCGACCGAACGACTCGATCGGCGGTGTTGATGAGGCGCTGGGCGCCCTCCCAGTCGGCCACGCTGTCGCCGTTGGCGACCGCCTCGCCGCCCATCGCCTTGATCTCGTCGACGACCTCCTGGGCCGGGCCGGTCGATTGGCCGGTGCCGTCCATCTCGCCGCCGAGGTCGTTCACGACGATCTTGGCGCCGTGCTCCGCGAGCATCAGGGCGTGCTCGCGGCCGATGCCTCGGGCCGCCTCCCGTCACGATCGCGACTCGTCCCTCGCACAGCCCAGCCATGGCGCTTTCCCCCTCGTCGTCGGACCCGGCATCCCAGGAATGTCCCACCCCCCTCTCATCATGGGTCCCGTAGGCAGAGGAGGGATTCGGTGGAATCGGGACGATACGACAAGTTGACGAAGCTCATGACATTGGTGGCGGGCGGAGATCGGAACGCGGCATTCATGCTGCGCCTCGACTTCGACCGTGAGCTGAAGGCCGCGGTGCGCCGGGCCGCGACCGACGTCGGGCGCAAGCTGCCGAGCGACGAGGTCGAGGCCGTGGCCACCGACTTCTGCACGTGGCTGGTGACGCACGCCGGGTGCGTGGCGCCCGGCGGGGCGCTGCCGTGGCGGTGGGCCTGGGGCTCACCTCAAGGCGCTGGTGCGCCAGAACCAGGGCTTCTGGCCGCTCACGGTGGCCGAGCCCGTCGAGGGCGAGGCGCCCGAGGTGCTCATCGGCGATCATGGACGACGAGGACCTGCTCGACACCGTCGCCCGCCTCGCCGCGGACGACCCGCGGGTGGCCGACCTGCTGTTCGTGCTGGGCGCCGCGAGCGCCGCACCGCACGACATCGCGCTGCTGCTCGACCTGGCCGAACAGTCGCGTCGCCGGCGATCCGTCACCGTCCCACACGATTGCGCCCCGCTACGGCATCTCCGCGGACGCCGTCCGCAAGCGGGCCCAGCGCACGCGTGACCGGGTGCACTGCTACATCGCCGAGCACCCTGAGTACGCGGACCTCGCCGAGCTTCCGCTGCTCGCCAAACGTGAGCGCCCCCGCCGACGAAAGGCGGCCTGAGGCCCACCGCAGCCGGATCACGAACTTGGGGCGCGGCGCCACGCGAAGCAGGTGCTCTTCGAGGACCTGGCGCCGAACTCCTAGCCTCGGGCCGTGGCCATGTCCCCCAACGAGGTCGACGTCGCTGTCGTCGGCGCGGGACCCGCGGGGAGCGCGGCGGCGATCACCTTGGCTCGCTCCGGAGTGCGGGTCGCGCTCCTCGACAAGGCCACGTTTCCCCGTGACAAGTGCTGCGGCGATGGGCTGACGACCGGCGCGCTGCGATTGCTCGAGGAGCTCGGTGCCTCGCCGCTCGGACTCCCGTCGTGGCAGGAGGTGGGCGCCGCATGGGTGCGCTCACCGTCCGGTCGCACGATCGAGTTCCCACTCCCTGAGGGCAGGGGGGTCTACGCGGGCGTCGCACGCCGCACCGAGCTCGACGCGCTGCATTGTCGAACGAGCGCGCGACGAGGGCGCAACGGTGCACGAGGGCGCGGCCGTGGTCGACGCCCGCTCCACGACCGAGCGCGATCGAGCTGGCCCTCGAGGGCCTGGGCACGATCACCGCGCGCATGGCGATCGGCGCCGACGGCATGTGGTCGCCACTCCGCAAGGCGCTCGGCGCCAGCGAAGCCGGGCTACCTCGGCGAGTGGCACGCGTTCCGCCAGTACTTCACCAACGTCAGCGATGCTGCGGCCACACAGCTGTGGGTGTGGTTCGACGCCGACCTGCTACCCGGGCTACGCCTGGTCGTTCCCGCTCGCGGATGGTCGCGCGAACGTCGGCTTCGGCATCGCGAGGGGCGGGACGATCTCGACCCAGGCGATGAAGCAGTTGTGGCCCGAGCTGCTCGCCCGCCCACACGTCCGCAAGGTGCTCGGCGACAACGCCGAACCCGAAGCGCCGCACAAGGCGTGGCCAATCCCCGCCCGCATCGGCTCGTTGCCGCTCAGCCATGGCCGAGCGCTCTTCGTGGGTGACGCCGCTGGTGCGACCGACGTGCTCACGGGCGAAGGCATCGGGCAAGCGCTGCTCACGGGGACGCTCGCCGCTGAAGCCATCGTGGCCCACGGGCTCGACGCCCCGACCGTGATCGCCGAGCACTACGAGCGCGCGGTGAAGGGCGAGCTGCTGGCCGACCACCGGATGTCGCTCGCGCTCGGGAGGATCCTGAGCAATCCGAAAGGGGCGCGGGCTGCGATCCGCATCAGCGGGGACGTCGGCGTGGACCAGGGAGAACTTCGCCCGTTGGCTGTTCGAGGACGAACCGAGGGCGATCGTTCTCACACCGAGACGTTGGCACCGGCGGTTCCTGGACCGGGACGGCGCGTTCGCCGAGTTGCCAGCCGACGGACCCGCGCCATTCACTCCGACGACACAAGCGTGAAACGCGGCCTCTCTAGCCTGCCCCTCACAACGAGCCGCACCGGTCGCGCGGTGCGAGCTCACAAGTCGAGGCCCGCCACCTCTCTCGTCCCCCCGGGGAGGTGACGGGCCTCGCCGCGCACCGGGCCGCGTACCATGCGCCCCCATGCGCACGCGCCTCACTGATGTCCTCGAAGTCGAACACCCCGTGATGCTGGCCGGGATGGGAGGCGTCTCGTACCACCGCCTCGCCGCCGCGGTCTCCGAGGCGGGCGGGTTCGGCTGCCTCGGCGCCTCGACAATGGGCCACGAGGGGATGATCGAGGAGATCCGCAAGACGCGCGAGCTCACGAGCAAGCCGTTCGGCGTCGATCTACTCACCGCCGTCGCAGGCCAAGTCGCGAACCAGGTGCAGTCAGTGATCGACGGCGGCGCCCGTGTGTTCGTCGCCGGGCTCGGCGTGCCGCGCGACGTGATCGATCTGTGTCACGACAACAACGTCCTCGTCGCGAGCATGTGCGGGAAGGTGCGGCACGCCACGGCAGCGGTCGAGGCGGGATGCGACATGGTCGTCGCGCAGGGCACCGAGGCAGGGGGTCACACCGGACTGGTCGCGACGATGGCGCTCGTCCCCCAGGTCGTCGACGCGGTCGGCGAGCGCGTGCCGGTCGTCGCCGCGGGCGGACTCTTCGACGGGCGCGGGCTCGCGGCATCCCTCGCTCTCGGCGCCGACGGCGTCTGGATCGGCACCCGCTTCATCGCCACGCCGGAAGCGCGCTCGGTTCCCGGTTACAAGGACATCCTCGTCAAGCTGCCCGAGGACGGCACCGTCATCTCACGCGCGTTCACCGGCAAGACCTGCCGGGTCGTGCGCAACGACTGGACGAACCACTTCGAGGAGCATCCCGAGGAGCTGAGGCCGTTCCCGCAGCAGGCGCTGTACGCGAGCGAGCAGGGCGCGGCCCATCTCGGCGGCGACGAGAACACGAAGGTCGATCCCGACCGCGAGTTCTTCCCGTGCGGTCAGGGTGTGGGCGCGATCAACGAGCTCATCCCCGCGGGCGAGCTCGTACGGCAGTTCGTCGACGAAGCCGAGAAGGTGATCGACCGTCTGTCAGGCGTCCGCGGCCGAGCTAGAGGCTCGACTGGATGGCTTCGATGAGGCCGGCGGCGCGGGGGTCGCCGGCGAGGTTCATCTGCATCTGGTTCATCACGTAGCCGAACCCGACGCCCGAGTCGGGATGCGCGAAGCCGAGCGAGCCGCCCGCACCCGCGTGCCCGAACGACCCCGGGCCCATCATCGGCGTGAACGAGCCGTGGGTCATGAACCCCAGCCCGAACGTCGACTCGAAGACGAGGCACTGGTCAGGACCAGAGGTGAGCGTCTCGGTGACCTTCGCGACCGTGTCGGGCGTGAGCAGGCGCATACCGTCGACCTCAGATACGCACGCTGCGTACATCCGCGACAGCGACCGAGCGTTCGTGATGCCGTTCGCCGCGGGGATCTGGGCGCGCGTGCATGCCGCGGGTGTTGAAGATCATCTCGCCCTCGACCGCGAACGCGCCGCCGAGCGACAGCGCGCGCCCGCCGAGCGAGTCGGGCCCCATGAACGAGGCCATCATCTCGACCATCTCGGGCGGAGGCGGTGGCGAGGGGATGAGCGGTGCGACCCGCGACTCCTCGCTCTCGGGCAGGCCGATCCAGAACTCGAGACCGAGCGGCCCTGCGACCTCCTCGGCGAAGAACGTGCCGATGTCCTTGCCGGAGATGCGACGCACGAGCTCGCCCACGAGGTGCCCGTACGTCGACGCGCGTGATAGCCGTGCTTCGAGCCCGGCTCCCAGACCGGCTTTTGCGCGGCGAGCGCGTCGATGAGCGGTGTCCACGCGTAGACCTGCTCGGCCGTGAGCGATCTCGTCGATCACGGGCAAGCCGGCTTGATGGCAGAAGAGGTACTTCACCGGCATGCCCGCCTTGCCTGCCGCGGCGAACTCGGGCCAGTACTCGACGACCTTCGCGTCGTAGTCGAGCAAGCCCCGCTGGAAGAGCAGCGCGCCGCACACCGCGGCCGCCCCCTTCGTGGTGGAGAACACGAGCTGCAACGTCGACTCGTCGTACGGCTGTTGTGTCGAGATGTCGGCAACGCCGCCCCATAGGTCGACGACCTTGCGCCCGTTGACGTGGACGGCGACGCCGGCGCCGACCTCGCCGTGGTCCGTGAAGTTCTTGACGAACGCCTCGCGCACCGACTCGAAGCCAGGCTCGACGGTGCCGCCGACTGTGGGAGTCGCGACGTCGGTCATGCCGCACCCACGATCTCGCGCAGCTGATCGATCGCCTTCACCGGGTCGGAGCCGACCGGGTTGACGTTGAGCACGGTCACACCTGCCTCCTTGTAGGCGGCGACCCGGTCGGCGATGTACGACGCAGGGCCGACGAGCGATGTCTTCTCGAGCCACTCCTCGGGCACCTTCGCAGCGGCTTCTTCCTTCTTGCCGTCGAGGTAGAGATCTTGGATCTCCTTCGCGGCCTGCTCGAAGCCGTACCGCACGGCGAGGTCGTTGTAGAAGTTCTTGCCGCGAGCGCCCATGCCGCCGACGTAGAGCGCCGTGCCGGGACGCCCCATGTCGCGGATCTTCTCGACGGGCAGGTCGTCGCCGATCGCGAGCATGCCGCCGGCCGAGATGTCGAGCGGCCCGAGATCGGGTGAGCGCTTGGCGAGACCACGGCGGAGGTCGTCGCCCCACACTTTGTCGGCCCGCTCGGCGATGAACATGACCGGCAGCCAGCCGTCGGCGACCTCGGCCGTGGCGGCGACTGATTTGCCCATGAGCGACGCCCACCAGATCGGCACGGCATCGCGCACCGGGCGGTTGATCAGCTTCAGCGGCTTGCCGAGCCCGGTGCCCTCACCTTCGGGCAGGGGGATGTCGATCGTCTGGCCGTGGAAGTCGATGACCTCGCGGCGGATGACCCGCCGAACGACATCGATCGTCTCCTTGATGCGAGCCATCGGCTTCTCGTAGGGCACGCCGTGGAACCCCTCGACGACCTGCGGCCCTGACGCACCCGAGGCCGAGGATGCACCGTCCCTCGCTGATGTAGTCGAGTCCGGCTGCGGTCATGCCGAGCAGCGTCGGTGTCCGCGAGTAGACGTTGACGATGCCGGAAGCGATCTCGACGCGGTCAGTGATCGCCGCGAGATAGCCCATCTGGCTGATCGCGTCGAACGTGTACGCCTCGGCCACCCACACGATGTCGAGGCCCGCCTTCTCGAGGTCGACGACCTGCTTGGCTGCCTCTTTGAACCCGCCGGCATAGCTGAGCGACATGCTGAGCTTCATGGCTCCCCCTCGGTGCTGGTTGCGGCGAGGCTATCCGCGACGAAAGGACCAACAAGATGGCGCTGCGCGTGGCCCTGGTCGGCGGGCCGATGTACGACGGGCTCTACTCGATGCTGCCCGCCGACGTCGAGATCGTCGTGCACGCCGACCACCCGACGCTCAACCGCGTGGTCGCCGAGATGCTTGCCGGCGGCGACCGCATCGACGTGCTGTCCACCCATTCCAAGTACGCGCCCTCACAGGCCGAATGGCTGATACCTCTCGATCCAGCACTCGCCGATGACCAGGCCACGAAGGCCGTCGAGCTCTGCACGTTCGAAGGCGCGCTTCTCTGCGTGCCCCGCAACATCGACGTGCGCGTGATGTGGGTGCGGCGCGACCTCGTCGATCCGGCGCCCGCGACGTGGGCGGATCTGCTCGCCAGCGACGCCGTCTTCGGGTTCACCGGACGTGAGTCAGGCCTGTTCGGCACGTACTTCGAGTACGTGTCCGCGCACGGCGGGGACGTCTTCGACGCGGAGCTGCGGCCGACGCTCGACACCGCGTTGGGTGAGGAGGCGATCGAAGCACTGTGCCGCTTGGCCCGGCGCGCTCCGGCCGCGCTCCCCACCTGGCACTACGACGAGGTCGACGCCGCGCTCGCGCGCGGCGAGCTCGAGATGGCGGCGACCTGGCCGGGCGGATTCGGGCCCCTGCGCGACGCATCCGTCTACGACCGCCTCGATCCGCACCCCTACCTCAGCGGCCCCGCGGGCCTCCGCTCGTACGGCGGATGCCACGGGTGGGCGATCCCGACGACGTGCGGTGACGTGCCCGCCGCACTCGCATTGGTGGAGCAGCTTTCGTTCGTTCGATGCTCACGCGCTCGACGCGCGTGCCGGCACCGTCTGCGCCCGTGTCGATGCGTTCGCCGCGGTCGAGCCCGTCGATGCGACCGACGCTCGGCGCCTCGAGATCACGCGCGCCACGGTGACCGCCGGGCTCATCACCTATCCCCCGCTCCCCCGCTTTCCCGCGGTCGAGGACGCGGCATGGTCGTCGATCAATGCCGCGCTGCGCGGTGACCTCACGCCCGCGCAAGCGGCGAAGCGAATGCAGTCCTCCGCCGAGGATGCGCTAGCGCGCGGCTAGCGTCGCCCCTCGTGTCCACCTGGCCTCCGCACAAGCTGGCGAACCCGCTCACCGGGCAGATCGAGCTGAAGGTCGGCGGCAAGGTGACCGCGACGACCGACCTCCCCGGCGTCCCCGCCGGCACGCAGGGCAAGGTCATGCTGGTCAACGGCTTCCAGCGGCTGCGCTACTGGGTGCACTTCTCCAACGGGGTCGACCTCGGCCAGCTCGACGGCGAGCAGATCGCCCCGCTCACGAAGAAGCAGGCGAAGCCGAAGCCGGAGTAGGCGGCTCGGCCGGAGGCGGCGGCGGCGGTTCGGCAGGCGGCGCCTCCGTCTCGGTCTCGTCACCCGCGCTACTGGCCGCGAGGAGCCCGACGACGACGAACGCTCCGACCACGATCACCGACCACCAGTGCAGGCCGAGGAACCAGAGCGCGGCAAGCGCGACGACGCCGACAATGACTCGGGCGATCTCGGGATGGCCGCGCAGGTCGCCACCGCCCGGTCGAGCGATGAACCCGATGAGCGCGACGAGCAGTGCCACGACGAGCAGGCTGCCGTTCGCATTGTTCAGGCTGTTGCTGAACGCCGCGAGGATGCTCTCCGACGCCTCCCGCGCCTGGATGTTCGCGATCGCGTTTGGGATCGACTTGATGACACGGCGCTCGACGATGACGGCGAGCACCACCGCGATCGCGACTCCGATGCCGAGCTGGATCATGGCCCGGCGGCGGATCGGGGCGACAAAGATCGTGAGCGCGATCATCAGCACCGTCACGATCACGAGCAGCACGAGCGAAGCGCTTGATCTGCTTGGCGACGTCGCGAGCGACCGACACTGCGCTCTCGGCTTCGTCGATCTTGTCGCTCTCGTACACGGTGAACTGGCCAAAGTCCGGCCGGAGGTCTCGACCGATCGCCTCGCTGAGCAGCTCGACCTGCTCCTGCGGAGTCTGAGTGTCGTTGAGATCGGGGAGGTCGATGTCGGTCAGCAAGCCTCGCTCCTGAACGCGCCCCAAGACGGCCACCGCGGCCGGCACGAGGTTCAGCGTCACCGCGCCGGTCTCGACCGACACGAGGTCGCCCGGCGTGTCCTTGCCTTCGAGCACGCGGATCGCCGCGCGGTGAGTGCGCCGGACCGCGCCCACCATCAGCTGCTGGCCGGTGTCTGACTGCAGGAACTTGTCGACCTCGCCCGACACGAACCCTCGCACCGCACCGCCCAGAACTGGGAGGAGCGGCTGCAGCTCTGACGGGACGTTGTCCGCGATGACGCCACTCGCCTGCACGGCGTCGCCGACCTCGTCGGTGAGCCGCTCGGCGAGGGCGCTCGTCACTGCGGGGTCGGAGATGACGTCTTCGAACACCGCGGTGAACCGATCGGTGTCGAACACGGTGCGTGTCGCCCACACCGCGACCACCGACACCAGCACCATCAGGCTCGTGAGGACGACCAGCACGATGGTCGCGATTCGCCGAACTTTCATCGCCGGACCTTCAATGCGCGGTCAGTCTCGATGCGTCGCTAGGCGTCAGCCCGCGAGCAACTTCGCTTTCGCAGCCGCGAACTCCTCGTCGCTGAGGATGCCCTGTTCCTTCAACGCAGCGAGCTCCTTCAGCTTCGTCGTCAGGTCGTCGCCAGCGGGAGCTGCGGCCGGCGGAGGTGCCGCCGCGGCCTGTGCGGCGGCTTGCTGCGCCGCAGCCTGCTGTGCCATCGCCTGCATCTGCGCTTCTTGCTGCTCCTGCTGATAGGCCGCGGCGTCGGCGGCCTGCTGCTGCTTGCCCGCCTGGTGGCGATTCATGCCACCGACGACCGCGGTCGCGGTGCCCGCGACCACCGCCGTGCGTGCCACGGTCCCAACGACCCCTCGGCGACCCATTCGTCTCATCATGTCTGTAGTCCTCTCTGAAGGAAGGAGGGTCAGTCGCCCGACTCGAGGGCGGCAACGACCAGGTCGTAGGGGATGCGCTCCAGCATGATCAGCTCGCCGTCGGCGTTGCGGACGGCCTGGGCAAACGGTCCCGCCCACACGTCCTCCCAGATGAGCATCGCTGCTGCGTCACCAGGTTCGAGCGCGTCTGAGATCGCATCGACGTCCTCCTCGGTGAGCAGACCCGACGGCTCGTCGGTGATGCCGGCCCAAAAGGCCCTCTGTTCGGCATCGAGATCTTGGAGCTCGACCACCGCGACGTCGCCCTCCTTGTCCTTCATCGCGAACACGAGGTCGAGGACGCGGATGGTGCCCTTGTCAACCAGGTCCGCCAGGGCCGGTGCGATCGCGCCCTTGAAGTTGCTGCCGGGAAAGCCGAAGACCGCGGACGATACCGGTCCGATCGGCCGAGACATGCTGCCCATGTGTGGCACTCCTCGTTTCGCTGGTAGGGGCGGAACTTAGCCCTCCCAAGCGACCTCCGCTTCACCCGTCATGGGTGAATGACGCAACGAAACCCGAGATGAGCCGTCGAGCTGTCGATCGTCTGCCCCTGACGTGCCGCGGGGCGGTAACGAAGGCAGTAGTTCGGCGCGCAGAGATGCGAGCCGCCCTTGATGACTCGGCGGGCGAACTGCGCGCCGACCTGGCCGTGCCCGTAGCTCGCGTCAGGCGACTCGACGCGCGGGTTGTTCGGCACGCAGCACGGCTTGGAGACATCCGCCGTGTGCAGAGGCGTGAAGAAGTCGTCGGTCCATTCCCACACGTTGCCGACGACGTCGTAGAGGCCGTATCCGTTGGGCGGGAACTGCTTCACCGGTGACGTCCCCGCGAAACCGTCGAGCAAGAGGTTCTGCCAGGGGAACTCGCCCTGCCAAGTGTTGGCCATCTGCTTGCCCTTCGGCGTCGGGTCGTCGCCCCACGGGTAGACGGCGCCGTCGAGTCCGCCGCGCGCCGCGTGCTCCCATTCCGCCTCGGTCGGCAAGCGCTTGCCCGACCACGCGGCATACGCCGTTGCATCGGCGTGCGTCACGTGGACGACCGGGTGACGATCACGGCCGTTGAGATTGCTGTCCGCGCCTTCGGGATGGCGCCAGTCGGCGCCGGGCACCCACTCCCACCACTGGGTCCAGTCGTTCAACGGGACCGGACCCGATGCCGCCCCGAACACCAGCGAACCGGCGACGAGCAGCTCGGGATCCGCGTCGGGATAGTCCTCGGCCGCGGGCGCCTTCTCCGCGTCCGTGACGTAGCCGGTGTCCTTCACGAAGCGGCGGAACTGCGCAACGGTTACGGGATGCTCGTCGACCCACAGCTCGTCGACGCTGACGCGGTGGATGGGCTGCTCCTCGGGATAGAAGCGGTCGGAGCCCATCGCGAACTCGCCACCCGGCACCCGCACCATGCCCTTGAGGCGCGCGTCCACCACCGTCACAGGTAGCCCTTGCGGGTGAGCCACCGCAAGGAGAACCAGCCCCAGATCGGCGGCAGGTAGAAGGTCGCGAGGCGATGGGTGAGCGCAGCTGCGTAGGCCTCGCTCTGAGGGACGCCGAACGCCATCATCCCGGCGGCAAGGCTCGCCTCGGCGACGCCGATGCCGCCGGGAACCGGGATCACCGACGCCAAGACGCTCGCGCACATGTTGACGACGAGAGCCTGCGCGAGGCCGAGGTCCGCGCCATAGGCGTGAGCAGACGCGGCCAGGCACAGCGCCCAGCCGATCTCGGTGAGCACGTTCCCGCCGAACAGACGGACGAGCTTCCCGGGCGCGACGAGCACGGACTTCAGGCACCCGAACGCTTCCCGCAGAGCCGAAACGACCTTCTCCCGCCAGGACTTCTTCACGATCAACACGATCACCGCCGCGACGATGGCGATCAGGCCCGCAATCACGATCCACATCAAGGCCGACAGGTCAGAGCCGGCGTCGACATCGAGATCCATGCTGATGAACGGAATGATCAGCAACAGGAGAAGTATCTGGACGATGGTGCCGGCCACACCGTCGAGCCCGCCCGCCGCGGCCGCGGACGTCGCGCTGAGCCCCTGCTTTTGCAGATAGCGGATGTTGACGGCGATGCGGCCGGCCGAGCTCGGGACCGTCAGGTTCACGAACTTGATTCCCGACTCGAGCGCGACGGTTGGTGCATAGGGAAGGGGGAGGGGCACGGCTCCGGTGAGCGCCAGCGCTTGGCTGGCAAGAGGAAGCTGCGCGAGGAACAGGACGAGCACGAGCCACTCCCAGCTCGCCTGCTGGAGCTCGTCGATGATCGTCGACAGACCGATGTCCGCGAGCTGGCCGATGATCAGCCAGGCGGCGAACGCGGTGAGCGCGACGAAGAAGATCTCCTTGACCGTCACCCGTCGCAGCTCGGCGATCGGCGTGAGCTCGACACTGAGCGCCGTGGCGACCTGTGTACGCAGATCGCCGACCTTCAACCCCCCGTCGTGCACCTCGTCGCGCAGAGCGGGGGTCAGCGCCGCGGGCTGGAGGTAGGGAAGCGCATCAGCCAACGCGTCGTCGCCGATGCTCGAGCGAGCCGCGCCGAGCGCGCGCTCCGGGCCCACGATGAGCGCGGTCGACACGAGGAGCTCGGCGATGTCCACCGCGCAGTCGCTCTCGCGGGCGCCGAGGCGGGCGGCGGCGAGATCGCCGATGACCACCCGGCCGTCGCTCGCCACCAGCCGGTCGAGGTCGATGCGCCCGTGCGCGATGCGCGCCTCATGCAGCCGAGCGATGCCGATCCACGCCTGCTCGAGCAGATCGTCGGTGATGGAGTCGGCCGGCATGTCCGCGAGGGTCGGACCATCCACGTTCTCGAGCACGATCACGGCGTCGCCGCTGCTCACGCGGCCGACTGCGACGACGTCCTGCGTCGCCACTCCCGCACGACGTGCGGCGAGCGTGCACAGCGCCTCGTGCTCGACCTGGCGTACGCGGCTCGTGGCGATTTGTCGCCCGGCATCGCGGTACCACATGGTGCGCCACACTCGTGCGAGGAACTGCGAGTCGCGCGCGTCCCGCCCGTACACCTTGACGAGAAGCTCACGGCCGGCGGTGTCGGTGGTCGCGTACGTAGCGACGCCGGCCGTCTGCTCGGCGGTCGGCTCGAGAGTGCCGACGGCGAGCCCGAGCTCGGCGAGGCTCGCCCGGACGCGACGCTCGGGCGGGAACCCCGCATGCGACCCGACGACGAGGAAGATCGCCGCGGCGACGAGCACACCGACCGACGCGGCCGCGAGGGCACCCGAAAGCGAGCTCTCCCCGAGCACGATCGCCGCGAGCGTCCCGACGACGACCACTGCGCTTCCGAACCGGCGCATCGGTCGAGAGAGGTCAGGTCGCGCCGACTGCGACAACCGCCGTCGCGACCGCGATGCGCAGGGCGGGGAAGGTCGGGTCGCCGCAGTGAACAGGGCACCCGAGGTCGGCCCACTCCCCCTCGACGACGCGGGCAACGATCTCGCTCACTCCGATCACGAGAAAGACCGCGACAACGAGCGTGAGGCCGAGCGCGCGCCGCTTCGTCGCGAACGCGACGACGATCGAGCGCGGCGATCAGGATCGCCGTCATCACGTAGGCGACGCGCCAGATCGGGTCGAGCCAGTCGAGCAGGCCGGCGAGGTCAGCGGCGGCGTCGGCCTCACCGATCGAGTCGCTGCTGGCGATGAGGCTCGCAATCAGCAATCCCGCGGCCCCGAACACGAAGAGCATGGCGTCGGCCGCGCGACGGCGCCGGGGCTCGTCGCCGCGAGACGCATAGATCGACCGCCACGCCTTGACGTCGGGGATGGAGAGGAAGCCCCGCTGGTCCTCGCTCGGAGCTGCGTCTACTGAGTCGACCGCCATCGGGGCGTTCAGGCCCCCGTCCGGCACGCGGCGCAGAGACCGAGAAGCGCCGCGTGGTGGGTGTCCAGCGCGAAGCCGTGAGCCTCGTCGACCCGCCGGGCGAGGCCGGCGAGAGCACCGTCCTCGATGTCGATGACCGCGCCGCACTGATGGCAGACGAGATGGGCGTGGCCGTGCTCGCGTAGGTGGTAGAAGGCCGGGCCGTCGCCTGCGTGCACGTGCTCGACGATGCCGAGCTCGCCGAGTCGTTGGAGCACGCGGTACACGGTCGAAGGGGCCACGCCCGGAGCGCGTCGCTCGAGCACGTCGATCACGTCATCGGCCGTGAGGTGACCGTCGGTCTCGAGCAAGACGCCGACGACCATCCGCGTCGGTGCGGTCACGCGGCCGCCTCGGTGACGGATGGCCTCGTAGATCACCTCGTCGCGCGCAGCGATGGCTCGAGCCGGCGGCACGAGTACGACGCTAACCGACGACCTGGTGACGACAGTGACTCTCCCACGCGCTGATCGCGCGCTCGGCCGACGTCAGCTGAATGGCGTGTGCGGACGGTCTTGCAACACGCCATCGACCTCGATGTCGACGTGCTCGTTGTAGAAGCTCATCAACCCGGCAACCTTGATGCTCTCGGGCAACGGCGTCGGGTACGACCACACGGCGTCGGCGTGCTCATTGTCGCCGACACGTGACCGACCAGTAGCGCGCCGTTCCCTTGTAGGGGCACTGCGTCACCTTGTCGGTCGGCGTGAGCAGGTCGAGGCGTACATCGGTCTGCGGCAGGTAGTAGCGGGTCGGCAGTCCGGTCTCGAACAAGAGCACCGGTCGAGTGGAGTCGGCCACGACTTCGCCGTCGATGAGCACACGGACGTGGCGGGAGCTCGCGAGCGTGTCGACGCGCGAATACGGGCTGCGGGGATGGACGATGACCTCCTCGTCCTCCTCGAACCACGAGTCCATCGCCGGCCAGTCGAAGCGGACCAGATCGCGGATCGCCTCGAGCGGCGAATCGGGATACCGCCACGCGGCGTCGACGGCTTCGCCGCGGGAGGTCCGCACCGTGAAGTGCTGCGCGTCGCCGCGGCTCGGCGAGTGCGTCACCGTGTCGGTCGCGTCGAGCTTGGCGACGACGTCTCCGATCGGGATGTAGTAGGCGGGATAGTGCGGGATCTCCCACACCAAGGACGGACGGATGGTGTCGAACACGAGCTCGCCACCCAGATAGGCGCGCACGCGCTTGTGGCTCTGCTCGACTCGCACTTGGCCGCGATGATCGGTCATCAGGCGCTCCTTCTTCCCACGAACGCCGTGCGCACACCGAGGACGAACACATCGGACCGGTGGAGCACGCCGCGGGGGTCGTGTTCGTCGATCAACACCGCGAGCGTCTCGTTGTCTTCCCGATCGAGAAGATGACCGAATCGTCGCTGCCACTCGACGAAGCCGTGCCGGACGGTCTCACGTACCCGCGCGGGCAACGGTGGCGGCACCTCGAGCACGAACGAGCTGGACCTCCACGTCGCGCAGTCCCGCCGCGAGCGAGCTTGTCGTTCCAGCCGGTCGGCGCACCCGGACGGGCCTGCAGCTCGGAGGGACGGACGGTCGACCAGAACCAGTCCTTCTGCGCCTCGGCGATCCGGCCTTCGAGGCCCGGGCCGGCCGACGCCGCAGTCCGCGGGCAGATACCGGCTGTCGAGCCCTCCCTCGAGCACGACGAGACGACCTTCCGGACGAAGGGCGGTGGCCAGCCGACGAAGACCCGCGACTTCGTCGGCGAGGTGGTGCACGACCGCGCTCGCGTGCACGAGGTCGACCGTCGCGACCGACGATCGTCGCGCAAGTCCTCATGCTCGAGGTCGCCGCCGAGCACCTTCACCCACTCCGCAACCCCGCACGACTCCGCCAGGGCTTTCGTCGCCTCCTGCATCGCAGGTTCGCCGTCGACTGCGATCACCAGCCCGGTCGTGCCGACGGCTTCCGCGAGCAGCGCGGTCATGCCGCCCGCTCCGCACCCGACATCCGCGACGACCATGCCGGGCTTGATGCCGAGCCACGCGATCAGCTGACGCTGCTGTGGCGCCTCGAGCGCCTGCCGTCCCACCATGTGGGGGACGATCGCCGCCCAGTCCACTGCGTGCTTGTGGTCGTGCATGTCGGCGCCGAGGCTACTCACGCCGGAATAGTTGAAACGTCAACGATGTTCGTCGCGGCATGCCTGCTGTGACTGTCGCCAACCCTCTCCTGCTCCCCCGACTGACCGACCCGGCGCCCACGGCGATCCGCCGTCCCGTCACTCGCGTCGTCGCCGCCCATCACACGATCGAAGGCGCCGGCTTCCCCGTGTGGCGGCCGTTCCCCGGCGGCATCGACGCGCACGTGGCGGACCCCTTCTTCCTGCTCGACCAGCTCGGACCCGTCGAGTACGCACCGAACGAAGCCGTCGGTGCACCGTGGCATCCGCACCGAGGCTTCGAGACCGTCACGTACGTGATCGACGGTGTCGTGCAGCACCACGACTCGAACGGCGGCGGCGGCATCATCGGCGAGGGTGACACGCAATGGATGACCGCGGGAGCGGGCATCCTCCACGACGAGGTGCCCACCGAAGCGTTCCTGCGGTCCGGCGGCCGCACCCACGGCGTGCAGCTGTGGGTCAACCTGCCGGCTGCGCTCAAGCGGACGCCACCTCGCTATCAGGCGATCACCGGCGACAACCTCACGTTGCTCACCACCGCCGACGGAGGAGCACTCGTTCGCATCATCGCTGGCGAGCTCGACGGCCACTCCGGTCCTGGGGTCACCCACACGCCGATTGCCTACGCCCATGCGTCGGTGAGCCCGGGCGCGCAGCTCGAGGTGCCGTGGGATCCGACGTTCAGCGCGATGGTCTATGTGCTGAGCGGACGCGGTCACGTTGGCAGCGATCGCCGACCGCTCGACGAGCACACGCTCGCGGTGTTCGGGCCCGGTGATGTCGTCACGTTGGCGGCAGCGGACACGCAGCCCGCCGACTCGCCCAACCTCGAGGTGCTGCTGCTCGGCGGGGTTCCGATCCGCGAGCCGATCGCGCACTACGGACCGTTCCTCATGAACACCCGCCAGGAGATCGTCGAGGCGCTCGAGGACTACCAGGCCGGCCGCATGGGTGTGATCCCCGCGAGCGACCTCGTCACAGGCCAGTGAGCCCGCTGTCCACCGCGAGGATCTGACCTGTCACGTACACGCTCTCGTCGGAGATGAAGAAGAGCACCGCGTAGGCCACCTCCCAGGCGGTCGCCTGGCGACCGAACGGGACGGGTGCGCGGTTCCGCGACGGGCGGCCCGCGCTCGCGAGCCGACCGAGCGGCGTGTCGACGAGTCCCGGAGCAACGACGTTGGCCCGGATGCCGCGCCGCGCACCTTCGCGCGCGACGTGACGCATGAGGCCGCCGAGCGCGGCCTTCGACGCGTCGTACGCCGGGAGCTGCGAACCGGACGTGATGCCGGCGACCGACGAGATGAACACGATCGACTGAGCCCTCGTCGAGCACGGGCAACGCCTCGCGGCAGCAGAGCATCGGTCCGCGCAGATTCGTGGCCAGCGTCGTGTCCCAGTCGTCGACGGCGACGCCGGCGAGACCGAGGCGGCCCGCGCCGATGCCGACGTTGAGCACGAGGCCGTCGAGGCCACCGAGGCCGTCACGCGCCTCGGCGACCATGCGCGCGACATCGCCCTCACTCGTGATGTCGGCTTCGATCGCGAACGCGCGTGCCGTGTTCGCCGGTGATGAGCGCCGACCGTCTCCTCGGCGCTCGCGCCGTTGCGATCCGCGACCGCGACGTGGGCGCCCTCACGCGCGAACAGCAGACACATCGCGCGGCCGTTGCCCATCGGATCGGTCGCGGCGTCGACGACCCGCTGCCCACCGCCGACGACGAGCACTCGGCGACCCTCCAAGCGCCCGCGTCCCGGCGCCTCGCCTGCCGACTCCGCGCTCGGCGGCCGCACGTACCGCTCGACATCACTCATGCGCGGACACCGTACGACCCGGGTCAGCCGAGGAGGTCTCGGACGACGTCGAGCCAGAGGTTCGTGGTGAGCGCGAGCGACTCCACATCGACGCGCTCGTCGTTGCCGTGGAAGCGCCGGCCGAACTCACCGCCGTCGATCGACGGGCTCATCAGACCCGCGCCATAGGCGACTGCCCCCATCTGGCGATAGACGCGCGCGTCGGTGAACCCGACGATCAGCTGTCGGCGTGAGACGCGAGGTCGGGAACGGGCGGGCGACCGCTCGCTGCAGGCTGTCCCAGAGTGGCGTGCTCACGGGGCTGATGCTCGCCGGATCGTTCATGAGGATCGTCGACCTCGACCTCGTTCGCGAGGTCGCCGAGCGCGGCGTCGAGGTGGGCCTGCACCTCCGCCGCGCCCTCACCTGGGAGGGTACGGATGTCGACCTCGATGTCGACGCAGTCGGGGATGACGTTCGTCTTGCCGCGTCCGGTCGTGACGTTCGGAGAGAACGTCGTGTGCGTGTTCGCGTGCAGGTGCGCTGCCGCGCCGAGATTCGGCATCTGAGCGAGCACGTCGTCGATCTGCTTCGGGTCGAGCAGCATCCGCGCCGTGTCGTCATCGAGGCCCAGCGTCTCGACGCGCGTCCGCCACAGCTCGTGGAACTTCGGCTGCGGCGAATAGTCCGCGAGTCGTTGAACGACGGCGGCGGCCTTCACGAGCGCGTTGTCGCTGCGAAACGGCGCCGACCCGTGACCCGGGGTGCCCCGCACGCGGAGACGACGCCAGGCGACGCCCTTCTCCCCCACCGACACTCCGATATACGGCGCTTCCGCCGGTCCGGAGTGCACTCCTCCGTTCTCCGTCAGCACATAGTCGGCGCGGATCGCATCGGGCTCGTGGTCGGCCATCCATCGCGCACCGTGCGCGCTCCCCGACTCCTCGTCGGCGACTGCGAAGAAGATGAGGTCGCCGCGCGGGCGAAAGCCCTCCTGGGCGAGCGAACGGAAGGCCACGGCCATCGATGCCGTGAGGTTCAGCATGTCGATCGCGCCGCGGCCCCACACCTCGCCGTCGACGAGCTCACCGCCGAACGGATCGCGCCTCCATCCCTCCGGGTTCACCGGCACGACGTCGGTGTGGCCCATGAGG
This sequence comes from uncultured Acidimicrobiales bacterium, assembly GCA_963759645.1. Classification (GTDB taxonomy): domain Bacteria; phylum Actinomycetota; class Acidimicrobiia; order Acidimicrobiales; family DATKAS01; genus DATKAS01. The sequence goes on along the minus strand of CAVXAI010000008.1, from coordinate 1,728,966 downwards.
CACAGGCTCGGCGCATTCGGATCGGTGCCCTCGATGCGGACGACGAGCGACCCGCGTCCCGGCGTCGGCTCGAAGCGCTGCACATGCAGGCCGGTCGTGCCGAGGTACGCCTCGAGGGTGTCCGAGTTCCGGCGCTCGAACCCGGACTCCGCGGTGCCGTCGTTCACGCACTCGTTGCGGATCATCACCTGCAACAGCTCGACGGTCTCTCCCGTCTGATCGCTCATGTGTGGTCCCTCGGAATCGTGAACCTGTAGCTCCGATCGAAGACCGGACCGCCGGCGTCCGCCGTGACCGCCACTTCGACGTGGAAGGACTCGGCGTCGGCTGTCATCGTGCTCGCAGCCTCCCACCGCGCCCGCCATTCGCCGCGCGTCCGCTCCATGACCACCGCGGTCGTCGTCGTCGATGCGAGGGGATCGTCGGTCGTCGACCACGACGTCCGGTCACCGACGCGCCACGTCGATCCGTCCTCGAGGTGTTGGATGCCCGAGTCCGTCACGCGACGCATGGCGACCTCGGTCGTGCCGAACACTTGCTCAGCCCACCGACGCGGGGCGCGGGGAGGGTCATCGGTTTGGGGCTCGACGATCAAGTCGGGTGGCACTGTCGGCGCAAGTGGCAGCGCGAGCTCACACCCGTCGACGTACGTGTTGATCGTCACGATCGGCGGCAAGGGCCACACCATCGGCCAATAGCCCGGAGCGACCGCGAGCCGCAGTCGATGGCCGGCGGGCACGACGTACCCCGTCGCCCGCATCGGCACGGTCACCCGTGTGCCGTCGGTCGAGGTATTGACGACACCCGTGGCGACGAGGGTCGAGGACCCGTCCGGCGCGACATCGCACAGCCGGACGATCACCTGCACCTGCGGCTGGTCGACCCGAAGCTCGAGATGAGCGACCGGCCGGCCGAGCAGCGCGACGTCGTCGGCGAGATCCCAGTCGATGCACGCCGAGACCGCGTCTTCGTGACGCTGATCGAGTGCGAAGTCGTCGGGAGCTCCTTCCGGACACCAGACCGGCGCGTGCATGCCCTGCGATGAATGACGGGTGACGGCGGACGTCTCCCCCGCCTGTCGCGAGGTCGTGCCGTTGAACGTGATCGTCTCTGCCTCGAGCGCTCTCGCCTCGCACGAGAGCCATCGGCCTGGCCGGTGGAGCAGGTGCTCCGTCGGTCGGCGAGAGTCTTGGACGTACACGCGGACCGACTGCATCTCGTCGAGCGCGTCGCTGTCGTCGTCGAGCCACCGCCGCCACCAGCGCACCTCGGTGTCGAACCAGTCGATGTTCGGGCCGGGCGCTGTCCAGCTCGGCCACCCGTGCCCCCACGGTCCGATCACGGCCCATGTCTGCTCGGGACGCGCCGCGAGCATCCGCAGGAGCGCGTCGCGGTAACCGTCCTCCCATCCACCGACGAGGAGGAGGGGGCACTCGATCGCGTCGATGTCCTCGCCGACGGACCCGTGTCGCCAGTAGTCGTCCCGACGCTGATGACTGAGCCACGTCTCGATTACGGGGCTGACACTCTCGAGCCGCTCGATCCACCGGTCCTTCCACGTCTCACCGACAACCTCTGGATCAGGCGGCGTCACGAAGAACATGTGCGCCCACGTCGCCCAGAGCTGCATGTCGTACCCGAGCACGCAACCGCCCATGTAGTGCACGTCGTCGACGTAGCGGTCGTCGGTCGAGCACGCGCTCACCACCGCCCGAAGCGCGGGCGGCCGCCGAGCGGCGACTTGAAGCGCGTTGAAGCCCGACCAAGAGAGCCCTCGCATCCCGACCTTGCCGCTGCACCACGGTTGGCCGGCGAGCCACTCGAGGACCTCGATCGCGTCGTCGTGCTCAGACGCGAGGTATTCGTCGTGCAAGAGACCGTCTGAGTCGCCGCTGCCGGCGAGGTCGACGCGGGCGAACGCGAAGCCGGCCGCGGTCAGCGCAGAGGCACGGCGCGCGATCAACCATCCGCGTGATCCATCCGTGCGGGTACGGCTCGTAGGTGAGCACCACGCCGACACGCTCGTCGGTGGCGGGCAGCCAGATCCGAGCGTTGAGGCGGCGGCCGTCCCGCATCGGGATCCAGACAGGCTCCGGGGCAGGCACGCGACGATGGTGCCATGACGAGCGACCTGCGACGTCGCCTCGAGTCTGCCGACCACGGGGTGCTCTCGACGTTGCATCCTGAGCGCGGAGTGGACGCCGTGCCCGTGTGCTTCGCCATCGACGGCGACCTCGTCGGCATCCCGATCGACATCGTCAAGGCGAAGCGCTCGACGAAGCTCGGGCGGCTGCGCAACCTCGAGCACGATCCGCGGGCGACGCTGCTCGTCGAGCAGTGGGATCGCGACGACTGGTCTCAGCTCTGGTGGGTGCGTGCCTCGCTCGAGCACACGGTGCCCGATCCGGCAGCTCAGCAGCGCCTCGTGGCGCTGCTCGAACGGAAGTACCCGCAGTACACCGAGGGCACCATCCAGTCGGTGATCGTGCTCAGGATCGTCGATCTCGCCGGTTGGTCGGCGACCTAGGATCGCCCCATGAAGCTCCGCATGGTTCTCCCGGCCTCGCTCGCGCTCGGCATGCTCTTCCTCGGCGCGTGCAGTGACGACAGTGATGACAGCGTCAGCGAGGACGCCGCTGACGTGTGCTCGGACCTCGAGTCTCTGCAGTCGACGGCGTCCGACGCACTCGGCGATGTCGACCTCGCCACCACGTCCAAGGATGACGTGCAGAACACACTCGACACGATCCAGTCCGAGGTCGACGACCTCGAGAGCTCCGGGGCAGCGCTGTCGGAGAACGTGAAGTCCGAGCTGCAGGGCGCCGTGGACGACTTCAAGAGTGCGCTCTCCGACATCGCCGACGCCGATTCGCTCGGGGAGGCCGCTGAGTCGTTGCAGACGGCACGGTCCGACCTCCGGGCGGCATGGGACGGGGTCCTCGCCGAGCTCACCTGTTCCCCGACGACGACGGGCGGCTGACCGAATACGCTCGGCCTTCCATGAGTCGTGTCATCACGGTCCTCATGGATCTGTCCGAGCAAGACGCTTCCTTCCGCTACACGTGCGACGCGCTCGATCACGCGGTCGCCGCCGCTTCCGCCGATGTCATGGTGCGTGTCGTGCACACCGACGCGATCGCCGCGCTCGGAGATGGCGTGGTCATCGGCCCTGGTAGCCCCTACCGCGATGCCGCCGCGGCCGAGGACGTCATCCGAACCGCACGGGAGAAGGGCATCCCGCTCGTCGGCACCTGAGGCGGGTTCCAACACATGCTGGTCGAGCATGCGCGCAACGTGATGGGGATCGAGGCCGCGAGTCATGCGGAGTACGGCGGACCGGGAGTTCCGGTGGTCAGCCTGCTGTCGTGCTCGCTCGTCGAGTCTGAGATCGAGATCTCGATCACGCCCGGCACCCGGCTCGCACAGATCCATCCTGGCGAGAGCCGTCGCATCGAGCGCACACATTGCAACTACGGCCTCGCCCCCGACTTCGCGTACATCGCGTCGCGGGGAGGCATGCGCATCTCTGCCGTGGATGACACCAGCGAGGTGAGGGCCGTCGAACGTTCGGGGCAGACGTTCTTCTTCGGCGCCCTGTATCAGCCGCAGCGCACGTCCTCGCCGGAGCATCCGCACCCGGTCTGGACCTCGTTCGTGCGGGCGGTGCAAGGCTGACGCCGTGGCCCGGCTCCGCGATGTCATCTTCGACTGCCGCCATCCGGCATCACTCGCGCGGTTCTGGGCCGCGGTCCTCGACGAGTACCAGGTCGCCCCCTACGACCACGACGAGCTCGAACGTCTCCGTTCGATGGGGATCCTCGACCCCGAGGACGACCCCACCGTGCTCGTGGAGCGAACGAGCGGCGCCTCTCCCCGCCTGTGGTTTCAGCGCGTGCCGGAGGTCAAGCTCGTGAAGAACCGCGTGCACATCGACCTCGAAGCCGACGACGTCGAGGCCGAGCTCGAGCGGCTTCTCGAGCTGGGCGCAACCCTCGCTCCTGAGCAGGCGAACGACGGGCTCGTCGTGCTGCTCGATCCCGAGGGGAACGAGTTCTGCCTCCTCCGCTAGGGCGCGGCGGCTTCGGCGACGGCGCACAGCGACACCAGGTCTCGCTCGGCAAGCACACGAACAATCGGGAGATCCACCGCGGGTCGGTACGGTGCCAGCTTCTCGACCGCTTCGGTCCTGCCCGACCCTGCGACCCCGACGGATCCGAGTGGGACGTTCATCGCCGCGAAGTGCTCCGCGTCGAAGCCGCGATACCGGCCCTCCTCGTGTTGCAAGCGCTCCTCGGCACCCGGCCCCACCGCGACACGGATGTAGAGCGCGGCTGTCGGCGCCGATCGGCCCGCCGCTGCCGCCCCTTCTTGCACCCAACGGCGCGCCCGGTCGGCCTGCGGGGGCAACATCCAGTTGAGCAGCACACCGTCCGCGACCTCGCCGCCGAGTCGGGAAAGCTTCGGTCGCATCGTGCCGACCATGATGCGGCTCGCGGATGGAAGGAGCTCGCGCAGCTCGGCGACGGCGTCGCGCACCGGTTCCAACGCAGGACGCAGACGACCCGACCCGATCCCGATCCACAACTTGGCCGGGTCGAGTCCCAGGCGATCGACCTCCGCCGCGATCTTCGCCGGCGGGTACCGATCGATGGGGAGAACTCCGACTCCGAGATCGAGCTCGGGCGCTCCCGCCGCAAGGTGAGCGAGCTCTTCGAGTCCGGGCGCCGTCGGGTCGTCGTTCGCCCACAGCGAGTCGTAACCGAGGTCTGCGCACCGGGCGGCGAACGCCGCGGCGACCGGCGCGTCGAGCCCGGAGGTCACTCCAATCGCGTGGTGCGTGGCTGGCGTCGTCACCGTCGGCTCAGTTCACCAGTCGGCTGCGACCCTCCCAGTACGGCGCGCGCGAGGTCCTTCTTGAGGATCTTGCCGGAGGGGTTGCGCGGCAGCGCTTCGATCCACTCGACCGACGTGGGGCACTTGAACTTGGCGAGTCGCTCACGGCAGTACTCGATGAGCTCCTGCTCGGTCGGGTCGGTGTCGGCGGCCTTCACGATCAGCGCCTTGGGCGTCTCGCCCCAGCGGTCGGAGGGGACGCCGATAACTGCGGCATCGGCAACGGCCGCGTGCGACATCAGCACGTTCTCGATCTCAGCGGGATAAATGTTCTCGCCGCCCGACACGATCATGTCTTTCACCCGGTCGTGGATGTAGAGGTAGCCCTCCTCGTCGAGGAAGCCGGCGTCGCCGCTGCGCAGCCAGCCTTCGGGGAGGATGGTCTTGGCCGTCTCGTCGGGCAGGTTCCAGTAGCCCTTCATGTTCTGGACCGTGCGGATCCAGATCTCGCCGACCTCGTTCGTGCCGCAGTCACCGCCGGTGGACGAGTCGACGATGCGAAGCTCGACGCCGCTGAGCGGCTTGCCCGCCGAGCGCAACCGGTGCGAGGTGGGCCCGTCGGGATCGTGCTCGGCGGGGAACAAGCCGGTGACCGCGCCCGTCGTTTCGGTCAGCCCGTAGAGCTGCGTGAAGCCACACCCGAACACTCGGAGCGAATCCTTCAGCACCTGCGTCGAGATGGGCGACGCGCCATAGGCGATCATCTCCAGCGTCGAGAAGTCGGCGTTCGCGGCGTCGGGCATCATGCACATGAACTGGAGCACCGCCGGGACCAGGAACGCGTGGGTGACACGTCGCTCGGCAATCGTCTTCGCGATCGCGACCGGGTCGACCTCGCGCACGATCACGTCTTCACAACCCGCGGTGAGGCCGACGCACGCCCATCCGCCTCCGCCGATGTGGAACAACGGCATCGCGACCAGATTGACGGAGTCGGGTGTGAACTCGAGCTGCGTCGACAGCGCATCCATCGCGGTGAACAGGTTCGGGTTCGTGAGCATCACGCCCTTGGGCAACCCCGTGGTGCCCGATGAGTAGAACTGCAGCGCGACGTCGTCGGGCCCTGCCTGCACGCCGGGATCGGTGGCGTCGTGGCGGGCGATCCAGTCCTCGAACGACTCGTGACTCGGGTGCGAGCCGACCACGATGACCTTCTTGACGGTGGTGAGGTCACCTTCGATCGCCTCGAGCACCGGCACGAACTCCTCGCCGACGAAGAACACCTTCGACTGCGAGTCGTTGACGATGTATGCGACCTCGGGCGGCGCGAGCCGCCAGTTGACCGCGACGTCGACCGCGTTCGCCTTCGCGCCGCCGATCAGCACGTCGAAGTACTCGGGCCCGTTCTTGTCGAGGAACGCGACGCGGTCCTGCTCCTCCACGCCTTCCGCCCGCAGGGCGTTGGCGACCCGGCTCGTGCGCTCGTTCAGCTCGCCGTAGGTGAAGGTGCGGTCGCCGGCCCGGAGCGCGACCTTGTCGCGCCGCTCGACGCCGTGCACCCGGGCCAGATCGGAGATGCTCTTGATCGCCATCGCTCCATCCTTGCTCAGACCGGACGTTTGTTGCCGAACCGCTCCCAGTGCGTGACCGCCGCGGCGGGCTTGCGGCGCGCGACTCCGAAGCGCCCGGCGGGACGTCCCATCGGGACGAGCGCGGCGACCTCCATCGCTTCAGGGATGTCGAGCAGCCGCCGAAGATCGTCGTGGTGGATCCGGATGACCGTCGTGAGTGCCGTGCCGATCCCGAGGTCTCGGGCCGCCAGCATGAAGTTCTGCACGGCGGGATAGATCGACGCGTACAGCGGCCCGATGTCCATGGGCCCGTCGCCGTCGGTCGGCGTCCAGTCGATGATCGGGAGCAGGAACAACACCAGCGCGGGCGCCTCGCCGAGGTGGTCGGCGAGGTGACGCGACGCGGCGAACGTGCGGCTCCACGATGCCTCGTCCTCCGGTGTGCGGAAGCGCTGCGGGATCGCGGCAAGGGTGCGCTCGTACCGGTCGTACGCCGTTCGGTAGAGCGCGCCGACCGCCGCGCGTCGCTCGGGGTCGGTGACGACCAGGTACTGCCACGGCTGCACGTTGCCTCCGCTCGGCGCCTGCTGCGCGGCTTGGAGGCAACGCGTGATCTCGTCGTCGGTGACGGGCTCGTCCGTGAAGCGGCGCATCGCGCGCGTGGTCATCAACGCCTCGTAGAGCTGCATGAAGCGGTCCCCCTCAGATCGACCCATACGATGCCATCGTTGTGAGCGGCAGCCCTTCCGACGGCCTCGCTCTTCCGGCCGAGCCCTATCTCCGGGGCACGCCGCCGCATCGGCCTCGTTGGTTCGGTGACCTCGGCATCGTCGCCGCCGCGCTCGCGATCATCGCGGTGATCGCCGGCACGCTCAGCTGGTGCGACTTCAGCCTCGCCACGTACAAGGTGAGCGCGCCGGTGCCGCTCGTGCTGTGTCCCGGTGGACCGAGCGCGGGCGAGGTGCCCGCGGACAGCACGATCCGGTTCAGCGCGGTGTACTCCGGCAGCTTCGGAGAGTTTCGGGAGCTCTCGACGGTGTCCACGACCGGTGCCGATCCCGTGACGGGCTGGGCCGAGGCCGACGTGGTGGACGAGGCCGCGGGCGTGGATTCGAAGGACATCTTCGGACTGCCCGTCGTCGCCGACCCGGCCTTCGACGGACCCGACTGCACGTCGACGGTGCCCACCACCACGACGACGACGAGCACGACCACGACCGTTCCGGCCACGACGGCGGTTGCGACGACCGTCGCAACGACCGTCGCCACGACCGCACCCACGACGGTCCCTCGCACGACGGTGCCACGCCCGACCGTCGCGCCGACGGCGGCCACCACCGCACCCACCACCGCACCCACAACGACCACCACGTTGCCTTCCACCACTACGACGACCCGCGACACGGATGGTCCGGTGGTGGGAACAGTCACGCTCACGCCCCCGCGGATCCGCGAGCAGGCACCCGTGGGAGCGTCATGCGCCTCGAACCTGCCGACGCTCGCGCAGCTGAGCGTGGCTGTTGCCGATCCGGGCGGCGTGCGAGACGTGACCTACGAGGCCTCGGTGAAGAACAAGTCCGAGAGCGGCCCGTTGTCGAACGTGGACGAGGTGTACTCCGGCACCGTCGGCCCGTTCGTGGGGGCGTTCGGTCCGAACGACATCGACCTCGTCGCCCCGATCACCGTGGTCATCACCGCGACCGACTCCGCCGGCAACGTCACTCGAGCCGTGGCGACGGGGACACTGGCGCGCTGCGTACCGCCACCCACCACGACCACGACCACGACGATCTTCATCTTCTGACGAGACGAGGCGTGTCGGCCCGCCGGTCTCAGAGCATCGAGGTGTCGGCGGGCGCACCGAGGCGAAGCCGCCCGAAGAGCTCGTAGGTGCGCGGCGCCACCATGATGTGCTGCGACGCAGTGTGGATGTCTCGGAAGCACCGCTGCAACGGGCTCTTCGCGTACACCGACGTGCCGCCGCCCGCGTGGTAGGCGAGGTCGACGGCCTCGACGCAGCGTGTGCCCGCGTTGGCCGACGCGAGGCGCATGCGGGCGCGTTGCTCGAGGCTCACTTCGCGTCCGACGAGCACGGCGTCCCACGTCTTGCTGATCTCGTCGATGAGGAACGCCCGCGCCGAGCCGAGCGCGGCCTCGGCCTTCGCCACGTCGACCTGAGTCATCGACGACGCCGCCAGCCGCTTGCCTGAGAAGGCCGGAGTCTTGACCTCGGCCAGCTCGATGAGCTCGTCGATCGCGCGTCGGGCGACGCCGAGGCACACCGACGCGACGGCGAGCGAGAGCAACGAGAACAGGGGAAAGACGTAGAGCGGCCGTTGCAACCGAGGGGGAGCGCCGACGATCGCAACCGCGCGGCTCTCGGGCACGAAGAGGTCGCTGACCGCGAAGTCGTTGGAGCCGGTACCGCGAAGACCCGACGAGTACCAAGTGTCGATGATCTCGACGTCGTCCGCCGGAAAGAACATGAGGCGGTAGTCGCCGGTGTCGGTGAGCGTCCCTCCGACGATCCACGAGCAGTGCTGTGTGCCACTCCCCCATTGCCAGCGACCGGTGACCCCGTACCCGCCCTTGACGGAGCGTCCGGTCCCGCTCGGCGCGATCGCGCCGCCCGTGACCGTGAGCGGGTCGCCGCCGTAGATGCGCTCGGCTTCCGATTCCGGGCAGGTACGCGGCCAGCGGCGCAGTGGTCGACGCGATCATCACGCACCAGCCCGCCGCCGAGTCGTGACGCGAAACCTCCTCGACCACCTCGAGGAACGACACCGGGTCGAGCTCGGAGCCCCCGTACTGCTGCGGCAGGCCGAGCCGCATCAGCCCGGCTTCCGACAGGACGCGCACGAGCTCCGGAGGGAGCCGACGCATCGACTCGGCCTCGTCGGAGAACCCGCGTATCTCCGGACCGAGGGCGCGCGCGGACTCGAGCAGCGCGGATGCCGCCATGTCAGGCCGCGGGATCGTGGGGAAGGCCGAGCACGCGCTCGGCGAGGATGTTGCGCTGCACCTCGCCGGTGCCTCCACCGATCGTGAGTGCCCTCGCGAACAGATAGCCGTGGTGCCACATCTGATCGTCGGTGAGCATCCCGGAGGAACCGGCAAGGTCCTTGGCGAGCTCCATGATGTGCTGGCCGTGCTCGTCGGCGAGCACCTTGCGCACGGACGCCTCCGGTCCCGGTTGGCGTCCTTGGATCGCCGCGCTGACTGTGCGCAGCCGGATGAGGCGCAGCACCTCTGACTCGATGAAGAGGTCGGCGAGCCGCTGGCGCATCAGCGGATCGGCGACGCGACCGCGTCCGCGCACCTCATCGAGCAGATCACCCGCGGTCGGTCCGCTCCCCCAGAGCGCGCCGCCGCCCGACAGCGACACGCGCTCGTTCGCGAGCGTGACCTTGGCGAGGGCCCAGCCGCCGTTCACGTCGCCGACCAAGTTCTCGGCGGGGATGCGGACGTCGTCGAAGAACACCTCGTTGAACAACGCGGTGCCGGTCATCTCCTTGATCGGGCGGATGTCGATGCCGGGTGCGTCCATCGGGCAGATGAAGTACGAGATGCCGCTGTGCTTCGGCGCGTCGGGGTTGGTGCGCGCGATCAGGATGCCGAACTTCGAGAACTGGGCGCCCGACGTCCACACCTTCTGACCGTTGACGACCCACTCGTCACCGTCACGCGTCGCACGCGTGGTGAGTGACGCAAGGTCGCTGCCGGCGCCCGGCTCGCTGAACAGCTGGCACCAGATCTCCTCGCCGGCGAGGAGCGGGAACAGGTAGCGCTGCTTCTGCTCCTCGGTGCCGGCGTACACGATCGTCGGCCCGGCCCACCCGATGCCGATCTGGTTCTGCGGCCGGCTCACGCGCGCCCGGCGCATCTCGTCGTCGATGACGAGCTGCTGGATCGGGCTGGCCTCGAGCCCCCACGGACGGGGCCAGTGGGGAGCGACGTAGCCCGCTTCCGCGAGCTGGCGAGCGCTCGGCTTCGGGTTGGCTTCGAACCAGCGCCGCACCTCCAGCCGATCTGGAGCGTCGTCGGGAGGGAGGTCGAAGTCCACGGCGCACAAGGTAGCCAGGGGTCAGCGAGGCTGGTCAGGCTGTGGAGTTCTGCATGCCCTTCGCGATCGCCGCCTCGGTCTCCGCGAGCTGGTCCGTCGGGCTGAAGATGGTGAACTCGGTCCCGGCCTCAACCGCAGGGGCGTGACCGGGCGACATGTAGAACACGTCGCCGGCGGTCAGCACTTCCTCGCGATCGGCGTACCGCACCGTGATGCGGCCCTTGGTCACAACCCCCCAATGCGGGCACTGGCACATGCCGCCCGGAAGGGACGCGAACATCGGCGCGAGATCCTGATCCTGGCGGATGGTCACGAAGTTCACCGTGTAGCCGTCGAGCTCGCACGTGTCTTCCTTTAGGACCTCGAAATCCATCGTCGTTCGTGCGGAGGCCCTCGATCCCTTTGCCATGGCTCGCTCCTTCGTGGTCGTGACTGCCCCACACGGCAGCCGTCCCAAGGACCGTACGAATTCGGCGCCACCGCGATCATGAGGCGTTCACCCCATCTTCGGGAGTGCCGCACTTGTACGCTCCGCGCGGTGGTGCAGCGTGATGAAAGCGCGGGGGTCCGTCTCGCCGAGCTCGTCGCTGCTCTCTCGCTCGGCATCGATCTCGGTTTCGGTCAACCGATGGAGCACGTACTCCGCCAATGCGTGATCGCACTCCGACTCGCCGAGCAGGTCGGCCTCGGCGAGGACGACCGGGCGGGGATCTACTACGCAGCCCTGTTGGTGAACGTCGGTTGCCACTCCGACGCGTACGAGCAGGCGAAGTGGTTCGGCGACGACATCGGGCTCAAGTCGTCGAAGTACGAGTTCGAGCCGTTCAGCGTCGCGGAGATCGTCGACGGGGTGCGCCGCATGGGTTCCGGCGCGACGCCGCTTCACCGCTTCCGCACGGGACTCGAGTTCGCGATCTTCGGCCGGCGCGAGGTGAGCGACATGATTGCGAGCCATGCGAGGCTCGCGCGAACGCTGGGAGCGGAACTCGGACTTCCCGACGATGCGCTGGACGGGCTCGCGGGCTCGTACGAACGGTGGGACGGTCGCGGCTGGCCGGGCAAGGTGAGGGGCGACGACATCCCGATCGTCGCCCGGGTGGTACACCTCGCGGAGTTCGCGGAAGTGGCGCACCGGGTGGGAGGCATCGACGCGGCACTCGCCCTCGCCGACCGGAGAAGGGGCACACAGTTCGATCCTTTGCTCGTCGACGCGCTTCGGCTCGACGCGCCGAAGGTCTTCGATCTCCTCGACGAAGCGGACTCGTGGGACACCGTCATCGACGCCGAGCCGTCGCTCGCCCGCGCGTTGTCCGACGAGCAGTGCGACGACGCGTTGCGGGCCATCGGACGGTTCGTCGATCTGAAGTCCCCGTCGAGGATCGGGCACTCGCTGGCCGTCGCGGAGCTCGCCTCGGCGGCCGGTCACCAGCTCGCGCTGCCGGACGACGAGGTGCGCACCTTGTACCGAGCGGGATTGGTGCTGGGCTACGGCCGGCTCGGAGTCTCGAACGCGATCTGGGACAAGCGGGGTCCGCTCAGTGGGAGCGAATGGGAGAAGGTCCGGCTCCACCCGTACATCACGCAGCGGATGCTCCAACGCCCGTCCGGTCTGGCTCTGCTCGGACGGATCGCGGCGCAGCACTGTGAGCGCCTCGACGGATCCGGCTATCCCCAGGGCCTCGGGGGCAGCGCGATCTCGCCCCTCGCGCGTGTCGTGGCCGCGGCCGACAGCTACCAAGCGATGTGCGAACCCCGGCCCCACCGCGAGGCGTTCCGTGCGGCCACCGCCGCCTTCGAGCTGCGGGCAGACGTGCGGGCGGGCCGACTCGACCATGACGCGACGGAAGCCGTGCTCGCGGCCGCCGGACATCGGGTCCTTCGGCGGCGCGAGGGCCCCGCGGGGCTCACGGCGCGAGAGGTCGAGGTCCTCCGCCTCCTCGCCCGCGGCCTCCCCAACAAAGAGATCGCGCGGCGCCTCGTGATCACGCCGAAGACGGCCGGCAACCACATCGAGCACATCTACACGAAGACCGGGGCAACCAACCGGGCCGGCGCCAGCCTCTTCGCCATGCAGCACGGCCTGCTGCCCGAGGAGGGTTTCCCCGAGCCCGGCTGACCGGCCGCGACGTTCGCTTCTCGGTCCCGGCGTCGTACGATCATGAGCATTCGCCGCATCGCGGCGCACACGGAGGCGAAAGACACGATGCCGAACCCGGCACTCAACGAGAAAAACTGGAACAAGGCGGCGTCCGACGACCAAGCCGGCTGGGCCGCGGGCGGGGCCGGCACCGTCGACGCGACCGCTACCACCTATCACCCGCCGATCGACGACGGGCCGATCTCGCCGATCCGCACCGGTGTCATGACGATGGGTGGCGCGATGAGCGCCACGGGCGTGCTCTTCGTCGTCCTGCTCGCGACGGCCGTCGTCGGCTGGAACTCAGTCGAGACGGGCGTCGAGGGCTCAGTGGGCTCAGTGGACTTCCCCGGCTGGCTCTTCCTGCCGCTCTTCGGCGCGTTGGGCGTGGCCATCCTCACGATCGTCAAGCCGAAGTGGGCGCGTTTCACCGGTCTGCTCTACGCCGCGCTCGAGGGTCTCGTGCTCGGCGCGATCTCCCGCGTCTATGACGCGCAGTGGAATGGCATCGTCGTCCAGGCGATCCTGCTCACTGCGGCCGTCTTCGGCGGCATGCTCTTCATGTACGCCACCCGGATCATCAAGGTCACCGACCGGATGCGCCGCATGATCATCGTGGCGACGTTCGGCGTGGTCGTCGTCTACGGCGTTTCGCTCATCGCCAGCCTGTTCGGTGCGGAGATCTCGTTCATCAACGGGGCGAGCGCGTTCTCGATCGCGTTCAGCGTGCTCATCGTCGGCATCGCGGCTTTCAACCTCATGCTCGACTTCGACTTCATCGAGCGAGGCGCGCAGGCCGGGCTCCCCAAGTACATGGAGTGGTATGCCGGGTTCGGGCTCATGGTCACGCTCGTGTGGCTGTACCTCGAGATCCTGCGGCTGCTCAGCAAGCTCCGCAACTGATCGCCTGCTGAGCTACGGGGCGGACCGGCTACCGTCACCCGCTGTTCTTTTCCCGGACGGAGGGTGACGTGGCAGATCTCGGATTCGACGGCAAGGTCGCGATCATCACAGGGGCCGGAGGCGGCCTCGGTCGCCAGCACGCGCTGCTGCTGGCGGCCCGGGGCGCCCAGATCGTGGTGAACGACCTCGGCGGCGGCATCGACGGCACCGGTGGATCCGAGGGCCCAGCCCACGCGACCGCGAAGGAGCTCGAAGCGCTCGGCGGCGTCGCCGTCGCGGACACGAACTCGGTGGCCACCCCCGAGGGTGGCGCGGCGATCGTGCAGACCGCGCTCGACGCGTTCGGTCGAGTCGACATCGTGATCAACAACGCCGGCATCCTGCGCGACAAGGCGTTCCACAACATGGACGCCGAGCTGCTCGATCCGGTGATCGACGTCCACCTGAAGGGCGCCTTCAACGTGACGAGGCCCGCGTGGGTGAAGATGCGCGAGCAGGGCTATGGACGCATCGTGTCGACCGCGAGCGCCGCGGGAGTGTTCGGCAACTTCGGCCAGACGAACTACGGCGCCGCGAAGATGGGTCTCGTCGGCTTCACACGGGTGCTCGCCGTCGAGGGCGCGAAGTACAACATCAAGGCGAACGCCATCGCGCCGCTCGCCCACACCCGCATGACCGAGGACATCATGGGCCCCATGGCGTCGAAGGTCGCGCCCGAGCACGTGTCACCGCTCGTCGGCTGGCTCGTCCACGAGGACTGCCCCGTGTCCGGCGAGCTCTATTCGGTCGCGGGGGGCCGAATTGCCCGAGTGTTCATCGCCGAGTCGCCCGGGTACTACAAGCCGGGACACACGATGGAAGACGTGCGCGACAACTGGGACACGATCCGTGACGAGAAGGGCTACTCGGTGCCCGCCAACCTCAGCGAGGAGACTGCGCTCTACTTCGCGGCCTTCAAGGATTGACCGGCTGACGGACGTACAGTCCAGGGCGTAGCAGGAGGTGACAACGATGTCGCCGAAAGCCATGGACGGAAAGGCCGAGGCGCGCGCCGACCTCCTCGAGAAGGTCGCCGCCTATGGGTGCGCTCGCCTCGCCGAGCCCACGAGCACGTCCTTCGCCCGGTTCGCGCCGCCGCTACTACGCGCACGTGGCTCCCGAGGACGCCGGCGCTCGATCCGTGGCCGACCTGTACGGCGCTGCGCTGGCGCATCTGCGCCTGGCCGAACGACGTGTGCCCGGCACGCCGGTCGTGCGGATCTGCACGCCGACGTTCGACGAGCACGGCTACGAGTCGATGCACAGCATGCTGCAGATCGTCACCGACGACATGCCGTTCCTCGTCGACTCGGTGAGCATGGAGCTCGACCGCCACGGAGTCGGCATCCACCTCGTGATCCACCCGATCATCCGGGTGCGCCGAGCCGCCGACGGGGCGCTGCTCGAGGTCGCTCGACGACCAGGAGGGCCACGACACGGCGAGCGATGGCGCCATCGCCGAAGCGTTCATGCACTTCGAGATCGACCGCGAGACCGATCAGGCGATCCTGGATGACCTCGCCTCCGACGTGCGGCGTGTGCTCGACGATGTCCGGCCCGCTGTCGCCGATTGGGAGGAGATGCGCGCCCGATCGATTGCCACGGTCGACGACCTCGCTACCGCACGGCTTCCGGTGCCCGACACCGACGTCGCAGAGACCCAGGCGCTCCTTCGCTGGATGGCCGACGACCACTTCACCTACCTCGGATACCGCGAGTACGAGCTGACCGAGGAGGGCGGCGAGGACGTACTCCGCGCCGCTCCCCGGCTCCGGACTCGGGATCCTGCGGGACACGGGCGGCGAACCGGTATCGCAGAGCTTTGCGAAGCTGCCTGCCAGAGATGCGCCGGCGAGCGCGCGAACCCGTGATGCTCACGATCAGCAAGGCCAACACCCGATCGACCGTGCATCGGCCCGTCTTCCCCGAGTACATCGGCGTCAAGCAGTTCGACGCATCCGGCGCCGTTGTCGGCGAGCGGAGGTTCCTGGGGCTCTGGACCTCCGCGGCATACAGCACATCTCCGGACGAGATCCCGATCCTGCGCCGCAAGGTCGAGACGGTCCTCG
Organism: uncultured Acidimicrobiales bacterium; assembly: GCA_963759645.1. Taxonomy (GTDB): domain Bacteria; phylum Actinomycetota; class Acidimicrobiia; order Acidimicrobiales; family DATKAS01; genus DATKAS01. The sequence continues at coordinate 1,713,351 of CAVXAI010000008.1, read as the reverse complement.
AACGCGCCGGCTTCCCACGCGGATCACACTCCGGCAAGGACCTCCAAGCGATCCTCGACGCCTATCCCAGGGACGAGCTCTTCCAAGCGGACGTCGAGGACCTCTACGAGACCGCGATGGGCATCCTCCACCTTCAGGAGCGGCGGCGGGTCCGTCTGTTCGTCCGCCGCGATGTCTTCGGTCGGTTCTTCTCCTGCCTCGTCTTCGTGCCCCGCGAGCGGCTGACGACCGAGGTCGAGCATCGCGTGCAGGCGATCCTGCTCTCCGCCTTCGACGGGTCGAGCGTCGAGAGCACCACGCGGATCTCCGAGTCGGTGCTCGCTCGGCTGCACGTCATCGTGTACGTGGAACCGACCGCGACGAACGGCGAAGTCGACGTCGCGGAGGTCGAGCTGCGGTTGGCCGACATCGTGCGGTCGTGGACCGACGACCTGTCCGAGGAGCTCATCGAGCACAACGGCGAGGAGCGCGGGGTCGAGCTGCTCCGCCGCTACGGCGACGCGTTCCCTGCTGCATACCGGGAGGACGTCGACCCCCGCAGCGCGGTCGGCGACATCCAGCGCGTCGAGACGCTCATCGGACCGGCGGGATCTGACCTCGCCCTGGCGCTCACCCGTCCCGTCGAGGCGCCCCGGGGGTCGGTGCGGCTGAAGCTGTTCCGCGTCGGCGAGCCGATGGCGCTCTCGGACGTGTTGCCGCTCCTCGAGCACCTCGGTGTGCGCGTGATCGACGAACGTCCCTACGACGTGCATCCGCACGATGGACCCGACGTCTGGATCTACGACATCGGGTTGAGCAGCGACGATCTCGCCGAGCTCGAGGGTGACACAGCCCGCAGCCGGTTCTGCGACGCGTTCGGGCGGTTGTGGCGCGGCGAAGCCGAGAGCGACGGCTTCAACCGGCTCGTGCTGAAAGGCGGGCTGTCGAGCCGCCAGGTCGCGATGCTCCGCGCGTACGCGAAGTACATGCGGCAGATCGGCTCGACGTTCGGCCAGAGCTACATCGAAGACACGCTGTCGCGGAACCCCGCGCATCGCCGCGATGTTGGTCGAGCTGTTCGAGAGCCGGTTCGACCCTGACCGCTCCGACGACGCTGAAGAGGCCCAACGCCGCTTGGCCGACGAGATCTCGGTGGCGTTGTCCGATGTCGCGAGCCTCGACGAGGACCGCATCCTCTCGACGCTTCCTTCACCTCGTGCAGGCGACGACTGCGGACGCAACTGGTACCAGGACCGACGAAGTACGCGTCGTTCAAGCTCGATCCCGCACGGGTTCCCGACCTCCCGTTGCCGCGTCCCGCTCTTCGAGGTGTGGGTGTACTCGCCGCGGTGCGAGGGCGTGCACCTGCGGGGCGGGCCGATCGCGCGTGGGGGCATCCGGTGGTCGGATCGCAGGGAGGACTTCCGCACCGAGGTCCTCGGGCTGATGAAGGCGCAGATGGTCAAGAACGCCGTGATCGTGCCCGTGGGAGCGAAGGGCGGCTTCGTCGTGAAGCGTCCTCCGGCGACGCCCGACCGCGAGCTGCTGCAGGCCGAGGTCGTCGCCTGCTACCAGATCCTCATTCGGGGGATGCTCGACGTGACCGACAACATCGTCGGCGACACGGTCGCGCCGCCGCCGCGGGTCGTGCGCTACGACGGCGACGATCCCTATCTCGTCGTCGCCGCGGACAAGGGCACCGCGACGTTCTCCGACCTCGCGAACTCGATCGCAGCCGAGTACGGCTTCTGGCTCGGCGACGCGTTCGCGTCCGGGGGCTCGGCCGGATACGACCACAAGAAGATGGCGATCACCGCCCGCGGGGCATGGGAGTCGGTGCGGCGCCACTTCCTCCACCTCGGGCTCGATCCGGACACGGACCGCTTCACGGTCGCCGGGCATTGGCGACATGTCGGGCGACGTGTTCGGGAACGGGATGCTGCTCTCCCGGTCGATGCAGCTCGTCGGCGCATTCGACCACCGGCACGTGTTCCTCGACCCGCAGCCCGATCCAGAGGCCTCGCTACGCCGAGCGCAAGCGGCTCTTCGAGCTGCCGCGATCGTCGTGGGACGACTACGACCGCTCGCTCATCTCGGAAGGCGGCGGGGTGTGGCCGAGAAGCGCCAAGTCCGATCGCGCTCTCGCCGGAAGCCCGCGCGCTGCTCTGCGTCGAGGCCGAGACGCTGACTCCGAGCGAGGTCATCTCGGCCCTGTTGAAGGCGCCGGTCGACCTGTCTGTTCAACGGCGGTGTCGGCACCTACGTGAAGGCGTCCACCGAGTCGCACGCCGACGTCGGCGACCGCGCGAACGACCCGCTTCGCGTCGACGGCGTCGACCTGCGCTGCCGCGCCGTGGTGGAAGGCGGAAATCTCGGCTGCACGCAGCGAGGCCGCATCGAGTACGCACTCGCCGGCGGTCTGATCAACACCGACGCGATCGACAACTCAGCCGGCGTCGACTGCTCCGACCACGAGGTGAACATCAAGATCCTGCTCGACGGCGTCGTCGCGGCGGGCGACCTGACACAGAAGCAGCGCAACGTCATCCTCGCCGAGATGGAGGACGAGGTCGCTCGCCCTGGTGCTCCGCAACAACTACGAGCAGAACCGCGGCGCTCGCCAACGCCCGTGCCCAGGCGGAGTCGATGGTCGACGTGCACGCGCGCTACATCCGGTCACTCGAGCACGAGGACCTCATCGACCGCATCCTCGAGTGCCTGCCGACAGATCGTCAGCTGTCCGAGCGTCAATCGGCCGGTGTCGGTCTCACCTCTCCCGAGTTCGCGGTGCTTCTCGCGTACACGAAGACCACGAACGTCCGCGAGGTCCTCGCGTCCGAGCCTGCCCGACGATCCTTTCGTCGCCGACGAGATCGCCACCTACTTCCCGAGCCTTCTCCGCGAGCGCTTCCGCAACGAGATGGATCGTCATCGACTGCGGCGCGAGATCGTCGCCATGCGGATCGTGAACGGCACCGTCAACAAGGCCGGCATCTCCTACGACTTCCGCATGACCGAGGAGACGGGGGCCACCGTCGTCGACAGCACCCGGGCCCACATCGCGGCGCGGGCGATCTTCTCGATGCGGCCCTGTGGGCGCCAGATCGAGGCGCTCGACGGCGTCGTCGCTCGCCGGACGTCCAGCTCCGCATGCTGCTGGCGCTGCGGCGGATGGTGGAACGGGGCGCGCTGTGGCTGCTGCGCCACCGGCGACCACCCCTCGACATCACCGCGACGGTGGCCGCGTTCCGCGATGGCGGCACGCGAGCTCTCCGCGGCCATCCCGCAACGTGCTGTTCGGCATCGACCGCGACCAGCTGGAGGAACCGCCGCCGCCTACGAGGCGGCAGGCGTGGGATCGCGAGATGGCCCAGCGCAGCCGCGGCGCTCGGCGCCCAGTTCTCCGGCGATCGACATCATCGAGGTCGCGCGGGCGCGCGGGGTCTCGGTGACCGAGCCGCGGCGGTGTTCTTCGCGCTCGCCGATCGGCTCGGCGTCGACTGGATCCGCGATCGAGTGCTCGACCTCCCGCGAGACAACGAGTGGCAGACGCTCGCCCGGGCCGCGCTCCGCGACGACCTTCAGCTCGAGCAGCGCGAGCTCACCGCCGAGGTCCTGCGCATGCGGAGCGCCGGCGACGAGGCGTATGCGCTCGTCGACGTATGGATCGCGTCGAAATCAGGCGCAGGTCGACCGGTTTCAGTCCGTCGCTCGCCGGCATCAGAGCCGCGGGGGTCTACGACCTCACGGCGCTCTCGGTCGCTGTCCGGGAGCTGCGGAACTTGATCGTCACCGCGAACCCGGCAGGATGAGCGCGTGATCGACCTCGAAGAGTTCCGATCGACGCGCGCTCCTGGCTCGCCGAGAACCGGGCCGCCTTGCGCCCGCGACTACGGCGCGATCCTTCCTCCCGACCTCGTCGATCACGGGGATCGCGTGGCAGCAGCGGCTGTTCTCGGAAGGTTGGGCCGGCATCCACTGGCCCACGGGAGCACGGCGGGCGAGGGCTGACCCCGGACCACAACGCGACTGGATCGAAGAGTGCGCTCGGCTGGGAGTGCCCGCGTTCATCAACATGGTCGGGATCGTGCTCGCCGGCACGGTGATCCAGAAGTTCGGCACCGACGAGCAGAAGAGCGCCCACCTGAGAGCGACGCTCGCCGCCGAACAGGTGTGGTGCCAGCTGTTCTCCGAGCCGGGCGCGGGGAGCGACCTCGGCGGTCTGACGACACGGGCCGAGCGCGACGGCGAACGGTGGATCGTCAACGGACAGAAGGTCTGGTGCAGCGGAGGCCGCTACTCCGGCTGGGGAATCCTGATGGCTCGCACGGACCCCGACGCGCCGAAGCACAAGGGCATCTCGTTCTTCCTGATGGACATGAGCCTTCCCGGCATCGAGGTGCGACCGCTCCGGCAGATGACGGGCGAGGCCGAGTTCGACGAGGTGTTCTTCACCGATGTCGAGATGCCGATCGACGCGCTCATCGGGCCGCCGAACGAAGGCTGGATGGTCGGCATGGCGACCCTCACGAGCGAGCGCGGCCACATCGGCGCGTCGATCATCGGGCTCGAGCGCCGGCTCGAGCAGATCGCGGCGATGGGCGGTGACGATCTCGGCATGGTCGAGCAGGACCGGCTGGCGGATCTGCTCGCGCGGGGCAACGCGTTCAGGGCGATGGCGCTGCGTCAGGGGCCGATCGCGAGCACCGCCGGCTCACTGATGAAGCTCGGCATCACCGAGCTGATGTTCGAAGCGACGATGCTGCGGGGCGACCTCGCCGGGGCCGGTGCGATGCTCGAAGGACCCGACGCCGCCGGCATGCTCGCCGCGCCGGGCGGCCGCATCGCCGGCGGCACCAGCCAGGTGCAGCGCAACATCATCGGCGAGCGACTGCTCGGCCTCCCTCGCGAACCCAAGTAACCCCCCCACCACCACGTCGCGTTCTCAGGTAGATAACGCGTCACTGGTGACGCGATTCTTCCCGAGGTTCACGAGGCGGCTGCTGTTCGCACGCGTCGCCAGTAGTCGATCTCGGCCGCGACGGCGTCGGCCCGATGGATCACTCGGTTCCGCGTGTAGCGCCGGACCATGTAGCCCTTGTCGACGAGCAAGTTCTGGCGACGGCGGTCTTCCTCGAACGCCTCGGGAGTGGTGTGAGGTGCGAAACCGTCGACCTCTATGAGGAGCATCGCTTCCGGATAGGCGAAGTCGATTTCGAACTTCTCGTGGCCGACTTCGATGAGGTGGTGGTACACGGGCGGCGGAGCACCGAACGCTTGGAGCGCCTCGGCGAGCACGACTTCCGGCTCGGAGTCGCTCGCGTCGAGCTGGAGGGCTCGCGTGTCGAGCACGTTCCTCAACACGCCCGCGCCCGGCGCCCACGGCGAGCGACCTCGTCGAGGGTCGCGCGCACCTGCGAGATGGTCACATGGCGCTCTCGGACCCACTGCTCGAGTGCTCGAGAGACGAGAAACGGTCGCGCGCCACCGCGCCGAGGTCGACGAGTGTGCGCAGCCGCGTGGTCACCGGGATAGGGCCGATCGTCGTGATGTGCTCAGGGACAAGATCGGGGATGCGATGCAGCTGCGCCCCGTCGATCACGACTTTCCGGTCGTCCGCGATCGAGACCTCGATCACCGGGGACATGAAGCGGTCGATCCCCCACACCGATGCAGCCGCGTAGTGCGACACCGCTGCGCCGGGACCCGCGCACAACGCGGCCGCGAGCAAGCGTTGCTCGTGAGTCTGCGGGAACGCCGCCGATCGGTAGACGCGTCGGTGGACACGCACCCACTCGCCCGACGCACACCGGCGCTTTCGCGTGCGCTCGCTCATCCCCGCTTCGAGCGTCTGCTCGAGCGTGATCAGCCCCAGCTGTGGTGCGAGATACCAATCCGCCTTGTCCGCCATGGGAGCCGATCCTCACATGGGGGTGGGAGACCGGCGGGAGACGGCGAACCTCGGCATCGAGCGGGCCACGAATGGCCCGCTATCGGCCTGAGAACGCGAACAGGGGCGTCAGTTGACCACGCTGCCGTGGTGGGCGATCATCCGCCAGTCATCGCCCTCGCGGGCGAAGAGGTTGAGCGCCGCGACCGTGCCGCTCGTGGCGCTGCCGAGGATGTTCTCGTCGCAGACCACCCAGCCGATGTCACCGGCGATCTCGGCGTGTGCGTTCGTCACGATGAATTGCAGCCATTCGCTCCCACCGAAGAGCTCGTACCACGACCCCGCGATCGCACCCCATCCTCTGAGCATCGGATAGGCGGGGTGGGTGCACACGACGCGGTCGCTGTGCTCCCAGAGATCGGACATCGCGTCGATGTCGCGCGCCTCGAAGGCGTCGTAGAAGGCTTGGTTGGCCTTCAGGAGGGCCGCGAGGTCCGTCGGCCGGTCCGTCGGCGGCACGGAGCGGGACGCTAGCCCGCGCCTCGCCGAGCCTCCCCGAGAACCTCCCACCCCCCCGGTACAGTCGCCTCATGGCCCTCCCGGTGCCCTATGGCCTCTCGCCATCGAAGGTCGAATCGTTCAAATCGTGCGCACTGGCGTTCCGGTTCAGCGCGATCGACCGCCTCCCCGAGCCGCCCTCACCATGGGCGACGAAGGGCACCTTGGTGCACCGCGCGCTCGAGCTCCTCTTCGAGGAGCCCCCCGCCCGTCGCACCCTCGAAACGGCGCTCACCGCCCTCGATTGCGCCGTCACCGAGATGGCCAGCGATCCCGACTTCACCGGGCTCGGCCTCGACGACGAGCAGCAGCAAGCGTTCATCGACGACGCCGAGGCCCTGGTCCGTCAGTACTTCCGCCTCGAGGATCCGACTGCGGTGCACCCGATCGGGCTCGAGCTGCGGCTCGAGGCCGAGGTAGGCGGCACGGTGATGCGGGGCGTCATCGACCGTCTCGATCTCGACGCCGACGGCGAGCTCGTGGTCACCGACTACAAGACCGGCAAGTCACCTCGCGTCACCCATGAACAGGGGCGGCTCTCAGGCGTCAACTTCTACGCGCTGCTCTGCGAGCGGGTGCTCGGGCGACGGCCTGCGCGTGTGCAGCTGCTCTACCTCGCGGAGCCGCTCGCGATCGTGGCCATCCCGTCCGACCAGAAGATGGCGTTCCTCGACAAGAAAGTCGGGGCCATTTGGACCGCGGTCGAGAAAGCGTGCGCCAACGAGAGCTTCCGGCCGAACCGCGGGCCGTTGTGCGACTACTGCGGGTTCAAGGCGTACTGCCCGGCGTTCGGAGGCGACCCGAGCCTCGTCGGCGCCACCCGCGTACCCGAACCCGTGCTCTTGTAGAGGCGTGCAGCCAGCCGACGACGTCGCCGACGAGCCCTTCGGTCCGACTGTCGCCCGCTTCGACGCGGCCGCCGACGCATGGCTCGACCGGATCCGGGGCAACCCCGCGGCGGACAAGGTCTTCTATCTCGCATCCGCGCTCGCCGATCACAGCCTTCTCTGGCACATTTGCGGCCTCGCTCGCGCGGCCGTCCCGGGTGCCGACCCCGCCGACGCGGTCCGTCTCTCCCTCACACTCGGCGTCGAGTCGGCGGTCGTGAACCTCGGAGTGAAGTCGCTCTTTAGCCGGGTCCGCCCGGTGCACGAAGGCGAGCGCCCACACGGGTTGCGCCGGCCGCTCACCAGCAGCTTCCCGAGTGGCCACGCCTCGTCGGCCTTCCTCGCCGCCGTGATGCTCTCCGAAGGCCGGCCGCAGGAAGCGCCGTTTTGGTTCGGGCTTGCGGGCGTGGTGGCGACGAGCCGCGTGTACGTAAAGGTCCACCATGCTTCGGACGTCGTTGCGGGCGCTGCGATCGGTCTCGCCCTCGGCGCCGTTGCCACCCGGGTGTGGCGGCGGATGGGGGCGTCGCGTTGACCGGTCATCGTCGGGCCCGGAATCTTCTCGGCGGGCGAGGGGTTGGCGACCACATGCCCTCGCGCGCCTTCGCTGTCACCTTCGACTATCGCTGCCCGTTCGCCCGCACCGCCCATGAGCACGTGATCGAGGGGTTGCGGGGAGGCGCCGACTGGGATGTTCGGTTCCTGCCGTTCTCGCTGGGCCAGGTCCACGTCGCCGAGGGCGACCCCGACGTGTGGGACGAGCCCGCGAAGGACACCGGCCTGTTCGCCCTGCAAGCGGGCGTCGTCGTCCGCGATCTGCTATCCCGACCAGTTCTTCGCGACCCACATCGCGCTGTTCGGGGCCCGCCACGACGAGGGCCGACACCTCCGTGAGCCCGAGGTGATCCACGACGTGCTGAAGACCAATGGCGTGGACGCCGACGCCGTGTTCGAGGAGATCGCCGCGGGAGGCGTCCTCGACACCATCCGCAAGGAGCACGAGGCCGCCGCGAACGATCACCGGGTCTGGGGCGTGCCCACGTTCATCGCCGCAGACCAATCGGTGTTCGTCCGGCTGATGGACCGGCCCCAAGGGGATCAGGAGTTCGCGAAGGCCACCGTCGACCGCGTCCTCGACCTGACCGAGTGGGCGAACCTCAACGAGTTCAAGCACACCTCGATCCCGCGCTGATCTCGATCCGTCCCTGACGGCCGCCGCAAGGCAGGCTGGCGCACGGCGACCCGTCGCGACCTAGCCTTCGCCCCATGGCCGAATCTCGCGTCGAGATGAGCCCTCGGATGTCCGACGCCGAGAGCCTGATGTGGCGGCTCGAGAAGGACCCGTACCTGTCCTCCACGGTCGCCAACCTGACCGTCCTCGATACCGCGCCGGACATGGAGCGGCTCGCGCAGCGGATGATCCGCGCGACGCGCGTCGTGCCCGCGTTTGCGCCAACGGGTGAAGCCGGCGCTCGGGCTGCAGCCGCCGGTGTGGGTCGACGATCACGACTTCGATCTCAGCTATCACCTGCGACGGCTCGCGCTCGCGCCTCCGGGTGACGAGCGCCAGCTCTACGACCTCGCCACGCTGCTCACGGCTGACCCGTTCGACCGCACGCGCCCGTTGTGGCAGATGGTCATCATCGAAGGAGTCACGGGCGGTCGTGCCGCGCTGCTCATGCGCTTTCACCACACGCTCATGGACGGCGAGGGCGGAGTGCGACTCTCGCTGCAGTTCCTCGACTTCGAACGCGACGCTCCCGAGAAGCCCCTGCCACCCGAGGTCGAAGCCACCGCCGCACCGCCGACAGCAAGTCCCACTGAAGTCGCGCGCGATGTGATGACCAGCACGCTTCGCGTTCCGATGGGACTGGCACGCGAGTGGGGCGACCTGCTCGCCGACCCGCGCCGCATCCCCGAGGTGAGCGCCGCCGCCGCGACGTCGTTGCGAGCGATCGTGCGCCAGCTGTCTGACACGAAGCGAGCGCTCTCACCGCTGTGGACGCAACGGTCGCTCTCACGACGGCTCGAGACGTTGCAGGTTCCCTTCGACGACGTGAAGACCGCGGCCAAGGATCTCGGCGGCTCGATCAACACGGCGTTCATCACGGCCGCCACCGAGGCGGCGGGGCGTTATCACGTCGCGCAGGGAGCACCGATCGAAGAGCTGCGTGCGTCGATGGCGATCAGCACCCGGACGCGAGCCACCACCGAGGCCAACGCGTTCACCCTGGCCCGCATGCTCGTACCGGCCGGCGAGATGAGCATCGAGGAGCGCTTCAAGCGCATCCAGGAAGCCACCGACACGGCCCGTTCCGAGTCCGGTCAGGCCAGCCTGAACGCGCTCGCCGGCGTCACTGCCGCGCTGCCCACCTCGCTGCTCGTGCGGATCGCCCGCCAGCAGACCGAGACCGTCGACTTCGGAACATCAAACGTTCGGGGCTCACCGGTCCACCTGTACCTCGCCGGGTCGAGGGTGGAGGCGAACTACCCGCTCGGACCCACCGGCGGCACCGCGTTCAACCTCACCCTGCTCTCCTACGCGGGAAGCCTCGACATGGGGCTGAACATCGACGCGGCGGCCGTCGCGTATCCGGGGATGCTGCGCAACCTGATGGTCGAGTCCTTCGAAGACCTGGTGAAGCGGGGACGTCCGCTCCGGACGACCGCGAAGACCGCCGAAGCCGAAGAAGCCCGACGGCGCGCAGAAGTCAGGGAAAGCGAAGCCGGCGAAGAAGATCTGACTAGTTGACGAACTAGTTCACGGAGGCGCCGACGGGCTCGCTCGAGCTCGTCAGGAGGCTGCGCACGTCGAGCAGGAGGTCCGCGACTTCGGCGGTGGAGACGAGCTCACGGGCGACCATCTCACGCAGACCGCGATCGATGATGGCCAGGGCCTCGTCGATCTGCTCACTGTCGTGGGTCTGCGTCATCGAACCCTCCCAACCGTCCGGTCCGGCTCGGCATTCCCGATCCGTACTGACACCGTACCGGTCGAGTGTGACGCGACGGTTTCAAGCCTTCGGAGATTTCCGTCACCGGACCGGAACACTTCGGACCGATAGCGTCCCGCGGATGGCACCCCACCCCTCGATCGGCGTGACCTACGCGAGCCTCGCAGCGCTCGGCGTGACCGGAGGCGTCGAGGTTGCCCGGGCGGCGGAAGAGCTTGGCTACCGGTCGTTCTGGGTGGCCGAGGCCAACGGCACCGAGGCGTTCTCCCTGCTCGGAGCGGCCGGAGCCGCCGCGCCGTCCCTCGATCTCGGCACCGGCGTGCTCGCCCTGCAGCTCCGGACCCCACCGCTTGTGGCCATGGCGGCGGCCACGCTGCAGGCCCTCCATCCCGACCGCGAGATCCTCGTGGGCGTCGGCATCTCGTCACCGGTGGTGGCGGGCCGGTGGCACGGCGCGAAGTACGAGAAGCGGCCGCTTGCCCAGGTACGCGAGTACGTCACCCTGCTGAAGGAGTGCCTCGCCGGCGAGACAGTGTCGTTCAAGGGCGACTTCTACGAGGTCAACCGGTTTCGACTCGGCGTGCGACTCGGCGAGCGGCGACCCAAGATCATCGTCGGGGCCCTCAATGCGGGCATGCTCCGGCTCGCGGGCGAGCTCGCTGATGGCGTCCTCCTCAACTACATCCCCGCGAGCCACGTGCCGTGGTCCGTCGAGCGCGTCCGCGAGGGTGGCGCCGCGACGATCTATGCCTATGTCCACGCGGGCCTCGTCGCCGACCGCGCCGACGGCATCGAGGCGGCGCGGCGCGATCTGTTCTCCTATGCCGTCGTCGACGCTTATGCGCAGAGCTTCACTCGCGCCGGCTTCGGCGACGAGGTCGCCGACATCCGGGAGCGCCACGCGGCGGGAGATCGAGAGGGCGCCGTCGCCGCCGTCTCGGATCGCATGGTCGACGGAATCGACGTCATGGGTGACGCCGGCACGGTGCGCGACACCGTGCGGGCCTACCTCGACGGCGGAGTCGAGGTGCCCGTGCTCATGCCGCTGCCGTGGGGCAAGGACCGGATGGCAGTCACCCTGGCGACGATGGAGGCCGCCGCAACAGCCTGACGTCCCTGGGCTGACGCTCGTACAGTCCCCGCCATGCAGCTCGAGGGCAAGGTCGTGGTGGTAACGGGGGGCGCGAGTGGGATCGGCCGGGGCCTCGCGCGGCGCTTCGGCGAGGAGGGCGCGGCCGGTGTCGTCGTCGCCGACGTCAATGCTGACGGTGCCGCAGCCGTCGCCGCCGAGATCGCGGGAGCGGGCGGCGTCGCGATCGCCGTGCCGACGAACGTCGCGATCGAGGCCGAGGTGATCGGCCTCGTCGAGCGGGCCGAGGCCACCTACGGGCCGATCGATCTGTTCTGTGCCAACGCCGGCATCGGGTTGGGAGCCGGGCCGGAGACGCCCGACGACGCTTGGGAGCGGATCTGGAAGATCAACACGATGGCTCACGTGTACGCCGCGCGTGCGCTTCTGCCGGGTTGGTTGGCGCGGGGCGAGGGGTACTTCCTCGCCACCGCGAGCGCCGCGGGGTTGCTCACGCAGATCGGCTCGGCTCCGTACGCCGTGACAAAACACGCCGCGGTCGCGTTCGCGGAATGGCTCGCGGTGACCTATGGCGATCAAGGCGTGCGTGTGTCGTGCCTGTGCCCCCAAGGGGTACGCACGGGCATGTTCACGGGCGACATCCGCGCCGCGGGCGCGGCGGCCGTACGCGCGGGCGGCGCGGTGCTCGAACCTGAGGACGTGGCCGAGGCGGTCGTCGCCGCGATCGCAGCGGAGCAGTTCCTCGTGCTCCCCCATCCCGAAGTCCTCACGTACTGGCGGCGCAAGACCGACGACTACGACCGCTGGCTCAATGGCATGCGCAGGTTGCAGGCGCGGGTGGGCGGCGACCAGCAAGGGTGACCTAAGGTCCGCGCCCATGGGTGTGCGACTCGAACCGTCAGATGAGTACATGCACGAGCTGGGCCCCGAGCCCAACTTCAACGAGAGCATGTACGTGAACATCTTCGATCCCGACAACAAGATCGGGGGCTTCTTCCGCATCGGCAACCGCGCGAACGAGGGCTATGCGGAGATGACGATCTGCCTGTATCTGCCCGACGGACAGGTGGGGTTCCTGTTCAAGCGCGCGGAGATCTCGAACAACGACGCGTTCGATGCCGGCGGCATGCGCTGGACGATGATCACGCCGTTCGAAGAGCTCCGTGTCGCCTACGAGGGCAAGGTGGTGTTGCTCGACGATCCGCTCGAGATGGCCGATCCGAAGAAGGCGTTCACCGAGAACCCGTACGCCGAGGCGTCGATCGACATCACTTTCACCGGTCACGGCCGCGCGTCGATGTTCGGTGGCGAGCCCGACGAGCCGCACGAAACGCCAGGCGAGGAGTTCGCGCGCGGGCACTACGAACAGCTCGTCGCCGGCTCGGGACGCATCCGCGTCGGCGAACGCGAGTGGTTGGTCATCGGGTTCGGCCTGCGTGACCACTCATGGGGGCCGCGCTTCTGGCAGGCGCCGTGGTACTACCGCTGGCTGACGGCCAACGTGGGCAAGGACTTCGGGTTCATGGGCAGCCGGGTTGCCCGCCGCGACGCCGAAGGCACCCGGGGCGGCTTCGTCTGGGAGGACGGCCAGATGCACTACTGCGACGGGCTCGAGCTCTCGACGACCTACGAGGGCGAAGACCAGTACCACGAGGAGATCACTGCGGTGCTGCGATCGTCGCGTTCAAAGAAGGAGTGGCGGATCAAGGGAAAGGTGATGAACCTCATCCCGCTGCGCAACCGCCGTCCCGATCCCGACGGCAACATGCTCGTCACTCGGATCAGCGAGGGCATGACCGAGTGGACGCTCGATGACGGGCGCGTGGGGTACGGGCTGTCCGAGTACCTCGACCAGATCATCGACGGCGCGCCGGTGGGTTTGGCCGAGTAGCGCTCGTGGTCACGTTTCATCTCGTGGCGCGCGAAGTGTGGGACGCACAGCGCTCCCGTGACGTCTATGTGCCCGAAGCGTTCGCGGCCGACGGCTTCGTGCACTGCACCGACGGCGAGCGCGAGGTGATCGACACCGCGAACCGCTACTACCGCGAGGACCCGCGGCCCTACGTCGTGCTGGTGCTCGAAGTCGGCGCGCTCGCGTCCGAGGTGAAGTACGAGGATCCCGCGCACATCTTCCCGCACGTGTACGGACCGATCGAGACGGCGGCGGTGCGCGACGTGCGGGACGTTCGCCGCGACGCGGACGGGACGTTTCTTCCGATCACGTAGGGTCCTCGCTTCATGGATCAGCTGTCGATCGGTGAGGCGCGCCGCATCGCACTCGCTGCGCAAGGGTTCACCGAGAAGCGACCCTCGGGCAAGGTGGGCCGCCGGCAGCTGCAGAAGGTCGTCGATCGGCTCCAAGTCGTCCAGCTCGACTCGGTGAACGTCGCAGTCCGCTCGCACTACATGCCGTTCTTCTCCCGGCTCGGCCCCTATCCCCTCGCCGAGCTCGACGCACTCGCGTGGGCCACGCATCACCTCTTCGAGTACTGGGGGCACCAGGCGTCGCTCCTCCCGGTGGAGCAGCACCCGTTGCATCGCTGGAAGATGGCGCAGCGCCGCCACGATCGGCAGTCGCGGTGGCTCAACGAGCTCGAGAAGAAGCACCCGGGCTACATCGACGCGGTGCTCGAGGAAGTCCGTGGGCGGGGCCCGCTCGCGGCCGGGGAGCTCACCGATCCCGGCAAGAAGACGGGGCCGTGGTGGGGCTACAGCAAGGGCAAGCAGACGCTCGAGTACCTGTTCTGGACGGGCCAGGTCACGGCCAATCGCCGGGCGAGCTTCGAGCGGGTGTACGACGTGCCCGAGCGGGCGATCCCTGCCGACGTGCTCGCCGCGCCGACACCGGGCGAGCAAGACGCCCGCAAGGCGCTCCTGGAGATCAGCGCGCGGGCGCTCGCGGTCGGAACGGTCGGCGACCTCACGAACTACTTCATGCTGAACACTCCGAAGTGCCGGTCGGCGATCGACGAGCTCGTCGAGGAGGGAGTGCTGGTCGCGGTGCAGGTCGAGGGCTGGACCAAGCCGGCGTACCGCCATCGCGATGCGAAGCTGCCCCGGCGTGTCGACGCCACCGCGTTGCTCAGCCCGTTCGACAACCTCGTCTGGTACCGCGACCGCGACGAGCGGCTGTTCGACTTCCACTACCGCATCGAGATCTACACACCGGCGCCGAAGCGGACCTACGGGTACTACGTGCTGCCGTTTCTCCATGGCGACACCATCGTCGGCCGAGTCGACGTCAAAGCCGACCGGAAGGCAAAGACGCTTCTGGTGCCGGGCAGCGTTCGCGGAACCCGGTGTCGATGTTGCGGCGGTCGCGGAGGCACTAGCTGGCGAGCTTCGCGTAATGGCCGACTGGTTGGGGCTCGAACGAGTCGCGATCGGCCGCAAGGGTGATCTGTCAACGCCCGTGCGGCGCGTGCTGGGTACGCGCGAAGCGACGACCTGAGCATCGCCCGCGCCGAACTCCACTCTTCCCCGGACTCATGCCTCAGCCAGAAGAGAGGTCAGCCCAGGTCGGTCGAGGGAGCTCCGCGCCGCAACGAACACACCACGGAGCAACGCGCCGTCGCGCGCCGTGTCCAAGTTGTCTCGCCACGAAAAGCGGTAGTCGGCGTGATTTGGCGGGTCACTCGCGGCGTAGACATAGTCGAAACCGATGCGGTTGAGCGCCACGGCTAGGTAGCTCGGGCTCGGGCGGTGCGCGAGACCACGAAGAGCCTGGTTCACCGACGTCGGCTCGTCTTCGAGTCGGAGGACTGGTAGGCGTGAGTCGCACACCATCGTCTCGATCAACAGAAAGTCGTCGCAGACGGCCGCCATGTTCCGGAGCGCTCGCAGCGGATTCTCGAGGTGGTACAGCACGCCGTAGCAGAAAACGACTTCGAACCGCCCGAGATGCCCCAAACTCTCCTCGACATCGGCCACTCTCGCGTCAACGGCGGGCAGTCGGCGACGGAGTTCTGCGACATTCTCCTCGCGCCCTTCTGTGACGACGACGGAGCAGCCTCTTCCCACGAAGAAGCCGGTCAAGCGCCCGACGCCGGCACCGACCTCGAGTACGTTTCGCCCGGCCAAAGGAAGATCAAGAGCCGCAAGATGCTTCAGGCGCGCCTCGTTGAGTTCGAACGCCGCCCCGGTGTCGAAGCACTCCACGCCCCCACCCTCAGGCCGAGGCTCCGCGGCGACTTTGCGGCGGCTGATGCGATCGGCCATACGGGCGCTGCGCGCTGATGCGATCGGCCATACGCAAGAACGGTACGTCATGCGGGTCCCTGACGGACTGACCAAGTGCCGACCCCGGTGACCAGTCGGCTAGCCTCGTGCGCTGACTTCGATTGGACTCAACGAGTCCAGATGACGGTGTCAGATCCAATGACCCAGGGCCCACTTCACAAGTCGATCCTCGACGTCCAGCGCTACTGGAACGCCCGTCCCTGCAACATTCGACACTCGCCGAAGCCGGTTGGTTCGCGCGAGTACTTCGACGAGGTCGAGGCTCGGAAGTACTTCGTCGAGCCGCATATTCCCGGCTTCGCCGAGTTCGAGCGGTGGCGTGGCAAGCGGGTCCTCGAGGTCGGCTGCGGGATCGGCACGGACTCGATCAACTTCGCTCGGGCGGGTGCCCACCTCACGGCAGTCGACCTCTCGGACGAATCGCTCCGCATCGCCGAGCAGCGTGCGAACGTCATGGGCGTCGCCGACCGGATCGAGTTCATTCAGGCGAACGCCGAGGAGCTCACGGCGTCCGTCTCCGGCGAGCCGTTCGATCTGATCTATTCGTTCGGCGTCGTCCATCACACGCCCCGGCCCGATCGGGCGCTCGCCGAGATACGTGCGCTCGCCGCACCGGGCGCGACCTTGAAGCTGATGGTGTATCACCGGCGTTCGTGGAAGGTCCTCTGGATCGCTGTCACGCAAGGACGCGGGCGCTTCTGGAAAACCGACGAGCTTGTTGCGATGTACTCCGAGGGACAGACCGGCTGCCCCGTCACGTACACCTATACACGGCGCGAAGCCCGCGAGCTCGTTGAACGGAGCGGCTTTCGGGTCAAGGAGCTCTCGGTCGATCACGTCTTCCCCTACCGCGATTCGCGACTACGTCCAATACCGCTACGTGAAGGAGCCGTACTTCCGCTGGATGCCCGCACCGCTCTTCCGCGCGTTCGAGCGTCGATTCGGGTGGCACCTGCTTGTCAGCGCGGAAGCCGTTTAGAGTCAGGCCCTGTGAGGATCGCCGTCGTCGGACTCGGAAAGCTCGGTGCGCCGCTGGCAGCGGTGTTCGCGAGCAAGGGCAACGAGGTGATCGGGATCGACGTCAACCCCGAGGCCGTGCGATTGCTGCAAGAAGGGCGTGCGCCAGTCCAGGAGCCGGGACTTCAGGCACTCGTCCGAGCTTCCAAGGAGCGACTCGAGGCAACGACCGACCACTCCGCCGTAGCGGACGCGGACGTGACGATCCTTCTCGTTCCGACCCCGTCGGACGACCGCGGCGCTTTCACGAACGCGTACGTTCTGGCTGCCGTCGAGAAGGTCGGCGGCGCTCTCCTCGGGCGCGAGGACTACCACGTGGTGGTCGTCGCAAGCACAGTGATGCCTGGCTCGTGCGACTCGGAGATCAGGACCGCCCTCGAGCGTTCCTCGGGTCGGCGGGTCGGTGAGACGCTCGGTCTCTGCTACAGCCCCGAGTTCATCGCCCTCGGCAACGTGATCCGAGACCTGCTCGAGCCGGACATGGTGCTGATCGGTGAGTCGGACTCACGCGCGGGCGATGTGGTCGAGCGCCTCTACTCGGGCATATGCGAGAACGATCCGCCGTTCCGGCGGATGAGCCTCGTGAACGCCGAGTTGACCAAGATCGCCGTCAACACTTACGTCACTATGAAGATCTCGTACGCGAACGCCCTCGCCGACATGTGCGAGCGACTTCCCGACGCGGACGTCGAGACGGTGACAGACGCGATCGGCCTGGATCGCCGAGTCGGCGGGAGGTACCTCCGCGGAGCGATCGCCTACGGCGGGCCCTGCTTCCCACGCGACAACAAGGCGTTCGCCGTGCTCGCGCGCGATCTCGGCGCCGAGGCGCTGCTCGCGGAGGCGACCGACGCGGTCAACGTCGCCCAGACCGAACGCCTTGCGCGGATCGTCCAGTCGCGCCTGAAGAACGGGAGCGTCGTCGGGATTCTCGGACTCTCGTACAAGCCCGACACCGATGTGATCGACGAGAGCCCCGGCATCGCGCTGGCCCGCCTTCTCGGCCACGAGGCTGGCCACGACGTCGTTGTGTACGACCCGGTTGCGACGGAAGCCGCCCTCCGTGTCCTCGATGGGGCCGCCCAGGGATCAGCATCGATCGCGCGATTTGCTCGAACGGTCCGACGTGGTCGTGATCGCAACTCCCTGGCCGGAGTTCGCCGACCTCCCAGCCGATTCGCTCGCCCGCGAAGGGGAGCCTCTCGTAGTGATCGACTGCTGGCGGCTCTTGGCCGAAGGGCGATACGAAGGCGCAATCGAGATCGTTCGGCTCGGGCGGGCGCTCCACGAATCGGCTCCTGCCTAGACCGGCACGAAAGCGATGACGATGAACCGAAGCATCCCGCGGACTGATCCGATCCTCGTGGCCGGTGCCGGCGGATTCATTGGGGGTTGGCTCGTCCGCTACCTGCAGGAGAACGGCTTCACCACCCTTCGCGCCGTCGACATCAAGCCGATCGACGAGTGGTACCAGGTGCTTCCCGACGTCGACAACCGCGTCTCGGACCTCCGTTCGCTCGATGAGTGCCGGGACGCAGTCCGCGACGTTGCCCACGTCTACAACCTCGCTTGCGATATGGGCGGGATGGGCTTCATCGAGGCGAACAGGGCTGTGTGCATGATCTCGGTCCTCGTTAACACGCACCTCCTCATGGCCGCTCGCGATGAAGGCGTCAAGAGGCATTTCTATTCATCCTCCGCGTGCATCTACAACATCCATCTCCAGCAGATCGCCGACGTCACGGCGTTGCGCGAGGAGGACGCCTACCCGGCGATGCCCGAGGACGGCTACGGCTGGGAAAAGCTGTTCTCGGAGCGCATGTGCCGAAACTTCCAGGACGACTTCGGCATCGAGACGCGGGTCGCCCGCTACCACAACGTCTACGGACCGCACGGAACCTATGACGGCGGGCGCGAGAAGGCACCCGCTGCAATCTGCAGGAAGGTGGCTGCGGCGAAGCTCACAGGCGACCACGAGATCGAGATCTGGGGCGACGGCGAGCAAACCCGGAGCTTCATGTACATCGACGACTGCTTGCACGGAACGACAAGGATCATGGAGAGCGACATCCTCGATCCGATCAACCTCGGCTCGGCGGAGCTCGTGACGATCAACCAGCTGGTCGACATCGTCGAGGAAATCGCTGGGGTGCGATTGAAGCGGCGCTACAACCTCGCCGCGCCGAAGGGCGTCCGCGGCCGCAACTCCGACAACACGCGGATTCGGCAACAGCTGGGCTGGGAGCCGAGCACGCCTCTCTCAGTCGGGATGGAGAAGACGTACTCCTGGATCTACGACGAGCTTGTTGAATCGCCTCGCCCAGTTCAGCGTCTGGATGCGTCAGGTTGATGCTCGACGGGGCAACCTCCCCCGCGGCTAGACAGCCGTGATCTCCGTCCTCCTCTACGGTCGCAACGACAGCCACGGTTACAACCTCCACCGCCGGGCCGCGTTGAGCCTGAACTGCATCGCGGAAGTTCTCACCGACGCAGACGACGAGATCATCTTCGTCGACTACAACACGCCCGCCGAGCTTCCGACGTTCATCGAGGCGATCGCGGACACGCTGACCGATGCGTGCCTCGACCTGCTTCGGGTGCTGCGCGTGCCCGCCTCAATTCACCAGGAGCGCTTCGCGTCGCGCACCCACCTTTCCGTCGTCGAGCCGGTAGCCAGAAACGCCGCGGCCCGACGATCGAACCCCTCCAACCGGTGGCTGCTTTCGACGAACACGGACATGATCTTCGTGCCGCTCGCAGATCGAAGCCTGAGCGAGATCTGCGAGCATCTCGCTGACGGCTACTACGGACTTCCTCGATTCGAACTTCCTGAATGGTTGTGGGAGACGCTTCCTCGAAGCGACCCCCGTCGAGCGATGCCGGAGGTCAAGCACTGGGGACCGCGCCTGTGCTTGGACGAGCCCACGCTGAGTTTCGACTGGATTCGCTTCGACGCCCCGGGTGATTTCCAGCTGATTCTTCGCGACGACTTCTTCGCGATCCACGGCTACGACGAGGAGATGCTCCTCGGGTGGCACGTCGACTCGAACTTGAGCCGGCGGATGTTTCTGCGCCGCGACGCGATCGAGAGCGTCGGCGACCACGTCGCCGGCTACCACTGCAACCACAACCGTCTCCCGACCGTCTACCACGGGGCGCGTGTGGTTTCGAACGACTTCGATCGTTTCCTCCTCTCGATCGACCAGCCGGAACTGACCGAGCAGCGTGGATCATGGGGTCTGAACGGGACCGAGCTCGAAGAAGTGCCTCTCGGTCGCTCGGGGCAAGAGCTGGCAGAGACGGTTGCACGGGCCATCGGTGACGACCCGGGCCGGCGGGGGATCTACGACGCGGTGAAAGCAAGCACCGACGTGACGTACGACTCCGCTCATGTCCTCCCGTTCGTTGCCGATTCGCTCGTACTCTTGCCGCCGAAGACGACGATTGCGTACCTCGGCGTGAATTCCATCCTCGAGCGGATGCTCACCGCACTGGTCACCGACCTCGGCCGTCAGCAGCAGTTCGTCGTTGCTCAGCTCGAGGACGAGGGGTCGCTGGCCACTCTCGACCAAGCAGCCGACATGTTCGTGATCGACCTGGGCGTCGACCGATCGCGGTCGTCGGCGATGAGCTCGAGATCGGGCCGGCGAGGATACCCGTGGGCTTCGGCCAGGGTCTCGCCCTGGTCTACGAGGCCTTTGAGCGACTCGTCGAGATTGAGCGAGCGCGTATCCGAACCGGCACACACCCACGCCGGTTCGTCTTGCTCAACAGCACGAACACCCTCTGGGACGCCTACGTCCTGGCACAGCTGGACTGCACATACGGAACGCCTCACTCGCGCGTCCGAAGCGCGACCGTGAAGGACAGCCCCGTCGGCGGCGACCGAGCGAGGGAGGACGCCGACCGCACACGACGCCTCCTCCGCTGGAGCACCAGACCATCGGGACATCTCGTGCTGCGGCCGGGGGAGCGTGTCCGCGTAGCCATGCTCGATCACCACCAGGGGTTCGGAGACGGTTGGTCCTTTCCAGACGACCGGGGGACCTGGACGCAAGGTCCCCGCGCGTTGCTCGCAGTTGCCCTTGACGGTGCATGCGACGATCCGACTCTCGCCCTCTCGATCGGCAAGGTCTGCGTCGGCGCCGACGATCCACTCGAGGTCGATCTCCTCGTAAACGGAGAGCACGTCTCGACACGCAGCTTCGCCGACCCGGATCGTCGATACGTCTGGCAGTTCGCCCTTCCCACCGATGCTCTCGTCAGCGGAACGGCCGACGTGACGCTCGTCGTTCACAACCCTCGTTCGCCGAGCTCCGTCGGCTGGTGGCGGGACGAGCGACTGCTCGGGCTCCATCTCCGCTCCGTGACGTTCGGATCGGTCCCCTGGAGCAAAACGGCTCGGGTCATCGAGGACCTGCAGGCCAAGGTCGGCCTCCGCCGGCACGTGAACCGCCTTCGCGCTGGGCAGCGCTAGGTACCTACCTGACCGGAAGTCGGCGGGTCAGCGCTCGCCGTTCAAGAAGTCGCGGGCGAGCTGCTCCCACATCTCTGACGAGAGCCGCAGCGACTCGACATCGACGCGCTCGTCGTTGCCGTGGAAGCGCGACCAGTACTCCGTCGAGGTGATCGACCGGCTCAGCAATCCGAAGCCGTAGGAAGGCACGCCGGCCTTCCGGAACCAGCGGGCGTCGGTCGCGCCGGTGAGTGGGCACCCGAGGAGCCGCGCTCCCGGATAGGCGCGCTGCGCGGCACGCTCCATCGCCGCCCACATCGGAGTGCCGATGGGCGACTCGGTCGGCTCGCCCGAACGCACGACCGTGATCTCGACGTCCGCGCCGAAGTCGGCGAGGAGCTCGTGGAGCCCGGCGATCACTCCGTCGACGGTCTCGCCGTGGACGATGCGGATGTCGGGCTGCACGATGACGCGGTCAGGGATCACGTTGCGCTTCTGCCCGCCGTGGATCACGGTCGGTGGGTAGGTCGTGTGCGTGCACGCGTGTGCGCGAGCGGCCAGGCCGGGGGGAAGCGTGCCGAGTGCGTCCCAGAGGCGGTCAGCGTCGGTGAGCAACGCCTTGAGCTCGGGTTCGTACGTCTGGCCGTCGACCCATCGGCGCCACGAGTCAGTGATCCGCGTCTCGGGCCGGTGCTCGGCGAGGCGCCGGACGATCTCGGCGGCTTTGATCACCGCGTTGTCGGATCCGAACGGCGTCGATCCGTGGCTCGGGGTGCCGCGCACGGTGATGTCGACGACTGCGCCGCCCTTCTCGCCGGTCACAGCCTCGACGTTCGTGCCCGTCGCCCCCTCGGTCACGATGCCGCCGACCTCAGTGAGCATGTAGTCGATCCGAATGTCGTCGCCGTGCTCGTCGATGAGGTGCTTCGCGCCGTAGATGCTGCCTGCCTCCTCGTCGGGCAGCGCGAGGTAGTAGAGCGTCCCCTTCGGACGGAAGCCCGCCTCCGCGAGCCGGCGCACCGCGACGGCCATCGACGCGGTCTGGTTGAGCATGTCGACCGCGCCTCGTCCCCACACCTCCCCTTCGATGAGCTCTCCGCCGAACGGATCCCGGCTCCATCCCTCCTCCGAAACGGGCACGACGTCGGTGTGACCCACGAGGGCCATGGACGGCGCGTCCGGATCGGACCCAGCGATCCGCACGACGAGCGAAGGGCGATCGGGCGTGTCCGCATGGTGATAGCTCGCGACGTCGAGGCCGCCGGCCCCGAGGTACGCGGCGAGCGTCTCGGCGTTCCGACGCTCCTCGCCCGACTCGGTGGTGCCGAGGTTCACGCACGCGTTGCGGATGAGGGCCTGCAGCAGCTCGACGACCTCGCCGGTATCTCGGTCGATCACCGGGCGGTTGCCCTCTCCACCCACGCGTCGATGAGGCGGCGAGCGATGCTCATACCCGGCGGAATCATCGGGAGGTCGTCGGCGCGGTACCAGTTGGCGTCGGCGATCTCGTTCTCGTCGATCACGATGTCGCCGTCGCTCCAGCGCGCGGTGAAGCCGAGCATCAGCGAGTGCGGGAACGGCCACGGCTGGCTGGCGACATAACGAACGTCGGCCAGCGTGACGCCGACCTCCTCGCGCACCTCGCGGTGCACCGCCTCCTCCATCGTCTCGCCCGGCTCGACGAACCCGGCGAGGCAGCTGTACATCGGGATCGGGAACTGGCGCCCGCGAGCGAGCAGTGCCTCGGGGCCGTCGTCGCCATCCCGCTCGACGAGCACGATGATCGCGGGTGCGAGCCGGGGGAACGCCAACAGGCCGCACCGCGGGCATCGGCGAGCGCGCTCTCCGGAGGCGGGAATCGTGGAGTCACCGCACCGGCCACAGAAGCGGTGGGTGCGATCCCACTCGACGAGCTGCACCGCACGCCCCGCGACGGTCCACTCCACCTCGTCGAGACGACCCCACAGGGCGCGCAGAGGCACAAACGATCCGTCGTCCTCGCCCGACTCCGGCGGTTCGACGTCGCCGGCCCAGCACGGCCGGCCGTCGAGGAGGCCGAGGAAGTGGCGGCCCCGAAGGGGAAGCTCAGCCTGCCCGTCGGTCACGAGCACGTCGTCGCCGCGGACGTAGAACCAGCGCTGCTCGGGCGCCGTCTCGTCGTCATCCGTCGCCGGCGGATGCAGCATCGGGACGAACGGCCTGGCCATGCCGTCACCGTACCGGTGCGAGACTCAGGGCATGCCTTGGATCACGACGGTGAGCGCCGACGACGCGACGGGCCTGCTGAAGGAGGCGTACGACTGGCAGGCCGAGCGGCTCGGCGAGCCGACCGAGTTCACGATGCTCGGCAGCCTGTACCCCGACATCGTGATGGAGCGATTGCGGCTGTACCGGTCCGTCGAGGGATGTCCTTCGTCGTTGTCGCCCGCGGAGCGCCAGCTCGCCGCCTATGTCGCGTCGACGCTGAACGGCACGCCGCACTGTGCGTCCGGTCTGCGCGTGAAGCTTCCGACGCTGGGAGTCGAGCGACAGACGATCGACGCGGTCACGCGCGACGCCGCGCGCGTTCGCACCGGAAGTGATCGTCTCGACGCGATCCTTGCGTACGCGGCGCGACTCACGGCGACGCCGATCGACGTTGGCGAGCAGGATGTCGAGGCACTGCGAGATGTCGGTCTCGATGACCTCGACATCCTCGACCTGAACAACATCGTGGCGTACTACTGCTACATCAACCGCGTCGCGAACGGGTTGGGCTTGACGACCGAGATCCCCGAAGCGCACGCGTTGTCGGCGCTTCCGAAGTGAGCGGCGAGACGTCGCTGCGCACCGGCATCTGGTTGTTTCCCGACACCGCGTCGTCGACGTTCGTCGCGCACGCCGCGCACTGCGAGGCCGCGGGAATCGACGATCTGTGGGTCGGCGACGAAGGTCCCGGGCGTGACCCGTTTGCGCTGCTCGCGGCAGCAGCGGCGGTGACGACGCGGCTACGTCTCGCGGTCGGAGTCACGAACCCGTATCTCCGCCATCCCGCGATCACCGCGGTCGCCGCGATGACGGTCCACGAGCTGTCGGAGGGCCGCGCGGTCTTGGGGCTCGGTCCGGGAGGTGATGTCGCACTAGCACCGCTCGGGATCGAGCGGGGCGCACCGCTCTCGGAGTGCCGCCGGGCAGTACGCGTGATCCGGGCGGTCTGCCGAGGCGAGCCGACCGACGGCTACGAGCCGCCCGCGCACGCGTTCACTGCCCCCGACCTGCCGCTGTACATCGGGGCGCGCGGCGAGCGGTTCAATCGATTCGCGTCAGAAGCCGCCGATGGCGTGTTCGTTGCGGGCGTCGCGCCCTCGCTGTTCGACGAGCTCGTCGATTGGGCGCGGTCAGTCCGACCGATCTCGATCGCGCTCTACATCAGCGCATGCTTCGACAACGAGGACGTCGAGCGCAGCCGCCCTCTGCTGATCCACGCGTTTCTGAACGGGCCCGAGCGGTTGCGCGCGAGGGCGGGACTCGACCTCGCGGCGTTGCAGGACGCTTCGGTCGCGCTTGCCGCGGGTGAGGACGGGCTCGCGCGGGGCCTGATGACCGACGAGCGGCTCGACCATGTGCTCGTGCGGGGCACGCCGGTCGAGGTCGGCCGCGTGCTCGCAGCTCATGCGCGCCGCATCCGGCCGGAGAGTGTGGGGTTCGCCCTGCTGGCGCGAGACATGAGTCGGGCCATCGACGGCGCGGCGGCAGCGTTCAAGGTGCTCGGCTCGGAGGTTGCGGCATGAATCAGGTTGGTGTCACGTGCCACCTTCTCAATCCCACGCTCGAAGAGGTCGCCGAGCTCGCGCGGGCGAGCGAAGCAGCGGGCGCGGACTGGTTGGGATTGCCTGACGCGTTCTGGTGGCGCGACACCTGGCTGCTCGTCGGCGCGGCGCTCGAGGCGACAGAGCGCATCCCGGTCGGCCCGATGGTCACGAACCCGTTCCTTCGTCACCCGTTCCACACGGCCGCAGCCATCGCCACGCTGCAGGGCCGGTTCGGGGACCGGCCCATGGTCGGACTCGCGGCGGGCGGCTCCGAGGTGAGCGGCGCCGCTGGCGTCGACCGCCGCGACGCCGCCGAGCGCATCGAGGAGACGGTCTCGTTGCTGCGAAGGCTGGCCGCCGGCGGTCCCCTCGACGAAGCGAGCGGCCGCAGCCTCGAGGTGCCATTCGGCCCGGTATCGATCACGATCGCCGGGCGCGGCAACAAGGTGCTGCGCGTGGGTGGCCGTGTCGCGGACCACGTCTTGCTGTGGGCGATCCCCGACTCCGATCTCGATCGCATCGTCGGCGTCGTGCGGTCAGGAGGCGACGCGCCGCTGACGTGGGCCCCGCTCGTCGACGTGGGTCCCGAGGGCCGCGAGCGCGCCCGTGTGATCGCGGCTTACGGCGTGCTCAACGCGTCGAACGCGCTGCGCAAGTCGTGGGGCGTCGACGACGAGCACTTCGCCTCGGTGCGCGCCGCGCTCGTGCGCGGCGGGGCCTCGTCGGCGGTCGAGCTGGTGCCTGATCACGTGCTCGACGACATCCTCGTCCCCGACCCCGATCCAAAGGCGCTCGCAGTCCGCGCCCGCTCGATCGGCGCCACCGACATGGCCGTCCCCGCCTTCTCGATCGACTCCGTCGCCGACCGAGTCGCCTGGGCCCGGTCGGTAACTGGTTTTCTTGGCGCCAGCGGGTGACAGAGCCCCGTCTGCGCCAAGAGATCCGGAATATCACACGCCTCTGAATACACTAAAGGGCATGAAACTCTATGACATTGACCGCCGGATCGCCGAGGTGGCGAATCTCCAGCATGCCCTCATCACTGAGCGGCAGTCGCTCGATCTGGGCCTCAACCGCGACCAGCGGAGGTACCGGGAGGGGCAAGGCCGCCTGATCGAGTGCGACCACGACGTGTTCCGCATCGGAGGCGCCCCCGTGACCTGGTACCAGCGGGTGCTCGCCTCGTGCCTGTCTTCCGAAGGCGTGGCATCGCACCGGACGGCGGCGATACTGCTGGGCCTCGGGCTCTGGCCGGGCGAGATCGTCGAGCTGACCGTTGCGCCGAACCGCCACTACCGGAACACGGCGGCGAGCGTGCACCGCAGTGTGGACGATCCGCACGTCGACGCCCGCTACGTCGAGGGCATCCCGGTCACCTCAGTGCGCCGAACACTGCTCGACCTGGGTTCGGTCGTGCGCCCGGAGCGTCTCGAGAAGGCAGTGGAGCGCGCGCTGTTTCGTGGCCTCACCAACCCTGGCGCACTCTGGGCCTACATCGACGAGGTGGGGCGACAAGGCCGGCGCGGCGTGCAGCCGCTTCGCTCGGTGCTCGAGCAACGCGGCAAGGTCGCCCCAACCGAGAGCGATCTCGAGACGGAGATGCTGCAGCTGATCCGTCGCGCAGGGCTTCCTGAACCGGTGCGCCAACTCGAGGTCGTCGTGGCGTCGCGGCGGTTCCGCCTCGACTTCGCCTATCCCGAGCTGAAGATCGCGATCGAGGTCGACGGCGATGAGCCGCATTTTGGAGTTCGGCGCGACCGACTCTGACTCGACAGCGCGATGGGCTTCTCCAGCTTGGCGGCTGGCTCACGCAACATTTCACGAAGCGCCACATCCGTCACGAGTCGTCCGCGAGTGCACAACGCGTCCGCGATGCCATCCGTACGCGTTCTCTTGGCGCAACTGGGGCTCTGACACCCGCTGGCGTCAAGAAAATCGGCTGAGGGATCAGCTGAGGGATCAGCTAGGGGCGGAGGGGCTGAGGGCGCGGACGGCTTCCCAGTGGTCGACGCCGGGGAAGGGCATCACGGCGAGGCTCGAAGTCGTCACGCCGTTGTCGAAGTAGCGCTGAATGTGGGCGCGGCACTGCGCGGGAGAGCCGTGCACGACGAGCTCGTCGACGAGCGAGTCGGGGATCTCCGCGATCGCCTGCTTGCGGTCGCCCGCCTTCCACGCGTCCCACATCGGCGCGAGGACATCGCCCCGCCCGAGCCACCGATGGAACTCCGCGTACACCGGAACGTTCAGATACGCCGCGATCGCGAACTTGGCCGCCGCTCGCACCGCGTCGGTCTCCTCCGACGGCGCGACGAAGATGCGGCACACGATCTCCTTGTCCGCTCCCCCAGCCTGAACGTGCGGCACGACCTGCTTCACGTCATCGGCCGACAGCCAGTTGATGATGGCGCCGTCGCCCTCGCGGCCAGCGAGCCGCAGCATCCCTTCCCGCAACGCGGCGACGAGGATCGGCGGCTGCACCTCCGGCACCAGGCCGAGGCGGAAGCCCTGCACCTCGAAAGAGTCGTACTTCTCGGTGACCTTCTCACCGGTGAGCGCCACCCGTAGGAAGCGCACCATGTCGCGCACCCGCTTGTACGGATCGACGAACGGCACGCCGTTCCACCTCTCGACGATCACGTTGGAGGACGTGCCGATGCCGAACGCGAATCGTCCTGGCGCGGCCGACGCCGCCGCGGCCACCGACTGCGCCATCACCGCAGGCGCCCGGGTGAACGCCGGCACGATCGCCGTGCCGAGGCGCAACGACGGCGCCCACTGCGAGGCCAGGATCAACGGCGTGAACGCGTCGACGCCGTCGGACTCCGCGGACCACACGTCGGTGTAACCGAGGTCAGCGAGCTCCTCGAACTTTGCGCGCTGCTGATGGAGCGGGCCACCGAAGGGCACCGTCATGCCGGGGCGGTTGGGCAGTGTCATGGCGCGGGACGCTAGGCGCTGTACCGGAGGGGCGTCACGACGTCGGCGGCGGCTCGCGGTCCTTCCAGAACCGCAGGATGCACGACTGACTGGCCGTGCCGAGAAGGGTGCCGTCCTGAGCCCAGAGATGCACCAGGCCGTGACCGAAGCCGTTCGCCACTGCGTGCACCCGGATGTCGAGCAGGACCCAGTCGGTCGGAACGAGGCTGGCGACCCGCAGCGTGTTGTCGAGGCTGTTGCCGCCCGCGAGCAGCCCGAGCGCCTGCCCGACTCCCATCGGCACGTAGTCGCCGAGGATCGCGAGCGCGGCGCCCGACATGTCGAGCACCTCGGGCATCCGGGCCCACATCACCGTGCGACCGTCGCCGGGCGTTCCGTCGAGGTCGGCGAAGTCACGGGCCTTCGCCATGCGCAGGTCGAGCCGTGTGTTGATCGACTCCTCGACCAGGAGGCGAAACGGGCGCGGGCCACAATCCTCCGGCGGAGGAACATCGTCGGGCATGACGGCCCACTGGCCGGCAGCCTCGAGTGGCCTCACTCCCAACGCGGCGTTCACCGTCAGGATCTCGACATTGCCGACGTGGCCCACCGCGCGGGCCTGCGTGATCTGGTGGCCCTCGACGGCGACGGTGACATCGATGTCCATCACGGTGCCGGGCCGCGCGTACGACAGATACTCCGCGGTCGCCCAGACCACGGGCCGGCCCGTCGTACCTTCCATGGCCTCGATCGCCGCGCCCAGCCCTGATCCGCCGAAGAGGAATCCCGAGCCCGTCGAGATGCCCGGCGACACGGGGAGCTGCCAGCGATACGGGTTGTGACTCGGCTGCAAGCCGAGGAACGTACGGGCGTCCATCGCGCCAGTGTCTAGCCGGGACACCCGATCTCATAGAGCGACCACGTTCCCGACTGCACGACGAATCGAGCGCTCGACCCCACTGCATGCATCGCCCGATCGTCCGCGCCACCGGCAATCGCGAACACCATCGCCGGTTCGGTCTGGGGAACCGCCGTGACCAGAATCCGCTTGATCGGCACATCGAGCTCCCAGGCCAGCTGGGGCCGCAGCAGGCTCGCGCCGTCTATCGACACCGTGCCGCACGCGAGCACCGCGTCGACGCCACCGGCATCGGCGATTGCGCCTTCGAGGTCGACCGCGAGCTCTCCGCGGTTGCGCAGCTGATCGACGACATCCCCGATCCCGACCGCGCGCGCAACGATCATGGGGCCAGCGAGCACGACGGACACGACGACGAATGCGATGCGCCAAGCACCGCGCGGGATCGCCGCGAACGTGCGCACGACGCCGACGCCAGCGAGCACGCACACGAGGACGCCTGCGGGAAGAAGGAAGCGGCTGAGCGCTGCGTAGCTGAACGCAACGGCCATGACGACGACGAGCCCGCACCATGCGAGGGTTCCGATGCCGAGCGCCAGGAGCGTGCGCTCACGCCGGCGGATCGCACTGACGAGCGTGGCGCCGGCGAAGATCCACGCCGGCAGCACGACGACCTCGAACACCCGGGTGAGCGCATCCTCGAAGCGGTCGATCGCGCTCCCGGCGCCGACCTGCGCGGCCTCGGCGCCGTGCCAGGGGTCGCCCGACCCCCACCAATCGCCCCCGAACCAGAGCACGGGTACGACTGCGACGGCGACCACCGATGCGGTTCGCAGTCGCGGCTCGCGCCACCACAGCCACAACGAGTACAGGCCCAGAAATGGCCACGCCTCCGGCCGCATCGAGCGCGAGACCGGTGCCGAGCAGCAGCGCGGTCACGTGCTGTCGCTCGAGGTGCCGGTCGATCGCCCAGATCGCGAGCGCCGCCTCGATCGGGGCGCCGTGTGCTTCGAGGAGGATGCGAATGAAGCGAGGGTCGGGATCCGGGGTGAGCACCACGAGCCCGGTCGCGATCACGCCCGCCGCGACACCCGCGAATCGGCGAGCGAGTCGGAACACCCCCACGAGGAGCAGCAGTCCGGCGGTCCGGGCCAGCACCGCCCACAGCAGCGGGGCGGCTTCCCCGAACGGTGCGAGCACCGTGGTGAGCACGACAGGTAGGGGCTTCCACGACGCCCCGCCAGTCGTGTCGAGATCGAGCCGGCTCACTTCGCGGCCCCACACGATCCAGGTCCACGGGTCGAAGCCCATCGCGACCGGGAGCAGCAGCGAGAGGACGGCCAACCCCACGCACGTGCCGACGACGGTGAGGGGCGTCCATGGCGATGACCGGCGCGCGTCAGCGGGTGCCGAGAGCGCAGCGGTCATCACCTCACACCCGCTCGGCCGCGGAGGTCCACCCGTTGGTACGCACGAGCCGCACGAGCAGGATCACCGGGAGCAGCCCGAGCGCGACGATCAGGAGCGCCGGCAGCGCCGCCGTCTCGAACCGCGAGTCCTTCGTTGCCTCCCACACGGTGATCGAGAGCGTGTCGGCGCCGAGCGGCCGTAGCAGCGCCGTCGCGGGAAGCTCCTTCATCACCTCGACGAACACCAGAAGCGCGCCGGTGAGGATCGCCGGCCACAGGAGGGGCAGATGCACATCGGCGAGGACCCGCGTGCGATCTGCGCCCAGCGATCGCGCGGCGTCGTCGAGGTGCGGGTCGATGCGACCCATGCGCGCGTCGGTCGAGAAGTACGCGAGCGCGTGGAAGCGGACGAGATAGGCGATCACGAGCCCGATCACCGACCCGGTGAAGAGCAGGCCGATCGTGGTGTTGAACGCCGAGTCGGCGGCGTCGATGAGCTTGCGGTCGATCCAGACGAGGGGCAGGTACACGCACACGGCGACCACGGTCCCCGGCACCGCGTAGCCGATTGTGGACACCCTCGCTGACATCCCTCCCACGCGCGACGGCCGCGATCGCTGGCCGTAGGCCACGATGACCGCGACGACTGTCGCGATGAACGCGGTGACCAGCGCCAGCATGAGAGTGGTGACGGCGGCGTCGACGAGTCCGGGGAACACGTCGCCATCGACGATCGTCTCCACCGACCACGCCGCGAGCTGGGCGACGGGGAGCACGAACACCACGGCGAGGAGCACGCAGCCCGGCGCGAGCGCGAGCCAGCGCTTCCACCCCCGCAGCCGCACGGGGATCGACCGCGTCGCCCCGGCTCAGCGCCTGGTGATAGCGCGCCCGACCCCGCAGCAGGCGCTCGATCGCGAGCATCACGAGCGCAAGGCCCAAGAGCACGGTCGCCAGCTGCAGCGCGGCGTCCCGATCGAAGGCGCCGTACCACACCCGGTAGATCGCGCTCGTGAGCGCCTGGACGCCGAGCAGGTTGACCGCGCCGAAGTCCGCGAGCGCTTCCATGATCGTGAGCGCCACGCCCGCGGCCAACGCCGGACGAGCCGCGGGGATAGCGACTTCCCAGACGGCCCGCGGGTAGCTGCGACCGAGGCTGCGCGCGACTTCGAGCGTCTGGCGGGACTGTCCGAGGAACGCGCTCCGGCCGAGGATGTACACGTAGGGGTACAGGACACCGGTCAGCACGAGGATCGCCCCGGGCAGGCTGCGCAGCCACGGCAGCTGCAAGCCGTCTCCGAGGATGTTCGTCTGCAGTGGGCTGGCGAGCCCGTACTGGCCGAGCAACACGAACACGAGCACGTACGCCGGGATCGCCATCGGGAGCACGAGGGCCCACTCGAGCCATCGCCGGCCCGGGAAGTCGAAGAACGACACAAGGAACGCGAGCCCGCCGCCCACGATCAACGTGCCCCCACCGACGCCGGTCGCGAGGAGGAGGCTGTTCTGGAGCGCGCGCGGCAGCAGCGTCCGGGCGATCTGTGAGAACGCCTCGCCTTCGCCGACGAAGCTCGCCGGGAGGGCAAGCAGCGGTCCCGCGACGAGGACGGCGATCAGCACCCCGACGACCGCCCATCCCGGCAGTCGACGCCGGCGTGCCGACTTCGTCTCAGGCGAGACGTCGGCGGTTGCGGCCGTCAATTCCAACCGACCTCGAGCATGAGCGCGATCGCGTCGGCAAGGAGCGGACCGGCCTTCTCGACGTCGATGGGATCGGTCTTGACGTCCGCCCAGTGCCGGATGTGCTCCGGCGGCAACACGTTCGGGTTCGCGGCGAATTCGCTCTGCTTGACGATCTGCTCCTGCCCCGGCGGTGAGGTCAGGTACTCGATGAGGCGGATCGCGTCCTCCTTGGAGTCCGACCACCGAACGACGCCTGCGCCCGACACGTTGGCATGTGCGCCGGCGCCGTCCTGATCGGGCCACGCGGGGGCGACGGGGAAATCGGGATCCTCGGCGAGCGCCCGACCTAGGTAGTAGTGGTTGCTCAGACCGAGATCGCAATCGCCGGCTGCGATCACTGCGAGCAGCTCGCCGTCCGAGTTGACGATCGTCGGATCGTTGTCCATCCACGAACGCAGCAGCGCTGCGGTGGCTTCGCGCCCTCGCTTGGCGATCATGTCGGCGACGAGGGATTGGTTGTATTCGCTGTTCGACGTCCGCAGGCAGGTGCGACCGTGGAAGGTCGGGTCTCCGAGGTCGGCGTAGCTCGTGACCGCGCCGGCGGGAACGCGTTCGGTCGAGACGACGGGGATGCGCAGGCGCGTGCTGAGCGCCCACCACTCCTCGTCGGAGTCGCGAAGCTCGGCCGGAACCTGCGCCTCGAGAGTGGGCGTCGACACCGGTTGGAGCAATCCCGACTCTTTGGCGCGCCACAGATTCGCGAGGTCGGTGGTGATGAGGACGTCGGCGGGCGTGTCCTCGCCCTCACTGCGGAGCCGTTCGTAGAGCTCGGGGGCGGTCCCGCCGCGGAGCTGCACGTCGATGCCGGTCGCGTTCTCGAAATCCTTGAAGACCTGCTCGTCCCCGTAGTGCGACCGGCCGTTGTAAACGACGAGGGCGTCGCCAGTGCTGCCGAACGCGAACACCGACGCCGCGCCCATGGTGATGACGAGCACCACGACGCCGAGCGCGACGAGCCAGGGACGGCGGGTGAGCTTCTGAGCGAATCGAAGGACCATGGGGAGGGCGGTGGCATTCGGATTGGCGGCGTGACGCTTGTTAGGTCACCTGAACTCGTTTAGTCCAGCATGCCGACACTCGACTGACAAGCCAGCGTCATATGCTTGCCGGGTGACGGATCGGTTGGCGATCGAGGCAACCGGCATCGAGAAGTCCTTCGGGGAGACCCGGGCGGTCGCGGGGGCCTCCGTGTCCCTCGTCGAGGGCGAAGTCGTCGCGTTGCTCGGCCCGAGCGGGTCGGGAAAGACCACCGTGCTCAGGGTCGTGGCGGGGTTCGAGGTGCCCGATTCCGGCACGGTCGACATCGGCGGCCGGCGCGTCGTGGGGGACGGCGCATGGGTCGACCCCGAGCGCCGCCGGGTGGGCATGGTCTTCCAGGAGGGGGCGCTGTTCCCCCACCTCACCGTGGGCAAGAACGTCGGCTTCGGGAACCCGGCGCCGGGCCGAGTCGAGGAGTGCCTCGCGCTCGTCGGGCTCGCGGACCGCGCGCGGTCGTATCCCCATGAGCTCTCCGGGGGCGAGCGCCAAAGAGTGGCCCTCGCCCGCGCGCTGGCACCCGAGCCCGATGTCGTCCTGCTCGACGAGCCATTCGCGTCGCTCGACGCTGGCCTTCGTGTCGCGCTTCGCGAGGAGATCATGGGGATCCTGCGGAAGGCCGGCGCGAGTGCGCTGCTCGTCACCCACGATCAGGAGGAAGCGCTCTCCGTCGCCGACTCGGTCGTCGTGATGCGTGAGGGTCAGGTGGAGCAGTCGGGACCGCCTGAAGAGGTGTACAGCCGCCCCGCGAGCCGGTGGGTCGCAGAGTTCTTGGGCGCCGCGGACATCGTCCCAGGCCGCGCAACGGACGGCGTGGTCGACTGCGAGCTCGGCCGCTTCCCCGCGGATCACTCGCTCACCGGCGACGTCGACGTCGTCGTGCGGCCGGAGGCGCTCCGGCTCCGCGCCGTGAACGGGCACACTCAGGTCAACGGGCACAACGGCGACGTGCGGGCGCGGGTGCTCAGCCGGTCGTTCTACGGCCACGACGTGCTCGTGGAGCTCGCGCTGCCGAGCGGGCTGCAGCTGCGCAGCCGGACACTGGGGTCGTCGCGCTGGGAGCCCGGCGACGAGGTGGCCATCACGGTCGAGGGCGTGGTCAGCGTGCTGCCTGCTCCCCTCTCCAGGCCGGGGGGATAAGGGTGCTTACTGGCCTCTGAAAGGCACGCTGAACTACAGTCCCGCGTGTGATCCGGCTCTCGGTGGTGGTGCCTGCGACGGACGAGCCACCGACGTTGCCCCGATGCCTTGCCGCGATTGGCGCTTCGGATCAGCCTCCCGAGGAGGTCATCGTGATCGACGCACCGGCCACACTCTCCGTGTCGGCAGCGCGCAACCTGGGCGCCTCACGCGCCACCGGAAACGTCCTCGTCTTCGTGGATGCCGACGTCGAGGTGCACCCCGACGCGTTCACACGCATCCGGGCCACGTTCGATCGCGACTCGAGGCTGACCGCGGTGTTCGGGGCGTACGACGACACTCCCGACGACGACGGCACCGTGTCCGCGTTCCGCAACCTGCTCCACCATCAGGTCCACGCATCGGGCGCGGGACCGGCCGACACGTTCTGGACCGGACTCGGCGCCGTGCGCCGAACGAGCTTCGCCGCGGTCGGCGGGTTCGACGAACTTCGCTACCCCAATCCCTCCGTCGAAGACATCGACCTCGGTCAGCGTCTGCACGCCCGCGGCGGTCGCATCACACTCGACCCGACGATCCAAGGCACGCACCTGAAGGTGTGGACCCTCGGGTCCATGGTCACCACGGACTTCCTGCGGCGGGGCATCCCCTGGGTTGCAATGCAGGCTCGGCGACGGCAGGTCTCCCGGTCGTTGAACTGCGGCTGGCGTCATCGCGTCAGCGCGGTCGCCACGGCCGCGTCAGTAGGCGCTCTGGTGATGTGGTGGCCGGCGCTGCTGGTCGCCGCGGTAAGCGCACTCGTCTGGCTCAACCGGCGCTTCTATCTGCTGCTCGCTGTGCGGCTCGGGCCGCCCCGCGCGATCGCCGGCGTCGCGCTTCACGGACTCCATCACCTCGTGTCGATCGCGGCCGTGCCCGTTGGTCTGGCGGTCGCGCTGCTGGCGCGGCCCCACCGAACTGCAATGTCGATGACCGCGACACCGTCGATCGTGCCGCTCGGCACCGTTGAGAAGCCCGCCGCGTGACCGATCGCCCGCTCGCCCTCGGCCTCGTCGGATGCGGACGGCTCGCCGAGGTGGGCTACCTCCCGGCGGTGTCGCTGAGTCGACGAGTGCATCTCGTCGCGGCCGCCGATCCCGACGCGACTCGTCGCTCCCAGCTCGCGGCAATGGCGTCTCGACACGGCATCGACCGGATCGCGACGTTCCCAGACGCCCAACGCATGATCGATGACGCCGGCCTCGACGCTGTCGTTGTCGCGACACCCGCGAGCGCACACGTCGCCGATGCAAGGCGCGCCGCCGCCGCCGGGCTTGCCGTGCTCGTCGAGAAGCCGCCCGCGCTCGACGCCGACGCCGCCGCCGAGCTCGTCGCGCTTTCCCCGCGCCCTGGGTCGGCTTCAACCGTCGGTTCGACCCTGATGCAGCGCGGGTACGCCGCGCCGTGCCGCCAACCGGCGAGCTGGAGGTCGCGATCGGCATCAGCTATCGGCGCCGCAGCTGGCGAGCCCACCATGTGCATGACGACGCCCTGCTCGATCTCGGGCCCCATCTCGTCGACTGGGCCACGTGGATCGCCGGCAGCGACGTGGTCGAGGTCCTCCGGGCGGACCTCGGGCCGGAGCACGCCACCGTCGAGCTTCGGCTCGACCGGGCACACGTCGTCGTGAGCGCGGCGACCGACAGGGTGTACTCCGAGCGCCTCGAAGTCTGGGACTCGTCAGGACGGCGGGTCGACTCACATCGGCTCGGTGGGCTTGTCGACGCCGTACGAGCGCGCGTCGATCCGCGACGGCACCCGAGCAGGCTCGTGACCTCGCTCGCCGGCCAGCTCGATGCGTTTGCCTCCGCAGTCACCACCGGAGCGGCGACCGAGCTCGCCACCGCAGCCGAGGGCGCGAGGGTCATGCGAGTCATCGACGCCGCGCGGGCCAGTGCTGCGACCGGACGAAGCGTCACGCTCACCTCGCCCGAGAGGACGCGCTAGTCGTGCTCGCGATCCTCCAGTTCGACGCGGCGAGCGCGAACCTTCTTCGGCGGATGCTGGCCGACAACCGGCTCCCCTCTCTGGCCGCGCTGCGAGAACGGGGGGTGTGGCACGACCTCGACGCACCCGCCACCCAGTTCGCCGCCGGCGCGCAGCACACCTTGTACAGCGGGGTCGAGCTCGGCGACCACGGCCTCTTCTACCCGTTCCAGTGGTCGGCGGCCGATCAACGGGTGCACTACATGGACGCGTTCGAAGCGCCCGCTCCCGTGTGGGAGCGCCTCGGACGCGAGGGCCGCCGTACGCTGGCGATCGACCCCTACGAGAGTCGTCCGCCCACCGAGCCCCCTCCGGGCACCCTGGTGTGCGGCTGGCAGCTCCACGACCGCGTGGTGCTGCGCAAGTGGTCCGAGCCCCGACAGGCGCATCGGCAGCTCGAGCGGCTCTTTGGCGCACCCCTGCCCGTCGATGAGGTGTTCGGCCGTCACAGCGTGCGCGAGATGCTCGGGCTTCGGCGCCGGTTGCTCGGCGCGCCCGCGCGGGTCGCCGACGCCGCGACGCTGCTTCTCGGCGAGCGGCCGTTCGATCTCGCCTGGCTGACGTTTTGCGCTGCGCACGTGGCGGGACACCAGTTCTGGGACCTCTCACAGCTCGATCCGGGTGAGCTCGACCGTGACGCCGAGCGCGCACTCGCGAGCACGTTGGAGGATGTCTACGAGGCGGTCGACACTGCCCTCGGGCGCATCGTGAGAGCGCTCCCCGCCGACGCCGATGTGCTGGTCCTATCGCCAGTGGGCATGGACGTGAACACGAGCCGCGCCGACCTTTTGCCCGAGATGCTCGACTCGATCCTCAATCCGGCCCGGCCGCCGGCGGCCACGTCATCCGTCTGGTGGTTACGCGCCGCGGTGCCGAGTGGGTTGCGGGCCAAGGTCGCGGCTGCGCTCCCTGAACGCGCGGCGCTCGACCTCACCGCCCGGCTCGAGCTCCGCGGCGTTGATTGGGGCGCCACCCGCGCGTTCGCACA
This sequence comes from uncultured Acidimicrobiales bacterium, assembly GCA_963759645.1. Taxonomy (GTDB): domain Bacteria; phylum Actinomycetota; class Acidimicrobiia; order Acidimicrobiales; family DATKAS01; genus DATKAS01. Next base: position 1,676,375 of record CAVXAI010000008.1, on the reverse strand, counting down.
CCCCGCGGAGAACCAGGGGTACATCCGGCTGAACCTTCAGGGCCGAGAGCGCGACGGCATCGTGGCTCCCGAGGATGCCAAAGCGCTGATGGACGAGATCGCGGCCGGCATCTCCACCTTCCGCGAGCTCGACGGTTCGCCGGCGGTGCGGTCCGTCGATCGCGTCGCCGACATGTTCGGAGCGGGAGCCCGCGCTGACCAGCTGCCCGATCTCATCGTCCGCTGGGCGAACACGCCGGCGACCCGACTCGAGGGCCTCCGATCCGAGCGGTTCGGGACCGTGTCACGGCGCGGTGTCGGGAGCGGCCGATCGGGCAACCACACCGAAGGCGATGCGTGGGCCCTCGTAGTCCCCGGCTCGTCGCGGCCCGTGAAGACCAGCCGTCCGCCCCGTCTTGAAGACATCGCCGCCACCGCCGCGGCGCTCGGCGGTCTCGACGTGGGTCACATGGCAGGTGAGCCGCTCCTCGCGCGCTGACGCGACCAGCCAGCTTCGACCACTTCACGCGTGATCCCGACGAGAGTCGCGAGCTGAGCGACGACGACGAGCGCCCCAACGGCCGGTCCCTTCGAGAAACCCCTCGCGAGCAGCGCTGCATAGAACCGCAGCGGCTGCCATCGCTCGCGGCGCGGTCGAGACCGGTGCCATCGTGAGGCACCCCGGCCGTAGCGCTCGTGCTGCTTCCAGTAGCGACGCAGGGTGAGGCGCTGGTCGTGCAGCACGCGAGCTTCGGGAGCGAAGACCAAAGCGACACCGCGATCAGAGAGGCGCGCACACCATTCGCGATCTTCGCCTGCGGCGAGCGGGTATGCCTCGTCGAATGCTGCGCGGCGGAACACATCCGTGCGGCACGCGATGTTGCAAGTGGGTGCAAACGTCACGTTGCCGTTTCCGTCGGCGGAGGCGTCCATCACATGGTTCGTGATCGTCTGCGACGCCTCTGCGAAGGGATCATCGCGACGAGGGCTCAGCGTGCGCCCCGCGACGGCATCGGCGCCTCGCTCGATCTCGCGCAAGAGCGTCTCGATCCAGTGCGGCGACGGCTCGCAGTCATCGTCGGTGAAGCACAACACGTCCGCCGAAGCAGCCGACGCTCCGAGGTTTCGCGCCGCGGCCGGACCCCTCCCATCCCCACGCAGCAACCGAGCCCGCGGAAAGCGCGGACACGACCCTCGCGACTTCGGCGCCGTCGCGAGATACGTCGTCGACGACGATCACCTCGAACGACGGTGCGGTCTGAAGCTGGAGGGCAGACAGGCATTTCGCCAGCTGGTCGGGGCGATCGCGGGTCGGGATCACCACCGATGCGGCGGGGAACTCCGCCATCACGCCACCGCCGCGAAGACGAGCGTCGCAACCGCTCCTGCGAACGAGAGCAGTACCACGCGCCCTGAGATGCGGCGCATCATCGCAAGCGAGACCATGGTTCCCGCCGTAACTCCCGCGAGCGTGGCCGAGATCGCACCCGTCGCTCCCCACCTCCCGACGGCCACGAGCGCGACAACCGCGAACACAACGAGGGACACCGCTCCGCTGCTCGTCGCGACCTCCGGGCGAAGGCGGATCGACGCGACGTTCGCCGCCGAGCGCGGTGAGGGGGGCGAGCACGACCAGCGCGAGAGCAGGACCGAACGCCGACGACCCTCCCGCGTAGTCCGAGCCGAAAACCGCGGGCACGAGCCGATCGAGCAGTAGGGCTGCGATCAGAGCGACGGGAACGACGACGGCGAGAACACCTCCGGCGATGCGGGTGAGCTCGCGCTCGGGTTCAGCGGCTCCGGATGCGAGCACGGCAGGCAGCGAGACCGTGAATATCTGGATGATGGCGTAGGTGGCGCCTACTGCGATGCCGACCGCGAGAGCTGCGTAGCCGGTCTCTACCTGCGAACCGGCGAGGAGCGCAACCACGACGACGCCTCCACGATGCGTCACCTGCGTCAGCACAGCACCCACCGTCTGCAGACGGCCGAAGCGCACCGCGCCATCGGGAAGGGGCGGGGGGGCGGGCAAGTCCGCGACGAGCAGGGGTGCAGACACGACGGCGGCGAACACCACCGCCATCAATGCCGACAGGGTGATCGCCGCGAGCGCGCCGGCCGATCCGGCTACCGGATGGAGAGCGAGCACGAGGGCGATGAGCACGAGCGTTCTGGATCGGGTACCGCGCGCTCCACGCGGCGGCCCGACCGAGCCCGAGCACCACGAGCAATGCGATCGTGGCGCCGACATTCAGGATCAGCCCCGTGCTCGACGGCGACTGCCTCTGGCCAGGGGACTCCAACACCGAACGCGACGACGACCGACGCGGCGATCCCGCCAAGAATGCAGACCTGAACGCCGGCATCGCGCGCCAGCCGCACGCCCAGGGCTCGGGCCAACGGCACCTGCTCGTGGGCGGTGCCTCGGGGACGTAGCGGGTCACCAGCGCGGGCCCGCCGAGAGTGAGCGCGAGCGAGCCCAGCGTGACGATGGTCAGGGCGACCGCGAATCGGCCGTAGTCGGACGGGCCGAGAGCACGCGGCACCACTGTCGCCAGCAGGATCAGGGTCGCCATCTCGACGGTCTTGCCCGCCACGCTTGCGGCGATCGGGCCTCGCAATGACGGCGCGCCAATCGCGGGTTGATAGGTACGCCTAACGGGCACCGGGGAAATGTAGCGAGACTCGCCCCGCCGTGGCTCGCTTCGCGCGCGAGCGGGTACTGAGTCCTCGGACGCCCCCGAGCCGATGTCCCTACGATTGTGGCCTACCACGAGAACAGGAAACGAGGTCCCAATGGGTCGAGTAGTGCACTTCGAGATCCCGTTCGATGACGCCGACCGCGCCCGCAGCTTCTATCGCGACGTGTTCGACTGGCAGATCCAGCCGATGCCCGAGATGAACTACAACATGGTCTCGACCGGCCCCACCAGCGATGAGGGGATGCCGTCGGAGCCCGGTTACATCGGTGGCGGCATGATGCAGCGGGAGAGCCCGGTCAAGACCCCAGTGCTCACGCTGGGAGTCGACGACATCGACGCCACCATCATCTCCATCGAAAAGAACGGTGGCAGCGCGGTCGGCGAGAAGCTCGCCGTGGGCGACATGGGTTTCGCCGCGTACTTCAAGGACAGCGAGGGCAACCTCATGGGCCTCTGGCAGAACGCCGGGTAGCTCCCAGCCCCCGGCCACCTCAGAGGTGCGGTTGGCACGATACCCCGGTAGGGTATCCACATGGCTGGATACTCGGAGACGAAGGAAGACGTCCTCAAGCGGCTGCGGCGCATCGAGGGCCAGGTCCGCGGGCTGCAACGGATGGTCGACGAGGACGTGTACTGCATCGACGTCCTCACACAGGTCTCGGCCACCACGCGCGCCCTCCAGAGCATGGCCGTCGAGCTGCTCGATGCCCATCTGCGGCACTGCGTCGCGGACGCGACCCGATCTGACGACGCGGCGGAAGCGGAACGCCTCGTCACCGAGGCGAGCCGCGCCATCGAGCGACTCGTCAGGTCCTGACGATGGAACAGGTCCAGCTGCCGATCACCGGCATGACCTGCGCGTCGTGCGCGGCGCGGGTCGAGAAGAAGCTCAACGGTCTCGAGGGCGTGTCCGCCACGGTCAACTTCGCGACCGAGACGGCCGCCGTCGACTTCGATCCCGACGAGGTCGCGCCGGCCGACCTCGTCGCCGCGGTCGAGTCGATCGGCTACGGCGCGTCGATGCCGTCCGCCCACGCTCACCATCACGAGGACCTCGACGACCGCGGCGTCGCTTCGCTTCGCACCCGACGTCGTGGTGTCCGCCCTCCTCGCGCTGCCGGTCCTCGTGTTCGGGATGGTTCCTGCGTTCGAGGGACGGGGCTGGGAGTGGATCTCGCTCGTCCTCGCGACCCCGGTCGTCACCTGGGGGGCGTGGCCGATCCACCGTGCGACGTGGATCAACCTGCGCCACCGAGCCACGACGATGGACACGCTGATCTCGCTCGGCGTGGCCGCCGCCTACCTGTGGTCCCTTACGGTCCTGCTCACCGACGGCGACAGCGAGGTGTACTTCGAGGTCGCGGCGGTGGTCACCGTGCTCGTGCTCCTCGGGCGGCTTCTCGAGGCGCGCGCCGAAGCAGCGCGCGGGCTCGGCGCTCCGAGCGCTGCTCGAGCTCGGCGCCAAGTCCGCCGCTCGGTCCTCGACGCTGACGGGCATGAGCGCGAGGTTCCCATCGACGCGCTGCGTGTCGGTGACGAGTTCGTGGTTCGGCCGGGCGAGAAGATCGCCACGGACGGCGTCGTCGTCACGGGCACCTCGGCGGTCGACGCGTCGCTCCTGACGGGAGAGAGCCTGCCGGTCGAGGTCGGCCCTGGGTCTCCGTGTGACCGGCGCGACGATCAACGCAGGGCGGCCGGCTCGTGGTGCGGGCGACCCGCGTCGGCTCGGAGACCGCGCTCGCCCAGATCGGCCGGCTCGTCGAGCGCGCCCAGTCCGGCAAGGCGCCGATGCAACGCCTCGTCGACCGCGTGTCGTCGATCTTCGTCCCGATCGTCATCGTCATCGCCGCCGATCACGCTCGTCGTCGTGGCTCGTCATCAGCGGTGACGTCGACGACGCGCTCACCGCCGCCGTCGCGGTGCTCATCGTCGCCTGCCCGTGTGCTCTCGGCTTGGCGACGCCGACCGCGCTGCTCGTCGGCACGGGCCGTGGCGCGCAGCTCGGCATCCTGATCAAGGGCCCAGAAGTGCTCGAGTCGACGCGCCGTGTCGACACGGTCGTGCTCGACAAGACCGGCACCGTGACGAGCGGCGCCATGACGCTCACCGACGTGATCACCGCCGCGGGAACCGAGAGCGACGCGCTTCGGCTCGTCGGCGCGCTCGAGGCTGCGTCCGAGCATCCCATCGCGCGCGCCATCTCCACGGCGGCGGCGACCGCGTCCCCGCTGCCCGAGGTCGAGTCGTTCGTCAACCACGCGGGCCTCGGCGTTGAAGGCGTCGTGGAGGGTCGGAGGATCGTCGCCGGCCGGCCCAGCGCTGCTGACCGCGCGTGGAACTGACCCTCCCGCCGACCATCAGTGACGCCGTCAGCGGCGCCGAGGCTCTCGGCCGCACGGTCGTCGTCGCCGCATGGGACGGCGAGGTGCGGGCGGCTTTCGTCGTCGCCGACGTGATCCGTCCGACCAGCGTCGACGCGGTCGCCCACCTGCGCTCGATGGGTCTGAAGGTCCTCCTGCTCACCGGTGACAACCGGGCCACGGCGACGGCAGTCGCGGCACAGCTCGGTCTTCAAGCCGACGACGTGTTCGCCGAAGTGCTGCCCGAAGACAAGGTCGACGCCGTCACGCGCCTCCAGCAACAAGGCCGGGTCGTCGCGATGGTCGGCGACGGCGTCAATGACGCGGCCGCGCTCGCGCAAGCCGACCTCGGCATCGCCATGGGCACCGGCACCGATGTCGCGATCGAGGCCAGCGACATCACCATCGTCCGTCCCGATCTCGCGGCCGTCGCCGACGCGATTCGCTTGTCGCGTCGCACGCTGGCCACGATCAAGGGCAACCTCTTCTGGGCATTCGCCTACAACGTGCTGGCGATCCCGCTCGCGGCCGCCGGGCTGCTCGATCCGATGATCGCGAGCGCCGCGATGGCGCTCTCCAGCCTGTTCGTGGTGTCGAACAGCCTGCGGCTGTTTCGTTTCAGTCCGGACCCGGGTGGCCGGCCGGATACTCGAGCAGCGGCCGCAGCCACACCATCGATGGCCGGCGCGGCGGTTCGCTGAAGCCGAAGTGCACCGGTGGGTCCACCCGCGGCGCGAGCGCGCCCAGCTCGGTCCCGTCCACCCGTCCCGTCGCGGTGTGCACGCGCCGGTAGACGTACGACCGATACCACTCGCGCACGCCGGTCGGGCTCACTCCGTAAGTCCGAACCCCCATCGTGAGCCGCGCGATCGGATCTTGGACCCAGCGGGTGAACCCCGGCACCGAGCTGAACGGGATCGGGCGGGCGCGGCCCGCGGCGAGCCGGACTTCGGTGTCGCCGGCGCAGATCTCGATCGACGAACTGGTCACGGTTGCCGTCACCGAGGTGATCTCGGCTCGGTCGAACGCGTAGATGCCCGATACGAAGCGCAACGCGCGCTCGGACGGGACACGCAACACACGCTCGCCCGCGGGTGACGCCCACATCAGATCGGTGAACGGTCCGATCGGCGACGACAGCCAATGGCCGATCACGAATCGGTCGCCGGACTCGAAGCCCGCGCTCGACACAACGCCCCGCAGCTCATAACGACGGCGGCTCGCCCGTGGCATGGCGCACTCTAGGGTTCCCCGCCATGACCAAGGCCATCACCGAGGTTGCGCCCCGATGAGCGCCGGACCGCTGGACGGCGTGAAGGTCATCGACCTCTCGGTGATGATCTCGGGCCCGCTCGCGACGATGCTGCTCGCCGATCAAGGCGCCGACGTGATCAAGGTCGAGTCGCCGGGACTCGGCGACCTGATGCGCTATCTCGGCTCGTCGCGTGGCGGCATGACCGGTCTCTTCGCGGGATGCAACCGCGGCAAGCGCGGCATCACGATCGACCTGAAGCATCCGGAGGGAGTCGAGCTCCTGCAGGTCGATGGCGGCGACCGCCGACGTGTTCGTGCAGAACTTCCGGCCCGGAGCGTGTGCCCGGCTAGGCATCGGACCCGACGACCTGCGGGCAGCGAACCCCGGCCTCGTCTACGTGTCGATCTCGGGCTTCGGGCCGACAGGCCCGTACTCGAACCGGCGCGTCTACGACAACGTCATCCAGGCCTACTCGGGCATGGCAGGCGTGCAGACCGATCCCGCCACGGGTACGCCGACCGCGCTTCGCAACCTCGTCTGCGACAAGGTGACGGCGTACACCGCGGCCCAAGCGATCACCGCGGCGCTCTTCGCCCGCGAGCGGGGCGCCGGCGGACAGCACATCGAGCTGGCGATGCTCGACGCCGCGATCGCGTTCCTGTGGCCCGATGCCGCCATGGATCGCACCCTGCTCGAGGACGACGCGATGCGCAGCCCCACGATCGCGAGCGGGTACTCGATCACTCCCCTCGCCGACGGATACATGACGGCGACGGCGCTGTCGGACTCAGAGTTCCGTGGCTTGTGCGCGGCGATCGGACGGCCCGAGGTCGCCGACGACCCGCGATTTGCGAGCCTCCCGCTCAGGATGGCGAACCTCGCCGACCTCGCACCGACCATGATCGAGGTCGCCGCCCGCACGACGGTCGCCGACTTCCTGCAAGGAGCTATCGAGCACGACGTGCCCGCGGCACCCATCCTGGGCCTCGACGACCTTCCCGGTGATCCGCAGATCACCCACAACGAGCTGTTCGTCGAGACGAGCCATCCGCACGCCGGCCGCCTTCGCGAGGTGCGCCCGGCGCCCCGGTTCGGGTCCACACCTGCACGTGTGAGCTCGCCCGCTCCGATGCCGGGCGAGCACACCGACGCCTTGCTCGCTGAGCTCGGGCTTCGACGATGCGCGCGTCGCCGAGCTCCGTGCGGGGGGAGTCGTGCACTAGCGATCACGACGGCGTCGGCAGCTGTTGCTCAACTTCGAGCACGGGGGCGAACAGGTCGCCCGACATCCTTCGACCCGTTCCAGCACATCGGCGGCCTCGAACACCAACGGGTTGCGTCCGCTCGCGCACTCCTCGACCTCGTCCCACGAGACGGGTGTCGACACGGTCGGGCGGGGACGGGCCCGCATGCTGTAGGGGGCGATCGTCGTCTTGTGACGCGTGTTCTGGCTCCAGTCGATGAACACCTTCCCGCCGCGCACCGCCTTGGCCATCGTCGTCGTGACGTCGTTGGGGTGGGCTCGCTCGATGAGCTGCCCGACCGCGAGCGCGAAGTCGCCGGCCCCCTCGTGCGTGGCCGGCGTGTTCAACGGGACGTAGAGCTGCATCCCCTTGCTTCCCGACGTCTTGGCGCACACCTCGAGTGACAGGTTGTCGAGCACGTCGTGGATGAGCAGGCCGATGCGCGCGCACTCGACGATCGTCGCGGGAGCGCCCGGATCGAGGTCGAACACGACCGCGCGCGGCGTCTCGATGTCGGCTGGCCCGCGCCATCGGCGCGTGCAGCTCGAGCGCGGCCATGTTCGCCGCCCACACGAGCGCCGGCCGCTCGTCGAGCTCGCAGTACTGGATCGTGCCCTTGTTGTCGCCGGGACCCGCGGCCGTCGGCACCCACGGTGGACGGTGCTTCGGGCATCGCTTCTCGAAGAACGATCCGCCGTCGACGCCGTCAGGGAAGCGCTTGAACGTGAGCGCCCTCTCGCGGATGTGCGGCAGCATCGTCGGCGCGATCCGCGTGTAGTAGTCGATGACCTCGCCCTTGGTGAACCCCGCTTCGGGGTACAGCACCTTGTCGAGGTTGCTCAGACGAAGCTGACGCCCGTCGATCTCGACCTCGACACCGGCGGACGCCATCCGACGCGATCGGTCAGGCGGACTTGCGCTTGCGCGTCGCGGCCGGCTTCTCGGCGGCCTTCGCAGTCGCCTTCGACGGCGCCTTCGCCGCCTTTGACGACTTGGCCGCCCGCACCGCCTTCACGGGCTTCTCGATCCGCTTCGGCTGCCTCACCCTCCGCGTCGGCAGCGGTGGCCGGATGACGCGACCGCGCCGCCTTCGCCTCGCGCACGCTGGCCTCGAGCGCGGCGAGGAGGTCCACGACCTTGGGCGTCGACGCCGCGGGCGCCGGCGCTTCGATCGCCTCTTCTCCCGCAGCCTTGCGTTCGATCAGCCCCAGCACCTGCTCGCGGTAGGTGTCGGTGAACTGCTCGGGATCGAACGCGGCGGCGAGGGACTCGATCAGCTGCTGGGCCATGTTGAGCTCGCGCTCGGAGACATCGACCTCGCCCGCCTCCTCGATCTCACCGATGGACACCGGATCGACGACTTCGTCCGCGTACACCATCGTGGAGAGCACGAGATGTCCGTCGCGAGGCCGGATCGCCGCGACGTACTGCTTCGAGCGCATCACGAACCGTGCGATGCCCACCTTGTTCGTGGCCTGCATCGCGCGCATCGAGCAACGCGTAGGGCTTCACGGTCGCCTTGTCGGGCGCGAGGTAATAGGCGCTGTCGTAGAAGATCGGATCGATCTCGTCGAGGTCGACGAACTCCTCGATCTCGATCGCCTTGGAGGCACGGGCCTCGAACGCGTCGAGCTCCTCGGCGGTCGAGCAGCACGTAGTTGCCGGACGTCAGCTCGTAGCCCTTGACGATCGCCTCGTCGGGCACGTCAGTGCCGTCGACCGACGAGACCTTCTTCATCTTGATGCGGCTCCCCGTCCGTGTGTCGATCTGGTTGAACGACACGTTCTTGCGGGAGACCGCGTTGTAGAGCTTCACGGGGATCGTGACCAGCCCAAAGCTGATGCTTCCGTTCCACAGCGGGCGCGCCATGCCACCAGTTTGCCCGCCCTGAGGGAGTCTTGAAAGGGTCCGAGCCGGATGCCACATGCAGTTCCATGGGAAGCCGCACCGTTTCGAACCGACGTTCCGTCAGCCGGCGAGCACCGCCCGTGCGACGAGGTCCATGCCGAATGCGGTCAGGATCGCCAGGTACAGCAATCCCGGTCGCGGCCATGACCGCCGAGTACTGCCGCTCGCGTAGTGCCGCGCTCGTAGCGATCGCGAGACCGAGCGTGGTCACGGCGCACGCGACCCACATCCACCCGAGGGTGCCGTTCCAGCCGTCGTCGACGGTGCCGGCGAGCACCGAGAGCATCCCGACCGGCCAGATGAGCACGACGACCTCTGCGGGCCAGGTCCACTGGAGCCAGCGCACGAGCTCGTTGAGCGGCGCCCGCGACAGACCCGGCTGCACGAGGTACCAGTGGCCGAGGAGCATCGCGTCGGTGACGACGCCGAGGAAGACCGCTCCGACGAGCGTGCGGGCAACGGCCAACGGGGCCGGCCCGCCCGCGGCGATTCCCGCCGCGATCAATCCGACCAGGCCGATGATCGGCGCCACGAGATCGAGCACAGGAGGAAACTCCGGCCCGATGCGAACATCCGTGCCGGCCTCGGCGACGTCTCGGTCGATCCCTGTCATCGCGGCAACGCGAGCGGATCGACGGTCGTGCTCGGCCCGTTGACCCGACACTCCCGCTCGCTTCCGGGCGACCGACACGGCCAAGGCAATCGGCGGTCGCGATGATCACTCCGACGGTCGCGGCCTCGCGCACCCACACGGTGTCGAATGCGACGCCGACGATGAGCGACCCGATCGCGAGGGCGAGGAAGACGCTGCGCAGCAGCCACCCGTAACCGAGGCCGACCTCCCGTCGTCGGGTCGTGACCCACAGCCAGAACAGGCCGCCGACTGCCCACTGCAGGAGGACGGTGGCCGCGTCGAGGCTGATCACCGGAGGCCGCCTACCACTGGGGGGAGGCTACTGCCCTACCCTTCGGCGTCATGCCCCGCGCACGAGCTCTGTCGGCGTGCGCCGCGCGGCGCTCCTCGCGCTCGTCGTCGGCACCGGAGCGTGTGTGCCCGCGGACGGCCGGCCCACCCTCGGCACCGAAACCGTCGACACGCTTTCGACGGAGCCGACCGGCAACGCCGATGTCGACCGCGTGCTCGCTCGCCTCGACGCCGTGGGCGGCGAGACGTTCACCGCGGACTACGTGATCACGCGCAAGCTCGGCGCCGTCGAGCGGGCGGCGACCGTCGTCTCCCAGCCGCCGCGCACGACGGTCCGGGTCGGCGATGTCGCGCTCTACGACGACGACAACCCCGACCAGACCTGCGACCTGCAGTGCGGGCACCTGCGAGGACGGTCTGCTCGACCAGCGCATCTCCGACCTCGGGGTGAGCGCACGCTTCTACGGCCCGGCGCCCGCGCAGCAGCTGCGCGTCGCGGTCGCGCGTGAGTCGTCGCCGACCAACCGTCGACACCGACACAGGTCGCGGGAATCGGCGCCGAGTGCCTGCACGTGCCGGTGGGCGGCGGCATCGAGACCTACTGCGTCACCGGTAACGGCCTCGTCGCGCTGCTCGACACCGCCGCGGTGCACATCGAGCTGACGTCGTTGACACCCGAGGTCGATCCCGTCAGCGTTCGATCGACCAGTTCAGGCGTCGACGACCACCAGCTGATGATCGACACGGTTCATCGCGTCAGGGCCGGCTGAGGTCGCAACCACGATGTCCTCGAGACGCAGCCCGAACCTTCCCGGAACGTAGATGCCGGGCTCGATCGAGAACGCGTGACCGTGTTCGAGAAGCGCTGCATTGCCCTTCACGATGTAAGGGTCTTCGTGCGCCTCGACGCCGATGCCGTGACCCGTGCGATGGATGAAGTTCTCCCCGAAGCCCGCCGCCGCGATGATGTCTCGGGCGGCGCCGTCGACCGCTTCGCACGGCGTGCCGATGGTGGCGGCCTTCACCGCTGCGGCCTGCGCCTCGAAGAGCACGGCGTACGCATCTGCGACCTCCGGAGAGGGATCGCCGATGGACACGCAACGAGTGATGTCGCTGCAGTACCCGTCGAGTGTGCCCCCGAAGTCACAGAGCACTACCTCGCCCGACCGGATCAGACGCGCGCTGGCGTCGTGGTGCGGACTGGCGGCATTCTCTCCGGCGGCGACGATCGCGAAGTTCACCTGATGGTGGCCCTCGGCGAGCAGGCGAGCCGAGAGCTCCGCCGAAACGTCGGCCTCCGTGCGCCCGACGAGCGCGATGTCGCCTCCTTGCAGGGCGATGGCGACCCGGTCGGCGGCAGCGCCGGCGCGACGCAGCGCTTCGATCTCCGCGTCGTCCTTGTGTGCGCGGAGCGCGCCGGTCACAGCGGTCGCGCGTGAGAACGCAGTTGACGGCATCTCACGCTGCAGCTCGAGGACGAACCGGGCCCACGTCGTGTCACCGATCGCCGCCGTCTTTGCCCTGCCCGACAACGCGGCCACGAGCGCGACGGGGTCGTCGGTCTCTTCCCACGCCGCGAATGGTGAAGACGCCGGGACGCTCGACGACTCGCGGCGCCTCGAGCCGGGGCACGACGAGCGTTGCGTCACCGTCGCGGTGGGCAACGAGCATCGTGAGGCGTTCGAGGGGCATCGCCTCGTACCCGATGAGCCACGGCAGGTCCGCACCGACCGACAGCAGGAGCACATCGATCTCCTCTGCGTCCATCGCGGCCCGGACGCGGGCGAGTCGGTCGGCATACGCGGCCGTTTCCGAGCTCGAACGAGTTCACGGTGCGGCCTGGGCGGTGACACCGGGGAGGCCCGGGAGTCCGTCGATCGATGTCGCGTTCTTCTCCGCTCGGTAGGCGACGAGGCCACCGGCACCCTTGCGTTCGGCCCACTCGATCAGGCGATCGCGGTCACCCGCGAACGACATCAGCGGGACGGCGTAACCGCACGAGTCGGCCACCCGATCGACGTCGATGACCACGCACGATCGGGTGCCGGGGAAATCGTCGAAGCGGCCGGCCACCTCGTCGAACCGCGCGTCACCAGCCTCGATCGCGTGGCCGCGGCCGTACAGGCGAACGATGCGAGGTGGCCCTTCGAAGGAACAGAGCATCACCGTGATCCGCCCGTTGTCGCGCAGGTGAGCGATCGTCTCGACGCCGCTGCCTGTGAGGTCGAGATAGGCGACCCGGTTCTCACCGAGCACCCGGAACGTGTCGAGTCCCTTGGGCGACACGTTGATGTGCCCATCATCGCCACTCGGCGCGGTACCGACGAAAAACACGTGCTGCCGGGTGATCCACTCGGCCAAGGCCGGCGAGATGGAAGGCGCGACGGTTCCCATGGCACCAGTCTCGCAGGGGGTCAGGCCGGTGTGGCGCGCTCGAGCGTGCTCGCCGGTGGGAGCGCCGCGGCGGCCGCTCGGGCGTGGTAGCTCGACCGGGTGAGCGGCGAGGCCTCGACGTGGGCGATGCCCATCGCCTCTCCCACAGTCGTGTAGTGGACAAAGGCTTCGGGCGGCACCCAACGCGCGACGGGGAGATGGTGGCTGGTCGGCCGCAGGTACTGCCCGATCGTCACGATGTCGCACCCGATGGCCGCGAGGTCGGCGAGCGTGCCCACCACCTCCTCGTCGGTCTCACCCATGCCCACGATGACGCCGCTCTTGGTCGTGAGTCCCGCTCGCTTCGCCCGCGCGAGCACGGCGAGGCTGCGGGCATAGCCCGCCGAGGGGCGGACGGCCCGCTGTAGCCGGGGCACGGTCTCGACGTTGTGGTTGAGGACGTCGGGCTCGGCTGCGAACACGACGTCGAGTGCGCTCGGATCACCACCACAATCGGGGATCAACACCTCCACCGCCGCGGCGGGGTTTCGGCGTCGAATCGCGGCGATCGTCGCGGCGAAGGCCGCGGCCCCTCCGTCGGCGAGGTCATCGCGTGCGACGGCGGTCACCACGACATGCGCCAGCCCCATGCGGGCGACTGCCTCGGCCACCCGCTCGGGTTCATCGACGTCGGGTGGCTTCGGCCGGCTGGTGTCGACGAGGCAGAAGCCGCACGCACGCGTGCAGGACGCGCCGTTGATCATGAACGTCGCGGTGCCGTCGGACCAGCACTCCGACAGGTTCGGACAGCCAGCCTCCTCGCACACCGTCGCGAGGCTGAGATCGCGCATCGTGCGCCGCAGCTCGACGACCTCACGGCCAAGCTTGAGCGGAGCGCGCAGCCAGTCGGGTTTGCGCGTTGCGATGTGAAGGCCGTCGGTGACGCCCGCCTGGGCAAGACGGCCGGTGAGCCGCACCGGCTCGCCGCTTCCGTATCCCCGGCTGAAGAGCGCGAGATCCTGTGGGGCCGTGCGCCAGGCGACGTCCTGCCGCTCGACACCCGCTGTGCCCCAGCGCTCGCCCGCCACTCGGCTGACGACATCGACGACGTCGGCCATGGTCGCCGCGATGCCTTCCGCCGCAAGCGACGTCACGGCTTTACCGGCGATCCCGCACGGGACGATGTGGTCGAACATCGTGAGGTCGGTGTGCACGTTCAGGGCGAAGCCGTGCATCGTGCGTCCCCTCGACAGCCGCACACCGACCGCCGCGATCTTGCGGGGCGCGTCACTGCCGGCGTCGACCCACACACCGGGAAACCCGCGGAGCCGACCGGCGTCGATGCCGAGCTCGCCCACCGCGTCGATAAGCACCTGCTCCACGCCGGTTACATACGCGACGGTGTCCGCCATGCCGTTCGCTCGGCCCTGTTTCCCCGGCAGCGTGAGGATCGGATACCCGACGAGCTGGCCGGGGCCGTGATAGGTGACGTCGCCGCCGCGGTCGACACGCACGAGGTCGGCCCCGACGCTCGCAGGCGGCACGAGGACGTGCTCCATCGTGGCGCGCGCTCCGAGCGTGTAGACGTGAGGATGCTCGAGCAGCAGTAGGTGGTCCTGTGCGTGCGTGTCGAACAAACCGTGCTGCAGATCGAGTGCCTCGCGGTAGCCAACCCGGCCGAGCCAGCGCACCCTGAGGGTCACAGCTCGGCTTCCCAGTCCCTCGTCTCGAGGATCTCCTTGACCTTCACGAGGAAGTGCGCGGCGTACACCCCGTCGAAGGCCCGATGATCCCAGCTCATCGCCAGGTTGCCGACTGAGTGGATGACGATGGCCTCGCCGCCATCGGGCAGCTCGGCGACAACCGGGCGCCGCTTCACTGCGTCGGTGGAGATGATCGCGACCTGGGGTTGGTTGATGATCGCGGCGGTGAGCACGCTGCCTGCCCATCCGTTGTTCGAGATCGTGAACGTGCCGCCGCGGATCTCGTCGGGCGAGAGCTTGCGAGACCGCGCTCGTGACGCAAGGTCGTAGATCTCACGGGCGATCGCTCGCAGACGCTTCGTGTCAGCCTCACGGATCACCGGTACCAAGAGGCCCTCGTAGTTCAAGTCGACCGCGATGCCGAGGTCGACGTAATGGTGGACCGTCAGCTCGCCCTCTCCCACGGTGGCGTTCATCCGAGGGAAGTCCGCGATCGCGTCGATGATCGCCCGCGACACGAATGGCATGTAGCTGAGGGCGAAGCCCTCTTGCTGGTGCCACGAGTCCATGTGCGCGCGGCGCAGGCGGTCGACGTTCTCGTAGTCGACCTCGACCACGCTGAAGGAGTGCGGCGACGTTGCGAGCGACATCACCATGTGGTCGCCCGTCAGCTTGCGGATCTTTGGCAGGACCACGACCTCGTCCCGCTGGCCGCGCTCGCGAGCCAGCGGAGCCACAGCGGCGGGTGCAGGTGCCAGGCTGCCGGGGCCGGTGCTGCTGCCGGTGCCACCGGAGCGGGCGCCGTCGCAGGGGAGGGCACGGCGGCGGGTGCCGGTGCGCTGCCGTGCTCGTCGATGTGGTCGAGCACGTCCTCGCGCGTGATGCGTCCCCCCGCGCCGGTGCCCGCGATCGACGCGGGGTCGAGCCCGTGCTCGGCGACGAGACGTCGCACCACCGGCGACAACAGCTTGTTCCCAGTCCCGACGGTCCCAGCCCCGTCGGTCGACGCTGCGGCAGCCGGAGTGGCGGGCGCCGACGCCGCGGCGGGAGCGGGCTCAGCCGCCGGTGCCGCGGGCGGGGGCGGAGGTGCCGGCGGTGACGCGACCGGAGCGACGGGCTCGGCCGGCACCGCCGCAGGCTCGGCCGCCGGTGCCGCGGGCTCAGCCGCGGGTGGTGCGGGCTCCGCGGCCGGGGGCGCCGGAGCGGCGGCGGACGCTTCCTGCGAGATCACGGCGAGCACGACACCGACCTCGACCGTGTCGCCCTCGGGAACCTTGATCTCGGCGAGGTAGCCCGCCATCGGCGCCGGCACCTCGGTGTCGACCTTCTCGGTCGAGACTTCGAAGAGCGGCTCGTCGGCGGCCACGGCGTCGCCGACCTTCTTGAACCACTTCGTGATCGTGCCCTCGGTGACGGTCTCACCGAGCTGGGGCATCGTGATGTCGGCCATCAGCCGTGCAGGCTCCTTCCGGTCATCGCCAACACGCTCTCGCCGAACAGCTCGGACAACGTCGGGTGCGGCTGGATGAAGTGCGCGACCTCGTCGACGGTCGCCTCCCAGTTCACGGCGAGGTAGCCCTGACCGAGCTGCTCGGTGACCCACGGGCCGACCATGTGGACACCAAGGATCGTGCCGGCCGTGCCGTCAGGGCGCTTGGCCGCGATGATCTTCACGAGACCTTCGATCTCGCCGACGATCTGCGCGCGGCTGTTGCCGCGGTACTGGTGCTTCGAGGTGACGACTTCGTAGCCCGCCTCGACCGCCGCCTCTTCGGAGTATCCCGCAAAGGCGACCTCGGGTTGGCAGTAGATCGCCCATGGCACCTTGCCGTAGTCGACCGGCACCGGCTGCTCACCGAGGATGTCCTTCACGACCATGATCGATTCGGCGAACCCGACGTGCGCGAGCTGCGGCGTCGCGATGAGATCGCCGACCGCGTACACGCCCGGCTCGCCGGTACGGCAGAACTCGTCGACTTGCACGAATCCGCGGTCGACCACCACACCCGTGCCCTCGAGCCCGAGCAGATCGGCGTAGGGCCGCCGACCGACCGAGACCACGACTTGGTCGGTGCGCACCGACTCGCCGTCGCCGAACTTCACGAGCGTCCCGCCGTCGGGCTGCGGCTCGTGGCCCGTCACGGGGACGCCGGTCTTGATCTGGATGCCGCGCTTGGTGAACGAGCGCACGACCACGTTCGCGACGTCGGCGTCGCATCCGGGAAGGATCTTGGGCAGCGCCTCGAGGATCGTCACTTGCACGCCGAGGTCCGCCATCATCGACGCGAACTCGCACCCGATCGCGCCCCCGCCGATCACGACGGCGGACGACGGCAGCTTGTCGAGCATGAGGACCTCGTCGCTCGTCAGCACGATCTGCCCGTCGATCTCGAAGCCGGGGATCGTCCGCGGCACCGAACCCGAGGCGAGGACGACGTGACGGCCGTGGACCTCAGCGACGGTCCCGGCGTCGCTGGTGACGCGCACGAGGTGCCCCGCGCCCAGCGTCCCGGTGCCTTCGAAGGTTGTGATCTTGCGCCCCTTCACCAGGCTCGAGAGGCCCTTGTACAGGTTGTCGACGACCTTCTGCTTCCGAGCCTGGCTGACAGCGAAGTCGAGGATCGGCTGGCCCGCATCGACGCCGAACTCCTTGGCCCCGGCGACATGGCGGAACGTCGCGGCGGTCTCGAGGAACTCCTTGGCCGGGATGCATCCGCGGTGCAGGCAGGTGCCGCCCACCTTGTCTTTCTCGATCATGGCGACGGAGAGTCCCGCGCTCGCGCCGTACAAGGCCGCGGCGTAGCCGCCAGGGCCGCCGCCGATGATGACGAGATCGAACTCCTCTGTCACGGCTGCAGGCTACCGCCGGTCATCAAAGTCACTGCTGGGCCTGTTGCGCTTGCTGGGCGAGACGAGCGCGCCGGGCGCGCGCCTCGTCCATTCGCTGCTGCGCCGCCAGGGTCGCGCGCGCTTGCGCAGCGGCGGCGTCCGCCGCGGCGCTCGTGGGTGCCAAGCGACGGATGTCGACGCTGACGCCGAGCGAAGGCGTGGCCGCGCCCGCGAAGACTCCCGCGCAGCGGGGGCACATCGTCATAGTCCCGTCCGTGCCCGATCGTCACGTGGCGCAGCCCCACCTCCGAGGAGTTCGTCGGATCGAGAGCGAGCCAACCCACGCCGGGGACCGCCGCTTCGAACCACGCGTGGGTCTGCACCCGCACGACGTCTGCCTCAGGGTCTTCTCCGGTTGCGTCGTTCGTCGTGAAGAGGTAGCCGGACACGTACCGCGCCGGAATGCCGATGCTGCGGCACATCGCCACCGCGAGGTGCGCGAAGTCCTGGCAGACACCCACGCGGCCGCGCCAGCACCTCGTCCACCTCGACACCCACGTAGGTCGACCCCGGCTCGTACCGGATAGCCCCGCCGACGTGTCGATGGAGGGCGAGCACGACACCGACGAGATCCGGCCCGCTCGCGCCCGCCTCACGCGTCGCTTCCTCGGTCACGTGCCAGCCCCCAGTCCGCGTGAGGGCTGCGTTGCAGATACTCGAGATGCTCCTCGCGGAATGCTTCGTCCCGCACGGAATCGATGTGAGGAGAAGCCGTGAACATGGGCGCCCGTCGCGTCTCGACGGAAGCCTCGGCGACGACCTCGAGGGAATCGTGCGGCTCACGCACGCCGAACGCGTCGACGCGGGTCCCCCAATAGTCGGTGAAGCTGAACACTCGTGACGCCGGGGTGGTCGACACGCGGTAGGAGATCAGCAGCTGGCGGGGGTCGCTCATCGGCGCTGCGCGCAGCTCGTTCTGCGACTCCCTCACCGGGGCGTCGTACTCGAACCTCGTGCAATAGCGGATGTCGAGTCGCACGCGTCAGCTCCCTTCGACCGGTTGTCGGAGCTCGAGCGGATGGAGGTCGACGAGCAGGTTTCGGAAGTACTGCTGGCCGATCGCCTCGGAAGCCTCACGCACCGCCTCCTGCACCCGGTCGAGATACGACTGGAGGCCGTCGCCGAGGAGCTCGTTGACGTCACAGAACTCGAGCTCGGCCCGGATGCGACCGAGGATGCGCTCGGGCCGCGTGAGCGACTCACCTGCAGTGAGCCGGCCCAAGTCGCGCTCGGTCTGGCGGAGGCAATACAGAACGCTGCGCGGGAACGTGCGTGACAGGAGCAGGAACTCGACGACGCGAGCCGGATCCATCGCCGCGCCGTACGCCTTTCGGTACGCCTCGGATGCCGAGGCCGACTTCAGCGCGCCGACGAGCACGTGGAAGCCGGCGAGGTCGGTGGCGCCCGCGAGCTCTCCGTATCGCACGTTCAGCAATCGGCAGGTCATCTCGGTGCGTTCGAGCATCCAGCCGAGCATCAGGAAGCGCCACCCGTCGTCGCGCGGCATCGTCTCCGCGGCCACGCCGTTCACGGTCTGGCACCGCCGCTTCACGAGTCCGTAGAGCTCGTAGGGCTGCTGCTCGAGATCCGCGCGCAGGTTGCGGGCGAGCAGCTCGAGCCAGAACATGTTCACGGCCTCCCAGAGCTCGGTGGAGATGAGCTCCCGCACGCTCCGGGCGTTCTCGCGCGCGTGCCCTACCGAGCTCACGATCGCGCCCGGGTTCTTCTCGTCGAGCACGAGGAACTCGCTGACGATGGCCGCCGTCACCTCGGTGTGGCGCTCGGCGAACCCTTGGTCGAGGTTGAGGACCGAGAGCAGGTCGAGCCACGAACGCGTCGCCTCCTCGGGGGGCGACTCGAGCAGGCCGTGGTAGGTGACGTCGAGCATGCGGGCGGTGTCCTCCGCCCGCTCCATGTACCGCCCCATCCAGAACAGCGACTCCGCGTGGCGGGCGAGCATCAGTCGCCCTCCCCTGCCAGCACCCAGGTGTCCTTCGAGCCGCCGCCCTGGGAGGAGTTCACGACGAGCGACCCCTTGCGCAACGCGACGCGCGTGAGCCCGCCCGGGATCACTTCGATGCGCTCCCCGGAGAGCACGAACGGCCGGAGGTCGACGTGACGGCCCTCGAGGTGATCGCCGACGAGTGTCGGGTGACGCGAGAGCTGCACGATCTCCTGCGCGATGTAGCCCCGCGGGTCGTCCTCGATGTGCTGACGGAACTGGGCGATGTCGGCGTCGGTCGCCTGCGGCCCGATCAGCATCCCGTAGCCGCCTGAGCCCGACGACCGGCTTCACGACCAGCTCGTCGAGCCGATCGAGCACCAGCGCTCGCTGGTCCGGGTCCCAAAGCAGGTACGTGTCGACGTTGGGGAGCAGCGGCTCCTCGTTCAGGTAGTACCGGATGAGGTCCGGCACGAAGGCATACATCGCTTTGTCGTCCGCGACTCCGTTGCCGACCGCGTTCGCGATCGTGACGTTGCCGGCCCGCGCCGCGGCGAGCAGCCCCGGCACACCGATCATCGAGTCGCGCCGGAACGTCACGGGGTCGAGGTACGCGTCGTCGATGCGCCGGTAGATCACGTCGATGCGCTCGAAGCCCTCGGGTGGTGCGCATGAAGACGACGTGCTCGTCGACGACGAGATCGGGGCCTTCGACGAGCTCCACGCCCATCTGCCGCGCGAGGAACGCGTGCTCGAAGTAGGCCGCGTTGAACACGCCAGGCGTGAGCACGACGACGCAGGGGTCGCCCGCGGCCGCCGGCGCGACATGGCGCAGGGCGGCGAGAAGCGAGGCTCCGTAGTGATCGACCGCCTGCACACGATGCGTGCCGAACACGCCAGGGAGCACGCGGGTCATCGCAGCACGGTTCTCCAGGACGTAGGAGATGCCGCTCGGGTTGCGAAGGTTGTCCTCGAGGACGAGATAGGTGCCTTCGGCGTCCCGGACGAGGTCGATGCCGGCGACGAGGCAGCGGGCGCCACGCGGCACGGGGATGCCGAAGGCCTCACGTTCGAAGCCGTCGCTCGATGTGACGAGGCCGATCGGGACGATGTGGTCCTTCACCGCAGCGCGCTCTCCGACGTAGAGGTCGTCGAGGAACATGTTGAGGGCGGTGACCCGTTGCCCCAGACCCCTGCTCGATGTGCGCCCACTCGCCCGGGGGGATGATCCGCGGGACGAGATCCATCGGGAACGTTCGCTCGAGCCCTGAGTCCTCGCCGTAGACCGTGAACGTGATGCCGGCCGATCGGAACGCCGCGTTCGCGGAGCCGTTCGCGCCGATTGAGCTCGTCGGGGCTCAGCGCCCCGAGACGAAGGGCGAGCTGGCGATAGTGGGACCGCACCTCGCCGCCCCGTCGACGAACTCGTCGAAGAAGCCCTCGTGCTCGTATCCGGCGAACAGCGTCACTGGGGCGAACGTCACTGGACGGCCGTCATTGGACGGCCTTCATTGGACAAGCCAGGCGGCCCGCTCGCCGTCGCGCTCCCAAACCGCCGTGTACCCGATCAACGATCCCGTCGGCTCGCTCAGGGTGAACGACACCGCACAGCGCGCCGGCGCGCCCGGGGTTGCGGTGGCAGTCGTGCACGACTCGATGGTCGCGGGCGGTTGGGCGTCGGGCACCATCGTGACGGCTGCGCCGGTGGGGCTCAGCAGCGACCAGCCCGTGGAGAGGTCGGTGACTTCGCTCGGGCCATCGGGAGCGATCGACATGTCGACGATCAGCACCGCAGTGCCGCCTGCGGTCTGGGCGTCGGCCACCGTCGCCGTCACGCCGCTGAGCGTGGCCGGTTGCCCCATCTGCAGGAGGTCCCCGTTCGAGGAGTCGTCGTCGGAGCTGCTCGACACCAACCAGACTCCGCCGGCGAGGAGGATCGCGAGGCCGCACACCAGCGCGGCGAAGATGAGCTTGCGCGTCGCCACGGAGGCGAAGGGTACCGGCCGCGTGGGGTGTATCCGGAGCCTGTGCCAGGCTGACCCCGTGGGACTCAAGGACCTCAGGCGCCGCCTCACCGCCTCTGTCGAGGAGCTCGACGCCGCCCGGCTGCACGACCGCTATTCCGGGTTGGGCGTCACCGAGATCGCTGAGATGCCGACGCGGGTGCCGGTCCGGGTCGGCGGTGAGGTGCAGCGGCTCCGAGTGGTGCCGCGCGCCGGGTCACCCTCTACCGAGGCAGTGCTTTCCGACGGCACCGGCGAAGTCATGGTGGTGTTCACCGGCCGGCGGTCGATCGGCGGGCTGCACCCGGGCCGGGGTGTCCTCGTCGAAGGGGTCGCGCACGACGAGCGGGGCCGGCTCGTGATCCTGAACCCCGCCTACACGCTGCTGGCTTGAGAGCCGCTGCCGTCGGGGCCGGCGCCGGTCAGGATCGCGCGCACGCCTTCCTCTGACTCGTCTGTGACGAGCACGAGCACTTCGTCGCCCGCCCGCAGCATCGTGTCGCCCCGAGGCACCACCAGGCGGTCGTGCCGAAGGACGGCGACGACCGTCGAGTCTCGGGGCAGGTCGAGGTCGACGATCTCCTTGTCCTTCGCGGGCGAATTCTCGGCCAGCGTCACTTCCGCGAGGCGGGCCCGTCCCCCCTCGAACGACAGGATGCGCACGAACGCGCCGACTGACACCGCCTCTTCCACGAGCGCAGTCAGGAGGTGAGGCGTCGACACGGCGACGTCGACGCCCCAGCTCTCGTTGAACATCCACTCGTTCTTCGGGTTGTTCACACGAGCGACGACGCGCGGCACGCCGAACTCCTGTTTGGCGAGCAGCGAGACGACGAGGTTGTCCTCGTCGTCTCCGGTGACCGCAGCGACCACATCGGCCTTGTCGACGCCGGCCTCGGCCAACCGGCTCACCTCGCACGCGTCGGCCTTCATCCACGGAACGCCCGGGGGCTCGTTGGCGGCGACCGCGCGGCGAACCACGGCCGCGTCGTTGTCGACGATGAGCACCTCGTGGCCACCGTTGTGCAACGACTCGGCGATGAACTTGCCGACACTCCCTCCGCCCGCGATCACCACCCGCATCAGTGCCGTCCCCCACCTTCGGCCAGCCGGGCGTCGAATGCGGCGATCGCGTCGCCGGCGAGCGCGACGTAGGCGATGTCGCCCTCCTGAACCACGAGGTCGGGCTTGGGGATCTGCGCGACGCCGAGGCGGCCGATGGCCACGACCGCGCACGCGTCCTGGCTCGTCGAGCTCGGACACCATCCGGCCCGCCCACGGCGCCGGGATTGCCCGTTCGACGAGGCACACCTTGGCGCTCGGGTCGACCCAGTCGACCGCCGACAGCTCGGGGAGGATGTGGCGCATCACGCGCTCTGACGCCCACGACACCGTCGCGACGGTTGGGATGCCGAGGCGCTGGTAGATCGCGGCCCGTCCGAGGGTCGTAGATGCGGGCGACCACCCGCTCGACGTTGTAGGTCTCGCGCGCGACCCGGGCGATCATGATGTTCGAGTTGTCGCCGTTGGTGACGGCGGCGAGCGCCGTCGCCTTCTCGATCCCCGCCTCTTGCAGGCGATCGCGGTCGAACCCGATGCCGCTGATCGTCTGGCCGCCGAATGACGGGCCCAGCCGGTCGAACGCTTCGGGCCGCTTGTCGATGATCGCGACGGAGTGACCGGCTTCGACGAGGCTCGTGCCCAACGACGACCCCACGCGGCCACAGCCCACCACCACGACGTGCACGGGCGGTCATCCTAGGCACCGCGTCCGAGGCCTCACGCTGCCCGAGGCCGGCCGTGAGTCATGACAGCATGAGCGGCCGTGTGGGGCCGCCTGAAACGAGTGCTCGTCGGTGTCCCCATCGCGAGCAGCGAGGAACACCATCAGCGGCTGTCCAAGACCGTCGCTCTCGCCGTGTTCGCCAGCGACGCGATCTCTTCGACGGCCTATGCGACGCAGGAGATCCTGCTGGTGCTCGTGCCCGTGGCGGGCATGGCGGCGCTCAACGACATCGTCCCCCTCGCTCTCGTCGTGTGCGTCCTGCTCGCGATCGTCGTCACCAGCTACCGCCAGACCATCAAGGCCTACCCGCAGGGGGGCGGCAGCTATGTCGTGTCGCGCGAGAACCTCGGGAAGATGCCGTCGCTCGTGGCGGGCGCGTCGATCCTGGTCGACTACGTGCTCACCGTCGCGGTATCGGTGTCCGCCGGTGTCGCGGCGATCGACTCGGCGTTCCCCGAGCTCCTCGACTACCGCGTCGTGCTCTGCATCGGTTTCATCACGTTGATGACGGTGGCGAACCTGCGCGGGCTGAAGGAGTCGGGGCGGCTGTTCGCGGGCCCGACCTACATCTACGTGTTCGCGCTCTTCGCGCTCATCATCGTCGGCCTCCTCCGCTCGTACCTCGGCGACCTCGGCGTGCTGCCCGTGAACGAAGAGGCCCTCAACGAGATCACCGACAACGGCGCGCTGCTCACCGGCACGACCGCGCTGATCATGTTGCGCGCCTTCTCCTCGGGCGCGGTGGCACTCACCGGTGTCGAGGCGATCGCCGATGGCGTGCCCGCGTTCCGCCGGCCCGAGTCGCGCAATGCGGCGATCACCCTCACGTGGATGGCGAGCATCCTCGCCACGGCCTTCTTCGGACTGGCGGTGCTCACGCACCGCCTGCAACCAACCGTCTCCGAAGAGGAGACGCTGCTCTCGATCCTGGGCAAAGCCGTGTTCGGGGACGGCTCCGCCATGTACTACGTGTTGCAGTTCTCGACGTTCGCGATCCTGATCCTCGCCGCCAACACCGCGTTCGCCGACTTCCCCCGGCTCTCGTCGATCATCTCGCGCGACGGCTATCTCCCGAGGCAGATGGCCAATCGCGGTGATCGCCTCGTGTTCTCGAACGGCATCGTCTTCCTCGCCGGGCTCGCCGCGCCTGCTCATCGTCGTCTTCGACGGCGACACCGCGGCGCTCATCCCGCTCTACGCGGTCGGCGTGTTCACGAGCTTCACGCTGTCGCAGTTCGGCATGTTCCGCTTCCAACGCACGCATCGCGGAGCTGGGTGGAAGCACCGGTCGACGATCAGCCTGATCGGCGTCGGCGGCGACGTTCGTCGTCGCGCTCGTCGTCGTTGTCTCGAAGTTCACGCAGGGCGCCTGGATCCCGGCGGTCGTGATCCCGGCGATCGTGGTGCTGTTCCTCCAGATCGGCCGTCACTACGCACACGTGCGCGAGGCGATCTCGGTGCCACCCGGTTGGCGCGCGCGGCGTCACACCCACAACGTCGTCGTGCTCGTCGGCAGCGTGAACAAGGGGGTGCTCCAGGCCCTCGCCTACGCGCGGTCGCTCGCCCCCGACCGGCTCATCGCGGTTTGCGTGGTCACGAACCAAGAGGAGCAGGACGCGATCCAGAAGCAGTGGGCCGAGCACGAGATCAAGGTCGAGCTGCACACCCTTCACTCGGCCTACCGCGAGCTCACCCGCCCGGTGCTGAGATACCTCGACGAGCTCGACAGCGAGAGCCAGGACGACATCATCACCGTGATCATCCCGGAGTTCGTCGTCACCCACTGGTACACGAACGTGCTGCACAACCAGAGCGCGCTGGCCTTGAAGGCCCGCCTGCTCTACCGGCCCAACACGGTCGTCACGTCGGTGCCCGTCATCGTCGACTGAGCCGGCACCCGGGATTCGGGGCGCGGGCAGGGGTCATGGAATGCTTGCCGCCCGATGTACTCGACCCTCAAGCGGATCTTCGTCGGCCGTCCGATCTCGACGACCGAGGAGCATCACCAACGTCTGAGCAAGGTCATCGCGCTGGCTGTCTTCGCGTCCGACGCGATCTCGTCGACGGCCTACGCCACCGAGGAGATCCTGCTCGTGCTCGTGCCCGTCGCCGCGATGGCCGCGCTCGAGGACCTCGTACCGATCGCGATCGTCGTCGTGATCCTGCTCGCGATCGTGACGACCAGCTATCGCCAGACGCTCTTCGCCTACCCGAGCGGCGGTGGGTCCTACATCGTTTCGCGGGAGAACCTGGGCACGACGCCGGCGCTCGTAGCCGGCGCCTCGCTCCTCGTCGACTACGTGCTGACGGTGGCGGTGTCGGTGTCCGCCGGCGTCGCGGCGATCACCTCGGCGTTTCCGTCGACTGCAGGACATCCGGGTGCCGATGTGCCTCGGCTTCATCGCTCTGATGACCGTCGCCAACCTGCGCGGTGTCAAGGAATCCGGCCGCCTCTTCGCCGGACCCACCTACCTCTACGTGCTCGCGCTGCAGCACGCTGATCATCTATGGGCTGTACCGCTCCTACTTCGGCGGCCTCGACCCCCTGCCCGTGAACGAGGAGTCACTGAACGAGCTGACCGAGAACGGCTCCCTCATCACCGGTGTGACTCTCTTCGCCCTGCTGCGCGCGTTCTCGTCGGGCGCCGTCGCGCTCTCGGGCGTCGAGGCGATCTCGAACGGCGTGCCCGCGTTCCGCCCTCCCGAGCCGAGGAACGCCGCCCGCACGCTGATCTGGATGTCGTGCATCCTCGGCGCCACGTTCTTCGGCGTCTCCGTGCTGGCCCACCGCCTCCAGCCGACGGTGTCGGAGAGCGAGACGCTGCTCTCGATCATGGGCAGCGCGGTGTTCGGCGACGGCACGCTCTTCTACTACGTGCTGCAGTTCTCGACGTTCGCGATCCTGATCCTCGCGGCGAACACCGCCTACGCCGACTTCCCCCGGCTGTCCTCGATCATCGCGAGAGACGGCTTCCTCCCGCGTCAGCTCGCGAACCGGGGCGACCGGCTCGTGTTCTCGAACGGCATCCTGTTCCTCGCCGGGGTCGCGGGCCTGCTCGTCGTCATCTTCGGCGGCGAGACCTCCGCGCTGATCCCTCTCTACGCCGTCGGGGTGTTCACCGGGTTCACGCTCTCCCAGACCGGCATGTGCGTGCACCACTGGCACGAGCGGTCGTTGCACTGGCAGCGCAAGCTCGCGGTGAACCTCGTCGGCGCGATCGCCACCGGCATCGTCCTCACCGTCGTGGTCGTTTCGAAGTTCACGATCGGTGCGTGGATCCCGGCGGTGCTCATCCCGCTCATCGTGGTGGTGTTGAAGTCGATCGGCGGGCACTACGCGCACGTGCAGAAGGCGGTGGCGACGGACGACACGTGGAAGCCTCGCCGGTACACCCACAACGTCGTCGTGCTCGTGGCGACGCTCAACAAGCCGACCCTGCAGGCGCTCACCTACGCCCGTTCGCTGGCGCCCGATCGTCTCATCGCGTTGTCCGTCGTCGAGAACGCCGAGGAGGAGGCAGGAGCTCCGGCGAGAGTGGGACGTGAAGGAGCTGCCCATCGAGCTGGTGACGCTGTTCTCGCCGTACCGAGAGCTCACTCGCCCGGTGCTGAGCTTCCTCGACGAGCTCGACGCCGAGAATCCCGACGAGATCATCACCGTCGTGATCCCTGAAGTCGTGGTGACGCACTGGTACACGCAGGCCCTGCACAACCAAAGTGCGCTGGCGCTCAAGGCGAGGCTTCTGTTCCGCCCGAACACCGTGGTCACGTCCGTTCCGACGCTGGTGGAGTGACTCGATCTCGGCGACGGAGGGAAAGGTGAGACGATGGACGTCATCCTCACTGGTGCAAGCGGCCTGATCGGCTCCGCGTTGCGACCGGCGTTGGCCGCCGCCGGCCACCGCGTGATCGCCTTGGTTCGGCGGCCAGTGCGGGGCGCGGACGAGGTGACGTGGGATCCGGCGAGCGGCCGCCTCGACCGAGCGTCGATCGAGGGCGCCGGCGCGGCCGTCCACCTCGCGGGCGTGGGCATCGCCGAGAAGCGGTGGACGGACGAGCAGAAGCGCGCCCTG
The DNA here is from genome assembly GCA_963759645.1 of uncultured Acidimicrobiales bacterium. Taxonomy (GTDB): domain Bacteria; phylum Actinomycetota; class Acidimicrobiia; order Acidimicrobiales; family DATKAS01; genus DATKAS01. The sequence continues at coordinate 1,649,232 of CAVXAI010000008.1, read as the reverse complement.
CGCGACAGCCGGGTGCAGGGCACTGGGTTGTTGGCCCGTGCGATCGCCGAGCTCAGTCGGCCTCCGGCCGTGCTCGTGAGCGCATCCGCCGTCGGCTACTACGGCGACCGCGGCGACGAGATCCTCGACGAGCTGAGCCCGCCGGGCGACGGGTTCCTGCCCGACCTCTGCGTCGCATGGGAGACGGCCACCGCCCCGGCGGAACACGCCGGCACGCGTGTCGTGCACATGCGCACCGGAATAGTGCTCAGCAAGCAGCGGCGGCGCGCTCCGCAAGCAGCTCCCGCTGTTCAACGTCGGGCTCGGCGGACGTTTCGGGTCGGGGCGCCAGTGGCAGAGCTGGATCACGATCGACGACGTGCTGCGCGCGATCCAACACCTCTTCACGGCCGACGTCGTCGGGCCCGTCAACCTCACCACTCCCGAGCCGGTGCGGAACGCGGAGTTCACGAAGACCCTCGGGAACGTGCTCGGCCGCCCGACGCTCGTGCCCGTCCCGAAGTTCGGCCCATCGCTGGTGCTCGGCAGCGAGCTGGCGGACAACCTCCTCTACTCGAGCCTGCGGGTCGTCCCGAAGCAGCTCGAAGCGTCGGGCTTCGAGTTCGCTCATCCCGAGCTCGAGGGAGCGCTCCGGCACGTGCTCGACAAGCCCATCGCGGCATGAGCGACGCCGCGACCGCCGCCCGATCGGGCCGAGGTGGTGATCGTCGGGGCCGGACTCGCCGGCTTGGCCTGTGCCCGAGTCCTGTCTGAGGCGGGTGTCGAGGTCGTGGTCCTCGAGGCATCCGACGGCGTCGGTGGTCGCGTCCGCACCGATGTCGTAGACGGCTTCCAGCTCGACCGGGGCTTCCAAGTCCTGCTCACCGAGTACCCCGAGGCGAAACGCCAGCTCGACTACGCCGCGCTCGACCTGCGGGCCCTCGACCGCGGCGCGCTGGTCCATGTGGGAGGTCAGTTCCACCGGGTGAACGATCCGTTTCGTGCGGGGACGACGCGGGCGTCCGCAGTCGACGCTGTGACGTCGGCTCGAGCTCCGATCGGCTCCCTCCTCGACAAGCTCCGAATCGCGCGCATGCGCCGGTCGCTGCTCGCGACGTCGGCTCCCGACCTCCTGCGCGGGCCTGACGTGCCGACGAGCCAGGCCCTGCGCAACCGAGGTTTCTCCGAGGCCATCATCGACCGGTTCTTCCGACCGCTCTTCGGCGGCATGCAGCTCGACCAGTCGCTCGTGACGTCGAGCCGCGTGTTCGATGTCGTCTTCCGCACGCTCGCGAGTGGGGACGCTGCGGTTCCCGCCCGAGGCATGGGGGCGATCTCTGAGCAGCTCGCCGCTCCGCTGCCATCAGGAACGATTCATCTCGGCTGCCGCGTCGGAGCGATCGAGGGCACGGCCCTCTGGATGCACGGTGGTCGACGCATCGACGCGCGCCACGTCGTCATCGCAACCGAAGGACCCGAGGCATCGCGCTTGCTCGGGTTGCCGGCGGTGCGGTCGAAGTCGGCCTCGTGCGTTTGGTACACCGCGCCGGTCCCTCCCATCGAGGGAGGCGTCGTGGTGCTCGACGGTGAGGCAAGCGGTCCGGTCGCAAACCTCGCCGTGCTCAGCTCGGTCGCACCGACGTACGCGCCCGACGGCCAAGCGCTCGTCGTCGCCGCATGCCCGGGCACGGCATCGATGGGAATCGAGGTCGCGGTGCGGAGCCAGCTGCTCGGATGGTTCGGCTCGGCCGTCGAGCGGTGGCGCCACCTGCGCACGTACCTCATCGAGCACGCGCAACCCGATCAGCGCCCGCCGTTTCATCCCAAGCAACCGGTCAGCCTGGGCGAGGGCAGGTACGTTGCCGGGGACCATCGCGACACCGCATCGATCCAGGGCGCGTTGTATTCGGGTCGGCGCGCGGGCGAGGCGCTGCTCGCCGATCTCCGAGGTGCCGACACCGAGACGTCAAGGAGAGACATGAGCGACAAGAAGCGAGCAGTCCAGGCGCAACGAGTGATCGCGGCGTCGCCCGACGCGATCTTCGACGTGCTCGCCGACCCGAGCCGTCACGCCGAGATCGACGGCTCGGGCTCGGTGCAGAAGGCGAAGGACGGGAGCCCACAACGGCTCGCGCTCGGCGCGAAGTTCGGCATGGACATGAAGATCGGCCTGCCGTACAGCATCAAGAACGAGGTCGTCGAGTTCGAGGAGGACCGGCGGATCGCGTGGCGCCACGCCGGACACCACATCTGGCGTTACGAGCTCGAACCGGTCGAAGAAGGGACCCGCGTCACCGAGACGTTCGACTGGGCCACCTCGCGCGCTCCGTGGGCCCTCGAGCTGATGCGCGCGCCGGAGCGCAACCGCAAGGCGATGGAGTCGACGCTCGTGCGGCTTGCCGCGGTCGTCGAGGACTGCGACTACTTCGGCGCCATCCGGATCGCGCCGTCGAGACGGATCGTCTCGCCGTTGAGGTAGTCGTTGTCGACGATGTGCAACGCCATCTTCGCGAATTCGTCCGCCGACCCGAGGCGGCGCGGGAACACGACGCTGGCGCCGAGCGACTCCTTCGCCGCGTCGGGAAGCATGCCGAGCAGCGGTGTGTCCATGAGACCGGGAGCGATCGTGCAGACGCGGATGCCGGTGACCGCGAGGTCGCGGGCAGCGGGCAACGTCATCCCGACCACTCCGCCCTTTGACGCGCTGTACGCGAGCTGGCCGATCTGACCGTCGAACGCGGCGACCGACGCGGTGTTCACGATGACGCCGCGGAGACCGTCGGCGAGCGGCTCCGCCTTCGAGATCTCGGCCGCCTCGTGGGTGAGGCACAGGAACGTGCCGATCAGGTTGATGCCGACGACGCGGTCCCACTCGCTGCGGATGTGGGGCGTGCCGTCCTTGTTGATCGTGCGGACGGCGGTGCCGGTGCCCGCGCAGTTGATGCCGATGCGCAAGGGCGCCGACTCCGATGCCATGGCGACACCCTCGGCGACCTGCTCCGCGTTCGTGACGTCGGCCTTGAAGAACTTCGTCGCGCCGCCGAGCTCCTTGGCCAGCGCCTCGCCCTTCTCGGCGTTGAAGTCGAGGATGGTCACCTCGGCTCCGCCGGCGGCGAGCCGGCGCACGGTCGCCTCACCGAGACCTGACGCTCCCCCACTGACGATCGCTGCTGCTCCCTTGATGTCCATGGGGCGGCAGCCTAGGGCGGGAGGGTTCCTAGGATCCCCGGGTGGCTCGCGTCGTCGTGCTGGTCGGTGCACCCGGCAGCGGCAAGAGCACCGTGGGCGCACTGTTGGGCGCGTCCGGCCTCCGCTGGCGCGACTGGGAACCGATCATCCTCGAGCGCTGGGGCTCACGCGAGTCGTTCGTGGCGGCAAAGGCGGAGGCGCTGCCCCTCCTTCACCGCGAGATTCGCTCGTGGATCGACGAGGACGGTCCGGCTGCGGTCGTCGAGTCGACCGGGCTCTCGGACGCGGCGTTCCTCGACGATCTCGACGCAACCGGCAGTTGCTTTGTTGCCCGACTCGACGTGTCGGAAGCCGAAGCGCTTCGGCGGGTGGTCGAGCCGAGAGCCCGGACGTCACCTCAGTGACGACATCGCCGCGAACGCAGCCGTGTGGCGGGCCTTCCGCGACTTCGTCGTCCCCGAGCGTCGGTGCGACATCATGATCGACACCGACACCACCCCAGCGGCGGATGTGGCGGCGTGCGTCGCTTCGGCCGTCGCGGCGAGAACGCGCAAACGTCCGCCACGGCGTGTGTGACCGAGTTCAGATCAGCGGTTGTGAATTGCTCGGTCACGCGAGGTGTTCGCGTTCGACTTCGGCGGCGGTGCTTCGGAGGAAATCGACAAGCTCGTCGTCGGTCAGCAGGGCGCCACGCGCCGCCGCGGCCTCGTAGTCGTCACCCAGGGCTGAGCGCGAAGCTCGCGATGGCATGGTCCACCTCGCCCTTGCGGAGGCTCGCGATCATCGCCGATGAGCGAGTCGCCCCGTCGACGACGGCAACGGCCTGCCAGCACGCGCACCCCGCGAGCGGCGGTAACACGCCGCGCGCGAATTCGCGGACGTGCGTCCGGTTGCCCACGCGGAGGAAGTTGGCCAGCACCTCGCTGTAGTGACGCACGCTGCCCGCTGGGTCACCTCTCGCCTCCATCGCCGCAAGCGACGCCTGCGCGAATCCTTCAATGAGCCGGTTCCCTGTGGCCCGAGCCAGGTCGACGGCGGCTCGCTGACGCTCGAGTGCGATCGATGGATCCCTCGCCACGACCCCGGCGACGTGCAGGGCGGTCGCGAGAGCCGACGGACTCGAGGACATTGCGTCCTCGAGAAGCTGCAGAGCCGAGGCTTCGTCGGGGTGGCCCGCGACGTTGCGGCTCAAGATCAAGATGGCGCGTCGCCCGAGATCGCCGGCCGTCTCATGCCAAGGAGGGTCGCCGACCGACGCAGCTGCCGCCTCCACTGCCTCCTCGACTCGCCTGAGGAACAGCAGCGCGGTCCGCGCGACACACCTGAGCTTCGCGCCACTCCACACCGCCGCGCGCAACGAGTGTGAGGGCGGTGTCGGCGAGCGCGAGTGATCGTTCGTGGTCGAGGAGCTGCGCCGCGCCGACGCTCGAGAGCAGGAGCGCGCCCACGTACAGCGGATGAGTCCGGCTGTGTGGCATCTCCAAGGCCGTGTCGCACCACGACCACGGCTCGGCCCACATTCGGCTGCTCGTGTACCCCCTCAACGGGACCACGATGCGAAGGCTGAGATCCTCCTCCTGACGCCACGCGGCATACGCGAACGCGCGCGCGGAGATTGTCGCGTGCGGCATCGAGCCGGTGAGCTGCGTCCACCTCGTCGACCGAGTTCAGCTGATGAGACAGCTGCGCGGAAAGCGCTGCATAGTGCTCGGCGTGGCGGCGTGCGGTCTCGTCGACCGCGCCGCGCGCTCCCAGCTGCTCCGCTCCGTACTGACGCAACGGCTCGAGCAGCCGGAGAGGCGCCACGTCGCGGACATCGGCCACGAGCATCGATTTGTCGACCAGCACGGAAACGAGGTCGAGGGCATCCCGCCCCGACGCGTCGATCCCTATCACCGCGGTCGCCGCGTCGAGGTCGAACCGACCGGCGAACACCGAGAGCCGCGTGAACGCGTCGCGCTCCGACTCGCCAAGTAGTCCCCAGCTCCAGTCGATCGCCGCCCGCACAGTCGCGTGGCGCTCGATCCGCCCACGGCGGCCCGCAGTGACTACGTCGATGTGGTCGTGAAGTCGTGCTGCGATCGCGGCCGGGCTGAGCGCGCGTGTTCCAGCCGCGGCGAGCTCGATCGCCAACGGGATTCCGTCGAGGCGACGGCAGATGTCCTCGATGACGTGCCTCGGCTCGGGGACGAAGCCGGCGTCAATCGCGGTCGCCCTGGTCACGAAGAGCTCGAAGGCATCGGTGGCGACGTCGAGGGAGGGCACGCCGACCACGATCTCCCCGTCGACGCCGAGCGGCTCACGGCTAGTCGTGATGATCGCCAAGCGCGCCGCAATGCCCCAGGACGTGCGCGACGAAGGAGGCAACGGCGTCGAGCACGTGCTCGCAGTTGTCGAGCACCAACAAGACCTTGCGCTCGCCGATCCCCTCGACGAGCGTGGCGCGAGCCGAGGTGCCGGCACGGGGGACGAAGCCGACGGTCGCGGCGACGACGGTCTCGACCTCGTCTCCCGCGTGCGCAGACGCGAGCTCGACGAGCCACGCGCCACCGGACATTTCCTCGCCCAGCGTTCGCGCCGCGGCGAGCGCGAGGCGAGTCTTGCCGACGCCGCCCGCACCGGTCAGCGTGACGAGGCGTGACGTGCGAAATCCATCCGCGACTCGGTCGATCTCGCGACTTCCGACCGATGAGAGACGACATCTCGGTCGGGAGGTTCCCGCGAACGACGGCGCTGCGCAGCGGTGGAAACTCGCGAGCGAGCCCGGGGGCGAGGACCTGCCAGACGGGCTCCGGTTCGGGAAAGTCCCTGAGGGCCACGCGGCCGAGGTCGACGAGCACGAGGTCCCCCGCCGGGGCGTCGCGGAGCATCCCCGCGGCCGTGTTGCTGAGGAGGATTTGGCCGCCGTGCCCCGCGCCCAGGAGCCGGGCGCACCGGCTCAGCGACAATCCGAACCAGTCGCCGCCACGGCGATGGGCCGGGCCGGCGTGCACCGCAACGCGAACCCGGAGCTGTGGCCCATCCGCCCAGTCAGCGGCCGCGAGCGCTCGCTGCGCATCGACCGCCGCAGCCGCTGCCTCGGCCACTGAAGGAAAGGTCGCGCAGAGGCCGTCGCCAGTGTGCTTGAACTCGATGCCGCCGTGGCGGGTGAACGCGTCGCGGAGGATCGCGTCATGTCGCTCGAGGGAACGGACCATCTCGGGACTCGTCGCCCAGGCGCGCGTCGACCCTTCGATATCAGTGAAGAGAAGGACGACGGTCTCCACGAGCGGAATCTACGACCGAGCGGGCGCCCGAGGGCCTCCGCACCGGTCAGGCTGTCCGCGCGTGCTGCATCTCAGACTCATCGTCCCGGTCGACCTCGTCGATCAGATCGTCCAAGAGCTCCAAGCCACCGAGGGGGTCGCGCACCTCATCCGAGTTCCAACGACCACCTCGACGCCCGACGGCGTGCTCGTCCTTTGTGATGTCGTGCGCGAAGCCGGCAATGGCGTGATCGAGTGGCTCCAGGAGATGAACGTCCACCATCGCGGTGCCATCACCGTCGAGACGCTCGACACGGTCGTGTCCGATGCCGCCGCGGCCGCCGAGGCGCGGGCGCCCGGCCACGCCGCCGACGCGCTCGTGTGGGAGGAGATCGAAGACCGGGCACGCGACGATGCGACGCTCACCGCGTCGTATCTCGTGTTCATGAGCATCGCCGCAGTGATCGCCGGCATCGGGATCCTGCTCGACTCTCCGGTCCTGATCGTCGGCGCCATGGTCGTCGGTCCTGAGTACGCACCATTGTCAGCGCTCTGCGTGGCAGTGGTGCGCACCCGCGCTCGCGCCGCGGCTGAAGCCGCCTCGACCCTCGGTGTCGGCTTGGCGGTGGCCGCGGCGGTGGCATTTGTGGCCACAGCGCTGCTGCGCGCCACGAACGCCGCGCCCGACAGCTACGACCTCGGCGAACGGGAGCTCACCGCGTTCATCTCACACCCGGACTCACTGGCGGTCGTGGTGGCGGTGCTGGCGGGCGTCGTCGGGATGCTCGCCCTCACCGAAGGGCGCAGCGGCACCCTGATCGGCGTGCTCGTGTCGGTCACGACCATCCCGGCGGTCGCGAACATGGGCGTCGCGGCCGCTTACGGGGAGTGGAGCGAGGTCGGCGGCGCGGCCGCCCAGCTCGCCATCAACGTCGTTGGCCTCGTCACAGCGGGTGTCGTCACGCTCGCCGTTCAGTCCCGCTTCACGGGCCGGGTGCGCACTCGGCGCGAGCTCCCGACCTACGGCCGGGTTGTTCGATAGAGGACGTGCGGCTGCACCCGATGGCCCTCGGGGACGTTCGGATGGAGGAAGTCGTCGGCGGGATCGCGCGTCATTCCGATGCGCTCCATCACGCGTTGCGACCGGAGGTTCGTCACCGCGGTCATCGAGACGATCTCGTCGAGGCCGAACTCGTCGAACCCGACGCCGAGCGCGGCGCGCGCGGCCTCGGATGCGTAGCCGTGGCCCCACGCTGACTGCTGGAGTCGCCACCCGACCTCGACCGAGGGATTGAAGGGCGCGGGAAACGTCTGCGGGAGGAGGCCGGTGAACCCGATGAACTCGCCGGTCTCTCGCACTTCGAGGGCCCACAATCCGTAGCCGTCCTCCGCGAACCCTCTGCGGATGCGCGCGACCAGCGCGTCGCTCTGCTCACGCGTGAGCGTGCTCGGGAAGTGCTCCATCACGACCGGATCCGCGTTGAGCGCGGCGAACGGCTCGAGGTCCTCGTCGCGCCACTCCCGCATCAGCAGCCGATCGGTGGATGGCATCGAGCGACACTACGGTTTCGACCGTGAAGATTCGGGCGATTCAAGCGCTCGCTCCGATCGTTTCCGACCTCGGCACCAGCGGACGCTTCTACGGCGAGGCGCTCGGCCTCCCGCTGGAAGGCGACCCGAGCGTGTACCTCTTCACGACCGCCATCCCTGGCCTGAACCATTTCGGTCTCTGGCGACTCGATGACGCGGCTCGATCGTGCTTCAACTCCGAGACCTGGCCTGCTGATCGTCCGCTCCCACAGGTCTGCATCGAGTTCGACGTCGACGACGTCGAGGAGGCAGTGCGCGAGCTCGAAGACGCTGGATGCGAGCCGCTGCAACCGCCTGAGGTCCAAGAGGAGTGGGGTACAACGGTCGTCCGATACCTCAGCCCGGAGGGACTCGTGATAGTCATCGGCCAGACACCCGAACCAGAGCGCTGATGTTCTGCTCACGCTCGGCTGTCAGCGCCGGCGAGGCGCTCACTGAGCGGCGGGCTTGTGGGCCACGGAGTAGACGACGTCGGCTGTGATCTGATCGATCGACCCGGTACGCAGGGTTGCAAGGGTGCGCTCCTTGACCCTCGCCGTCTGGTCGCTCGACAGGTGTTCGAGCGCGACGCGATACCCGGTGCCGAGCACGATGTCCCACCAGTCTTCGGGCTGAGTCAGGGGATGACGGTGGGCCTCCGCCTCGACGGCGACGTCGCGGGCGCCCGGTGCTGACTCGCGAAGCAGCGCTGACAGCTCGGCGGGAGTCGTGAGCCGTGACCAAGGCTCCCACCGCGTAGCCGGCTCCGCGTGCTCAGCCGCGAGGGCCTCCCAGAGGGCTGACGCCGCGGGTTCGAACAGGTTCGGCCCCCAGACGGTGATGGCCAGACGGCCGCCCGGAGCCACGAGGTCCCAGAGCCGCAGGGTCCCCGCGGCGATGTCCGGAAGGAAGAAGACACCGAAGACACACAGCACACAGTCGAAAGAGCCAGCGGGAAGGTCGACCTGCTCGATGTCGCCGACGCGCAGCTCCACATTCCGCAGCCCGCGCGCGGCAGCTTTGGCGCGGCCCAACGCGAGAGCCGGTTCGGACAGATCGATCCCGAGGACAGTGCCGGTCGGACCTGCTGCGAGCGCGGCGGGTATCGCGGATGCGCCGGTTCCGCAGCACGCGTCGAGCACGCGGTCGCCAGGACCGACGCGCGCACGGTCCACGGTCCTCGTGCCGAAGCGATCCCAGAACGACAGTGCGGGAGCGTCGAAGTGGGTAGCCGTGGCCTCATAGGTCGACGCGGACCGGCTCTTGAGATCGCCGAGAGACGAGGAACCCCAGCCACCACCTCCTGGCGTCAGCACGCGGATCACGTCGCCGCCCCGCACCCGCAACGTGCACTTGTCGGCGATCGGAATCGCGCGTGACTCGTCGCCGCCCGGGACCAGCCAGTTCTCGCCACACGCTCCGGCCTCGCCCCCGTCGGCGCCCCACGGGTGCGACACGCGACGCTCGGTGATGAGCGAGACCGTCGCATCCTCCAGCACTTCGAGGTCGCGCTCGATGCCGTCGCCGCCGTGCGCCTCACCGGAGCCTCCGGAGTCGCGTCGCAGCCGGCACCGCAACACGCGCACTGGGAACTCCTGCTCGAGCGCTTCGATCGGCGTGTTGCGCGTGTTCGTCATCCCCGTGTGCACTCCGCTCATGCCGTCGCGACCGGGCCGGGCACCCTGACCACCGGCGAGTGTCTCGTAGTACACCCAGCCGTCTCCCCCGACAATGAGGTTGTTCATCGTCCCCTGCGACGCGCCGCCGAGCATGCCGGGGCGGGCGAGCGCGAGCGCGCCGAGACACACGTCGGCGACACGCTGGCTCACCTCCACGTTGCCCGCACCAACCGCGGCGGGCGGACGAGCAGCCACCAAGGTCCCCGGGAGTGCAATCACCGACAGCGGACGCAGCGCGCCCGCGTTCGCAGGGATGCTCGGATCGGTGGCGACCCGCAGCGCGAACGCAACCGAGGAGACGGTCACGGATTCGACTGCGTTGACGTTGCCAGCGCGCTGCGGATCGGTACCGGTGAAGTCGAATGTGATGCGGTCGCCCGCCACGGTCACGGTGACGACGATGCGGGCGGGACGCTGTTGGTCCTCGGCCTCGCCGGTGGAATCCATGACGTCCTCGAAGGTCCAACTGCCGTCGTCCATGGCGGAGAGCGCGGCGCGCATGCGACGCTCTCCGTAGGCCAGCACCTCGTCCACGGGCTCGCCCCGCTCGACGAGTGCCGCCAGTCGCGCGACGCCGAGCACGTTCGCGCCGACCTGCGCGTCGAGGTCGCCGCCCCGTTCGTCGGGTGTCCGCGAGTTCGCCAGCACGAGCGCTCGGATCGCGGGCGAGTACAGCACGGGCGGGATGCGCAAACCCTCCTGGAAGATCTCAGTCGCGTCCGCAGGCATCGAACCGGGAGCCGCGCCGCCGAGATCGGCGTGGTGGGCACGGTTCGCCGCCCAACCCACCAGCGCGCCGTCGAGGTACGCCGGGGCCACGAACGTCACGTCGTTGAGGTGGGTGCCGCCCTCGAACGGGTCGTTCACCACGACCTGGTCTCCCGGTCCCAGCCCCACGCCGCCAGGGAACCGATCGATCACGGCACGCACCGACGCGGGCATCGCGCCCAGGTGCACGGGGATGTGCTCCGCCTGCACGAGCTGCTCCCCTGCTGCGTTGAACAGGGCGGCCGAGCAGTCGGCCCGCTCCTTGATGTTCGGGCTGAACGCGGCACGCCGAAGGACCGCACCCATCTCGTCCGCAATGCCCTCGAGACGCCCGATCAGCACCGCCAAGCCGGCGGCGTCGAGGGGCACTGCTAAGCCCGCACGGCCGACGCCTCCACCGGAGGCGCGGTCCGCAGCGTCTGCAGCACAACGCAGTAGCGCTCTGTCGTCGCGAGCAAGTCGCTGATCTGCTCCTCGCTCGCGTCTGTGTCGAGCTCGAATCGAAGCCTGATGTCGGAGAAGCCGACCGGCGCGCTTCTGTCGACGCCGAGCGTGCCCCGAAAATCGAGATCGCCGTCGGCGTAGACGGTGCCTCCGCGCAGCTCGATCCCTCGCGCCGTTGCGACCGACCGGAGGGTGACACCCGCACACGCTGCGAGCGCCTGCAACAACATGTCGCCGGAGCAAGCGAAGCTGCCATCGCCTCCCGTCGCCGGGTGGAGGCCCGCCTTCACGAGTGCCTTGCCCGTCTCGACCGAGCACGAGATCCCTTCGGTGAGCGAACCCTGGGCGTGAAGGGTGATCGATGCCCTTGCGGGATCGTCGCGGTATTGCTGCTTCAACGGGGCTTGCACCGCCTTGAGCTCTTGCGCGTCCATCGCCTCAACCTAAGCCCGGCGGAGGACCAGCGCGCCCATGGCGCCGGGGACGCCCCGCCACCCGTTGGGCACCCAGATCGTGCAGTCGGGTTCGCGCACGACAGCCGGTCCCACCACGGCGCCGCGAGACGTGAAGGGCAGGCGTTCGACGTCGACCGACGACGACGCCCGCGCCGTCGCCCGCAGCGCCACGACCTCGACGAGCGCGTCCGCCCGCGCATAGCCGTTGCGTCGCTCGTGCTCTGCGTGGAAGTCGTCGACCGAAGTGACTGTGATCTCGTGGCTTTGTCCGGCGTAGCGACAGTCGAGGGCGGTTCTGACCGCGACCGCCGTGGCCGCCGGGAGTGCGGCCTCCTGCCGAAGGGCGACCTCCGAGTCGCGGCCGAGCTGCGCCAGTGCCGACGTCGGGTCGCCGGCGTCGAGCCATGACCGCACCGCATCGTGCTGCACCGGTGCGCCGAGGAGACCGACCGCGCAGAAGACGCCCGCCCGAGCAGGCACGATCACCGTGGTGATGCCGACGACTTCGGCGAGGGCGCACGCATGCATCGGGCCGGCACCACCGAACGCGATCAACGCGAGGTCGCGGGGATCGACGCCACGCTCGACGGTCACCGTCCGCACCGCGCTCGCCATCGCCGCGTCGACGACCTCCACCACACCCTCGGCAGTCACGCCGGCACGCTCGAGCGCTGCACGCGCCGCTGCGATCTCCAGCGTCCCGAGCCCGGGGAGTGCACTTCCCTCGGCGATGTGGCCGAGGACGAGGTTCGCATCGGTAACTGTCGCGGTGGTGCCGCCACGCCCGTAACAAGCCGGCCCCGGGTCCGCGCCCGCCGACTCTGGTCCGACCCGAAGGGCGCCACCCGCATCGAGGCGCGCGATCGATCCTCCTCCCGCGCCGATCGTGTGGATGTCGAGTGAGGGCATGCGCACCGGAAACCCGCCCACCTCGCGCCACGGAGCCGGCGCCGGGACGCCTCCCGCGATCAGGCAGACGTCGGTCGACGTGCCTCCCATGTCGAAGCTCACCGCGTTCGGATGTCCGTTGGCCGCCGCGACCGCCGCGGCCGCGCTGACGCCGGCGGCGGGCCCTGACAGCAACAACGACGCCGGTCGCTCGGTCGCCCGAGCTAGCGGCACCAGGCCGCCCGCGGACGTCATGACGAGCACGGCGGGCGCCACGCCGGCCAGACGCGCGAGGTAGTCACCGCACGCCGGTCGCACGTACGCGTTGACGACCGTTGTGACGAGTCGCTCATACTCGCGATGCTCGGGCGAGATGTCGTGCGACGCGACCGCGTCATGCCCCATCGCCTCGAGGGCTGCAACGACCGCTTCCTCGTGTGCCGGCCACCGGTCCGCGTGCAAGAGACAGACCGCAACGGTCTCGATCTCGGGCGCCAGCGCCGCGAGACCCGTGACATCGAGGGATACGAGCTCGGTGCCGTCGACGGCGACGCGTCCACGCACGCCGTAGCGCCAGGCCCGCGGCACGAGCGGCGCGGGACGGTCGGCCCATTGGTCGTACAACGAGGGACGATCCTGGCGACCGATCTCGATGAGGTCCTCGAAGCCCTCGTTCGTCACGAGCGCGACGCGGCCACCGGCGCGCTCGAGGAGCGTGTTCGTCGCGACGGTCGTGCCGTGCGCGAGCACGTCGGCCTCGGCCCCGACCTCCGCGAGACCCACGCGCACGGCCGACGAGGGGTCGACGCGATCCGACAGCACCTTCACGTGGGCGCCTGACTCGTCGACAACGTCCGTGAACGTCCCGCCCGTGTCGACACCCACTCGTCGACCGCCTCCGGAGACCATCGCGGCGAACCTACTAACGTCCGCGCGCGATGGCCGGACCTCTCGCCGGATACACCGTGATCGACGCGACGCAGATGATCGCGGGCCCACTTGCCTCGATGGTGCTCGCCGATCTCGGCGCCGATGTCATCAAGATCGAGAACCCCGCCGGCGGCGATCGCATGCGATATCTGGGGGATCGCATCGGCAGCATCGGCGCGCTGTTCGCGAACGTGAACCGAGGAAAGCGCACAATCGCGGTCGACCTCACGCACGAACGGGGCGTCGAGCTGCTGCGGACGCTCGTCGCGTCGGCGGATGTCTTCGTTCAGAACTTCCGCCCGGGAGTCGTCGAGCGCCTCGGCATCGACGAGCCGACGCTCCGCGACGGCAACGCTCGGCTCGTGTACGTCAGCATCTCGGGCTTCGGCGATGCCGGTCCCTACGTGGAACAGAAGACCTATGACTACGTCGTGCAGGCGCTGTCAGGCATGGCCGCGCTGCAGGCCGACCGGACCACCGGTGAACCGGCCCTGATCCGCAACGCCGTGGTCGACAAGGTCACCGCGTACGTGGCCGCGCACGCGATCACGGCGGCGCTGCTGGCTCGGGAGCGATCCGACGACGGCCGCGGCCAGCACGTGCGGCTGTCGATGATGGACACTGCCCTCGCGTTCCTCTGGCCCGACGGGATGATGCAGCACTCGTTCCTCGATGACGGCGTGACGCAGGGCGCGCACATGGCCGACAACTACATGGTGCGTTCGACGAAGGACGGCTACCTCGCGAGCATGGCGATCTCTGACCGTCAGTTCCCCGCGATGTGCCGCGCGCTCGGCACCGAACGCTGGCTCGATGACCCTCGGTTCGCCACGTTGGCCGACCGCGAGCAGCACATGGACGCGCTCGGTCCGCTGATGGACGAAGAGTTCTCTCGGTACGCGACCGAGGACCTTGTGAAGATCCTCCAGGCCGAGGACGTACCGTGCGCTGCGGTCACGCCGGTGGGCGACGTCCACCTCGACCCGCAGGTCGTGCACAACGGGAGCCTCGTCGAGCACGAGCGACCCTGGGTCGGGCGAGTGCGGGAGCCGCTCCCGGCCATGCGCTTCGAGCGCACACCCGCGGCTCTCGGCCGCCACGCCCCGAAGCTCGACGAGCACACCGACGAGATCCTCGCCGAGCTCGGCCTCACCGACGAGGAGATCGCCGCGCTCCGCGCCGGTGGCACCATCGGCCTCCGCCACTGAGCGCTGAACCAGTCGGTCAGCCGGCGCGGCCGGTCTGGGTTTGGGCGGCTTCGACGGCCATCGCGTCGACCAGGTCGTTCATCGGGTCGTCGGAGTGCCCCTTGACCCAGTCGAACGTGACGTCGCCGCGGGCGAGCACCGCGTCGATGAACGGCTCCCACAGCTCGCGATTCGCGACGGGCTTGCGTTGGCTGTTCTTCCAGCCGTTCCGGTGCCACGTCTCGTACCACTTCTTGCGGAAGCAGTTGACGACGTAGGTCGAGTCGGAAACCACCCGGAGTGGGCCGGCCAGCGCCTCGACCGCCTTGGCTGCCGCCATGATCTCCATCCGCTGATTCGTCGTCATCGGCTCTGCGCCCGACGCGTGGGGGCGACCACCGTCGACCGCCCACGCCCATCCGCCTGGACCAGGGTTTCGGATGCACGCGCCGTCGGTGTAGACGACGAGGTCACTCACTCGCGTGCACGTCCCGGCCAACCGCCCAGAGCCACGTCCGACCGATGTCCTTCAGTCGCCGCACACCGAGAGGCCGCACTCGGAAGCCGGGTTCGACATCGAGCACGTCTCGCACACCCGACGGCACGACCACCGTGCCCGCCTTCGCGAGGTCGACGATGCGGCTGGCGCGGTTCACGGTGGGGCCGAACGCGTCACCATCGCGCAACAGCACGGGTCCGCTGTCGAGGCCGACACGCACGGGCGGGAGGATGTCGTCCTCGGCGTGCGCCTCGACGAGACGCAAGGCGAGATCGGCACCCGCGACCGGATTCGCGCTGAGAAACATCACCTCGTCGCCGATCGTCTTCACGACGCGGCCGCCGTATTCGGCGATGACATCGCGGGTGAGCGACTCGAACCGCATCACGAGCGCATCGAGCTCGTCGCCCGTCAGCTGCTGCGTCAGTGAGGTGTAGCCGGTGAGATCGGCGAACCCGACCGTGAGCACCTGATCGGAGAGCGCGCTGTCGGGGCTCCAGTAGAGCCGGCGCTCGAGCGCGCCGATGAGCTGCCGCCGATGGAGATAGTCGATGAGGAAGCCGATCCGCTCGAGCTGCAGCGTCTCGAGCAGCTTGAGCGCGACCTCGTCGGCGCTGGCGCCCGCGTCGGCCATGTCCTCCGCGAGGCGCGGTGAGGGTGTCGGTCCACACTTCGGCCACGACCGCCATCGCCCCAGCGATCACCCGGGTCTGCTCGATGGCACGCTCCACCTCCTCCGGCTCGGCGACCGGCTCGATCGCTCCGGCGAGCGCCAGCAGGTCGATGTCGGTCAGGTTCCGCTCGCCGGGCTCGGGATCCGCGAACCCCATCGCCCGCCACAGCCGCGCCGCCAGGTCTGGGGTCGGCCCCTACCTTCTCGGCCGCCTCCTCGATCGAGTAGATCCTCCGGCTGGGCAGGATCGCCATGCTCAGGGCGAGGTCGATCAGCTCCCGCCCCTCCCCGACTTCAGCGATCTCCTCGTCCGTCACGCCGTTGGCGCGCAAGGAGGCGACGAGTTCGGGGCGCATGCCCGGAATGTTCACACATCACGCACCCGAACCGTCATCCGCGGGTGGAGAATGGGCGCATGATCTTCGACGGGTTCGTGAACCAGCTGCCCGACATCGACCCTGAGGAGACACAGGAATGGCTCGACAGCCTCGACGGTGTCGTCGAGGTGCACGGCAAGACCCGAGCCCGGTTCCTGGTCAGCAAGCTTCTCGAGCGGGCGCGCGAGCTGCAGGTCGGCTTCCCCGCCACCGTGAGCACGCCGTACGTCAACACGATCCCGGCCGAGCGCGAGCCGTGGTTCCCCGGCGACGAGCTGATCGAGCGGCGCATCCGCGCGTTCATCCGTTGGAACGCGGCGGCGATGGTCATCAAGGCGAACAAGCACGCCGACGGCATCGGCGGCCACCTGTCGACGTTCGCGTCGAGCGCCAGCCTCTACGAGGTCGGCTTCAACCACTTCTTCCGCGGCAAGGACGACGGCCAGCCCGGCGACGCGATCTACATCCAAGGCCATGCCGCGCCCGGCATCTACGCCCGCGCGTTTCTCGAAGGCCGGCTCTCCGAAGACGACCTCGATCACTTCCGCCGCGAGATCGGGCGCACCGGCTTGTCGTCATATCCGCATCCGCGGTTGATGCCCGACTTCTGGGAGTACCCGACGGTCTCGATGGGTCTCGGCCCGATCAGCGCGATCTATCACGCGCGGTTCAACCGCTACCTCCTGAACCGCCGGATCGACGACACGTCGAACACCCGCGTGTGGTGCTTCGTCGGCGACGGAGAGTGCGACGAACCGGAGACGCTGGCTGCGCTCTCGCTCGCGGCGCGCGAGCGACTCGACAACCTCATCTTCGTCATCAACTGCAACCTGCAGCGACTCGACGGCCCCGTGCGCGGCAACGGCAAGATCATCCAGGAGCTCGAGGCCACGTTCCGCGGCGCGGGCTGGAACGTCATCAAGGTGATCTGGGGCTCGAAGTGGGACGCGCTCCTGGCTCGCGACGTCGACGGCGTGCTGCTCAACAAGATGAACACCACCGTTGACGGTGAGTTCCAGCGCTACACGGTCGAGTCGGGCAGCTACATCCGCGAGCACTTCTTCGGTCCCGACCCTCGGCTGCGGCGCCTCGTCGAGCACCTGTCCGACGACGAGCTGCGGCTGCTTCCCCGCGGCGGTCACGACTACCGGAAGCTGTACGCGGCCTACAAGGCCGCGGTCGAGAACGAGGGCTCCGGTGCCCCCACCGTCATCCTGGCCAAGACGATCAAGGGCTGGACGCTCGGGCCCGACGTCGAGGGTCGCAACGCGACCCACGGGATCAAGAAGATGACGAACGAGCAGCTGCGCAGCATGCGAGACCGGCTCTACCTCCACGCCGAGATCCCCGAGAGCGCCATGGAAGGCGACGATCCGCCTTACTACCGGCCTCCGCCTGAGTCCATCGAGTACCAGTACATGGCCGAGCGGCGGCGGGTGCTCGAAGGCGCGATCCCCCGGCGGGTGGTCCGGGCCCGCCGCCCACTCGAGCTGCCGGCCGACACTGCGTTCACCGAGGTGACGGCCGGCTCCGGCAACCAGTCGGTCTCGACGACGATGGCGTTCACGCGGCTCGTACGCAACCTCACCCGCGACGAGCGCTTCGGCGCGCGGGTCGTGCCGATCATCCCGGACGAGGCCCGCACGTTCGGCATGGACGCGCTGTTCCGAGAGCTCAAGATCTACGCGTCACAGGGGCAGCGGTACGAGCCCGTCGACGCCGAGCTGCTGCTGTCGTACACCGAATCGCAGGACGGCCAGATCCTCGAAGAGGGCATCACCGAGGCCGGCGCGATGTCGAGCTTCATCGCCGCGGGTACGAGCTACGCCCACCGCGGCGTGCCGATGGTGCCCTTCTACATCTTCTACTCGATGTTCGGCTTCCAGCGGGTCGGCGATCTCATCTGGCAGGCCGCCGACGCGCGGGCACGCGGCTTCCTGCTCGGCGCGACCGCGGGCCGCACGACGCTGCTCGGAGAGGGCCTGCAGCATCAGGATGGGCACAGCCTGGTGTTGGCTTCGACGGTGCCCGCCTGTCAGGCCTACGACCCGGCGTTCGCGTACGAGATGGCAACGGTCGTGAAGCATGGCCTGCAAGCGCATGTACGGCCCGCAGCCCGAAGACGTCTTCTACTACCTCACCCTCTACAACGAGAACTATCTGATGCCGCCGATGCCGACCGACGTGGAGGCGGGCATCATGGCCGGCCTCTACAAGTGGGCCGATGCACCCGAAGGCCCGGCGACACGGGCGACCGTTCTGTTCTCCGGGTCCGCGCACGGGGCGGCACGCGCCGCGGCCGACGAGCTGGCCAACGAGTGGGACGTCGGCGTCGAGCTCTGGTCGGCGACGTCGTACAAGGCGCTGCGCGAGGAGGCGCTCAGCACGGAGCGTTGGAGCCGCCTCCACCCGTCGGAGCCCGCTCGCCTCCCCCTCGTGGCCCAGCTCCTCGCCGACGCCGAGGGTCCCATCGTCGCCGTCACTGACTTCATGAAGGCGGTGCCGGAGCAGATCGCGCGGTTCGTCGCTCGTCCGTTCGTGCCGCTCGGCACCGACGGCGTCGGCCGCTCCGACACTCGCGACGCGCTCCGCCGCTACTTCGAGGTGGACGCACCACATGTCGTCGTGGCCGTGCTGTCCGCGCTCGCTGCGACGGGCGACGTCAAGCCCGAAGTGGTGAGAGACGCGATCGCGCACTATGACATCGACCCCGACGCCGCCGACCCGGCACGCGTCTGATCCAGGAGCTCGAGCTCAAAACTTCCAGCGGGCGGGGACACGAGGGTCGGGAAGATAGGCACAGTACGTCCCAGTGCGGATGGCGTGATTGAGATGCTCGCCGAGCTGGGCGTGGTGGTCAGCGATTCGGGTCATCGCCTGGCGGACGGCGCGGGTCACTCCGGCTCGAGCGCGTTCGGACGTGGACGCGGCTCGTCGATCACGTCCCCCGAGTCCAACCGCACCGGCGAGCTCGCGAATCAGGAAGTCGCGTTCGGCGTCAGCCTGCGCGGCCCGCTCGCCGTCCCCGGCAGCATGCGCCTGGTCGATGTCGTCGTCGATCTCGGCGAGCCGTCGGCGGTAGGCGTCCTTGGCTTGCGCGTCGAGGATCTCGCCCGCGTCGCCGAGCGCCGAGCGAGGCAGGCCGCCCGTTTGATCGCCCGCGACCTGGACAGGACCGACCCGTCTCGGCGGCGACGAGGTCCAACACGTGGAACTCTCGGCCCGGATCGGCGAAGAGCCGGGCGAGGTATCGCATGCCCTTGAGGTCGCGCACACGGATGGTGTGCCCCTCGAAGGTCACCGTCCAGTAGTCACCCTCCCGACGGAAGACGTTGGCGCTCGCCACCGGCTGCTCCTCGGTCGGTTCCTGGTGCACGGCGGTGACCTGGAGGGTGCCGATCGACGGGGCTGCCTCGATCGCTTCGAGGATCGTGCGCGCCGCGCTCTGCTCCAGAGGCGGCAGCAGTGCTCGCTGCCGCTGGCGCGGTAGGCCTCGGCGAGGCCGATGCGTGCGTGCGCCGCCTCGTACGGGGCGCCGACCTCGTTCCAGAGTCGCACCGCTTCGGAGAAGGACAGCTCCGCGCCCGCCGCATCGCCCTCGGCGAGCCGCACGCTGCCTCGAGCGAAGGCGGCGCTGGCCACGAGCGCCTTGCTCTCGAATCGGGCGGCGACAAGCTCCAGCTCGTCGGCGGCCGATCGAGCCCGGTCGACGTCGCCGGCCGCGATCTCGATCTCGACCTGCGCCTCGAGCAGCGGGGCGCGCTGAAGGTCGCTGTTCGGTGGTCGCTCCTTTGAGGGCATCCGCAACGGATGCTCGAGGGCATCTCGGATGGAGGCGGCCGCGGTGGCCGCGTCTCCTTGGGCCAGATGCACCAGCGCGAGGCCCGGCTGGGGATCCCATCCGCGCGCGATGAGCCGCGACGAGGGCCTCCTCCGCGCCGGCGATGTCTCCCTTGTGAAGTCGGATCCGTCCGAGCTCGTTCAGCGGCCACCCGAGCTCGCGTCGCAGGTAGGGGCGTAGTTCCTCGCAGGCCATGAGCGCCTGACTCTCCGCCTCGTCGCACGATCCCCGCAACCTGAGGATCTTCGGCGCGGTGGACCCGGCAGCGACCGCGGAGGCTCCCGATCGCATTCGTCTCGCACCACCGCTCCATCGCTTCGGTCCACTGCTCGGCCACGTCGTACTGCGCGAGGCCCTGCAGGGCGCACACGAGCTCGCAGTAGACGACCCCCGTCGAGAGCGGATCGAGGTCCCCGGAGACGATTGCCACCCCGGCCTCGTCGAGCAGCGCGAGACCCTGCCGGACGTCGCCGTCCAAGATGAGCAGCCGGGCCTCTGCCACCCGTCCGATGGCGCACGCCGCCGGGTCGCACTTCGAGCCCACTTCGATGGCACGCCGCGCCCACCGTCGAGCGTCGGACAGGTCACCGGTCAGCATCCGCTCGTAGGTGCGGACGACCGCAAGCCACGCGTGCGCCGACGTCTCGCCCTGACCTTCGAGCAGCCGCTCCGCTCGTGCCAACCAGCCACGCACGGGCGCCATGAGAGCGGTGTCGAACAGCAAGTGCATCGCGACGCGCACGGCGGCTCCGCCCGCCGCGACCTGGTCACCGATCTGGAGGCATGCGGCGTAGGCGCGCTCCCACGCCTCGATGGTCACACCCAGATGGCCGGCTGCGTAGGCCACCTCACCAAGCACTGGCAGCTCGGAGGGGGTCAGCAGGCCATCCGCGTCCGCCTCCATGAGGAGATCGAATGCCTGATTCCATTCTCCCCGGGCTGCCGCGACACCCGCACGCTCGACGAGGCCAAGACCAGCGCCATCGCTCATCGCGCGCCTCCGATCCGCGGCCGAATCGTAGCCGGGGTCACGCGCGCGCCCCGTACCCGTGATGGTTACGGCCGTAACGCTCTTGCTCACGCCTCTCGGGTGGGACCACCAGTCCCCGAACGAGCCAAGTCCGAGGAGGACTCATGGAGATCGCAAAGGTCAATGGCGTCGAGCTCGAGTACGAGGTGGTCGGAACGAGGCGAACCCGTGCTGCTCATCAGCCCCGTCCTCGCTGATGGGTTCCTGCCACTCATCGCAGAACCGGAGCTGGCCGAGCCGCTATCAGCTGATCCGATACCACAAGCGTGGTTGGGTCGGCAGTACCCACACGACGCTGCCTGTAAGTGTCGTCGACCACGCCACCGACGCTGCCGCACTCCTCGATCATCTCGGTGTGCAGCGGGCTCACGTCGCGGGCCACTCCAGCGGCGGTGCGGTCGCGGCCCAGCTAGCCCTCGACGACCCCGACCTCGTCAAGACGCTCATCCTGCTCGAGCTCTCGCTGGTCGCCGTGCCCAGCACCGAGGCGTTCTTCCAGCAGATCGGCCCCGCACTCGAGGCGTACGGGAGCGGCGACCACGAAGGCGCGCTGGCCATCTTCATGAGCGTCGTCGGCGGCGTCGACTGGGAATCGTGCCGAGCCGTACTCGAAGATCGCCTGCCCGGCGCCGTCGCCCAGGCCATCAAGGACGCCGACACTTTCTTCGGAGTCGAGTTGCCCGCTCTCGCCGAGTGGGCGTTCAGTCCCGAACAGTGCGCCGCCATCCGCCAGCCCGTGCTGTCGGTTCTGGGCAGCGACACGCAGCCCGTATGGGTCGAGACGGCCGAGTTCCTCCGGTCCGCGCTCCCGCACACCGAGGAGTGCACGATCGATGGCGTCGGTCATCTCCTTCACATTCAAGACGCCGAGCCCGTTGCCCGAGTGGTGACGGAGTTCCTGGCGCGCAATCCGATGACCAGCGGCTGACGTCAGCCCGACACCGAAACCAAACAGGAGGAACCGTGGTGCAGCCGTAGGCTCTGGTCATGCAAGGAACCCTCGCGGTCACCGGCGACGCCGACGCCGACCGCCTGCTCAACACCGATCCGCTCGCGCTGCTCATCGGCATGCTCCTCGATCAACAGGTCCCGATGGAGTGGGCGTTCAAGGGCCCCGCGCTCTTGAAGGAGCGGTTGGGCGGCGAGCTCGACGCGGACAAGATCGCGGCGATGGACTCCGAGGAGCTCGTTGCGGTGTTCTGCCAGAAGCCCGCGCTGCACAGATTCCCCGCGAGCATGGCCCGCCGTGCCCACGAGATGTGCGTCGCGATCGCGAAGGACTACGACGGCGACGCGGCAGCGATCTGGGAGGGGGCAAGGACGGGCGACGAGCTCTTCGCGCGGCTCGCGCGCGCTGCCTGGCTACGGCGAGGAGAAGTCGAAGATCTTCGTCGCCATCCTGGCAAAGCGCATGGGAGTGCAGCCGGAGGGCTGGGAGCAGGTCGCCGGTCCCTTCGCCGATCCCGAGCCCCGGTCGGTAGCCGACATCGACAGCGCCGAGGCGCTCGAGAAGGTCAGGCAGTGGAAGAAGGCGAAGAAGGCCGCAGGCAAAACCAAGCAGGACTGACGATCGTCACCCCACGGCCGGGAGGAGACCCGCCAGGCGATCGAGCACCGGCTCGGCGTCGTCGGTGGAGCGAATGGGCGCGTACAACACGAGCTGGTCGACACCGGCCTCCGCGTACGCCTCGACCTCACGCTCAGTTACCTCGTGCATGTACGGCGACACGCTGACCAGCACATCGCTCGGCGCGCGACCCGCCTCGGCGATCAGCGTGCGCAGCTTGGCGACGCGCTCGGCCGCGCCTGAGGGATCGAGGTTGTAGCCGTACCAACCCTCGGCCAACCGAGCCGCCCGTCGCAGCGCCGCGTTGCTCTCCCCACCGACGTGGATCGGCGGATGGGGTAGTTGCACCGGCTTCGGGAACTGGCGCGCCTGCGGCAGCTCGTAGAACTCGCCCTTGAACGACGACACCTCGTCGGTCCAGAGCGAGCGCATCACGGCGAGGTACTCGTCGCACCGCTCACCGCGTCGGTCGAACGGCACGCCCAAGGCGGCGAACTCCTCGGCCAGCCAGCCCACGCCGATGCCGAGGTCCATGCGCCCGTTCGACAGCCAGTCGAGCGTCGTCACCGACTTGGCGGTGTACACGGGGTTGCGCTGCGGAACGAGGAGCACGCCGGTGCCCAACCGGATGTTCGTCGTGACCGCGGCAAGGAAGCCGATCGTTGCGAACGGCTCGGTCAACCCGCGATCGGGTGCGGCGGGGAACCGACCGCTCTCGAGATACGGATAGCGCGACGAGTACTCCTCGAACAGCACGACGTGCTCGGCGACCCAGAGCGACGAGAACCCGCGCTCGTCGGCGGCACGCCCAACCGCCGCGACGTGCTCAGGCGTACAAAGTGGGTTGGCGAATGGCGGAAACACACCGATCTTCACGGGCCCTCCTTCAGCGAGTCGTGGTCACCCGGTTGCGTTCGCGGTCGAGCCAACCGAGGAGGATGGCCACCGCGCGAGGATCGTGACGGAGGCGGTGGCCGGCGCCCGCGACGATGCGCAGCTCGGCCGCGCCGTGCGCCTCGGCCAGCAGACGCGGGTCGACGGTAGGAACGGACTCGTCGTCGTCGCCGTGCACGATCAGCAGCGGCTTGGCCGACATTCGACGGGCCGCGTCGAGGGGCCGCAACGCGCGGAACTCGCGCGCCCACGCTTCGAACGACGGAGGAAAGGTCGTGCTGCGGACGGCGCCGATCTCGCGGGCGTGGTCGAGGAAGCGGCGGGGCTGGCCCGCCCAGTCGTCGAAGTCGGCCCGCGCGGCGAGAGCGGCGACGCCGCGGACTCTCGTGTCCTCAGCGCCCTCACAGATCACGAGCGAGCCGCCGGTGCTCGTGCCCGCCAGCCACACGTTGCTCGACGCCGGTCTCGTCGACGAGGTGATCAACGGCGGCGCGCAGATCCTCGAGCCAGCCGAGAAGCGAGAAGTCGCCTTCGCTCTGTCCGCAGCCGCGGAAGGTGAACGTCAGCGCCGCCCATCCCATCTCGTTCGCGATGCGGTCGATGAGCTCCGGAAACGTGCTGGCCGACTGGCGTGCGTCGAGGGGGCCGACGGGGAAGCCGTGGCACAGCACCAGCCCTGGGGTCGCCGGGGTGGCGCGTCCGTTGGGGAGCGCGAGGTAGCGCGCCACCTTGAGGCCGCCGGAGTCGAACCATCCGTTCACGGCCCGACCCGGTCAGGCCGGGTCTTCAGCCCGGGCGGCCGCTTGGGCCCCGGCGCACCGCGAGCAACGGCGGTAGCCACGGTTGCGCGCCTCGGGGAGCACGTCGGGAGCGAAGCAGATGAACTGCTCGGAGGCCATCAATTCCTCGATGACCTCGGGCGCATCACACGCGTCGACGTCGTGGACGATCTGGCGACGCTTGTCCCCGAGCCACCGATGCTCCTCGAAGCGCACGGGACGCTGCACGGGAGGCACGCTACTGGCCGCTGACGCGCATCAGGGGCGCCCGTAGGCACCCCTGATGACGTTCGACAGTTGAGGATCGGACAACGTTCGGGCTCTGCGAGAGCCCGCTGGGCGGGACCATTTCCCAGCCGTCGTGCCGACGGTTGCTGGCGGGTATTCGCCGGGTGGTCCAGCGGGCCGCCTAGCGGCCAGCCACCTCCGAGGTCCCAAGACTTTGACTATGCAGTTGGACCACCTCCTTTCCTCGGTGACACAAGCAAACCACACGACGAGGAAAAGCGCGCGCCTATTCCGTCTCGGAGCCGACCCCGGAGCGGACAGCCCAGGCCGTGAGCTCCGAGCGGTTCGCCAGCCCGAGCTTGGCCAGGATGTTCGACACGTGGACGGCGGCGGTCCGCGGCGAGATGTAGAGCTCGCGGGCGAGGGCCGCGTTGGTGAGACCTCGGGCCACGAGGGCGGCCACTTCCCGCTCGCGGGTCGTGAGCTCGCCGCCCCCATCCCCGGCGTCGGCCGGCCCGGGCCGGGTCGCCCGGCGCAAGAAGGAGTCCACCTCCTGGCGGCGGTAGCCCGGCCAGTGTTCGAGCAGCTCGCGAGCCTCGGTCGCCAGCGCAACTGCGACGGGGCGCTCGCCGAGCACGAGGTGACACCGCGCGCTGGCGAGCAGCAACGAGGCGTGGAGACTGACCGGCAGCCCGGGCTCGTCATGAGCGAGCACCGAGTCGTACTGGTCCAGCGCGCCGCTGCGGTCACCCTCGGCTGCGAGCAGCATCGCCTCCCCCACACCGACCCAGGGCTGGTCGCGCGCGAACTCGAGCAGAGGACGCACCTGCTCGCGCACGAGCACGGTCGGGACGCCGGCGCGCAGGGCGGACTCGATCGGCAGGACGGTCCACTCGACAGTCGGTTCAGATGGTGTTGTCTCGGCGAGATCGTGCAGGCGTCGCAGGAGCGCCTCCACTCGCGTGCGATCTCCTCGCCGTTCGGCCAGCTGGATGCCCACCGCGACGTCCCAGATCTCGTCGGAAGTCATGAACTCGAATGTCTTGTCCGCGAGCGCCGCCGCGTCGTCGACCCGTCCGCCCTCGAGCCAGATCGAGATCTGATTGAGGGCCGGCCATTGGGCGTCGGTCGGTGCGATCTCGCCGATCCGCAACACCCATCCGTCCAGACCGGCCTGGGCCCGCGCCATATCACCCTCACTGATCGCGATCTCAACCTGCAAGGCCGCGTGCTTGGCGCGCACCATGGCGTCGAAGCCCGCTCGTTCCGCGGCGGCGTCGAGCGCGGCAACGATGGCCTTGCCCTCGCGAGTGTGCAGCGACACACAGCCGTGAAGGTTGTGGAATGCCGCGAGCGACCGCGACGTGATCGCCTACGGCTTCCGCTTCCGCGATCGCCTGACGGAGTGTTGCGATCGCCTCCGGCCGGCGGCCCGGCCAGTCCGCGAGAGCGGAACCCTTCTCGACGAGGCCGAGTCCGCGTGCCTCCTTGACTCCCCACCTATCGGCTTCGTCGATCGCGCGCTCGGACCATGACACAGCGACTTCCCGGCGCCTCGCGAGCATGTGGGCCTGCGCGACCGCTGCATACGCGGCCGCGCGCTCCGGTCCGGGATCGAGCCGATCGGCCAACGCTTCGACATCCGCGACGGCGGCGTCATGCTCGTCGAGCCGCCCGAGGTCCCAGACGACGCGGGCGACCATGTGCGCGGCCGCCGCCTCACCGGCGAGGTCCCGTCGGGCCTGCGACTGCGAACGCCACCGACGGGCGTGCCCGAGAGCCTCTTCGTCGAGCCCGACGAGCCACGCCGCTCGAGTCGCTGTCTCGAGGAGCGTCAGGCAGTCCGGATCCTCCGTCGAGGGCGTCCGTCGTGAGCTGCAGCGCCTGGTAAGACGACCCGCGTTCGAGGTAGTGCGTTGCTCCCTCGCGCGCCAGCTCGAGGAACTCGTCGGTCCGGCCCGCCCGGCGGGCGTGATGGGCCAACGCTGCAAGATCGGCGCTGCCCGAGTCTCGCAACGCCGCCAGCGCCGCCTCGTGCAGGCGACGTCGCTCGCGTCCCAGGAGCTGATCCTCGACCGCGTCCCGCACAAGCGCGTGACGGAACACGAACTCGTCAGGACGATCCTCGACGATGAGGCCACGCTCGACGAGTGCCGCGGAGATGGCCGATGAGCTCCGGTTCGGTCATCCGCGTGACCACCGTGAGCATGTCGAACGACGCACCCCGCCCGAGCACCGCGGCTCCGTCGATGACTCGACGCTCGTCGCCGGTCAGTCCGTCGAGCTGACGGCGCACGATCTCCGCCAGTGTGAACGGCAGCGGTTGCGTGGCGAGCGCGTCGGGCTCGGCGCCCCTCGCCGCGCTCAGGATCTCCTCGAGGAAGAACGGGTTGCCACCGGTACGCGCGTGCAGCGCATCGGCCGTCTTCGACGGAAGCGGACGTCCGTACACGCAAGCCAGGAACGAGGCCACGTCGGCGTGGGTGAGCCGGTCGAGCCACAGGTGGTGCACTGTGCGCCGCCGGTCGAGGCGCACGAGGAGATCGGCCGCGGGAAGGAAGGGGTGAGCTCGTCCGACCGGTACGAGACCGATGAGCATCGTGCCGAGCGGCATGCCCGACGCGAGTGCGCTCGAACACGCCGAGGCTCTCGGCGTCGGCCCAGTGCAGATCCTCGAAGACGATCACCGCACGGCCAGCCGCGACGCGGTCCATGTACGTCTGACGACCGCGCCGAGTCGGTCCGGGCTGTCGGGCACTCGGTCGATGCCCAAGGCGTCGAGCGCGAGCTCGAACGGACGGCCGAGCGACCCGGGCTCGGCCTGGCCGGCAAGTGTGGTCACGCCGGCGGGGAGGGTCGCGCAGAACTCGCGCGAGCAGCCGCGTCTTGCCGACGCCTGCCTCGCCGACCACCAGTGCGACCGCGGCGTCTGACTGGGAGGCTGTCCATCAACCCGGTGAGGCGGGACAACGGGGAGGTACGTCCCACCATCACCGGGCTGAGTCCCGTGCGCCCGGCGAGCATGCGGTCGAGCATACGGATCAGGTCTTGCTCTCCGTCAGGTCCGCCCCTGTGTGACAGAGGAACGGCGGCGCACCCACGCTCGAAACGAGCGACGAGGACGGGCCGACCGCGTCGCCGCGGCTTCGAACGTGGCGCGACGCTGCTCGTGGATGGAGTGGCCGATCGTCGGGTGCAGCGTCATGGCTCCAGGATGCGCCTCGCGAGCTGGGCTCGGCACATCGGCACTCCTACGTATTCGCGCGCAGCTTGTGCGTCTACGTATGTCGGGCGTCACGTGGCCCGGGTCACAGCCGGATCTTCACAGCTCCGCGTCCCCCGCCGGCGGCCCCACTGCGCCGATCTCGCGCAGGTGCTCGAAGTGCGCCTCCACGACCGCGGCGATGTCGGTCGGCCGGTAGGTGCGTCCCTCCGACGCGCCCCTGCGACGAGTGACGCGATCGAGGCCTCCTCGTCGACGACGGTGAGCCGGGTGGGGTCCTGCGGCACCTCGAGAGCCGCGGGCGGCCGCAGCCCCTGCGCGCGGAGGTCGGCCATGTGCCACCTGACGATGTCGCGCACGTCCGCGTAGCTCAGCTCCGACGGTGACGTCGGCGGGCAAGCGTTCGCTCACCGCGAGCACCGCCTCGTCGAGGTCGAACACGACGCGGGGCGACGCGTCGTCCAGGCGGTGGGCTTCACGTCCGACGACGACCGCGGCGATGACGAAGACGATCGCCGCGGCGGCGACCACGATGAGAACGTCATGGCGGCCCCCACTCGGGGACTCGCGGGCTAGATGCCGATGCGCTGCGCGAGCAGCTCGCGGTGGTAGGTCGGGTCACCGAACAGCAGCTCGGACGACTTCGCCCGCTTGAAGTACAGGTGCGCCGGATGCTCCCACGTGAAGCCGATGCCGCCGTGGATCTGGATGTTCTCGGCGGCCGCGTGGAAGTAGGCCTCGGAGCAGTAGGCCTTGGCGAGCGAGGCGACCGACGGGCAGCTCCTCGTTCATCTCGGCGGCGCACCAGCCCGGCGTAGTACGCGGCGGACTTCGCCGACTCGACCTCGAGCAGCATGTCGGCGCACTTGTGCTTGATCGCCTGGAACGAACCGATCGGACGGCCGAACTGCACGCGGACCTTCGCGTACTCGACCGCCATGTCGAGGCAGCGCTGGGCGCCCCCACCTGCTCGGCCGCGAGCGCGACTGCGGCGAGATCGAGCACCGTCGACAGCACGGTCCAGCCCGGCGCCGTCGGTGCCGATGAGCCGCGCCGGCGTGTCGGAGAACTCGAGCTTCGCCTGCTTGCGGGTCTGATCCATCGTCGAGAGCGCGGTGCGGGTGAGCCCCGCCGCGTCACCGCTCACGGCGAACAACGACACGCCCGCGGACGTGCGGGCCGCGACGATGATGAGGTCGGCGGTGTGGCCGTCGAGCACGAACATCTTCGTGCCGCTGAGCTTCCAGTCGTCGCCCGACTTCGTCGCCGCCATCGTGATGCCGGCCTCGTCCCACTTGCCCGACGGCTCGGTGAACGCGACGGTCGCGATCGTCTCGCCCGACGCGATGCCCGGCAGGAACTCCTTCTTCGCCTGATCGTCACCGGAGTGGATCAGCGCGTTCGCGGCCAGCGCGACGGTGGCGAAGTACGGCGCGCACAGCAGCGACCGACCCATCTCTTCGAGCACGACGATGAGCTCGACGTAGCTGTACCCCGACCCGCCGAACTCCTCGGGGACGATGAGGCCCTGGAGGCCCATCTGCTCACCCATCTGCCGCCAGACGGCCTCGTCGTAGCCCTGCTCGGTGTCCATCAGGCGACGGACCTCGGCTTCGGGTGACTTCTGGTCGAGGAATGCCCGGACGGTGCGGCGAAGCTCTTCCTGCTCCTCGCTGAAGGCGAAGTTCACGTCGGTTTCCCCCTGTGAGGCGGTGAGACTGGGTACAAGCGGCCTGGCTTTTCTACTAGACCCGCGGGTCAAGGCGCACATGCCGGTCCGTGGGTTTCGCCGCCAAGGAGGGTTCCCATGCACTACAGCGACGACCAGATCGAGATCCACAAGCTCGTCGTGGGGCCGGTCGACAACAACGTCTTCGTCATGCGCTGCAAGGCCACCGGCGACGCCGTGCTGCTCGACGCGGCCAACGAGCACGAGAAGCTGCTCGAGCTCTGCCAGCGCCTCAACGTGCGGCGGGTGCTCGAGACCCATGGTCACTGGGACCACATCCAGGCCGTCCCGCAGCTCCGCGACGCCGGGTACTCCGTCGGCGTCACCGCGGAGGACGCGGCGATGCTGCCCTCGTACGACGAGGTCATCGAGGACGACTCGGTCATCCAGATCGGCGACGTGCGGCTGCACACGATCCACACGCCCGGCCACACGCCGGGATCGATGTGCTTCCTGGTCGAGGGATCACCGGTGCTGTTCGCAGGCGACACCCTCTTCCCCGGAGGGCCCGGCAACACGACGTTCCCGGGCGGCGACTTCGACACGATCATCACGTCGATCGATCGCCGCCTCTTCACCCTCCCCGAGGGCACGCTCGTGCTCCCCGGTCACGGGGACGACACCACGATCGGCACCGAACGCCCGCATCTCCAAGAGTGGGTCGACCGCCGCTGGTGACGAGCGGCCATCCTCGGGTGATGATCCAGAACAGGGGGGTGCTGCGTAGACTCGCCAACGACCGCCCACGAAGGGATACGAGATGAATTTCGGGGCACCTGAGCTGATCATCGTCCTGCTGATCGTCCTGCTGGTGTTCGGCAGCACCAAGTTGCCGAAGCTCGCCCGGTCACTCGGTCAGGCACAGAAGGAGTTCAAGGACGGGCTGAAGGAAGGCGCTCAGAGCGACGACTCCGACAGCAAGGCCGCCGACACCAAGCCGTCGGACACCCCGTCTTCCTAGATTCTTCCGCGCCGCTTCCTAGCGGCGGCGCGCCGGCGCCGTGCACGGCTTCGAGCACCAGAAGTCGGATCTCGGAGCGGGCCTGCTCCAGCGGCGCCGTGAGCGCGTCGCCGTAGAGCTCGAGCAAGTAGCTGCCTGACTCGTTGCGCGCCCCCGCGCCGAGCACGTGCGACGCCCGGAGCTTGCGCAAGATCGCGACCTCGCCCGGATCGGCCGTGAGGTCGTCGGCGGCCACGACGAACGCCGACTCTTCACGCAGCGCCCAGTCCGTCTGCGGATAGTCCGCGACGACGTAGCTGATGGCGTCGTCGAACACGAAGCTCTCAGTGCCACTGTCGCCGTCGGCTCGCGACATGCCGACGAGCACGGCGCGCACAGCCCCACCTCCCGGCTCGGCGACCGAGATCGTCCACGACACGACATCGAGCGACCGGGCCGCAGCCGCCGCGACCGCTTCGAGCCGTTCGGTGGCGTCCGCTTCGACCAGGGGACCGTCGAGTAGCTCGAGCGCAGTCTCGAGCAGTCCCTGCAACGCGGGGCTGCGATCTCGAAACAGCCGCCACGGCGCTCGGACCCCCTCGACGAGTCCGTCGCTGGCCGGACGCGCAACCGAGACTCGGCCCCGACCCGCCCGCTTCGCGGCGTATTGCGCCCCGTCGGCGGAGCGGAAGAGCTCTTTGGGACGGCTGACCCCTCGACCGGTGGTCGCCACGCCACATGACGCCGTCAATCGACGCCCCGACGAGGCCTGCAGCAACGTCAACGCCTCTTGCGCCACGTGGGCGGCGCTGGCGCCGTCGTGGCCTTCGAGGAGGATGCAGAACTCGTCGCCGCCCAGCCGGAATGCCGCGGCGCCTTCGATCTCGGCCACGGCGTGGCGGAGCGCGCCCGCCACCGCGACCAGCGCCTCATCGCCGGTGTCGTGGCCGAACCGGTCGTTGACTTCCTTCATGCCGTCGATGTCGAAGACGAGCAGCGAAACCGGACGGCCAGTGATGCCGGCCCGTTCCAGCGCGGCGTCGAGCCGCTCATCGAGCGCGCGACGGTTGGCGAGGCCGGTCAGCGAGTCCTCGAACGCCAGCCGCTCGAGCCGAGCGAGGTGCTCCGCGTGCCCGAGCGCGGCCGCAACGTACAGCGCAGCAGCCTGCAGGAACTCCGTGTCGTCCGCGCTGAGCGGAGCGTCGCCGGGCGCGGTAGCAGCCCACAGCTCGCCCCAGACCTCGCCGTCGACCACGATCGGTACCCCGAGCTCGGAGTTGCGACCTGTGTGACGGAGCCACTCGGCGATCGTGGGATCCTCGTTCGGGTCGTCCGCGCACGAGAGATAGGGCTCGCCTTTGAGCAGCAGCGTCTCTACGGCAGGAAACGCGTGGAATGGGTACTCCTCGTGCGTCGGGAAGCGCACCTCGCCTGCCGCGAGCACGCCAACGTTCACGAGCACCCGGAGCGTCTCGCGCTCGCATGTCCGCCCGGGCGATCGACACCGCCGAGGCGCCGAGCGCTGCCCGCGCCTCCTCCGCCGCCATCTCGAGGGTGTGCGTGAGGTCGTCGGCGGCCGCCACGGCGCGGGCAAGCGACGCGAGAGCGGCCAGGCCCCGCACGGGAGGCCCGGCCGAGTCGAGTTGGCTGGCCGGCGCGCGCTTCACGATCTCTCTCCATCGGCGGAGTCGAAGGGTGTCTGAGTGGGCCGCCCGGCCCCTTTCACGGCCGTCCGGCCCTTCTGACAGGCCGCCTGGCCCCCATCTTCGCCGCGAAATCGGCGTCCTATTTTCCCCTATCGCCGTAGTGCTTATTACACTGGCGATGTGGCCGCGACCTCCGGTTCTGAGTTGCTGCGGATCGAGGATCTCCACGTGCGGCCGGCCAGCGACGAGGGCGCCGGGGAGGAAGTGTCGCTCACCGACATCCTTCGCGGTGTCGACCTGATGGTCCGGCCCGGCGAGGTCCACGCGCTCATGGGCCCGAACGGTTCGGGCAAGTCGACCCTCGCCAACGCGCTGATGGCCGATCCGGGCTACGAGGTGACCGGCGGGCGCGTCAGGTTCAAGGGCGACGACATCACCGAGTGGCCCACTGACGTACGGGCCAAGAGCGGCATGTTCCTCGCGTTCCAATACCCGCAGGAGATCGCCGGCGTCTCGGTGATCCAGTTCCTTCGCCAAGCGCTCTCCGCCCGCAAGGGCATCGACCTGTCGGTGCTCGAGCTGCGCCTGGCGATCATGGACTGGATGAAGCGCCTCGAAATGGATCCGGCGTTCGCTGATCGCTACCTCAACGAGGGGTTCTCCGGCGGCGAGAAGAAGCGCAACGAGGTGCTGCAGATGGCGATCCTCGAGCCTGACCTCGCGATCCTCGACGAGACGGACTCCGGGCTCGACATCGACGCCCTGAAGGTCGTCGCCCGCGGCGTGCAAGAGGTGCGCGCCGATCGGCCGGCCCTCGGCGTGGTGCTGATCACCCACTACCGCCGCCTGCTCGACTACCTCCAGCCCGACCGCGTGCACATCCTCATCGACGGCCGCATCGTCGACAGCGGAGGCCCGGAGATGGCCGAGCGGCTCGACCGAGAGGGGTACGACGCATGGCGGTGAATGCAGCGGCTCGACACCGCCCGCATCAAGAAGGACTTCCCGATCCTCGATCGGGAGATCAACGGCATGCGTCTCGTCTATCTCGACTCCGCCGCGACGTCGCAGAAGCCACGACAGGTCCTCGACGCGATGACGCGCTACTACGAGACATGCAATGCCAACGTGCACCGCAGCGTGTACCACATCGCCGGAGAGGCGACGGAGGCGTACGAGACCGCGCGCCTCAAGGTGCAGCGGTTCATCAATGCGCCCACCGAACGCGAGATCGTCTTCACGAAGAACGCAACCGAGGGCATCAACCTCGTCGCGCACTCCTGGGGCCGGTCGAATCTGCACGAAGGTGACGTCGTCGTGCTCACGCACATGGAGCATCACGCCAACATCGTGCCGTGGCACATCCTCGCCGCCGAACGGGGCATCGTGCTCCGCTGGGTGCCGCTCACGCCCGAGGGCCTGCTCGACCTGACCGACCTCGACGCGCTGCTCGACGGAGCGAAGGCGTTCGGGTTCGCCGCGATGTCGAACGTGCTCGGCACGATCAACCCGGTCCGCCAGCTCAGCGACGCGGCCCACGCGCACGGCGCGGTCGCGATCGTCGATGCGTGTCAGTACGTGCCCCACGTGCCCACCGACGTGCAGGCGATGGGCGCCGACTTCATCGCGTTCTCGGCCCACAAGATGTGCGGTCCGACGGGCATCGGTGTGCTGTGGGGTCGTGAAGGACTGCTCGACGCGATGCCGCCCTTCCTCGGTGGCGGCGACATGATCCGCGACGTGCGCCTCGACGGGTACACACCAAACGAGCTGCCGGTGAAGTTCGAAGCGGGAACCCCGCCGATCGCCGAAGCGATCGGGCTCGGTGCCGCGGTCGACTACCTCACCGAGCTGGGCATGACGAACGTGCGCCGCCACGAGATGGACGTCACCGGATACGCCATCGACCACCTCACCGAGCGGTTCGGTGACGAC
Organism: uncultured Acidimicrobiales bacterium; assembly: GCA_963759645.1. GTDB lineage: Bacteria > Actinomycetota > Acidimicrobiia > Acidimicrobiales > DATKAS01 > DATKAS01. The sequence continues at coordinate 1,615,538 of CAVXAI010000008.1, read as the reverse complement.
CTCACGATCTTCGGCCCGCGCAACATCGAGGTGCGGGGCGGCGCGTTGTCGATCGCGTTCCGCGATCTCCACCCGCACGACATTTCACAGGTCCTCGACCAGACGAACGTGTGTGTCCGCGCCGGGCACCACTGCGCGAAGCCGTTGATGCGAGAGCTCGGGGTCAATGCGACCGCCAGAGCGTCCTTCTACGTGTACAACGATGAGGCCGACGTCCACGCCCTCGCCGATGGGCTCGACGCGGCGACAGACTTCTTCACCCCCTGAGTTCACAAGCTGAGGACCACGATGCCAGGACTCGAAGACCTCTACCGCGAGATCATCCTCGACCACTACCGCAACCCGCGGAACCGGGGCGAGCTCCCGACGCCGCCCGCGCATCGCACCGAAGGCTTCAACCCGCTGTGTGGCGACGAGATCATCGTGTTCCTCGACGTCGAGGACGGCGTGGTGCGACGATCTGCGCATCGGCGGCCAGGGGTGCTCGATCAGCCAGTCGTCAGCCTCGATGATGTCGACGGCTGTGAAGGGCAAGTCCGTGCGAGGAAGCCCGAGACGTCATTCGGGCGTTCAAGGCGATGATGTCGATCCACGAGCACGTCGCTCGACAGTGACGACGGCGAGGAAGCGCCCTCGGACGTGAAGCTCGGCGACCTCGAGGCGTTGCGGGGCGTCGTGAAGTTCCCGGTGCGGATCAAGTGCGCCACGCTCGCGTGGAACACGCTCACCCAAGGGCTCGAGGAGATCTCGGCCTAACGCCGGTCAGCGCGGCGGTCACACCGTCGTGATGTGACCGAGCTTGCGGCCGGGGCGCGGCGCCTTCCCGTAGAGGTGGACGTGCACCCCGGGCCCGGCGGGCATTGGTTCGGGCAGCTCGCCGATCAGGTTCACCATGGTCGCCGCGCCGATGAGGTCGCACCGGCCGAGCGGCTGCCCCGTGATCGCGAGCAGGTGCTGCGTGAACTGGCTTGTCGCCGCGCCTTCGATCGTCCAGTGCCCGGAGTTGTGCACCCGCGGAGCCATCTCGTTGGCGAGCAGCTCGATCGCCGACCTGAAACAACTCGAGCGCGAGCACGCCGACGTAGTCCAGAGACTCGGCGAGCGCCCTGATGTGCCGCTCCGCGAGTGCCTGCAACGACGGGTCGACGTCGGGAGCGGGCGCGATCGTCGTGCGCAGGATGCCCTCGCGAGTGATGGTTCTCGACGAGCGGATAGAACGCCATTGCCCCGTCCACCGCACGGGCGGCCACGATCGAGAGCTCGCGATCGAACGCGGACCAGCTCCTCGACGATCGCGGGACGGTCGAGGGCGCGGATCGCCGCGCCGACATCGCCGCCCTCGGCGACTCGTACCTGCCCCCGCCCGTCGTAACCGCCGCGGCGTGACTTCACGATCACCTCCACGCTCGGCGGGCGCGGTGCCTGCTTCGAGTCCATGTACGGGGCGGTTGGGATGGAGACCGCGGTGAAGTGATCCTTCTCGGCGAGGCGGTCCTGGCTGACCGCGACTGCGCCGCGGAGGTGGCCGCACCGCGGTGACGCCCGCCAAGCGCTCGAGAACGTCGACGGGCACGCCCTCGAGCTCGACGGTCACCGCGTCACAGCTGCTCAGTACGGAGATCGCGAGCGGGTCGTCGAAGGCGGTGACGACCCGCTCACCGTGCGCCAGCGGTGCGTCCGCGACGGGGTCTACGAGGACGCAGTCGATGTCCAGTGCCGCCGCGGCCTCGGCCAGCATCGCGCCGAGCTGTCCTCCCCCGAAGACGCCGACGCGAGCGCGGGTCACTCAGGCAGACGGGGGTCCGGGTGCGCGAGCACGTCGGCGGTCCGCGCGTCGCGCCACGCTCGCAGCCGCTCACGGAGCTCCGGGCGGCCCGCGCGACACGATCGCCGCCGCGAGCACGCCCGCATTCGTTGCGCCGGGAGCGCCGATCGCCAGCGTGCCCACCGGGACGCCGGCGGGCATCTGCACGATCGACAGGAGCGAATCGAGCCCGTTGAGCGCCTTCGACATCACGGGCACACCGAGGACAGGGAGGACGGTGTTGGCGGCGATCATGCCCGGCAGGTGGGCGGCGCCGCCCGCTCCCGCGATCACGACCTCGATGCCCCGGTCTTCGGCGCGCGATGGCGAACTCCTGCAGCAGCGCGGGCGTGCGATGAGCGCTGACCACCTTCACCTCGAACGGCACTTCGAGGGCAGTCAGAACGTCTGCGGCAGCTTCCATCGTCGCCCAATCCGAGCGCGAGCCCATCACGATGGCGACGACCGGCGACTCCATGGGTCAGTCGAGATAGGGCGCGTAACCGTGCGCCTCGAGCTCGGCCGCGAGGCTGTCGTCGCCTGTCTTCACGATTCGTCCCTGAACGAGGATGTGCACCTGGTCCGCGTGCAGCTCGTGGAGCAGTCGCACGTAATGGGTGATCGCGAGCACGCCGAGGTTCTGCTCCTTGGTGGCCGCCTCGATCCGTCGCGCGCAGGCGCGGAGGGCGTCGACGTCGAGTCCGGAGTCGAGCTCGTCGAGGATCGCGATCGCTGGCTCGAGGACGGCGAGCTGGACGGTCTCGTTGCGCTTCTTCTCGCCGCCCGACAGGTCGACGTTCAGCGGACGGACCAGGAAACGCTCGTCGAACCCGATGCGCTCGGCCTCGCGTACCAGGCGCGCGGTGAGATCCGTTGTGTCCCGCCCACTCGCCTCGAGTGCGGCGCCGACCATCGCTTCCAGGCTGACTCCCGGCACCTCGGTCGGGTACTGGAGCGCGAGGAACAGACCGGCCTCGGCGCGCTGCCAAGGTTCGAGAGCGAGGATGTCCTGGCCGTTCGAACGTCACGGTGCCACCGAGGACCTCGTAGCCGGGACGGCCCATCAGCACGTGCGACAGCGTCGACTTGCCCGAGCCGTTCGGGCCCATGACCGCGTGCACCTCGCCGCTCGCGATGGTGAGGTCGATGCCGCGGAGGATCTCCTTGCCCGCCACTCCGGCTCGGAGGCCGCTGATCTCGAGCACCGTCACAGCGCGACCGTCACAGCTCGACCTCGACGTAGACGTCGCCGTCGTCGATGCGCACCGGGTAGGTGGGCACGGGCTGCGTCGCGGGCAGCGTGAGCGGCTCGCCCGTCTCGAGCGAGAACGAGCTGCCGTGCTTCCAGCACTCGATCTCACATTCTTCGACGAGCACCTCACCCTCGGAGAGCGAGATCTCCGCGTGGCTGCAGGTGTCACCGATCGCGAAGATGCGATCGAGGATGCGGACGACGCAGATCGGGGTGTCGCCCAGGACGAACAGGCGCGCTTGGCCGTCGGGAAGGTCTTGCACCGAACAAAGACGCTCGATCGTCATGCCGCGTGCCTCCGTGCGAGCTTGGCCGCGATGTGCGCGCGCAGCGGCTCGACCATGGCCTTGACCGGTAGCCGCTCGAGCACCTCGCTGAAGAAGCCGTTCACGATGAGCTCCTCAGCTCGCTCCGGTGGCACCCCGCGGCTCTCGAGGTAGAAGCGCTGCTCCGCGTCGATCGGACCCACCGTCGACGCGTGGCTGCAACGCACGTCGTTGGTGTCGATCTCGAGGTTCGGAACCGAGTCCGCCCAAGCCGCGTCGCTCAGCTTGAGGTTGCGGTTCGTCTGAAACGCCGATGTGCCGGGGGCCTCTTTCCGCACGCGGATGAGGCCGCTGTACACCGACCGGGCGCGGCCTTCGACCGCTCCCTTGAACAACAGGTCCGAGGTCGTCTTCGGTGCGGCGTGGTCTTGGAGCGTGCGGAAGTCGTGCATCTGGTCGCCCTCTCCGAAGTACGCCGCGAGCTGGTCACCCGCCGCGCCCTTGCCGTCGAGGCGCGCGTCCGTGCGTACGCGGGCGTAGTCGCCGCCGAGCGCGACGTTGGCAACGAGAGTCGACGAGGAGGCCCCGGCGCGCGCGACCTGCGACGCGATCTGCCAGACACGAGGGCCGAGGAGGTTCACCGCGAGGTAGCGCAGCCGCGCCCCGGGGCCTGCCTCGAGCTCGGCCACCGGAAGCGTGAGCGCGCGCACGTCGGCGGAGCTGTGATGGTCGAGCACCGTGAGCTCGCTGTCGGTGCCGAGGCGCACCACGACGCGCGGCATGGTCAGGAGCCCTTCGGTCGCGGTGAAGTGCGCGACGACCACGGGGACGCCGACCGCGAGCCCGTCGGGCACCTCGATGACGATCGGGGCCGTCGCGAAAGCGGTGTTCAGCTCGGCGTAGACGTCGGGGGCTTCGTTCATGATGGCGCCCATCGATCCCGGCGATTCCGCGTCGGTCACCCGGAGGCCCTTCGCGGCGAGAGCCGGATCGATCTCGTGGTGGACCACCTGCCCGTCGACGACCATCACCAGCCCGGCTCTGTCGGGGATCGTCGCTCTGGTGCCCGCGACGGCGGCCTCGATCGCGTCGGCCGACGCGCCGACCGGGGTGGTGGGACCGGCCAGCGTGTAGGCGTCGAGGTCGAGGTCGCCGATGCGGCTGTAGCGCCAGATCTCCTCGGCTTCGGTGGGGAACGCCGCGCCCGCCGCCCGCTCCGCTGCGCTCGTGCGCAAGGTCTGCAGCCACGGTGGCCCCGGTAGGGCGGCGGCGGCGTCAGCGGTGAAGGGGCTCACTCCCCGAGGCTACTTGCGGCCGAACCGCTTCCAGAAGGGCTTGCGCTGCTTCTCCGCGTGCACCTCGGCCAAGATGTCCGGCCCCGCGGCGTTGATGATGTCCTCGGCCTCGTCGAGCAGCGCCGCGGCACTCCCGTCGTCGAGACCAGGCGGCTCCTGAGGCGTGACAGGAGCAACGAGGGTGCCGTACTGCCAGGCCATGTCGGCCAGGCGGCGCTCGTACTTTGGGCAGTCGTCAGGACAGCGCCACGGCGCGTCGGGAGCCAGGTCGAGGTTGCACTTCCGGACCGTCTCGCCGTTGGGATAGGTACGACTCTCGAAGTTCTTGCACTCGACGCGCATGGGCACCTCACAAGTCTGCCCCGTCAGGCTCCCGGTCGGCGCGCGCTCTCGTCGCTATCGTTTCTCTGTGCTCGAGCGGCTCATGGCCGGCGTGTCACCTGGCGCCCGCCGCGCCCTGACGATCGCGTTGATCGCCACCGCGTGGGCAGGCTTCCTCGTGGCGGTCGTCGCCGGCATCGTCGAAGGTGTCCTGGTCGTGGTCATCGGCTTCGTCGTCGTGTGGTTCGTCACGTCGATGCTGAGCTCGAAGGCCGCGGTCACCGTTGAGCCGTCGGAGCCGTCGATCGCACCGGACGGCACCCTGGAGTCGCCGGTCGATGTCGAGGCCCGCGTGCGTCAGCGGCTCGAGGAGATGAGCAAGAAGCAGAACCCGCCCACGGATGGGCCGACGGCTCAGCCCTGAAGCGCTAGCCGACGCTGCCGTCCATCTGCAGCTCGATGAGGCGGCTCCACTCCACCGCGTACTCCATCGGAAGCGTGCGCGTCACCGGCTCGATGAAGCCGTTCACGATCATGCCCATCGCCTGCTCCTGCGAGAGGCCGCGGCTCATGAGATAGAAGAGCTGCTCGTCGGCGACCTTGGACACCGTGGCCTCGTGGCCGACCTCGGCGTCGCGCTCCCCCACCTCCATGTAGGGGAAGGTGCGGCTTACGGACTCCTCGTCGAGGATCAGCGCATCGCACTGCACATGGCTCTTGCACCCGTGCGCACCCTCGTCGATGTGGACCAGGCCGCGGTAGGTCGTGATGCCTCCGTCCTTCGAGATCGACTTCGACACGATCTTCGATGTCGTCTCGGGCGCGGCGTGCACCATCTTGGCGCCGGCGTCCTGGTGCTGGCCCGGACCGGCATACGCGACGGACAGCACCTCACCCGATGCCTTCGGACCAACCATGTACACCGACGGGTACTTCATCGTGAGGCGGCTGCCGATGTTGCCGTCGATCCACTCCATGTGACCCTCGGTCTCGACCCGCGCCCGCTTGGTCACCAGGTTGTAGACGTTCGGCGACCAGTTCTGGATCGTCGTGTAGGTGACGCGTGCACTCGGGCCGACGATGATCTCGACGACGGCGGAGTGCAGCGAGTCGGAGGTGTACACGGGCGCCGAGCACCCCTCGATGTAGTGCACCTTGGCGCCTTCGTCGGCGATGATCAGCGTGCGCTCGAACTGCCCGGCGTTCTCGCTGTTGATGCGGAAGTAGGCCTGCAGCGGCATCTCGCACTCGACACCCGGCGGCACGTAGATGAACGAGCCACCCGACCACACCGCCGAGTTGAGCGCGGAGAACTTGTTGTCGCCCGGCGGGATGACCGTGCCGAGGTAGCGCTTCACGACATCGGGGTACTCGCGCACCGCGGTGTCCATGTCACAGAAGAGGATGCCCTGCGCCGCGAGCTCGTCGCGGTTGCGGTGGTAGACGACTTCTGACTCGTACTGGGCGGTGACGCCGGCGAGGTACTTGCGCTCGGCCTCGGGGATGCCGAGCTTCTCGTAGGTCGCCTTCATCTGCTCGGGAAGGTCGTCCCACTCGTCGACCTGCCCCTGGGTGGGCTTGATGTAGTAGTAGATGTCGTCGAAGTCGAGGTCGGGCATGTTGACCGCGAACCACGGCAGCATCGGCTTGCGCTCGAAGGTGCGCAGCGACTTCAGACGGAACTTCTCCATCCAGTCGGGCTCGCCCTTCCACCACGACATGTCGCGCACGACGTCGGTGTTGAGGCCCTTCTCGGGCCGGTAGACGTACTCCTCCTCGTCGGCCCAGCCGAGCTTGTAACGACCGAGATCGAGGTCGGTCACCGCCATCGTGGATCACTCCCATCGGGGGGCGCGGACATCGGAAATTGCACTACCTAGATAGTAACAATTCGAGAGGGCGGTACCACCCGATGTCGGCGCACTGGCAGCATTGGCGCCAATGTCTCGAATTCGAGCGCTCGCGCTCGTCGCCGCGCTCGATCTTGCCCCTCTGCGCCCAGAGCGTGCTCGCCCCCGTCCCCGCCGGGGCGATCATGGGTGGAATCCCGGTTCCGTCGTCGGTGGCGCCTTCGGTCGTGGCTCTCGTCGACCGCCGGTTCAACGACCAGTTCTGCGGTGGCACCGTCGTCGCCGCTGACTGGATCCTCACCGCTGCGCATTGCGCGATCGGCTACCGAAGCCAGCCCTCCACGATCGAGGTCGTCGGCGGCCGCAGTGACCTCCGCACGCAGGTGGGCACCGTCATCCCCGTGCTCGAGATCGTCATCCATCCCGCGTTCGACCGCGCCGCCCGCCGCAACGACCTCGCGCTCCTTCGCCTGGCCGCGCCGATGCCTCAGCCCGCGGCTCCGCTCATGACCGCGGACGTCGAACCCACCTACAACGGATTGACGACCGGGGTGGTCGCGGGATGGGGGGCGGACACACCGAACGGCACCGCCGGCGTCTCGGACCTTCGCGTCGCCCCGATCCCGTTGCTCGCCGACAGCGTCTGCGTGGCGGTCCTGGCCTCGTTCTTGAGCGAGAACCACATCTGCGCCGGCAACAGCGCCGTAGGGCCGTGCCCCGGGGACAGCGGTGGTCCGTTGCTCGTCGCCGACACGCGTGGGGTCACACGCCTCGCCGGCGTCGTGAGTTACGGCAGCGATCCCTGCAACCAGACGCCCGCGGGCTTCTCGCAGGTGTCGGCCAACGTGGCCTGGATCCAGAGCCTGATCGGCGGGTCACCGCCGACCCCCGCGCCGGCGCCGCCGCCGCCGCCGACACCCGCACCGAACCCCACGGGCGCGGGATATTGGATGCTCGGCGCGGACGGCAAGGTGTACCCGTTCGGCGCCGCCGCCGGGTTCGGTGATCCGACCGGGCAGCTCGACGGCGCGGCGGTCGGGATGGCGACGACCCCCGACGACAAGGGCTATTGGGTCGTGACCACGACCGGCCGGGTCTTCAACTTCGGAAGTGCCCCCGCACTCGGCTCGGTGCCGGGCGGGACGCTCATCCCGGGAGAGCTCGTCACTGGCCTCGCCGCGACGCCGACCGGCAAGGGGTACGTGGTCTTCTCGAGCCGGGGCCGAGCCGTGAGCTTCGGCGACGCACCGTCGGCGGGCGACATGACCGCGACCGCCCTCAACGGTCCGGTCCTCGGCGGCATCGTCACGCCGTCAGGCCGCGGCTACTACATGGTCGCCTCCGACGGCGGCATCTTCACGTTCGGCGACGCCGCGTTCCGCGGCTCGATGGGCGCGACGCGGCTCGAACGCACCCGTGCGGGGCCTCGTGCCGACCGCGACCGGCAGCGGCTACTGGCTCGTCGCCTCCGACGGCGGCATCTTCACCTTCGGCGACGCCGGCGTTCCGCGGCTCGATGGGTGCCGACGCCGCCTGAACCGTCCGGTCGTGGGCATGGTGCGGTACGGCAACGGCTACCTGATGGTCGGATCGGACGGCGGCATCTTCACGTTCAGCGATCTCGGGTTCGTCGGATCGCTCGGCGCGACCCCGCCCGTCGCCCCGATCACGAGCGTCGCCGTCGTCTGAGCAGCGCTCGCGTCGACCGTCGTAGGGTCGCCGCCATGACCGAGCTGTGGAAGCAGGGACCCGCCGAGCTGGCCGCGATCATCGCGGGCAAGGAAGCATCCTCCGCCGAGGTGATCGACGCGCACCTCGCGCGCATCGCAGACGTCAACCCGCACCTCAACGCGATCACCCGTGTCCTCGGCGACGAGGCCCGAGCCGCAGCCGACGGCCGCTGACGCGGCGCTCGCGCGCAGGCGAGCCACTCGGGCCGCTGCACGGCGTCCCGTTCACCGTGAAGCAGAACATCGATCTCGCGGGCTGCGCGACCGACAACGGAGTGCCGGCCTTGGCGCAGGCGATCTCGCCCGTGGACGCCCCGATCGTCGAACGGATGAAGGCTGCGGGCGCGATTCCGATCGGTCGTACCAACTGCCCCGACATGGCGCTGCGGGTGCACACCGACTCCTCGCTCCACGGCCTCACCCGCAACCCGTGGGACCCGACCACGGACCGCCGGCGGCTCATCGGGCGGTGAGGCCTCGGCGCTGGCGTCGGGGATGTCGCCCGTCGGGCTCGGCAACGACATCGGCGGCTCGTTGCGCAACCCTGCGATCGTGTTGCGGCATCGCGTCGCTCAAGCCGTCGGCGGGCATGGTGCCGTCGCTTCATGTTCGGCCCGATGGCCGACGGACCGGCGTCGTTCCAGCTGATGCCCGTCGAAGGGCCGATGGCCCGCCGCGTCGCCGACGTCCGTCTCGCGTTCGGCTTGCTCGCCGGTCGTGACCCGCGCGATCCGTACTCGGTGCCGGTCGCGATCGGCTCCCCGCGAAACGACGAGCGACCGTTGCGGGTGGCGGTGCTCGCCGATCCGCCGGGCGGAGCGACCGATCCCCGCGTCGCCGATCGGGTGCAAGCCGCCGCGACGCGCTGTCCGACGCGGGCTACGAGGTCACGGAGGACGGCCCGCCGCGCTTCGAGGATGTGGTGACGACGTGGTTCGACTTCATCGGTGAGGACATCCGCTTCATGGGTCCGATGATCGAGCCCGATCATGTCCGAGACCGCGAACGCCTTCCTCGGCGCGCCTCCTCGAATCGCTGTCCCGCCGTCGACCTCGCGGGCTACAACCAGATCCTCATGGCGCGCCAGGCGCTCATGCGCGAGTGGGCCTTGTGGTTCGCCGGCACCGATCTCGTGCTCACGCCGACGTGGACGCAGCTTCCGTTCGAGCACGGGTGGGATGCCGACAACGCACTGGCCACCATCGAGATGATGCGATGCGTGACTCCCGCGAACGTGCTCGGACTGCCGTCGGCGTGCGTACCCGCCGGCCTCGTCGACGGGTTGCCCGTCGGCGTGCTGCTCACCGGCGACCGGTTCGCCGACGACAAGACGCTCGATGCCGCCGAAGTCGTCGAAGCCGCGCTCGGACTGCCTACGCCGATTGATCCTCTGACGTGAGCTCGCCCGAGAAGAACTCGAGCGCCGTGCGGGTCTTCGTGGTCTGCTCGCCGCCCACGTCCACGCCCTTCGCGTGGAGGAACGCCCGGCTCTCGGCTGCCGCCTGAAACATCTCGGACGGCGCGCACTTCGTGGAGAGCTCGAGGATGCGCGATCCGTCGGGGTACTGCCACACCTCCCCCACGATGCGACGGGGGAAGTCCTTCGGCTTCCACTTGAGCTTGAACACGGTGATGGGACCGAGCATCGAGAGCTGGTTCATGTCCAAGCCGTCCGGAGCATGCGCCTCGTAGAACGAGCGCTGCTCCTTCGTGAACAGCTTCTTGATCGGCTTGTCGCCGAGGAGCACCTCCCGCACCTCGCTGGGACCCATGTCGTTGACCATCGAGCCCGGAGCAGACGAACCCACCGGGCATGGCGTCGACCTCGACGCCGAAGCTCGGGCTGCTGCGGAGCGTGGGCGAGAGCTCGCTCGGGCACCACCGGCCGCAGCTTGACGGTCGAGTCGTCGCCCACCCCTTGGACCCGGCGGCGCCCGAACGACGACCCCGGCCTCGTTGAGCGCGAGATCGGGCGTGTCGAAGAAAACGACCTGGCGGATCTGCGCGTCCAGCGGGTCGACGTCGAGCGCCCGCATCAGTCGACGGAGGTTCGTCGCCGGCACGGTGAGCTTCAGCTCGACGCTGTCGACCTTCTTCAGCAGACCCAGGAGCTCCGCGAGCTGCTCGGCGCTGAGGGTCGGCGGGGTATGGGGCACGGGGGTCTCCTCGCGGTTGACCGAAATGTCTACAACGGTGCGGGGATGCGCTTTCTGCGACAACCGGGTGCGTACCCTGCTCGCTCGTGACCCAGATCGTCGAAGCGCCGATCCCGAAGGTGCAGCGCTCACCGTCCGACATCCTTCGGCTCATCGTCGCGTTCGTCGTGCTCGTCGTCCTCGGCATCGTGCAATGGCTGTTCGGCGACACCCTCGTGCAGTTCGGTGAGGACCTGCTCAGCGGGCCTGAACGCGTTGCCGAGCTGGATCATCACGACGATCGTCGTCGGCACGCGGGTGCTCGCCGCCGTCGTGCTCGTCGGCGGCCTGGTCGTCGTCGCACGAGACGGCGGCTGGCGACTTCTCGTCACGGTCGCGGCGGCCGCGATCGTGGCGAATGGACTCGCCTCGGTGCTCGAGCAGTTCGACCCCGAGCCGGGCGCCGAGGTCATCGATGTCCACGACGGACTGGGCCGTTCACCGACGGACGGCTTCCCGACCGCCTTCGGCATCGCGGCCGTGACTGCCGCGCTGACCGCAGCGGCGCCGTGGCTGAGCCGCGGCGCTCGCCGCATCGGCTGGGTGCTCGTGCTCGCGTTGGCCCTCGTCCACTTCATGGCCGAGGAGGTCTCCTTCGACTCGCTGCGCGCCGTGCTGTGCGGGTGGTTGGCGGGGGCGCTGGTCCTGGTGGTCGCTCGGTGGACCGTCGCGGCGGCCGACCGGCCAGGCGATCGCCGACGGCCTCGCCGCAGTCGGGTAGCCGCTCGCGCGAGCTCAAGCAGGCGAGTCTCGACGCTCGGGGCTCGACGCCGTACTTCGGCAAGGGGACCGACGGTCAGGCGCTGTTCGTGAAGGCGCTCGGCGACGACCAGCGCAGCGCCGATCTCCTGTTCCGGCTGTACCGGATGGTGCGCGCGCCGCGAGCTCGGAGACGAGCGGCCCTTCTCCTCGCTGCGCCGCGCCGTCGAGCACGAGGCGATGGTGGCGCTCGGCGGCGCGCGACGCTCGGCATCCGCACGCCGCGGCTCGCCGGCGTTCGCGTCCGCCGAGCCCAACGCGTTCGTGCTCGCCTACGAGGCCGTCGAGGGGAAGTCACTCGACCGGGTCGACGACAGCCGAGGTCACCGACGACGGTGCTCGGTGCGGTCTGGGACCAAGTCGTCATGATGCGCGAGCGCCGCATCGCACACCGCGACATGCGGCTCGCGAACATCTTCCTCGCCGCCGACGGCAACGTCTGGATGATCGACTTCGGCTTCAGCGAGCTCGCCGCGTCGGACCTGCTGCTCGCGAACGACGTCGCCGAGTTCGCTCGCATCGTCGTCGCTCAAGGTCGGCGCCGAGCGAGCCGTGGCCGCGGCAACCGCCGCGCTCGGCCCCGCCGGCGTCGGCCACGGCACTCGACCGGCTGAAGCCCTGGGCTCTGAGCGGCGCCACCCGCACCGGCCTCAAGGAGAACCCGGCCCTGCTGGATGACCTGCGGGCCCGCATCGCGGCGGTTGCATCAGCAGGCTGAACGAGCTGGCACAGTGGGCGGCCGTGACTGCCTCGTCGAGGAGCTGGCCGGCACACCGCCCGTTCAGCAGTCGTGACCAAGACTCGACGACCTCGTCGAGCGGAAGCTCGCGACCCGTGTAGAGCGAGTCGAAGCTCTCGAAGCTCGTGAGCACCCACAGCACGCTCTCGGCATCCTTCACCGTGACGTCGTCTCGCAGCTCGCCAGCGTCGCTCAACCGGCGAGCGAGGTGCGACATGCCGCCACTCCTCTCGGCCTCGTGCTTTCGCACCGCTCCGCCCACGGACTCCGGGTCGAGCTGTCCATCGCGAACAGCACGCGATAGATGTCGCGGTCGGCGGCGAACATCCGACTCGCCGCCGCGATCCCGCCGCGTAGGTGCTCACGAACGTCCGGACTCGCCACCGCCTCTGTGATCGTCGCCACACCAGTGCGCGCCCAGAGATCGTCGGCGAACGCGTCGAACAGCCCGGCGCGGGAGCCGAACACGAGGTAGATCGTCGATCGGGCCACCCGCGCGTCCCGCGCGACGACATCGAGGCTCAGCGGTTCGGTCGGCGCGTCCTTCAACCTTTGCGCAACCGCGTCGAGGATGCGGCGGCGCGTCTCCTCGGCGCTCTCGGCTCGCACCCGCTGCTCGTACTTGCGCGTGGCCATAGGTCACATCCATTTCACTTGACAGCCTGTCTTTCAAACTACACAGTGTCTATCTAACTACAGATCGTCGTGTGAATTGAGGATGTGATGAACGAAGTCCCGGTGCTCGTCGTCGGAGCCGGCCCGGCCGGCCTGACGGCCGCGATCACCCTGGCGCGCCAGGGCATCGACTGCATGATCGTCGAGCGACGCCTCCATGCATCGACGCTCCCCCGCGCCACGCTGGCCAGCCTGCGGACGATGGAGCTCGTGCGCTCGTGGGGACTCGAAGACGGCCGTGCGGGCCGGGCAGCAACACCGTCGAGATGCGGCTCCTCGAGTGCCGGACGCTCGCCGAGGCGTCGTCGGGCATCGCCCACGACGTCGGGCTGCCGACGATCGAGCAGAGCGAGATGCTCAGCCCGACGACACCGGTCTGCGTCCCTCAGGATCACCTCGAGGCGGTGCATGCTCGAGCACCTCGCCACCCTCCCGACCGCGCGGTTGCAGCGTGGCGTCGAGGTGATCGGGCGTGCACACCGAGCGCGACGCGCACCGCGGGTGACGGTTCGGGATCCCAACGGAGCGCTGAGCTCGATCGATGCCCGCTACGTGGTCGCCGCCGACGGTGCCCACAGCCCGGTCCGGAACGCGCCTCGGCATCGCGATGCGAGGGCCCAGACCACTTGTACGAGTGATCTCGGTCCAGTTCCGGGCGCCGCTCTGGGACGTCGTCGGCGACCACGCGCTATCTCCTGTACGCGATCACCGACCCCGAGGCGCCGGGCGTCGTGTTGCCGGCGGGCCCGGACGATCGGTGGCGGCTACGGGTTCGAGTGGTCGCCAGCAGACGGAGTCGCTCGCCGACTACCCCGACGAGCGCCTCCGAGACCTCATCGCCGGGTCGGCCGGCGTCGCGAACCTGCCCGTCGAGATCGAGCGCGTCGCCCCGTTCTCGTTCGCCGCGCAGATCGCGGACGCGTTCCGCGCCGGCAACGTCTTCCTCGTCGGCGACGCCGCCCACCGCATCACCCCGCGCGGGGGGACCGGGATGAACACGGCGATCGCCGACGGCTTCGATCTCGCGTGGAAGCTGGCGTGGGTGCTGAAGGGCTGGGCGCCGGCCTCACTGCTCGACAGCTACGAGGGAGAACGTCGACCCATCGTCGAGCACAACCTCGCGCGGTCAGCCGAGGAGGACGGCAGCCGACGCGGCACCCTCGACGAGGTGCACGTCGACCTCCGCGGCCGCATCGCGCCACCGCTGGGTAGACACCGCGCGGCGCGCGTGCTCGACCCGTCGACCTCGTCGGGCCGGGCATCACGATCTTCGCGGGCCCGGAGTCGGAGCGGCGACCCGCAGCTACCGGCGCCCGTGCCGTCCAGCCGTCGAAGTCCACGGTCGACGAGGTCACCGCGCCGCGGCATGGGGATCGCGGCCCACGGGTCGCTCGCCGTGCGACCGGACGGTCTTCCGGTTGCCGCTAGCCCAGCAGCCGCTTCGCGATCACCACACGCTGGATCTGGTTGGTCCCCTCGTAGATCTGCGTGATCTTCGCGTCGCGCATCATGCGCTCGACGGGGAAGTCGCGGGTGTAGCCGTAGCCGCCGAGCAGCTGCACCGCGTCGGTCGTGACCTGCATCGCGACGTCGGCGGCGAAGCACTTCGCCATCGCGCCGAGCTTCGAGAGATCGCCGTGCGGGTCGCCCTCGTCGACGACCGCGCACGCCTGGTACACGAGACCCGCGCGCCGCCTCGACCTTCATCGCGGCGTCGGCCACCATGAACTGCAGCCCTTGCAGATCGGCGATCGGACGGCCGAACGCCTTGCGCTCCTTCATGTAGCCCGATCGCGTAGTCGAGCGCGCCCTGCGCGATGCCGACCGCCTGCGCGCCGATCGTGGGACGCGACCGATCGAGGGTGTGCATCGCGATCTTGAAGCCCTCGCCCTCCTCGCCGAGGAGGTTCGTCGCCGGCACGCGGACCTCGTCGAAGAGCAGCTGGCCCGTGGGGCTTCCCTTGACGCCCATCTTCTCCTCGAGCTTGGTGACCTGCACGCCCCAGTCCTTCTCCACCACGAACGCCGAGATGCCCCGATGGCCGCGCGTCGGGATCGGTCTTGGCGAACACGATGTAGATGTCGCGAGATGCCGGCGTTCGTGATCCAGACCTTCGTGCCCGTGATGACGTACGAATCGCCGTCGCGCACGGCCCGCGTCGTCATCGAGGCGACGTCGCTGCCCGCGTCGGCCTCGGACAGGCAGTACGACCCCTGCGACTCGCCGCTCGCCACTCGCGGGCAGATACGTGCGCTTCAGCTCCTCGGTGCCGAAGTTCATGATCGGCAGCATCGAGAGCTTGGAGATGAGCAGCATCAGGCTCGTCGACGCGCACACCCGCGCCAGCTCCTCGGCCGCGATCGCCTGGGTCACGAGGTCCGCGCCCGCTCCGCCGTACTCGACCGGCATGCCCGAGCGCCGGCAGCTCCATCGCGACCAGCGCGTGGAACGCGTCCCAGTCGTATCGGGCGAGGTGATCGGTCTCGGCCGCCCGCGGGGCGATCTTGTCCTCGCAGAACTGGCGCAGCACCTCGCGGAACTGACGCTGCTCGTCGGTCAGCGTGATCGGCTGCATGGCCCAAGTCTCGCGCCGCGCGAACCGATCGCTGGGCTAGAACGAACTTGATGTCGGAGCGCCTGCTCATGCCCGCGATGCGGCGATTGCTCCTGGTAGCGAGCCTCCTGGTGCTGCTCGTCGGCATCCCGCTCGTGCTGCGGCCGGAGGAGACGGCCGACTACTTCGCGTGGACGATCCAGCCGCCGCTCACGGCGGCGTTCCTCGGCTCGGCGTACTGGGCCAGCTTCCTGCTCGAGTTCGAGGCATCACGCCGGCGCACCTGGGATCACGCGCGCGTCGCGGTGCCGGCGGTGTTCGTGTTCACCGTGCTCACGTTGGTCGCGACCCTCAACAACCTCGAGAAGTTCCACTTCGGCGATCCCGGGCATCATCACCGTCGATCGTCACGTGGGGCTGGCTGATCGTGTACGCGGTCGTCCCGGGGATCATGGCGGTGGTGTGGGTCCGCCAGAGCCGAGCGCCCGGCGTCGACGGGCCGCGCCTCCGGCCCACGCCGACGTGGTTCCGCGCCGCTGGGCGCGGCGATCGGGCGTGGCGCTCATCGCCTACGGAGTCGTGCTGTTCCTCTGGCCGAGCGCGATCGCGGAGTCGTGGCCGTGGGCGCTCACCACGCTCACTGCGCAAGCGGTCGCCGCGTGGCTCATCGGCATCGGCGTCGCGTCGGTGCACGCGGCGCGGGAGGGCGACTGGGAGCGCATCGAGCCGGCGATGGCCGCGAACTTCGCGCTCGGCGGTGCTCGAGCTGTTCGCGTTGGTGCGGTTCAGCGACGACGTCGACTGGGATCGCACGAACGCGTGGATCTACCTCGCGATCGTGCTCGGCCTCGGGGTGATGGGCGCCTACGGCTGGTGGGAAGCGACGAGACCGATCAGCTCCGACCAGCGCGCCGGATAGGCGTCGCGCACCGCAGGTGCGGCTCATGCGCAACGTCGACTCGGGCACGTGGTGCGCGATCACGCGCTGCTCCCGGTAGTGGATCGGATGCGACACCGCCGGGAACAGCGAGCGCCGCAGAGCGACGAGCTCGGCGGGCGGAGCGGGATCGAGGAAGCCCCACACCGTGAACGCGATGTCGAGATCGTGGATCACCGGGGCGCGCCGGAAGAGCGACGCCCGCCGTGTCGCGACCGCGACGCACCCCGCGACGGCATCCTCCGCGTGCTCGAGGTCCGCGAGCTGCAGCCGGTCTTCGAATCGCCGGGCGAGCAGGAGCGCGAAGCCCTGGTCGGGACCCGGATCGCCGAGCATGAGCCCCTCGGGTTGCCAGCCCGTCGAGGTCGCCCGGGCGATCGGCCAGCCACGGACCGGGCACGTAGTCGGGCGACTCGTAGGCACGGGCGCGGTCGGTCGACTTGACCGGGACGTACTCGGGGGCGGCCATCGCCTCAGTCTTGCTCGGTTCGCTGTGTGGAGCAGGCCGAAGACGATCGAGTCGAACAGGGCCGTCCACGACGCCTCGATGATGTTCTCGGAGACGCCGATCGTCGACCAGCTGAGGTCGCCGTTCGTCGAGTCGATCAGCACTCGGGTCACGGCCGCGGTGCCCTTGTCGGTGTCGAGCACCCGCACCTTGTAGTCGGTGAGGTGCACCCGCTCGAGCGCCGGGTAGCACGAGGCGATCGCGAGCCGCAGCGCCTGGTCGAGCGCGTTGACCGGACCGTTGCCCTCGGCGGTGCGGATCACCCGCTCGCCGCGCGACGTGGACCTTCACCGTGGCTTCCGTCATGAACGAGCCGTTCGGCATCTCGTCGGTGGTGACGCGGAACGACTCGACCTCGAAGTACTCCTGCTCCCACCCGGCGGCGCGGCGCATCGAGCAGCTCGAGCGAACCGTCGGCGGCCTCGAAGTGGTACCCCTCGTGCTCGAGACGCTTGAGCGTGTCGACGACGTCGCCGAGCGCCTTGCCGTCGAGATCGAGACCGAGCTCCTCGGCCTTGATCTTGAGCGTCGCCTTGCCCGCCAGCTCCGAGACGACGAAGCGAGTGCCGTTGCCGACGCTGTCGGGAGCGATGTGCTCGTACGCGTCGGACCGCTTCGCGATCGCGCTCGACGTGCAGTCCCGCCTTGTGCGCGAACGCGGACGCGCCCACGTAGGGCGCCTGCGGGTTCGGCGCGACGTTGACGAGCTCGGCGATGTGGTGGGCGACCGAGGTGAGGCGCTCCATGCGATCCGGCGGGATCGTCTCGATGCCCATCTTCAGCGACAGGTTCGGGATGACCGTCGTGAGGTTGCAGTTGCCGGTGCGCTCGCCGATGCCGTTGATCGTCCCCTGCACCTGGCCCGCACCGGCGCGAACCGCGGCGAGAGCGTTTGCCACCGCGCACCCGGTGTCGTCGTGGGTGTGGATCGCGATGGTGACGTCGTCGCGGAAGTGCCGGACGACCTCGCCGACGATCTGCTCGATCTCGAACGGCAGCGACCCGCCGTTCGTGTCACAGAGCACGAGGGTCGACGCGCCGTTGACCGCCGCCGCCTCGAGCACCCGCAGCGCGAACTCGGGGTTGCGCTTGTAGCCGTCGAAGAAGTGCTCGGCGTCGAACATCACGCCGAGCCCGTGGCCGCGGAGGTACTCGACGGAGTCGCCGACCATCGCCGCGCCCTCGTCGAGCGTCGTTCCGAGCGCATCGGTGACGTGGTAGTCCCACGACTTGCCGACGATGCACACCGCTGAGGTGCCCGCGGCGACGAGGTTGGCGAGGGTCGGGTCGTCGTCGACCTTGCCCTTCACCCGCCTCGTCGAGCCGAACGCCACCATCGTCGAGGTCGTGAGCTGGAGCTCGGTCTTCGCCCGGCGGAAGAACTCCTCGTCCTTCGGGTTGGCGCCCGGCCACCCGCCCTCGATCCAGTGGACGCCGAGGTGGTCGAGCTGCTCAGCGATGCGCAGCTTGTCGTCGACGGTCAGCGAGATGCCCTCGAGCTGCGAGCCGTCGCGCAGCGTCGTGTCGAAGATCTCGACGCTCCTGCTGCCTACGTCAGCTGACATGTTCGACCCACTCCTTGTACCGGTCCACTTGGCCGCGCACGGCCTTCTTGTACTCGTCGGCGATCGCGGTCGTCATTGGACCTGGGCACGGGATCGGTCGGTCGTCGACCTCGTTCACCGCACTCACCTCGGCCGCGGTGCCACAGACGAACATCTCGTCGCAGATGTAGAGGTCGCTCCGCGTCAGCTCACCGATGCGGCACTCGAAGCCGAAGTCGCCGGCGATCGTCATGACGCTGTGCTGGGTGATGCCCTCGAGCGCGCCGGCCGAGAGCGGGGGCGTGACGATCACGCCTTTGCGGGCCACGAAGATGTTCTCGCCGGTGCACTCGCTCACGAGGCCTTGCGAGTTGAGCATGAGCGCCTCGTCGTAGCCGGCCTTCAGCGCTTCGACCTTGGCGAGCGAGGAGTTCACGTAGTTGCCGGTGGTCTTCGACGCGGGCGGCATCGTGTTGTGGTCGTGGCGCACCCACGAGCTGATCTTCATCCGCACGCCCTTGGTGGCCGCGTCGTCGCCGAGGTAGGCGCCCCATGGCCAGCACGCGATCGCCACGTCGACCGAGCACGGCAAGCGTGTTGAGGCCCATCTCCCCGTATCCGAAGTACGCGATCGGGCGGACGTAGCACGCCGGCAGCCCCGAGGCGCGCACGACGGCCTTCGAGGCGTCGACGAGCTCGTCGACCGAATACGGCATCGGCATCAGCAGGATGCGGGCCGAGTCGTGCATGCGGGTGATGTGGTCGGTGAGCCGGAAGATCGCCGGACCGTCGGCCGTCTCGTAGGCGCGCATGCCCTCGAACACACCCATGCCGTAGTGCAACGAGTGCGTGAGGATGTGGATGTTGGCGTCGGCCCAGTCGACCATCTCGCCGTTCATCCAGATCTTCTCGGTCGGGGTGATGGGCATCTCAGACCCTTTCTGCGACGAGGTCGCCGATCTCGGTGGTCGACCCGGCCAGGCCGGGTTCAGCACACGCCTTGCGGACGCGGGCGGCGGCGTCGGCCTCGCCCAGGAACTCGAGCATCATCGCCCCCGACAGGATCGCGGCGATTGGGTTTGCCTTGCCCGTGCCGGCGATGTCGGGAGCCGAGCCGTGCACGGGCTCGAACAACGAGGGCCCGGTGCGGGCCGGATTGAGGTTCGCCGATGCCGCGAACCCGATGCCACCCGACACCGCGCCGCCGAGGTCGGTGAGGATGTCGCCGAAGAGGTTGTCGGTGACGATCACGTCGTAGCGCTGCGGGTCTTGCACGAAGTAGATGCACGCCGCGTCGACGTGGTTGTACGCGGTCTCGACGTCGGAGTACTCGCGTGCGACCTCGTCGAACACGCGCTGCCACAGGTCACCCGCGAACGTGAGCACGTTCGTCTTGTGCACGAGAGTGAGGTGCCGGCGGCGCACGGCTCCGCGCCAGATCGAACGCGAAGCGGATGCACCGCTCGACGCCCATCCTCGTGTTCACCGATCCTTGGGTCGCGATCTCGAACGGAGTGCCCTTGCGGAGGAAGCCGCCCTCGCCCGCGTAGGTGCCCTCGGTGTTCTCACGCACGACGAGGAAGTCGACGTTCGGCGGCAGCGAGAAAGGTCGGAGGTTCACGTACAGATCGAGCTCGAAGCGCAGCTTCAGGAGCAGCCCGCGCTCGAGCACACCCGGGGGGACATCGGGCGTGCCCACCGCGCCGAGCAGGATCGCGTCGAAGCTGCGCAGCTCGTCGATCGTCGCGTCCGACAGCACTTCGCCCGTTCTGAGGTACCGCGCGCCGCCCAGGTCGTACTCGACGGTGTCGAGCCGCACGCCTGCGGCGCGGGCGACCTTGATGGCCTCGGCCACCACGTCGGGGCCGATGCCGTCTCCGCCGATCACGGCGAGGCGATGGGTTGTGGCGCTCATGTGCGAAAACTGCTCCCGAGAACGAGAAAACCGCCCCCTCGGGGACGGTCAAACGCGCACGCCGGGTGGAGGCGTGCGCTACGGAATGATCACCACCAGGAACGTGTGCATCAAGAAAGGTTACCACGGGTAACTTGACCCCGGTGAGCCAGCAACACCATCTGACTCCGTCTGCCTATGAGCGCCTCAAGGCCGAGCTCGAGGACCTGACGACGCGCGGGCGGACTGAAGTCGCCGGCGAGATCGAGGTCGCCCGCGCCCACGGCGATCTCTCCGAGAACGGCGACTACCACGCCGCGAAGGAGAAGCAGGGAATGATGGAGGCCCGCATCCGCAAGGTCGAGTCGATGCTCCTCGACGCGGTCATCGCGGAGGACGACGGCACCGGCGCCGTGCAACCCGGTTGCGTCGTCACGATCGTGTACGAGGGCGACTCCGACGACGACGCCGAGCGCTATCTCGTGGGCAGCATCGAGGAGCGCGTCGAAGGGCTCGACGTCATCTCCCCCGCGTCCCCGCTCGGCGCGGCGCTCATCGGCGCGGTGCAGGGCGACAGCGTGACCTACGAGGCGCCGAACGGCGCGACCTTGAAGGTCACCGTGCTGGCGGTCGAGCGCTAACGCGCGATGGCTGACTCGGGCCGGTTCGTGCGCGAGCTGCGCCGGCCCGCCCGGCGCGCCGACGGTTGTCCTCTTGCACGGTCTCGGCGCGACCGCGGACCTCAACTGGTACCCGTCGTATCGTCCCCTCGCCGCGCACTACCGGGTGCTCGCGCTCGACCATCGAGGGCACGGTCGCGGCATCCGCTCGCACCGCATGTTCCGCCTCGAGGACTGCGCCGACGACGTCGTCGCCCTCGCCGACGAGCTCGGCGTGCGCTGCTTCATCCCGGTCGGCTACTCGATGGGTGGCCCGATCGCACAGCTCATCTGGAAGCGGCACCCGTCCCGTGTCGAGGGGATGGTGCTCTGCGCGACCGCGATGCGCTTCTCGTCGGCGCCGAGACCAACGCATGGCCTTCACGGGCCTCGGGCGGCTGGCACTCGCGTCCCGCCTCACGCCGCGCGTGGTGCAACGTCGCCTCGTCGACGAGCTCGTCATGCGGCGAGACGCCACCGGACCCGAGCTCTGGGCCCGCGACCAGATCCGCCGCCACAACCCCACCGCCGTGCTCGAGGCGTCACGGGCGGTGGGCCAGTTCTCGTCCACACGTTGGATCGGCGAGGTCGACGTCCCGACGGCAGTGGTCGTCACGACACAGGATCAGCTCGTCTCGCCGCGGCGTCAGCTCGCGCTGGCCGAAGCGATCCCCGGCGCAACCGTGCATCGCGTCGACGGCGGCCATGATGCTGCGGTGTTCGGCGCCGACCGGTTCGTGCCGGCGCTGCTCGACGCCTGCGCGTCGGTGGCGTCGCGCTCCGTCAGCGCAGGCCGGTACTGAGTCCTCGCTCGATCCGGGCCGCTGCTTCCGCCACCGCCGTCGCGTACCGCTTGCCGGGCTGCCGACGTCGTGCGCTCGATCGGGCCGCTCACGCTCACCGCGGCGATCACGGCGCCGTCGGCCGCCCGCACGGGTGCGCTCACCGACGCGACGCCCGCTTCTCGCTCGGCGACGCTCTCGGCCCACCCGCGCTTCAAGCGCCTCCGGGTCCCCGCGCAGGATCTTTCCCGCCGAACCCGCGTCGAGCGGCAGCGCGGCGCCGAGCGGCACGATCGTGCGCAGACCGTGCGGCGACTCGAGCGCCTCGACACAGACCCGGCGGTCGCCCTCTCTCACGTACAGCTGCACGCTCTCCCCTGTCTCGTCGCGCAACGCCTCGAGGGCGGGCCGGGCCACCTCCGGCAAGCCCAGTCCGTGCGCGGCTGCCCGTCCGAGCGCGACGAGCCCGAGACCGAGCGCGAAGCGACCGTCGGCGTCGCGACGCACGAGGCCATGGGCTTCGAGTGCCGATCGCCAGGCGATAGGTCGTCGCTCGAGGCAGGCCGACGTCGGCCATGAGCTGCGCCAGCGACCTCGGTTCGCGCTCGAGTGCGGCCAGCACCGTCATCGCCTTGTCGAGCACTCCCACTCCGCTTACACTGCCGTTCACAAGCCGAGATTCTAGTACCAGGATGTGAGACATGCCCACGACCCTGGCCGAGAAGGTGTGGGACCGCCACGTCGTCCACTCCGGCCCCGACGAGCCCGATCTGCTCTACGTCGACCTGCACCTCGTGCACGAGGTGACGTCGCCGCAGGCGTTCGACGGGCTGCGCATGAACGGCCGCACGGTGCGGCGCCCCGACCTCACCGTCGCGACCGAGGACCACAACGTCCCGACCGAGCACATCGATCAGCCGATCGCCGATCCGATCTCGCGCACGCAGATCGAGGTGTTGCGACGCAACTGCGCCGAGTTCGGCATCCGCCACTTCGCGATGGGCCAGCTCGGGCAGGGCATCGTGCACGTGATCGGCCCGGAGCAGGGCCTCACGCAGCCGGGCATGACCGTCGTCTGCGGCGACAGCCACACCTCGACGCACGGCGCGTTCGGTGCGCTCGCGTTCGGCATCGGCACGAGCGAGGTCGAGCATGTGCTCGCGACGCAGACGCTGCCGCAGACCCGCCCGCAGTGGATGGCGATCACGGTCGACGGCGAGCTGCCCGCGGGCTCGACGGCGAAGGACGTGATCCTCGGCGTCATCGGCCGCATCGGCACCGGCGGCGGCATCGGCAGCGTGATCGAGTACCGCGGCTCGGTCTTCCGCTCGCTCTCGATGGAGGGCCGGATGACGGTCTGCAACATGTCGATCGAAGCCGGCGCGCGCGCCGGTCTCATCGCACCGGACGACACGACGTTCGCCTACCTCGAAGGCCGCCAGCACGCGCCGAAGGGCAAGGCGTGGGAGCAGGCGCTCGACGACTGGCGGTCCCTCGTCACCGACGACGGGGCCACGTTCGCCAAGGACGTCGCGATCGACGCCGCGACGCTCGTCCCCCATGTGTCGTGGGGCACGAACCCCGCGCAGGTCATCGGCATCGACGGCTCGGTGCCCGATCCCGATTCCTACGAGAGCGCCTCTGATCGGGAGTCCGCCGAACGGGCGCTCGACCTACATGGGCCTCACCGCCGGCACCCGGATGCGCGACATCGCCGTCGACACGGTCTTCATCGGTTCGTGCACGAACAGCCGCATCGAGGATCTCCGCGCCGCGGCCGCGGTGGTCGACGGACGCACGGTCACCGTCAAGCGGGCGATGGTCGTGCCGGGCTCGGTGGCGGTCAAGCAGCAGGCAGAGCTCGAAGGACTCGACAAGGTGTTCCGGGCCGCCGGGTTCGACTGGCGGGAGGCGGGCTGCTCGATGTGCCTCGCCATGAACCCGGACAAGCTGGCGCCGCAGGAGCGCTGCGCGTCCACCTCGAACCGCAACTTCGAAGGACGTCAGGGTCGCGGTGGTCGCACGCACCTGGTCTCCCCCGCCGTCGCCGCGGCCACCGCGATCGCGGGCACGTTCGCAACTCCGGAGGACCTGCGATGAAGGCCGTCCGCGCCATCACCGGCACCGCGATCCCGCTCGATCGCAGCGACGTCGACACCGACCAGATCATCCCGAGTGACTGGCTGAAGAAGGTCGAGCGCACGGGCTTCGGCAAAGGCCTCTTCTCCGAGTGGCGCGACGACCGCTCGTTCGTGCTGAACGACGAACGCTTCGCGGGCGCGTCGATCCTCGTCGCCGGACCGAACTTCGGGACCGGCTCGTCGCGCGAGCACGCGGTCTGGGCGATCATGGACTACGGGTTCGAGGCGGTGATCTCGCCCCGCTTCGCCGACATCTTCCGCAACAACTGCACGAAGAACGGGCTCGTGCCGGTGCAGGTGCCCGCCGATGTCGGCGCGGAGCTGCTCGCCAGCGGTCGAGGCCGATCCCGGCCTCAGCATCACCGTCGACGTCGAGCGCCTGCTCGTCTCCGCGCCGGCGCTCGGGCTGGAGAGCCCGTTCCCGCTGGATCCCGCGACGCAGCAGCGGTTCCTCGAAGGCCTCGACGACATCGGCATCAGCCTCCGCTACGTCGACGACATCGCCGGCTACGAAGCCCGTCGCCCGGCGTGGCTGCCGTCGACCGCGGGACCAGCTACCGCCGGGCGTTGACCGCGCTCACCACTGCCTTCAACGACGCAGTGAGGATGCTCGAGTCCATGCCGACACCCCACCGCGTCTGACCGTCGGGCCACACGGTCTCGACGTACGCGGCCGCCTGCGCGTCCGCGCCGGCGCTCACCGCGTGCTCGGAGTAGTCGACGACGTCGAGCTCGACACCGAGCAGCCCGCGCAGACCGTGGACGAACGCGTCGATCGGGCCGTTGCCCTCACCCTGCACGGTCTCGTGCTTGCCGTCGACGACGAGCTGCGCGGTCGACGCGTGCCAGGTCGCCCTCCGGCGCCGACACCGAGGTCGTCTCGTGCGAGAGCAGGCTGACCGCGGGATCCTCGGGCAGGTACTCGTTCGTGAACACGTCCCACATGTCGGCGGGACTGATCTCGGTGCCGGTGTCCTCGGTGACCGTGCTGGATCGCCTTCGAGAACTCGATCTGGAGCCGGCGAGGCAGGGTCATGCCGTGCTCGTACTCCATGATGTAGGCGACCCCGCCCTTCCCCGACTGGCTGTTCACGCGGATGACGGCCTCGTACGTGCGGCCGACGTGGTGCGGGTCGATCGGCAGGTACGGCACCTCCCACACGTCGTAGTCGGGAGGCAGCGCGGTCGAGGCCCTTCTTGATCGCGTCCTGGTGGGAGCCCGAGAACGACGTGTACACGAGGTCGCCCGCATACGGATGCCGCTCGTGGACGGGCAGCCGGTTGCAGTACACCGCCACCCGTCGCAGCGCGTCGATGTCGCTGATGTCGAGCTCGGGGTCGACGCCCTGGCTGAACAGGTTCATCGCCAGGTTCACGATGTCGACGTTGCCGGGACGCTCGCCGTTGCCGAACAGCGTTCCCTCGACACGATCGGCGCCCGCCATCACGCCGAACTCGGCCGCGGCGACTCCGCACCCGCGGTCGTTGTGGGGATGGAGGCTGAGACAGACGCGGTCACGGTGCTTGATGTTGCGGTGGAACCACTCGATCACGTCGCCGTAGATGTTCGGCGTGTAGCACTCGACCGTCGCCGGCAGGTTGAGCACGATCTTGCGATCGACCGTCGGCTCGACGACGTCCATCACGGCTTCGCAGATCTCGACCGCGAAGTCGGGCTCGGTGCCGGTGAAGCTCTCGGGCGAGTACTCGTAGCGCACCGCGGTCGTCGGCACCGTGTCCTCGAGCTTGCGACACAGCTTCGCGGCGTTCACGGCGATGTCGACGATGCCTTGCTTGTCGAGACCGAACACGACGCGGCGCTGCAGCTCTGACGTGGAGTTGTAGAAGTGCACGATCGCCCGCGGCGCGCCCTTGATGCACTCGTAGGTGCGCTCGATCAGCTCCGGGCGGCACTGCACGAGCACCTGGATGATCACGTCGTCGGGGATTCGATCCTCTTCGATGAGCGAGCGGATGAAGTCGAAGTCGGGCTGCGACGCCGACGGGAACCCGACCTCGATCTCCTTGAAGCCCATGTCGACGAGCGTCGTGAACATCCGCAGCTTGCGGGCCGGGTCCATCGGGTCGATGAGCGCCTGGTTGCCGTCGCGCAGGTCGACCGAGCACCAGAGCGGCGCCTTCTCGATGCGCTGGTCCGGCCAGGTCCGGTCGGCGAGCACGAGCGGAAGCTGGCGCCGGTACTTCTCGAACGGCATCTTCCGGGGCTGCTTCGGAGCGGGAGGCATGGCACGAACCTTTCGATTGATGCGGACTGGCGATATGGACTGGAAAACGCAAGAACCTCCTGGCCCTTCAGGGACAGGAGGTTCGGCGAGCACCGTATGAGTGCTCGCCTACATGAGGAGGAGGCCGGAGGTCAGAAGCGTCTGCATTGGGTGACGATCCTACCCGACGCGCGGCGACCGGTCTAGGTTTGCCCCGATGCGCAGGCTGCTGCGGGTCCTGATCGTCATCGGAATCCTCGTTGCGATGATCATGGCGTGGACGCGTCGAGCGCGCTCCTCGGTCGACGTCGTGTTGCCCGACATCGCGTTGCCCGACGTCGCGCTGCCCGACCTCGCGCCGGCACCAGTGCCGCGCGTCGCCGTCGCGACCTGGGTCGAGCCGATCGACGGAGCGTGCCCCAACGGCTTCCCCGTGAAGGCGAAGCTCTCGAGTGGCATCTTCCACGTGCCCGGCATGGTGAACTATGCGCGCACGACGCCCGATCGCTGCTACGCCTCCCCGGAGGCAGCCGCGGCTGACGGCCTCAGACCTGCCAAACGCTGAAGGAGCTCGCCATGAAGGTCAGCATCGACTACGACGTCTGCGCGAGCACGGGAGCGTGCATGCAGACGTGTCCCGAGGTGTTCGAGGTGCGCAGCGACGGGTTCCTGTACCTCCTGACCGAGGAGCCGGCCGAGGAGCTGCGCTCGAAGGTGGAGATGGCCGCCGACATGTGCCCGACGGCAGCGATCACCGTCGAGGGCTGACGAAGGCGCGTCGCTTCGCCGAGCTCGCCTAGCCGCTGAGCGAGTGAACCGAGAGGATGCCGGGCGCGCCGCGCAAGCTGTCGATCACCTCAGCGGGAACCGCGTGCGGCGTCGCGATCAGCATCAGAGCCGTCCCGTGAGGTGATTGGCCGACGTCCATGTCGGCGATGTTCACGCCCGCCTCACCGAGCACCGTGCCCACGAGCCCGATCATCCCCGGGCGATCGTCGTTGCGGACGATGAGCATGTGCCGTGCCGGCGGCACGTACACCTTGTGGTCGTCGATCATCACGAGCCGCGGCTCGCCGCGCAGGCCGACCAGCGTGCCGGCGATCGAGTGCTGCTCGCTGCGTACGGTGATGAGGTTCACGTAGTCGGTCGTGAGTGGCGTCGACAGCTCGCGGACCTCGACACCTCGATCCTTCGCGATCTGTGGAGCGTTGACGTAGGTCACCGGCTCGTCGAGTGCGCCCGTGAACAGACCCTTCAGCGCCGACAGCGTGAGGATGCGGGTGTCGTAGTCAGCAAGCGCGCCCTGGTATTCGACTTCGAGCGCCGTCGACGCTCCCTCGTTCAGCTCCGCGAACAGCTGGCCGAGGCGCTCGACGAGCGGGAGGTAGGGGCGCACTGTCTCCGACGCCTCCGCCGCGCTCGACGTTCACGGCGAACGGCACGAACTCGCCTGCGAGGGCAAGCAACACCTGCTCCGCGATCGTGTCTCCCGCCTTGTCCTGCGCCTCCCGCGTGCTCGCGCCCAAGTGGGGCGTGACCACGACGCTGTCGAGCCCGAACAACGGCGACGACGTCGTCGGCTCCTCGGCGAACACATCGAGAGCGGCACCGCCGACGATGCCCTCCTCGACCGCCCACGCCAGTGCGGCCTCGTCGATGATGCCGCCTCGGGCCGTGTTGACGATGCGGATGCCCCGCTTCGCCTGGGCGAGCAGCTCGCGGTCGAGCAAGCCCACCGTCTCGGGTGTCTTCGGGAGGTGGATCGTGACGAAGTCCGAGTCGGCCATCAGGCGCTCGAGCGTGACGAGGTCGACGCTCATCTGGCGACCGCGCTCGGGCGCCACGAACGGGTCGTAGGCGAGCAATCGCATGCCGAACGCGAGCGCTCGTTGCGCGACGAGCTTGCCGACGCGGCCGAGGCCGATGACGCCGAGCACCTTGTCGTTGAGCTCGACGCCCTCCCAGCGAGCGCGTTCCCACCGCCCCTCGCGCAACGCGGCATGGGCTTGGGGGATGTTGCGGGCCTGCGCGAGGAGAAGCGCGATCGTGTGCTCGGCGGCCGAGAGCACGTTCGACTGCGGCGCGTTGACCACCATCACGCCGCGGCTGGTGGCGGCCTCGACGTCGACGTTGTCGAGTCCGATCCCCGCCGCGGCCCACGACGACGAGATCGGTCCCTGCCCGCAGCACCTCGTCGGTGACCTTCGTCGCCGAGCGAATGATCAGCGCGTGAGCGCCTACGACCGCATCGAGGAGATCCTGGGGACTGAGGTCGAGCTGCACGTCGACGATGTGGCCCTTGTCGCGCAACAATTGGAGCCCGCCATCGGCGATCTCCTCGGTGACGAGCACGCGGGCCATGGCGGTCATCCTTGTCGAGCCGGTCGCGCCGGGGCCAACCGGTATGGTCGCCGCCGATGAGCGTGGTCGTTGTCGGCGCGGGCATCGCCGGGTTGATGTGCGCACGCCGGCTCGTCGACGAGGGCATTGATGTCACCGTGCTCGAGCGGACGGCGAGGCCGGGCGGGCGCATGGCGACGGAACGCTTCGCGGGCGCGGTGTTCGACACCGGCGCGCAGTTCTTCACGGTGCGGACACCGGTGTTCCAGACGTTCGTGGACAGCTGGACGCGCGACGGGGTCGTGCGCGAGTGGTGCCGCGGCTTCGGACCGGAGCCGGACGGCTTCCCGCGCTACATCGGCGCGAGCGGCATGGACTCGATCGGCGGGACCGTGGCCGCGGACCTGGACGTGCAATACGGGGTCGAGGTCGGCGACATCGCGTCGCTCGCCGCGGATGCCGTCGTCGTAACTGCGCCGAATCCGGACGACTACGAGCCGATGCTCGCCGCGCTGTGCGTGCTCGACGGTGAGTCGGCGGTGCCCGCCCCCGGCGGGCTGCCGCTCACCGATCACGGGTGGTTCGGCTTCGTCGCCGACAACCAGGCGAAGGGCATCTCGTCCGTGCCCGCGCTCACCCTGCACGCGCGTCCGGGCCTCACGGCGACGCGTCGACGCGCTCGTCGACGCCGCGGCACCGTTCATCGGCGCGGCCAACGTCGTCGAGACGCGACTCGTGAGCTGGCGACACGGTCGACCCAAAGCCGTCACGGGACCCGGGTGCCGCGTCGTCGAGCACGATCCACGGTTGGTCGTGGTCGCCGGCGATCAATTACGGCGGCATGCCCAGCCGGGTCGAGGGCGCTGTGCTCTCGGGCCTCGCCGCGGCCGACGAGGTGCTCACTCGGTCAGGAGCTTCGCGATCCTCGTGATGCCCTCGACGATGTCGTCGTCGCTGACGGCGAACGAAAGACGGGCGTATCCCGGCGCCCCGAACGCCTCACCGGGAACGATCGCCACCTTTGCCTCGTCGAGCAGCACCTCGCTGAGCTCGGTCGTCGTGCGCGACGTTCGCCCGCGGATCGAGCGACCCAACACACCCTCGAGCGACGGGAAGCCGTAGAAGGCACCTTGCGGCTCGATCGCCGTGACCCCGGGGATGGCGTTGAGCAGCTCGTACATCGTGCGGCCGCGTCGCTCGAATGCCGCCCGCATCATCGCCACCGCACTGAGGTCGCCGTTGAGCGCTGCCACTGCCGCTCGCTGCGACACGTCGGCGACGTTCGAGGTGCTGTGGCTCTGCAGGTTTGTCGCGGCCTTCACGACGTCGACCGGTCCGATCATCCAGCCGACCCGCCACCCGGTCATCGCATAGGTCTTGGCGACGCCGTTGACGACGACACACGTCTCGGCGAGCTCGGGCACCAGCACCGGCATCGACGAGAACGTGTGCTCGCCGAAGGTGAGGTGCTCGTAGATCTCGTCGGTGACGACCCAGATGCCCTTGTCGACGGCCCATCGTCCGATCGCCTCGACCTCGGCGGGTGGGTACACGGCACCGCTCGGGTTCGACGGCGATACGAACACGAGTGCCTTCGTGCGCGGGGTGCACGCGGCATCGAGCTGGTCGATCGTGGCGCGGAACCCCGACGAGACGGTTGTCGGAACCACAACCGGCGTGCCCCCGGCGAGCGTGATCGACTCGGGATAGGTCGTCCAGTACGGCGCGGGCAGCAGCACCTCGTCACCGGGGTCGAGCAACGCCGCGAACGTGTTGTAGAGCGCCTGCTTGCCACCGTTCGTCACGAGCACCTGTGCCTCGGTGCACGTCAGGCCGGAGTCGCGCTTGCTCTTCGCGACGATGGCCTGGCGGAGCTCGGGAAGGCCGCCCGTCGGTGTGTATCGATGGTTGGCCGGGTCCTTGCACGCCGCCGCGGCGGCTTCGACGATCGCGTCCGGTGTGGGGAAGTCGGGCTCACCGGCACCGAAGCCGATGACGTCCTCACCTGCGGCCTTGAGCGCCTTGGCCTTCGCGTCGACGGCCAGCGTTGCCGATTCGGCAATCGCCCCAATGCGCCGAGAGATGCGTTCCACGGCTGCCATGCTGGCACAGTGACCTCTGTCCTCCCGAGCGACATTTCGATCCCGCAGTCGCTGCTTCCAGCCGACGGACGGTTCGGCAGCGGTCCGTCGAAGGTGCGCCCCGAAGCGGTGCGAGCACTCGCCGAGGCCGGCAGCTCGTGGCTCGGCACCTCCCATCGCCAGGAGCCGGTCCGGGCCGTCGTGCGGTCGGCGCGGAACGGGTTGCGCTCGCTGTTCGGGCTCCCCGACGGATGGGAGATCGTGCTCGGCAACGGTGGATCGACGGCGTTCTGGGATGTCGCGACGTTCGGACTGATCGAGCGCCGCAGCCAGCACCTCGTGTTCGGCGAGTTCTCGTCGAAGTTCGCGGGCGCTGCCGCGGCGGCACCGCACCTCGAGGAGCCCGACCTCATCGAATCGGCGCCGGGCACGCATCCCGTGTCCCACGCGCGAGACGACGTCGACGTGTATGCACTCACACACAACGAGACCTCGACGGGCGTCGCGATGTCGTTGGCGCGGCCGGTAGGCGCGGACGGGCTCGTCGTCGTCGACGCCACATCGGCCGCGGGCGGCCTGCGCTGGGACCCGTCGCAGGTCGACGTCTACTACTTCGCGCCGCAGAAGTGCTTCTCGTCCGACGGAGGCCTGTGGATCGCAGCGTGCTCACCCGCGGCCGTCGCTCGCATCGAGCAGATCGCGGCGTCGGGACGTTGGTGTCCCGCGTCGCTCGACATGTCGATCGCCCTCGAGAACAGCCGGCTCGATCAGACGTACAACACGCCGGGGCTGGCGACGCTGTTCCTCCTCGACCAACAGCTGCGATGGATGAACGACGGCGGCGGCCTCGAGTTCGCCGCCTCGCGTTCAGACGAGTCGGCGGCGATCCTCTACGAGTGGGCCGAGAAGGCGCCGTACGCGACGCCGTTCGTCGCTGATCCGGCGATTCGCTCGTCGGTCGTCGGCACGATCGACCTCGACGGCGTCGACGCGCCGACGGT
Organism: uncultured Acidimicrobiales bacterium; assembly: GCA_963759645.1. GTDB lineage: Bacteria > Actinomycetota > Acidimicrobiia > Acidimicrobiales > DATKAS01 > DATKAS01. The sequence goes on along the minus strand of CAVXAI010000008.1, from coordinate 1,583,985 downwards.
GTCGAAGGTGCTTCGCCAAAACGGCATCGTCGACACCGACTCCTATCGCAAGCTCGGCCGCAACCAGCTGCGCATCGGGATGTTCCCGTCGGTCGACCCGTCCGACGTCGAGGCGCTCACCCAGTGCATCGACTGGGTCGTCGACCGCCTCACCTGACGGGGCGGCGCAGTGCGCCGCCCGGGTGCGCGAAGAACCGATTGTCGAGCGCAGCGAGCAGGAGCCGGCCGAAGCTCAGCGGCGGACGGCGACGAGGAGTTTCAGCCGCCTGAGGCGTCGCTCACCTTCTGCTTGCCGGCGCTGATCCAGGGCATCATCGCCCGCAGCTCGCCGCCGGTCTTCTCGATCGGGTGCTGCCGCCCGGCCTCGCGCAGCGCGTTGAAACTGCGCGCGGCCCGAGTCGGATTCGGCGACCCATTCCTCGGCGAACTTGCCCGACGTGATCTCGTCGAGGATCTTCTTCATCTCGGCACGCGTCGCGTCGGTGATGATGCGCGGCCCGCGGGTCACGTCGCCGTACTCGGCTGTGTCGGAGATCGAGTACCGCATGCCCGCGATCCCCTCCTCGTACATGAGGTCGACGATCAGCTTCACCTCGTGCAGGCACTCGAAGTACGCCATCTCGGGCTGATAGCCGGCGTCGACCAGCGTCTCGAAGCCGGCCTGCACGAGCGAGGTGAGCCCACCGCACAGCACGACCTGCTCGCCGAACAGATCGGTCTCGGTCTCCTCGGCGAACGTCGTCTCGATCACGCCCGCACGCGTGCCGCCGATCGCGTCGGCGTACGCGAGCGCGAGGTCACGCGCCTTGCCCGTCGCGTCCTGCTCGACGGCGATGAGCGCCGGCACGCCTCCACCTTCGGTGTAGGTGCGACGCACGAGATGGCCGGGGCCCTTCGGCGCGACCATCGCCACGTCGACGCCTTCGGGCGGCGAGATGCGCCCGAACCGGATGTTGAAGCCGTGCGCGAACAGCACCGCGTCGCCCGGCCTGCAGGTGCGGGCGCGATCGACTCCTCGTACACCCTCTTCTGCTCGGTGTCGGGCAGCAGCAACATGATCACGTCGGCCTCGGCCGCCGCCTGGTCGATCGGCACCACGCGCAGCCCGGCGGCCTCGGCCTTCGCCACCGACGACGAGCCCGGGCGCAGCCCGACGCGCACGTCGATGCCCGAGTCCTTGAGGTTCAGCGCGTGCGCGTGGCCCTGCGACCCGTACCCGATGATCGCGACCTTGCGGCCGGCGATGAGCGAACGGTCCGCGTCGCGCTCGTAGTACACGTTGGCTGCCATCAGCTGGCCCTTCCTCTCAACGAGCGAAGGCGTGCAGCCTCGCGCTCCAACTTGGGCAGCGCCACCCGACCGGTGCGCTGCAGCTCGACGAAACCGTAGGGTCGCAGCATCTCCTCGAAGTCGTCGACCTTGTCGGGATGACCCTCGAGCGAGACGGTCAGCGCATCGGCGCCGACTGCGAGGATCTTGCCCTCGAAGATGCGCACCAGCTCGACCACCTCGCTGCGCTGCGAGGACTCGGCCCGGACCGTCGCCAGCAAGAGCTCGCGCTCGACGGCGTGACGAGGATCGAGCTCGCTGATCCGCACGACGCTGATGATCTTGAAGAGCTGCTTCACGATCTGCTCGAGCGGCGCCGACTCCACGTCGACGACGATCGTGATGCGGCTGAACCGCTCGTCTTCGGTCGGCGCGACCGCGAGCGAGAAGATGTTGTAGCCGCGCCGAGCGAACAGGCTGGCGACGCGGGCCAGCACACCGGACTTGTTCTCGACGAGCACCGACAGGATGTGGTGCTGGGGGGCACCCGCGGCACCGTTCATCGCAGCAGCCCCTTGTCCTGACCGGGCGCGAGCACGATGTCGTCGTTCGACTGACCCGGCGGGCACCATCGGGAACACCTTCTCCTCGGAGTCCGTGCGGAACTCGACCACGACCGGGCGATCGTCGATCTCGTTCGCCTTGTCGATCGCGGACTGCACCTCTTCGGGAGACTCGACGCGGATGCCGACGCAACCCATCGCCTCGGCCCAGCCGACGTAGTCGGGCAGATCGGGTGAGAGGTACACCTCGGAGTAGCGCTCCTCGTAGAACATCTCCTGCCACTGGCGCACCATGCCGAGGTACGCGTTGTTCAGGATCGCGACCTTGATCGGGATGCGCTCCGTCGACGCGGTGACGAGCTCTTGCGCAGTCATCTGGAAGCACCCGTCGCCGTCGACGGCCCAGACCATGCGGTCGGGACGGCCGACCTTCGCGCCGATCGCCGCCGGCACCGCGAAGCCCATCGTGCCGAGCCCGCCCGAGTTCACCCACGTGTAGGGATGGCGGAACTTCCAGTACTGCGACGCCCACATCTGGTGCTGACCGACGCCCGACACCACGATGCAGTCCTCGGGGGCGGAGTCGCGCAGCCGCTCGAGGCAGAACTGCGGCTTGAGCGCGTCGCCCGGCTCGGACGCCTCGTAGGTGAGCGGGAAGTTCTCGCGCCAGCCGCTGACCCGGCTGCGCCAGCGCCGAGGTGTCCGCGGCCACCGTGCCGGCGTCGAGCAGCGCCCTGATCTGGTTGACGAGCTCCTCGATCACGAGGCGGCAGTCGCCGACGATCGGCACGTCGGGACGGCGCACCTTGCCCTGCTCGGCCGGATCGATGTCGACGTGGATGACCTTGGCCTCGGGGGCGAAGGACCCGACCTTGCCCGTGACCCGGTCGTCGAAACGAGAGCCGAGCGCGATCAGCAGGTCCGCCTTCTGCATCGCGGTGACCGCGGTGGCGTTGCCGTGCATGCCGGGCATGCCGAGGCACAGCGGATGGTCGTCGGGAAACGCGCCCCGTGCCATCAGCGTCGTGACCACGTGGATGTTCGTGAGCTCGGCGAGCTCGCGAAGCGCATCGGCGGCCCGCGCCTTCAAGATGCCGCCGCCCGCGTAGATCACGGGCCGCTCGGACTCCAGGATCAGCCGTGCCGCCTCGCGGATCATCCGGGGATGGCCCTTCGTCGTCGGCTTGTATCCCGGGCAGGTCGACCGACTCCGGCCACCACCAGTCCATCGTCGCCTGCAGCACGTCCTTCGGGACGTCGACGAGCACCGGACCGGGCCGGCCGGTCGTCGCGATGTGGAACGCCTCACGGATCGCCCGCGGGATGTCGGCGGCGTCCATCACCAGCTCGTTGTGCTTGGTGACCGAACGCGTGATGCCGACCGTGTCGCACTCCTGGAACGCGTCGGTGCCGATCGCCGCGGTCGGCACCTGCCCGGTGATCGCGACCATCGGGATCGAGTCCATGTACGCGTCACACAGCGGCGTGACGAGGTTCGTCGCCGCCGGACCGCTCGTCACCATCGCGACGCCGGGACGGCCCGTCACGTGGGCGTACCCCTCGGCCATGTGGCCCGCGCCCTGCTCGTGGCGCACGAGGATGTGGCGGATCGACGAGTCGAGGATCGGGTCGTAGGCGGGCAGGATGCACCCACCGGGGAGGCCGAACATGACCTCCACGCCCTCCATCTCGAGGCTCTTGATGAGGGCCTGGGCCCCTGTCAGCTGCATGACCGCTCCTTGCGAGGAAACTGCTTCCGAAAGTTGATCCGAAAACTGAAACGACCTCCCGTCGGGAGGTCGGTCAGCGCACGCGGGTATGTGATGCGTGCGCTAGGTGACTACCAGAATGAGGGCGAGGCCGGAACGCATCGGGGAAAGTGTAACACTGCTGCCCCGTGCCAAGCGAGTACTCAGCGTTCCTCGAAGAGGGTGAGCGCGTCGACTACGTGATCAAGGCGCTCGCCGGCATGAACCGCTGGCTCGCCCTCGGCCTCGCCGCGATCATCGGCTTGGGCGTCTCGTTGCTTCTCAGCAGCCTACGGCTTCGGACCGATCGTCGGTGTCCTCGTGCTGCTGATCGTCTTCACCCGCCTGTACGCCCGCCGGCTCATCCTCGTCACGGACCGGGCGGTTGTGCTGCTCGCCGGCAGCCGGTTCACGTTCAAACCGACGGCCGTGCTCGACCGCCTGCCGGTCGACACTCCGCTCGGCCCGCTCATGGGGCTGTGGCTCGAGCTGCGCCTGGGCACGCACAAGCTGTACGTGAGCGCCCGCTCGATCCGCACCGTGTCCAAGGTCGAGACCGAGCGTCGCGACGGCGAACGGCCCTAGGGCCTGAAGTTCACGGCCTGAAGTTCACGGTCTGAAGTTCACGGCTCGGTGATCGCGCCCTTCTCGGCGCCGGTGACGAGGCGGGCGTACTTCGCGAACACGCCGGTCGTGTAGCGGGGCTCGGGCAGCTTCCAATCCTCTCGCCGGCGCGCGAGCTCCGCGTCGTCGACGAGCAGATCGATCGCCTTGGAGTGCACGTCGACGACGATGCGGTCACCGTCGCGGACGAACGCGATCGGACCACCGTCGACCGCCTCGGGGCGACGTGACCGATGCAGAAGCCCCATGTGCCCCGGAGAAGCGTCCGTCGGTGACGAGCGCGCAGTCTGCAGCCGCGCCCGGCGCCCTTGAGCGCGCCGGTGATCGCCAGCATCTCGCGCATGCCGGGACCGCCCTTCGGGCCTTCGTACCGGATGACGAGGATGGTGCCGGGCTCGATCTTGCCGCCGAGGATCGCCTCCATCGCGCCGTCCTCGCCGTCGAAGACGCGGGCGGTCCCTTCGAAGTGCAGCTGATCCTGCGTGAGGCCCGCGACCTTCACCACCGAGCCGTTCGGCGCGAGCGAGCCCCGGAGGATCACGAGCCCGCCCTCGGTGTGGATCGGCGCGTCGAGCGGGTGCACGACTCGGCCATCGGGTGCGGGCGGCGCGAGCGCGGCGAGGTTCTCGGCCATCGTCTTGCCGGTGACCGTGAGGCAGTCGCCGTGGAGCAACCCGGCCTCCAGGAGATGCTGCATCACCACCGGAACGCCGCCGACGGCGTCGAGATCGACTCATGTGGAACTTGCCGCCAGGCTTCATGTCCGCGATGTGGGCGACACGCGACGACACCTTGTTGAAGTCGTCGAGCGTGAGGTCGACCTTCGCCTCGTTTGCCATCGCGAGGAGATGGAGCACCGCGTTCGTCGAGCCACCGAGCGCGTTCGTCACCGCGATCGCGTTCTCGAACGCCTCCTTCGTCATGATCTGCCGAGGCCGAATGCCGAGCTCGAGCAGGTTCATCACTGCTTCGCCCGCGGCGTACGCGTCGTCGTCGCGACGACGGTCGACGGCGGGCGGCGAGGCGCTGCCCGGCAACGACATCCCGATCGCCTCGCCGATCGCCGCCATCGTGTTCGCGGTGAACATGCCCGCGCACGCCCCCTCGGTCGGGCACGCATTGCGCTCGATCTGACCGAGCTCGTCCACGGTGATCGTGCCGGCGGCGCACGCGCCGACGCGCTTCGAACGCGTTCCCGACATCGATCGCCTTGCCATTGAGATGACCGGGCAGGATCGACCCGCCGTAGACGAACACCGAGGGCAGGTTGAGTCGGGCCGCCGCCATGAGCATGCCCGGCAGGCTCTTGTCGCATCCTGCGAACGCGACGAGCGCATCGAAGCGCTCGGCGTGCATCACCGTCTCGACGGAGTCGGCGATGATCTCGCGGCTCACCAACGACGCTCGCATGCCCTCGTGGCCCATCGAGATGCCGTCGCTCACCGAGATCGTCACGAACTCGAGCGGGAAGCCGCCCGCTCGCGCGCACGCCGGCCTTCGCCCGCTGCGCCAAGCGCGACAACGGCATGTTGCACGGCGTGACCTCGTTCCACGACGACGCGACACCGACCTGCGGCTTGTCCCAGTCGTCGTCGCCCATACCGACCGCCCGCAACATCGCGCGGGCTCCGGCCTTCTCGATGCCGTCGGTGACGTCGCGGCTGCGGATCTTCAAGTCGTGCTTGTCTGCCATGCCGCGAGCCTACGGTGCGGTGGTGCGCGCGCCCGCCGGAAAGCGGCTGCAAGACCTCGACCGCGAGATCTTCGCCCTCGCCATCCCGGCGTTCTTCACGCTCATCGCCGAACCTCTGTACGTCCTCGCCGACACCGCCGTCGTCGGCCACCTCGGCACGCCCGAGCTCGCGGGAGTCGCCGCCGCGTCGACCGTGCTCGTCACCGGCTACTCGCTCTGCATCTTCCTCGCGTTCGGGACTACCGCCGCGGTGGCCCGCCTCCTCGGCGCGGGCCAGCACCAGGCCGCCGCCCACACTGCGGTGCAAGCGCTGTGGCTCGGGCTCTCGATCGGCATCGCGCTGTCGCTGCTCGGCTACGCGTTCGCCGAGCCGCTCATGTCGCTGGTCGGCGTCGAGCGCGAGGCGCGCGAGTTCGCGCTCGTCTACTTCCGCATCAGCCTGCTGGGTGTGCCCGCGCTGCTCGTGTCGCTCGCCTCAGTGGGGTACCTGCGAGGCAGCAAGCGAGTGCGCGTGCCCCTCGCCGTCGCGATCGGCGCCAGCGTGACGAACCTCGTGCTCGAGGTGGTGCTGATCTACGGCTTCGGCTACGGGGTCGGTGCGTCAGCGTTTGCCACCGTCGTGGTCCAGCTCACCGCGGCGTCGATCTACGCGGCCGTCGTCGTGCGCACCGCCGCGACACGAGGCGCAGGGCTGCGCCCGGACCGACGCGCGCTTCGCACCGCGGGGACCGACGGCTGGCTGCTCTTCCTGCGCACCCTCGTGCTGCGTGGCGCCTTCTTCATGATCACTGCCGCCGCCGCCCGCCTCGGTGAGATCGACCTCGCCGCACAGCAGATCGCGTTCCAGATCTGGGCGACGCTCGCGCTCGCGCTCGATGCGCTCGAGGTGTCGGCGCAGACGCTGGTCGGCCAGGCCCTCGGCGCGGATTCGCGCGACAACGCCCGTCGCGCTGCCCGCCGCACGCTCCGGTGGGGCACCCTGTTCGGGATCGCGCGCCGGGCTGTTCGTTCTCGCGTTGCGCCCGTTCCTCGCGCAGCTGTTCAGCGACGACGAAGCCGTCGTGTCCCTCGCGACGTTCCTGTTGCTCTGGGTCGCCATCACCCAGCCGCTCAGCGGCCCGGCGTTCGTGCTCGACGGCATCCTCGTCGGCGCCGGTGACCTCCGGTTCCTCGCGGCGGCGATGGCGGCCGTCTGTTCGATCGTGCTCGTGGGTGCACCCCTCGTGCTCGCGCTCGGCGGAGGCATCGGGTGGCTCTGGGCGGTGTTCACCGTGTTCATGGCCGTGCGCCTCGCCGTGCTCGGACGGCGCGCCGCGGGCGATCGATGGGCAGTCACCGGCGCCACGCGCCACTAGGTTCCGATGATGCTCGAACCGCCCGTGGCGAAGCGCATCCCGCTCGCGACAGTCCGGCACGGACACGAAGTCGTCGACGAGTACGCGTGGTTGCGCGACCGCGACGACCCCGACACCGTCCCTTATCTCGAAGCCGAGAACGCGTTCACGACCGAGTGGTTCGCGCCACTCGCGGATCTCCAGGAGACGCTCTTCCAGGAGATCAAGGGCCGCATCCTCGAGACCGACCTGTCCGTGCCGGCACGCCGAGGTCCGTGGTGGTACGTGACTCGCACCGAGGAAGGGAGGCAATACTCGATCTTCTGCCGGCGGCCCGAACGCGACACCGACGCGGGCGAGCAGGTGCTCGTCGACGGCAACGTCCTCGCGGAAGGCCACGACTACTTCGAGCTCGGCGCGCTCGACGTGAGCCCGAGCCACCGGTTGCTCGCCTACTCGACGGACGTGACCGGCGCCGAAGTCTTCACGATGCGCATCCGCGATCTCGACACCGGCGAGGACCTTCCCGATGTCATCGAGGGCGTGCACTACGGCACGGCGTGGTCGGCCGACGACGGACACCTCTTCTACACACGACCCGACGACGCGTGGCGCTCGTATCAGATCTGGCGCCATGAGGTCGGTGAGCCGGCGGACTCCGACGTCCTCGTCTACCAAGAGGACGACACCCACTTCGACGTCGGGGTCGAAAACACCCGCAGCGGGCGGTTCGTGATCATCTCCTCCGACAGCCGCACCACGAGCGAGGTCCGGCTGCTCGACGCGACCGACCCTCTCGCTCCCGCGCGCATCGTCGAGCCGCGGGAGCAGGGACACGAGTACACCGTCGATCACCAAGGCGACCGCCTCCTCATCGTGACGAACCTCGACGCGCTCGACTTCCGGCTGGTCGAGGCCCCGATCGACGCATCTGGGCGGTCGTCGTGGAAGGAGGTGCTGCCACATCGTCCGGGCGTGCGCCTCTTCGGGGTCGACGCATTCGCCGATCATCTCGTCGCGTTCGAGTGGGCCGACGCCCTTCCGACCCTGCGTGTGATCCGCTCCGACGGGTCCCAGTTCGTCATCGACCAGCCCGAGACGGCCTTCGGCCTGTCGGCCGGCACGAACCTCGAGTACGAGACGTCGACGTATCGCTTCAACTACCAATCGCTGATCACGCCGCCCTCGGTGTTCGAGGTGGATCTCGCGACCGGTGACCGCACCTTGCTCAAACAGCAGCCGGTTCTCGGGGGCTTCGACGCGTCCGCCTACGAGACAGTGCGCATGTGGGCGACCGCGTCTGACGGCACGAAGGTTCCGATCTCGCTCGTGGCCCGCAAAGGTCTGCCTCGCGATGGCTCGAACCCCGCGGTGCTGTACGGCTACGGCTCCTACGAGGTGATCGTCGCCCCGTGGTTCTCGTGGCCGCGCATCAGCCTTCTCGATCGGGGCGTGGTCTTTGCGCTCGCCCACGTTCGGGGCGGTGGCGAGCTCGGACGGCGCTGGTACCTCGACGGCAAGCTGCTGAACAAGCGCAACACCTTCACCGACTTCGTCGCGTGCGCCGAGCATCTCGTCGCCGAGGGTTGGACTTCACCCGACCGGCTCGCGATCCGCGGTGGCAGCGCCGGTGGGCTGCTTGTGGGCGCAGTCGTGAACATGCGCCCCGACCTGTTCGCGTCGGTCGTCGCGGAGGTGCCGTTCGTCGACGTCGTCACCACGATGCTCGACGAGACGATGCCGCTGACTGTGGCCGAGTGGGAGGAATGGGGCAACCCCGCCGAGGCCGAGTACGAGGCGTACATGGCCTCGTACGCCCCGTACGAGAACGTGGCCGCCGCCGACCTGCCCGCGATGTACGTGACGGCCGGCTTCAACGACCCGCGGGTGAGCTACCACGAGCCCGCGAAGTGGGTGGCGCGACTACGGGCGACGGGGACCGGCGAACGGCCGCTGGTCCTGAAGACCGAGATGGTCGCGGGCCACGGGGGGAAGTCGGGGCGGTATGACTCGTGGCGCGAGGAGGCCGAGGTGCTCGCGTTCATCCTCAGCACCTTGAACGTCACGTCAGGCTGATCACCGCCAGCCCGATCAACACGACGTTGCGCGCGACCGACCACCAGGTCACCGGCCGCGTGGACAACGAGCCGAAGCACGCACACGGCGCCTCCACTCCCCGCGCGAGCGCCACAACCAGGAACACGGTGAACGCACCGAGTAACACGATCGCGGCAACGCCGGCGTAGGACACCCCGGCGACGAGGGCGACACCGATCCCAAGCTCGAGCACCGGGATCGCCTTCACCGCACCACGGGGAACGCCGAGGAGATCGGCCTGGTCCGGCCATTGCCGGCTCGTGAGCTTCGCAGCGCCGGCGATGAGCAGGGCGACGCCGACGATGGCGCCCGCCACCCAACCCAATCAGACCTCGAAACGCCCGTACCCGCCGCGGAAGAAGACCAGCGGACCACCGGACCCCGCGACGTCGAGGTCGTGCACGCGGCCTACGACGATCACGTGGTCGCCGCCCGGGACCACGGACTCGATCTCGCAGTCGATCCAGGCCAGCACACCGTCGATGATCGGCGAGCCGAGGCGGCTGTGCCGGTAGCCGATGCCCGCGAACTTGTCGTCGCTCTTGCCGGCGAAGTGACGGCAGAGGCCCTCCTGATCGGCCGCCAGGACGTTGACGCAGAACTTGCCCGCGCTCTCGATGTGCGGCCAGCTCGTCGACGTGTTGCTCGGACAGAACAGCACGAGCGGAGGATCGAGCGACAGCGATGCGAACGAGCCGACGGCGAGGCCGACGGGATGGTGATCGGTCTCTGCCGTGACGATCGTGACGCCGGTCGGGAAGTAGCCGAGGACCTGGCGGTAGACCGCAGAGTCGATGTCGGGAGGGTCGGCGGCCACGGGGGCCGATTCTGACACCTCAGCCAAACGAGACGGTCAATCCCTCGGCGGCTGTGATGAGCTCGACACCGGCGCGATCGGCGAACTCACGCGCGCACATCGACAGGTCGTCGAGAGCCTCGTCGTGCCGAGTGGGGTCGTGGTGGAACAGCGCGATCGACTTCGCACCTGCCTCCTTCGCGACCATCACGGCGTACTCGACGGTGCAGTGTCCCCACGTCGACTTCTTCGGGAACTCGGCGACGGTGTACTGCGCGTCGTGGATCACGAGGTCGGCGCCGTCACACAGCTCGAGCGCCCCTTCGGCGATCGAGTAGCCGCCGTCCTCGGGCTGCTGATGGTCGGAGATGTAAGCGACCGTTGCGCCCTCCCACTCGATCCGGTACCCGTTGGTCGGCCCGACATGGGGAACGTTGCGAGACGTCACCTTCGCCGTGCCGACGGAGAACTCGTCGTCGGCGCAGGGATGGAACGCGAACGTGCCGACGAGGGCGTCCATTGCTACGGGGAAGAACGGAGGACGGATGCACAGGTCGAACGCGTCGAACAGGTCGACGCCGTCCTCTTGCACCGGCGCATACACGTCGAGGTGCCCGCCGGTCAGGATCGGCACGAAGAACGGAAGGCCCTGCACGTGGTCCCAGTGAAGGTGACTGACCAGCGCCGTGCCCTCGAAGCTGCCGTCGAGAGGCTGGGTCTCGCCGAAGTACCGCAGGCCCGTGCCCATGTCCAGGACGATGGGTTTCTGGCCGGGCACTTCGACCCCGACGCAGGCCGTGTTTCCGCCGTATCGGCGCGTTCGTTCGCCTGAACAAGGTGTCGAACCCCGCACGCCGAAGAAGGTGATGTTCAGCACAGTTCCCCCTTGGGTCGGCCAGGGTACAGAAACGTCAAGGAGCGCTGCGAGCGGGTGACCGATGTCACCTCGGAGTTAACGTCGCGGCCATGACCCTCCCCGACGGGCTCGTTGCGGTGGTCAAGGCCGAGTGCCCGACCTGCGTGCTGGTGGTACCCGTGTTGCAGAGCATCCATGCCGCCGGGGTGCCGCTGACGGTGTACAGCCAGGACGATCCCGAATTCCCCCTGGGATCGGCACCGTGCACGACGACGACCTCTCCGTCTCGTACCACCACGACATCGAGACCGTCCCGACGCTCATTCGGGTCGAGGACGGCGTGGAGGTCGAGCGCACGGTCGGTTGGTGGCGCCCGGCGTGGGAAAAGCTCTCCGGGCAAGCGCCGCTCGGCACGGAGCTGCCCGAGCTGCGGCCGGGCTGCGGCTCGCTGTCGGTCGACCCAGACATGGTCGACGTGCTCGCGGTGCGCTTCGGCGGGTCGGTGCTGCGCAGCCGGCGCGTCGAGATCGCCGCGCTCGAGGACGAGGCGGAGGCCTTGTTCGATCGAGGCTGGACCGATGGCCTCCCCGTCGTCGCTCCCACCGAGACGCGCGTGCTGCGCATGCTCGAAGGCACGACCCGTGCGCCGGATGAGATCGTCGCCGTGGTCCCTCCCGACCTCGTGGAGTGCACGGTCGAGAAGGTCGCGATCAATGCGGTCATGGCCGGCGCCAAGCCGGAGTACCTCCCGGTGATCCTGGCCGCGCTCGAGGCGGCGTGCACAGACTCGTTCAACATCCACGGGGTGCTCGCCACGACCATGCCCGTCGGGCCGGTGATCATCGTGAACGGCCCGATCCGGCGCGCGATCGGGATGAACGCGGGCGGCAATGTTCTCGGTCAGGGAACCCGGGCCAACCTGGCCATCGGTCGAGCCGTGCAGCTCGTCATCCGCAATGTCGGCGGAGGGCGGCCCGGCGGCGTAGATCGAGCGACGCATGGCAACCCCGGCAAGCTCTCGTTCTGCTTCGCAGAAGACGAGGAAGGCTCGCCGTGGGAGCCGCTGTCGGTCGAACGGGGCTTCGCGCCGACGGCCTCCACGGTCACGCTCTTCCCCGGTGAGGGTCCTCGCTGCGTCGTCGATCAGCTCGCGCGCGACCCGGACGACCTCGCCCACACGCTCGCGGCGTGCCTGCGCACTGTGCACCACCCGAAGCTGCCGCTCGGGTTCGACGCGATCCTCGTTGTCGGCCCGGAGCACGCCCGGGTGTTCAGAGAGGCGGGGTGGTCGAAGCAGAAGGTGAAGGACGAGATCCACGGGCTGCTGCAGCTGCCCGGGGACGAGATCGTGCGAGGCGCCGGCGGCATGGCCGAAGGCATCCCGGACCACCTGAGGGGGCTCACGCTGTCGAAGTTTCGTCCCGAAGGGCTGCTCGTCGTGCATGCGGGCGGTGGCGCGGGCCTCTTCTCTGCCATCATCGGTGGCTGGGCCAACGGAGAGATCGGCAGCCAGCCGACGACGCGGGAGGTGACGGCATGACCGTCCTGCTCGATCCCACGGGCGAACAGGTACCCGCCGAGCGAGCGCTGCTGCAGCGCCCGCCCTCGGTCGAGGGCCGCACGATCGGCCTGCTCGACATCTCGAAGCCCCGCGGCAACATCTTCCTCGATCGCCTGCAGCACCGGCTCGAAGCGGCCGGCGCTCGGGTCGAGCGGTTCGCGAAGCCGACGTTCACGAAGCCGGCGCCGATCGATCTGCGTCACGAGATCTCGACGAAGTGCGACCTCGTGATCGAAGCGTTAGCCGATTGAGGGTCGTGCACGTCGTGCAGTGTGCACGACATCGCTGATCTGGAACGCCGGGGAGTGCCGTCGATGTTCGTTGCGTCGAGCGAATTCGTCGAGGCGGCAGCCGCGCAATCGAAGTCGCTCGGGTTCGCGGCGATGGCGCGGATGTTCGTGCCCCATCCGATCCAGGACCGCACCGACGACGAGATGGTCGCGCTGGCCGACGCCGCCTACGACGAGATCGTGAGCCGCATCACCGCCTGACGCACCTCGACGATGCCCTCGTCGACGAGACGCGCCGCAACCCGCTCCGCGCGAGCGGGATCGTCCGGCCAGCCCATCACGCCGGCGACGTGGTCGACGGGGACCGCCTGCTCCCGCAGGGCGGCGATCAAGCGGCCGCGACCCTGCCGGTCGGAGCCGACAAACGTCGACTGCTTGGGCGTCGACCAGGCTTCCCCGGTCCACCGGCATCCCTCACGGAGCCAGCACCGTTGACACGCCGGTGCACGCGCAGTGCAGACGAGCGCGCCGAGATCCATCAGGCGCTGGTTCCATTCCCACGACCCACCCGGCGGCACGAGGGCGTCCGCGGTCGCCTGCGCCTCACGCGTCGTGAGCCGCCGGCCCGCGTGGCGCGACAGCACACGAGCGATGTTCGTGTCGACGACGCCGACGTCCTGCTCGAACGCGAACGTGAGGACGGCGCGCGCGGTGTAGGGCCCGATTCCCGGAAGCTGGCGCAGCGCGTCGAGGTCGCGGGGCACAAGGCCCTTCATCGACCCGGCCATCATCACGGCGGCGCGGTGGAGGTTGACCGCTCGTCGGTTGTAACCGAGTCCCGCCCAGGCCCGCACGACGTCGGCCTGCGACGCCTCGGCGCAGGCGGTCACCGTCGGGAACTTGGCCATGAACGCTTCCCAGATCGGGATGACCCGCTGGACCTGCGTCTGCTGCAGCATCACCTCCGAGACGAGCACCGCCCACGGGTCGCGGGTGCGTCGCCAGGGAAGGTCGCGCATCAGGTACGGCTGTGCACTTCGGTGACGTAGGGCAGGTCGAACGGCTCCGAGAAGCCGGCCACGAGCGCACTCACCTCGGCCAGCACGGGCGCGCGCTGGTCGGCGTCCATGGCGGCGATGTAGCTCACCGACGAGACCCGGTCGAGCAAGCCCTCGCGCGTGAGGCGCTGCACATAGCGGCACGTCCAGGTCGTGAAACCGTCGAGGCTGGATGCCGTCGTACTGCGGGATGAGGCCGCGGTTCCAGTGGATGATCCGCGACATCTCCGCGACCCACGGCACCGACTCGTCGCGCCGGTTCCACACGAGCGCCACGCCTCCCCCTGGCTTCAGCACGCGGTCGATCTCGGCGAGCGCCTTTTCCGCATCGAACCAATGGAACGCCTGCGCGACCACGACCGCGTCGACCGACGCGTCGGGCAACGGGATCGCTTCGGCGGTGCCGTCCAGGATCTCGACGCCGGGCACCGCGACTTGGAACGCGGCCCGCATTCCCGCGACCGGCTCGACCGCGACGAGGTCGACGCCCGAGGGGGCGAGCAGCCGCGTCATCTTTCCGGTGCCCGCGGCGAGGTCGAGCACCCGCCGGCCCGGGCCGAGGTGCAGCACTTCGACGAGATGCGCGATCGCCTCGTCGGGATAGGAGGGGCGGCCGCGCTCGTACGCCTCGGCGCCCGAGTCGAAGCCGCTCGCCGCGGTCGGGTTGACGGTCACGACCAGATGTCCTGTTCGTCGTACGGCCGGCGCCGCACTGGCGCCGCGTCGCGCTTCCACACCATCACCTTGCGACGGAAGTAGCAGACCTCCTCCCCACGCTGGTTCAACCCTTTCGTCTCGACCGTGACGATGCCCCGATCGGGCTTCGATGACGACGCGACGACGTCGAGCACCCTGGTCTCCGCATAGATCGTGTCGCCGTGGAAGGTGGGCAGCTTGTGCGTGAGCGACTCGACCTCGAGGTTCGCGATCGCGGCACCGCTCACGTCGGGCACGCTCATACCCAGGACGAGCGAGTACACGAGGTTGCCGACCACGACGTTCTTGCCGTGCACCGTCTCGTGCTCCGCGAACCACTCGTTCGTGTGGAGCGGATGGTGGTTCATCGTGATCATGCAGAAGAGGTGATCGTCGGCCTCGGTGATCGTCTTGCCCGGCCAGTGGCGATAGATGTCGCCGACCGCGAAGTCCTCGAGGTAGCGGCCGAACGGCCGCTCGTGGATGGTCATGGCGGCGAGGCTAGCGACCGGCGCGGTCCACCCATCCGGAGCAGCATCCCCGATCGCGAGCGGCGAGCCGACAATGCTCACACCCATGGGCGTCGTCGCTCTCGTCATCGGCGCGGTCGCCATCGTGGTCGCCGTCGCGGCCGCGATCGGGTGGCGACGCGAGAAGGCGCAGCGCCGCAAGATGGCCCGCATCCTCCACGAGAACTTGAGCGAACGCACGTCGCTGCGCCAGGCCGCGAACGTGCTCGATCACATGCAGCTCGGCGTCTACGTCGCCCGCCTCGACGATCCCAAGGACGAACGAACGATGCGGCTCGTGTCGGCGAACCCGGCCGCCTCCACCGTCACGGGTGTCCGCGACAGCGACGCGCTCGGCCGTCGGCCCGAGGAGGCGTTCCCGGCCCTCGCCCACCTCGACCTGTCGGGCATCCTGGCGCAGGTGGTGCGCTCCGGCGTGCGGGTGACGCTCGACAATGTGGTCACCGGTGACACCGCGTACGCCGTCCACGCGTTCGCCGCTCCCCGACCAGGGAGTCGGCCTCGCGATCGAAGACATCAGCGAGCGCAACCGCGTGGAGCAGCGCACCCGGCATCAGGCGCTGCACGACGGGCTCACGGGCCTCCCCAACCGCGTCCTTCTCGTCGATCGTCTGCAGGAGGCGATCGACGACTTCGGTCGCGTCGCGGTCGTGGTGCTCGACATCGATCGCTTCAAAGAGGTGAACGCAACGCTCGGGCATCACCACGGCGACCTGCTGCTCGAGCAAGTGGCGCGCCGCTTGTCGATCGTCGTGTCAGGGTCGACCACGGTCGCGCGGGTGGGTAGCGACGAGTTCGCCGTCGTGCTCACCGACGTCGGCGACGAAGAGGGCGCTCTCGAGGCAGCCAAGGGGTTGGCGGAGGCCCTCGAACGACCGGTGCTCCTCGACGGCGTGCCGATCGACACTCGCTGCACCGCGGGCATCGCCGTGTATCCCGATCACGGCGCGGACGCGGACACGCTGCTGAAGCGAGCGAACATGGCCCTCGCCGAAGCCGACCGATCCGGCCTCCCGCGGCGAGCTACCGCCCCGAGCACGACCGATTCAGCGTGCGGCGCCTCACGCTCATCGCCGACCTTCGCGGGGCCCTCGAGCGCAACGAGCTCGTGCTGCACTACCAGCCCAACGTGCCGCTCCGTGGCGGCCAACGTCTCGGGGTCGAAGCCCTCGTGCGCTGGCATCACCCGGGTATGGAGGTCGTCGGTCCGGAGGAGTTCATCGAGCTCGCCGAGGTGTCGGGGCTGATCCAGCCGCTCACCCGGTGGGTCGTCGCGACGGCGGTGAGTCAGTGCGGCCGCTGGCGGAAGGAGGGGCTCGACCTGAATGTCTCGGTGAACATCTCGGCGCGGAACTTCGCCGACGTCGAGCTCCCCGACCACATCGCTTCGACGCTCGCGGACGCCGGCGTGCCGCCGGACCGGCTCGTCCTCGAGATCACCGAGAGCCAGCTGATGTCGGACCCGGTGTCGGCGCTCGACGCGATGACCCGCATGACGGCGCTCGGCGTACGCACCAGCGTCGACGACTTCGGCACCGGATACTCGTCGATGTCGCATCTGCGCCGCCTTCCGATCGACGAGATCAAGATCGACCAGTCGTTCGTCACCGACATGACCCGCAACGACAGCGACCGGGCGATCGTGCGGTCGATCATCGATCTCGGGCACAACCTCGGGCTCGAGGTGGTGGCGGAGGGCGTCGAAGATGCGCCGACGCTCGGAGCGCTCATCGACATGGGCTGCGACCGCGTGCAGGGCTTCGTGCTCGCCGCGGCGCTCGAAGCCCACCACCTACCCGCGTGGATCGCCGGGCCGAACCTCGTCATCGATCTGACCGAGGCCAACAGCTCTCACTAGCCTCGCCAGGGTGACTGCCCCCGATCTGAGTGCTGCCGCGTCCGTCGTCGAGCTCGCCGACACGGTCGTGCAGCAGGCAGCGCGCCACCTTGCTCCCTTCGCCGAGGGAGACGAGAAGCAAGTCGTGCTCTACGACGTTGCCCACGCGGCCGCGGCGGTCGAGATCGCACGCTCGCTCCTCGATTACGGCGCGAAAGGCGAGGTCGAGGGACGCATCGCTTGCGCGTTCGTGGCCGATGCCGTGCACGACGTTGCCTGCGCGACTGTTCGGCCGCGAAGCAGCAGTGGGGCGTCGAGCCCGGCGCGCTCGACCCGGCCCGTTCGTTCCTGGCGACGTTTCGCGACCCCGAGTTCCTCGCTGACCTCGCCGGCGAGGAGGGACCTCGCCACCTCGACGCCGACTTCGAGCTCGTCGGCGACACGTTCCGACGGTTCGCCGACGACCGCATCAAGCCGGTCGCCGAGCACGTCCACCGCACCAACGCCGACGTGCCCGAGGATGTGATCGCCGGCTTGGCCGAGATGGGCGGGTTCGGGCTGTCGGTGCCCGAGGAGTACGGCGGTTTCGCGGCGGGTGGCGAGAGCGACTACATGGGCATGGTCGTGGCGACCGAGGAGCTGAGCCGCGGTTCGCTCGGGATCGGCGGCTCGCTCATCACGCGTCCCGAGATCCTGACGCGGGCCATCGTGCGGGGTGGCACCGAGGAGCAGAAGCGGCACTGGCTCCCGAAGCTCGCTGACGGCTCGGCGATGGTCGCGGTCGCGGTCACCGAGCCCGACTTCGGGTCAAACGTCGGCGGCGTCAAGACGACCGCCGTGCGGTCTCCCGGCCCCGGAGGCGAACCGGGCTGGAGGATCAACGGCGTCAAGACCTGGTGCACGTTCGGGGCGCGGGCCGACGTCCTGATGCTGCTCGCTCGCACCGACCCCGACCGATCGAAGACGCACCGCGGCCTGTCGTTGTTCGTGGTGCCCAAGCCACGCGGCGAGGGCCACGGTTTCGAGTTCGCGCAGGAGGGCACGGGCGGCAAGATCGAGGGCCGCGCGATCGACACGATCGGCTACCGCGGCATGCACTCCTACGAGGTGGCGCTCGACGGCTGGTGGGTGCCCGACAGCTGTCTCATCGGCGAGGAGGCGGGCCTGAGCCGAGGCTTCTACCTCACGATGGAGGGGTTCGAGAACGGCCGGCTGCAGACCGCCGCTCGGGCCGTCGGCGTGATGCAAGCGGCTTACGAAGCCGCCGCGCAGTACGCGCTCGACCGTTCGGTGTTCGACGTGCCCATCGGCGAGTTCCCACTCACCAAGGTGAAGCTCGCCCGCATGGCCGTGGTCATCCAGGCCGCCCGCCAGTTCGCCTACGCGGTCGCTCGCATGATGGCGAAAGGCGGCGGCTCGCTCGAAGCCTCGATGGTCAAGGCCTATGTCTGCCGCGCCGCGGAATGGGTCACCCGCGAGGCGATGCAGATCCACGGTGGGTACGGCTACGCCGAGGAGTACGCGGTCAGCCGCTTGTTCGTGGACGCGCGCGTGCTGTCGATCTTCGAGGGCGCCGACGAGATCCTCGCGCTGCGGGTCATCGCTCGCCGGCTGCCGGCTTCCGAGCAACCGCGAGGCTGATCAAGTCGCTCACTGCGTTGATGCGCTCATAGTCCGCACCCGCGTGGTCGTCGTACGGATCGAGCAGGAACGGCTGCATGCCGGCGGACCGCGCCCCGACAACGTCGTTGGCGTAGGAGTCACCGACGTACGCGACGCTCTCGGCCTTCACGTCGAGCACCTCGAGGGCGAACGAGAAGATCGCCGGATCAGGCTTCGCGACTCCCACGATCGTCGAGTCGACGATGATGATCACCGGCACGCCATCGCCGTCGCCTACTTGGCACACACCGAAGCGTCGGAGCACCGACTCGATCTGGCCCGCCGCGTTGCTCACGACGCCGATCGGCACGCCAGCCTCGTGGAGGAGGCGCAGGCCCTGGACCGACGGGACGATGGGCCACCGCCAGAGGTGGGCGGTGCGGCGTCGCGCCGAGGATGAGCGCCGCTTCCTCGCGCTCGTGCTCGGGTACCCCTGCGGCGAGCACGTACCCGCGGTCGTACGCGCGCCAGTCGTCGTGAACCTCACCTTCGAAGTCCTGGGTCCGCATCGCCGCGTAGTGCGCGCGTGTCAGGGATTCGACCGACGTGTCCGCGCCGTACGGCGCGAGCAACGGACCTATGACGGTGGGGTCGGGAAGCAGCAGCACGCCGCCTGCGTCGAACAGGACGGCCTCGACGGTCTTCAACTGAGGGTGCTCAAGTTGCGGAGCGACGGAACCCGGCCCGTTCGCCGCGGCGGACGAACTTCGTGGCCATCTTGCGCGATGCCTCGTCGATCATCTCGTCACCGAACATGACCGCGCCCTTGCGTTCGCCCTCGGTCGTCGCCTTCTCGTACGCGTCGAGGATGTCCCACGCCCGGTCGAACTGCTCCTGCGTCGGTGAGAACAGCTCGTTCAGGATCGTCGACCTGATCAGGATGCAGCGCCCACTTGCCGTCGTAGCCGAGCACGCGCACGCGCTGGCAGTAGTCGCGGAAGGCGTCGGGCTCGCGGATCTTGAGGAACGGCCCGTCGATCACCTGCAGGTTGTTGGCCCGCCCGGCCATGAGGATCTTCGAGAAGACGTAGTGGAAGTGATCGCCCGGGTACTCGGGGATCTGCACCCCGCCCGTGAGCACGGGCATCTCCATCGACGCGGCGAAGTCGGCGGGGCCGAAGATGATCGTCTCGAGCCGCGGCGACGCGGCGCAGATCTCCTCGACGTTGATGAGGCCGCGGGTCGTCTCGATCTGGGCCTCGATGCCGATGTGCCCGGGCGGCAGCCCGGCCTTGATCTCGACCTGGGTGAGCAGCAGATCGAGCGCGACGACCTCGGCCGCCGACTGCACCTTGGGCAGCATGATCTCCTCGAGGCGGATGCCGGCCTGGCCGACGACCTCGATGACGTCGAACACGGTCCACTCGGTGTCCCACGCGTTCACACGGACGCAGAGGATCTTGTCGCCCCAGTCCTGGGACTTGATCGCGTCGACGACCTTCGCCCGGGCACCTTCCTTCTCGAGCGGCGCGACGGAGTCCTCGAGGTCGAGGAAGACCATGTCGGCGGGCAGACCGGGCGCCTTGCCGAGCATCTTCTCGCTCGAGCCGGGGACGGACAGACACGAGCGGCGCGGCAGCTCTCGGGTGCGTGCGGACATGCCCACCAGCCTAGGCGCAAGCCCGCGACGCCCGATCTAGAGTCGCCCGCCGTGAGCATCGATCGATTCCCCGTCGAGGCCGGTCACATCGCGCTGTTCGCGCGAGCGATCGGCGACGCCAACCCCGCGTACTACGGCGCGCTCAGCGGTGACGAGCCCGTGCCCGCGCCTCCGACGTTCGTGCAGGCCAGTGCCCAGTTCGACCCTGACTACTTCCTCCGGCCGAAGATCGGCGAGCCCTGGTTCGGCTCGGGCCGCGAGGCCACCGGCGCCAAGCGAAGCGGCGGGGCGGAGGCGGAGGCGGCGGCGGTGGAGGGGGCGGCGGGCTGCACGCCGAGCAGCACTTCGAGTATCACCGGCCGTTGCGGGCGGGCGACGTGCTCACCGGCACCTTGCGTCCGGGAGAGACCTGGGAGAAGCAAGGTCGGCGGGGCGGCAAGCTCATCTTCTCGGAGTCGGTCACCGAGTACCGCGACCAGAACGGCGAGCTGGTCATCACCGCCCGCGGCGTCGGGGTGCGCACCGAGACCGTCGTCCAGCAGGAGGCATGACATGGCGTCCGTGAAGGAAGGCGACCAGCGCAGCCTCGTGCTGACAGACGATCTGACCCGCACGCAGATCGTGCAATACGCCGGCGCGTCGGGCGACTACAACCCGCTGCACACCGACGACAAGTTCACGACCGAGATCGCCGGCTATCCGGGCGTGTTCGCTCACGGCATGTTGACAATGGGCATGAGCGGACGGGTGCTCACCGACTGGTTCGGCGCCGAGGGGCTGCTGTCCTACGGCGTGCGGTTCGTGAAGCAGGTGTGGCCGGGCGATGCGCTCACGGTCACCGCCACCGTCACCGCCGTCTCCGACGGCGTCGCCGAGCTCACGCTCGAGACGGTGAACCAAGCAGGCGAGCCAGTGCTCACCGGCACGGCCAAGGCCCGCGTCGACTAGCCCGCTACGTCCGGGAGTCGCTTACAGGAGCTCGGCTTTCAGGAGCTCGGCGAGGAACCGACTGAACTTGCGCACGGACCACCCCCGCCGGAGCACCATCAGCTCATAGGTCTCAGGCGCCGTGCAGAACCACATGATGTCGCGGGCGTCCGCGACGCTTCGGCCCTCCCGCAGATGACCCGCCGTCGCGAGGAACCGGGCGTTGTCGGCCATCCGCTCGAGCCGTTGTCCGTCGAGCTCGTCGTACAGGGCACCCGCCTCGTCGTCGGACCTGGCGGCGCTTCGAAGCATGAGCAGCAGAGGCGCAACGCGTGGGGCAACCTCCGTGACGAGCGAGGCCCAGCCGTCGATGACCACCCGCGGATCGGTGGCCGATCGAAGGGCATCGGAACGCTGCTCCGCGGGTGTCGCGCCCTCACCCTCGAGCGCGCGGCGAGACAGCTCGCGGATGAGACCCGTCTTCCCCCCGTACGACTTGTACACCGTGGAGCTCGAAAGCCCCGCTGCCGCGGCGATCGCGTCAACGGTCGTCCTGCCGTAGCCACGCTCGAGGAAGAGCCGCTCGGCAGAATCGAGCGCCGCAACGTGTTGTTCGTGAGCACGCGCCTGACGAGCCGTGACGTCGTAGTGGCGAGTGGCGTTGACGGTGTTCTTGAACATGCCCTTGACCGATCGGCTCTGCGCGCCCATAGTGATTTCATTCCAGTGTACTGGAATAGATTGGAGTTCGCGTGATGGACCGGGCATTGGCCACGGATGGTCCCGAGCTCGTCGAGCGGTTGCGACGCTCGGTCGAGACTCGGGACATCGACGCGCTGGTCGACTGCTTCGCCGCGGACTACCGCAACGACACCCCCGTGCACCCGGCCCGCGGGTTCACCGGACGCGAGCAAGTGCGGAAGAACTGGTCACGGCTGTTCGCCGGTGTTGCCGATCTGCGCGCCGATGTCGTGAGGCTGGCTGTCGACGACGACGTCGTGTGGTCGGAGTGGGAGATGAAAGGCACCCGCGGCGACGGCCACCCCCACCTCATGCGGGGAGTCATCATCTTCGGCATCGATCAGGCGACGCTGTCGTGGTCGCGCTTCTACCTCGAGCCCGTCGACGCTGACCCAGCGGGTGTCGACTACGCGATCGGCGACATCGTCTCTGATCGCGGCGAGCGATGACCGAGACCGAGGTCCGCGACGCGCGGCCGCCGGCGGCAGTCGTCGCGATGCTCAACCCGTTGATGCGCGCGCTCTTTCGGACAGGGCTCGGCCGAGCGATGCGCTCGATGGCGCTCCTCGAGTTCTCAGGCCGCACCTCGGGTCGTACGTACCGGATCCCGGTCGGCTGGCATCAGGTCGCGGACACGCCAACGGTCTTCAGCCCGGCTCGCTGGCCAGCGAACTTCGCCGGCGGCTCTCGGGTCGTCGTGCACCACCGCGGCCGGGCGATGGACATGACCGGCACGCTCGTGACCGATCCCCAGACTGTGGCGGACGCGCTCAACGCCGTCCTCGCGGCAGGCACTCGTCCGGCGATGGTTGGCCTCCGCACTTCTCGAGGTCACCGTCTGACGGCAGAGGACGCGCGGTCGCTCAAACGAGCGATGATCGTGTTGGCATGACTCTCCCCCTTGAGGTTCGGCGTCAAACGTCGTAGCGCAGCAAGTCGTCGTACGTCTCGCGGCGGATGACGACCTTCGCGTTGCCGTCTCGCACGAACACCACTGGGGGGCGAGGCACCTTGTTGTAGTTCGAACCCATCGAGTGCCCGTAAGCACCTGTGACCGGAGTGCACAACAGGTCGCCGACCGCGATGTCATCGGGGACGTGTGCGTTGTGGACCAGCACGTCGCCCGACTCGCAGTGCTTGCCGACGATGCGCACCGAGCGGGGTCGCCCCGCTGGTGTCGACCGCGGCAGGAAAGCCTCGTAGCCACTGCCGTAGAGGACGGGGCGCGGATTGTCGCTCATGCCGCCGTCGACGGCGACGTACGTACGCAGGCCGGGCAGCTCCTTGATCGTGCCGACCGTATAGAGCGTGACTGCGGCGGCCGCGACGATCGCCCGTCCCGGTTCGGCCGCGAGCGGCACCGGCACCCCATGCTCCTGGGCCGCTTCGTGCAGCACCTTCGCCCACTGCGACAACGTCGCCGCTTCCTCGCCTTCGACATAGGCAACGCCGAGCCCGCCGCCCACGATGAGCTCGGGGAGGCCTGCGGAGCGGACGAACGGTGCCAGCACCTCGATGGCGGCCCGGAACGAGTCGACCGCGAACACCTGGCTGCCGATGTGGGCATGGAGGCCGACGAGGTCGATGGCCGTTGACCCCGCTGCCCGCTCGAGCGCCCGAGCCGCGTCGCCGACGTTCATGCCGAACCCGAACTTCGAGTCGTCCTGGCCGGTCTTCACGTACTCATGCGTGTGGGCCTCGATGCCCGGAGTCACCCGCAGCAGCACCGCGGGCGCGATGCCGTCATCCGCATGGAGTGCGTCGAGACGGTCGAGCTCGTCGAACGAGTCGACGACGAGGCGACCAACCCCGGCGGCGCGCGCCATCCGGAGCTCTTCGACGCTCTTGTTGTTGCCGTGGAGCACAAGCCGGTCGGCGGGGAAGCCGGCCGCGAGCGCGACGTGAAGCTCTCCCCCGGTCGCGACGTCGAGCCGGAGGCCCTCCTCGTCGACCAGCCGCGCCATGGCGCGGCACAGAAACGCCTTTGACGCATAGATCGCGAGCCCTGGTCCGAACGCGACCGCGGCCTCACGACACCGAGCCCGCAGATGCTCCTCGTCGTAGACGAAAAGGGGCGTGCCGTGCTCCGCCGCGAGGTCGAGCAGGTCGACGCCGCCGATCGACAGTCGTCCCGAGGCGTCGACGGTCGCAGTGTCGGGCAAGAGATGCCGCGAGATCGCGCTCACATCGAGTCGGGAGCGTGCACGCCGAGCACATCCAAGCCGATCGCGAGACCGATCCGCACCGCCTCGACCAACCACAACCGGGCCTGCGTCAGCGCGGGGCTCACGCCCTCGCCCATCACATAGCAGTCGTGGTAGAAGCCGTGGAACCGGTCCGCCAGCTCGCGCACCCAGGTCGTGACCTTGTGCGGAGCCCGCTCCTCGAGCGCGGCGACCATGACATCGGGCAGCTCGACAAGCGTGCGCAGGATGTCGAGCTCGCGGTCGTGGACGAGCAGGGCGATGTCGACGTCGACGAGGGGCATCCGCTCGACACCCCGCTCGGCCGCAACCCGATGAATCGATGCGATGCGTGCGTGCGCGTACTGCACGTAGTACACGGGGTTCTCACGCGACTGCTCGCGGATGATGTCGAGATCGATCGTCGGCGCAGCGTCGACGGAGGAAAGCAAGGTCAGCAGGCGAGTCGCGTCGGGGCCGATGTCGTTGATGAGCTCGGACAGGTCGACGGTGTTGCCGAGTCGCTTCGACATCCGTCCGGATGCCAGGGACACCATCTGCCCGATCTTCACTTCCAACTTGCCGCGTTCGACGCCGAGGGCCTCCATGGCCGCGATGAGGCTGGGCACCTGGGCTTGATGATCGGCGCCCCACACGTCGATGACCCGGTCGTACCCGCGCACGAAGAACTTGTCGCGGTGGTACGCGATGTCTCCGCCGAGATAGGTGACGTCGCCGTTGGACTTGATGAGCACACGCTCTTTCCGGGGATCGCCGAAATCCTCGGTGCGCAGCCACGTCGCCCCCTCGCGGTCGAAGATCAGACCCTTGGCCCGTAGCTCCTCGATCGCCTCGGCGACCGCGCCGCTCTCCTCGATCGAGGCCTGGCTGTACCACTCGTCGAACTCGATGTTGATCGACTCCAACGTCTCGCGGATGTCGGCGAGCACGTGCTCCCCCGCCCATCGACCGGCCTCGACCAGGTCGTCGCTGCCGTCGTAACGCACGGCAAGATCGGCGACGTACTCGCCGGGATACCCGTCCTCGGGGACGGGTTGGCCGTGCTTGCGGGCCAGAATGCTCGCGCCGAACTTGCGCACCTGACCGCCGGTGTCGTTCACGTAGTACTCGCGACTGACGACGTGGCCGGTGCGGGCAAACAGGCGGGCGAGGGCGTCGCCGTAGGACGCGAACCAGCCGTTTCCCACGTGCAGTGGGCCGGTCGGATTCGCGGAGACGAACTCGATCATCACCCGCTCGCCGTGCCCGAGGTCGGGCCGCGCGTAGTCGTCGACGCCTCCCGCGATGACGTCGCGCAGCACCTCGTGCAGCCACGTGTCGTGGAGTCGGAAGTTCACGAAGCCGGGCCCCGCGATCTCGACCTTGGCGACGTGGGGCAGATCGGCCGCGTTCAGGTGGTCAGCAAGCTCGGCCGCGAGCTCGCGGGGGTTGCGTCCCACACCCTTCGCGGTCGCGAGAGCCACGTTCGTCGACCAGTCACCGTGTTCGGCCACGCGGGGACGCTCGAGCACGATCTCCGCTGGCGGCTCGACGCCGAGCGACGTCAGCGAGGCGCGCACCGCGGCGGCGAGGTCGTCCCTGATCACCCGTTGATCGTAACGTTCGCTCCTGTGCTCACCTCGTTGACAACCGGCCAGACGCTCGCTGTCGATCGCCTCGGCGACCCGGAGGCGTCCCCGACCGTCCTCCTCCACGGGTTGTCGGGCAGCCGGCTCGCGTACCGCGCGGTCGTGGGCCATCTGGATGGTGACGTCTGGAACGTCGACCTGCGCGGTCACGGGGAATCGAGCCGCGCCACGCTCGAGTCCTACGACGCCAAGAGCTACGCGGCCGACATTGCGGCACTGATCGAGTCCGAGATCGGGCGTCCCGCTCTCGTCGTCGGGCATTCGCTCGGCGGCGTCGTCGCTGCCGAGCTCGCGCGCTCCCGGCCCGATCTGGTCATCGCGGTGTTCCTTGAGGACCCGCCGCTCTACGAGGGTGATGCCGAGCGCCGGAGCAACAGCCCCACCGCGAAGTTCTTCCCCGAGCTGATCGCCGCAGTCCGCGAGTTTCAACGCCGAAGCGCTCCGGCCGAGGACTACCTGCCCCTTGTCATGGAACCGACGACCGAGGAAGCCTCGGCGCGCTGCGCATCACTCCACCAGTGGGATCCGACGACCATGGAGGCGGCAGTCGCGGGCATCGTGTGGAACGGGTTCGATCCCGACGCGAGCCTCAGCTGCCCGGTGACCATCGCGCGTGCTGATCCGATGCTCGCGGTGTTCACGCCCGACGATGCCGACCGGTACGCGGCTGCGAACCCGCATGCGCGCATCCACGAGGTACCCGGCGCCTCGCACACCGTTCACGCCTCTCCGACGCTGGGCGCCTACCTCAACCTCCTGCAGGAATTCGTTCGCGACCCATGACCTCCGCGATCGCCAGCACCATGAGATGGGTGTTCGCGCGGGGCACGGCGGGAAAGACCGAGGCGTCGACAACCCGCAGCGCGTCGACCCCTCGCACCCGGCAGGACGGGTCGACCACGCAGTCATCGCCCGAGCCCATCCGAGCCGTTCCACAGATGTGTTGCGCGTCGCCCGCGACGCGCAGTGCCCACGCCGCGACCTCTTCGTCGCTGGCGTTGCCGGATGGCAACTCCTCCCCCAGCCGGTCGATCGGAGCCGCGGACCTGATCGCCTGCACCTCTCCGGACGAAGCTGAGCTCGACGATGCGCCGAACGCCGTCGACCATCCGCGAACGATCCCGCTCGTCGCTGATCATGTCCTCGTCGATGATCGGGTCGACGGCCGGATCTGGTGACGCGAGGCGGAGCGTGCCTTCGCTGTAGCACTGATTGATCCACACGCCGATGAGGCCAACCGGCGCGATCGGCGTCCGGTTCATCCCGACGATCATCATGTCGTTGCGTCCCGCGCCGCCGAGCCTCGACGAGTAGCGAATGCACACGTTCGTATGCCGATCGAACGGCGTCGCCGGCTGCGCCTCCTCCCGAAGCGGGATCACGGCGTATACGACCGGGTGGTCCTGTAGGTGCTCGCCCACGGGGAGATCCACTGCGAGCCCGGGGCCGATGCCTGATCGCAGCAGGATCGCCGGGGAGTGCACGGCTCCGGCGGACAGGATCACCTCACCGGCTTCGATCGTTGTCCACTCACCATCGAGCCGGGCGCGCACGCCGATCGCGCGCCCACCCTCGACCACGACGCGATCTACGAGCGTGTCGCCGACGATGCGGAGGTTGGGCCGATCGCGGATCGGTTCGAGGTACGCGTCGTTCGTGGTGACGCGTACCTCGCGCACCGGGTCGCCATTGATCGCGTAGGGCGACACGCCCTCCCCGTCTGGAGCATTGTGATCCGCGCACCATCCGTAGCCCAGAGATGCGGCAGCACTGGCCAACGCATGGTCGACCGCGCCCCATCGCTCGTGGGGGATGCGAAAGATCGGCACAGGCCCGTCGGTGCCGTGCCACGGGTCGGAGCCGAAGTCGTGGTCGGTCTCGAAGCGCCGGTAGTGCGGCAACATGTCGTCCCAAGCCCACCCGGGAATCGCCCACTCATCGTGATCCTCCGGCAGGGCGCGAATGGCGAGGATGCCGTTGATGGTGGACGAGCCGCCCATGCCGCGACCGCGCCAGAACAGCTCGGGTTCCTGCACGCGGGTGCGGCGAGCGAGCAGAGCCGGGTACTGCAGCGCGTCGAACTTGCTCTGACCGATGATGAGGCCCGGATTGAGCGAGCGCACCTCTGCGCTCGCGTCGGCCGACCGCCAGTCCGGGCCCGCCTCGAGCAGCAGCACCGACCGATGCGGGTTCTCGCTCAACCGCGCCGCGAGCACGCACCCTGCGGAACCGCCTCCGACGATGACGACGTCAGAGGCGGAAGGCACCAGCCGAGTTTCGCGCGACTACCCTCCACTTCCCCGCCCTCGTAGCTCAGGGGATAGAGCATCGGCCTCCGGAGCCGGGTGCGCAGGTTCGAATCCTGCCGAGGGCGCTCTGCCGAGGGAGCAGACATCGCTACTCCTCTGCCGGCTGTCGCTACAGGTCAGACGACATGCATTCGCTCCGCGATCGTGCGTGCGACGATCTCCGCGTCCTCGCCCATGCCGAACAGAGTCGAGGACTTCCGCTTCCGCAGGAAGTGCGTCCCGACGAAGTAGAGGCCCGGCACGACGGTGCTGGCGCCGTCGCGTTGGATCGGGAACCCGAGGTCGTCGAACGCATCTGGGACCTGCACCCAGTCGCGGTACGCCGGGCGGTAGCCGGAGGTGAACACCACGGCTCCGAGGTCGCGCACGCTGATCTCGTCGGAGCCGTCCGCCGTGAGCGGCCGTGGCTCGGGAAGCTCGGGGGGACGCTCGCCGCGGCCCAACGCGGCCTGTCGCAACAGGTTGCAGATGTCTGCGTAGCGGGCGTCGCCCCACGCCACCGACTCGCCGAGATCGGCGGCGAACCGGATCGCGCTCGCGGAGCCACCGAGCAGGCGGCCGGTCAGCGTCACGCCGTCGGCGAGAAGTGTCCGGTAGTTGAGGTCCCGACCACGGTCACGGCCGGTGGTCTGGAAGTTCGCGGCGAGGCGAGCCAACGGGCTCGGAAGGTCGTCAACCGTCTGCTCGAGGAACGGCGTCTCGATGAGCCACGAGACGATGTCGCGGTCGCCGACTCGGCGCGGCGCCCATCCGGCCTTGCCGCACGCGAGGGTCACGTCGCGGCCGCTGCGGTGCAGCTCGTCGGCGATCTGGCATCCGGTCTGTCCGCTCCCGACGACGAGGACGCCGCCGGCCGGGAGGGCGTCGGGGTTCGTGTAGCTCTCGGCGTCGATCACCTCGAGCTCTGCGGGCAGGCCGGCCGCCGGCGGGCGATGCGGCCGCTGGAACGCTCCGGTCGCGACGCACGACCGCGTCGGTGCGCATCTGGCCCTCGGACGTGTCGAGGACGAAGCCGCCGCTGGGGTCCGAGTGGAGGGCGGTGACTTCGGTGCAGTCGAGGATCGGGGCGCCGAAGCCCTGCGCGTAGCGCTCGAGATGGGCCACGACTTCGTCTCGGGACATGAAGCCGTCCGGGTCGTCTCCTGCGTACTCGCCGCCGGGCAGCTGCAGGTACCAGTTGGGCGTGACGAGGCAGAAGCTGTCCCACCGGTCTCGCCAGGTCTGCCCCACCCGTCCCCGCTCGAGCACGATGTGGTCGATCCCGCGCGATCTGGAGCTCGTGGCTCGCGGCCAGTCCGGCCGGGCCGGCACCGATGACGATGACAGGCGACTTGTCTGATCGACATGCACGCGAGTATCAGACGGTCAGGGAGGCCGTGTCAGCGACTTGTGTTCCACTTCGACCTCTTCGGTGAGCTGGACTGGATCGAGGAGGACGATGCGGTCTCGTTCAGTTCGCACGACACCGGCGTCGCGGAGCTGCCGCAGCGTGCGCACCACGACCTCGCGCACTGTACCGACTGCATCCGCCAGATCCTGTTGCGTGATCCGAACGGCGAGCTCTCCGTTCGGATCATCGTCGTGCTGGTTGGTCGAGGCGAGGTCGAGAAGCTGGCGTGCCACTCGTTGACGAACCGACGCGAACGTGGTCCTGGGTATCTCGTTGACGAAGTTCCGGGCACGTTCGCTCAGCTCGACCAGCAGCGCGCTGCGCAACCCGCAGATCTCGCTGCGGCGAGGGCGCGAACCTTCGGTGGCGACATCATCAGCAGCTGCGTGTCCACGAGCGCCTGCTTCGTCGCAGGTTCGGTGAACTCGTCCGAGAAGAGCGACATGGCGCCCAAGAGCTCGCCGGACCGGCAGTACCGGATGGTCATCGTCCGGCCGTCGGGAGCGGTCACGAACACCCGAATGACGCCGGTGATGACCAGCTCGAGGTACTGGTGCGCATCGAGTGCCCAGTGTGCGACCGAGCCAGCGGAGACCTTGGTACGCACCGCGCCGTCGAGAAGCTCGTCGAGAACCTCGGAAGGCAGGTCGCGGAGATGCGACGCACGCACCGCATCTCGGACATCCGGGTACACGTTGCAACCTAGCTTTGCACGGACCGTCTCGGCGTCTCCGGCAGGGCGCCAACTCGCCGGTGTCAGCCGACTCCGAGGAACTCGCGGACCGTCGCATTGAACTCGTCGGGTGCCTCGATGTTGCAGACGTGTCCCACGCCGGGGAGCACCACAAGCCGCGACCCGGCGATCTCGGCATGGAGGTGCTCGGCGACGGCGAGCGGGGCGCGGACGTCGTGGTCGCCGTACACCAGCAACGTCGGCACATCGATCTCCGGCAGCGCGTCACGCAAGTCTTCAGCCGACGCACGGGCCATCGCGCGAAAGCCCTGAGGGTGGAAAGCGCGCATCGGTGCCTCGAACGCGTCGATCGTCGTCTGCGCGGTGCCCTCGGCGAACATCGTCGGGAGAAGCGTGGCGACGAAGTCGTCGGCGGAGAGCTCGGAGAGCCGCATCGCCTGCTCCAGCCGTGCTTCCGCGACGTCGGGCGGCAGCGATCCGCGCCAGCCCGCGTAGGCCGACGCGAGGGTCAAGGTGCGTACCGCGGCCGGGTGGCGCCGAGCGAGCTCGATGGCCATCGCCCCGCCAAATGACAGGCCTCCGACGTGGGGTCGAGCAAGATCGAGCGCGGCGATGAAGCGCGCCAGACAATCCGCGTATCCCGCCATGCCGAACGTCTCGGGCGGGTCCGACGAAGCGCCCGCGCCGGGCGCGTCCCACGCGATCACGGTGAAGTCGTCGGAGAGCGCGTCGATCTGGTGGCGCCAGGTCGTGGGGCCGTCCCCGATGTAGCCGTGCAGCAGCACGAGCGGAGGGCCACGACCAGCCCGCTCGTAGGCGACGCACAGACCGTCGACGTCGACCGTGTCCATCAGTCCGGGGAGATCGGCCGCCCCACGGTGAGCACGTCGCGCAACTTCTCGTCGAGCCGCAGGTACGCGGAGTCGGGTTGCGCGCCGACGGCGTCGAGCACCTTGCTGAAGAAGCAGCGAGCGGCGGCGGCAAGCGCGACGTCGATGACGTCGTCGTCGTCCAGCCCGAGGTCGCGAAGCCGATCGACATCCGCTTGCGTGATCTGTGACGCATCGTCGACGACCTTCTCCGCGAACCTCATCACGGCAAGGTCGACCTCGTCGACGCCCGCGTTCTCACGATCGCTCGCGAGGTGGAGCACCGTGTCCGCGTCGTAGAAGTGCTTGATCAGTCCCACTCCGTGGGCGAGCGCGCAGTAGCTCGAGCGCATGCGCTGCGCGGCCGCCATCGTGACGAGCTCGTACCGACGTTGATCCATGCGGCTCGCGATCGCGTCTCGCAACGTGCTCCACGCCGCCAGCACGTCGGGGCGCCGCGCGTACACCTTCGTCCAGTTGTTGACGTAACCGTGGTGGTCGCGATCGGCGGCGAACATCGCGGCCATCTCGGGGCTCGCCGCCTCCTCCGGAATATCGGCGATGAACATGCGCGGACAATACGCCTCGCCCCCATCCCGCACTCGATCGGACAGGATGAGCGAGTGGGCCTGCCGGAACCACGTGAGCTGGAGCACTGGCTGGACGACGTTCGCGGACGCCTTCGAACCGGCGAGGACGCCGATGCCGTGGCCCAAGCCCTGGCGTACCTCGAGGCCGACCCCTACTACTTCCGCTCTGGCTACGCGCGGGCCAAGCTCGCGCGGTCGCTCGCGCACGCCTCTCTCTCCGACCGGGATCGGGAGCGGGCGCGCCGGTACGTGCTCGAAGCGGTCGTGGGGACAAAGCACTGCAACCAGCACGAGCTCGCCCAGCTCGCGGGCGGGGTCGCGAACAACGAGTTGCGAGCGGCGCTCCGCGCGCAGCTGCACGCGTCGGACCACTCCATTGCAAGACGCGCCCTTCACACGCTGCGCGGCGTCCGTAGCCCCGGGCTGACGGCCGGAGACGTCGACGCGGCGCACGAGCTCGTGCTCGTCGACCTCCGGAGGACGACATGGACGCCGCCGAGCGTCGCCCGCGTCGCCGACTGGCTCTGGTCACCGGAGTGGGAAGCGGAGCTGCGGGAGATCGCTCGCCATCACGGTCCGGACCGTGCGGGCGCGAAGCACCTGATCGAGGCGGCCGACCGTCGCAGACTGAGGCGGCGGCCGGGCCACTGAGGCCGCAGGATCAGCGACCGTGTCGCAGCCCGGGTTCGCCGGCACCGACGCTAGCCCGAGCTCACGCCATCCAAATCCTCCTCGGCGTCGTACTAGCGACCGTGCGACAGCGACCGTCTGTCGTGCACCCGAGAGGAGATCGTCATGCCTGACTGGTCCCGACGCGATCTGCTGCGCGCCTCCGGTGTCGCGGCTGTCGCCGTCCCGATGTCCACGTTGGTCGCAGCCGCTCCCGTGGCGGCGGCGCCAAACCCCGAGGCCGTGCTGCAGCCTGAGGAACTCGCAGCCTTCGGTACCGGGGCCGTGGTCTTCCACGTTCGCGACGCCGCGCGCGGTGAGGTCGCGATCCTCCAGGGCGCCGACGAGGTCGTCGTCCGCGATCCGCAGCTCGTCGCGCGTGTCATGCGCGCCGCCAAGTCCGCCCAGGCCGGTTGAGGAGTCCGCCATGTCATCCCATCGTGAAGCCCCCGAGATCTCGAAGGACCCCGTCGCCGACTCGACGGACACCTACGCCTTCGTGAGCCCCGATCGTCCCGACACCGTCACACTCATCACGAACTACATCCCGCTCGAAGATCCCGCCGGCGGCCCGAACTTCTTCGAGTTCGGCGACGACGTGCTCTACCGCATCAACGTCGACAACGACGGCGACGGTCGGGCGGACGTCATCTACGAGTTCCGCTTCAAGACCACGGTCGCGAACCCGGACTCGTTCCTTTACAACACGGGGCCGATCGCGTCGCTCGACAGCGCGAACTTCAACCGGCGCCAGACGTACTCCGTCACCGAGTGGCGCCAGAGCCGCCCCCGCAGGATCGGCGAGAACCTCCCCTCCCCGCCGTGCAACGTCGGCATCCGGTCGACGCCCAACTACGCCGGCCTCGCGAACGCCGCGGTCCAGTCGCTGTCCGACGGCATCGGGGTCTTCGCCGGCCAGCGTCTCGACGGCTTCTACGTCGACCTCGGCGCGGTCTTCGATCTCGCCGCGCTTCGTCCCTTCCAAAACCTTCACCTGATCCCCACCCCGGCGGCAGCAGGCATCAACGCCTTGCGGGCGTTCAACGTGCACACGCTCGCCATCCAAGTCCCGATCAGCCGGCTCACCCGAAGGGGCAACAAGCCCACCGACGTAATGGCGAGCGATGCGACCATCGGCGTCTGGGCATCGGCCCACCGCCAGAAGGCGCTCGTGCGCAACGACGACGAAGATATGGCAGTCGGACCGTTCGTGCAGGTCTCGCGTCTCGGCAACCCGCTCTTCAACGAGGTCATCGTGCCGATGGGTCGCAAGGACCGGTGGAACGCATCGACACCGGATCGGGACAAGGACTACGCGCAGTACGTGGCTCGGCCCGAGCTGGCCAAGCTGCTACCCGTGCTCTATCCCGGCGTGTTCCCGAACCTCGCCGCCCTGAACGCGGACCGCGCCGACCTGCTCGCGATCCTGCTCACCGGCATCCCCTCCGGCATCATCCCCGGCTTCCAGAACTTCACCGGGCAGACGCAGGCGGACATGCTGCGGCTGAACGTCGCGGTTCCGCCCGCCACCAGCCCGAACAACCTGGGCATCCTGGGCGGGGATCTCGCCGGCTTCCCGAATGGGCGGCGTGTGGCCGACGACGTCGTCACCGTCGAGCTGCGGGCCGTCGCGGGCGCGACCTATCCGCTCGTGAACAAGGCGTACACGCCGGACGCGGCCGCGAGCGCGGTCACCGACGGCAGCACGCCGCCGAGCGGCTACCTGTCGGCGTTCCCCTATCTCGGCCACCCCGTCGCCGGCTCCGAAGTTCAGCCACTGTCGGCCTAGGAGACTCGATGCGCCACGGACACGTGCACGCACACCACCACGTTCAGGGCGGCGCGCCGGTGATCGACATCGGCGACGATATCGGAGCCCTCGTCGTGTTCATGGACGACGTCGACGAAGGCACCGAGCTGTTCCTGCGCGCCGAAGGCGAACCGGCGAGCACGGTGCATACCGGAGTCTGGACTCGGCAGCACCGCGGCGGTCACGTGACCGCCGCGGTGTTCGGCGAGCTCGCGGAGGGGTCGTATTGGGTGCTCGACGCCGTCGGATCGGACCGGTTCTTGGTCCAGATCCGCGGCGGCGAGCTGGCCCAGATCGACGTGCGAACCGGAGCCCGCACTCCTGCATGACAATGTTCAGCCCATGACTGCGACGGTTTCCCTCGACGTCGACGAGGGCGTCGGCACGATCACTCTCAACCGGCCCGACGCGGGGAACGCCATCGATCTCGGCCTCGCTCGCGAACTGCATGCCACGGTCGTCGCCGCCGAACGCGATCCCGCCGTGCGGGTCGTCGTGCTCCGGGGGGCGGGCGCGAACTTCTGCGTCGGTGGCGATCTCCGCTCGTTCGGTCAGTGCGAGAACCTTCCGGCCGAGCTCCGCGAGGTCACGACCCACCTGCACGCCGCCATCGTGACGCTCGCCCGGATGGATGCCCCGATTCTGGTCGCGGTCCACGGCAGCGCCGCCGGGGCGGGCCTCGGCCTTGCCTGCGGAGGCGACATCGTGATCGCGGCCGACAATGCGAGGTTCGTCGTCGCGTACACGCGTGTCGGCCTGAACCCCGACGGCGGCACGTCGTGGTTCCTCCCCCGTCTCGCGGGGCTGCGCACCGCGGAGGAGCTGACCTTGACCAACCGCGCCCTCGATGCGGAGGGCGCACGCGCCGTTGGCATCGTCACGCGCGTCGTGCCCGCCGACGCGCTCGCGGCCGAGGTCGAACGCGTCGCGGCAGAGCTGGTGGCGGGGCCGAGCAAGGCGTTGGGCGAGGCCAAGCGCCTGCTGCGGACGAGCCTCGACGAGACGCTGGCTGTGCACCTCGAATCCGAGGCGTCCGCGCTCGTGCGTTCAGCGGGTCGTCCCGATGCGGTCGAGGGCATCGCCGCGTTCCTCGCGAAGCGCCCGCCCGAGTTCTCCTGACCGCTCGGCCGGTCAGCGGGGCTTGACCGTCAGCGCCTTCATCGTCATGCCGGTGACCAGGTCAACGAGCGCGCGACGCTCCATGCCGCTGCGGTACACGATCGCGGCGACACCGAGCCCGTGCACGGCGCGGATCATGGTGCGGGCCTCCGCGTCGCCCAGATCGGGGCGCACCTGGACCAAGGCGTGGAGCCACTCCTCGAGGTGGAGACGCTCGTAACGGTCCATGGTCGCCCGCGTCTCGGGGCTCAAGGTCCGTCGCTCGTACATGCCGACGAACGCGAGTGCGGGGTTCGCCGCGATGACGCCGATGTACAGCTCGACGAGCGACTCGAGCGCCTTGCGGGGTGACGGCGCCGCGGCGACGACCTCACGTGCCTCGTCGAGCGCGGACCTCGCCGCGTCGAGCAGCAGGATCTCGAGGATCTCTTCCTTGCCCTTGAAGTGGCGGTAGATCGCCGGCCCGCTGATGCCCGCCTCTGCGCCGATGTCGTCCATGCCGGTGCCGTGGTAGCCGCGCTCGTGGAAGAGCTTCACGGCCGCAGCGAGGATCTCGTCGCGGCGATAGGGCCGGCGCTTGGCTCGCCGCTGTGGTGCGTCGATGATCACCGCGTCAGGATCGTGCACGCACTCACCCCCGGCGCTCCGTAGACCTGGGTGAAGCCGACACGCGGGTCGGCGACCTGCCGCTCACCGGCCTCACCGCGGAGCTGCAGGCAGACCTCGTAGATCTGCCGGAGGCCGGACGCGCCGATCGGTTCACCGTTCGCGATGAGACCGCCGTCGGTGTTCACCGGCATCGGCCCGCCGATCTCGGTTGCGCCGCGGGCGACGAGCTCCTCCTGCTCGCCGTCGGCGCAGAATCCGCACTCGGCGAGGTGCATCAGCTCGGCCCCCGGCTCGCTGTCCTGCACCTGGATCACGTCGACGTCGCCGCGTTCGATGCCCGCCTCCTCGAAGCAGGCCTGCGCGGCCTGCACTGCCGGGCCGTCAGCGCGCTCGGGGGGCATCCACGGCGCCATGACCTCGAACGAGCCGAACTTGCGGGTGCGCATCGTCACGGCCTTTACGAACACGGGATGTGCCGTGAACTGCCGCGCGAGATCGGCGCGGCACACGACCACCGCGGCACCGCCCTCGGCGGGCGAGCACAACATGTACTGAGTCAGGGGATCGTTGAGCATGCGCGACGCGAGGATCTCGTCCTCGCTCCACGGCTTGCGCCGCCACGCGTTCGGGTTGCGCGCCGCGTTGCGATAGGCCTTCGCCGCGATCTTGGCGAGCGTGTCGCGGCTGATGCCGAAGTCGTGCATGTACCGCTGCAGCTTCATGGCGAAGAACTGCGTGGTGAGCATCAGGCCGGTGTCGCCGTACCACTTGCCGAGGCCCATCAGCGCGGGATCGGGATCGAAGGCACCCCGGGGGTGCTTGTCGAAGCCGACGACGAGGCCGAGGTCGTGCACGCCGGCCCGGATGCTTGTGCACGCCATCGACAGCGCCGTGCCCGCCGTCGCGCAGCCGTTGCTCACGTTCACGAACGGAACACCGGTCAGTCCGAGGCGCGACACCATCGCATCGGGTGCCGCACTCGTGCCCTGCGTGCTACCGAGGCTGCCGCCCACCGCGAACTGCACGTCGCCCCACGCGACCCCGGCATCGGAGAGCGCCTGGCGGGCGGCTGTGACGCCCATGTCGAGTGCCGACAGGTCATCGAAGCGTCCGAACGGGTGGATCCCGATCCCGATGATGGCGACGTCCATCTCTGCCCCTCCCGCTCGACCGTCAGGCCGTCAGCTGTGAAGCCACCGGCCGGAACGCATAGGTGACGACCTCGCGGCCCTGGTCGTCGACCATGAACGGGACGACGACAGTCTCCATCTCTGCCCCGATGCGCAGATCGTCGAGCGCGCAGTCGACGATGCGACCTTCGATGCGCGCTTGATCCGCGAACTCGACGTAGCCCACGGCGTACGGCTCGAACGTCTCCTCGGTCTCGACGAGCGCGTAGGGCGGCGACTTGGGGATGAACTGCTGGGTCGTGAACGTCCACAACGTGCCGCGCCGGTCGAACGTCGCGGACTCGACGTTGGCGGATCCGCAGCGAGGGCAAACGTCGTGGGCGGGGAACGCCATCAACGAGCAGTCGCCGCATTGGGTGCCGAGCAGCCGCGGCTCGTCGGCCGGCCACGTGAACAGCCCGGGCGCGATCGGAACCGACGTCGCCGTCATCCGCTTGAGTGTAAACGCGGGTTTGCGGCGGCCTCCCGGTCCCACGTGCGCTTCGTTGACGGCGGCGTCGCGCAGCTCGACCTTGCGGGTGCGCATCGTGCCCTGCGTCTTCGGCAGCCCGTCGACGAACTCGACGTAGCGGGGGACCATGAACTTCGGCATCCGGGGCGCGAGGAAGTCGATGAGCTCCTCGGGGGTGAGCTCCTCGCCGGGACGCACCACGACGCAGATCTTGATCTCGTCCTCGGTGAGCTCGGACGGCACCGCGACCGCGGCCGACTCGGCCACCTTCGGGATGTCTGGCTCACGAACGCCTCGACCTCGAACGACGAGATGTTCTCGCCGCGCCGGCGGATCGCGTCCTTCATGCGGTCGACGAAGTAGTAGTTGCCGTCCTCGTCGTAGCGGAAGCCGTCGCCGGTGTGGAACCAGCCGTTGCGCCACGCACGTGCGGTCTGCTCGGGCATGCCGTAGTAGCCGGCGTTCATCACCCACGGCTCGCCGGCGCGCACCACCAGCTCGCCGACGACTCCCGGACCGACCTCCTCGTCGTGCTCGTCGACGACCCGGACCTCGTAGTTCGGCGGACCGGTGCGCAGCTCGGCCGCAGCTCTGGTAGTTCGCGAGCGAGAACCCATCCGACATGATCGGCGCGCCGATCTCGGTCATCCCGAACCCCGTGCCGACGCGCGTGATGCCGAACCGCTCCATGAACTGCTCGATCTGCGGGATGATCGGCCCGACGTAGATCTTGTCGAGCGGGTTGTCGGCGTCGTCGGGCTGCGGTTCGGCGAGCATCAGCAGTCCGGCCATCGGGCCGACGAGCCCGGCGGCCGTGACGTTGAAGCGCCGGATGTCGTTCCAGAACTCGGTGAGGCTGAACGTCTCGCGGAGCACGACGTGCCCGTGCGCCCGGGCCGTGATGTACAGCGACGCCTTCCCGGACACGTGGAACGCCGGGAACATCGCGTAGTACGCGCCGTCCGGGCCGATGAAGTCCTCGGGCTGGATGCGGGCGAACTCGAACAGCTCGGCCCACGGCACGAGCACGCCCTTGGACGGCCCGGTCGTGCCCGACGTGTAGATCATCGAGCAGATGTCGAAGTACTCCGGCCCCGGCTCATCGACGGTCGGGCTCGACACCGTCGAAAAGCTCGGTCGCCCCGATCATCCGGATGCCGCAGTCCGGGAGCTCGTCGGAGTCGGGGACGATCACCGCTTCGAGCCGCTCGAGCTGGGTTGCGATGTCGACGAGCCGGTCGAGATAGCGCTCGCGAGATCACCGCGAAGCGCGCCTCGGAGTTCGTGATCAGGTAGCGCAGCATCTCGCCGAGGTACATGTTGTTCGTCGGAACCTCGATCGCGCGCAACCACGCGACCCCGAGCCACACGAAGTACGACTCGAACGAGTTCGGCACCATCGTGACGACGTTCTCGCCCGCTTCGACGCCCGACTCGAGCCAGCGCGGCTGCCCACCGGCGCTGCTCGCGGTCGAGCTCGGCGTAGGTGATCTCGCGGCCCTCGACGTCCATCATCGCGACGCGATCGGGAGTCGTGCGCGCGTGCGCGGCGATGGTGTGCGGCAGCACGAGGTCTCGTTCGAGCATCAGTCTCCCCGGGCTCGCGGCCCTACCGGCCCGTGAACGTCGCCGGTCGCTTCTCCATGAACGCGGCGACCGCCTCCTTGTGATCCGCCGTCGTGAACAGCCGCGCGAGCCCGTTGCCGACGAACGCGGCGAGATCGGGCAAGCCGTGCCGGTCAGTGCCGGCCGCCCGTCGCAGCCCTTCTTTGATGTACTCCACCGCGATCGGCGGGTTCGCCGCGATGCGATCCGCCAGCGCTCGCGCCTCGCCCATCAGCTCGTCGGTCGGGACGACCTGCGACACCAGACCCATGGCCAGTGCTTCCTGCGCGTCGATGATGTCGCCGGTGAACAGCAGGCGCGCGGCCTGCGCGGACCCGACGAGCCGAGGCAGGCACCAGTAGCCAGTGACGTCGGCCATCAAGCCCATCTTCACGAACAGCTGGCCGAATCGAGCGCGCTCCGAGGCGATCCGCAAGTCGCACAACACCGCAAGGTCCATGCCGATGCCGAGCGCGACGCCGTTGACCGCGGCGATCGTCGGCTTGCGGCAGTCGAGGATGGCGGCCACCTCGGGCGTCATCGGCGGCCGAGCCGCACCGAGCTCCGCCATCGTGGCTTCCATGCGGGGGTCGCCCCATGCCGCCTCGACGTCGTCGCCGGAGCAGAAGGCCTTGCCCGCCCCCGTGAGGATCACGACCCGAACATCCGGTGACGCGTCGGCGTTGCGGAACGCGGCTTGGAGCTGCTCGCCGAGCTCGAACGTGGCCGCGTTGAGGCGGTCGGGCCGGTTGAGCGTGATCGTGGCGACGTGCTCGTTCACGTCGTAGAGCACTTCGTCTGCCATGGCGGCGGACGTTAACGACGGCTCGCGGAAGCGTCAACGACGCTGCTAGACCGGACGCCATGAGCCGCCCGAGCCCTCCGAGTCGGCCGGGCCGCCCCTCGCGCGACGAGCTGCTCGCCGACCTCGTCGCGGAGGAAGCCGACCTGGCCGCGGTCCTCGAACCCCTGGACGCCGCTCAGTGGGATCGAGCGACGCCCGCGGCGGGCTGGCAGGTGCGCGACCAGGTCGCCCACCTCGCGATGGGCGAGGACCTCGCGACGCTCGCCGCCACCGACGAGCGCGGATTCGCCAACCGGCTCGCTGAGCTGATGACCGACCTCGAACGCGTCGAGGCCGACCAGCAGGCTGAGGCTCGCGCGTCGGAGCCCGTCGAGCTCCTCGCCTGGTGGATGGGCTCCGCCGCGGCGACGGTCCGCGCCGTGAGCGAAGGGCCCGAGGACGAGCGGATCGGGTGGATCACCGGGCCGATGAGCGTGGCGTCGTTCATCACCGCTCGACTGATGGAGACATGGGCGCACGGCCAGGACATCGTCGACGCGCTCGATCTCTCACGCCCGCCGACCACGCGCCTGCGTCACATCGCCGACCTCGGGGTGCGCACCCGAGGCTTCTCGTTCCGCAACCGCGGGCTCCCGGTGCCCGATCCCGAACCACGAGTCGAGCTGGTCGGGCCGAATGGTGAGCAGTGGGTCTGGGGTCCGAACGACACCGACGAGGTCGTGTCAGGCCCCGCCGAGGACTTCTGCTTCGTCGTCACCCAGCGCCGTCATGTCGAGGACACCGCGCTCAGCGCTTGGGGCGCGGGCGCGGTCGCGTGGCTCGAGCTCGCGCAGTGCTTTGCCGGCCCGCCGACCTTGGCGAGGAGGAGGGAGGCGTAGTGGACTTCGACGATTCGCCGCGCGAGGCGGAGTTCCGCGCCGAGGCGAGAGCGTGGCTCGAGCAGCACGCGCCGGCTGCGCACCGATGCAACCGAGCGCATCTCGGTGCTGTCGGGCTTCGACGACGACCCCGCTGCGGTCGAAAAGGCGAAGCACTGGCAGCGCACGCTCGCCGACGGCGGGTGGGCAGCCATCACGTGGCCGGTCGAGTTCGGGGGCCGGGCCGCCGGACCGCTCGAGGCCGTGGTGCTCGCGGAGGAGATCAATCGCTTCGAGCTCCCCGCGAACGTCTGCACGATCGGCGTGAGCATGATCGGCCCCACCCTCATCGCCCACGGCGACGACGCCCAACGGCAGCGGTACCTGCGTCCGATGCTCGAAGGCCGCGAAGTCTGGTGCCAGCTGTGGAGCGAACC
Organism: uncultured Acidimicrobiales bacterium; assembly: GCA_963759645.1. GTDB lineage: Bacteria > Actinomycetota > Acidimicrobiia > Acidimicrobiales > DATKAS01 > DATKAS01. The sequence goes on along the minus strand of CAVXAI010000008.1, from coordinate 1,542,927 downwards.
TGGCGCGGGCAGCGACCTCGCCGGCTCTGTCGTCGCGCGCGGTCCGCGACGGCGACAGCTACATCCTCAACGGCCAGAAGGTATGGACGAGCGGCGCGCATTACAGCCAGTTCGGCCTCGGGCTGTTCCGTTCCGACCCGACCGTGCCGAAGCACAAGGGCATCACGTGCCTCATCGTCGACATGGCGTCGCCGGGCATCGAGATCCGCCCGCTCCGGCAGATCACGGGCGATGCCCACTTCAACGAAGTGTTCTTCGACGACGTGCGCGTGCCCGTCGAGAATCGTGTCGGCGAGGAGAACGAAGGGTGGCGCGTCGGGCGTACGACGATGATGAACGAGCGCTACGCGGCGGGGGCGCTCGGCTCTGCGTTGGGCCCGTTCCGCGCGCTGGCGGGTCTCGCTGCCGCGCACGGCGTGACTTCTGACGCGAGGCAGCGCCAGGCGCTCGCCCGCGTGTACACGCTGTCGCTGCTCTTCGACCTGACCACAGCGAGGGTACGCACGAGCCTCGCCAAGGGCATGATCCCCGGATTGGAAGGGTCGATCCTGAAGCTCGCGGCCGCGCAGCTCGGCACGGCTGTCGCCGACACCGGCTGCAACCTCCTCGGTCCCTCGGGTGTCCTCACAGGAGAGGCCGCGCCCGAGCACGGCCGCTGGGCCGACGCGATGCTCGGCTCGATCGCGATGCACATCGGAGGAGGTACCGATGAGATCCAGCGGAACATCGTCGGCGAGGTCGTCCTCGGCCTGCCGCGCGAGCCGGCGGTAGATCGTGGCTGAGCAAGAGGTCGCCGCGATCCTGAAGTCGAGCGACGTCGCCCGGACGATCGACTGGTACCAGCGGGCTGGCTTCGAGCTCATCGGAACCTTCGCCGACGAGCAGATGGAGTGGGCCGCACTCGGCCGCGACGGGCTGGTGCTGCACTTCATGGCGGGTGCGACGCCGTGGGACGAGCCACCCAGTTCACAGGTTGCTTCTACGTGCACCCTGACAGCGTCCAGGCCGTGTACGAGCAGGTGAAGGACAAGATCGTCTGCGAGTTCGGCGTCGAAGAGCGCGAATGGGGTGCCCGCGAGCTGACCGTCTCCGACCCTGACGGCTACTTCGTCACGTTCACCGAACCGCTCTGAGGCCCCGTCAACGGGTGATGGCCGCGGCGTCGGCCACATAGGTGTGTCGCGCTTGTGCGAGCACGAGCGCGCCGGGGACGCACGGCAGCGCCATGATGATCAGCGCGGTGCGCAGCGATCCCGTGAGGTCGGAGAAGATGCCGACGAACAGCGGGCCGAGCGCGGTGCTCACCGTCACGAGGAACGTGAACACCGCGAAGCCGATGCCGCGCCGTCGCACCGGGAGCACGTCGGCCACCGCGGCCGCGTAGCTCGGCATGCCCGCGACGAGGAAGAACGCCGCGACCGCGAGGAGCGGAACCTGGATTGCGAGCACTCGCACCGCCAGCGCGATGGCGAGCAGGGCACCGCCGATCAGCAGGGAGCCTGCCGCGAGATCGATGCGGCCGGTGGCCCGCGTGCGGTGCCACTTGTCGCCGAGCACGCCGCCGACCCACGACCCGAGCATCGTGGCCACGAGTGCGAGTGCTCCGGTGATCGCCGCCGACTCGCCCTCGCTCAGATCGAACGTGCGCTCCCAGAAGCTCGGCAGCCAGTAGCCGAGCCCGTTGAACCCGGCGAACGCGACCGCGATGCCGACGAAGACGAAGCGGAGCGTCGGCACCTTCAGCACCTCGCGAGCGTCGTCGCGAATCGCCTTCACTCCGCGCTCGAGCTCGGGCCCTGCGGCGATCGTGTCGGGCTCGAGCCCGCCTCGCTCCGGCTCGCGGAGCCGCCACACGAGGAAGGCAACCACCAGGCCGGGGATCACCATGACCAGGAACGGCGCCTGCCAGCCGAACGCCTCGCCGAGCACTCCGCCGAGTGCGATGCCGAGCGAGATGCCGACGTACCACGCGGCGCGCTGCAACGCGAAGACCCGAGCACGCGACTCCGCCGGGTAGAAGTCGGTGATGAGGCTGGACGAGCACGGGTTGTCGATGTGGGCGGCGGTGCCCAGGAGCACGCGGATGGCGAAGAACATCGCGAAGCTCGTCGCGAGTGCGGATGCCAGCGTGAACACCGACCACGAGGCGACCACGAGCGCGAGCACCGTCGTGCGGTTGTGGCGATCGGCGAGATAGCCGGCGGGCAACGTGACGAGGAGACCGGCGATCGCCATCGCCGTCGGGATCGCTCCCGCCGCGGTGTCGCCGAACCCCCATTCGTCCTGCAGCAGCGACAGCACGCCCGGGATGAAGTTCGCCTCCATCCCGTCGAGGAAGTTGACCGAGACGAGGATGAGCGCGGGCGCCAGCCCCCACGGCCCCCAACGCCGGAGCTTCGGGTGGGACTCGGTTTCACGTCCCCAGCCTTCACCCTCCAGCCTTCACATCTCCGGAAGATCTTCGGGCAGCGGCAGGTGCTTCGACTGACTCCACTGCGGGGGGCGCTTCGACATCAGCGCGGTCACGCCTTCCATCGTGTCGGGCTGCGACCCCGCCCACCAGGTCGAACCGCGTCTCCTCGGTGAACGCGGCGACGCGGTCGGTCTCCATGAGGTTCTTGTAGACGAGCTGCTTGGTGACGCCGAGGGCGACCGGGCCGGCGTTCACCGCGATCTCACGTGCGATCTCGAGCGCGACGCCGAGCACATCCGCTGCGGGCACCGCGCGCGACGCGAGCCCGATGTCCGCCGCTTCCTGCCCAGTGAACCAGCGGCCTGTCATCAGCAGCTCGAGGCCACGCGAAAGACCAACGAGGCGAGGAAGCAGCCACGTGGAGTTGGCATCGGGGATCACGTTGAGACGCACGAACGGCAGCCGCAAGCGCGCGTCATCGGCCACGACGCGGATGTCGGCGAGGAAGGTGAGCGTGAGGCCCGCACCGATCGCGATGCCGTTGATCGCCGCGATCATCGGCGTGCGCATCGTCCAGAACGCGTACCGATCGGTGATCTGCGAGTCGGACGCACCCACCTCGGCGTTGTGCTCCTCGTGCGCGGCGGCCCCGAAAGTGTCGCCGCCCGCGGCCAGATCGATGCCCGTGCTGAAGGCTTTGCCCGCTCCGGTGAGGACGATGACGCGCACGCTCTCGTCGCGCTCGAGCGACCAGATGGCGTCGTCGAACTCCGCGGTCATCTCGAGGTTGAACGCGTTCATCGCTTCAGGTCGATTGAGCGTGACGGTGGCGACGCCGCCTTCGTCGATGTCCACGAGCAAGGTCTCGAACGACTTCACATGGGCTCCATTCAGCTCCGCGGCACCTGGCTCCACGGCAGGTCACGGTCGGTGCGGGGCTCGCCGGGCAGTCCGAGGACGCGCTCGCCGAGGATGTTGCGACCGATGTCGGTGGTGCCGCCGCCGATCGTCGTGCCCTGCACGGACAGGAACCCCTTGACGAGATCGACGTGCTCGTCGTCGCCGAGCGCGGACTCCCCCATGATCGTCGGGCGCCGCATCTCGTAGTCGCTGATCAGCGTGCCGTCCGGGCCCATCAGGTCGACGCACAGGTCGAACACGCGCTGGTGCACGCCACCGACGGCGAGCTTCAGGATCGAACCCTCCGGACCGGGCGTGCCCTGCTGTCGCGCCGCCTGAGCCCGCAGTGTGGTGAGGCGCACGATCTCCGCGTCGATCCAGCACTTCGCGAGGCGGTCGCGCAGCACCGGGTCGTTGCCTCCCCGCTCGAGGTAGAGCCGCACCGCGTGTCGGATGATGCCCGCGCCGCGATCTTCCTTCGCGAGCGCGCCGAGCGCGACACGCTCGTTCATCAGCGTGCCGATCGCGACCCGCCACCCTTCGCCGACTTCGCCGATCCGCTCGCTGTCGGGCGTGCGGGCGTCGGTGAAGAAGATCTCGTTGAACTCGGCCTCGCCCGTCATCTGCCGCAGCGGCCGCACGTCGACTTCGGGCTGAGTCATGTCGAGTACGAAGTACGTGAGCCCTTCGTGCTTGGGCACGTCGGGATCGGTGCGGGCGAGGAGCATCCCCCACTTCGCGACGTGCGCCATCGTCGTCCAGACCTTCTGGCCGTTGATCACCCATTCGTCGCCGTCGCGGACGGCGCGTGTCGCGAGCGAGGCGACGTCGGACCCGGCGCCCGGCTCGGAGAACATCTGGCACCAGATCTCTTCGCACGTGAACGCGGGACGCAGGTACCGCCGCTGCTGCGCGTCGCTGCCGTAGGCAACCATCGTCGGCGCCATCATCCCGATGCCCATGAAGTTGCGGAGCATCGGATCGGGCGCACCAGTGCCGCGGAGACGATCGTCGACGACCTGCTGGTGATCGGGGTCGACGCCGAGCCCGCCGCGACCTTCGGGGAAGTGCACCCACGCGAGGCCGTAGTCGAACTGCGCGCCGAGGAACTCCTGCGGGTCGGTCTTGCTCGGTGGATGGTCGCGCAGCAGCTCCTCGACCGCGTCGCTCACCCGGTGTTCCACGGCATCCCCCGTGCTCCACGGCTCCCCAGCCCACGAACGTGAACGACGGCTAATCTACAGCGACCATGGAGCTGCACGAACTGGACGCCGCGGTCGTCGCCGACAAGGTGCGCGGCGGTGAGCTCCGAGCGATCGACGTCCTCGAGCATCACCTCGAACGCATCGACCGGTTCAACGCGAAGGTCCGGGCGTTCGTCCATCTCGACCCCGACCGTGCGCGCTCAACGGCGAACGAGATCGACCGCCGAGTCGCCGCGGGCGACGACCCCGGTCCGCTCGCGGGCGTGCCGCTCGGCATCAAGGAGCTCGAGGCGGTCGAGGGATGGCCCCAGACCGGCGCGTCGACCGTCTGGAAGGACCGCGTCGCGACCACGACCACCACGATGAGCACGCGCTTGCTCGCCGCGGGCGCCGTGCCCGTCGGTCAGACCGCCTCGCCGGAGATCGGCCGGCTCTTCTACACGACGTCGTTGTTGCACGGCCCGACGCACAACCCGTGGGATCTGAGCCGAGTGCCGGGGGGTTCATCGGGCGGATCGGGGGCGGCGCTGTCGGCGGGGATGGTTCCACTGGCGACCGGCTCCGACATGGGCGGCTCGATCCGCCTGCCCGCGGGCTGGTGCGGCGTCGTCGGGGTGAAGGGCACCTACGGCCGTGTCCCCCGCAGCCCTGGCTATCTCGGCCACGCCAACATGGTCCACTACGGCCCGCTGGCGCGGTCGGTCCGTGACACGGCTCGCTACCTCGACGTCGTCGTCGGCGTCGATCAACGCGATCCGTACTCGTTGCCGCCGCCGGCGGTGCCGTACGAGCAGCAGCTGCAGGACTTGCCGTCCGGGTTGCGCGCCGCGGTCGTCGACGACCTCGGCGTGTCGCCGAGCGACCCGGGCGTGGCTGCCGCACTCCACGAAGCGGCGGCCGTTTTGATCGAGGCCTGCGGGATGACCCGCTCGAACGCGACCGTGAGCTTCCCCAACCTCGTCACGATCGGCGCAGCAGTCATCTACGCGGATGCCGACCCGGTCGACGCTGAGTACGGGCCGCAGATCCTCATGAACCTCATGAACACGCCCGGGGCGGCGCCGCTGATGGAGCTCGCGTTCACGAATCCCGACCTCACGCTCGAAGGCGTGGCCCGCACCAACCAGGTGCGCCACCAGATCGACATGGAGCTCGCCGCGCTCTTCGGCGACGTCGACGTATTGCTGGTCCCGACCTCGCCGGTTCCCGCGTTCGGAGTCGAGGGCCCGATCCCGACCGTCGTCGCGGGACGCGACATCGGCCCGGCCGCGCCAGCGCTGTTCACCGCGCCGTTCAACCTGTCGGGCAACCCGGTCGTGTCCGTGCCGGCCGGCCTCGTCGAGGGCGTTCCTGTCGGGATGCAGATCGTGGCCCGTCGCCACGAAGACGCTCTCGCCATGCAGGTCGCCGCGCGGTACGAGCAGGCCCGATCGTGGCCGAAGCTGGCGCCCGGCTACTGAGTCGCTCAGCGGTTGGGGCGTGTCAGAGACTCGGGCGCTCGTGCACCCATGGCCGCGCCGCCTCGAGCTGGGCGCTGACCCGGATCACGGTGACCTCGTCCCACGGCCGCCCGACGAGCTGCACGCCAACCGGGAGTCCGAGCTCGTCGAAGCCGGCCGGCACCGATGACGCCGGTTGGCCGGTCGTGTTCCACATGCTCGTGAACGGCGTGAGCCCGAACACCTCTTGCACCTTGCTGAAGTCGAAGTCCTTCAGCGCACCGATCATCGGTGGCGGCTTCGCGACGGTGGGCGTGAGCAAGAGGTCGAAGTCGTCGAAGAACGCGACGACCTCGCGGCAGCGCGACTGAAGCATCGCGAGGCCCCGCACGTAGTCCGCCGCCTTCACGCCCCTGCCCATCTCGAGCAGCATCCGGTTCCAGGGGTCGAACGTCTCGGGGTCCGGGATGTCGGGCTCGCGCGCCGCGAAGTTGCCCGCGAAGAGCATCGCCGCGTGCGCGAGGAACACCTGATCGAACGACGGGGGCGCGGCCTCGACGAGCTCGTGGCCGAGCTCGGCCAGCAACGCGGCCGTGTCGAGCACGGCTTGCCGGTTGGCTGACCCGGTCGCCTCGGCCTCGACACCCGGATGAGGATGAAACGCGATCCGCAGCCGACCGGGGTCGGCACCGACCTCGGTCGCGAAGGGGCGGTCGGGCGGTGGTGCGATGTGCGCGTCGCCGGTGACGTAGCCCGACATCACGTCGAGGAGCGCGGAGGTGTCGGCGACCGTTCGGCCCATGGGGCCGTTGATCGAGAAGAACGAATCTGGTCCCGGTGCCGCTGAGACACGGTTGCGGGACGGCTTGATGCCGTATGACCCGCACCACGACGACGGGTTCCTGATCGATCCGCCGCCGTCGGAACCCTGCGAGATCGGGCACAGCCCCGCGACCAACGCCGACGCGGCGCCACCCGAGGACCCGCCACAGGTGCGATCGAGGTCCCACGGATTGCGCCCGGGCGGATACGCCGGCGGCTCGCTGACGTTGAGCGGCCCGAACTCCGGAGCGACCGTCTTGCCGAGGATCACGAAACCGGCGCGCCGGATCTTCGCGACGACCTCGTCGTCGCGGTCGGGGATGCGGTCGCTCCACGCCGCGGTGCCGTGCGTCGTGCGGATGCCCGCCGTGTCGTTCAGGTCCTTGATCGAGATCGGGACACCGTGGAACGGGGGCAGGTCGGTGCCCTCACCGAGGGCCTTCTCCGCGACCCGAGCGGTGTCGAGCGCATAGTCCGCGGCGACCGTCAGATACGCGCCGAGCCTCGGATTGATGCGCTCGATGCGCTCCAGGTAGAGCTCAGCGAGCTCGACTGGCGACACGTCGCGCTTGCGGACCATCGCGGCCTGATCGAGCGCCGAGACGAACGCGAGATCGTCACTCATTCGACACAACAGTACCGTCCGCTTGACTTACCGTGAACGGTGCCTAGCATTCGGCCCACGACGTCAGCTCGGGCGGCGTGACGTGTTCCGGGGGGAGATACACATGATCCGACGTCCTGCCATGGTGTCGATGGCCCTCGCGCTCTCGGCGTCTCTGCTCATCGCCGCGTGCGGCGACGACAGCGACTCCGACTCGGCAGCCACGACCGGCAGCGCCACGACAGGAGCCGCCACGACCGCGGCGACTGACACCACGGCTGCCGCGGACACCACGGTCGAGCTCACGGGCGAGCCCGTGAAGATCATGGTCTTCTACGAGGGCACCGGCGCAGTGGCGACGCCCGAAGTTCCCGAGGGCGCGACCGCCGCTGCCGAGAAGATCAACTCGTTGGGCGGCATCGATGGCTCGCCGATCGAGCTCGTGGAGTGCAACCTCGCCAACGACCCGAACGCCGCCCGCGAGTGCGGCAACCAAGCCGTGTCCGAGGGAGTGGTCGCCGTGGTCGGTCCGGTGAGCGCGAACGCGGGTGAGTACTTCCCCATCCTGGAAGGCGGCGCAGATCCCGGTGGTCGGCAACGTGCCCGCCGCGGCCGCCGACTTCACCTCTCCGGCGTCCTTCCCCCTCTACGGCGGCATCGTGAGCGCGTCGGGCGGACTCGCCGACGTTCTCGTCTCCGAGGCCGGCGCGAGCGTGATCAGCCTGGCCCGCATCGACCTCGCGGCCGCCGCCGCGATCGCCATCTTCGCCAACCAGGCGCTGTCCAAGGACGGGCTCGGGGTGAAGAACGACGTGAGCATCCCCGTGGGCGCCCCCGACATGGCCACCTATGTCGCCGCGGTCCTCGAGGGCGGCACGAATGGCGTGCTCGTCGGCCTCGCCGGGCAGGACGCGACGAACTTCATCATCGCCCTCCGGCAGGCGTCGCCCGACACCCCGATCTCGGCGACGACGACCGAGTTCGCCGCGGTCGTCGAGGCGCTCGGCGACGCCGCTGACGGCATCTATGTCACCTCGTTCTTCGACAACTCCACGACGAATGCCGACGGCTACGCGTACTACTCGGACGCGATGGAGGCGGCAGGCTTCGACGACCTGACGGGCTTCCGCACGAACTCGTTCTCGGCTGTCGAGGCCGTGGCCGAGGTGCTCTCCCCGCTGCCCGAGAAGACTGCAGCGGCGCTCTACGCCGCGCTGCCGACGGTCACCGGGCTCGACCTGACTCTCCTACCGCCGCTGCAGTTCACGACCCCTGCGGGCGCGATCCCGCGCGTGTTCAACGTGTGCGGGTACTACCAGCAGCTCGAGGGCGGTGAGTTCGTCACGCTGAGCGACGGGTTCATCGACATGTTCACCGGCGAACCCTGCTGACTGGCGCGAGGCTGATCTTCTGATCCGCTTCGCACTGCTCGGGCTGGGAGCCGGAGCGGTCTATTCATTGATGGGCCTCGGCCTCGTCCTCGTCTATCGAGGCTCGGGGGTCCTCAACTTCGCGCAGGGCGCCATGGGGATGATCGGCGCGTTCGCGTTCTACCTCTGGCGCGACGGGGGCATGCCGACGCCCTTGGCGTTCGTCCTCGCAGTTGCGCTGGGCGTTGCCATCGGCGTCGCAACGCACTTCCTCGTGATGAGACCCCTTCGTCACGCGCCCGCACTGTCACGACTCATCGCCACGCTCGCCCTCTTCACGGTGCTGTTCGCGCTCGGGCTCGAGCTCTGGGGCGACACGCCGCGCATCGTCGCGAAGCTGTTGCCGACCGGCACCATCGAGGTGCTACCCGACATCGACATCGGCCAGGACAGGCTCATCCTGTTCGGTGTCGCGGTCGTTCTCATGGCGGCGCTCACCATCGTTTACCGCAAGACCCGCTTCGGGCTGGCGACGAGCGCGGTGGCCGAGAATCGACGAGTACCGGCACTGCTCGGCATCTCGCCCGACGGCGTCGCCGCCGCGAACTGGGGGCTCGGGTCCGGTCTCGCCGTCGTCGCCGCAATCCTGATCGTCAACGTGACGGGCCTGAGCGTCGCCAACCTCACGCTGCTCGTGGTCCCCGGCATGGCGGCCGCTCTCGTTGGCGGCTTCAGCTCGTTCGCGCTCACGCTCGCCGGCGGGCTGCTCATCGGCATCCTCGAGTCCGAGATCGCCTACCTGCAGACGAAGGTGTCCGATCCCGCCGCGCTGCAGGGTTGGGGCCGCGCCGTGCCCTTCCTCGTGATCATCGGCGTGCTCATGATCCGCGGGCGCGCCCTCCCTCTTCGCAGCGAGGCGGCGGAGCGTCCGTCGGAGATCGGGAGTGGACGTGTGCGCGCCGCGTTCGCCATACCCGCGATCGCGATCGGGTTCGCCGTCATCGCGTTCGGGCTGCCAACGAACGGCATCGAGGCCGCGACGACGACCGCAACGACAGCGATCATCGTGCTGTCCCTCGTTGTCGTCACTGGCTACACCGGCCAGCTGTCGCTCGCGCAGTTCGCGCTCGCGGGCGCGGGCGCCTGGATAGCAGCTCGCCTCGTCGTGAACTACGACTTTCCTTTCGAGCTCGCCGCGCTCATCGGCGTGCTCGGCACCATCCCGGTCGGGCTGGTCGTCGCGCTGCCGGCACTGCGCACCCGCGGGGTCAACCTCGCGGTCGCCACACTCGGGTTGTCGCTCGTGCTCGAGAGCCTCATCCTCAACAACTCCGAGCGCACGGGCGGCATCACCGGCACCCAGATCGGCGAGGTCGACCTCTTCGGCATCGACTTCGACACGACACGCCACGCCGACCGGTACGCGCTCCTGGCCTTCGGGTGCTTCGTCGTCCTCGCGCTCGCAGTTGCGAACCTGCGTCGCGGCCGCGCCGGCCGCCGACTCGTCGCGGTGCGCACGAACGAGCGCGCCGCGGCCGCTCTCGGCATCGGCGTGATCGGCGCGAAGCTCTACGCGTTCGGTCTCGCGGGCGCGATCGCCGGTGTCGGGGGCGTGCTGATCGCGTTCCGCCGGCCCACGGTCGTCTTCTACCCGACGTTCTCGATCTTCCAGTCGATCCTGGTCGTGCTCTACGCGGTCATCGGCGGCATCGGGTTCGTGGTGGGGGCGCTGCTCGGAGCGGCCCTCGCCCCAGGGGCGATGGTGCCCTATCTCTTCGGCGACATCCTCGACAACGACCAGGTCGTCCAGCTCGCGCTCGGCGTCGTGGTCGTCGTCGTGCTGCTGTGGCTGCCGAACGGCCTCGCGAGCATCGACCTCCGCCGTCTCCTGTCGTTCGGCCGCCAGCGCGTCGCCGAGCTCTCGACACAGGAGCGACCGGTCATCGTGCCTCACGCGCTCGCCGCCGAAGCCGTGCGGGTGCGCTTCGGCGTGGTCGACGCGGTGAACGACGTGTCGCTCACGATCCGGCCGGGCGAGGTGCTCGGGCTGATCGGGCCGAACGGAGCGGGCAAGTCGACGTTGATCGACGCGCTCACGGGCTTCGCCAAGCCGCTCTCGGGCCGAGTGCTGCTCGACGGTGCCGACGTCACTGCATGGTCCGCGCGCAAGCGCGCCGTGGCCGGAGTGGGTCGGTCGTTCCAGAGCCTGGAGCTCTTCGACGGCATGACTGTCCGCGAAAACCTGCGCACTGCCTGCGATTCCCGTGACTGGCGGGCCTACCTGACGGATCTCGTGCATCCGGGCCGGCTTCCCCTCGGCGCCGCGGCGTCGGCTGTGATCCGAGAGTTCGACCTCGAAGACGATCTCGATCGTCGGCCCGAAGAGCTCCCGTTCGGTAAGCGACGCCTCGTCGCGCTCGCCCGCGCGGTGGCCGCCGAGCCCTCGGTGCTGCTGCTCGACGAACCTGCCGCGGGCCTCGGCGAGCAGGAGACCGCCGAGCTCGGCCGCCTCGTCCGCCGCCTCGCGGACGAGTGGGGCATGGCGGTGCTGCTCGTCGAGCACGACGTGTCGCTCGTGCTCGGTGTTTGCGATCGCGTTGCCGTGCTCGACTTCGGCAAGCTCATAGCGGAGGGTGATCCGAAGGTCGTCGCGCGCGACCGCACCGTGATCCACGCTTACCTCGGCGACGAAGGCGTCGCCGCGGCTCCGCGCGTCGCTCTCGCGGCGTCGGCGGACAGCGACGGAGCGCTCCTCGTCGCGAGCGGGCTTTCGGCCGGGTACGGCGGCCAACCCGCGGTACGCGACCTCGACCTCATCGTGCGTCGCGGCGAGGTCCTCGCGTTGCTCGGGGCAAACGGCGCAGGCAAGACGACCACGCTCCTCGCTCTTGCCGGCGAGCTCCGCCCGCTGTCCGGCGACCTGCGCTGGGAGGGAGGCGCGATCCGGCAACCGCTGCACCGCCGCGCTGCGACAGGCACCGCGCTCCTGCCCGAGGAGCGCTCGGCGGTGCGCTGCCTCACCGTCGCCGACAACCTGCGGCTTGCGGGCGTGGCGGTCGAGCGCGCGCTGGCGCTGTTCCCCGAGCTCGAGCCACTGCTCGGCCGCAACGCCGGGCTCATCTCGGGTGGCGAGCAGCAGATGCTCACGCTCGCACGCGCGCTCGGGCGCCAACCTCAGCTGCTCCTCGCCGACGAGGTGTCGCTCGGCCTCGCGCCTCTCGTCGTCGAGCGCCTGCTCACCGCACTCCGCGCTGCCGCCGACGACGGGGTGGCCGTCGTCGTGGTCGAGCAGCAGGCGCGACGCGCCCTCGACATCGCCGATCACGTCGTCGTGCTCCGGCGCGGCCGCGTCGAGCTGGCCGGCCCCGCGGCCGAGCTCGCGCGACGAGTTCGGGCGGATCGAAGCCGCCTACCTCACCGGCGTCGCCGAGTAGCGCTTCACGCGGCGGCCACGACCTCGAGCACCGCCATCATCCCGTTGTCCTCGTGGTTGAGGATGTGGCAGTGGTACACGTACTTCCCGAGGAAGTCGGTGAAGTGCATCCGGATCACGACCTCCCCACCGGGCGGAAGGATCACCGTGTCCTGCAGGCTGACTGCGTCGTAAGCCCCACCGTTCACGCTGACGACCTGGAAGTCGTTGACATGAATGTGGAACGGGTGTTGCTCGGTCGTGTTGTTGCTGATCGTCCACTCCTCGACCGTGTCGAGCTGGACGACCGTGTTGACGCGGTCGTGCGAGAACATCTCGCCGTTGATGAAAAACTGATTGTTTGCGTCGTCCTCGGTGAAGACGAAGCTGCGGCTCTCGGCGGCCTCGACCTCCCGCAGGTCCTCGAACGGGGCCAGCGACGTCGGGATCGCGAGCTCGGGCGCCGCGTCGCCGTCGATCTCGACGGTCGCCAAGGCCACCTCCGGATAGGTGTCGCCTCCCTGGTCGTATCCACGCGTCTCCAAGGTCGTGGATCCGGAGTCCGGGGCCTGGACGAGCACGTCGAACCGCTTACCCGGCGGCATGACGAGGTCGTCGAACGCCCGCACCTCGGCCACCGGGTTGCCGTCTTCGGCAATGACATGGAGCTCCGCTCCCGAAAGCCCGACTCGATAGAAGATGTCGGCACCGACGTTCGCGAGCCGCCACAGCTGGGTCTCGCCGGGCCGCATCGTGACGACAGGTTGCAGCTGGCCGTTCACCAGCCGTGTCGTCGATGCGTTCGAGTCGATGTTGTCCGTGATGATCGCGCCGTCCTCGATTTGAATGTCCTTGAGCGCGAACACGTGTTGCGTGACGTCGCGCAGGTCGGCGGGCAGCAACCCGTCGAGGCCACGGATGACGATGACGCCGGACATGCCCGCGAACACTTGGCCTTCGCTGATGCCGTGCTCGTGGGAGTGATACCAGTACGTGCCCGGCGCATGGTCTGCGGGGAGGTCGTACTCGTAGGTGAAGGACTCGCCCGCCGGGATCGACATCAGCACGTTGTCGCCGGGGGTTATCGGTGACACGTGGAGTCCGTGCGTGTGGAGGTTCGTGCCCTCGTCGAGGTTGTTCACGATGGTGATCTCGACATGGTCTCCGGGCGTCATCTCCAGCAGTGGCGGCTGGAACGACCCGTTGTAGGTGAGTGCCATCATCTCGACACCGGCGATCTCGGTCGGCGCCTTCGCCACTTCGAGTGTCGCGACGAGCTGGCCGTTTTCACCCGCGATCACCTCGGGCTCCGCCCACGGCTCGCCCATCACCGCCCCTTCCAAAGACGCGGGAGGCGATGAAGGGCTCGCGCCATCGCCGCCGCCACTGTCCCCGTCATCGCCGCAGGCGATGAGCGACACGGAGAGCAAGGCTCCCGCCGCGAGTGTTCGGAATGCGTGCACCGGGCGCAATGCTCGCGCCGAAGTGATTACGGTGCGCCGGGTGGGCAGCTACGACGAGGGCGTGCGCATCCGGACCGAGGTGCTCGGGCGCGAGCACGTCGAGCGGTCGAGCGCGAACGCCACCGACCTCGACCAGCCGTTTCTCGACTGGATAACCGAGCACGTGTGGGGTGACCTCTGGGCCGACCCCACGCTCGACCGCAAGACCCGCAGCATGGTCACGATCGCCATCCTCGCCGCGCTCGGCCGTGACGAGCTCGCGTTGCACCTCCGTGCGTCTACCGCCACAGGCGTCAGCGACAGCGAGCTCGCGCAGGTACTGCAGCACGTGGGCGTGTACGCGGGTGTGCCCGCTGCGAACCACGCCCTGCAGCTCGCCAAGGTGGAGCGTGCACGATGAGCGTCGTCTACACGCCGCGCGCGCACGCCGACCATCCTCCGTTCCTCTACTCGGACTACAAGGGCACCCGGACGCGGTCGCCGACGATGCCGCTCATCCCGCTGGTACAGACGCTGTCGGAGGTCACTGGGCCCGGGCCGCTGTGGTCCGAGCTCTCCGAAGACGACGCTGACCTCACGACGAACGCGGGCACCGGCGGCGAGGCGATCGGGCAACGCTCGATCATCACCGGGCGCGTGCTCGACGAGACCGGCGCGCCGGTCCCCGACGCGCTGATCGAGATCTGGCAAGCGAACTCGTGCGGTCGCTATATGCACTGGCGCGAGGTCGACTTCCCCGCCCCGCTCGACCCGAACTTCCTCGGCGTCGGGCAGTGCCGCACGAACGCAGACGGCGAGTACCGGTTCCTCACCGTGAAGCCGGGGCCCTATCCGTGGGGGAACCATCACAACGCTTGGCGTCCCGCCCACATCCACTTCTCGTTGATGGGACCGGCCCTCACGACTCGGCTCGTGACGCAGATGTACTTCCCCGACGACCCGCTGTTCGAGTTCGACCCGATCTTTCAGGCCGTGCCCCCGCACGCACGTGACCGACTGGTCTCCACCTACGACCACGAGATCACGACGCCGAACTGGGCGCTCGGCTACCGCTGGGACATCGTGCTCCGGGGACCGCTCGCCACCCCAGAATCATGAGCGGCCCCACGCCGTCACAGACCGTCGGCCCGTATTTCACGATGCGGATCGGCGGCGAGGGCGAGAACGTCCTCACCACGCCCGAGACCGCCGGCGAGCGCATCCGGGTCGAGGGCTTCGTGTACGACGGTGATCGCAAGCACATCGAGGACGCGCTCATCGAGCTGTGGCAGGCGAACGCGGCCGGTCGCTACCAACATCCCGCTGACGATCGCGACGACGTGCCCCTCGACCCTGCGTTCACCGGCTTCGGGCGCTGCCCGAGCGACTTCAAGACCGGCGCGTACTCGTTCCTCACCATCAAGCCCGGTCCGGTCCCCCACCCGAACGGCGGGCTGCAAGCGCCGCACCTCTCGCTGATCATCCAAGCCCGCGGCATGCTCGACCCGACCTACACCCGCGTCGTACTTCTCCGACGAGGCCGACGCGAACGCGACCGACCCAGTGCTCGCCACGGTGCCCGCCGACCGCCGCGGCACCCTCATCGCCGAAAAGGTGGAGGACGGCGACGGTTCCGTCGCGACGTATCGCTTCGACATCCGCTACCAGGGCGACGACGAGACCGTTTTCTTCGACGTCTGACGATGAGCATCTACCCCGGCTTCTCGACCGACTCGATGGACACGATCTGGAGCGCCGACTCCCGCGTCGCAGCAATGCTCGCAGTCGAGTCGGCGGTCGCCGTGTCGCAGGCCGAGGCGGGAGACATCCCCCGACCGGCGGCGGAAGCGATCGTCGAGGCATGCCTCGCACCTGTGAGCCCCGACATCCTCGCCGAGGGCTGGACGGCAGGGACGCCGGTGCTCCCGCTGCTCGATGCAGTTCGATCGCGTCTCGACGAGTCGGCCGCGCCCCACCTCCATCACCGCCTCACGACGCAGGACGTCGTCGACTCCTCGGCGATGATCCTGGCTCGAGCGGCGGTGACTGAGCTGTCGAATCTCGCCGCACGCAGCAGTGACGCGCTCCGAGCGGCCATCGAGCGGTACGGCGATCGACCCACGCAGGCCCGCTCGTTCCTGCAACCGGCGAGCGAGACGACGTTCGGCTTTCGCGCCGGCCGGTGGCTCACACCGCTCGACCGCGCTCATCGAACGCGCGTGACAACGCCCGCTTCCCGGTGCAGCTCGGCGGGCTCATCGGTGATCGCGCCGGTCTGAGCGATGCGGTGTGCGACGCCGTCGCGCAGCGCCTCGCCCTCGACGCCGCGCCCGGCGCGTGGCACACGGACCGATCCCCTGTCGTCGACTCTGGTTCGACTCGCGGTCGACTGCGCACGATGGGCCGAGAAGGTGGCGGGCGACCTCGCGTTGCTCGCTTCGTTCGGCGAGGTGACGATGCGCGCCGGCGGGTCGACCGCGGCGGCCGGCAAGCAGAACCCGATCGACGCCATGCGAGCGATGGCCGCCGCCGAAGCGTGCGTCGGTGTCACGGCGATCGTGACGTCGGGCAAGCCCCACGAGCTCGAGCGCGGGCTTGGGGTCGTGGCATGCGGAGTGGTTCGCCGTCCCATTGGTCTTCATGACGGCAGCCGCGGCGCTCGAGGCTGCCGGCGACGCGCTCTCGTCGCTGACCGTGATGAAGGAAGCCGGATGACCCTCGCCCATGACGACGTGGGCGGGCGCGACGCGCCGGCTGTGATCCTCGTGCACTCGCTGGGATGTGATCGGCGCATGTGGCAAGCGCAGGTTGCCGCGCTCAGCCCGAGCTTCCGGGTGGTCGCGGTCGACATCCGCGGGCACGGTCGCAGCGAGGTACCCGACGGCGATTACACCCTCGAGCAGCTCGGGCGCGATGTCGTCGATGTCGCGGATGCGCTCTCGCTGGACGCGTTTCACTACTGCGGACTGTCGATCGGAGGGCTGATCGGACAGTGGCTCGGCCTCAACGCCTCCGCGCGCCTCCGCTCGCTCACCCTGTGCAACACCGGCGCCAAGATCAGCGAGATCGAGCGATGGAACGAGCGCATCGAGGTCGCGCGCACACAAGGGATGCCGGCACTCGTCGACGCGGTGATCGAGCGCTGGTTCACGCCTGACTTCATCACGAGCCATCCCGACGACATCGCGCGGGCCCGAGACTGGCTGCTCGAGACCGACGCTCGCGGCTATGCCGGATGCTGCGCGGCCATCCGAGGCGCCGACCTACGCAGCGAGGTGCGCGCCGTCACGACGCGCACACTCGTGATCGGCGGCACCGGCGACATCGCGACACCGCCGGAGCAATCCGAGTTCCTGCACGAGCAGATCGCGGCGAGCGAGCTGAAGCTGCTCGACGCTGGCCACCTCAGCAACATCGAACGAGAGCCTGAGTTCACAGAAGCGTTGCTCGGCTTCCTCACATGACCCGCACGCAAGTCGTGGTCATCGGGGGCGGGCCGGCGGGGCTGATGCTCGCGCACCGGCTGCACCGCGCCGGCCACGACGCGATCATCCTCGAGCGTCAGTCGCGGGAGTACGTGATGGCCCGCATCCGGGCGGGCGTCCTCGAGTGGGGCTCGGTCGACATGCTCCGCGACGCCGGTCTCGGCGATCGGATGATGCGCGAGGGATTCGTCCACGACGGTGTCGGCATCTCGTTCATGGGCCAGCTGCTCCGTGTCGACTTCAAAGGCCAGACCGGCAAGTCCGTGATGATCTACGGACAGACCGAGGTGACGAAGGACCTCTACAACGCGCTCGACGCCGAGGGCGCGGTGATCATCGACGAGGCCGACGCCGTCACTCCGTTCGACGTGGCGACCGACTCGCCGTACGTCACCTACTCCAAGGACGGCGCGACCCATCGCATCGACTGCGACTACATCGCGGGGTGCGACGGCTACCACGGCGTGAGCCGTCCCACGATCCCGAGCGACCTGCTGCGCGAGTACGAGCGCGAGTACCCGTTCGGATGGCTCGGCGTGCTCTCCGAGACACCGCCCATCGACGACGAGCTGATCTACGCGCATTCCGAACGGGGCTTCGCGCTCTGCTCGATGCGCCACTCGATGCTGAGCCGCTACTACGTGCAGTGCCCTCTCGACGACTCCGTGGATGACTGGCCCGACGAGCGCTTCTGGGACGAGCTCCGAGCCCGTCTCCCCTCCGATGTCGCCGGCACGCTCGTCACCGGGCCGTCGATCGAGAAGTCGATCGCACCCCTCCGCAGCTTCGTCGCTGAACCTCTCCGCTACGGACGCCTCTTCCTCGCTGGAGATTCGGGCCACATCGTCCCACCCACGGGAGCGAAGGGCCTCAACCTCGCGTTCTCCGACGTGCACTACCTGTTCGAAGGCCTCGACGACGCGTTGTCGGGTCGATCCACGACCGGCATCGACACCTACTCGCAGCGGGCTCTCCGCCGCGTGTGGCAGGCGGTCCGCTTTTCGTGGTGGATGACGACGCAGCTGCACCGCTTCCCCGACACCGGGGAGTTCGGATTGAAGATGCAGGAGGCCGAGCTGCAGAACCTCGCCCGGTCCGACACCGCGCAACGGCTCATGGCCGAGAACTACGTGGGTCTCCCGATCTGATCAGGGGATGACGAGGAGCGTGGCGCCGAGCACGAGAAGCCCCGCCCCGAACAGACGCTCGAGGCTCGCCGAGTGCATGCGCAGCGCGGTCCGGGCTCCGAGGCTCGACAGCGGCACCGACGCCGCGCCGAATACGAGCGTCACCGTCCAGTCGATGTGGCCGAGTGCCGCGTGCACGAGCGTGCCCGGGATCGCGAGCGCGGCCGCGGTCGCCAGGGAGCACGAGAGGGCGGTCTTGATCGGCAGCTTCAAGGCGGCGAGGTAGAGCGGCACGAGCAAGAAGCCGCCCGAGTTCGCGAGCAGCCCGGCGCACAACCCGACCGCGACCGCGACGCCGGCCATGCGCAGGCGGCGGTGATCGATGTCGTCGCGCACGACCTCGTTGTCCTCGGGGCGGAGCAGCACCTTGAGGCCGATGAGCACGAGGAGGACATCGGTGACCTTGATGAGCGCGCCGCCGTCGATCCACCGTGTGGCGTAGGCGCCGAGGATGGTGGCGGGCACGCCGAAGGCGATGCTCCATCGAATGACCTGCGGGTCGGAGATGCCCCACCGGTGGTACCGGCGGTAGGCGACGAGCGTGCCCGGGATGGTGGCGGGCAGCGGAGCCGCGACCGCGACCATCGGCGGCACACCCACCGCGGCGAGCAGCGGAGTGGCGATCGCGGAGCCGCCCTTGCCGAAAAGGCCACCGAGGAAGCCGACTCCGGCTCCGATCAACGCAATGGCGATCCACTCCACGAAGCCATGGGACCACGACCCGAAGGTATGGGTCCAAGACCGATATTCTCCCCTTCCCATAGTCTTTCTCTATGGAACTGCACCAGCTCCGGTACGCATTGGCCGTGGCCGACCACGGCACGTTCACGGCCGCGGCCGCGGCGTGCTTCGTCGCCCAACCGTCGCTTTCGCACGCCGTCGGCACACTCGAACGCGAGCTGGGAGTCGAGCTGTTCCGCCGGGTCGGGCGGCGGACGTCGCTCACCGCGGCAGGCGAGGCGTTCGTGCCCGCCGCCCGAGAGGTGCTCCGGGCGCTCGACGTCATGCGAGCCGGGGTCGACGAGGTGGCGGGCGTCGTCGCGGGGCACCTCGACCTCGTCGCGCTCCCCACCCTGGCGGTGGACCCGGTGACCCCAATGGTCGGGCGCGTTCCGTGCCGCCCATCCGGCGGTCACCGTGCGGCTCGCGCATCCCGAGGGCACTCGCGCTCTGATCGACCGGGTCCGCTCCGGCGACAGTGAGCTCGGCATCACCGAGCTGCCGGCGCGCGGCGAGCGCCTGCGCACGATCTCACTGGGCCGTCAGGAGCTCGTGGCCATCCTCCCGCCGGGCACCGAGACCCGGGCCCGGCTCGATCTGGCTCGCCTGGCGCGCCATGCCCTCGTGACGTTGCCCGTCGGCACGTCGACCCGCGACACGCTCGACGCCGCGTTCGCGGACGCCGGGGTGACGCCGCAGCTCGCCGTCGAGACCGATCAGCGTGACGCCGTCGTGCCCCTCGTGCTCGCTGGCGCGGGGGCGGCGGTCGTCACTGCACCCGTGGCCGAGGTTGCCCGCTCTCAGGGAGCGCCATGTCGCCCGGCTCCGTCCCGCGCTCTGGAGGGAGCTCGGGCTCATCCATCGGGATGCGCCGTTGTCACCCGCGGCGCGAGCGTTCCTCGCCCTCGCTCCGACGTCGGGTCAGTAAAGGCGCTCGACGGTCGCGTCGACCCACACGTCGAGCACGGTCGGCCCCTCGGTCTCGAACGACTCGCGCAGGGCGGGCTCGAGCCGCTCGGCGACCTCGATGCGCTCGCCGCTGCACCCGAACCCGATCGCGACATTCACGAAGTCGATGCCGGGAAGGTTGACCCCTGGCAACGTCTCGATTCCCATCGCCAACCCGAACGCCTTGAGCGCGGAGTACCCCCGGTTGTTGAGGATCACGAACGTGATCGGCAGCCGATGCTCGGCGGCAGTCCACAGCGCCTGGATCGAGTAGAGGCTCGACCCGTCGCCGAGGAGGCAGATGACCCGCCGGCTCTGCTCGCGCGAGGGACGACGCCCACCGCGGCCGGCAGCGCCCAGCCGAGCCCTCCGCTCGCGCCCGCGTAGAAGCCGCCGCTGCGGCGGATCGGCAGGTGGTCGTGCATCGCGTTGCGATGCGACGGCGCCTCCTCGACGATCACGGCGTCGTCGGGCATCAGGCGCGCGATCGGTGTGCAGCACGAAGGCACCCGACATCGGGTCGCTCGCCGGCGGCGTCGGCGCGCGGCGTTCGGCCAGCGGCCGGCGCCCGCTCCGCCGGGCGCGATCAGACGCAGCAGCTCGGTGAGCCCGACACCGCAACGTCGTGAGCACTGCGGTGCCGACCGGCGCAAACGCCGCGGCGTCGGGATCGTCGATGAGCTGGAACAGCGCGGTGCCGCTCGGCGACGAACGGTCCGTCGGCTGCGCACGTGGTAGGTGAAGACGGGCGCGCCGAGCACGACGACGACGTCGTGCGCCGCCGAGCTGCTTCGCGAGCTGTCGCCGCGCCGGGGTGAGGAAGCCGGCGAACGCGGGATGGTCCTCGGGGAAGCTGCACCGGCCCGACTGAGCGGGCTCACCCACACCGCGGCGCCGGTGCGCTCGGCCAGCTCGACGGTCAGGTCCCACGCGCCGTCGCGATCGACGCCCGCGCCGACCACGAGCGCCGGCCGAGTGCTCCGGTTCAACGCGGCCGCGGCGGCCGCCAACCCGACGGGGTCGCCGACGTACTCGCTGTGCGACGTCACGGGGCGCGACACGGCTCGCCGGGAGCATCCCAGTCGTCCTCGGGGATCGACACGAACGTCGGTCCGCAGGGCGGCTGCATCGCCACGTGGTACGCGCGGGCGATCGCGGCGGGCACGTCCGCGGCCCGGGCCGGCTCGACCGCCCACTTCACGTACGGCCGCGGCAGCTCGGTGGCCTGTTCGGAGAACAGGAACGGCTCGCCGACGAGGAGCTCGCGCGACTGCTGGCCCGCGGTGATCACGATGCGGCGTCTGGTTGCGCGTCGCCGTGAAGATGCTCCCCATCGCGTGGCCGACACCGACCGCGGAGTGCAGGTTGACGAACGCGGCGTTGCGGCTCGCCTGCGCGAAGCCGTCCGCCATCGCGACCACCGACGACTCCTGCAGCGCCAGCACGTAGCGAAAGTCGGGCGGGCGCGTCCTTGAAGAAGCGCAGCTCGGTCGAGCCCGGGGTTGCCGAAGATCGTGGTCATGCCGAGCGCGCGCATCAGGGCGTGCGTCGCCTGGCCGACGGTCGTGGTCACAGCGTTCCTGCGCTTGGCGTCCCAGTTCCGCTCGAGGTTGTCGATGAGCGCCGGGCTGTAGAGGCAGTAGGCCTGCTCGCGCACGTAGTTCGCCATGTAGCGGCGGAACACGTCGAGCGGCTCGTGCGCCGACCCGCATCGCCTTGCGGTTGGCGAGCAGGCTCGTCATCCCTGCACTCGTGAGCTCCTCCGCGGTGCGATCGACGGCGGCGCTCACGTCGCGCTCGGGTACGACCTCGCCCGCGATCATCCGCCCCTCGGGGCTCTCGGCCCGGAACACATGGTTGAAGAAGATCGCCTCTCGCGTGAGGCCCTCCCCCACGAAGCGGGGCAACCGCAGGTTGGCGGACCCGGGGATGATCCCCTCCTTGCGGGCCGGCAGGTTGAAGTACGAGCCGGCCTCGGCGATCACGCGGTCCATCACGAGCAGCCACTGGCACGCCCCGCCGATCGCGAACGTGTCGACCGCGGCGATCCACGGCTTCTCGCGGCGCTGCTCGAGCTCGGTCGAGTCGAACGCCCCGACACTGTGGCCTCGATACATCTTGCTGACGCCGCCGAGCTCGCGTTCGATCATGAACTCGACCAACGAGATCTTCCCGTAGTACAGGTGCGTGAGGTTGATGCCCGACCCGAAGATGCGGCGACCCTCGTACTTCGGATGGGTCGCCGGCGCGCCTCGCACGACCCCGACCTCGATCGCGTCGTCGAGCAGCACCAGATCGACAGCGACCTCGAACATCGCCGTCGAGACGTCGTCCTCGGAGTTCAGGAACGCGTGGTTCTGGATCGTGACTCGCCCGATGTTCCCGTCTCGCTCCACGAGGATCGGCCCGAGATCGACATGCCCGGTGCGCTCGAACTCCGGTTGTCGAGCCAACGCCTCCGAGCGCGGCTGCGACATCGAGTGCATCAGATGGAAGCCGATCTGGGGACGCGCGAGCACGTGGGCGACGAACACCCCTTGGTCGATCTCGAGGCCGGCCTTCTGCTTCTGCGGCAGCTCGCGCTCGGCGTCGATCGCGGCGCGCGTCGGCACGAGGCCGGGGTAGCGCTCCGCGGCCTCGTAGACGAGCTCGGTCACGCGCAGCGAGCGCTGCAGCCCGTCGGTGAGCTCGGCGTAGAGCGAGTCGATGTGCTCGTGCAGATGCTCGTCGCGAGCCGACCGAAGATCGGTGGTCACGTGCCGGCAACCCTCGATTCGGTGCCCGCCCAGTACGGCTCGCGCAGCTCGCGCTTCAGCACCTTGCCTGCGCCCGACTTGGGCAACGGATCGGTGCGCAGCTCGATCTGCTTGGGCACCTTGTAGCTGGCGATTGCCTCTTTGCAATGCGCGATGAGCTCCTCGGACGTGACCTCGCTGCGAGGGATCACGACCGCGTAGACCGCCTCGCCCCACCGCGGGTCGGGCACGCCGAACACGGCCGCCTCGAGCACCGCGGGATGCCGGTAGAGGATGTCCTCGACCTCGGTCGAGTACACGTTCTCGCCGCCGGTGACGATCATGTCCTTCGCCCGGTCGACGAGGAACACGTAGCCCTCGTCGTCGAGGTAGCCGAGGTCGCCGCTGCGGTACCACCCGTCGACGAGCGCGGCGGCAGTCTGCTCGGGCTTGTTCCAGTAGCCGATCATCACGTTCTCGCCCCGGATCGCGACCTCGCCGACCTGGCCGGTCTGCACCGGAGCGCCCGATGAGTCGAGGATCGTGATCTCGACACCGACCGCGGGTTGTCCGCACGACCGGGAGCGCGGCGAGTCGAGCCAGCGCTCCTCGTTCGGAAATGTCGTCGCGATCGGTGCGGTCTCCGTGGTGCCGTACATCTCGGCCAGCTCGGTGTCGGGGAAGGCCGCGTGAGCGCGGCGCAGTGTCTCGGTCGCGATGGGCGAGCCACCGTGGAAGATCACCCGCACGCTCGCGACCTCGCGGGGGCGCGCGAGCTGCTCCTCGTTGATCGCGGCGAGCATCGTCGGCACGACGAGCGTCGCGGTCACGCCATGGCGCTCGATCAGATCGAGCGCGGCCACCGGATCGAACGCCGGCAACACGACCTGCTTGCCGCCCGCCCACACGGTGGGAAGCACGGCAATCGAGCCCGCCGCGTGGAAGATCGGTGCCACGATGAGCCAGGTCATGTCGGGCCGGAACCGCGCGAAGGATTGGAAGTGCAGGGCGTTGTGCACGAGGTTGCGATGCGTGAGCATCACGCCCTTCGCCGCACCGGTCGTGCCGCCCGTGTAGAAGAGGCCGGCCACCGTCGTGTCTGGCAGGTCGGCGGGGAACTCGGCCGGATCGGCGTTCGCGAGCAGCTTCTCGTAGCCGTCCTCGAGGTCGATCACGTGCTTCACGCACGCGGGGAGATCCTCGATCACTCGGTTGGTGAACAGCACCTGCGCCTGCGAATCCTCGAGCGTGTAGTTGAGCTCGGCGTCGGTGTGGCGCTGGTTCAGCGGGACGAGGGCCAGGCCCGAACCGGGCACCGATTGGTACAGCTCGACGTAGCGATGGCAGTTCGGGCCGACCACAGCGACCCGGTCGCCGTCGCCGAGACCGAGCCCTCGCAACCCGCCCGCGAGGCGCCGACACCGGTCGAATGTCTCGGCGTAGGTGAGCTCGATGTCGCCGCACGCGATGGCCGTTCGGTTCGCCGCGATCAAGGTCGCCCGGCGGAGCGGACCGATCATCGTGGTCATGGGCCGACCGTACCGTCACTCAGGAATCGCCGCTGAAGAGCTCCATCTGCGGTGGCTCTGCGGCGAGTGACTTCGTCACGCGGAAGTGCTTGCTCAGAGTCTGGGCCTGTCCCTGGTAGTTCGAGCCGACGTCGTCGCCGTAGAGCTCGTCGGGCTCCGCGAGCATGCGTTCGAACGTGAGCTTGCACACGCCCTGCCCCTGCTCGATCATGAACGGCACGTCGTGCGCGCGGACCTCGAGCGCCGCACGCGTGCCATGCAGCTGGCCGTCACGCGAGTAGCCGAACCCAGGGTCGAAGAAACCCGCGTAGTGCGTGCGCAGCTCCCCGCTCGTCGGGTCGAACGCAGTCATCTCGGCGGCCAGGCCGGGTGGCACGCGCACGCTCTCCTCCGACAGCAACAGGTAGAAGCGCTCGGGGTCGAGGACGATCCGGGCTCGCTCCTCGCTCGTCACCCTTTCCCAGTAGTCGTCGACCCGGTGCGTGCCGACCGAGGCCATGTCGAGGCCAGGAGTGTTGAGCTTGGCCCGATACCCGACGTTGGCGCGCTTGTCGCCGCGCAGGTCGAGGCTCAGGAAGAGGCCGTCCGCGAGCGCGAGGTCGTGCGGCGCGACGGCCTGCCCGTTGCGGAAGAGCAGCGGGTTCGCCCGGTGCTCCTCGAGCAGCTCCGCGTCGGTGAGCGGCGCTCGCCCGACGACGAGTCGCAGCTGGTTGAGCGACAGTCCTTCCTCGACCGCGACCGCGAAGGACAGAGGAACGACCTCGAGGTAGAGGCGGCCGTTGTAGCCGTCGGCGATCTCGTCGAAGCGATAGCTGCGGTCGGTGACGACGCGGGTGAACACATCGAGGCGTCCGGTCGAGCTCTTCGGGTTGGTCTTGCCCCGCATGCCTTCGGGCAGCGCGAGGCGTTCCATCAGCGGGATCAGATACGGGCGGTTCGGCTCGAGCACCGCGCCATCGCGCAGGTCGAGCTCGTCGATCACAAGCGGACGCATCTTGCGCTCGACGGCCTCGGCCCCCGGCAGGAAGCTGCACCGCAGGCGATACGCCCGCGTGCCGAGCCGAAGATCCAGGCTCGCCGGCTGGACCCGATCGTCGGGGATCTTCCCGCCGTCGGCCTCGACGTACCCGAGGTCGATCGCACTGCGGATGAGCTGCGACGGGAGCACGCCCCGCGCCCCGCGGGCAGGTCGCGCAGAATCACCGTCACCCGGGGATCATTGCACGGCCTTTCTCACCGGCCTTTCTCACCATGATCCCGAACGACGTGACGATGTAGCCCCCGATCCGCCGGTTGAGGTGGACGTTGCTCCATGGTTCGGTGTCGACGTGGCGGTCCTCGGCCCGGTTTCCGAGCCCGAAGTTCAGCGTCATCTCGTGACCGTCTGCGGCGAGGCGGCGCCGCAGCGTCTCGAGGTCGCGTCGACGGTAGACGACGGTCTCACCCTCGACGACCGTGGCGAGGTTGCAGCACACGTTGAACTCCGTCGTGTGGACGGCAATCCCGCCCGGTCGCAAGAGGTCCATCTGGCGCTCGACGAACTGCAACCCCGCGTCGAGCGTGCCCAGATGCTCGAACGCGCACGACGACCAGCTGAAGTCGAAGCCGCCCAAGTCGGCGGGGATGTCGCGCATGTCGACCGGCCGGAACTCGGCGTTCGCCGCGAACTTCTCCGGAGTGCACAGCCGCTCGTCGCACGCCGCGGCGAGGTCGTCGGCCCACTGCGACGCGCCATCCCAGTGGTCGGCGTCGCTCGAGCCAGCGGGCAGGTCCGTCACGGTCACTCGGCATCCGCGGCTCACGAGGTAGGACGCGATCGGTTCGTGCCCAACGCCGAACCCGATGCCTCGCGCGCCGTCCGCGATCATTCTCCGCGACTCGAGCGCTTCGAGGATGTAGCACCACTCCCACAGCTTGCGGTGCATCAGCACGGGGCTCTGGATGCGCTCGCACCACTCCACAAACTTGGCGTCGTCGATCTGGGCAGCAGTGCAGGCCTGTGATACGAGCGAGTCGAAGCGGGGCGCGTTCGACTGACCGGCACGACCGCTGAGCTCGTCTCTGCGCTCGTGGCCGAGCAGCTTGTGAAATGCCCGCCGCGCTCGTCGTTTCGCGCCGACCACCGTGGCCACGGCCGAAAGGTACTGGCGCGGCCTCACCAGGCGGCACAATCAGGCCGTGAAGATGTGGGCCCACTACTGGAAGAGGGAGCGGGCCGAGGACGGCGAGGGGACCTTCGTGGGCCACTCGGCATCGAGCGTGTTCCGCCAGCGGGGCGTGAAGAGCGGCGATCGGATGTACGTGATCTCGGTGCTCGGCGGACGGCTGCGGGTGATCGGCCGCCTCGACGTCGAGGACGTGGTCACGCAGAAGCGGGCCGACGAGCTGTTCGGACGTCATGTCTGGGAGGGCACCGACCACGTCGTGGCCCGGCCCGGCTCGGGCACCCCCCGCCGTCTCGACGCATTCGTGCCGGACGCTCGCCTCGACGAGCTCGAGTTCGTCGGCCCCGACGGCGACGTCGTCGCCGCGAAGGTGAACCGCCTCGGCCACGTGGACGTGCTGAACCTTCAGGGCCTCCGCGAGATCACGCCGCGCGACGGCGAAGCTCCTCGATCAGCTGCTCGGCCTGAAGTCCGACATGGACATCGCCGTGAAAGGCGCCGACTCGATCTGACCCGCGGAAGCCGCCCACACCGAGACCGCCGCGTTCTTCGGTAAGAAGCGGGCCAAAATCGGCCCGTTTCTCGCCCGCGGTGTCGGACGAAGAGGCCCGCGAGCGGTTCCCCGAAGGCTGGAAGGCCGTGAAGCCCTATCTGCGGCTCGTGAAGCAGCCCGCGTAGTTGGTGTTGCCGTCAGCTGGCGGCCGAGGTCCGCTGGGCCTCCGCCGTCGGCTCCCGCGCCTTCCACCCTTCGGTAGGTTCGCCTCGTGGACGTCGTCGATCAGATGGAGCGAGCGTTCGCGACCGCGTCATCGGTGCTGCGGGAGGTCAGGCCAGATCAGTGGACCGCGCCCTCACCATGCGAAGGATGGACGGTGCGCGACGTCGTGAACCACATGGTCGGCGGGGCGAAGATGGTGTCGGTCTGCCTGTCCGGCCACGGCCACGGCGTGAACTTCTACGTCGATCATCTGCGCGGCCTCGATCCCGTTGAGACGTATGCGATCGAGTCTGCGGCGGCCGTCGCGGTGTATCGAGCGGATCCTTCCCTCGTCGAGCTCACGATGCTCATGCCGTGGGGCGAGGCGACCGGTTCGGCAGTCGCGGCAATGTTCATGGGCGACCACTTCGTGCACGCGTGGGATGTCGCCAAGGCGACGGGCCAGAGCACCGACCTCGACCCGGAGATGGCCGAGCTCGTGATGCGGTTCGCTCACGACTACGTCGACGTAGGAAAACGTCGAGGGCCCGAGATGTTCGACGAGCAACGGTCGGCGCCGTCGACCGCCACCGCGGCAGACCGGCTCGCGGCCTACCTCGGGCGCAGGGTCTGAGGTCCTAGGGAGCTGGCAAGTCGACCGGAGCGCCGAGCGGGTTGTCGATGACGTAGAGCCACCGTCCGTCGGGCTGCCGTCGGGCCACCTCCGCGGTGCCCGAGGCGAAGGGCGTGTCACCGTCTGTGCACCAGTAATTGCCAGCAGAGCGAGATCGCCCATCTCGACGGCGAACCGGGTCGTCAGGGTCACTCGTGAGTCCAGCGAGAGCATCGCCTCCCACTCCACCCGGATCTCGTCCGTTCCGACCGCGACTGTGCCGTCGAGTCGCACAAAGCACGCGTCAGGTTCGTAGAGCGCGACCAGTGCGTCGACGTCCTTCGAATTCACTCCCGCCTCGACGAGCGGATGGAGATCGGCTGGCTTCATGGCTCTCTTTCCCTGACCGGCGGCAACGTACTTCAGGGGTCGAATCGACGTGGCGGGTTCGCTCGCCGGGTCGCGGGATAACTTCGGCGCCATGTACGTCGGGGAGTACCTCAAGACGCGAGCGGATGATCCGCTGCTCATCATGGCGACCAGCGGCGAGGTCGTGACCTACCGCCAGTTCGAGGACCGGGCCAACCAGATGGCCCACCTCTACCGCGCACAGGGGTTGAAGCGCCTCGACCACGTGTCGCTCTTCTTCGAGAACAACCCGCGCATGCTCGAGTGCGAGGGCGGCGCCGAGCGCAGCGGCCTCTACTACACGTGCATCAACTCCTATCTCGCGCCCGACGAGGTCGGCGTACATCATCAACGACAGCGAGTCGCGCATCGTGGTGACGTCGGCGGCGAAGCGCGAGGTGGCGATGCAGCTGCCCGAGCTGTGCCCGAACGTCGAGCGGTGGCTGATGGCCGACGTCGATAGCGCCGATGCGCCGTTCGAGAGCCTGAGCGCGGCGATGGCCGAGTTCCCGACGACGCCGATCGACGACGAGCAGCTGGGCGCGGCGATGCTCTACTCCTCGGGCACGACCGGGCAACCGAAGGGGATCCTGCGTCCGCTGCCCGACGTGGCGCCCGACGCGGCGCTCGCGATCATGGGGTTCGTGCAGGCGATGTTCCGGTTCCGCGAGGGACAGATCTACCTGTCGCCCGCGCCGCTCTATCACTCCGCGCCGCAGGCGAGCGTGTCGGCGCACGATGCGGATCGGTGGCACGTGCGGTGATCATGGAGAAGTTCGATCCGGCGCAGTTCCTCGATCTCGTCGCGCGACCACCGCATCACGCACTCGCAGATGGTGCCGACGATGTTCTCGCGGCTGCTCAAGCTGCCGGATGACGTGCGGGCCGCCGCCGACCTCTCGTCGCTCGAGTGCATCATCCACGCGGCGGCGCCGTGCCCGGTGCCGGTGAAGCAGCAGATGATCGAGTGGTTCGGCCCGATGATCATCGAGTACTACGGCGCGACCGAGGCGAACGGCTTCACGTTCTGCACTTCCGAGGAGTGGCTCGCGCATCCCGGGCACCGTCGGCAAGTGCATCCTCGGCGAGCTCCTGATCCTCGACGACGACGGCAACCCGCAGCCCGACGGGCACGCCGGGCACCGTGTGGTTCAAGGGCGCGACGAACTTCGAGTACTTCCACGCGCCCGACAAGACGGCCGAGTCGCGCAACGAGACGGGCGACGCGAGCACGGTCGGCGACGTCGGCTACCTCGACGAGGACGGCTACCTGTACCTCACCGACCGCAAGACGTACATGATCATCTCGGGCGGCGTGAACATCTACCCGCAGGAGACCGAGAACCTCCTCATCACCCACCCGAAGGTGATGGACGCCGCGGTGATCGGCGTGCCGAACGAGGACCTCGGCGAGGAGGTGAAGGCGGTCGTGCAGCCGATGGAGGGCATCGAGGCCGGGCCCGAGCTCGAGCGTGAGCTCATCGCGTTCTGCCGCGAGAACCTCGCCCACTTCAAGTGCCCGCGCACGATCGACTTCGAGGCCGAGCTGCCGCGCCTACCGACGGGCAAGCTCTACAAGCGGCTGCTGCGCGACCGCTACTGGGAAGGCCACGCCACCCGCATCAGCTGACCGCGAGCCATCGCTCACGCGTCTCATCGTCGGCGGGAAAGAACATCTCGACGCGCAGCTCCTGAGCCGTGACGTCGATCGGTGTACCGATCGTCGAGACGACAGAGAAGAACGACAGCTCGACTCCGTCCAGGTCGAAACGCAGGTCGATCACCGGGCCGGCGGAAGCGGTCGAGTCCGCGTCGAGGACATCACGTACGTCATCGCGCGCTCGGAGCGCGGCAACGAGCTCGATTGCGTCGGGGTCCAGCACGCCTTCGACGGCCTCACGTCGTGCGCGCTCGAGGAGACCGGGCACCACCGCCTTCCAGTTGGTGATGTGATCGCGAATCGGACCAGGCTCGATGACGAGCTGCAGCACGTTGGCCCGGTCAGGGACGGGATCGGGCGCGAACAGCCGGCCGAAGAGGAGCGCCGCGCCCTGGTTGGCGCGCTCGAGATCCCAACGCCGGTTCATCACCACTGCGGGAAAGGGCTCGTGGTGGTCGAGCATCGAGGAGAGAGCGCGGTCGACGGCGGCGAGCGAAGGGCTGGTGAGCGGCTCGCGCGAGTAGAGCGGGGCGTACCCAGCCGCGAGCAGGAGCTCGTTGCGCTCGCGTAGCGGAACCTCGAGAGCGCGGGCGAGCCGGACGACCATCTCGCGGCTCGGCTGCGAGCGGCCGGTCTCGACGAAGCTCACGTAGCGGGGAGTGGTCGCCGCTTCCACGGCCAGGTCGAGCTGACTCTTGCGGCGCACCGCTCGCCACTGGCGCAGAAGGTCACCGAGGGATGAGGTGCGGACGGTTGCGACCGAGGACACCCCGATCACGCTATGGCTCGACCGGTTCGCAGCCACTTCCCTGCCCGGGAATCGTCACGCGTCGGATTGATCCGCACAGTGGTCGACATCGCCGGGACCCGCCGGCCACTCACCTCAAGGAGCATGCATGCAGCTCGACATCCACACGTTGGACACGGCGCCCGCGGAGAGTCGTCCCGTCCTCGAAAGCATCGCCGCCGACCTCGGTCTCGTGCCGAACCTGGCAGCGGTCGCGGCCGCATCCCCGGCGCTGCTGTCGGGCTTCAACGCCCTACGGTGCGCCGTCGCGGCGACCAAGCTCGACCCGGTGCTGCGGGAGCTCACGGGCCTCACCGTCGGCGTCGCCGTCGACAATCGCTATGGCGTCGCCTTTCACTCGACGATGCTCGCCAACCTCGGTGTCGATGAGAGCGAGATCAGCGCTATGCGCGAGGGACGCGCACCGTCGTCGTCCGTGTTCGCCGCGGTACATGCTCTCGCCCGCGAGATCGCAGTCGAGCGGGGCAACGTGTCGGACGCGACCGTCGCCCGAGCCGAGGAGGCCGGGCTGTCGACCGAAGCCATCCTCGAGGTGGCCCTCGAGGTGGCGTTCGCGTCGATGGTTGGACTCATCGACAACCTCGCCGGACATGTCGAGCTCGACGGCTTCCTCGAGCCCCGGGCATGGAAGTGAACCTCGTCTCGACTCGACCGTGCTAGCTCGGTTCGCTCCGCCGCGAGATCACCGGTCGGGGTAGTACCACCTCGGCAGCGGCTTTCGCTGCCGAACTCCCGGTCGCATGGCTCGCGGCTCAACGGTGATCTCGAAGCCGCCCTCGATTGACGAGATCACGCTCTCCGCCTCGGTGTCCGTGAGCTCATGCCCGCCCGCTGAACCCGCCCCGCAAAGATGAGTCTTGATGTTGTTGCGATACGTAGCGACGGTTCCGCACCACTCGCACGTGTAGCTCACTCGTTCACTCCTTGCTGGACTCACGCAGGCACCCGCTCCAGGAGGAACGTCAGCATGTCGGCCCGATGCCAGAGAATTCCGGCGCACGACTCCCGCCGGGACACGACTTGGACGGGTACACCTACCGCGGCGAACCATTCGAGAGCGTCGGCGAAGATGTGATCGCCCGAGCCAATGACGACACGGCCGAAGTTGCCGGTCTTCACCGCCCACGCGGCGGACTCGAGCAGCGCCAGGTCGGCGCCGTCCTTGCCCTTCCTCCAGATGTGGCGGGCCCCCGGCCACGCGGTGCCGATCGCGAGCGCGTGACGCCCAAATGGGCTCGTGGCGACGACGACGTGATCGCCCTCGACGAACGAGGCCGCGTGCTTGTACGCGGAGATCGTCCAGCCGATCTCGAGCTCGTCACAGGTCGCCGGATCGCCCAACAGGTTGTCGATGTCGACGAGGTGCAGCGCCCTCGCCGGCCGGGTCATCGCCATATCGCCCTCCTCCTCCACCCTCCTTGTACCGCGAGGGTGTGACATTCCCGCTTGGCGGTCAGTCGTCGAGCTCCTCCTCGGCCTCCTTGCGGTCGCCCCAGAAGCGCTCGCGGTCGGCGAGCCGGGCCCGGCTCGCCTTGCCCCGCCACTCGCCCGCGGCCCGGTTCAGCCCGCTGAACGCCGCCTGCAACACCGACGCGATCCGCCTTGAAGTTCGACGTGCTTCCGGACGAGAAGCCGAGCCTGCCGCCCTCGGCGTAGCTGTCCTGGTTGGCGCCGAGGAAGACGAACGTCCAGCCCTTGTCCTGCAGCTCGCTGATCCGGCGGAAGAGGCGTCTCCCTCGTCCAGCGACGGCTGGCGTTCTCCTGGCCGTCGGTGAACACGACGACGAGATTGTCGGTGGGCGCCGCCCCCACGCGCTCGGCGCGGTCGAGCAGCAGTGCGGTTGCGTCGAGCAGCGGAGTGTTGCCACGCGGCTGGAACTCGTGCGCACCCAACGGCACGACGGACGCGACCTGCGACGTTGTCGAGCACCACCTCATGCGGATCCTCGATCGTCGAACTGCACGAAGGTGACGGTCGCCTCGCCGCTCACGGCCCGCTGCTCGGAGAAGAACAGGTTGCAGCCGCCGACGACAGCCTCGCTGATCGAGCTCCATCGAGCCTGAACGGTCGAGGAGAAACCAGATGCGGGCGACGCCCGTCGGCTCGGCGGCATCGCCGATGAGCTGTCCGACGATGCGCGCGGCGAGCGCATCGAGCTCAGCGGCGTGTTCGACTCCGGCGATCCAACGCTGCGGGCAGCGCGCTCGCTCCCCACGCCGCGCCGACGAGCGCTCCGGTGAGAGCCGCGAAGGTGTCGGGGCTGCCAGGGACCGACGCTGCCGTCGCGATCGCCGACTCCGCATCGCCCGGATGCAGCTCGAGCTGCCACAGCGCCTTGGCCACCGTGATGCTGGCCTCAGCGCGCAGCGCGACGACATCGGTGTCCTCGGGAATGACTGCGATCGAGATCGGCGTGTCATCCCGACGCACCAGCCCAGCAATCGCGTTCGCCACCGTGACCGCGCCTTCGACGGCGGCGGGCGTGGCGTGGGTGACCGCGGCGTCGATGCCGGCGAGCACAGGACGACGGACCGGGTCGTTGGCGAAGACAAGCCCGGCGGCAACGGCGCGACAGATCGCACCGTCACCGAACGAGCCGGTTCCCGCCTCGAACCACGGAAGCCCTGACTTTCGCCGATCGACTGTTGCTGCGGTTGCCGGGCCCGTGACTCGCAACCCGCGGATGCGCTGGACGAGGCGGTCGCTGACGAGTGGCGCGGCGCCGACGCCCGGCCTCGAGCATCGCTTGCGTCGAGATCATGAGCTGTTGCATGCCGGAGCGGACCTTCGCCGCGTCGCCGGTGAGGGTCTTGCGGGCAAGCTGCCGAGCGTCGATCGCCTGCGCGGCGCCGCGACGGCGCTGCTTCTGCTCACTGAGGCGGCCCAGGGCGCTGCCGACCGCCGCGCCGAGCAACGCGCCTCGGACCCGGTCGAGGAGCTCGTCGCGAGCAGGCAGGACTTCGGCGATCGAGTCGCCCGGGTCGGGCAGGAGCCCGCGGGTCTGGAGGCTCATGATGGCGACCGGGCCCGAGGGCTCGATCGAGTTCGGCGAACAGGTCATCGGTCATGGCTGCCCTCGGCTTTCCGTGTGGCGGGGGATTTAGTCTAGCAGACTATAACTAGGTTCTTCTCAGATTGACTCTTTCCTCCTAAGGTGGGGCTGTGACCGCGAAGCGCCGGCCGGGCCACAAGGCGCCGAAGGGCTACGACCGCGAGCGACATACCCGCAGTTCGCCGTGACCGTCGACGTGGTGATCCTCACGATCGTGGACGACGAGCTGCAGGTGCTCTTGGTGCGGCGCCGTGACGACCCCTACAAGGGGGCGTGGGCGTCTGCCGGGCGGGTTCAAGCGTCCGGACGAGACGCTGGCCGAGGCGGCGGCACGTGAGCTGCACGAGGAGACGGGCGTGCGAGGCGGCCACCCTGCTCTCGGAGTTCGGCGCCTACGGCGACCCCGGCCGTGACCCCCGCATGAACGTCGTGAGCATCGGGTTCCTCGCGGTGCGTGCGGGACGTCGGAGAGCTCGCCGCCGGCACCGACGCCGAGTCGGCGTCGCTGTTTCCGGTGGCCGACGTATTAGGTGGCGAGCGTCGAGCTCGCCTTCGATCACGACAAGATCGTCCGCGACGCGGTCGACCGCGCGAGGCGCGACCTCGAAACGACGAGCCTCGCGACCGCGTTCGTCGGGCCGACGTTCACCCTGAAGAACCTTCGCAACGTGTTCGAGGCCGTGTGGGAGACCGAGCTCGACGCGGCGAACTTCCACCGCACGGTGACGCGGGCCGGGTTGGTGAAGCCGACCGGGACGCGGGCCGCGCCCGGGCCCGCGGGCGGCAAGCCGGCGGAAGAGTTCGAGTTCGGCGATGACTGCGCGAGCGGCGCCGATGCGACGGCCACGACAGAGCGACTGAGGCGACTGAGCGCCGCTACTCCGTCGCTTCCTCCAGCGCGACCCAGGCTCTCGGCCAGGCACTCGCGGTAGAACGCGGGGTCGGGCATCATCTCGCGGCACGCGGTGAACGCGAGCACGAGCTCGTCGCAGTAGCTCGTGATCACGTTGATGAGGCCCATGCCGTCGACGACCGGACCGGCGCCGAACGACGACACGTTCTTCGCTCCGGCGAAGTAGAGCGGCTCGCGCGCGCCGGGCACGTTCGTGCACGTCGTGTTCACCATCGCCGGGGCGATGCGGGCGAAACGCGACGAGAAGCGCATGCCGATGCCGACGAGCCCGCCGGGGATGAACTGGCTCAGCTCCGACAACGACCGGGCGTCAGAAGCCTCGGCGAACTCCTTCGAGCTGTGGCTCGCCGCCTGCACCGACTTCAGCCGTTCGAGCGGATCCGCGATGTGGGTGCCGAGCGGCACGACCATCGCCGACACCTGATTGCCACCGCTCACGCGCCTCGACGGCTGAGCGCAGCGAGATCGGACACATCGCCAGCGAGCGACGTGTCGGGCAGCTCGCCCTTCGCGGTGAGATAGGTACGCAGGCCACCGCCGTACACCGTGAGCACGACGTCGTTGATCGTCGCGCCCGCGACCGCGGACTTGATGCCCTTGGCCGAGGTGATCGTCGTGAAGAACGCGTCGATCACGCGGTGCGGCGTCACCGGCCCGTTGAAGCGCGTGCGGGGCGCCCGTGTCTGCGGCGCGGTCGCCGCCGGCCGCTCCGCAGCTGCGCGGCGGCCCGTCCCATGCCGGGCACGACCCGTCCCATCACGCGAGCGAAGTGCGCGGGCCGCGTGCAGGTTGTTCGCCGCCGCTCGCGACAGCAGCTCGGCCGACGGTCGGCACTCGCTCGGGCGCCCACGGTTCTGCGGGCGGAGGCGGCGGACCCGCATCCGGCGTCTGATCTTGGATCGCGGTGATGAGCTCGACACCAGCCATGCCGTCGATCGCCGCGTGGTGCACCTTGAGAACGACGCCGAAGCTCCCCTTCGGCACACCTTCGACGCCGTCGAGCCCTTCGATCACGTACATCTCCCACAGCGGACGCGCGAGATCGAGCGGGCGTGCGTGCAGCCGCGCCGTCTGGATGCAGAACTGCCGCCAGTCCCCCGGCTTCGGCAGCGCGATGTGGCGCACGTGGTACTCGAGGTCGAACTCTCCGTCCTCGATCCAGTACGGATGGTCGAGATCGAACGGCACGCGCACGAGTCGTCGTCGGAACGCGTGCGCCAGGTGCAACCGCTGCTCGATGTGCTCGAGGATCCCCTTGAAGGTGACCTCGCCCTTCGGAGCCGTCGACTGGTCGTAGATCAGGATGCTCGTCACGTGCGTCGGCGCGTGGGCCGACTCGCTGTACACGAACGAGGCGTCGAGTCCGCTCAGCTGTTGCATGGCGACCTCCTGTCCTTCCTTCTCGGCGACACTACGACTCCCCGGACCTACCCGCCCCAGGCGATGCGAGACTTCTGCGGATGCGGCTCCGCGCCAGCGGCCTCCTCGTCCCGATCGCCCTCCTCGTCGCCGCGTGCGGTGACGACTCGTCGACGACGGCCACGACGGCGAGCCCCGCAACGACCGCGACCACCGAATCCACCGCCGTCGCGACAGCACCAGCCGAGTTCACCGGCATCGAGCGCAACACGACACCGATGGACGCCGAGCTCGCGGCCGCCATCGACCAGAGCTTCAACGACGTGCTCGCCGAGCATCCGGAAGACCTCACTGGCATCTGGATCGGCGTCTGGAACGCCGAGACCGGCGAACACATTGCGGCGTACGGCAAAGCGGAGAAGGGCGGCGCGAATGCGACCGTCGGTGACCACTCGCGCATCGCCAGCAACACGAAGACGTTCACCGCAACCTGCGCGCTCCAACTCGTCGAGGCCGGCGCACTCGCGCTGTCCGACACGATCGCCGACGTGCTGCCCGACCTCGCCACCACGCATCCCGACATCGCGGACATCACCGTCGAGCAGCTGCTCGGCATGACGTCGGGCATCCCCGACTACGCGAACACCGGATTGGTGCTCGGTGACGTCGTCGCCGACCCCGCCCACGTGTGGACCGCTGACGAGATCATCGAAA
The DNA here is from genome assembly GCA_963759645.1 of uncultured Acidimicrobiales bacterium. Taxonomy (GTDB): domain Bacteria; phylum Actinomycetota; class Acidimicrobiia; order Acidimicrobiales; family DATKAS01; genus DATKAS01. The sequence goes on along the minus strand of CAVXAI010000008.1, from coordinate 1,506,326 downwards.
AGGTGCTCACGAGCTTGCCGCTCGAACCGGCCGGGACCGTCGGGTACTCGACGACGAATTACCTCATCCTCGGCGAGATGCTCGAGAAGATCGAGGGAGTGCCGATCGACGCGATCCTCACCTCGGTCGCCACAGCAGCCGGCCTCAGCGAGACCGCTTTGACACCGGGCACCGACAACTCGATGCCCGCTCCCCATTCGCACGGCTACCTCGACCAGCCGGGCGTCGACCAGCTCGAGGACCTCGGAGTGGAGGGAGTGGCACCGCAGGACGTCACCGACTGGAGCGTCTCGTGGGGCGGCGCAGGTGGCGCCATGTACTCGACGATCGCCGACCTCGGCGCGTGGACGGCCGGCGGGATGGGAACGGACCTCCTGACCACTGACATGGCGGCGAGGCGCCTCGCGTCGACGCCGTTCCCGGGCCAGGACACCGGCGGCTACGGCCTTGGCATCGAGGATTTCGGCCACGGCTGGATCGGCCACAGCGGCCAGATCTTCGGCTGGACGTCACTCGCCATGTACGACACCGACACGGGCGACACCCTCGTGGTGATCACGAACTCAACAGGATCGTTCGACGCGACGGGCGCCCCGGTCGCGGAGATCTTCCCCGAGCTACAGGAAGTCTTCGGCTGATCGCTTAGGGCGCAACCTCGACGACATCGTCGTCGCCGAGCGGCGTGTCCGCGAACACCGGCAGCGCACCGCCGAGACCGAGCTCGGCCATGTCTTCGGCGGCCGACAAGGCGTCGTGCATCGCCCCCTGCTGGACGATGTGGCGCGGCAGGAACTTCAACACCATCAGCGCGGCGCCGGCGGCGAGCACCGCGCCGGTGATCGCGGCGAAGTGGATGCCCGAAACGAACGCGTGCTCGGCCGCGCTGGCGAGCTCGGCACCGATCGCTTGCGGAAGCCGCGCCGCCGTCTGCAGCGCCCCGCCGAGCGACGCACCCGCGGCCGCTTGGTCGGCGGCCGGCAGGCCCGAGATGGCGTCGGCGATTCCCGCGCTGTAGCGCGACGCCGCGACGCTGCCGAGCACCGCGACCCCGAGCGCCGCACCGAGCTCACGGGTCGTGTCGTTCATCGCCGAGCCGGCACCCGCACGCCGGGGTGGCACGGCGGACATGATCGCCGCGGTCATCGGCGACATCGTCAACGCGATGCCGGAGATGAGCACGAGCATGCACCCGAGCACGTACGGGTACCCCGTGTCGACCTCCATGAGCGCGAACAGGAGGAAGCCGATCGAAACGAGGGTCATCCCGGCCGCGACCGTCCGGTTCGAGCCGAAGCGGGCGCTGATCCGCGGGGTGAGCGGCGCGACGATCATCATGATCGGCGCGATCGGCAAGAACCGCACCGCGGCCGACGAGCGGGCTGTAGCCGAGGATGAGCTGGAAGTACTGCGTGAAGAGGAACATGACGCCGAACATCGACAGGAACACGAGCGTGAGCCCTGCGGTTCCCGCGCTGAACGCCGGGTTCCGGAAGTACTTCATGTCGAGCATCGGCTCGTCGACACGCGACTCCCACCACACGAATGCAGCGAGGGCGACCACGCCGAGAGCGAACGCGGCGAGTGGCTCGCCATTCGTCCATCCGACGTCGGGCGCTTGGATCAGGCCGTAGACGAGCGCGGAGATACCGACGATCGACAGCCCCGCGCCGACGAGATCGAGCTTGGCCTCCTCAGGATCGCGTCGACGCGGGCACGAGGAACGCGCCGAGCACGAGTGCGATGAGGACCAACGGGATGTTGACGAGGAAGACCGACCCGTACCAGAAGTGACCGAGCAGCCAACCGCTCGCCAGCGGGCCGAGCGCGCCCGCACCGCCCGCGACGCCGGCCCAGATCGCGATGGCCTTCGTCCGCTCGTGGGGGCCGAACACGTTGACGAGGATCGACAGCGTCGACGGCATGATGAACGCCGCGCACACGCCCATGAGGGCCCGCGAGGCGATGATCTGCCACATCTCGGTCGACGCGGTGGCGAGCAGCGCGGCGAAGAAGAAGCCGACGAGCCCGAGCTGCAGGGCGCCCTTGCGGCCGAAACGGTCGCCGATCGCGCCGGCGGTGAACAGCAGGCCGGCGAACACCAACGAGTACCCGGCGACGGCCCATTGCAGCTGGGAGGTCGTCGCGTGGAGGTCCTCGGACAGCGTCGGAATCGCAACGGTCAAGCTGGAGTTGCCGACGGTGACGATCACGAGGCTCAGGCAGAGCACCCCCAAGGTCCACCAACGGCGCGCCTGAATCGCCTCGTCATTCATGCCGGCCACTCTGCCGCGTCCCGAGCCGTGACACAACGTGACAAACGTCATTTCATGTCATTGGCGATGACCGCGCGGATACTGGGGGCGTGCCGGCAACCGGTCTGCGGGAGCGAAAGCGGGAGAAGACTCGGGACGCGCTCGCCCAGTCGGCGCTTCGCCTCTTCGCCGAGCGGGGGTTCGACCGGGTGACCGTCGAGGAGATCTCGGCGGCCCACGACCTGTCCGCCCGCACGTTCTTCCGCTACTTCGCGTCGAAGGAAGACGTCCTCTTCTCCGAGGGCGACCGCCGTCGCACCCACCTCCTCGAGGCGCTCGCCGACCAGGATCCGTCCGTGCGCCCGTTCACGGCGCTCGAGGCCGCGCTGCGACTCGTCTCGACGGACTACGCACTCGAGCGCGACCTGCTCCGGATGCGCCACCAGATCATCACCTCGACGCCGTCGCTCTCGACCCGGGCCGCCGAGCGCAGGCAGGGCTGGGAAGGCGAGGTCATCGACGAGCTGCGAACGTCCGGACGCGCTGACGGCATGAGCGACCTCGAGCTGCGACTCGTCGTCGCCGCGACCACCACCGCGCTGCAGGTCGCGATCGAAACGTGGGTCGCAAGCGATGCCCCGGACCTCGACACGATCCTCGACGACGTGTTCGAGCAACTGCGGAATGGGTTCGGTCGCTGATGAACCTCGACCTCGAGGGCAAGAAGGCGATCGTCACCGGCGGCAGCCGCGGCATCGGCAAGGCGATCGCGCGCCAGCTCGCGATCGAAGGTGTCGACGTCGGCATCGCGGCGCGGGACCAAGCTCGCCTCGACGCCGCGACCGTCGAGCTCGGCGCCGAGACCGGTCGACTCGTGGTCGGCCACCCGTGCGACACGACCGACGACGAGTCCGTGCGCGCCATGGTCGATGCGCTCGCCGGCGCGCTCGGCGGCGTCGACATCCTCGTCAACTGCGCCGCAAAGGTCGGAGGCCTGACAGCACCACCCAAGCTCGCCGACCTCACGACCGACGAGCTCTGGTCCGAGATCAACACGAAGGTCATGGGCTACCTGCGCTGTGCCCGCGAGGTCGCGCCTCGCATGATCGAGAACGGCTGGGGCCGCATCATCAACGTGAGCGGGTTGGCGGCGCGGCAATCCGGCTCCACGCTCGGATCGATCCGCAACGTCTCGGTCGCGGCGATGACGAAGAACCTCGCCGACGAGCTCGGGCCGCAAGGCATCAACGTCACGTGCGTGCACCCGGGCCCCACCCGCACCGAGCGCACGACCGACGAAGCCGCCGCGGGATTCAACCGCAACAGCATCGGCCGCATCGTCGACTCCGAAGAGGTCGCCTACCTCGTTGTGTTCCTGGCCTCGCCCAAGAGCGCCGCGGTCACGGGCGACTCGATCGCGTGCGGCGGCGGCACTCGCGGCCCCATCTACTACTGAGCCAGTCGTAGCTCGACCACACCAAGGCCAGCCGGAGTCGCCGTGAGCGTCACCGCGTTGACCGCGAAGCCCGCACTCCCGGCGAGGTCGCCGAGCTCCACCTCGGTCCGTTCGCGCGTACCGAACAACAGCAGCATGTGGATGTCCATCCTGATCGCGGCGGGCTTGTCGCGGGCGCGCTCGGGGAGGACCGCATCGACGACTACGACCGTGCTGTCGGGCCGCATCGCCCGCCGGCAGGTCTCGAGGATGCGCGTTGCGTCGGCATCGGGCCAATCGTGGAGGACGCGCGAGAGAACGTAGGCGTCGGCGCCTCTCGGCAGCTCGGTGAAGAAGTCACCGGCGACGCACTCCGCCCGATCGGCGAGACCCGCTTCCGCGAGGTACACGCGTGCGTCGGGGATCGCGGCGGGGCGATCGAGAAGCGTGCCGCGAAGGCGCGGCGCGCTGTTGAGCATCGCGGCAAGGAGCACTCCCCGGCCGCCGCCGACGTCAACGACCGTCTCGAAGCGTGCGAAGTCGTACGCGGCAACGACCGCCGCGGCCTCCAGCTCGGCCCGACCGGCCATCGACCCCTGGAAAGCCGACTCGCGACTGGGATGTTGGCCGAGGTGCTCGAAGAACCGCTCTCTGTGGGTGAGCTCGTACGGCACGCCGCCACGCAGCACCGCTTCGAACAACCCGGCGGCCGAGTCGTAGTACACCTCGCCGCGCGCGATCGCCGCACCTTGCAACGGGCGGAGCGCCTCACCGAGCGGACCGAGCGCGAAACGTCCATCATCGAGCTCATCGAAGACCTCCTCCGCGGCGAGACCGCGCAGGACTCGGTGGAGGGCGGCCGGATCGGCACCGGCCGAGGCCGCGAGCTCGGTCGACGACTTGGGACCATCGGCCAGCGCGTCGGCGATCCCGAGCTTTGCGACCACATACAGCAGCTGGGTCGCCACGAAGCCGTCAATGAGCCTCATCAAGCGTTCGCTGTCGTTCATCAGTCACCTCGCGTCGTGCATTGCGTCGAGCGCGGCGATCAGCTCGGCCTCCTCGTCGTCGCTCAAGCGCGCGTCGGGATGCATCAGGGTGTAGGTGCGCGGCGGCATCGTGCCGTCCTCGATCTCATCCGCGGCATCGTTCGCGTCACTGTCGTGATCCCACTCGGAGAAGTTCAGCTCGTCGCGGCCGCTCTCGACATCGCGGCGCACGAGCCACGACATCGGCGCCACATACGAATACACCGGCCAGTCCGTCTCGTTGCTGTGGCAGTCGTAACACGCGGCGCGCGCCAGCGACTCCGCTTGCGCGGACGGCCACGGGGCGTTCGCCGTCACCGGCGGGTTCGAGTGGCTCCACCCGTACGGCACCGCTTGGATCAGCACGAACACGCCGAGCGCGCCGAGCCCGATCCACTTGAACATCCGCCTCGAGCGCACGGGAGGATTGTGCCCAGCGGCGCCGACGTCGAACCTTCAGCCCACGTCGACGCGGATCGAGTGGTATCCCGACGCACCGTTCGGTGCGGGCGCCGTGCGCTCCTCGGTCTGCGTCTCGCCCGTGCCATCGGTGGCGCGCACGGAGATGCGATGCTCGCCGGCAGTGGCGTCCCACTCGAAGAGCCACTGCACCCACGCGGCGTTGGACAAGGCGCCCGAAAGCGTTGCCTCATGCCAGGGACCATCGTCGATCTGCACCTCGACCATCTCGATCTCGCGTGTCGGTGCCCAGGCGACACCGGCGATCGGAGTCTTGCGGCCCGCGGGTAGGTCGGCGCCCGAGTGAGGCACGTCGATCCGCGACTGAGTCTTGATCGGCCCTTCCTTCGACCAGCCCCGCGGGATCCAGTAGCCCTCGAAGGCCTCCCACGTCGTCAGCTCGATCTCGCTGAGCCACTTCGTCGCGGACACATACCCGTAGAGGCCGGGGATGACGAGCCGCGCGGGGAAGCCGTGGCGCACAGGCAGCGGCTCGCCGTTCATCGCGATCGCCACCATGCACGCGTCGTTGCCCTCGAGCACCTCGGTCGGGAAGCCCGCGGTCCACCCGTCAACGGCGCGGCCAACGATCTGCGTGGCGTCGCGGTGCGGGCCGGCGCGGTCGAGGAGCGCGGCGAGCGGGACCCCGGACCACATCGCGTTGCCGACGAGGTCGCCGCCGACCTCGTTCGACACGCAGCTCAACGTGACGAACTCGCTGATGTGATCCATGGCGAGGAGATCGTCGAAACTGAGCTCGACCTCGGTGTCGACCATCCCCTTGATGCGAAGCGTCCACCCCGCGGGATCGACCTGAGGCGCGACGAGCCGGGTGTCGATGCGGTAGAAGTCCGCGTTCGGCGTCACGAGCGGGGAGATGCCGTCGACGGTGGCGTCGAACGTGGTGACAGCCGGCGGGATCGTGGGCATGGGCGCATCGAGCACCGCCGCGACTTCGGCCCGTGCGCCTTCGACGCTGCGCGAGAGACGCAGCGAGCGACCTGCCGCGCCCGCCACCGCGCCCACCGCCGCGATCGCGCCCGAGGCGACGAGGAATCGCCGGCGGTCGGGCACGCCGATCGGCTCGACCGCCCGCAGAGTCGGGTCTTCTGGTGACCTCGCCGCGGGTTGGGTGAGCAACCAGAGCGCCGCGATGCCCGCGCCCGCAGACACGGCCGCCGCGATCCAGGCCCAGCTGGCCTCGTTGAGCGCGCCGCGACCCGTGGCCCAGGCGCCGACGACTCCGAACGCGACGAAGCCCGCAGCGCCGGTCGCGAAAGACCTCCTCGTGAGCACTCCGAAGAGAGCCCCGAGCGCCAGGGAAACCGCCACGATGCCGACCACGAGCAGCGTCTTCTGGCTCGCGCCGAAAAGATCGATGCTCCACCGGACGATGCCTCCCGGTGTCTCGTCGACGAACAGCTCGGCGACACCGAGGATCAGCGACGGCACCTCCTCCGCGATCCCCGCCAGCAGCTCGCTCACACCGAGCGCGGCGATCGCCGCGACGATCCCCGCGATCGCGGCGCGGGGCCGCGACATCACGCCGACGGTCCGGGGCTCTGTGGACGTCACCACGCCGATGCCAGGCAGGCGATCATGATGCCAGCGACTCGCGCATGCCCCTAGTACGGAGCGAGCGGGCGGTTGGCTCAGGCCGAGCGCATCCCGATCCGGCTGCGATACCTCCCAGGTCGGGTACTCGATCGCCCACCCGTCGCGCTTGAGCCACATGTCGCGGGCCTTGTCGTGACGTGAATGGCCCGGGGCGCCGTGCCAGCGCAAGCTCGTCGCCTCGACTACGGGCATTGCCTCGGGCCAGGCCAGATCGAGGTAGGCGACGCGGCTGCCGCCCTTCTCCCGTACCTCGAGCCGCCGAGCCGGTGGCGGCAACCCAGCGCTCGAGCACACCCCGTCGACCAAGCGCTCGAACGTGCTGGCGGGAAGGGCTCGGCGCGGTCGGGCAGGGCGAGGATGCGCCGAAGGGTCGCCGTCCCGCTGGGACCGGGTCGGTCGACCCGATCGAGCGTCTCCCGGATCCAGCGCTCGCTGACATTCCAACGCAGCGCGTCGTCGAGCGCGCCCTCAACCCGATGCTGGGGAACGACAGCGCCCAGATCGCACAACGTGCGAGCGAGGTTGGAGGAAGCCGATGAAGCCACGCTTACTGGTCGCCTGTCGGGCTGTTCACTGCTGCTCGCCGAGTGGGGTGAGAGTGCGATTGTTGAGGGGGGGATGTGGCCCTTCGGCCTGCAAGCCCAAGCGCATACCGGGCAATCTGTGCGCGTGAGCACGCGTGTCTCCGTCGGCGTTCATCCCGACTACATCGACAACGTGCAGCGGCTTGCCGATCAAGCGCCGATGACGTTCTCGCACGGGCTCATGCAGATTGTTCTGAGCCACGCGCCTGCCGCTGCTCGCGACCGCGATGACGATCATGTCGGAACGGAGCACCTATTGCTCGGGATTTACCGCGAGGAAACGAGCGCAGCGCGGGACGTTCTCCTTTCCCTTGGTATCACGAACGACGCGTTCCTGTCGGTCCTCGTCGACGAGGAAGGCTCAAGTCCCGAAGGGGTGATTCCTCTCACGGATCGGTCGCGTGTGACGCTTGCCCTCGCCGTTCAGGCCGCGCATGAAGCCGGGGCAACGGAGGTCGATCCGCTCCACCTACTGCTCGGCGCAGTAAGCGAGTCGCGCCTCTGGGAGTCGTTCCACTCCTGGGGGCCGCACCATCTGCGAAACTCCGCCACCCTTGTAGGCCGCTCTCTGGACGAGGTCGAACAACGCGCGCAGGCCGCTCTGATCTGAGCAACACTCACGACGTCGACGCTGTGGCCCAACCGCCCAGAACTTCCGATCTGCTCGCCGTCTCGGGTGAGAGTGCGATTGTTGAGGGGGGATAGCCATTCCGCCTGCAGACCAACCGCATACCGGGCATTAGGGCGGTACGCAGGTGCCCTCCGGCGGCCTCGGTCGCAGGTCATCAATCCGGCGGTCAGGGATGGTCGGCCGTGTCCCGATGAGTCTGTGCGACGAGGCCGGTCGAAGATGGTGAAACCCGAGGAGTGAGATGAGCAGGCTCGACAAGAGATTCGTCGCCACCCTGGAGAAGAGCCCGTCGAAGGGCGGCTGGACCTATGTCGTCATGCCCGGGTCGGCGGAGTTCTTCGGCACACGGGGTCTGGTGAAAGTCCGTGGGAACGTCGACGGTCACCCCTTCCGCGGGTCGTTCATGGCGCTCGGGGATGGCCGCCACAAGCTTGCGTTTTCGAAGATCCTCCGTCAGGAGATCGGCAAGGAAGCCGGCGATACGGTCACGGTCGAGCTGACCGAGCGTCTCGAGCGCTGATTCCCTGATGTCACCCTGAGCCGGCGTTCTGGGGGCACCGTCGAGTCGTTGTTCAGGCTCACCAACGACTCGTCGGTGCGTTCGCCAGCGCAGTCCACGCTTGACCCTCTGGCCCACGATCGTCGGCGGCGGCAAACCAGCCCTGCCGGCGGGCATCCGCGCCGACCTCGAGCTCCTCGACGAGCACCGATTCGACAACGGCGTCGTACGCCTCCGCTACCGCATCCCAACATGACCGCCCCCGACCCTGTCTCAGAAGTGCCGGTCGGGGACGCTCGCGATCGTGAGCAGGGCTCGTTCACTGTTCGCCCTTGACGCGCCAGATCTGCCGATCGGTGTTTGACATGGCGCTCGTGATCGGGCGTAACGCGTTACGTGAGCAGGTCAGTCTCCGTGCGTCTGCGGCACATCGGCGGGAGCTTCGGATGGTGACAGCGATCGCTGGAGGAAGCGTTCGACGTCGGTTCTCCAGAGCCAGACGGCCTTGTTGAACACGCCGTGGCCGTCCCCGCGCTGTTCGCCGATGGTCTCGTAGATCCTCGTCTCGTGCGGCTTACCGAGTCGAGCAAGCTCCGCGCCGAGCACGTAGCTCGGTGTGAGATTGAAGTCGTCACCCGCTTGGATCAACATCAACGGCACCTCACAAACGCCCATCGCGTCGAGCAGCACCGTTTGCAGCGCCGGCGCGTCCGGCCAGGTGATCGAGGGGCCAGCGAAGCTGATACCAGCTCGAAACGGCGCACGCCGACCGGCGGCGAGCATGACCATCACGCCGCCATAGGACGATCCGATCATCGCCACCCGGGCGGCGTCAACCAGCGCGTGCGCACGCAGCCAGGTCAACGCGGCGACGGCATCGTCGCACTCGCCAGCGAGCGCGGCGGTGAGTTGCGGTCCCATCTCCGGGCTTCCCCAGGGAGCCGTGATCAAGGATTCCCAGAACGGCCCAGGGTTGTTGTTGTGACCCCGGCGAATCGCGACGAACACTGCGTGACCCATCGCTACCAGTGCTTCGATGCCCGGCTTTGCGGCCGGGAGCAGGCCGCCGCTGCCGTGATGGAACACGATCCCGGGAAACGGCCCAGGTCCGTGCGGGGCAACGAAGTATCCCTTCAGCGAGCGACCCGCGCTCTCATACGCAATAGTCGTCCACTCGCCGAACACCGATGGCTCGCCACCGTCCGGCGGGACCTCCATGGCGCTGACTATATGAGCGAACCGCGCCCCGAAATCCCGAAGTCCTGACACTCGACGCCGACGCGTCTGAGAGCGACAACGCGGACGGTTCCGACACCCTCGCCCCTAGCACCGAACTGCCGATCTGCTCGCGGTGTCGGGTGAGAGAGCGCAGGAAGAAGGGGGGAGATAGCCATTCGGCCTGCAGGCCAAGCGCATACCGGGCATTCGGCGCTACCTGGGTTAGTCGTCTTCCGGGCGTTTGGGGCGCGCTTGGCGGTCGGTGCCCGCACCGGAACCGGCATCCTGTACCGGCGCATGGGATCGGGTCAGACTCGCTTCTCGAGCACAGCCAGATCGCGGGTGGCGAACTCGTGGTGTTCCCACTCCTCGCGGATCACGACCCCGAGACAGACGCTCATCGGGATCACGGTCGCCGGGGAAATCCAGGGCGGGTTGTGTGCCGAGGCTTGGCACAGCTTGTCGGGCGTGAGGTCATTGACGACATCACGCATGAGGCCCATGTATTCAGCGCGAACGCCGAGGATTTCGTCAAACGACGGAGTTGCCCAGACGTCGATCCCCCATTGACTTACGGCACCACCCGGATCGGGTTGGCCGGTTCGGAGGTCAGGCGGCATACCGAGACGGTGCCATGCACCGGGTTCGTCGAGGATGCTCCGGCGGACCCAGACATCGGTAGCAAAGAGCAAGTGCCTTTGAGTCTCGACGAAGGACCATTCGCCGTTCACGTTCTCGTGCAATACCGATTCTGGCAACTGCTTGGCACGGCTGAATGTCGACCGCCATGTCCGCTCGACGATCGACCACGCCTCGCGTAGGCCGTCCTCGGTGTTCGGCATGGATCGCGGGTCTACCTCCGCGTCTGGCTCACCCACAACAACTGATTGTTCCAGATGCGCGCACCTGCGGCACCCAGGCGCCCCGAAGTGCCGTTAGACAGCGGGCGCCAGATGCAAGTCGGCGAGCGGAGTGGGTCGAGCACGGCGACTCGCGCGTGGTGCCCGCCAAACAGCGGGCGCCAGATGCACGTGCGCGTCGGTTAGGGCGCCGGCTGGTCGAGGTGGATGGCGCCGTCGACGATGAGGCAGAAGCGGCCGCGGCCGGTCTTTTCGATGCGGATCGGTGCGTCGCGCTCGTCGAGGCGGCGCTTGAGGAGGATGAGGCGCGTGTCGAGGTTGTCGCGGAAGCCGGGCAGCTCGAGGCGCGGGTCGAGCCGCACCTCCTTGTTCGTGAAGTCGACCCGGCCGCTCGCGACGTATTGCTCGAGCAGCGACCAGAGGATGCGTCCCGCGACGCCGCGGATGAGGTAGTCGCCGTCGAGGAAAATGCTGCCGTCAACCGCGAAATAGCGGACGAACGTCGCGGCGGCACCCGTCGACGCGACCGCCCCAGCGGCCGCGACCGGAGTCGGCGTCGTGTCGCGCTCACGCGACCGGTCGATCTCGATCGCGCTCGCCACCAACGACGCGACCACGCCCAGCACCGACTCGTCGGCTTCGTCGAACTCCACCGAGCGCGGGCTCTCCACCATGAGCACGCCGACGAGCTGACCCAGCGCGATCGCGGGCACCGCCAGTCGACTCTCGGCGTCGTCCAACCCAGGCAGCGGCACATCACGCCCGGGACCGACGTACCCCTCTTCCTCGAACGCGCGCTTCACCGAGGTCGAGTACTTCCGCATCTGGCGCAGGTTGCCGATGCGGATCGGCGACGAGCGCGCCGCCGCCATTCCCACCGTGCCCTCCCCCACCGGCACCTCGGACCCGACGCCCTCCGCCGGATAGCCGTGGCTCGCGATCGTGAACAGCCGGCCGCCCTCCTCGTCGAGGAGCATCAGCAGCGAGTGCGGGTAGCCCGAGCAGCTCGTCGAGACCGTCGACGGTCGCGCCCACCAACGTGTCGAGGTCGGGACACCGGCTGAGCCGAGCCACGAGATCGGAAAGGCCGGCCGGCCGGGTGACCGGTCCGCGCGTGTCGTCGGGAGGATTCGGGTTGCCGTGCCGCTCGATGTCGAGCACCCGGAACAAGTCCGCGGCACGCAGCTTGAACACGTCCTGCATGCCGTGGTGCGCGGCGGCCTCGTCGACGTCCTCGCGCAGCTTCTGGAACACCGGGCCCTTCTTCACGGTGCGTTCGAACACCAACGTGAGGCGGAACTCCGAGTAGGTGGTCGGGTCGACCAGCAGCATCGACGCTCGCGGGTTCTCGACGAGGTTGCGCGATGTCTTCGAGAAGAACTGGTTCGACAACGCGACGTGCTCGTCGTCGACGTACCGGACCCGGGACAGGTAGGTGACGTTCGGGACGCCGGCAGCCGACGCCGTCGCGATCACCGCGGGCACGGCGCCCTCGAAGCAGAGACGCAGGTCGGCCAGACCCGGGACGTCGTCGTCGCTCACGACAGCGGGGCACCGGCGCGCGGGCCCGGCGTCTGGTCGAACATCTCGTCGACGACGAGTGTGCACGCGACCCTGTTGGCGGGGAAGATCCGCTCCAACAGGTAGCGGGGCACGCCGTCGGTGTCGGTGATGTCCTGCATGAAGTCGTCGGCGTACTGCTCGCACTTCGCCTGATCGGCCTCGGTCATGGCCTCGATCTCGACGACGTTGCCCTTGAACTGCATCGACCGGAGCGTCCTCACGCTGCAGGCTGTGACCGCGATGGGGCCCAGGGCAACTTCGCCGTCGACCCCGACCAACCTGAGCCGAGACCCGTCGGGTTCGAGCACAGTCAGCCCCCAGCCGCGCGACGCGACGGGCGCACCGTCGTCACCGACGACGCCCACGATCAATGAGCAACCGCTGTGGAGGAACTCCACGGTCTCATCCGCCAGCACTAAGCACGTTCTTAGCATTCGCTTACGGGCCTTTTGGGAGCGCCGACCTGCGGATTCCCGGACGATGAGGTCATCAACTCAGCGATCCAAGGAGCCGAAATGCCGACCATCGATCTGTACAGGGACATCCACAAGGCCATCCGGACCGAGCTCTTCACCGTCACGCTCCAGGCCGGCAACGTCGACCCCGCATCCCGATCCGGCCGGGTCGAGGTCGCAAACCACGTCGACACAGTCATCGAGATGCTGGTGGGTCACGCCCACCACGAGGACACGTTCGTCCAGCCCTCGATCGAGCAGCACCTGTCCGATCTCGCCGAGCAGATCGAGTCCGATCACGTCCGCCTCGAGCGATGGATGGACGACCTGAAGAACCAGGCCTACGAGGCAGTCGGCGCGCAGGGCCCGGCGCAGCGCGACGAGGTGCACCGGCTGTACACCGACCTCGCGGCGTTCACGGGCTCGTACCTCGCCCACCAGGATCTCGAAGAGCGCGTCGTCATGCCGGCGCTCGACGAGGCCCTCGGCTTCGAAGCCGTGCTGGGGATCCACGTCTCGATCGTGTCGAGCATCCCGCCCGACCAGATGGCGCAAGCCCTGGCGATCATGATCCCGTCGATCAACATCGACGACCGCGCCGAGTTGCTCGGCGGCATGCGCGCCGGCGCACCGCCGGAGGTGTTCGAAGGCGTCTGGGGACTCACCGGGTCCGTGCTGTCGCCGGCGGACTTCGCAGCGCTCGGCACCCGCCTCGGCCTCGCCGCCTGACGCACCCCACCAACCCCAATGGCGCACTCGTACGCCTCGCCCGCTTCCAAGCGGGCCTGGCGTACGAGTCGCGTTGTGGACCGATTGCAACCGCCGCGACGCTGCGCTGGGACGAGGCCGTGACTTAGGCGCGGCGGCCGAGGAAGGCGAGCAACTTCGTCTGCTCGTCAGCCCCAGCGGGCGCGTCGATCTCGGGACCGAACGCCCGGGGACTGCGCAGCTTGTCGGCCATGGGTGCCATCGCGTCCCGCACCGCCTCGAGGTCCTTCGGGTCAATGCGCTCGTCGAGCCCAGCGGCTCGAGAGAGGTCCCACCCGTGGACGATCAGGTCGGTGCAGATGAACTGGTCGACGCCCTTCTCGAAGGTCGACTTCCCAGCGAAACCGTCGTACTCCTTGGTGGCCCTCGCCGGATCGTCGAGCGCCCCCTGCACGGCCTGTCGCATTTCCGCAAACGCGGCCGCCGGATCGTCATCGACGGGTGACACCTTGGGCGCCTCGAGGCCAGCCATCCCGAAGAACAAGCCCGGCGCCTCGACCAGATGGCGGACGAGGTCGGTGACGGTCCAGTCGGGGCAGGGCGTCGGTGCACTCCACCGGTCGGGCGGCACCTGATCGATCTTCTTCGTCACGTCGTCAGCGAGGCGACGGTAACGATCACTGATTGCGGTCATACCCGGAACGTACCCACGGCGGAGAGATTCCACCGTCCGCCAAACCTTTTGGCCCGCTCAATCGTGGGTACGAAGTCGCACGCAACGGCGGCGTGGCGGGAACTGAGTTCCAGTCGAGCACCCCGGTCCTGGCGGGAGGACCGGGGTGACGACGTTTTCGGGTCAGCTGCCGGTTTGCGTCAGCTGCCGCCCACCAGATCCGGGGGGTCGGCCGCGCCGCTGAGCGTTTCGTCGACCGTTTCGTCAGTCGCGCCGACGACCGGCACACCATCGTCCAGGTGGACCTCGACGTCGACCGCCGCTGCCTCGCCGGACTCAGACTCGAACGTCACCTGGATGGCCGCATCGCCCGCCTCGGTCGTGCCGACTGACCAGCCCGGCAGCGGGGACACCGACTCGATGTTCATCGAAGTGTCCGTGTACACGACCTCGACCGTGCCGGCTTGGCTCTCGAACGTGGTGACGTGCGGCGCGCCGGCCGCTGTGCCGCCGCCCGCAGCCGCGCCCGTCGCGGATTGGGGCGCCGTGGACGACCGGCCGCCTGCGGGGCGGTTCGTCGCCGCCTGATTCGGAGGCCGGATGCGCCGTGGCCGCGTTCGGGCTCGCGGCGCCGACCGGCGGGGGGCCACTCGGACCCGAGCGCGAGCCGGATGGCCGCCACCGGCGCGTCGCCGTCGACGTCGGGCGTGCCCACGCCCGCGGGTGTCGCACCGTCGCCGGCGGACCTCGCCACGGTCGTCGATGGCGGCGACCGAGGTCGTGGTCGACTCGATCACCGCGGTGGTGCCGGTTTCCCCGACCCGCAGCTCACGAGAGGGCTGACTCGACGTGGTCTGGGACGCCAGCCCACCGAGCACCACCAGCACGACCAACGCGGCACTGCCCCGCATGGCCGCTCGGCGCCGGCGCGCGCGGCGGATGCGAGGACGAAGCTCTTCCAGCGCGACATCCGCCGAGGGCAGCGGCGGCGCCGCGTCTCGAGGATCTCGAGCATGTAGTCGTCGTCAACCATGACCCGCCTCCACGAGCGCCGGCCGAAGCCGTGCTCGCCCCTGGCTCATGTGGAACTTCACGGCACCGACCGACAGCGCCATCGCGCTCTGCGACTTCCGTGACCGACAGCCCCTCGAGGTAGTACAGCGAGAGCGCCAACCGCTGCTGCGGCGGCAGCGTCGCCAGGAGCGCGACGGCTTCGCCACCGGGGCTCGGACCCTCCACCCACTGGGGCTCGGACGCCAGCACGGCCAGCACGTTGGCGCCTCGACTCTCGTGGCGGAAGTAGTCGCGCATCGCATTGATCGCCACTCGCCGCACCCACACCACCGGATCGCCTTGCCGAATGAGCTGCTTCCAGCGCAGGTGCGCACGGAGGAAAGCGTCCTGAACGGCGTCGGCCGCCACCTCGGGGTCACCGCACGCAACGGTGAGCGCCCGGACCAACCGGGGGTAGTGACTGCGGAAGACCTCATCGAACCCGGCACTCGACGTCAGCGCGACCTCAGGCCGAGCGTCGCTCACCGAACTATCCACGTCTGAGCAGCCGTGAAGGTTTGGGGCACTGCGCCGCGATTCTGCAACGCCGCGGGCCGTCGCGCCACCCTGCATTCCTCGTCGCCGCTCTCCGCTGCGCTTCGATCGGCTCCTGCTCGCTTCGCTCGACAATCCGGACTTCGCGCACCCGGGCGGCGCACTGCGCCGCCCAACACATCTACCCCGCGAGGGATTCAGGCCAGTCGGGTCAGCTCGACAAGGACGGCTCGTTGGATGTCAGCCACCCGCGGCGCATCTTCGATCTTGCGCCCCTCGGAGTCGACAACGTAGAAGCTGTCGACGATCTCGCTGCCGAGCGTGAGCACCTTCGCGTGGCGGATGTCGAGTCGCAGGTCCGCGAACGCGTAGGCGATGCGGTACAGAACGCCAAGCGCGTCGGAGCCCCGGACCTCGACGACGGTCGCATCACCTGACGCGTCGTTGTCGACGGTGACGGCGTACGGGAGCGGCGGCCCGGCGCCGCGATACTGCAACCGATAGTTGTGAGCTCGTTCGGCGATGCGCGTGTCGAGATCGAGACTGCCGCCCAGCGCGCGTTCCAGATCGCCGCGGAATCGGTCCCAGTCCCCGTCACCGGCTGGACGATGAAAGACGAAGGAGTCGACGGCCGTGCCCCCCGCGGATCGGACGTCGGCGGTCAACACCTCCAGCCCGTGCAGGCACAAAACACCGGCGAGCTTGCAGAACAGACCGGGGCGGTCGGGACTCACGATCACCACGGTCGAGCCCTGCGGGCGCACGAGCAACGTGCCGGCGGCCTCGTCTACAAGAGCTTGGAGCCCGGGATCGAGCTGCCAGCGGCGATCGATGGGCGGGGCGCCGCCGAGCCTCGCGGCGACAGCGGTGACGAGCTCGTCGACGAGCGCTCCTTTCCACGAGCTCCACGCGCTCGGGCCGGTCGCCTTCCCGTCTGCTTCGGTCAACGCATGCAGCAACTCGAGCGTGGTCATGTCTTCCACGACTTCCGCGACCTTCGCCACCGTCGCGGGATCGCGCACATCGCGCCGCGTGGCCGTATCGGGAAGCAGCAAGTGCTCGCGGGTGAGCTTCGCGAGCGTGTGTTGATCCTCCGCGGCGAAGCCCATCCGCGTCGAGATGTCGTGCATGAGGTCCGCGCTCGCGACGGAGTGATCGCCGGGATACCCCTTCCCGAGATCGTGCAACCAAGCCCCGAGCAACAGCAGGTCGGGCCGCGTGACGCGATCGCGCAACGCCGACGCCTCGACCGCTGCCTCCACCAGGTGTCGGTCAACGGTGAAGCGGTGGTACGGGTTGTGCTGCGGCTTGCACCGCACCGGCTCCCACTCGGGGAGGATGCGGGTCAGCAGTCCGTACTGATCGAGCGCCTCGAAGACCGCGACTGCGGGTGGACCCGCGGCGAGCAGATCGAAGAGGGCCGCGGGTGCATCCGGAGGCCACGGGTCACCAGGCCCGGCCGCGTCCTGACGAAGCTGCTCGAGCGCGGCCCGCCCGATCGGCACATCGCCCTGCGCGGCCGCCGCGGCGACCCGGAGCACGAGTGAGCCGTCGTCGAGGTCAGCGGCCTGATCGACGGCACACCTCACCACCCCGGATCACGACGCCCGGGCTATGGACGTGGTCGGGACGCACCGACGCGCGGCTGCGCCGCTGCAGGAACGAGTCAACCCGCCGCCAGGCGTCATCGCTGACGAACGCGATCGTCCGCGCCGCACCCGACACCGCTCGCATGAGCGTGTCGGCGTTGTCCATCCCGAGGCCGTGAGCGACCGCGGGCTGAGCCTGGAGCACGAGGTGCTCGCCCTTTCCGTTGACCCGGTGCAGCTCCACTCGCGCCGCGACGACCAGCTCGACTCGCCTCGAGCGCGAACAGATCCTCCTCGGACAGGACCGGAGCCGCGAGCGCGGCGGCGCGCAGCGCGGTGACGTCGCGGAGGCCACCGCGACCCTCCTTCAGATCCGGTTCGAGCAGGAAGGCCACGTCCCCGACGCGAGCGTGACGCTCACGAGTCGCATCTCCGAGCGCGTGGAGCCACTTCTTCCCGTTCGTACGCCACTGATCGAGTGCGCGCTTCGCGAGGTCGGCGGCGAGGTCAGCCTCGCCCGCGACGCACCGCGCGGTCAGCAGCCCCATCGCGGCCTTGAGGTCCCGAGCCGCGACGCCGAGCGCTTCGGTGACGGTCTTGACCCCATGATCGAGCGGCACGCCCGCGTCCCAGATCGGGTACCAGATGCGCCGCGCCAGATCGGTCACGTCCCGCCGGCCCCGATGCACGAGGATGACGTCGATGTCGCTCGCGGGCGCGAGCTCGCCCCGGCCGTAGCCACCTACGGCGACGAGAGCGCAGTCAGGTGCATCGCCGAGGAGCTCGGTCAGGTACGAATCAGCCAGCGCGGCGTATGCCCGCGCGAACGCGCCGCCTCCGAGCTCCTCGTTGGCGAGCAGCTGCTGACGCCGCTCGCCGAAGCCGTCAGAGCGCGTCGCCGCCCATCTCCCCCGTTCGCACGCGGATGACCGACTCCACGCTGGTGATCCACACCTTGCCGTCACCGATCTCGCCCGTGCGGGCCGACTCGACGATCGCGTCCGCGAAGCGCTTGGCATCGTCGTCAGACGCCAGGACCTCGATGCGCACCTTCGGGACGAAATCGACCGTGTACTCCGAACCGCGGTACACCTCGGTGTGGCCCCGCTGGCGCCCGAATCCCCGCACCTCAGAGATCGTCATGCCCGAGAGGCCGAGCTCGTGGAGGGCGGCTTTCACCTCGTCGACCTTGAACGGCTTGACGATGGCCGTGATCAGCTTCATTCGCTTCCTCTCGAGGGCGCTTGGCGTCGATGGGATCGTAGGTGGATCCGCCCTGGACCGTATGAAGGCGGCGTTTCGCGCCCGTGTTTCCAATATGACCAGACAGCGACAGATTTCTTACCTGAAATCTGTACCGTTCTGATCTTCGAGGGCCAAACCTGACCGCTCGGCCGAGCGTCAATCGGTCATGGACCGTCGCGCCGTCGCCACCGCCGCCATCATCACGCTCGCATCCGCCGGGCTCACCGCCGGAGCAGTCCTCGCCGGAGCCGACGCAGTTGGGGTCGGGTCAGAGTCCGATCCGACCGTGCTCGATTCGCCCACGTCGACCTCGGCTACCTCGAGCTCGGGTGGCACCTCGACCAGCGCGCCCAGCACCACCCTCAGCGGGTCGTCGACCACCGGAGCATCGACAACCGTGTCCTCCACGGCGGCCCGTGCGGGTGCCGTGCCCACGGCCGCCACCACGCTCGTCCCGACGACTGCTGCATCAACCTCGACCAGCGTCGACGACGAGCTGGACGACGACGCCGAGCTCGAGGACGAGCTCGAGGACGAGCTCGACGACGATGCGAATCGCGGCCACGACGGCGAGGGTCGGGGTCACGACGGGCCGGATGATGACGACAACGATGACCACGGCGAGCGCCGTGGGCATGACGGCCCCGACGACTCAGCAGACGACTGAGTTCTTCCGAGCGCTACCCCTCTCCGCTCGAGTCGTCGTCGCTCGGGTCGTCATCACCACCAGGGCCTTGCCGGTCCTCGTCCTGCACCGGTCGACCGTCGACGAGCCGCACTCTGATCCTCGACTCGTCGCCCTTTTCGTCCTCGAAGCGGACGTCGATGTCATCAGGATTCGCGCGTGACTCGGCGACAGTCCAGCCCGGGTTCGCCGTCACGCTCGTGAGCGTCATCGCGTTCGAGGTGTAGTCAACGACGATCGTGCCACCCGCGGAGGTGAACACGGCTGCCTGAAGACCGCCGGGCTTTGTCGTCGGGACGAGCTCAAACGTCCCGGGGGTCGATGGGTCGATTGTCGTCACCGATCCAGTAGTCGGCGCCGACGAGCTGGACGCAACCGTCGACGGTTGGTGTCGTCGACGCCCCTGTCGAGACCGTCGGGCCAGAGGTCGATGGGAACGTCGTCGATGCGAAGGTCGTCGACGTGAGGCCGGAGGTGTCCGACGCGCCCGTCACCGCGACCTCGGTGCCCGAGCCGTCGCCTCCGATGTTCATGATGACGCCGCCGACGGCCACCACGCCGAGGAGACCGGCGCCGCCCCGCGCGAACGCGTGTCGCTGGTGGGCCTTGCGGATGCGCGTGCGCACCCCCGCGAGCGCGGCGGGCGCGTTCGGCGGTGAGCCGGCCGCGCGGTCAAATGCTTGCTTCAGGTCGATGTCGTCAGGCATCTCTGGCCTCCTCGAGTTCCGGCCGCAGCCGCGCTCGTCCCTTGCTCATGTGGTATTTCACGGCGCCTTCCGAGAGCGACATCGCCACCGCCGTCTCTGCGACCGTCAGCCCCTCGACGTAGTAGAGCGAGAGGGCCAATCGCTGCTGGGGCGGCAACACCTGCAGCAAGGCGTCGAGATCGTTGATCGACGAGCCAGCGACGACGGGCTCGTCGTCATCGACCTCGTCCGCTGACGATGCTCCGCCGCTCAGCAAGCGCCTCGCCTTCTCCCCCCGAGCCTGCTTGCGAAAGTCGTCGCGCATGTTGTTGATCGCGACGCGGCGGACCCAGGCCACGGGGTTGTCGTACCGGGAGATCTTGCGCCACCGAAGGTGGGCCTTCACGAACGCGTCCTGCACGCAGTCCGCCGCCACCTCGCCGTCGCCGCATGCGGCTGTCAGCGACCGGACGAGCGTCGCGTAGTGGTGCAGGAAGACGTCGTCGAACTCCGCTGCCTGCGGGGCGAGAAGCGGCGGCGGGGCGTCATTCACCGCAGGTCACACGCCGTTCCGGGTCCCGGGGTTTGGCCGCCCTCGAAACACCCCGTCGCCGCTCCGCGCACCCAGCGGCGCACTGCGCCGCTGCTACAGCGACCACCCTGGCGCGAAGATGGCGAGATGTTGCTCATCGGGACACGCAAGGGCGCCTGGCTGCTCACTCCGGATGCGAACCGCTCCTCCTGGACGACCACCGGCCCCATCTTCCTCGGCCAGATCATCCAGCACGTCGTGATGGACCCACGCGACAACCGCACCCTGCTCATGGCGTCGCGCACGGGCCATCTCGGCCCGACGGTCTTTCGTTCCCGCGACCTCGGCTCGACGTGGGAAGAGGCCAGCTCACCGCCGGCGTTCGCGGCGAGCGACACGCTCGAGCGCACCGTCGAGTCCGTCGTGTGGCTGAGCCCGGGCCACGCCGACCAACCTGGCGTCTGGTACGCGGGCGCGACGCCGCAATGCCTCTTCCGCACCGAAGACGGGGGCGACACGCTGGGCGCCGGTGACGGGCTTCAACGACCATCCGATGTGGCAGACCTGGGCCAATTACCCCGAGGACCAGACGCCAGACGGCTCGATGCTGCACTCGGTCATCGTCGATCCGCGCGACCCCGATCACCTCTACATCGGGCTGTCCGGCGGTGGCGTGTTCGAGAGCACCGACGGAGGCAAGGACTGGGCTCCGCTCAATGCCGGGTCGGTCGCCGACTTCTTCCCCGATCCGAACCCCGAGTTCGGCCACGACCCTCACACGATGCGTCTGCATCCGCTGCGCCCCGACCGCCTCTATCAGCAGAACCACTGCGGCATCTACAAGATGGAGCGACCGGAAGGACGGTGGGAGCGCATCGGCGACAACATGCCGCGCGAGGTCGGCGACATCGGCTTTCCGATCGAGCTGCATCCTCGCGATCCCGACACGGCGTGGGTGTTCCCGATGGACGGCACCGACGTGTGGCCCCGCACCAGCCCCGACGGCAAGCCGGCGGTGTTCGTCACCCACGACGCCGGCTCGTCGTGGACTCGTCAGGACAAGGGTCTGCCGTCCACAGCGTGGTACACGGTGAAGCGGCAGGCGATGACCACCGACGCGCACGATCCGGTCGGCGTGTACTTCGGCACGACGAGCGGCGAGGTGTGGGCCAGCACCGACGAGGGCGAGTCGTGGAGGCCGATCGTCGAGCACCTCCCCGAGATCTACTCGGTCGAGTACGCCGCGCCCGAATGACAGGGCCTGCATGAAGGTGCGCATCCCCTCGCCGCTCCGCTCGTACACCGAGCAGAAGGCGTGGGTCGACGGCGACGGCGGCACGGTCGACGAGCTGCTGCGCGACCTCGACCGGCAGTTTCCCGGCATGCGCTTCCGGGTCGTCGACGAGCAAGGTCGGCTGCGCACGCACATGAAGATCTGGATCAATCAGGACGCGGTGCGCGACCTGTCCGACCTCTGTCGCGCCCTCCGACGAGATCACGATCATGCAGGCGCTGTCCGGCGGGTAGCGGGTTCGCTGAGGTGATCGACGACCTTGTTTGCGATCGTCGCGAGCGTGTCGATCTCCTCGGGCGTGAGCAGATCGACGAAGTGACGGCGCACTGACGCGACGTGCGGCGGCGCCGCCGCCTTGATCGCACGGAGTCCGTTCGTCGTGAGCACGACGAACGCACCGCGCCCGTCGGTGACGCAGTCCTCGCGCGCGACGAGGCCACGCTCCTGCATGCGAGCGATCTGGTGGGAGAGCCGGCTCTTCGACCAGAGCATCCGCGACGCCGAGCTCGTTCAGCCGCCAACGGTGCCCCTCAGCCTCGGAGAGGTTGGACAGCACGGTGTAGTCGGGGTCCGAGAGCCCGGAGTCGTCGGCGAGGTCTCGGCCGATCTGCGCGGTGAGCAGAGTGCGCATGCGCAGGTACCCGCGCCACGCCCGCTCCTCGTCCTCGGAAAGCCACTTCGCATCGGCCACAGCCGACAGTGTACGCTCTTGGTTGACATGTCAACATTCACTCGCCGACTCGGGTACCTCTACGTGGGCCTGTTCCTCTTCGGCCTGAGCGTCGCCCTGCTCGTGCAGGCCCGCCTCGGGCTCGCCCCGTGGGACGTGTTCCACCAGGGCTTCTCGGACCGCACCGGCATCCCGATCGGCACTGTCGGCATCTTCGTCGGCGTCGTGGTCCTGCTGCTCTGGATCCCGCTCGGTCAGCGTCCCGGCCTCGGCACGGTGAGCAACGTGATCATGGTCGGCCTCGTGATCGACGGTGTGCTGCTCGTGCTCCCCGAACCCGACCCGATGGCGGCTCGAGTCACGTTCATGCTCGGCGCGATCCTGCTGAATGGCGTCGCGACCGCGCTCTACATCGGGGCGCGGCTCGGGCCCGGCCCGCGCGACGGCCTCATGACCGGACTCGCGGCGCGCGGATACTCGGTCCGAGCGGCCCGCACGGTCATCGAGCTCACGGTCCTGACGCTGGGCTGGCTGCTCGGCGGCACGGTCGGGGTCGGCACGGCCCTTTACGCCCTCTGCATCGGGCCGCTCGTGCACATGCTCTTGCCGAGACTGACGGTGACAGACAAGGTGGCTGCGTGAGCTCGATACCACGCCTCATGATCATCGTGTCGAGCACCCGGCCCGTGCGGGTCGGCCGGACGGTGGCCGACTGGTTCCACGCACAGGCCGAGGCCCATGGGGGCTTCGACGTCGACTTCGTCGACCTCGCCGAGCTGAACCTGCCGTTCATGGACGAGCCGAACCATCCCCGGCTCGCGACCTACACGAAGCAGCACACGCTGGACTGGAGCGCACGGGTCGACGCCGCGGACGCGTTCGTGTTCGTGATGGCCGAGTACAACCACGGCTACACCGCCGCGCTCAAGAACGCGATCGACTACCTGCTGCGCGAATGGGCGTACAAGCCAGTCGGCTTCGTGAGCTACGGCGGAGTCGCCGGCGGCACACGAGCCGTGCAAGCGATCAAACCCGTCTGTGTCGTCATCAAGATGTGGCCGCTCGTCCGAGGCTGTCTACATCCCCTGGGTTGCGAAGCACATCGAGGACGGCGCCTTCACAGCGACGGAGGATTTCGAGACGCAGGCCACGGCGATGCTCAACGAGCTCCAGCGCGTGACCGAGGCGCTGGAGCCGCTGCGGGTACCGAAGCCAGCGCCCTGAGCGCGGCACGCGCCGCGTCCTTGTGCTCCTGCTGCCACGGCGTTCCGACGGACGCCCCGAACGCCTTCATCAAGGCGTCTTGGGGCTCGGCCCGCAGCTCGCTCGACGGGAAGTGAAACGCGGGGATGCCCTCCCGTTCGGCGGCATCGACGATCACCTCGCGGTACATGTCGCCCTCCGCGGAGTGCAACAAGCGCGTGGGACTTGAGGATGCGCTCGAGGTCGGGAAGGTCGCGCGGCTCGGCGACGACCGCGATCGCGACGAGGTCCTTGGTGGCGCGCATCGCGGCGCGGGCCGACTTCACCGACGCCTCCGCAACCTTGCGGATGAGGCGCTCGCCGGCCTTCAGGTCGAGGCCATCGTGCACGATCGCGTGGTACGCCTGGCGCGGCAGGGTCGGTGGACACAGCTCGAGCCGGCGGCGCAGGTCGACGCTCGGAGGCGAGCCGCTCGTGACCGCGCACATGACGGTCCAACCCGAATGCGTCCGGAAGCCGAGGGCGGTCGGCATCGGCGCAGCCTACGAGGGCGGGGCGAACTGCGCGAGGGCCTCCGGGTTGGCGAGGGCCTCGGTGTTGCGCACCGCCCGACCGTTGACGATGTCGGTGACGGCGAGCTCGCTGATCTTGCCGCTGCGGGTGCGAGGGATGTCGGACACCGCGCTGATCACCGCGGGAACGTGACGGGGCGAGCAGTTGTCGCGCAGCGTCTGCCTGATGCGGGCTCGCAATGCGTCGTCGAGCCGGCTGCCCTCCGCGAGGCGCACGAACAGCACGATGCGCGTGTCGCCTTCCCACTCCTGCCCGACGGCGACCGACTCGAGCACTTCGGGGAGCTGCTCGACCTGGCGATAGATCTCGGCGGTGCCGATGCGCACGCCGGACGCGTTGAGCGTCGCGTCGCTGCGCCCATGAATCACCATGCCGCCGTGCTCGGTCCACGACGCGAAGTCGCCGTGCGCCCAGACGTCGGGGAATCGCTCGAAGTACGCGCGGCGGTACGCCGAACCGTCGCGGTCGCCCCAAAACCCCACCGGCGTCGAGGGGAACGGGCCGTGTGCACACGAGCTCACCCTTCACCCCGATCGGTGCCGGCTGGCCGTCCTCGTCCCAGACGTCGACGGCCATCCCGAGCACTGGTCCTTGGATCTCACCCGCCCAGACCGGCCGGGTCGGATCGCCCGCGACGAAGCAACCGCACAGGTCGGTGCCGCCCGAGATCGACGCGAGGTGGACGTCCTCCTTCACCGCGTCGTACACGTACGCGAACCCTTCAGGTGACAGCGGAGAGCCGGTCGAGCAGATCGTGCGCAGCGAGTCGAGTCGATGAGTGTCGACGGGCCGCAGCCCCCCTTTGGCCACGCCGTCGATGTACTTCGCGGAGACGCCCATCAACGTGACGCGATGGCGATCGACCACGTCGAACAGCACGGCCGGCGAGGGATGGATCGGGCTGCCGTCGAACAGCACGATCGTCGCCTTCGACGCCAGCGCGGACACGAGCCAGTTCCACATCATCCAACCGCACGTCGTGAAGTAGAAGACGACATCGTCCGCCCGCACGTCGCAGTGCAGCTGGTGCTCGGTGAGGTGCTTGAGCAGGATGCCGCCGGCTCGATGCACGATGCATTTCGGCGGGCCGGTCGTACCCGGACGAGTACAGGATGGCGGCGGGCCGGTCGAACGGCCCCCGCTCGAACGAGAGCGAGGCCGTCCCGTCGGCCGCGAACTCGCCGAACGACACGACGCCGTCATCGTGACCGCGGAGATCGGGCTCGTCGCGGAGGTTGCCCGTGACGATCGTCGTGCGGACCGTCGGGAGGCCGGCACGGATCTCGGCGAGGCGGTCGAGGCAGTCGAAGCGCTTGCCTCCGTAGAAGTAGCCGTCGGCCGCGAACAGCAGGGCCGGTTCGATCTGGCCGAAGCGATCGATGACGCCGGCGGTGCCGAAGTCCGCGGAGGTCGAGGAGAAGATCGCTCCGACTGCGCTCGCGGCGAGGAACGCGATGACCGTCTCAGGCAGGTTCGGCATCCAAGCCGCGACCCGATCGCCAGGCTGCACGCCGGCGACCCGCATGCTCACCGCGGTCGCCGCGACCGACACCCGCAGCTGTCCCCAGGTGATCGTTCGTCGCGTGCCGTCCTCCCGCTCGAACGCGATCGCGGGCGTCGCCTCGTCATCGGGTCCCGCGAGCAGGTTCTCGGCGAGGTTCAGCGATGCCTCGGGAAAGAACCGCGCGCCAGGGATCGTGCCGTCGCCGGGGTCGAACGCGACCTCGCCGCGCGCTCCGATGACTCCGCACGCGTTCCACGCCTCCCGCCAGAACCGATCGGGTTCCTCCACGCTCCATCGGTGGAGCGCCCTGGCGTCGTCGATGCCGACGCGCTTCCCGAACCGGCGCATCGCCGACGCTCCCACCCGATCAGCCGACGGTGTCCAGAGGGGCGCGGTGCTCACTCGGGGCACTATGCCGCGCCCGAGTGTGCACACGCGTACGTTGCGCCCCGTGGTCCCCATCGCCGATCTCCTCGCGGAAGCCGCGGCCCACCCGACGTCCGGCTGGGACTTCTCCTGGCTCGGGGAGCGGATGTCGATGAGCGGCGTGCCGTGGGACTACCGGGCGATCGTCGAGGCCGAGGTCGCGCGGGCGACCCGCATGTTGGACATGGGCACCGGTGGCGGCGAGAGGCTGGCCGCGATGAAGTCACGGCCCGGCCAGACGGTGGCGACCGAAGGGTGGGCGCCAAACGTGCCGGTCGCGGCGGCCCGCCTCGCGCCGCTGGGCATTCCCGTCGTCCACGACGAGGGTGCCATTGACAACGTCGACCAGACCGAGCGCCCGCCCCGCGGGCGGCTCGCGTTCCGCGACGCCGCGTTCGATCTCGTGATCAACCGGCACGAGGCGTTCGTGGCCGCCGAGGTGTTCCGCGTCCTCGGGTCCGGTGGCAGGTTCGTCACCCAACAGGCGGACTCGGCTGGCGGGGATGCCGGCGAGTTGCTCGGGCTGCCGCCACCCCCAGGCCGATTGTTCGACCAATCGTTCGCGACTGCGCAGCTCGCGGCCGCGGGGTTCGTGGTGTACGAGGGTGCGGACGCGATCGAGACGATCACGTTCTCCGACGTCGGCGCGTTCGCGTGGTACCTCCGAATGGTCCCGTGGGCGGTGCCGGGATTCACGATCGACGCGCACCGCCCTGCCCTCGAGCGACTGCACACATCCGGCGAGTCGATCGTCGTGCGAGGGTTGCGCTTCTGGCTCGGCGCAATGAAGGAGACGCGGTCGTGACAGCCTTCCTGCGATGAAGATCGTCGTCGTCGGGGGCGGGATCGGAGGCTGTGCACTGGCGCTCAGCCTGCACGCCGCCGGCATCGAGGACGTCGAGGTGTACGAGGCCGTGAGCGAGGTGCGCGAGCTCGGGGTCGGTGTGAACGTGCTGCCTCACGCCGCACGTGAGCTGATCGAGCTCGGTCTCGGTGACGAGCTCGCGTCGACCGCGATCCAGACCGCGGCGCTCGTCTTCTTCAACCGGCACGGACAACGCGTGTTCAGCGAGGACCGCGGCGTCGCCGCGGGGTACCACTGGCCGCAGTACTCGATCCACCGTGGAGAGCTCCTCGGCATCCTCCACCGCGCCGTCCGTGACCGGCTCGGCCCCGACCGCTATCACACGGGTCATCCCGTCGCGGCCGTCGGGGACGCCGGCGGTCGCGCGTGGGCCGAGTTCGTCGACCGCCGCAGCGGGACGCGGATCGGCCGCGACGACGGTGACGTGCTCGTCGGGTGTGACGGCGTCCACTCGCTCGTCCGCGCCTCGCTCTACGGAGACGAGGGTCCGCCGCTCTGGAACGGGATCACGATGTGGCGCGGGGTCACCGAGCGCGACCCACTGCTCGATGGGCGCACGATGGTGCTCGTCGGCCACATGGAACACCGCATGGTGATCTATCCGATCTCGCGCCGGCTCGCCGACGAGGGCCGCTCGCTCGTGAACTGGGTGGCGGAGCTGAAGACCGCCGACGGCCAGCCGATGCCCAAGCAGGACTGGGAGTTCCGCGCCGATCCCGAGCAGGCAGCGACCGCGTTCGGCGACTTTCGTTTCGACTGGCTCGACGTCCCCCAGCTCATCCGCGGCGCCGCGGAGGTGTTTCAGTACCCGATGGTCGACCGCGATCCCCTCCCGCAGTGGACCTTCGGGCGCATCACGCTGCTCGGCGACGCCGCCCACCCGATGTACCCCGTCGGATCGAACGGCGCGTCGCAGGCGATCGTCGACGCACGCGTGCTCGCGCATGGCCTCGCCACTGCGCCCGATGTCGACGCGGGGTTGGCGCGCTACGAGGAGATCCGGCGCCCGCTGACTGCGCAGATCGTGCTCGCCAATCGCAACGTCGGCCCCGAGCGCATGATGGAGCTGGCCGAGCAGCGCGCGCCCGAGGGCTTTCGCGACATCCACGACGTCGTCTCCGAGGAGGAGATGGTCGAGATCTCGTCGTCGTACAAGCGGATGGCGGGGTTCGACGCCGCCGCGCTGAACGAACGGCCGAGCTGGTCGGTCAGCTGATCGGCGTCCCGACGTTCCAGCGGTGGCCCCACGGATCGACGAGCCACCCGGCTCGCGACCCGTAGACCTGGTCTTCGACCGGACGCTCGACCGTCGCTCCGGCCTCGATCGCCGCCGCGAACGTTGTGTCGACGTCGGGCACGGAGATGACGAACGCGGTGGTCGAACCGCCGCGGGCCGTCGGGCCGATCACGTTCATTTCGGGCCACTCGTCAGAGATCATGATCACGGAGTCACCGATCTGGAACTCGGCGTGGCCCACACGACCGTCGTCCATGATGATCGGCTCGCTCGCGTCGACGGCGCCGAAGATCTCCTTGTACCAGGCGATCGCGGCGCGAGCGTCGCTGACCGCCATGTACGGGGTGACCGTCTGCGGCCGTGCGGGCACGGCGGAGGGGTTCGCTCCAGGCATGAGTGTCCTTTCGATTCGTCGCCGCAGCTCTGCGGCGAACTCGGGACGCGGCTCGACCGGCTCGACGGGGAGGCGGAGCGCAGTGAGCGGATCAGTCGCCATCGTCACCCCTCTCGTCGTACGCCTGCCGGAACGCGGCGCGTGCGCGGACCAGGAGCGCCTCGGTCGCGTGGACCGTGCGGTCCAAGTGGTCGGCGACCTCGCGAACGCTGAGGTCGTCGACGTAGCGCAGCGTGAGTGCGAGGCGGTGGTGTGCGCCGAGACGCTCGAGCACCTCGCGTGCCCGCGCCTCGTCGAGCACGGCCTCCCACGGGTCGTCGCTCGACTGTGGCTGCTGCGCGACGGCAGCCAACCGGCGCTCCTCTCTGGCTTGGCGTCGCCAGTGGTCGACGAGCTTGTGGCGGGCAACGCCCACGAGCCAGGCCACCGAGATGGCTGGCACCCTCCCCTCGTTCACCGCGTCGACCGCCGCGAGGAAGGTCTCCGCGGTGAGGTCCTCGGCCGTCGCGGCTGCGCCGCAACGCCGCAGGAAGTAGCCGTAGACCTGGGGCAACGCATCTGGATAGAGCGCGAGCAGCGCGGCACCCTGGTCGGGGACCATCGCACGGTGCTCGCTCACGACCGGATCATCGTCGCGACGCGCCGTTCTCCGACGCCCGAGACTGATTCTCTTGGCGCTACAGCGCCGTAGAGGCCGACACACGCCAAGAAAATCGGCCCGGGGGTCAGGACGCTGCGTCGAACTCGTTGAGCAGCCGCTTCGGGGCGCAGAACCGCCAGGCTTCGACGAGGCGCTCCTCGAGATCGTCCCGCCGGACCTTCGGCAGGCGGACGATCACCATCGGGTAGTTCTGATAGTGCGGCGTGACCGCATACGCCTCAGGAGCCTCGTCGAGCAGCGCTGCCCGCTCGTCGAAGTCGACCTTCACGACGATCGACGCGTCGTCTTCGAGTGCACGGGCGAAGAGCTTGCCCTTCACGTACCACGCGGGTGTACCGAAGCACGGCTTCTCGGTCGTCGACGGCAGGTCGAGCGCGAGCCTGCGGACGGTGTCGACCGTGATCGTCATTGATACTCCGGGCGCAGCTTGCCGACGCTGAACGGGACGCCCTGGTCGTCACGGCAGTCGGCGATCCAGCCGGAGTCCACCTCGCGGGTGTCGGTGGCCTCGCCACCGAGCTCTCGAATCCTCGCGACAGCCGCGTCGACATCATCGACCGTGAAGTAGAGACGGATGCCTGCTTCGGCGGCACCGCCGGCCAGACCCCCGTACGGCGTCGTGTTCGGGATGTGCACCGCGTCCGGCCCGCTGTTCTCGTACTCCCATCCGAACAGGCCCGAATAGAACGTCCGCGCCTGCCCGACATCCGGAACGACGAACGTGAAGTAGTACAGGTCACCAGCGGGCATGGCTCTCCCCTCATGCCGGCGTCCACTGCACGAACGCCAGCTTCCAGATTCCGTCGCGGTTCACGAACGTGTTGCTGACGACGACCGACCGCGGCGTCGGATCGTCGACGCGCTGGATGACACCGCGTGCCATCAGCACCGCGGCAGTCGGCCCGGCATCGATGACGCGAGGATCCTCGAGCAGGTACTTCGCGTACGGAGGGTGGTCCGCCATCCCGGCGGCCGTCTGCTCCCGGTCGTACACGCCGTCGGTGCCGGGAAAGACGCACATCGCGTCATCGGTCATGTTCTCGCGGAAGAACTCGACGTCGTTCTCGGCGATCGCGGTGACGAACTCTGCGAGCCGCCCGATGAGGACGCGCTCGCGTGCGACCGGTCCGCAAAGCGATCGAGCAGCCCAGCCCAGTCGTCGGAAAGATCGGGCGCCAGGCTGCGGTCGAAGCCGCGGTGCTCGAGCACCACGCGCGTGCCGTGCTCGGACGCCTCGAAGCGCACCTCGACCTCAGTGTCGCCGCGATAGGTGAACGCGAGGCGGGGGCCGGGCTCCCACACGAGCACCCGGCCCACCTCGATGGGTGGCGCCTCCGGCTCGCGGCCCAGGGCGAGCACTCGCCCGCCGACTCCGGGCTTCGAACCGCACCGACTCCGACGCGCGCCACCAGGCCGCGACCTCCTCGGTGAAGACCTCGAACGCTGTCGGCGGGTCCACCGCGACCTCGACGATCGCAGTCGCGACGCCGTCGCTCACCTCGGCTTCTTTCGTGTGCGCTCGGCGTGCGCCTTGAACGAGCCGAGCTGCTCGGACCAGAACGCCTCGACTTGGTCGAGCCAGGCCTGTAGGGCGACGAGCGACTGGGGTCGGAGCCGGTACATCCGCAGACGCGCGTCGTTGTCGACGAGCTCAGCCTCGACAAGGCCGCTCTCGCGCAGCACCCGCAGGTGACGGCTCATCGCGGGTCCGCTCATCCCCACGAAGCGGCGAGCTGACCGGCCCGCTTCGGACCGCTACCCAGCAGATCGACGACCGCTCGACGGGTGGGATCCGCGAGCGCCGCGAGGGTGATGTCAACCGGCGCGAGGTCATTCCCCATCACCTCAATAGATAACAGCCTGGTTAAGGACTGTCAAGCGCTCCCGACAGGATGATCTTGTCGATCGTGCGCAGCGGCCCCCACGCTCCGTTCTCGGAGCTTGCGAGCACGACCATCGTCGCGTCGTGGTCGGGGTAGTAGTCGACCTCGCCGCTCACGCCGACGTTGACGCCCGTCCTTCCCCCACCACAGCACGGTTGCCCGCGGCATCGAGATGGAACTGAGTCGCGAACCCGTAGTGACGCGTCCCGTCCTCGCGTTGCTTGGCGAAG
Organism: uncultured Acidimicrobiales bacterium; assembly: GCA_963759645.1. Lineage (GTDB taxonomy): Bacteria > Actinomycetota > Acidimicrobiia > Acidimicrobiales > DATKAS01 > DATKAS01. The sequence continues at coordinate 1,475,119 of CAVXAI010000008.1, read as the reverse complement.
ACCTGGGGGGTGCACATCTGCGCGGTGAGCTCGGGCGACGCGCAGCGCGTTGGCACGGAGTGCGTCCATGAACCGGACGAGATCGCGGGCGGTGACGTGCGCGCCCCCGTCGGGCGTGCCGATCGGCGGATAGGAGTAGATGTTGCGTCGCCACCCTGTGATCTGGCCATCCGCGTCGGCGACGGGCTCGCAGGGCTCGGCGACCTCCGGGACGACCTCGTCCATCGCGAAGAAGCCCGATCGAGTCATGCCGGCCGCGCGCGAAGACGTTCTCGCGTACGTAGTCGCGGTAGCCGGTCCCGGTCGCCTTCTCGATCATGAGCCCGAGCAGCACGAACCCGACGTTGCAGTAGCGAGCGCCCTCGCCGGGAGCGAAGCGGGGCGGCTTGTGCACGAAGTTCGGAAGGTGGCCACTCGCCTCGCGCACCGAGTAGCTCGGCACGTCGACCCAGAGGTCCTCGTACCGTTCGCCGTCCTCCTCGTCGGCGTCGTCGGCGAGGCCAGAGGTGTGCGTGAGCAGGTGGCGCACGGTGACCGTCGGGCGAGATCGTCGTGCCCGTGAGCCCGAGGTAGTCGAGCGCCGAGGTGTCGAGCGAGAAGTCGCCGGCGTCGACGCGCTGGATTGTCGCGACCGCCGTGAAGAGCTTCGTGATCGACGCGCAGTCGAAGCGGATGTCGGGACGCATCGGCACGCCCCAGGTGCGGCTCGCCCATCCGTAGGCACCCTCGAACACCGTGTCGCCTCCGCGCATGATGAGCGCGACGCCGGAGAGCTGGTCGGCGGCAGCGAGCTCACGGAGTTGCGTCGTCGAGGTCCTGCAGGATCATCTAGTCCTCGTGTGCGGCATCCAGCTCCTCGACGAGCTTCTTCGGTGCGATCGCTCGATAGCTCTCCTCCACCCAATCGCACAGCACCTCGAGCGACGGACGATCACGCCCCGCGAGCTCGATACCACCCAGCCCGCGCGCCCGAGGCCGTAGCCCGCTCGGCGTCGCGCAATCGAGGCCGAGTGCTTGCCCGTTCGACTCGGGCAGCTTCACGCAGACGCTTCGGTGTGGGATCGGACAGGTGGCCCATGAACACGAAGATCTTCTTGCCGACCTTCGCGACCTGATCCTCCTCCCACGGCGTGTCCTCCCACGCGCCCGGCATGTCGAGCGCGAACTCCCGAATCGCGACCGCCACCTTCTTCGCGTCAGGCTTCGGTCGCGCCATCACGCCCCTCCGCTGGCTTCGGCGCAGCGATCGAGCGGCCCATGCGGATGAACGGTTGCTCGATCCAGCGGTACGAGAGCGCAGACACCACGATCGTCGCCGCGAGCCACACCGCGAACGTGAGCGGCCGGTAGGCCGTCGGCGAGATCGCCCGGAGCACGAGCGCGTGCCACAGGTAGAGCGAGTAGCTGATCGCACCGAGCCACACGAGCACCTTCGGGAAGTGGAAGCGCCGGAGGAGCAGCGCGGCGCCGAACACGAGGTACGCGACGACGAAGGTGAGCGACTCGGCGCGCCAGTTCGTCACCGCGCCCGTCGTCGGCTCGACGAACGAGACCTCGCGGACCCACTCGACCAGCACGATCATCACCATCGCGAACGCCGAAGACCGACACCCCCGACCCAGCCGGGGATCTGCCCCGTGGTCGCTCGGTACAGCACGGTCCCTACGAACATCGTGCCCAGCACCAGCAGCGCGAACCACAACGGCTCCGGTCGGTTGAGCACGAGCGGCACCGCGAGCGCGGTGAGCACGCCGGCGACGACCCGCCCGGTCGTCGTGCGAGCCAGTGCGACCGCGAGCACGACCGCCGCCACCGTGATCGCGAGAACCAGGCCACGCGACGAGCCCGTCAGGGGTCGTCACGGCCAGCGGCTTCAGTGCATTGCCGGCGACGAGCGCCCCGGCGAAGCAGCACGACCGACAACGCGACCGAGCGGCGGTGCAGGCCCGCGACGAACAGCACCGAGACGAGGCCATAGAACACGAGCTCGTAGGCGAGCGTCCACGACTGGCCGAGCACGAGCGGCTGACCGAGCAGATGCTGCGTCATCGTCGCGTTCGCGACGACGCCGACAACGGGATCTTCCGTCAGGCGCGGCGGCGAGCGGATAGCGGTCGACGAGATGCAACAACAGCGCCGCACCGACCGCAGCGAGATACGCGGGGAGGAGTCGGAAGCCGCGACCGATCCAGAACGCGCGCAGCGAGCCGCGGCGTTCGAGTGACGCCGGGATGATGAAGCCGCTGCAGATGAAGAAGATGATGACGCCGCACTCACCGGGACGGAACGTCTCCGTCGAGAAGCGCAGCGCCTCCGGCCACAGTCGCTCGGCGAAGTGGGTGACGACCACCATCATCGCGGCGATGCCGCGCAGTGCATCGAGAAACTCGAGTCGCCCGTGGCTGGTCGCGACACCGGGAGCAGGTGCCACCGTCGGACGCGCACTCACCGCCACGGGCGTCAGCGTAGGGCTATAGGGTGCCGCGATGGGTTGTCTGGTCTTGCTCACGGCGGCGATCTCCCCCCGGCTAGCGCTGTTCATCGTGTGGGTGTTCACCGACTTCGTCGACCGCGCCTACGACTCGTTCATCGTGCCGTTCCTCGGCCTGCTCTTCCTGCCGTGGACGACGCTCATCTACTCGCTCGCGTACGCGCCGCGGGTCGGCGTCACCGGCTGGGGCTGGTTCTTCGTGCTCCTCGGGTTCCTCTCCGACATCGCGAGCTACGCGGAGAGCGCGCGCCGCAACCGCGAGAGCGTCCCGGGTTGGAACCAGACCTACTGAGCGAGCTCGCGGAGGCAGTCCATCCCGTCCCATACGTCGACGAACCGCGTCGTGATGGGCGCCGGACCGAAGCGGACGCGATCGGGAGTGCGGAAGTCAGGCACGACGCCATGCTCGATCAACGCTGCGCAGAGCTGCTCGGCATCGGGATGACGCAGGGCGACGTGGGAGCCGCGCCGTGACGGATCACGCGGTGACCCGAGCTGGAACCCGAGCGGCGCGAGCCACTCGTCATGCAAGTCGACGAGCAGCGATGTGAGCGCGACGCTTTTCGCGCGGAGACGGTCGATGCCGGCCTCGGCGAGAAGCTTCACGCCCTCGTCGACGCCCGCGAGTCCGATCGCCGACGGGGTGCCGACGAGGTACTGCCCGATGCCCGGCTCGGGGTCGTACGCAGGGATCCATGCGGAACTGGTTGCGCTGACCGAACCAACCCCAGATCGGCTGGCGCAGCTCGGCCTGCTTGCCGGCGGCCACATAGATGAACGCCGGAGCGCCAGGGCCGGCGTTGACGTACTTGTACGTGCAGCCGACGGCGAGGTCGACGGTCGATTGGTCGAGCGCGACGGGCACGGATCCGACGGTGTGGCACAGGTCCCACATGACCAGCGCGCCAGCCGTATGAGTCGCCGTGGTGATGGCGTCCATGTCGGCGATCGCTCCCGACGCGTACGAGACGTGCGAGATGCTCACGAGTGCCACGTCCTCGTCGAGCGCGGCCGCGACGTCGTCGGCCGCCAAGCCTTCGACCGGGTCCGCATTCACCTCGCGCAGCGTCAGCTCCCGATGTTGGACGAGACCCTCCAGCACGTACCGGTCGGTGGGGAAGTTCTCGGAGTCGGTGACGACCACGCGTCGATCGGGTCGCGCGTCGAGTGCGGCGGATGCGCCCTTGTAGAGGTTGACTGTGGTCGAGTCGCCCACCACGACTTGCCCGGGAGCCGCGCCGAGGAGCGTGTGGCCGAGGCGGTCACCGATGACGCCGGGCAGCGGGAGCCAGTCGTCCCAATGCCGCACGAGATCTCCGCCCCACTCGGAGCGGATGACCTCGATCATCCGAGCCTCGGTTGCCATCGACAGCCGACCGAGCGAGTTGCCGTCGAGGTAGATCAGCGTGGGATCGTCGATGACGAAGCGATCGCGGAAGCCCGCGAGCACGTCGGCCGCGTCGAGCGCCTCAGCGTGGGCCCGGGAGAGCAGATCAGGCACCGAGCCAGTCCATCACTCGGGGCCACGATTGGCCGTTCGGATCGATCACGTCGAAATGGTCGAACGGCCCCGTGAGCAGCTGGGCATCGTCGCCGGCTGCGAGTGCCGCCAGCGAGAACGACACGCTCAGGTCGATGGGCACGTTCTCGTCGCGATCTCCGTGAACTAGGAGCATCGGCGCTCCGATCGGCAGCAGCGCGATCGGCGACGCCGCGGCGTAGCGATCGGGCACCTCCGCGGGGCCGCCGCCGAGAAACGAACCCGTCGCGTCGCTCGACAACCCCCGTCGATGCGCGTCGACGAGGTCCGTCACGCCCGCGAGCGAGACAGCTGCAGTCACGACCCTGCACTCGTGCGCTGCCCACAACGCGAGGTGCCCTCCGGCAGAGTGCCCGATCGTGACGACCCGAGTGCTGAGCTGTCCGGCGACGTCAATGACCGCGTCGATGCCGGCACGGACGTCGTCGAACGTGTGCGGCCACCCGCCGCCGTCATCACCCATCCGGCGGTACTCGAGGTTCCAGGCCGCCCAGCCGCGGGCGACGAGGTCCACACAGAGCCCGTCCATCAGGTGGCGGTCGTATCGATCGCGCCAGAAGCCGCCGTGAATCACGACCGCGAGACCCTCGGGAGGGCCGGCTTCGGGCAAGAAGAGCTCGGCGTGCTGACTGGGATGAGAGCCGTAGGTGTGGACAGACCTCACGAAGCCTGCGGCTCGGCGCGACCGGCCTCGCCGGACACGTAGCTGTCGAGTCCGGCCACGAACCGCTCGAGAAGCGTGGCGAGCTCGAGCCGGTCGCGTGGGCTGAACGCCGCGAGGATGCCCGGCGAGCGCCTCGCGCCGGCGCTCCATGAGCGCTTTGTGCACTTCAGACCCCAGCTTGGTGATCGCAACGACCATCACGCGGCCGTCGTCCTCGGAGCGCTTTCGCTGCGCGAGGCCGGCATCGACGAGACGGTTGACGGCTCTCGTCGCCGTCGAGGCGTCGACCCGGAGGGCGTCGGCGAGCTCGCCCATCCGCACCGAGCCGTGGAAGACGAGCAGGTCGAGGGCGTCGACTTGTCCGAGATCGAGGGCATCGCTCCCCTCGCCGTAGACGATCGGTCGGAACGCCTGCATCGCCGCGCCGCGGCGTAGCTCGCGCCACGCGGCACCCACTCGGAAGAGCACAGAGAGATCGCTCGGAACCGGTTTGGCGTCCGACATGACATTTGTAGACTACCAGGAAACCAGTTGCAGCCTGCAACTATCTCCGTGCCATCGACACCCCGCCGGGAGCAGCGTGAACGCCGTCGACATCGGCGCCAACGGCGTCCTCACGAAGCGACAGATCTACACGGTCTTCGCGGGGGTCATGACGGGGCTTTCGCTGTCCGCGCTCGACGGCACGATCGTCAACACCGCGCTTCCCACCATCGTCGGCGAGCTCGGCGGCCTCGAGCACATCGCGTGGGTCGGCACCGCGTACCTGCTCACGTCGACCGCCGCGACGCCCTTGTTCGGCAAGCTGTCCGACCTCTACGGACGGCGCATCCTGTTCCAGGTCGCGATCGTCGTCTTCCTCATCGGCTCGGTGTTGGCCGCGCATGTCGCAGACCCTGAACCAGCTCATCGTCGTCGCGCGGGTTGCAGGGCGTCGGAGGCGGCGGTCTCATGGCGATGGCGTTCGTCATCATCGGCGACGTCGTGCCGCCCCGCGAGCGTGGCCGCTACACCGGCTTCATCACTGCGACCTTCGCGGTCGCGAGTGTCGCTGGCCCCCTCATGGGCGGCTTCTTCGTCGACAACCTCACCTGGCGCTGGATCTTCCTCATCAACATCCCGCTCGGCATCGTCGCGCTCGTCGTCACGACGAAGGCGCTGCGGCTGCCGTTCCACCGGCGCGACCAGAAAAGTGGACTTCCTCGGCGCCACGCTCATGACGGCCGGCGTGTTCTCGTTGATCCTGGCCATGAGCTGGGGCGGCAACGAGTATCGCGTGGTCGTCGTCGGTGATCCTCGGGCTGCTCGCGGCGTCCGCGGTCCTCACCGCGCTCTTCATCCTCGTCGGAGCATCACGCAGAGGAGCCGATCCTCCCGCTCCATCTCTTCCGCAACTCGATCTTCAGCCTGGTCGCCGTGATCATGCTGCTGCTGGGCTCGATGATGTTCGGTGCCAGCGCGTTCCTGCCCCTGTTCCTCCAGGTGTGCACAGGCGCGTCGGCCACGAACTCGGGCTTGCTGCTGCTTCCGCTGATGGCCGGGGTCACGATCACCTCGATCGGCGCCGGGCGCATCACCGCGATCACCGGCCGCTACAAGATCTTCCCGGTCCTCGGCACCGCGCTCGGCACGATCGGCGTCGCCGGGCTGTCGCAGATGACGCCCGAGTCGAGCCGCTTGATGACGAGCGCGTCGATGCTGATACTCGGGTTCGGCATGGGCATGACGATGCCCACGGTCGTGCTCGCCGTGCAGAACGCCGTCGACTGGAAGGACCTCGGTGTCGCCACGGCGTCGACGACGTTCTTCCGCTCGCTCGGTGGCGCCATCGGGCTCGCCGCCTACGGCGCGGTGCTCAACGCCCGCCTCGCCGTCGAGCTCCCCAGCCTGCTGCCGGCGGGCACGCAGCTCGAGGAAGGGCTGCTGCAGAGTCCCGCCGCGATCCAGGCGAACTCCCCGATCCCGTTGGGGCAGCCGTCATCGAAGCGCTCTCGCGGTCGATCACGGCGATCTTCCTCGTTGGAATCCCGGTCATGGCCACCGCGTTCGTCGCGTCGTGGTTCATCAAGGAGATCCCGCTGCGCGAGACCTCCGCGCTCACCGACGGCGCCGACGCCCGCGAGGCCAGCGCGGAGCTGGAGGCGGCCGGCGCGCTCGGGTAGGAGACGGAGAGTAGGACGAGGATGAGATGGCCGGCGCAATGCGCCGGCCGGGTGCGCGAAGCACCGATTGTCGAGCGCAGCGAGCAGGAGCCGATCGAAGCGGAGCGGAGAGCGGCGACGAGGACTAGTCGCGTGCGTCGGCTCGCGGCGGCAGCCCGAGCACCCGCTCGCCGACGATGTTGCGCTGGATCTCGGCCGTGCCGCCCCAGATCGTCTCGGACCGGGAGAAGAAGAACGACGCCTGCAGCGGGCTCACCGGGTAGTTCGTCGCGGCCCCGCTGGCGCGCGATGCCCGGCCACGAGTCGTCGTCGCTGGCGCCGGTGAGGATCTGGCGCGTCCATGCCCGATGATGTCGATCGCGAGCTCCATCACCTCGCGGTGGTGCTCGGACCAGAACATCTTGTTCGTCGCGCCGAGCGCGACGACGCCGAGGTCCGCTTGCCGCGTGAGCGCGGCCGTCAGCGAGCGCCAGCCGTTCACCTTCATGATCTGGACGCTTGGCCCACGCCTTCATCAGCCGCTGGCGGATCGACGGGTCGTCGATCCTCCCGTTGGCCCTGGCCATCTCGATGATCGTGCTCGAGCTCGCGCTCGAACCGGCGGTACGACGTCGTGGCCGACGAGCCGCGCTCGAAGCCGAGCGTCGTCATGGCGACCTTCCAGCCGTTGTTGACGCCGCCGACGACGTTGTCCTTCGGGCAGCGGGCGTTGTCGAAGAAGACCTCGTTGAACTCGGCCGAGCCGTCGGGCTGCGTGATCGGGCGCACCTCGACGCCCGGCTGCTTCATCGGCACGAGCAGGTAGGAGATGCCCTTGTGCTTCGGCGCGTCGGGGTCGGTGCGGGCGAGCAGGAAGACGTAGTCGGCGTACTGCGCCTGCGTGGTCCAGACCTTCTGGCCGTTGATGACCCACTCGTCGCCGTCGAGCACGGCGCGTGGTCTTGAGCGACGCGAGGTCGGAGCCGGAGTCCGGCTCGCTGAAGCCCTGGCACCACGCGATCTCGCCCTTGAGGATCTTCGGGAGGAACTCCTTCTTCTGCTCCTCGGTGCCCCACTGCGAGGATCGTCGGGCCGACGAGCGTGTCGCCGAAGAAGTCGGCCCGCATCGGCGCGCCGGCCCGGGCGAACTCCTCGTTCAGCACGACGTTCTCCATGATCGAGAGGCCCTTGCCGCCGTACTCCTGCGGCCACGACGCGCAGATCCAGCCGCCCTCGTAGAGCTTGTTCACCCACTCCTCGTTGAAGCGCTTCCGCTCGTCGCCCTTCAGCTCGAAGCCCTCGTCGAACCAGCCCTCGGGCAGGTTGTCCTCCAGCCAGGTCCGGATCTCCTTGCGGAACGCCTCGGCCTCGGGCGGATAGGTCAGATCCATGCCGCACATTCTTGACCGTCGGGTCAGGCAGCGAAAGACGCGGCGTAAAGTGCCGCCGTGGCTGTGACCGAGAGCGCCCCCACTGCTTCCCACCGGACGGTGGACCGTACCAGTGGAAGGAGCTGTACGCCGAGGTCATCCAGAGCGGCCTGTGCACGGGCTGCGCCGGCTGCGTCATCGCCTGCCCGCACGACGTCATCGGCTACGACCACGTCGAGAAGGGCTACAAGCCCTTCCACCTCGAGGACGAGCTCGGCCCCGACAACTGCATCCACGGCGAGAAGGGCTGCACGTCCTGCACCCGGGCGTGCCCCCGCTTCCGCACCTGGGAGCCCGAGGCCGACGTGCACCTGTTCGGCCGCGTCCGCGAGCCCGAGCGAGATGTCCGGCATCACGAAGGACCTGCTGCTGTGCCGGGCGAGCGACGACTACGTCCACAAGATCGGCCAGGACGGCGGCCTCGTCTCCGCCCTGCTGATCTGGGCGATGGACGAGGGCTACATCGACTGCCGCGCTCGACGTCGTTCCTCGAGGGCGACGGCACGTCGTGGAAGGCGATCCCCGGCGCTCGCCCGCAACAAGGAGGAGATCCTCGCGTCGGCGGGCTGCCGCTACACGTACTCCGCCAACACGCTCGCCGTGAAGCAGGCGCTCGAGGAGGGCTACTCGAAGCTCGCCCTCGTCGGGCATGAGCTGCCAGACCTCGGCGCTCCCGGTCATGTGGTCGCGCAAGGTGGGCAAGGCGGGCAAACCGTTCCTGTTCAACATCGGGCTGCTGTGCTCGAAGACGTTCGACGACGCCATCTTCGAGGAGCTCTTCCTCGCGAAGTACGGCCTCCGCAAGGAGGAGATGGTGAAGATGAACATCAAGGGCGTCTTCCAGATCTGGATGAAGGACGGCGCGTACCACGAGATCGATCTGAAGGAGTGCCACCAGTGGACGCGCGAGGGCTGCAAGATGTGCCCCGACTTCGCGGCCGAGCACGCCGACATCTCGACCGGCGGCATCGGCGAGGACAACGACTGGACGCTCGACGCTCGTGCGCACCGACCTCGGGCGCGAGATCCTCGGCCGCATGATTGCGACGGGATGCATCGAGAGCCGGCCGGCCGACTCGGACGAGAAGGCGATGAAGCTGCTGCGCACGCTCTCGATCGTGAGCCGGCGGCGGTGGCCGTCGTTCGCGGAGCAGACGCCGATCGTCGGAGTGCCACCCCCCAAGAAGAAGGCCGACGGCTCCGCTCCCGCCGCGCACTGACGCCGCGTGGACCCGAGTCCCCTTCGCGACGCGCTGACCGTCGCGGCCGGCGTGCTGACGGGCATCCTGTCCGGCGCATTCGGCGTCGGCGGCGCGGTCATCTCGACCCCGTTCGTCCGCGGTCTCGGCGCGTCCGCCACGATCGCGATCGGAACGACGCTCCCGTCGGTGATCCCGAGCTCGATCAGCGGGTCGCTGCGCTACTCACGCGAGCAGCTGATCGCGTGGACCGCGGTGTGTGGGTGGTGCCCATCGGGATCGCTGTGTGCGGTCGGTGGCGCGCTCGCCACCGAGGTCATCCCGGGCGACGGACACGTGCAACAGCTCGTCACGGCGGGTTTCGTCGCGTTCACCGCGTGGCGGACCTACGCCGTCGGGCAAGGGCGCGCACCGGCTCGTCGTCGACGAGTCTCGCTCCGCGGACGAGATCTGCCGCACCGCGAGTGACCGGCGGGGCTTCGTCGGGATCGGCGCCCTCTCGGGCGCGCTGTCGGGCTGCTCGGCGTCGGCGGCGGCATCGTCATGGTGCCGGCGTTCAACCAGTGGATGAAGATGACGCTCAAGCAGTCGATCGCGACCTCGCTCGTGTGCGTCGGGCTGTTCGCGATCCCCGGCACCATCACCCACGCCGCACTCGGCAACATCGACTGGCGGTTCGCGTTCTTCCTCACGCTCGGCGTCGTGCCCGGCGCCCGCATCGGCTCGGCGCTGACGCTCCACGCCGGCGACGTGCGCCTGCGCAACGCCGTCGCCCTCTTCCTCGCCGTCGTCGCTGTGATCTACGGCACCGGCGAGATCCTCGCCCTGTTCAACTGATCCTCGCCGCTCTCCGCTTCGCTTCGATCGGCTCGGCTCGGCTCGCTCGCGCTCGACAATCGGCGCTTCGCTGCCCCCGGGCGCCGCACTGCGCCGCCCCATCAGGCGAGCTCCACGGCGCGGGCGAAGATCGGCGTCGAGCATCTCGCGGGTGAGCTTGCCGGTGAAGGTGTTCTGCTGGCTCGGGTGGAAGCAGCACAGCAGCGTGCGGCCGTCGCCGAGCGGCACCTCGACGCCGTGGCCGAACTTCGGACGCGGGCGCACGCCCAGCACGCGGCACGCGGCCTCGTACGCGAACGCGCCGAGCGCGACGAAGACGCCGCCCGTTGCGCAGCAGCGCGATCTCACGTGCGAGGTACGGCTCACAAGCGTCGCGCTCCTCGATCGGTCGGCTTGTTCGCCGGCGGCGCGCACCGCACCGCGGCGGTGAGGTACGCATCGATCAACGCGAGCCCGTCGTCGCGGCTTGTGCTCGTGGGCTGGTTGGCGAGTCCGGCTCGGTGCAGCGCGCCGTACAGCCACTCCCCGGACCGGTCACCCGTGAACATGCGGCCCGTGCGATTGGCGCCATGCGCGGCAGGTGCGAGCCCCACGATGACGATGCGCGCGTCGGGGTCGCCGAACCCGGGTACCGGCCGGCCCCAATAGTCCTCGTCGCGGAACGCGGCGCGCTTCTCGCTCGCGACTTCCTCGCGCCACGCGACCAACCGCGGGCACGCCCGGCACGCGACGATCTCGGCCGTCAACGCCGCGAGGGACTCCACCGGGGTCAGGGTAGGTTGACGATTCCGCCCATGAGCCGCCCGAAGCCTCCTCCCCCGACCCTCGTGGTGCTGGTGCGTCACGGCCAGACCGCGACGACCGGCACGGTCCTTCCGGGCCGCGCGCCGGGGTTGCACCTGTCCGACAAGGGAAGGGAGCAGGCCGTCGCCGTCGCCACCCGGCTCGAAGCGCTGCCGAAGGTCGACGCGGTCTACGCCTCGCCGCTCGAGCGCACGCGCGAGACCGCCGCGCCGATCGCCAAGGCGCGCAAGCTGCGGGTGCGCGTCGACAAGGGCCTGCTCGAGGCCGACTTCGGCGAGTGGACGGGCCGCGAGCTCAAGGTGCTCTTCAAGCAGCCCGAATGGCAGACCGTGCAGCGCTACCCGAGCGGCTTCCGCTTTCCCGGCGGCGAGTCGTTCGCCGAGATGCAGTCGCGCATCACGGGCGCGATCGATCGCATCGTCGCTCGTCACCCGGGCGGCTGCGTCGTCGCGGTGTCGCACGCGGACCCGATCAAGGCCGCGGTGGCCCAGGCGCTCGGCACCCACCTCGACCTCTTCCAACGGATCGTGATCTCGCCGTGCTCGGTGACGGCGATCGCCTACGGCGCGGGCGGGCCTGCAGTGCTCACGGTGAACTCGGCCAACGGCACCCTCGCCGACCTGAAGGCCAGCTGATGCCGAGGATGAGCGAGTCGTTCGATCTCGGAGACGTGTTGGTGTTCACCGCCGGGCGCGATCGGGGAGCCCGGCCAGCGCGTGTTCTACCTGCAAGCGCGCGCCGGCGAGCACAATCGTTTCGTGGCGGCTCGAGAAGCAACAGGTCGCGGCGCTGGGAGAGTTCCTCCAGCGGATGCTCGCCGACCTTCCCCAAGCAGAGACGGTGCCGCATCCCGATGCGCTCGCGCTGACAGAGCCGCTCGAGCCGGAGTGGACGGTCGGATCGATCGGCGTCGCGTACGACGGTGACGAGGACCGCATCCTCGTCGCGGCCGACGAGCTCGTGGAGACCGACGACGAAGGCAACCCGGCGCCGGGGGTGGAGCGGGCGTCGGCCCGCGTGCGCATCACGCGTGAGCAGGCGGCGGCGTTCGTCGCGACCGCCGAAGCGCTCATGGCCGCTGGACGACCTCCGTGTCGCATCTGCGGCCGACCGATGAACCCCGAGGGGCACATCTGCCCCCGGTCGAACGGTCACGGAGTCCACTGATCTCGATGGCGACGAACGAGCCGCCTCGGGAGTGGCCTCCGCCGGACCCGCTCGGACTGCTCGCCGAGGGTGAGGTGTCGCTCGTCGGGCGAATGCCGTGGAGCTCGAACGCGACGTACCTCGTCGAGCTGTGCCACGACGGCATCGAGGCGCAGGCCGTGTACAAGCCGGTGCGCGGCGAGCGTCCCCTGTGGGACTTCCCGTCGGGGCTTGCACAAGCGCGAGGTCGCGGCGTACGTGCTCTCGCATGCCCTCGGCTGGGGCATCGTGCCGCCCACCGTGCTCCGCGACGACGCGCCGCTCGGCGAAGGGTCGCTCCAGCTGTTCGTGCCGGCGGACTTCGAACAGCACTACTTCACCCTGCACGAGCGCGAGGAGACGCACGACGCGCTCATGACGATCGCGGTCTTCGATCTCCTCGTGAACAACACCGATCGCAAGAGCGGCCACTGCCTCCTCGGTCTCGATCACCGGATCTACGCGATCGACAACGGCCTGTGCTTCGCCGTCGAGCCAAAGCTGCGCACGGTCATCTGGGAGTTCGGTGGCGAACGCATCCCGAAATCGCTCATCGTCGACGTCGCTCGCATCGCGCAGGCGGTGCCGCCGGGGCTGCGCGCGCTCCTCGATCGTGACGAGGTCGACGCCGTGCAGCGCCGGGCCAAGGCGGTCGTGGCGAAGCCGGTCTTCCCCGTCGATCCGTCCGGGCGCCGCTATCCGTGGCCGATGGTGTGACCGGGCCGTCGCTCAGCGGAGATCGTCGAGCAGGGTGATCTCGACCAGCTCGTACGCACGGTCGATCAGCTCTGCGCGACACGGGATTGGGACGGGCTCGTCGAGCTCCGAGACCGTTGCCGCTGGGCACTCGAGCGGGGGAAGCAGCTGTGGCCGGCGGCGTCGCTGGCCGAGTACCGCCTCGCGCTCGAGGCGCCGGGACAGTGGGCAGCGGGGGTGTTGGCCGAAGGAGCGGGGCGCTTCGCGCTCGGACCGCTGCCCGAGGTCGCGGCGAGCACGCACACGTGGGCGGAGCTGGCACCGCACCTGGCGCCGGGGCCGCTCGCCGCGATCACCGCCCACGAGCGTGTGCTGCGCGGCGAGGACCTTCGCGATGCCGACATCGACGGACGTGTCCTCGAGGTTCCGCTCGCGCTGACGTCGTGGGAGCCGACCTATCCACTCGCCGAATACGAAGAGGACAAGGCCGCATTCCCGTCGCCGGCGCCAGTCGCGCTCTCCGCGATCGAGCTCGAAAGTGGCGAGGTCGTCGAGGACCGCGTCGACGACCGACGCGCTCCTCGCGCTCACGACGCGATGGACAGTCGAATCGAACGGTCGCTCCGAGGCGGTCGCGGTCTGCGGAACAGCTCCCGCCGCGATCGCGGCGCTCGGCGTGCGCCGAGCACGCGCCGCGGAGATCACGGCGGCCGACGGGCTCGCGTGGATGGCATGGGCAGCTGCAAGTGGCGGCGCGCACGGTCGTCGTCGCGGCATGGCGACCGGACGCTTCGACGCGTGGTGGGCGGCAGTTGCGCTCGCCGATGCACTCGACGACTGGCCACTTCGCCCGGACGAGGTCGGCGACTCGATCGCCGCGCTCCGGTGGTTCGTGTGGGACGCCTACGAGCCCGAGACCGGCTGGGTGGTGCGCCTTGCGGTCGAAGACCCGGACGCGGGCATGGCGTGGGCAGTGGCGGCCACCGACCAGGCGTAGGACTTTGCCCTAGGACTCAGCCGAGGACGCGCTCGAGGTACGGATTCGCGAACGTGCGGTTGGGGTCGACTCGGGCGCGACTCGCCTGGAAGCGGTCCCACTCCGGATAGCGCGGCGCGAGCGTCTCCGAAGTCTGGAAGTGCAGCTTGCCCCAGTGCGGACGGCCGCCCGCGGCGCTCATGATCCGCTCGACGCCGCGGAAGTACTGCTCGTAGCCGCGCCCTTCGAACACGTGGCACGCGATGAATGCGCTGTCGCGTCCGAAAGCCATCGACAGTGGGATGTCGTCGCCCGCGACGAACCGCACCTCGACGGGGACTTGGATGCGGAGACCGCTGGCGTCGATGAACGACCGCAGCGCACGCAAGCAGTCGACGACCTCGGCGCGCGGGATTCCGTACTCCATCTCGTAGAAGCGCACGGCGCGGGGCGTCGTGAACACGCGGTACGACTGCTCGGTGGAGTCCACCCGGCCGATCAGCCGCGTGACCTGGCGCGAGATGCCCGGGATCGTGGAGGGGAACCGGCGGCCGACGCCGCCACGCAGCGCTCAACGCCACGTTCTCGAGAAAGACCTCGTCGTACCACTCCTTCGCGGCGATCGGGGTGCGGGCGGGTCGTCCACGCGGTTGTTCTGCTTCGCCTGCACCCATTCGGTGTGCGGGAACCAGTTGAACTCGAAGTGGTCGTTGCCCTCGACGTGGCGATCGAGGTCGGCGAGCACGTCGTCGAGTCGCTTGCGCTCGTTCACCGCGTGGAGCGTGAAGGCGGGGACACATCGCAGCGTGACCGTGGAGATCACGCCGAGCGCCCCGAGCCCCACCCTCGCGGCCGCGAACAGCTCGGGCTCGTCGGCGGGCGAGCAGCTGATCACCGAGCCGTCCCCGGTCACGATCTCCATCGCCTCGATGAACGTCGACAGGGCGCCGAGCCGCGCACCGGTGCCGTGGGTGCCTGTCGAGAACGCGCCGGAGATCGTCTGCGCGTCGATGTCGCCGAGGTTCGGCAGCGCGAGCCCGAGTGAGTCGAGCGTGGCGTTCAGCCTGCGGATCGTGATGCCGGCCTGCACGGTCACGAGCCGGCTCGCCACGTCGGCCGACACCACCTCCTCGTAGCGGTCGAGGACCACCTGCGTGCCGGTCGTGCACGCGATGTCCGTGAACGAGTGACCGGCGCCGACGACCTTCACCGTCGAGCCGCTCGCTGCCGCCGCCTTCACGACCGCGGCGAGCTCATCGACATCACGCGGGTGGGCCACCGCCGCCGGCGCACACACTTGGTTGCGGGCCCAGTTGCGCCACTCGCTCACACCGGCCCCAGCACCGAATCCAGGTAGTCGTTCGTGAACATCCCGTGGGGGTCGAACTCACTCCGCACGGCTTGGAACTGGTCCCACTTCGGATACAGCGGCGCGAGCTGGTCAGCGGTGCGGGTGTGCAGCTTGCCCCAGTGCGGACGGCCGTCGAGCTCGCGCATGATCGCCTCGACCTCGCGGAAGTACTCCTCGTAGGGTCGATCGTTCCACTCGTGCACCGCGATGTACACGGTGGGACGCCCGAACGCAGTGGACAGCGCGACGTCGTCGGGCGCGGTGACCCGCACCTCGACTGGGAAGCGAATGCCCCAGTCGTGCCTCTCGATCTGGCGGCGCACCTCCCTCAGCGCGTGCATGCCGTGCTCCGCGGGGATGGCGTACTCCATCTCGTAGAACGGCGTCTCGCGCGGACGAGCAGAAGACGCGGTCGCTCCGGTCATTGAACTGGACTGCGTGAGGGCGATCGCCCTCCGGCTGCCACCGCCCGAGCAGGCCGAGCACCGTGAGAGCGCGCCGGCTGATGTCGCGATCCTCGAGCGGCGGCGTCCACCCCGGCTTCGACGAGCCTTCGCGGAGGTTCGCCTTCGTCAGCACCCACTCCGTCGACGGCACCCACCAGAACTCGAAGTGGTCGTGCGCGGCGACCGCGTCGTCCCACGCCTCCATCATCTGCTCGATCACCACCGGCGCCTCGGTGCAGTGCAGCTCGAACGCGGGCACGCACCGAAGCGTCACCTCGGCGACGATGCCGAGCGCGCCGAGTCCGACGCGCACGACCGAGAGCAGGTCGGCGTCGCTCGCGTCGATCCGGCGAGCGCGCCCGTCGGCCGGTCACGAGCGTCATCGCCTCGACGAACGTCGCGAGTCCGCCCCACTCGGCGCCGGTGCCGTGTGTGGACGTCGCGATCGCCCCGGAGATCGTCTGGCGGTCGATGTCACCGAGGTTCGGAAACGCCAACCCGGCCTCGGCGAGCGCGTCGTTGAGCGCGGCCAGCGTGATGCCGGCCTGGACGCTCACGAGCCCGGACGAGGCGTCGATGTCGAGCACGCGATCGAGACGGTCGAGCACGAGGCATCGTCCGTTGGTGAGCGCGATGCCGGTGAACGAATGCCCGGCCCCGACCGCCTTCATCCGCTCGCTGTTGGCCGCGGCCTCGGCGACGAGCGTCGTGAGCCGATCAACGGAGCTCGGGTGGTCGATCGCGGTGACGTCGTGGGTTTGGTTGCCCGCCCAGTTCGTCCAGCTCTCGCTCTCGCTCATCACCGCTCCATCCCGACCGTGTGGGCGCCAGCGGGACAATAAGTCCGGCTGGTGCCCAGACGCTCGGTGGGTGGTGGGGTCAGCCGCGGGCTTGGAGGGCCTCGATCAGCTTGGGCAGCACCTTGTGCACATCGCCGACGATGCCGAGGTCCGAGATCGAGAAGATCGGCGCCTCTTTGTCCTTGTTGATGGCGATGATGTTCTTGGAGCCCTTCATGCCGACCATGTGCTGCGTCGCACCCGAGATGCCGGCGGCCACGTAGACCGTGGGCTTCACGACCTTGCCGGTCTGGCCAACCTGGTACGAGTACGGCACCCAGCCCGCGTCGACGATCGCACGCGACGCTGCCGGGTGCGCCCTTGAGCAGCTTCGCCAGGTCCTCGATGAGGTGGTAGTTGCCGGCCTCACCGAGACCACGGCCGCCCGACACGACGATGTTGGCCTCGTCGAGCTTCGGACCCGTCGACTCCTCGACGTGGCGAGCGGTGACGTGTGCCGCGCCCGTCTTCCCCGTGTCTGGCACCGCGACGTCGACGACCTCGCCGGCCGCCCCACCCCCGGGCTCGGCGACGAACGACTTCGGACGGAACGCCGCCAATGCCGGCCCTCCACCTTCGAGATGCCGTCGTGACGAGCGTGTTGCCTCCAAAGATGGCCGTGGTGCACTTCACCGTCGATCCGTCGACCGACACGTCGATGCTATTCGTGAGCACCGGCTTGTCGACCTTCACCGACAAGCGGCCCATCACGTCGCGGGCCTCGTAGGTCATGCCGAACATGATCAGGTCGGGAGCGCCCGAAGCGATCTGCGTAGCCATCGCGGCGGCGACCGCGGGGCCGGGGAGCGACCCATTCAGGTCACCGGTCGCGTAGACCTTCGACGCGCCATGCTCACCCAGCGCGGCAGCGATGCCCGCAGCATCTGCGCCCGCGTAGAACGCCTCGACGTTGCCGCCGAGCTCGCGCGCCTTGGTGAGCAGCTCGAGGGTCAGCGATGTCGGCTTGCCCTCGGCCGACTCGGCGTACACCCACACAGTGGAGAGCGTCATCTCATCCTCCTCAGATGACCTTGAGGCCTTCGAGGAAGGCGATGATCTTCAGGTGCCCTTCGCCGTCGTCTTCGATGACCTCACCGGCCTGCCGCGCTTCCGCGGCCGAGACCTCGGTGATGTCCTGGCGGGCGCCCGGCCATCCCACCGATGAGGCGTCGAGACCGAGGTCGGACGCCGTCACCTCTTCGACCGGCTTGTTCTTCGCGGCCATGATCCCTTTGAACGAGGGATAGCGAGGCTCGACGACACCGGCAGTCACGCTCACGACCGCGGGCATCGGGCACTCGACTTCGTCGTAACCGGCCTCGGTCTGACGTTGCACCTTCAGGGTCTCACCAGCGACCTCGACGTGCTTCGCGAACGTGACCGACGGCAGGCCGAGGAGCTCGGCGATCTGCTCCGGCACGGTGCCGGTGTAGCCATCGGTCGACTCCGTCGCGGTCAGCACAAGATCGGGCGTCCCGAGACGCTCGATCGCCTTGGCGAGCACCTTCGCGGTCGACAGCGAGTCGGAGCCCTGCAACGCAGGATCACTGACGAGAACAGCCTTCGCCGCACCCATCGCGAGGGCGGTGCGCAGCCCCGACACCTCGTTGTTCGGCGCCATCGATACCAACGAAACCTCGCCACCACCCGCGGCATCGACGAGCTGCAACGCCATCTCGACACCGTACGAGTCGGATTCATCGAGGATGAGCTTGCCTTCACGCTTCAACGTCTTGGTCGACGGGTCGAGCGCCCCCGGCACAGCGGGGTCGGGGATCTGCTTGACGCAGACGACGACGTTCATGGCGTCGTAGTCTGCGCCCCAGGCCCCACGGCCACAAATCGGATCGTGAGGCGAACGCGACACTGCCGGGGGCCCCTCTGCGACTGCTTCTCATCGTCAATTCGGCCGCTTCGTCGGTCACCGCTCGCAGCCGAGTCGTCATCCAGAAGGCCCTGAGCGCCGACCACCAGGTTTCGCTCGCTGAGACGAGCAGGCGTGGCCATGCCACCCGTCTCGCACAGGGCGCCGCGGCCGATGGCGTCGACGTCGTCGTCGTGCTCGGCGGAGACGGCACCCAGAACGAGGGCGCCAACGGGCTGGCCGGTACCGAGACGGCGCTGGCGGTGCTGCCCGGTGGCTCGACGAACGTCTTCGCCCGCACGATCGGCCTGCCCAACGACCCGATCGAAGCGACCGGTGTCCTGCTCGACGCGCTGGCGAAGCAATCGATGCGCAAGGTCGGCTTGGGCAGCGTCAACGACCGCTACTTCCTCTTCCACACGGGGGTGGGCTTCGATGCTGCCGTCGTACGTCAGGTGGAGCGTCGCGACACGTTCAAGCGCTGGTTCGGCCATCCCCTCTTCATCTACGCGACCGTCGTCACTTGGCTTCGCCACTACGACCGCCGTCATCCCCACTTCGGTGTGCACTTCCACGATGGGGTCGTGGACGATGGCTACTTCACCGTCGTGATGAACACCTCGCCGTACACGTTCCTCGGCAACCGCCCGTTCGACATCGCTCCGGAGGCCACGTTCGACCGGGGGCTCGTCGCGGTGACGGTGCGGTCCCTCGGGATGTCGATGGCGACGACGCTCGCTCGCACCGCTTTCATGAACCCGCGCACATTGCGCAACTCGCGCTCGGTCGACTTCCGCACCGACCTCGACAGCTTCGAGGTCGTCGGGCATCGACCGTTCCCGTACCAGGTCGACGGCGACTACCTCGGTGAGGTCGACCGGTTGCAGTTCCGGTACGAGCCCAACGCGCTGAACCTGGTGCTGCCCGACCTCGCTGCGTCAGGCCCGGCCGAGCACGGCTAGCAAGACGTCCGGCACATTCGTGCAGATGCCGTCGACGCCGAAGCGCGATGAGCTCTTCCATCCGGGCCGGCTCGTCAACGGTCCACACGTTCACGTCGAGCCCCAGTTCGTGACACGCCTCGACCAACGCGGCGTCGACGAGGGGATCGTAGGGATGCAGAGCCCGATGACCGTTGCCGACGAGCCCCGCCGCCACCGCGGCCGCATCGGGGATCACCATCGTCAGCCAGGCAGTCGGGACGGTGCGATCGACGATGCGCACACGCTCGATGCTGCCGACATCGAACGAAGACACGAGCACCTGGTCGTGGATCGAACGGTCCGCCACGAACCGAGCGACCTCCCCGGCGACGGTGCGCTCGTTGTCGAAGTCCGGGTCTTGGCGGGAGTTCTTCACCTCGACGTTCACCGCCATGTCGCCGCAGGCCTCGATCGCCGCCGCGAAATCTGGGACCTCGGAGGGAAGCTCGCGTGCGTGGAGGTCGTAGATCACCCGCCCGTCGGGGAGCTGGGCGTCGTGATGGATGACGAGATAGCCGTCGGCGGTCGCGCGGACATCGAGCTCGACCATGTCGGCGCCCATCGCGGCGGCCCCTCGAAAGGCCGCGACCGTGTTCTCGGGGAAGGCCTTCGACGCGCCACGGTGGGCGATCACCTGGGTCATGCATCTATCCAATCAATGCGAGGAGCGCGTGTCGGCTCCGGAAGAACTACTTGCCGCCTCGTAGCCTCTGGTGTACCCTCGGCACACCGCGTCGCTCCTGGTCATTGGCTGGGTCGGCGTCATGTGATCGGTTTCACACACTGCAGGTTTCGTGAGGGAAGTGCCTCGGCGGCTGACGCCGAGCGCGGTTGGGCTGGAGGATGCGTGTCGGTCGCCACTGGGATTGCGCTGGCCCAAGATCGTGGCGACTGGCGGGCCGAATCCGCCTGTCGAGACACCGACCCTGACCTGTTCTTCCCCGTCGGGACGACGGGGCCGGCCATCGAGCAGATCGACGCGGCCAAGGCCGTGTGCGGCAACTGCCCCGTGCAGTCGCAGTGCCTCGAGTTCGCTCTCGCGACCAACCAGGACTCGGGCGTTTGGGGCGGCACGTCGGAGGATGAGCGCCGGCGTCTGCGACGGGCGTGGTTGGCCCGTCAGCGCCGGGCCTCCTGACTCACGACCGGCTGATCTAGCCGTACGACTCCGGGATCAGCATCCGCAGAGAGACAACCGTCCCGGGATCCGCGCGCGCCATCTCGATCGTCCCGAGGAGCTCGGTCGTGACCAGTGTCCGCACGATGGACAGCCCGAGACCGGTGGCGTCCTCGATGCGAAAGTCGTCGGGCAACCCGACGCCGTCGTCGCTGACGGTCACTGCGAGCATCGAGCCGTCGTTCGCCATGTCTACCGAGATCGTGCCGGGCCGGCCGTCCACGAACGCGTGATCGACCGCGTTCTGCAACAGCTCGGTGAGAACGACCGCAAGTGGGGTCGCCACGTTCGCTGAGAGCCGACCGGCGTCCCCGGAGATGCGGAGCCGGACCGGCCGGTCGGGCGATTGCAGTCCCTCCTCCACCATCGCCGCGAGGGGCAGGAGGATGTCGTTGAAGTCGATGTCGTCGCCGACATCCCGAGAGAGCGTCTCGTGGACGAGCGCGATGGTGCGGATGCGGCGCACCGACTCCTCGACCGCCGCCTTCGCCTCCGCCGACTCCAGCCGGCGCCCCTGCAGGCGGAGCAACGACGAGATCGTCTGCAGATTGTTCTTCACGCGGTGATGGATCTCGCGGATCGTCGCGTCCTTGCTCAGCAGCATGCGGTCACGGCGACGCAGCTCGGAGATGTCGCGGACGAGCACGACGCCTCCACTGACCTTGCCCCCCTTCAGGAGGGGGAGGCAGCGTACGAGGACGATCACCTCGGGAACCTGCTCGATCTCCTCGGTTGCCGGTGCCGCCGACTCGAACGCGAGTCGTACGGGGTGATCGTCGAAACCGATCGCGGCGAGGCGCATGCCGACCGCGTTCGCCTGCACACCCGCGCGATGCAGCGCGGAGACCGCATTCGGCGACGCGTACTCGACCCGCTGTGACGCATCGAGCAGCATCACGCCGTCACCAACGCGGGGCAGGGCCGCGGTGCTCGACCGCTCGGCCGCGAACGGAAACTCGCCGTCGGCGATCATCCGCGAAAAGCGTTCGAAGACCTCGAGGTAGGTGCGCTCGAGCTCGCCGAGCTCACGCCCGACCGAGGGCGACCACTCACGCGTCAGCACACCGAGAACCGCGCCGTCGTGCCGAACGGGAATCGCGGCGACCCGCACCCGATCGCTCCCGCGCACCTGGGCCATGTCACCGACGACGATCTCCCCGGTGTCCCACGCTTCCGCGACGTGAGGATGATCGGCGCCAGTCAGCACCTCCCCGACCCAGTCGGCGCGGTACATCGTCTGCCCCGTCGTCGGGCGGATCTGCCCGAGCACGAGCCACGAGTCGCTGTCGACCACGGGCGCGAGCAGAAGCAGGTCGGCGAAGCAGAAGTCGGCGAGCATCCCCCACTCGGCGACGAGACGCTGCAGATGGGCGATCTGGACGCGCCCGAGCGAGGTTCGGTGCCGCGCGAGCTCGGCGAGGGTCGCCATCGGTCACGATGCTACGAGCAGGACGCGGTGCCCCCCCGCCGGTGGCGGCCCGGGGGCGGCTCGGTTCTGTCTTCCGCTCTCGGAGATCTCGCGAAGCGCCCGCTGACTTCAGTCCGCTGTCGTGCTCGGTTGCACGAGATAGTTGCCCGCCTGCAATCGCACGAGGGCATCTTCCTCGGTGCGCGCGACGCACTGCGGGTCACGATCCTCGGCAACTGCCCTGATCGCGCGCTTGTAGAGCGTGCGAAACATCGTCACCCCACGGTCGCTGGTCGCGAGCTGCTCCTCAGAGTGCAGCGTGACCCGACCCTGCCCGACCTGGGCCTCGTAGTCGCCGGGGAAACGCTGGTGACCTTCGGCGTCGAGCTCGTACCAAGACCTGCCCCCGTAAAGCTTCGCGTCCTTGATCTGCCCGAGCCATGAGCTGTCGGCGCCAGCGGCCATTCGGTGCGCAGTGAAGATCCGCGTCGTGGTCTCATCGATGGGGAGGGTCCAGGCGACGTTGTCGGTCTTCGCGAACACGGACACGCGAGGATCCGCCACGACACGGATGTTCGGCATGACGAGTTCGGTGACCCGGTGGTGCAGGGATCCGTCCGGCAGCCGGCGATCCTGAAACGAGCGCACCCCGTAGTCGGTGAAGTCCCACGCGATCTCCGGGAAGATGTTCATGATCTCGGTGAACTGCGTGCCGGAGAACGTGCCGTGAAGGATGAACACGTGGAAGGGGTCCATGACGTTCTCGTGTGTCTGAAACCAGTTGCAGTGCATGAGCAACGGACCCCCGGAGCCGATGCTGTCGCCGTTGGCAACCACACGCTCTCCTGGAGCCAGGTCTTCGAAGACGTCGTAGCGAGGGAGTAGGGGCTGCTTGTCGGCCGGCCCGAGGTACGCGAACACCATGCCGTAGCGCTCCTGCACGGGATACCAAGGCTGTCGGTACCGGTCGCGGTGGAGCCCGCGCTCGGGCTCACATGGCTGGTCGAGGCATACGCCTTGCGAGTCGAAGAGCCAGCCGTGGTAGCAGCATCGGATGCCGATGTCTTCGACCTTGCCGAAGAGCAGCGTCGTGCCCCGATGCACGCACCGCGGGTACACGAGGCCAGGGTTCCCGCTGAGATCGCGGAACAGGATCAGGTCCTCGCCGAAGACTCGGATCTGCCGAGGGAGGTCGGTCGCCTCCTCCGAGAGCGCGACCGGATGCCAGTACCGGCGCAGGAGCTCGCCTCCGGGCGTGCCGGCATCGACGGACGCGAGGTCATGGTCGATAGTTCCTGCTGGATGGCCGTACGCGTCGGCCATCGTCTGTCGTGGCTGCACTCGTCATGCGCGCATCGTAAGTCCGAACGCAGGCGATCTCGGCGTGTGGTCGCATGTTGGTCAGGAAGTCGGCCCCGGCTCGGTGGCGCCCACGAGCCGTGCGGGAACCGGAACGGCGCATCGGGTGTCTCAACCAAGGATGGTGGCTGAGCTGGTGAACATCGAACCGGTCGAGCCAGTGGGCGACGCCAGACCGGACGACGCCGTGCTCGACGGTGCCGAACCGGATCCGGCGGGCTCGCGGGACTTCGACGGGCTGTTCGCGCAGCGTTACGCCCCGATGGTGCGTCTTGCCACCCTGCTGGTCGGGAACCCGGCCGTGGCCGAGGAGCTCGTGCAGGACGCGTTCGTGCGCGTGCACCGCAAGTGGGACGGCGTCGAGCATCCCGCCGCGTACCTGCGTACTGCCGTCGTCAACGCGTGCCGCAACAACCGGCGTCGAGCGCGGCTCGAGCGGGCGCACGCGACGACTGCCTCCCCCGCGGTCGCTCCTCCGCAGGAGCCGCTGCTCGACGCGCTCGCGACCCTCAGCGAGCGACAGCGTGTCGCCATCGTCCTGCGTTACTACGAGGACTTGTCCGAAGCCGAGATCGCGGCCGCACTCGGCTGCCGCCCCGGCACCGTGAAGTCGCTGCTGCACCGCGGACTCGCCCAGCTTCGAGAGGTGATCGAACCGTGAACTCCCCCGACGATCTCGACTCCGCGCTCACCGACGCGCTGCATCGGCGTGCCGACGGCATCTCGGTGCCGAGCGACGGTCGCGCCCGCTTCGACCAGACGCTCGCGCAGGACACCCGCAACCGGCATCGGCGGAGGGTCGGCATGTCGTTGGTCGGCACCGTCGCCGTCGTCGCGATCGGTGCGACGGCGGTGGGCTTCGCCGCGAGCCGAGGCTCGGAGCCCGACTCCCAGACCGTCGCCGCCGCGGCGGACGACTTGAAGTTGCGCGCGCCCACTGAGCCGTCCAACCTCCCGAAGCTTCTGCCCGACCTCCCCAACGGGTGGGTGCTCGACAACGCCGGTGACTACGGCGGCCCCGCTCGAACGCCGCCGACGCGCCCGCGAGCGAGGCAGCCGTCGGCACGAGCCGGCTGCAGCTGTACCGGTCGCCGTCGCCCGCGGGTCCCGTCGTCCGAGTCGACATCCGCACCGAGCCGAGCGGCGGAGGGTTCGACATCGCCGGCTGGGAGGGCGATCCGAACGCCACCATCACGACGATCAGAGGTCACGAGGCGGTTGTGACGACGAACGGCGCCGACGATCCCGCGCAGCTCATCATCTGGGCCGAGGATCCCCAGACCACCGTGTCTGTCACCACCGACGGCCTCACGGGCACCGAGCCGATCGACTTCGCGAACGGGTTGCAACCCGATGCGGCGACCCCGGCGACGGATGACTTCACGGCGACGGTGCTGCCCCAGGCCGTCGCGCTGGCGTACGCGGGTCCCGCCGATCTCCCGATGGGATACGGCGGACCCTCGTGGTCGCTCGGGTACCGCGGCCCGGAAGACCTCAGCCAGCCGTCGGACCCATTCCTCAACCTCACCGCGACGATGGGGACCGAGGATGCGCTGACCGTCTACCCCGCACCGCGCAGCCGTACCGAAGCGATCACCGTCGGCGGGCAACCCGCGCTCCTCATCGACATCTCTCGGGACGACCCGACACAGCAGATGCGCGAGATGGTGTGGCACGACGCGGCGTCGGGCCTCGTGTTCACGATGTCGGCGTCCGGCATCGACGCGGCCGCGATGCGCTCGTTCGCCGAGGGCCTCCACCCGGTGAGCGAGGAGGAGTGGCAAGCGGCAGTTGCTTCGCTGCGGCCGCCGACCGGTGGCGAGTCGCCGGAGCCCCCGATCGAGGAACCGACCCCGCCGGCGACCATCCCGGCGATCGCGGCCGGCACGCTCGACGGTCGCTCGTGGACCATCAACGGCTTGCGCTTCCCCGATGGCAGCGAAGGCCTCTTGTGCGGCGAGCTCTCGTTTGAGGGCGGTGAGATGGTCGGCAGCGCGTGCGTCGAGACGACGAGCTCGAGGGGGCCGGGCATCGGCGTCGGCACCGACGGTGCAAACGTGGTCTTCGCCGCGACGGACCCGGCGGTCACGCGCGTCGACATCGAGCGCACCGGAGAGCAGCCGCTCGCCGTCGACACGGTGCCGTCGACGGACCCGTCGATTCCGCTGCGGTGGTTCGTCGCTTCGGTCGGTGACTCGCTGAAGGTCAACGCCATCGTCGGCTACGACGAGTCGGGCACCGAGGTGGTGCGGGTCGACCAGCCCCTCGGGCCTCCGTATCCGGACTACCGGGTGCTCGAGTCCGCCCCGAAGCGCGACCTGGCGACAGGCGTCGTCGACGGTGCGCCGTGGGCGCTGACGGGCGCCGACACACCGCTCAGCGACGGCACTGGTCCCGTCACCTGCGTCACGTTGACGTTCGCTTCCGAGTCGGCGTCGACCTGCCCGGTGAGAGTGGCCGGCGGAGTGAACGGCAACGGCATCATCGACGCCACCGTCGCGGTCCTGCGCCGCCGGACGTTCGTGCTCGCGCACCTCGAGCGGAGCGCCGCCGAGTTCTGCGTCACGCTCGACGACGGGAACGCCATCATCGTGCCGGTCGTCGTCACCGGCTCACCGTCGGGCTGGACCACGGCGGTGGTTCACGTGCCCGCCGGTCGCACCGCGGTCGAGCTGCACGCGATCGACGTCGACGGCAGCGACATGGGAGCGATCAGTGCCGAGCCGGCCGAGGCGTCGGTGCGCCCGATGCCGCTCGAGATCTCGGCGCGTCCCGCGAAGGGCTGAGCCGTCGCTCGATAACGTGCGGCAATGAACGAAGCGCACGAAGCCTGCGGCGGTGACGAGTGGCGAGCGATGATGCGAGACGTCATCCTCCCGTGGGCGATGGGTGAGGTCGAGCTCGGCGACGACGTGATCGAAGTCGGCCCGGGCTACGGCGCCACGACCGACGTGCTGAGCGAGAAGGCGCCGCGGCTCACATCGGTCGAGATCGACGAGGCGCTCGCGTCGATGCTCACCGAACGTTTCGCCACCAAGTCGAACGTCGAGATCGTGCTCGGCGACGCCACCGCGCTCGGCTACCCCGATGGTCGGTTCACGGGTGCTGCGTGCTTCACGATGTTGCACCACGTCCCGACGATCGCCCTGCAGGACCGCCTGTTCGCGGAGGTCGCGCGCGGTCCTGCGACCGGGGGCGGCGCTCGTTGCGAGCGACAGCCTGGCGAGCGACGAGCTCGCCGCGCACCACGAGGACGACACCTACAACCCGGTCGACCCCGACACGTTGGCCGCCCGCCTCGAGGCGGCAGGTTTCAGCGAGGTGGAGGTGCGCACGAACCCGTTCGGATGGGCCGCGGTCGCCCGCAAATGAGGTGGGAGATGGGAACCGTCAGCCGTCTTGCGACGCCAGCACTTCGGCTTCGCTGATCTCCCATCGATGCTCGCACTCACGGCCGTGCTGGTACATGACGCCTTTGCGCAGGTCGATGTGCTCGAGGAAGCCGGGCCCCCCGCACTCGGGGCAGCGGGTCGGCTTTCCCCAGATGAGCTTCGGCGCCGCCGGCTCCACCACCACCTCGGGCTCCGGCTCTGGTGCTGGGTCCGGAACCTTGCGTAGCCAGGACATTGCCCCTCCTTCGGCTCGGGCCCCCGCTTCCTCGCCCGCGGGGACCGCTGGCTTCCATGGTACCCACGTCGACCGCTCTCCGCGCGCAGTGTGGCGAGACCGCCACGCCCTACCGTCGCCTCCTACCGCGGCCGCCAGAGGTGCTGGCCGAGATCGAGCACACCGGCCAGGTCAGTGAGCTCACCGCCCAGCTGCGGCACCGACACGACTTCGGGCGCGCCGGAGAGGTCAGCGCGCTGCTCGGCTTCGCGGGTCGCCGCGACCCCGTAGTTGTGGAAGCTGACGGCGACATCGGCGACCAACCGTCGTGAGGTCGGCCGGCTCGGCGGCGAGAAGCGGTGCGAGATCGGCACCGATGGCAGCGGCCTCTCGCTCCATCACTGATGCCGCCGACGCCGCGGCGGGGTCGAGGAGGTACGCGGGGAGCACCTTGTTGAGCACGATCGCGCCGAGGTGGAGGTGGCGCTCGTGCAGGGCGTCGATGAAGAACTCGGCCTCCCGCAGGGGTGACGACTCGAGCGTGCTCACGACCATGAACGTCGTCCGCTTGTCGGCCAGCACGCGCTGCACGGCCCGGGCTCGTTCGACGAAGCCGTCGTGCATCGTCTGGAAGAGGATGAAGAACTCGGCGATGTCCTGAAGGAACTGCGAGCCGAGGATGCGATCGGCCATTTGGTAGAACGGCCGCGACGCCGCGGTCATCATCCTCGATCGATACGGCACGGTGAGCCACCGCAGCAGCCGACTGCTGAAGAAGTCGGCCATGCGTGCCGGGGCGTCGAGGAAGTCGAGAGCGTTGCGAGACGGTGGGGTGTCGACGACGACCAGGTCGTACTTGCCCGCCGTGTGGATGTCGTACAGCCGCTCCATCGCGATGTAGTCGTGGCTGTGCACGAACCGGGTCGTGATGTTCTCGTAGAGCGGGTTGGCGAGGATCGCGTCGCGTGTCGCGGCGTCGGGCGCATGACGGCGCACGAGGTCGTCCCACGACTGCTTGGTGTCGAGCATGGCGACCCACAGCTCGCCGCGCGGCACGACTCCCGCCGCCTCGAACGCGGCTTCGTCCACCCGCCGCTCGACGTTGCCGAACGACTTCAAGCCGAGTGCGTTCGCGAGCCGGCGGGCCGGGTCGACGGTCAGCACGAGCACGCGTCCGCCGAGATGCGCGGCAGCCATCGCTGCCGCCGCGGCCGCGGTGGTCGTCTTCCCGACGCCACCCGATCCGCACGTGATCGCGATCTCCTTCGAGGCCATCAGCGCCGCCAGCGATCCTGCGTCAGTGCGTCCGCGCGTGCCATCAGAAGCCGAGCTCCTCGCCGAGTGCGCCGGCGATCTGACGGGTAGCCCGCACGCCCTTCGCGCGGGCGAACAGCTCGGGCACGTAGAGCAGCGGCGCGGCGGGAACGAGCCCATCGCGCAGCTCCGTGAGGTGGGCTGCTCCCGTTCGACGCAGGCGCACCGCGAGCTCGGCGGCGTCGAGCACGAGCGGCGCGGCCGGTCCGACGCGCTCCGCGAGTGCGGCTGCGGGCTCGGGTCTGCGCAATCGCTTCGAAGAGCTCCTCCTCACCGCGGCCGAACAGCTCGGGCAGCACCCGGTTCACGACCACCGCGGCGAGATCGACCGACGTCTGCTCGCGCAGGCGGGCCGCCAGCTCGATCGTCTCGTTCACGGGCATCTCTTCGGGGTTCGTCACGATGACGACGCCCGTGCGCGCCGGGATCGTTGAGGATGTCGAGCATCCACTGCGTCTGCTCGCGCACGACGCCCACCTGGACGAGCCGGGCGATCGTGTCGGGCGCGGTGAGCTGAGCGACGATGTGCCCGCTCGCCTCCGCGTCGACCACGACGAGGTCGTAGGACGCCTGGCGCACCTCGTAGCAGAACTTCCCGACCGTGAGGATCTCCTTCACGCCCGGGGCCGCGCTCGCCACGAAGTCGAGGCTCCGGGCCAGCGGGCCGATGCGGCCGACGAGCGGGATGCGCAGCTGGAGCTTCAGGTACTCCCGGAGCGACTGCTCGGTGTCCATCGCCATCGCGAACACCCCGTCGTGCACCTCGCGGGGCTTGAAGCGCAGTGGCTCGGTCTCGAACGCCGAGGCGAGGTCGCCCTTGGCGTCGACCTCGCAGACCAGGCTGCGGCGGCCGTGTGACGCAGCGAGCACGGCCAGCGCGCTCGCGATCGACGTCTTGCCGACGCCGCCCTTGCCGGTGACGAAGAGCAGCTTGCGATCGAGCAGATCGACGACCACGCCGCTGCCTCAGGGCTGCGTCAGCCGCCGAAGCCGATCTTGCGGTCGTTGTCGGCCGTGCCGATCTCGACGTAGGCGACCTTCGACGATGGGATGCCGATGTCGCGTCCCCGCTTGTCGGTGAGCCACAGCACCGCGTCGTCGTCGGCCAGCGCTGCCGCGACATCGGCCTTCAGCTGCTCGCGGTCGATGCCATCGTCCATCTCGACGTTGATCTCACGAGGGGCCTGGGTGACACCGATGCGCACGTCCACAGCACTTCCTTTGCAACCAGGGCCGATCGGGCCGGGTCACTCTACCGGCGCGCGTGGTGAGCCCCGGCGGGTCAGATGATCTTGAGCTCTTTGCGGTAGATGCGCTTCGGGGCGAGCTCGATGGCGATGCGGTCGGCGATCGAACGGAAGATCTGCGCGGCCTCGCTGTCCGGAGACGACCGCGGTGATCGGGCGGCCGTCGTCGCCTCCCTCGCGCAGCGCGGGAACGAGCGGCACCTGGCCGAGCAGGGGCACCTCGAGCCGCTCGGCCAGCGCCTGGCCGCCGCCCCGCCCGAACAGCTCGTAGCGCACACCGTCGTCGCCGGTGAACCACGACATGTTCTCGATGACGCCCTTCACCTCGAGGTGCACCTTCTCGGCCATGAGCCCCGCGCGCTGCGCGACGCTCTGCGCCGCGGGCTGCGGGGTGGTGACGACGTAGACCTCGGCTCTCGGGAGGTACTGCGACAGCGAGAGCGACACGTCGCCGGTGCCCGGCGGCAGGTCGAGCAAGCAGGAAGTCGGGCTCGTCCCAGTACACGTCGGTGAGGAACTGCTCGAGCGCCTTGTGCAGCATCGGGCCGCGCCAGATGACCGGTTGGTCGTCGCGGGCGAAGTACCCCATCGAGATGCAGCGCACGCCGTGGGCTTCGGGCGGCAGCAGCATCTGGTCGATCACGACGGGGTCGCGGTCGGTGCCGAGCATGCGGGGGATCGAGAACCCGTAGACGTCGGCGTCGATGATGCCGACCGAGTGGCCTTGCTGGGCGAGGGCCACGGCGAGGTTCGTCGTGACCGACGACTTCCCGACGCCGCCCTTGCCCGACGCGATCGAGGAGGCACCGTGTCCGCGACTCCGGGTCGGCGAACGGGATCGCCCGGCCCTGCGCGTGCCCGTGAGCGGGTTGCGAGCCGGCGGTCGCAGCGGCGTCGCCGTGCAGCAGCTCACGCAGAGCGGCCCGTTCCTCGTCGGTCATCACCGTGAAGTCGAGGCCGACCGACGCAACGTCAGTCGAGCGTGCGGACGGCGGAGTCGACTCGGTTCGTGATCTCGGCCCGAAGGGGGCAGCCCGCGACCGTGAGCGCGACGAGCACCTTCACGTCGCCGCCGCTCGATGTCGATGTCCCGCACCATGCCGAGCTCGACGATCGAGCGGTGCAGCTCGGGGTCTTGGACCGGCCGCAGCGCCTCGAGCACCTGATCATGGGTGGGCATCACGGGCTCCGAGCGAGAGAGATTTGCACTACGCGGATAGGTAGAATACCGGCGTGGATCCGTCGGCACCCACCTCGGCGCTGACACCGAAGCAGTTTTCGGCGGCCGTCACCGCGATCACGAGCGCATTCGGTGATCCGACTCGCCGCGAGATCTACCTCTTCGCCCACGAGCACGACCGCGGTGTCACCGCGTCGCAGGTGGCCGAGCACTTCGCGCTCCACCCGAACGTCGCTCGCCACCACCTCGACAAGCTCGCCGCGGGCGGCTACCTCGACGTCGTCGTCGAGCGGGGCGAACACGGCGGCGCGGGGCGCCCGTCGAAGCACTACCGGCGCGCCGAACGAGGAAGTGACGCTCGACGTCCCCGTCGGCAGCGACGACGTCGTGCTCACACTGCTCGGCCGCGCCCTGGCCCTTCTGCCGCCGGATCAAGCCCAGCAGATGGCCGAGCAGGTGGGCATCGAGTACGGGCGGGCGATGGCACAGTCGATGGCCGGCGACGGAGGCCAGCGCTCGTTCCGTGCGGCGCTCCACGCGGTGGCCGACGCGCTCACCGCCCATGGCTTCGCGGCGCACGCTGAACGCAAGGGCGGCGAGCTGCGCATCGTGTCGAACCACTGCCCGTTCGGCGCGGCGGCGGTCGACAACCCGGTGATCTGCGCCGTCGACCGCGGGCATGGTCAAGGGCATGCTCGAGACGCTCTACGGCGACACCGATCCTGAGATCGAATCGTCGCTGCCTCGCGGCGACGACGTCTGCGTCACCGCTTTCTGAGCGATCGACCTCGGGTCGACCCGGTGCGCCACTACCTCGACCACGCTTCGACCTCCCCGACACGGCCCGAGGCGATCGACGCCATGGTCGAGTGGATGGGCTCGCCGCTCGCGTCCGATCCGGCCCGCATCCACACCGAGGGCCACGCCGCCCGGGTCGCGGTGGAAGACGCTCGCGACGCAGTGGCCGGCCTGCTCGGCGCCCGCAACCGCGAAGTCGTCTTCACGAGCGGCGCGACCGAGGCCATCGCGGCGGCCACGTGGGGGGCCGGCGAGCGAGGCCACCACATGGTCGTCACCGAAGTCGAGCACTCCGCGGTGCGGTTCGCGGCGGCGGCACATGCCGAGATCACGTGGGTGCCCTGCGACGCCACCGGGCGTGTCCACGTCGATGCCGTGCGCGACGGCGATCCGCGCCCGACACCGCGCTCGTCCACGTGCAGTGGGGCAACCACGAGGTCGGCACCGTGCAGCCCGTGACGGAGATCGCGGAGGCCTGCCACGAACGAGGCGTCCTCCTCCACGTCGACGCCGCGCAGGCCGCCGGGCACGTGCCGATCGAGTTCGACGACCTCGGCATCGATCTGCTGTCCGTGAGCGCGCACAAGATGGGGGGACCGCCCGGAGTCGGCGCGCTGCTCGTGCGGCGCGGTCTTCGCGTCCGCCCGCTGCTGCTCGGCGGCGACCAGGAGCGGGCGCGCCGGGCCGGCTTCGAGAACGTGCCGGCGATCATCGGCTGGGGCGCCGCCGCGAGCACTTTGACGACCAGTCTCGAGCGCGAGGAAGAGACGGCCCGGCGGCTCACCCAACAGCTCATCGATGGCGCTGCCAAGGTCTCCGGCGTCACGTTCTACGGCAACCGCGACGCTCGGCTGCCTCACATCGTGTGCCTCGGGATCGCCGGCGTCGAACCCCAGGCGGTGCTGCTCGGGCTCGACCAGGCCGGCATCGCCGTGCATTCCGGCAGCTCGTGCCGCGAGCGAAGCCATCGAGCCGTCACCGGTTCTGGCGGCGATGGGCGTCGACGCCGAGCGGTCGCTGCGGATCTCGGTCGGCTGGTCGACCACCGACGACGACATCGACGCGGTGCTCGCCGCCCTCCCAACGGTGCTCGAGCGGTTGCGGCGACTCGGTCAATCTTCAGATCAATCTTCGGGTCAATCTCCAGGCCAATCGCCCGGTCAGTCCCCCCAGTAGCGCTGCTCGCGCCACGGGTCGCCGTACATGTGGTACCCGTTGCGCTCCCAGAACCCGGGCTCGTCACCGGCGCGCACCTCGAGTCCCTCCAGCCACTTCGGCGACTTCCAGAAGTAGAGGTGCGGGACGACGAGGCGCACGGGGCCGCCGTGTTCTGCCGGGATCGGCGCGCCGTCGTACTCGTACGCGACGATCGACTCGGGCCGAACGACGTCCGCGAGCGGCAGGTTTGCGGTGTAGCCGTACGCGGCGTGGCCCATCACGTGCGTTGCCTCGGGCCGCAGACCGGCGCGGTCGAACAGGTCCCGAACCGCCACACCAGTCCACGTCGTGTCGAACTTCGACCACTTCGTGACGCAGTGGATGTCGGTGCGCAGCGGGGTCGGGGGCATCGCCCGCAGCTCGTCCCACGAGATCGTGAGCTCGCGTTCGACCAGGCCGAAGACGCGCAACGTCCAGGTCGCGACGCCGATCTGGGGTACGTCACCGACCTGGAGCACCGGGAAGCGCTCGGTGAAGTACTGGCCGGGCGGCAGGCGATCGGGATCGATGCCCCGGTCGGCGAGCTGCCTGCGGTTGCGTTCGAAGAAGCCCATCAGTGGCTAGGCACCGCGCTCGACAGGTGCTTTGAGACGGCGGGCACCCGCGGCGACCTCGTCGGGCACCTCGACCCAGAGTCGCAGCAGGGCGGCCCCCAACGTCTTTCCGAGGTTGTCCGACCTCAGGGAGCGCGGACCGCCTCCTCCGAGTGCGTCGTACATGACGAACTTGAGCGCGAGCACGTTCGGCGCTTCATATCTCTCCACTGTTCCTTGCACGAGGCTGTCGAAGTGGGCCTTCACGACGTCGGCGGTGACGGCATCCTTGATCGCGCCATAGGCGGCCTCGTCGTCGGCGAACAGAGCCAAGTCGGAGATGTTGCCTTTGTCTCCGGACCGCACGCCGCAGAGATCACGCAGCTGGATACGAGCCACGGGCCGAACGTACCCCGCTGAGCAGGATGAACGACGCGGGACTATCTTTGCGCCTCTCATGCGCCTCTACCTCGTGCGTCACGCCAAGGCAGGCAGCCGCCGTGACTTCGACGGGGCCGACCGCGACCGGCCCCTGAGCAGGGCGGGCCTCGAGCAGGCCCACGGCCTCACGGTGATGTTGGGACATCTCCCGATCTCGCGCATCTACTCGAGCCCGTATGTCCGGTGCACGCAGACGGTCGAGCCGCTCGCGAAGAAGCTCGGGATCGATCTCAGGATCACCGATGCGCTCTCCGAGTGGGAAGGGCCTGGGACCAGCGAGTTCTCCGCAGCGATCGCGCTCGTCGACAAGGCGCCGAACAACTCCGTGCTGTGCAGCCACGGTGACGTGATCCCCGCGGTGCTGACGCGCTGGAGCGCCGGGGTCTGGTCGTCAAAGGTGACTACGACATGCGCAAGGCCGTGACCTGGGTGGTCGAGCGCAAGGGCGGGCAGTGGCGGCGGGCGAAGGTGCTCCCCCCGCCCCTCTAAGTCAGTCCAGCGAGAACGGTGGGTATTCGTCGCGCAGGAGGTACACGTAGGCCGTCACGCGCCAAGTCCACCGGTTCACGCCGATCACGAACCTGCGCATCCCCTCGTTCCACTTTCCAGTGAACAGGATGTACGAAGGCCGAGACGAGAAGGACGATGACGGACGGCGAACCAGAGGAACGCCAGGACGATGTAGTGCGGGATCGCGATGAACCACTTGTAGAGCGGCGCCCACCGGTTCAGCTCGCGGGGATAGACGACCGACAGCCTTGATGGGTCATCGCCCGGATCGGCCGTCACGGTCTCGAACGTGAACGGCGGATACGGCTCGCGGAGGAACATGCCATAGGACATGACGCGGTACTGGTACCGCTCGCACATCACCATGACGTTGAAGAGGCTCTCCGGGTACTCCTTCGTGAACAAGATGATGAAGAACGCGATGAAGGTGAGCGCGCTCGCGAGAAGAGACAGGAAGTAGGCGATGATCGCCTGCGGGATGACCAGCAACCAGTGCACGAACGGCCGCCACCGGGCGATCTCGAGCGGCGCGTCGAGCGACCAGCTCGCGGGATAGCCGCCCGCCGCGGAGTCGCCCGTCCCGGGCATGCCGGGCGGAGGCCCGGCCGGACCACCAGGTGGTGGGGTCGGCGGGCTCGGTGGCGTCGGCGGAGCGGGCGGAGGAGGCGGCAGGTTGCTCACGGCGGCGGACCGTATCGCACTTGGCCCAGTTGAGGGCGGGTGTCTGTTGTCTGCTCACACCTCGACGAGATCGACGCGCACCTGGCGATCGACAAGGTGGCGATCGACCGCGAAGGCGTCGACGGCGAGCAGCTGGGTGGGCTTGCCCCCGCGAGCGCGGCCAAAGCCCGCGATCGTCGGGGGGCCGGAGAGGCCGAGCACGCCGGTGCCCTGGCTCACGCGCGCCGCGGTTTCCGGATCCGCGCACCGCCACGCCAGCCGGCCCATGACCTCGGGCGGCTCCCAGCCCTCGACGTCCGCCGTGTCGAGATCCACGGTGGCGCCGCCGAACGCGTTCACGCCGAAGTACTCCTCGAGCCATTCCTCGACGGGCACGCCCGCGTCGATCGCACGCTGCTTGACCCAACGCACCGCCGCCCGCGCCTTGGCTTCGGCGTCGGGCCACGGATACGCGAACGTGGCCTCGCCGGCCCAGCCGGCGGGGGTGCACACGAGCCCCTTGTAGGTCGGTGGCGCCGGCAGCCCACGAGTGCCGGCCACCCGCACGCGATCGCCGCCGAGATCGGTCACCGTGAGCGACGTGAAGTCGGCGACGACATCGGGGTTGAGGTAGCGCGCCGGGTCGTGCACCTCGTACAGCAGCTGCTCGCGCACGGTGTCGAACGTGATCATCCCGCCCGACTGCGGAGGCTTGGTGATGACGGCGCTGCCGTCCGGCTCACATTCCGCGATCGGGAAGGCGATGCGCAGCGGATCGGGGTTCGTCCACCAGGGTCCCGAGTAGTTGCCGCCCGCGACCTGGCCGCTGCACTCGAGGAGGTGGCCGATCACGACGCCGGCCGCGAGGCGATCCCAGTCGTCCCACGCCCACCGGTGCTCGTGCACGAGCGGGGCGAGGAAGAGCGACGCGTCGGCGACCCGGCCGGTGACCACGACGTGAGCGCCGGCGTCGAGGGCGTCGACGATCGGACGGGCGCCGAGGTAGGCGTTCGCGAACAGCGCGTCGGCCGGGAGCCCGAGGTCGTCGGCGCGCGGCCGCACGTCGTCGCCGACGACGGTTGCCACGTTGAGCCCCGTCGCCCCAGCTTCCTTCAGCGTCGCGACGACTGCCCGACCCGCCGCGACCGGGTTGATGCCTCCGGCGTTGGTGATGAACCGGGTGCGGCCGTCGACGACGTAGGGCAACGCGGCACGGACGTACGCGGGCAGGTCGCGGGTGAACCCGAGCGACTCGTCGCGCTGGCGGTCCTTCTGCAGGATCGCCAGCGTGAGCTCGGCGAGCGCCTCGCAGACGAGGTAGTCGACGCCGGCTTCGAGCACGTCGGGCACCGGACCGAGCCCGTCGCCGTAGAAGCCCTGACCTCCCCCGAGGCGAACGGTCACGGTGCGGTTGTAGCAGCCCCCGCGCCGCCGGGCTCCACGGGCAGGCCGAGCTCGAGTCGAACCTCGTCGGCGGCCTGTCGCACGGCCTGCGCCGCACCCGGCGGCGGGTCGAGCGCGAGGTAGGCCTCCCACTCCGCGAGCGCACCCTCGAGGTCACCGTCCTCGCGGAGCACGAAGCCGAGGAAGAAGTGCGCGTCGGGATACGCGGCGTCGGCGGCGACCGCGCGAGCGACGAGCTCCTTGCCCTCGGCCATGAGCTCGGGCTCAGCGGTCTGGTACAGCAGCCACCCGCGGTAGGCCAGAGCCTCGGGGTTGTCGGGCTGCAGCGTGAGCACCTCGTCGTAGAGCCGGATGGCCTCGACCGCGTCGCCCGAGGCGAGGAGCCCGCGGGCTTCGACGAGAAGGCTGTTGCTGTTCTGGCTGATGCTCCCGGAGGCGGACTCTCCCGGCAGGCGCAGGCCTGCCGCCCGCGCCATCACGAGCCCGGCCACGACCGCCACGGCCGCGACGGCGCCCACGATCAGCGCCGTCCGCGCGCCCCTCTGGCGGGGCGGGGCGAACTTCGCCTTCCCGGCCTCGATCGCCCGGAGGACGGTCACGGCCCGCCGGGTGTAGTCGTCCTTCAGGGTCTCGTAGTCGTGCTCGTCGATGTCGCCGGCGTCGCGTTCGCGCTCGAGGTCGTCGAGGGACTTCAGCAGGAAGGCGCGCTCCTCCTCGAGGCGTGCGAGCTCGTCGAGATCGAGGCGTGCGTCAGTCGCCATTGGCGTGCGTCCGCTCGACTCGTCGAGCCGCGTCGACCAGGCGACGATCGGCGTCGGTCAGCTCGGGCCCCGACGGTGTGGCACGCCACCGCCGAAACGCGACCGCGAGCCCCGCGATGGCGGCGACGATGACCATCACGGGCAGGATCCACACGACGCTGCTCGCACCCGTGGCTTGGGGCGTGAGCAGGTACTCCTCGCCGTAGCGACTGATCAGATAGGCACGGATCTCGTCGTCGGACTCGCCCGCCTCCACACGCCGAGCGATGTCGGCGCGGATGATGCGCGAGGTCTGCGCGTTCGACGTCTCGACCGACTCACTGCGGCAGGTCGGGCACTTGAACTCGGACGCGATGGCGTTGACGCGATCGGCGTTCGTGCGAGGTCCGCGCCCGCCGAACGTGCCGAAGAGCAACGCCACGAGCAAGACGGGCACAAGCACCATCCACGCGACGCGGTTGAGCTGCTGCTGCCTCGTCATGAGCCGCTCTCCGGCGCGGCCTCGAGCCGCGACGCCGCGTCGACGATCGCGTCGAGTCCGCCTGACGTGACGCCGCCGGTCACCTTGCTCACGACGAAGCCGTTCGGGTCGACGACGAACGACTCGGGGATGCCGGTCACGCCGTAGTCGAGTGCGACGACACCCTCCGGGTCGGAGACGACGACCCACTCCCCGCCGTTCTCCTCGAAGAAGTCGCGCACCGCGGACTCGTCGTCGCTGAACACGACGCTGATCACTTCCGCGTCGCCGATCTGCTCGTGTCGCCGATCGAACGACACGAGCTCGGGATGCTCCCGGATGCAGGGCGCGCACCACGTCGCGAAGAAGTTGACGACGACGAAGCGCCCACGGCGATCGGAGAGCCGGTAGGTCTCGCCGTCGACGGGCGAGAGGCTCGTCCCGATGATCTCGGGCGCCGGCTTGCCGAGCAACGGGCTCTTCGACTGTCGATCGACGGCCGGCGACCGCGTGGCCAGCACAGCGATGAACGCGACGACCGCCATCCCGATCGCGACGGCGACGGCCACACCGACGCGGCGGCGGGGACGCAGCGCCGCCTCGGGACCGGCGTCTCGGTGTACAGTCCTCGACGTCAGCCATCGACGCCTGCTCCGACCGGCTCACCGACGAGGCTGCGGCGCTCCGGCACCGGCGCGGACACCGGGTCGGTCGGACGTCGACGGCGGCCGGGCCATGCCGCGAGCAGGGTTCCGATGGCCATGACCGTGCCGCCAATCCAGAGCCACACCGCGAGCGGCATCACGAGCATGCCGATGCGAGCCTGCCCGTCGTCCTCGTCGGGCACGTCGAGCAGCGTCAGGTACACGTCGCCGGTGACGCCCGTGCGCACCGACGGCGTGCCGATCGTGTTGCTGCCGCCCGGGAAACGCGAGAGCGCCGGCTCGTAGACCTGGCCGCCGTCGATCTGCACTCGAGCGCGCGTGACCGTCTTGGCCTCCTCCTCGGCCCGTTCGATGCCGAGGTAGGTGATGCGATGGCCCGGCGAGGGTGGCCGACTCTCCGGGCGCGAGCAGGAACTCCCCCGAGTGGCTGTAGGAGGAAGAGGCCGCGAGCGCGACCGCGATGATCACGACGCCGACGTGCACGATCATCCCGCCGTTCGCGCGGCCGACGAGCCCGTGCCATCCCTGTCGCCGGGTGGCGAGCACGATCTGACGCAGCGCCGAGCCCGCCGCGAATCCACCCAGTCCGAACGCGAGAAGCGGGGCCAGGCCGCGGGCGCCGAACGCCACCGCGATGACGACGACGCCGGTGCCGATCCACGCCGGCCACACGAGGCGGTGGCGTAGCAGCTCACCCGACGCCTTCCGCCACGGCAGCACCGGCGCGACCGCCATGAGGAAGAGGAGGGCGATGCCGATCGGCATCGTCATGCGATCGAAGTAGGGGCGCCCGATCGAGATGCGCTCGCCGTTCGCCGCCTCGAGCACGAGGGGGAACACGGTCCCCAGGAGCACGACGAAGGCGAACGCCGCGAACAGCACGTTGTTCGCGAGAAACGCTCCCTCACGCGAGATCGGCGAGTCGATCGACCCCGGCGAGCGCAACCGATCCGCCCGCCAGCCGATCAGGCCCACGGAACCGAGCACCACGATGGCGAAGAACGTGAGGATCGCGGGGCCGATCTGGCTCTCGGTGAACGCGTGCACCGAGTCGAGAACGCCCGAGCGGGTGAGGAACGTGCCCAGGATCGTGAGCGAGAACGTCGCGCAGAGCAGCGAGAGGTTCCAGACCCGCAACATGCCGCGCCGCTCCTGCACCATCACCGAGTGCAGGTATGCGGTGCCCGTGAGCCACGGCAGGAACGACGCGTTCTCCACGGGGTCCCACGCCCAGTAGCCGCCCCACCCGAGCACCTCGTAGCTCCACCACGCGCCGAGGATGATGCCGACGGTGAGGAATCCCCACGCGAAGAGCGTCCAGC
The DNA here is from genome assembly GCA_963759645.1 of uncultured Acidimicrobiales bacterium. Classification (GTDB taxonomy): domain Bacteria; phylum Actinomycetota; class Acidimicrobiia; order Acidimicrobiales; family DATKAS01; genus DATKAS01. The sequence continues at coordinate 1,435,610 of CAVXAI010000008.1, read as the reverse complement.
GTCGTGTCTCGAGCAGCCACCCTTCGCCGACTCGTCCGGTGATCGAGGGCCGCGATCGCGAACGCGAACGGAACGGTGAACCCGACGTAGCCGAGGTAGAGCATCGGCGGGTGGAACGCCATGAGGATGTGGTTCTGCAGCAGCGGGTTCGGGCCCGGGCCTTCCGTCGGGATGACGCCCTGCACCTCGGTGAACGGGTTCGCGGGGCCGAGCAACAGAAAGAAGAAGAACGCCGCGACCGCGAGCATCGTGGCGAGCGCCCATCCGACGAGCGGGTCGGTGAGGCGGGACCGGAAGTGGTGGACGACGACCGCGATGTAGCCGGAAAGGATCAGCGCCCAGAGGATGATCGAGCCCTCGAGCGCCGACCACAGCGCGGCGAAGTTGAACAGAGCGGGCGTGCGGGTGCTGCCGTTGCGGGCGACGTACTCGAGCGAGAAGTCGCGGGTGATGCAGCGCGCGCTCCATCGCGATGAACGCGAGCAAGGCGCCGGCCGCGAGCAGCCCGACGTACAGCCGCGACGACGCGCAGCAGCGACGGGCGACCGGTCACGAGCCCGACGACGAGCGTGATCGCGCCGACGACCGCAGCCGCGAGGCCGAGCGCGACGCCGGCTGTCCCGAGGGCCGCGTTCATGCGCGACTAGGGAGCATCGGCGGGCACCCGATCGGGGTTCTCCGCCTTGTACTCGGAGCTGTGCTTCACGAGGATCCGGTCGCTCGCGAACGTCTCCCCTGCCCAGCGGCCCTCGAGCACGACCGGGATCCCCTCCTGGAAGAGGTCGGGCGGGCTGCCCTCGTTCTGCACCGCCACCGTCACCCCGTTGAACCGCACGTCGAACGCGACGAGGTCGCCCTCTTCACGAACCGTGCCGGGCACGACCTCGCCCTGCAGCCGGAAGCGCTTGTCCTCGAGCTCCGCCCGCTTCGCGACGGCCTCGTCCGCGTTGTAGAAGTACATCGTCGCGTTGCTGAGCCCCTGGAAGAGGATGATCGCTCCCGCGGCGAGCACGAGAGCGAGCACCACGCTCACGCCGATCTTGCGGCCGCGCGTGGACGGTGCGCGCGTGCGGGCGGCTGACGCGACGGCCGCGTCGGGCCCGGTGCGTGGCGTCAGGTCCACGTCTTGTCCTCATCGGGCACCTGCTTTGCGAGCGAGCGCCCCCGTGTGATGACGCGCAGCGCGTACGCACCGATGCCGCCGAGCACGATGGCCCAGGCCGACAGGATCCATCCGGCGTCGGTCATGCCGTCGCCATCCCTTCGGCGTGTCGCTCCTCGATCGCGAGCTCGAGACCGTGCTCGTCGAGCGCGTCCTCCATCACTGCGACACGGTGGCGGTGCAACAGCAGCCACGCGTAGATCGACGTGAACACGACGAAGCCCGAGAACAGCGTGAACAGCATGATGCCGTCGACCTGGACGTCGAGGTCGCGGCGCAACACCGTCGCGTCCTGATGGAGCGTGCGCCACCACTCGACCGACTGGTGGACGATCGGCACGTCGATGAAGGCGATGATGCCGAGGATCGCGGCGCGCTTCGCTCGCACGTGCGGCTCGGCCGGCATCCGCCGGAGCGCGAGGTATCCGAGGAAGAGGACGAACAGGAGCGAGGTGGTGGTGAGGCGCGCGTCCCACGTCCAGTAGACGCCCCAGGACAGGTGGCCCCAGATCATCCCCGTCACGAGACCGACCGCAGTGAACACGACACCGATCTCGGCGGACGCTCCAGCGACGCGATCCCACGTGAGCGAGCGGGTGCGCTTCCAGAGGTACATCACGCTGCCGAGAGCGGTGACGCCGAACGCGAGGTACGCGACCCACATCGCGGGCGCGTGGATGTAGAGGAGGCGGACGCTGTCACCCTGCACCTCGTCCTCGGGGGTGCCGACGAGGCCGAGGAACACGAGCAGCGCGGTGCCGGCGAGACAGGCGATGCCGAGCGCGCGGGTCGCCTTCGTGCCGGTGGAGGTCACCGACCCGGTGCCGCTGGACGTCTCAGCCTGCTGGTCGAGCATACGACTCCTCGAGGAGCGGTCCGAAGGCAACGAGCCCGAGCGCCGTGTAGACGAGGGCGAAGACGCCGAGGAGGCCGACCCACGGCCAGCCCTCGGAGGGCGAGCCGGCGAGCGCCGCCTCGAACGCCCTCGTGGCCCCGATGAGCACCGGCGCCACCACTGGGAGCAGGAGCAGGGGAAGCAAGGTCTCCCGAACCCTGAGCCCGGCGGCGAGGACGCCGTAGAGGGTACCGGCGGCCGCGAGACCGGCGGTCGCGGTGACGATCGTGAGCGCCAGCAGTCCGGCGCTGTCGAGCGCAGCACGCGTCGTACAGGACGACGACGCCGATCAGCAGCAGCACCTCGAGCCCGAGCAGCTCGAGCGCGATGGCGCCGGCCTTCCCGAGGAAGATGCCCGCGGGATCGAGGGAGGTGAGGCGCAGCGCATCGCGGTTGCCGTCGGCCGACTCGATCGAGAAGCCCCGCTGGATGGCGAGGAGCGCGCAGAACAGGACCGTGATCCAGAACAGTCCCGCGGTCGCGCGGGCGAGGATGCCGCGGTCGGGATCGAGGGCGAAGGCGAAGAGGATCAGCACGAGCACCGCGAACGGCGCGATCTGGTTCGTGGCGACGCGAGACCGCGCTTCGATCCGGAGGTCCTTGCCCGCGATGAGAGCCGCGTCACGGAACACGGACCGACTCCGGTTGCGGCCCGCTCTTCTGGGGCACAGTCTGGTTGGGCACAGCCTGGAGCCGGCCGCCGACCAGCGTGACTGTGCGGCCCGCGAGCGGCTCGGCCCGGTCGAGCTCGTGCGATGCGATCAGGACCGTGGCGCCAGCGGCGGCAGCGCGGCGGACGAGGTCGTCGACGAGGTCGCGGCCGGTCGCGTCGAGGCCCGCATGGGGCTCGTCGAGCAGCCAGAGCTCCGGGCGGCGGGCGACGAGGATCGCGAGGGCGGCGCGCCGGCGTTGACCGGCCGATAGCCGGGCGACGGGGACCTTCGCGAGGCGACCGCTCAGACCGAGCTGCTCGATCGCCTCCTCGGCATCTGCGGCACGAGCACCCGCGGCGCGGGACCAAAACCGCACGTTGTCGACGACGGACAGGTCGTCGTAGAGCGCTGTGGCATGACCAAGGAGACCGACGCGCGGGCGGACCGACCGGGGGTCGCGGGCGAGGTCGCAGCCGAGGACGACGGCCTCGCCCGAGCTGAGATTGGCAAGGCCCGCACAAAGACGAAGCAGCGTGGTCTTGCCGGCACCGTTCGGACCTCGCACGAGGACGATCTCACCGGGGGCCACGTCGAGATCGACCCCGGCCAGCGCGGGGAAGCGCCCAAGCAGCGAGACCGCCGCGCGAAGGTGGACGACGGAGTCCATGAGACCTGCTCACCGTAGTTGTGGGGGCGCGAAGGCGACAATGCGGGGGTTGGGTACCCTGCCCTCGTGGACGTCGACGGCGGCGGCATCGACCTCGACACCCCAACCCCAGCTCCGGCTGATTCTTTTGGCGCCAACGGGTCTCTGAGACCCGATGGCGCCAAGAAAACCAGATCACGCGACTGGCGTTGGGTCGTCGGAGGCATCGGGCGCGTGCTCATCGGCGCGGGCGTCCTCATCCTCCTGTTCGTCGTGTACCAGCTGTGGGGCACCGGCATCCAGGAAGCGCGGGCGCAGAACAAGCTCGAGAACGAGTTCGAGAGCATCATCGCCACGACCCCGGCGCCGACAACGACCCGGGAGACGACGACCCGGCCGTCCTCGGCTTCCTCAACCGCCCCCACGACGACCGTCGCGCCCGCTGCCGTGCCGCCGCCCGTCGTGGAGCCGGGCGACCCGCTGGCCCGCATCGAGATCCCGAAGATCGACGTCGACAAGATCGTGGTCGCCGGCGTTGGAGTCTCGGACCTGCGCAAGGGGCCCGGGCACTATCCGCAGACGCCGATGCCCGGGCAGGTCGGCAACTCAGCGATCGCCGGCCACCGCACGACCTACGGCGCCCCGTTCTTCCGCGTCGACGAGCTCGTTGCCGGGCGACACGATCGTCGTGACGACCGTGCAGGGCCGGTTCCGGTATCTCGTGACCGAGACCCTGATCGTGAAGCCGACCGACTTCAGCGTGCTCGATCAGACGCCCGACGCCACGCTCACGCTCACTTCGTGCAACCCCCGGTACAGCTCGCGGCAGCGCATCATCGTCAAGGCGCGGCTCGACACGACCGTGAACGACGCGCTGCCCGGCGGCGGTCACCACGGTGGTGGCGCCACCACCCGTGGACAACGGCGACGAGCAGACGGTCGTCGAGCCCGTCGAGGATCCGACGATCGCCGCGCTCGACTCGTTCAGCGCCGGCTGGTTCAGCGACTCGAGTGCGTGGCTGCCGACGATCCTCTGGGGGCTGCTGGCCACCGCCGTCGCCGTCGGGTTCTGGTTCCTCGGCCGGCACTGGAAGCGATGGGCCGCCTACCTCCTCGCAGTCATACCGTTCCTCTTCGTTCTCTACTTCTTCTACGAGAACGTCGCCCGCCTCCTGCCGCCCAACATCTGACGCCGGGCCGCGGCATAACATCCCGCGCATGCCTCTTGATCCTGCTGCGCGACAGATCCTCGACCTCATCAACGAGATGGGCCTCAAGCTCGGAGGCGACATCTCACCCGCAGAGCTTCGAGCCCAGATGACCGCAATGGAAGCGATGGCGCCGGAGATGCCGGAGGTCGCGTCCAGCGAGTGGCAGACGATCGAGGGCATCCCCTGCCAGGTGATCAAGCCCGCGGGCGCCAGTGACGGCGCGCTGCCCATGCTGATCTGGATCCACGGCGGCGGCTTCGTGATCGGCACCGCGGCGAACAGCGAGGGCACGGCCCGCCGGCTCGCGAACGGCGCCGGCTGCATCGTCGTCAACGTCGACTATCCGCTCGCGCCCGAGGCACGTTTCCCTGCAGGTCCGAACGCGTGCATCGCGGTGTCGAAGTGGGTGCTCGCGAACGCGGCCTCACTCGGTGGCGACCCATCGCGTGTCGCAGTGGGCGGCGACTCCGCGGGCGGCAACCTCAGCGCGATCGTGTCCAACTCGGTGCCCGGCATCGCGTACCAGCTTCTCGTCTACCCCGTGGTCGACATCACGATGTCGTTCCCGTCGATCAAGGAGAACGCCGAGGGCTACCTCCTCACGAAGGAGTCGATGGACTGGTTCATGAGCCACTACTACGAAGAGGGCACCGACGTCACGCAGCCGCTCCTCTCACCGCTGTTCGCCGGCGACGAGGTGCTCGCGAAGGCGCCACCCGCGCACGTGATCACGGCCGAGTTCGATCCGTTGCGAGACGAGGGCGAGGCGTACGCGGAGAAGCTGCGCAGCCTGGGTGTGCCAACGACGAACACGCGCTATGACGGCCAGATCCACGGCTTCTTCACGATGGTCGGGATGATGCCTGCGGCCGAGCAGGCACAAGCCGAGTCGATCGGCCTGCTGAAGAAGGCCTTCGGCTGAAGAAGGCATTCGCGAGCTAGACGGGCGCCGCACTGCGCCGCCGGGTGCGCGAAGCACCGATTGTCGAGCGGAGCGAGCAGGAGCCGCCCGAAGCGAAGCGGAGGCCGGCGACGAGAGAGCAGTATCAGTCGATCACGACGACGACGTCGCCCTCCTGGATCTTGTCGTCGGGAGCGACCCGGATCTCGGTGACGGTGCCTGAAACCGGCGCCACGACGGGGATCTCCATCTTCATCGACTCCAGGATCACGAGCTCGTCGCCCTCGGCCACCTGTGCGCCCACTTCGGTACGCACCTGCCAGACGTTCGCGGTGATCTCGGCCCGAACTTCGGTCACGACGCCTCCCCGTGCGCCCGCGGCGCTGGCGGGCGAGACTATGGCGCCCACGGAGGGCGGGCGACCGAGGGGGGCCGATGGATCTGACTGGCAAGAACGTGCTCATCACCGGTGCATCACGCGGCATCGGTGAGGCACTCGCACAGCGCTTCGCACAAGCGGGCGCCCATGTAGTCGGGGTGGCGCGCAACGCCGAGCTGCTCGGCAAGGTGATGGCAGACGTCGGCGGCGCGCCGATCGCGACCGACCTCGGCGATCCGGCGCAGGTCGACGGTCTGATCGCGCGCGTCGAGCGCGACACCGGCCCGGTCGACGTGCTGGTGAACAACGCGGGGCTCGACATGGTCGGCGCGCTCGTCGACACGAAGGCGGAGGACATCCGCACCATCCACCAGGTGAACCTCGTGACGCCGGTCGAGCTCTGCCGGCAGGTCCTTCCCGGGATGTTGATGCGCGGGCGAGGACAAATCGTGAACGTCTCCTCGCTCGCTGGCGTGGGCGGCTTCGCAGGCATGACGTCGTATTGCTCGACGAAGGGCGGGCTCACGAACTTCACCGGCGTGCTGCGACTCGAACTGAAGGGCACGCCGATCGGCACGACGCTCGTCGAGCTCGGGCCGATCCCCACCGACATGCTCGACCACGTGAACGACTACTCCCCGACCCGAAACTCGTTCGACCGCTTCTACAAGCTGCAGATGCTCGTCGACGTTCCGCGCGAGACAGTCGCCGACGAGGTCGTCGCGGCCGTGCAGAAGGGACGCCGGCACGTTCGCATCCCCAAGCGGGCGCTCGCGTTCCCGATGCTCAACGAGGCGCCGCGGCGGATCATCGAGACGCTGCTGGTCGGCGTGCGCAGCCGGCCCTGACGACCGCCGCGCTCGCTACACGGGCATCACGCCGTGCTTGCGCCAGGGACGATCGACGTGCTTCGTCCGTGACACCTGCAGTCCCCTCCAGATCGCGAGGCGGGTCTCGGCCGGGTCGATGACGTCGTCGACCTGCGCGTGCCCGGCGGCGATGTAGGGGTCGATGTTCTTGCGCAGCTCCTCGGCCATCGCGATGCGCGCTGTCGTCGCGCTCCTTGCCCTCGGGGATCGCTTCGAGCTGCTTGCGCATGATGATGTTCACCATGCCGTCGGGGCCCATGACCGCGATCTCGGCGGTCGGCCAGATCGCGATGTAGTCGCACTCGTACGCGGTGCCGTTCATCACGAAGTAGCCCGCGCCGTACGACTTGCGCAGCACGATCGACACCTTCGGGACGGTCGCCTCCGACACGGCGAACAGCATCTTGGCGCCGTGGCGGATGATGCCCTGCTTCTCGACGGCGGATCCGACGATGAAGCCGGGCACGTCGTGCAGGAACACGAGCGGGATGTTGAACGCGTCGCACAGCCACACGAAGCGCGCCGCCTTGTCGGCGGCGTTCACGTCGAGCGCGCCGCCGAGCACCATCGGCTGGCTCGCGACGATGCCGACCGGCATGCCGCCCACACGGGCGAGCCCCGTGACGAGGTTGCGCGCCCATCCCGGCTTGATCTCGAAGAACTCGCCGTCGTCGACGATGACCTTCACGACCTTGCGCATGTCGTAGGCGCGCCGAGGCGCGGTCGGCACGATGTCGTAGAGCTCCTCGCAGCGCCGGTCGACCGGATCGCTCACCGGCCGCACGGGCGGGTTCTCCTGGTTGTGGCTCGGGAAGAACGAGAGGTACGCCCGCACGACGGCGAGGCACTCCTCGTCGGTGGCCACCTCGAGGTCGGCGACACCGCTCACCTTTGTGTGGACCTCGGAGCCGCCCATCTCCTCCTCGGTCACGTCCTCGCCCGTCGCCGCCTTCACGAGATGCCGCCCGCCCAGCGCCATCGACGACGTCCCCTTCACCATCGGGATGAAGTCGGTGAGCGCCGGGATGTACGCGGTGCCGGCGGCGCAGTGGCCGAGCATCGCGGCGACCTGCGGAACCACCCCGCTCATCGTCACCTGCTCGCGGAACAGGTGACCGGCCTCGGCGAACGTCGATCCCGACGACGTCTGGATGCGAGCGCCGGCCGAGTCGAGCAGCCACACGATCGGGATGCGCTGACGGAGCGCGACCTCGCGCAGTCGCTCGGTCTTGTGCTCACCGACCTGTCCCATCGAGCCCGCCATCACGGTGAAGTCGTAGGCGCAGACCGCGACGCGACGGCCGTCGATCAGCCCGACCCCCGCGACCATGCCGTCCGCGGCGAGGTAGCCGCGATCGGCGGCGAGCGCGGGATCCATCGAATCGGCGAGCTGGCCGAACTCGACGAACGAACCGGGGTCGAGCAAGAGGTCGAGCCGTTCACGCACCGGCAGCTTGCCCATCGACCGTTGGCGTTCGAGGAGCGCCGGCCCGCCCATCCCGAGTGCCTTCTCGCGTCGCTCGCCGAGATCCTCGACGAGGGGCTTCCAGTCGTGGAGGTTCGGCTGATCGCTCACGGCAACCGTCCTACCATGGTGCGATGAGGCGGACCCGTTTGGTGTTGGGCGTACTTGCCGCGCTCACGGTGCTCGGTGTCACGTGGCCGGACGTCGCCGGCGCCCAGATCGTCGTGCCGCCCCCCCTCCCCGTGGTCCAAGGCGCGCCGCCATCGCCCGCCGCGCCACCAGCCCCTGCAGCGGCGAGCCCCGCGCCCGCGCCGGCTGCTCCCGCGCGAGCGGCGCTGCCCGCGTTGCCGGCGGCCTCCGGCAGTGGTCGCCGGGTCGTCTACAGCAACTCGGCGCAGCGAGTGTGGCTCGTCGGTGCCGACGGCGTCGCGATCGACTCGTGGCTCGTGTCAGGACGTCGTGGTGTGCCACGGCCCGGCAGCTACTCGGTGTTCTCGCGCTCACCGGTCACCACCGGACAAGGTGGGAAGGTCACGATGCAGTACATGGTGCGATTCGCGCGCGGGCGCACGCTCGCGATCGGGTTCCACTCGATTCCCTTGCGCCGGAACGGCAGCGCCATCCAAGTCGGTCGAGCAGCTCGGCACGTTCCGCAGCGCTGGGTGCGTGCGCCAGCGGGTCGAGGACGCGGCGAAGATGTGGGAGCTTCGCGGGTGTCGGCACGCCTGTCGTCGTTGTGGCCTGACACGCGTCCGCGCGATGACGCGGACATCCACTGAACGCGAACGCCGCGGAAGTACGTTGAACGCGTCATGTGGCTTCCCTTCGCGTTTCTCGCCGGAGGCCTGCTCGTAGGTCTCGTCGCCGGTGGTCACTGGCGCGCCGTGCGAACGACGCAGGTGCGGCGGTGGCCGGTCGGCGCACTGGGCCTGGCGTGCACCGTACTCCCGTGGTTCGTTGACCAGAGCTGGACGACCGGCGTCGTCGCGATCGGCTGGACCTTGGTGATCGCGTTCGCGATCTTCAACCTCCATCTGACCGGGATGGTGATCGTCGCGATCGGTCTCTCGTGCAACCTCCTCGTCCTCCTCGCGAACCAGGGGATTCCCGTGCGCATCGACGCGGTGATCGACGTCGGTGTCGACGAGGCTTCAGTGAGCTCCGCGGAGCTCGGCCCCGGACGTCGTCTCGAGGAACCGGGCGACCGACTCGAGCCGCTCACGGCGATCATTCCGGTGCCCGCGCTGAGCATGGTGCTCACGTTCGGTGATCTCATCGCGCTGTTCGGGCTTGCCAATGTGGCATTCCGGCTGGCACGGCGTTCCGCTCCTCGCCATGCGAAGGCGCCCGGGCGGGCGTGGGCACACGCAGCCTCGAAACGGGCGCGCGGCCCCTGCGCACCCGTGGGCCGTCCGCCAGCCTGCTCCCGAAGGCCTCGTCGACGACTGGGTGCTCGACCTTCGCGAGACGATGCTCGACGGCGGCGCGAAACCGGCACTGGCGAGCCTCGCGCCCGAGGACGATGAGGCGGCTCCCGAGCTCATCGAGAGATATAGCGGGCAGCCGCTCCCCAGCCGCCGCTAATACATTCGGCTCGTGCACCACCTCGCGCAGGTCAACGTCGCGCGGCTGCTGGCGCCGCTCGACGATCCTCAGCTCGAGCCGTTCGTGTCGGCGCTGGAGCCGGTGAACGCCATCGCCGACGCGGCGCCGGGGTTCGTGTGGCGCCTGCAGACCGAGGAAGGCGATGCGACCTCGGTGCGCGCGTTTCCGGACCCCGACATCCTCGTGAACATGAGCGTGTGGACCTCGGTCGAGGCGCTGCGCGCGTTCGTGTCGCATCCGGATCACGTCGCAGTGCTGCGCCGGCGCCGCCAGTTCTTCGAGGTGCCGGCCGAGGCCTACACCGCGCTGTGGTGGGTGAACGCGGGACACATCCCGAGCGTCGACGAGGCGAAGGAGCGGCTGGAGTTCCTGCGCACCCATGGGCCCTCGCCGTGGGCGTTCACGTTCGCGCATCCGGAACCTCCGCTCACGGTGACGCGCGTGGGCCTCGACGACGGCGACGCGCAGCAGCTCATCAGCGAGCTCAACGCCGACATCATGGCTACGCACGCGGAGGGCTCCCACTTCTGGGGGCTCACAGCGGAGGAGGTGAGCCCAGGACGCGGCGCGTTCCTGGTGCTGCACCTCGACGGTGAACCGGTGGGTTGTGGCGCGGTGCGGACCATCGGGCCGGGCGTGGCCGAGCTGAAGCGCATGTTCGTGAGGCCCGTGGCGCGCAACAAGAAGCTCGGCGCAGTGCTCGTCGACAGCCTCGAGCGCGAGGCGCGCGCCGTCGGCGCGACTCGCCTGCTGCTCGAGACCGCGCTGTACCTGGAACCCGCGGTGCGCGTCTACGAGCGGGCGGGGTTCACTCGCCACCGAGGCGTGGGGCGAGTACGTCGGGTCGACCGACAGCTACTGCATGGCGAAGGCCCTCGACTGAGCCCTGCACTGTCTGTCGCGCCCGTAGCCTTCGGTCACCCATGGCGACCGCTGCGATCCTGTCGTTCCGTCTCGGCCGCGCTGATGGCGTGTCGATCGTCGCGGCGCGCTGGGAGCGGGTGCTCACTGAGATCGGGTTCTCCGTGTCGACGGTCGCCGGCGACGGCCCTGTCGATCGCCTCGTCGCCGGCCTCGCGATCGCCGCCGGCGAGGAGCCGAGCGTCGACGAGGTCAAGGCCGCGCTCGACGGCTTCGACCTCGTGGTCGTGGAGAACCTGCTCACGATCCCGATGAACCTCACCGCGTCGAGGGTCGTCGCCGAGGTGCTGCGGGGGCGGCCCGCGGTGCTCCACCACCACGACCCGCCGTGGCAGCGCGAGCGGTACGCGCTCGTCACCGAGCTCCCCGCCGACGACACGGCGTGGCGACACGTCGTGATCAGCGAGCTGACGCGTGTCGAGATGCTCGCCCGTGCCGGCATCGACGCGACGAAGATCGCGAATGCGTTCGACGTCGATGTCGAGCCAGGTCGACGCGACGAAACGAGGGCGCGGCTCGGCGTCGCGCCCATGGAGCGACTCCTCCTCCACCCGTCCCGAGCCATCGCACGCAAGAACGTGCCCGCCGCGGTCGCCCTCGCTGAGGCGACCGAGGCGACCTATTGGCTGACCGGCCCCGCGGAGGAGGGCTACGGGCCCGATCTCGACCTGCTGCTCGACGCCACCGAGGTGCGGGTTCTCCGAACGCCACTCGAAGCGCCGATCACCGTGGCGGACGGATACGCCGCGTGCGACGCCGTCGTCTTTCCCTCGACGTGGGAGGGCTTCGGCAACCCACCGATCGAAGCGGCGATCCACCAACGCCCCGTCGCGGTGGGGCGCTACCCGATCGCTGAGGAGATCCGGTCGTTGGGCTTCCGGTGGTTGCCCACCGATGATCCGGCACCGCTCGCGTCCGTGCTGCGCGACGGCGCCGACCTGCGAGACCTCGCCCAGAACCGCGAGCTCGCGCGCGTCCACTTCTCGCACGGGCGCCTGCGCCGCGATGTCCGCGCCCTCCTCGACGACGCGGGATGGCTGCCGTGAGCGAACCGCGCGACCCGGTGCTGGAGCGTCGAGCCCTGGCCGCGAAGGTCGCGACGATCGGGAAACGGCTCGGTTACTTGGGCTTCCTGATCGCAGTCGTCGTCTTCGTGATCGGGGCCATGACCGAGTTCACCGGGCTCATCGTCGGGATCGTGACCGGCAGCATCGTCGTTGGCTCGATCCTGCTCGCTCCCTCGATCGTCCTCGGCTACGCCGTGAAGGCCGCGGAGAAGGAAGACCGCGCCCAGGGGCGGTGAGCGGCGGTTACTCTCCGGTAACCATGTCGACCCGACTTCCGGCCGCCGAGCGGCGAGATCAGCTGATGGCCGTTGCGCTCGAGGTCTTCGCAGCGCAGGGCTTCCATGCGACGTCGATGAACGAAGTCGCCGCCGCGGCGGGGGTCACGAAGCCGGTGCTCTACCAGCACTTCTCGTCGAAGCGCGAGCTGTACCTCGAGCTGCTCGGTGATGTCGGCGACCGCCTGATGGCCGCCATCGGCAAGGCGACGGCTGAGGCGGGCACACCGCACATGCAGGTGGAACGGGGCTTCCAGGCCTACTTCAAGTTCGTAGCTGAGGAGCGCGACGCATTCGTCCTGCTGTTCGGCAGCGGGGCGCGGCGCGACGAGGAGTTCGCGGCTGCGGTGCGATCGGTCGAGCGCACGATCGCTGAGGCGATCGCCGTGCTGATCGACGCCGACATCGACGCGGACCACCGCCGCAACCTCGCGTACGGACTCGTCGGCCTCGCGGAGGGGACGAGCCGGCACTGGGTCGATCAGGTGCTCGACCTCGACCCCGATCGACTCGCGAAGCAGGTGGCCGATCTCGCGTGGGCCGGCTTGCGGGGGATCCACCGCATCGACGCGTAGCCCCTCGGTCACGATAGAAACGCCAGAGTGACCACGACGGCGGGACCGCATCCGGACACCTACGGGATCGCGCCAGCCATCTACCACCGGCGCTGGCTGATCCTGGCCATCCTCAACCTCAGCCTGGTCATCATCGTCATCGCGGTGAGCGCGCTGAACGTCGCGATCCCGACGATCCAGCGCGAGCTCGGGGCGTCGGGCACCGAGCTGCAGTGGATCATCGACGCGTACGCCTTGGTGTTCGCCGGCCTGCTGCTGCCCGGGGGCGCACTTGGCGACCGATTCGGGCGCAAGGGCGCGTTGGTGGTCGGCCTCGTGATCTTCGGCAGCGCGGCGCTTGCCGCCAGCCAGGCCAATGACCCGAACCAGCTCATCGCGATGCGGACGCTGATGGGCGTCGGAGCGGCGCTGATCATGCCGGCGACGCTCTCGATCATCCTCAACTCGTTTCCGATGCACGAACGCCCGAAAGCGATCGCGCTCTGGGCGGCGTTCGCGGGAGTGGGTGGTGCGCTCGGACCGATCACGAGCGGGGTGCTGCTCGAGCACTACTGGTGGGGCTCGGTCTTCATGGTCTGCATCCCCATCGTCGTGCTGCTGATCGTGCTCACCGTGCTGTTCGTGCCCACGTCGCGCGATCCGGGCCACACCGCACTCGATCCGATCGGGGCCGTGCTCTCCGTGGTCGCGCTCGTCGGACTGGTGTTCGCGGTGATCGAAGGTCCGGAGCTCGGGTGGACGTCTCCGGCGACGCTCGCCGGCTTCGCGGCGTTCGTAGTCGGCGGGGCGCTCTTCGTCCGGTATGAGCTCTCGATCTCGAACCCGATGCTCGATCCCCGGCTGTTCAGGGTGCGGCCGTTCTCGACGGGCAGCGGCGCGATCACCACGATCTTCCTGTGCACGTTCGGGATGTTCTTCCTGATGACGCAGTTCTTCCAGTTCGTCCAGGGATACTCGCCGCTCGAGTCCGGCATTCGTCAGCTGCCGTACGCGATCACGCTCATCGCGATCGCGCCGCGAGGACCCAAGATCATCAGCCGGTTCGGCGTGCGTAGGGTCGTGCGCGCCGGCTTCTGGATCGGGGCAGCCGCGTTTGCCTTGCTGTCGACGATCGATGTCGACGCCGCGTACTGGATCGTCCTGGTGTCGCTGGTTCCCATCGCGGCCGGCTCGGCGGTCGTCATGCCTGCGTCGAGTCAGCTCATCGTCGGCTCGTTGCCGCTCGCCAAGTCGGGCGTCGGCTCCGCCGTGAACGACGTGACCCGCGAGGTGGGCGCGGCCCTTGGCATCGCGGTGCTCGGCAGCGTCACTGCGTCACGATTCCACTCGGCGATGGCGGTGCCCACCGAGGCGTTACCGCCCGAGATCGGCGATGTCGCGAGCGAATCGGTCGGGCAGGCGCTCGCCGTCGCGAACCGATTGGGCGGTGCGGCCGGACAACGCCTCGCGAGCGAAGCCCAGCACGCGTTCACGCGAGGAGTCGGGCTCGCGTTTCTCGTCGCCGCAGTGGTGATGGCCGTCGCCGGCTACTTCTACGGCCGCCTGATGCCCGATGCGTTGCCGTCGCGGATCATCCCGTCCTCCAACGACGTCGACAGTGAGGAGCTCGAGGTCGGCGAGGCATGACAGCAGAGCTCACGAAGAGTGTTCACGTGCGCGCGAACAGTCGGGAGGTGGGAGACTCCTGCGATGGCCACACGGAGTCGGCTCGCGCTGAGATCTATCGTCGCCCTCACGGCGACCATCGTGATGGTGGCGGCGTGGGCGCCGGTTGTCAGCGCGGAGGTGGTGGTGCCGGGCCCCGCCGCGGGAACGCAAGCAAACCCCCCGACCTCCACCGTCGAGATCATCAATACCGGCGCCGGTCAGGGCGTGAACGGATTCATGTCGCCGCGCACACCGGCGGAGCGCCTCGCTGGGTATCCCGAGGCTCCGGACCCGAGTTGGCCGTCGAACAACGTGGGATTCGCAGGCCTCATTCAGATGCAGGTGACGTCCGGCCCGGGAACGGGGACCACCTTCGTCTCGTACTGCATCGACCTCCTCACGCCGACAGGCATCGGGAGCGACTACAAGCGCGGTGAGTGGACCGAGGCGGGCATCCCGAACGTCGGCTACGTCGCACAGCTCTTGCAGTCGTACTACCCGACGACGACCGAACCTTCGAGCCAGACCAACGTCAACGCTCGGGCGGCCGCTGTGCAATCCGCGATCTGGTACTTCAGTGACGGCTACGTCCTAGCGACGGACTCGCCCCTCTTCGCCACCGTGAGCGGCATCGTCGCCAATGTCATAGCGAAAGGCCCCCTCAACGCGCCGCCTGCGCCCACCCTTACGGTCACCGGGCCGTCGAACGGACTGAAGAACACCATCGTCGGCCCGTTCGTCGTCGACACCAATGGGAAGGAGGCGATCGGGACGCGTGCCCGCGGGCGTCACGGCCTTCGAGGACGCTGCGGGAAGCGTGCCGCTCGACGCGCCGTTCGCAGTCGTCGACGGCGACGAGATCTGGCTGCGTTCCACCGAGGCCGGCATCAAGAATCCGGCCCTCACCATCAGAGCTATCGCGACCCAGCCCGGGGGGGTCGTCTTCGTGTACGTGCCGCCACAGTCGAACCCGAACGCTCGCGCGCAGACGATCATCCAGGCCGGCCCATTGACGGCGGAAACCGACGTGAACACGCGTGTCGCGTTCCTCGACATCGGGTCGTTCACGGTCACGAAGTCCATCACCGGTGACGGCGCCGGGCAGCAGGGACCCATCACGATCACCATCGTCTGCAGCGAGCCCAACTCGACGTCCCGCCGTTCGCGATCCCTGGTGGCGCTCCGGGCGGGACCGTGACCACGGTGGTCACCGGCATCACCGTTCCGGCGCGGTGCCTGCTGACGGAAACCGCGAGTGGTGCCACCCAGGAAGTGGACGTGTTCGCAGACGCGCCAGCGGGGGAGCTGGCCGCGCGCAGGAGAGCGCTGTTCGCCACGCAGGAGGTCTCCGTGTGCCCCGCCAGCAGCTTCTCCGGGGGGGCGCAGCCGCTCGCCGCCTCAGCGGGCGCGGAGTTCCAGGCGTCACCGGGCGCGAACTTCCAAAACGTGGTCGAGGCGACCACGACGACTGCGACGACGACCCCGATCACGAGCACTCCGACCATTCCGACGACTGTGTCGACGACGACCACGGCGACGACGACGCCGACCACCCCGACGACTGTGTCGACCACCACGGCGACAACAACGGCCACCACCGGCGCGACCACGACGGCCGCAACAACCACCCTGGCACCGACGACGGTCGTTCCCACCACGGCGGTGGACGAATGCGAGTTCGCCGGAGACACGACCACCCCGACCGCCGCCCCCACGACCGCTCCCGAGACGCTGCCGGCGACGGGCCCGTCGGGATCCGGTCCCCTCGTCGTCGGGCTGCTCGGCCTTGTCGGGGGCCTCGGCCTCGTCGCAATCGCGTCGCGCCGCCGCGGCTTCACCGACTAGCCCGGCAGGCGGCCTCAACCGGACGTAACATCCACTCGGTAGCCCAACTGGGCCCCGCGGGAGTCACCCCCGCAACAGCAAGGTCAGAACCACGAACAGGAGGATCCATGTCCACCTCTGCTCCCGCGGAGCTCGTTGAGCGCCGCCTCGTCATGGTGATGGTCGATCTGGCAGGTTTCAGCCGGGCCATCGCCCCCCTCAGCTCCATGCAGCTCGCGCTGCTCGTCGACGACTTCTACCGATTGATGGCCGATCGCATCGAGGCCGGCGGCGGCCGCGTCGTGAAGTTCGTCGGCGACGGCTGTCTCGCCGTCTTCGACGAAGCCGACGCCGACGCGGCAGTCCAATGCGTCCGAGGGCTCACCGATCCGGTGCGCGCCCTTGGCACCCAACATGGCGTCGCACTCGACGTCGGCGCCAACGTCCACCTCTCGGTGGTCGTCGAGGGCGAGCTCGGCACCGGCGAGTCGCGTCGCTACGACATCCTCGGCGCCGGCGTCATCCACGTGTTCCGCATGGGCGCGGGCCCCGGCATCCGCATCAGCGAGCCGGTCTACCGCAAGCTGGCCAACGACGAGCGCGGCCCGTGGAAGAAACAACAACCGCCGGCGACGTATGCACTCCAACGGGAGTCGTCATGAGCAGCTCGCTACGCGCGTTCCTCATGAGCGACATCGAGGGAAGCAACGCCCATTGGGCGTCCGAGCCCCGCGCCATGACCGAGGCGGTCGCGACACTCGATCACACCGTTGGTGCGGTCGTCTCCTCGCAGGGCGGCGACCTGCTCAAAGCTCGGGGAGAAGGCGACAGCCACTTCGCCGTCTTCGCCCTCGCCACCGATGCTGTGCTCGCGGGATGTGCGCTTCAAGATCGACTCCGCGAGCCGGTTTGTTCACTCGAGATCCGGGTCCGGATAGCGGTCCACGTCGGCGAGGTCGACGCAATCGCCGACGACTTCTACGGAACGACCGTGAACCAAACGGCTCGGCTCCGCGCGGCCTCGCACGGGGGACAGACCGTCGTGTCTCACGTCACCGCAATGCTCGCCGAGCCGTCGCTCGCGGACCGCGTCGCTCTTCGCAGCCTCGGCCACCACCGCATCCGCGACTTCCCTCACCTCGAGGAGGTCTTCCAAGCGTCGCTTCTCGGTGACGACCGCTCCTTTCCGCCGCTCCGGATCGGGGAGAGTCACGGGCCTGCGCTGATGGCGGTCGCTGTCGTCGACATCTGCGGCGCCACCGCGGCAGTCGGGGAGCTCAACGACCCCGCTGTAATGGCGCTCCATCGTGACTGGGCGGCGTCGATGCGGGCCATCGGCGACGCCCACCGGGCCACCCTCGTGAAGATCCTGGGCGACGGATGCTTGGCCGCGTTCGAGGATCCTGTCGATTCCCTCGCGTTCACTCGAGCGTTTCAGCAGGCCGTTGCCGCCCAGGGCTTCGAGATCAAGGCTGGAATCGATGTGGGCCGCGTCGAGTTGACGGACGGCGAGATCCTGGGCACCGTCGTTTACCGGGCATTCGGCCTGCTTCGGGGCGCGGCTCGCGGCGAAATCGCGCTTTCTCAACTGACTCGCGAGCTGGCAGGAATCAGCGCGTCTGGGGAAAGCCCAGGTCCACTCGACTCGTCGACGGATCGGGCCAGCGGGCGGTGACGACCTTCGTGCGCGTGTAGAAGTCGACGCCGTCGGGCCCGTACATGTGACGGTCGCCGAACAACGATGACTTCCAGCCTCCAAAGCTGAACGACGCGACAGGAACGGGGATCGGCACGTTCACCCCGACCATGCCCGCCTGCACGTCGAACTGGAAGCGGCGCGCCGCTCCCCCGTCGCGCGTGAAGATCGCCGTGCCGTTGCCGTACGGGTTCTCGTCGACGAGACGAACGGCCTCGTCGTAGGAAGCGGCGCGCACGACAGACAGCACGGGGCCGAAGATCTCGTCGCGATAGACGTCCATCTCCGGCGTGACGTGGTCGAGCAGCGACGCACCGAGGAAGAACCCTTCGCTCTCGAAGGCGCGCTCCCGTCCGTCGACCACGACCGTCGCGCCTTCGTCGTATCCCCGGTCGACGTAGCCGGCGACCTTGTCGCGGTGCTCCCCAGTCACCAAGGGTCCCATCTCGCTGTCGGGATCAGTGCCGGGCCCGATGCGCAGCTTGGGCAGACGTGACGAGATCGCCGCCACGAGGGGATCGGCGACGTCTCCCACGGCCACGACGACCGAGATCGCCATGCATCGCTCACCGGCGGACCCGTACGCGGCAGACACTGCCGCATCGGCGGCCGCGTCGACGTCGGCGTCGGGGAGCACGACCATGTGGTTCTTCGCGCCGCCGAGGGCCTGGACCCGCTTTCCGGCGCGAGTGCCCGTCTCGTACACGTGCTTCGCGATCGGTGTCGATCCGACGAAGCTCACGGCTGCGATGCCGGGATGCTCGAGGATCGCGTTCACCGCCTCCCGGTCGCCTTGAACGACGTTGAACACGCCGTCGGGCACGCCCGCCTCAGCGAGCAGCTCGGCCAGGAGCAGCGAGGGCGACGGATCCTTCTCGCTCGGCTTGAGCACGAACGCGTTTCCGCACGCGATCGCGTTCGACACCATCCACAGCGGCACCATGACCGGGAAGTTGAACGGTGTGATGCCCGCGACGACGCCGAGCGGCTGGCGGATCGAGTACACGTCGATGCCGGTCGAGACCTGCTCGCTGTACGAGCCCTTCAGGTGGTCCGCCAACCCGCACGCGAACTCGACGACTTCGACTGCACGCGCCACCTCGCCGCCTGCGTCGGAGAGCACCTTGCCGTGCTCGGCCGTGATGGCGGCGGCCAGATCGGCCCGATGCCGGTCGACGAGCTCGCGGAAGCGGAAGAGCACCTCGGTCCGCTGCGACAACGAGGCCGACCGCCACGCCGGGAACGCACCCGCCGCTTCCTCGACGGCCGTATCCACCTCCTCGGCCGAAGCCAGGTCGACCTCGCCCGTCTGGGCGCCGGTGGCAGGGTCGTAGACGGGAGCGGTGCGGCCGGACGTGCCGGGCGTGACCTTCCCGCCGATCCAGTGCGGGATGCGCTTCATGGTCTAAGCCTGCCTCAGGCGGCGTAGGGTCGCGCCACCGACGACACCTGGGGGCAACGTGGCTGACATCAAGGGCACGTGCGATCCGCGGTTCGACATGGTCAAGACGGCGTTCGCGCAGAACTTCGACCAAGGCCTCGACGTCGGCGCGTCGGTCGCCGTCGTCCTCGAAGGCGAGCTCGTGGTCGACCTGTGGGGTGGGTACACCGATGAGGCGAAGACGACCCCGTGGGAGCGCGACACGATCATCAACGTGTGGTCGACGACCAAGACGATGACCGCGCTGTGTGCGCTGATGCTGGCCGATCGGGGCGAGCTCGATCTGTACGGCAAGGTCGCGAAGTACTGGCCGGAGTTCGCCGCGGCGGGCAAGGAGAACGTCGAGGTGCGCCACCTGATGGCCCACACGGCGGGACTCTCGGGCTGGGAAGAGCCGATGGTCGGCGAGGACCTCTACGACTGGGAGAAGTGCACGTCGTTGCTCGCTGCTCAGGCGCCGTGGTGGGAGCCGGGCACCGCGTCGGGCTACCACGCGATCACACAGGGCTATCTCGTCGGCGAGGTCGTGCGACGCGTTGCCGGCGAATCGGTGGGCACGTTCTTTGCGAAGGAGGTCGCCGGCCCGCTCGGCGCCGACTTCCACATCGGCACGCCCGAGGAGTGCGACCCACGTGTGGCGCTGGTGATCCCGCCGTCCGGGCCGCTGCCGATCCCCGAGAACCCCACCGAGGTGCTCCTCAAGACGTTCGGCAACCCGCCGATCTCAGCCCCGCAGTCGTGGGAGATCCCCTGGCGGCGCGCCGAGATCCCCGCCGGCGGTGGGCACGGCAACGCGCGATCGGTCGCGATGGTGCAATCGGCGCTCTCGAATGGCGGCGAGACCGGGGGCAGTCGGTTGCTGTCGGCGAAGGGATGCGAGGCAGTGTTCGACGAGCAGATCCAGGGCGTCGACCTCGTGCTCGGCATGCCCGTGCGCCTGGGGATGAACTACGGCCTGAACTCCGCCGACCTGCCGATCAGCCCGAACCCGCGTGCCTGCTTCTGGGGAGGCTGGGGCGGCTCGATCGTCGTCAACGACTTCGACGCGAGGATGACCGTCGCCTACGTGATGAACCGCATGGGCGAGGGCACCATGGGCGACACGCGGGGCGCCTCGCTCGTCATGGCCGCGCTGCTCACCGACGTCTCCGGGGGTGATCCGAATCGCTACCTACCGGCCATTCTCCGTTCACCTGCAACCACAAGAATCCGGCGAATGACGACGGTACGGGGTGTCTTTCTCAACGCGCGGACGACGAAGGACTTCGCCAGCGGCGACACGATCTTCCTCGAGGGCGAGGTCGGCGACTGCATGTACGGCGTCGTTTCCGGGCTGGTCGAGCTGAAGCACGGAGCCAACACGGTGGGGACCGTCGAAGAGGGCGACGTCTTCGGTGAGATGGCCATCATCGACAAGTCGCCGCGGGCCCTGTCCGCGGTGGCCGCGAAGGACTGTTCGCTCGCCGTGATCGACCAACGCGAGTTCTTGTTCCTCGTCCACGAGACGCCGACGTTCGCGTTGGAAGTGATGTCGTCGCTGGCCGAGCGCCTGCGGAGGTTGAACACGCAGAGCTAGGGGCTCGGCCTCATGCGCGCTCCGTGATGTAGCGGCGGGGGTGGCGCCCGTCGACGTAGCCGAGGAACGGCGGATAGATGTTGTAGCCGAGCAGCTCCTGGAGGCGTTCGGGCAGCTCCGCGACAGTGGAGCGCGGCACGGCGAGAAGGTGCGTCTCTTGGGCGCGCAGCCACGCGGCGACGTATTCGAGGATGACGCCGAGACGCGGTGTGTCGGTCTGGTTCGCGCCGCCTCCGTGGAAGACCTTGCCGCCGTAGAAGATCACCGATCCCGCGGGCATCACGGCATCGACGACTCGATCCTCGGCCGTCGGTTGCCGGCCCTCCCAACGATGGCTGCCGGGAACGACCCGGGTCGCGCCGTTCTCGACCGTGAAGTCGTCGAGCGCCCACATCGTGTTCAGCACGACATCACCGAACGTGCGCGGAAGGGGATAAACGCTGGCGTCGTAGTGCAGCGCCTGTGCGCTCTCGCCCGGTCCGATCTGGATGCCGGTGGGCGCAGACAGCTGATAGTGGCCCAGGAACCGGTCGAGCACCCCGAGAAGCAGCGGATTGATCGCCGCCGCGTCGAACGCCCGCGTCTTCGCAAACAGTGCGTAGACCCGGCGGGTGCTGAAGCCCTCGAAGTCGTTGCGACCGAACGGGATTTCATCGAGAACCTCTCGCAATGACGCCTTCGCATCGTTCGCCTCGGCCGCCGAAAGCATTCCCTCGACGATGCAGTAGCCGTCACTGTCGAGCGATTCGACTACATCATCGACGGTGACCGTGGCGGCATCGAAGTGAGGCATCACGCGAACGATACGGCGGCGGGCCAAGATGCGACATGGGCGCGACTCCAGACCCGGATCCCGGTGTGATCGAGGGCGTCGAGCCAGTCAGTGCAGGTCGTCCTCACGGAGTACGACCCGTCCTGGGCTATCCGATACGAACAGCTCCGCGACCGGATCGCGGAAGCTCTCGGCGCCTCTGCGTTGCGCATCGAGCACATTGGCTCGACGTCGGTGCCCGGCCTCACCGCCAAGCCGATCATCGACATCCTCGTTGTGGTGGCCGACGTCACCGACGACGAAGCGTTCTTGCCGCCTCTCGTCGACGCCGGGTTCGTCCTGCGCCGGCGCGAGCCCGACCACCGCCTGCTGCGGACACCGGCGCGGGATGTCCACATCCACGTGTTCAGCGCTGGCTCCCGGGAGATCCTGGACTACCTCGACTTCCGCGACTGGCTGCGCGTCGACGAGGTGAGCCGCATTCGGTACGAAGCCGTGAAACGTGAGCTCGCGCGGTTGCCCTGGCGCGACGGCAATCAGTACGCGATCGCCAAGACCACGATCGTCTCCGATCTGCTCAGGCGGGGGCGAGAGTGGAGGTGCGAGCGTCACAAGGCGGCTGTACGGCGACTGTTCGACGAGGTGTGGAACGGCCGCCAGTTCGATGCGCTCGACGAGCTGTACGCACCCGACTACGTCGCCGACTACCGGCCTTACGGCCCGCTGCGCCACGGCTCAGAGGGTGTTCGCGAGATGGTCGAGCGCGCATGGGAGACGTTCCCCGACTACCACGAGGAGCTGCTGTCGATGGTGGCTGAGGACTGGCGCGTCTCCGTGCACCTGCGAACGTCGGGCACGCAGCTCGGCCCGTGGGGGCCGCTGCCCGCGACGGGCAAGCGCCTCGAGTTCGAGGAGATGATCGTGCTCGAGTTCGATGCGTCAGGCCGCGTCGTTCACCAACGCGGGATCGTCGACAACCTGCTCGGGCTTCGTCAGGCCGGCGTCATGCCCTCGACCGAGCCGCGGCCATGAAGCGCTCGAGCTCTGCGGGGATGTCAGGCCCCGCCGGCTGATACGCAACCTCGGTGGCGCCCGATTCCTCGAGCTCGGCGAGCCGCGCCGCCCAGTCATCTGCACTGCGCGCGAGGCCGAACATCTTCAGGGTCTCGCCGGTGACCACCAGCCGATCGCGCTCGTTCGCCTCGATCAGGTGCCCTTCGTGCAACGCGAGGTGCCGTTCGGTTTCGGGAAACGTCTCGAGCGCGGCAACCCATTTGTCGCCATCGGGTAGCTGTGCGGCCATGCCCCGCAAGTGCAGGGCGTGATACATGAGCGCCCCGGCGTGGCCTGCCGCCGCCATGCAACGCGCGCTCCCCGCGTCTTCGCCATCGTCGAGCACGGTGCCGAACGTCAGCACCGAACACCGATCGAAGCCAGGGCTGGGGCCGGTGGCGAAGACACCGTCGGCCAGCTCGCGCGCAACCGCCTCCCCCTTCGGCCCACCGGTGCCGAGGATGATCGGGACGCGGATCGGCCTCGCGGCGCCGAAGCCCGAGGGGTGCATCATCCGGATCGCCGCGCCTTCCCACTCGACTGTCTGCCCATCGAGGAGGCCGATGACCGCGATGACGTACTCGCGGACGACGGACCACTTGAGCGGCTTCTGCCCGAGGGTGAGCCGGCCTGTGAACCCCGAGCCGATCGCTACGTTCACTCGGCCAGGCGCGAGGTCGACCAACGTCGCGATGGCCGACGCTGTCACCATCGGGTGACGGAGCGACGGGATCGCGACGCCGGGCCCGAGCTCGATCGTCGAGGTGCGGCGCGCGCACTCCGCCAGGATCATCCAGACATCGGGGTAGAGCGCGGGCGAGTCGTAGAGCCATGCCCGCCGGTAGCCGAGCGCTTCGGCCCGCGCGACATGGTCGGGCGTGGCCATGGAGGTTGCGAACGCGCACGAGATGTCGATCGCTACGTCTCCAAGCCGAGCGCGGCGAGCATTCCGGGCGTGTCGATCGAGAAATGGGCCCTCACCGCTTTGCCGTCTTGGATCGTCCAGCGATGCACCTCGGCGATGTCGAACGACTTGCCGCTCTCGTTCACCGTCCCCCGGGTGTGCCCAACCTGAATCACGTCACCGTCGGCGGCGAACAGCTCGTCGTGCGTGACCGCCGAAGTGATGGTGCCGGTGAGGGCGGCGGCGAACTGTGCGAAGCCTTCGAGGCCCTCGAAGCGACCACCCCAGGGCAGTCGGGGGTCTTGCGTGATGACGACCTTCTCGTCGATCAGCTCGATGAGGCGAGGCAGGTCGCGATCGTGCATCGCGGCGTAGATCGCCTCGACGACCTCGATGTCGGTCACTTCGGCAGGATACCATCTACGAACATATGTTCGAGCGCTCTGAGGCGACGATCCTCCATGCCGACCTCGACTCGTTCTATGCGTCGGTCGAGCAGCGCGACAACCCCTCGCTGCGGGGACGGCCGGTCATCGTGGGCGGGGGCGTCGTCTTGGCGGCCAGCTACGAGGCAAAGGCGTTCGGTGTGTTCACGCCGATGGGCGGGAGGCAGGCGCGCGTTCTCTGCCCGCACGCGGTCGTGCTCTCGCCCCGCATGGAGGCGTACTCCGAAGCCAGCAAGGCCGTCTTCGAGGTGTTCAACGACACGACGCCACTCGTCGAGGGCATCTCGATCGACGAGGCCTTCCTCGACGTCGGCGGACTCCGGAGGCTCGCGGGCACCCCAACGGAGATCGCCATCCGCCTCCCGCGAGGGTGCTCGAGCGCGTTGGTCTCCCAATCACCGTCGGGGTCGCGCGCACCAAGTTCCTCGCGAAGGTCGCGAGTCGGGTCGCCAAGCCCGACGGCCTGCTTGTCGTTCCTCCCGAGCAGGAGCTCGCGTTCCTGCATCCCCTACCTGTCGAGCGGCTGTGGGGCGTCGGCATCAAGACGGCGACCAAGCTCCACGATCGTGGCATCGACACCGTCGCCGACGTTGCGCGACTTCACGAATCGACGCTCGTGTCGATTCTCGGCCCGGCGAGCGGCCGCCATCTGCACGCGCTCGCGCACAACTACGACCCCCGACCCGTGGTCGTCGGACGGCGGCGCCGATCGATCGGGTCACAGCGCGCGATCGGTTGGCGAGCAAAGGCGCCCGGTGAGATCGAAGCGACCTTGGCTGGGCTCGTCGATCGCGTCACCCGGCGCCTGCGCGCCGCGGACCGGGTGGGCCGCACGGTCGTCCTGCGCATGCGCTTCGAGGATTGGTCGCGAGCGACTCGGTCGCACACGCTGCCCCGGCCCACCGCCCGCACCGAGCCGATCCTCGAGACCGCTCGGGGTCTGCTCGAGTCGGTCCAACCCATGATCGAGGAACAGGGCTTGACCCTGATCGGCATCGCGATCATGAACCTCGACGACGACGACGCCGTACAGCTCCCGCTGCCCTTCAACCGTCGCACCGCGAGCCGGCTCGACGAAGCCCTCGACGAAGTGAGAGACCGATTCGGGTCCGCGGCGGTCAGTCGGGCCGGGCAGCTCGGCCACGACCCCGGCTTCCTCGTGCCGCTCCTGCCCGATTGAGGCGGCTGTCCTGATCAACCGGGCATCGGCGCGAGCTGCGTCGCGCCCCACTCCTCGGCCGGAGCGTCTCGGGCGTGCTGGGTGATCTCCCAGTGCTGTCCCTCGGGATCTGCGATCAGAGCCTGGCGCAGCCCCCACGGCCGCTCGCCCGGCTCCATCAGCAAGGTGCCACCGGCGTCGACGGCTTTCGCGGCGGTCGCGTCAACATCGTCGACGTACACGAGTGTGTGGCTCTGGACGCTCCCGTAGGCCATTCCCTTCACGCCAATCGAGATGATGGCGCCCCCGCGCTCGAGCTCGGAATGGCCAACCTTGCCGTCGGGCATCGACCAGCGGATGACCTCGGTGAGACCGAGCACATCGACGAGCCAGTCGATCGCTGCATTCGGATCGTCGTAGAGCAGGTAGGGGACGATGCGGGGATAGCCGCGCTCGGGGTCATACATCGCGCCATTCTGTCTGAGAGGCTGAAGGCGTGGATCTGAACCACATGAACTTGCGGGTGCGCGATGCGGCAGCGTGTCGCGACTTCTATCAGCAGCACTTCGGGTTCCATCCCGCGTTCGAGGCCGACGGCGGCTACTTCATCCGCAACGAGGATGGTTTCTTGCTCGCGCTCATCCCCGCCGATCCGCACCAGGAGCTGCCGTTCGGCTTCCACATCGGCTTCGGCGGCGCTGATGCCGACGAGGTGCTCGCCCGATACGCCGCCCTCGCCGCTGCGGGCGTGCGGACGAGCGACGTGCAGGACTTCCGGCCCGGCGAGGACTACGTCACGTTCCGCTGCTGGGATCCCGACGGCACCGAAGTCGAGGTGTTCTGGGAAGCCCCATAGCCGCCACCTCTCCGGTTCTTGTGCGAGTAACAGGCCAAATTTGGCCTGTTACCTACCTGAGAAGCCTCGGGTGTTGGGCTCAGATCGGGGGGCGGGGTATCGGGCGAACCTGTTCGTAGGCGCGCGCGGCTCGCAACACGAGGGCATCGGCGAACATCGGGCCGACGAGCTGCACGCCGATCGGCAGACCGCTCGCCGTCAACCCGCATGGGATCGTGCACGCGGGCTGCTGCGTGAGGTTGAACGGGTAGGAGAAGGGCGTCCACCCGAGCATCGATGCGGGATCGAGGGGGACCGCGCCGGCGGGTCGGGCGTCGAACGCGGGCACCGCGACTGACGGCGTGGCGATCAGGTCGTAGTGCTGCATGAGCTGGCGCATCCTGGATCCGAGCTCGCCCCGCCGCAGGTTCAGCCGTTGCACGTCGAGGCTGCTCATCTCGCTGCCGAGCTGCGCTTCGGCCGCGAAGTCCGGATCGGTGACGTCTTGTTGCGCAGGGGTGAGCGTGTTCCAAAGCGTCCACGCACCGGTGAACCACAGGCCCGTCGTGATCGGGAGAGGATCCTCGAAGCCGGGGTCGCCGACTTCGACCTGCGCGCCCAAGGCCGACAGCTCGTCGACCGCGGCGGCAACCGCGCTCGCAACCTCCGAGTCGACCGTGGCGTAACCGAGCGTCAGCGAGAACAGCACTCGCAGCCCGTCCACGCCGCCGTCGAGGTTCGCGGTGTAGTCGGAGCTGTCGGGCGGGAGCGATGTCCAGTCGCGCGCGTCGGGCTGCTTCAGCACGTTCATCATGAGCGCGCCGTCCGCGACGCCCATCGTGTGCGGCCCGAGGTGCGAGACCGTGCCGAACGGTGACAACGGAAATGCGGGCACGCGTCCGAAGCTCGGCTTCAACCCGAAGTTGCCGCAGAACGCGGCGGGGATGCGAACTGACCCGGCGCCATCACTCCCGATGCTCAGAGGGCCCATACCCGCGGCCACGGCAACTGCGGTGCCGCCCGACGACCCGCCCGGCGTCTTGGTCGTGTCCCAGGGGTTGCGAGTGATGCCCGTGAGCGGCGAGTTGGTCTCGCCCTTGCAGCCGAACTCGGGTGTCGTCGTCTTGCCGATCAGCACAGCGCCCGCTTCGCGCAGGCGGGCGGTCGCGGGCGCGTCGATGTCCCACGGTTGATTCGGATCAACGGTGTGGCTGCCCCGCAACGTGGGCCATCCCTTCGTGAGCACGAGGTCTTTGATGGAGGTGGGGACGCCGTCGAGCGGACCCGTTGGCTTGCCTCGGTGCCAGCGAAACTCGCTCGCCCGGGCCGCGTCGAGCGCCTCGTCGGCTGCGAGGAAGCAGAACGCGTTCAGGACGGGGTTCAGCTTGTCGATGCGCTCGAGCACAGCCTGGGTGGCCTCGACCGGCGACGCCTCGCCCCGTTGGTAGAGGTCGAGCAGCTCGGTGGCAGTGCATTGCGTGAGATCAGTGGCGTCGCTCATGGCGACCAGATGTTGCCAGCCCTTACAGCGCTTCTCTCACCCAGTGGCGCAGCTGGCGGCATGCGTCGACGAACCGGTCGGCGTCATCCGGTCCCGCGATTGCGATGAAGCCGTCGTCGGGCACCACTCCCGCGGCCGTGAACAGCGCCTCGGCGGGCGGTGAGTAGGCCACGAACTTCGCGTGGGCGAACGCGTCGGAGACGAAGTCCTTCGCTGCCGGATCGACCGTGAGGTCCTTCACTCCGTCGTCGGAAGCGAGCACCGCGACCGCGTCGTAGAGCACCGACGGCCCTCCGTCGATCTTCTGCTGCGCTTCCAGCAGCGTTCCATCGCTCAGCGTCGCGCCACCGATCTTCGGCGCGATCACCTCGGCGACCGCGCCTTCCGCCACGATGGCGTCTTGGAGCGCTGAGACGAGCGCTGCGTCGGCGCCGTCGGTGACGAGCATGCCGACCTTGCGACCCGCGAAGCTCTCCGGCCCGTTCGCCACGATGCTCAACGCGGGCGACGGCGGAAGACCGGTGATCGGAGCCTTTGCGGCCTTCGACTTCTTGGGCATCTTCGCGAGTCCGAGCCCGTCGGCAATCTCGGTCGCGAAGTCCTCGTCGACGTTGCGCAGGTTCGCCACCATCCGCTCCCGGATGTCCAGCCGCTCCACCTTGCTGAGCTCGAAGATGAACGACTTCGCGATTGCCGCCGCTCGATCGGCATCTGGCTGTCGAGGAACTGGCGGGCCTGGCTGTAGTGGTCGGCGAAGCTGCCCGGGCGGATGCGGCGCTTCTCGCCCACCTCCTTCGTCGCGAGGACTCGAATCCCCGTTCGGGATCCTCGCGAGGACCGCGCTCGTCGCCCGGCCACGAGTTCGGCTCGTAGTTCACGCGCCCCACCGGGTTCTCCACTGCCATGTGGCCGTCCTGCTGGAAGTGGGCGAACGGGCACTTTGGCGCGTTGATCGGCAGCTGAGTGAAGTTCGGTGAGCCGAGCCGCTTCAGCTGCGTGTCGAGGTAGGAGAAGTTGCGCCCTTGGAGGAGCGGATCGTTGGTGAAGTCGATGCCTCGGACGATGTTCTGTGTGCAGAACGCGACCTGCTCGGTCTCGGCGAAGAAGTTGTCGACGACGCGGTCGAGCACGAGACGCCCGACGATGCGCACCGGGACGAGCTCCTCGGGGATGAGCTTCGTCGGGTCGAGGATGTCGAAATCGAACTGATCGGCGAACTCGTCGTCGAACAGCTGCACACCGAGCTCCCACTCGGGGAAGTCGCCCGTGGTGATCGCGTCCCACAGGTCGCGGCGGTGGAAGTCAGGGTCAGCACCGTTGATCTTCACGGCCTCGTTCCACATGACCGACTGCAGGCCCAGCTTCGGCTTCCAGTGGAACTTCACGAACGTCGACACGCCCGCCTCGTTCACGAAGCGGAAGCGAGTGCACGCCGAAGCCCTCCATGAAGCGGAACGACCGCGGGATCGCCCGGTCCGACATGACCCACATCAGCATGTGCGTCGACTCCGGCATCAGCGACACGAAGTCCCAGAAGTTGTCGTGCGCCGACTGCGCCTGAGGGAACTCGCGATCGGGTTCGGGCTTGACCGCATGGATGATGTCGGGGAACTTGATCGCGTCCTGGATGAAGAACACCGGGATGTTGTTGCCGACGAGGTCCCAGTTGCCCTCCTTGCGTGTAGAGCTTCACCGCGAAGCCCCGCACGTCGCGGGCGAGGTCGAACGAGCCCTTGCTCCCGGCGACCGTGGAGAAGCGCACGAACGCCGGCGTCTGCTCCCCGGCGCGCTGGAAGATGTCGGCGCTGGTCACGTCCGACAGCGACTCGTAGGTCTCGAAGAAGCCGTGAGCGCCATAGCCGCGGGCGTGCACCACGCGCTCCGGGATGCGCTCGTGGTCGAAGTGGAAGATCTTCTCGCGGAAGTGGAAGTCCTCGAGGGCCGCGGGCCCTCGATCTCCCACGCGAAGCGTGTTCTGGTCATCGGCGACCGGGACACCCTGCTGCGTCGTGAGGACGGGCCCGCCGTCGGCGACTTGGTGGGTCTCGCCACCTTCGCCGGGGTTGCGATCGAGCTCGTCCTTGGCCATGAGATCCTCCTGAGGGGGCGGGGCGCCCGCTCCCTACCCAAGGCACGCCGGGCCGATACGAAGGGACTCCGCAACCCCGATTCGGGCAACGAACAGACGCGTGACCGTGCTCATCGGGACCTCGGGCTGGATGTACCAGGACTGGCGCCACCGCTTCTACGACGGATGTCCCGCAGAAGTGCTGGTTCGAGCACGTGACGACGTACTTCCGCACTGTCGAGCTGAACGTCTCGTTCTATCGACTGCCCTCGCGGGAGACGTTCGCTGGGTGGCACCGCCGCAGCCCCGACGACGAGATCATCACGGTGAAGGCATCGCGGTACCTCACCCATGTCAAGCGGCTGCGGGATCCTTCGAGCCGGTAGAGCGCCTCATGAGTCGCGCCTCGGCGCTCGAGTGGAAGCTGACCCGTCCTCATCCAGCTGTCCACCCGACCTCGAAGTCGACGTGGGCGCGCTGCGGCGACCCTGGACGCGTTCCCGCCGGAGTGCGGCTGGCCGTCGAGGCGCGCGCACGAGTCGTGGTGGCGGCAAGACGTGTCAGAGCTGCTCACCGACCGAGGGCGCGGCGCAGGTGTGGGCAGACCGGGCGGATCCGCCGTCGGGCCGACGTGGCGCACCGCGTCGTGGGGCTACGTGCGTCTCCACCACGGCGACGCCCAGGTACCGCCCAACTATCACCGCCACACGCTCGGCCGCCTGGGCCGAGCGGATCATTCTCGATGTTCGGCGACGCCGACGTGTTCGTCTACTTCAACAACGATGGTCGATGCGCGGCCGTCGACAACGCGATCACTTTCGCAGAGGAAGTCACGCGTGTCGGGGGTCACGCCTCACGAGTGCCGGGCATCCGACCCGACAGCTGGGGTGACGAGACATCCGCCGTCGCCTACGCAGTCCGGCGCCCGCTCCTGCCCTTCACTTCCGCAAATGCGTTTCGTTTTTGGCCTGGAGCGTTCCGGACCGCGTGGCGACGTGCGGACAGTACCCCGGATCGTCGAGGTTCAGCCCAGCCCCGTCATTTCGTCCCCACGATGCAGCGGGCCATGCCCGGCAGCCTGGCCTTTCCGTCCGACTCGTACGCCCGTGCGGCCTCGACCGCCCGGGCGCCGATGCGATCACGCGTCGCCTGGTCGACGGTCGCCAGCGCGGCGACGACGGGAGCGGTGAGCTCGGTGACGAAGTACCAGTACTGCTCAGCCGAGTCCGTCACCATGAGCGTCGGGACGTCCCACTCCGCTACGTCGTGGAGGCCCGCGCTCTCGGAACCGGGCACTGATCGCGTCGGGCGCGGCGCAGCGGAACATGCCCGGCGCGTCGGGGATCGGGAGGCACCGGCTCGATCTCGGTCGCCATCGCGGCACCGGCGATGGTGGCCCACTCGTTCACATCAGGGCCGGCCCACACCGCCGCCGCCACTCGACCACCGGGCTTCAGCACACGGACGAACTCCGCGATGGCGCGGTCGATGTCGGGGATGAACATGAAGACGAACCGGCAAGTCACGCTGTCGAAGCTCGCGTCGGGGAACGGCAGGTCCTCGGCGCCGCACTCCCGGTACTCGACGTTGTGAGCCCTTTCGCCGTGGCTCGCCGTCGCGGCTGCCGCGAGCATCTCGCCCGAGAGATCGGCGAGGGTCACCCGACCCTTCGGCGCGAGCGCCGCGATGCTGAGGCCCGGTTCTCCCGTGCCCGCACCCACGTCGAGGTGCTGCTGGTCCTCCGCGACTTGGACGCTGTCTATGAGGGCCTGCCCCACGTCGCCCGTCGTCGCCATCACGACGTCGTCCCACTTCTCCCAGCCGGCGGAGAACTTGTCCCACGTCTGCTTCTGGGTCGCTCGGATCTCGTCGGCACTCGGCATGGCACCCACCCCTTCCCGCAGCGCCGGACGATATCTCCTGATGGCACGCGAGACTCGGGGGATGCCGTACAGCGACCGGGCGGGTCGTGCACGACGCCGACGCCCACATCATGGAGACGCCGACGTGGCTGCGCGACCACGCCGACCCGGCCGTCCGCGACCGCATCGAGCCGCTCCGCTACCCGGGCGGCAACGAGCTGCGCCAGACCGGCGACCCCGACGAGCAGCAGCGCGACCTCGTCGCCGCGTTCGACCGCCTCGCCGACAAGCACCGCTCAGCCGAGTACACCGCGGACGAGGCGGCCGAGATCATGGCCCGCAAGAACTTCGCCGCCACCGGCTCGTTCCTGGCCGAGGACCGCGCCGCGGGCCCTCGACCTGCTCGGCTTCTCGAGCCAGCTCGTGTTCAACACGTTCCACAACCGGCGCCTGCGCGACTGGGAGCACGGCGGCGACGTCGAGCTCGCCGTCGGCGCCGCCCGCGCCCACAACCGGGGCATGGTCGAGTTCTGCTCGGTCGACCCGCGGCTGCTGCCGACCTGCTACGTGCCGCTGGCTCGACCTCGACCGGGCGCCCGCGCTCGCCGACGAGGCGATCGAGCTGGGCGCCGCCGCCCTGCTGGTCGCGTCGCGGCTGCCCGCCCGGCCACTCGCCCAGCCACGTCGGCCTCGACGGCGTGTGGGCCGCGGGCCCAGGAGGCCGGGATCCCGGTCGTGTTCCACGTCGGCGGCACCGGCGACCTCATCGACCCGAGCTACTTCCGCAACGGCCTGCCGATCCCGCCCGACTTCCACGGCGGCGAGGAGAACTTCCGCTCGGTCGACTACATGGGCATCCCCCACCCGCCGATGCAGACGCTCGCCACGATGATCTTCGACGGCGTGCTCGAGCGGTTCCCGACGCTGCGCTTCGGCGTCATCGAGCAGGGCGCGATCTGGCTGCCGTCGTGGATGCGGCAGATGGAGTCGGCCTTCGACGCGTTCGCCCGCCACGAGGAGCGGCTGCAGGCGCTGTCGCTGCGGCCGAGCGAGTACGTGCGCCGCCAGGTGCGGGCCACGCCGTACCCGACCGAGGACGTCGGCTGGATCATCGAGCAGGCCGGCCCCGAGGTCTGCCTGTTCTCGTCGCGACTACCCGCACGTCGAGGGCGGCCGCAGGCCGATCGAGCGCTTCGAGGCGTCGCTCGGCGACGACCGACGACGACGCGCAAGCAGCGCTTCTACTGCGACAACTTCCTCGACCTCATGGGCAGCGCGGCGTCGGTGCTCGCGGCCTGAGCGCGTCGTGAAGCAGATCGACATCGGGCACCTGCGGCGCTGTCTCGAGCTGGCACGTGAGGCTCGCGACGGCGGGAACGAACCGTTCGGCTCGCTGCTCGTTGGCCCCGACGGTTCCGTGCTGATCGAGCTCACGAACACGGTCGGTGCCGGCGATGTGACCGGGCATCCCGAGCTCGGGCTCGCCGCTTGGGCGTCGCAGCACATGACGCCCGAGGAGCGCGCCGGCGCGACGCTCTACACGAGCTGTGAGAGCTGCGCGATGTGCGCAGGCGGCCAGTACTGGGCGGGCATCGGCCGGCTGGTGTTCGCGTTGTCGGGCGAACAGCTCGGGGCGATGGTGCCTGAGGGAACGCCCGCACTGCACCTCTCGAGCCGCGAGGTGTTCGCGCGCGGCAATGTGCCGATCGAGGTCGTCGGGCCATGCGCGGAGCTGGAGGCGGAAGCGCGAGCGGTGTTCGACGGCTTCCCGTGGAAGCACTGACGTCCGATCTCAGCCCGAGCGCCGTCCGCCGTCGGAGTGCAGCAGCCTGCGCGTTGATCCACCGCCCTCGTCCGACAGCAGGAAGCTCACGAGGTTCGCTGTGTCCGCGGGCGTCCCGATCCGCCCTTGGAGGTTGCCGCGCCGCACGGCGCCTCGAATGCTCTCGTCCATCCAACCGGTGTCGTTCGGGCCGGGGTTGACGACGTTCGCGGTGATGCCGAGATCGGCGAGCTCGGTGGCGGCAGCGATGACGATTCGGTCGAGCGCACCCTTGCTTGCGCCGTAGGGCAGGTTGAAGGCGGTGTGATCGCTCGTCAGCGCGACGATGCGACCGCTTCCCGCCGCTCGGCCCGGGAACTGGCGAGCGAACGCCCGGATCAGGAGCCAGTTCGCCCGCGCGTTGACCGCGAAGTGGCGATCGAAGCTCTCGACCGTCGTGCTCAGGATGTCGGAGTCGACGCTCTCGGCGTGACACAGGACCATCGCGGTGATCGGCTCGCCGTCGGCGAGAGCCGCGGAACAGCTCGTCGGGCGCGTCGGGGTCGGTGAAGTCGACCTCGTGATCGGCCAGCGGCTGCTCGTCGGCACCCCACTCCATCCGCGCGTCGTAGCTGCGCCAACCCGTCGTGGCGACGTCCCAGCCGTCAGCGCGCAGGCGATCGGCGATCGCCGCCGCGATGCCCGCCCGCCGGCCGACCCCCGTGACCAGCGCCCGTCGCGAGCTGTGCTCGTGCTCACGGTCGACGTGTGCGCGAGCCGGCTTGGCGGGGGCGGTCGCTGAACTGGCGGCCTTCGTAGTACGTCGGGTTGGTGTCGGGCCGTCCCGTGCGGCTCGTCCATCGCCAGGTGAGCGAGATGCGCGGCGTCGATCGACCGCCGGCGCCGCGGGCACGCCGTGCAGCCACTCGCGCTGGCACGCGCCGCCCATGACGAGCAGGTCGCCCTCGCCCGGCGTCAGGACCACGTCGTCGGCGCCAGTTCCCGGCGGGGATCCGCTCGACGGGCACGCCACGCTCGAGCCGCGGGCGCAGGACGAACGGCCGCCGGGCGCCGAGCACGGCGATCGCGATCACCGTGTCGTCGAGCCAGCGCATCTCGCGATCGCTGTGCAGGCCCTGGAAGTCGTGCCCGTCGCGGTAGAGGATCGCGGCGACGCCCGTGAACTGGACGTGAAAGCGGGATCGCAGGTGGAGGTCGGTCTGGCGGAACAGCGGGTGGGAGTCGGTGCGCACGCCCGACGCCGAGCCGGTTCTCGGGCACGTACTGGTCGTAGCGGAGCACCTCGGTCTGGCCCCACGGCAGCGTCGTCGTGCAGCTCGGCGAAGATCGCGTCGGCGTCGCGGACGAAGCCCGGCACGAGCTCGACCCACGACGTCGGCGGCAGCGCGATGCGCTCGACCGGCGCACGACGATCGATGCGCAGCTCGTCGGCCGGCGTCGTCACTCAACTCAGTATCTCGCGACCCACCGAAGTTCACGGCTCGACGAAGTGCCCGGGCGCTTGACGACCTTCCTGGCATGGACCACGCTCCCTGCGTAGCGATCCAGCCGGGTCAACAGCGCCGTGGGAGGCACCATGCACCGATCAAGGCTTGTCGGTGGCGCATTGCTGATGTGCGCTGCTCTCGTCGTCACGGCGGTGCCAGTTACATCGGAGCCCAACTCGAACAACAACAACTCCGCGAAGCTGCGGCGGGCCGTCACAGTCGCGGGGATCCTGGAGCACGAGCGCGCCGTTGCAGGCGATCGCTGACGCCAGCGGCGGGCAACCGCCTCGCGGGCGCGCCGGGCTACGCCGAGCTCGGCCGACTACGTCGCGGCACGAGCCGCGGCCGCCGGGTTCGACGTCAGCGATGCACGAGTTCGAGTACGACCTGACTTCATCGCCGACTTCGAGGCGCCGGTCCTCGAGATCGTCGGCGGCACCGAGCTTCGTCGGCCGGCATCGCCGGCGCCTCCCTCGGCGGCGACTTCGGCTCGATGTTCAAGTCGACGCCGTACGACGTCGACATCACCGCGCCGGTGTGGGCGATCGATCTCGTGCTGCCGCCGGGCGCGGCCCGAACACGAGCACCAGCGGCTGCGAGGCCGCGGACTACGCCGGCGTTCCGGCCGGAGCGATCATCATCGTCCAGCGGGGAACGTGCACGCTTCGCCCAGAAGTTCACGCTCGCCGACGCTTCCCCGCCGGGGCGATGGTGTTCATCAACGAGGGCCAGCCCGGCCGGACCGAACCGCTGTGGTTCAACTTCGACGGGATCGACATCCCCACGTTCGCTGCGACGGTCGAGACCGGCGACGGCGCTGTCCAACGGCGTGCCTGAGCGGCGACACCGGGCTGACGGCCCGGTTCAAGATCGACTGGCGCCCGGGCACGTACACCACCCGCAACGTGATCGCCGAGACCCCGCCGGCGACCCGAACAACGTCATCGTGGTCGGTGCCCACCTCGACTCGGTCGGCGTCGGTCCGGGCATCAACGACAACGGATCCGGGTCGTCGGCGATCCTGGAGATCGCCGAGCAGATGAGCAAGGTCAAGCCGCGCAACAAGGTGCGGTTCATCTGGTTCAGCGCCGAGGAGTCGGGACTGCTTGGCTCCGAGGCGTACGTCGCCAGCCTCGAGCGACGACGAACGGTCGACAGATCGCGGCGATGCTCAACTTCGACATGGTCGGTTCGCCGAACTTCGTTCGCTTCGTCTACGACGGCGACCTGTCCGACTCGCCGCCGCCGCCGGGCGGCGCGCCGGAGGGTTCGGCGCAGATCGAGGAGCTGTTCCTCGACTACTTCGCCAGCCAGGGCCTGGCGACGCAGCCCACGGCGTTCGACGGGCGGTCCGACTACGGCCCGTTCATCGAGGTCGGGATCCCGGCCGGCGGACTGTTCACCGGCGCGGAGGGGATCAAGACCGCGGAGCAGGCCGCGACCTTACGGCGGCGATCGCCGGTGAGCAGTACGACCCGTGCTACCACCTGTCCTGCGACGACATCGACAACCTCAGCCTGGTCGGGCTCGATCAGATGAGCGACGCGGCGGCGCACGCGACGATCTCGCTCGCCCAGAGCACCCAGGCGATCAACGGTCAGCGCGGCAAGGGCAACTTCAACGTCGAAGCCGGCCGGACCACCCGCACCGATCAGCGAGCATCAGGTCGTCCTGACTCGAGCCATCAGCCAGACCTACTCCACCCGCAGGCCGCTGATCGCCCGGGCGATCACGAGGCGCTGGATCTCGGAGGTGCCCTCGAAGATCGTGTAGATCTTCGCGTCGCGGTGCCAGCGCTCGACCGGGTACTCGCGGGTGTAGCCGTAGCCGCCGAGGATCTGGATGGCCTCCTCGGTCACCTTCACCGCGACCTCGCCGGCCTTGAGCTTCGACATCGAGCCCTCGCCGTTGCGTGAACGCCTGCCGTTGCGAGCCAGCCACGCGGCCCGCCACACGAGCAGCCGCGCGGCGTCGATCTCGATGCGCCATGTCGGCGAGCTTGAACGCGATGCGCCTGGTTCATGATGATCGGCTTGCCGAACGCCTTGCGCTCCTTCGCGTACTCGAGCGCGTACTCGTACGCGGCGCGGGCGATGCCGACGGCCTGCGCGCCGACCGCCGGGCGGGTCGCCTCGAACGTCGCCATCGCCGGCTGCTTCGCGCCCGGTGTCGGCCCGCCTCGCGGGCCCGGGCGAGCTTCGCGTCGAGCTTCTCCTTGCCGCCGAGCAGGCAGCGGCCCG
Organism: uncultured Acidimicrobiales bacterium; assembly: GCA_963759645.1. Classification (GTDB taxonomy): domain Bacteria; phylum Actinomycetota; class Acidimicrobiia; order Acidimicrobiales; family DATKAS01; genus DATKAS01. Next base: position 1,398,692 of record CAVXAI010000008.1, on the reverse strand, counting down.
GCACGCGCACGTCGTCGAGCACGACCTCGGCGGTGTGCGACGCGCGGATGCCGTGCTTCTTGTACTTCTGGCCCTGCGAGAGGCCCTTGCGTGCCGGGCGGCACGATGAAGCTCGCCTGCCCGCGGCCCTTGCAGCTCGGGATCGACCGCGGCGACGACGACGTGGACGTCGGCGATGCCGCCGTTGGTGATCCACGCCTTGGTGCCGTTGAGCACCCACTCGTCCTTGGCCTCGTCGTAGACGGCGCGGGTGCGCAGCGACGACACGTCGGAGCCGGCGTCGGGCTCGCTCACGCAGAACGCGCCGAGCTGGATCTCGTCGGGCGTGCCGTAGCACTGCGGCACCCACTCGATGACCTGCTCGGGCGTGCCGTTGCCGGCGATGCCGGCGGCGGCGAGGCGCCGAGCCGAAGATCGCGAGGCCGATGCCGGCGTCGCCCCAGAACAGCTCCTCGAGGCACGACCGGCAGCGTCAGGCCCGGTCGGGTCGGCGAACGCGTTGGCCATGAAGTCGAAGCCGTAGAGGCCGATCTTCGCGGCCTCCTGGACGATCGGCCACGGGAACTCCTCGCGCTCGTCCCACTCGTGGGCGGCGGGACGCACGACGTCCTCGGCGAAGTCGTGCACCCACTTCTGGATCTGGAGCTGGTCCTCGTTGAGGTCGAGGGAGAAGTCGGTCATCCCGACAAGTTACCCAGTCGGTAACAACGAACCGCAACTCATCCTGCGGGAAACAATCGAGCATGAGCGACAGTGCCCTGACCTGCGGATGTTGAACCTGATCGTGAAGGACGTGCCGGCCTCGGTCGAGTTCTACCGCCGGCTCGCGGGGTCGAGCCCGAGGGCGTGGAAGGCGAGCACACGCACGTGCAGCTCGCGATGCCGAGCGGGTTCAGCCTCGAGCTCGACGCGCGGATTCGGTACGGCTGTGGCACGCGGGCTGGCGTGCCGACCCGCGAGCGCCAAGGTCGTTGTCGGCTTCTCGCTCGACAGCCGGGAGGCGGTCGACGAGCGCTACGCGGAGCTCACCGCAGCCGGGTACGCCGGCCGCCAGCCGCCGTTCGACGCGTTCTGGGGAGCCCGGTACGCGATCGTGGCCGACCCCGACGGCAACGACGTCGGGCTCATGAGCCCGATGGACGACTCGCGGCGCACGTGGCCGCCGACGGAGTCACCCGACGCCTGACGCCGGCAGCACTCGTGTCGGAGCCGATGGGCTGCGTTGCTCGTGCAGCGTGAGCACCAGCGCGAGTGCGCCGGCGGTGATGCCGGCACCGAGCACGTACGGCGCGCCGACGCCGACGTGCTGGAACAGCGCGCCCGCCACGATCGGGCCGACCACACGGCCGAGTCCCGATGACATCTGCTGCAGGCCGAGCCCGTGCCCGCGACGCTCGATCGGCGAACGGCCGGCGACGAGCGAGGCGAGCGTCGGCGTCGTCAGGCCCTGCCCGACGACAAGCGGCGAGCGCGGCGACGAGCACGACCCAGTGGACGGCGACCGCCAGCAGCAGCAGCCCGACGATGTTGAGGCCGAGCCCGGCCGCAGCGTTCCCGTCGGCCCGAGTCGTTGGACGACGGGCTGCACGAGCGTCGCCTGGACGAGCACGAGGAAGAGGCCGATGCCGGCGAACACGGCCCCGGTCGAGCTCAGCGTGAGGTCGAATCGATCCGCCGAACAGGGCGAACGTCGCCTCGAAGCCGGCGAACGCCGACGTCGCCGCGAACGCGGCAGACGCGAGTCGCCACAGGTCGGCTCCGCACATCGCGGAGCGAGCTTCTCGAGCCGGCTTGGCGGTGATCCGACGTCGACTCGGCGCCGTGCCGGGGCGGTCTCGGGCAGACGGCGGATCGCGACGAGCCCGTTCACGAGCGCGATGGCCCCGGCGACGTAGAACGGCACGTGCGGCCCGCCGAGCGCGGCGAGCGCGCCGAGGGCCGGTCCGGCGACGAAGCCGACGCCGAACGCGGCGCCGAGCAGGCCGAGCAGCGCGGGCCGGTCGGCCGGTTCGGCGACGTCGGCGACCGCGGCCTGGGCGACCGAGACGCTCGCCCCCGACGCGCCGTCGACGAGCCGGCCGAGGAAGAGCAACGGCAGCGAGCCGGCCGCGCCGGTGAGGAAGCTGCCCGACGGCGGTGCCGAAGAGCGAGATGAGGATGACCGGCTTGCGGCCGATGCGGTCCGACAGCCGGCCCCAGCACGGGCGCGACAGCAGCTGGGCGAGCGAGAACGACGCCAGCAGGAGGCCGATGGTGGTGGCGCTCGCGCCGAAGCGCTCGGCGTACAGCGGCAGGATCGGCAGGACGATGCCGAACCCGATGAGGTCGAGCGCGACGTCGTCCAGATCGTGCCGAACCCGGGCGGGAACGGCGTTCGCTCGCTCGTCGCTCGTCGCCCCAGCACCGGGGAAGCGTTCGGCCCCGCCGGGGCATCCGTCAAATCAGCACAGCCGCGTCAGGGCTGACGCACGAGGGTGCCGTTCGCGGTGTCCTCGACGACCCAGCCCCCGGCCTGCAGCTCGGCCCGGATGGCGTCGGCCCGGGCGAAGTCCTTCGCGCCGCCCGGGCCTCGTCGCGCTCGGCGGCCAGCGCGGCGACCTCGGCGGCGACCTCACCGACCTCGGCGTCGCAGCTCGAGCCCGACGGCTTCGCAGATCGCCATCACGGCACCGGCCAGCGGCGCCGCCGCGGCCGACGTCGCCAGCGTCGAGAGCGGCGTTCACCTTGCGGACGAGATCGAACATCAGGGCCATCGCCGCCGGGCGTGTCGAGGTCGTCGTCCATCAGCGCTCGGAAGCGATCCATCGTCTCGTGGTCGGCGGGATGCCATCCCGGGCAGATCGACGGCCACCCGGCGCGCGAACGCGTCGAGCCCGGCCAGCGAACGCTCGGCGCGATCGGTCGTGTCGCGGCTGACCTCGACCGGCGAGCGGTAGTGCGACTGCAGCACGAGCAGCCGGTACGCGCGCGGGTCGACCGTCGTCGATGAGGTCGAGCAGGTTCGTGAAGTTGCCGAGCGACTTCGACATCTTCTCGCCGCCGACCTCGACGAAGCCGTTGTGCACCCAGTGGCGGGCGAAGCGCTTGCCCAGCGCGACGGCCTGGGCCCGCTCGTTCTCGTGGTGCGGGAACGCGAGGTCCTGGCCGCCGCCGTGGATGTCGAAGCCGTCGCCGAGCAGGTCGAGCGACATCACGACGCACTCGGTGTGCCAGCCCGGCCGGCCCGGCCCCACGGCGAGTCCCACGACGGCTCGCCCGGCTTGGCCTTCTTCCAGAGCACGAAGTCGGCCGGTGATCGCTTCTCCTCGCCGACGACGTCGCGATCGCCGCCGCCGGCGCGCATCTCGTCGAGCGACTGGCGGGCGAGCAGCCCGTAGTCCTCGACGCGTCTCGACCGAGAGGTAGACGCCGTCGGTCGTCTCGTAGGCGCCGCCGCGGTCGACGAGCTCGGCGACGAGCGCGACCATCTCGCTCGACGTAGGCCGTCGCGTGGGGATCGATCGTCGGGTCGCTTCACGCCGATGCGCGTCCATCGCCTCGTACCAGACGGCCTCGCACTTCACCGCGACCTCCTCGGAGGAGCGGCCCTCGCGCTTGGCCCGGTCGATGATGTTGTCGTCGATGTCGGTGATGTTCGACACGTAGCGCGACCTCGAGCCCCGTCCACTCGAGGTAGCGCCGCAGCACGTCGAACACGAGCGAGAACCGGCCGTGGCCGAGGTGCGGAGGTCCGTAGACGGTCGGCCCGCAGACGTACATCGACACCTTGCCCGGCTCGCGGAGCGCGAGCTCGCGGACAGTGCCCGAGGCGGTGTCGTGGAGGCGGAGCACGCGGAAACGGTAGCGGGGAGCCCCTACCGCGCCCGGTAGCGTTTCTCCACCATGTCCGTCCGCGAAACGACCGCACCCGAGAAGCCGACGCTCGAAGGCCTCGAGGAGAAGTGGAGCGCGGTCTGGGAGCGCGACGGCACCTACCGCTTCGACCGCACGAAGACCCGCGCGCAGATCTACTCGATCGACACGCCGCCGCCGACGGTCAGCGGCGCCCTCCACCCCGGGCACGTGTGCTCGTACACCCAGACCGACATGGTCGCCCGCTACCGGCGCATGCGCGGGCACGAGGTCTTCTATCCGATGGGGTGGGACGACAACGGGCTCAACGTCGAGCGCCGCGTCCAGCTCACCTACGGCGTCACGTGCGACCCGTCGCTGCCCTTACGACCCCGACGTTCGTCGCCGCCCGCGACGCCCCCGAAGCAGCCGATCCCGATCTCGCGGCCCGAACTTCGTCGCGCTGTGCGCCGAGCTCACCGAGCAGCTCGAGCAGGCGTACTTCGAGCTCTGGACCCGGGTCGGCCTCTCGGTCGACTGGCGCCAGACCTACACGACGATCGGCGCGAAGGCCCGCCGCACCTCGCAGCGGGCGTTCCTCCGCCTGCTGACGCGAGGGTCACGCCTACCTGGCCGAAGCACCGACGCTGTGGGACGTCGACTTCAAGACGGCGGTCGCCCAGGCCGAGCTCGAGGACCGCGAGCGTCCCGGCGCGTACCACCGCATCGGCTTCCGCTCGACGGCGACGGCGAGCCCGTCTTCATCGAGACGACCCGCCCCGAGCTGCTCGCCGCGTGCGTCGCCGTCGTCGCCCATCCCGACGACGCGCGCTACCAGCCGCTGTTCGGCACGACCGTCCGCACGCCGCTCTTCGACGTCGAGGTGCCCGTCGTCGCGCACGAGCTCGCCGATCCCGAGAAGGGCTCGGGCATCGCCATGATCTGCACGTTCGGCGACACCACCGACGTGATCTGGTGGCGCGAGCTCGGGCTGCCGGTGCGCTCGATCGTCGGGCGCGACGGCCGCATCGTCGAGGCGCCGCCCGCGGGCATCGACCGCGACGGCGCCGTGGAGCGAGATCGCGGGCAAGACGGTCAAGCAGGCGCAGACGCGCATCGTCGAGCTGCTCGCCGCGTCGGGCGACCTCGGTCGGCGAGCCCAAGCCGATCACGCACCCGGTGAAGTTCTGGGAGAACGGCAACCGCCCGCTCGAGATCGTCACGAGCTGGCAGTGGTTCATCAAGTACCCACCGGCCGAGGAGCTCCTGCGCGCGTGGAAGGAGCTGCGCTGGTTCCCCGACTTCATGCGCGTCCGCTACGAGAACTGGGTCAACGGCCTCGCCGGCGACTGGAACATCACCCGCCAGCGGTTCTTCGGCGTCCCGTTCCCGGTGTGGTACCCGGTGCTCGACGACGGCACGCCTCGACCGCAGCCGGCCGATCGTGCCCAGCGAGGACGACCTTCCCATCGACCCGTCGACCGACGTGCCCCGACGGCTACGACGACTCGCAGCGCGGCCAGCCCGGCGGCTTCGCCGGCGACCCCGACGTCATGGACACGTGGGCCACCTCGTCGCTGTCGCCCCACATCATCTCGGGTTGGGTCGACGACCCCGATCTGTTCGCGCGTGTGTTCCCGATGGACCTGCGGCCGCAGGCGCACGAGATCATCCGCACGTGGCTCTTCTACAGCGTCGTGCGGTCGCACATCATGCACGGCGTGCTGCCGTGGCACGACGCCGCCATCTCCGGGTTCGTGCACGACCCCGACCGCAAGAAGCTGTCGAAGTCGAAGGGCAACAGCGACGACGACCCCCACAACCTGCTGACGACGTTCGGCGCCGACGCGATCCGGTACTGGGCCGCGAACGGCCGCCCCGGGCAGGACATCGCCCTCGACAAGAACCAGATGAAGGTGGGGCGCCGCCTCGCCATCAAGATCCTGAACGCGAGCAAGTTCGTCCTCGGGCTCGCCGGCGATCGACGACACCTCCGACGCCGACATCACCGAGGCGCTCGACCGGTCGATGCTCGCCGGCCTCGCCGACGTCGTCGACCAGGCGACCGCCGCGTTCGAGGCCTACGACTACGCCCGCGCGCTCGAGCGCACCGAGGCGTTCTTCTGGACGTTCTGCGACGACTACGTCGAGCTCGTCAAGGGACGCGCCTACGGCGCCGCCGGGCCCGAGGGAGCGGCGTCGGCGAACGCGGCACTGCGTCGCGCGCTGTCGACGCTGCTGCGCCTGTTCGCGCCGATCATGCCGTACGTGACCGAGGAGGTGTGGTCGTGGTGGCAGGACGGCTCGATCCACCGGGCGGCGTGGCCCGACGCCGACGACGTGCGCGCGGCCGCCAGCGACGGCGACCGGCTCGTCGCCGAGGTTGCGGGAGAGGTGCTCGGCGCGGTGCGCAAGGCGAAGTCCGAGGCACGGAAGTCGATGCGCGCACCGGTCGACCGTGTCGTCGTCCGCGACACCGGCGACCGCCTCGACGCGCTGCGGTTCGCGCTCGACGACCTGAAGGAAGCCGGCTCGATCAGGAACGTCGACCTCGAGCTGCGCAGCGACGCATCCGGCCCGCGCGGAGATCGAGGTCGAGCTCGCCGACGACTCAGCCTGAGCGGAGCTACACCAGCGGAGGCGAGCGGGGCGGCGCGCGGCCGTGCCGGCGTACAGGCCCGCGGCGTCGAGGCCGTCCTTCAAGTGGGTGCGCATCAGCCGCTGCACCTCGAACTGACGACCGGGCTTGGTGCGCGCAGTGACCCTGATCGTCATGTGATCGGGTGCCAGCGCCTGGACGCCGACGACCTTCGGCGCCGCGAGCAGTGAAGGAGCGATGGCAGGGTCCTTCGCAGCCTCTTCGGCCAGGCCGCTCACGACGTCGATCGCCTTGGTCGCGGCGACCTCGATGGTCACCTGCACGTCGAGCACTGCGGTCGAGTACTCCGACGACTTATTGCCGAGCACGCGGATGTCGCCGTTGGCGATGTGCCACAGGGTGCCCTGCCCGTCGCGCACGTCCGTGACACGGATCGACACCCGCTCCACCACCCCTTCGACCTCTTCGATCTCGATGGTGTCACCCACACCGAACTGGTTCTCCACGAGCATGAGAAAGCCAGCGAGCACGTCCTTGACGATCTGCTGCGCGCCGAAGCCGAGCGCGGCGCCGACGAAGGCGCTCCCGATCGCCAGGGCTCTCACGTCGACCCCGAGGATCGCGAGGATCCACAAGCCGCCGGCCGCGTAGACGAGCGCGACCACCGTGCTCGACGACACCGTGGCGAGGGTGCTGGCCCGTTGCTCGAGCTGCTCCGGCGCCTCTTGCGACAGTGGGTTGCGGCCGCTGAGCACGACGAACTTCCGCATGCCCCGTTTCACGAGACGACGGAGCGCCCAGGCCAGAACGAACGTGAAGACGACAACACCGAGGATCTGCAACGGCTTGTCGACGAGCCAGCCGGCCGCTTCCGCCAGCCACTCGTTCCCGGTTTGCTCGAACACCCACTCGCATGCGTTGCCGGGGTTCTCGCCGCACGCGCTCGTGAGGTCGGCGAGAACACCCATGTCCGGTGACGTTACTCAGGGACCTCCGACAGCAGTCGCTACCGTGGCGCGGTGGCCGCCGACCACGAAACCGAGATGCCGCGGGTCGCTGCGATCAACGCGGCGATCGACGAGACCCGCGCCACCGGGCAGGTCTCCACCCCGAGCCGGCGCAAGCTGATCTGGCGCATCGTGATGCTTGTCATCACCGCGTTCTCGCTCTACCTGTTGTTCCCGGCGATCATCTCGGTGCTCGGGTCCTGGCAGGACCTCGAGACGGTCAACCCGCTGTGGTTCCCTCTCATCATCGCCACGCAGACGGCGAGCCTTGTCTGCTTCTGGAACCTTCAGCGCATCGCGCTCAGGACGAAGGCGTGGTTCTCGGTCGCGACATCTCAGCTCGCGAGCGGGGCGCTCACGCGCATCGTGCCGGGTGGCCAAGCCGCCGGGGCCGCGATGCAGTTCAGGATGCTCACCGTCGCCGGCATCAACGCCGCGACGGCGGGTACATCGATCACCGCGCTGTCCCTGCTCACAACCGGCACGGTGTTCGTGCTGCCGGTGCTCGTGTTGCCCGCCATCCTCTCGGGGACGAGGGTGCCTTCCGGCCTCGCACAAGCGGCGTGGATCGGCGCCGGCGGATTCGTACTGCTCGCCATCGGCGCCGGGTGCCTTCTGATCTTCGACCGCCCCCTCGAGATCATCGGCTCAGCTGATCCAACGCATCCGCAATCGCGTCAAGCGCAAGGAAGAACCCGTCACGGACCTTCCCGACCGGTTGGTGAAGGAGCGCGACCTCATCCGCTCCGCGCTCGGAGCACACCTGGGAGCCGCCATCCTCAGCGCGACCGGGCGCTCCCTCTTCGACTTCTTGACCCTTCTCGTCGCGCTCACCGCGGTAGGCGCCCATCCCGACCCAGCCCTCGTGCTGCTCGCGTATGCCGGCGCGCAGATCCTCGGCATGATCCCGATCACCCCCGGTGGGCTCGGCTTCGTCGAGGCGGGCCTCACGGCCACGTTGGCATTGGCAGGGAGTCGGCGCTGGAGAAGCCGTTCTCGCGACGCTGATCTACCGCCTTGCGTCGTACTGGCTGCCGATGCTGGCCGGGCTGGTCGCGTACCTCCTGTTCCGTCGCCGCTATCAACCAGGGAGCGTTGTCCGGCCCGCCCCGGCCACGTGATCGAAGCCTTCCTCGTCAGCTTCGGCATCATCTTCGTCGCTGAATTGGGCGACAAGAGCCAGCTCATGGCGCTCGGCTTCGCGACGCGCTACCCGGCGGTGCCCGTGCTCATCGGGATCACGCTCGCGACCGCCATCGTGCACCTCGCGTCGGTGGCCCTTGGCGCGGCCGTCGGAGCCGCGCTGCCCGGAGCGCGCCATAGAGGCGGCGTCGGGTGTGGCGTTCCTCGTGTTCGCGGTCTGGACCCTGCGGGGCGACACGCTCGACGACGAGGACGAGGCGCGCCTCACCCAGTCACACGGCTCGGTCATCCTGACCGTCGGAGGCCTGTTCCTCCTGTCCGAGCTGGGCGACAAGACGATGCTCGCGACGATCACGCTCGCGACGGAGTACGGGCTCTTCGGTGTCTGGCTCGGCTCGACGCTCGGAATGGTCGCGGCCGATGCGATCGCGATCGTCGTGGGAAGGGTGGCCGGCGATCGTCTTCCTCAGCGGGCGATCCGGATCGGCGCCGCGACCATATTCGCCATCATCGGCGTCCTCTCTCTCGTCGCCGCGGCAGTCGGCTGAGTCGTGTCCGTTCTCACGATCGTCGCGGCTGTCGCGCTCGCCGTGACGATGGGACAGTCGGGAGCGGGCAACACGGGTGCGAACCTCGTCGCCGCCCGCGTCGGCACTGTCCGCACGATCCGGGGATACTCGTTTCTGACCCATCTGCTGGGTGCGGTCCTCACCGGCACCGCCGTCGCGGCGACGATCCTCGGCACGATCAAGGTCGGCGATGCCAACCTCGTCACCGTCACTGCGGCGGGCACACTCGCCGCGGTCGTGCTCCTTGCACTCGCGGCGCGCAGCGGCATCCCGGTGGCGGCGGGGCTGGTCCTCGTCGGGGGCTTGGCGGGCGCCGCTCTCGCGGCCGATGGCAGGGGCGCGGTCGTGTGGGGCGGACTGGACGGCTTCCGCCCTTACGGGGTGTGGGGCACCGCCATAGCGGTGGCCGTCGCGCCGGTCGCCGGACTAGTGCCGCGGCTGCCGCCGCGCTGCTCATCCTGCGACGGCTCCTCCGACGGGCCACCCGTCGCGCCGCTCGTCCCCTGCGGGCAACGCTTTGGGTTTCCGCCGGACTCGTCGGCTTGGCTGACGGGAGCAACGACGGTCAGAAGGCGATGGCGGTGATGGTCGCTGTGCTCGTCGCGCGCGGAACAGCCAGCCCGAACGAGATCCCGCTCTGGGTGCGTCTGAGCGTCGGCTTCGCGGTCGCTCTCGGCACGGTGCTCGGCGTGCGGGTGTTGCGAACGGTCAGCCGCGGGCTCTACGGCACAAGGGCCCTGGACGCGGCGACCGCCGAGTCCAGCTCCGCCGTGGTGATCATCCTTTCCTCGGTGGTCGGCGCACCCATCAGCACGACCGCGGTGGTCACGGCGGGAGTCGTGGGCACCGGGCTTGTGCGCCGACCTCACCACGTGCACTGGGAGGTCGTCGGCAAGATCGCGCTCAGCTACGCGCTGTCGCTACCGGCGAGCATGGCGGCCGGCGCCGCCTTGTTCGTCTTACTCGACCAGATCGACGGGGCAGTGGGAGGCTGACGAGATGGCAGCCCGTCTTCCCTGGTTCCTCGCGGGAGAGCCAGACGTGCTGGGGCTGCTCGACGAGCAAGCACAGGTGACCGTGGACGGGAATGCGCGCGTTCGCGAGCTGGTCCTCCGGCGGCGACCGACGACGCGGCAGGAGGTTCGGGACTGCGAGCACCGGGCCGACGACGCCCGCCGTGCGCTCGCGGAGGCGTTGCGCACCGTGTTGGTCTGTCCGCTCGAGCCGGAGGACGTCTACACGATGTCCGAGCGGCTCGACGTGGTCGTCAACGGCGCCAAGAACGTGGTCCGCGATGCCGAAGCACTCGGATGGCAGCCCGACGCGTCCGCCGCCGCAATGGCGCAGCTCCTCCTAGAAGGCACCGAGCACCTCGCGGCCGCGATCACGTGCATAAAGGGCGACGCCGACGAAGCGAGCCAGCGGGCGGACGCCGCGACCAAGAGCGTGCGGGACGTCGAGCGGGGCTATCGCGACGCGATGGTGTCGCTGCGCAACCAACCTGAGGACGGCGCTCTCGCGCTGATCACCGCCTACGAGGCGTACGGGAGATATCTCGCGATCGGCGACGCCATCGTGGGCGTCGCGCACCGCATCTGGTACGCCGTCCTGAAGACGGCGTAAGGCTCTGCGCGATTTTCAGTTCGCGACGAGCGAACGGACCTTGTCGCCGGTGGCGGGGTGGCGCAGCTTCACGAGGGCACGGGCCTCGATCTGACGGATGCGCTCACGGGTGAGCTGGAACACCTCGCCGACCTCGTCGAGGGTGCGGGGCTCGCCGCGGTCGAGACCGAAGCGCAGCTTGAGCACGCGCCGCTCGCGCTCGTCGAGGACGGCGAGCACCTCCTCGGTGTCGCCGGGCAGGCAGGAGAGCACCGCCATGTCGGCGGGCGACTCGGCGTTGGGGTCGCCGACGAGATCGCCGAGCTCGGTGTCGCCATCGTCGGTGAGGGGCGCGTCGAGCGAACCGGGGATCCGCGAGAACGCCATGATCTCGTGGAGCTTCTCGAGGTTCACGTCGAGGGCGTCGGCGAGCTCCGCGTCGCGGGGCTGACGGCCGAGACGCTCGGTGAGCTCCTGGCGGGCCTTCTGCAGCAACTTGACCTGGTCGACCGCGTGGACGGGCAGGCGGATCGTGCGGCCGGTGTTGGCGATGCCGCGGGTGATCGCCTGGCGGATCCACCACGTGGCGTAGGTCGAGAACTTGAAGCCCTTGTCCGCGTCGAACTTGTCGACCGCGTGCATCAGGCCGATGTTGCCCTCTTGGATGAGGTCGAGGAGGGGCAGATCGGCGGACTGGTACTTCTTCGCGATCGAGACCACCAGACGGAGGTTGGCCTTCACGAAGGTGTCCTTCGCGGCTTCTCCCGTCTTCATCAGCTTCAGTAGCTCACGGCGGCGGGGGGCGGGATGGCCTCCGACGGCGAGCTCCTCGACAGCGGAGAGGCCGGCCTTCACCTGGGCGCCGAGACGCGCCTCGTCGGCCTTGGTGAGGAGGGCATGGCGTCCGATCTCGGACAGGTAGATACGAACGAGATCGTCATCAGTGACAGCAGCGGCGGGCACAAGTACTCCTGGGCGAGGTTAAAGATGCGTTTCGAGATCCAAGCCGAGGGGTTACGGCTCGCAGGCTCATTGACGTCATGCGTGCAAGGAAGGTTCCCAGCGTGGCGCGCGTCACCCCCACTTTGCAACCCCGAAACCCCGATGTCACCCAACTGTGACTCAATTTCGACGGGTCAGGGTGGATCGGGGTTGGGGATCGGCCCCGAATGTGGCGGCGCATGCGCCGCGCTCGATGGCGCGCAATGCGCCGCTCGATCGAGCTCGAAGCGAGCAGGAGCCGATCGAAGCGCAGCGGAGAGCGGCGACGAGGAACGGGGTCCCCAATGGGCGGCGCAATGCGCCGCCCGGGACACAAAGCACCGATTGTCGAGCGAAGCGAGCAGGAGCCGATCGAAGCGCAGCGGAGAGCGGCGACGAGGACGGATCAGCCCAACCAGGCGGTGGTGCGGTCGAGAACCTGACTGAGCCGATCGATGAGGTCGTCGAGCTCGGTGTGCCCGCAGATCAGGGGAGGCGCGATGACCAGCATCGTTGCCCCCCGATCGTCGGGTCGGATGTGCAACCCGGCCTCGCGGATGAACCGGGCCAGCTCACCACCGAGCAAACCCGCGGATTGGTCGGCGGTGAGCTCTCGCTGCTCAGAACGGCTCGCGGCGAGCTCGAACGCGTAGAAGTACCCGGTGCCCCGGGTCTCCTTGACGACGTCGTAGGAGTCGCAGAGTCCCTGGACCGCGCTCGCCAGGTGATCCTGGTTGGCGGCCACGTTCTCGATCACCTTTTCGTCGCGCATTGCCGTGAGATTGGCCACGGCGACCGCTGTGGCCACCGGATGGCCGCCGAACGTAGACCCGTGCACGAAGCTGCCCAGCGGCGAATCGGCGATCTCCTCGATCACAGCCGGACGGGCGATCACACCGCCGAGGGGCACGTAGGCCGACGTCACGCCCTTGGCGAAGGTGAGCAGGTCAGGGACAACGTCGAAGAGCTCGCAGCCGAACCAAGCACCGAGGCGGCCGTACCCGTTGATGACCTCGTCGGCGCAGAGCAGCACGCCGTACTGGTCGCAGATGCGACGGAGCTCCTGCCAATACCCCTCGGGCGGCACGAGCGCACCGCGGCCGTTTTGAACGGGCTCGGCGATCACCATCGAGACCGTCTCGGGGCCCTCCTCCAGGATCGCCTGCTCGATCGCATGGGCCCGTTCGATGCCCTGCTCGCGCGTCGTGGCATGCAGCGTGTTGGTCACGTGGCGCACGCCGTCCCACAGCATGGGCAGGAACGGCTGGCGCAGGCGGGGCACGCCGGTCACCGCCAGCGCTCCCAGCGTGGTGCCGTGATAGGCCCACTCCCGGGCGATCACCTTGACTCGAGCGTCCTCGCCGCGTGCCACGTGATAGTTCCGCGCCAGCTTCACCGCCGACTCCACGGCCTCCGATCCCGAGCTCACGAAGAAGACATGCTCGAGGTCTCCCGGCGCCAGCTCGGCGATCAGCGCGGCCGCTTCGATCGACGGTGGGCTGACCACGCCCCAGTTCGTCGTGAACCCGAGCGTCTCCATCTGCTTCGCCGCTACCGCGCCGAGGTCGGAGCGGCCGTGACCGATCTGGACGCAGAACAGGCCGCTCAGCCCATCGAGCACGCGCCGGCCGCTGTCGTCGTAGAGGTACGCCCCCTCGCCGCGGACGAAGACGGGCAGGTCAGGGCTGCGCCAAGCGGCCGTCTTCGTGAAGTGCGGGACGAGATGCTGGCGAGCCGTCTCGCGCGGGTTGGTGTTCAAGGGTGGAACCCCCGTTCCTTGGTGCCGTGGAGCGCTTCCATGGGATCTTGCAGGTCGCCGAAGTACCCGAGGGCGTAGGCCCCGCGTCGGTAGCCGATGAGCTTGGCCAGATCTTGATCGAGCGTGCGGGCGACCTCCGGCGGGCACGCGAGGTACTGGTTCTCCTCCTGCCGCAGCCACGAGAGCGTGTAGCCGACGTTGATGCCGAGACGCCGCTCGTCTGACTGGTTCGCGCCCCCGCCGTGGTACACGGACCCGATGTAGACGAACACCGAGCCCTTCGCCATCTCGGCTGGCACGGTGTCCTCGTAGCCGGGACGGAGCTTGTCCTCCCACTTGTGGCTGCCGGGGATGACGCGGGTCGCACCGTTCGCGTCGGTGAAGTCGCTCATCGCCCACATGACGTGGCACTCGACCTCGTAGCCGGCGGGGAACGGGAAGAAGTCGAACGCCCACTGGTCGCGGTGCACGAGCTGCCCGGGTTCGCCGGGTCCGATGTCGATGACCTGGGTGAGGTGGAGCTGGTAGCTCGTGGCGTGGTCGCCGAGCACCTGATCGAGCGTGCCGGTGATGAGCGGGTGCATCGCCAGCGGCCGGAACGACGGCGAGCGGGCGATGAGGCTGCCGGTGCGGCGGGTGCGGTGGCCGCTGAAGTCGTCGGGGCCCATCGGCGTCGCCTCGATGAACGGGGCCAGCTCGCCGTGGATCTGATCCATCACCGCGGGGTCCACCAGACGGTCGACGCACGACACATCCGTCCTCGGCGAGCACGGCCACGACGTCGTCGGCCGTCGCGTCGCCGGCGAGCATCTGCACGGCTCGGAGATCAGCTGCCATCCGCCCAGCCTATGAGCGCCGTACATCCACCGGGAAGAGCACTATTGCAAGCGATTCGCAACAACCTTAAGGTCGGTGCCGATGCACATGCCCGATGGCTTCATCGACGGGACGACATCTCTGGCAGGGGCTGCGGTCGCCATCACCGGACTCACCGTCTGTGTGAGAAAGGCCTCGCAGACGCTCGACGACAAACAGGTCCCCCTCGCGGGGCTGACCGCCGCCTTCGTGTTCGCCGCGCAGATGCTGAACTTCCCGGTCGCGAGCGGCACGAGCGGCCATCTGCTCGGAGGGGTGCTCGCGGCGGTGCTCGTCGGCCCATGGGTCGGCACGCTGTGCGTCACGGTCGTCCTCACCGTGCAAGCGCTGCTCTTCGCCGACGGCGGCCTGAGCGCGCTAGGGCTCAACGTCGTCAACATGGCGATGGTGGGTGCGTTCGGCGGTTACGCCGTCTTCCTGCTGATCCGCCGCGTGCTGCCCCGCACGCGGCCCAGCGTGACCGTCGCGTCGGGATTGGCGGCGGCGTGTGGACCGGTGCTCGCAGCGATCGCCTTCACCTTCGAGTACGCCGTCGGTGGGAACGGCGCCGCTTCGGTCGCGACCGTCGGCTCGGCGGTGATCGGCGTGCACGTGCTCATCGGCATCGGTGAGGGGATCATCACGGCGATGACCGTCGGCGCGGTCATGTCGAGCCGTCCGGATCTCGTGTGGGGAGCGAAGGACCTCCTCCGCGCGCGCCAACCGCTGCCCGAGGCGGTGCTCGCGTGAACCGGCGAACGTGGACGTTCGTCGGCGTCGGGCTCGTGGTCGCGTTCGCCCTCGCGTTCTTCGTGAGCCCTCACGCCAGCTCCCAGCCCGACGGCCTCGAGAAGGTCGCGGCCGAGGAAGGAGTCGACGCGGGAGCACGTGCCCATGCCCTCGAAGGCGGCCCGTTGGCTGACTACGGCGTCGAAGGCGTCGACGACGCGAAACTCAGCACCGGAGTCGCCGGCATCATCGGCGTCACGACCACGTTTGCGTTGGGATACGGCGCGCTCCTGCTGGTGCGGGCCGTCCGGAAGCGCGAGCCGGCCACGCCGTGAGCGGGAGCCACGATCAGCTGTACCTCGCGGGGACCTCGCCGCTCCACCGGCTCGCACCCGAGTGCAAGGTCGCCGCGACGGTGCTCTTCGTCTTCACGATCGTCGCGACGCCCCGGGAGGCGGTGTGGGCGTTCGCCTGCTTCGCACTGATCCTCGTCGGGCTCGCACGAGTCGGTCAGGTACCCCTCGGCTTCGTCGGCCGGCGGCTCGTCATCGAGGTGCCGTTCCTCGCGTTCGCCGCGCTGATGCCGATCGTCGGCCAAGGAGAGCGGGTGGAGGTGCTCGGCTTCTCGTTGTCCGTCGCGGGGCTGTGGGCGGCGTGGAACATCGTCGTGAAAGCCACACTCGGTGTCGCCGCGACGATCGTCATGGCGGCGACGACCCCCATACCCGACCTCCTACGCGGGCTCGAACGGCTGCGGGTACCTCGGGTGTTCGTGGGGATCTGCGCGTTCATGATCCGCTACGGCGACGTCATCACCGCCGAGATGCAACGGATGCGCGTCGCGCCGCGCCTCGCGTGGGTACGACGCGCGCTGGTTGTGGCACGCCCGGGCGGTGGCTGCTTCGGCGGGGACGCTGTTCATCCGGTCCTACGAACGCGGTGAGCGGGTCTACCTCGCGATGGCATCCCGGGGATACAGCGGGGCGCTGCCGGTCCTCTCCGACGACACCGGCGAGACCCGCCAATGGGCCGCCGCGCTCGCGCTGCCGATCACTGGTGCCCTGATCGCCGCCGTCGCGTGGAGCATGCAGTGACCGTCGCGCTCGAGGTGAGCGGCGTCACGTTCGCGTATCCCGACGGCCACCAAGCGCTTCGGGGCGTGGACTTCGCGATCGAAGAGGGCGAGCGCGTCGCCTTGCTCGGGCCGAATGGCGCCGGGAAGACGACGCTCGTGCTGCACCTCAACGGCATCCTCGCCGGCGACGGCGAAGTGATGGTGACCGGCCTGCCGGTGGCGAAGCCCAACCTGCGGGAGATCCGCCGGCGAGTCGGGATCGTCTTCCAGGATCCCGATGACCAGCTGTTCATGCCGACCGTGCACGACGACGTGGCGTTCGGGCCCGCGAACCTCGGTGTGCAGGGGCACGAGCTCGAGCATCGGGTGCACGAGGCCCTTGTCGCGGTCGGGATGGACGCCTACGCGAAGCGAGCCCCGCACCACCTCAGCTTCGGCCAGCGTCGACGCGTCGCGGTCGCGACCGTCCTCGCCATGCAGCCCGACATCCTCGTGCTCGACGAGCCGTCCTCGAACCTCGACCCGATGGCCCGTCGGGAACTTGCGGAGATCATCGAGCAGCTCGGCCTGACGACGCTTGATCGTCACCCACGACCTGCCCTACGCATTGCAGCTGTGTCCCGCGCGCCCTCGTCATGAACGAGGGCCGCATCGTCGCCGACGGCCTCACGCCGGCGATCCTCGCCGACTCGGACCTCATGCGCGCCAACCGGCTCGAGCTGCCGTACGGCTTCTTCCCCGCGGCCTGCGACTGAGTCGTAGCCTGCGCGCTGGATGAGCCGTCGTTTCCCCGCGCCGATCGACGCCGCCGCGCTCGACGCGGTGCTTGCGCCATTCGGTGAAAGTCACATGCTGCCCGCGGGCCGCGTACATCGACGAGACCGTCCTCACCTGGGAGCAGGAGGCGTTCTTCCAAGGCGGTTGGGTCTGTGCCGGGCGCGCCGCTGACGTCGCGAATCCGGGAGACCAGGCAGCCCGCTCGATCGGCGGCGCCGGGTTACTGATGGTGCGCGACTCCAGCGGGGCACTGCACACGTTCGCGAACGCGTGTCGCCACCGCGGCCACGAGCTGCTGCCGTGCGACGGAACCTCCAACCGCGGAGTGATCCAGTGCCCGTACCACGCCTGGAGCTACGAGCTCGACGGTCGGCTTCGGCTGGCACCACGCTTTGATGCCGGCAACTTCGACCCGTCGACGGTCGCGCTCATCCCGGTGCGCAACGCTGAGTGGGGTGGTTGGGTCTTCGTCAACGTGTCCGGCGATGCGCCGCCTTTCGAGCAACACCTCGGCTCGCTCGCTGATGCACTGGCGAATTGGGAATGCGACCGACTCGTCGTCGCACACACCCATCGATACGAGCTCGCGGCCAACTGGAAGATCGCGATCGAGAACTACAACGAGTGCTACCACTGCCCCTTGATCCATCCCGAGCTCGCGCGGGTGAGCCCGCCCGAGTCGGGCGACAACCACGAGGGTCGCGGCGCCTGGGTGGGCGGCAGCATGGATCTCGCCGATTTCGCGGCGACGATGTCGCTGACGGGACGCTCCGCCGGCGTCGCGATGCGCAACCTCACGCCGGAGCAGCGGCGCCAAGTCCTGTACTTCGCGGTCTTCCCGAATCTGCTGGTGAGCCTCCACCCTGACTACGTCCTCACGCATCGCCTCGAGCCTGTGGCCGCGGGCCGCACGAACGTGGAGTGCCAATGGATGTTTCCGCCCGAGGCGATGGAGACGGCGGACTTTGATCCGTCCTATGCCGTCGACTTCTGGGACCTCACGAACCGCCAGGACTGGGCGGCCGTCGAATCGGTGCAACGGGGACTGTCACATCCCGCGTTCGTGCCGGGAGTGCTGGCCGAGCAGGAAAGCGACGTGTACCGATTCGTGACGATGGTGGCCCGCGGCTACCGCGGCGAGCCGATCACCGGCGGTCCGTCTCCTCGCCGCTCGCCCGCCGCCGGATCCGCTCCGGGCTGAAGCCGAGCAGCTCGGCGGCGACCCGGCGGGCTTGATCGAGGGAGGCGGCGCGCCGGGCGTAGCGCAGCGCCAGCTGCACGCCGAGCCCGTCGAGCAGGGAGGCGAGCACCGACGCAGCCTCCGCAGCGTCGCCCGGGGCGAACACGCCTGCCGCCATGCCGTCCTCGATCACCCGCTGCAGTGATCGCCTCCACCGGTCGTCGAGCTGACGCCACGTGCGCCGCAGGACTTCCGAGCGCAACGCCTCACCCCACGAGTCGATCCACAGCGCCCACGACGTCCGGGTCGCCGGTCCGACCCCCGCGACGAGGAGAGCGTCGAGCCGCTCGACGGGCGAATCGGAAGACTCCGCCAAGTTGTCGACGAGCGTCGTCTCGGCACGCGACGCGAACGCGAACGCCTCGGCGAACAGGGCATCCTTCGAGCCGAAGTGGTACACGACGAGCGGCGCCGAGATCCCGAGGCGATGGGCGACGTCGCTGATGCGGGTCTTGGCGAACCCCCGCTCCCTGCAGCACGTCGCAGGCGACCACCAGGATCTCGTCGCGCCGGTCGATCCCGACCTTCCTCGGCACGCGTCAGGCTCGCGCCGCGCGGTCGTCGAGCTCCTGTGGCGCAACGACGCGATCGGCAGCGAGCATCTCCGCGAGCGCAGTCGTCCACGACTCGTAGTACGGGGCATCGTCGGGGCTCGCCGCGATCGCGGCGATGAGATGACGGCGGAAGTGCTCCCACTCGAGGCCCGTCGTCTCCAGGTAGGCGGCAACCATGCCGAACGCGCGGCTCTCCCACGGGGCCTCGAACACGAGCTCGCCGTTCCGGCGGGGCACGTCGATCGGGACGGCTCCTGTCACCTGACGACGCCGATCATGTGGTCCCGAGTCACGAGCGGCACCAGCTCGTCTTCGGAACGAGCCGCGGCATCGGGCGGGGCCAACGGCAGCACGAGGTAGCGGATCTCCGCGCTCGAGTCCCACACGCGGACCTCGACATCCTCGGCGAGATCGGTGCCGAACTCGGCGAGCACCGCACGCGGCTCGCGCACCACGCGCGAGCGATAGGCCGCGCTCTTGTACCAGCGCGGCGGCAGCCCCAGCACCGGCCACGGGTAGCACGAGCAGAGGGTGCACACGACCACGTTGTGCACGGTGTCGGTGTTCTCGAGCGCCACGATGTGCT
Organism: uncultured Acidimicrobiales bacterium; assembly: GCA_963759645.1. Classification (GTDB taxonomy): domain Bacteria; phylum Actinomycetota; class Acidimicrobiia; order Acidimicrobiales; family DATKAS01; genus DATKAS01. The sequence goes on along the minus strand of CAVXAI010000008.1, from coordinate 1,379,385 downwards.
CGCCTTCGGCGCCCCCGAACCCGAGCTCGGCGATGGCCGCTGTCGCGTCTTCGAGCAGACGCTGGCGATACGCCGCATCGGCCCACGCGTGCGCCACGACTCTCGCCCCGTTCATCGGACCGAGGTCGTGTTCATAGGCCTCGACGATCGCGTCGATGGCGTCGCTCGTGATCAGCCCCCGCTCGACGAGCAACGACTCGATCGCGGCGACCCTTCGCTCGACGTCGCTGAGCGGCGCGGGGTGATGATGAGCTGCGTCATCGTGGTCATCGTCATCGTCGTCGTCATCGTGGTCGTCGTGGCCATGGGTCATTCGAGGTAGCTCTCCCACAGGTCGATGTGCAGCAGACCGGGTTCCGCGTCGGCGCCCCAGAGGTCGGCCATGCGGAAGGCGACGGTGTAGAGAGCCTCGGGGTCGCCGTGCCCCTGCGTGTGCGGAAGCGGCCAGCCACCGTGCATGGCGGTCACGGTGCCGGCGGCGCCGCGCACATAGCGAGGGCAGCGATGGTGGTGGGCGGGCGCCATGCGGCGCACGGTCACCCGCTCCCCGATCGCGAAGCGAGGCGTGACCGTGACCGTCGGTTGGTGGATCGGGTTCGTCAGGGCGTGCACGAGCGTCGCGGCGAACTCAGGGTCCGCGGTCGGTGCCGGGGTGACCGGACGCGCCACCCGCTCGTCGACGTCGCGCTCGACGAGAGTCCCTCGCATGATGAGACCCCGCTCGATCGCGAAGGCCCAGCGTTCGAAATAGCTGGCCCGGAGATAGTCAGCGGGGGGCATCGACTCGATGTGGGGACGGAGACCACCTTTGGTGAGTGCTTTAGCGCTGGTCGTCAGCATGAGCCCGAACGTGCGCCCCTCCCACCCGTCATGGAAGACCGGTTCATCGAGCTCCACATGTGTCGAGACTGCACCGAAGCCGTGCATCCCGCCCATGTCGTGGGCGCCGTCCACGCGCGCAGACTATGCCCAGGGGAGAGGAGTTCATTGTCGTCGATCGCCGCCAGACTCGGAGAAGTCGGTCTGCCTCAACCCGTCGGCGTTCTGGCATCGATGCGGTGGGACGCGGTGATCATCGGAGGCGGCCACAACGGCCTCACATGCGCCGCCTATCTCGCTCGGGCCGGAAAGCGGGTCCTCGTGCTCGAGGAGCGCCAGCGCCTGGGCGGCGCGTGCACCCTCGAGCGGCCCTTCGCGGACCAGGATTTCGTCGTCAGCCCGTGCGCCTACGTGGTCGGGCTTCTCGACCAGCTGGTGATCGACGAGCTCGACCTCGCCAGTCGCGGACTAGAGGTCTATCTCGCCGACCCCAACCTGTGGGCGCCGCTTCCAGAAGGAGGGTCATTCGCGCAGTGGCTCGATGATGCGAAGACACAGGCAAGCCTCGAGCAGATGAAGCTCTCACGCCGCGACATCGACGGGTATTGGGCCTACGAGCACATCTTCGACGAGATGCGTCAGCGGCTGCGCACGCGCGGGCGGGACACATGGGTCGGGGAATCACCGACACGGCCGGAGCTCGAGGAGCTGATCGGACACGACGAGTGGATGGTCGACATCCTGTTCAACGCGTCGATCTCCGATGTGCTCGATCACTACATCGCCGATCAGCGCCTGAAGGACGCGCTGTTCGGTCAGGGTGTCATCGGCGCGTACGCCGGCCCGAAGGACGAGGGCACGGCATCGGTGAAGCTCATGCACTACCAGGGCAATCTGCATGGACACGGGCCCGTGTGGGGCTACGTGAGAGGTGGCATGGGCGTCATCAGCTTCGCCATCGCCGAGGCCGCGGAGGAAGCCGGGGCCATGCTGGCGTGCGGAGTTCCTGTCGCGGAGATCCTCCCGGGCGAAGGTGTCCGCTTGGAGGGCGGCGAGGTCATCCGAGCGTCGACGATCATCTGCAACGCCGATCCGAAGCGCGCGCTCGCGATGATGGCGGCGGACGCAGCGATGCCTGCCTCCTACCGACGACAACTCGAGGACTGGAAGGTCCGCAGCCCCGTCATGAAGTTCAACGCGGCGCTCTCCCGCTTGCCGACGTTCACCGCCGCCGCAGGAGAAGAGTGGCCGTACCACTCGATGGTGTCGGTGACGGCTGGCCTCGATGCCGCGCAGCGCGCGTTTCTCGATTGCGTCGACGGCCGCGTCAACGTCGGCTACGGGGAGATCTACTTCCAGACCGGCTACGACCCCACTCCCGCTCCACCCGGACGCCATCTCATGAGCGTGTTCGGGCAATACGGCCCGTACGAGCTGCAGGGCTCGACCTGGGACGAACAGCGCAGCAGTGTGGAGCGCCAGTTCATCGATCTCATAGCGACGGTGGCACCCGACATCGAGGGATGCCTCGAGCACTGCGAGGTGCTGGGTCCTCCCGACATCGAGGAGCGGGTGGGCCTCACCGGCGGGCACATCTTCCAGGGCGAGGCAATGCCCGACCAGATGTGGGACCGGCGGCTCGCGGCACGGACCCCCGTGCCCGGCTTCTACTTCTGCGGCGCCGCGACCCATCCGGCGGGATCGGTGATCGCGTTGAACGGCCGCAACGCGGCCATGGCCGTGCTCGCTGACGCGGCTACCAAGTGAGCGAAGTGGCGAGCGCGGCAGGGTTGACCGTGGGGCCGGCGCCGAGCGGGGTTACCGTCGAGGGGTGCCTCTCCGCCTCGGCCGCCCGGCAGTGTTCGCCCTCGCGCTCGCGTCCGCCGGCCTGTTCGGCGCCTGTGCAGTGGCGGGAACAACGGGAAGCGCGCCGGTTTCCACCACGACGACGCCCGCTGGGGTCGACACGGGCACCGCGAACCCGCGGCCGGCGTGGCTCGGCACCCGAGCACTTCCGGTAGGACCGAACGGCTTCGCGGCCGCGCAGCCGACGCCCCCCGAGCTCGTCGATCGCCGGCTCGTCACCGTGACCGACCTGCCGCCACCCGCGGGCGACGGGTACGAGTCGTCGATCGAGCCGGTCTCTCTGCTTGTCGCGGCGCGCTCGACGTGGAACCCAGCGTGCCCGGTCGCCCTCGCCGATCTGCGGTACGTGAAGGTCTCGTTCTTCGGGTTCGACGGGCGCTTCCACACGGGCGAGCTGCTCGTGCACGCGAGCGTGGCGCCGGGCATGGTCGAGGTGTTCCGACAGCTCCACGCGGCGCGGTTCCCGATCGAGGAGATGCGGATCCCGCGCGTGGCCGAGATGTCCGCACCGCCGACGGGCGACGGCAATGACACCGCGTCGTTCGCGTGCCGCCCGTCGACCGGAAGCACGACGACGTGGTCGCGGCACGCGTTCGGCCTGGCGATCGACGTGAACCCGTTCCACAACCCCTACGTGAAGGGCGCCGTGGTGCTACCCGAGCTCGCGACGGACTACCTCAACCGAGGCAACCTCCGGCCGGGGATGATCGTGTCGAACGACGTCGTGGTGCGCGCGTTCCGCTCGATCGGCTGGGAGTGGGGCGGCGACTGGAAGACGCTGAAGGACTACCAGCACTTCTCCGACAACGGCCGCTGAGGCCCCAGCGCTGATTCTCTTGGCGCGTCTGGGTCGTAGAGACCCAATACCGCCAGGAAATTCGGCCGCCGGTTACCGCCGCCGGATCTTCGTGCGGCGGATGTCGAGGCGCTGGCCGGTGCGCTCGTCTACGACCACGGGGTGGATGTCGTCGCCGCTCTCGCGATCCACGAGCTTGACCGGAGGCGCCGCCGTCGGGCCACAGCCAGTCCTCACCCCACCGCCACATCGCGGCGAGCACGTCCCAGAACGCGCGCCCCTTGTCGGTGAGCTGATATTCGTAGCGGGGCGGCCGCTCCTCGTAGGCGACGCGCTCGAGCATCCCCTCCTCGACGAGACGATCGAGGCGCGCGGTCAGCACCGCTCTGGGGATGCCGAGGTCGGCGACGAAATCGTCGAAACGACGCACGCCGGCGAACGCGTCGCGCAGCACGAGCGGCGTCCACCAGTCCCCGATGAGGTCAGTGGTCCGCGCGATCGGGCACGGCCAGTCGTCGAAGCGCGTCCTGCGCATGGTCAGGCCACCGCCTCGAGCCGGGCCCGCACGTGCTTGTGCCACGGGGTGCCGGCGAGCCAGTCGCGTTCGTCGCCGGACGTGAGCTCGTTCGGCGCCACGCCGTCCATCGTCGCGTTGCCGTCGTCGTCGTGGGAGGCAAGGCCGAGGCCGTTGGGAAGGCTGACGTGCCCGGGCTGCATCGCGTCGGTGATCTCGACGGGAGCCTCGACCGCGCCGCGCCGGGTGACGACCCGCACGACACCCCCGGCTTCGACGCCCACAGCCTCCGCGTCGCTTGGGTGGATGCGCAGCGCGGCTCCGCCGTCCTTCTTCCTCCACGACGGATCGCGGAAGATCGTGTTCGCGGTGGACGAGCGTCGCTCGCCGGCGGAGAGTACGAACGGAAACTCCGCGTCGACCTCGACTTCGGGCGGCAGCGACGAGAGCTCCTCGAGCAGATCGGGAACGACGAGGTTGACCTTGCCGTCAGGCGTGTCGAGCCGGCGCCAGGTCTCCTCGTAGTCGTCGACCGTGAAGACCACACCCGAGGGGTTGGCGAGCATCGCGTCGAAGAGGTCGTCGCCGTTCGCGTAGCCCGCCCGCTGCACGGACTCCGACTGGCCGAGCAAACACGTCTGCGCGAGCCCCCAGACCGCCGCCGCGCCCTCACGACCCTCGCCCAGTGTCGGACCGAGCGTCTCGTACAGGACCACGGGCGCCAACGACGCGAGATGCGGCTTCTCGACCATCGCGTTGAGGAACGCGTCAGCGAACTCTGCGCGGCCCTGCGCCGCCGCGGCGTGCAGCTCGACGAGGTCGTCGTCGCTGTAGGCACCGAGTGCGCGGCGTCAGCCGGCGGTGGATCTCGGGTTCGGGCAGCGTGCCCGGCAACGCATCGAAGATCGGCGCCCGGAGCTGAAAGGCGTTCTGGGGGAACTCGAGCGTGAAGAAGGTCGCCTCCCACTTCTCGTACTGCGATGCCGCGGGAAGGACGTAGTCCGCGCAGCGCGCCGTCTCGGTCATCGCGACGTCGATCACGACGACGCAGTCGAGCGCGGCGAGCGCTTCGCGCATGCGCGCACTGTCGGGCAGCGAATGGACGGGGTTCGAGCTCTCGATCAACATCGCCCGGAAGCGATCGGGATGATCGGTGAGGATCTCCTCGGGGATCGCCGCACTCGGGATCAGGCCGGTGATGATGCGATGCCCACCGACGGGACTGCGGCGGTCTCCCCCGCCCTTGCCCCCACCGCCGAGGCTGGCGAACCGGGAGTGGATGTTCATCGCTCCGCGCTTCGCGAAGTTGCCGGTGACGAGGTAGACGAGCTTCTCGAGGTAGGAGTTCAGCGTGCTGTAGGGCGCCTGCTGGATGCCGAGGTCTTCGTAGATCGAGACACTCGAGGCCGCTGCGAGGCGCCGGGCCACTGCGCGCACGTCGTCCTCCGAGACCCCCGCGACCGCGCACGACTCGGCGATCGGCACCTTGGCCAAGTGGGTCGTGAGCTCGTCGAACCCGTTGGCGTGCTCGGCGAGCCACTGGCGGTCGACGAGGTCTTCCTCGACGAGAACCGCGAGAAGCGCACCGAGGCACCAAGCGTCGGTGCCCGGGCGCACTTGCAGGTGGAAGTCGGCAAGCTCCGCCGTCTCGCTGCGACGAGGGTCGATCACCACAAGCGCCCGATCGGGATCGTTCGCGATCGCCTTCAAGACGGTGCGAGCGCGCGGGAAGCCGTGCGATTGCCACGGGTTCTTGCCGACGAACATCGCCACCTCGGCGTGCTCGTAGTCGCCGGTGGTGTGGCACCGCGGCCGGCCGAAGAGCTGGCCGTCGACCCAGAACTCGCCGGTCTTTTCTTGCGCGAGGGCGTTCGAGCTGTAGGTGATGCCGAGCGCGCTGCGGGTCGCGCGCCCGTAGCCGCCGCCGAGGTGGTTCCCCTGCCCACCGCCGCCGTAATAGAAGATCGCCGCGCCGCCGTGGGTGTCGCGGACGGCGCCGAGCCGTGCCGCCACCTCGCTGATCGCCGTGTCCCAGTCGATCTCCTCGAACGTGCCGTCGTCGCGACGGCGAAGCGGCGTCGTCAGCCGGTGCCGGCCGTTCTGGTAGTGGTCGAGACGAAGCGCCTTCTCGCACGTGTAGCCCTGCGAGGTGGGATGGGCCTTGTCGCCGCGGACGCGCTCGATGCGCCGCCCATCGAGGCGCACTTCGATGCCGCAGTTGACGCTGCAGAGGATGCACGCGGTCTGATGCCATTCAGCGGTCGTGTCGCTGGACATGACGCCTCCCGAAGCGGTGAGTTCTGTTGGTGAACTTACTCGTTCGGGCGTGGGTCGTCTACGAATCCGACCGCCTTGTGACTCCCGTCGCACAGCGGCTTGCGGCCGGACGCACCGCATCGGCACAACGCCACGCGGTTGCGCGCCGGCAGCGGTCCTTCGTCGCCGACCTCGACCGGAATGCCGCCCGTGACCCACAGCGGCCCGTTGACGTTCACTCCGATCTCGGTACGGAGACGAGGCTCGTTCTCGGTCGCACCGCCGTCGAGTGAGTACGAGATCGCGCCCGAGGGGCACCGCTCCACCATCGCGATCAGCATCGATCGAACTGTGGTGTCGTCGGTCTTGCGCACCATCTTCCAGACGTTCGTGATCGCGGTGCCGCAGAAGCCGGCGTGCACACAGATGTCGCGGTCGTCGAGGAGGGTGACGCCGGTACCCGGGTACTCGGTCGCGTGCCGTTCGCGGAGCGCGTCGTCGGCTTCGAAACCGACCCGCGAGTGCGTGCCATCACAGAACGGCTTGCGTCCCGATTGTCCGCACCGGCACAGCGCGTACCGCGCCTTGTGGCCGAGCTCCGGTCCGACCGCCCATGCGATCGGTTCGCCGAGCTCGGTCTCGACCTGGGCTTTGACGACGACCGGGACGTCGCCGACGACGTGGTACGGGCCGTTCGGGGTGACCGTGATCCGGGGTCCCGGCGTGTCGGTCATCGACATCGGCGCTCCTCTCGGTCGCGACGACCGTAGTCCTCGCCGTCGCGACCGAGCGCACCCCGCTACAGGCCTGACACCGCCGGTTCACCTTCGGCCGCCAGCACCTCGTTCAGCAACGTCAGGTCGAAGAGCTCGGTGATGTCGGGCACCTCGGGCAGCAGGCCGACGTCGGCGGCGTCGGTGGCGGACTGCAGCGACCGACGAGGCGACGGGGTCGTTCGTGAACTCGAGGCTCGTCCAGGCCCGCCCGAGCACCTCGTCGTTCATCCGCTTCTCCGTGATCGCCTCGATCTGATCGTTCACGATGGTCTGCGCTTCGGCTTCGTTGGCGTCGATGAACGCCTCGGTCGCGACCTGCCCTTCGAGGAGACGCTTCACGACGTCCGGATGATCGTCGAGGAAGCTCTTGCTGACGATCAGCACCGTGGTCGTGAAGCGGCCCTCTGGCCACAGGTCGCGCTCGTCGACCAGGACCTCACCGCCGCCTTCGACGACGAGACGCGTCGCCCACGGCTCGGGCACCCATGCCCCGTCGATGTCACCCGCCTTGAACGCGTCGAGCGTTGCGGCGTTCTCCTGCGGGCGGATCGAGACGTCGCCGCCCCCGCTGGTGTCCGCGTTCAGTCCGTTCTCCTTGAGGTAGGCGCGCAGGGCGACGTCCTGCGTGTTGCCGAGCGAGGGCGTGGCGAGCACCTTGCCGGCGAGGTCCGCGGCCGACGTGATGCCGGGCTTGACGACGAGAAAGGCGCCACCTGATGTCGAACCCGAGACGATGCGCAGCGCGTCGCCATCCGACTGGACGAAGCCGTTCACGGCCGGGTTCGGGCCGATGTACCCCGCGTCGATCGCCTCCGCGAAGAGCGCCTCGATCTCGGCCGGACCGGCGTTGAAGATCGCCGTCTCGAGCGTCACGTCGCTGCCGAGCGCGTCCGCGTACAGGCCCTCGGCCACACCGACGAGCGGGGTGGCGTGGGTGACGTTGGCGAAGTACCCGAGCCGAAGGGTGACCGCTTCCCCGGTCGATTCGCTGCCCGTCGTCGAGGCGCCATCGGTGCCGGTCGCAGACGCGCTGTCGTCGCCTCCGCATGCCGCGGTGACCGCAAGCAGCCCGAGGACCAGGGCGGTGACCAGGACATTCTTCGTACGGCGGGGGCTCATGGGCAGCAATCTCCTATAAAGTTGATCAAGTTAGTCGGGTATTCAACCTCCCCTTCGCGTCAAGCGCAAATGACCCGGCAAGATAACGGCGCTCCCCCGACCGTTTGGTCACCAGCCGGCCGCATGGGGCCGCTGGTGACCACACGCAGGGGAAGGGGCTACCAGCCCGACCGGGGCAAGAAGTCGGGAAGGTTCCCCTCGCCGTCGAACGGCAAGGGTGCGGGCGACGTGAGCACTTCGATGTCGTCGCGCAGCTCGGCCTCGTCGCGCAGCGCTTCGGAACAGGCGACGACGTCGACCGCGAGCGTGCTGCGCATCCAGATGACTCTGGCCTCGTGCGGAGCGCGCAGCCCGATCATCGAGAGCGCGGTGTCGACGATCTCGACATCGGTCTCGAAGTCGAGTGACGCCATCGCCGGTGCGATGTCGCCGGCGGTGAACGCGTTCAGCCTCGTGGCTTCCACGTCCATGCCTCGCAGCAGGCGCGAACGGCAGAACTCGGCGATCCCGACGCCGATCGCGTTGCCGTGCGTGTCCTCCGAGAGGTTGCGAGCGGCGATGAACCGGACTCTCAGGTCGCGGGCCGGATCGGCCATGTGCAGCGAGTCCTTCCGGCCGACGACCGTGGGATCGAGGCCCGCACCACTGATGTTCTTGCCGATCTCGTCGACGAGCAGCAGATCGATGTCGGTGAACGGAAGTGTCGCCATCCAGCGACGCGAGTCGGCGAGCAGCGCGGGTTCGTCGGTGAGGATCGCCTCGGCCGGGAGGGCTTCGACACGCGCCGTCTCCTCATCGCCCCGCTCGACGAGCGCGACCCCGCGAGGACCTTCCCCTTCTCGAGCACGACCGGCACGACGTCGTCGATCACCGCCGTCCAACCGTGCTCGACGATGGCCTGGTGGTAGACGGCCGCACCCGCCTGCTTGCCGAGCCCGATCATCGCCATCTTCGCAAGCCCGCTCTCGACCGGGCCCGTGAACATCGTGTGGGTCTTCACCCGATTCACGAGCGACCACGTGGTCGGCCTCGCTCGCGACTCGATCGAACAGCATCGGGAAGCCGAGCTTGGACTCGCCGAGGGTGACCGTGTCCATGCTCGCGACGATCGGGCAGCCACAGGTCGCCTCGGTGATGCCGTACGACTCGAGCAGCTCGACCTGCCCCTCGGCCGTTCCCCCGCCATGGCTCCCCATCGCGGGCACCACGAACGGCTCGGCTCCGAGCGCGCGCAGATGCGCGACCGTCGCGGCAATCGCCGTCGCGACGTTCGCGATGCCCCGGCTTCCGGCGGTGACGGCCACGCGATCGCCGGGCCGCACCTTCTGGCCCAGGTCGAGCGACGACAACGTCTCGTTCACCCGCGCGGCGACGTCATCGACCTTGGGGCCGCGGACCGCTTGGCGCACCAGGAAGAACGAGGGGAGCGAGGGAGGCGATGGGCGGAGCGTACCCAGCAATCCCGCGGTGGTCGACGAGGCGACCTGGCACAGTCAGCGACGTGCTGACGCCCGCCGACCGGGATCACTTCGCCACGTATGGGTACGTGCGGGTCCCCGGCGCGTTCACGGACGAAGAAGCCGACGACATGCGTGAGGTCGTGTGGCGCGAGCTCGCGAAGCAGGGCATCGAGCGCGACGACCGGAACACCTGGCTGAACGAGAGCCCCCCGCACCTGCAGCACCTCAAGGGTCACGCCGCGTTCAAGGCTGTGGGAAGCGGCCGCACGCTCGGGGCGATCGACGACCTCGTCGGAGCGGGACGCTGGCGTCAGCCACCCGATTGGGGTGCGTACTTCCTCCTGTTCCCGACGTTCCGACCGTGGACCGTGCCCTGGAAGGCCTGGCACATCGACCACGACTACACCGCCCCCCTCACCCCTCTCTCTGGCCTCAAGGTGCACGCGATGTTCGGCGACGTCGCACCGCACGCGGGCGGGATGACGATCCTCACGGGATCGCACCGGCTGGTCGCGCAGCACTTCGCCGCGAACCCCCCTCCGCCCGGCGCGAGGGGAGCGCAGGTCCGCAAGTCACTGATGCGCAGCTACGAGTATCTACGCGACCTCGGCACCGACGGCGAGCCAGAGAAGCGGATTGCCCGCTTCTTCGATCGCGAGGAAGAAGTCGACGGCATCCCCCTGCGCGTCGCCGAGCTCACCGCGACCGCGGGCGAGGTCATCCTGATGCATCCCTTGATGCTGCACACGCGCCCGACGAACGCGGGCTCCTACCCCCGGTTCCTCCTGAACAAGGACCTCTATCTCGGCGGCAGCTAGCGCTGCAGCGACTGCAGGTCGAGCCCACCTTCGCCGTAGATGCCCTCGGGATCGGCGCGGACGGCCTTGTCGAGCGCGTGCGCGTCGTCGCCGACGAGGATCCGCCACTTGCCGGCCTTGACGCCGTCGAGGATGACCGTGGCGGCCTGTGCGGACGAGACCGGGGCGTTGTTGCGGAACATGTCCGCCATGCCCTTGATCATGTTGCGGATGTCGTCGTCGCTCGCCGAATCGGCGGGGAAGCCACGCGAGGCCATCTGCCGGCGGGCTTCGGCGAGGTCCTCCGGGGTCATGTCCTCGGGCTCCCTACCTCCCATGATGCGGCGGCTGTTGTTGATGATCTCGGTGCCGATGTGGCCAGGCATGACCACGGCCACCTTGACGTGCGGAGCGTTGACGCGGAAGTCCTCGATGAGCGCCTCGGAGAGACCCTTCACGGCGAACTTCGCCGCGCTGTAGGCGGTGTGGGGGTTGCCGGGCCCGAGCGACGCCCAGAAGCCGTTCACGCTGCTGGTGTTGATGAGGTACCCGTTGTCGCTCGCGACCAGCAGCGGCACGAACGCGCGGCTGCCGTTGTACACGCCGCCCCAGCAGATGCCAAAGACACGGTCCCATTCCTCCCGACTGCCCGTGATGAACGAACCGCCGCCGCCGATGCCGGCGTTGTTGAACACCAGGTTCACGTGGTCGGTGTCGTGCTCGCGGACGACCTCGTCGCGGAACTTGTCCATCTGCGCGGCGTCCGCGACGTCGCAGATGTGGGTCGTGATCTTCACGCCGGGCTTGGCCTCGTTGGCGGCAAGCTTGGCTGTCTCGGCGAGCGTCTCGGGAATCACGTCGCACGCCGCGACCGAGCATCCCTCCCGGGCGAGCTGCACGACGAGCTCGCGTCCCATCCCCGTGCCGCCACCGGTGACAACCGCGAGCAACCCATCGAACGATTCCACTTGAACCCCCTCGGTCGGTCCCCGACCTTACCGAGCGGGAGCGATCGTCGGCCAAGGCGACGCCGCCTCGAGCGTCGCTGCGAGGTCGAGCAGCAACCGATCGGCGCCCGGCGCGCCCACGATCTGCACGCCGACAGGCACTTCGCCGTCCGTGCGATGCAGCGGGACCGAGAGCGCAGGCTGGCCGGTGAAGCTGAATGGCACCGGGAAGGCGCCGGAGTGCAGAGGACCGGTGACCTCGCCGATTGGCCAGGGTGGTTGGCGCATCGTCGGGGTCACGAGCAGGTCGAACTCGTTCCACCAATCCCGAAGTGGGCTCATTGCCGCGTCGATGGTGTGCAGTGCTTCGGCCTGCTTCTCGACATCCACCGGCGCCTCGCGTCGCGCTTGCTGCAGCGCCCTCGGGTCCAGGTCGCCCTCGGCGACGGGCCGGCCGATGAGCCGCTCCAGGGCGCGGACCTGCGTCAAGCGAGCGTGAGCGATCATCGTGTCGAGGGCACCACTGATAGGACCGAAGAGGTTGTCGAGGCCGCGAGGATGCGCAGCCTCGACGTGGTGGCCCTGCCCTTCCAGGAGCGCGCCGGCGCGTTGCACTGCGTCGCGACACGACGGATCGACGGGCGCGCCCAGCATCGGGTCGTGATCGAGGAGGCCAGCCCGCAGCGATCGGGGGGCGGGAGGCGCGTCCTCGCCAACCAGGCCGACGTAGACGGCCGTCAGGTCGCGGGCAGTGCGGGTCAGGACGAACGCGGTCCAGAGTCCCGGGTCGTCGCTGAGCGGAACTGTCACCGGCGTCCGCCCGACGCTCGGCTTCAACGTGAGCACCCCGCACACGCTCGCGGGGTAGCGCAATGAGCCGGTGCCGTCACTCCCCTGTGCGACCGCGACCATCCCCGAAGCGACGGCGGCGGCCGACCCGCCGCTCGAACCGCCGGCGGTGCGCGTCACGTCCCACGGGTTCCGAGTCGGTCCGAACGCCGCAGGCTCGGTCGTGTTGCCGGCAGAGAGCTCGGGGACGTTGGTCTTCGCGATCACCACAAAGCCGAGCGCTTGCAATGCACTTGTGAGCGGTGTCGTGCGCGTCGAGCGATAGCCGATTGCCTTGAGCACTGGCGTACCGATCGCGTAGTGACACCCGGCAATCTCCTCGCCGGCGTCCTTGATCATGATCGGGACGCCGGCGAATGGTCCGGTGGCGGTGCCCGCTTCGCGCAACGCTTCCTCGTAGCGAGTGAACACGACGGCGCCGATCCCGGCGTTGCGATCTTCGGTGCGCTCGATCGCAGCCTGTACGAGCTCGTCCGCGCTCAGGGAGCCGCCGCGAACGGCTTCCGCCTGGGCGGTGGCATCGGCGTCGAGCAACTGACTCAGGTCGGCTGAAGTCACCTCAAGCTGTACGCAGCGCAGCGCCCGCGGCGAGAGCGGCCTCAGCGTCGGCCACGAGACGGCGAACCACTTCGGCCGCGGGCAGCACGTCGCGAATCATCCCCGCGCTCTGCCCACCGACCATCATGAGGTCGACGCCTTCCTTGCCAGCCTCGGTGAGCTCGCCGACGAGCTCCGGGGCAACCTCGGGCAGCTCCGAGCGCCGCTGTTCCCACTTCTCGGTGAAGTCGTTGCGACGAGTCCGCACGCGAGTGCCATAGCCGGTGACCCCGGGATTGGGGCTCAGGACGTTGAGGAACTCGACCTGCACCCACTCTTCCGAAGATCCCTCCACGAGCGCCTGTTTCCATGCCGAGCTGATCGGCGCCTCCTCGCAGGCGAGGAAGCGGCTCCCGATGTTGACGCCGGCGGCGCCGAGCACGAGCGCAGCCGCGAGCCCTCGCCCATCTGCGATACCCCCGGCCGCGACCACCGGAATGGGATGCACCGCGTCGACGACTTGCGGCACGAGCGCGAGCGTCGCCACGACGCCGCCGTAGCCGCCCGCTTCGCCGCCCTGGGCGACGAGGATGTCGATGCCGAGCGCCGCGGCTTCTTCGGCCTGACGGACGGTGGTGATCTGCTGCATCGCCAGGCTGCCCGCGTCGTGCACGCGCTTGACGAGCTCGCCGGCGTCGTCGAGCGCGAATGAGATCACCGCAGGCCGCGCCGTGAGGCTCAGGGTGAACGCTGCGTCGTTCAGCTCGCGGGACTACGTGATTCAGTGCGAACTTCCCGTCCGTGAGTCCTCGAAGCTCGGCGAGATCACGTTCGAGGTCACCTACTTCACGGCGCCACACCCCGAGGCTGCCGAGACCTCCGGCGTTCGTCACCGCGGCCACGAGCGCCGGCGATGTGTATGTGCTCATCCCGGCCTGGATGATCGGATGCTCGATGTCGAGCAGATCGCACAGCGGTGTGCGCAGCACGACGCCTCCTAGGTTCTTCGGTCGACGAGGAAGGGGAAGCGGGCGCGCGTGTCCGCCACGACCGTCGGGATCGACCTCCCCGATGAGCACCGCCTCGGTCGACTCGGCCGCCTCGGTGACCACGCCCATCGGATCGATGATGTGCGCTGTCGCCCGCGTAGTCGAGGCCGTCGCCCGACCCGACTCGATTGGCGCACACGACGTAGGCCTGGTTCTCGATCGCGCGCGCTCGGGCCAGCGTGCGCCAGTGCTCACGGCGCGGCGAGGGCCAGTTCGCGACGACCACGTAGCAGTCGGTGTCGACGCGCGACCGCCCAGAACTCGTCGGCGAACCGCAGGTCGTAGCAAACGAACAGGCTGAGCCTCACGCCCTCGACCATCACCGTGACGTGCTTGTCGCCGCGCGGCGTAGTGCTCGTGCTCACCCGCGTACGAGAACGGATGGATCTTGCGGTAGCGGTGCACGGTGCCGTCGGGACCCGCGAGCACGAGGCAGTTCGAAGGCCGTCGCTCGCCCGGCGCTCGCTCGGGCAGCGATCCGCACACCCACATGTCGTGCGTCGCGGCCTGCTCGACCAGGAACTCGGTGCTCGGTCCGTCCGTCGGCTCGGCGATGCGCTCGGCGGCCATCGAGAAGCCGGTCGAGTACATCTCGGCGAGGACGGCGAGCCGGGCGCCGGCGGCCGCTGCCTCACCGATCATCGGCGCCAGATGGGCGAAGTTCGCGAGGCGGGTCCTCCCAGATGATGTCGTGCTGGATCGCTGCGACCTTCACCGCATCCCCCTCACCGGTTCAGCTTCTGGAGCCGCTCGACGGCCTCGTCGATCACATCCATCTTCTTGCAGAACGCGAAGCGCACGAGTGGCTTCCCCGCGTCTGACGTCGTCGTAGAAGACGACGTTCGGCACCGCGACCACTCCGCAGCGCGCGCGGGAGTGTGCGGCAGAACGCGTAGCCGTCGTCCTCGCCCACCGAGCGGATGTCGACCGTCACGAAGTAGGTGCCCGACGGTGGGAACACCGTGAGCCCCGCGCTCGCCAAGCCCGCCGGAAAGGCGATCACGCTTCTCCTTGAGCTCGAGCCCGAGTGCGTTGATGCGGTCGTCGGGCAAACGCAGTCCCACCGCGATCGCAGGTTGGAAAGGCCCTCCGTTCACATAGGTGAGGAACTGCTTGGCGGTGCGCACCGCACGCACGAGCGCGGCGGGACCGCAGACCCATCCGATCTTCCAGCCGGTGCACGAGAACGACTTGCCGCCCGAGGAGATGGTGAGCACGCGATCTCGCATCCCCGGCAGCGTCGCGAGTGGGATGTGCTCGCCGTCGAAGACGATGTGCTCGTACACCTCGTCGGTCACCGCGATGAGATCGTGCTCGACGCAAACATTCGCGATCGTCTCGAGCTCCTCCCGCGACAGCACCTTCCCGGTCGGGTTGTGCGGGGAGTTGATGAGCAACAGCCGGGTGCGCGGCGTCACCGCGTCGCGGAGCGCCTGCGGGATCGAACGTGTAGCTCGGCGGACGAAGCTGCACGAGCCGGTGTTGCGCTCCGGCCATGGCGATGCAGGCCGCGTACGAGTCGTAGTAAGGCTCGAACGCGACGACCTCGTCGCCCGGCTCGCAAAGGGCAAGCAGGGATGCAGCGATCGCCTCGGTCGCGCCCGCGGTGACGAGCACCTCGGTGTCCGGGTCGTGCCCGAGCCCGTACCAGTGCCGTTGGTGTTCGACGATGGCGTTGCGCAGGTCGGCCGTGCCCGGCCCCGGCGGGTACTGGTTCTCGCCCCGGCGGATCGCGTCGATCGCCTCCTGCATCACCTCGGGCGGCCCGTCGGTGTCGGGGAAGCCCTGCCCGAGGTTGATCGAGCCAGTCTCGGTGGCCAGCGCCGACATCTCGGCGAAGATCGTCGTGCCGAATCCCTGCAGGCGGGAGTTGAGGTAAGGCACCCGCTCACTCATCGCCGACAGTCTCGCCCAGGCGGCGACCTTAGAGTTTTCGAATGGCACGCCTCATCGATCTCAGCCACGAGATCGTCGACGGGATGACGACCTATCCGGGTCTGCCCGGCCCGACGATCACGACGCACCTCGGCCGGGAGGAGACGGCTCAGCGGTTGGAAGCTGGCGTCTCGTTCCACATCGGGCGAATCGACATGGTGGCGAACACGGGGACGTACATCGACAGCCCGTTCCACTTCTACGCGGAGGGCGCTGACCTTGCCGGGCTCGCGCTCGCCCAGGTGGCCGATCTGCCCGCGGTCGTCGTGCGCTGCGACGGCACGGCGGGAGGCATCGGCGTCGACGCGTTGCCGTCGGCATCGCTCGAGGGCGCGGCGGTGCTGTTCCACACCGGTTGGGATCGCCACTGGCGCACGCAGGACTACGGCAAGCCCGCGCCCCACCTCACCGCGGCGGTGGTCGACGAGCTGCTCATCCGTGGGGTCACGCTTGGCCGGCATCGACTCGGTGAACATCGACTCGATGGCGAACCTGCGCCGACCGGCACACCACGGCTTGCTCGGCGCCGGTGTCCCGATCGTCGAACACCTCACGAACCTCGGCGAGCTGCCCGACGAGGGCGCGCGCTTCTTCGCGGTGCCGCCGAAGGTGAGCGGATTCGGGACATTTCCCATCCGAGCGTTCGCGATGATCGCGGCATGAGCCGACTTCCTGCCCTCCGCCGCGACGAGCTCGACGAGACGGGAGGAGCCCTGTGGGACCTGATCGTCTCCACCCGCTCCTCCGCCGTCATCGACGAGGACGGCGGACTGCGAGGGCCATTCAACCCGTGGCTGCATGCGCCCGAGCTCGGACGCCGCGCCGCCGAGCTCGGCTGGCATCTCCGTTCGGGCAGCTCGGTCGAGCGTCGCTTGCTCGAGCTGGCGATCATCACGACGGGCGCCCGGTGGAAGTCCGAGTTCGAGTGGTGGGCGCACGTGCCGATGGCACGCCAGCACGGGGTCAGCGACGACGTGATCGACGCGATCGGCCGCGGCGAGGAGCCGCCCATCACCCACGATGACGAGCGCGCGATCTTCCGCGCCGCGAAGCAGCTCAGCGAGGACGGCCGCCTCGACGCGGAGACGTACGCCGCCGCGCACGGCTTCCTCGGCGATCGAGGGATGGTCGAGCTCGTCTCGCTCGTCGGCTACTACGCACTCGTGTCGTTCACCCTCAACGCGTTCGAGATCGGCCTGCCCCCCGGCGCCACCCCAGCTTTCTCGCGCGCATAACGCGCCATCGGTGACGCGTTATTCGCGCGAGAAGGCGGGGCCTCGCGCCAAATACGACGCGAGGTGGTCGCTGAGGTCGGTGGCGTCGTCGGCGGCGCCGTCGATCAGCGTGGACTTGCGGCGCCGCAGGAACGGCATGGCCATCAGGTACAGACCGGGTGCCTCGGTGACCACGCCGCCGTCGTGGCGGATGTAGCCCTTGCGGTCGACGATGTCGATGTCGAGCCACGAGTAGTCGGGCCGGAAGCCCGTCGCCCAGATGATCGTCTTGATCGCGCCCGACCGCAGGTCGATCCCGAGCAGCGGGTCGTCGTCGACGCGGGTCGGCTCGTAGCGTTGCGGCGGCTCGACCTCGCGCTCGAGCGCGTTCGTCGCCGCCCACTCGTCGATGGTGTCGAGCAGACGGCCGAGCTTGAGGTCGGCCATCGCGCACTGGTTGCGCAGCGAGCCCGAGAACTGCGCCTTGCCGTCGTTGATGCCCGCGAACTTGCCGACGAGCTGCACGCCGACGTCGGTGAGGGCGTTGAGATCGATCGTGCGGCGATCAGGCGAGCCGGCGAGCTGGAATGACGGGAGCTTGCGCACCCGGGTCACGTCGTCGACCTCGTCGTAGCGCTCGTTGTTGAGGCCGGTGACGTCCATCCACCATTGGATGTCCATCCCTCGGTACACCCGGGGCGAGCGCACGTGCCCGCTCACCGCGAGCGTCACCGGCCGGCCGGATCGCTGGATCTCGTCCGCGAGCTGGATCCCCGTCGCGGCCGCACCGACGACCATCACGCCGCCCTCTTCGAGCTGCTCGGGAGTCCGGTACTGCGACGGGCGTGATCGTCGTGATGCCCGGCGGCACCGCCGCGGCCACTGTCGGGACGTGCGCGATGTTGCAGTGCCCGCTCGCCAGCACGACCGTCGGCGCCGCCCAGTCGCCCTGGTCGGTGCGCACGATGAAGCCGTCGTCGTTGCGTGTCACCGAGGTCACGGTTGTCTCGGTCTGGACGGGCGCGGCGACATGCTTCGCGTAGGACTCGATGAACCCGATGACCTCGGGCATCGTCATGAAGCCGTCGGGATCGTCGCCCTCGTAGCGGTAGTCAGGCAGGCGGCTCTGCCAGTTCGGCGTGAGCAGGCGCAGCGAGTCCCACCGCTCGGTCTTCCATGTGTTTGCCACCGTGCCGCGCTCGAGCACGACGTGGTCGATGGATCGGGACGTGAGACATCGGCTCATGGCGAGCCCTGCGTGACCCGCGCCGATGATGATCGTCGTGGTCGAACGCAAGGGACTCGCCTGGCCGATCGAACTTGCTACGGGTTGACCTCGACGGTGACGTTCGTCGGGTTCGTGACGATGTCGTAGACCGCCGAGCGCTTCTGCGACTGCGCGACGAGCGCCTTGATGTCCTCGGGCGACGCGTCGGCGTCGATGTTGTAGGTCACCTTGATGCCACTGAACCCGTTGCGCACGTCGCTGTCGATGCCGAGGATGCCCTGGACGTCCATGTCGCCTTCGAGCGTCGCCGAGACCGACTTGAGCTGGATCTCACGGTTCTGCGCCACTGCGGCGACGCCGGCGGTCAGGCAGCTGGCGAGGCCGACGAGCACGTACTCGACCGGCGTGATGCCGTGGTCCGCAGAAGCGAACAGCTCCGGGTGGTCAGCGTCGAAGGAGAACTCGGTCTTGTGGCTCTGCTCGGCTCCCAGGCCGAAGAACCCCTTCACCGAGTTGCTGCTGTGGGTGCCGTTCACCCACTTGCACGAGGCGCGCCATTTGAACTGCGCCGCTTCGGGAGCGGAGGTGAGCGCCTCACGCGCGTCGAGCAGAGCTTGGACGTTGACACCGTTGTCGACGGGAGATGCGGTCTTTGCCATGTAGTCGTACTCCTTGTTGCTGCTGGTGACCCGCCACGTCCGGAACAGTCCGGGGGCTCGCGAGCGGACATTAGACCCAGGGCGGCAACGGCGACACCGGCTTAGGTTCCATTCGGCGCGTGACCTCGGCCACCCGGCCAGCAGGTACGTCAGGGGGTGAGCTCGAGGCCCTCCAGATCGCCCTTGGCGCGCCATTCCTCCCACATCCTGGTGAACGCGATCGAGCCGCCGCCGTACACGCCGTCGCGGCTGCTGCGCTCGCTCGGGCGGCCCTTCGTTGTTGTAGTAGCCCGGCGTGCACGACTCGAGGAAGTCCATCCGGCTGATCGGCGAGATCGAGGATCGTCTGCACCCACTTGTCCTCGGCCTCTTGCGAGGTCTCGATGTGCGCGGATGTCGTTCTCGGCGGCGTGCTTGAGGATGTACGCCGATGTGTCGCGCCTGTTCGTCGAGCATGTGCGGGAAGTTCACCGAGAACCCCGACTGCAAGATGCTGAAGATGAACAGGTTCGGGAACCCGCGCGTGTGCATGCCGTGGAACGTCGACGCGCCGTCGGCCCACTTCTCGGTGAGGGTGAGGCCGTCGCGGCCGTAGAGCTCGTAGCCGGCGCGCCGAGTGAACTCGGTGCCGACCTCGAAGCCGGTCGCGAAGATGATGCAGTCGACCTCGTACTCGACGCCGTTGGCGACGACGCCGCTTCTCGGTGATGCGCTCGACGCCCTGGCCCTTGCGTGTCGACGAGCGTGACGTTCGGACGGTTGAACGTGTCGAGGTACTCGTCGTGGAAGCACGGGCGCTTGCAGAACTGCCGGTAGTACGGCTTCAGCGCCTCGGCGGTCTCCGGATCTTCGACGAGCTCGTCGACGCGGGCGCGGATCTGCTCCATCTTCTCGAAGTCCGCGAGCTCCATCGTCGTCGCGAGGCTCTCGGCGGTCATCTCGCCGCTCGCGCTCTGCTGCAACAGGATCAGCAGCTTCCCGATGATGTCGGTCCAGCCGTCCATCACGAGGTCCTCGGCCTCGAAGCCGCCGGAGATCAGCGTGTTGAAGTTGTCCATGCGGCGCTTCTGCCAGCCGGGCTCGAGGCTCGCCGCCCACTCCGGATCGGTCGGACGGTTCGCGCGCACGTCGATCGACGACGGCGTGCGCTGGAACACGTACAGGTGCTCGGCAGCCTCGCCGAGGTGCGGGATGCACTGCACGGCGGTCGCGCCGGTGCCGATGATGCCGACGCGCTTGTCCTTCAGCCCCGTGAGGTTGCCGTCGCTGTCGCCGCCGGTGTAGCCGTAGTCCCAGCGGCTGGTGTGGAACGTGTGGCCCTTGAAGTCGGTCGATGCCGGGGATGCCCGGCAGCTTCGGCCGGTGCAGCGGACCGCTCGCCATGCACACGTAGTGGGCGCGGATGCGGTCGCCGCGGTTGGTGCTCACGATCCAGCGAGTCGTGGGCTCGTCCCAGCGCAGCTCGGTGACCTCGGTCTGGAAGAGCGCGTTGTCGTAGAGGTCGTAGTGCTCGCCGATCGCCCGGCTGTGCGACAGGATCTCGGGCGCGTGGGTGTACTTCTCCTTGGGGACGTAGCCGACCTCTTCGAGCAGCGGCAGGTAGATGTAGGACTCGACGTCGCACATGCGCGCCCGGGTAGCGGTTCCAGTACCAGGTGCCGCCGAAGTCGCCGCCCTTCTCGATCGATGCGGATGTCGTTGACGCCCGCCTCGCGGAGGCGGGCGCCGGCGAGCAGACCGCCGAACCCGCCGCCGATGATCACGACCTCGACCTCGTCGGTCAGCGGGTCGCGCACGATCGGCTCGACGTACGGATCTTCGACGTAGTGCGCGAACTCGCCCGACGACCTCGACGTACTGGTCGTTCGCCGTCGGGCCGCAGGCGCTTGTCGCGCTCCTGGCGGTACTTCTCGCGCAGCGCATCGGGATCGAAGGCGCGTGCGTTGGTCGTCGGATCGATGTCAGTCGACAAGGTCGGGTCCCCTCCGGCCGTGTGGATGCGCCTGCGGCGCTCTGGCTGAGGTGACATCGTACGGGGAATGGTCGCCTTCGCCATCAAGACCCCGCCCCAGCACGGCACCTGGCCGGAGTTCCTCGAGGTTTGGAGAGCCGCGGACGACATCGACCTCTTCGAGTCGGCGTGGACGATGGACCACTTCTACCCTCTCACGCCGCCGATGGACGGCACCCATCTCGAGAGCTGGGCGATGCTCGCCGCGCTCGCGGCCGTGACGACCCGACTGAGGCTCGGCTGCATGGTGAACGGCATGCACTACCGCCACCCCGCGGTGACCGCGAACGCCGCAGTGACGGTCGATCACATCTCGGCGGGGCGGTTCAGCCTCGGTCTCGGGGCCGGCTGGTTCGAACCCGAGTCGAACGCCTACGGGATCCCCCTCGGCACGCTGAAAGAGCGCTTCGACCGCTTCGACGAGGGGGTCGAAGTCATCTCGTCGTTGCTCACGAACGAGGTGACGAACTTCAAGGGCCGCTACTACGAGCTCAACGACGCGCGCTGCAACCCGAAGCCGCTCCAAGCGCATCTGCCGATCGTCATAGGCGGCAAGGGGCCGAAGCGCACGCTGCGCACTGTGGCCCGTTGGGCTGACCATTGGGATGTCGCGGGCGGGCCTGACCTCGAAGAGTGGAAGACGCTCGACGCGACGCTCCGGTCGCACTGTGAGGCGATTGGGCGCGAGCAGGACGCGATCAAGCGATCGGTCCACATCATGTGGCCGGCCGACGCAGAACCGAAGGAGCTCGCAGACCGGGCGCGCGCGTTCGGGGAGGCCGGCGTCGATCTCGCGATCTTCTCGATGCGCGGCCCCTACGAGGTGCGGCTTCTCGAGCCCCTCGCCGACGCGTTGCGGGCGATCTGACCGCGCCGTCGCGTTCTCAGGTCAATAACGCGTCACCAGTGACGCGTTACTTGCCAAGGAACGCTGGGGGGTCAGGCGACGAGCGTCTTGAGGAGGTCGGTGGTGCGCTGGCGGCTGGCCTTCCTGTCGGCCCCGACCGGGAAGGGGGCGGCCCAGAAGTCGGTCACGCCCGCATCGGCGAGCGCGGTGATCTGCTTCGTCACCGAGGCCTCGTCGCCGACGATGGCGGCATCGCCAGGCGTATCAGCGCCGCCGATGTCGAGGATGCGGCGGTAGTTCGCCAACACGCCGTACCCCGCGAAGACCTGCGCCGCGACATTGCGTCCCTCGGCTTCGTCGTCGGTGACCGCGATGGGCAGCCCACACACGATGCGGGGCGCAGCGCGTCCGGCGCCGGCCGCGGCCTTGTTGATACGAGGAGCGACGTGGGTCTCGACGGCGCGAGCGTTGGCCATCCAGAGGATGGTGCCGTCGGTCAACTCTCCCGCGACGCGCAGCATGCGAGGCGCGAGCGCGGAGATCATCACGGACATCGGAAACGGCGGCGGCGACACGGGACCGGGCAGTACGACGTTGAACTCCTCGCCGTGGAACTCGACTCCCTGCCCGCGGAGCAACGGCGAGAGCACCTGCAGGTACTCCTCGGTGTGACGTCCCGGCCTCGCGTACGAAAGCCCGAACATGTCCTCCATCGGCGGCTTGTGGGAGGGCCCGAGGCCGAGGATGAAGCCGGGGCGTCCCATGCCCGCGGTGACCGACGCGGCCCGATTGACCTGAAGCACCGGATGGCAGGTGTAGGTCTGCAACACCGACGTCCCGAGCTCGATCGAAGTCGTGGCCTTGCCCGCGAACGCGATGGCCACCAATGGATCCCCACCGACGGCGCTCGCGTACCAGAGCGTCGAGAACCCGTCGGCCTCGGCGCGCTGCGCTTGTTCCACCATTCGCTCGACGCTCGACGCGCCACCTGACAATCCGATGCGCATGAGCGGGACCGTAGCGGTGGGCGGCCCGTAAGTCAGCCGATGTCGCGGCGCTGAAAGCCCACGAGGCCCAGCCAGGTCACTCCGACTCCGATGATGGTCATCACGACGAGCGGCCCGAGCGCGAGATCGACCGCCGGCACCGAGGGTGTGCGCTCGAACGGAGACAGGTCCTCGAGCCACTGGGGAAGGCCGAGCAAGTCGCCGAGGAGGCCGATGACGAAGCACAGCGCTGAGCGGCGCCCACGCCAGCATCGTCCACCGTGGAGCGAGACCGAAGAGCGCGACTCCGATCGCGATCATCACCCAGGCGGCAGGCGTGTACGCGAGCGCGGCGGCGAGAAGGCGTCCAACCTGACCGAGGTCGCCGATGATGAGCCCGTAGATCAGCCCCGCGCCAAAACCACCGGCGGCGAGCACGAGCGCGGTGCCGCCGTACGCGACCGCGAGGTGGCTCCCCGCCCAACGCCACCGCGAGGTACGGGTCGAGAGCACCGGTTCCGCGCGCCGCTCGCTCTCCTCGGACCGCAGCCGTTGCACGGCCTGCAACCCGCACCCGGCGCCGATCAAAGCGAGGATAAGGAGCGTCGTCGCGAGGTAGGCGTCGACCACCGTGGCCGCACCTACTCGAGCAACGATGTCCTCGAGCGCCTCGCTATCAGCAATGAAGTCCTCGATGCTGTCGGCGATCGATCCGTACGCGACGCCCGCCAGAAAGACGCCGACCGCCCACCACCACACGACGCCACGCTGCAGCCTCACCGCGAGCCCGAGCGGGCTTCCCAGGGACGGGGCCCCGGATGCGGGCCCGGCCCTGGGCGCGATCAGCCCGGCGCCGAAGTCGCGCCGAGACGCGAGCGACGCTCCGATCGCGGCAAGGCCCGTGGCGAATGCCACGCACAGGAGCAAGGGCCACCACACGTCCCCGCCGTACGGACGGGACTTCTGCGCGAGGCCGATCGGAGAGAACCACGACAGCGTCCCGTCGCCCACGTCTCCGATCGCCCGCACGAGGAACGACAGGCCGAGCACCGCGCCGCTGATTCCGGAGACGACGCGAGGGTTCTCGGTCACCTGCGCGGCAACCAGAGTGACGCCGATGAAGAACAGGCCGAGCGCGGTGAACGACGCGCCGAGGATCAACGACCCCATCGTCGGGAGCTCGAGGGTGATGAGGCTGATGGCAACGAGCGCGCCGACCGCGACGTTCATCGCCCCGACCACCCACACCGCCGCCGCGATCGGTGCGTGACGACCGACGGGCATGGCGCGCACGAGCTCGAGCCGGCCGCTGTCCTCCTCGCCTCGGGTCAACCGGCTCATCATCAGGAGGCTCATCAGGCCCACGAAGGTCAGGCCGATCGCACCGACCTGAAACGCGACCTGCCCTCCGATCGTGTCCAGAGCAACGTCCGGGCCGTTGAACGCCGAGCGCGGCCGGGTTGTCCCGCGATGCTTCGGCGGCCTTGTCGAGGTCAGCTTGAGTCGGGTACAGCCCGATCGTGCTAGCTGCGCTCACCACGACCATGAGGACGATCGCCAGGACCCACACCGCGATCCGCACCCGGTCCCGTCTGGCGATCATCCGCGTGAGCGGGCTCGTTCCGGCGTAGGCGATCACGGCTCGTCAGGCGGAGCGAGGTCGCGGGCGAGCTCGTCTCCGTAGTGGCGGAGGAACATCTCCTCGAGCGTCGGCGGACTGCTCTGCAGGCTCACGAGTCCCGCGTCGAGCAGCCGGGTAACGGCCGCTTGGAGTTGGTGAGTGTCGACGTCGAACTCGACGCGTGCGCCGTCGATGCGCAGCCCGTGCACCCCATCGACGTCGCGGAGCCCGATGGGCGCCTTCGTCGTCTCGGCGACGACCGAGGTGCGCGTGAGCGTGCGCATCTCGTCGAGTGTGCCGGTCTGCACGGTCTTGCCGGCGCGGATGATGCTGACGCTGTCGCAGAGCGCCTCGACCTCGGCCAGGATGTGACTCGAGAGCAGCACGGTGCGCCCCTCGCTCCTGACCTCTCGGATGCAGGACTGGAAGACGACCTCCATGAGTGGGTCGAGGCCCGACGTCGGCTCGTCGAGGATGAGGAGCTCGGCGGACGACGCGAGCCCGGCGATCAGCGCGACCTTCTGGCGGTTTCCCTTCGAGTAGGTACGCGCCCGCTTCGTGGGATCGAGCTCGAACCGTTCGATCAACTCGTCGCGACGGGCGGAGTCCAGGTCGCCGCGCAGGCGCCCGAACAGGTCGATGGTCTCGCCGCCAGTCAGCTTCGGCCACAGGCTGACGTCGCCGGGCACATAGGCGAGACGGTGATGCAACGCGACGGCGTCGCTCCAAGGGTCCCCGTCGAGCAGCCGCACCGATCCGGCGTCGGCGCGGAGCAGACCGAGCAGCACGCGGATCGTCGTCGTCTTGCCGGCGCCGTTCGGCCCGAGGAACCCGTGCACTTCGCCCTGCCGCACAGTGAGGTCGAGGCCATCGAGTGCGCGCGTCGTGCCGAACGTCTTGACGAGACCGGCGACGGCGACCACGACGTCCACTGCTACCTACGCTATTGAGTCGTGAGCGAGATTCGGTTGGTGGTGCAGGGCGACGACCTCGGGATGTGCCGTGCCGTCAACGAGGGCACCGAGCTCGCGGCGACGGAAGGGGTGCTCACACAGACATCGGTGATGGCGCCGACACCGTGGTTTGCGGAGGGCGCGGCGATGGTGAAGCGCATCGGCCTGCCGGTCGGGCTGCACGTCACGCTCACTTGTGAGTGGGACTTCCTGCGGTGGGCGCCGCTCTCCCCCGCGCCGTCGTTGCGGGCCGCCGACGGCACGTTCCATCGCACCGTGGACGAAGCCGCGACTGCGGTTCCTGCCGAGGCGATCGCCGAGGCGCACGCGCAAGCCGATCGCGCTGTCGCGCTCGGCCTTCAGCTGACCTACGTCGATCCGCACATGGGAGTGTCGGTGATCGGGGCCTACACCGCGATCTGCGAGCGGTTCGGCGTGAAGTTCATCTATCGCCCGCTCGAGCCGCACCACGTCTGGACGTCGCTGATCATCCTCAGCCTCGCGCCGCTCGAGGATCGCGCCGCGTGGTTCGTCGAGCGACTCGAGCAGATCGGTGAGGGTACCCACTTCGTGCTTTCCCACCCAGCGGTGTCGTCGCCCGAGCTGCGGGCGATCACGCCGGAGGACGCGCCGAACGCTGACTGGGCCGAGCCGATTCGGAGCGCCGATCTCGAGGCCCTCTGTGATCCCGCGGTACGCGCGGTGATCGAACGGCGGGGCATCGAGCTCGTCGGCGTCCGCGATCTCGACTGAAGAGGTGGGAGCATCGTGCCGTGAGCGTTCCGGAACCGCTGATCGCCGAGGCGCGAGCCGCCCTTCGCCGCGGTGACGCCACGGCGGCGCGCGCCGCCGTGGCTCCGATCAACGACTCGGCGGGCGGCGACGTCGTCGAGGTGCTCGCTGTCGCCGCCTATCTCGAGCTCGATTATCCCGAGGCAATTGCGAAATGGGAACGCGCCTATGCCGCGCACCGCTCGAGTGGGGACGAAGTCGGCGCGATCCGCGTCGCCCGAACGTTGGCGTGCATGTACGGCACCATCATCGGGGATTGGGCTATCGGCGGCGGGTGGCTGAGCCGCGCTCAGACGATGCTCACCGAGGCGCCCGACTCGTCGCAGGCAGGGTGGGTCGCGTTGAACGCGGGCATGTTCGAGGGCGACCGCTCCCTGAAGGAATCACGATTCCGAGCTGCGCTCGAGACCGGGCGACGCCACCGCGATCGCGACCTCGAGTGCGCGACGCTCGCCTACCTGGGCGCCAGCCTCGTCCACTCTGACCGCACCGAGGAGGGGATGATGCTCCTCGATGAGGCGCTCGCCTCGGTTGCGGGCGGCGATGTCGACGACTTCATCATCGTGGAGGAGGTGTTCTGCCAGCTCTTCTCCGCGTGTGAGCACGCTCACGACGTCAATCGGGCCGATCAGTGGAACCGCATGGGCGACGCGATCGCGGTGAGCCGCAGCCTCCCCATTGTCACTGCGTTCTGCCGCACCCACTACGGCGGCGTGCTGACCGCGGCAGGACGGTGGCCCGAGGCGGAGGCCACGCTGAGTGAAGCGATCGGCCTGTGGGGGCTCGGCCAGCGCTCGTCGCTGCGGGAGGGCGCCGTGGTGCGGCTCGCCGACCTGCGCGTGCGCCAAGGGCGGCTC
Organism: uncultured Acidimicrobiales bacterium; assembly: GCA_963759645.1. Classification (GTDB taxonomy): domain Bacteria; phylum Actinomycetota; class Acidimicrobiia; order Acidimicrobiales; family DATKAS01; genus DATKAS01. The sequence goes on along the minus strand of CAVXAI010000008.1, from coordinate 1,352,497 downwards.
GAGGAAGCCGAGAAGCTCCTCGCCGAAATCGACGCGAACACCAACGCGGACGCCGCGCGTCCCCTTGCCGCGATCTGCCTCGCTCGTGGTGAGACCGAGCGCGCCCGCGACATCCTCGAGCGCGCGCTGGCGCAAATCGATGTGAGGAGCACCGGAGCGGCGGCTCTCCTCACGCTGCTCGTCGACGTGGATCTCGCTGCAGGCCAGCTCGACCGTGCCGAGCAGTCAGTGGACCAGCTCGCGGCGTGCACCGCCAGCCACCGCAACGACTACCTGGACGCCGTGGCCGCGCTCGCTCGGGGGCGGGTCCATCTCGCATTGGGCACCGGCGATCCGCAGGCCTGTTTGCGCGACGCCCTCGCGGGCTTCGCGCGCGGCCCAGACGCCAATGGAGGTGGCGCGGTGCCGGCTCGAGCTCGCCGGCGCGCTGCTGAACGACCGCCCCGAGGTGGCGCTCGCCGAAGCACGCGCCGCGTTCGACGCGTTCGAGCAGCTGCAGGCGGCTCGGGATGTCGACGCTGCGGCGGCGATGTTACGGACGCTCGGGGTGCGGCCGGCCAGTCGCGCGACCCGGCGGCTCGGTGCTCACGAAGCGGGAGAGTGAGGTGCTGGTCCTCGTGGGGCACGGTCTGTCGAATCCGGAGATCTCGGATCGCCTCTTCATCAGCCGCAAGACCGTCGAGCACCACGTCGGGAACATCCTCGCCAAGCTCGGCCTCCGCAGCCGGGCTGAGGCCGCCGCGTACTCGGCCCGTACGAAACCCGAATAGGTGACGAAATAGGGGACCTCCCCGATCCGTCCGAGCCTGTTCGGCCTCATGGTGAGGGCATCACAAGGGCCTGGGAAGGACGATCATGACCAACAGCTACGACGCGATCATCGTGGGGGCGCGGTGCGCTGGGGCGCCGACGGCCATGCTGCTGGCCCGCAAGGGCTACAGGGTCCTGCTCGTCGACAGGGCCACGTTCCCGAGCGACACGCTGTCGACCCACCTCATCCACGCACCGGGCGTCGCCGCGTTGCAGCGGTGGGGCCTCCTCGACGAGGTCGTCGCAACCGGCTGTCCGCCCGTCGAGGGGTATTCGTTCGACTTCGGCTTCTTCACGATCGCCGGCACGGCTCGTCCGTCGGACGGCAACACGACCGCCTATGCGCCTCGCCGTACCGTCCTCGACAAGATCCTGGTCGACGCGGCCGCAGCCGCGGGCGCCGAGGTCCGCGAGGCATTCACCGTCGAGGATGTGGTCGTCGAGGACGGCGCTGTCGTCGGAATTCGTGGACGCGATGCGGGCGGCACCAGCGTGGTTGAACGGGCGCGCGTCGTGGTCGGGGCCGACGGCCGCAACTCGCACATCGCAAAGGTCGTGAAGCCGGAGCAGTACAACGAGAAGCCCATGCTCCAGTGGAGCTACTACACCTACTGGAGCGGTCTGCCGACGAGCGGGTTCGAGACCTACATCCGGCCTGACCGCGGCTGGGCCATGCTGCCGACGAATGACGATCTCACTTTGCTCGTCCTCGGCTGGCCGTACGCCGAGTCGAACGCGTACAAGGCCGACGTCGAGGCGAACTACCTGAAGACGCTCGAGCTCGTACCAGAGGTCGCCGCCCGAGTGCGGGGCGCGAAGCGCGAGGACCGTTTCCACGGAGGGTCAGTGCCGAACTTCTTCCGCAAGCCCTACGGGCCTGGTTGGGGGCTCATCGGCGATGCGGGTTACAACAAGGATCCGATCACCGCGCAGGGGATCAGCGATGCGTTCTGCGATGCCGAGGCGTACTCGACAGCGCTGGACGAGATCTTCACCGGCGCCCGCTCGTTCGAGGACGCGATGGCCGAGCACCAGATGGCCCGGGATGCGCACGCGCTGCCGATCTACGAGTTCACGACGCAGCTCGCCACCATGGAGGCGCCGCCCCCGGAAGTGCAGCAGGTGCTGCTCGCCGTCAGTCGGAACGCGGAGGCGCAGTCCGACTTCGTGAGCATGGTCGCCGGCACCATGTCGCCCGTTGAGTTCTTCTCACCCGAGCACCTCGGACCGCTCATGGCGGCGGCCGCCGACCACTGAGGGGTTGCAGTACGGTTCGCGTTGCTTGACCTACGACGCGATCATCATCGGGGCCGGTGTCTCCGGGCTGTATCAGCTCTACCGGCTGCGCGAGCTCGGATGGCGGCGCACGTCTTCGAGGCGGGCTCCGATGTCGGCGGCACCTGGTACTGGAACCGCTACCCGGGCGCGCGCTTCGACAGCGAGCGCTACTCGTACGGCTACTCGTTCTCGCCCGAGCTCCTCGCCGAGTGGGACTGGAGCGAGCACTCTCGCCGCAGCCGGAGACGCTTCGCTACCTGCAGCACGTCGCTGACCGCTTCGACCTCCGCCGCGACATCACGTTCGACGCTCGGGTGCAGGCGGCGCGGTGGGATGACGACGCCCGCGGAGTGGACCATCGAGCTCGAGGACGGTTCGACCGCGTCCGCCCGGTTCCTGGTCATGGCGGTCGGCGCGCTGTCGATCCCGACGTGCCCGACATCCGCGGGCCTCGATCGGTTCGGCGGTCCGTGCTTCCACACCTCCGACTGGCCCCGCGAGCCCCTCGACCTCGCCGGCCGCCGCGTCGCGATCATTGGCACCGGCGCGACCGCGGTGCAGGCGATTCCCGAGCTCGCCAAGACCGTCGGGCACCTCACCGTGTTCCAGCGCTCGCCCAACTGGTGCGCGCCGCTGCGCAACGGTCCCATCGACGACGACACCCAAGCCTCGATCCGGGCCGCTATCCGGACTTCTTCGACCTTGCCGGAACACCTACGGCGGCTTCATTCACGACGCCGACCGGCGCAAGGCGCTCGAGGTGTCCGACGAGGAGCGGCTTGCCTTCTACGAGGAGCTGTACGCGCAGCGGGGCTTCGGCATCTGGATGGGCAACTTCCGCGATGTGCTCGTCGACGCCCGCGCGAACGCCACCTTGAGCGAGTTCATGGCCCAGAAGATCCGCGAGCGCATCGACGATCCGGCGCTCGCCGAGAAGCTCATCCCCACCGACCATGGCTTCGGCACGAAGCGGGTGCCGCTCGAGTCCGGCTACTACGAGGTCTTCAACCAACCGCACGTCGAGCTCGTCGACCTCGCGCGAGACACCGATCGTGGAGGTGACCGAGTCGGGCATCACCACGACGGCCGGCGACACCATACTGCGACGTCATCGTGCTGGCGACAGGGTTCGACGCGGTCACGGGGCCGTTCGAACGGATCGACATCCGAGGCGAGGGCGGCGCTCGTCTCGTCGACGCGTGGACCGACGGTCCGCAGACGTTCCTCGGGCTCGGCGTCACGCACTTCCCGAACCTCTTCATCCTTGTCGGCCCGCACAACGCCGCGACCTTCTGCAACATGCCTCGTTGCATCGAGCACAACGTCGAGTGGGTCGCCGACCTGCTCGGACACATGTCTCGACCTCGGCCTCACCCGAGTCGCGGTCGAGGCCGAGGCACAACAAGCGTGGACCGCCGAGGTGCACGAAGCCGCGGAGCGCATGCTCTTCTCGAAGGTGGAGTCGTGGTTCACCGGGAAGACGTCGGCGAGCGTGCCGGCCGGTGAACGCTCGGTGCTCCTCTATACCGGTGGCTTCCCGCGGTTCCGGGAACGGTGCGAGGCCGTCGCCGCCGAGGGCTACGCCGGCTTCGAGCTCACGTAGCTCCGTGTCCGAGGCTGCCTCGAGCTCTTGCACGAGGGCGCTGCGGAGCGGCATCACGACGGACAGCCTCGCCGAGACGCTCCGGCGTTTATGCGATAGCTCGGGTCGCCGAGGATCGTGCGCACCGTCGCCGCGATCTTCTCGGGGGCTTCGCGCCCTTCTTCACCGCGATACCCGCCCCTCGTGTGATCACTCGGGTCCGCGTTCTCCGCCTGGTCCCGCCCGTGTGACATCACGACCATCGGGACTCCGGCGGCCAGCGCCCTGATCGACCGTGCCGTGACCGCCGTGGGTGATCACGACAACGGCATGCTTCAGCACTTCGCTGTGCGGCGCCGACGGCGACGATCGAGACGTTGGCGGGAGCGGGCAAGCGTCGCCGGATCGAGCGCCGGGCCGGTCGGTCACGACCGCGCGGACCGGCAGCGCGCCGAGCGCCTCGATGATGCGCTGGATGGTCGCGCCCTGATCCTGGAAGGTCGACGACAGCGCCACGAGCACGAGCGGCTCGTCGCCCGGCGGCGGCGACCACGGCTCGACCCATGTCGGATCGTCGAGCACCGGGCCGACGTAGCGAGCGGGCGCCGGCAGCTCGCGCGGGAAGTCGAAATCCGCGGACGTCATGACGAGCTCACGTCGGGCCTGATGCACCTGATCCCAGAAGTGCGCGACCGGCTCGAGCCCGAGGTCGGCCCGCAGGGCGTTCAAGCCGCGGGAGGCCCTTCTTGTCCCAGACCGCGTCGTGAACCCACCGATGACGCGGTCGCGGAGCCGTCCCGCGACGCCCTTGGCCGGCTTGAATCCCATGCCGAGTGGCGGCATGCCCTCGGCGGGGAGCAGGTAGACGTTCGGCATGAAGACCACGAACGGGATGCGGGCGGCCTCCGCCGCGACCATCGCACCGAACGCGAACTGCGAGCACAACACGACGTCGGGGCGATGCTCGGCGACGGCCTGCTGGACGTCCGCCACATACCGCGCGGCCGGCCCCATGAACTGCGCGTCGAGCAGGCGCTCGAACAGCTTCATCGGTGACTTCACTTCCCAGTCGCGGTAGGGATCGTTCTCCTCCGACCGATCGGCGCGGTTGGGCGCGGTCGCCCAACGCGGAACGTCGCACCGGTGGCCATGACCTCGTGCTCCATCGAGTCTTCGGCGAGGACCGTCACGTCGTGCCCGCGCTCGACGAGCTGCCGCACGGCCGCCGAGCTCCGGGGGCACGGTGCCCCCGCCGTCGACGAGCGTGGCGAGATAGGTGAGCGGCGGGGTGGTCATTGGTTTCCTCCTGGATCGTTGTCGGAGAGCACGCCTTTGACGAGCTCGACCATCGTGCGTTCTGTCTCGGCGCGGGTGAGGCCGAGGTCACGGCGAAGCAGCTTCCACGTGTAGACGTCGGTGGCGACGTGGAGCGCGTTGATCGCACGCCGGCGTTCGGACGCGCTGTCGCGGCAGCCCGAAGCGAACACCGTGCCCGAGCCACTGCCGATGGGAGGCTCGGGCCTCGTCCATCAACGGCGCAAGACGCCCGAGGCGCTCCGCCGAGACCGCCCACCGGACGTTCGCGTCACCGAGCTGCTCGTACTCGTCGACGAGCACATGCACCGCGCCCGCGACATCGTCCGGACGGCGCCCGGCCGCGGCGTGCGCTCGTCTCGGCCTTGAGGATCTCGGTCGCGGCCGAGTGCGACGCCCTCTTTCGACTCGAAGTGGTTGAGCACCGTTTGGTGCGAGACACCGGCGGCTGCGGCAATCGCCGCCAGGGTGACGTCCTCGTACCAGTTGCTCGAGCAGAAGCTGGATCGGCGGAGCGGGCAATTCGCTCTCTTGTCTCCGTGACCGCATCGGCTCTGGCTGCTCATGGTGTACGTGCGTGTCGATTTCATTTGACCGCCACTCAACCATTGATTTGAGTGCGAGTCAAGCGAAAGTTGGCGCCCTCAGACCATGAGGCCGAGGCCGCCGTCCACGATCAACGTCGAGCCGGTGGCGTAGCGGCTCGCGATGAGCCCCAGTGCCGCCTCGGCGATGTCGTCGGGAGTGGCGACGCGGTGCAACGGCGCGGTGGCGGTGACCGCCTCGCGGCGGTCATGCCAGTCCGCCGTCCAGGGCGTGTCCACCAGCCCGGGGGCGACGCCGTTCACCCGCACGTTTCCTCCGGCGAACTTCGCCAGCAGCGTCGTCATGTGGTTCACCGCCGCCTTCGACACCGCGTACGGCAGCGAGCTGCCCGTCTGGCGCGTCCCGGCGAGCGAGGTGATGTTGACGATCCATCCGTCGTCGGCCTCGCGCAGAAGCGGCAGGCACGCCTGGCTGACCAGAAACGTGCCGATGACGTTGGTGCGCAGCACCTTCTCCCAGTGCGACACCTCGACTGAGTCGAGGTCGGCGAGCGGCACGCTGACGGTCACCGCGGCGTTGTTGACCAGCCCGTCGAGCCGCCCCCACCGCGACTGCGCCGCGTCGACGAGCGCGTGGCGGTCGCCGGATCGCCGATGTCGCCCTGGACGTAGACCGCATCGCGCAGCTCGGCCGCTACTGCCTTCCCGGCCTCGACCGAGGTGGCCGAGTTCACGACGACTCCGGCGCCGAGGGCGTCGAGCCGACGGGCGATGGCGGCGCCGATGCCGCTCGACGAGCCAGTGACGATGACCGCGTGACCAGTGAGATCCATGCCGTCAGCGTGGCCGAACCGGGTCCACTCGGAGCGGGTCACTCCTCGTCGCGGAGTGCCTCGTCGAGGAGGGCGAGCGACCGGCGCACTGACGCTTCGCGGCTGCCGAGCGCTCGCACGACTCGTTCGAGGACGGGGGCGAACTGCGCGCCCGCCGCCGCATGGGCCCGCCGCCCCGCTGGCGTCAGCCGCAGCACGTACGAGCGGCCGTCGTCGGGGTTGCGCAGCCGCTCGACGTGGCCGCGCGCTTCGAAGCGCTTCACGTAGCTCGACACCGTCGTCGGCGGCGCCGACATCCAGCGGGCGAGCTCGGACGGCGTCATCGTCTCCGCCGAGGTGAGCACCGAGTAGATCCCGAACTCGTCCGCGGTGAGCCCCGAGGGTGCCAGCGCCGCGTCGAGCGACGCCGGTCGTCGCTCGCGACACGAGCCACACGTCGAACAGCACGTTCGTCGCCCGGCCGGCAGAGTCCACGGATGGCTTGACAGAAGTACTGCGATCTCGCATTATCTACATTGTACTACGAACTCGCACTATATGGAGGAACGTCATGCGAACGCCAGCTCACGACACGTCGCCGGAGGCGGCCCGACGACTTCCTCACCGTCCGCCACCTGCGGGTCGCCGGCACGCAACGCGAGATCGGCCGCGCCCTCGCCGCAGGCGGCGTCCGTCGCCCACGGCGCCGCCGCCGCGCCCCGCCCCGTCGACGATCCCAGCGCGAGCAGGCCCGTCGGCGCTGGTTCGCGACTCCACCATCCGGCGCACGCTCGAACGCAGCACGGGCGTCGCCGACCACTTCGGCCGTCGACGCCGACGACCGACGCGTCGCGCTTCGACTGGCTGGGCACCTACGACCTCCCCGCCGGCTGCTCGGTGGCCTTCTATCCCCCGGCGATGCACGAAGGACGGCCACGGCCTGCTGCCGCGCAACTTCGACTTCCCCACCGCCACGTTCACCGCAGATCGTCGGCCTCCCGCCGCTGCCCGGCGAACGGCCGCTCGCCGCCGACCCGTGGGTCATCGAGCTCCACCCCGACGACGGCTACGCCTCGATCGTCATCGGGATCATGGACCTGATGGGCGCCATGGACGGCATCAACGAGGCCGGGCTCGCCGTCGCCCTGCTCGCCGACAACGAGACTCCCGAGCCCGAGCCGACCGGCACGCCGCAGGTCGGCCTGGCCGAGCAGCAGGTCGTCCGCTACCTGCTCGACACCTGCGCGACCGTCGACGAGGCCAAGGCGGCGCTCCTGCTCGCGAAGCACTACTACTTCTTCACGCCGTGCCACTTCGTGGTCGCCGACCGCTCCGGCGCGTCCTTCGTGTGGGAGCACTCGCCGCGCCGCAACCGACGAGGTGATCGTCGACGCCGACGCTCGCGTCGACGGGCGGCTCGTGTGCACGAACCACCTGCTGCACCGGTGGCCCGACCCGTCACGAGCTGCCGGTCGAGACCGGGCCGATCGGCACGGCCGCGCTCACCTACCACCGCTGGGAGACGCTGCACGCCGCGATGGACGCCGGCGCCGTCGTCGATCGCGGCGACATCCGCGACCACCTCGCCGCCGTCCGCTTCGAAGCGCCGGTCGAGGGAGCCCGCACCTTCTGGCAGGCGCTCTACGACGTGGAGGAAGCGTCGGTCGACGTGAGCTTCTACGTCGCGGACGTCGAGGGGCGCAGCCACTACAGCGATCCGGTGCAGATCGCCCTCGCGGGGCCGAAGCACTGACCATCACGAGGTGACAACCTTCCGGTCGGTCACGACGGAGGAGGCACACATGGGCAGGCTCGAGGAGAAGACGGCGGTCGTCACTGGCGCCGGCTCGGGGATCGGAGCAGCGACCGCGGCAGTGCTCGCGCGGCACGGCGCCCGTGTGGCGTGCGCGGATCTCGACGTCGCGCGCGCCGAAGCGACCGCGAAAGGAATCACCGAGAGCGGGGGCACCGCGATCGCGGTCGAGCTCGATGTCACCAGCCCGGACTCGAACAATGCCGCTGCCAAGGCGATCAGTGCGGAGCTCGGCCCGCTGCATGTCGCCCACCTCAACGCCGGCATCGCCACGATGGGCGGTGTGCTCGACATCAGCCTCGACGACTGGGATCGCACCATGGCCGTCAACCTGCGCGGTGTGCTCCTCGGCATGCAGTCGTTCGGTCGGCGCGATCGCCAGCGCCGGCGGGGGCTCGATCGTGGTCACGTCGTCGGGTGCGGGCCTCAACGGCGGCATGGCGATGGGCACCTACTGCGCGACGAAGTTCGGTGTGATCGGGCTCGTCAAGTCCGCGGCCGTCGATCTCGCGCCGCAGAACATCCGGGTGAACGCGGTATGCCCCGGAGTGATCGACACGCCGATCCTCGGGCCCGCGCACGGCAACGCGCAGATGCTCGAGATGTTCGGAGCCGGCCATCCCATCGGACACGTGGGACGTCCGGAGGAGGTCGGGGAGCTCGTCGCGTTCTTGGCGAGCGACGACGCGAGCTTCATCACGGGCGGCGCGTACCCGGTCGACGGCGGCATCACGGCGGCGATCGGAGGCGGACGCCCCCGCTCAGCCGGCTAGGCGTCAGGTCGCGAAGGCCGCGCGCACGAGGTCACGCAGCTCGTCGTCCGTGACCGCGCCCGCCGTCTCCAGGGCGCAGCTGGATCGTCCCCTTGCTCTTCTTGAGCTCGGGATGCCGGTCGACGAAGCCGCCGTCGTGTCCCTGTTGCCACCCGTAGATCGACACACCGTGCTTCCACTCGCCGAGGTAGAGCCGCGCCTTGCCGACCTTGTACGTCGGGATGCCGTACGAGATCGTCACACCGGCGTCCGGCTGCACTTCGAGGATCAGGCCGTGGACGCGATCGAAGAGCGGCCGGTGCGCCGCCGGAATCGCCTCGATGTACTGCTGCACTGCTTGTCCATCAGCCCATCGTCCATCAGGCCATCATCGTCCCGCTCGAGCGAGCTGGGCGACCGCAGTGTCGGCGAACCATTCCTCGAAGCGCTCCGGACTCCAGCCGTCGCTCCCCCACGAGGAGGAGCCAGACGTCGGGATGGTTGAGCGTCCAGAGGATGTCGGTCGCGGTCGCGACGTCGAGCCCGTCGCGCAAACCGCTCGCGAGTGGAGCGCGTCGATGAGCGCGCGCTGGTTCTCGTAGAAGTCGGACTGGATGAGGCGCCAGAGCGCGGCGCCGTCGGCGTCGACTTCGGCGGCGCTACGGATGACACGCAGACAGCGGACCGATGCGTCGCTTCACCACGCAGGAGTTGTGAACGATGAGCCCGATCTGACGGACCGCGTTGGGTTCATCGAGCGCCGCTCGGTACCAGTCACGATCGGCGACGGGCGTGTCGTCCAGGTCACCCTTCAGCCGCAGGTCCCAGAGCGCGCGTAGGAGCCCCGGCTTCGTGGTGAACGCGGCGTAGACGGTCTTGAGCGCGACAGCGGCCTCGCTTGCGATCGCCTCCATCGTCGTCGCGACATAGCCGTCCCGCTCGAACAGACGGTGGGCGGCATCGAGGATCGACCGCCGCGTCTCGGCGGCCTGCGCCTGACGTCGTCGCGAGTCGTAGCGACGCTTGGGTCGCTCGGGATCAACCACTTGACCACCCGTTGAATCTATTCAATACTCGTTGAGTGTAATGAAAGGGGAGGACATCGCCGTGAACGCTGAAATGGCAGGTCAAGAGGCCGTCCGACACCCAGATCCACGGCATCTGGGCCAGCGTCGCGCCGAACTGGGCCCAGCACGCGGACTACCTCGACGAGCGGGGGGAGCGATCACGGCGGCGATGCTCGACCGCGTCGCGCTGCAACCGGGCGACCGCGTGCTCGAGCTCGCGTGCGGCCCCGGTGGTGTGGGTCTGGTGGCGGCCGAGCGCGTGGGCGAGACCGGCGAGGTCGTGTTGTCCGACGTCGCGGTCGAGATGACGACCATCGCGGAGAAACGCGCTTCCGAGTTGGGGATGACGAACGTGCGCACCGCTCGTCCTCGATCTCGAACAGATCGACCAACCTGACGACACCTACGACGTCGTCCTCTGTCGCGAGGGCCTGATGTTCGCGGTCGAGCCCGACCGCGCCGCGCGCGAGATGCATCGCGTGCTCCACCCGGGCGGGCGGATCGCGATCGCCGTTTGGGGACCGCGAGACGCGAAACCCCTGGCTCGGGGAGCTCTTCGATGCCGTCACTGAGGTGACCGGCTTCCCGGTGCCGCCTCCGGGGATCCCGGGGCCGTTTTCCCTCGACGACGCCGAGCAGCTCCGCTCGGTGCTGACCGGGGCAGGACTGTCCGGCGTCGTGGTCGAGGATCTGGAGGCGCCCCTCCGCGCGCCATCGTTCGAGGCCCACTGGGAGCGGACGACCGCGCTCGCGGGTCCCCTCGCCGGCATCCTCTCCGCCCTGCCACCAGACACTCAGCAATCGATCGCCGATCGATTCCGCGCCGCGCTCTCGCGCTACGCGACGCCCAACGGCATGGAGATCCCAGGCGTCACACTGATCGCGTCCGGCCGCCGCGCATGATCTAGACCAGCGGCTCGCGCACCATCGGCCAGAGGGGTGGGGCCTCGCCCACCTTGACTTCACGGAGCGACACGAAGCCGTGCCGCTCGTACAGCGACTTGCTGGCGGCGCTCGTGGCTTCGAGGTAGGCGCGAGCACCGACGCGATCCACCTCATCGAGACCCGCACGGAGCAGCGCCGACCCGAGACCCCTCCCTCGCGCCGCGGGGTCCACGCCGATCTGCCGGAGATACCAATGGGGCTCGTCCGGCTCGTACGGGCCCACCTGCTCCCACACGGGGGCGACCCTGCTTGCGACGCCCGCTTCCTGCGAGCAACGCGCCGAACGCTTGGCCGTCTGGATGCACACCGGGCGGATACCAGAACGCGGCACCGCGCCCGCCGGGAAGGCCGAACGCACCGCCGCACGCCGACGTGCAGCTCGCCATGCAGGCGCGTGATCCGCGTGAAGTGCGTGAGGAATCGCTCGGGCTCGGGGAGCATCCATCGAACGAAGGGATCACTGCTGAACGCCAACACGATCGTCGCGACGAGGCCTTCGGTCCGCTCGACTCGCTGAACGTCTGTCGCCATAGAGCGCGGGAGGATATCTCCGGCGCGCTCGAACGCTTGCCTAGTGGTTGGCCGGAGCGGCCGAGATGTCGGCCAACGCCGAGTTGCGATCACGCTCGACGGCGAGATCACCGATCGACACCATGCCGATGGCGCGACCGTCTTCCACGACAGGCAGCCGACGAACGGCGTGCCAGCTCATCACGCCGATCGCGTCGTCAATGCTCTCGTCCGGGGAGACGGTCACGAGGTCGCGACTGCAGATGTCGCCCAGCTCCACCGACCACTTCCCGCCGGCCAGCCCTCTCACCACGATGTCGCGGTCGGTCACCAGCCCGCACAGCCCGGTCTCGTCCGCCACCAGCACGTCGCCGATGTTGCGCTCCCGCATGCACCGGGCGGCGTCCTCCAGGCTCGTCGCCGCCGGCAAGACCTCCGGGTTCGGCGTCATCACGTCACGGATGCTCGTCGCCATCGGCGTTCCCTCCCAGATCTCCGTTCGGCTTGAGATACCCCGGCGGCGTCCCGCTAAGACTCCGGGGCGCCGCGCTAATGGCCCGCTAAGAGACCCCGGCTCCGCTGGCGACGGTCGTAGAACCGTCATCGGTGCGTGACGTGATCCTGCTCCTCCTCGTCGTCGGCTTCTTCGCGCTCGCCGCGCTGTACGTACGCGGGTGCGCCGCGATTCTCCGGTCACGCGACGACGCCGACACCGAAGTGCCCGTGTGAGCGCCGACAACGTCATCGGTGTCGCGCTCGCCGTCGGCATCGCCGTCTATCTCGTGATCGCCCTGCTGTTCCCGGAGCGCTTGTGATGGACGCCGCCGCCTGGGGACAGCTGCTCGCGCTCGTCGCCGTCATCGCCATCACGACACCGCTGCTCGGCAGCTATCTCGCCCGGGTGTACGGGGACGGAAGCGTGCCCGGAGACCGGCGTGTTCGGCCCGCTCGAACGCGGCATCTACCGACTTGTCGGCGTCGACGAGCGGCAAGAGCAGCGATGGACCATCTACGTCCGCTCGCGTCCTGGCGTTCAGCGTGGCGTCCATTGTCTTCCTGTATCTGCTGCAGCGGGTGCAAGGGGTCTTGCCGCTCAACCCGACCGACGTGGGCGCGGTGTCACCGACGATCGCGTTCAACACCGCCGTCAGCTTCGTGACGAACACGAACTGGCAGAGCTACAGCCGCGAGTCGACGATGAGCGATCTGACCCAGATGGTCGGCCTCGCCGTGCAGAACTTCGTGTCCGCCGCGGTCGGCATGGCCGTGGCGATCGCCTTCGTGCGCGGCCTGGTCCGGCGGCGATCGGCCACGATCGGAAACTTCTGGGTGGACCTCACCCGCACCGTGACCCGGGTGCTGCTGCCCCTCGCCTTCGTCGGCGCGATCTTCCTGGTGAGCCAGGGAGTAGTGCAGAACTTCGCCGGTGGCGTCGAGGCGCAGACCGTCGCCGGAGCGACGCAAGTGATCCCGGGCGGACCCGTCGCCTCGCAAGAGGTGATCAAGGAGCTGGGCACGAACGGCGGCGGCTACTACAACGCGAACTCCGCGCATCCGTTCGAGAACCCGAACGGGCTCACCAACTTCCTGCAGATGGCGCTCATCCTGCTCATCCCGTTCGCGCTCACGTACACGTTCGGCACGATGGCCAAGAACCGCCGCCAGGGGTGGGCGGTCTTCGCCGCGATGTTCGTGCTCTGGGCAGGGAGCGTCGTCGCGGCGATGACGTTCGAGTCGAACGGGAACCCGCTGCTCGACGACCGCGGAGTGACCCAGGAGCTCACCGCGACACAGTCGGGTGGCAACCTCGAAGGCAAAGAGGTGCGCTTCGGAGCAGCGACATCTGGCCTCTACGCGGGTACGACGACCGGCACCTCCACCGGCGCGGTGATCGCTTCCCACGACAGCTTCACGCCGTACGGCGGTGCGGTGCCACTCGTGAACATGATGTTCGGCGAGGTCTCGCCGGGCGGCGTCGGCGCCGGTCTCTACGGGATGCTGGTCTTCGCGCTGCTCGCCGTCTTCATCGCCGGCCTCATGGTCGGTCGAACGCCGGAGTTCCTCGGCAAGAAGATCCAGGCCGCCGAGATGAAGCTCGTCGTGCTCTACATCCTGGCGGTGCCACTTGCCGCGCTCGTCTTCAGCGGGGTGTCGGTCGTCCTGGGAACGGCCAAGGCGTCGATCCTCAACCCTGGACCGCACGGGCTCTCAGAGATCGTCTACGCGTTCACGTCCGCGGCGAACAACAACGGATCGGCCTTCGGCGGGCTGAACGCAGCCACCGACTGGTACACCACCACGCTCGGGCTCGCGATGCTCGTGGGCCGCTTCCTGCTCATCATCCCGCTGCTCGCCATTGCCGGCTCGCTCGCCGCGAAGCAGCCCGCGCCCCCATCCGCTGGCACGCTGCCGACGGACAGTCCCGCTCTTCGCGGGCTTGCTCGTCGGCGTCGTCGTCATCGTCGTCGGCCTCACGTTCTTCCCGGCCGTCGCGCTCGGGCCTCTCGTCGAGGGGCTGGGGCTGTGAAGGAACAGCCTCTGAGCACCCCGACCGTCGAACCGCGCCTGGGTTCGCCGGTTGCCAAGACCCGCTCCCGGCCGGCAGGCGCGCGGTCGCTTCTCGACGCCGCGATCGTGCGACGCGCGCTTCGCGACAGCATCGCCAAGCTCGACCCGCGCTTGATGGTGCGCAACCCCGTGATGTTCGTCGTGGAGATCGGCAGTGTGCTCACGACGCTGCTCTTCGTGCGCGACTTCTCGTCGTCGACGACAGCCGAGAACGTCTTCGCCGGGCTGATCGCGCTGTGGCTTTGGATCACGGTGTTGTTCGCCAACTTCGCCGAGGCGGTCGCGGAAGGACGAGGCAAGGCGCAGGCGGACACGCTTCGGGCCGCACGCCAGGACACCGTCGCCCATGTCGTTCGAGCCGACGGCCGGATCGAGGACGCGGCGAGCGCCACGTTACAAGTCGGCGACCGCGTCGTGTGCGAGGCCGGTGACGTGATTCCCAGCGACGGCACGGTGGTGGACGGGATCGCGAGCGTGGACGAATCCGCCATCACGGGCGAGTCGGCACCGGTGATCCGAGAGTCCGGCGGCGACCGCTCCGCGGTGACGGGCGGCACGCGTGTCCTGTCCGATCGGATCGTCGTCGAGATCAGCGCCAAGCCCGGGGAGACGTTTCTCGACCGGATGATCGCGCTCGTCGAGGGTGCATCTCGCCAGAAGACCCCGAATGAGATCGCGCTGAACATCCTGCTCGCGGGCCTCACCCTGATCTTCCTGCTCGCGGTCGTGACGCTGCAGCCCTACGCGATCTACTCGGGCGAGGAGCAGAGCGTGCTGGTGCTCATCGCGCTGCTCGTGTGCCTGATCCCGACGACGATCGGCGCCCTCCTGTCGGCGATCGGCATCGCCGGCATGGATCGCATGGTGCAGCGCAACGTGCTTGCGATGAGCGGCCGCGCGGTCGAGGCGGCCGGCGATGTGGCCACGCTGCTCCTCGACAAGACCGGCACCATCACGCTGGGGAACCGCCACGCGACCGCTTTCGTGCCCATGCCCGGCGTGCTCGAACCGGAGCTGGCTGACGCCGCGATGGTCTCGAGCCTCGCGGACGAGACACCCGAAGGCCGCTCCATCCTCGTGCTCGCGGAGGACGGCTACGGCCTCCGGGCGCGGTCGATCGACGGCGGGACGTTGGTGCCATTCACCGCCCAGACGCGCATGAGCGGCGTGGACTTCGACGGCCGGAGGATCCGCAAGGGGGCAGCGGACTCGATCCGCCGGTGGGTCGAAGGGGAGGGTGGCGGCATCGTGCCGAGCGCGATGGACACGATCGCCAACGGGATCGCCACCGAAGGTGGCACGCCGCTCGTCGTCGCCGAGGCCGACGACCGCACGAGTCTCGTGCGGGTGCTCGGCGTGATCCAGCTGAAGGACGTCGTGAAGACGGGGATGCGCGAGCGCTTCGATCAGCTGCGCGCGATGGGCATCCGCACGGTGATGATCACCGGCGACAATCCGCTCACCGCGCCGCGATCGCCGAAGAGGCAGGAGTCGACGACTTCCTGGCCGAGGCCACTCCGGAGGACAAGATGGCCCTCATCCGCCGCGAGCAGGCCGGCGGTCGGCTCGTCGCGATGACGGGCGACGGCACGAACGACGCCCCGGCCTTGGCGCAGGCCGACGTTGGCGTCGCCATGAACACGGGAACGCAAGCGGCCAAAGAGGCCGGGAACATGATCGATCTCGACTCGAACCCGACGAAGCTCATCGAAGTCGTGGAGGTCGGCAAGCAGCTCTTGATCACCCGCGGATCGTTGACGACGTTCTCGATCGCCAACGACGTCGCGAAGTACTTCGCGATCATCCCTGCGATGTTCATCGGCGTCTTCCCCCAGCTCGATCGGCTGAACGTGATGGACCTCGACTCCCCTCGGTCGGCGATCTTGTCGGCGGTGATCTTCAACGCCCTCGTGATCGTCGCGCTGATCCCGCTCGCGCTGCGGGGAGTGCGCTTCCGAGCGGCCGGCGCGGCGCAGGTGCTGCGTCGCAACCTGCTGATCTACGGCGCCGGGGGGCTCATCGTGCCGTTCATCGGCATCAAGGCCATCGACATCCTCATCACCACCCTGGGGGTGAGCTGACATGCGCGCCCAGCTCATTGCGGCAGTCCGCGCGATCCTCGTCTTCACCGTGTTGCTCGGGCTCGTGTATCCCCTGGTGATCACGGGCATCGCGCAGGCGGCCTTCAATGATGAGGCCGACGGCTCGCTGATCACGGCGCGACGGCCAGGTCGTCGGGTCTCGCCTGATCGGTCAGGCCTTCGACGGCGACGAGTGGTTCCACTCTCGACCGTCCGCCGCGGGCGACGGGTACGACGCCATGGCGAGCAGTGCGTCGAACCTCGGGCCCACCAACGAGACGCTTCTCGACAACGTTGCGAACGGAGTCGAGGCGTACCGGGCGGAAAACGGGCTCGCCCACGACACAGCGGTGCCCGTCGACGCGGTGACGTCGTCAGGGTCGGGCCTCGATCCGCACATCTCGGTCGCCAACGCTCGACTTCAGGCGCCGCGCGTGGCGGCCGCTCGCGATCTCCCGGTCGACCTCGTGCTGGAGCTCGTCGACGACCACACCGAGCAGGCAACGTTCGGCTTCCTCGGGGAGGATGGGGTGAACGTGTTGGAGCTGAACCTCGCCCTCGACGAAGCCCGGTAGCGGGAGACTGGGCGCATGGCCCGCGGCACCCTGCGCGTTTACCTCGGCGCCGCCCCCGGCGTGGGCAAGACGTACGCGATGCTCAACGAGGGCCATCGTCGCCGCGAGCGTGGCACTGACGTGGTGGTCGCCTACGTGGAGACCCACGGACGCCCCCGCACCGCCGAGCAGATCGGCGACCTCGAGGTCGTCCCGCGCACCTCACACGAGTACCGGTCGGCAACGTTCGAGGAGATGGACGTCGACGCCGTCCTCGCACGCCACCCGGAGGTCGCCCTCGTCGACGAGCTCGCCCACACCAACGCTCCCGGCTCGCGGAACACCAAGCGGTGGCAGGACGTGAACGAGCTCCTCGACGCCGGCATCGACGTCATCTCGACCGTCAACATCCAGCATCTCGAATCGATCAACGACGTGGTCGAGCGCATCACCGGGATCGTGCAGCGCGAGACGATCCCCGACGCGATCGTCCGGTCGGCCGACCAGGTGGAGCTGGTCGACATGACGCCCGAAGCGCTGCGGCGGCGCATGGCGCACGGCAACGTGTACGCGCCCGAGAAGATCGACGCCGCCCTGACGAACTACTTCCGAGAGGGCAACCTCGCCGCCCTTCGAGAGCTCGCGCTGCTGTGGGTCGCGGACCAGGTCGATGTCGCGCTCGAGGATTACCGCGCCCGCCACGGGATCACCCAGCCGTGGGAGACGCGTGAACGCGTCGTCGTCGCCATCACGGGCGCGCCCGGAACCGAGGACCTCATCCGGCGCGCCTCGCGCATCGCACAGCGAGCGCACGGCGAGCTGCTCGGCGTCCACGCCCGCAGCGAGCACGGCCTGGCGGGGTCGGGCACCGAGCTGCTCGCAGAGCACCGGCAGCTGCTCGAGGAGGTCGGCGGCGAATACCACGAGGTGGCCGGCAGCGACGTCGCCGCCGCGCTCGTCGACTTCGCCGCGGCGGAGAACGCGACACAGCTCATCCTCGGGAGCAGCCGCCAGAACCGTTGGAACGAGCTCACCCATGGCTCTGTGATCAATCGAGTGATCCGGCTCTCGGGGACGATCGATGTGCACGTGATCTCCCACGAGCCGTCTCCCTTCGAGACGGCTCTCCCCCGTCCGCCCCGCCGGCGCGTCACCGCTCGCGCCCCGGCGGCGCCAGCTCGCGTGGCTTCTCACCCTGGTGGGGCTGCCGGTGCTCACACTTGCGCTGTCGCAGATCCGCGAGCACATCGGATTGCAGACCGTGATCGTCCTCTACCTCTTGTTCGTCATCGTCGACGCCGCGATCGGGGGACTCGCGCCGGCGCTGGTCGCCGCGGTCGCCGGATCGTTCGCCGTGAACTGGTACTTCACGCCGCCCATTCACACGTTGACGATCGCCGACGGCGAGAACGTGATCGCGCTCGGCGTGTACCTCGTCACCGCAGTGATCGTCAGCGGCCTCGTCGCGCTCGCGACGCGGCGGACAGCCGAGGCCGCCCGGTCGAGAGCGGAGGCGGAGACCCTGTCGGCTCTCGCGAGCGGCGTCGTCGACGCGGACCCGCTCCCGACGATGATGTCGCACCTGCGGCGGTCGTTCGGCCTGTCGGGCGTGGCCCTGCTCCGCCGCACCGACGGCGGGTGGGCGGTCGAGGCCGCCGATGGAACGAGCGTGACCAATCCGGCAGATGCCGACGATGTGCACGCGGTCGGCTCCGAGCTCATGTTGGCGCTCTCCGGTGGTGATCTCGCGACCGAGGACCGGCGGATGCTCAACGCGTTCGCGTCGAACCTGTCGGCGGCCCTCGATCGACGACAGCTGAGTGCACAGGCCGCTGAGGCAAGTGCCCTCGCCGAAGCGAACGAGCTGCGCAGCGCGTTGTTGCAGGCTGTCTCGCACGACCTTCGCACGCCACTGGCCGGCATCAAGGCCTCGGTCAACAGCCTTCGTCAACCTGACGTCGAGTGGACTGCGGGCGAAACCGCGGAGTTCCTCGCCACCGTCGAGGATGAGACCGACCGCCTCACGAACCTCGTGGACAACCTGCTCGACATGTCCCGCATCCAGGCAGACGCAGTGATGCCGGCGCTGCGACCGACGACGCTCGACGAGGTCGTCCCGGCCGCGCTCGCGAGCCTCGGGCCGCGCGCCCGTGACGTCGTCGTGGATGTGTCGGAGAGCGCACCGCCGGTGCTCGCGGACCCTGCCTTGCTCGAGCGCGTCGTCGCCAACCTCGTCGACAACGCGATCACCCACGGCGGAAGCACCTGTCCGGTCCGCGTCGAGGCCGGAGTCGTCGGCGACCGCGTGCTGCTTCGGGTCGTCGATCGAGGAAAGGGCATTGGCGCCGACGACCGCGAGCGCGTGTTCCACCCGTTCCAACGTCTCGACGACGCGGCGCCTCGCAGCGGTGCCGGGGTGGGACTGGGGTTGGCCGTCGCTCGTGGGTTCACGCGGGCCATGCGCGGCGAGCTCACGGTCGACGACACACCCGGGGGCGGCACGACGATGATCGTCGAGCTCGAGGCCTGCCCATGAGCCGCGTGCTGGTCGTCGATGACGAAGCTCCGATCCTGCGAGCACTCACCGCGAACCTGCGAGCCCGCAAGTACGAGTCGGATGCCGCCGCGACCGGAGAGGACGCTCTCCGGCTCGCCGCCAAGCACCATCCCGACGCGGTCGTGCTCGATCTTGGGGTTGCCGGGCATGAGCGGGATCGAGGTCATCCGCGGCCTGCGGGGATGGACAGCCGTCCCGATCATCGTCCTGTCGGCGCGCGGCGCGGAGCGGGACAAGGTCGCCGCGCTCGATGCGGGAGCCGACGACTACGTCACGAAGCCGTTCGGCATGGACGAGCTGTTCGCGCGGCTGCGGGCCGCGCTCCGTCGCGTCTCACCGGCCGAGGAAGCGGCGGTCGTCACTACCCCCGACTTCACGGTCGACCTCGCCGCCAAGGTCGTGACCCGCGACGGTGAGGAGATCCGGCTCACCCCGACCGAGTGGGGCATCGTCGAGCTGCTGGTTCGCAACCGCGGCAAGCTCGTGACGCAACGCCAGCTGCTTGCAGGAGGTGTGGGGCCCGCAGTACGGCGACGAGACCAACTACCTCCGCGTGCACATGGCCCACATCCGTCGCAAGCTCGAGCCCGAGCAGGGCCGTCCCCGCTACTTCATCACCGAGCCAGGGATGGGCTACCGCTTCCACTCGGGGGACTAGTCACCGCGCTGTGTCGATCCGCCGCGCTCAGCGCGCTGTGTCGATCCGCCGCGCTCAGCGCGCGTGCTCGTGTCGATCCGCCGCGCTCAGCGCGCCTTGGCGATCGGGCTGAGCGCGAACATCGTGAACATCAGCCCGGCACCCGCGGCGCCGGCCAGCAGCGCCCATTCGCTGCCCGCGGTCGCCAGGATCGCGGCCGCGATGAGGGGACCGAGCGTCTGGCCCAACCGCGCCGACGCTGTCCACGTCGCCATGACCGCACCTCGGTGCTCTTCGGGCGCGCGCCCGAGCGCGACCGTCTGCAGGCTCGGGATCACGACTCCTTCGCCGAGGCCGTAGAGCAGGATCCCGACGAGCAGGAACAACAGGATCGGCGACAGGCCGATCAGCACGAACGCGACGACCCACAGCGCGGTCGACGCCATCAGGATCAGTCCCGGTCGGGACCCCGCGGTGGATGCGCCCCAGGTTGAACGCCGTGAGGCTGGAGGTCACCGCGGGGAGGCCGATGACCAAGCCCCGCCACCCGGCGCCGAGCCCGAAGTCGTCTTCGAGGTGGGTGGGCAGTGTCGCGAGGAACACGCCGAACATCACCGCGAACGCGATCGCTCCGCCCGCGAGCGTGACGAGGATCGTGGTGTCGCGAAGGGCCTGGCCCACTCCCCCGAGCTGCACCCGCACGGTCGGGAACCACGGCCGGACGCGCCGCGTCGAGCACGAACCAGGTGACCACGGCGACGACGAGGGAGAGCGCACACGGAGCCAGGGCCCACTGCCATCCGAACGCGGCGGTGACGACACCGGCGAACGCGGGGAACACCGCGAGGGCGATGATCATGGCGGCCGAGTTGCGGCCGATCCAGTGCGTGCGCTCCTCCGTGTCGGGGAAGAAGTCGCCGATCAGCACGACAGCCAGGTTGATGAGACCGGCTCCGCCGAAGCCCATCACGAACCGCGCGACGAGAAGGGCGTCGAAGGTCGGCGCCGTCGCCGCGAAGATGCCGCCGATGCCGAACAGGGCGAGACACGGGACCAGGACGTTGCGGCGACCCAACCGATCCGCGAGCAGCCCGATCACCGGGGCGACGAACACGCCCGGTATCGACATCGACGCCACCAAGATGCCGGCCGAGCTGTCGGGCTCGCCGAACTCCGCGAGCACGTCGGGGATCGCCGGGCGACAGCGAGCGCGTTGCCCATGATGCCGATCAGCGTGACCGAGAAGATCAACGGCAGGACCCGCCGTTGATCCACGGTCAGTACGGACACAGCGCCGCACGCTAGAGGCGCGACAAGCGCTCCGCGACCGTCGCGAGACTGGTTCTGACCTGCTGAGGGCGCGTGGTCGTCCTCGAGGTCGATGTTCGCAGCGAGCGCGGCCATTGCGATGCTGAGCGCGAGCGTGTCCGCTGACTCCGCCCGAAACACCGCGCGGCAACGGCGGGCGTCGATCTCCTGTACGTCGACGTCGACCCAACGCAGCGCGGCACGGGCGTCGGCCGCGGGCAGGTCGATCGTCGCCGTGATGCTGTACGCGAGCGGTTGCGAACCGAGCGAGCGCGCGACGTATGCGCCTGCATCACCCTCTGGGATCGGGCGCGGCGCGAACCTGCGACCGGCGAGGCGTGGTTCGGTCAGCCGGTCGACGCGGAAGCTCCGCCAGTCGTCGCGACGAACGTCGAACGCCACGAGGTACCAACGCCGTCCCGCGGTGACCAGCTGGTGCGGCTCGACCAATCTGCTCGTCTCCTCGCCCTCGCGGCTGCGGTAGTCGAAGCGAGCTTCGACGTGATCCCGGCACGCCTCGCCGAGCACGGCCAGTGCCTCGGGGTCGACAGTCGGGCCGGTGCTCCCCTGCTCACCCCATCGCACGGGCGTGATGCTCGAGTGCACGGCGCGCACGCGACGCCGCAAGCGGTCGGGCAGCACCTGTTCGAGCTTCGCGAGCGCACGAGCCGACGTGTCACCCATGCCGTCGATCGTCGCCATGGCGGTCGAGCGCAGCCCGACGCTGATCGCCACCGCCTCGTCGTCGTCGAGGAGGAGCGGCGGCAGATGCGCGCCTGCGGCGAGCCGGTATCCGCCCGCCTTCCCGGTCGTGGCGTCGACGGGATAGCCGAACGAGCGCAGCCGATCGACGTCGCGCCGCAGCGTGCGCTCGCTGACCTCGAGACGGTCGGCCAACTCGGCGCCCGACCAGAAGCGGTGCGTTTGCAGGAGTGAGAGCAGTGCGAGCGCCCGTCCGGTCGGTCCTGACATGTCCTCCAGGATGCCTCGATTTGCGGACGATTTCTGTCCGCAAGACCCGATACGGTCGAATCGGTTGGAGACTTCCCCCGAGTCGCCGAGGGGCGATCCGAGCCGAGGAGCGTCGAGATGATCCGCACGAAGGGGCTGACCCGGAATTTCGGGTGAAGGGCAACGTGGTCGAAGCCGTGAAGGGCATCGACCTGGTGGTCGACGAGGGCGAGATGGTCGCGTTCCTCGGCCCGAACGGGGCCGGCAAGTCGACCACGTTGCGCATGCTGACCACGCTGCTCGCCCCGACCTCCGGCACGGCCGAGGTCGTCGGGTGCGACGTGGTCGCCAACCCCGCCGGCGTGCGCCAACGCATCGGGTCGATCGGCCAAGGCAACGGCGCCGGACAATCGCAGCGGGTGCGCGACGAGCTCGTCTCCCAGGGTCGCTGCTACGGGTTGCCGAAGGCGGAGGCGATCAGCCGTGCCGACGACCTCCTCGAGGGATTCGGACTCACCGACCTCGCCGGCCGGGTCGTAAAGACGCTGTCCGGAGGTCAACGCCGGCGACTCGACGTGGCACTCGGTCTCGTGCATCGACCCGAGCTGCTGTTCCTCGACGAGCCCTCGACGGGTCTCGATCCTCAGAACCGGGCCAACATCGCCGCGCACATCGAGCGGCTGCACGCCGAGTACGGCACGACGATGGTGCTCACCACGCACTACCTCGAGGAGGCCGACCGCCTCGCTGACCGTGTGGTCATCATCGACCACGGGCTGATCATCGCTGATGACTCGCCCGAACGGCTGCGAACGTCGCTCGTCGGCGACCGGCTCGATCTGCGGGTCGCCGAGTCGAGTGACGTGACGCAGGTCGCGACAACAATCGAACGGCTGAGCGGGACGATGTCGGTCGCCGTGGACGGATGCGCCGTGCAAGCTCGAGTCGTGGGTGCGCCGGCGGTGGTGCCGGGCCTGCTCAAGTCGCTCGACGAGTCGGGCGTCGAGGTGGCCTCGGTCGAAGCGATCAGAGCGACGCTCGACGACGTCTTCCTCCACCTCACCGGACGAAGTCTTCGCGAGGGCACCGACGACGGCGTCTCCGACGACCGACACGGAAGGGGTGGCGGCATGAGCACTGCCCACTTGAACACGCCGCACCTGAACACGCCACACCTGAACACACTCGCCCAGGACACCTCGCTCGTGTTCACCCGCGAGCTGCGTCCGTTCTTCCGAGATCCGTTCTCCGTCGTGTTCACGCTCGTGCAGCCGATCGTGTTCCTCGTCTTCTTCGGACCGCTGCTCGCTGACGTGACCGGGACGAGCTTCGCGGACTCACTCCAATGGTTCGTACCCGGCATCATCGTGATGTCCGCTCTGTTCGGCGCGTCGACAACGGGTTCGAACCTTCAGCTCGAGATGCAAACCGGCTCACACGAACGGCTCCTCGTCGCGCCTCTGCACCGGTCGTCGTTGTTACTCGGTCGGGCGACGAAGGAGATCGTCCCCGCGCTGGCCCAATCGCTGATCATCATCGCGATCACGATTCCATTCGGCTTCGACCCGGAGCCTCCCGGCATCGTCATCGGTCTGCCCATGGTCGCGGCGTTCGCCGTCGGCCTCGGCTCACTGTCCTACGCGCTTGCGATCGCGTCGAAGGGCAACGAGTGGATGTTCTGGATGGTGCAGCAGACGCTGATCTTCCCCTTGCTCATCCTGTCCGGGATGCTGCTTCCCCTCGAGGGGGCGCCGCGGTGGATGGAGGTGCTGTCCAACATCAACCCCTTGACGCACATCGTCGATGCGGAGCGCGCGCTGTTCGCCGGCGACGTCGCGAACTCGTCGGTGGCGTGGGGCACGATCTCCGCGCTGGCCGTGCTGGCGGTCGGGCTGTGGGTCGGCATCCGCTCGGTCAAGGCGGAGAGTGTCTGACGGGCGCCCGACACGTCGAGGGTTTGGACGCCAGAGGGCGATATAGGACCTCTGGCTACCAATCTCGGAGGTGGAGGGAGGCGTTACGGTCCGGGAATGACGATTCGATGGGGCATTGCAGCGCCGGGGGCAATCGCCGCGCAGTTCGCCGAAGGGATGGCGCTCGTCGACGGTGGAGTGCTGTCGGCGGTCGGCTCTCGTTCGAAGGACCGCGCCGACGCGTTTGGTGACCGGTTCGACATCCCGAACCGCCACGGCTCCTACGACGATCTCATGGCCGACCCCACGGTCGATGTGGTCTACGTCGCGACGCCGCACGCGCAGCACGAAGCCGTTGTGCTCGCCGCGCTCGAGGCGGGCAAGCACGTGCTTTGCGAGAAGCCTTTCGCGCTGAACGCAGCCCAGGCCGAACGCATGGCGAGCGCGGCGCGAGCGCGGGGCCTGTTCGCGATGGAGGCGCTCTGGAGCCGCTTCCTGCCCGCCTACCGCGTGGTCGCCGACCTCCTCGCCGAAGGGCGCATCGGTGAGCCACTCCTGGTCGAGGCGGATTTCGGCTTTCGGGTGCCGCTCATGCCCGAGCACCGGTTGTTCGATCTGGCGCAGGGCGGCGGCGCGTTGCTCGACCTCGGGATCTACCCATTGCAGCTGTGCTCGATGGTGCTGGGCACGCCGGACTCCGTCGCCGCGGAAGGCCACGTCGGCAGCACCGGCGCCGACGAGCAGGTCGCCGCGGTCTTGCACCACAACGGCGGCACACTCGGAGTCGTCAAGGCGGCGACACGCATCGGGTTGTCGTGCACTGCGCGCATCGCCGGCGCTGACGGTTGGATCGAGCTGCCGGCGATGATGCACCGACCGACTCGCGTCGGCCTCGGGACGTCGGCGGCACTCGAGTGGATCGACGCGGACTACGAGGGCGAGGGGTTGCGGTTCCAGGCCGAGGAGGTGCACCGGTGCCTCGCGGCCGGTCGCACCGAGAGCGACATCGCGCCGCTCGACGAGACCCTCGCGCTCGCTCGCACGATGGACGACATCCGCGCCCAGATCGGCGTGGTCTACGCCGCGGACAGCGAGACGTAGACGGTCGTCCAGAAGTCCTGGATGACGGCGGGCGGGGGATAAGGGCCCGTGAAGGTGTCGGTGGTGAGGACGACGCCGACGAGTCGCTCGTGGGGATCGTTCGCCCACGACGTGCCGAGACCACCGTCCCAGCCGTAGCTGCCGACACTCCGCGCGACCCCGGCGCGTCGCACCTGCACGCTGACGCCAAAGCCCCAACCCTGCGAACCGTCGGGAGTGGGCCCGGACGCACCGTGTTGCACGCCGATCTGGTCGGTCGTCATGACGGCGACCGACGCCGGTGAGAGCAGTCGCGAACCATCGGGCAGCCGGCCGTTGTCGAGCAGCATGCGGCCGAAGGCGTGCACATCGTCGACCGTCGAGACCAAGCCGCCCGCGGCCGACGGGAACGCGGGGGGACGCGCCCACTGACCGTCGGGCGGGTCGTAGACGGAGCGGCTTCCGGTGGCGGGGTCGACGCCATAGCAGCTACCGAGGCGCGCGACCTCGGTGGTGAAGAACCCCGTGTCGACCATGCCGAGCGGCTCGAACACTCGCTCGCGCATGAACGCATCGAGGGGTTGGCCGGCTGCTCGTGCGATCAGCACACCGAGCAGATCGGAGCCCGTGTTGTAGAGCCAGCGCTCGCCCGGCTGGCAGAGCAGCGGCAACGTCGCCACGCGCCGCATCCATTCGTCGGGCTCGGGCGGCACCTGTGGTTCGGGCGGTCCGCTGCCGAGACCGAGCTCGCCCATGGCCTCGAAGAGCGGCTGCGGCCAGCCACCGTCGAAGTCGAGGCCGAGCCCGCAGCGGAAGTCGAGGAGATCGCGCAGGGTGAGCGGTCGTTTCGCGGGAACGGTCGGACCATCGAGCGGGCCGTCGCCCTCCACGAGGACGCGTCGGTCCGCGAGCTCGGGCAACCACGCGGTCGACGGGCTCGTCGAGACGGAGGCGGCACTCCTCGACGAGGATCATGGCGGCGACCGCGGTCATCGGCTTGGTCATCGACGCAATGCGAAACAGCGTGTCCCTCTGCACGGCACGGTCCTCGCCGCGAGTCAACGTGCCGGCGGTACCCACTTCGACGTGGCCGTCGCCGCGCCGCGAGCCACGCGACGCCGCCGCTGTTCCCCGTCGCGACGTGATCCGCGATGACCTCATGCACTCGAGCGAGACGGGCTGCGTCGAACCCAGTCACGGCGTCGAGCCTAGGGTCGAGTTGTGCGGACTTGGCCCGAGGATTTCATGTGGGGAACCGGCGCGTCGTCGACGCAGTGCGAGGGCGCCGCACCGGCATCGGACTGGTGGGACTGGGAACGGGCAGGTCGAGCGCCGATCTCGGGCGACGGCAACGGTTTCGCCGCTCGGTACGCGGAGGACTTTGGGTTGCTCGCAGGGCTCGGCCTCACGCACCATCGATTGTCGATCGAGTGGGCACGCGTCGAACCGGCATCCGGTGAGCACGATCAAGCTGCCGTGGAGCACTACCGCGCCGTGCTCACTGCCGCTCGGGACGCCGGCGTCACGCCATGGGTCTGCCTCCACCACTTCACGTTGCCGCGCTGGTTCGCAGCCGAAGGCGGCTTCCTCGGGGAATCGGGGCGTACGAACGCCTGGGCTCGCCATGTCGACTTCGTGGCCGAGACGTTCGGCGATCTCGTCGGCGGGTGGCAGCCGGTGAACGAGGCGAACTACTACGCCCGCCTCGGCTACGGCGGCGGGCGCTTCCCGCCCGGTCACGACGACCGCGAGGAGGTCGCCATCATCGACGAAGCGATCCTGCTCGCAAACGCCGAGGCGGCGGTCCGCCTCCGTCAGACCGGCGCGCCTGTCGCGTCGATCTTCGGTCTCTCGGCGATCGTCCCGCAGGACGACGACCCCGCGACCGCGGGGTACGCCGACGCGCTCCACTCGATGCTTTGGGAGCCGGGCCTCGGCCTGTTCCGAGACGGCACGTTGCACGTTCGACGGCGCGAGCCCGTGCACCGACCGGATCTCGCCGGGGGGTTCGATCTGATCGGGTTCTCCTACTACTCAGCCATGGGCGTGAAGCAGGGCCGCGTCGCGGTCCATCCGCCCGACGCGCCGGTGTCGCCACTCGGCTACGGGATCTGGGCCGATGGCCTGGGACTGGTGCTCGATCGGCTGCACACCGAGGTGCCCGGCACAGCCCTCCTCGTTGCCGAGTACGGCGTCGGGACCGACGACGACAAGGTGCGGGCCGTCGTACATCGATCGCGGCCTGGAAGTCGTGCACGAGGCGATCGCTCGCGGAGTCGACGTGCGCGGGTTCTTCCACTGGACCGCGGTCGACAACTACGAGTGGCTGCTCGGATACGACGTGTCGTTCGGCGTCATCGACCGCGACCGCAACGTCCGCCCCAGCGCCCTCGTTTTGCAACGCGAAGCGCTCGGGCGCGCATGATCGCGCCGTGACCACGACGCTCGAGCCCTACGACGACGGCCGCTGGTCCCTCGCCGACCATCTGCCCGACCCTTCGGCGACATTGTGGTGTCGCGGCAACGTCGGAGAGGTCTTCCCGAACGTGGTGACTCCGTTGAGCGCCTCGCTCTACATGGGCGCGATGGAGGTCGGCCAGGCCGACGCGGTCCGTGACTGGGGAATGGTCACCGACGCGCAGTACCAGTCGTTCGAGGAGGGCCACGGCTGGCTCACCGGTGTGTTCGGCGGCTATCTCTACGGCAACGTGACGCTCGCCCGCAGCGCGGTGTCGCGGTCGCCGGGCCTCACCGTCGAGCTCGTCGACGAGCAGATGTTCGGGCTCAGCGACGCCCCTCCGCACAAGCCGAGCAAGGGCGAGCGCGACATCCCGCGCGGCGGTGAAGACAATGCGCAAGATCGCGACGCTCGATGCGTCGCCCCGACGACTCGCGCCTCCGCGCCGAGACCAGGCCGACGGTCGCCGATTACGTCAGCCGCCAGCCCGACCATCGCGACCGCATCGAACGACGAGCTCGTCGCCGTCGCCCGCTCGATCACGCCATGGGCCGAGCGGATGATGCATCACTTGCTCCTCGCGAGCATCCGCGGCAGGCATCAGCCGGTCGATGCTCGAGCGGGTCGTGGCCTCGCTCCGACGAGCCAGGGCTGGAGAACCGGCTCACCGCCGGCTTGGGCACGGTGGAATCCGCCGAGCCCGCGCAGGAGCTCTGGCCGCTCGGCCGCATGGTCGCCGCGAGCCCGACGCTGACGGCGCTCTTCGACGAGGGCTCGATGGACTCGACGACCGGTTACGCGCGACCTGCGGCCGGCGATTTCGTCGCCGCGTTCGATCGCTTCGTGTCCCGCCACGGATCGCGCGGGCCCGACGAGTGGGAGCTCGCCTCACCCACGTGGGGCAGCGACCCGACGATCGCGCCTGGCGATGATCGAGCGCCTTCGGCACGCACCCGACGACCGCGATCCGATGGCGGTCGGCGCTCGTCTCGCCGCGGAGCGCGCATCGCTGATCCTCGAGATCCGGGATCGGCTGCCGTGGTTCAAGCGCCGGCTGTTCGACATCGCCATCCGGGCCACGATGGCCTACGCCGCCGCAGCGCGAGGCGACGAAGGCCGCCTTCGTCCGCGTCCTCGATCCCACGCGTCGGGCGCTCGCCGAGCTCGCCCGGCGGTCGTCGCTCCCGCACGACGACTTCTTCCTTCTCACGATCGACGAAGTGCCCGCGGTCATGGACGGGCACGGTCCGGCGGAGGCAGCGATGACCGAACGTCGCGAGCGACGCGACTACCTGCAGGCGCGGATCCCGCCGTTCTGGTTCGAGAGTCCGTTGTCCGTCCGCCGGAGTCATGGCCGCTGCGAGCGGCACAGAACCGTCCCGACGGCACCGCGCGCACGATCACGGGGATGGGTGTGTGCTCCGGCGTCGCCACCGGCACCGCCCGCGTCGTGCTTCGTCCTGACCGAACCGGGTGAGCTCAGTCCGGGCGACATCCTCGTGGCGCCGATCACCGACCCCGCGTGGACGCCGCTGTTCCTCGCCGCGGCCGGCGTCGTGGTCGACGTCGGCGCGCAGCAGAGCCACGCCGCGATCGTCTCGCGAGAGCTCGGCATCCCCGCAGTGGTGAGCGCCACGGGCGCGTCGACGACGATTCCCGACGGCGCGCGGCGTGACCGTCGACGGGTCGACGGGGCTCGTCACGATTCACGCCGACGATCAGTGAGCCGGCAGTGTGACCTGTAGCTGATCGAGGCCGGCGATGTCCGCGCCCTCGTTCTCGCACACAGCAGAGAGCGCTGTGTAACACGCGTAGCCCTGCGCGAGCGCGGCGGCGTCGGTGCCGTCTTCGTACTCGGCCTCGATCTCCGTGAACGCGAACTTGACGTAGCCCTCCCCCGCCTCGGTCAGGTTCGTCTGCACCGCGCCGAAGCTGGCGAGACGGGCGGGCACGATGCCCTTCACATCCGCGAGCGCGACATTCGGGACGTTGACATTCAAGACGAGCTGGCGGGGGGACTCCAGGACCCATCGGAGCACCGTCGCGACGATCGCCTCCGCGGTGTCCCACTGCGGGTTCGCGGCGGCGCCGATCGAGAAGGCCACGCCCGGACGACCGAACGTCGATGCCGTGAGCACGGCGCCGACCGTGCCCGAATGCAGGATCGCGTGGCCTGTGTTCGGGCCGTTGTTCACACCGGAGAGCACGATGTCGGGAGGATCCCCGAACGCACCGTGCACCGCGGCGCGCACGATGAACGCCGGCGCCGCCTCGACGCCGAATACCGGACCGGTCCCCCACTCTGCATGCGGCGTCGACCAGCAACCGGCCGTCTTGCTGCACGCCGGTCAGGGACGCACTGGCACCGCTCGAGTCCCACGCCGGCGCGGCCACCGTCACGTCGAAGCCGACCGCTTTCGCCGCGAGCGCAAGCGCGCGGATGCCCGTGCCGTCGACCCCGTCATCGTTGGTCACGAGGGCTCTCATCTCTCGACCTCCTGCCGGGACCTCGACCTCGCGGATCTCGACTCGCTCGGCGAGGCGCTCGATCTCTTCCCGCGCACCAGTGCCCAACCCCCGGCGAGTCACGTTCAGCGCGCCCGCGGCGGCGCCGAGCCGAGCGCGTCCTCGAACGACTGACCGGCGGCGAACGCGGCGGCAAGCGCGGCCGTGAACGAGTCACCCGCGCCGCGGTGCTCGGTGGCCTCCATCACCGGGCCGCACACTTCGACGACGCGATCGTGGAACAGCGCGAGCGCAGGCAGCTCGGCGCGCGAACACACGACGAGCTGCGCTCCGTGGTCGGCGAACTCTGTCATGGCGGCGGCCAGTGCCGGCACCGCGTCGTCGTCGACGTGGCTGTCGCGCATCAGGTCTTCGTGGCTCACCTTCACGACGCTCGCGCCGCCCGCAACCGCCGCGCGGAGCGACTCGCCCGACAGGTCGACGACGACTGGTCGTCCGTTCGCCGCAAGGTCGGAGGTGAGGCGTCGGTAGAAGTCGGTCGGGAGCACGGGGTCGAGTCCCGCGCCGGCAAGCACGGTAAGGGTCGCGTCGATGCCCTCGACGAGCACGGCGCCATAGAGCTCATCGACCTCGTGTCGGGTCAAAACGGTCGGATGCATCTCGCCAACTCGCTCGCGCTGCCCTGAGCGGCGGTCATCGACATAGCTACCGTTCCAGCCGCCGGTGCCCACTGCCCGCAGGGTGAGCGGCTCGTCCTCGAGGAGGCCCCGCACGACTCGGCCCGTCTCCCCGCCGAACGTCGAGCACAGCACCACCTCGGCACCGAGCACCTCGACGAGGCGGGCGATCCAGAAGCCTTGCCCTCCGGCGTGCAGGTGGATCTCGGTGTCGTCCGCGCCTTCGGCGGTCTCGAGCGTCACGGTCAGCAGCGGCGCGGGAGCGAACACGCAGACGCGGTTCGAGGGCGCGGCTTGGAGAGGACATCATCGGGCTCCTACCCGGCGATCACGGCCGTCCAACCGTGCCGGGGCCGAACTGGCTAACGTGCGCGGGTCCGCGTCAAGGGGGTTGGCATGCCCACATCGGGTTCGATCCTCGGAAACGCCGTCCGGCGGCTCGAAGATCCGACGCTGCTGACCGGCGACGGCAAGTACGTCGACGACCTGGTGGAGCCCGGCACGCTGCACGTCGCGTTCGTGCGCTCCCCGGTCGCCCACGCCAACGTGGGCTCGGTCGACATCGCCGAGGCGTCGTCGATGCCCGGCGTGGTCGCCGTGTACCACGCCCAAGGCGATGACCTGGGTCTGGCCGCCGTGAAGCAGTTCGCGATGATGCCCGACACGCTGAACCGGCCGGTGTTCGCCACCGACAAGGTGCGGTTCGTCGGCGACATCGTCGCCGCGGTCGTCGCCGAGAGCCGTGAGCAGGCCGTCGATGCGGCCGAGACGGTCATCGTCGACTACGACCCGCTGCCCGCGGTGCTCACGGCCGCCGACGCGCTCGCGCCGAACGCGCCGCTCTTGTTCCCCGAGCACGGGTCGAACGTCTGCTTCGGCACCGACGTTCCCCGAGGGCGACGACTCCGACCCGCTCGTCGGCGCCGACGTCGTCGCGGAGGTCACGATGGTGAGCCAGCGGCTCGCCGGCGTGCCGATGGAGACGAACGGCATCCTCGCCGTCCCGAAGGACGGCGGCCTCACGCTCTGGGTCTCGCACCAGGCGCCGCACGCGATCCACGCCGAGTACTCGGGTGCGCTCGGCCTCGACCCGGCGAAGGTGCGCGTCGTGTGCCCGTGGGTCGGCGGCGGCTTCGGGCCCAAGGCGGCGGGCTACATGGAGCACCTCGTCGCGGCGGCCGCGGCGTTGAAGCTCGGGCGACCGGTGAAGTGGATCGCCACGCGGTCCGAAGACATGGTCTCGCTCGTGCAGGGCCGCGACTTCGTGATGACGGCCCGGCTCGGCGTCGGCAACGACGGCAAGATCGTCGGCCTCGACGGTTCGGTCGTCGCGGCGGCCGGCGCCTACCCCGCGATCGGCGCCATCCTGCCGATGCTCACGCAGATGATGTCGGTCGGCGTCTACAAGATCCCGAAGGTGCGGTTCAAGACCGTCGGCGTCCTGACGAACAACACGACGATCGGCGCGTACCGCGGCGCGGGCCGGCCCGAGGCGACGCAGCTCATCGAGCGGGTGCTCGACGTGGCGGCCCGCCAGATCGGCATGGATCCGGCCGAGATCCGCCGCGCCAACTTCCTCCCCCCCGACAGCTTCCCGCTGACGACGCCGACGGGCGCCAACTACGACAGCGGCGAGTACGAGAAGGCGCTCGACGCGGCGCTGAAGGCGTCGGGCTACGCGAACCTTCGCGAGGAGCAGGCGGGCCGGCGATCCAGCGGCGACACGAAGCAGCTCGGCATCGGCATCTCGAGCTACGTCGAGGTCACCGCACCCGTCGGGCTGCACGTCGAGTTCGGCGCGGTGGAGATCAACGACGACGGATCCGCGAACGTGTTCGCGGGCACGAGCGTGCACGGCCAGGGCCACCACACCGCGTTCGCGATGCTCGCGAGCGAGGTGCTCGGCATCCCGATGGAGAAGATCACCCTCGTCAACTCCGACACCGACCGGGTGCCGCGCGGCGCCGGCACGATGGGCTCGCGGTCGCTCCAGACCGCGGGCAGCGCGATCCACGTCGCCTCGAACGAGGTGCTCGCCCGGGCCCAGCGCATCGCCGCCCACCTGCTCGAGGCCTCCGCGGACGACATCGTCGTCGGCGAAGGCGGCGTGCACGTCGCGGGCGTGCCCGGCGCAGTCGCTGTCGTGGGCCGAGCTGGCCGCCGCGTCGAATGACGCGTCCCGCTTGCCCGAGGGCCTCGAGGCCGCGCCGCTGCGACACGAGCTCGACTTCGACGGCACCGACTCGACCTACCCGTTCGGCACCCACGTGTCGGTCGTCGAGGTCGACACCGAGACGGGCGACGTCACGATGCTGCGCCACGTCGCCGTCGACGACTGCGGGCGCATCCTCAACCCGCTGCTCGTCGACGGGCAGCAGCACGGCGGCATCGCGCAGGGCGCGGCGCAGGCGCTGTACGAGTGGATGCAGTACGACGCCGACGGCAACCCGCTCACGTCGACCCTCACCGACTACCTCATGCCGTCGGCGGCCGAGCTCCCCAGCTTCGAGGTGTCGAACACCCAGACCGACAGCCCCCGCAACCCGCTCGGTGCGAAGGGCATCGGCGAGTCGGGCACGATCGGCTCGACGCCCGCGATCCACAACGCCGTCGTCGACGCGGTCAGCCATCTCGGCGTCACCCACATCGACATGCCGTGCACGGGCGAGCGCGTCTGGAAGGCGATCCAAGCCGCGTCGAAGTAGGGACCACCCGCCGATTATTCGCCCGTTTGCTCACTGGACCCCTATGCGGTGGTTGAGGGAGCAAACGGTCGGGATACTCGCGACGGCGACGAAATCTGCCGAACTCGTCAGCGCGCGCGGACGCGGTTGTTGCGGGGGTTGTGCTCGAGCTCGACGACGCCGAGGTGCTCGAGCAATGGAGGGATGTACATCGCGAAGCGGCCGCGGTAGCCCTTGCGTAGCGCCGTACCACCCGCCGACCGGGTTCGACTCCGAGCGAGCCCACGCCTCCAACGTGCCGTCCTTCGCCGGCTTGTTCTCGTCGGCGCTGCCGAGCTCCATCCAGTCGCCGTGTGCGCGCAGCATCACGGGCACGTCTTCGAGGCAACGAGCGAGGTAACGCAGCTTCGTCGTCCCCACCTGGCAGACGAGCTCGGGAGGATCCGCTGAGTCGTCGCGGTGCATCTGGTACTCCGCGGTCCCGGGCGGTGTCTTGAGGACCCACGGATCCTCGGGAGTCCCTTGACGCTTCGCCGCTGCCGCCATCGACGCGGACTCTACGACTCGTCGAGTCAGCGGGCTGGTGCTCGCGCGACGCCACCCATGTCACGAACGATTCGACTCCATCGATGACGTGCTCGAACCGGATCGAATGGAAGAGATCGAATGCGTGCTGGCCGCCGGGAAGCTCGGCGTAGACGACGGGATTGGACGACGTCCGACGGAGCTCGCTCACGAACTCCCGTGCGCCTTCCACCAGAACGTACGAGTCGAGGTCTCCGTGGGCGACGAAAAGGGCACCGCCTGCGGGTTGCCGTGCGCCGCCGGAGAGGAGCTCGGCTGAGCGTCGTCGATCCGGCCGTAGTACCCGTAGAGGGAGATCGCTGCGGTGACCGACGTGTCCGCTTGCTCGAACCCCGGCTGGAACGCGGGGTCGTTCGGGGTGAGCGCCGCCAGCGATGCCAAGTTGCCTCCGGCCGAGCTGCCGCTGACGAACACCATCGTCGGGTCGGGACCGTACTCGTGACCGTGCGCTCGCACCCACGCGATCACCCTCTTCACATCGACAAGCTGGTCCGGAAACCGGGCCTCCGGAAGGAGCCGGTAGTTGGCGCTGATGCACACCCAGCCCCGGCTCGCCAAGCGATAGATCAGCGGCCGCGCTTCACGGTTCTTCCTCCCGCTGCGAAAGCCGCCGCCGTGCAGGTGGATCAGCGTCAGACCGGAGGGCGCCGTGGAGCGCGGTCGGTACAGGTCGAGCAGATTGCGCTCGCCCGCATCGCCGTACTTGATGTCGGCTATCCGCTCGACGTCGAGTCGAGCGACCGAGAACGGCGCGAGAAGGATGCGCGTCCATGGCAGACGGTGTCGTTGCGCGACGATGCCGAGCCCCTCGCGCAACGCTCGCTCGACCGCCGGTCCCGCGCGAGCCCGCGCTTCACGATGATGGCGAGGCCGAGCGCCGTCACTCCCGCGATTCCAACCGCCACCCGGCCCACCACCGAGTCGACGTCACCCTCGAGGAACACCAGGACAGTGGAGAGGCCGAGAAAGGCGCAGACCACGAAGGGCAGCTCGTTCGGCACGATGCCGAAGAACCACGTGGCGCGCGCCGCCGCTAACGGCCGTCGAATGGGAGCGACCGCGCCCCCGACAAAGAGAGCGACGACCACGACGGTGATGAGGTATCCAACGGGCACAGTGATGGGTATCTGGCTCGCGCGGCATCGCCGTGCCCGCGCGCCAGCACGTCAGTGCAGCGTCGGATCGGTGAGGTCGAGGAACTCGGTGTTCTGCATCATGTCTCCGAACTCCTCCATGATCTTCTGCACTTCGGGAGGCATCTCCTGCTTCTCCCCGGCGCGCGCCTCCGCCTCGCTCGTGAAGTAGTTGAACTCGACACAGCTATCTGGCCCGGTCCACACACGGACCCCTCCGATGAGGTCCGGGCGCATCGACGAGAGCTGCGCGAACTTCTCGTCCATCTTGGCGAGGCGGGCGCGGTCGACGCCGGTGGACTTCATGACCTGCACGAAGCCCGCGTCGTTGGAGCCCCCTCCACGGAACTCCCGAACGTCGGTCGACTCTGTGAACGAAGGATCACCGTCGTAGTGCTTCGACATCTCGGCCCACCACGCACTCTGCTCGGGACGGTCACTGTTGGCGCGGGCCGCGGCCTCGGACTCGAAGCGGGCCATGGCGATGGCCTTGCCGTCCGCCGTGACCCCGCCCGTCGATCCCAGGTAACCGGTCGCACCGGGAGCCAGCTCCTTCTGCCACCGCTCAGTCATTTGCTTGATTCCCGCTGCGTCGCTGGTCCGTCCCTCGATGATCTGCACGAACATGTCGTCCTCCCTCGCTGGTGGGATCTGAACGGATCATCGCCCGCGTTCCGGGCAGGTGCAACCGCGTCCACGTGCCAAACTCGTGGCCATGACGAGCATGCCGATCGGCTGGAGCGCAACGTGGATCGAGCCGGAGGAGACTGCAGACTCGCCGGAGTGCCAACGGCCCGCATACCTCCTCGCCGGTGACTTCGACATCCCCGGCGAGGTCGCCACCGCCCAGCTGCGGATCACCGCACGCGGCATCTACGAGGCATTCGTCAACGGCAGTCGAGTCGGCGATCAGGAGCTCACGCCTGGGTACACGGCGTATCGGCACCGCCTCCAAGTGCAGACGTTCGACGTGACCGACCTCGTCGACGCGGGTCCGAACGCGATCGGCGTGATCCTGAGCGACGGCTGGTGGCGGGGACAGACCGGGTTCGGTCGGCGGGTGGACAGCTACGGCTCCACGACCGCTGTCCTCGCCGAGCTCGTCGCGACTCTGCACTCCGGCGACGCCATCACGTTCGGAACCGACGACTCGTGGCGCTCAACGGCAAGCCACATCCTCGCGGCCGACCTGATCGCAGGCGAGGTGCACGACCTTCGTCGCCGCATCGATCGATGGGCCGAGCCCGGCACCGACCGCTCGGACTGGGATCGTGTGCGCCGCGGTGCACCCCACGCGGCGGAGCTTTGCGAGCCGCTCGCGCCACCCGTGCGAAGGGTCGAAGCGCTCGAGCCGGTCTCGATCTCGGAGCTGGCGCCCCGTCGCTCCGTCGTCGACTTCGGTCAGAACAGCAACGGCTGGGTCCGCCTGACCAACCTCGGACCTGAGGGCACGGAGATCACCCTGACCTATGGCGAAGCGCTCGACCCCGACGGTGACGTCACCCAGACGCACATCGCGCATCTGCCGAACCTGGAGGACAGGGATGCTGCATCCACGCCGTTCCAGGTCGACCGGGTTGTGTCCGCGGGTCGCGCGGGCGACGTCTTCGAACCTCACCACAGCACGAAGGGCTTCCAGTACGTGCGCGTGGAGGGCCACCCAGCGCCGCTCACGGCTGCCGACATCACGAGCGTGGTCGTGCACACCGACCTCGAGCGCATCGGGTCGTTCATGTGCTCCGACGAGCGCATCAACCGTCTCCACCGCGCCGCCGAGTGGAGCTTTCGGGGCAACGCGTGCGACATCCCGACCGACTGCCCGACGCGTGAGCGCGCCGGATGGACCGGTGATTGGCAGATCTACGTCGGGACCGCGGCCTACCTGTACGACGTGACTGGGTTCTCGGCCAAGTGGCTGCGCGACCTGGCGGCAGAGCAACGGCCGAACGGTGCGGTGACGCACTACGTGCCCGATCCCCACCCGATGGACGACAGCGGACCTGCCTTCTGGAAGGACATCCAGGGTTCCGCGGGATGGGGCGACGCGGCCGTCCATGTGCCGTGGGAGCTCTACGAGGCGACGGGCGACACCGCACTGTTCCTCGACCAGTGGGATTCGATGAAGGCATGGCTCGATTTCGCGGCGGGGAGCGCCGCGACCGGCCGGCACAAGTCACGCGTGGAGCGATCCCCTGCACCGGAAGCTCACGAGCAATACCTCTGGGACACGGGCTTCCACTTCGGCGAGTGGCTCGAGCCTGGCGTTCCGGCTGACGAGTGCATCCGGCGAGCCCTGCGGGATGACCCCGCTTCCGTCGCGACCGCCTACCTGCATCGATCGGCGGACGAGCTGGCGCGCATCGCGGCGATCCTCGGCCGGGCGGATGACGCGCAGCACTACGGCGAGCTCGCGACGAAGGTCCGCGACGCGTGGCAACGAGAGTTCATCGTCGACGGCGCCATCACCGCGAGGAGCCAGGCGAACCTGACGCGGGCGCTGGCGTTCGGGCTCGTGCCCGAAGACCTGAAGGCGAAGGTCGCCAGCGATCTCGTCGCACTCATTCGCTCGGCAGGCACGCACCTCGGCACGGGTTTCCTCGCGACTCCGTTCCTGCTGCCGGTCCTGGCCGACCACGGCCATCTCGCCGTCGCCTACGAGCTGCTCTTCCAGGACACCGAACCGTCATGGCTGCTGATGCTCGACCGCGGTGCCACAACGATCTGGGAGGAGTGGGGAGGCATCGCCGCCGACGGCACACCATCCGCCTCGCTCAACCACTACAGCAAGGGCGCGGTCATCTCGTTCCTGCACCGCTACGTCGCGGGCGTGCAGATCGTCGAACCGGGCTACCGCCGCTTTCGGGTCGCACCACAGCCCGGCGGTGGCATCACGACCGCGTCCACCCACCACGACTCGCCCCACGGACGCATCGAGGTGAGCTGGTCGCTCACGGGCGACGGCGGAGAGCTCGACGTCGCGGTGCCGCCTGGCACGACAGCTGAACTCGCGCTGCCGGACGGCTCGGCCGAAACGCTTCCTGCCGGGGACCACAATCGCCGGTGGGCGGTCTCTGACGTCACTTCCTGAAGGTGTTGTGGAACGCGCCGGACCTTCAGTCCGGCGTCGGTCTCGACCGCGACGACGGTGAGGATCGAGCGATGCGAGCCCTGCATCGGTCCGGTGGGCACCTCGAGCGAGGCGTGCACGTGGCCGATCAGCCATCCTTGGGCGATCGGCTCGCACTGGGCGACCGAGTAGCTCACCTTCGAGTCCTTGTAGACGGTGTCGAAGATGAACTTGTGTCCCTCGACGATCGGGACGACGCCACGACTGTGCTCGCCGTAGACGTTGATGAAGTCGGCGTCGTCGGTGAAGAACTCGCCGAAGCGCTCGGCGTCGGCGTCGTTCCATGCCTGCTCGAGCTGGGCAAAGACCTCCTCGAGCGCGGTGGTGCCTGCGGTGGTGTCGATGGTGTTCATCATTCCTCTCTTTCTGTGGGTTCGAGAAGCGACCGTTGCAAGACCACGAGCAGCCGCTCACGGAGCTCCGCCACCGTCCAATCGACGTCGCGGAGGAGCTGCGCGGTCGTGGTGCCGCTGGTGAGGGTGGAGATCAGGTCACACGCCGTTGTCACCGTCCACGGCGCGACGAGGTCTTTCTCGGCGTGCAGCCGCGTGGCGACGAGCAGCGCGAGCTGCCGTCGGCCCGCGGAGCGGCCGACGAACGCGGCCTCGATCTCAGGGTCGAGTGAGCGCTCCCGCTCGACAGCGACGTAGGCCGGGAGGATCCGCGGGACGATCGAGCAATGCAGCTCGACGAAGGCCTCCAAGGCCGCCCTCGCGGTTGGCGCCTCGAGGACTGAGCTCGCCGCTGTCGCCATCCCCGTGGTCTCACGAGCACGATCGACCGCAGCGACCAACAGCTCGGCCCGCGTCGGGAAGTGCGTGTACACGGTCTGGCGCGACACCCCGGCGCCTTGGGCGACCGCCTCGTAGGTGGCCCGCTCCTGCGAATCGAGCAGCTGGAGCACCGCCTCGAGGATCGCCGTCCGGGTGTCGGTCTTCGCCACACGACACTTGTAAAGAAAAACTAGACATACTGTCAACGTGACATGTGACTCCGCCGATGTGCCTTGACCGGTACAGTCGGCGCGTTACTGTATCGGTAAAGCCACCACTACCGAACCGAGAACTCCCGTGTCCCCCTCCTTCCTCCTCGCTCAGCTCTACTCCGAAGGCTCGCTCACGCGTTCCGCGCACAGCGCGCTGCCCGGCGCGCCCGTGCGGCCCCACAGCCAGCGCCCGCGCCTCCGTTGGCCTGTTCCCCGGGCGGTCGCGACGCGCGTCGCTCGCGTCCCTCGCCGCTCGGTATCCCTCGACGGGTCACCCGCCTGCTGACCCCCGCCCCCTGACACCTAGCCTCCCGGAATGGCGCGGGTGACCCTGCAGACGATCGCCGATCGGCTCGGGATCAGTCGCATGACCGTGTCCAACGCGTTCTCCCGCCCCGATCAGCTCTCTGACAGCCTGCGTAAGCGCGTCCTCGCCGCGGCCGAAGAGCTCGGGTATGTCGGCCCTGATCCTGCCGCTCGCGCGCTGGCCCGTGGCTCGACGGGCGCCGTGGGGATCTTGCTCACCGACTCGCTCAAGTACGCGTTCACCGACGAGGTGGCGACGAACTTCCTCGGCGCCGTCGCGGACGAGCTCGCTCCGAGCGGTCGAGCACTCACGTTGCTCAGCACAAACGAGCACGACGACGTCGTGCCCGCGCGCGACCTCGCGCTCGACGCCGCTCTCATCTATTCGTGCTCGGACTCGCCCGCGCGCGACTGGCTGATGCGCCGCCGGCTGCCTCTGGTCCTCGTTGACCAAGACCCGCTCCCTGGGATCCCGAGCGTCAACGTCGACGACCGGGGCGGAGCGCGAATGGCCGCCCAGCATGTCATCGAGCTCGGGCACGAACGGGTTGGCATCGTGACGGTCGCACTCGACGGGTCACGCGGCATCGTCGAGCCACGGGCCAACGTCCGAGGCCACCCTCAGCGGCAGCGGATCCTGGGTTGGCTCGAGACGCTCGAGGCCGCCGGGATCCAGCCCACCGTGGTGCAGACCCGGAGCAACACCGACGAGGAAGCCGATCAGGCCGCTCACGCGCTGCTCGCGACCGTTGAGCGTCCGACTGCCGTGCTGTGCTTCTCGGACGTGCTCGCTCTCGGAGTGATGCGCGTGGCGAGTGAGCTCGGCCTCGCGGTGCCCGGAGACCTCTCGGTGGTGGGGTTCGACGACAGCCCCGCCGCCCATCGCAGCACGCCGCGGCTGACGACCGTCCGCCAGGACGTCGCTGCAAAAGGTCGCCTCGCGGCCGACGCCGTGATCGGCGCCATCGACGCCGCCGCTTCCGGCTCGACGCCGGCGAGGGCGCGGCACCGCGTCCTGCCGACGGAGCTCATCGTGCGCGACAGCACCGCGAGATCAGAGCCCCGCTGACGCCTCCATTTCGCGATGCGTAGCGAGGCACCGCTCCCAGAGTCGGTCGAGCATCTCTGGCTCGGAGCTGTCGAGGCGCAATGCGAAGACGTCGGCCAACGCGGCGAACCAGTCGGCACGCTCGGTGAGGACGGAGTCCGACACCGTCCTGTCGCCGACGCGGGCAAGCACCAGGCCGCGGAGCAGGTCGCCGCCTGTGGCATCACGTCGTTGCGCGGTAGCGAGCCGCACGAAGTTCGAGTCCGGTGAGGTCGACAACCGCACGTGGCGCTCGGCGAACTCGCTCATCGAGGCTCGGCTTGCCCGCCAGCTCATGCCGACGAACGAGCCGGCGGGATCATTGGTCAGGTGCCAGTCGCCGACGCCGTCCGCTGTCTGCTCCAACGACATCCCGAACGGACCTTGCTGAAAGGCGTGTGGCCGGAGTGGCACGGGCTCGTGCAGCGCGTGGCCCAAGCCCGCGTCGACATACCACACGCCGCTCGGGTTCTCATCGGTCGAGAGCTCCGCGACAGTCAGGACGAGGTGGTTGGTCATGTTGTCCGCGTCGGGACTCCCGACGCGGTGCACGCCCCCGACATGGCGAGTCACTGTGTAGCCAAGCGCCATCAGCAGCTCGCTGAACGCGCCATTCAGGTGGAAGCAATACCCGCCGCGACCATCGAATGCGATGCGCGCCGCGGACGCGCGGGGATCAATGTCCCAGATCTCACCGGCGTGGATCCACATCGTCTCGTAGGCCACCCGCTCCACGTGACGGCGGTGCAATCGGAAGAGTGCGTCGACCGAGGGCGGTTCGGCCTCGAGGCCGAGGCGACGCAGGTACGCAGACCGTAAGGACGAGTCGATCACCAGGTCGGAGTATCTCAGCGATACTGGCGCCAATGAGCACCAAGGACACCGAATGCACCCATCTCGACACCGTCGCCGACGTGCGGCCATCGAGCGACGGCTGCGAGGACTGCCTGAGGATCGGCGGCACATGGGTCCACCTGCGCATGTGCATGGCCTGCGGTCATATCGGCTGTTGCGACAACTCTCCCCACCGGCACGCCACGGCGCACTGGAACGAGCACGCCGATCACCCGCTCATCCGCTCCTACGAGCCCGGGCAGGACTGGTGGTGGTGCTACGTCGACGAGGTGATGTTCGAGGTCGACGGCGCCCCGCCGGCACCATCGCATCCATAGGCCGAGCGTTCTCAGGTAGCCGGGGGGCAGCCTCGTGAGAAGCGGTCGGTCAGCTCCCGTTTGAGCTCGGCTCGACTCGCCGCGACGAGGGTGAACATCGCCTCTCGCGCGAGTCGTTGCGCGTGATTCGTGTGCACCAGCGCGTCACCGCCACCCGCGGTGACGAGCGCACACGCCGCTCGCACCGCGAGCTGGGCCGCGTCGGCACGGGCCGAGATCATCGTCGTGATGTCGGCGAGGCCCGCATCGAGGCGGCCCCGCACCGCTTCACACTCGGACCGCAGGCGCGCCGCGACCTCATCCTGTCCCCGCGCTTCAAGCAACCGGGCGCATCGCTCGACGAGACCTACTGGCAACGTGCCGTTGAACCGAACCCCCAAGATCTGGTTCGCGAGGAACTCGGCGCGGGGCACCCGCGACACGATGCGGTCATCGGGCAGGAAGAGGTCGTCGAGTCGCAACGACACCGTGTTCGTCGCGTCGGCGGCCACGAGGCTCAGCCGCTCGACACGGGTGATGCCCTCTTGCTGCTCAGCCCTCAGGATGCCGCCGATGATGTCACCGGTCGCGGTGTCACTGGCCGACACCTGCAGCACGTCGATGATCCCCCAGCCGCTGACGAACGGTCCGTCGCCCGTGAGCATCCAGCCGCCGTCGACCCGGGTCGCGCGCATCCGTGGAGGGTCGGGGATCACGCCCGCGAACGCGATGCCGGCGCGTAGGCGTCCCGCGACCGTGTCGGCCAGGAGCTCCTCACGCAACCTCTCGTTGGCGGTACTTGCGAGCGCCCGGACGACTCCGTGGTGCTGGACCCAGGTGAACGTCGTCGCGAGGCAGCCACCCGCCATCGTCTCGAGCACCGCCAGGAGCTCCGGGAGCTCCAGTCCCGGTCCTCCGTGCTCGGGCGGCGCGGCGAGTCCGTACAGGCCTTCGTCGGCCAAGCGCTGCCAGTGCGATTCCGGGACGA
Organism: uncultured Acidimicrobiales bacterium; assembly: GCA_963759645.1. Taxonomy (GTDB): domain Bacteria; phylum Actinomycetota; class Acidimicrobiia; order Acidimicrobiales; family DATKAS01; genus DATKAS01. The sequence continues at coordinate 1,309,773 of CAVXAI010000008.1, read as the reverse complement.
CGCCGTTGCGGTCGACATCGATCGCGGCCGGGAACAGCACGTCATCGGCAAGCTTGTGTGCTCGTGCGAGCAGGTCAGACATGGCGAGAGGGTACCACCGGGCCTGTTAGGCACACCTAACGCAGTCGGAGGGCAGAGTCGGGGGAGACTGCCGAGATGCAAGCGCCGATCGGCTCGGGCTTCGGCCCGGCGAGCACCGCCGCGGACGTCATCGAAGGCATCGACCTGGCGGGCAAGACGGCATTGGTCACCGGCGGCGCAGTCGGCATCGGCCTCGAGACGACACGGGCTTTGCGCTCCGCCGGCGCACGAGTCACCGTCGCGGTACGCGACGTCGCGCGGACCCGCGAGATCCTCGCGGGACTCGACGATGTCGATGTCGCCCACACGGACCTGATGGACCCGAGCTCGATCGACGCGTTCGCGGACGTGTTCACGAGCCGCGGGCAACCGCTCCACATCTTGGTGAACAACGCCGGGATCGGCGGCGCGCCCCTTCACCGCGACGAGCGCGGCTACGAGTCGGTCTTCGCCACGAACCACCTCGGGCACTTCCAACTCACCTCCCGCCTCCGGCCCGCGCTCATTGCTGCGGAAGGGGCACGCGTCATCGCAGTGTCGTCGTGGGCGCATCGGCTCACCGACGTGGTGCTCGACGACGTCTTCTTCGAGCGGCGCGACTACAACCCATCGATGGCGTACGGCCAATCGAAGACCGCAAACATTCTCTTCGCGGTGTCCGTCGACGAACGCGGGAAGGACGACGGCATTCGAGCGTTCTCTCTTCATCCCGGCACGATCGTCGACAGCAACTTCAAGCGCTACACCCCACCAGAGGTGCTCACCGCATTCGGGCTCGTCGATGACGACGGCAACGCGATCATCGACCCGGCTCGGTCGCGCAAGACGATCGAGCAGGGCGCAGCGACGACAGTGTGGTGCGCCACGAGCCCGCAACTCGACGGCTTGGGTGGTCTCTACGCCCAGGACTGCGACATCGCGCCGCTCGTGGACGTGAGCGGAGCGGTCAACATCGACTTCGGTTCGCCGCCCCTCGGTGTGATGCCCTACGCCGTCGATCCCGACACCGCGGAGCGTCTGTGGACGCTCAGCGAACGGTTGACTGGGACGAAGCTGTGAGCGCGAGCCGGGTCCCCCGTCCGCGGTAGAGCGGATCGATGCGGGAGCAGCCCTTCGAGGTCGGCGCGGGCGAGGTGCGGCTGGTGGGCACCCTGTGTATTCCCGACGATGCAGGGCCTTTTCCGGGAGCACTCCTTCTGAATGGCAGCGGGCCGCTCGACCGCGACTCGAACATGCCCGAGCAGCGCCTCGATGTCGCGAACACCCTCGCCCATGCGCTCGCCGCACTCGGTGTCGCGTCGCTGCGGTACGACAAGCGCGGCGTGGGCGAGTCGACGTGCAGCTACCTCGCGGCCGGACTGTCCGAGGAGACCGAGGATGCGCGGGTCGCGCTCGCGGCAATCCGTTCGGATGAACGGTGCAACGGTCGCGTCGCCGTGATCGGCCATTCGGTCGGTGCAACCGTGGCGATGCGACTGGCGCGGAAGTCGCCACCGCCTGACGCCTACGTACTCCTCGCCGGCGCCGCCAAGTCGGGGGCGGAGGTCATGGAGTGGCAGTCGCACCGCATCGCGACCACGCTCCCCGCCCCGAGCGCGGTGGATGGCCGCTCGGATCGAGCGTCGTCAGGCGCGAGACCGAGACCGGCTTCTGGCCTCGACGGGCGACACCTTGCGCCTGCACGGCGACGACCTGCCGGCGCGATGGTTCCGCGAGTACATGACCTATGACCCCGCCAGCGATCTCGGAACGATCGCAGGTCCTGTGCTGGCGATCACCGGCGGGAAGGACATCCAGGTCGACGCCGGCGACCTGGATCGAATCCGCCGGCTCGTGACCGGACCGTTCGTCGGGGAGACGCCCGACAACCTCACGCATCTGCTTCGTAGTGACGATCATCCGCCGGGCATCCGCCGCTACTCCGCGCAGCTGGAGCGGCCCGTCGATCCCGGCCTCGTCGAGCGCGTCGCGACCTGGACCGCTGCCACGCTCAGGTAGACCATCTGCGATGCCCAACGCCCGACGTCGCTACAAGACCGTGGTGACAACCGACAAGCGCCGCAGGGTGATGGTGCCCGTGCCGTTCGATCCCGACGAGGCGTGGGGGAAGAAGCCCCAACACCACGTGACGGGCACCGTGAACGGCATGGGCGTGCGCGCTGTCATCGAGCCGCTCGAAGGCGGCTTCGGCATCTTCCTCGGCCCGGCCTGGCGCCGAGATTGCGGGATCGCCGCGGGTGATGCCGTGTCGGTCGAGCTGGTTCCTGAGGGTCCGCAACGAGACGACCTCGCGCCCGACTTCGGCGCGGCACTCGCGGCGTCACCCAAGGCGGGAGCGTTCTTCGACTCGCTCGCCCAGTTCTACCGGCGGGCCTATCTCAAGTGGATCGACGCGACGAAGAATCGCCCTGACGTGCGCGCCGAGCGCATCGCCGAAGTCGTCCGGCTCTTGGAGCAAGGCAAGAAGGAGCGCCCATGACCTCGCACAAGGAAACCGTGGAGACCTACATGGACGGGTTTCGGGCAAGCGACCACGAGAAGGTCCTCGCCTGTCTCACCGACGACGTGACCTGGTACCTCGCCGGCTACAGAACGCTCGAGGGCAAGAAGGCGTTCGACGCCGAGATCGAGAACCCCGACTTCGTCGGCAGCCCCACGCTCAGGGTTGATCGCGTCGTAGAAGAAGGCGACACCGTCGTTTTGATCGGCACGGGCCAGGGCACGCACCGGACCAACGGCCCGTTCGACTTCGCGTTCTGCGATGCGTTCGTCTTCGTCGGCGACCTGATCGACCGCGTCGAGTCCTACATCGTGCCGCTGACCTGACCGGTCCGGGACGCGCCGCGCACCGCGGCCCGTTCGCCGGTTTCGCGACCGTTCGTCGCGGGTAAGCGCCAGGAAGGACCATTCAAAGGGGGCTGCCCATGTCGACGACCAACCAGAAGCAAGCGGCTCGGCGGAACCTGACCAAGGCTCGGAAAGCACAGAGTGATCGGGCGTCGGGCAGGCGTGGGCCGCGGAAGACCACCGGCCTCAGCACTGCCGCCCAGAACCGGCTGCCGGACTCGGCGTTCGCGTTTCCGGAGCAGCGCAAGGAGCCGCTCACGGATGCCAAGCACGTCCGCAACGCGGTGGCGAGGTTCGATCAGGTCGAGGACGTCACCGACGCGGACCGGGATCGAGCGTGGAAGCGCATCAGGGCGGCGGCGCGCAAGTACGACGTAGAGATCTCGGCGCGTGGCTGGCGCCAGCTGTTCGAGGGCGGGAAGGCGAAGAAGCGCTGACCTCATCAGCGCCGATTAGGCGACCTCGAAGATCTCCGCGAGGCCAGTGATCAGCCACCGCTTGTCGGCAGGAACCGTCTGGTCGAGCGGGACACGGGTGCTGAGCATCTCGATGAGGTCGACGGCGCGACCGCGGAGCACGACAACGTCGGGTGAGAGGTGGTCGGCGTTCGCATCCACGATCTCGTCGACCGCGAGCACCAGGTGAGCCTCGGGATCAGTGGTCTCGAGGACGACGGTCGTGGGCGTCGCGACGCGCGTCATCACCGCGAAGCCCGCGTTGATCGCCACTGATTGCCGAAGGCAGGCGAGCACCTCGTCGTCTTCCTCGCTCGGCGTCAGCCCGAGTGGGAGCACGATGTCGCGCTCGTGCACCCACGCGTCCCACAACGCATGATGAGCGACAGCGGCAACGCTCACATGGCCGAGGGGCGACTCGGCCAGCGCCGACCACGCGTCGGCGGACAGGCCATCGACGAGCTCGCACAGCGCTGTGCTCGACGCTCGGAGCTCCGTGAGCGTCTCCGAGGGAGTCTTCTCTCGCACGGCGTCGACCATCGCCGCGGGAGTCGCCTTTGGATCGAAGCCGACGAGGAACTTCGTGGGCGTGCCCGCCACGCCGCTCGAGATCGAGAGGTGCCAGAAGCCGTCGACCGTGATGATGTGCGCCACGACGTCTTGCACCCGCCAGCCTTCGCACCGACTCGGCGCCGCCCATTGCTCGTCACTCAGGTCGGCGAGCAGTTCAAGAAGGCGCAGGCGCTGGCGGATGAGGGGCGGCCCGACGGGTGGCGCGCCGTCAAACGTGACGAGGGGTCGGTCGTAGACCGGCGCGATCTGCATGACCGACTGCCTATCAGACGGCTTCAAACGCGACGGCGACCGGTTCTGCGCGCCCGACCGCGACCGAGCGCGCTCTCAGCCGACGGGGGAGAGACGCACGTCGTGAGTCTGTGCCCGCGGCTCCCAGAACTCGGCGACCCGTTGCCCCTCTTCCTGCACCGCCGCGAGGACGCGGCGAGGCATCGGATGGTGTTCGACGACAAGCGTCGCGTGTTTGGCCACGCGGTCGAGGTCGATGTGCCAGATCGCGCCTCCCTCGCCGTCGACCAACACCGAACCCTTGAACGGGCCCACGGCTGAGGTGAACCCTCGGCCTCCCTCGGTCGCGAACCGGTTCCTGTCGGCGTGAGAGAGCAGGATGTTGTCGTACTCAGGCAAGAACCGAACGGGTGCGGGGCTGTCAGCGTCGGGACGAGGCGCGTCGGGCAAGTCGAACAGCTCGGTGCCCTTGGGTGATCGAAACGCTCGCAGCTGAGGGCGGAGGCGCTCGAGCACCTCCCGCATCCCGGTCAGCCTCGACCACGACGCGACATCCGCCACGCTCGCCGGTCCGAACGCGGCGAGATAGCGCAACACCACACGATCGATAGATGCGTCCGTCGCGACGGGCCGACCGACCCAGTCCTCCAACGGAGTGAGCGTGACCTGCATCGTCCGGCCCCACACGCCTCGCGGAGGGATCTGCACCAACGGATGCAGACATCGACACGCATACGCGAGTGCCGGCACGTCGTGCTTCGGGAAGCGTTCGGCGAGCACGGCCCGGAGCTGAGTCCCGCTGAGCGGCGTGGCGGCGAGCGTGGCCGTCGCGAACTCGAGGACGGGCGTCACGTCGACCCCCACGAGACGGGGTGCGAACTCACTGTGACGTGAGAGCTCGGCGTCGAGTACCGGCTGCATCAGCGGCCGCAGCTCGAGGGCATCGCTCGCCGAGACGAGGTGGACGGTGCCGCGCATCACGACGATGCGCACGACGAGCCGTTCCTCGAGGAGCCGCCCGAGCGCGTCGGGATCGAAGTCGACGAGCCTCGACCACAGCGCGAGGTAGGGGTCGAGCGGGTTCTGGGCCTGCAGCCCGACAAGATGCTCGACCGCCGCGAGTGGCTCCATCGTCGACCGCTCGAGGAGCAGTTGGCACGCGAGCGTGGCGCGGTTGAGCTCGCGGTAGGTCAGAAGGTCGCCCGCCATCCGGTGTCAGACGACGTCGAGAGCGTCGACCGCCTCGATCGCCTCGACGTTGCGGTACATCCCGAGCACGAGCGCAACGAAGCGACTCCCCTCCTCGGGCGCACGGAACTTGGCGATGAGAGTCGCGGGACCGGTGCCGCCTTCAAATGTCGGCGTCACCCGCGCCAGCGCCGCCCACGCGGCTGTGGAAGCGAGCGCGGCTGTGAGCCACGCCGCGTCGATGTCGGCCGCTTGGGCAGGGATCGGCAGAGTCGTCACCGTGCGAGTCTGCCCTCGCACCTGCGGTGTGTCAGCCGGGCGGCGCGAAGAACTCGAGCGGGATGCCGTCCGGATCCCGGAAGCTCACTCCCGAGCCGTACTGCGCGTCCTTGATGCCTCCGTGCTTGACGCCGAGCTTGTCGAGCCGGTCAGCCCACTTCTGCAGCTCGTCTCGGTTCGCGCAGCCGAATGCGATGTGGTCGAGTCCGATTCGGTGCTCGCTGAACGCCTCGTCCGGGGCGGGTTTGCCGTGCTGATGCAGCCCGAGCAGCGTCCCGTTCCCGAGCAGGTACACGGTGTGGTGGAAGTCCGGGTCCGTGTCCTCATCGAGCACAGGCTTTGCGTCGAGCAGGGCTTCGTACCACGGGACGCTGACGGAGAGATCGCGAACAGTCACCGCGACGTGGGTCAGGGGAGGGAACTCTGCCATTGGTCGTTGTCCTTTCGGCGGGTGCCGATGAAGCGGGCTGAACGTTCCCACATCCGACGCCGCCGTGCTCGTCGCGGCACGGTCAGTGCGCTACCGGCGGCGAGCTTTGGTCCCGCGGCCGTCGAGACGCGGAAGCACCGCCCGGGCCGTCGTGGTCGCGATCCACTCCTCGAGACGATCGAGATCGAAGCCGTGATCGTCGATGAGGATCAGGGCGAGTCGGATGTCTGACAGCGCGGCAATGGTGTTCGCCGCCGCGTCGACGGTGAGGCCGGGCTCGAGGGCTTTCAGTGCGGCCAGCCGTCCGGCAACGACCTTGGCGCCGCCCCGGTGTCGCCGTCCCGCTTCCTCGGTCAGGGGCGCGAGGTCAGGCTCGGCCCGCGCGCCATCGAAGCTCGCCCGAACCAGGTCGTCGCAGCGCTCGACAATGCGCCGGGTGACCTTCGCGGGTATCCCCACGAGCACCGCCGGGTCCGACTCGGTGCCGATCGTCATCGCAATCTCGCCCACGCCGGCCTCGACGTCGACGAGGTCGTTCAGCCGCCGCACGAGATCAGGCTTCGAACCCACACTGTCGTAGACGGTCTGCACCGAGACACCGGCGTCGGCGGCAATCTCCTTCAGGCTGGTTGCCGCATAGCCCTTCGCAGCAAAGTGGCGCCGCGCCGCGCCCAGGATCTCGAGGCGCGTCTGCTCCGCCTGCACCGCCCGGCGGCCTCGGAGCCCCGAACGGCCGTCCTGTTCCACGTCGTCAGATTCTCTCTTGACCATTGTTCAACTCACTTGTATGTTGTTCAAGTCACCTTATCACGCATCTAGTCAAGAAGACAACCTCGGAGGACTGACAATGACCACGACCCTCTCTTCCCCGACCGCCACGGTGCTCACGACCGAGATCCCAGAGCGCCGCTTTGCCCCGTCCGGGCTGATCGCCGGGATCGGCGGCCTCACTTTCGTCGGCACCGTGCTCGTGCAGAACGCACTACGCGCCCGGTTCCCGGCCAACGACGCCCCGGCCGACGAGGTGATGCGCTACTACGCGGATCACCGGGGCACCACGCTCGTCCTCGCGGCCCTTTTCGCCGTCGGCTCGATCGGCGTCGTGACCTTCCTCGGCGGCGCAGTCGCCCGCGCCGCCCGGGGTGCGCGCCGCGGCCTCGCCATCGCGGGAGGTGTCGGAGGTGCGGCGATCTTCGGCATCTTCTCCGTCACGGTCGCGCTGGACATCGCGATCGCCGGATATGTCCACCGCGGCGCCCCGGATACCTCCGTCGTCGAAGGGCTGTGGGTGTTGCACAACTCCGTGTTCGGTGTGTTGCTCGCCGGCATCGGCATCACGCTCGCCAGCCTCGCCACCGCGTGTGCCGCCTGCGGGCTGCTCGACCGGAAGTGGAAGGCTGCCGGCATCGTCGGCGGGGCGCTGCTGCTCGTCGGTGCGGCGACCACCCCCGCCATCGTCGACGGCAGCCCGACGATGTTCATCGGCGTGCTCGGCTTCCTCGTGTGGATCGCGTTCGTCGCGACTGCGTCGGTGAAGATGCTGCGTAGCCGAACCACCGACTGAGAACGAAGCGAGGCCCACGCCTCGACCGAGATCCTCAGAGCCCTGGTCAGCGTCGCTGGCCAGGGCTTCTCTCGTTGCTGTTGACCGACGAGACTGCGTTCATGAACGACCGCGACGCGTCAGACACCGAAGGGGGCGAGGCGCCATGTCTCGCCCATCTCCTCGACGACGTCGACGGCGTCACTCACGACATGGCGCTCGCCCAGCTCGCGCATGAGCTCGCCGACGCGCTGGTCATCGCGGATCCCGAAGGGGTCATCGCGTTCTGGAACGACGCGGCGGAGCGGCTGTTCGGCTGGACGGCTGCGGAGGCGCTCGGCCAGACCCTCGACCTGATCATCCCCGAACGCCTGCGCGAGCGGCACTGGACTGGCTACTCGCAGGTGATGGCAACTGGCCACACCGAGTACGGCACCCGCCTCCTCGAGGTGCCGGCGCTCCATCGGGAAGGGCGAAGCTTGTCGATCGCGTTCACGGTCACGCTGCTGCGGCACCGGGGTGGCATCCGCCCGTACGCGATCGCCGCGCTCATCCGCGACGACACCGACAGGTGGCAGGAGCGCCGCCGCCTCAACCAGCGAGTGGCCGAGCTGGAAGCCGCTGCCGCGACATGACGCGAAGGAGCACCGCATGAGCCCTCGACCCACAGGGCGCCTCGAGGCCACGAACGACGGCCGCGATCTCGTCCTCGTGCGCACGTTCGAAGCCAGCATCGACGACGTATGGGCGAGCATCACGGAGTCCGAGCGCACGGCACGGTGGTTCGCATCCTGGACGGGCGACGCCGGCCCGGGCAAGACGATCCGCTACCGACTCGAGTTCGAGGAAGGCAAGCCCGAGGCCGACATGCGCATCGACGCGTGTGAACCTCCACACCACCTGGCGGTGCGCTCGATCGACGAGTTCGGCGCGTGGCGGCTCGAGGCGTCGCTCGAGCACGCAGGCGGCGTCACGACACTGCGCTTCGTCCACCACCTCGACGACGGTGTCGATGTCGGCTCCGTCGGCCCCGGCTGGGAGTACTACCTCGACATGCTGGTCGCGTCGCGCGACAAGCAGGAGCTCCCGAAGTTCGACGACTACTACCCCGCGCAGCAGCAGTACTACCAGGAGCTCGAACCGAGCTGACCCTGTGCAATTGCGTTGCGCGACTCGAACTGGCGTGTCATTGTGCGCGCTGCCGCGACGAGAGGAGGCCCGTGTGATCACCACGAATGACGCCCGCCCTCAATCCGTCGCGTTGCTCCGGGCTCGCTAGCTCGCCACGTCGCGCCGAGTTGGGCGGTGGTTCGCCCGCCTCGCGACCTCTGGAGAGTTCCATGCCCCGATCCGCGCCTCCCTGGGTGCTCGTCGCCGACTATGTCGACGTCGACCTCGGGACCCTGAAGACCGGCAAGGAAGCCGAGATCCGTGTCGTCGAGCGCCGGGCTCACGACGGCACCTCGCGCCACTTGCTGGCCGACAAGCGCTACCGACCCAAGTCGGTCACGTTCAAAGGCGAGCTCGAAGTGCTCGGCTTCACGAGGTCGGCGTCCTTCCGCAACGACGTCAGCTATCGAGAGTCACGCACCACTCGAAACTCCCGCGACCGGCGCGCGATCGCCAAGATGTCCCGTCGAGGACGGGAGGTCGTCCGTGAGGGATGGGTCGGCCACGAGTTCGACGTGCTCGCGGCGTGGTGGGACGTGGGCGTGCCCGTCCCCTATCCCGTGTCGACGGATCGCTCCAGCTCGGTCTTGCTCGAGTACCTCGGCGACGACGGCGGTGCCGCGCCGCGGCTCGCCCAGGCGGGTCTGACCCCGAGTGCGATCGACGACGCGTGGCAGCAGCTCCTCCCCGCGCTCGCGCTGGTCGTCGAAGCCGGGTGGGTGCACGCTGACCTCTCCGCCTACAACCTCCTGTGGTGGAAGGACCAGGTGTGGCTGATCGACGTGCCGCAGGCCGTCGAGCTCCACCGTGCGACGAACGGCTACGACCTCCTCCACCGTGACGTCGTCAACATCTGCAAGTGGTTTGCGTCGAAGGGCGTCGCAGCGGCGAACGAGCCCGACGCAGTGTTCGCGCTGCTCCTTCGTTGACGTCGCTCGGTGTCACAGCTTGAAGATGAGGAGGTACGTCGCGCCGGTGTCCGTCGCGAACTCGGTGTGCGTCGAGCCGGATGAGGCCGCGTAGGCGTCGCCTGCGATCAAGGACTGCCCTTGTGTGCGCAGGGCACCGTCGACCACGTAGAGGAACTCTGGGAACTCGTGTTCGTGAGGGCCTCCGCGGTAGCCGGCGCTCGCCTCGATGAGGGCGACGTGAAACCCGTCTCCGATCGCTAGGACCTTGGCGCGCGCCTTGTCGCCCGTGTCCCATGCAACCCACTCGAGATCGTCGAATCGGCCGATGTCCCACCCGGTGAGTGACTGAACCATGTGATCCTCCTCGGAGCGCGAATGGAAGCTGTCACCTCAGGATGATCACGATCAGGGTGAGGCGACCTCACCCCAAGGGGTGAATCGACTCAGTCCGCGAGACTGTGACAGTGGAGGTCGGTCCAGTCGCGGCGCCAGCGCCCGAGCCGTACGGCGCGCGACCCGGAGCGTTGCTCGCTCCCCTGCTCGGTCGGCACTACGTCGCTCGTCGCCGGGTCGAAGCACTGCTCGACGAGGCTTCCGAGGCAGCTCTCGTGCTGGTGTCAGCGCCTGCCGGTGCTGGGAAGTCCACTGCGTTGAGCGGCTGGCTCAGGCAACGCGAAGGGCGCGCATGGCTGGTATTCGCTCGACCGAGAAGACAGCGACAACGCGGTGTTCTGGCCATCACTCGCCTCGGCACTCCAGCTCCCCAAGGCGGCCGACATGGCCGGCGCGCGCGACGTCGCCCGCGCCCTGGTCACCCGGGAGCGCGCCCGTTCCGGACCGCCAAGCGTCCTGGTGCTCGACGACTACCACATGATCAGCAACCCGGTCGTCCACGCGGGCGTCGACCAGCTCATTGCCGAGGCACCCGCGTCGCTCAGGCTGGTGATCAGCACTCGGCACGACCCGCCGTTGAAGCTGGCCAAGCTGCGAGCGCAAGGCAACCTGAGAGAGATCCGGTACCAGGATCTCCGGCTCGACGACCTCGAAGTGTCCGCGTTGCTCAACGGTCAGATGGGCATCGGGCTGTCGGAGTCCGATGTGACCCGACTGACTTCTCGAACGGAGGGCTGGGCCGCGGGGGTGCAGCTCGTCGGTCTGTCGCTGCAGCACCACGGCGCCTCAGGCGCCTTCATCGACGAGTTCGCCGCCAACGATCGCCATGTCTCTGATTACCTCCGCGACGAAGTCGTGGCCCGGCTTCCCGACCGACTGCGAAACTTCCTTCTCGCAACCGCGATCCTCGACCGCTTTGACGCCGAGCTGTGCGAGGCGGTCAGTCAAACCGTCAACGCCCAGACGCTGCTAGAGGAGCTCGATCGCTCGAACCTGTTCGTGATCCCGCTCGACCACCGGCGGCAGTGGTTCCGCTACCACCATCTGTTCGCCGAATGGCTCCGGCTCCAGTCCCGGGACGACCCGCGAGATCGCCACCGTCGCGCGGCCGACTGGCTCGCCGACCACCACATGCCCGGTGATGCGATCCGTCACTACGTTGCAGCTGGCCAGGCGGACCGCGCGGCCGAGATCATCGACCGTGAGCGATGGACGCTCGTCGGTCAGGGCCGTGAAGAGACACTCCGCGAATGGATCCAACTCCTGCCTGCTGACGTCTTGCGGCGCCGGCCGCACCTCACCCTCGCGGCGGCCTGGGTTGCCCACCACGCGGGGCGGTGGGACGACGTCAGGAAGCTCGTCGACGCGTTTCCGACCGACGCCCATCCTGAAGACGAGGACGGCCAGGCGCTCGTGCAGGCGGAGCTCGCACTGCTCGAAGCCGGACGACTCATCGCGCTCGGACATCAAGCCGACGCATCGCGTACGGCCGGTGAAGCCCTTGACCTGGTTCCGGCGGACGAGCCCCGGGGCCGCAGCGGCCTTCTCCTCGTCGTCGGTCGCTGCCGTCTTGCCGATGGGGACTTGGACGGCGCCGAGGAGGCCTTTCGTGCCGCGGTCGATCTTGTCACCCCCTATCGGGCGGTGGCCATTGTGCAGGTCATTGCTCGTGCACACCTCGCCGAGGTCGACCGACTGCGTGGCCGCAACGCCGAGGCGGAAGCCAACAGTCGAGCTGTGCTCGACCTCGCAGAGGCCGTCGGACTCGCCGACAATGCTGAGTGCGCCGTCGCGCACCTGACCCTCGCGAACGCACTCATCGACCTCGGACGAGTGGATGAGGCCCTCCCCGCGGCCGCACGCGGCACCGAACTCGCGATCCGACTGCCGTACGTCGCTCGGGAGAGTCAGGCGCGAGCTACGAATGACAGATTGACCCGAGTTGTCCTCCCAGCAAGGCAGCACGGGCTCGTGGAACCCATCACCGGGCGGGAGCTCTCGGTGCTCCGGCTACTCCCGACGTCGTTGACCCCTCGAGAGATCGCGGCCGAGCTCTACTTGTCACTCAACACCGTCAAGACGCACTGCCGCGCCCTGTATCGCAAGCTCGGAGTGCAGTCGCGCCACGCGGCGATCGAGGAAGCACGCCGACGATCACTCATCTGAATCACACGGTGGGGTGAGGCGCGGAGCAGGCGGGCCGCTCATGCTCAGACCATGCCCGCCGACGAGCCATCGACGAGCCCGCAAGAGCAGGTTCCGTGGTATCGCCTCGAGGTTCGAGGCCGTCTTCCTGCGGCGCTCGTCGACGAGCTCGACGGATTCACGATCCGGCCGGGCTTGACTACGACGCTCACGGGACCGGTCGCCGATGCCTCCGCGCTGTACGGACTGGTTGCACGGCTCGAGTCCATTGGCGTCGCCCTGCTTTCCCTCCGACGCACCGCGCCACTGTCGCTCGCGCACGGCGAGCCTGATCGATTGGACCAACACCCATGCCTCCCCTCCCCTGGCACAAGTCCGAGACCGTCGACCCCACAGCGACCTATGTGCTGACCATGACCCGCCTGCCCCTTCGCTCGTATCTGCGGATCCCACGGATCATGCGCGCGACGTTGCGCATCATGCGCGCGCTCAAGTCGAGCGACGGTCTCGTGGGGTACTCCCTCAAGGCCGATCTCCTGCGCAAGACGTTCTGGACCGTGTCGGCGTGGCGTGACGATGCCGCCGTCGTCGAATTCGTCAGCTCCGACACTCATCGCGCGGCCATGGTCAGGCTGCAGCCGCACATCGTCCAGCCGTGGATCGAGACTCTCACGGTCTCCGGCTCCGAACTCCCACCGAAGTGGTCGGAGATCGCCCGCCGGATCGGGTCCGCTGCTGCGACGCGCTGAAGCGCGCAGGCCAGCGAGGGCGAACGACCCCTCGGCTGAACGACGCGACAAGGCCCGGGTCCGAAGACCCGGGCCCTCTCCTGAGGTGTGTCGGTCGACTGTCAGCCCTTCGAAGCCACGAGCGCCTCGAAGGCCATGAACGCCTGCGTGCCGCCCATGTCGGAGTTGATCAACGTCACGACGGCCGTGCCGGTCTCAGGATCGACCCCGGCGAACGCGCCGTGCGCGGCCCCCGTGCCCATGTGGCCGACTGCAGTCACCTGATCGGTCGTGTAGCGCTCGAACCCAAGTCCGTAGCCGTGCACGATCCCGAACTGCGAGTAGTCCTCACCGGGGACAAACGTCTCCATCTCCGCTTGGATGCGATCGGAGAGAAGCCGTCCGTCGACGAGTGCCTCGATGAACACGAGAAGATCCGAAGCCGTGGACTGCATCCCTCCAGCGGCGCCCCCGACAGACGTGTGCACACTGGCAGAGTCGAAGGGCACGAGGGTGCCGTCTGCGGCGATGAAGCCCGGAGCGGCGTCGGAGCCGACGACACCTGTGCTCCGCATGCCGAGCGGCTCGGTGATGCGCTCACGCACCGCTTCGTCCCACGGCTCGGACGTCACACGGGCGATGAGCTCGCCGAGGACGATGTAGTTCGTGTTCGAGTAGTGGAAGCCCGCGCCGGGCGCATGGAAGCGTCCAGCGGCCTCGGCGACAGCGATCTCCTCCATCGGCGTCCACTCGCGTCCCGCGTCCTGCAGCACCGGCGCCGATGGCCAGTACTCGTTCAGGCCGCTGGTGTGCTGCAGCAGCTGCCGAGGGGTGAGCGGCGCGAGTGCGGGCAGCTCGGGGAAGTAGGGACCGATCGGGGCGTCGAGGTCGATCGCGCCCTCGTCGGCGAGCTGGAGCACTACGACGCCCACGAATGTCTTCGTGAGGCTGCCGATGTTCCACGGGACCTCAGGATCGACAGCACCGCTGTCACTGCTCAGCTCCTTGGTGCCGGACGTGACAGTGAGTGTGGTGCCGTCGGCTTCGCGCAGGGCAAGGACGGCGCCGGCGAACTCATGGTCGGCACGGTGGGTGTCGAGGATGCCGGTCAGCTGCCGTTCGAGAGCGCTCGGGGTTGACGCTGGCGGGGCTTCGGTCGGGGGCACGACCACGGTCGGCGCCGGCGTGCTCGGTGCGCTCGGGGGGTCGCCCGAGCTCTCGCCCGAGGAGCACGCCGAGGCGAATGTGAGGGCAACGATCAGAGAGGTCGCTGCGATGGTGAGCCGGCGAGACCGCCGGCGGGGGGTCGTGGTGTGGTCCGAGGTCTGGTGTGAGGTTGTCATCGTGAACTCCTTTGCGGTGTGCGTTGTCATGGTTCGACGATGCGCCGCACTCCGCCCCCAGGTCGTCGCCCCGCGGGTCATGGTTGCGACGCCGCGTGTACATCTCGGGATGTAGGCCGGATCGGCGCCGAGACCGATGCGCGCGCAACACCGGCTCGGTACGGTCGAGACGTGTCGTCAAGCGCCCCCATTTCTCGGCTGTCGCAATGGCTGGAGCGGGCGCCGGCGTGGCTGCTCGCCGGCGTGTTCGTGGGCGCCGCCGCGTTCGTCACGGTCGCGATGCTGAGGGCACGTGACGCGGAGGGCGTAGCGCCATGGCTGCTCCTCTTGGGAGCGTTCATCGTCGGGGCCTACCGCCCGGCACGCGAGGTCGCTGTGGCGGGCGATCGCGATGGCGGTGCTGCTCTTGGCGCTGCTCGTCGGCGACGTCCCCGACTTCGGCGGCGTCGAGTTCGTCGTGACCACAGGGGCGTTCGGGATCGTCATCCTCATCGGGTGGACGATGCAGTCGCGGCGGCGTCGCATCGAGGCCTTCGAGCGCGAGCGTCTGGCGGCCGAGCGTCGCGCCGCCGCAGACGAACGGCTGCGCATCGCGCAGGAGATGCACGACGTGGTGGCGCACTCACTCGGCCTGATCGCCGTGCAGGCCGGCGTCGGGATGCACGTCATCGACTCCGACCCAGCCGAGGCCAAGCGGTCGCTCGAGAGCATCTCGCATGGCGAGCCGGTCGAGCCTGGCCGAGATCCGCCGGCTTCTCGGCGTGATCCGCACGGCCGACGGTGCGCCGAGCTACACGCCCGCTCCCGGGCTGGCCGACCTTCCCCGCCTCGCGGAGGATGTGACGGCCGCGGGACTACAGGTCGAGGTGCAGATCGAGGGCGACATCGATGGCGTGCCGCCCGGAGTCGGACTCGCCGCGTACCGCATCGTGCAGGAAGCGCTGACCAACTCGATCCGCCACGCGAACGCGAGCCACTCGGTCGTGAGGCTCGACAACGGCGCGGGCCAGCTGGTCATCGAGGTCACCGATGACGGCAACGGCCCGAAGGTCACCACCGGCGGCGGGAACGGACTGGTGGGGATGCGCGAGCGGGTGGCCGTGTACGGAGGGTCACTCGAGGCGGGCGCCGGCCCCGAGGGTGGCTTTCGCGTCACGGCGCGTCTCCCCTACGAAGAGGGAGCCCGTCGACGTGATCAGGGTCGCGATCGTCGACGACCAGGCCCTCGTCCGCGCCGGCTTCGTCGTGCTGCTCCGCACCGCCGACGACATCGAGGTCGTCGGCGAGGCCGAGGACGGACAGGTCGCGGTCGATCTGGTCTCGCGAGAGCGACCAGACGTCGTCCTGATGGACATCCGCATGCCCAACATGGACGGCGTGGAGGCAACTCGCCGGATCACGAGTGACGAGCGCTTGTCCTCCACCCGCGTCCTCATCCTCACCACGTTCGATCACGACGAGTACGTGTTCGACGCGCTGCGGGCGGGCGCGAGCGGCTTCCTGCTCAAGGACACGCTGCCCGCCGACCTGCTGTCGGCGGTGCGGGTCATCGCCGGCGGCGAGGCCCTCCTTGCCCCGAGCGTGACCCGGCGTTTGATGGAGAGCTTCGTGCAACGGTCCGCCGCGACGACCAAGGCGCCCGAGGGCCTCGACCTCTTGACGCCGCGGGAGACGGAGGTGCTCACCGCCGTGGCTCGCGGCCTTTCCAACACCGAGATCGCGGACACGCTCTTCATGTCGCACGCCACGGCGAAGACCCACGTGAGCCGCCTGCTCACGAAGCTCAACGCGCGCGATCGCGCACAGCTCGTGATGCTCGCTTACGAAGCGGGCGTGGTGACGCCCGGAATCAACTAGGGCTCAGGCTGCGTCAGAGGCTCACGACGCGATCGGCGGCTTCGATGAGTCGCGCGACGTCTGGAGGCGTGACCCACTGCCCGCCGACCTCGGCCAAGTCCTCGTCTGTCGCCCCACGGGCGACGGCACATCCTTTTCAGACGTAGACCGGCACCTCGTGTTGCCGGGCCTTGGCGAACAGCTCGCGCACGGCCGGCACTCCCACACCTGCGAGGCCGTCGCGCACGTCGGACTTGAGCAGATCGGTGGCGTCGCCCAGCAGCACGATGTCGACGTCGTGACCGATCTCGAGCGAGCCGTTGACAGCGAGGTGCAGTGGGATTGATGCGCGGGTCGCGTCGGAGGTGCCCGTCGTGGCCAGGTAGATCGTCCGCATGCGCCGACACTAGGTCGTGCAGGCTTCAGACGAGCGCGGTCACGTCGCCGCGGATGCCGAGCAGCGCCTTGCCGTAGACCTCGGCGCTGATCTCGGGGCTGACAACCGCGTGGCGGCTCGCGACTTCGCTGTCGCGCCAGATCCGCTGCAGCGGACTCGAGTCGGCGAAGCTCGAGGCTCCGTGCGCGGACACGAGAGTGCGAATCGCTTCACGGGCATAGCCGACGGTGACCCCGGTGTCCATGCGGGACTTCGCGCTGGCGTCGTAGTCGGGGTAGATGCCAAGGCGTGCCGCCTCGTCGATTTCGGCGGCGGCCCGGTACGCGTGCAGAGTGCGCGGAGTCGATCAACGACGCTGCCTTCGCCACCGCCATCTGGAAGGACGGTGCCACCACCTGCGTGTCGTAGAACGTGTACGAGACGGCCCGCTTCGGCGCCTTCTCGATGACGAGGTCCAGCGCGGCCTGCGCGAGCCCGAGCTGCGGGCCGACCAGGATCAGCGCGGCGACCGGAATGAAGCCCGAGCGATAGAGCGCCTCGTCCGTGAACGGAGTTGCCGGCCGGCCCTGGATCGCCTCGACGACGGACAGGTAGCGGTGCGCGGGGACGAAGACGTCATCAGCAACGATGGTGTTCGACGCGGTCCCGCACATGCCGGCGACGAACCAGGTGTCCTCGACCGTCACCTCGCTCATCGGGACGAGCACGACTCCTTGGTCGACGAATCCGCCGTTGGAATCGACGAGCGGCACGCCGACCAGCGCCCATTGCGCGTGCGCGGAACCACTGGCATAGCTCCAGCGACCGCTGACACGAAAGCCGCCGTCGACGGGCGTCGCCGTCGAGGTTGGCGCGAGCACACCGGCCACCCGGTTGTTCGGATCGTCGCCCCACACGTCGATCTGTGCTTGCTCGGGCCAGAGACCGGTGAACCACGCACAGACGTTCATCAGGCTGGTCACCCACGACGTTGACCCACAGCCCCGGGCCAGCTCGCGGGAGACCTCGAGCTTGGTGCGAAAGTCGGTCTCCAATCCGCCGAACCGCTTCGGTCGCATGATCGAGAACAATCCCGCCTCCTCGATGGCGGTGATGTTCTCCTCGACGACCTTCCGGTCAACCTCACTCTGCGCGGCATTCTCGGCCAGGAGAGGGACGAGCTTCGCCGCGCGGGCGACGAGGTCTTCGCGGAGGGCGATCTCCTCGGCTGTGACCGATGGGCGATCGAGGATGATGCTCATGAGTGACTCCCCTAGATCCGCCGCACGAAGCGGCTCGTCACGAGGAGTGGATCACCTCATCGCGAGGGCGTGCAACCGGCTCCGGTTGCCGGTCAGCCGGGCAGATACCGGGCGCGGAGAGCACTGGTCATCCGCTTCGGGAGGGCGCCGGCCGCGAGGAAGGCTTCGTGCGTGATGGGCGAGAAGGTCGACTCGTCCGCGACGAGCGCCCCGTAGCGGTCACACTCGTCGACGAGGTCGGTGTTGCCGGCGGGGTGGACGACGACATAGCGACCCCAGGTCCACTCGCCGCTCCTGTGCTGGAGCATCGAGAGCACGAGCAGATGCTCGAGCCACATCACGAGGAGATCGGTGCCGTTGACCGCGTCGAGGGCGCGCGGGGCGAAGACACGCGACCTGGCCATCACCTCGACGTATCGGGGAAGGCGCGCGGGCTTCGGAACCTCGCGCTTCGCACGCTCGTGGTACTTCGTGTCGACCGCCACAATTCCGCGGGCCCCATCGCCGAGGTCGAGCACGAACGCGGCGTCGAACGAGATGAGGTTGCCGGTGTAGGCGGGGTCGAGCCATCCGGGTGAGTGCGCGAAACGGACCTCGCTCACGGTGCCCGGCACATCCGGCCACCACGCGTGCACCGCGCGGTCGGCGAGTGCGAGGTCGGCGGCGAGATCACCGAACAGGTTGAAGGCCAGCGTCGGTGACCACAACAGATCTGCCCAGAGTCGCTGGTGATCGATGCTCTGGTGCAGCTCGGGATTCGAGATGCGGGCCCGGGCTGCGTCGAACGCTCCCTCGGTGACGAAGTTGGCACCCGTCTCACGCGCGTACTCGAAGCGGAAGGCGACTCCCCACGGGACGCGCCTCGTCACCCGATCGAGGCGCGATCGGCTGCGACCCGATCGGGTGGCCCTTCGACGTCGCGCCACCGCGACTGGTGCAGCCGGGCTCGGCGGCGAAAATCGGTCATCGCCGGACGACCCGGCACCCGATCGTCGCGCTCCCACGCGTACGCCGCCTCGAGCTCCTCTTGCGACGGGATCGCGCTCAAGCCCTCAGTCCCGGCCCTGCCAGGTGCAGATGCAGGCCTCGTTGCCCTCGGGATCCGCGAGCACCCAGAACGCGGGCGCTGCCTTGTCCGAAACCAGCGTGCCGCCGGCCGCGAGCGCCGCCGCGATGCGCTGTTCGGCGACGTCGTGCGGGACGGTGACGTCGATGTGGATGCGATTGCGCTGCGGACGCGGCGCATCCATCTGCTGGAACCAGAACGCGGGGCCACGCCCGTACGGGTCGACGCAATCGTCGTCCCAGTGCGGCTTGTAGCCGAGCACCGCTTCCCAGAACGGCTTCACGCGAGGGATGTCGAGTGCATCGATGGCGATCTCGAGTGACGTGACCGCGCTGGGTTCCGCGGGGATGCCGAGCTCATTCGCGATTGCCGAGATCCGGCGGGCGAGGTCGACGTCGCGCTGAGTGAGGCCATCGGCGTCGTGGGTCGTCAGGAGCACGTGGACACGTGGGTACGTGACCGTGAGGTCGGGATGGTGGTTCGCCTCGTCCGCGGCGGCGCCGACCCGACTGGCGAACTCCAACCCCTTCGCCATTGAGCCCGTCTTGAACGACGTGTGCAGCGAGCGCAACAGCACTCGCCAGTCCTCGAGCCCTTCGCTCTCGCTGACCTGGGTCGAGGTGAGGCTGTCCTTCTTCTCCATGCCTCCACACTTGCCCGAATTGCCCCGTGGAAGACAGGCCCAAAGCAGCCCGCCCCAAGCGGGCCCGCCCTGGCGGCGAAACGAGCTTCAATGCAGGCAGTGTCGGACCAAGCGGGCCAGCTCGACCGCTCGAGCGTCCATCCCGCCCGGCAGCGGCAGACGCTGCACCGTGTATCCGAACGCGATGTCGTAGGTCGGGTCGCAGAAGGCGAGCGAACCGCCGGCGCCGTCGTGGCCGAACGCGCGCACACTCCCGAACGGCCACCGCGGCGAGCACGGCGCCTGGAAGATCACGCCGAAGCGGGCCTCCAAGCCCGTGCCCAGCTCGAAGCCGTTCGCCTGGATCTGCGACATCTGCGCAATCGTGTCGTCGGTCAGCACGCGAGCCTCTCCCCCGACTCCGTGGCGAAGCGACGCGTAGAGCGCCGCGAGCCCACGCGCGCTCGCGAGCACACCCGCTGCGGGCGGGCCGGCACGACGAAGCGCTACGTCGTTCACCCGGCTCAACATCTCCATCGGGTTGCCTGGCGGCAGAGACTGGGAGGTGATGTCGTCGCCGCCCCCGAGCGCACCGGGCGACTCGGCGAGGAAGGCCATCAGCTCCTCGACGGAAGGTGGCTGCGCCTCGACAACCCGATGGTCCTCCGACGCCGGCGTTCCCATCCAGACGTCGATGCCGCGGGGCGCGGTGACGTCGTCGCGCAGTGCGTCCGCAACGGTGCGGCCGTCGATGCGGCGGACGAGCTCGTCGGCAAGCGTTCCGATCGTGAGCGCGTGATAGAGGAACGCCTGTCCCGGTTGCCAGAACGGCCGCTGCGCTGCGAGCCGATCGGCCAACGGTGCGTGCGCGAGCAGCTCCTCCCATGTGAAGCCACCGTCGACTCCGACCAAGCCGGCCTGGTGCGACAGCATCTGCCGGACGGTCACCGCGCCCTTGCCGCCTTGCGCGAACTCGGGCCAGTACGACGCGACCGTCGCGTCGAGGTCGAGCTGCCCGCGCTGAACGAGCAGTGCGATCACGACCGCGGTGGCGCCTTTGCTGCTCGAGTACACGGGGAGCAGCGAGTCGGGCTCCATCCCGGTCCCTCCGGTGCAATCGACGACGCGCTCGGTACCGACGTGCACGCTGAGCTGGGCGCTGTATGTCGGGTCGGCGTCGCAGTACGCAGCGAACGTTTCGTGGACGGCCTCGAATGGGGACATTGCCGGGTGACGCTACGTCAGCGGAGGTGGCCGGAACCGAACTGACAATGACTCGTTACCGTGGGTGCCCCGAGAGGAGGTCGACATGACCAGCTTGGCGAACCGGCCCAACACCGCTCTCCTGGTGATCGACGTGCAGAACGGCGTTGTCACCGGCTCCCACCAGCGCGACGAGGTAGTCGGCAACATCAGCATGCTCGTCGACAAGGCGCGGGCCGAGGACGTTCCCGTGATCTGGGTGCAGCACAACTCCGACGAGCTGCCCCAAGGCAGCGACCAGTGGCAGTACGTCCCTGAGCTCAAGCGCGACGAGGCCGAGCCAGTCGTCCAGAAGACCTACGGGGACTCGTTCGAGGACACCAACCTCGAGTCCGAACTTGCGTCGCGAGGAGTCGGGCGGCTGATCGTGACCGGCGCGCAGACGGACGCGTGCATCCGCTCGACGCTGCACGGCGCGTTCACTCGCGGCTACGACACGCTCCTCGTCGGCGACGCGCACACGACGGAGGATCTTTCGAAGTATGGCGCTCCCCCACCCGACAAGGTGATCGCGCACACCAACCTGTACTGGAAGTACCAGACGGCGCCCGGTCGTACGGCCGGTGTCGTCGACACCGCCGACGTGACCTTCGAGGCTGACGAGATGGCTTCGTCGTAGCTCTTCGACTCAGTCGACGAGGGCGGCGTACACGAGCTTGCGCAGCTCGGCGCGGATCGGCCAGGTGCTCGACGGCAACAGCTGGGTGAGGAAGAGGCCGGTGATGCCCTCCTTGCGATCGACCCAGAACGCAGTGCTCGCCGCGCCGCCCCACGCCATCTCTCCCAGCGAGCAGAGGTTCTTCGCCTTCACCGGGTCGATGACGACCGAGAAGCCGAGCCCGAACCCCGTGCCCGCGAACGTCGTCTCGGAGAAGAGCGGCCGACCGATCTCCTCGAGGTCCTTGTTCCCCGGCAGGTGGTTTCGACCCATGTAGTCGACGGTGCGCGAGCCGAGGATGCGCACGCCGTCGAGCACCCCGTTGTTCAGGAGCATCTGCGAGAAGCGCATGTAGTCGTACGCAGTGCCGACGAGACCGCCGCCTCCGCCGAGGAACACGGGAGGCGCGCCGCCGCGGCCGCCGAGGGCCTGCAACGGGACGGCCTTCCGAGTCCCCGGTGCGGGCATGTAGAGCGCGGCGAAGCGGTCGGCCTGCTCGTCGTTGCACCAGAACGAGGTGTCGCTCATGCCGAGAGGCGCACAGATGCGCTCCTCGATGAACTCACCGAGCGACTGACCGGACACGACCTCGACGACCCGACCGAGGACGTCGGTCGACACCGAGTAGTTCCACTCTGTGCCGGGCTGGAACAGCAGCGGGATGGAAGCCCACACGTCGCACGCACCGGCGAGATCCATTCCCGCCGGTGTTCCCCACTCGAACCCGGCCTGGCGATACAGATGATCGATGCCGTTCGCGTACACGAAGCCGTACGTGAGGCCAGACGTGTGCGTGAGCAGGTTGTGGATCGTCATCGGCTGGGCTTGGGCCACGGTGGCGGGATTCGTCGCAGGCCCCTTGAGGTAGACGCGCGTGTCGCCGAACGACGGGATGTACTTCGACACCGGGTCGGTGAGCTCGAGCTTTCCTTCCTCGAACAGGATCATCGCGGCGACCGACGTGATCGGCTTGCTCATCGAGTAGAAGCGGAACACGGTGTCCAGCTCTACCGGCGCGCCCGACTCCATGTCGCGCTGCCCATAGGTCTCGAGGTACGGCGTCTCGCCGTGTCGCGACACCGCGATGAGCCAACCCGGCAGCCGTCCGTCGTCGACGTAGGCCTTGAAGTGGTCGGTGATGCGAGCGAGGCGATCGGCGTCGAAGCCCAGCTCCTTCGCCTCGGCCGTGACGGCGGGTACGGGCATCGTCGGCTCCTTGGTGGCAACGGCGATCTTCAGTTCAGCTGGCAACGCTAACCGGACGGTGCGAGTCGGGATGCCGGTCCGGAGCTTGGTCTCGACGCTGGCGAAGTCGTGGGCCTGCAGCCACAGGCGGAGCAGGTGGCGACGCTGCTCGAGGTCGTCGTGGTCCTCGTACGCCTCGCGGGAGTGGAGGATGACGGCGTTGTTGAGGAGCTGGATGTCGCCGGGCTGGAAGTCCATCTCGACGTGGAAGGCGGGGTCGTTGGCGATGGTCTCGATGAGGTCGAGCGCTTCGCGCTGCGGCGTCGTGAGCCGGGGCACGTCCGGGTGGCGTTGCGCGTCGCGGATGTACCAGCCGATGTAGAAGAAGCGCGGCGTGCCGTCGACGTCGTGGAGGACCGGCAGCGGGAACGCGGGCGCCTCGCCGGGCGACTCCTCGCCGTTGCGGTCCCACCACATCGGCTCGTAGAGCACGTCGAGCAGGTCAGGTCGGCGACGGAGGATCTCGTTGTAGACGGCGTAGCTGCTCGCGAGCTTGCTCTCGCCGCCCGAGCGGGCACCGTGCAGGCAGAGCAGCCCGATGATGTCGGCGCCGTCGGTGTGGAAGTCCTGACGCTCGCGGGTGCGATAGAGACGAACCTCGGGGCCGGTTCGCTCGACCCGCTCGTCTCGCACGTGGCCGAGCAGCGTGCCGGCCGCATCCTGGCTCACGGGTGTGCCGAGGTGCAGGCCGAGAGCGAAGTAGGCGAGCTCGGCCTCCGTCTCGGTGAGCAGATCCGTCGGGAACCGCCGGAGAGCACGAAGCCGCGGCCGCGTGCCAGGGCGTCGACGACGTCGCCGAGCGTCGTCCGCAACGACGGCAACGCTGCGTCGGCGCGGGTGATGGTGGCGATCGTGCGACCCGCGGCTCGGCGCGGACCGAGCGACCGAGACCAGCTCGTCGTCGCTGGTCGTCGGTCAGCTCGATGGTCCACTCGCCGGGGTCGGCGATGTCAGCGGCCTGCCAGACCGCGTGAGAGGCGATCGGTCGCCGATGCGCGTCGGTGGCGGTCATCAGCAGCAGCGGGCCTCGGCCTCCGGCACCGAGGCGCAGCAGAGCGAGTCCTCGACCTGGTCGTCGACCTTCACGCTGCTCTGCCCGAAGGTGTCGCTGTCCTCGAGCACGGTGTAGATCTCCCACGCGCCGTCGGGGCCGTCGACCCAGACCTTGTCCTGCTTGGCGAAGCAACAGGTGCCGGACTCCTCGACCGAGTCGACGCCTTGGTCGGTCAGGCGGCGCTGGTGGGCCCACACCGCGTCGCTGTCTTCGACCTCGACCCCGAGGTGGTTGAGGCGGGCGTCGGCGTCGGCCTTCTCGAAGAGGACGAGCTTGAGGGGCGGGTCGGCGATCGCGAAGTTGGCGTAGCCGGGCTTGCGCTTGTGCGGCTGGGTCGCGAACAGCTTGGCGTAGAACTCGACGGCGTCGTCGATGTTCGGGACGTTGAGGGCGAGCTGGACTCGGGACACTGTTTCTCCTCCGGGACTCGGTAACCTATGGACAATCGTCAATGTATCGACAATCATCGATGAATGCAAGGGGTTCGATGAAAAGAGCTCGCAACCATCGAGGCATGCTGCGCACCGCTGCTGTCGGCGCCGCTCGACGACACGGACGCCGAGGAGCTGGCGGCGGCCTTCAAGGCGCTCGCCGATCCGGTCCGCCTCCGGTTGCTGTCGCTCATCGCGGCCGCGCCCGAGGGCACCGCGTGCAGCTGCGACCTCGAGGAGCCTGTCGGCAAGAGCCAGCCCACCGTGTCGCATCACCTGTCGCTGCTCGCCGACGCGGGTCTGATCACCAAGGAGAAGGTCGGGCGCTGGGTGAACTGCACCGTCGTGCCCGGAGCGGTTGGCGCAGCTGCGCGCCGTCCTCGGCGCCTGAACGGCACCGGGCTGCTTGCCCTCCACATCTAAATCAACCACAATCCATAGCGATGAAGATCGATATGGAGGCGCCGCTGGACGCGGTGAAGGCGCTGGCCGAGCCGCTGCGGTGGCGCATTGTCGAGCTCCTGGGCACCGAAGAGCTGTGCGTCTGTCACCTGGTCGAAGAGCTCGACGTCCCGCAGCCGCTCGTGAGCCACCACTTGAAAGTGCTCCGCGACGCCGGGCTCGTCGACTCGGAGCGGTTCCGGTACTGGACGTACTACCGACTGCGCACCGAGGCGCTCGCCGACCTCGGGCGCGCGTTGGGACGCGTCGCCGAGCACGCGCCGACGCGCAGTGAGCGTCGACGACCGTGTTGCTGATCCGATGACCATGACGCTCGCACGCAAAGCCACGGCCGAAGGCGTCGGCACCGCGCTCCTCGCCGCCGTCGTGGTCGGGTCGGGGATCTTCGCCCAGCGTCTCTCCCCCGGCGACGTCGGGTTGCAGCTGCTCGAGAACTCCACCGCCACCGCGGCCGGACTTGTTGCGCTCATCCTCGCGTTCGGCTCGGTCTCCGGCGCTCACTTCAACCCGGTCGTGTCGCTCGCCGATCGCATCTTCGGCGGGCTCTCGACGCGGGAGTTCGCCGCCTACGTCCCCGCGCAGATCGCCGGGGCGTGCGCGGGGGTGATCGTCGCCAACCTGATGTTCGACCTCGACGCCATCACGGTCTCCACGCAGGCCCGCGACGCGAGCGGGGTGCTGCTCGGCGAGGTCGTCGCCACCTCCGGGCTCCTCGTCGTGATCCTCGGCGTCGTGCGCTCCGGGCGTGTCGCGGCCGCGCCGTTCGCCGTCGCCGGCTACATCGCCGCCGCGTACTGGTTCACCTCTTCCACCAGCTTCGCCAACCCGGCCGTCACCATCGGCCGCACCCTCACCGACACGTTCGCCGGCATCGAGCCGTCCTCCGCCGTCTGGTTCATCCCCGCGCAGATCGTCGGCGCACTCCTCGCCGTCGCGCTCGCCCGATTCCTGTTCCCCGACACCCCCGCCCTTGACGTCGTCGTCCCCCACGAGCACTCCGAACCCGGCTGAGAGGACACCCGATGCCGTCGACCGACGCCCTCCCACGATCCGGCGTCCCCACGGTGCTCTTCCTCTGCGTCCACAACGCCGGCCGCTCGCAGATGGCGCTCGGTTGGTTCAACCACCTCGCCGGCGACCGCGCCGTCGCGTGGTCCGGCGGTTCCGAGCCGGGCAAGGAGGTCAACCCGTCGGCGGTTCTCGCCATGGCCGAAGTCGGCATCGACATCGCTCAGGAGTTCCCGAAGCCGTGGACCGACGAGATCGTCCAAGCCGCCGACGTCGTGGTCACCATGGGCTGCGGCGACGCCTGCCCGCTCTTCCCCGGCAAGCGCTACGAGGACTGGGAGCTCGCCGACCCGGCCGGCCAGGACGTCGAGGCCGTGCGCCCCATCCGCGACGAGATCGAGCAACGCGTGCGCGGGCTGCTTCAGTCGCTCGGCGTGAGGACAGCCTGACCGCGGGCGGTCACAATGCCGCCGTGGACATCGAGACGTACCAGCGCCTCGGCCTCGATCAGCCGTACCCGATGAACGAGATGGAACGGGCCATCAACGGCCACATGTTGGGCGAGATCGTCAACCAGATGGCCCTGCCGGAGGACGCGCAGTACCACCCGTGTGCCGAGGCCTATCCCAGCGACGACACCCCACGCGGCACCGTCGAGCGAGTCGAGAGCTGGACGGGGAGTCGAGTGTTCCCCGACACGACCCACGGATCTCGATATACGTCCCGCAGCAGTTCGACCCCGCCGGCCCGCCGCCCACGCTGATCGTCTTCAACGACGGTGACCTCTACCTCCCCGAGGACGGACCCGTGCGTCCAACCGCCGTCCTCGACACGCTTGTCCGTCGGCGCGAGATCCCCGTCACCGTCGGCGTGTTCGTCAGTCCCGACGCGGACCAACGGAACGACGAGTACGACCCGCTGACCGACCGGTACGCGACATTTCTCGTCGACGAGGTACTCCCGATGGTGGAGGAACGGTTGGCGCGCGCTTCACCGACGACCCGAGACATCGCGTCGTGTGCGGCATCAGCAGCGGCGGCATCTGCGCATTCACTGTCGCGTGGCAGCGGCCTGATCATTTCGGCGCCGTGCTCAGCCACTGCCGGTCGTTCGTCAACATCCGCGGCGGGCACAACTACCCCTACCTCGTGCGCATGACCGAGCGGAAGCCGATCAGGGTCTTCCTTCAGGACGGAGAGAACGACCTGAACTGCCTCCTCGGGAACTGGCCGCTCGCCAACCGGAGCCTGGCCTCGGCGCTCGCCTACGCGGGCTACGACTTCAAGCTCGTGATGGGCGAGGGCTCGCACAACCTGCGCCACGGCGCGCGATCTTCGCCGACTCGCTGCGGTGGCTGTTCCGACCGTGGGCGGATCTGTCGTGACTGCGCGCCCGCGACGACGACCGCTCCTCCTCGAGGCCCTCGGGCGCGGCATCCCCGGCGACCGGCTCATCGTCGACGACGACGTGCTCGCGAGCCTCTCCCACGACGAGGCGGAGTGGGCGGCCGTCGGCCGCGCCGCCGTCGGCTTGCGGGCGCGCTCGGAAGCCGAGGTGCAGCACGCCGTCGCGTGTCTGCGCCGAGCTCGGGGTACCGTCGTCGCCCGCGGCGCCGGCACCGGGCTGTCCGGCGGCGCCAACGCCGTCGACGGCTGCGTCATCCTCGACCTGTCGAGGATGGACGAGATCGTCGAGATCGACGCCGACAACCTGATCTGCGTCGTGCAGCCCGGCGTCGTCAACAACGACCTGAAGGCGGCGGTCGCCGAGCACGGCCTCTGGTACCCGCCCGACCCCGCGAGCGCGCCGTGGTCGACGATCGGCGGCAACGTCGCGACCAACGCCGGCGGCCTGTGCTGCCTGAAGTACGGCGTCACCCGCGACTACGTGCTCGGCATGCGCGCCGTCGTCGGCGGGCCGGCCGGCTACGGCACCGCGGTCCGGCTCGGACGCACGCACCAACAAGGGCGTCGCCGGCTACGACATCGCCGGGCTGATGGTCGGCTCCGAGGGCACGCTCGGCGTCGTCACCGAGGTCACCCTGCGGCTGCGGCCGGCGCTCGTCGGCACCCCGCGCACGGTGGTCGGCGCGTTCGGCAGCCTCGTCGACGCCGGCCGCGCCGTCGCGCTCGTCACCCGCCGCGGCCTCACGCCGTCGGCGCTCGAGCTGCTCGACCGCGTGCTGCCTCCAGGCGGTCGAGGATTGGAAGCACCTCGGGATCGAGGCCGACGCGGCCGCGCTGCTGCTCGCCCGGGTCGACACGCCCGGCGACGCCGGCGAGGCCGAGGCGCAGGCGCTGGCCGAGGCTTCGAGCAGGCCGGGGCGCTGTGGGCCGACGCAGTCGACCGACGACCTGGAGGCCGAAGCGCTGTTCGAGGCTCGCCGGCTGGCCTACCCGGCGCTCGAACGGCTGGCCCGGTGCTCACCGAGGACATCTGCGTGCCGCGGTCGAAGGTGCCGGACATGCTCGCCGAGATCGAGGCGATCGCGGCCGCGCCACGGCGTGCGCATCGCCACCATCGCCCACGCCGGCGACGGCAACCTGCATCCCGCTGCTGCTGACGCCAGCCGGCGACGACGCGGCCCGCGCGCGTGCGCAGCTCGCCTTCGAGGAGCTGCTCGACGCCGCCATCGCGCTCGGCGGCACGGTGACCGGCGAGCACGGCGTCGGCCTGCTCAAGATGGGCAGGCATGCGCCGCGAGCTCGACCCGGCTCGCTGCTCATGCAGCAAGCGATCAAGCGCGCGCTCGACCCGCTGAACGTGTTCAACCCCGGCAAGGTGATCCCGCTGTGAAGATCTCTGCGCCGTGAACTCGGGCAAGTTGATCCGGAGCGGCGGCGCGTCGGCTGTCCTCACCATTGCGAGCATGTCGGCGGTCCGCAGGTAGCCGTCCCGGAATGCCGGCAGCTGACGGTCGAGCCAGCTCGGTGCTCGGCTCATCCCGAGTTCCGGATGAAGCAGCTCTTGCGCCGCCGCATCGACGCCCAGGTCGAACGCACGCTCGCCCGACTCTTGCGGCAGGCTCGCACGCCACGAGCGGGCTTCATCAACCAAGGTTCGAACCGCCCCGAGGACCAAGGCCTGCTGCACCTCGCGTGTTGATGTCGTCATCGCGACCTCCTTCCTCTGGGAACCATCGTCCGGCGCGGGCAGTGTGCGGCCAAGAGTCGAAGGTCCCGGTGGGGGCCAA
Source organism: uncultured Acidimicrobiales bacterium (assembly GCA_963759645.1). GTDB lineage: Bacteria > Actinomycetota > Acidimicrobiia > Acidimicrobiales > DATKAS01 > DATKAS01. The sequence goes on along the minus strand of CAVXAI010000008.1, from coordinate 1,280,980 downwards.
CGGGACCATGGGCTCTGGCGAGCCGGAGGCTCAGGACCGACGCTCAACAGTGTGATCGAGCGACCCGTGCCGCTCACGAGAGCAAGATGGCGCCGGCGGGTCTTCTTCGTATGGCTACCGGGATACGAGCGGGCGTGGCTGCGAGGAGACGTGACCACCGCCCTGCTGGTGGTGGCGATCGCCATCCCGCTCTCGATGGGGATGGCCGAGGTGGCCGGCGTGGCGCCGGTGGCCGGTCTGTACACCTGTGTCTTGCCGCTGATCGCCTACGCGTGCATCGGCGGCGTCGCGCCACCTCGTCATCGGGCTCGACGCATCCACCGCGGCGATGTTGGCCGCCGCGGTGAGCCCGCTGGCCGCTGGTGACGAAGCCCGGTACGTCGCGCTGGCCGGCGGCCTGACGTTGCTCGTCGGGGTGGCGCTGCTGATCGGCGGCGCGCTCCGCCTCGGCGTCCTCACGAGCTTGCTGTCGAACCCTGCGCTCCTCGGCTACCAGGCCGGGCTCGGAGTCATCGTGATCGTCAACCAGCTTCATCGCCTCCTCGGCGTGCCCGTGACGGAGACCGACTCGGTGCCGAGAGCGGTGCAGATCATCCGAGAGCTCGACGCCACGAGCAGCGTGGACGCTCGGCATCGCGGTCCTCACGGTGGCTGTCATCGTCGTCACACGACTCATCAAACCGTCGGCGCCAGGGGCGTTGATCGCAGTTGTTGTGGCGACAGCGGCTGTCGCGATCGGCGACCTGGCCGACAAGGGCGTCGCGTTGGTCGGGGCGGTTCCCTCGGGCCTTCCCCACCTCTCGTTCCCCGGGCTGCAGCAGGGTGACGTCACCGCGCTGGCGACGGCGGCTGTCGCGATCGCGCTCGTGGCCGCCGCGGACACGATGGCCACCGCCCGGGCCTTTGCGGTCCGCAACGGCTACACCATCGACGCGAACCGAGAGCTCCTCGCGCTCGGCACGGCCAATGTCGCTTCTGGAGTGTCGGGCGGCATCTCGGCCAGCGCCGAGCGCGGCCCGCACGGCCGTGGCCGAGGACGTGGGAGGCCGCACGCCCTTGGCGAGCAGCGCTCGCCGGAGCGCTTCTCGGCCTGGTGCTGCTCCTGTTCACGCCTGTGCTCGAAGCAGTTCCGATCGCGGCGCTCGGCGCGGTGGTCGTGCTCGCCGTAGCGCGCATCATCGACATCCCCGCGCTGGCCCGTTTGGCTCAGATCGAGCGTGGGGGAGGTGGCGGTTGCGCTGATCACCATGGCGACGGTGATCGTCGGCGGAACGCTGGAGGGTCTTGTCGTCGCGGTTCTGCTGTCGCTGGGCCGAGTTGCCGTCCGCTTCGCGATCGCACGGATGGCTCCGAGCAGCGCTCATCTCGATGTCCCGGACATCGCGATCCGGGTGTCAGGCCCCCTCTTCTTCGCAAACGCGGAGAGGTTCGCTCGTCAGGTGATAGCCCGGGCTGAGCTCGACCAGTCGAGCGAAGTGTTGGTCGACGTGTCTCGGGTGACCGATGTCGACGTCACGGCCGCCGCCGCGCTCGCCGCGCTCGATGAGCGACTCGACAGCCAAGGGCGCTCGCTGCACGTGATCGGAGCATCTCCCGCGGTCGCCTCGCAGCTCCACCGGTACGGGCTCGATCGGCTGTCGGCTGATCCGCGGGGTCTTCAGTCGGTGCTAGAGACGAGACATGACATCCGTTCCCGCCGGGTACACCACCGTCGCACCATGGATCGTCACGTCCGACACCGGCCGGCTGCTCGAGTTCATCACCGCTGCCTTCGACGGCTCGGAGCTCGCGCGTGTGCCGCTCGAGGACGGCACCATCGGACACGCCGAGATCCGGGTCGGCGACACCATCCTCCTCGCGTTCGACCGCCGCGACGGCTGGCCAGAGATGCCATCGCTGCTCCGCGTGTTCGTCGCTGACGCCGACGAAACGACGGAGCGCGCCGTCGCCGCGGGTGCCCGCGTCGTCACGGCGCCACGCACCCATGCGTTCGGCCAGCGCGGCGGCCGCGTCCGTGACCCGTTCGGCAACATCTGGTGGATCAGCGCCGTCGTCGAAGACGTGAGTCGAGAGGAAGGGATGAGACGGCTGTCGGAGCCCGACTACGCCGATGCGATGAGCGACGCGCAGGAGACGCTCGACCGCGAGCTCAGCGGCCGCGCTCAGGGGATCGCAAGTCCTCCGGTGACGTCCTGAGCATGTCCGGCCCATATCCGAACGACGGCCGGCCCAGCTCGACGTTTCCGATCTACAGCCGAGGCAACCTGGGCGAAGCGTTCCCGAACGTGATCACTCCGATGACCGGTTCGCTGATGCTGGCGGCGAGCACCCGCGCCCAGACCCGCTGGTTCCTCGAGACGGGAGCGCTGTCGAAACAGCAGGTGAACGACCCGGCGAACGCGATGTTCGTTCAGTTCTCCGGCTACATGTACGCGAACGCATCGCTTGCGCGCGTCGCGGCAGTCCGGGCGCCCGGCGTGAGCGTCGATGACATCGACGTCCAGTACGGCGGCGTCGGAGTCCTGCCGCCGTACAGCCCTCGCCGCGGAGACCGAAGTCTTGTGGCGACCATCCGACTCGGCCGCTTCGCGAGTCGAGCGTTCCGCAGCGGAGACGCCGATCGCGCTCGAGCCGCCCAGCGAGAGGTCGACCAGTGGGTGTCTTCGTTGTCGCCTGTCCTCTCGACCAACGACGCGGACCTGGTCGCCCGCGCGCGTCAGGCGTCGCGCTGGTTCGAACGCATGCTCCCCGAGATGATGACGGTGACACTTCACGCGGGCGCGTCCCGAATCGTGATCGAACGCATGACGGCCGCCGCGGGCGAGCCAGACGCCGCGAACGCCATCACGAGCGGCCTCGGCGGAGTGGCATCGGCCGGGCCGCCGGCCGCGCTGTGGGAGCTCGGCCGCCAGGTCAGGAGCTCCCCACAGCTGCAGGAACACTTCGAGCAAGGCATCGAGGAGCTCGATCAGCGGCTGCGCAATGACCCTGCGTGCGTGGAGTTCGTCGCCGCGTTCGACGCCTTCTTAGGAGCGTTCGGCTTCCACGGTGCCGACGAGCTCGAGCTCGCCTCGCCGAAGTGGGGCACCGACCCCGTGCTCGCCCTTCGCATCGTCGAGCGACTGCGGGAGGCACCGGACGACCGCGACCCCGCAGAAGCGGCCCGGATCCTGGCTGCGAACCGACTCGCCGTGACCGCGCGAGTGCGAGAGAAGCTGCGAGGGCCGAGGCGATTCCTCTTCGACCGCGCCGTCCGAAGCGCTGCTCTGTACGTGCCTGAGCGCGAGAACACGAAGGCCGCCCTCGTCCGCGCCCTCTTCGAGGTTCGGCGCGCCCTGAACGAGTTGGCTCGCCGTCACGACATCCCGCGAGAGGACATCTACCTCCTCGTGTCCGAAGAGATCGAGGGCGCGCTCGACGATCCCTCCGCGTTCGCGTCGACGATCGAATCGCGCCGGGCCCGGCGCGACTCGCTCCAGCAGCGGGTTCCGCCGTTCTGGTTCGAGCACGAGATCTCCGATCCCCAGGAATGGCCGCTCCGGTCGAGTCCCGAGACGGTCGGCTCGGCGGGGCGACTACGCGAGTTCAGGGGCTCGGCGTCAGCGCAGGCGTCGTCACCGGTCGCGCCCGGGTGATCCTCGACCCGAACCCGCCTGCTGAGCTCGAACCCGACGAGATCCTCGTTGCACCGCAGACCGACCCGGCGTGGACACCGCTCTTCCTGGGCGCCGCGGGCGTCATCGTCGAGCGCGGAGCCGTGATGAGCCACGCCGCCATCGTGGCGAGAGAGCTCGGGATTCCCGCGGTGGTCGGAATCGAGGACGCGACCAACGACATCGAGACCGGTGCCACCGTCACGATCGACGGCACGACCGGCCTCGTCACCGTCGAGCAGTGACGGCGCACTCCCAGCGCGTCGCTCCAGGAAGTTGATCACCCGCGCCTCCCATTCCTCGGGGGCGGTGCCGAGGCCGTCGGTGTGGCCCGCGCCCTCGACGTTCCAGATCTCCACCCGATCAGGGCGCAGCTGAGCCGATGTAGGTCGCGGCGTGCCCCTCGTCCGCGACATCGCCGGCAGTGATCAGCAAGTACCGGGTGGTGCCGGAGCCCGTCACCGCGGCGCCCATCGCAGTCGGAGGGCTGGCGTCGGTCAGCGCGTCGGTCACCCAGTCCTGCACACGCTCGAGCTGCTCCTGTACCAAGCCACGCACTCCGAACTCGTCGGACAGCCAGCCCTCGTCGGCCGCAGTGCGCGCGGTCGCGCCCTCCGCGACCACCGCTCGGATCAGCTCGTTCGAGCCGCTGGCCCCGATGGCCTCCTCCCCGCCCATCGACGATCCGACGACACCGATGCGTCCCGGGTCGACGTCGTCACGTCCAGCGAGGAACGCGGTCGCGGCAGCGATGTCGGCATCGCCGTGCCAGCCGAAGTCCATCGCACGCCCGCCACTTTCGCCGTGGCCACGGGCGTCGATCATGAGCACGCCGAAGCCATTGCGCGCGAGCACCTCTGCTTCGTCGAGCACGTTGGAGCGGGTCGAGCCGGCACCGTGCAACAGCACCACCGCGGCGCCGTTGCTCGACGGCAGGTACCAACCCGCCAAGTCCACCTCGTCAGCGGTCCTCACAGTCACCGACGAATACGCCAGTCCCCGGCTGCCGGGCGTGGCACCGATCGCCGGTCGGGGCACGTTCGTCGCCGCGACCGCCGGCCCGACCACGAACGCGACCAGCGCAACGATGACGATCGATCCCAGGGCGCCGCCCACCCACCGGATCCGCGAGCGGCCTCGCATCCGGCTGACCGTGCCTGCGACGAGCAGCGCCACGCCAGCGATGAGCGCCACCACGCCGGTGAGCGCCTGCGGCGACCCGCGCGTCCTTGGCGACGAAGGGCAGGAATCCGGCGCCGACTGCGAACATGACGGCGCCCACGGCGACGAACACCCAGCCCCGAGCTCGATCACTGAGGGAAGGCACAACCGCCTCGCGGGGCCTTGGTGACGCTCGGAGCCGTGACTGTCGAAGTCGTCACGCTGATCACCTCTGTGATCAGCGTACCGCTCGTCGGCCTCAGCTCATAGGGCCGAACGTCCTCACTCGGTCAGTCAGCGCTTGTCGAACGCGAGCTCGAACCGCTGCACCGCGCCGGCGAAGATGTTCGGCTCGATCACCGGCTCGCTGATCACCCGAAGATTCGTGAAGCGCCGCGTCATCTCGGTGAACAGGAGCTGCAGCACCATCCGCGCGAGTGACTGGCCGATGCACACGTGCGGACCGAAGCCGAACGCGATCTGCGGGTTCGGATTGCGGGTGATGTCGAAGCGGAACGGCTCGTCGAACACTGCTTCGTCGCGGTTGCCCGACGGATAGAGCAATGCGATTCGGTCGCCCGCGTGCACGGGTGTGTCGCCGATGTGGTCGTCGGCTATCGCAGTGCGGAACATCTGGTTGAGCGGTGACACCCACCGCAGGATCTCCTCGACGGCGCCGTGGATCAGAGACGGATCCTCCGCGAGCCGCTCCCACTGGTCCTGGTGATCGCAGAACACCCGCAGGCCACGGCCGATCGCGGTGCGGGTGGTCTCGGCGCCACCGGAGATGAACAGACCCGTCTCGTTCATGATCGTGTGATCGTTCATCGGGCAGCCGCGTACCGAAGCGTTGGCCCACACCGAGATGAACGAATCGTTCGGCTCTTCCCGGAACCGCGGCACTGCCTCGTTGAGATACGCCTGGAACTCGGTGATCGCGGCCATGACGCCCTGCAACACCTCTCCACTGGCGTCGCGGGGGATCGAGTCGAGGCGCATCATCCGCTCCGACCACGACTTGAGGTCGCGCCAGCGGTCCTGCGGGAAGCCGAGCAGGTCGGCCGTGTGTCGGCTCGGGAGCTGCGCGGCGAGCGCGTCCACGACTTCCATCTCGCCGGCATCAGCGACCGCGTCGAGCAGCACGTCGATGAGCGCTCGTAGCGGCTGCTCCTGGGGGGCGACGCCTCGCGGCGTGAGGCGCCGGGCGACGAGCGCGCGCTGATCGGCATGCCCAGGGTCGTCCTGGGCGATCATGTTGTCCTCTTCGGGCGACCACATCGAGCGGTAGCCCTGGCTGCTCACGAACACCCTCGCTCGCCGCTCGACGTCGACGAGATCGGCGTGCCGGGTGACGCCCACCATTCGAGTCTTCGGATCGCGGTACACAGGATCGTTCGCACGCAAGTACGCGAGCGACTCGTGCATGCCGTCGAGGTCGGCGTAGAAGCCCTCGTCGAGAAGATCCGGCTTCGTGTTCACGGCCATGGCGCGTGTGTAGCACGGTAAGTTCCAGCGCCGTGAATCGGATCGAGATCGAGATCGAGCTCCACCGTGGCCGCGCCGACGCGCTGGAGTGGGTGTCTTCGCTCAGCGAGGAGGAGCAGCGAGCGCCGCGGACGCGGAGCGAGCACGACCCTGAATCCTGGTGGACTCCCGCCGACCACTTCGTCCACACGACACTGATCGAGCGCAGCTTCAACGAGATGGTGCGGCGGCACCTGCGCGGCGAGCAGGGCATGGACCCGGCGATGGTCGACCCGTCGGGCAAGGCGCTGCGCCCGCTCGAGGACCTCATGGCGTACGTCCACGCCTACACCGAGGGTTGGAAGAAGGAGCAGGAGGGCAAGCCGCTCGACGAGCTCGTGCGCATCGGATGCGCGGTGCGGGCCGACACGCTGGCGCTGCTCGCCGAGCTCACCGACGAGCAGCTCGCGTCGAAGATCCCGGGTGCGCCGTGGTCGGACGGCACCGTCGGCGGTGTGCTCTCAGTCCACGCGGCCCACGCCCGCATGCACCGGCATTGGTCCGAAGAGGGCACGCCCACGGGCTGATCGCCGACGCCGGTCTCGTTGCTTGACCTGCTGGGGACCGGTGGTATGCAATGGCGTCACACCGAGGGTTGGGGGACGTATGGCCGGCACGACCAACACGAACACCGAGTTCGAGATCCGGGGCTTCAACCACCTCGCCCTCGTGTGCCGCGACATGGCCGAGACCGTCGCCTGGTACGACGACGTACTGGGCATGAAGCTCGTGAAGACGCTCGAGCTGCCGGGGGGACGGGGGCAGCACTTCTTCCTCGACATGGGCAACGGCGTCGACGGCATCGCGTTCTTCTGGTTCCCGGGCGCGCCCGAGGGCGTGCGGGGTGAATCACTGCAGGACCGCAACGGCATGACCGCGATCGGCACGGTGAACCACATCGCGTTCGATGTTCCGGCCGACAAGATGGAGGAGTACGCCGAGAAGCTGAAGAGCAAGGGCGTCAAGGTCACGCAGATCATCAACCACTCCGACTCGCTCGAGGGTGGCCATCAGCCGAACTACGACCCGGCGACCGACGAGGGCGACGTGTTCGTCCGCTCGATGTACTTCCAGGATCCGAACGGCACGCTGCTCGAGTTCGCGTGCTGGACCCGGCCGTTCAACGAGAGCGACGTGAAGCACGCACCGGCCACCGCTGCCGGCGCCCCTGTCAACGCCTGACGGCGGACGCTGTTGGTAGGCCCGCGGCCACCCACGCGTCGAAGCCCCCGCGAAGGTCGTAGACGTCAGGCACGCCGAGCGCGTCGAGCCCGCCAACCGCAAGGACCGACGCGTACCCCTGCTGGCAGAACACGATGATCGGGCCGCGGTGGACTGCGGCAATCGGATCTCGGTGCGCGCTCGTGGGGTCGAGCCGCCACTCGAGGACGTTGCGGTCGATCACGAGCGCACCTGGGATCACGCCGAACCGCTCACGCTGCTCGCGCGGCCGCGTGTCGACGAACAGCGCGCCGGCGTCCCTGAGCGCGGCCGCCTCCAGTGCGGTCACGACGTTGATGTGGGAGAGAACCGTGGCTACTCGCTGATCTATCGCCGAGCTCATGCCGTTGCGTCTTCGATGCGATCGAGAACCAACCGACCCTCCTGGTCTTCGCGGTAGAAGCCCATCGATCGGAGCGGCGGTGAGTAGACGTGCACACTCGTCGCTGCAACGCGACCCCGGTTGAAGACCGCGTGCACCCGATGCGCGGGCAGAGGAAGCACTTCGCCAGCTGACACGTGAGTCGTCTGCGTGTGACCGTCGAAGACCGCATCCTCCTCGAGGGCGCCCGCCACGACTGCCAGAGCGCCGACTGAGAAGCCGTGGTCGTGGACTCCGATGCTGGTGCCCGCGGGCCAGTAGATGAGCCACGCGTCGTAGGCGTCCGTGGCGAGGACCTGTGCGTAGCGCCGCGACGCGGGAGGAGCGGCTACACCGAGATCCCACGGCCCGGACACCGCGGCGAGGCCCGCTGCGATCGTGGCGACGTCGACGGACGAGACGATGCTGGACACTGCGAAGACCTCCGAGATGCGGTGAGCGGACAGGAGATGGGGCCGATCAGCGACCCGGACAGCGCTCCCCGTACCGACTGGTCCTCACCCACCCATCCTCCTAAATATGACCAATCTTGTCAACTTTTAAATCGGCAGGTCTTGGTACGTTTCCGACTCATGCCCACCCGCATCGCGGTCGTGTACTACAGCGCCACCGGCAACCTCTTCATGCTCGCCAGTGCGATCGCGGAGGGCGCAGCGAGCGAAGGTGCAGAGGTCCGGCTGCGCAAGGTGCGTGAGCTCGCGTCCGAGGAGGCCATCGCAGCGAATCCCCGATGGGTCGCGCATCGCGAGGCGACCGCGAGCATCCCGGAGGCGAGCATCGACGACCTCGAGTGGGCCGACGGCTTCGCGTTCGGGTCTCCCACGAGGTTCGGGCTGCCCGCCGCACCTCTGAAGCTGTTCCTCGACCAGACCGGAGGGCTTTGGATGCGCAAGCTCCTGCTCGACAAGGTCGGCACCGCGTTCACATCGTCGTCGACGAGCCACGGTGGTCTCGAGGCGACGATCCTCGCGATCAACACCGTGCTCTACCACTGGGGCTCGATCGTGATGCCGCTCGGCTACAGCGACGCCACGGTCGACGAGACGGGAAACCCCTACGGCGCGAGCTGGGTGTCACGGAAGCGCTCCGTTCCCGACGACGCCGCGTTGGCGACGGCGCGGTGGCAGGGGCAGAGGCTGGCTCGGGTCAGCGCGGCGGTCGCGACACTCGGAACGCCGCGAACTCACACGACCGGCTGATCGTGAACCCGAGCTGCTCGTAGACCGAGCGAGCCGAGTCGTTGGTCTGCGCGACGTGAAGCATCGGCGTGTTGCCCTCTGCCGCGATCTGATCGGCAACCAGCGCGGTGACGATGGCTCCGTAGCCGCGGCGGCGGGCACCGGGATCGGTGCAGACCGCGCTGACTTCGACGTAGCCGGGCAGATGGAAGCGGCGGCCCGCCATCGCGACGAGGGTGTCGTCGTGGAAGATGCCCAGGTATCCGCCGAGCTCGACCGTGCGTGGCCGAAACGGCCCCGGCTCGGTACGCGCCACGAGATCGAGCATGGCGTCGACGTCGCCGCCCACGAGCGCCCGCTGCGACACCCGCTGGCCGGTCTTGGGGTCGGTCGCGGGCAATGGTGGCATGACCCCCGACGGCGTGTCCCGCACCATCTGGTAGCCGTCACCCTGGAACACGCACTCCCATCCTGCGGGTGGTGACGGGAGCGGCGCTTCTCTGAACAGCACCACGACCGCGGCCGTCCGCGAGCGCGGCGAGGTCGTGCCACGCATCGGCCGTTGGCTCGTCGATGGCGTAGAAGACCGAGACATCGGGATGAAAGCGGCGGGCGAGGCCGGTCCCTTCGGCGTGATCGGACTGCGGGCCGACCAGCGAGTGCCACACCGCGTTTCGGAGCGCGTCGGTCACCCGACGAAGACCTCCGGCTCGACGGGAAGAGCGGCGAGCGTCTCGAGCACGGCGCGGGCCACCACGTCGTTCTGGCGGAAGGCGGGCGCGTTGAACCGTGGACGGGCAAACGCTCCGGCCACCTGCCGGTTCGTGAAGGCGCCGAGCGCGTGGCGCCGAGGGTGGCCGGTGCCGTCGTCACGGCGGAGCTGCAGCGCGGGCCCGATCACCGACACGCGACCGGTGTTCGTCGACCACTCGCCGTCGGTCACCACGTCTTCGACGATCTCACCCCGTCCGTGGAGACGACGCAGGAGGACGCTCGTCGCTCGGCTCACGGATGGTCGCGCGATGCGCGCGTCGACGAGCGCAGTCCCATGGACGTCGTCGGGATGACTCGAGCTCGTGGCGACGAAGGCCCCGCTCTCTTGGCCGGCCGCGACCCGCATGTCGGCACCCACGAACTTCACGAGGCCAGCGTCGACGAGCGCGAGGAGCTGTCGCAGCCGATCGGGCGGCGGACCGCTCGTGTAGTACATGAAGAAGCTCATCCACCACGTGGTGATGCCTTCGAGGCGCGATCGCCGGCCGACCCGCGCGGCGATGCGACGGAGCGGCTCGGCCATCCCGAGCATCGCGGTGAACGCGGCAAGGTCAGGGCTGTGGCCGGGATCGGTGCGGCGCGCGACATCCGCGGCGACGTGCTCGACCACGTGCGAGTGCAGGGCGTCGCCCGAGCGGAAGCGCAGGTCGGCCAGTGGCTGGTCGAGCGCGGCGATGTCGAAGTGGTCGGCCGGGTCGGGCACGGACGCGGTGAGGAGCGGCGTCGAGCTCGGCCCAGTCGGCGGCCGCGTAGCGAGTCGAGAAGTCGTGCCAGGACGTCGTCGTGCGCTCGGGATGAGCGGCGAACAGCTCGTGGTAGTACGCCCAGCCGACCTCCTTCGCGACGAGCGGCAGAACGTCGACGAAGAAGTCGAGCGGACTGTCGCTCGCGAGCAGCGCGGCGATCGTGTCGTCGTCGAGAAAGCGAGGGAGCGGCGCGAGCGGCGCCTGCAAGCGGTAGGTGAGCTTCGACCGGTACGGCACGCCACGGCGGGAACCGACGTGGAGCACGGGTTCGAGACCGCTCGGCTCGTAGACGAGATGACCATCGGGCGCAGTCGGCGAAGCGGCCGCCGCGACCTTCGGTGACGAGCACGAGGAAGTCGGTGAAGGCCTGCCCGAACCCGAGCACGAGCACGTCCTCGCCCGGGGCGAGCACGGAGAGGTCTTGCTCGGCCGTGTGGCCACACGGGATGTAGGCGAGACGATGCTCGCCGGCGAACTGCGCCAGCACGGTGCCTTGGTCGTCGGGAGTCGCGTCCAGGTGACCGAGTGAAAGCACGACGACGTCGACGACGAGGGGCTTCGCGTCGGGGCTGTCGAGCACGACGAACTGGCGCCCGTCGTCTCCGTCGAAGAGGTCGACGGCCGAGCGAGCTGTGCCTGATCACCTCGACGTGCGGTGGCAGGGCATCGACGCACCTGGCGGTGAAACCAGTCGAGGTACACCGACTGCACGCGCCGCGTCGGGAACGACATCGCCGACAGCCCGCGGATCTCGTCGCACAGCTCGGGCGACGCGAGGGCGCGCAGGGTCTCGTCGTCGACGGTCTGCGCCCACTCGTAGAGCGACGGCCCGTCCATGGGCGGACCCTCGCAGGTCACCGAGTCGTCGACGAACAGCGTGACGTCTTCGGCCATCGAGTTCATCCAGAGTCGCGGGTGCAGATCCGGTCGCCACACTCTTCCGGTACCGGCCCGATGCGGGTCGATCAGGTGGATCCGGAGGGCGCGGTCGGGCAGCAGCTCGGGACGGTTCGCCGCGAGGCGCTCGAGCAGCGACGAAGCGGTCGGCCCGGCGCCGATGAGCGCGAGCTCGACCGCCGTCTGCGTCAGCTGGGCGCGGCACTGGCCCGCAGTCCGAGGTGGTCGCGAAGGGTGGGGCCGTCGTAGTCCGCTCGGAACACGCCCCGCTCCTGAAGGAGGGGGACGACATCGTCGACGAAGCGATCAATCCCGTGCGGGGTCAGGTGCGGCACGAGGATGTAGCCGTCGGCCGCGTCGGCCTGCACGTAGTCGTTGATCTTCGTTGCGACCGTCGCCGGACTCCCGACGAAGGACGACCGCGCCGTCATCTCGATGACGAGCTCGCGCATGCTCAGCTGCTTGGCCTCCGCGATGGCTCGCCACTTGGCCGCGACCGCCAACGGGTCCTTGTCGTGGCGCACACGGCCCCGCGTGATCGAGATGCCGCCCTCGACGTCGGGATCGATGTCGGGAAGCGGACCGTCGGGGTCGTAGCCGGAGAGGTCCCGGCCCCAGAGCTGCTCGACGAACGCGATCGCGCCTTGCGGGCTCACCTGCTGTGTGCGGATGTGCGCCGCGAGCTCCTCGGCGTCCTCGTCGGTGTCGCCGACGACCGCCGTCGCGGCCGGGATGATCTTCAGGTCCTCCGGGCGGCGGCCGTACTTCGCGAGCCGCGGCTTCACGTCGGCGAAGAAGGCCTTGCCGTCGGTGAAGCCGGAGTGGCGCGTGAAGATCACGTCGGCGTGCTTCGCCGCGAGCTCCCGACCTCCGTCGGAGTCACCGGCCTGGATCATCACCGGGTAGCCCTGCGGGCTGCGGGGGATGTCGAAGCTGCCCTCGATCGTGAACTGCTCGCCCTCGTGCGTGAAGCAAGCGCCGTGCGAGTCCCAGAGCATGCGGGCAACCTCGATGAACTCCGCCGCCCGCTCATAGCGGTCGTCGCGAGGCAGAAAGCCCGCCCGCCGGAAGTTCTCCCCGGTGAACGCATCGGGGGAGGTCACGGCGTTCCACGCGGCACGACCATTGCTCAGGTGGTCGAGGGTCGCGAACTGGCGGGCGAGCTCGTAGGGCTCGTTGAAGGTCGTGTTGAGGGTGGCGGCGAGGCCGATGCGGTCGGTGACGGCGGCCAGGGCGGCGAGCACGGTGAGCGAGTCGGGGCGGCCGACCACGTCGAGATCGAAGATCTGGCCCCGGTGCTCCCTGAGGCGGAGGCCCTCGGCGAGGAAGAAGAAGTCGAACTTGCCCCGCTCGGCGGTGCGAGCGAGATGGGCGAACGACGAGAAGTCGGTCTGACTGCCCGACGTCGGGTCACTCCACACGGTCGTGTTGTTCACGCCCGGGAAGTGCGCCGCGAGGTGGATCTGCTTCACGACGCGTACCGGTTGGCCGGGCGTTCGAGACCGAAGCGGTCGCGCAACGTCGCTCCGCGCGGCGCTTCGTCGGCGCGGACCAGCGGCGCGACCTCGGTGGCGAACCACTCGAACGTCTCACTGGAGTCGGGCTCGATGAGGAAGCCGTCGACGTCGGCGCCGCGGAGCTCGTCGATCAGTGCGGCCGCGTCGGCCCCGCACGATCGGTCGCTTCACGAGGACGGCCGCGGCGCGTGGGAACGGCTCGGGCCGATCGACGAGGACGATGTCGGCCCGGCTCGACGCGAGCGCGCGTGATGGTTCGTCGCGCGCGTCGATGAAGACGAGCGGATGGCCCTGCGGGGACCGCGGCGTGATCGAAGGGCCGCGCACGCTGAAGAACGGCCCTTCGAAGTCGATGTAGTGCACCTTCGCACGGTCGATGTAGCGCCCGGTCGGACGATCACGGATGACGGCGTCGTCCTCCCAGCTGTCCCACAGACGGCTGACGACCTCGATCGCGTCGCTCGGCCTCCGCGTACAGCTCGTCGAGCGACTGCACACCCTTGCGGCCGAACCGACGCGTCGCCTCCTCGGTCGTGGACACCGCGACGCGCCAGCCCGCGCGCCCTCCCGAGACGAGATCGAGGCTCGCGACGTTCTTCGAGACGTGGAACGGCTCGGTGTGCGTCGTCGTCACCGTGGCGACGAGGCCGATCGATGTCGTCGCCGGCGCGAGACGGGCCATCACGAGGAGCGCATCGGGACGGTCCGATGCGGGGTCGAAACCGTCATCGAGACTCACGAAGTCGATGCCCGCTCGCTCGGCGATCTGGGCTAGCTCGACGGCCCGATCGGGCGAGAACAGCGTGTCTCCGGCGCAGTCCGAGCGCGATGCCGAGGTGACGTCGACCCCTCACCTCCCCAGTCTCCCAAATCCCGACCGAATTGCTCTACTTTCCGGACGGACTTGCGGCTCAGCTGCCACGCTGCGAGGCGGTGCTGCTTGGGGCTCACGCCGTATGCGCGCTTGAAGGCGGTGCTGAGCGCGTAAGGGCTGCCGTATCCCACCTGCCGAGCGACGGAGCCGATTGTCGCGTCGGGTTCGCGGAGGAGGTCGGCCGCCAACGCCAGCCGCCAAGAAGTGAGAAAGGTCATGGGCGGTTCGCCGACGAGCTCGGTGAACCTTCGAGCGAGGGCGGCCCGCGAGACACCGATCTCCGCGGCAAGCGACGCGACGGTCCACGGTTCGGCCGGGTTGTGGTGGAGCATCCCCATGGCCTTGCCGACCACTGGGTCGCTCTGCGCGCGGTACCACGAGGGAGGTTCGGCCTCCGGTCGCGCGAACCATGCGCGCAGCGCCGCGACGAGCAACAGGTCGAGCAGACGGTCGAGCACGACGCCTTGGCCGGCGTCGTCGCGCACTACCTCCTCGGCGAGCACCGGGATGAGGGGCGAGTCCCACATGTCGGCCCGGAGCACGACCACCGACGGCAACGCATCCAACAGCCGTTGGCTCACCTCGGTCTCGGTCTCGTAGGTGCCGACCAGCATCACCGACGATCCGCGGGGATCGTTGCCCCACGACCGCACGCCGAGGTGCATCGCCTGATGGAGGTCCTCGCCGTCGGGCGTCGTGCAGCGCTGGCCGGGATGGATCACCGCTTGGGGCGCCGTCGTCGGGCTGTCGGCGAACCCGTACGGGTCTGGCCCGCGCATGATCGCGACGTCGCCCGGACCGAGCCGGCTGGGTTCCCCTCGGTCGGGGACGAACCACGCATCGCCGCGAACGACGGCGACGAGCGAGAGCGGAGCCCGGTCCTGGATTCGCACGGACCAGGGCGGGTCCATGATCGTGCGGAGCGCGAACGCTCCCCGCGCCCGGGCGCCGTCGAGCAGACCCGAGAAGGTGTCCACGGCGGCAGTCTAGACGCATACGTATGAATGTGAGCCTTTCAACGATGGACCGTCTCACCGAGTCGGCGTCTACTGGCCTCATGACTACGACACAGCAACCTCAGATGACCTTGGTGCTCGGCGGGACCGGCAAGACGGGGCGGCGGGTCGCCCAGCGGCTCCGGGCACTCGACCTCCCTGTCCGGATCGGCTCGCGGGCGGGTCGACCCCCGTTCGATTGGGAAGACCGAGACACGTGGGCGCCCGCGCTCGAAGGCGCCGGCGCGGCGTACGTCTCGTACTACCCGGACGTCTCTCTCCCCGGCGCCGTCGATACGGTCGGCGCGTTCGCTCGCTTGGCCGTTGCCTCCGGCGTGCGCCGGCTCGTGCTCCTCTCCGGCCGCGGCGAGCCCGAGGCCGAGCTCGCGGAGCAAGCCGTGCGCGACTCCGGAGCGGCGCTCACCGTCATACGTGCCACCTGGTTCGCACAGAACTTCAGCGAGGACTACATGCTCGACCACGTGCTCGGCGGCGAGGTCGCTCTGCCCGCCGGTGACACCGCGGAACCGTTCATCGACGCCGACGACATCGCCGACGTCGCGGTCGCCGCACTCATCGACGAACGTCACGTCGGCCAGGTCTACGAGCTGACCGGCCCTCGGCTGCTGACCTTCGCCGAAGCCGTCGCCGAGATCGCGAGGGCAACCGGGCGCGACATCCGCTACGTGCCGGTCTCGATCGAGGAGCACGCGGCGTTCTCCCTTGCGCACGGCGTTCCGGAGGAGGTCGTCGAGCTGCTGACCTACTTGTTCAGCGAAGTCCTCGACGGCCGCAACGCGCATCTCGCCGACGGCGTCCAGCGTGCCCTGGGCCGGACGCCCAAGGACTTCACCGACTACGCGCGCGACGCGGCCGCGAGCGGTGTGTGGGATGTCCCGATCACCAGCGGAGTCCCCCGGTGATCGATCACCTCGGCCCCGCCCTCGCCGTGGCCGGCGCCGTCGGCGCAGGCCTCAACGGCGGCGTGTTCTTCGCGTTCTCGACGTTCGTGATGCGCGCGCTCGTTCGGCTCCCTGCCTCAGGCGGTGTGTCGGCGATGCAGTCCATCAACCGTGAAGCACCATCGCCGCTCTTCATGCTTCTGCTGTTCGGCACGGGCATCCTCAGCATCGCGAGCGGCGTGATCGCGCTCGCCGGTTTGGACGAACCATGGGCGCCCTACCTGCTTGTAGGGAGCGCGCTCTACCTCCTGTGCCCGATCACCACCATCGCGTACCACGTGCCCCGCAACATCGCGCTCGACGAGCTCGACCCTGACTCCCCCGCTGTACAAGAGGCATGGGCGAGCTGGCACTCGACCTGGACCGCGGGCAACCACGTACGGACGCTCACCTGCGCGGCGAGTGCCGTCGCGTTCGCTCTGGCGGGTTGGGCGTCCTGAGTCGTCGCGGTCAGGCGCTCGGGTACTCCTCGTCCGTGACGTGCGCGCCCCAGGTTGCGGCACCGGTCGTGATCGAGATGTGGGTCATGAGGTGATCGTGGGTCGCGCCGTGCCAGTGCCACTCCTCGGCGGGCGTGCGCACCACATCGCCAGGCTGGATCGTGACGATCGGCTCCCCGCTCGACTGCACGAGTCCCTGACCTTCGGTGACATAGAGGATCTGACCGAGGCTGTGCGAGTGCCACGCGGTGCGCGCACCCGGAGAGAAGTGGACGATGTTGACGGCGACGTGAGCGGGCTCCTGGCCCTGGGCGGCCGGGTCGATCCACACGTCGCCGGTGAACCACTCGGCGGGACCCTTGAGGGAGGCCTTCTTCGACTCGATCTCCATGGCGTGTCCTTCTCTTGGGCGTGGCCCACGACCACGCGACGGCCGCCTCTATCGTCGCCCAATGGACCCGAACATTGCCCGGAAGACCTGGCGCACCCTCGAGCCGTACCACGGGCTCGTGTACTTCTGCCCCGAGGCGACCGACGCATATGCGGCGCTCGGGATCACGGGCTTCGACGGCTACTTCGCCTCTCGCTCGGCCGCGTTCGGCGCCGCGAGCCCACAGCTCGTGCAGGCGACGTTCTTCAACTTCCACCCGTCGGTCGTGCACCACGCGCTGCCGGCCGCATGGGACCACGCCAGTCCTGAAGCCGTGCAGACCGCGCGCCGGGCGGCCATCGACGCCGCGCTCGCTCGCTTGACCGACGATGTCCTCTGCCGGCCCGCAGCTCGACAGGGCGATCGAGCTCGCGGCGCCGGCGTGCGAAGCCGTCGGCGACTCCATCGCCGGCCGCCCGCTCGCCGCTGCACATCTCGCGCTCCCCTGGCCGGCGGAGCCACGCGTCGCGTTGTGGCATGCGGTCACCGTGCTCCGCGAGCACCGGGGTGACGGCCACATCGCTTGCCTCACCGAAGCGGGCATCGACGGATGCGAAGCGCTCGTGCTCCACGCGGCGATGGGTGAGATCCCTCGGGCCGGCCTGCAGGGGACGCGGCAGTGGCCAGACGACGAGTGGCAGGCAGCCGTCGATCGCCTCGCATCACGTGGCCTGGTCGACGGTGCGGGTGCGTTCACCGACGCGGGGCGAGCGCTGCGTCAAGGGATCGAGGACCGCACCGACGAGCTCGCCCTCGCACCTTGGAAGGTGATCGGAGAGGACAGCTGCGACGAGCTGCGCAACCTGGTGCGGCCCGCCAGCAAGGCGATCGTCGCGGGAGGTCTGCGCTAGCGCGGCACCAATCGAGCAGTCCGTCAGCCGAGTCCGAGGAGTCGGATCGCGTTCTCCTTCAGAATGAGCGGACGCACCTCGTCTCGGAATCCCACCTCGTCGAACGCCGCCAGCCACTTGTCCGGCGTGATCATCGGGTAGTCCGACCCGAAGAGCACCTTGGTGCGAAGCAGCGTGTTGGCGTACTGGATCAGGTTCGGGGGGAAGTACTTCGGCGACCACCCGGACAGATCGATGTGCACCTGCGGCTTGTGGAGCGCGACGGAGATCGCCTCGTCCTGCCAGGGAAATGATGGGTGTGCGAGCACGATCGGCATGTCGGGGAAGTCGACTGCGACGTCGTCGACTTCCATTGGGTTCGAGTAGGCCAACCGGATGCCTCCGCCGCCACGGACGTTCGCTCCCACACCGGTATGGCCCGTGTGGAACAAGGCGGGCACGCCCGCCGCCTGGATCAGCTCGTAGAGCGGATAGGCCGTCCGGTCGTTCGGATGGAACGCCTGCACGCTGGGGTGGAACTTGAAGCCCCGCACTCGCCCGGTGGCGACGAGGCGCTCGGCTTCGGCAACACCGTCGGCTCCCCGGTTGGGATCGATGCTGACGAACGGGATGAAGACGTCCTCGTACTGCAAGGTCTCCTCCAGCAGTTCGTCGTTCGGCACCGCCATCGGTCGGTCCTTCACGTCGACGCCGAACACCACCGCGGCCATGTTCCGCTCTCGGTAGTAGGCGGCCATGCTGGGGAGGTCGGCGGCCACCGGGTCGCTGCCGAAGTATTGCTTCATCGCCTCGATCCCCTCCCCGGCGATCTCACCGGTGCGGCTCGAAACATGGACGTGGGTGTGCACGTCAACGGCGACGAGATTCGAGATGTCGATCACGACCGCAGTCTCTACCAACCGAGTGCGGGCGTCGGTCTTGACGAAGTCGAGGGAGCACGCCAGAGCGCACGGGTCGTGTTTCCCGAGAGCGTCCGCGAGGAAGTGTTGACCCATGAGCGCTTCCCCGCAGATCGTTGCCACGACAGCGCAGCTGATCCGGTGCCCACCGGCCGAGGTGTACCGGGGATTCGTCGAGCCCGACCTGCTCACGAAGTTCTGGCTGTCGGCGGCCAGCGGGCCACTCGAGCTGGACGCGACGGTGCACTGGTCGTTCATGGTCGAAGGTGCCGAGGTCGACACCCATGCGACCGCATTGGAAGTGGCCAAGCGGATCGCGTGGGAGTGGCCCGACGGGACGTCGGTCGAGGTGCGCATCGAGCCGTTCCGTGACGACCCCGGTGCCAGTCACGTGACGATCGAGCACGTCGGCTTCGACGGCGACCTCGACGACATGATCGCCGCAGCCATCGGGTCGACCGAGGGGTTCACCCTGGTGTTGTCCAACCTCAAGCTGCTGCTCGAGACGGGGACGGCGGGCAACCTCGTCAGCGACAAAGCTGCGCTGCTGATGGCGGGTCAGCTGCGAGCGGACAGCGCGTCGAATGCGGCCACGCGTTCGGTGTCCTCGTAGTCCTCCTGGAAGTGGAGCTTGCCCCAGCGCGACTCCACGAACAGAACCGCACGGTTCGTGTACCGGTCCTGCCCGTCGTCGCCCGGAACCCAGTGGTGGACGCGAACTGCCGCCCGCATGTTCCATGGCGGACCGTTGACGAGGATGTCGTCGACCTCCATCTGCATGCCGGTCGCGACGTAGCGATCCAGGAAGGCTTCGATCTCCGCACGACCCCGGTGTGTGGCGAAGGCGTCTCTCCCCCTCGACGTGGGGCGATGTTGATTCGCCCAGGAGTTGTCACCCGGGAAGCACAGGACCGCGTCGTCGGCGAACATCCGGAGCGCGGGACCGGCATCGCCGGCGTTGGCGCTGGCGATGTTGCGGCGGATCATCCACCGGACGGTTGCCTTGTACATCGAGGACTCCTTCGAGTGACGCCGGCGGACGGCTGAATAGATCGATCGCTCTAGTGAAGTACACTCCGGGTCATGCGTCAACCCACGCGAGCTTCGACCGGCACTCGAGACCGAATCATCACCGCTGCCGCAGAGCTGTTCCGCCAACGCGGGTACGCCGCGACAGGCATCAAGGCCGTACTCGAGGCGAGCCATGCGCCGTACGGCTCGCTTTACCACTTCTTCCCTGGCGGCAAGCAGCAGCTCGGCGTGACGGTGATCGAGACGGGTGCGGACGTCTACCTTCGGTTGGTCCAGACGATGTACGACGAGCACGGCGAAGATGTCGTCGCCGCGACGAGACAGGTCTTCGAGGGCGCCGCCGACCTGTTGGAGTCAACCGGTTTCGCTGATGCGTGCCCGATCGCCACGATCGCCGGCGAAATCGCCGGCAGCGACGAGCCGATGCGGTCGGCGTCGGCCAAGGCGTTCACCTCGTGGATCGACGAGCTCGAATCACGCTTCCAAGTCACCGGACTGCCGCCTGCTGCTTCCCACTCGCTGGCGGTGGAACTGTTCTGTCTCATCGAGGGCGCTTTTCTGCTCGCTCGGACCACTCGAGACGCGACGCCAGTGCGTCTCGCGGGCCAACGAGCGGTAGCGGCGCTCGAGAGCAGCCTCGTCTCGGTCAGCGGCGGCGTCGGGGCCCGGTGAGGGTGGAGCCGGCGCCGGGGGTTGCTACCCCAACCGCGTGAGCACGTTCCGGGTGATCTGCTCGATCTGCGGGTCTCGCGCGGCCAGCCCGTGCGCCCAGTCGGTCGACCCTGACGTCACCACAGTCGCGCCCGCGTCGTTCGTGTACGCGCCCAGCACCGCGTGGCCGTGGCGAATGCGCTCCATCGCCTCGGGGTCACGCGTCCCGAACACGCGTGACGCGATGTACTCCAGCTCGCTCGGCTCGCCCGACTTAGGCGGTCGAGGCGCGGACTCGCGCGTGAAGTGCTGCGTCGGGCACGTGCCGAGGATCTCGAAGGTCGACGGCGTGCCGTCCTCGCCGGTCGGGTAGGGCAGCCCGTCGCGGTAGGTGAACACGCAGCCGTCGCACTCGTAGCCGACGACGGTCGCGCCGGCACCGAGCACGTCGCCGTAGCCGAGCCCGGTGCCGTCGAAGATCCAGTGACCGGCTCGATGCACGGTGTAGCCGCCGAGCCCGTTCGTCACGTTGCGACCGATGCGGTGATAGCCACCCCGGGTGAACGAGACGCCGGTCATGTGGTTCTCCGGACGACCGACGACCACGTCGGACCAGAACGTCGTGACCTCGGCCTCGCGATCGGTGTCCATCAGCGGGTCGTTCTTGAAGAAGCCCTTGTACCCGACCATGACGTCGCGATCGTCGCCCTCGATGCGCACCTGCCACAGCGATGTGTTGCCCGAGAAGAACGCCGCGTTGCCTCCGCGCGCGATGAACGCTTCGACCGTGTCGCGCATGCCGCGTGACCAGTACTCGTCGTGGCCCACCGACAGGTACAAGCTCGCCCCGTCCAGCACCTCGGGGTGATGCTCGAGATCCGCGTTCGTGCACACACCGATCTCGAACCCTTCGCGCTCGGCCCACTCGATGAACGGCAGCTCCCAATCGGGCCAACCGGCCGACCCGGCGTAGCCCGAGAGGTGGTTGAGCTGGAGGTAGCCGACGTGCGCGGCGTTCTGCGGATCGGGCGCGCCCGTCCCCGTGACGCGACGGCCCTTGCCCGGCGGCTTGTACAGAGTAGCCCGCGCGCCATCGGCCGCTGCATGGCTACGTGCGTGCCGCCGGTGTACAGGTTCGGCCCGCCGAAGTCGTTGTACGCGTACCACGTGTTCGTCGCCAACGCGAGCACGATGCGCGTTCCTGCCGGCGGACGCACGACGAAGAACGCGTAGTCGCGCCGTACCTTCTCGCCGACGTCGATCTCCATGACGACCTCGTAGTAACCCGACCGCCATGCGGTATCGACGTCGAGCGTCGAGCGCGACAGGCCAGCCGCACCCCGCCGAGGCCGCGTCACGGGGCGTCTCGTGCTCCTCCGCCGCGACCGCGTCAGAGCGGAACACGACCTCCCGTTGCGCGCCGACCCTTGCCACCTCGACGCGCACCGGCCGCCCGCCGGACGACGACATGTGCAGACCGACCTGCTCGCCCGCGCCCGCTGATTGCGGCCAGCAGTACCCCGTGACGACTTCGCGCCCCATCGCCCGACCCTAACTGCGCAGCGTTTGGTCGCCAGCGGGCGATATACGGCCTCTGGGACCAAACGGTCATGCGCTCGCCGTCGGCGACGTGCGTCGCCACGAGGTCGACCCACTCGTCCCAGATACGCCTCGGGATAGTCGTGGCCCATCCCTTCGATGAGCGACGAAACGCGCGCCGGGGATGAGCTCGGCGGTGCGCCGGCCGCCGCTCGGATCGATGAGCGTGTCGGCGCTGCCGTGCAGCACGAGTGTCGGCACCTTCACGTTGCGCAGCGCGTCGGCGCGTGAGCCGCTGGCCATCACGGCCGCGATCTGACGCGCGACACCCGGCGGGTCGAAGGCACGATCGAACGCCTCGCCCGCGTACTCGGCTTGCGCCACCTCGTCGACCTTCCCGGGGCTCCCCCAGATGCGCAGCCCCTCGAGGTGGTTCGCGATCGCGCTCGCGCGATCAGTGGCGGGCGGCCCGAAGAGCATCGAGCCTGCGCCTCGTCGGTCGAGCTGCCCGACATCGGGTTCGCCCGTCGTGGACATCACCGATGTCACCGAACGCAGCCGATCCGGGTGCTCGATCGCGAGCGTCTGCACGATCATCCCGCCCATCGACAGGCCCATGACGTGGGCCCGATCGACGCCGAGCGCGTCGAGCACCGCGATGACGTCGGCCGCCATGTCCGACAACGTGTAGGCGGCCTCGCCGGATGGCACATCCGAGAAGTGGGTCGACAGCCCGACGTCGCGGTTGTCCATGCGCACGACGTGCAGCCCTCTGGCGACGAAGCGTTCGCACCACTCCTCGCGATAGTTGATGCACTGGCTGCCGAGGCCGTTCACCAGCACGAGCGTCTCGTCACCCGGGTCGCCGAACGTCTCGTAGAAGATCTCCGCAGTGCCGTTGCGTGCGAATGCCATGCAACAGTGTGGCGTGACAGACGACGCGCTGTTCGCGAGCGAAGCCCAGCTCCGCCAGTGGTGCGATCGAATCTGCGGCGCCGGCTACCGAGGGACGGCCACCGCCGTGCACGACGGGCTCATCGACTGGGTCGTGGAGCAAGTCGGCGCCGTCCCGGGCTTCACGGTGCGCACGGACGAGTACGAGCTGCTGACCTGGCATCCGCTGCCGGAGGGCGACCTCGCCGGCGCCGGTGAGCTCCGCCACGGCGACCCGACATCGCGGTCGCCGGCGCGGTGCCGTATTCGCTACCGACCACGAGCTCCGGGCCTCTTGTGCACCTGGCCGCGCGAGTACGGCGATGTCCGCGGGCACCGCCGGCGGGAAGGTCGTCCTGCGCGACTTCCCGAGCTTCGCCCTCCCCTACGACCTGCTGTTCTCGCAGCCCCTCCATCTGTCGCCCGGATGTCACGACCTCCGCGGACAGATCTGGGACCGTCCCGGTCTCGCGAACACCGTGCTCCACGACGATCTCATTGCGGCGGGCGCCGCCGGCGCAGCAGGCGTCGTGTTCGCGTTCGACCTCCCGACCGCCCAGCTCGCTGGCTACTTCGAGCCGCACATGGGCACCCACTATCGAGTGCCTGCGGTGTTCGTCGGGATCGAGGGTCGCGAGCAGCTCCGCGCACTCGCCGCGCACGAGGCGAACGTCGAGATGACGGTGAGAGCCGACGTGCGGACAGGCGCGCACCCGCAACGTGCACGCCACGCTTCCGGGCCAGAGCGACGAGCGCATCGTGCTCGTCACCCACACCGACGGCAACACCTGGGTGCAGGAGAACGGCATCGCCGCGTTGCTCGCGATCGGCCAGTACGTCGCGAGACTCCCGCTCGCGGAGCGGAGGCGCACGATCGAGCTCACGTTCACGTCAGCGCATCTGCACATCTCCCGCGAGGGCTCGCACCGCTACTCCGCTCAGCTCGACCGGGAGTACGACGAAGGCAGCGTCGCGTTCGTGTTCGCGATCGAGCATCTCGGCGCGCCGCGACCTCAATCCCGAGGCACGTGCTGACGGCCCGGGGCGGCAGCTCGCCTTCGGTGACGGCGCGGAGTTGCTGTTGTGGTGCGTCGGGCCGAGCGAGGCGATCCGCGACGCGGTGATCGACGCCGTCACCCGCCATGGGCTCGAGCGCGTGCTCGTCGCGCCCGGGTTCGGGGCGCCGATCGAAGGCCAGGTGCCGCCAATCGTGTCGTTCGGAGGCATCGGCACCCCGTACCACGCCCATCTCGTGCCGACGACGTCGATCATCACCGGCCCGTGGTCGTTGTGGGCGCCCTCGTTCGGCGCCGACGCAATCGACCTTTCGCTCCTCCGCCGGCAAGCGTTGGCGGCGGCCGACGTGGTGCTCGCGCTCGGCGGCATGTCCCGCGAGGAGATCGCCGGCGACTACCTCACCTATCGAGCGGCGCGGGCGGCGGGCGCAACCGCGGGCCGTGACGTCGAGCCACCCGAGCACGCGCCGTGACTCAGCTCACGCCGTCGACCTTGTCCAGGTGCTGCAGGAGGCGATAGGCGGCACGCTCGACCTCCTTGTGACGCCACTCCGCCGCCCGGTAAACGCAAGCGATCAACCCGGAACGATGCACGCGCCGGAAGTCGCCGAAGACGAACGCGTACCGCGCCTTGGTTTCGTCCTTGGCGCCCTCGGTCAGCCCGAGGTGCCAGAGGGCGTAGTCATTCCAGGTGTGATGCTCGAGGAACGCGTTCTGATCTTCGGCGTTCGGCTGCGCCGCTCCCCAATCGCTGTTCCTCGCGTACTTGCCGGCGTCGATGAGCTTGCGAGCGTGGGACACGGCCCGGCGGTTGACGCGGTACTTGGCCACGTCACCGCCGTTCCCCGATCAGTCCAGATCGAACCGGTCGAGGGTCATGACCTTGTCCCACGCCGCGACGAAGTCACGGACGAACTTCTCCTTCGCGTCGTCACACCCGTAGACCTCCGAGAGGGCTCGGAGCTGCGAGTTCGAGCCGAAGACGAGGTCGACGGCCGTAGCCGTGCGCTTGACCTGACCCGTCGAGCGGTCGCGGCCCTCGTACACGTTCTCGGAACCGACCGATGCCTTCCACTCCGTGCTCATGTCGAGCAGGTTCACGAAGAAGTCGTTGGTCAGTGTCTCGGGCCGGTCGGTGAACACCCCGTGCGCGGACTTTCCGAAGTTGGCGTTGAGCGCACGCATGCCGCCGATGAGCACCGTCATCTCGGGTGCGGTCAGCGTCAACAGGTTCGCCCGCTCCAACATGCAGCGTCTCTGGTGACAGCTTCTCGCCGGGGCGCAGGTAGTTGCGGAACGCATCTGCAGCCGGCTCGAGCACCGCGAACGAGTCCACGTCGGTCTGTTCCTGCGAAGCATCGGTACGTCCCGGGCGCGAACGGAACCGTGATGTCGTGGCCGGCGTTCTTCGCCGCCTGCTCGACGGCCGCGCATCCACCCAGGACGATCACGTCTGCGAGCGAGACCGGCTTGCCGAACTCCTGCTGGACCTTTCTCGAGCGTCTGCAGCGCCTTGGCGAGCTCGCCCGGCTCGTTGACCTCCCAGTCCTTCTGAGGAGCGAGGCGAATGCGTGCCCCGTTCGCCCCGCCGCGCTTGTCGGTGCCGCGGAAGCTCGCGGCCGACGGCCCACGCGGTCGAGACGAGCTGCGAGATCGACAGTCCCGACGCGAGGATCTTGCTCTTGAGGGCGGCGATGTCCGCCTCACCGATCAGCTCGTGATCGACGGCGGGCACCGGGTCCTGCCACAGCTGCGGCTCGGGGACCCACGGGCCGAGGTAGCGCGTGATGGGGCCCATGTCGCGGTGCAGCAACTTGTACCAAGCCCTGCCGAAAGCGTCGGCGAGCTGATCGGGGTTCTCGTGGAAGCGCTTCGCGATCGGCGCGTAGATCGGGTCCATCTTCAACGCCAGGTCGCTCGTCAGCATCATCGGCGCGTGTCGCTTCGAAGGATCGTGCGCGTCCGGCACTGTGCCTTGGGCCTCGGGATTCTTCGGAGTCCACTGCTGCGCGCCGGCGGGGCTCCTCGTCAGCTCGTACTCGTAGTTGAACAAGTTGTCCAGGTACCCGTTGTCCCACTTCACCGGGTCGTTGGTCCATGCGCCCTCGAGACCGCTGGTGATCGCGTCCGCGCCCTTGCCGGTGCCGAAGGTGTTGTGCCAGCCCAAGCCCTGCGCCTCGATCGGGCAACCTTCGGGTTCAGGGCCGACGAGGTCCGGGTTGCCGGCGCCATGGCACTTGCCGAACGTGTGGCCGCCGGCGATGAGCGCGACCGTCTCCTCGTCGTTCATCGCCATACGGGCGAATGTCTCGCGGATGTCGCGAGCGGAGGCGATCGGATCCGGGTTGCCGTTCGGTCCCTCCGGGTTCACGTAGATGAGACCCATCTGCACCGCGCCCAACGGACCGGCGAGCTCTCGATCGCCGCTGTAACGCTCGTCTCCGAGCCACTCGTCCTCCGGACCCCAGATGACCTCGTCGGGCTCCCAGATGTCCTCGCGGCCGAAGCCGAACCCGAACGTCTTGAAGCCCATCGTCTCCATCGCGTAGTCGCCGGCGAAGACGATGAGATCGGCCCAGCTGATCTTGCGGCCGTACTTCTGCTTGACCGGCCAAAGCAGACGGCGCGCCTTGTCGAGGCTCGCGTTGTCAGGCCAGCTGTTGAGCGGGGCGAAGCGCTGATTGCCGCTCCCCCCGCCGCCGCGGCCGTCGGCGATGCGGTACGTGCCGGCGGCGTGCCAGGTCATCCGGATGAAGAACGGCCCGTAATGGCCGTAGTCGGCGGGCCACCAGTCCTGCGACGTCGTCATCACCTCGTGGAGGTCTCGCTTCAGCGCGTCGAGGTCGAGGGACTTGAACTCCTCGGCGTAGTCGAAGTCGTCGTCCATCGGATCGGAGTGGGGCGAGTGCTGATGGAGGACCGACAGGTCCAGCTGATTCGGCCACCAGTCCTGGTTCGAATGCGGCCGACTGGGCTTGGGCTCTGGGGCGTCAATTACTGGGTTTTCGCTCTCGGACACTTCGGTCCTCCTCCTCTAGTGCTTCTTCTCGATGCTGGGTTGATCGCTCGTGCACTCGGGGCATCGGCCCCAGTAGACGACCTCGGCTTCGTCGATCTCGTAGCCCGCGTCATCCGACGCGGTCAAGCACGGCGTTTCGCCGACCGCGCAGTCGACGTCGACCATCCGATTGCAAGTTCGACAGATCAGGTGATGGTGGTTGTCACCGACGCGATCCTCGTAGCGGGCCGGTGAACCGGCGGGCTGGATGCGCCGGAGCAGGCTCTTGTCGGTGAGCGCGGCAAGGGCGTCATACACCGCCTGCCGGGAAATGGTGCCGAGCTCGGAGCGCACGGCCTTGTCGATGTCGTCGGCCGTGCTGTGCGGCCGCTCGGACACCGCCCGCAGCACCGCCAAACGCTGTGCGGTCACCTGCAGACCATGACTGCGCAGCAGTGCAGCCCCGTTGGCAGGGACCTCGACCGGCATAGTTACGTGTCTAGACCAGAAATCTGGACTCAGTCAAGACTTCCACGGCATCGACGATTCCCAACGGAGAGGAGAGCTGATGGCACGCATCCCACCCGAGCTGGCCCTCACGGACGAGGAGCTCGACGACCTGATGACGTCGGCATGGAACATGCGCGTCGCCACGATCGGCCCCGGCACGCACATCAACCTCACACCGCTCTGGTTCGGCTGGGCCGGCGGCCGCGTCTACTTCTATTGCCGTGGCCAGAAGATCGCGAACCTCCGGCGCGACCCGACCTGCACGGTCCTCGTCGATCGCAACGAACGGTTCCCCGAGCTCCAGGGCGCGATGTTCCAGGGGACCGCGACCGTCCTCGAAGACGAGGCCGCCGAGTCAGCCGATCCGCACCTCGAGGAAGCGCGCTGGCAGATGGGCACCAAGTACGCGGGCGGTCACGGTGAGTCGGCGCCGGCTTCGGGCGAGCGGGTACGAAACGACGCAACGGCGCGAGGGCGCGCGTGGCGATGGGTGGTTGTCGCGCCGGAGCGCACCGTCTCGTGGGACAACCACAAGCTCCCCAGTCGCTGATCGAGACGCCGCGGGGATAGCGTCCGCGCCGTGGACTACGAGCAGATCATCCAGGAGCAGCGCGACGACATCGTGCTGCTGACTCTGAACCGCCCCGACAAGCTGAACGCGTGGACGCCGCGCATGAGCGCCGAGCTGGTCGACGCGATCGAGGCGGCCGACAGCGACGCGTCGGTTGGCGCCCTCGTTGTCACCGGTGCCGGGCCGCGGGTTCTGCGCGGGCGCTGACATCTCCGCCGTGTTCGACGCGCAGCTGTCAGGCGAGGCCGCGTCGTCGACGCCCGCGGCGACGCCTGCCCGCGACCCGCGACTGGGTGGAGCTGATCCGATCGACGAAGCCGATCGTCGCCGCGGTGAACGGACCCGCAGTCGGTGTCGGCCTCACGATGATCCTGCCGTTCGATCGCATCGTCGTCGGCGAGGGCGCCAAGCTCAGCGTCCGCTTCGTGAAGATGGGACTCGTCCCGGAGCTCGCGTCGTCGTCGTTCCTCCCTCAGCGGTGCGGGTTCGGCGCGGCGAACGACCTCATGCTGTCGGGGCGCACGGTGCTCGGAAACGAGGCGGTCACGCTGGGCCTGGCCGACGAGTGCGTGGCCGACGACGCGGTTGTCGACGTGGCGATCGAGCGCGCCCGGTCGTACGCCGAGAACCCGACGCCGCAGCTGCGATGGATCAAGCAGCTCATCACGCAGAACGCGAACGAGGTCGACTCGCGTGTGATCCAGCGTCGCGAGATCGAGGCGCTGCAGCAGGCGTACGCGACACCCGAGCACAAGGAAGCAGTCGCCGCCTTCCTGGAGAAGCGCAAGCCCAACTTCCGATAGCGCGGGCGACGCGCCGAGGCCTCACGCGCGGTAACAGTTCGGTAACAGTGCCGTTGACCAGCCCTGGTGCCGGGCGCACACTTGCGGCCGTGGGGAGCGCGGGCATCGGCGTGCTCGGCCCGCTGACCGTCGATGGCAACTCGGCCGGGCTGGCACCGCGGGATCGAGTGGTGCTGGCCGCGCTCGCGATGCATCCGGGCGAGGTGGTCAGCGCCGAGCGACTGGCCGATGCGCTGTGGGGCGAGCAGCCCCCGACCACGTGGAAGAAGGTGGTACCCGGCTGCGTCATGCGCCTTCGGCGCGCGCTGGGCGCCGAAGCGATCGAGACGGTGGCCGACGGCTACCGGCTCGTTGTTCCCGGCGACGAGGTCGACGCCCGGCGGTTCGAACGCCTGGTGGGCCGCGCGCACGAGCTGCTGACGCTGGGCGAGCCCGAACGGGCCGCGCATCTTGCCGGCGAGGCGCTGCGGGTTGTGGCGGGGCCGCGCCCTGGATGATCTCGACGGCTGGGACGCGGGCCAGATCGAGGCCGCCCGGCTCGAGGAGCTGCGCCGCGACGCCGAGGAGCTCCACATCGACGCCGCCCTGAAGGCGGGCCGTTACCGCGAGGTGTTGGGCGAAGCGCAGGTCAGGGTGGCCGAGGCGCCGCTGCGCGAGCGGCGGTGGGCCCTGCTCGCGACCGCGCAGTACCAGGCCGGCCGGCAGGGCGAGGCGTTGCGGACGCTGCATCGCGCCCGCACGGTGCTGGCCACCGAGCTGGGGGTCGACCCCGGCCCGGAGCTGGTCGCTCTCGAACAGGCGATCCTGCGCCAGGACCCCTCGCTCGCCGCGCACGAGCTCGGCCCCGAACCGGCGGCCACCTGTCCGTACCCCGGCCTTGTCGCCTACGAGATGGGCGACGCCGACGGATTCTTCGGACGCGACGCCGACGTCACCGAGTGCCTGCGCCGGCTGGCGACGGTCGGGGTCTTGGCCGTGGTCGGTCCGTCGGGCAGCGGGAAGTCGTCCCTGGTGCGAGCGGGAGTGGCCGCGGCCCTCGTTCGCGACCACCACCGGGTGGTGATCGTCACGCCGGGCGCGCACCCGATGGAGACCCTCTCCGCGCTGAGCAATCCGGGACCGGATCTGGTGCTGGTCGTCGACCAGTGCGAACAAGCGCTCTCGCTGTGCCGCGACCCCGACGAACGATCCCGCGTTCTTCGCCGCCCTCACCGAGCGGGCCGAGCGGGCGCCGGTGGTGGTGGCGATGCGGGCCGACCGGCTCGGCGACGCGACGACCCAGCCGGGCTTCGCCCGCCTCGTCGAGCGCGGCCTGCACCTGTTGGGTCCCATGGCCGAGGCCGACTTGAGGGCCGCGATCGAAGGCCCCGCCCACCAAGCCGGGCTTCTGCTCGAACCGGGGCTGGTCGATCTCCTCGTGCGGGAAGTCGAAGGCGAACCGGGCGCGCTGCCCCTGCTGTCCCACGCCCTCCGTGAAACGTGGGAGCGGCGCGAGGGTCGCACGCTCACCGTTGCCGGCTATCAGGCCACCGGCGGCATCCGGGGTGCGATCTCGCGGACCGCGGAGGAGGTGTACGAACGGGTGCCGCCCGACCAGCGGGCCGACCTCCGCGACCTGCTGTTGCGGCTGGTCGAATCGAGCGTCGACGGCGAACCCGTGTCCACCCCCGTTCCCCGGCGCAGCCTCGTCGCCGACCCCGAGCACGAGCACCTCGTCGACCTGCTCGTCGATGCCCGCCTGATCACCAGCGACGACGGTGTCATCGAGCTCTCGCACGAGTCGCTTGGCCCGCGCCTGGCCCCGCCTCCGCGGCTGGCTCGACGACGACGCGGATGGCCAGCGGATCCTCCGCCACCTCTCCGGCGCCTCCGAGGCGTGGGCCTCGATGGGCCGTCCCGACACCGAGCTGTACCGGGGAGTCCGGCTCCGCACCACCCTGGACTGGCGAGAGCGAACCCATCCCACCCTCACCTCGACCGAACGGGACTTCCTCGACGACGCCCGGCGTCACGCCGACGCCGAGGCAAGGCGGGAGCACCGCACCATACGGCGGCGGCACGGGCTGGTCGCCGCAGTCGCGGTGCTGCTGGTGGCCGCGATCGCTCGCTGCACTTCTGGCCATCCGCCAAGCCGACCGAGCAGAGGTGGCCGCCGTGACCGCCGACGCGCGCCGGGCGGCCGCGCTCGCCCGGGACGCCGACACTGTGGAGCAGGCACTGCTTCTGGCTGTGGAAGGCGTCCGGCCTGCAGGACTCGCGCGAGACGCGGGCCGGCCTGCTCGCCGCCCTGACCCGGAGTCCCGCCCTCATCGGCTCGTACCACTACGACGCCGGCACTCCCGCGGACGCAGTCGAATCGCCTTCGTCGCCGTGAGGCCGGACGGCGAGGTCCTGATCGCAAGCGACGGGGCGACGGCCGCGGTTCACGACGCCGACACGCTCGATGTCGTCCACACGTTCGACGCTCCGCCGTACAAGTCGCCGCCTACCGGCCCGGCGGCGAGCAGCTCGCAGTGTCCACCCACACGTTCAGCGTCGGCGGCCCGTACGACGTCGTCTTCGACACGATCCCGGTGCGTCTCTTGAACGCCGCCACGCTCGAACCGGAGCCGGTCCAGCTCGGCGGGTGGCCCGGCCGGAAAGGTCCACGCCTTGGACCTGCGACTACAGCGCCGACGGACGCCGTCTCGCCGCCGATCTCTGCGTCATGCGCGACTGGTGGGTCTGGGACTTCGACTTGCACCGCGACGGTGTGGGACCTGGCGTCGCCCGAGCATCCCGTGCAGAGCATCCCGGTCCGCCGTGCGTGGGGGGTTGCGCTCAGCGTCGACGGCAGCCTGCTCTACGTCGGGAGCTACGAGGAGCCTGCGCTCGAGGTCTACGACGTGGCGACCGGTGCGCTGCTCCGCTCGAAAGCGCTCACCCCCGACCTTCGTGCGGGAGCTTCCTCTGGCGACGGCACTTCGACGCGCTCGAGATCAGCCCCGATGGGACAACCGTCGTCGTACGAGACGGCAACGACATCGTGCTCCTCGACGCCCACACGCTCACCGAGCAGAGCGAGACTCACTGGCCACACGGCCTTGGTCCAAACGGTCGAGTTCTCGCACGACGGCACCCGCCTGGCATCGGGCGACGCGGACGGCGCCATCATCGTCTGGGACATCGCCACCGGCTCCCAGGTCGAGTCGCTGAGCGCCCACACCGATTCGGTGCGAGCCCTCGCTTTCGATCCCGACGACGACACGCTCTACTCAGCCGCCGAGGACCAGAGGCTCCTCGTCTGGGATCTGCGGGGCGATCGGAGGTTCATCCCCCGGCTCACCACGTTCCCCGATCCCGGCCCCTCGGGGTCCGATCTTGCGCTCCCTGATTGGGCTGCCCGCGCCGGACGGCGAGGTGGTCGTCCATGTCCAACCCAATGCCGTTCCCGATGCCGTCGTTCCCGTGGGCACGCTCCGCTTCCTCGATGTGGCCGCTGGCAAGCCGGGCGAACCCATCGTGACCGACCACGCGAACTGGGGATTCTCCTGGCGCCCAGGCGAGTTCGAGGTGCTCGCCACCGCGGACGACGAAGGCTTCGTCCGCATCTGGAACTGGCGCAGCGGGACGCGAACCCAGTGACGGCAGGTCAGCTCGGCCGGGATCGTCTCCCTCCACTACACGCCCGACGGCGGCCAGATCGTCGGCCTCGATCGCACTCTGTCGATCTTCCGGGTCGACGCCGACACGCTGGAGCCAATCGGTGAGCCAATCCCGCTCGCACACGACCTCGCCGAGACGGTTGCCGAGGCATCCGTCCACCCGCTGAGCACCTCCCTCACACGTGAGCCCGGATGGGCGTACGGCCGTCGTGCTGCTGCGCGTCCGCAACCTCTGCGTGGGTCGATCTCGCCGAGGGACGCGTCCTTCACCAGCAAGACCTCGGGCTCGAGCCGGCGCGGGCCACGCTTCTCACCCGACGGTCGCCTGGCTCGCCGTCGCCGCGAACACCGGCGAGGTCGGGCTGATGCAGGTCGAATCCCGTGAGTGGATTCGACCTCCGGTCGCCGCCCACTCAGGAACGGCATGGGGCGTGACCTGGACGCCCGACGCCACGCAGTTCGCCACTTCTGGCGCGGACGGGCGGGTGATCCTCTGGGATGGCCGGACCGGCGAGCCGCTCGTCGCTGTCCCCCTGGGCAAGCCCGGCGCAACGACGACCGCCACGTTCCTGCCCGACGGTCACACCCTGCTCGTCGCGACGACCGACTACGAGGTCTTCACGTTTGACACGCGGCTCGAGCACTGGGTCGAGCGCGCCTGCGCCATCGCCGGGCGCGACCTCACCACCGATGAGTGGAAGCAGGCCTTCGGCGACCGGCCCTATCACCAGACCTGCCCTGTCGAGTGACGGAGCCCGAGTCGCGCGACGAGGCCGTTCCGGTTCTCGACCTTCTCGGCGACCTCGACGCGCGGGAGCAGCGGCGCACCGAGGTGAGCGACGTCGAGGTCGCGCCTCGCCGGTGGCCGATCGCTGGTCGCCGCTGCGGCGAGCGGCTCCTCCTGATCGCCGCGACCGTGTTCGCGCCCGGGCACAGCGGAGGACGACAGCGCGACCTCGACGTCGGTCGATCCGGCCCCACGGCCGTCGATCGCACCCGCACCTTCGACGACCGCGCACGCGCCTTCGACGACCGCGGAGCCACCATTCATCCCGGGCCTCTATCCCGATCTGCCCCCCGAAGGCGCGACACCGAGCAGCCCGCACACCGGCGAGCTCGTCGCGTCCGTGGCCCGGATCCACGCCGGAGCGTGGTACCTCTACGCCGACGGGCGCCTGATCTGGATCGTCGACTACCCCCCCTCGCCCGACTTCAGCTTCGTCGAGCAGCGCCTCACCCCCGAAGGCGTCGAGCGAGTCCGCTCCGAGTTCCTGTCCACCGGGCTTGTTCGACCCCGCCGAACCGCCCGACCGGGGTCGCCCTCCGACCGAGTCCCGTTCGTGCCGCCCGCGGTTCGCGACGGTGGCCGCCTCCTCTCCGCACAGCTCTCCCCACGGGAGGCGGGCGGCGACCCCGAGGTCAGTCGGCTCGTTCGATACTTCGGAGAACTGGACTCGTCGCTTGCCCCAAGACCTGTGGGTGGACCGGCAGATCAAGGAGTACGTCGCGTCGAAGTACCTGTTCTGCGTCTCGCGAGCCAGCAGCAGGACTACGCATCGACGCGCTCCCGGATGCGTCCAACGCGCTGGCGCTCCTGCCGGCGCGATCCGCGGAGGTGCTCGGTGGTCGGCCGCCGACTCAGCTCGAGGGAGTCATCGCCGGCACCTGCTTCGAGGTGACACGCGACGAGGCCGGAGCGCTCGGAGACGAGTTCACTCCGCTCCGGGTGGATGTTCGACGTCACTGAGCCGGTCCCGATGACTGTCGACGTCAGCATCTGGGCGCTGCTCCCGCACGGTGTGCCGGCGGCATGCGGCGGCTGAGAGTCCGCACGACGCCAGGGTGCAACATTCTGGGCGGGTCGTACGACTGGGGGATGTGGGCGACGTGTCGAGCGAGCCGCAGCCCTTGGAGGAGGTGTACCGGTCGTCGTGGTTGGCGCTCACGCGCCTCGCCTATCTCCTGGTCGGTGATCGCGGCGAGGCCGAGGACATCGTGCAGTCCGTGTTCACCACCGCCGTGACACGTTGGGAGGCGATCGACGAGCCGGCGGCGTATCTGCGGCGAGCGGTGGTCAACCGGGCCAACGACGCGCACCGCCGGTCCTTCCGGAAAGCGGCGGTGGTGGTCGGCGCCTCCGGCTCGATCGAAGAGCCCGAGGTCGATGAGATGTGGAGACTCGTCCGAGGGCTGCCCGGCGCCACAACGGGCCGCTGTCGTGTTGCGCTTCTACGAGGACCTCGCGCTCGCCGACATCGCGTCGCTGTTGGGGCGCCCGGCGAGCACCGTCCGTTCCGATCTTCGCCGGGCGTTGACGACGTTGAAGAGGTTGATGGTGTGAACGACTTGGACGATCTCGAGCGCGAGCTCGGCCCCGCGCTGCGTGGCTCCCTGCGCCGCGCCGCGGCCGCGATCACAGGCGATGCCGCTCCGCTTCTCGATCCTGACGACAAGCTCGACACGAGGCGGGGCGGGCGCGCCGAGGTGGTCGTGGTCGAGCTCGGACCTGCACGGAGACAACGACGCGTGCGTCGTCGCTGGATGACCACCGCCGCGGCTGCGGCTGCGGTTCTGTTGATCGCTGGCGCCGTGCTCGTGGAACAAACACGGGAGGACGACAACGGCGCTGTGGTGCCCGTTGACTCAGGATCCACGTCGCCGACCGCATCGGCACCGTCGACAATGAACTCTCCGCCTCCCGAGGATTACCCGCCGGGTCTGCCTCCCGAGGGCGCGGTACCGAGCACCCCGCAGACCGGAGAGCTCGTCGCCACCGTGGCCCGGATCCACGACAGCGCGTGGTACCTCTACGCCGACGGCCGGCTGATCTCCACAGGCGGCGATGTTGTTCGCTGGATCGAGCGGCGACTCACCCCCGCGGGCGTTGAGCGAGTGCGTCTCGAGTTCCTGTCCAGCGGGCTGTTCGACCCCGACCAGCCGTTCACCGAGGTCCCACCCTCGCGCCTCGCCCCGTTCTGGTGCACCTGTGTTCGTGACGGCGGCCGTCTCCTGTCCGCGGCGCCACTGCCCGAGAACCAGTTCGAAGCGCTGGAGCCCTCGCGTGCGATTGCTCGGCTCATCGAATACCTCAAGCAACTCGTCTCTTCGGCACCCTCAGACTCGTGGGTCGACCCACAGGGGAAGGAGTTCGTCGCCTCAAAGTTCGCGTTCTGCATCTCGCGCAACATCGCGGGCGAGACCACGCAGGGGGCGCTGCCGGATCCCTCCAACGCGCTGGCGCTACTTCCAGAGCGCGCCGCGGCGCTGCTCGTTGGGCGCCAAGTAACCACCGTGTCCGAGGTGCTCGGCGACGCGATCTGCTACGAGGTGACGACCGAGGAAGCTCGGAGTGCTCGATGGAGTGTTCTCCGCGTTCGGGTACCGGTACGACGTCACCCAGCCGATCCCGATGAAAGTCGTCATCGGCATTTCGGCGCTGCTGCCGGACGGTTCGCCGGCCCTGTTCCCCGGCTGAGCGCCAAGCAAGCCAAGCGACCTGTCACGTCGACTCTGTCAGGCGGACTCGAACGCGCGGGCCGTGAGGAGGCTGCGGTAGGGACGCCGGCCGCGCAGGCGCAACGTCCGGAGCGAGGCGAGAGTGCCGAGTCGTCCGTAGCTCGCGAGGAGGAGGTCCGCGGCCGAACCACCGAACCAGGCGTCGACGGGTCGGTCGCTGTGGTGGGTGACCCGGACCTCGCCCTTGTCGAGCGCGACGACGATGGGCGGATGGCCGTGTGCAGCCCAGCCGAGCACCATGGAGCAGGTGCGACCCCACGGGGTGAGCACGAACGACGCGAGCGTCGAGCTCGCCAGCAGCGCGCTGTACGCCGCGCGGTCAGGCACGTCGAGCGGTCGGTGGTGCGTGCGGGCGAGGTCGACCCCATGAACGAGGAGCTCGGTGAGATAGATCCCCGCGATCGAGCGACGGAGGGACCTCGATGCCGTAGTAGGGGAGGCGGTCGTCGTCGGATTGGCCGCGCAGCGCGATGACGAGGCGCTTGGTCCCCGCTTCCACCACGTCCGCCTGTTCGGCGGCAGGCTCGTGAAGGTGCTCGTCGATACCGCTGTCGACAACGGTGCCTCGCTCAGACACCGAGGCGTCCACGACGGCTTCGCCTTCGGCCATCCGGCTGTACCGGTCGGAGGTGGACGCCAGATGTGCTCCGAGCTGTCCGACCGTCCAGTCCAGACCGGTGACCGGGGCCGACGGCTCCGTGCCCCCTCGAACGAGCGCAACCACGGACGGTGCTCGCGCCTCGACATCGTCGAGGATCATCTCTAGATCGGCCTCGACGTCCACGGGACTAGAACCGATCAGGATGGTGCTCATAGCAGTATGTCTATGCTGCTGGCAGCAGTATTGTCAAGGGCCATGCGGAAACTGTCCACGACCTCCTACGCCGTCCTCGGGTTGCTCGCTATTCGGCCGTGGTCGACCTACGAGCTCGCTCAACAGGTCAGCAAGAGTCTGAGCTCGTGGTGGCCTCGCACGGAGCGTCAGCTCTACGAACAGCCCAAGATCCTGGTGGAACACGGTCTCGCCACGGCCACCACCGAGCTGGTCGGACGTCGACCTCGCACCGTGTACGACATCACCTCGGTTGGTCGCGAGGCGCTGCGCGTCTGGCTCGACGAGCCATCCAGCGTCTACGCGTGGGAGTGGGACGCCGTCTTGCGCGTGTTCTTCGCTGATCAAGGCTCCAAGGAACAGCTCCTCAAAACGCTGCGGGAGACAGCAGCGACTCTGCGCGCCGTCAACGCCGCGGATCTCGAGGGGCTCGAGGAGGTCTCGCAACCCGGCTACCGCTACGCCGACCGTGCCCATCTGTTCGCGTTGATCGTCAAGCTCGAGGAGGGCGTGTGCGCTGCGATTGACGAGTGGTTCGAGTGGGCCGAGCAGGAGGTGGCCGGATGGCCTGACATCACCGGACCGCCCGACCGCATCGCCTACTTCAAACAGGTGCTGGGCGAGGTCACCCCGGACTATGAGCCTCACAACCGTCGAGCGGCGGGTCGCCTTGGGTGAGCTCGACCATCCGACAATCGTGGACTTCCCGTTACGAGGCGAGTGGACCGTCGAGCGGACGCCGGCGCATCGCATCCCGAGTCACGGCACCGACATCCTCGGTCAGCGCTACGCCTACGACTTCATCCGCACCGACGACCGCGCCGGATCGCATGTGCACCCCGCGGGCCGGCTGCGGTGGCTGCTCATCGGGGGACGGACGCAGGACTGCTACGGCTGGGGTGAACCCGTCCATGCGGCGACGGATGGCGAGGTGGTCGTCGCGGTCGACGGCGTGCAGGAGCGTCAATGGCTGCACGTCGTGCGGGAGTCCTGGGCCGCACTCAAGACCATCCGCAACTACCGACGATCGAACAACCCCATACTCCTCGCCGGCAACCACGTCATGATCCGAACGCGCGGACGCCTTCTCCTTGTACGCACACCTCGCGCCGAGCAGCGTCGTGGTCACCGCGGGCCAGCGCGTCTCCGTCGGTGACGTGATCGGACGAGTCGGCCACACGGGCAACTCGACCGCCCCCCACCTCCACTTCCAGCTGATGGACTCGGCCGATCCATTACGCGCTCGAGGCATTCCGTGCGCGTTCGCGGAGTACTCCGTGAAGCAGAAGAGCGGTTGGGAGCATGTCCACAACGGCATTCCCCAACGACACGCGCGAGTGCGCGGCGGTTCGTAGCCACGCGGGGGCGGAGCGGTAGCGAAGGGTCAGCCGGCTCGCCAGTCGAGTCCGCTGCCGTGCGGATGGCCGTAGCCGAGCAGCTCGGGTTCGGCGCGGCCGTCTCGGAAGGTGACGAGGCCGAGCACGCTCCATTCGACGCCGTTTCCATCCGACGGTGGACCGTCGGTGGGAATGACATCGACGACGCCGCGGAGGTCCGCGCTGATCCATGCCACGGGCCGGGACTCGGAGGCCGCCGCGAGCGCGTCGCGGAAGCCGGACCGCTGTTCAGGAGAGAAATAGGACACGACCCACGTCGTCGTCACCACGGCCGTGGCTTCGGACGGGAGCGCGGCGATCAGGCCGCCGACGTCCTCGACGGCATCGCCGCGCACCAACTCGAGTGCTGCGCGACGCGCCTCTTCATGCGCGCGCTTCGTCCGCGGGAGTCGTCCGGTGTCGGGCCACGCGCAGGCCAGCTGCCACCTCGACTGGCGTGGATCGAACAAGTCGAGCGGTTCGCGGTCGAGCCCGACGCGCGCCGCGATCGTCGGAAGGCTCGGCGCGATCGGAGGTGCTCCAGCCACGACGTCGCATCGAATCTCCACCGGCGCGCCGACGGGACCACTCGCGCCAGCGGATCCGTAGTCCAGGCGGTAGCGATCACAGAGCAGGTTGAGCCCGGCGCTGCAGCCGACATCGACGTGACCCAGCGGTGCCCCCAGTCGCGACGCGACGGTGGTGAGCGCAGGACCGATCAGCGCGGACCGGCCGACCTCGTTGGTGTTCACCTGCTCGGTGGCGAGCAGCTCCAGGATCGCGTCGCGGTGATTGAGGCACAGGTCGACGAACAGGGGCCCGGGATCGGCGTCGGACTCCCCGGCGTAGACCGCGGCGAGGGGGTGATCGAGGCCGCCGAGCAACAGGTAATGCACAGCGGCGAGAAGCAGCACCGGGTTGTGCCCCGTCGGAGGCGCTTCGCACACGAGGTCGAGGACATCGTCGTTCTCGGCGACGGTGCGACAGATTCGGTCGTAGAGCGGCGAGTACCCGCGACAGGAATAGTCGGCGACATAGACCCAGATCGCAGCGAGATCGCGCACGCCCATTCCTAGCCGCGGTTGAGATTGGATCCCTCCACTTGATACATCAATCTAGGCTGATGTAATATCGGATGGATGGACGTGCAGCACCTCGACGCCCAAGGAGGGAACACCCATGCCCGATGACTCCACAGTCAGCGTCCGCTATCTGGTCGACGACGTCGCCGCCGCGATCGACTTCTACACCCGCCATCTCGGGTTCACCGTGCTGACATCGTTTGGGCCCGCGTTCGCCGACGTGAAGCGCGGCAACCTGCGGGTGCTGTTGAGCGGGCCGGCCAGCTCCGCGGCCCGCCCGATGGCAGACGGCGCCCAGCCCGGTCCCGGCGGCTGGAACCGCATCCACTTCATCGTCGACGACCTCGAAAGCGAGATCGCCCGACTGAAGGCCGAGGGTGTGCCGTTCCGCAACGAGGTCGTCACCGGACCCGGCGGGTCGCAGGTGCTCATCTGCGACCCCGCCGGCAACCTCATCGAGCTGTTCCAGCCGGCGGGCTAACCCGACATCAGGTTGTTGACGATCCGAGCAGGATGTCGACGAGGTCGAGTTCCTGGATCGGTGGATCAGGCGGCATCTGGCTGAAGCCCGCTGCTCTCAGCGTCTGGTGGACCGCGGGCTCGACCCGGTTCTTGTGGAAGCGGCTGCACGCGGTCTTGGACTCCCAGACCTCGAGGTGTCGGAGGCCGGTCTCGGTGCGCACGACGATGTGAGCCACCCGGCCATCGGCTGGGGCGTCACCGATGTGCCGGCACACCTCGCGGTACATGGCGATCGTCGCGGGGACCTCGTAGGAGCAGGCGTAGCTCATGTCGTGGGTCCTTTCTTTGCGGTACGTATTGAGTAGAGTCACTTCTACTGAAATAGGAGTGTACCCACCACATGCCGCGTCCCGTCAAGGCCAAACGCACCTACGACGGATCCGGGCGCCAAGAGCAGGCGCGCGAGAGTCGTCGTGCGGTGTTGGCGAGCGCGCAGACCCTCTTCCTCGCGCGGGGCTTCGCAGCGACGACGATGGCAGACGTCGCCGCTGCCGCGGGGGTCTCGGTCCAGAATGTGTACAAGGTCTTCAACACCAAGGTCGGACTCGCCAAGGCGGTGTTCGACGTCGCGATTGCAGGCGACGACGACGCTGTTCCGATGGTCGAGCGCGCGACGCTGATGAAGGTTCGTACCGAACGAGATCCGCGCCGAAAGCTCGCCTATTACGGCGAGCACCTCGCCACGGTCGCGCCGCGCCACGTGCCGTTCCAACTCGTCATCCTCGACGCCGCCGCCAGCGACTCGGACGCGGCCAGAGTCTGGGAGGAGCTTCAAGCCGAGCGGCTTCGCGGCATGACCATGTTCGCCAGGACCCTCCACTCCGAGGGTCACCTGCGTGATGGCGTGTCGGCGACCGAAGCACGAGATGTCTTGTGGACCTACAACTCCGCAGAGCTTTACCGGCTCCTCGTCATCGAACGTCGCTGGTCGGCCACGCGCTACGGGCGATGGGTGGCTGACGCTCTCACCGCCGCCCTGTTGCCATGATTCCGATCTGCGCGGGTCAGGCGTAGCGCGCGATCGCGTCGGCCGCTGCGTCCCGATAGCCACCGCCGAACTTGATCGCGTGGATCACCAACGGGGCGATCTGGTGCAGCGCGACCCGCTGCCGCCACCCATCGGCAAGCGGGAACGAGTCCGCGTACGCGGCATAGCAGTCGTCGCCGAATCCCCCGAACAGCCGCATCATCGCGAGGTCGAACTCACGATGGCCGCCGTGGCTCGCGGGGTCGATGAGCCAGCTCCGACCCGCCCTGTCGACGAGGCGATTGCCGGCCCACAGGTCGCCGTGAAGTCGAGCCGGCGGTTCAGGTGGGCCACCGATCTCACGAAGCCGGTCCGCGTCGAGGGAGTCGAGGCGGACGATCGCATGCTCGGGCACTGCGCTGGCGTCGCGCGCCATGCGGGCGAGCGGCGCGATCCGCTGCGTCGCGTAGAAGGTCGCCCAATCCGCGCACGGCTCGTTCGGCAGCCCCCGACTGCCGGTGGACCGGTGATCGTCGCGGCCAAACGCTGGTGCGCCCGCGCCGTGGAGCGCTGCGAGCGCTCCACCGAGCTCGGCCTCGGTCGAGCCGACGGGTCGCCCCTCCTCGATCCACTCCAGCACAAGCAACGGCGGATCATCCGAGACGGCGAGCACTTCAGGCACGGGCACGACGCGCCGGCTCGCGCAGCCAGCTCAAGCTGGCGGCTTCGGTCGTGAAGAAGCCTGGCGGCGCGGTCAAGTGCGTCTTAGCGAAGACTTGGCGTCCATCCGCGAGGTCGATCGCGAACGACGCGGCCACGTCACCTCCGTGCACTCGCCTCGCGCGCGACGACGTCAACCGCGAGCGCCTGCTCGACGTCCTCGCGAAGCGCCATCTGCCGATCCACGCTACGCACGGTGCTAGTGCCCCGGCATCACGCACCTGGTCTGACCGCCGTCAGGCAAGTTGCCGGACCACCCGGGCGTCGGCTCGGTCGAGGTCCGTGATGAAGTGGGACGCGGCTTCCATGCGCCGATCAGCGGCCTCACCAAGCCCGCCTGCAGTAGCGATCTCGCCCCCTTCGGCGGCAATGCGAGCCAGTGCGTCGAGGGCGAAGACTTCGACGTGCGCTTCGTCACTGCGCCGAGCGGCGTCGAGGATCGCGACGAGTCGGTCTTTGGCGCCGGAGACCCGATCCGCAGCGTCCATCGCCGCGAGCAGGCACTCGCCGAGCGCGGCCTGCTCTCCGCCGCCGGCGGCGCGGTGCCACGCAGTCGCCGCTTCAAGTGCCGTCCTCGCGCGCGGTCTTGCCCGAGTGCACGCAGCACGCGCCCGAGGTGAACGCGGGCGAGCGCAGCCAGCCTCACATCACCCGTCGCTTCGGCCTTGTCGATCGCGAGCTCCAAGGTGGCGGAGCCAGCGTCGTAGTCACCTGCCTGGCACTGCGCTCTCCCGAGGCTCGACACTTGGTATGCCTCGGTCTGCAGAAAGCCAAGGCGTCGCGAGGTTTCCGCGGCACGACCGTTGTGAACGACCGCATCGTCGAAGCGGTGCTGGATGCGCGCCAGCTCCCCGAGCATCGCCTCGCGGCGCACGTGGAGCCACGGGTCATCGACGGTGAGCAGCCAACGATCAACGTGATCGAGCGCTGCGACGCTGCGCTCTTGGTCACCGGCGGAGATCGCCGCGCGGGCGGCAAAGAGCCAGTTCGCGGCCTGATCCCACGGTCGG
Source organism: uncultured Acidimicrobiales bacterium (assembly GCA_963759645.1). GTDB lineage: Bacteria > Actinomycetota > Acidimicrobiia > Acidimicrobiales > DATKAS01 > DATKAS01. Next base: position 1,238,754 of record CAVXAI010000008.1, on the reverse strand, counting down.
TCGAGCCCTTCGTAGAGCGCGTCGCTGCGGTCGGTCAGCTCCATCGCGTGCCGGAACTCGCCGTGATGCGAGACGACATAGGCGAGGTAGTACGAGCAGCGCGCTTGAAGGTCGAGGTCGTTGACCGTGTCGGCCATGGCGGCGGCGCTGGCGATGTGGTCGCGGGCGAGCTCCAGCCGACCCGTCGACGCCTCGATCCAGGCCGCGAGCAGGAACGCGTTGGCTCGCTCGCGGACCTCCGCGAGGTCGCCCGCGGCGTCCAGTGCGGCCAAGATTCGTTGGGCACCTCTGCTGTCGCCGAGAACGACCCATGCCCAGCCGAACCCGTTGACGAGGCAGAGCGCGAGCAGCGGGTCGTGCACGATGCTCCAGGCCACCGCAGCGTCGATGTTGGCGCGCTCGGCCCGCGCAAAGGCGAGGTGCTCCGCCTGGCGACTGCTGCGCACTCCTGATGTGGAAGATCGGGCCGCATGGGCGAACCACGCGGCGTGCGCACCGAGCGCGCGCTCGGACAGCTTGGCGTCCGCCATCACTTCAAGCGCAAACGCGCGAATACTGTCGAGCAGGCGGTATCGGACGGTCGGCGCGCCGTCATCGTCAACGATCAACAGTGAACGGCTCGCGAGCCGACCGACGACGTCGATCGCTGCTGCCGCGGGCACTTCGAGCGCCTCCAGCACATGTTCGACCGCGGGGAGGGGTGCGCCACCCGCGAAGGTCGCGAGTGCCCAGAGGCCGCGCTGGTCGTCGGGGAACAGCAGCTCGTAGCTCCAACTGATCGTCGACTTGAGCGCGCGGCGACGTTCCGGCCGGCGGCTGGTCGGGTCACTCAGCACGGTGAACCGATCGTCGAGGCGGCGGGTGATCTCCTCGATCGACAACGTCTTGGTTCGGGCCGCGGCAAGCTCGATCGCGAGGGGAAGGCCATCGAGCGATCGGCACAGCTCGTTCAAGGAGTCATCTGCCTCGACCGACCCGCGATTCGTTCGTTGCACCCCGGCGCGACGTGTGAACAACGCGACGGCATCGGCCAGCGCGAGTGGCGCGAGCTCGACAACGACCTCACCGTCGATGCCGAGTGAGATCTGACTGGTGCAAAGGACCCGCAATCCCGGGGCCGTGTCGAGCAGCCGAACCACCAGAGCAGCGGCCGCGTCGACGACGTGCTCGCAGTTGTCGAGGATGACCAAGGCGGCCCTGTTCTTGAGGCGCTCGAACAGAGCCGCCTCGCCACCGACGTTCACCGCCGCGACCAACGTGTCGATCACATCGTCATCCGTCGCGGCCGTTTCGAGCCGGGCCAACCAGACGCCGTCGGGCACCTCACGGTCCGACGAGCTCAGACCGCGGCCGATCGCGATCGCGAGTGCTGTCTTGCCGACACCGCCCGGCCCGATGATCTCGACCAGCCGTCCGCTGACCAGCAGATCAGACACCGCAGCGACTTCAGCGTCGCGGCCGATGAGCTCCACCGACATCGACGGCAGGTTCCCGGGCGGCACGTCGGGCCCGAGCCCTCTCGTCGAGAAGTAAGGGACGCCGAGGGAGGCATCGTGCACCAATATCTGCTGTTCCAGCTGCTGCAGCAGCAGGCCAGGGTCGAGGCCGAGCTCGTCTGCCAACCGGCCCCTCACCCGTTGATAGGTCGCCAGCGCGTCGGCTTGGCGACCGTCGCGGTACAAGGCGACCATCAGCAACTCCCACAAGCCCTCACGCAACGGGTGCACATTCACGAGTGCCTCGAGCTCGCCGATCACATCGGCTGAGACACCGAGATCGAGCCGGGCGGCGAGCTGACCCTCGATGAGCCCGAGCCGAACCTCCTCGAGGCGGGCGCGATGCGGGATCAGCCAGTCGCCATCGCCGGCGCCGCCGAGGATCTCACCCTTGAACATGGCCAGTGCGGTCGCGCAGGTCTCCAGCGCGGCGGACGGGTCGCCCGCGCTTCGAAACGCGGACGCTTGTCCGGCGAGGCGCAGCACTTCGAGCGCATCGACCGCGCTCGGATCGACCTCCAGCGTGTAACCGGCGCTGGACCCCGTCACCAGCGCCGCGTCGCCCAAAGCCCGGCGCAACCGCGACACCTTCGTCTGCAACGTGTTGCGCGCTGTGCCGGGGGCCTGCTCAGCCCAGAGGTCCTCGATCAACCTCTCGGTGCGGACCATCACGCCGGCCTCGAGGGCAAGGCGAACGAGCACTTCCGCCGTCTTGCCGGGGCGTACGCGGATGCGCTCACCGTCGCGGTGCAACTCGACCATGTCGAGCACAGACACCGCGATCACACCCGCAGGGTACGCCCAACCCTCGTGTCAGCCCCGTGTCAGGGGTCCCGCAGATGCTGCATCCATGCCCCCCGCACCCGAGAACGTGATCCATCAGTTAGCGGTGGGCGGCGACGCCGCCATCGCCGAAATCGTCGAGCGGGCCCAAACCAGCGACGACGTGGTCACCGTGGTCGCCGCCGCCCTCTTCTCACCCGCCGACAACGGCGACCTGATCGCCCGGGCCGCGACGCTCGCCATCGCCACTCGGGACCGCCAGCTCGTCGCGATCGCCACAGCCCATCTCGAAGGCGACGCCGACCGAGTCGAGGACTTGGCCCGAGATCACCTCGCGGACCACCCCGACAGCGTTCTTGTCGCCTGGATCACCGCCGCCAGCAACGACGCCACCCGCACCCGAAAGGACCCTTCATGAGCACCGTCTCCACTCCCGAGCCCACCGCACCTCTTCCACCGTCCAACACCGAGGCCGGCACTCGTATCGGCCGTGGTACAGGTGGCTGCTCACCGCGCTCGCCTTCCCGCCGGCTGGCTACATCGCCCATCTCGTCGCCGGCCCTGTCGACTCGGTCCCCGCGGCTGTGCTCAACGGCGTCATCGCCGGTGCAGTCATCGGCGCCGCACAATGGGCGCTGCTCCGCCACCGCGACGTCAGCCCGATCTGGATCGCCGCGACTTCCGTCGGACTCGGTGCAGGGCTCGCCGCCGGCGCCGCGCTCGTCTCCTACGACACCGACATCACCTCATTGGCGCTCATGGGCGCGGTGTCGGGGATGGCCGTGGGCATGGCCCAAGGCGCGACGCTCGGCAACGCCAGAAGCCTTCTCCGCTGGAGCGCGGCCAACGCCGCGCTGTGGGCGCTGGGATGGACCGTCACGACCGCCGCGGGCATCGACGTCAGCCGGCAGTGGGCAGTCTTCGGCGCCTTCGGGTGCCTCACCCTCGCCTTCCTGCAAAGCATGATCATCGGAGCGTTCGTGCCGGCGAAGGCGGTCACGTCATGACCGCCGGACCGCACGTCGTGTTCGGTACCGGCCCTGCGGGCCGGGCGGTCGCCACCTCGCTCATCGACCAGGGCGCCCGAGTTCGCATGATCAACCGCAGCGGCACCGCGGCGATCCCCGGCGTCGAGACCGCCGGCGGCGACGCCACCGACCCCGCGTTCGCCCGCGACGTAGCTGCGGACGCGGACACCGTGTACTTCTGCTTGAACGCGCCCAGCTACCACCGCTGGCCCGAGGAGTTCCCGCCGTTGCAGCACGCCGTGCTCGGCGCGGCGAAGGCTGCCGGCGCGAAGCTCGTCGTGCTCGAGAACCTGTACCTGTACGGCCCCTACTACTGGCCGCTCCGCGAGACGACTCCCGTCAACCCCACGAGCGCCAAGAGCCGGACCCGCGCCGCGATGTCCGCGGAGCTTCTCGACGCTCACCAACGAGGCGACGTCCGCGTCGTCATCGGACGAGCCTCGGACTTCATCGGCCCAGGTGTGCGTGACTCTGCCTTCGGCGAGTTCGTGTTCGAACCAGCGCTTGCCGGCAAGCGAGCCCAGACCATGGGCCGGCCCGACACTCAGCACACCTACAGCTACGTCCCCGACGTCGGGCGCAACCTCGTGCTGCTCGGGTCACGCGACGACGCCTACGGCCGCGCTTGGCACCTGCCGAACCCGGACACCCGCACCACGCGGCAGATCATCATCGACGTCTACGCCGCGACCGGGACGCGCCGCACGAGCGTCACCGCACTCAAGTCTCCGATGCTTCGCGCGCTCGGGCTGTTCAACCGCAACGTCCGCGAGCTCCGGCACACCTACTACCAGTTCGCCGCCCCCCTCGTCGTCGACGACTCGGCGTTCCGCGACGCGTTCGGCGGCCACACGACGAGCTGGGACGACATCGTCACCCGCACCGTCGACTGGTACCGCGCGCAACGCCAATGCACCCGATTTCTCCCACGGTCTCGCCGAGGCCACAACCAATGAGGTCACCGCATGATGTCTTCACTCGCTTCGCTGGTCGTTCGCCGCCGACGTGCGGTCATCACCTGCTGGATCGTGCTGCTCCTCGGCGCCGGCACCATTGGCAGCTCCGCGTTCTCCGTGCTCTCCTCGAGCTTCGGCGCCGGACCCAGCACCGAATCGGGGCGCGTCACCGAGCGGCTCGACGACCTCGCGGAGACCGGCGGCGAGATCGCCATCATCGCCGACGGCATCGACGTCGACGACCCCGCCGTCGCCGCGACTCTGACCGCCGGACTCCAACGCGTCGCCTCCATCCACGGCGTGATCGCTGTCGTCGACCCGTGGTCGACCGGCGCCGACGCCCTCCGTGCCGGCGATGGCCGCGCTGCCCTCGCCGTCGTCACGATCACCGGCGGCCTCGACGAAGAAGCCGAAGTCGCCCTCGCGCACGAGATCAGCGACGTCGCTCGAGAGCTCGACGCTCCCGAGGTGCTCGTCGGTGGCAATGTGCTAGTCGGAGAGCAGTTCGGCACGGCATCGGAAAACGACCTTCTCCGGGGCGAAGCGATCGCGCTACCGATCGCGTTCCTCGCGATGCTCTTTCTCCTCGGCGGGCTTCGTGGCGCGGCCATGCCGATGCTCGTCGCGCTCGCTGGTGTCGTTACCTCGCTCGCGGTGCTCGTCGGAGCAACCGTCCTCGGCGATGTGTCGATCTTCTCGATCAACGTCGTCAACATGCTCGGCATCGGCCTCGGCATCGACTACGGGCTGCTGATCGTCAGCCGCTTCCGCGAGGAACGAGGCCGCGGCCGGGACCTGCACGACGCCGTCGTCCAGACGGTCGCAACCGCTGGCAAGACCGTGGTCTTCTCGGCGCTGACCGTCGCGGTCGCGATGTGCGGCCTGTTCGTGTTCGGCCTGCCCATCCTCTCCTCGTTCGGCATCGCCGGCCTCGGCGTCGTCCTGCTCTGCATGGCCGCCGCCGTCACGTTGCTGCCCGCCACCCTGGCCACCATTGGCGGAAAGATCCCCCCGACCGCGCCCGTCCCCGACGTCGCCGGCCGCTTCTACCGCCTCACCCGATGGGTACAAGCCCACGCAGTAGCCGTCGGCGCCGCGGCAGTGGTCGTGCTGGTCCTCTTGGGCCTGCCGTTCCTCAGTGCGAGCTTCGAGATCGGCGACGCCCGCACCTTGCCCCGCTCCTCAGAGGTGCGGGCGGTCGCACTCACCCTCGCCGACCGGTTCCCGGCACGCGGCACCGATCCGGTCACCGTGATCGCCGAAACCGAGGCCGACAGCGCGGAGTTTCTCGCCTGGTTCGAGCAGCTCGCGACCACACCCGGAGTCGTCGGCACCTCGATCCGGCCCGACACCCCGGCAGGCCTCACCGTCGTTGATGTGACACCCGGCGGGACCTCACAGGGTCGTGAAGCGTCCGCGCTCGTCGCAGCGCTTCGGGGCACACAGCCGGCCTTCGACACCGAAGTCGGCGGCATCGCCGCCGAGCTCATCGACATCAAGGCGAGGCTCAGCGAACGCCTCCCGCTTGCCGCGCTCATGGTCGTCGCCGCCACGCTCGTGCTGCTCTTCCTCATGACCGGTTCGATCATCGTGCCGATCAAGGCCGTCTTCATGAACATCCTCAGCCTCTGCGCCAGCTTCGGTGCTCTCGTTTGGATCTTCCAGGAAGGACACTTGGCCGGGATTCTCGGCTTCGATTCGGTCGGCGCCCTCGACCTGTGGATGCCCGTGCTCATCCTCATCTTCGCCTTCGGGCTCTCGATGGACTACGAGGTCTTCCTGCTGTCCCGTATCAAGGAGGTTCACGACGAGACCGGCGACAGTGACCTGGCAGTCGCAGTCGGCCTGCAACGCAGCGGCCGCATCATCACCTCCGCCGCGTTCCTGATCGTCATCGTCTTCGCCGGGTTCGCGGCGGGAGAGGTTCTGGCGATCAAGCAACTCGGCGTCGGACTCGCGATCGCTGTCCTCATCGACGCCACCATCGTCCGCACGCTTCTGGTGCCCGCCACCATGAAGCTCCTCGGAGAGCGAAACTGGTGGGCGCCCGCACCGCTGCGTCGCCTCCATCAGCGATTCGGACTTCACGAAGCACCGTCGACCGCGCCGAACGCTGCCACAGCCGACCTCGACCTCGGCGAGACCACCGAGGACACCGATTCCGATGTCGAACGTGAGCCGATCGGTGTTGGCTCTGGGACGATGCATCGATGACATCGATCCCGAGCCCGACGGCACCCGACCTCGACCAGCTCACGATCACGATCGTCGTGGACAACGCGACCGACACGCTCTCGAGCATCGGCGCCGGCATCCCCCAGCTTCCCGAGATGGCGTACTTGCTCGGGAGCGTCCCGCCGAGCGGCGAGCACGAGGGGCACGACTGCGTCGTGGGATTCGACAGACTCTGCGTCGCGTGCCACGGCTTCTCGGCGCTCGCCACCGCCCGACGCGGCGAGCGCACGGCGACGGTCCTGTTCGACGTCGGGCCGTACGGCGACGTCTGGATCGCCAACGCCGAGCGCCTGTCAGTCGACTTGTCGAGCATCGACGCGCTGTTCCTGTCGCACTGGCATTGGGACCACAGCGGGGGCATCACCGCTGTTGTCGCCGCCATTGCCGCGGCGCGCAGCCGTGCAGGTCGCGAGCCGCTCGTCGTCGACGTCCACCCCGACCGGCCCGACCAGCGCGGCATCCTCACCCCACTCGGCGTCTTCGCGATGCTCCCGCCGGAGCCCACGATTGAAGCCATCGAGACCGCCGGCGGTCACGTCGTCGCCCACGCCGAAGTGCACGAGGTGAGCGACCTCTTCCTGGCCAGCGGCGACATCCCCCGCCAGACGAGCTACGAGACTGGACTGCCGGGCCACCACACCTGGCGTGGTGATGCAGTGAGCCTGGACCCGGAGATCCACGACGAGCGCTTCCTCGCCGCCAACGTGCGCGGGCGAGGAACGACGGTGCTCACCGCCTGCTCGCACGCCGGCATGTGAATATCGGTCTCGAGGCCCGGCGCCTTCTGCCGGGTCAACCCGTCGACCTCCTCCTCGGCGGATACCACCTCGCCGGCGCGTCGGTCGAGGATCGGATCGAACCGACTGTGCGAGATCTCACCGACCTGGTTGCGCCGCGGATCGCTGCGCCGGGCCACTGCACCGGCTGGCGTGCCGCCGCAGCTCTCGTCGACGCGTTCAGCCCGACCGGCTACGCACCGAGCGTCGTCGGCACGCGCTACCTGCTCAACGCGTCATAGGTGATCCGCCGCGGGGACGAACCTCACGTGGTGACGTTCAGTGTGATCTCCACGCCGGTCAGCGCTTTGCTGACCGGACATCCCACCTTCGCCGCCTCTGCCGCCTTCGCGAATCCGGCAGCATCGAGCCCATCGACGTCGCCTGACACGGTGAGCGTGATCCCCGTCAGCCGGAAGCCACCGGCCGGATCGGGTCCGAGGCTGACGTCGGCCTGGACGTCGAGAGTCCTGGGCGTGCCCCCCGCTTGAGCCACCCCGTTGGACAGCGACATCGCGTAGCACGCCGAGTGCGCGGCCGCGATGAGCTCCTCGGGACTCGTCGTGCCGCCGGCGTCGTCGGCCGCTCGCTTGGGAAACGACACCTCGTACGTGCCGACCCCAGAGCTGGTCATCTCCACCTGTCCGGACCCTGCTTGGAGGGTGCCGGACCAGACGGTCTTCGCGGTTCGTGTGGGCATGGTGTCCCTCCGTTCGGGCGTGCGATCACCATCGACGGTACGCCGCTCGAGCCGGGACCGAGATCGGCGCGGGAACCGAGCGACATACGGTGGGCGCATGCGCTCCATCGTGTGCACGGCCTATGGCACAGAAGACAACCTCGTCCTCGAGGAAGGACCGACGCCGGAGCCCGACGCGGGCCAGGTGCGCGTGGCGGTCAAGGCCGCGGGGGCCAGCTTTGTCGACGCGCTCCAGGCAGCCGGCAAGTACCAGTTCGCCGCGCAGCCGCCCTATGTGCCCGGGGGTGAGGCAGCCGGCGTCGTCGACGCCGTTGGAGACGGTGTGGAGGGCTGGAAGGTCGGCGACCGCGCTGTCGCGTCGGTCGGCAAGGGCGCCTTCGCGGACCACATCGTTGCGCTGCCGCAGCAGCTCATTCGCCTCCCCGACAGCATCGACCTCGCGATTGGCGCCTCGTTCCTGCAGGTGTACGGGACCGCGTGGTTCGCGTTCAAGAAGCGCACGGTCGTCCGGCCGGGCGAGGTCGTGCTGGTCACGGGCGCCGGAGGCGGCGTGGGCTTGGCAGCAATCGACGTCGCCCGATCGCTCGGCGCGCGCGTCATTGCAGTCGCGTCGTCGGAGGAGAAGCGCGCACTCGCGCGGAAGGTGGGCGCGGAAGCCGCGATCGATCCGCTCACTGAGGACGTCAAGACGCGAGCGCGCGAGCTGACCGACGGCGCCGGTGTGGACATCGTCTACGACGTCGCCGGGGGCGACGTCTCGGAGCCGGCGTTGCGCGCCCTCCGTTTCGACGGGCGGTTCATGGTGATCGGGTTCCCAGGCGGGATCGCGAAGGTGCCGCTGAACCTCGTGCTGTTGAACAACCGGACGGTCATCGGCGTCGAATGGGGCGGCTGGGTTCCGCGCAACATGGAGGAGAACCGGACGATGATCAACGAGATCATCGACGCGATCGAGCGCGGCGAACTCCACCCGGTCACCCCGACGAAACGGCCGCTCACCGACGCACGCGCGGTGCTGTCCGAGCTGCTCAACCGTGAGACAGCGGGCAAGGTTGTGCTCGTGCCGTGACCGGCGACGAATCGTGTCTCGATGATCAGGGGTTGGCGCGCCACCGTCGATGCTCGGGCAGCGTGACGTCGCCGTACCCGTTGCAGCGCACCTCTGTCGGTCGCAGCTCGAAGAGCACGTGGCGGTCAGCGGGTTCATAGCTGGCGGATGCGACGACCGTGGCCCTTACGACGGCGTCGTCGACAGCGTGCCCCGTGCCGCTCACCGATGCCTCGCCGCCGGTCCCGGCGTTGTCCGGCACGCCGTTGTGAAGGGCGAACGAGGCGCGCTCGCGGAGGTCGGCGCCTTTTGGCGACGTCGGCTCCATGAACAAGTAGAGCCCATCAGCGGTGAAGATCGGCGTGACGGGATGGACTCGAGGCGCACCGCTCGCCGCCACGGTCGCCAGATACGCCGGCGCCGCCCGCAGCCGCTCCGCGACGAAGGCTGCGAGCTCGGGTTCGGCGACAGCGAAGGCGCCCCAAGTTGTCATCGGCCCAAAGTCGCTGAGACGGCCGCGACTACGACGGTGGCAGGATGGCGACGCCCTCGTCTTCGAGGTTCTTCAGGTCGGCGACGATGCGGCTGATCTCGGCCTCTCCGTTCGGGGACCGGACGATCGGTGCGTTCTGCGTAGAGCAGCCGTCCGAGATCGTCGAGCAAGTCGTCGGCCTTCTTCTTGGCTTGGACATCCTCGACCTTGTCCTCGACCTTGCCCTTGAGGTCCATCGCCTGACTCTTGACCTTGTCGAACAGCCCCACTGATCAACCTCCGATGCGCGGACGTGCCAGAGCGACGCTATCCGTCGCGTGTCGGCTCCCTCGCGTTCGAACGGCCGAGACGAGGATTACGCTGCGCGGCCGTGCCGACATGGAAGGAGATCGAGCAGGCTGAGCCGGAGTTCGCCGGGCGGGTGCGGCAGCTGTTCGACGCCGGTCGCCACAAGACGATCGCGACACTCCGCGCCGACGGCTCGCCGCGCATCTCTGGCATCGAGTGTGAGTTCGCCGATGGCGACCTTCGCTTCGGCTCGATGACCGACGCACGCAAAGGGGCAGATCTCAAGCGCGACCCGCGCTTCGCCATTCACGGCCCGACGTTCCACCCTGAGGAGGGGAAGGAGAGCGAGTGGCCGGGTGAGGCGAAGATCGCCGGACGGGCCATCCTCACTGGCGCGATCGCCACCGATGGCGCGAGCGAGCAACCCGACGGGGAGATGTTCTCCGCGGAGATCACCGAGGTGGTCGTCACGGCACTCGACGACGCGGCCACCAAGCTCGTCATCGAGTCATGGACGCCCGAGCGAGGGCTGCGAAGAGTCGAGCGGGATTAGCCGTAGACATCTGGTTCTCTTGGCGCGAGCGGGTGCTATGGACCCGCTGCCGCCAAGAAATTCAGTCGGTCTGGTCGCCGCGCACAAGGGCGACAGCTTGGCGATGACCGAGCTCCGAGCCGGCGGTGAAGGCCTTCTCGAAGGTCTGCGGATCGAGCTCCTGCGCCACGCGGGTGGCCAGCTCATGCTCGCCTCGGCGGGTGGACGGCCATGCCCGCAGACCGGCCCGCCGCCGCAACCCATCGGCGGCACCGAGGGTCAGGGCCGCCCGCGGAGCGTCTCCCTCCGCCAGCGCCAGTGCAGCGGAGGCGACGAGCGAGAAGGTCACTGTGAGGGTGCTCAGCTCGGACTCATCCTTCGCGTCCACCGACGCGATCAGCAGGGTCCGAGCCTCGTCGAGGTCACCAGCCCTCACCGCGAGCGAGGCGAGCTGGGCGCGCGCCGCCGACTCGAGCCAGTTGTTGTCGAACTGCCCGCCGAGCTCGTTTACCTCGGTGAGGTGCGCCCGAGCAGCCTCGTCTCGGCCCTGCGCACTCTCGGTCATCCCCATCGTCAGTGCGGCGAACGCCATGAACGGTTCGTTCTGCTGGCGAAAACCCTCGAGCGCCGTCGACGCCGCGCGCAACGCGCCATCGAAGTCGTCGTTGATGGGCAGGATCCACGAGAGCGCGAGCTGGGCGGCGGCTTCGAGATACGGGTCGTCGATGCGCCCCTCGAGTCGTTGCAGGCCGTCGACGGCGGCGAGCGCGGTCTGATCGTCACCGACCTCTAGCGCAGTGACGGCCGAGGTGAAGAGGAGCTCCGCCTGGGCGCGGTCATCCAGTCCGTCGGCTCCGACCTGCACCTCGGCGATCCACGCACGAGCCTCCGGCATGCGGCCCTGCATCTGCCAAAACAGCCAGAGGATGCGAAAGACGTGTGGCAGCGGCGAGATGTCGTGGGTCAGGAACCAACGGATGGCGACTCGGAGGTTCTCCTCCTCGTTCCGCAACCGCGCGGCCCACTCCGCCTGTCGCTCAGCGGGCCAGTCCGCGTTTTCCACGAGGGCAGCGAAGTACTCGGCGTGGCGCCGCTCGACGTCGGCCGGGTCCGCGCCGACGGCAAGACGCTCGCCGGCCAGCTCGCGTACCGATGCCAACATGTGGAATCTCGGGCCGACGTCGGTCGCGTCGATGCTCACGAGGCTGTGCCCGGCAAGGGCATCGAGGAGATCGAGCGCTCGATCTTCGGCGAGTGCGGACACGTGGACAGCCGCGTCGATCGTCCATCCGTCGACGAAGACCGACATGGTGGCCATCATGTGCTGCTCGTCGTCGTCGAGCAGCCCAACGCTCCATTCGACGGTCGCGCGCAACGTGCGTTGGCGCTCGGGCAGATCGACCGGTCCAGTACCCAAGGCGTCAAGGCGGCTCCCGAGCCGCGAGAGCAACGCGGCCGGTTCGAGCAACCGCGTGCGAGCCGCGGCAAGCTCGAGCGCGAGCGGCAGACCATCGAGGCGCCGGCAGATCTCGACGACCGCCGACGCGTTGTCCTCCGTCAGCGCGAAGTCGTACCGGACAGCCTGGGCTCGATCGACGAAGAGCCGCACGGCCGGGAGCGCAGCCAGCTCTTCCAGCGGTGGCAGCTCTGGCAACGCCGGCACCGTGAGCGCGCCGACCGGATACTCCCGCTCGGCCCGGAGCCGAAGCACCGTGCGGCTCGTCGCCAGGATCTGGAGGCCAGGGCAGCTGGCCAGGAGCCCGTCGAGCTCAGGCGCGACACCCCGGATCTGTTCGAGGTTGTCCAGCGCGAGCAACGTCGGTCGGCCGGCAAAGTGCTCGGTCAAGACGTCCAGGGCCGGGCGCGAGCCCTCGATGGTCGCGCCCACCGCTGCCGCGATGCGAGGCAGCACCAGCTCGGGCTGTGCAATCGCCTCGAGCGCGACGAACGCCGTCCCCTGCGGATAGGTCGCATCCAGTTGCTCACCCACCGCGATCGCCAGGCGGGTCTTGCCGATGCCGCCCGGCCCGGTGAGCGTGACCAACCGGACCCCGGGCGTCTGCAGCAGCTTCGAGACGGCGCCGACGTCCTGTTCGCGTCCGATCAACGACGTCGACGTCACCGGCAATGAGCGCGTGCCGCGCCGGTCCGAATCCGAAGCCGAAGCCGGCGACGCCCCACGATCTGCACGACCGCCGGCGGTCCCGAACCGCTCGCTCAGGAGTAGCGCCAGGTCATCGCGCACCAGCCGCCCGAGCTCTCGTGGAGTACGAAACGACCGGTACGACTCGGTCCCCTCCGACTGGAGCTCCTCGATCATGGCCGTCAGCCGAGGTTCCCGTTCCGGCGCGGGGGTCTTGACGTACAGAAGCCGGGGGATCGCATGGGAAAGCCGGAACTCGTCCTCGAGACCCGAGATGTCCATGTCCGGCCCGATCCAGCCGTACCGCTGCCAGTACAGCCCCACGAAGATGTGCGACTGGGCCAGGTACGCCCGGTACAGCTCGCGGGGCGGATGTGGTCGAGCCCCGAGCTCGAACAGCACCGGCGTGAGCCGGAGCCCCGTGATGGCGCGGGCTACCGCGGCGCGCTCATCGGCGAGCTCGGCAAGCGTGGAGCTCACGAAGACGCGCAGGCGCTGATCCGGCGTCCGAATGTCCATCAGGCCCTCATCGCCCTGGGTCATATGCCACCCACGCTGTCAGACCAACGGCGTCTGAGCACGAGGAGCAAACCGAGCCGAGCGACCGCCGTTCAGCGCACGAGGCGTGGTCCTCGGGTGGCGCAGATCTCGTCGATCAGGCCGTATCGGAGCGCCTCCCGGGCGGAGAGCATGCGGCGAGCGGCGAAGTCGGCTCCGATTGATTCGACGCGCTCGTCCCGTCGCGCCGGCGAGCCGGTCATGGAGTCCGGCGACGAGCTCAGCGTGACGCTCTGCGTCGGCCGCGATGTCGGATGCACGACCGCGCAGCTCGACCTCGGGCTCGACGAGCTTGAAGATTGCGTGAGGGTGAGCGAGTCGGCGACTCGCGACAACAAAGGGCAGCAGCGCCGGACCTCCGACGGCCCCCGCTGCAGTGGCGCGCAGCTCGACCCCAAGCAGCTCGACAGTGTCGGCGAGGGCGATCGCCGCACCCAGCTCGCCGTCCGGGCAGGAGTAGCGGAGCTCGATCGGATCGTCACCGATGCCGTCGAGATACATCAGGCGAGCGGCGACCTCGGTGGCTGACGCGTCATCGAGCCGGCCACTGGCGAGCACGACACGGCGTTCCAACAGGCGATCCCGAAGATCCTCGCCGAGCGACGGCGGCTCGTTCGTGTACACGACCGGGATCGGCGGATAGACCGACGGACGCCCCGGCGGCACCGGTTCGGGCGGAAGGATCTCGGGAGGCCAGCCTGCTCGCCCTGGCCCTGCATCACCCGGTCGACCAGCGGTGTTCATCGGCCGTCCTGCCGTGCGAGACGCCACCGGAGGTCTCGCCCGAGCGCCTCGGCATACCGCTGCAGGCTCGACAGGCGGACATCGCCGTCGCCGCTCTCGAGGCGGGCGACCGCGGACTGCGACGTGCCCATGCGGGCGGCGACCTCGGTCTGGGAAAGCCCGAGCTCGCCACGGACCCGTGCGAGGTCAGCCACTACTTCTCGCCGCCGTTCCTCGAGCTGATCGAACCCAGGAAACACGGATCTTCGTGTTTGTGCCATCGCACAGATGATATCTCGTATTCGAGATTGTCCCTTCCCCTCTCGAGACACAATGCCGGCCGATGCGCGAGCCTCGTTGGCATGACCCCGCCGGTGAGGTTCGGCGTCGCGCACGACTTCCGCTGCCCTCCCGGCAGCGACTACTCGCTGCACGACGTGTACGCGCAGACGATCGACCAGATCGCTCGACTCGACGAGCTCGGCCTCGACGAGGTCTGGTTCAGCGAGCACCACTTCGTCGAGGACGGCTACCTGCCGTCGTTCGCCCCTGTCGCTGGCGCGGCCGCGGCGGTGACGAAGAGGATCCGGATCTCGACGAACATCTCGATCGTCCCGTTCGCGCATCCGCTTCGGCTTGCCGAGGATCTCGCCGTGCTCGATCAGCTGTCGGGGGGCCGCATCGAGTTCGGCATCGGCCTGGGCTACGCGCCGCATGAGTTTCGCGGCTTCGGCTTCCCGATCTCGCACCGCGTCTCACGCACCGAGGAGTGCGTCGACATTCTCCGCCTCGCGTGGTCGGGCGGGCGCTTCAGTTACGCAGGCAAGCGCTACCGGTTCGATGACGTGCGCGTCGACGCCCGACCCGGTCCAGTCCGGCGGCCCGCCACTGTGGATGGCGGTGTCGAGCGCGCCCGGAGTCGAACGGGCCGTCCGCTACGGAACGCACGTCTTGCCTCAGGGGCCGGTGTCGCTGCTCGACGGGTGGCGCGAGCGGAGCCTCGCCGCGGGCGCGGACCCGAGCGCCAAGCGAATCGGGATCATCCGCTCGTTTCTGGTGACCGACGATCGCGACCGCGACTGGCCGCCGCTGCGCGCCGCAGAGCGGTATCGAATGGAGGTCTACGGGCGATTCGCGACGGAGGCGGGCACGGGGAATGCACAGACGTTCAACGACCCGGACCGAATCACGCAGCGGGTGTTCGTCGGCAACGTGGACGAGTGCGTCGACGAGCTCACCGCGTTCATCCAGCGATACGGGTTGACGGATGTCGTGACGTGGGGTTCGGCGCCAGGGCTGCAACCGGCGGCGCTCACGCCGTCGATGGAGCGCTTCGCCGCTGAGGTCGTTCCGCAGGTGCGCTCGCGCCTCGCGTCTACGACCGACGCGACTCCTCGCTGATCCTGCTCAGTCGAGCAGGAGACGCACAAGGACGTCGGTGAGCCAGTCCTGAAAGCGTTCGGGCGTCCAGCCGGCGTCTCGCACGAGGCGCAGGTAAGCGTCGGGTGTCAGCATCCAGAGAGTGTCGGTGATCGTGTCTTCGTCGTAGCGCAGGCGGTTCGTCTTGCGGGCCAGCGCAACGGCAATCTCGTTGAGGCCTTCGCGGCGCTGCTGCTGAAAGCGGTCCCAGACCTCACGGGCGTCGGCGTCGACGGATGCGGCGGTCTCGAGCGCGCTCAGCACGAGCGCGGCACGCTGGTTGATGAGACACATGTTGCGCGCGTGAAGGTGAATCGAGCGCGCGGCGTCGGGCTCGTCGATGGCTTCTCGGTGCCACGGTCGCTCGGCGATCGGGACCGGTGCGTCGTCGCCGGCGAGAGCTTGATCGACGACGAGGCGCAGGATCGTCGACTTCGGTCCGACGGCGGTGAAGATCGTCGGCCGGGCGACACCAGCCTCCGCGGCGATGTCCTCGATCGACGTGGCCAGGTAGCCCTTCGTGGAGAACAGGCGGTAGGCGGCGGCACAGATCAGCTCTGGCGCGTCGCCTCGGCGGATGCTGGTCCTGTAAGGGCGACGCTTGACAACGGCCATGACGCTCATCATACTCGGAGTCTATTCAAATAGACGAGCCGTCTAATAGAATCGGAGGTACTCATGGACCAGACCGCTGCATTCCTCAGCGCGACGCTCCCCCGGCTGCGCCACGCAGAAACGGCGATACACAACGGCGATGCCGGGCCACGCATCGCGATGTGGTCGCACGACGAGTCGGTGACCTTGTTCGGCGGCGTCATGGGCGGATCAGGCTGGGCCGAGATCGAACCGATCTTCCAGCGCTTGGGCGCGTCGTTCTCCGAGTGCCAGTCCTACGACAACGAGCTCATCGCTGCGGGGGCGAGCGACGACCTCGCGTACACCGTCGCGTACGAGCACACGACCGCCTCGGTCCACGGAGCGCCACGAGCGGCCTACGTGCTGCGCGTCACCACGGTGTTCCGCCGCGAGGACGGCGAGTGGAAGGTCGTGCACCGACATGCAGACGCGTCGGGATCACCCGCTGCCAGCGGCGTCCTCCAGCAGCTCGCATCCGGTGCCGCCGTCGCGAGAGCGTGACGGCGTGGGTCATCCCAGCCGGAAAGGGCGCCGAGGTGCCGATCGAGGTCCAGGAACGCCGAAGCGAACGACCTGAGGCTTCGACGATCTTCATGAGGATGTCGTCCCGCGCAGGAGTCTGCCGTGGCGATGCATCGTCGTGGTCACAGACTGCTCGCGGAGCCACCTCGGTAGCTCGATCTCCGGCGCACCGACGGGTGGCGCGTCGTCGACCGACACGCCGGCGGCATGCGCAGCAGAGCGGATGTCGTGACCCGCGGCCTCCGCGCCGTCGCCAATGAGTCGGAGCCGGTCGATGCCGAGCGCTCCGAGCCGTGCGCACAGAACGGCCGCTGGCTCGCCGGTGGCGTCCGACCATACGGTGCGGACGCCGGTCGCGCTCGACGCGGCCGCCACCAGCTCGCGGGCGCGGTCAGTCGCGTTCGACGCGCATCGGACCAACACACCACCCCGCAGTGCTCGGTAGCGGTGCACGTTCCGTTCGGCAGCAAGTCCGGTCGGGTCGTGCTCGCGATGTCCGATGTCGCGCATCCATCGTTGGTACGCGGCCGTGACCGCGTCGATGTCGACGCCCGTGTCGTGCCAGCGGACGAGGGTGTCAACGTAGTTCGGGCCACCCGCTTTTGCGGTAGGGCCGACGACGGACTGCTTCCAGCCGCCGAAGGGTTGCCGTCGCACGAGCGCGCCGGTGATGCCTCGGTTGACGTAGAGGTTTCCCGCCTCCACACGTTCCGTCCACAGGGCGATCTCGTCGGGGTCGAGCGACTGCAGACCGGCCGTGAGCCCGTACTCGCTGTCGTTCTGGATCTGGACGGCGTGGTCGAAGTCGTCGGCGCGGATGACGCCGAGCACGGGACCGAAGCACTCACTGCGCGGCGAACCACGATCCGGGACGGACTCCGATGCGGATGCCGGGGCTCCAAAGCCGCTGGTCGTCGGAGCGAGCCTCGGGTCGAAGCAGCCATTGCTCGCCCGGTTCGAGCACGGTCAACCCTCGCTGAAGCGCTTCGCCCGGTCGATCGATGAGTGGTCCGATCTCGGTGGCGACGTCGTCGGCGGGTCCGACGCGCAGGCTCGCGGCGGCGTCGCGGACACGTTCGAGGAACGCGGGGTCGTCATAGAGGGGCGCCTCGACGATCGCGAGGCTCGCCGCCGAGCACTTCTGGCCTGCATGGCCGAACGCGGACCGCACGAGATCCATGACGGCGCGGTCGATGTCGGCGGTAGCGGTGATGACGATGGCGTTCTTGCCGCTGGTCTCGGCGTGCAGTCGGAGATCGGGTCGCCAGCCCAAGAACAGTTGGGCGGTGGCGTATGAGCCGGTCAGGATCACCGCGGCGACGTCGGGATGGGTGATGAGCCGGCGCCCGGCGTCGTCGTCGTTGGTCGGGACGACCTGGAGGACGTGGCGGTCGATTCCGGCGGCCCAGCACATCTCCGCGACAGTCGTCGCGGTCGCCCGACTCTGAGGCGCGGGCTTGAGGATGACGGAGTTCCCAGCGGCGAGCGCGGCGAGGACGCCTCCCACGGGGATGGCGAGCGGGAAGTTCCACGGTGGCGCGACGACGACCGCACCCAGGGCTGCAGGTCTGGCACCCGTGACGTCGTCGAGGCGGAGCGCGGCGCGGGCGTAGTAGCGAGCGAGGTCGACCGCCTCGGACACCTCCGGGTCGCCCTCGGCGACCGACTTGTTCGCGTCGGTGACCATCGTGGCGAGGATCTGCCCGCGATGCGTTTCGAAGACGTCGCCGGCTCGGTTGATGATCTCTGCTCTCTCGTTTGCGGCGACGGCACTCCAAGCCGCGCACGCTGCGCCGGCGAGGCTCACTGCCGTGTCGACGTCGGCGGTCGTCGGAGGGGCGGGCCTGTCCCGTAAGCGATCGCGTGGCTCGGCGAGGGCGGCGGTGATCCAGCGCCGGTTGTCGGGGTGCGTCCAGTCCGTGTCGGGCGCGTTGGCGAACGGCTCCGAGACCGGCATGGTCGCGGTGGGCGCGATCCGCGAAGCAGCCCGGCGACGGGTGGCGTCCACGATGTGACGATCCCGCACTGATGCGGCGAACCGCGCGGCTTGGTCATCGAACACCGCCGGGTCGGCTGCGAGGTCGAACAGATGCGCAAGGAAGTTCTCGGCCGAGGTGTTCTCGTCGAGTCGGCGCACGAGGTAGGCGATCGCCGAGGGGAAGTCCCGGCGTTCGACGAGGGGCGTGTAGAGGAGCAGATCGCCGGCGAGGCGTCGGACCGCGGCAGCCTGGGCCGGAGCCATGCCCTCGAGCATCTCGATCTCGATGCGTCCGGGTCGGCCCGCTCCCTGCAGCTCCCGACGCAGGCCGATGCCCCAGGCAACGTCGAAGAGATTGTGGCTCGCGAGACCGATCCGAACGCTCTGGTCGAAGGTCGGGTCCAAGAGGACGTCGAGGACCGCCTTGTAGTTGGCGTCGACTTCGTGCTTGGAGCCGTAGGACGCGGGCTGCCAGCCGTGCATCTCGGCCTCGACCTTCTCCATCGCAAGGTTGGCGCCCTTGACCAAGCGCACCTTGAGGCGGCCGCCGCCACGGGCTCGTCGCCGGTTGGCCCACTCGCCGAGTGAGCGGGCGACGTCGAGGCTGTCGGGAAGGTACGCCTGGAGCACGATGCCGGCGTCGAGACGCTCGAGCTCGGGCTCGTCGAGGACATTTCGAAAGGCGGCGACGGTGAGGTCGAGGTCGCGGTATTCCTCCATGTCGAGGTTGACGAACTTGGGCGGGTCGTACGATGCCGCGAGTGCGTAGAGCTCGCGCAGCGCGTGGCAGACGTGTGTGACCGTCGCGTCGAAGGCGAGCGAGCTGACGCCCGCGGCGACCGCGGAGATCTTCACCGAGACGTAGTCGACGTCGGGGCGGCGGAGCCGGGCGAGGACCTGGTCGAGCCGGCGTCGGGCCTCGTCGTTGCCGACGATCGCCTCGCCGAGGATGTTCACGTTGCACCGGACACCTTCGGCGCGCCGTTGCGCGAGGTGCTGTCCGAACGCGGGGTCGTCGGCGGGAAGGATGACCTCTGCGGCCTCGAGACGAAGCCGCCGCAAAACGAGCGGCATCACGAGACGCGGCAGGATCGCGGCGAGCCGAGCACCGACGTGGAGCATGAAGCGGTCGAGCCATCCAAAGCCGCGAAGGTCGGCGTGGTCGACGAGCTCGAAGAACCGTCGAGCCGCCGTTGCGGCAACGGGGATGCGAGGAACCTCGTCGGTGAGGCGAACGGTGAAGTCAGCCGCGTCGGCATCCCGCACGAGCGCGCGCATGCGGGCCCGGTGGCGGCGCTCGCGCCGCCCCTGACGCGCTTCGAGCCGCGTGGCCTCGTCCACCAGTTGTCGCGCCAGTGCGATGGCTTGGTCGATGCGCCGTTCGTCGGCCGCCGATCCCGCGCCGGGAGCGCGTGCGTCTCGTCTCGCTACCTCCGGCTGGACGGAGCGGTCGGCGGGCACCTTCCATTCGTACCCGGGATCTGCGCAAATCGCGGACCTCGCCTCGCCGTCGAGCATCGTTACGCGAGCAGCAATCGCGAGACGAGCTCTTCGACGCAGAAATTCAGCGCGCCGTCATGAGCTGCTCGACGCCGCCACCGGTTCGACTGTCCAGCCATCGCGATCAGCGACGATGCGGCCAGCGCCGGGCCCTCCCCAGTGGGTCCCGATCACGAGCGCATCGTCCGCGTATCGCTCGAGGAACTTCGCGCGGGTCTCGGCAGCGACGTCGGGCGCGAAGTCGAAAGCTGACGAAAGGGCGACGTCGGCGATCTGGATGGGCGTGTGAATCATGTCGCCCGTGATGACCGCCCGCTCGCCTGCCGACTCCACGACCACCGACACGTGGCCGGGTGTGTGCCCCGGTGTCGAGTCGAACCGGATGCTCCCGCCGTCGACCACATGGTCGACGGCCACGAGGTCCACCAGCCCCGCATCGTGCACTGGCGCGACAGAGTCACCGAAGACATCGTCGTCATCGGGATACGCCGTCGCCTGCCAGTACTCGAACTCGGGTCGAGCGAGCAGATAACGCGCGGTCGGGAATGTCGGACGCCAGGCCCCGTCGACGAGGGCGGTGTTCCAGCCCACATGGTCGACGTGGAGGTGCGTGCACACAACTGCGTCGATGGTGTCGGGAGGGAAGCCCGCCGCCTCGAGATCGGACAGGAACGGGGAGTGCTGTTCGTTCCAGTCGGGATACGCGCGGCGCTTGTCGTTGCCGACGCACGTGTCGACCGCGACCCGCGCGCCATCGAGATCGATAACGAAGGCACTGGATCCGTTGCAGGAGGTAGCCGCTGTCATCGACGAACGAGCCGCGCAGCCACGGGGCTCGACGTGCGAGATCGAGTGCGGCGGCCTTGTCGAACCCCCTGAAGAGGAACCGGGGCGATGTGACCGACTCGACTTCGATGATGGGCGTGATCGTGGCTCGCCCCACTCGCCATGCACTCATCGGGTCCCCCTTCGCTTGATCCGCAGGCAGCAGTCTGGCGTGCCGCCGGTCACGGGGTCGTTTGCAACTCCGCGACGACGAGGTCCGCGAGACGGCAGAGCGCCTCGAGCTGGCGATCGTCGAGCAGGCGGGGGCGGTGATCGGCGACGCACAAGGTCCCGACCCGGCTTCCGTCGGCGAGGGCGAGCGGCACACCGGCGTAGAACCGAACCCGGAGCGGGCCGGCCACGGCCGGGTTGTCGGCGAACCTCGGGTCCTCCAACGCGTCCGGGACCTGAAGGGGATCAGGACCGAGGATCGCATGTGCGCAGAACGACTCGTCTCGATGGCTCTCCGTGGCGTCGAGACCGGCCGTGGCCTTGAACCACTGCCGGTGAGAGTCGACGAGCGACACCAACGCGATCGGCGTCGCGGTGATCTCGCGGGCCTGCTCGACGAAGCGGTTGAAGCGCGCCTCACGCGGCGTGTCGAGCATGCCCAGGCGATGCAGGGCCGCGAGTCGATGCTCTTCGTCGGGCGCGACGGGTGCCGCCAGCCACCGGCATGCCTTCCGGAGCACGGCGGCCCGGAGCTTGGTTCGGATGTGGGCGATCGACGCGGGCAGCACGATCCAGTCAGTGATGCCGGCGGTGGAAAACGACGGGATGGCCCGTCGGGTGACGCCGAGCACGCCGGCGCTGCGCGTCGACCGAGCGTGATGCGCTGTCGTCGTCGACGTCGAGCACCACCACCGCGTCGGAGAGGTCGCCCGCGAGCGGCCGCACCGTGAGCCCTTCGGCGATGGCGGCCGCATCCGACCGCTGTCTCGAGCTCGGGGTCGCTCGTTGCGATGGCAACTCCGACCGCGAGGTCGCGCATCGGCGGGCACGACCGTGGCCGCCCCGCCCGCCGCCTGCGCTCGTGGTCGACCGACGCCCCGAACCTCGAGAACGGATCCCTCGGCGGCGGCATCGACCTCGAGGACAGTCCCGTCGGAGGCCGCCAGCGCACGCGCTCTGCGCAGCAGGTCGTCGACCCCGTCGTCGTCACGCTGCGGGTCGTGGTGGTAGAGCACGAGCCGACCCACACGGGCTGCTCCGGCCAGCGCGACGGCGTACTCCATCGTGCTGTGACCCCAGCCGACCTTGGCCGCGTAGCCGGCGGCGTCGTACTGCGTGTCGTGCACCACCACGTCGGCATCGGCGAGGAAGTCCGCGTGGCGGGCGTCGGCAGTGCCCAACCGCGGCAAGGTGCCGCCGGCAAGAGCCGCGTCATGGGGCTCGTGGTCGGAGGCGTACACGACGGTGGCGCCGTCGGCCTCGATGCGGAAACCGAGCGTGAGCGCGGGGTGGTTCAGGTACTGGGTCCGGATGGTCGCGTCACCGACCTCGAACACCCCTTCGACCAGGTCGTGGTAGTGCACCTCCGCGTTCACCTCGTCCAGGCCGATCGGGAAGTACTGGTACTCCATCTGTCCGGCGAGCACGTTGTCGAGGTTCCGCATCAGTCCGCGCGGGCCGAACACATCCCACCGGCTGCCGGGGACGAAGAGCGGCGCGAAGAACGGAAGACCGTGGATGTGATCCCAATGGGTGTGACCGATCAGGATCGCGCCCGCAGGCGGTGGACCGCCCGCGTCCGCGGCCTCTTGCGAGCAGCCGCAGGCCGAGCGCCCGGACCCCAGTGCCGCAGTCGAGAACGAGGAGCGTCCCGCCGTCGGTGCGCACCTCGACGCACGAAGTGTTCCCGCCGTATCGCACAGTGCCTGGTCCCGGCGTCGGCACCGACCCCCGCGTACCCCAGAACCGGATGTGCACGGGCACAGTCTGCCTCTCCGAGAGTCGAGGGAGATCAGAGCATCCGCGAGGCCGCTACGCGGCCGGCAGGACTTGCGTCTTCACGCCTTCGCCGCGCCCGAACGACGCGAGCGCATCGGCGTAATCGGCGAGCGACCTTTGACTGGTGACGAATGCCCGCCAGTCCACGATGCCCGCAGCGAACAAATCGGCAGCGCGCTCGAAGCTGTGCAGTACGGCCATCGAGCCGGTGATCGTGATCTCGTGGTTGTAGATCGTGTACGGAGAGATCGACACGCGGGTCTCGGGTGAGGCCACGCCGAACTGCAGGAACGTGCCGCCGCGTGCCACGCGTCCAACGCCGTCCTGGATCGCATCAGCGTTGCCGGTTGCGTCGATGACGACGTCCCACTTCTCACCGACGTCGAGGGCGGCGACCGACGGCGCTGCCCCGGTGCACCCCAGCGCAATTGCGCGAGTCGCACGCTCCGTGTTCGGGTCGACGACGTGCACCGAGCGGGGCCCGGTGTGCTTCGCGACTTCGAGTAGCAGGAGCCCCATCGTTCCGGCGCCGTAGACGAGCACGGACGCACCAAGCGTGGTGCGCAGCACGTCGTATCCGCGCAGCACGCACGACAGTGGCTCGATCAGCGTCGCGCCGTGCAGGTCCACGTGATCGGGCAGCACGATGCACCGGTTCGCCTGGGCTCGCATGTACTCGGCGGCGCCGCCGGCCGTCGTCACGCCGAGCGCGCCGAGGGTGAGGCACAGGTTCTCGCGTCCGCGACGGCAGAACCGACAGGCGCGGCATGGCAGCGACGGGTCGACGGCGACCCGGTCACCGACGCGCACCTGGCCGGGCTCGACTCCGGCGGCGACGACAGTGCCGGTCACCTCGTGACCCGGCACCACGGGGAGCACGCCATGATCGCCGGCGAGGATGTGCAGGTCGGTGCCGCAGAGCCCGACGGCGGCGACCTCGACGATGACGTCGTCGCGCGCGGGCGTGGGGTCGTCGATCGTCGTGACCTCGATCGCGCCTGGTGCTGTCATCACAACAGCTCTCACGGCGACCTCCAATCATCGAAGGAGCTTGGCGTACCAGACTTGCGGGGAGCCGGTGAAGCCGGCCTTCTCGTACGCGCCGCGCGCCGGGGCGTGGCCGGGGTCGCCACCGGTGGCGACAATGGCGAGATTGAGGCCGCGCGCCCGCATCTCTTCGAGGGCCAGCTCGGTCAGCGCTGACGCCACGCCTTGTCGCTGGTGTGCCGGGTCGACCGCGATCATGTAGATCTCACCCGACCGGTTGTCGGTATCGAAGATGACGTTGACGAACCCGGTCACCGTGTCACCGGTGACGGACACCCACGTGTCGTTGCGTTCGAGCGCCGCGCGGACCGACGCCGACTGGTCGGTCCGCCAGTCGGGATGGACACGGCGATAGAGGTCGTCGCCGAGCATCGTGCGGAAAGAATCGAAGACGGGAGCCCACGCGTTCAGCGAGAGGTCCACAACTCGGGAGCAGTCCTCGGCGACATAGGGACGAATCGATCGGCGCTCAGCTCCCACGAAGCTCCAGCGGTTGTCTCTCGCGGCTGAGCCCCAGGTCGTCCAGCCACGCCAGGAACAGGTCGGTCCACTGGTCGGACGGCAGGCCCTGCGAGACCATGCCGAAGCCGTGGCCGCCGCGGGCGAACACATGCAGCTCCGACGAACGGTCCGCGGCCGACCAGTCGGCGTGGAGCCCTTCGATGATCTTGACGAGGATGTCGTCCTGTGCGACCGCGGTGAAGAGCGGCGGCGCGTCTGCCGGCACCGGCGCGCCCCGCGTCTCACCGCCGTAGATCGGCGCGATGAACGCGAGCTGTGGGGCGCGAGGGTCGAGCGCGACGTCGACGGCGAGGAACGCGCCTGCGGAGAAGCCGATCATGCCGATCGGCGTCAGGCCGCAAGCCGAACCGCTCGGCGTGCTCGCGTACGAGCTCGATCGCACGCCGCCCATCGTCCGCGCACGCCTCCCGCGCCGCGAGATAGGTGGGAAACGAGATCACATCGCTGATCGCGCGGGGCTTCTCCGCGAATGGCCGGGGCGCCGCGAGACCTGCGTCGATCGCCGCCATCATCGTCTCGAAGGTCGTCTGGTCGGCGTCGGAGGCCTGCACTCTGTACTTGAGCAAGAACGTCGTGTAGCCGAGGGCCGTGAGCCAGCGGGCGACGTCGAGTCCCTCGTGCGTCCACGCGTTGATGGTCCACCCACCGCCCGGGACGACGATGACGCCCACGCCGTTGCTCGAACCGCCGCCGGCGTGAACACCGTGAGCGTCGGATCGGAGATGTTGCGCAGGAACGTCGTGCCTGTCGCGACGCCCGCTTGCACGGGGTACTCCACCTCGTCGGGGACGCCGTCGATGCGTGTCGGTGGGCCGTCCGGCCACAGCCTGATGATCTCGGTGGCGCCGTCAACCCGTGCGCTCATCCCGACAGGATGCCGCACCGGCGGGGATACGGTCGGGTGGACCAGACAGAGGGGACCCGATGTCGGACGGCCCGCAGGATCTCAACCGGGAGTTCGTCTCGTCACTGCCCGACGACGGGCCCGTGGTGATGGTCAACCTCGTTCGGTTCCGAGAGCGATCGCTCGACGGGAACGGGAGCGGGTGGGACGCGTACACCCGCTACAGCAAGGCCGACATGCCGTTGCTCAAGCGAGTGGGCGGAACGATCTTGTGGGCCGGATACCCGCTCACCGACAAAGCAGAGGGGCCGATGCTCTCGCACCGGCCATCTGCTTGCTCTCGATTGATGATGGGAGCGGTCGTTACGCGAGCAGGTCCAGGAGCTCCTGAATGACGACCTGGGGTTGGTCCAGCTCGATGTTGTGGCCGGTGTTCTCGACCGAGACGACGCTCGACGACGACGACAACCCGGCCCAACGGCCGACGCCCTCGGCCCACACGGCATCCAGTCGTGCGAGCTCGCTCTGTGCGAGTGCGGGGTCGGTGCGGTGCGCAGCGGTGATGACCGTCATCGGGAGATCGCCCAGCGAGGTGATGGTCGCGACCTCCTCGAACGCGCGGAACACGTCGAGCCGCTCCGGGGAAAGTGTCGGGTCGTGCATCACGGCGCAGCCCCCTTCGTAGGCGGCGACCGAGCACACCGTGGCCGGCCAAGAGGTCGGGCTCGCGTCGAGGAGCACGAGGCCGGACACCTCATCGGCGTACTTCGATGCGAACGTCACTGCTACGGCTCCACCGAAGGAGTGGCCGAGCGCGACGTAGGGCCCCGGTTCGCCGGCCTCGTCGAGCAGTGCGTGGAGATCGGCGGCCTCAGTGTCGAACGTCTGCGTCGACGATGGCGCGTCGCTCGTCCCCGTGCCGAACTTCGAGTACGAGCAGACCCGAGCGCGCTCGCTGATCGCCGGTTCGATGGCACCCCACTTGTCGCCGCCGTCGTCCCACCCGGCGATGAGAACGACGGTCTGTGCGCCGCTCCCGATGCAGCGGATGTGCATCTGGCCGTTGTCGATCGAGACGAGCTCGTCGACGAGATGGCTGGGGCGCTCGACCGTGGCGGTGGTCGCCGGCACGACCGTCGTGGTGGTCGCCGGTACGACGGTGGCGCCTTCTCCGGTGCCCTCGGGGCTCGAGGTTCCGCACGCGGATGCCGCGAGCGAGATCCCGAGCGTGACGAATGCGGCCGTGATGGTCGTGGTGGTCTTCATTTTCAGCCCTCCTGGCTAGTTACGAGACTTCACGTTTGTTGTGTCTCGTCACCAAACCACATCCGGAACGTTCTGTCAAGAGTCGTAACTTACGTGAAGAGCTGTTAGGCTCGTGGCATGACATCACCCGCAGCTGCCGACCCTGTCCAGGCGCCCTCCCGCCGGGACCGGGTGCGGGCCGCCACGATCGAGGAGATCAAGACGACGGCGAGCCGGATGCTCCGGGAGCACGGCGCCGATCTTCGCTTCGCCGACATCGCGCGGGACATGGGCATGACGGCTCCTGCGCTGTACCGCTACTTCGCCGACCGCGACGAGCTGCTCGTCCGCCCTCATGGTCGACGGCTTTCAGGAGATGTCCGGCGCGCTCACCGCTGCGCTGGACACCGCCGCTCCCGATGACCTCGCCGGTCGAATCCGCGCCGCCGCCGTCGCCTACCGGGACTTCGCCAAGGCCGACCCGTCCCGCTTCTCGCTGCTGTTCGGCCTCCCGAACCCGGGGTTCGGTAGGCACAGCGAGCACTCCTCAGGACCGGCAGCGGGCGCCACCATGGCAAGTCTCGAACGCCTCGTCCAAAGCGTCGTCGAGCAGGGCAACCTCCTTACTCCGCTCGTTCGCGACGTCGGGCCAACGTGGGCGAGCGAAGCTGGCACAACCGCGCAGCGGAGCGACGGCCCGCGAATACCGGCCGACGCCTACCAAGCCCTCCTGCACTTCCTGGCCGCAGTCCACGGCTTCGCGTGCCTCGAGAACTTCGACCACCTCAACTGGATCAGCGAGCAATCGCGAGACGAGCTCTTCGAGGCGCAGATCGAGCTGCTCATCCTCGCGATGGGCGCCCGATCATGAGCGCTCGACAGATCTGTATGGGTAGAAGGGCCGGCCCGCTCCACTCTCCCTGACCCATCTCGAACGGAGGCAGCCATGTCGCAGGTCCGTGTCCACAACTTCTCGATCTCCCTAGACGGGTTCGGGACCGGCGACGGCATCACGTTCGACGCCCCGTTCGGTCACGCCGGGGAACGGCTGCACGAGTGGATGTTCGCCACCCGGTTCTGGCGTTCGATGGTCGGCGAGACCGGTGGCACCGAGGGTGTCGACCACACGTTCGCCGAACGCCATGGCGTCGGCATCGGGGCCGAGATCATGGGCCGGGGCAAGTTCGGCGTGCAGACCGGCGCGTGGACCGATGTCGGCGCCGACGACGAATGGCGCGGCTGGTGGGGGCCGAACCCGCCGTTCCACACGCCGGTGTTCGTGCTCACGCACCACGCGCGCCCGTCGATCGAGATGGAGGGCGGCACCGTGTTCCACTTCGTCGACGCCAGCCCGCAGGAGGCGCTCGACCTCGCCCGGGAGGCAGCCGGCGACCTCGACGTGCGCCTCGGTGGTGGCCCGACGGTCATCCGCGACTTCCTCGCCGCCGAGCTCATCGACACCCTCCACGTCGTTCAGGTGCCGATCCTGCTCGGCCGCGGCGTTCGCCTGTGGGACGGCATCGAGGGCGTAGAGGAGCGTTACGACATCGAGGCGGTCTCGTCACCGAGCGGCGTCACCCACCTCACCTTCACCCGTCGATGACAGCCGGCTCCGACAAGCCCCGGTTGCGGGACCATCCGATGAGATGCTGCGGCCTACCGAACACTCGACCGCACTCGGAGGCACCATGAAGGATCTCGCGGGAAAGACCGCCGTCATCACGGGCGCGGCGAGTGGCATGGGGCGTGCGTTCGCCGAACGCTTCGCCGACGTAGGGATGAACATCGTCCTCGCAGATGTAGAGGTCCCGCGCCTCGACGAGGCGACCGAGAGCGTGAAGAGCCGCGGCGTCGACGTCATTGCTGTCGCCACGGACGTGTCCGACGCCCAAGCCGTCGACCGGCTGCGCGACGCCGCCCTCGAGCGCTTCGGTCGGGTGAACCTCGTGTGCAACAACGCCGGAGTCGCCGGTTCCATGAGCCGCGGGACCGTGGACCTCAACGACTGGCGATGGGTCATCGGCGTGAACCTGTGGGGCGTCATCCACGGGCACCAATCGTTCCTCCCACACCTCCTCGAGCACGGCGACGGCCACATCGTCAACACCGCTTCCATGGCCGGCCACTTCCCCGGCCACAGCGCCTACTCGGCCAGCAAGTGGGGCGTGGTCGCGATCACCGAGGGGCTCTATCAACAGCTGAGGATGGAAGGCTCGACGGTGGGAGTGTCGTGTTTGTGTCCCGGGTGGGTGGCCACCAACATTGGATCAGCCGACCGGAACCGCCCGGAGTGGGCGGCGCCGCCGGGCGCTCGAGGAACAGCCGGTCGACCCGCGAGACGAGATGATCCGCGAGTTCGTGCTCGACCAGTTGAAGAGCGGCATGGCACCCGCGAAGGTCGCCGACCTCGTTCACGATGCAGTCGTGAACGAGCGGTTCTGGGTCTTCACCGACATGGAGATGGTGAAGGGCATGGAGCCTCGCTACCGAGCGATCCTCGCGGCGGAGAACCCACCGGCTGCGACGCTCGGTCCCGGCTGAGAACGGATCCAAGGGTTGATCAACTGCCACGGCTCGCCGACGGCGGCGGATCGTCGAATTCGTCATGACGGCGGTACCAGAACGACTGCGGCGCCTGCGGCCAGCCCTCGGGAGCGTCCTCGTCATCGGACTGCCCGCCGTAGGGCGTGAGGGACATCATGCTCCAGACGCTGCCGATGCTCTGCACCGCCTCCCCGTGCTGAAGGAAGTAGGTGCGGTAGACGTCGTCGCCGTCGCGCAGGAAGACATTGAGCCCGAACCACTCCTCGACCCCGAAGTCAGCGGAGAAGCGCTCAGTGCAGATCGTGTACCAGGGCACGTCGGTCCAGCCCATGCGCTCGGCATAGGCGCGTAGGTTCGCCTGAGGTGCCGGCGATGCCATGGCGAAGGTGATGTCGCGAGCATGCAGGAGGCCGAGCTCGGGGACGCCGTCGGCGAACGACGAGCAGCCGGCGCATCCCGCCTCGGGCCAGCCGTCGACGCCCTGCTCGAAGTAGAACCGGTAAGCGATGAGCTGGCTGCGCCCGTCAAACAGATCGGGCAACGATCGCCGGCCGTCGGGGCCCTCGAAGAGGTAGTCGTGCGCGACCCGCACCATCGGCATGCGCTTCCGCGCGGCCGCGAGCTCGTGGGTCGCCGTGGCGACGGCCTCTTCGCGCTCGGTCATGGCTGAGAGGGCCTGGTCCCATTCGGTCTGGCTGACGACAGGCGGACGAGCGAACTTCGAGGACCGACCTGCCTCCATTCCGCGTCGTCTACCCCGAGTGTTGCGTGCCCAAACGAGACGTCAACCCTCGGGGTAAGTACTGCGCGTCGTGCATGATGCCCAACAGTGATCGGGCAACAACCCGCTGCGCTGGCAGCGAGGGCGCGAGCGATGATCGACGCCAACGCGTACATGACCATCGCCTCGGCCGACGCCGCCGGCGTGCCATGGGCATCGCCGGTGTGGTTCGCGCATGACCGGTACGCGGAGTTCCTGTGGGTGTCAAAGCCCGACGCCCGCCACTCGAACAACGTTGCCGCCCGCCCCGAAGTCGGCATTGTCATCTTCGACTCGACTGTTCCCGAGGGGTCCGCCGATGCGGTGTACATCGAAGGCACCGCCATCCAGGCGGAGGAGACGGAC
Source organism: uncultured Acidimicrobiales bacterium (assembly GCA_963759645.1). Lineage (GTDB taxonomy): Bacteria > Actinomycetota > Acidimicrobiia > Acidimicrobiales > DATKAS01 > DATKAS01. Next base: position 1,208,837 of record CAVXAI010000008.1, on the reverse strand, counting down.
CTCAACCGAATGCTCGCGGTCTTTTCGAAGCGCTCGACAGACCGTGGGGGTGCGGTGTGGACCACGGCCAACGTGACCGGCGATGCGCCCCACCGCCTCTACGTTGCGCGGGCCGTCGCGCACTTCGTACTCGACGAGCACGACCAGCGCCTCCCGGTCACCATCAGCTGAGCTGTTCGGCCAGTCCGACGACGATGCCCTCCGGGCCGCGGACGTAGCAGAGCCGATAGAGGTCCTCGTACTGCGCCAGCTCCCCGACGAGTTCGGCGCCATGGGTGCGCAGGCGGGCGACGACGTCATCGATGTCGTCAACGGCGAACATGATGCGACGAATCCCGAGCGTGTTCGCTGGTGCCTCCTTCGGCTCGGGCGTGATCGCCTTCGGCGTGTGGAACATCGCCAACTCGATGCGGCCGTGGCCGTCCGGCGTTCGCAGCATCGCGACGTCCTGTCGGACATCGTCGATCCCGATCACACGCTCCACCCAACGTCCCTCGATCGGCCCCTTTCCCTCGAGCTCCATCCCGAGTTCGAGGAAGAACGAAATGACGGTGTCAAGGTCGTCGACAACGATGAGGACGTTGTCCATTCGCTGGATCGTCATGCTGGGTCTCCTTGGTGTGGCGCGGCCACGGTGGCCACGTCCGCCTCTGAGACGATGCTGTTCGCTCGTTCTCGACACTCAGGGGAGCCACTGCGACGTCGCCCCGCTCGCCGGGCCGGACGACGCCGGCCTCGTAGGCGATCACCACCGCCTGCACGCGGCTGCGGACGCCGAGCTTGGTCAGGAGGTTGCTGACGTGGGTCTTCACCGTGGCCTCGCTGACGATCAGGTCGTCGGCGAGCTCACGGTTGGTGCGGCCCCGAGCGAGGCCGACGAGGATCTCCCGTTCCCGCGCGCTGAGCGTCCCGACAGCTGCGGGCACCGGGCGGGAGGTTGGGGCGCTCGACGCCTCGAGCGCCACCCACCGCTCGACCAGCCGGCGGGTGACCGACGGGTCGACGAGGGCGTCGCCAGCGGCGACGGTGCGCACGGCGGCGATGAGGACGTCGGGGCCGACGTCCTTCAGCAGGAACCCGGCGGCGCCGGCCCGGAGCGCGCCGAACACGTACTCGTCGTCGTCGAAGGTGGTGAGGACGAGCACGGCCGGCGGAGACGACGTCGCACCGGCGAGGATCCGGCGGGTCGCCTCGATGCCGTCGACCTCGGGCATTCGCACGTCCATCAGCACGACGTCCGGACGGGCGCCGGCGACGAGGTGGACGGCCTCCGCGCCGTTGCCCGCCTCGCCGACGATCGTGATGTCGGTCTCGTGCTCGAGCATCGTCCGCAGGCCAGTGCGGATCACCGCCTGGTCGTCGACCACGACGACCCGGATCAGGACCACGCCGCCCGGGTCGGGAGCCACGCGTGGATCCGCCAGCCGCCGAGCGAGCTGGTGCCGATGCCGAGTCGGCCGCCGCAGGCCGCCGCCCGTTCCTGCATGCCGACCAGCCCGTTGCCGTCGCGTCGGCGCGCCGAAGGTGGGCCGCTCGTGCCGTCGTCGTCGACGTCGACCATCACCCCGTCGGCGTCGCAGCGCAGCGTCACGATCGCCCGCCGGGCCCCGGCGTGGCGCATGGCGTTGGTGAGCGCCTCCTGCGCGATGCGGACCGCGGCCAGCTCCACCTGCGGCTCGAGATCCGGCGGCGGCTCAGGCATGCGGAGCTCGATCTCGAGGCCGGCCTCGCCGACCCGCGCCGCGATCGACCGGAGGTCGGCCAGCGTCGGTTCGGGCGCGAGGTCGGCGGCGTCGCCGTCGGCCCGGAGCATCCGCACGGTGCCCCGCATGGCGGTGAGCGCCTCCTTCGCCGTCTCGGCGATCCACCCGATGGACTCGGAGGCGAGCTCGGGCCGGGTCTCCCGTACCCGATCAGCGGCCTGCGCCCGGATGATGACGGCGGTCAGGTGGTGGGCGACGACGTCGTGCAGCTCGCGCGCGACGCGCGTGCGCTCTTGGGCGACGACCCGCTGGGCCTCGCGCGGCCCGCAAGCGCTCGAGCTCGGCGTTGCGCTGGGCGAGGTCGCGGGAGATCGCGGCCTGCCGGTGCATGAGCCACCCGAGCACCACCACGCTCACCGTCGCCAGCTCGATGAAGAGCACGCTGGGCCAGTCGAAGGAGCGGTAGCCGAGCGCCCGTCCGGGGGCGTCGGGCTGGTGGTTCCACGAGAGGACGAGGTTGGCCGCCATGCAGCCGACCGCCGCCACGACGGGGTGGACCCGCCCCGTGCTCGTCGCCGTGTACCCGACGATGAGCACCGGCAGCAGGTGGAACTCACTCTGCAACGTCGCGCCGTAGGCGATCGGGTAGATCACCACGACGCCGGCGAACACCCACGCGGGGTTCACCCTGCGCAGCGCGAGAGCCCCGGCGGTCCAGATCCCAGCGATCACGAAGGTCTCGGGCTGCCTCGGCGACCATCCACGCTGGCGGAACAGGTAGAACGCGGTGAACCAGGCCACCGCGACGGCGCCGCCGACGAGCAGGTCCTGGACGACGGGCGGACGTCGTCGCCACCAGGCGGTCACAGCTGCAAGGTACCAAGACGGCCATCCCGCCCACATCGGCCGAATGGCCGAGCGCGCCTCCGTCGTTCGGAGCACCGCGTCGACGCGAGTCCACCCGCGCGTCCAGCCTGACGGCCGATGCGGCCGAGCCCCGTCGTGCCGGACGCTCAGTTGGTGTCCTCCATCGCCGAGCAGCTCCGAGCCGCCCGCCGCCGACGCGAGCGCCGCCGGGTCACCGTCGTTGCGCTCGTCGCCGTGCCCGCCGCCCTCATGGGTGCCCGGCTCATCGCGGAAGCGAGCGCCGAGTCGGCGAGCGCGAGGTCGGCTGACAGCGCCACCGTGTCGACCGCCGCCAGATCGACCGCCCCCACAACGACATCGGCGCCCACCGGCCTCGATCCCGGCCTGGTCGACGCGTTCGAGCGGGCACGAGCCGAGGCCGCCGACGCCGGCCACCAGCTCGCGATCACCTCAGGGTTTCGGACTGCCGAGGAGCAGGCGGCCATGTTCGACGCCGAAGTCGTCGAGCGGGGGTCACTCGCGGAGGCGCAGCGGTGGGTGTTCCCGCCCGACAAGTCGATGCACGTTCAGGGCTTGGCGATCGACGTCGGCGACGGGCCGGCCGCCGACTGGCTCGTCGACGAGGGCGCCCGCTTCGGCCTCTGCCGCACCCTCGCCTGGGAGTGGTGGCACTTCGAGTGGCGCGAGCGCTGGGAGGCGACGGGCGCGTGCCCGGCGCCGGCGCAGGTTCCCGAGGACGCCCCAACCGGCTGAGCGCGTGATGCTGACTAGTGAGCGAGGTCGGTGATCACCGCGCGTCCGAGGAACTTGCCGGTCTCGAGCTCCTCGAAGATCGCGTCGAGGTCGGACAGCGGGCCGGTGCGGTCGACGTGGGTCCGAATCTTGCCGCGGGCAGCGAGATCGATCAGCTCGCGCATGTCCTGCACGTTCCCGACCGCGGAGAAGATGATCGTCGGCTCGATCGCGAAGAGGCGGAACACGTCGATCGAGAATCCACCCTCGCTTGTCGGCGGCAGACCGACGCCGACGAACAGGCCGGCCTTGCGCAGGAGCTGTAGACCGAGGTCGTAGCCAGCGAGCCGGGCCGAGAACACGAGCGCAGCGTCGACGCCTCCGAGCTCGCGCTGCACCACCTCCACGGCGCTGTCGGGATCGACCGCGAGCTCGGCGCCGAGCGAGCGCACGAAGTCGAGACGTGCCTCGCCGATGTCGACCCCGACGACGCGGAATCCGAACCCGGTCAGCAGCTGCACGGCGTAATGCCCAAGGCCGCCGGCCGCACCGATGACGGCGACCGTTCGGCCCGGCAGCACGCCGTGCTTCAGCACCTTCTTCACCGCGCCGTATGCAGTGAGGCCGCCGCAGGCGAGTGGCGCCTCGGTGTCGGGGATGCTGTCGGGCAGGACCACGAGGCCCGGCGCGTACACGACGAACTGCTCGGCGAACGTGCCCATCACGTTCTGCGTCTGCGCGCACAGGCGAGGGTGGCCGCCAAGGCAGAACTCGCACGCGCCGCACCAGAACCCACCGCCGCTCCCGCCGAGGCCGACGATCACACGATCGCCGACCTTCACGAACCGGTCGGCGCCGGGACCGAGGTCCTCGACGATGCCGATTGCCTCGTGCCCGAGGCTCGGCGGCTGCATGCCGTACCAGTCGCCGCGGGCGAGGTGCAGGTCGGAGTGACAGACACCAGAGGCGGTGATGCGGAGCAGCGCCTGATCGACACCCGGTGTCGGGGCATCGACATCGTGGATCCCGAGCTCACCGTTGACAACACGTGCAGCCTTCATGCCGTCACCCTCCTCCGTTCGTTTGTGGCCGAGCGGAGTGTCGCACGTGGGGACGTTCAGGCGCTCAAAGCACCTTGCGCATGTGCACGTCCTCGGGCTCCAGCTCGAACAGCTCGGGCAGCGGTTCCGCCATCGGCTGGAAGCCGCGACCGAGGTAGAACCGCACGGTGTTCTCCGTTGGCGTCGCCGTGACGACCATGTCGGTGTCGCCGGCGGTGCGGGCGATCTCGTCGAGCTGCTCGGTCAGGCGGCTACCGATGCCCGTCGCGCGGAAGGGTGCGCTGACGTGGAGGTACGCCAGCTGCGCGATCGTGGGCCGAAGGTGTGGCACGACGACACCGATGCCAACCAGTCGCTCGCCGGCGAACGCACCGAGCGCGATCCCGCCGGCGTCGACGTAGTGCTCCAGCATGTGGATCTGGGCCTCGACCGAGTGCTCGCCGAAACCGTCCGGGTCCCAGGCCAACGAGCTCCAGTTGCCGTGACGCGCGACGAGCTCGGTGCCGTGCTGGACGTACTGCACGTCGATGCGTTCCCTACGGTCGATCTCCGCGACTCGCGACAGCTCCGTCCGGGTCAACCTTCGAACCTCGACCGCGGGTTCCACCGCCTCACGTTGGCACACCGCGATCTCGGGCCCTAGCCACTGCGAGTCGCGTCGAGGACGATCTCCATCCCTTCGTACGCCAGGACCGGCGAGCTCGGTGCGTCCTGCCACAGATCGCGCGCGATGGCGCCGAGGCGCTCCAGGTCCGCATCGCTGTGCGCCGGGTCGTGGTGGAACAGCACGAGCTGCCTCACGTCGGCACGCCGGGCCAGCTCGAGCGTATGGCTGACGGAGGAATGCCCCCACCCGACGTGGCTCAGGTACTCATCGTCGAAGTACTGCGCGTCATGGAACAGCACATCGACGCCTTCGATGAGCGAGAACCCGGACAGCCAGTCGGTCCCAAGGCTGCTGATCTCGACACCGATTGCGGGTTCGTGATCGGGCAGGTACGCGAGCGAGCGCCCGTCCTCCTCGATCCGGTAGCCGACGGTCGGACCTTGGTGCGACACGAACGCCGCGGTCACGGTCGAGCTGCCGATCGTGAAGGGCGTGTCAGGGCAGTCGTGGAACACGATGTTCGACGGGATGTCGTCCAGGTGGACCGGGAAGAGTGGTGGCGACATGTAGGTGGCCACGCGTTCCGCGAGGGTTCGCGTTGCGGAAGCCGGACCCCACACATGCACGTCGACGCCGGCGGTCCAGAGCGGTGCGAAGAACGCGAGACCTTGCAGGTGGTCCATGTGAAGGTGTGTCAGCAGCACGTGCACGGGACGGTCGGGTGATGGCCCGATGTCGACGCCCAGCTCACGAATGCCGGAGCCAGCGTCGAGGGCGATCTGGGTGCCGTCACGCAGAGTAACCCCGACACACGAGGTGTTGCCGCCGTAGCGAACCGTGCGCGGCCCCGGGGTTGCGAGCGAGCCGCGCGTGCCCCAAACCCGAATCCTCATTCCTCGGTCCGGAACGGGGACGCACGCGAGGCTGGGCCGTACTCGCTCCCGAGCTCCCAAAAAACGCCGACGGCGCCGACAAAGCTCGTGGCGCTGGCGAACAGCGGGTAGACGGTCGTCTCGATGACGTGCCACACGCCGTCGAGACCGCGGATCCGGATCACGCGGTGCGCGGGTGTGTGTTCGGAGACGACCCCGGCGAGGGGACCGCGTCGCAACGAGAGCTCGTTGCCCTCGGTGTCAGTCGTCGCCCACCGCTCGTCGTACTCCGCCGCGGTCACCTCGCCGACCGACGCGAACGTGGCGCCGAGAACTCTCTCGGCCGGCTCGTTGAAGTAGACGACCGTCCCGTCCTCGTCGATCACGAGCATCGGAGTAGCGATGTTGCTCGCGAGCTCGCGGGCGAGGATCAACACGACGCTCTTCTGCTTCCCACCGCTCATACCTGTCGAATGATGCCGCGATCCCGGCCGGCCCGCGCTCGTTCGCACGACGACCAGGGTGCGATGCTCCGATGAGAGGCCTGGACTGGCTGAGATCAGGGACGGTAGGACGAGCGCGCGTATGCAGTGTCCATGTACTCGTGGACGCTGCGTACGAGGGAGCCCTCGATCTCTATCACCCACGCGTACCGGTTGTGGTACTCGCTGCCGTCGCGCATGGTGCCATCGGCATGGGTCTCAGCGGCCACGCGATCGCCCGACGCGAACAGCGTGTGCACGGTCACCTTCGGGTCGCCGGGAGCGAACCGGCCGCGGACCGGTGCGAGGAACTCGTCGATGATGGCGTCCCGCCCGACGGCCATCCGCTCGCCGGGCACGGCGCGCATCACCTCCCAGGTCGCGTCGGGATGGAGCATCGGGCGCATCGCCTCGAGGTCACCGTTGCTCAACACGGTGAAGAAGCGCCGCACGAGATCGCATCGACGCTCCTCGGCCTCGTTCATGCGACCGCGCTACGGCGATTGCTGGTACTCCGAGTGATCCGGGGCCGAGTGAGCAGGCGACAGACCGTAGCGGGCGATCTCCTGGTCGATCAGGTGGGCGCCGGTAGCGTCGGCGATCTGCTGCGCCTCCTTGACGAGTGGCAGGATCTCGCGCTCCGACGCCCCGGCGCGGCGCCTCGCCGTGGCCAGCAGCACGAGCTCTCGGCCGAGGAAGATTGGCGTGCCGCGAGTGCGGCTGGCTGAGGCGGCCCGAGTCGCAGCAGCCGCGGCTCCGTCCAGGTCGTCGAGCACCAGTGCCAGTTGGGCGAGTGCCTGATCGGTGGGGCGGCTGACTCCAGCGGCGAAGTTGGCGATGCGTCCGGCGAACGGTGTGAGCCGTTCGCGCAGTATGGCGGCGACAGCCGTGTCGCCGAGGATCTCGACGGCGTCGGCGAGCTGGTCGGCCCCGACGAACCAGTCCCTGTTGTGCGGCAGGTCGTAGTTGTGGACGGCGAGGCCGTGCAGGACGTCGGCGGCATCGTCGAGCCGGCCGGCCCGTGCCAGTGCTCGGGCGAGCGCCGCCACGTAGCCACGATGGTTCGGCTGCTCGGCCACCGCCTGCTCGATGAATGGAAGCACCTCGGCGAGGCGACCCTGTTGGGAACGGATCGTCCCAAGGAGCAGCGCATAGTGGGTGAACGAGTCGAAGCCACTCTCGCTGCCGAAGTCCGGGAGCAGTCTCGGCGGTGGCCTCGGCACCGGCGAGATCCCCGGCGAGGTACCGCTCGGTCGCCTGGTACGTGATCACGATCATCTGCGTGACTGGATGCGGTCTGAGTGCGCTGAGCGCCTCGAGGTCGGCCCGGACACCCGCGGCTGCGACGAGATCGCCGGCCTCGCGGTGGACGTTCAGGAGCTGGCTCAGCCCTCCAGTCGTGAATTTCGGGTCGTCGAGCATTCGGCCGAGGGCGATGAGCTCTTCGCCCACGGCGACGCGCTCGCTGGTCAGCGCTGGTTCGAAGATCAACCATCGATAGGTCATGAGCCCATCTCCGACGGCGGAGAGGTCTCCGAGCACGCGGGCCATGTCGATGGCCGCTCGAGCGAGCTCGCGGGCACGGAGAACGTCCTCGGCCGCCAAGCGACCACTCAGTCCGATCAGCAACCTCGCCCGGAGTCGGCTCGGCTCGGCCGGAACGCGGTCCAGCGCCTCGCTGAACATCGCGGCGATGTCATGGTCGACTCGCCCACCGAACGACGGACCTCCGGTGATCCCTGACAATGCGATCGTGGCGTTGGCGAGCGCTTCGTCGTCGGCTTGCTCGCGAGCCTCCTCGATCGCGGCCTGCAAGAGCGGCCAGCCGGCCGGGCGGCCACCATCGAAGAGCGCTGTGGCGAGGTCGACGCGGAGGAGAAGACCGAGACGGGATGCGGCAGATGGGACCAGTTCCAGCATGGCGAGCGCTTGTTCGTACTGCTCGGCGGCTTCGTCGTAACCACGATGGCGTCGAGCCAGGTGGCCGGCGCTCCTCGCCAACATCACCGCATCCTCGGCATGACCGAGGGGCGCGGCGGCGCAGGCATGGTGGGCGAGGAGCGGCAGCACGCGTTCGTCGTCCGCCCGTGGTCGCAAGACGGCGGCGATGGCCGCGTGAAGTCGCAGCCGAGTGCTCGTTCGCATCGAGTCGTAGCGGACCGTGCGGAACAGCGCATGGACGAACGAGAAACGCAGCGGTTCGCGTGGATCAGCGGTGATGAGCCCGGCGTCCTCGGCCGATTCGAGGGCCTCCAGCACTGACCCGAGATCGCGACCGGCGGCGGCGGCGACGAGATCGGCGTGGAACTCCGACCCGATCACGACGGCGACGTCGAGGAGCTCCATCTCGGCCGACGCCAAACGATCGAACCGGGCGCTGAGCAGGCTGCTGACGGAGTTGACCCGACGATCGCCACCGCCTCGCCTCCAGGGCCAACAGTGGGTTGCCGCCAGTTGCGGCGTACACCTCCTCTGCGGGCCGGCCGCGCCCTGTCTCGGCGAGGAGCCGGGCGACGTCTTCCTCGGTGAGGGCCGACAGGCTGATCACCTCGACGCAGGGCTGGCGGCCGAGCTCGGCGAGGAATCCGGCCAACGCGTCGTCGAGATCGGGGGCCGAGTCTCTGCTCGTGAGCACGAGCAACGCTGGCGCAGCACCGCCCAGGCGGGCGAGGTACCGCAGCGAATCGCGCGTCGTCGCCGTCGACCAGTGCATGTCCTCGATGACAACGAGCAACGGAGCCTGGCGTGCGGAGCGATCCAGATAGTCCCGCAACGTCGCAAAGATCTCCGCCCGCTCGACCGGTCCTTCCGCCTCCGACCCCGGCGCAGCGAGCGCGAGCCGCGACGCTAGGTTCGGCGCCAGTCGGGCGAGGACCGGACCGCCGCTTCCGACCCGTTCAGCGAGCGCGGCTTCGGTCAGTGAGGCCGCGTCAGAGCTCGAGGATCTGGACGAAGGGCTCGTAAGGGATCCCGAGGTCCCCGAGGCAGGAGCCGAGGCGCACCTGCCCGCCATCGGCGTGTACCTCCAGCGCCAACTCGGCCGCAATGCGGCTCTTTCCCATCCCCGCCTCACCCAACACAACGGCAACGAGCAGCTTCCCCTGCTCGGCGCGATGCCACAGCTGTCGAAGCTTGCTGCGCTCCTGTGACCGGCCGACGTACGTGGCGGGGTCAGCGAGCAGCTCGAGCGCCGGCGGCAGTTGCTGAGTTCGTGGCGACTCGGCTGTCGTCGATGTCTTCCAGAACGTCGGCGAGCTCACGCCGGTTGACTGCACCAAGCTTGCGCAGCAGTGAGGCGATGTGGGTCTCGACGGTCCGTGGTGAGACGTAGAGCCGCGAGGCGATCTCGGCGTTCGTGAGCCGCTCACCGACAGCAGCCAGAACCTCGGCTTCGCGGGCGGTTACCCCGTAACTCTCGAACGAGGGTGGGGCCACTCTGTCGTGATCGACGACCGGTGATCGGATCCCCTCGGCGACGAGCCCGAAGACCCGCTCAGCCCGATCGAAGTCGCCGAGCTGTACCGAACCGAGGTCGATGAGGCGAGCGTCGGCCGGCAGATCATCGACCGCCAGATCCGCCGTTGTGCCGGCGAGCAGGATCGCGCCACCGGTGGCGACCGAACACAGCCTCGCGGCCCGATTCACCGCCGGACCGAAGTAGTCGTCGTCCCGTTCGATCGCTTCGCCCGAGCAGAGCGCAAATCGAACCGATAGCTGAGCCTCCGGCCGCCATGGCTCCGCGATCAGCGCACGCTGCGCATCGAGCGCGGCACGCACCGCGTCGCTCGCCCGACCGAACACCGAAAAGGTGGAATCACCCCCTCCGCGCGCCCTGAGCAGTTCGCCTCCATGTGCTGAGACCGCCGCCTCGATCAGCGCGGTATGGCGCACCAGCGCTCGATCCGTCGCTGTCGCTGATCGCTGCCACAAGCCGCTCGATCCGACCACGTCGGTCAACATCACCGTCACGACCCCCGACGGCAGTTCGTGCCTCCGCCCCACACCCGGAGTATCGCACCCCACCGCGGCGCCCTACGTGGAAACCACGCAGCGCAAACCCGTACCGCCACCGGATGCCAAGCGGGCCAGTCGCAGCGCACGATGCGGGCCATGAATGCAACGGAAAGGAAGACCACCATGAACCACGGACGAGCGACGATCAACAAGAAGCTCGTGCTGTCCAGGGCAATCGCGGCGACGGCGGGAGTCGCAATCGTGTCGGGTCTGTTGGCTCTTCCAGCAGATGCCGCGGAACCGGCGAACCAGGCCTGCGTCGGCAAGTCCCTCTCGGCGCTCGCGGGACCGGGCTTCGGTCAAGGCATCGTGTCATTCGCTCAGGGCGGGCCGTTGCCCGGTCTCGGTCACGGGATGCAGCTGCTGCAGGCCGGGGCCATAACGGACCAGGTCGTCCCCAACACGTGCAACAACCCTTAGGAGGAGTCATGAGGAAACTGGTATCGGCGGTGGCGGTGGTCGCTGCGGCTGCCGCGATGGAGCTGACGTTCAGCTCGGCGGCTTCTGCCCACAACCGTGCGCACGTGATCTTGCCGTCGGGCGAGTGCATCATCGTGGGATCGGAGAAGTCGGTGACGCTTCCGGACGGGTCGCTCCATGACCTTCGTCCGGAGACGACGCCCGCGGACGAGATCGGCGCCGCGTTCGCGGCTGACGAGGGCAAGTCGCGGCTCTTGAAGGGACCGTGCCCCTGAGGCAGGGCCGAGCGGCACGTCGGCGGGGCCGGGCGACAAGGTCGCTCGGCCCCCGTCCGCGTGACGGCCCGTCGCGGACCCACCGAGGAAGAACAACACAAGGATCAGGCGGAGCGCGTCACCCACTGGATCTCGGCCTCGATGCCCTGGGACACGCCCGACGCCTCCGCCTGACGACCGCGCCCAGATGGGCCGAGCGACATCGTCATGTTCTGAGGCCGTGGACACGGCCGTCGTTGTCTGGCGTCGTGACAGGCTGGCCGGATGAGCACGCCGCTGACGCTGATGGCTGTGCACGCCCACCCCGACGACGAGTCGTCGAGCACGGGCGGCATCCTGGCCCGGTACTCGAACGACGGCGTGCAAACCGTGGTCGTCACGTGCACGAACGGCGAGCTCGGCGACGCACCGGGCGGGATCAAGCCGGGAGAGGAGGGCCACGACGAGGCCGAGGTCGCGCGCATCCGCCGCGGCGAGCTCGAGCGGGCGTGCGAGACGCTCGGCGTCGCGCACCTCGAGATGCTCGGGTACCACGACTCGGGCATGGTCGACTGGAAGTACAAGGACCGGCCCGACGTCTTCTGCAACGTCGCCGTCGACGATGCCGCGGAGCGACTCTCGCGCCTGTTCGAGCGATACCAACCCGACGTCATCGTGACCTACGACGAGCTCGGCGGCTACGACCACCCCGATCACGTCCACGCCAGCCGCGTCACCATGGCCGCCGTCGCACAAACCGGCATTCCCCGCAAGGCTTACCTGACCGCATTTCGGCGCAGCACGTTCGCGAAGTTTCGAGCCGTCCTCGAGGAGCAAGGCGCCGACCTCTCGGAGTTCCCGCAGCCCGATCCAGAGCGGGTGCGCATGATGGACGCAGTCGAAGCGCGCATCACGACCGCGGTCGACATCAGTGGGTTTGTGGAACGAAAGCGCACCGCGCTCGCGACGCACGCGAGCCAGATGCAGGAGTCGTTCTGGGCCCGCTTCCCCACCGAGGCGTTCGACGTGCTCTTTGGTGAGGAGGCCTTCATCAGAGCGCACGACACCACCGGCGCGTCCATCCCGGAGATGGACCTCTTCGTCGGGTTGCGCTAGGACCCCCGGACACCTATCGAGGTGTGCCAAATACGTGTATATACTTGTATCTGTGAATCGGGTCGAGAGCGAGGACTTCGCCGGGTGTCTCGCGGGGAACCTCCGTGCTGCTTCACGGCTCGCCACCCGGCGCTATGACGCAGAGCTTCGAGAGAGTGGGCTGCGGATCACACAAGTCGCGATCCTTGCCCAGGTGAGACGCCACGACGTGCTGTCGATCAGCGAACTCGCAGCTGAGCTCTCGAGCGAACGCTCCGTCATCGCCCGAGACGTTGCTGTCTTGGAACGCGACGGACTGCTCACTGTCGCAATCGACCCGAAGGATCGCCGCGTCCGCAACGTCGCGCTCACCAAGGTCGGTCGAGCTCGGCTCCGCTCGGCGGGCCCCGCGTGGCGACGTGCGCAACAACAGATGCGCGCGGCTCTAGGCGAGGCACTCGCGGACGACCTACTTGGAACCTCTCGTGCCGTCGTCGCCGCCCTCGAAGACGCGTGACCTCCTGTCTGACCAGATACGAGCGTCTACACGTAAGGAGCCGATGACTACCACTGAGCACACCAGCACCAATCTGATCGAACTCCGTCAGTACCTGCTTCATGCTGGTCAACGTGACACGTTGATCGACCTGTTCGACCGTGAGTTCGTCGAAACTCAAGAAGCGGTCGGAATGGATGTACTCGGACAGTTTCGCGACCCGCAGCGACCCGAGTACTTCGTGTGGTTCCGAGGCTTCCCGGACATGACCGCCAGACATGAGTCGCTCACCGCGTTCTACGAGGGCCCGGTTTGGGCGAGGCACCGAGACGTAGCCAACGCCACGATGATCGACTCCGACAACGTCATGCTGCTCCGCGCTGTCAGCAGTGCCGACGCTCTCCCGGCACACCGACCGAATCAGCGCGACTTACGGAAGCCAACAGGCCTCGTCATTGTCGTCGCCGAACACGTCCAGCACATCAACGACGCAACCATCGAAAACTTCAAGTCCGACGTGATCCCAGTCCTACATCAATCCGGCTGTCGCACCCTCGGGGTATACGCAACCGAAGCAGCACCCAACACATTCGCCCGACTTCCCGTACGAACCGACCGAGCGATCGTATGGATCGGTGCGATCGAGAGCGACGATTCGTCGGCGGTGCGTCAAGCGATCACGCCAGTCGCCGAACGTCGACAAGATCGTCACGTTTTGATCCCGACAACCAGGTCTCTTCTCGACGGGACGGCTCGATAGCCAGTTCGTGTCGCCGCGGCCCACGCGGCCGCTTTGAACGATCACAGCACGCACGGTGGCCAGCGATGCTCGGCCCATTCGCGCCAAGTCGAGAAGGCACCGGGCGGGTCACCGACGGGTTCGCTCCCGTCGAGTTCAGCCGACGTTGGGACGTCGAATCTCGAAGCCCACTCGGTGAGCTCCTGATCAGAGATCGGCCAGGTCTCGTGTGGGGCTTCTGCCAGACGCTGGTCGAGGCGCTTCCGTTGCTCGGTCGGCGTGAGCTCGAAGTAACAGATCACGACCGCCGCACCGACGTCTGCTGCTGCCTGTCGTAGAGCAGAACGTTCGTCTCGGCTCCACACCCCGAAGTCGATGACGACATTGATGCCGAGTGAAAGCGACCGCATCCCAATCTGGATCAGCCGGCCCTCGATCACATCCGACGCCGAGGCCGGGTTGCCGTGGCCGTACAGGGCCTTGATCCATTCGTCCTTGGTGAGACGGAGGGCGCCGTGCTCGGCCTCGATGCGTCGGGCGGCTGTGGTCTTGCCCGTGCCTGGCAATCCGACAGTCAAGAAGAGCGTTGGTTGACGCATCTGTCCCACCTACGAAAGGTCGAGATCCGGAAGGGCCCAGCCTCGCAGTTCGAGGCGGTTAGGTTGCGGCCGCGATGAGGGTGCCCGATTGCTGTGTGGCGGATCTGCGAGACCAGGGGTATCTGGTGTTCGAGGGGCTTCCTCGGCGCCTACCCCCGCGCCGACCTGACGCCCTACCGCTGAGAGAAGCGACGGCTGCCTGCGCTACACCTGAGACGATCTATCGTCGAGTCATGCGGGTTCATCTCGACTCCGGCAAGTGTCAGGGGCACAACCGCTGCTACGCCCTGGCGCCCGAGCTGTTCGACGTCGACGACTACGGCCAGGCGGTTCTCCTTGTCGAAGATGACTTGCCCGAAGGCCTGCAGAACAAGGCCCGTCTCGCCGCATCGAACTGCCCGGAGTACGCGATCACGATCACGGAGTAGTGCACAGATGACCGACCACGTCGACGCGACCAAAGTCGCGACCACCCCCAGCTCGCGGCAGCAGCGAGCAGTATGTGCCCGTCGTCGGTGACCGGCCCGAGGGCACAGACGTATGGCTGCGCGTGCCGTACGACCCCGCTGACTACGGGCCTGTCAAAAACTTCGCAACCGACTTCGACCACGCCGATCCCGCGTACAACCCCACGGCGCCCGAGGTCTGGAAGCAGCTCCGCGAAGGAGGATGCCCCGTCGCTCACTCCGATCGCTACGGCGGCATGTGGGTTCCGTTGACGCACGACACCGTCAACGCGGTCGCGTACGACACCGACAACTTCACCAGTCGCTCGGTGGTGGTGACCGTCGGTCGCCCGGGCGACCTCGCGATGCCCGCCCCGATCGGCGGCGCCCCGCCCATCACGAGCGACCCTCCATTCCATGGGATGGCGCGTCGACTGCTGCTCCCCGCGTTCGCCCCGAAGCAGATCGAGCCGTGGGAGCCGGAGGTGCGCCAGCTCTGCCGAGAGCTACTCGAGCGGCTCACCGACATCACACCCGGCGAGACCGTGATCGACGCTGCGGTCACGTACGCCCAGAACATCCCCGTCAATGTCATCGGGCGGATGCTCGGCTTCCCGGCTCAGGATGAGCATCTGTTCCGCAAATTCGTCCACGATGTCCTCGAGCGCATCGCGGAAGACCCGACCACCAGCGACGGCATGGACGACCTCGGCGACTACATCCGCGCCCAGGTCGAAGACCACCGCGCGACCCCTCGCGACGACCTCACCAGCTACTTGCTCACCGTCGAGCTCGACGGACAGCCGATCAACGACGACATCGTCGGCGGGATGATCATCCTGCTGCTCGTGGCCGGTGTCGACACCACCTGGTCGGCGATCGGGTCGTCGCTGTGGCACCTCGCGCAGCATCCGGAGGATCAGAAGCGCCTCGTCGACGATCCCGAGGTCATGAAATTCGCGCTCGAGGAGTTCCTCCGCGCGTATGCACCGGTCACCATGGCTCGCTTGGTCGCCAAGGACATCGACTTCTTCGGCTATCCGATGAAGAAGGACGACTTCGTGCTGCTTCCGTTCCCCGCAGCCAACCGCGATCCTCACCAGTTCGAGGAACCTGACACGTTCATCATCGACCGCGCCGTGAATCGGCACGCGGCCTTCGGGCTCGGAATCCACCGTTGCCTCGGGTCGAACCTCGCCCGGCTCGAGCTCAAGATCGCGATCGAGGAGTGGGTCGCGCGCTTCCCGCGGTTCGAGCTGGCTGGCGACGTGCGCTGGAGCGTGGGCCAGGTCCGAGGACCGCGTGAGCTGCCCATCCGCATCCTCGAAGACGCTGCCTGACGCCCGAAGCAGCTGGGCCGTCGACGCTCGACAGCAGCGCTGGATACCTTTGGGCCGATGCAAACGGGACGATGCCTGTGCGGTGCAGTGACCTGGGAGCTGAGCGGAGATGTGATCATGACCGCGATCTGCCACTGCGACCATTGCCAACGCCAGAGCGGAGGGGCGTTTTCCGTGAACCTGATCGCGGTCGACTCGCAGCTCTCCATCAACGGCGATCTGAAGACGTTCGAGGATCGCGGCGAGCACGGCGACGACGTCTACGTGCGCCGTCGGTTTTGCCCGTCGTGCGGGTCGCCGATCGTGTCCGAGCTCGCGAAGACGGCTGGCGTGGTCGCCGTGAAGGCGGGCACCCTCGACGACAAGTCAGCTGTCCTACCGGGCGTCGAGGTGTGGTGCGTCGACCGCCAGCCCTGGGTCTCGCTGCCCGACATCGCGGTCTCGCTCGACCGCGAGTAGCCGCACAGATGCATCGGATCTTCACGACCAGCGTCGCCTCGGTCTATCCGCACTACGTGGCGAAGGTCGAGCGCAAGGGACGCACGAAGGCCGAGCTCGACGAGGTGATCGAGTGGCTGACGGGCTACGACGAGGCCGCGTTGCAGAAGCACCTCGACGCCGGCACGACGTTCGAGGCGTTCTTCGCTGATGCCAAGGTGAACCCGAAGGCCTCGTCGATCACAGGAGTCGTGTGTGGCGTGCGGGTCGAGAACATCGACGATCCGCTGATGCAGAAGATCCGCTACCTCGACAAGCTGGTCGACGAGCTGGCGAAGGGCAAGTCGATGGAGAAGGTGCTGCGCACGCAAGCGTCGACGCGTTAGGCGAGCGCAACCGGAGCGTCTGCCAGTATCGAGCGCGTGCCCACCGAGCCGACTGGCGCGATCGTCCGCGTCGAGAACACCGAGGACGCGAGTCCCGCGGTCGACGGACGCGTCGAACGGGTCATTGTGGTCGGGGCGGGGATCTCCGGACTCGTCGCCGCCCGCGCGCTGCACCTGGGCGGCGTCGACGTCGTCGTCGTCGAGGGTCGTGATCGGATCGGCGGCCGCACGCACACGGTGGATCTCGCCGGCGCGGCCGTCGACCTCGGCGGTTCGTGGATCCACAACGGCGCGGGGTCGCCGATGCTGCCGCTCGTCGCCGAGCTCGGCATCGAGCGCATGCCGGCATCGAACACCGGCATCGCGGTCGGCGCGGCTGTCCTCAACCGCGTCACCGCCGTGTTTCCCGACGTCGACGCCCGCAGGGCCCTGACCTCCGCGATGGCTGGGCTCTTCATGAGCGCGGCCCACGTCGACGAGGTCGAACGCGAGGCCGACCTCGAGCGGGCCATGGCCACGCTCCTCCCGGACGTCGATGCGAACGTGCGCGGCACGCTCGGCGCGATGCTCGCGATGAACGAAGGGAAGGATGCCGACGACGTTGACTTCTCCACGTTCGGGCCGGCCTTCTTCGCGGGAGGAACGGATCACGAGGACGTGATGCCCCGCGGCGGTTACCGCCCGGTCGTCGAGCACCTCGCTGGCGGACTCGACGTTCGTACCGGGCAAGCCGTTCGCCAGATCGTCGAAGATGCGGACGGCGTCACGGTGCACACGGCGTCGGGAACGTTCACCGGCACGCACGCGATCGTGACCGTCCCGCTCGGAGTCCTGAAGGCAGGCGCGATCGAGTTTGACCCGGAGCTGCCCGCCGCGCACACGGCGGCGATCAACCGCGTCGGCTTCGGAGCGCTCGAGAAGGTGGTGCTCGCCTACGAGCGAGCGGTGTGGCAGGTGGACGGCTCGCCGATCCACGTCACGATCGTCGACGCACCGAGGCCGGCGTGGCCGGTCATCCTCGATCTCTCGACCTGGTACGGCACGCCGGTCGTCGTCGGGATGGCGACCGGCGATCACGGCCGGGCGCTCGCGGCCATGCCCGAAGCCGAGCGCGTCGCCGCGCTGCACGAGACGATCTGCGAGCTCGGCGGGCCCGACACGCCCGACCCAATCGGGTTCGCCACGACGAGCTGGGCGACCGACCCGTTCCTGTTGGGCTGCTACGCCAACATCGCGCCGGGCACCGATCCCGCACAGCATGCGATCGACGTTGCCGCCCTCGCGACGCCGCACGGCCGCGTGCTGTTCGCAGGCGAACACACCTGCCGGCGTGGGACGTCGACGGTCGACTCCGCTTGGATCACGGGCGTCCGCGAGGCGTCACGCCTGCTGCAGAGCCAGACGGTGTTGCTGTAAGTGCCCGGGCTAGACGCCGATGAGGTCTCCGGCACCCGCAAAGAACGAGTTGCGCACGATGAGCATCCATGTCCCTGAGCTGGCGTTCGCAGATCGCCACCGCGTCGGCCGTGCCCTCCACGTGCGGATAGTCGCTGCAGAACGCGAGCAGGTCCGGCACCTGTTCGAGAACTCCGGCGATCGGTTGCGATGCCGGGAGCGGTGAGACACGGACCTGCCGTTGCAGGTACTCGGTCGGCGTGAGCGGGAGCCGGTACCCGCCGCGCTCGAGGTTGCCCGGCCGGTACTCGCCGTCGTGGAGGACCTCCGGCGTCCGGCCCACCATCACCTCCAGGGTGGTGACCAAGTGTGGGAGCCAGTCGATGCCGAGCTCCTCCACGACGACCACGAGACGGGGGTGCCGCTCGAGCACTCCGTCCAAGACGAACGATCCGACGAGGAGCTGCGGCGCGATCTGGGATCCGACCAGCATGTTCAGTGCGTTGAACGTGAGCAGGTCGTCGGCGCCGTTGTTGGCCCACCCAGCGTTGATCCGTTCCCGGCCGAAGCCGACGTGCGCGAAGGCCGCCATGCCCAGGTCCTCGGCGGCCGACCAGATCGGATCGAAGTCGGCGTGGCTGATCGATCGGCCGACGGCTCGGCTGCCATCAGCGGCTCTCCCTCGGCCGCCCACGGGAGCCTCGGGGATCATGAACGCCCGGCTCCCCGCCTCCCGCATCCGCTCCATCTCACCGAGCGACCAGTCGATGTCGTGGAGGTCGATCTGGGTGACGGGGATAAGTCGGTCGGCGTGACCGTCGACCACGTCCATCGCCCACCGGTTCCAGGTCGACTGCACCTCGTGGATCAGGTCGAAGCGACCGAGTCGCGCGACCTGGATGATCGGCCCGACCAGGAACGTCGGGTTGAGGAACTGCACGTCGATCCCGCGCTCGTCGCACCACGCCAGCCGGCCGGCGGCCCCAAACCGGGGGTCAGTGTCGTCGACGTGGTCGTCGGGCTGGCGCTCGTCGGTCATCTCGAGGTGGTGGACGAAGCCCGGTGTGATCAGATCCCATCGGTCGCGCGGTTGCTGAGCCTGCGGCAGCTGGGCGAAGGCCCGGTCGGCGACTCCGAAGATGTCGCCGGCGATCTCCATGAACCTCGCCGGCTCACCGATCTCGGCAGCCAGTGCCGGATTCGTCCGACGCGACCCAGTCCAGCGGCTCGTGCAGGTGAGCGTCGACATCGACGATGCGCATCTGATTCCCCCGTTGCTCGCCCCGAACCTACCGAATGGTGGAGGCCGCGCGTCAGCGACGGCCCCACCATTTGTCCTCGCGGGCGTCGTCGGTACCACGTGTCCGGTCGAGCGCGTCGAGCTGTGCCATGTCTTCGTCGGTGAGTGAGAAGTCGAAGACCTGACTGTTCTCGGAGATGCGCTCGCGATGAGTCGACTTCGGGATGATCGGGATGTTGCGCTCGATGCACCAGCGCAAGAGGACCTGAGCGGGAGTGCGCCCGTGGCTCCGGGCGATCCGCACGACGGTGTCACCCGTCAAGTGGCGTCCCGTACCGAGGGTGCTGTACGCCTCCAGCGCGATCCCGTTGCCCTCACACCACGAGAGCAGACCCTTGCGGTACTCGTACGGGCTGAGCTGAACCTGGTTGACCACCGGCGGAGTCGCGGTGGTTGCGAGCAGCTGTTGCAGCTCGTCGACGGAGAAGTTCGAGACACCGATCGACCGCGCGTGGCCCGCCTCGCGCGCCCGCTCCATCCCTGACCACGCCCACACTGGACCGCCTTCCGGCCAGTGGACGAGGTACAGATCGACGTAGTCCGTTCCAAGCCGCTTCAGGCTCTTCTCGAGCTCCGCGGCTGGGTCCCTGTGCGCGGGATGGAACTTCGTGGTGATGAAGACCTCGCCGCGGGAGACACCGCTCTCGCGAATCCCCTTGCCGACACTCTCTTCGTTGCCATATGCCTGCGCAGTGTCGATGTGTCGGTACCCGAGCTCGAGCGCAGTACGGACGGCTTTCACGCATTCTCGACCCTTCCCCACCTGCCAGACACCCAGGCCCAGCAGGGGGATCTCGCTTCCATCTGAGAGCATTCGGACTGATCCGGATCCGGCCACGCTTCCGCTCGCCATCGGTTCGCTCCTCGTCGCGCAGCTCGCTTGGCGAACCGCTGTCCGGCCCGGAGTCTGCATCACGACAGGACGACCTCAGCGTGGCCGCCACGCGCAAGGGCCGCCGCTCTCGCGCCGGCCCTCAACTGCGCTTCGATTGGTGGCGGGGGCCGGATTTGAACCAGCGACCTACGGGTTATGAGCGTGATTCATTCCGACCCGGCCTGCCGATGGCGGACGCCGTGAACACCGGCTGGCCAGCCAGTTCGGAGGACTGCGACCGCCGCGCGCCGGGGTTCGGCCGCGCCAGCCGTGTCGGCCGAAGTTGGCGGGGTGTTGGCGGACGACCAGGGAGGGGATGCCGGCCAAGCGAGACTCGCGCTGGTCTGCGGCGTGACCCGTCGAGGCCCGACGAGCAGTCTTGCGCGAGCGCAATCGCTGGGGCACTGCGCGAAGCAGAGGTCCCCCTCGCTCGGCGAGAAGGACCTCTGATCGCGTGCGAAAGCGTTAGATGACTCTGCGATGCAGGGTCTGCGTGCTGACGCCCGCCAGGTACGCCTTGCTTGCTTCCTTGTCGAGCAGCTCGGCGAATCCCTTGTCGGCGGCGAGGGCTTCCTCCGCCTTCTGCACTTGGTCCACTGAGTCGTACAACACGATCCACCCGACCGCCCCATAGATGCCCGTCTGCGACGCTCCGAACGAGGTCGGGCGGCCCGTGATCTTCTTGGCTCGCTGCGCGATCTCGACGCCGAGCTCGATGCCGCGGACCGCGTGGCCTGGCGCGAGCACCGCCTCGACGACGCCCGCGTACTGTCGATCGCCTGTCGCCGCGTCGGGGTCGGCGTGGATGAGGTTGATGAGGGCATCGTCGACCCCTGCGTCCGAGGTGTAGCGAGCGCCTTCGTCGGCCAGCGCGGTGTAACCGCTGTCGGCTATCAGCTTCGCGTCCAACGCCTCGAGCTGGCTGAGGTCCTCAACGACAACTGTCCAGGAGAGCGTCCCGAGCTTTGGCGAGAAAACCGTGGTCCAAAGCGATACCGGCACTTCGCTGATCGCGTTGACCTTCTCGGTGATCTTTGCGGACCACGCCATCGAGTCGAGGAGGTTCCCTGGAGCCAACCTCAGCCGGCGGGTGAACAGATAGGACATGCGCATCTCCTTGCTGGGACCGGACGATGTCCGGCGTCAGCGCGAGGATGCACCTCACTTGTTACAGGCGCGCATCACCACTACGTGCGGCGGGTCCCGTGCCGAACCCGTACCCTCTGCCCGGGAGAAGGCGCCGGTCATGGAGTTTCGAGTCCTGGGCCCGCTCGAGCTGTGGGGGCCCGGCGATACAAAGATCAACCTGGCGAGTGCTGCACAGCGACGCCTCACGAGCTTCCTGGTCCAGCGGGCGAACACGATCGTTCCGGCAGAAACACTCGAGGAGCATCTCGGACTCACGCCCGGCGCACTCCGAACATCGGTGAGTCGGCTGCGACGGCTCGTGGGCTTCGACACGCTCATCACCACGCCACCGGGTTACACGCTGCGAACGGACCGAATCGACGCGATTCAGTTCGACGCGCTTGTCGCGCTGGCGCGCTCGTCCAATGACCGGACGGCGCGCGATGCGCTCGCCGCGGCGGTGATGCTCTGGCGCGGCGACGCCTACGCGGAGTTCGCGCACGAGGAATGGGCGGCGGCCGAGGTCGCTCGTCTCACAGAGCTCCGGGCCTGTGCCCTCGAAGAGCTGGCTCAGATGATCCTCGAGGCCGGCGAAGCGACTTCCGTGATCACGATGCTCGAGCCGGTCATCGCGACCTTTCCGTTTCGTGACCGCCCGCGGGGATTGCTGATGCGAGCACTCGCTGACGCCGGCCGGCGTACCGACGCGCTCCGCGAGTTCCAGGCCTACCGTGCAGTCCTCGGCGAGGAGATCGGCACCGAGCCGTCACCGTTCCTCGTCGTGCTGGATCGGGCAATCGCCGCTCAGACCGACGATCCCGACAGCACGCTGCCGCCCCTTCCGGAACACCCGGCATGGGGCCGCGAGCGCCGCCTGCTGGGTTCTCCGCTTCGGTTCTCGCCCAAGCACAACCTCCCATCGGCGGTGGGCTCGTTCATCGGGCGCGACGACGAGCGGGCGGCGCTCGAGAAGCTGATCGGCGAGCACCGGATCGTGACGTTGACCGGACCGGGCGGTTGCGGCAAGACGCGACTCGCTCTGTGCGCAGCGTCGGACCTGGTGCCTGCCTACGAGGGCGGCGTGTGGTGGGTCGAGCTCGGACCGGTGACGAGGCCGAGCGAGGTGGAAGAACGTCTGGCAGCTTCGATCGGATTCGTCGCGATGGGCAGCGCCGATGTGACGACCCAATTGATCGGGCGCCTCAGCGACGCCGGCCCGGTGCTGATCGCCTTGGACAACGCCGAGCATGTGGTCGACGGTGTCGCGGGTCTGGTCGACAGAGTGCTGACGGAGTGCCCGAACGTCACAGTCCTGGTCACAAGCCGTGAGCAGCTCGGGCTACCGGGCGAGATGGTGTGGGTAGTCCCTCCACTGTCAGCGCCCGATCCGGGCGCGCCGATCAGCCTCGCCGACCTTGACCGCTTCGACGCGACGCGGCTGTTCCTCGAGCGCGCGCGCTGCGCCGGAAGCGACCTGGTCGTCGACGAGGCCGCCGCGCCGCAGATCGCCTCGATCTGCGCCCGGCTCGATGGACTTCCTCTGGCACTCGAACTCGCCGCCGCTCACACGAGATCGATGCCAATCGAGCGAATTGCTGCGGGTCTCGACGATTCAATGCGGTTGCTGAGCCAGGGATCGAGAAGAACCCTCGCTCGCCATCAGACGCTCCACGCGTCGATCGCGTGGAGCGTCGATCTGCTCGACGACATCGAGACGAAGGTGCTGTCGTCCCTCACCGTGTTCCGGTCACCGTTCCTGCTCGACGGGGCCGTAGAGGTCGCCACCGACGGGGGCAACGTCGAGGCGCTCTCGGTGATCCGAGCGTTGGGCCGTCTCGTCGACAAGAGCCTCCTTCAGTTCGACGCCGCGGCCAGTCGGTACCGGATGCTCGAGACGATCCGGCAGTTCTGCGATCAGCGAGCGCACGGCACCCCGGAGCTCGATCGAGCCAGGGCGCGGCACGCGCACTACAGAGCCGCGTGGTGCACCGCAGTAGGCGAAGGCCGCTACGGCGTGGAGCGTGGGCAGTTCGTGCGGGAGATGCCCGACGTGATCGCTGCAATGAAGTGGGCGCGGCAAAACGCACCGATCGAGGCGTTGCGCATCTGCTCCGGTCTTGGGGCCGTCCGGACGGTGCTCGGTTACAACGTCGACATGGCCGAGACTTGGGATTGGCTCATGGCGTTCGATCGCGATGGTGAGCTCGCGAGCGAGTGGGCGTCCGCGGTCGCCGCACGTATGTCGACCGCGACCGGTCTGGGACTCGACGTCTCGAGCGTCGGTGCCGAGGCAGCCCGTCGTCTCCCGGAGCAGAACCGACGCGCGGCCCGTTGGCTCGCTCGCGGCAACGCGATGGTGCCGGCTTACCGCGGGGACCTCGCGCCGATCCTCGAGTACGCGCAGTCCGTCGTGGCCGAGCGCGAGGACTTGGAGATCTCGATCTACGTCGGCTTTGCGGCCTACATGCTGTCGGTGGCCGGCCGGTTGGACGAGGCGACACATTTGATCGGTGAGCAGCGACGAATGACCAGGCGCCAACACACGACGTTCTCCGTCGACTCGGTCGGCAACGGCTACGCGGCAGCGATCTTGGTCGCAGCCGCCAGTGGCGATCTGACCACCGCAGCCAACTACGCGTCCGTCGCGGTGCCTGCTGATCCCGCTTTCTCCATGACGGCGGCAGACGCGCTCGCCCAAGTGGCACTGATGACCGACGACCTCGCCACACTCCGGAGCGCGATCGAGTGGTCGAGGCGGGGAACGATCCCAATGCTGAGCTCGCTGGCAACCTGGATCGAATGTGCTCGCAGGACGTTCGACGGCGATGTGGAGCGCGCGGCCGACGCGGCCGAACGCTATTGGGAGGAAGCCACGCCCATCCCGCTCAACAGAGTGCACCGCCGAGCGTTCCTGAACATCCCTCTTCTCGAGAGCGGCCGCGCGGCGGCCGTCGAGGCCGCGAACATCGAGGCGACTGCCGTGGTTGCCGAGATGGTCTGCGCGCCGCTCTGCAAAGCAGTCGTTTGGCAGAGCCGCGCCCAGCTCGCACTGTGCCGGGGGGACCTCTCCCTGTTGGTCGAAAGCGCGGACGCGATGCTCGAGATCGCGCGCCGGCACCGCTTCGTGCCGATGATGATCGACGCCCTCGAGCTGGTTGCCATCGGGACCGCCCGCGCGGGGTCGCCGGACGCGGCGTGCATCCTCGACGGCGCGCTCGCCGAGCGCGAGCGAATCGGCTACCGACTCGTGATGATCTCGCCAAGGGCCGAGTACCTCGAGTTCCTCGCTGCGACGCCCCGTTCGCGAAGGCCACTGAGCCTCGACGACGCAGTGGGAATCGCGCAACAACGCATCGGTTGACGTCGCCGATCGGCGGCGGGAACGAGTCCAGCGAAACCTCGCGTGCTCCGATGCAACCTGCGACGCCAGGTCGTTGACTGGGTTTGACGAGCACGCGAGCCATAGCAGGAGGGCCGGCGCTCTCGCACCGGCCCTGATCTGCGTCTCGATTGGTGGCGGGGGCTGGATTTGAACCAGCGACCTTCGGGTTATGAGCCCGACGAGCTACCAGACTGCTCCACCCCGCGGTGGGGTTCTCAGGATAGCGACCCGACCGTGTGGTCACCACCCGGCCGCATCCGGCCGCTGGTGACCAAACGCTGCCCGCGGCGTCAGGTCGCCGGTCCCAGGAACTTCTCGATCTGGCCGGTGTCGAAGTACTCGTACGCGCGGCTGATCATCCCGTCCCGCACGTACCCGACGAAGCAGACGTCCATCTGACCGACGAAGCCGTCGTCGCGGGTCACGTAGATCGTGTGCTGCTGCACGAACCCCCCTTCGAAGGCACGGATCCGACGATCCTTGAACCTCACCTTCGGCAGGGTCTCCATGCCGCGCTCGAGCATCCTCAGGTTGTCGGCCCGCGATTGGTAGAGGCAGTCGTGGCTGTGCCAGATGACGGCTTCGGGCGCGTAGCACGACTCGAGGGTCTCGTAGTCGTTCTGTTCGATCGCGTCGAAGAACCGGTCGCACAGCTCGATCGTCTGCCAGTCCTTCCTCACAGTGCTCCCCTCCCGCGCCCGGCCCAGGCCGCGAACTTCCCGGAGTCCAGGTACTCGTCGATCCGCGTGATCTTCCCGTCGCGACACCTGCCGACGATGCAGATCCACAGCGCCCCGCGGTGCCCGTTGTGCTGCACGCCGTTGAGCGAGTACTGGATCACGAAACCGTCCTCGAACGTATTGATGATCCGGTCGTTGTACGTGCGCCGTCGCTGGCCCTTGTATCCGTCGGGAAGCGCTGCGACGTTCTCGGCACCCGTGGTCTCGCGCCCGAAGACGTTGTGCCAGACGATGCAGTCGTCCGCATACAGCTGCTCGATGATGTCGACGCGCCGGTTCTCGTACGCGTCGAAGAACTTCTCGCACAGCTCTCTGATCTCGTACTCGTTCATCACCGGCGCCCGAACTTCCCCGAGTCCAGGTACTCGAACAGCTTCGTGATCTTGCCGTCGCGCACCTCGGCTACGAGGCACGCCGACAGCGGCACCTTGGTTCCGTTGTGGGCCACGACGGTCACCGTGTACTGCACGACGAAACCGTCCTCGAAGGTGCTGATGATGCGATCGTCGTAGGTGCGCCTCCGGTGGAGGTCACGGCCCTTGAGGAGCGCCTCGAGGTTCTCCTCCCGGCCGATCTCCTTCCCGGTGACGTTGAACCACAGCGTCATGTCCGGCGCGTAGCACCGGTCCACGGCGTCGATGTCGCCCGTCTCGATCGCGTCGAAGAGGGCATTGCACAGGCGACGATGCTCGGTGTCGACAGTCGTCACGACGAGCCGTCTTCCTTCAGTAGCGCCCGCCCGAAGTCGAGGCCGGCGGCGTCGACATCGAAGATCGTGTGAGCAGCGATCATGTGCACGTCGCGGTGGATGCGCTGCAGCTCGTTGTCGAGGAAGTGAGCCCCGGCACCACTGGCTTCGAGGACGTCGCGCACGACATCGCGGCACTGCCGCACGACGTGGGCGATGGTGAGGCGGAGCCGTGGGTGGTCGACAGGCGTGAGGTCGATCTCGCCGCGAGCGTGCGCCGACATCTCCCGTGCCGCGCCGCGCATCGTCGCCTCGGCCATCGCCGCCCGTACCGTCACGTTGCCGAGTCGGATCTGGGCCGGTGTGGTCTCGGCTTGGCGTTTGGCCGTACCGAACATCACGCGCTCAGCCATGCGAGTGCGGAACAGCTGGACGGCGCGCTGTGCGCAGCCAATTGCAGGGATCCCGGCCGTGAGCGCGAGAAACGGCATCACGGGGATGCGCCGGAGGTAGTCGTCCTCTCCCCGAGACGCCCCGAGGCCCGACGCTCGACACGCGGCGGAACGGCACCTGCACCGCGCGCGCCACGATGTCGCGACTGCCGGTGGCGGCCATGCCGTCGACGTGCCAGGTGTCCTTCACCTCGATCTCGTCGACGGGCACCAAGAACATCCGGGGCAGCGGGTTCTCCTCGCCCGCGATGCGACCGGACAGCAAGGCCCAGTCGGCGTGGACGATGCCCGTGCCGTACTGCCACCGACCGGTGAGCTCATAGTGATCGTCGTGGCGGGTCGCCTCACCACTGGGGTTCACGGTGCCCGGCGCCAGGATGTACGGCTGCGCGGTGAAGATCTCGCGCTGCACGTCCTCCTCGAACATCCCGAGCAACCAGTTGTGCTCCATGTAGAAGGTCGTGATCCAGCCCGTCGACGCGCAGGCCTCGCTCACGGCGACACCGATGTCCATGAAGAGCTCGATGTCGATCTCGTAGCCGCCGTACCGCTTCGGCACGAACGCCTTGAACACGCCGGTGCGCTTCAACGCCTCGATCACGTCGTCGTCCGGCTTGCGTTGCTCCTCCGCCGTCGCGGCCCGCTCGGCGATCAGCGGCACCACCTCTCGCACGCGGTCGAGGAGCCCGGCTGCTTCGTCCGCCGGGGTGGCCACGGCCGTCAGCCGAGCGCGCGCAGCGCGGCTTCGGCGACCTCGGAGTCCTCCGAGTAGTGACCGCCGCTGACACCGATCCCACCGACGAGCTCGCCCTCGACCGTGATCGGGAACCCGCCGCCGAAGATGACGAGCCGGTCGATGCCGGTGGTCGCGCCCGCGGCGAGCGGCGGGTCGTCCTTGATGAAGTCGTGCCACGCGGCCGTCGGGATCCCGAACCCGACCGCGGTGTACGCCTTGTCCTGCGCGATCTGGACGCTGATGAGCGGCGCGCCGTCCATCCGCTCCAACGCCTTGAGCACGCCTCCGGCGTCGACGATCGCGATCGTGAACGCCTTGCCCAGCTCGACACCGCGCCCCGCGCCGGCTTCGATCAGGCGACGCGCCAGCGCCGCTGACACGGATCGTTGGACGAACGTGCTCGCCCCATCGGTCATGCGGTCTCCCCCGTTCTCGCTTCTGTCCCCCGCCCGCCGTCGCGGCGGCCGTAGCGTAGGCGTCATGCGTCCGGTCGGGGGGAGCCGCGGCAGCGGCTGGGGTCTGACAGCGCTGCGCTGCGCGACCGGCGTGTTCATGGCCGGGCACGGGCTCCAGAAGCTGCGAAACGTCGAGAGGACCGCCCCGGGCTTCGACTTCATGGGCCTGCGGCCCGGACGGCCCCACGCGATCTTGGCCGGTGCCGTCGAGACCTCGGCCGGCGTGGCGAGCGTGCTCGGCATCTGGACCCCTGCCGCGAGCGCGGCCACAACCGGAGTCATGACCGTCGCCATCGCGAAGGTGCACGGGAAGAACGGGCCGTGGATCGTCAAGGGCGGCTACGAGTACAACGCGACGCTCATCGCCATCGCCTTCGCGCTCGCGGCCGCCGGACCTGGCGCGCTCGCGGTCGACGGCATCCTCACGAGGCGTCGTGCCAGCATCGGCTGGGCCGCCGCTCAGCTCGTAGTCGGGACCGGCGCGGCGGCGGTCGTTCTCGCGAATGCAGGGCGACGGTCGCAACCGGCCGCGGAGCCGCCCGGTAGCTGAGGTGGTTACTCGTCCTTGTCGACTGCGATCCCGATCTGGCGGCCGAGGTTCTCGGCCTTGTAGTCCGCCGGGGCGGCGATCTCGACGATCGGATCGTCACGGTTGTCGTACTCGAGTTGCAGAGCGCGTGAGATCACCGCGTGCATCGTGTACATCATCGTGATGTAGGTGAACTCGAGGATCGCCTCGTCGCTCATGTGCTGCTTCATCGCGTCGAACACGGCGTCGTCGACTCGACCGAACCCGAGCACGAGCGCATCGGTGTACGCGAGCAGCGCACGCTCGAGCGGTGAGAAGAGGTCCGACACCGCCCACGCCTTCAGCGCCTCGATCTTCTCCTCGGAGTAGCCGAGCGCGCGGCACGACTTGCAGTGCTGGGAGAACACGAATTGGCTGCCCACCAGCCAGCCCGCCCGGGTCTGTCCCAGCTCGCGGAGCTCCGCTGACACCTTTCGGTTGGGGCTCGCATAGAGGCCGAAGCCTCGACAGGCGTGGTCGAGGACGTCGGGCGAGTTGGCGAACACCGTCCACCAGTCCCCCGGCGTGCCGGTCGCCGTGCCCGGCTCGGCCACCGGGTCACGGTCACCGAACAGCCGGTCGTACATCGTCAAGACGATCTGAGCGTCGGTCTCGGAACGGGGAACCTCGCGAAGTCTGGGCACGAACCGGACTGTACGACGGTCAGCGGGGAGAGGCGCCGTTGACGAGGCCGAGCCCCATCGCCTTGAACCCGAACAACACGAGCAAGTCGTCGGAGGCGCTTTCGACCACGTGGTCGTCGAGCGCAAGGAACCAGTTCTCCTGGGCCCGGTAGATCGGGATCGTGTACCAGGCGAACACGCCCGCCCGTCGCTCGTCGGCAGTGCGGTTGTTGCCGGTCTTGTGCCACACGCGGCCGTCGACCGCGACCATCGATCCCGCCGGCGCCTCTATCGCGACGGTCTCGACCCCCTGATCGTCGGCGCCGGGCGCTCGGTTCTGCTTGTGGCTCCCGGGCACGACGCGTGTGCCGCCGTTCTCGTCGGTGAAGTCGTCGAGGCACCACAGCACGTTGATGCCTTGGAGCCCCGACCACGGCTGCGGCATGTACAGCTGGTCGGCGTGCAGCACCATCTCACCGCCGCCGGGACCTGTGATGTTGGCGCTGATGTTGGACAGCAACGCTGGCCATCCGATCGTGCCCTTCACGAGCGCGAGCGCGGCGGGGTGCTCGGCGAGCGTGCAGAACACTGGATGTCGGTTCGGGAGGTTCCACACGCGCTGGTTCGTCGTGTCCGCCGCGTAGTCGAGGCCGAACCGCACCTCGCGACCCTCGGCGCGATCGCGCGCCGCGGCCTCGTAGAGCGCCGTGCGCGCCGTCGTGAGCGTGTCCGCGTCGAGCGCGCCGGGGACGATGCAGAGGCCGTCCTCCCTCAGGTCCGCTGCCGCGCGGTCGAGATCGATCGTCGTCATTGTCCTGTTGGGATGGCGGTGAGGCCGAAGTCGAGTCCGAGCATCGCGCGGAACGACGGGTCGAACCCCGCCGCGACCTCGGCCGGAAGCGCGGCATTCCAGTTGATCTGCGGACGGATCCAAGGTTGGACGTAGTAGCCGAACAACCCGGCACGGTGCACCGACGCAGTCCGGTTCTCGCCTGTCTGGTGCCACAGCCGGCCGTCCATCACCATGATGCTGCCGGCGGGTCCCTCGACCGGCACCGTCTCGATCGGCGCGCCGAAGTCGGGCAGCGCGCGATGGCTGCGCGGGATCACCCGCGTCGCCCCGTTCTCGTCCGTGAAGTCGTCGAGCAGCCACGCCACGTTCACGGCGAACGGTGCGGTCCAGGGTTGCGGCACGTAGTACTGGTCGGCGTGCAGATGCATGCCACCCGCCCCGGGCCCGGTGACGTTGGCGCTGAAGTTCGAGATCAGAAAGTCCCCGATCGTGTGCCGCACGTAGCGAAGCGCGAGCGGATGCTGGATCAGCTCGACGAACACCGGGTCCCAAGCGAAGAGCATGAACACGCGCCGGTTCTTCCCGTCGAAGTCGAACGCGTAGCCGCGGGTCGGGATGCCAGCGGCGTCCGAGCGGTCCGCCGCGTCGAGCAACCGTGCCCGCACGTCGGCGGTCGCGGTCGCATCGAGCACGTCTGTGATGACCGCGACGCCGATCTCCTCGAGGTCGCGATCCGCCGCGTCGAGCTCGTCGATGCGACGCGGCGGAGGCAACGTCGTCGCCGTCACGAGGCCGCTGCCGATGAACCGGCCGCGACCTCGCGCGCCCACGGGTAGTCGGCCTTGCCGTTCGGCGGCCCGCTGCACGCGGTCGACGATGATGACCTGCTTCGGCAGCTTGTAGCGCGCGATGTGGTCGCGCGGCGCCCTCGATGATCGAGGCCTCGTCGGCCGACGCGCCCGGCTGCAGCGACGCCACCGCGACGATCCGCTCGCCGAACCGCTCGTCGGGCACGCCGACGACGAGGCAGTCGTACACGGCAGGGTGCGCCTTGACCGCCTCCTCGACCTCCTCGGGGAAGACCTTCTCGCCGCCGGTGTTGATGCAGTTCGATCCGCGCCCGAGCAGGATCAGCGAACCGTCCGCGGCGACCTTCGCCCAGTCACCGGGCAACGAGTGGGGCACGCCGTCGATCACCATGAACGTGCGCGCCGACTTCTCCGGGATCCTTGAAGTAGCCGAGCGACGCGCTCAGCGCGGCGACCATCCCGATCTCGTCGGAGCCGGGCTCGCACGATGCGACCGTCCTCGGTGACGACCTTGACCGCGGGGTTGGTCGTGAACTTCGCCGTGGTGCCGACGCCTTCGCGCGTGCTGATCGTCGTGCCCATCGCGCCCTCGGTCGACCCGAGCCCGTCGTAGAGCATGACGTCGAGGTGCTTCAGCAGCCCCTCCTTCACCTCGGTCGACCACATCACGCCCGACGAGACGATGGCCTTCAGCGACGGCGCCTCGTAGCCCTTCTCGTCGAGGGCGCGCAGCATCGGCTTCGCGAACGCGTCGCCGACGATGACGACGGCGGTCACGCCCTCGCGCTCGACCGTCTGCCACAGCTCGTGCGCGTCGAACGAGCGGTTCGTGAGCGTGACGACCGTGCCCTTCATCAGCAGCGGCGCCATCGTGCCGAGCCACATGCCGGTGCCGTGCATCTGCGGGCACGCCGCCAGCCACACCGGCGGCTCGGCGAGCTGGTCGCCGAGTGCGAGCAGCTCCTCGTCGTTCGTCGGCGGCGCGCCCGCACCCGTGATCGCCGCGCCGAAGCCGGCGAGCGCGATCGGGAAGACGCCGTGCGTGTACATCACGCCCTTCGGCATGCCGGTCGTGCCGCCGGTGTACAGCATGTAGATGTCCTCGGGCTGGCCCTCGACGCGCGGTGCGGGCTCGTGCGACGCGAGCACGTCCTCCCACCGGAGGGCGCCCTCGACGTGCGGTCCCCCGTCGTCGACCTCGATGACCGCACGGAGCTTCGTGGCCTTCGCGAGCACCCGCTCGACCCGATCGCCGAGGCTCGTGTGGAAGCAGAGGACCTCGGCGTCGGAGTTGTCGAGCAGGTAGAGCAGCTCGTTGTCGGTGTAGCGGTAGTTCACGTTGACGGGGACGCCTCGCATCTTGAACGCGGCGTACTGCGCGGTCACGTACTCGATGCCGTTGTAGAGGTAGAGCGCGACCTTCGAGTCGGGCTGCAAGCCGAGGTCGAGTGAACGCCTGCGCGAGACGAGCCGCCTGCTCGTCGTGCTCGCGCCACGACACCCGCTCGTCGCCGTGGATCGAGCGCAGTCCGATCGCCGACCTCGTCGGCGATCGCCTGCCACACGTTGGCGAAGTGGACCTGCATACCGACCCCCCGGCTCCGGTTCGACGAACGGCTCAAACGTAGGTCAGAAGAAGCCCTGCACGGGTTGGGGCGTGTACGGCGATTCGAGCGCGGAGATCTCGTCGAGCGTGAGCTCGATGTCGGCCGACGCGATCGCGTCATCGAGATGATGCGGCTTCGTCGCCCCGACGATGGGCGCCGTGACGGCCGGATGCTTGGACACCCACGCGAGCGCGATCTGCGCTTTCGGCACGCCCCGGTTCGCCGCGATCTTCGCGACCGCGTCGATCACGCCGGCGTCGGCGGTGGTGTACAGCGACTTCCCGAACTCGTCGGTCTCCGACCGGTCGGTTGCCGCACCGGCATCTCGGGTCAACAGGCCCCGCGCGAGCGGGCTCCACGGGATGGCGCCGACGCCCTGGTCGATGCAGAGGGGCAGCATCTCGCGCTCCTCCTCGCGGTAGACGAGGTTGTAGTGGTTCTGCATCGTCACGAACTTCGTCCACCGGTGGAGCTCGGCGATGTGCTGCGCCTTTGCGAACTGCCACGCCCACATCGACGACGCACCGATGTAGCGGACCTTCCCCGCCTTGACGACGTCGTGCAGTGCCTCCATCGTCTCCTCGATCGGCGTGCGGGAGTCCCACCGGTGGATCTGATAGAGGTCGACGTAGTCGGTGCCGAGCCGGCGCAAGCTGGCGTCGAGCTCCTGCATGATCGCCTTGCGCGACAGGCCGCGGCTGTTCGGGCCTGTACCCATCACGCCGTGGACTTTCGTCGCTAGCACGATCTCCTCACGGCGGGCGAAGTCGGCGAGGGCACGGCCGACGATCTCCTCGCTCGTGCCGTCCGAGTAGACGTTCGCTGTGTCGAAGAAGTTGATGCCGCCATCGAGCGCTCGCTGAATGAACGGACGCGCCGCCTCGTCGTCGAGCGACCACGGATGGCCACCCCGGCTCGGCACGCCGTAGCTCATGCAGCCGAGACAGATCGGGCTGACGTCCATGCCCGTGGTACCGAGCTTCCTGTATTTCATCGGGCCTCCTCGCTCGCCTGTATCTACACGAGCTCGTAGCGGATCGGGAGATGCTTCGGTCCGCCGACGAACAGCGTCTGCATGTACGACGGTTCGCCCGCGAGCTCGATCGACTTCAGCCGCGGGATCAGCTCGTTGTAGATCGCGCGTCCCTCCATGCGCGCGAGCTGCGCGCCGAGGCAGTAGTGCGCGCCGAAGCCGAACGCGACGTGCTTGTTCGGATTGCGCCCGACGTCGAAGCGGTCGGGGTGCTCGAACACCTCCTCGTCGCGGTTTGCGGAGGGGTACGACAGCAGCACCGACTCTCCCGCCGCGATGGGCACGCCGCGCAGCACGTAGTCCTCGGTCGCGGTGCGCATGAACTGCTTCACCGGCGTCACCCAGCGGATCATCTCGTCGACTGCGGTGGTCACGAGACCGGGATCGCCAATCAGTCGCTCGAGCTGGTCGGGATGCTGCAGCAGCGCGTGCAGTCCTCCCGCGATCGACGACGAGGTCGTGTCGTGTCCGGCGGTCGCGACGATCACGTAATAGCTCACCGCCTCGAAGATGCCGATGGGCGCGCCGTTCGAGCTCCGCGTTGGCGATCACCGACGCCAAGTCGTCGGTCGGGTGGGCACGACGATCCTCGGTGAGCGCGACGAAGTACTGGAAGAAGTCCTGCAGCGTCTGCATGAGCTCTTCGGGAGTGGTGCCGCGGGCCATCTCCGGGTCGGCGGCGCCGAACAGCTCCTGGGTGAGCTTCAAGAGGCGGGGGAAGTCCTCCTCCGGGCAGGCCGAGGATCGAGAGGATCACGTACAGCGGGTAGTGGACGGCGACGTCGGTGACGAAGTCGCATTCGCCCCCGAGGTCGGCCATGCGGTCGACATACCGCTTGGCGAGCTCGGCGATGCGGTCGTCGAGACGCGACAGCGACTTCGGAAGGAACCAGTCCGACGCGATGTGTCGGTAGACGGGATGATCGGGAGCGTCCATGTGGATGAGCGTCCGCAACACATCCCCGGTGGCGGCACGCTGGTCATCGCCGGCCTTCGGGCCGAGGAGGGGACGGGGCGCGTTGAGCCACCGCTCGTGCTGCCGTTCGACCTCCATCACGTCGGCGTGCTTGGTCACCGCGTAGAAGGGATAGAAGTCCTCGGCTTCGACGCGGTGCACGGGAGCCTCGCGCCGGAGCAGCGCGCATGCCGCGTAGAAGCGAGGTTCGTTCGGCGTACGCGGTCGGATCGGTGAAGACCCGCCCGGCCTCCTCGATGGACAGGTCGATCACATCGGGTTCGCTGGCCATGCCCCGACGCTAAAGGATCAGTGGCGGGCACCCACCACGAGGTCCTCGAGCAGGTGCTCGGTGATGTGGGCGATGTCCGCGACGGCCTTCTCGAAGACCGCCTCGTTCGCCTTCGACGGGGTGCGGTAGCCACTGATCTTGCGGACGTACTGCCGGGCCGCGGCCTCGCACTCCTCGGAGGTCACATCGGGCTCGGGACGGCGGAGCGTGATGATGCTTCGACACATGCCCCAAGTCTCGCACCGTCGCCATGATTTCGGCGCGGGATCTAGCCTTGGCGCATGCCGATCGCGCGCACCACCGCCGGGGACGTCGAGGGATTCGAGCAGGACGGGGTCGTCCACTTCCGGGGAGTGCCGTTCGCGGCGCCGCCGGTGGACGAGCTGAGGTTCGCGCCGCCGCAGCCGCCGGGGCCGTGGACGGGCACGCGCGACGCCACGAAGTTCGGCCCGATCTGCCCGCAGATTGCGATGCAGCTCGAGGGTCCCCTGTCCGCGGTGATGGAGGCCGACCAGGTGATGGACGAGGACTGCCTCTACCTCAACGTCACCACTCCCTCCCTCGACGGATCGCGACCGGTCATGGTCTGGATACATGGCGGCGCGTTCAGCGGCGGCAGTGGCTCGACCCAGCTCTACGACGGCACGCCGTTCGCACGCGACGGCGTCGTGTACGTGTCAATCAACTATCGGTTGCACGCCCTCGGGTTCCTGTACCTCGACGAGCTCTTCGAGGGGGCGAGCGGCACCGGCAACCTCGGCATCCTCGATCAGGTCGCCGCGCTTCGGTGGGTGCGCGACAACATCGCAGCGTTCGGCGGCGACCCGAACAACGTGACGATCTTCGGTGAGTCCGCCGGCGGCATGAGCGTCGGCACGCTGCTCGGCACACCTGCCGCAAAGGGTTTGTTCCACCGTGCGATCCCGCAGTCGGGCGCGGCGAGCCACAACCTTCCTGCGTCGACGGCACAGCGGGTGACTGTCCGGACGCTCGAGATCCTGGGTGTGACGCCGGGCGACTGGGACGCGCTGCGGGCGGTGCCCGCGCAACGCTTCGTCGATCTCGCGATGCAGCTCTCGTACGGGGAGGGCACGGCACTGCTCGGTGACGACGCGGGCATGGCCATGCCGTTCATGCCGATGATCGACGGCGTGACCCGCGATCGCACTCCAATCGATCTCGTCGCGTCCGGCGCGGCTGCCGACGTCGACCTGCTGATCGGCACATGCGCCGAGGAGTGTCGCCTGTTCATCTGGGCGATGCCGGAGGCCATGCAGTCGCTCATCCCCATCCCCGAGCCGAGCCGCTGGTTCGGCCCGACCGGACGCGGCGACGACGACGTGCGCAAGGTGTACGCAGCTGCGCATCCCGACCTCGACGAACGCGAGGTGAGCATCGCGATTTGGACCGACGCCATGTTCACGATCCCCGCGGAGCGCCTCGCCGACGCGCAGCGCGGGCACAACGAGAACGTCTGGTCGTATCGCCTGTCGTGGCGCACGCCGATCCTGGACGGCAACCTTGGCGCGTGCCACGCGCTCGACATTCCCCTGATGTTCGACCGCGTCGACCTGACGGCATTCCTGGGCGAGAACCCGCCCGTGGAGCTCGCGCGCGAGATGCACGGGGCGTGGGTGCGGTTCGCGAAGACCGGCGATCCGAGCGGGGGAAACCTGCCCGCGTGGCCACGCCACGATCCCGACACGCGCCCGACGATGGACTTCGACGTCCCGATCCGACTCGTGAACGATCCCGACGCGGATGTGCGCACGATCTGGGATGGAGTCTGGGCGCACTCCAACTAGGTGTCGAGGTCCCCCGTTTGCTGACCGGTCGTCAGTAGCCTCACGAGGATGGGGTGGCGACGCCGTAAAGCTCCCGCGCCGGCTGGTCCGACACTGGCCGAGTTGCTCGCGCCGTGGAATGACGCGACCTTTCCCGTCCTCACTCGCACGACGCGGATGGAGCGAGCACTTGTCTCGCTGGCCACGCACACCGCGCAGCTTCGCAAGCGGGTCGAGACGATGGAGCAGCGGGTCGACGGCCGCGAGCTGATGATGTCGAGTGCGCCGAGTCGCGCTGACATCGATGAGATACGCGAGCAGAGCGCTCGACTCGCCCACGATCTGGCCCGCCTCTCGATCGACCTTCGCGAAGAGCTCGCCAGGGCGGTCGACGCCGTGCGGCTCGCGCAGACGAACGGCAACGCGAACGGCAACGCCATCGGTCACGCCGAGGACGGCATCGGCCATGTCGCGGACACCGCAGACGCCGCGTATGCCGACATCTCGCCAGTCGACCCGGGCGAGATGCAGGTCATCGACCTCACCGAGGTCAGGCACACCTACCCGTAACGCCGCTTCTCTTGGCGGTCTCGGGTCTCTGCGACCCGCTCGCGCCAAGAAAACCGGCGGGGGGCTACGCGGAGGCGACGGATGTCGTCGTCGAGCTCGTCGCGGTCGTGGAGGTCGTCGTTGCGCCGTCGGCTTCCTGCCCCGCCGCCTCGGCCGCCTCGGCGACGAGGTCACGCGCCTCGTCGATCGCGAGTTGGTAGGCGGCAAGGTCGCCGTCGCGCAACGCCTGCTCGGCTTCGGTGAACTTCTCGTCGGCCTGCGCGAGCAAGTCGGCCACCGAACCGCTCACTGGCGGCGTCGTCGTGCCGCCGTCGTCGCCACCTTCGTCAGGAGGCGTCTCCGTCTCGCCCTCGCCCGGCTCAGGCTCGACCGGCGGCGCTTCGCCGAACGCCGCGATCAGGGCCTCGGGCAATGTGTCGCGCATGTAGCTGTTGCCGTTGAAGGTGACGATCACCTTCTTCAGCTCCGGCACCGCAGTCGCGCCCGACGCCTGCGTGTACAGCGGGCGCACGTACAGCAGTGACTCCCCGACCGGCACCAACAAGAGGTTGCCCTGCCGCACCTGCGAGCCCTGCTGGTCGAGCAGCGTGAGCTCGGCCGAGATCTCCTCTTCCGACGCGATGTTCGCGGCGACGAGCGCGGGACCATCCGGCAACCGGTTGCGCGGCATCACGAAGACCTTGAGCTCGCCGTAGTCATCGGGATCGCTCGACGCCGTCATGAACGCGACGAGCTCCTTGCGGCTGTCGTTGTCGGAGAACGGCACGAACGGCCGCAACAGCACGTAGCTCAGATCTTCCTCACCGGGCAGCTGCATCAGCAGGTAGTAGGGGTCGATGCGCTGCTCGGCTCCGGGACCGACGCGGCCCTGTGCGTCGGTCGTCTGCGTCGTGTTCACGATGCCGGCGACCGTGCCCGGATCCTGCGCCACGTTCCACGCGTCGCTCTGGCTGTAGAACTCGGCGGCGTCCTCGATGTGGTAGCGGGCCCACATGGTCGTCTGCACCCGGAAGAGATCCTCGGGGTAGCGCAGGTGCGCGCGCAGCGTTTCGGTCATCTGCGACTCGTCGGTGAACAGCTCGGGGAATGCCTTCTGGTAGGCGCGGATCAGCGGGTCCGTCGGGTCGACCACGTAGAACGTGACCGTGCCGTCGTAGGCGTCGACCACCGCCTTCACGGAGTTGCGGATGTAGTTGAACCGGTGCCCCAGGTCGCTGCCGTCGGGAAGCTGCCCCGTCACCGCCCGCTGTGCGTACGGGAACTGGTCGGTCGTCGTGTATCCGTCGATGACCCACAACAGCTTCCCGTCGACGACCACCGGGTACGGATCGGCGTCGAAGTCGAGGAACGGTGCGAGAATCCGCACCCTCTCGCTCACGTCGCGGACATAGAGGATCTTCGACTCACCGGTGATGAAGTTCGAGATCAGCGGGTTGATGTCACCGAAGCGCAGGGCGAACGCGGCGCGCCGGAAGAACGAGCCCATGCTCACTCCGCCGTCGCCGCTGTAGCGCGTGGTCTGTGTCGTGCCGTCTTCCTTGACGTAGTCGACCTCGTCGCGATCGGTGTCGACGACGACGTACGCCGACAGGTTCTCGCCGAAGTACACGGCCGCTTGGTTCACGGGGAGATCGCCCGTCGGGGGAAGGTCCTTCACGACGAAGTCGGGGCGACCGTCGACCGTCACGTTGTTCGCCGAGGCCGCGGCCAGCGCGTACCCGTGCGTGTACGCGAGGTGACGGCCCTCCCAGGTGTCCTGCGGAAGGTCGGACGAGTTGAGCTCGCGGATGCCGAGCACGACTTGCTCGGTGTTTCCGTCGACCGTGTAACGGTCGACGTCGAGGTCGTTGAATTGGTAGAAGCTGCGGATGCCCTGCACGCGCTGGAACGTGGGCAGCACGATGTTCGGGTCGAGCAAGCGCACGTTCTGCAACGTCGGGTCGTCGACCGTGAGGTCCGCGGCAGTGACGTCCTGAGTGAGCGCGAAGTCTTCGGTCGAGACGGCGTCGAGTCCCAGGGAAGCGCGCGTCGCCTCGATGTTGCGGGCGATGTAGGGCAGCTCCTTGGTCGACTCGGCCGGCTCGACCTGGAACCGCTGGATGAACGCTGGATAGGCCGCGCCCGCGATGACCGCGATGAACGCCCACAACCCGACCGCGATGACGGGGAGAACCCAGCCCCGACGGCGGATGTTGACGATCAGCAACACGGCGGCGCCGAACGAGATGAGGATCAGCAGGTTGATCGCAGGGAGCTGTGCCTTGGTGTCGGTGTATCCGGCACCGTTGACGAATCCTCGTGACGAGAACGTCAGCTCGTAGCGCTGGAGCCAGTACGCCACGCCTTTCAGGAGGGCCAACGCGGCAAGCAGCACCGACAGGTGGGCTTTCACCTGCGGCGTCACGCGCTGCCCGGGTGTCTGCACCCGGATGCCACCGTTCAGGTAGTGGGCGACCGCCGTGATGATGATCACGATCAGCACGGCCGCGAACAGCCAGTTCACGAGGAACCGCAGGAACGGCAGCGTGAAGACGTAGAAGCCGATGTCCGTGTCGAAGAGCGGATCGGCCACACCGAAGTCGACGCGGTTCGTGAAGAGGATCCAGTCCTTCCACTGGCTCGACGTGCCGACGCCCGCGATCAGTCCGAACAGCAGGGAGACGACGATGCGAACGAGGCCGGTGCGACGCCCGATCAGCTCCTGGTAGCGCTCGACGAACTCTTCCTCGGGACCAGCGGGACGAAACCGGGGTGCGATCCGGTCCGCGATCCAGAGGTTGATCCAACAAAGAACGAAGAACAGCGCCGTGAAGATCAGGGCCAACGCGATCTTGGCGCCGAGCACGTGACGGAACACACCCGAGAATCCGAGCGAGTCGAACCACAGGTAGTCGGTGTAGAAGCCGGCGAGGCCGCGGAGCGACGTGATCAGCAGGACGAGGGCGACCGCCAGGACAATGAGCATGACGCGGCCGCGGTTCGAGCGCGTCTTACGACGCCGAAGATCACTCGGGGCTCGCATCGACGGGCGAGCCTAACGGGGCACGATCACGACCTGGCATCGGCACCCGGGATGCGCCGGCGCATGCAGGTGCCCAGTCGGGAACGGTTGGCCTCGGTCGAGGTCGCCGGCGAGCGCATTGTCGTCAGCGTCGGGGCATGGAGGTTGATCAGGAGCCACGAGCCACCGCAACGTGCATCCTTCGGGTGCGGCGTTGAACGCTCCCCGGCTGAATGCTGCGAGCAGCGCATCCGCAGCGGCGGCCTCGAGTCGTTGCGTCTTCCATTCGCGATATGCGGCACGAACCAGCTCGGTCGCCTCGTCGAGGTCTCCCCCGGCGTCAGACAGGCACGCGGTGAGGCGCTCGCGCAGCGGCTCACCCACCGCGGCGCCGAGAGCTGTCATCACATCGTCAAGATCGGGTGCCCCAGTTCCATTGGGGTGACCGATGAGCTCGGCCCCCGACCGGGCGGCCGCCTCCAGGTCGTCCCGGGCCGCCTCGGCGTAGCGCCCGCCGTGCTCTGCGGGTGATCCGACGAGGGCGTCGAGCCCGGGCAGCTTGGATCCCTGGCGCAGGCGGTCCAGGGCCTCGTTCTGCTCGTCGGCCAGCACCCGGCGGAGCTTGCGGGTCAAGGACGCCTCGATCGGGACCAGCGCCTCGGCCCGCTGCTCGAACACGTCGATCGCCGGCCCCGCGTCGTCCGCGCCCGGCTCGACCGGGCTGGTTTCCTTGGCGCTTTCGGGTGAAAGCGACCCCGTTTCGCCAAGAGAATCGGCTGCGGGTTCGTCTGCGGGTGCGGCTTCATCGGCGTCGGGTTCGGCCAGGACTTCCTCGGCCTTCGCGACTTCGTCGGCGCGCGCGGCGCGGATGCGCGCGAACAGATCATCGACCGACTCGTCGAGCGTCGGGTCACTCGCGATCACCGCACTCTCCTCGGTGATCTCCTCGACGACCGCGACCGCGACGACCTCCTCGACGACGACATCGTCAACCGAGACCGCCTCGACCACCACCACGACCTCAGCACCCGGTTCGGGTTCGGGCGCGGGTGGCGTGAGGATGCGGATGCCCTCGGTCTCGTCTTCGACTGGAGCTGGTGGTGACAGTGCGACCGCCTGCGCCGCGACGTCGATCGCACGCGCCTCGGGCGCCGCGGTACGCAGCTCGTCGACGGCCTGTTCGAGTGTGCGGCGCACGATCTCATATGCACCGAGCAGGCGATCGCGCCCCTCCTTGAGGTGCGCGATCTGCGCACGCCCGGCGTCACGCCGACGAGTGAGATCGGCGAGCACGCGCTCACGCAACGCCTGCGCGTCGGTGATGAGCTGGCGGCCATGTGCCTTCGCGGCTTCGACCTCCGCCAACGCGGCCGTCTCCGCTCGCTCGCGATGTCGAATGGCGTCGGACAGCGCTTCGGTGCGTATCGCGCTCGCCTGCTCGTTCGCCGCCGACACCACGCGGTCGGCCTCGGTCTCGGAACGCTCCCGGATCGACGCCGCGGCCTCACGCGCCGTCGCCAGCACGCGCGCGGTCTCCTCTCCAAGGAGCTCGGTCAGCCTGTTCTCGTCGAGCTCGACATGGGCGGTCGCGCGCCGCTCGGCGTCGGCGAGCTCGACCGTCAGCCAAGAGGTGTGCTCGGTCATCACGCGCACGTCTTCGGCGAGCGCGAGGAGATAGGCGCGCACCTCATCGATGTCGTAGCCGCGGAACGAGCTCGAGAAGGTGTGGCGGGCGAGGGCATCCGCGTCGATGGGCGGAGGTGTGGATTGCTCGCGACGCCGGTCAGACATTGCGGCCAGCGTACGGCGCAACGCTCAGGGAAGGACGCCATGCGTCGTCACCGAGGGCGCCGCGCGGCTACCACGAACGGCGCCGGGCGCCCGTCACGAGGGGCGCGGCGCGCCGGTGCGGTGACAGACTCCCTGCATGACCCTCGTGCACGTCGACATCGCCGATCGCGTCGCCACCCTCACGCTCGACGACCCGGAGCGCCGCAACGCGCTCACGCTCCCCATGGTCGACGACATCGTCGCCGCCATGGATCAGATCGAGTCGGACGAGGGAGTCGGCGCGATCGTCGTGACCGGCGCGCCCCCGCGTTCTGCGCCGGTGCCGACCTCGGCAACCTCGGCGGCACCGGTGACGGGCCCGGGTTCCGCTCGATCTACGAAGGTTTCCTGCGGATCGCGCGCTCGCCTCTGCCGACCGTCGCGGCCGTGAACGGCGCCGCCGTCGGCGCCGGCATGAACATGGCGCTCGGGTGCGATGTCCGCGTCGCCGGCACGCGGGCGAAGTTCGACACCCGCTTCGTCCAGATCGGGCTGCACCCGGGCGGGGGGCACACATGGATGTTGCGCCGGGTCGTCGGCCCGCAGGTGGCCGCCGCGGCGGTGCTCTTCGGTGAGGTGCTCGACGGGCCGGCCGCCGAGCGGGTCGGACTCGCCTACCGGTGCGTCGACGACGCCGACCTCGCGGAAGCCGCCCACGCCCTCGCCGCGAAGGCCGCCGACGGGCCGCGCGAGCTCGTCATCACGGTGAAGGAAACGCTCGCGGCGATGGCGACGATCGACTCGCATGACGAAGCCGTGAGCCGCGAGCTGACGCCGCAGGTTTGGTCCACGCAGCAACCGTGGTTCCGCGAGCGGCTCGCTGCGCTACAGGCGAAGATCGCCAAGCGCTGACCACGCGCTGACCCACGCGCTGGATCATCTCAGGTCCACTCCGTCAGCAGCTCGTCTCGCCGCTCGTCCCACTCTTCGGCCGTCATCGCATAACGCACGTGGTCTTCCCACACGCCGTTGATCTCGAGGTACCGCAGCGCGACGCCTTCCTCGCGCATGTCGAGCTTCTCGACGACACGACGGCTCGCCTTGTTCCTCGGGATGATCGCCACCTGCAAGCGGTGCAGACCGAGCTCCTCGAATCCGTAACGCAACACCACGACGAGCGACTCGGGCGTGTAACCCTCGCCAGCATGGGCCTCGTCGATCCAGTAGCCGATGTACGCGTTCTGGAACGGCCCGCGATGCACGGAGTTGAGGTTGATCTCGCCGGCGAACCGGCCCTCGATGAAGATGCCGAATCCATAGCCGGCTCCGAGCTGACGTTCCCGCTCGCGGGCGCTGCATCGCACGGCGAACGCCTCGCGATCGATCGACGGATCGGGCGTCCCGGCGATGCGCATCGGCTCCCACTTCAACAACCAGTCCTGGTTACGCACGCGCACTTCGCTCCACTGCATGAAGTCGCTGCCAACGAGGGGGCGGAGCATGACTCTCCGCCCGAAGAGTCGGATCATCGGGCGAGGCACTCCTCGAGCGCGCCGAGCAAGAGCGTGACGTTGCGGGGCCGAGCGGTGTGCCCCATGCACCCGATCCGCCACACCTTGCCCGCGTACGCGCCGAGCCCGCCGCCGATCTCGATGCCGTAGCGCTCGAGCAGCCGGCGCCGCACCGCCGCCTCGTCGACGCCCTCGGGCACCCAGGCCGTGGTGAGCTCGGGGAGGCGATGGCCCTCCTCGGCGAACAGACGGAACCCGAGCTTCTCGAGGCCGTCCTGCACGAGCGCTCCACACTCGGCGTGGCGCGACTGCGCTGCGTCGAGGCCCTCGTCGAGCACTGCGCCGAGGCCGGCGTGCAGAGCGAAGATCATCGAGATCGGCGCCGTGTGGTGATAGGTACGGCCACCGCCCGCCGACACGTACTGCGAGATCATCTTGAGGTCGAGGTACCACGACTGCGACTTCTCGACGAAGCGATCACGCGCACGGTCCGACATCGTCAGCGGCGAGAGACCGGGCGGCACGCCGAGGCACTTCTGCGTGCCGCTGTACGCGATGTCGACGCCCCACGCGTCGATCTCGACGGGAATGCCGCCGAGCGAGGTCACGCAGTCGACGAGCAGCAGCGCGTCCCCCTTCAGCGAGCCGAGCGGCTCGATGTCGCTGCGCACCCCGGTCGACGTCTCCGCATGGACGACGGCGATCACCTTCGGGCTGCGGATGCGCGGCCGCGAGCGCCTCGGGATCGATCGGCCGGCCCCACTCGGCCTCGACCCGCACGACCTCGGCTCCGCACCGGGCCGCGACGTCGCACATTCGTTGCCCGAAGACGCCGTTGACACCGATCACGACGACGTCGCCAGGCTCGACGACGTTGACGAACGAGGCCTCCATGCCGGCCGACCCGGTGCCGCTGATCGGCAACGTGAGCGCGTTGTCGGTGCGGAACACCGACCGCAACCGATCACAC
This sequence comes from uncultured Acidimicrobiales bacterium, assembly GCA_963759645.1. GTDB lineage: Bacteria > Actinomycetota > Acidimicrobiia > Acidimicrobiales > DATKAS01 > DATKAS01. The sequence continues at coordinate 1,164,850 of CAVXAI010000008.1, read as the reverse complement.
GTCTCGTCGAGGATCGTCAGGAACTCGGGGTCGAGATGGCCGAGCATCGGCCTCGTCGAGCGCGTCGACGACCTCCGGATAGGGGTTGCACGGACCGGGACCCATGAGGACGCGATCGACGATGGGCTCGGGCACCGCGGCATGCTACCGATGGACGTTGACATGGGTCGGAGCGACTGCAGCCCGGCGCAACGAGCGCAGCGGACGGTGTGAGCGCGTCGTGTCAGGCAGCGACAGCGGCGCCGCGCTCGGCGAACAACGCCGCCCAGCGCTCGATGACATCGCACAGGCAACCATCGACGAGCGGCTCAGCGACCAACGACCGCGCGACATCGCCTGCGAAGCGCGCCACCTCGGTCACCTCTCCGTCGGGCAGCTCCCGGTCACCGCGTTCGGCCGCCCGCAGAACCGACTGCCGCACCGACGCTGCAATGAGACCGGCCTCACGCGTGCGGTGCGCGGCCTTGAGCCCCCGGTCGACCGCGAGCAGAACCTGCCAGGCCTCGACCTCGTCGGCGACCGAAGCGCCGAGAGCCCGGTGGGCTGATGCGATCGCGTCGATCTCCTGCGCCGTCAACCGCTCGATGCATTCGGCAAACCGCCGGACATCCATGCGTTGCCAATCGGCGGCGGGTAGTCCCGGGAAATGGGCCATTTGGCTCTCCGGCTCGGATTTGGGGACCCCCGCCGGGCTGGCAGGCTGGAATCCCGTGAGCCCGGTCGAGACCCTGCCCTCCGGCCTCGTGACCTTTCTGTTCACCGACATCGAGGGGTCTACGAAGCTGTTCCGGCGGCTGGGTGACGCCTATCCCCCGCTGCTCGAGCAACACAACGCCGTCCTGCGCAAGGTCTGGGCGGCGTACGGAGGCGTCGAGGTCAAGACCGTCGGCGACTCGTTTCTCGTGGCGTTCGAGTCGGCCGCCGACGCACTCGCCGCGGCAGTTGCCGCGCAGCAGGCGATCGCGGCCCACCCGTGGCCCGAGGAAGCCGCCATCCGCGTGCGCATCGGCGTGCACACCGGCATGGCCTTCCCCCACGACGGCGATTACATCGCGCTCGCCCTGCATCAGGCATCGCGCGTTGTCGCTGCGGCAAATGGCGGGTTCGTGCTCGCGTCCGACGAAGCAGTCGTCGCCGCCGGCGAGACTGCTCAGGTCACGATCGATCGCGTCGGATCGTTCCGCCTCCGCGACTTCGAGCAGCCGGTCACCCTCTCGGCCGTCGTGCCCCGTGGCGGTCTGCTGACGCACCCGGTTCCGGTGCGCGCCGTGCCAGCTCACGGGCACAACCTCGTCGCACCGACGACAACCTTCGTCGGCCGCGACGACGCGATCGACGAGCTCGCGGGCCGCGTCGGCGCGGGTCGGGCTGCTCACCATCGTGGGACCGGGAGGCATGGGCAAGACACGCCTCGCGGTGGAGCTCGGCCTTCGGCTCGCACGCGAGTGGGCAGATGGCGTCTGGATCGCAGACCTCTCGAAGGCGACGAATGGCCGCCTCGTCGCCGCCGCGATTGCCGACGCGCTCGGCGTGTCCGGTGGTGAGCGCGACGACCGCTCCGTCGTGCTCGAGCACCTCTCGGAGCGAAGCGCGCTCCTGATCCTCGACAGCTGTGAGCGCGTGCCACTCGCCACTGCCCGACTCGCGACCGAGGTGCTGGGCGGGTGCCCCGCGGTGGGCATCCTGGCGACGAGCCGAAGGCCGCTCGCCTTCGGCAAACGAAGACGTGTGGCGAATCGGTCCACTCCCCACGAGCGACGATTCGGTGCGGCTCTTCGTCGACCGTGCTGGCGCGCAAGTGCCCGACCTGGCCGCGAACGCCGGCGACGAGCGGATCGTCGGCGAGATTTGCCGGCATCTCGACGGCATGCCGCTGGCGATCGAGCTCGCGGCCGCTCGCCTCACCGTTCTCTCCCCGCCAGAGATCCTCGACGGACTCCGGCAGCGCTTCCAGCTCTTGCGAGGGCGCGACCCGAGCGCTCCCGCCCGACAGCGCACGATGCAGGGGCTCCTCGACTGGGACTACGAGCTGCTGAGCGACGCCGAGCAGGCCGCCTTGGCGCGACTTTCAGTCTTCAGCGGCAGCTTCGACCTGCGGGCGGCATCCGCCGCAGTCGGGCACAGCGGTTTTGAGGCCGCCGACGTCCCCGACCTCGTCTGGTCGCTCTCCGACTCCTCGTTGGTCAACGTCGAACGCACTGCGGGCAACACTCGGTATCGACTCCTCGAGACGGTCAGGGCCTACGCCGACGAGAAGTTGGGCGCGAGCGGCGACGGCGCTGCGACGCGCCGTGCACTCGCTGGGCACTATCTCGACCGGTTCCCCCCGTCGATACGTGGGCAGCGCGAGTGGATCAACGGCGTCGTGCTCGAGACCGACACGATGGTCGACCTCGTGTCGGCGCCTCGTGTCCGAAGCGCCGGACGAGGCCTACGGGCTCGCGTGGATCGTGAGCGACCATCGCTCCGCGATCGGCCGGCACGAGCTGGCCCGCCGGGAGGCCGACTCGCTGGTTTCCGGCGACATCGTGCCGCTGCCCAGCCTGGCGCGGCTGCTCTCGCGCATCGCCGGTCTCCACGCCAATGCGGGCGCGCTCGAAGAGGCCGACGCACTGATCCAACGGGCGATCACCATCCTCGACACCGTGGGCACCGCAGGATCGATGGGGCACGGTGAGCGCCACGGGCGGCATCACCACGGTCGCGCTCTACCGGCGCGACCGGGAGTCACTGCTCGATGCGACTCGTCGGGTCGAGGAGGAGCTGCAGCAGACCTCGGACCTGACCGCACGGGCCGACGCGCTGTGGTGGCTCTCGATGCTGCGCAACGCGCTCGGAGAGGGCGACGAGATCGCGCTCGCGACGGAGGCGATCGAGCTGTCACGGCAGACGGGCGACTATGTCGCGCTCGTCGGGTCTCTCTGCGCGGCAGCGGAGTACACGATCCGCGTCAACGACGACATCGCCGCGGCGACGTACCAGCGCGAGGCGCTCCGCCTCTCTGCCGAGCTCGGCATCGACATCTACACGGCGTTCGCGTTCATCATCGCGGCGCGACTCGCTCACGATCGGAAGCAAAACGACACCGCGGTGCTGCTCCACGCCTCGGCCGACGTGATCCTGGAGCGGATCGGCTTCACGCTCATGCCCGACGACCGCCAGCTCAGCAACGAGATGCTCGCCGATGCGTGGAGCGAGCTCGGCGAGACCCGGTACGTCGCGCTCGAGACCGAGGGACGCTCACTCTCAGTCGACCGAGGTGTCGCGCTCGCCGACGAGGTCTTCAACCAGGTGGCGCCGCCGGCTAGCCCATGAGCTCGGCGGCGATGCCGTCGAGGAGGTCGGTCTCCGAGACGACGCACGCCTTGAAGTCGAACCGCCGCATGCACCGCGACGAGCACGCAGCATCCTCCGACGATGATGTCGGCCCGGTCACGCGGCAGTCCTGGGTTGTGCACCCGGTCGACGAGACGCTCGGTCGCGAGCGTGCGGTACACGTCTTCAGCCGCTTCCTTCGTCAGCACGAACTGGTGGATCGCGTCCCGGTCGTAGCTCGGCAGGCCGATCTCGACCGCCGCGACGGTGGTGATCGTGCCGCCGGTGCCGACCATCGTGCGGGCCTCGGTGACGGCGGGGACCTCGCGGAGCACGTCGTCGAGATACGCGTCGACGAGCGCGATCGCGTTCGACAGCTCCTCAGGTGCGGGAGGGTCGGAGCGGAGCTGCTGCTCCGACAGGCGCACGCTGCCCACCGGAATGGACATCGCGGCGTCGGCGGTGGCGAGCTCCGTCGATCCTCCCCCGATGTCGAGGAGCAGGAACGGGCCCAGGTCGGGATCGAGCTCGCTCGTCGCGCCGGCGTAGGCGAGCCGCCCCTCGTCGTTGCCGCTCAGCACCTCGAGCGGCGGCCCCATGACCTCCGTCGCCGCGTCGACGAACGCGGCCGCCGTCCGTCGCCTCGCGCACGGCTTGCGTCGCAACGGCGCGCACCGCGCGAGCCCCGTGAGCCTCGATCAGGTCTCGGTACTCCGCGAGCACCTCGAGCGTGCGCGTGACGCCGTCGGGATCGAGGTGCCCGGCTGCGATCGATGTCGCGACCGAGACGCGTGGTCTCCATGCGGCGCTCGAGGATCACCGATCCCGTCTTCACGAGAAGGCGGATCGAGTTGGTGCCGCAGTCGACGACCGCAACGGGAGCAGAGAGCGAGGGCATGCTCAGGAGAGCTCCGCGGCGACCCAACGCCCAACGGGGTCGTCGAGACCCGCGAGGTGCGCGGCGTAGTGCGCGTGCAGGCACTTCACGCCCGTGCGCGTCCCTCCGACACCGCCCGAGGGACGTGGACCCACGTGGTCCGCGGGGATCGCCGCGTCGCGCTCAGCCGCGTAGCGCTCATGCGCCGCCGCGAGCTCGGCAGGTGCGACTGCCCGCTCTGCCGCCCGCACGCCACCACGCGACTCCAACCGGCTCACCGCCTCTGACTCCTTGCGTCCCACCAACCAGTACCGGGTGGGCATGGGCGTCCCGTCGTCGAGCAGCGGCGCGTTTCGGATCACCACCGGACTTCCATCACGATCGCGGACGACGACATCGAACTCGCATTGCGGCGTGCGGCCGAGCAGCTCGGTGACGACCTCGACGTCACTGACCGATGCCGCCATGACGCGGCCTACGACGATCGGCGGCGACGCAGCCCACGGACGAACAGCAGCAGTACGAGCCCACCGATCGCGAGCGGCACCACGCGCTTCGCGACCGACGCCCCGGCCGCGTCCATCAGGTCGACCGGCTCAGCCTCGGGCATGTCGAGGCGACGGATCGTGGGACCCTCCGCGGCGTCGGCGCCATTCGGCGATGACTTGGGCTCGGCGAGAGGAGCGGCGGCGAGGGAGGCTCCTTCCACGGGGTGGGCGTCGCCGGCGAGGATCGTCGTCTCGAGCTGTTCGACGAACTGGTTCAGCAGCTTCGTGCTGACGTCGGCCATGATGCCCGCGGCCGAACTGCGCCACCTTGCCGGTGACGGTGAGGTCGGTGTGCACTGTCACCTTCGTGCCCGTTGCGTCGGGCACCAGCGACGCCGTGATGAGCGCCGAGGCGTTGCCCTGCCCCTTTGTGTCGCGACCCTCGGCCTTCAGCACGGCCTTGTGGTTGGTGTCGTCCTTCTCGACGAACGTGGCCTTGCCCTTGTACTGCGCGGTGATCGGACCAACCTTCACCTTGACGATGCCGCGGTACTCGTCGCCCTCGATCTCCTGCAGCTGGGCTCCGGGCAGCGCCGGGGCGATGCGCTCGACATCGGTCAGCACAGCCCACGTCTCGTCAACCGGCCGCTCGACCCGGAACTCGTTCGTCAGCTCCATCGCTTCAGATCCTCCACGGTGTCGATGTCGGCGGGATCGCCGGAGCACGCTACTTCGGTTACGAGATCGGGCTGGCTGCGCATGAGCACCCGGGCGCCCTCATCGCCCTCGTGCGGCAGCAGTGGCCAGATGGTCCTGGCCAAGCGCACCGGCGACCCTCGCTGGCCGTCGTAGGTCGGCACGACGATGGGCGCCACCACGGACGCGACGGCCCGCCAGGTGTCGGGAGGAACGCCGGGTTGATCGCCCATCCCGACCACGATCGCGTCGTGCCCTCGCGCATCGGCATGACGCAACGCGACCTGCAAAGACGTCGCCTGTCCCTGTTGCCAGTCGGGGTTGTGGAGCATCGTCACGCCCGGCTCTGCCGGCACCTCGACGGCGCCCGTCACGACGACGGTCTCGTCGAGCCCCGCTTCCAGAGCGTGCTCGAGCGCCCACGCCACGACTGGTCGGCCGCGCAGGTCGGCGAGCAGCTTGTGGTGGTCGGCGATGAATCGCGTGCCGCCGCCCGCGGCGAGCACGACCGCGGCAACGGTCACTCGTGCTTGCGCCGGCCGCGCAGGCCCTTGCGAAGCTTGCGAGTTCGCACCGTGACGCCACCGAACAGCGCGAACGCGCGCACCCGCACGCGCGGCATCCCGGGGATCACGTCTGCACGCCGCACCTTGTGTTGCTTCGAGCCCATCACCGCGAAGCCGCTCAGCTCGACGGGGATGCCTTCGGGCACCTGCACTTCGACGCCGCCGAGGATCGCGACGACGTAGATGGTGGCCTCGTCGCCGACGACGAGCGCGTCGCACAGATCGACTTCGACGCTCCCCAGGCAGGCGACCGCGTGCAGATGGTCTTCGAGCCGCCACGGGCCGCGCACGCGCTCCCCGGAGAGCACGCCGACGGCCCAGCGCCGCGGGAACTCGCTCGGCGGTGCGCTCGGTTCCGGGATCGCGGGCAGGTTCGACGTGATCGCCACGAGATCGGCGCGCGTCTCCGCAACGAGGACCCGCTCGACTCCCTCGGCGAAGTCATCGAGAGAGAGCAGCCCCGCCGCGGTGTGGTGGCGGAGCGCGGCGATCGCCTGGTCGCGCTCGACGTCGGTGGCCAGGTCGCGCGGCTCGAGTGACATCAGTACGACCGCGGCAGACCGAGGACGTGCTCGGCGACGTACGCGAGCACGAGCTCCTGAGAGATCGGCGCGATGCGCATGAGACGAGCCTCGCGCCACCACCGCTCGACGTCATATTCCTTGGCGTAGCCGAACCCGCCGTGGGTCTGAACGGCCTGGTCGGCGGCCTGGTAGCCGGCATCGGCCGCCAGCCATTTCGCCAGGTTCGCCTGCTCCCCACACGGGAGGCCCTCGTCGTACCGGGCGGCCGCCTCGTACACCACGAGCCTGGCGGCGTGCAGGCGAGCGTGCGCCTCGGCCAGCGGGAACGCGATCCCCTGGTTCTTGCCGATCGGGCGGTCGAACACCACGCGGTCGTTCGCGTAGGCGACGGCGCGAGCGAGGGCGACCTGGCCGATGCCGATGGCCTCGGCCGCGACGAGGATGCGCTCGGGATTCAAGCCGTCGAGGAGATACCGGAACCCATCGCCCTCCTCCCCGACGCGATCCGTGACCGCGACCGGCAGATCGTCGTAGCGCACCTCGCACGACACGACGGCGTTCCGCCCCGCTTTCGCGATGGGCACGATCTCGACCTCGGGCCTCTGCAGGTCGGCGAGCAGCAGCGTGAGGCCGTCGGTGCGCTTGCGGCACTGGTCGATCGGAGTCGTGCGCACGAGCAGCAGCACCTTCTGGCAGTACGGCGCCTTCGTCGTCCACACCTTGCGACCGCGCACGACGTAGTGGTCGCCGTCCAACCGCGGCGCTCGTCGTGATGCGAGTCGTGTCGGTGCCGGCGTCGGGCTCGGTCACGCCGAACGCGACATGCAGCTCCCCCGACGCGACGCGCGGCAGGTACTCCGCCTTCATCGCTTCCGTGCCGTGCTTCACGACGGGGTTCATCCCGAAGATCGAGAGGTGCAGCGCGCTCGCTCCGTTCATCGCCGCACCCGACGCGGCGACCTCCTCGAGCACGGCCGCGGCCTCGGTGATGCCGCGGCCGCCGCCACCCCACTCCTCGGGGATCGCGATGCCGACCCAGCCGCCTTCCGCCATCACGTTGTAGAAGTCCCACGGGAACTCGTGGGCCTCGTCGTGGTGGCGCCAGTACGGGCCGTCGAACTTCGAGCAGACCCGCCGCACGCCTTCCCGGATCGCTTCGAGATCGTCGTCAGCCACGAGCACTCCTCAGTGAATCGGCCCCTCGCGGTCGCGGAGGGACGGTGGGGTGCGGCCGGTGCGCCTCGCGATGATCTCCGCACAGATCGACACCGCGGTCTCCTCGGGGGAACGGGCGCCGATGTCGAGGCCGATCGGCGACATCACGCGCCCGTCGAACTCGGCGAGGTCGACGCCCTCTTCGACCAGACGCTCGAGCCGCTTGGCGTGGGTCTTCCGCGAGCCCATCACTCCGATGTACCCAGCGCGGCTCGCCAGCGCGCCCATCACCGCTGGGACGTCGAACTTCGGGTCGTGGGTGAGGATGCAGACCGCGTCACGGGGGCCGAGCGTGCTGCCAACCCGGTCGAACACACGGTTGGGCCAGTCGACGATCACCTCGTCGGCCATCGGGAAGCGCTTCCGAGTGGCGAACACCTCGCGCGCGTCGCAGACGACGACCCGATAGCCGAGGATCTTGGCCACCCGTCCGAGCGCCGCAGTGAAGTCGACGGCACCGAAGATGATCATCTGCGGCGGCGGAGCGAACGACTCGATGAACACCGTCACCGTCGTCTCGTTGGCCTCGCCCCGCGCGCCATAGTGACGGACCCCGGTCGTGCCCGACTCGAGCTCGGCGCGCGCATCGCGAGTCACGACGCGGTCGAGATCAGGATCACCGAGCGAGCCCAACGGCTCCTCGTTGGGCCGGATGAGCAGCTTCGCCCCGAGATGCGGACCGTCGATGACGGTCGTCAACGACACGGGAAGGTCGTTGACGAGCGACTCGCGGAGCACCTCGTAGAGCGAGGGCATGCGCTACCAGTCCAGAGGCTCGATGAAGAGGTGGATGATGCCGCCGCAGGTCAGCCCGACCGCGAACGCCTCGTCGTCGCTGTACCCGAAGGTCACGAGCCGGGGCAGACCGTCTTCCAGCACCTGCAGCGCCTCGGTGACGACGGCGCCTTCGACGCAACCACCCGAGACCGATCCCGAGACCTCACCGTCCTCGCTCACGGCCATCGCCGCGCCCGGCTCCCGGGGTCCCGATCCTTCGACGTCCACGACCCGGGCGACGGCAACGCGCTGACCCTTCGCCTTCCAGCGGTCGATGTCGCTCAACACGTCTCTCATCGCGAGATCACCTCTGCCAGCTCTTGAAGGGCGGCCAGCGAGTGCCCTTCGACGAAGTCGTCAATGTACGGCAGCGCGGCCGCCATCCCTCGGGCCAACGGCGCGTATCCCGGCGATGCCTTCAACGGGTTGACCCAGACGACCTTGTATGCGACGCGCGACAAGCGCCGCATCTGCTCGGCCATCACCTCGGGATCGCCGCGCTCCCACCCATCGGACAGGATCACGACGATCGCGCCCCTCGCCATCCCCCGCTGGCCATACTGATCGTTGAACGCACGAAGGCCTTCACCGAGGCGAGTCCCGCCCGACCAATCCACGACCTCCTCGGCCGCAGCAGCAAGGGCCGCATCTGGATCGCGCGACGCGAGCTGCCGAGTGAGGCGGGTGAGCCGAGTGCCGAGCGCGAACGCCTCGACCTTCGTGCGGCCGATCACCGCGGCGTGGAGGAACCGCATGAGCGCTCGCGCGTAGGGCTCCATCGACCCGCTCACGTCGCAGAGCAACACGAGTCGACGCGCCCGCTCGTCGTTGTCGACCCATTTCCGACGAACCGGCTCACCACCCGATCGGAGGGCCGCTCGCACGGTGCGGCGAAGGTCGGGCCGACCCTTCGCGCGGCGAGACCGGCGCTTGCGACGAGAGGGACGCAGCGCGCCGGCGAGCCGGAGGTCGGCCATCAAACGGCGAGCCTCATCGAGCTCCGCGCGCGAGTACGCCGCAAAGTCCTTGTGACGCAACACCTCGTGCGCGCTGAACCGCACCGTCACGACGTCGCGCTCGTCGAGCGTCTCGCCCTCCTCACCTTGAGGCATGTCGTCGTCGTCGAGCAGCAGCGTGAGGTGCTCCTCCTCCACGCGGGTCGCGACGGCGTCACCCGATCGCCGCAGCCAGAAGGCGTCGAACGCGCGGTCGTAGATCGGGACATCCTCGACGCGGCGCACGAGCGTCGTACGCCCCGCCCAGTACACCCTGGACTGCTGGCCGATGCCCAACACCCCGAGCGCCTCTGCATAGGCGACGACCGCCCCGACGGGAACGTCGAGCCCCGCGCCCCGCAGCACTCGGGCGAACGCGACGGCCATGCGCTCGGCCTGGTCGCTCGGCGAGGTGGTCGTCATCGAGGCTCGGCTATGCCCGAGCGGCGGCAGCCCGCACGAGATCCCCGATGCCGTGCGCGCGCACACGCTCCGCGTCCTCGCGGTACTTCAGCACTGTGCCGAGCGTCGCCTTCACGGCCTGCTCATCGAGCGTCGCCCGGCCGAGCGCGGCGAGCGCCAGCGCCCAGTCGATCGACTCTGCGACACCGGGCGGCTTGTAGAGGCCGAGCCCGCGCATCGTCTCCACCGCGCCCGCGACTTCACGAGCGAGCGAATCGGGCACGTCGGGGGCGCGCAACTGCACGATCGCGACCTCCCGTTCGAAGTCGGGATGATCCACCCAGTGGTAGAGGCAACGGCGCTTCGAGCGCGTCGTGCACGTCGCGGGTGCGGTTCGAGGTGATGACGACGAGCGGAGGCACCGCCGCGCGGAACGTGCCGAGCTCGGGAATCGGTGATCGCGTAGTCGGACAGCACCTCGAGAAGGAAGGCCTCGAACTCGTCGTCGGCGCGGTCGACCTCGTCGATGAGCAGCACTGGCGGAGGGCCTTCACCGTGGTCGATCGCCCGCAGCAGAGGGCGGCGCACGAGGAACCGCTCGCTGTAGAGCTCATCTTCGAGCGCCTCGGTCGTCGCGTCGGGGCCGACCTTCCCAGCGGCTTCCGCGGCCCGCAGGTGGAGCAGCTGGCGCGAGTAGTCCCACTCGTAGACGGCCTGGGCGACGTCGAGGCCCTCGTAGCACTGCAGCCGCACGAGCTCGCCACCCGTCCACCGCGAGAGCACCTTCGCCACCTCGGTCTTGCCGACGCCCGCCTCGCCTTCCAAGCAGCAGGGGCCGGTGCAGCGTCTTCGCGAGGTAGATCGCGGTGGCGAGGCCTTCATCGGCCAAGTAGTCGTGCTCGGCCAGCGCGGCGAGCACGACGTCGACGGACTCAGGCGGGGAAGCCATCGCTTGCAGCGTAGGTTGTCGGCCACGTTTTCCCCGCAACGGAGGTGGGCGATGGAGCTCGGACTGACGGGCAAGCGAGCAGCGGTCGCGGCGTCATCCGCCGGGCTCGGCTACGCCAGCGCCGCCGCGCTCGTGGCGGAAGGCGCGCGGGTCGCGATCTGTGGGCGCGACAAAGGGCGCATCGACGCTGCCGCCGCGCAGCTCGGGCCGAACGCGGTACCGCTCGTCGTGGACGTGTCCCGCCGAGAGGGCGCTACGGCGTTCGTGGCGGCGGCGCAAGAGGCGCTCGGCGGCGTCGACATCCTCGTCACCAATGCCGGCGGCCCTCCGCCCGGGAACTTCTCGAAGACGCCGCTCGACGCCTACCCCGATGCGCTCGAGCTGAACCTGCTGTCGGTCGTGGCGATGTGTTACGCCGCCGTGCCGTCGATGCGCGAGCAGGGATGGGGGCGGGTCGTCGCGATCACCTCGATCGCGGTCCGGCAGCCCATTGCGGACCTCATCCTCTCGAACACGGCGCGAACCGGAGCGACCGGCTTCCTGCGCACCCTCGCGCGCGAGGTGGCCAAGGACGGCATCACGGTGAACTCGGTGCTGCCTGGGTTGCATGCCACGGATCGGCTGATCGCGCTCTACGGCGACACGACCGACGTGGCGCGGGGAATCCCGAGCGGCACGGTGGGAGACCCCGGCGACTTCGGGGAGATCGTGACGTTCCTCTGCTCCGAACAGGCGAAGTTCGTGACTGGCGTCGCGCTGCAGGTCGACGGCGGCTCGTACGCCGCGCTGCTCTGACTTCTATGGTGGCGCCATGGTGAGACACGTGGTGTTGTTCCGGTGGATCGAGGGCGCGACCGAGGCCCAGATCGGGGAAGTCGCGGCCGGGCTCTCGCAGATGTCGTCGGAGATCACCGCGATCCGGGCGTACAGCCACGGGCGCGACCTCAAGCTCGGCTCCGACCGGTTCGACTACGCGATCGTCGCCGACTTCGACGACCTCGAGGGCTGGCGCGAGTACGACGAGCACCCGCTGCACAACAAGCTGCGCGCCGATCTCGTCCGCCCCCTGATCGCCGAGCGGGCCTGGGCCCAGTTCGAGCTGTAACCCCTAGGCGCCGGCTTCTTCGAGGAGCGCGGCGCACGAGCACGCGGGCGAGGTGCTGGCGGTACTCGACGCTGGCGTTGAGGTCCGCGGAGGGCGATGTGCCGTCGGCGGCGCGCTGCGCGGCGTCCGCGGCTGACGCTCCCCCAGCGAGGGCCTGTTCGACCGCGGCTGGCCCGCAGGGGCGTGGAGCCCATGTTGACGAGCGCGATACCCGTGTTGCCGTTGCGCACCGCGGCGACGCCGACGATCGCCCAGTCCTGCGCGCGGCGATTGAACTTCTGGAACGACCACCCCGCGCCGGGAAACTTCGGGACGCGGATCTCGGTGAGCAGCTCGTCGGGGGCGAGCGCAGACTCGAGGAAGCCGGTGAAGAAGTCACCGGCCGCAATCGTGCGCTCGCCCTTGCTCGACCGCGCCACGAGCGTGCCGCCCAAGGCGAGCACCACCGCGGGAAGGTCGGAAGCGGGATCGGAGTGCGCGAGCGAACCGCCGAGCGTGCCCCGATGGCGCACCTGCGGGTCGCCGACCTGGCTCGCGGCGTGGGCGAGGAGTGGCACCTGCTGCTTGAGCAGGTCCGAGGTCTCGACCTCGCGATGGCGAGTCAGCGCACCGATCGCGATGTGGTCGCCACCATCCTTGATGTAGGAGAGGTCCTTCACCGGGCCGACGTCGATCAGCATCGCGGGCGACGCGAGCCGCAGCTTCATCAGCGGCAGCAGCGAATGGCCACCGGCGAGAATCTTGGCGTCGTCGCCGTGTTGCGACAGCAACGACACGGCCTCGTCGGCCGACCCGGCCCGCGAGTACTCGAACGCAGCGGGAATCACTTCGCACCTCCGGATTTGGCGGCTTTGATGGTGGACCAGACCCGCACCGGCGATGCAGGCATCTCGACGTCGGTCACGCGCGCGGTGTCCACCGTTGTCATGCGTCGACTGGCTGGCCGGAGGCCGCGAGCACGGCCTTCACGATGTTGTGGTATCCGGTGCAGCGGCAGAGGTTGCCCTCGAGCCCGTGCCGCACCTCGGCCTCGGTGGGCTTGGGGTTCTCCTTCAGGAGGCTGACCGCGGCCATGACCATGCCGGGAGTGCAAAAACCGCACTGCAGGCCATGGTTCTCGCGGAACGCGTTCTGCATCGGATGCATCTCGCTGCCGTTGGCGAGCCCTTCGATGGTCAGGATGTCAGTGCCGTCGGCCTGGACGGCGAGCATCGTGCATGACTTCACCGACTCGCCGTTCACGTGGATCGTGCAGGCACCGCACGACGACGTGTCGCAACCCACATTGGTGCCGGTCAACCCGACGACATCGCGCAGGTAGTGCACGAGCAGCAGCCGAGGCTCGACATCGTGCGCCTGGGACGCGCCGTTGACCGTCAGTGAGATCCGCAAAGGGACCACCCCCCAATGTCCGTTCCCTGGTGTGGGCGGCCATCATGCACCGCTCGCGCGCGACGCGCTCGCGACGGGCCTAGTCAACTCTTGACTAGGGGATCAATCTTCGGATCTGGCGACGGGCGAACCAGATCGTCAGCACGCACAGGATGACGACCCACAGGAACCCTGCCCACACCCCCGACCACGTGACCTCGCCGACGAACCCCGACGCGCGCGGCTTCGAGGATGTAGGTGAAGGGGTTGTACTTCGCGACGGTGTGGAGCCACCCGGTCATCATTGCCAGCGGCACCTGCGACGCCGACAGGAACACCAAGATCTGGAAGCCGAACTGACCCGGGGCGGCGGCCTGCTGGTTCTGGAACCGGTACGACAGCCCGAGCGCCCAGGCGCCCGCGAGCAGCGCGACCCCAGTGCAGATCAGGTAGAAGACGACGAGGCCGAGGAGGCCGCCGGGGATGCGAGCGCCGAGCAGCACGCCGATGAGCAGCGTGACCGTGACGGTCGGCTGAGCTCGACCGATCGCGCCGAGGAGCGGGCCGGCGACGAGCGCGCTCCGGCTGACCGGCGCGAGCAGCAGGCGGTCGTAGAAGCGGGTCTCGATGTCGCGGACGACGCCGCCGCCCACGGTCACGCCGCTGAACACCGCGCCCTGCACGGCAGCCAACGGCACGAACCACGAGTCGATGTTGTCAGTCGGGAAGCCGGGCACGAGCACGATCGAGGCGTAGACGCCGGTGAACGCCACGATGAAGAAGACCGGCATGATCAGCGATGGCAGGAAGGCCGACGGCACGCGAGTGACCATCAGGATGCTGCGCCGCGCCAGCTGCGACGCGACGGCCGCGAAGTCGCCGCTGGTCGTGTGCTCGGCGGGAAGGACGGACGAGCTCATCGGGCTGCGAGCCGCTTGCGCAGCGACCGGTGGGCGATAGACGAACCCGGCGATCGTGAGTGCGCCCGACACGCCGAGGCACTGCGCGGTCGCCGACCACGACCAACCGACGATCACGAGATCGCGCGCGCCGTCGATCATCCAGGTGATCGGGTTGAGCTCGGCGACGGTCTGGAACCAGCCCGTCTGCAACGTCACCGGGAAGAACGCCGACGACGGATACAGGATCACGAAGAGCAACGGGAAGGAGCCCTGGACGACCTCGGTGGAGCCGCTGCGGATCGCAATGCCCGACATGAGGCCACCGACGGCGAGCGCGACGAACACGGAGTAGATGAGCAAGACCACGAAGCCCGCGAAGCCGGCATCGATGCGACCGCCGAAGATGTAGTAGAGCGCGATGAACGCGGTCGCCTGGCCGACCGCAACGACCGAAGCCCCTGCCAATCGCCCGACGAGGATCGACATGCGCGACACGGGCGACGCGAGAAGGCGGTCGAAGAACCCGTCCTGGATGTCGAGGGCCAGGCCGGACCCGACGGACATGCCGCCGAACATCACCGCCTGCGTGATCGTGGCGGGGAGGATGAAGTCGAGGAAGCTGTCGACCGGGGGGAATCCGGGCAACGCGGTGGCGTCGCCGAACGATGCGACCGAGAGCGCGGCGAAGACGAGCGGGAAGAGCGACGGGAAGATGACGAACGCGATCTGCCGTCGCGAGGTCAGCAGCGAGCGCCAGGCGATCGCGCGCGCCTGTGCGAACGGTTGAGGATCGCAGCCCGTACGGTGCGTCGAGGATCGCGGTCATCGGCGGCGCCGCCCACGGCGCGGCGACAGGTCCGCCTCGTCGTCGGCAGGCGGCTCGGTGGCTTCGTCGGCACCTTCGAGCCGGTGGCCCGTGGCTTCGGCGAACACGTCGTCGAGGCTGGGAGCGTTGAGCTCCATGTGCTGCACTGACACGCCGGCTTCGTCGAGGGCGCGCACGACGGCGGCCAGTGCCTCGGCACCGCCCGCCAGTCCGACACCGAGTGAGCCCGATGGCGCTGCACGCGGCTCTCCGAACCGCGCGAGCACCTCCGCGCCGATGAGCTCGTGCGCGGTGTCGAGAGCGACGATGAGGGTGGGTGCGCCCACCTCGTCCTTCAAAGCCTTTGGCTCGCCCTCCTTCACGATGCGGCCGTGGTCGATGATGGCGATGCGACCCGCGAGCTGATCCGCTTCCTCCAGGTACTGCGTCGTGAGCAGCACTGTCGTGCCGTCTTCGTTCAGGCGCCGCACCTCGTCCCACAGCGCCAGGCGGCTCATGGGGTCGAGGCCGGTCGTGGGCTCGTCGAGGAAGAGCACCGTCGGGCCGTGGATCAGCGAGAGCGCGAGGTCGAGACGGCGGCGCATACCTCCTGAGTACGTGCCGACCCGCCGGTCCGCGGCTGCCGTGAGCCCGACGCGGTCGAGTAGCTCGTCGCCCCGCCCCTTCGCGCGGTCCTTCGAGATGCCGAAGAGCACGGCCTGCAGCGCCAGGAGCTCGCGGCCCGTCATGATCGGATCGATCGCGGCGTCCTGCAACGCCACGCCGATGTTGCGACGCACCATCGCGGCGTCGCGCACCACGTCGTAGCCCGCGACCCGCGCGCTCCCGGCCGTCGGCGTGAGCAGCGTGGCGAGCATGCGGACCGTCGTCGACTTGCCGGCTCCGTTCGGGCCGAGGAAGCCGAAGATCTCGCCTTGGTTCACGACGAGATCGACGCCGTCGACCGCCTTCACGTCACCGAAGTGACGCTCGAGACCTTCCGCGACGACCGGAGGGTCGAGGCTCACGCGCCGCGCGCGGCAGTGGACCTGAGAGACATCCGGTCACCCTACCTTTGGGTCACCCCGCTGGCGGACGGCCGAGCAGCTTGCGAATGAGGTCGAACGGGAACCCGGGCAGGCAGGTCGGTGATCGCGGGAGCAGGCAGCACGGCGAACGCTTGCTCGCCCGGACGGACGAGGTCGAACTGCTCGCGCGCGAGTCGCTCGATCTCCTCGTCGGTCTGGAGCGCGGTGATCCGCGCCGACAGCGCGTCGTTCTGCTCGTCGAGGATGTCGAGCTGGGCTTGGGTGCGCTGCGTCTCCGCGCGCTGCGCGAGATAGGTGCGCGTCGGGAACACGAAGACGAAGAGCGCGGCGACGAGCAGACCGGTGACGAGGACGGGCCAGACCGTGCGCCGCACCCGCCCCGTGCGCCGCGCCGTGGTCTCACTCGACTCGGCCTCACTCGACTCGGCCTGACTCGATTCGGCCCACTCGGGATGCAAGCGCTGGCGAAGCTCGGGATCGATGATGCGTTCCGGGTCGATCGACGGCGATCGGCCGTGAAGTGGGATGTCGGCCCCGCGCGGCGTGTTGCTCACCCGCCACGAGCTGCTTGCGCTCGCGCCGGCCGAGCTTGGTGTCCGGCGAGATGACGAGGAGCCCGTTGAGCGCGGTCTGGGCCGGCTCGGGCTCGACACCCGCAAGCAAAGGATCGACGGGGCGGTTCCCGGTCGTGTCGCTCATGTCATCCACGCGACCGCGGCGCGAGAGCGGCGCCGCCCGGATAGGAAGCGGACTCACCGAGGTCTTCCTCGATGCGCAAGAGCTGGTTGTACTTCGCCACCCGGTCTGAGCGGGCCGGAGCCCCGGCCTTGATCTGCCCGCAGCCAGTGGCGACGGCGAGGTCCGCGATCGTGACGTCCTCGGTGTCGCCCGAGCGGTGTGACATCACGCTCGTGTAGCCGGACTGCGTCGCGAGCATGACCGTCTCGAGCGTCTCGGTGAGCGTGCCGATCTGGTTGACCTTCACCAGGATCGAGTTCGCCACCCCGCGAGAGATGCCCATCTCCAGCCGCTCGGTGTTCGTGACGAAGAGATCGTCGCCGACGAGCTGGACACGCTGGCCCAACGCGCCGGTGAGCGCGGCCCATCCGTCCCAGTCGTCCTCCGCCATGCCGTCCTCGATCGACACGATCGGGTAGCGGTCGACCCAGTCGACCCAGAGGTCGACGAGCTCGTCCGCGGACAGGCTGCGGTCCTCGCTCGCGAGGTGATAGCGGCCGTCTCGGTAGATCTCCGAGGTCGCCGGATCGAGCGCGATCGCGATGTCCGACGCCCGGCGTGTATCCGGCCTTCTCGATCGCCTCGATGAGGATGCCCACGGCGTCCTCGTTCGCAGCCAGGTCGGGGGCGAAGCCACCCTCGTCGCCCACCGCGGTGGACAGTCCGCGCTCCTGCAACAACGCCTTGAGCGCGTGGTAGGTCTCTGCGCCCCATCGCAGCGCTTCTCGGTACGACGGCGCGCCGACCGGCATCACCATGAACTCTTGGAAGTCGACGCTGTTGTCTGCGTGCACGCCGCCGTTGACGACGTTCATCATCGGGACGGGCAGCACGTGGGCGTTCGCGCCGCCGACGTACCGGTACAGCGGGATCTCGAGCTCGGCCGCCGCCGCCTTCGCGACCGCGAGCGACACCCCGAGGATCGCGTTGGCGCCGAGGCGTGACTTCGCGTCGGTCGCGTCGAGGTCGATCAGCGCCGTGTCGACGCCACGCTGGTCGAGCGCGTCCATGTCGAAGAGCACGTCGCGGATCTCGCCGTTCACATGGCCCACCGCCGTCGCCACGCCCTTGCCCCCGAACCGGGAGCCCGCCGTCGCGCAGCTCGACCGCTTCGTGCTCGCCGGTCGAGGCACCCGACGGCACGATGGCGCGGCCCCGGGCGCCGGTGACGAGCAGCACCTCGACCTCGACCGTCGGGTTGCCACGCGAGTCGAGGACCTCGCGCCCGACGACGTGCTCGATCTCGCTCATCCGCGAACGCCTCGCTGGTCAGCCCGCCCTGGTCTTGCTTGATCCGGTGTTGCTGGTGTTGCTCGTGTTGCCAGTGAGCACTGTACCTATTGGGAGCCTTTGGCCTCGTCCCACAGGGCGTCGAGGGCGTCGAGATCCATGACCTGCAGGTCGAGGCCACGGGAGGCCGCGATCGCTTCGACGAGCTGGAAGCGGCCGCGGAACTTGGCGCTGGCGCTGCGCAGCGCCGCCTCCGGATCGACGTCGAGATGGCGGGCGACGTTGACCACGGCGAACAGAAGGTCACCGAGCTCGGCCTCGATCTCGCGGTCGGATGCCTCGCTGTCGGACCGCAGGGCCATCGCACCGCGGAGCTCGCCCAGCTCCTCCGTCACCTTCGGCAGCGCGCCCTCGACGTCGTCCCAGTCGAAGCCGACCGACGCGGCCTTGCGCTGCAGCTTGTGCGCGTAGAGCAACGACGGCAGGTCGCCGGGGACACCGTCCATGATGCTGTCGCGGCCCTTCTCGGCCTTCTTGATCTGCTCCCAATTGACGAGCACCTGCTCGGAGGTGCCCGCGGTGACATCGCCGAACACGTGCGGGTGCCGATGCACGAGCTTGTCGTGGATGACGCGGGCGACGTCGGCGAGCGTGAACCAGCCCTCTTCTGCCGCGAGAGTGGCGTGGAAGAAGACCTGGAAGAGCAGATCCCCGAGCTCCTCCTCGAGGTGCGCAATCGAGTTGTCTGATTGGTCGAGCGCCTCGATCGCCTCGAGCGTCTCGTAGGTCTCCTCGAGGAGATGCCGAGTGAGGCTGCGATGCGTCTGCTCGCGATCCCACGGGCATTCGCGACGCAACGTGCGCACGAGCTCCGCGAAATCGAACCAGCTCCGCCGCAACGGGGGCGAACAGCTGCGGGATCCAGAGTGCAGTCAGGTGGTCAGGAGCGAACGACCGGTCGAGGTCAGGCCACGCGACCTCGAACACTGCCTCGTCGGAAAGGCCGAGATGGTGGAGCACGGTGACCGGCTGGCTCACCTCGGCATCCACCGCAAGCTTGATCTCTGACAGGACGGTCTGCGAGTCGCACTGCGCCACAAGGAGCGGGCCGCGCTCCCCGGCGGCCTCGACGCTGAATCGCTGCCCGTCGATCAGACGGGCGCCCGCGGCGAGCGGATCGACGCCGAGACGCGCCCACGCGAGATCGAGAAACGAGAGCGCGGGCAGGATCTCGGCCGTCACTCGGTCATCGCCACGGAGCAGCTCGACGCTCCGCTCGGCGATGAGCGGCGAGCCCGGCACCGCGTAGAGCACCTCGCCGTGACGCGATGCTGCGACGGCGAGCTCCTCGACGATCTGCCTGTAGACGTGATCGAGCGTCGAACCGCTCTCGTAGATGCCGTCGAACGACACGGCGTCAGGAACGGCCGACGCTGACGGGTGACGAGCCGTCCGGACGAACCGAGTCGGGATTCGCACGATCGCCGCACGCGCCTGCTCGGTGATCAGCTCGGGGCCGGCCGGACCAAGGCCGACAACGACGACCCGCCCGCCCGGCACGACTACCCGCCAGTCGTTGCTGGGGACTCGTTGCTGATCTCGTGCAGGCCGTCGGCAACGACGAGGCTCAGCGACGGATTCCAACGGCCGTAACGAGCATCGATGCTCACGTCCGCCGCGGCGAGCTTCTCGTTCAACACGGTGTTGAAGCCCTCGTTCGAGTCGGCCAGGACCTTCTGGAGCACGAGCGGCTTCGCCGCCTCGAAGGTCGGGGCGTTGTGCTGGAGGACCTCGATGATGTGGAAGCCGAACTGGGTCTCGACGGGGTCCGAGATCTCGCCTTCGGGCGTCGCGAACAGTGCGTCCTCGAACTCGGGCACCGTGACACCACGAGCCACGCAGCCGAGATTGCCTCCGCTCGCGGCGCTTCCGGTGTCGGTGGACACTTCCGCGGCCACGGTCGCGAAGTCCTCACCATCGTCGAGCCGGGCGGCAACATCCTCGGCCTCGGCTCTCGTCGCCACGAGGATGTGAGCGGCGCACACCTCGGCGAACTGCGACGGATCCTCGTCGAAGGCCGCTTGGAGCGCGCCGTCGTCGAGGGCGTTGCCTGCCACGTGGGCGCGGAACAGGAACACCTGTGCGTTCTGATCGACGAGGGTGTCCTGGAACGACTTCGGGAAGGCGTCGAACGCTTCGAGACCGAACTGCGCGATCACATCTTCGCGGGCCGCCGCCTCGATCTCGGGCGTGACGGTGACGCCGCGCGCCGCATTCTCCTGCTCGACGACGAGCAGGACGATCTCGCGCTGCAGCACCTGGCGGGCGAAGTCCGCCGACACCGTCCCCTCGCCGTTGCCTTCCACCGCTCCCTGACCGGCCTGCGAGACACGAGCGAGAAACGCGGCGTTGGCTGCGTAGGTCTCGAGCTGATCATCGAACGTCGAGCGGTCGATGGAGTCGCCGTTCACGGTGGCGGCATCGGGGCTGACGGTCGAGCACGCCGAAGCAGCGAGCGACACCGATGCCACCGCAGACGCGAGAAGAACGAACTTCGAAATCCGGGACTTCACGGCAGGCGAGCCTACCGGTGGCCCTCTGGCGCCCTCCCGTCAGGCCCGCCCGTCAGGGCGTGTCTTCCGGCGGCATCAGCTCGCGCAGGAACGCCACGAGCGCAGCCGCGATGTCACCGGAGCGAGCGCGCACCTGGATCTCCTCCTGGTCGGGCTTGTAGACGCCGTCGCGAGCCAACCGGCGGAACCGCACCTCCTCGCTCGTCTTCAGCTTCAACGGCAGCAGCCGCGCCATGCCGCGACCGACGGTGACCTCGCGGATGCCGAGACGATGGCATTCCGCCCGGAGCCGACCGACGGCGAGCAACGCCTCCGCCGGGGCAGGCGGCGCGCCGTACCGGTCGACCCACTCGGCCCGGATGTCGTCGACCTCGGCTTCGGTGGTGACGGCCGCCAGCCGCCGATAGGCCTCGAGGCGCAGCTCTTCACGCCCGACGTAGTCCGGCGGAAGATGCGCGTCCATCGGCAGGTCGAGCTTCACCTCAGCTGGCTCGCGGACCTCTTCGCCCTTCAGCTCTGCGACGGCTTCGGTGACCATCTGGCAGTAGAGGTCGTACCCGACCGCCGCGATGTGGCCGCTCTGGTTCTCCCCGAGCAGGTTGCCCGCGCCGCGGATCTCGAGGTCGCGCATCGCGATCTTGAAGCCCGACCCGAGCTCGGTCGCCTCGCCGATCGTGCGCAGCCGCTCGTACGCGTCCTCACTGAGCACTCGATCGACCGGATGGAAGAGATACGCATACGCCCGCTGGCCGGCTCGTCCCACACGCCCCCTGAGCTGGTGGAGCTGGCCCAGACCGAGCATGTCGGCCCGGTCCACCACGAGCGTGTTCACCGTGGGCATGTCGATGCCCGACTCGATGATCGTCGTGCAGACGAGCACGTCGAACTGCCCCTCCCAGAAGTCGACGACGGTCTGTTCGAGCGTGCCTTCGTCCATCTGCCCGTGGGCGACCGTGATGCGGGCCTCGGGCACGAGATCGCGGAGCGACGCCGCGACCGCCTCGATGTCCTGCACGCGGTTGTGGACGAAGAACACCTGTCCCTCGCGGAGCAGCTCGCGGCGTATGGCCTCCGCAACCGCACGCTCGTCGTACTCCCCGACGTAGGTGAGGATCGGTTGGCGGTCCGCGGGCGGCGTGTTCAGCAGCGTGAGGTCGCGGATGCCGGTGAGGCTCATCTCCAGCGTGCGCGGGATCGGTGTGGCGGTGAGCGTGAGGACGTCGACGTCGGTCTTCAGCTTCTTCATCGCCTCTTTGTGGCTCACCCCGAACCGCTGCTCCTCGTCAACGACGAGCAGACCGAGCCGTTTGAACGTGATGTCCTCGGAGAGCAGCCGGTGGGTGCCGATGACGATGTCGACCTCGCCGTTGCGGATGCCGTCGACCACGCGCTTCGCCTGTCCCGGCGTGAGGAACCGCGAGAGCACCTCGACCTGCACGGGATACGCGGCCATACGATCGCCGAACGTCGCGTAGTGCTGCTGAGCGAGCAGTGTCGTGGGCACGAGGACCGCGACCTGCTGACCGTCCTGCACGGCCTTGAACGCGGCGCGGATGGCAACCTCGGTCTTGCCGAAACCGACGTCGCCACAGACGAGGCGATCCATCGGGGCCTCGCCTTCCATGTCCTCCTTGACGTCGGCGATCGCCTTCAGCTGGTCGGGCGTCTCGACATACGGAAACGCCTCTTCCATCTCGCGCTGCCACGGAGTGTCAGGTGGGAACGCGTGACCCGGCGAGGTGACTCGACGCTGGTACAGCACGACCAGCTCCTGGGCGATCTCGCGCACCGCGGCCTTGACTCGCGCCTTCGTGCGGGCGAAGTCGCTGCCACCGAGGCGGTGCAGCGTGGGTGATTCGCCGCCGGTGTAGTGGCGCACCACGTCGATCTGGTCTGACGGCACGTAGAGCCGATCGCCGCCCCTGTACTCGAGCAACAGGTAGTCGCGTTCGATGCCACCCATCGACCTCGTGACCATGCCCCCGTACCGGCCGACCCCGTGCGTGTGGTGCACCACGTAGTCGCCGGGCTGCAGGTCCTCGAAGAAGCCGACGGCATCGCGCCGCTGGGGACGGGGTCGACGGTGCGCGCGGCGTCGTCCCGTGAGATCGGACTCCGAGATGACGGCAAGACGCGCGCTCGGCAGCACGAACCCGTGGTCGAGCGGCGCGACCACGATGCGACCGCCGGGCCGCGTGAGGTCGGTCGTCCCGCCGATGTCGATTGCCAAGTCGAGCGACACGTTGAGCAGGAGCTCGTGGAGGCGGCGCGCCGAGCTCTCGGTGTCGGCGGCGACCACGACGCGGTAGCGCTCGCCCAGCAGCCCGGCCAACCGGCGGGCGAGGCCTTCGCCGTCGCCCGAGATCGGCCCCCATCCCATCGCCTCG
Organism: uncultured Acidimicrobiales bacterium; assembly: GCA_963759645.1. GTDB lineage: Bacteria > Actinomycetota > Acidimicrobiia > Acidimicrobiales > DATKAS01 > DATKAS01. Next base: position 1,141,886 of record CAVXAI010000008.1, on the reverse strand, counting down.
ATCGAGGGGGCGTCAGGTCGGTCGGCGACGGGGAGGAACGTCCATGCGCCGGCGGGCGTGTCGGCGAGGAGGTCGTCGAACGGCACGTGCAGCCGCGGGAACTCGGCGCCGGACGCACCCCATGTCTTCGACAGGCTGCCGGCGAGGTCGGCCTCCTCGGCGAGGATCTCCGACGCGCGGTCCCGCATGCGCCGCGGCTCGACGAGCACGATCTGCGCGTCTGGCGTCGAGAAGGTCGACGAGCGTGTGCTCGCCCTGAGTGAGCCAGGGCATCCACGACTCCATGCCGTCGAACACGAGACCTTCGGCGAGCCGCTCCCACTGCTCTCGGCCCCACGGCTCGACGGCGACCAGGGCCGCCGCCCGCTCGCGCACCTCGTCGGTAGGGAGGAGCTCACGCGCCGGGAAGATGTCGGCCTCGGCGACGTCGGCGGTCGACCGTTGGTCGTGGACCGAGAACTCCGAGAGGCGATCCACTTCGTCGCCCCACAGGTCGATGCGCACCGGCGCGTCCGCCGTCGACGGGAACACGTCGACGATCGACCCCCGGAGGGCGACCTCCCCGCGGTGCTCGACGAGGTACTCGCGTCGATAGCCCGATCGCACGAGCTCGGCGACGAGCTCGGCCGGATCCACCTGCTGGCCGGTGGTGACGGAGACCGGCTCGACATCCTCGACATGGGGACCCAGCCGCTGCGAAAGGGCGCGGACGCCGGCGACCACGATCCGCGGCGCCCGCTCGGGCTTGCGCAGGCGCCACATCACCCGCAAGCGACGGCCCATCGTCTCGACCCCGGGGCTCACCCGCTCGAACGGCAGGGTCTCCCACGCCGGGAGCAGCTCGACCTCGTCCGGATCGAGGTAGGCCCGCAGGTCAGCCGCGAGCTGCTCGGCCGCCGTGCTCGTGGGCAGGATCACGAGAAAGGTGCGCTGCTGGGAGATGCGGGCCAGCCCGGCGATCGTGATGGCCCGGGCCGCTTCGGGCACGGCGACGGTCGCGGCGTTCCGGCCGAGCAGGTGCGCGACGGCGCTCTCCTCGCGCAGCAGCGGGGGGAGGTCAGCCAGACGCACTCGTGCGAGGGTAGCGACGACAAGGAAGGATGAGGACCGTGACCGCCACCCACCCAGCGTTCGGCGCTTGGGGAGACTTCGACCGGGACAACCCGTTCCCGGTTTTCGCCGAAGCCCGCGCGCTCGGCCCGGTGCACCGCGGTCACGCTGGCCGACGGACACGCGGCCTGGCTCGTCGTCGGCTACGAGGAAGCAAAGGTGCTGCTCAACGACACGCGCCTGTCGAAGGACATGCAAGCGGCGTTCTCCAGCGGCGACGGTGTGCTGGCGGAGGGACTTCCCGGGCCAGCATTCGCGAAGCACATGCTCGCCGTCGATCCGCCCGACCACACGCGGCTGAGACGTTTGGTCGCGTCAGCGTTCTCGCTGCGTCGCATCGAGGGACTCGAGCCGCGCATCCGTGAGATCGTCGGCTCGAAGCTCGACGCGCTCGCGGCTGCCGGTCCCGACGCGGTCGTCGACCTGGTCCCCAACTTCGCGTTCCCGATTCCCTTCACCGTCATCTGCGAGTTGCTCGGCGTGCCCGAACCCGACCGGACGCCGTTCGGAGAAGCGCTCATGGCGCTGCTCTCACCCACCGACACCCCCGAGCAGTACGCGCGAGCGAAGGCGGGTTCCGACGCGGTCGTGGCGCAGCTCACCTCGCTCGTCGAGACGAAGGAGCGCCTGCCCGGCGACGACCTCGTCACCGCTCTCATCCGCGCGCGCGACGGCGACGAACGGCTCGATCATGAGGAGCTGCTGTCGACGCTCCTGCAGCTGATCATCGCGGGCCATGACACGACGACCAGCCTGATCGGCAACGGCGTGGTCGCGCTGCTGCGGCATCCCGATCAGCTCGCAGCCGCGAAGGCCGACCCCGACGACCTCGGCGGACTGGTCGAGGAGATCATGCGGTACGACGCGCCGGTGCCCCACTCCACGTTCCGGTACGCGAGCGAGGACCTCGAGATCGCCGGCGTCACGATCCCCGCGGGCGGACAGGTGATCATCTCGCTCGCGGCGGCGAACCGCGACGAGCACCACTTCGCCGAAGCCGACCGCTTCGACATCAAACGGGCGAACAACCGCCACCTGGCGTTCGGGCACGGCATCCACTTCTGCCTCGGCGCACCGCTCGCCGCGCCTGGAGGGTGTGGTCGCGCTCGGCGCGCTGCTGCGGCGTTTCCCCGACCTCCGACTCGCCGCGCCCGACGACGAGCTGCACTGGGGGCACGGCGACGGCCTCGTGCTCCGCGGCCTCTCGGCGCTTCCGGTGGTGCTCGGTCCGGATCGTCAGCACTGAAACGTCAGCGGTTGTAGCGGTTCATCGCGGCATCGGGGCCTTCCGCCGCGATGGCCTCGACAGCATCGGCCGCCTCCTGCACGAGCACGTCGAACTCGGCCCGATCGGACTTCGACGGCTTCTTCAGCACGTGGTCGGCGCCCTGCTGCGAGCTCGGCGGCTTGCCGACACCGATGCGCACCCGCACGAAGTCGTCGGTCTTGAGGTGCTGCACGATCGACTTCAGCCCGTTGTGGCCGGCGAGACCGCCGCCGACCTTCACTCGTAGGCCGCCCACGGGCAAGTCGAGCTCGTCGTGCACGATGACGATCCGGTGCGGATCCTCGATGCCGTGACGACGGACGAGCTTCGCGACCGACTCTCCGGAGAGGTTCATGTAGGTCTGCGGGAACGCGAGCGTGACGTGCTTCTCGCCCCACATCACCTCGGCGACGAGCGCCTTCTCCTTCGACCGCTTCAGCGAGGCGCTGGCGCGCTCCGCGAGCAGCGCGACGACTTCAGCGCCGAGGTTGTGACGGCTGCGTCCGTACTCCTCGCCAGGGTTCCCCAAGCCCACGACGAGCAAGTCGGCCGATCGACCGCGCCGTTCGGAACCGCCGCGGCGGAACAGAGTGGGTCAGCTTTCGTCGCTGGCGTCGGACGCCTCGCCGGCCGGCGCGCCACCTTCGGCCCCGGCTTCGCCCTCGCCCTCTTCGCCTTCGACAAGCTCCTCTTCCTCGATCGTGGCGCGCGTGGCCTCGGCGGTGACGAGCGGAGTCTCGGGATCGAGCGGGGTCGTGACGCCGGCGGGCAGCGCGATGTCGCGGACGCGGATGACATCGCCGATCGACATCTCGGAGACGTTGATCGTGAACGACGGCGGGATGTCGCCCGGCTTCGCCAGAACGGTGAGGCTGTCGAGCGCGAGGTCCACGAGGCCGTCGTTGCGATGGACGTCGGTGGCTTCGCCCTCGAGGTGGAGCGGCACCTCGACTTCGATCGCTTCGTCGCGGTTGATGCGGAGGAAGTCGACGTGGGTCACCACTGCGCTTCACGGGATCGCGCTGCAGGTCACGCACGATCGTGAGCTGATGGGTGCCGTCGACCTCGAGTGTGATCAGCGCGTTGTTGCCCGACGGGCCCGAGAGCGCGTGGCGCAGCTCACGGCGCTCGACGGCCACGACCTGGGTGTCGGCGCCCTGCCCGTACACGACGCCCGGGGATCTTCCCGTCGGACCGCAGGCGACGGGCCGCGGCGGAGCCGATGATGCGGCCGGTCTGGGCGGTGAGGCTGACTTCGGACATGGCGCGCTCCTAGAGCGGTCGTACGCGGGGGACGAGTCAGTCTAGGGAGTCGACCCCGGAATCTGCCAGCCAGCCCGGCCGCACCGCCGCTCGAGCCCGCCCGCATTGCCTCACCGGGCACCTGACCCTCAGCCGCGCCGCGAAAGGGCGCGCTCACGGTCAAGTCGGCTGAACCCAGCGGGTGGGCGGCTCAGTTCTGGTTCTCGCCGCCGAAGATCTCGCTGACCGACGTGTCCTCGAAGACCGCGTCGAGCGCGTCGGCGATGACCTTGGCGATCGAGAGCACCTCGATCTTGTCGATCTGCTTCTCGGACGGCAGCGGCACCGTGTTCGTGATGACGATGCGGCCGATCGGTGCGTTCTTGAGCCGGTCGATCGCAGGCCCGGACAGCACGCCGTGGGTGGCCATCGCCCACACGTCGGATGCTCCGTGCTCGATGAGGCACTCGGCCGCGGCGACGATCGTCGAGGCGGTGTCGATCATGTCGTCGACGATGATGCAGTGGCGCCCGTCGACGTCGCCGATCACCTCACGGGCAACCGCCACATTGGCCATGCCCTTCGGGCGCGTCTTGTAGATGAATGCCAGGTCGGCGTCGAGGTGCTGGGCGAATCGCTCGGCGACCTTGATGCGGCCGGCGTCGGGCGAGACGATCACCGGATCGAGGTCGGTGTTCGCGCGCAGGTAGTCGAGCAACACCGGCGCGGCGGTCAGGTGATCGACGGGCCCGTCGAAGAAGCCCTGGATCTGTCCGGAGTGCAGGTCGACCGAGATCATGCGCTTCGCACCCGCGGCCTTGAACAAATCGGCGACGAGCTTCGCGGTGATGGGCTCGCGACCCTCGGCCTTGCGATCCTGACGGGCATACCCGTAGAAGGGGCACACCGCGGTGATGCGCTTCGCTGACGCCCGGTGCGCGGCGTCGATCATGATCAGCTGCTCCATGATCGCGTCGTTGATCGACATCTCCGGCGTGCCCGCGTGGGTCTGCATCACGAACACGTCGCTGCCGCGGACGGACTCGCCGAACCGCGGGCGCATCTCCCCGTTGGCGAAGTCGGTGAGGTTCGGGTGGCCGAGCTCGACGCCGAGGTGATCGGCGATCTCCTCGGCGAGCGCCAGATGCGCACGTCCTGAGTAGAGGACGAACTTCTTCTTGGTGATGAGCTCCATCGACCCTCCCGGCCCCGACCCACCCCGCTTCAGGGTTCGTCGCTCCGAGGGGCAGTGTAGAAGGGACCGGTCCGCAGACCTGCTGGCACTTCTGCGCCCGGCTCGAGGACTGCGAACGGACCGACGACGGCATCGGCGCCCACCGACGCATTTCGCCCGATCGTGTTCGCCACGACCGCGCCCGCGCCGACGACGGAGTCGACGAGGCGGGTGGACGGCCCGATCTCTGCCCCGGGGCCGATGATCGTGCGCCCCTGGAGGATCGTGCCGGGGAACAGCGTCACGTCAGCCGAGAGCTCGACGGTGACGTCGACATAGGTGTGCTCGGGATCGAGCATCGTCACGCCGGCCGCGAGCCAGGCGCGGTTGGTGCGGGCCCGAAGCTCGACCTCGGCGGCAGCGAGCTGCACGCGGTCGTTGACGCCCTGCACCTCGGCCACATCGTCGATGACCAAGGAGCTCACCGGATACCCGGCGTCGTGCAGCACCGAGACGACATCCGTGAGGTAGTACTCGCCCTGGCTGTTCTCCGGGCTGAGCCGCCGCAGTGCCGGAGCAAGAAGGTCGCGGCGGAAGCAGTAGATCGACGTGTTCACCTCGTCGATTGCGAGCTCCTCCTCGGTGGCGTCGCCATGCTCGACGACACGCGCGACGTTGTGGTTGCGATCGCGGCGGATCCGCCCGTACCCCGTCGGGATCCGCCAGCCGAGCGGTCAGCAACGTCGCCGCCGCCCCCGTGTGCCGGTGCTGGGCCACGAGCGCCGCCACCGTCTCGCTTCGAAGCAGCGGGGTGTCACCGGGAAGCACCAACAAGTCGCCCGACTCGTCGAGGTCGTCGTCCATGAACGCCGACAGGCCCACGAGGACGGCGTCGCCGGTACCCCGCTGCACGAGCTGCTCGACGAACCCGATGCGCAGCGCGGACGACCCGAGCTCCTGCACCTTCTTCGTGACTGCCTCCGCGCCGTGTCCGACCACGACGACCGTGCGGCTGACCTCGAGACCGCGGAGCGACGCGAGCACATGGAGGAGCATCGGGCGGCCGCACAGGAGGTGGAGAGGCTTCGGGCGCGTCGAACGCATCCGTGTGCCCTCTCCTGCTGCGAGCACCATGGCCGACAGCGTCATGGTGTTGTTCTACCAACGAGAGGGTGAACGCACAGTGTCAAACGGGGAATCGTCACGGAGTCGTCGCGTGGCGGGTACGGCAGACTTCGGGGCGTGAGCCCGTCTGACCTGCGTGATCGCTTTCCCGGGCTCGATGAAGGCTGGGTGCGCCTCGACGGTCCCGCGGGCACGTTGCCGGTCGACACGTCGATCACCGCGATGCACGACTACCTGCGAAGCCCCGACCCCGCGAACGTCGGCGGACACTTCGCAGCCAGCGAGCACACGACCGCTTTGGTGGACGCGGTGCGCCAGAAGGTCGGTGCGTTGCTCGGCGCGCACGGCTCCCAGGTCATCTTCGGTCCGAGCGCGACGGCGTTGATGTTCGCGTTCACCCGCGCGCTCGCGCGCACGTGGAATGGGTCGGAGCGGATCATCTGCACCCAGCTCGATCACGACTCGAACGTGTCGCCGTGGGTGCTCGCCGCGGCTGACGCCGGCGCCCGCGTGACGGTGCTCCCGGTCGATCCCGTGGACGGCTCCTTCGACCTCGCCGATCTCCGGAGCGCGCTCGCCGAGGGGCCAACCGCATGGGTCGCACTGACTGGGGCGTCGAACCTCACCGGCGTCGCCCCCGACCTGCGCGCTGCGGTGGAGATGGTGCACGCCGCCGGAGCGCGCCTCCACGTCGATGCCGTGGCGCGGACGCCGCACCTCCCGATCGACGCGAACGGCTGGAACATCGACTCGCTCGTGTCGTCGCCCTACAAGTGGTACGGCCCGCACGCCGGAATCCTTGTGTTGCAGCCCGACCTCCTCCGCGGGATCGAGCCCTACCGCGTGCGCCCCGCCGACTATCCCGGTCCGGAGCGATGGGAGACCGGCACGGCGGCGTTCGAAGTGATCGCCGGCGTGGGCGGAGCGGCAGACTTCATGGCCGAAGAGCCCTGGAACGACGTGATCTCGGCCGAGGCCGCGCTCCTCGGCCGGCTCGAGAGCGGGCTGCGCGCCATCCCGAGAGTGACCGTGCACGCGCCGCAGTCGGGCGAAGGCCGCGCCCCGACCACGATCTTCAACATCGACGGGCGCGATCCCGACTGGGTGGCGCACGAGCTGGCCGAGCGCCACATTGCCGTCTGGAGCGGCGACAACTACGCCTGCGAGCTCATCGACGCACTCGGTCTGCGGGAGCGGGGCGGAGCGGTGCGCGCCGGCATCGTCCGCTACACGACGAGCGACGACGTGGACGCCCTCCTCGCCGCGATCCGCGAGCTCAGCTGACCCCCCGGGCCTCGCGCGCGCCGTCTGATCCGGTGGCTGGCGGGCCAGGGCTCGAACCTGGAACCTCCTGATCCAAAGTCAGGCGTTCTGCCAGTTGAACTACCCGCCACGGGCAGCCTCACGGTACCCGCGTGTGCGATTTCCCCAGCCCACGATGCACCACTACCCTCTGCGCAGCCATGGGATCGTTGATCAAGAAGCGCCGCAAGCGCATGCGCAAGAAGAAGCACAAGAAGATGCTCAAGCGCACGCGCTTCCAACGCCGCAAGTAACCGAGCCCACTTTTCTTTGCCGACCGCTCCTTCTAGGAGCGGTCGGTGCGCGTCACCACCACCATCGCGGGTGCGAGCGACGCCGCCGCGTCGCCGTGATCCCCTTCGACGAACCACGTCGAGCCGCTCCCCGCGAGCATGGGGCGCTGCCCCATTGCGCGTGCGATGCGCTCGCGCCACTCCTGCAGCCGCGGCTCGACCTGCAATGCCGCAGTCTCGAGGTCGTTGCCGTTGTCGTCGGCCGGCCCGCCCAGCTCATCCCACACGCGGTACACCTCCGGCGTCGAGACGGAGAGGGGCGGCGTCACCACCGTGAACACGCGATCGACAAAGGGCAGCGGTTCCACCACGTCGCCGATCCCGCTGACGCGTGCGCGGCCTCCGATCAGACAAAACGGAACATCGGCGCCGAGTGACGCCGCGACTTCGCTGTCGGTCACCCCCGCCCACCGCAGGATCGCAGCCGCGTCGCTCGACCCGCCCCCGAGCCCGCCTCCCGCCGGGATGCGCTTCTCCATGCGGACGTGTGCCGTTCGCCCGACGAGCGCCAGCGCGCGTCGGATGAGGTTCCTCCCGTCCACCGGGACGCCTTCGGCAGCGGGTCCGACGATCTCGAGCCCGTCGCCCTCGCTGACGAGCAGCCGGTCGCACAGATCGAGGCTCACCATCTCGGCGTCGATGAGGTGGTATCCGTCCGCCCGTCGACCCGTCACCCGGAGCGAGACGGTGAGCTTGGCTCGGCGCGAGCAGCTCATCCACGCGGTGCAGCCTCGCGGGCCAGGCGGCCCCACGCCTCCACGTCGAGCTCCTCGGCTCGCGCCGTCGGCGCGATCCCGGCCGCCTCGAGCTGCGCCTGCGTCGCCAGTCCCGCGAGTGAGCCGCGCAACATCTTGCGGCGCTGACCGAAGCCGGCACGGACGAGCCTGAAGAGCCATTTCGCGTCGACGTCGCCCACTGCCGGCGCCTCGCGACGCACGATGCGGACCAGGGCCGACTCCACCTTGGGCTTGGGAAGGAACACGGTGGCGGGCACGCTCCCCACCACTTCGGCGCGCGCCCAGTACGCGACCTTCACGGACACCGCGCCATAGGCCTCGTCGCCCGGGCGCGCCGAGAGCCGCTCGCCCACCTCGCGCTGCACCATCACCAGCATCCGCTCGATCTGAGGCACGCCGTCGAGCAGGTCGGCGACGAGTGGAGTCGCCACGTTGTACGGAAGATTGGCGACCAACGTCCACCGGTCCTCCCCCAACACCGCGGGCCAATCGATCAGGCGCGCATCGGCCTCGATCACGCGAACACCTTTGTCCTCGACGACGGTACGAAGCACGGGGGCGATCCCCCGATCGACCTCGATCGCCGTCACCGCGGCGCCCGTCTCGGCGAGGGCGAGTGTGAGCGATCCGAGCCCGGCGCCGATCTCGACGACCTGATCTCCGGGCCCCACGCCCGCAAGCCGGGCGATCCGCCGGACCGTGTTCGGATCCACGACGAAGTTCTGTCCCAATGCGCGGCTGGGGTGCAGTCCGTGTCTCGCCAGGAGCGCGGCGACGTCGCGCCCGCTCAGCGTCACCAGGTGATGCGCACGTTGATCACGCCGGCCCCGACCGGCGCGAGCTCGACGAACTGCTCCTCATCGAGGTCGATGATCGCATTGCCGAAGGGCCCTCGGTCGCGCACGACGCACCACGTGGACGCGCCGGACTTCGTGTTCACCACCGTGACGACGGTGCCCTTCGGGAGTGTGCGGTGCGCACACGGCCGCTCGCCCCACAGCGGATCGGCGTTGTCATACCGGTGGAACGTGCCGCGGCCTTCCTGGAGCCGATCGGCGGCACCCGTCGTGACGCCCGGATCGACGAGCACCGTGCTCGGCGGCGCGGTGGCCGGTGGCGCGGTGTCGAGCACGCTCGACGTGGGCGCGGTCGTCACAGTCGTGGTCGGCTGCGGCTTGGCTGTCGTGGTGGGCTTCGCGGTCGTCGGGAGCGGGCGTAGTGGGCGGAGCCGTCGTGGCGGCGGCCGTCGCCGGCGCGACGCTCGAGAGTCCGGAAGTCGCGGGGTCGGCGAGCTCTACCACTCGCACGGACGTCGAGGTCGAAGGCGCGGTGGTCGCCGGGGCGAGTGTCGTCGCGCCGCCGGCGGCCACCGTCTCGCTGTCGCTGCTCGGGCCCTCACGACGGGCGACGACGACTACAGCAAGGGCGATGAGTGTGACGAGGACCGCGGCAACAATGCGCCGCTGCTCGCCCGGTGTGACCTCCAGAGCTCCACCCTCCCCCGGACACGAGTCGGGGTGAAGTTAGTGCAGGCCGAACACAGCGGCCGCGGTCCGCGTCGAGGCCTCCTCGACGAGCCGGACGTCGACGCCCTTGACCTGCGCAACGGCGGCGCCGACCAGTGGGACATACGCCGGCTCGTTGGGCTTGCCGCGATGGGGCACCGGCGTGAGATACGGAGCGTCCGTCTCGACGAGGAGACGGTCGATCGGGCACCGCTCGGCCGCCATGCGAACATCCGCCGCTTTGGGGAACGTGACGATGCCGCTGAACGACAGGAACCCGCCGATGTCGAGGCACCGAGCGGCCTCGTCAGCACCGCCTGAAAAGCAGTGGAACACCGTTCGTTCAGGAACACCCTCGGACGTGAGGATGTCGAACGTCTCGTCCCACGCCTCGCGTGTGTGGATCACGAGCGGCAGCGCGCGTTCGTGCGCGATGCGGATCTGCGCGGCGAACGCCTCGCGCTGCTGGGTCCGAGGCGAGTTGTCGTAGTGGTAGTCGAGCCCGCACTCGCCGACCGCCACCACCTTCGGCTCGTCGAAGAGCGCCACGATCGTGTCGACGCCGTTCTTCGCGTCGTGAGGGTGCAGACCCACGGTCGCCCACACGCCATCGTGCGCGGCCGCGATGTCGATGGCCATGCGACTGCGCATCGCGTCCGTGCCGATCGTGATCATGCGATCCACGCCGGCGGCACGGGCGGACGCCACCGCCGCGGCCGCGCCGTGCGCGATGCGTTCGTCGTCGAGGTGGCAGTGGTTGTCGGTCCAGCTCACGTCAGGACGGCACCGCGAGGCGCGGGAACAGCGGCGCGCCCTTCTCGACCGGCACCCCGCCGGGGTACCCGCCCCACCGCGCGGCCTCCGGGAGTCGCTGGTCCGCGACCGACCCGCTGAGGCCGATGCGGCGCCATATCTCCTCGGCGGCGTGGGGGATGGCGGGCGCCGCGAGCACTGCCACGATGCGCAGCACCTCGAGGGCGTCACCGAGGACCCCGTCGACCTCCGGCCCGGGCGCGGCCTTCCAGGGCTCGTTGGCCTCGAGCTCGGCGTTGGTCGCCCGGATGAGTCGCCACGTTGCCTCGAGCGCCTCTGACGGTTGGACGCGCTCCCATGCCGACGCGGCGGCCTCGTATGAGGTCGCCGCGACCGCCGCGAGCGGGCTGTCGAGGCGCGGCGCAGGACCGACGCCGTCACACTGCTTCGCGACGACCGTGGCGACGCGCGACAGAAGGTTGCCGAGGTTGTTCGCGAGGTCGCTGTTGTACCGCGCCACCATTCCCTCGTAGGAGAAGTCGCTGTCCGGCCCGAACGGCACATCCGCGAGGAAGTGGTAGCGGTAGCCGTCGACGCCGAAGTCGGCGACGAGCTCGGCCGGCGTGATCTGGTTCAGCTTCGTCTTGCTCATCTTCTCGCCGGCGACGAGCAGCCAACCGTGGACGTAGAAGCCCGCGGGCGGCTCGAGTCCCGCCGACAACAACATCGCGGGCCAATAGACGCAGTGGAAGCGGATGATGTCCTTCCCGATGAGGTGATGCCCCGGCCACCAACGGTGGAACTCGTCCTCGTCGGCGCCGTACCCAATTGCAGTGATGTAGTTCGCCAGCGCGTCGAACCAGACGTAGGTGACGTGGCGGTCGTCCCACGGGATCGGGATGCCCCACCGGAGTGACGTCCGGCTGATCGAGAAGTCGAGCAAGCCCTGCCGGATGAACCCGAGCACTTCGTTGCGTCGCGTCTCCGGTCGGATGGCCTCGGGATGCGCCTCGTACCACTCGAGCAGCCGGTCGCCGTAGCGGCTGAGCTTGAAGAAGTAGTTCTCCTCCCTCATGTGATCGACCGGCGTGCCGTGGATCGGGCAGTTGCCGTCGACCAGCTCGTCCTCGGTGTAATACGCCTCGCACGCCACGCAATAGAGGCCCTCGTAGGTGCCGAGCTCGATGTCGCCCGCCGAGTAGCACGCCTTCAGGAGCTGCTCGACGCCCTGATAGTGCCGAGCTTCGGTCGTGCGGATGAAGTCGTCGTTCGCGATGTCGAGCAGCTTCCACGCGTCGCGGTAGCGCTCGACGGTCGTGTCGGCCCACTCTCGTGGGGGAACTCCTCTCGCCTCGGCGGCCTGCTGCACCTTCAACCCGTGCTCGTCGGTGCCCGTGAGGTAGTGCACGTCCTCACCGAGGGCGCGGTGCCACCGAGTCACGGCGTCGCCGATCACCGTGGGATACGCGTGCCCGATGTGCGGCGCGTCGTTCACGTAGTAGATCGGTGTCGTCAGGTAGTACCTGCCCACGAGCGCAGGCTACCGGTGACTTTCCAGTGCCCCGGCTGAGATTCGGTAGCGATGCTCCATCATCCCGTCCGATCCCGTCACCTCGCGGCTCCCACCGTCGCGCCGCCATCCGAGGCGCTCCCAGAAGCGCTGGCCCGCCTGGTTGAGCTCGATCACATGAAGCCGCACGTCGGTGTAGCCGAGCTCGCGCGCCGCGATCAGCGCCGCATCGTTCAGCCGGCGACCGACACCCGTGCCTTGCGCGTGCGGATCCACGTACACCGCATTGAGCTCGGCGGTGGATGACGCGTCCAGGTCGTGGTGGGCCCACGGCCGCACATACGCAGTGCCTGCAATTGCACCGCCAATGAGGGCCACGCCACTCCACGTCCTCGGCGCGCCGATGCGCGACTCCCAGAGGCGCCAGTAGATGCCGTGGTGAACCGAATCCGCCCAGGCCTCGTTGCCCGGCCAGCGGTATGCGGCGACCGAAGCCCGGAACTGGACGTCGGTCATCGGCGCGATGTCCGCGGGCGACGCGGCGCGCACCGTGCGGTCGTCGCCGTCTGCGAACGCCAGGCCGAGCCCGACGGCGAACGCATCCGCGAGCGCCCTCAGATCCGCCCGGTCGACGGCCTCGGGCTCGTACCCCAGATGCGCGAGCACCTGACCCTCGGGAGTGAGGCACCGGACGGCGCGGCCGCCGATCGTGCCCCGGCCGAGAAGCGAGCCGCGGGGATAGGCGAAGACCTTGCCGTGCGGCTGCGCCTGCAAGGCGTCACCGTGCTCGTCCATCACCGTCGGGTGGAGATCGACTCGACGGTCCCCAGGCGCGGCCACGACGAGGCGGACGGGAAGGGAGTCGACGACCGGCGCGAACCCCAGGTCGCCGAGGGCCGCGACGGCCGCTCCGACTCCATCGAGCGCGACGACGAGATCGAGGTCGCCGTGCTCCCGTCGTTCGCGACCGAGGAGAGCATCGATGCCCCATCCCCCGTCCACCCACGCGTCCACGTCCGCCGCCTCGAGCGCCTCGACGACAGCGACGGCGGATTCTGCGGGCATCACGTCCCCACAATGGCAAGGATGGGCCGGTGCAGATCGCCTTCTTCATCTTTCCCGAGCTGACCGCGCTCGACGCCATCGGGCCCTACGAGGTGCTGCAGCGCCTTCCTGGCGCGGAGGTGGTGTTCGTCGGTGCGAAGCGCGGTGAGGTCCGCACCGACAACGGCAAGCTCGGCCTCACCGTCGACGCGACCCTCGACGAGGTGACGGCCCCCGAGGTGCTGGTCGTTCCGGGCGGCTACGGGACCCGACCGCTCGTCCACGATGAGCCGACCCTCGAATGGATCCGCCAGGTGCACGAGACCACGCGCTTCACCACCTCGGTGTGCACGGGCTCGTTGCTCCTCGCCGCGGCCGGGCTGCTCAACGGACTCGAGGCAACGACGCACTGGGGTGCGAAGGGGCAGCTCGAGGAGCTCGGCGCGCGCTACACCGAGCAGCGGGTCGTGCAGAACGGAAAGATCATCACCGCGGCCGGGGTGTCGTCGGGCATCGACATGGCGCTCTCACTCGCCGCGCAGCTCTGTGACCCGGTGACGGCGCAGGTGATGCAGCTCTTCATCGAGTACGACCCCCAGCCGCCGTTCGACACCGGCGCGGCGTCGAAGGCGACCGATGAGATGTGGGCACGCGTCGCCGAGCTCAGGGTGACTCGGTGACACGCAGCGAGATCGCGTAGACATCGCGCTTCGGCACGCCGAGATCGCGAGCCACGACGGCGACTGCCGCCTTTCGATCGTCGCCGTCGGCGAGACGGTCGCGCAACGCTCGCTCGATCTCTGCCTCCCCCGGCGGTGGCGACTCGGGCGCGCCGTCGACGACCAGCACGTACTCGCCGCGCGGCGTCACTTCTGTTGCGTGCGCCACGGCGTGTTCGAGCGACCCTCGCCATACCTCCTCGTGCAGCTTGGTCAGCTCCCGCACCAACACGACGCGCCGTTGCGCGCCCAGCGAGGCCGCGAGATCGGCGAGCGTGGCCCGCACACGGTGCGGCGCTTCGTACAGCACGATCGTGCGGGGCTCGCCCGCGAGCGTGGCCAACCGGGCGGTGCGCCCTGATCCCTTGCGAGGCAGGAAGCCTTCGAAGACGAAGCGGCCGGTGGGAAGGCCGCTCACCACCACGGCCGCGATCGCCGCCGAGGGGCCGGCCACCACCGAGACACGGTGCCCCGCGCTCACGGCCGCGCGGACGAGACGCTCACCGGGATCGGAGATTCCGGGCATGCCGGCGTCCGAGATGACTGCGACCATGCTGCCCTCATCGAGGGCGGCCAGCACTGTCCGCGTGGCCGCCGACTCCGTGTGATCGTTCACGACCACGAGACGCGGCCTCGTGATGCCCGCGTGCTGCAGCAAGCGGCCGGCGCGACGGGTGTCCTCGCACGCGATGACATCCGCCGCGGCGAGGCTCTCGATCGCACGAGGCGAGAGCTCGCCGAGGTTGCCGATGGGCGTGGCGACGAGCACGAGACCCTTGCCCTCGCCGGCGGTCACGGCACCACCTCGACGACTTGCCCCACGCTGAGGTTCCAGCGCGCGAACGCACCGGCCTCAGCTTCGATCACTGACTTCGCCGACCAGCTCGGCAACCCCAGGCGATGTCGCCGCATGCGCACGGTGCGCTTCACGACACCGTCTCGGTCGAGGAACGCGACGTCGATGTCGAACCGCATGCCGAGCGTGTGCACCGAACGAGCGGGGGTGAGCAGCAGGGCACCGTCGATGCCGTCACGACCGAGAAGACCCTTTCGACGAGCCGCCCGCGTGTCGGCCACCTCGAGCGATGCCAGCACCTCCCCACCTCGCACCAGCCACGCCACGGCCTCGGAGCCTACGGGTACAGCTTCTTGCCCTCGCTGAGCATGGCGACGAACTTCGCGATGCGACGGGCGCGGGTCTCGGGCCGCTTTGCGTCGTGCACCTGGTACAGGATCGCGTAGCGGTTCCTGCCGTCGAGGGCAGTGAAGGCAGCGTCGGCCTTCTTGTTGCGGCGCAGCGCGTCGCGCAGGTCGTCCGGCACGACCGCAGTGCGCGGCGAGTCGTAGGCGGCCTCCCACCGTCCGTCGGCCTTGGCCCGCTCGATCTCGCGCAGGCCCGCCGGCTGCATTCGCCCACAGTCGATCAGCCCCATGCGCCCGGTCACGGTTGATCTTCGACCAACGGCTCCGCGCCCGACGGGGCGTGAACTTCTGCACGTAGCGGTCGTCGTCGAGCCGCTTGCCCTGGCCGTCGATCCACCCGTAGCAGAGGGCGACCTCCACGGCTTCGGCGTAGGTCACTGAACGCAGCCCGGAACTCTTCCGCGCGATGGTCAACCAGATGCCGTCGGACCGGTCGTGGTTCTGACGCAGCCATGTCTCGAAGGAGCGCTGCGTTGCGAACGACTTGGTCGGCAGGTCGGCGGCCGCGCCGCTCACACCAGCGCGGCGGTGTCGATTCGGTAGAGCTCGGCTGACGTTGCCGCAGAGGATCGCCTGCTTCTGCTCGTCGCTGAGCGACTGCGTGTGCTCGGCGAGCATCTCCTGGCTCCACGGCCACGTGCGAGTCGCGAGTGCGGGAAGTCGTTGGCCCAGAGCAGGTGCCGCCAGTTCATGTCGTCGGCGTGCTTGAACGCGGTCCAGTCGTCCTGGAACGTGACGTAGATGTTCTCGGCGAAGTACTCGCTCGGCAGCTTCGACAGCTCCTGGCCCGGCGGGCAGCCAGTAGCGGTGGCGCTTGTAGGCGTGGTCCATCCGGTACATGAAGTGCGGCACCCAGCCGGCGTCGGCCTCGACGCACACGATCGACAGGTTCGGGTGGCGCTCGAACACGCCGCCCAGCACGAGCATCGCCATCACGTCCTGGCAGCCGCGCACGATGCTGCAGGAACCCGGTCATCTTCGGACCGCGGGTCTTCTCGGCTCGCATCGTGAGGATGTGGAACGACAGCGGCAGCTCGAGCTCGATCGCGGCCTCCCAGAACGGGTCGTAGATCGGTCGAGTCGTAGTCCTCGACGGCCGGGCTCGCCCGGCATCATCACGCCGCGCAGGCCGAGCGCCTTGATCGCGTGGAGGTCGGCGATGCCTTCCTCCGGCGTGCGCATCGCGGTCTGGCCGAGGCCGAGCAGCCGGTCGGGATGCGCGGAGCAGTACTCGGCGATCCAGCGGTTGTACGCCTCGAAGCACGCCCGCTTGTAGTCGAGGTCGGTGTGGTTGCACAGGATCATGCCGACGGTCGGGTAGATGATCTCGGCGGCGACGCCGTCGCGCTCCTGGTCGGCCAGGCGGGCGTCGGGATCCCAGCCACCGCGGTGCAGCTCGTCGAACTTCGCGCCGTACGACCGGATCTCGCTCGGGCGGCTTGCCCGCCGCGGCGGCGGTCGCGAGCGAGATCGGCTTCGACATGCCGTCGATGACGAAGACGTCGCCGAGCTTCTCGTGGTCGATCATCTTCGGTGCGCGGTCGCGGAAGGCCGGGTCGATGTAGTCGATGTAGGTGTTCGGCGGCTCGGTGATGTGCGAGTCGGCCGAGATGATCGAGTGTGCTCATCGCAGCGACCTCCGTTCGGCGGGCGACCGGCTGCGCACCGCGCACCAGCCGGCCGGGCAGCGCGCCCGTCGCCTCACCGTCGACGTAGGTCTCCTCGCCGGCGACGAACGTGTGGCGGTACCCGCTCGCCCGCTGGAGCAGCCGCTTGCCGCCGGCGGGAAGGTCGAAGACGAGGTGCGGGGCGCCGAGACCGAGTCGCTCGAAGTCGATCACGTTGATGTCGGCCCGGTAGCCGGGCGCGAGCACGCCCCGGTCGAGCAGCCCGACCGCCGCCGCGGTGTCGCGCGGTCTGGCGCTTGATCAGCCACGGCACCTCGAAGCGCTCGCCTCGCGTGCGATCGCGGCCCCAGTGCATGAGCAGCGTCGTCGGGAAGCTGCCGTCGCAGATCGTGCCGACGTGGGCGCCGCCGTCGCTCAGACCGGGGACGGTGTGCGGATGCGCGCAGCATCTCGCCGACGGCGTCGAGGTTGCCGTCGGCGTAGTTGAGGATCGGCACGTACAGCAGCGCGGTGCCGCCGTCTCCGAGCAGCAGGTCGTAGAGCAGCTCGTCGGCGTCGACGCCTTCTCGGCGCGGCGCGCGCCTGCACGCTCGTCGACGGGTCGGGCTCGTAGTCCGGCTGCTCGCCGAGCTCGAACACCTGGTCGAGCCGGAGCGTGCGCATCGGGTGCTCGGGGAACTCAGCGAGCACCGCCGCCTTCACCTGCGGGTCGCTGCAAGCGGGCGACCCGCTCGGCGAGCGGGAGGTCGGCCAGCGCGTTGTAGGTCGCTGACCGGGCCAGCGGGTTCACCGAGCCCTGCAGCCCGAGGAGGATGCCGATCGCCCTCGCCGCGACCTGTGCCCGCATCTCGAGCCCGTCGGCGTTCGACTCGGAGATCGCGTCGAGGATGCGGCGGTACGCGAGCGGGTTGCGCGGAGCCTGCGCCACCGAGATCGACAGCGGTCGGTCGCGAGGCTTCGACCATCGCGCGCAGCGTGCCGATCTCGTCGTCGAAGTCGATGAAGTCGGAGACCACCTGCAGCACGCCCTTGCCGGTGTCGCCGATCGCCTTCGCGATCCCGACGAGCTCCTCGCGCGCGGCCGTCAGCGTCGGCGTGGGCTCGCCCGTGCTCGTGCGGTGGTTGAGCGTGCGCGAGGTCGTGAAGCCGAGCGCGCCGGCCTCGACGGCCGCGGCCGCGATGCGACCCATCGCGTCGATCTCGTCGGCCGTCGCCGCATCGCGGTTCGCGCCACGATCCCCCATGACGAAGAGGCGCACGGCGCCGTGCGGCACCTGAGCCGCGACGTCGACGTCGTGCGGGTGCCGCTCGACCGCGTCGAGGTAGTCGGGGAAGCTCTGCCAGTCCCACCGCAGACCTTCGTGCAGGGCGGCACCGGGGATGTCCTCGACGCCCTCCATCAGCTCGATGAGGCGGTCGTGGTCGCTCGGATGCACGGGAGCGAACCCGACGCCGCAGTTGCCCATCACGATCGTCGTGACGCCGTGCCACGACGAGGGGGCGAGGTGTTCGTCCCATGTCGCCTGCCCGTCGTAGTGCGTGTGGATGTCGACCCAACCCGGGGCGACGAGCGCGCCGTCGGCATCGACCTCCCGTTGCGGCACTTCCGTCGACGCGGCCGACCTCGGCGACCCTGCCGTCCTTGACGGCGACGTCGGCGGTGCGCCCCGGTGCGCCCGACCCGTCGAGGACCGTGCCTCCCCTGATCACGAGGTCGAAGTCGGTCATCTTTGCCCCCTATTGCGAACGGCTGTGCCGAACGGCCGTCCTGAAGGCTACGCCCTATTGGCCGGCGAGCCTCCAAGCGTAGGAAAGCGCGTGGAGCAACGAGTCGGTGAACGCGGTGCCCTTCCAGGCGATGTCGAACGCGGTGCCGTGATCGACCGACGTGCGGATGATCGGAAGGCCGAGCGTCACGTTCACGCCCTCTTCGAACGCGAGGAGCTTCATCGGTGCGTGGCCCTGGTCGTGGTACATGCAGACGATGGCGTCGTAACGGTGACGGTGCACCGCCTCGAAGAAGACGGTGTCCGCGGGATGCGGCCCCGACGCGTCGATGCCGCGCGCTCGGGCGGCCGCTATCGCCGGCGCGATGTGCTCGGCATCCTCGGTCCCGAAGAGGCCGTGCTCGCCGGCATGCGGATTGAGGCCGCACACGGCGATGCGAGGTGCGGCGAGGAACCGCGCGAGCGCCTCGTCGGTGAGCGCGATGACATCGAGCACTCGCTCGACCCGTACCCGCTCGATCGCTTCCCGGAGTGCGACAGTGCGTGCTCACGTGGGTGACCGCGAGCGTGCCGTTCGTCAGCATCATCGCGACGCGGGACGCCCGACAGAGCTCCGCGATCATCTCGGTGTGCCCGACGAACGCCGCATCGGAGAGCTGCGTCGCTTCCTTGTTCATCGGCATCGTCACCAAACCCGCCACTCGTCCCTTGAGCGCATCGATCGTCGCTCTCTCGACGTACGCGCGTGCCGCGGCGCCCGCTTCCGCGCTCAGCTCCCCAGGGCGATGCTGCTCGGCTCGCAGCATCCGAACATCGACGACGTTGAGACGCCCGGGAATCGCGTCGCTGGGCATCTCGATGGCGTGGATCGCCACCTCTGTGCCGAGGAGGGCCTGACCGGCCTCGAGGATCCGGGCGTCGCCGTAGACGACGATGGCGCCGTCGAGCCCGCCAGCGGCAGCGACACGCAGGACGATCTCTGGTCCCACCCCGGACGCGTCGCCCATCGTGATCGCCATCGGCGCGGTCACGTGCGCCCCACCTCGAACAGGTCGACCAATGTCGACGCGCCGCCGAACCCGCCGGGCTTCGTCACCAGGTGAACCCCATCGGGCATCGCGCCCCACGCCACTCCGGGGGCGAGCGTTCCGCCCACGCGCATCGGCGAAGTACCCAGCACCGCGGCGGTGGTGTCGCCGCCGACCACGACGACCGTTCGCGCCGCCCCCGTCGCGATCACCTCCCGAGCGAGCACTGCGAGTGAGGACGCAACAGTGGCCGTCGCGTCGCGCTCGAACGAGCCCGCCGTCAGCACCGCGTGGTTCCCAGCTCGCAGCGCGGCAACCGCGGGCCGCGCGCCCGCCGACCGGGACACGAGGAGCGCTCCCGCGGCGACAAGGGCGTTGACCTGCGCTTCGGCCACCGGATGCAGGCTCCCACAGACGATGAGCGCGGGCGCGGACAACGTGGGGCGAGCCGGGCCGTCACGGCCGGGATCCAGCGCAGATGCAGCCGCGGCGATGGTGGCCGCCGTCCCCGCGAGCACGACGGCGCGACGCGCGATCCATGCGGTCGCGACACGAGACAAGTCGGCATCGACACCGGCGTCGCACACCGCGAACGGCACGTCGAGGGTGGCGAGCCAATCGGCGACGGTCTCCGGCGTGACCTCGACCACGGCCGACGCGCCGGCGGCGCGGAGATGGTCGGCGGGACGGCTCGACCGAACCGGAGCGCGCACATCCTCACGGGCCGCGCCGTCCGCGACCGGGCGTCCATCCACGCGCACGATCCCGCCCCGGCACGTGCGGCCCGCCGCGGGGAAGGCGGGGACCACCATCACCGGTACGCCGAGTGCCTCATAGCGGGCGACGAGCTCGTGGGCCCAGTTGCCTCGCAGGCTCGAGTCGATCTTGTGGACCGCGCCCGGATCCACTGCTCGGGCTCGCGCCGCGGCCGCGCCGGTCGACAGGTGACGCGATTCGAGGTCAATGACCACACACTCCGCGCCGGGGGCAGAATCGTGCTCGTAGGGCACGACCAGGGCCTCGAAGCCCACGTCCGCGCATGCCCCAGCGGTCTCGAGTGCGCCCGTGCGATCGTCGGCGACCACCATGAGATGAACACCTGCACGCGCCACCGCGGCGAACATATCTTCATGAGCGCGCCCGATCTCCTTGCCCGAGTCCGCAGCGACATCAAGTGCGATCGGGCGCACTTCAACCACGCCGGGATGTCACTGACCCCCGGTCCTGTCCTGGCGCGCGTGCAGCAGCATCTCGAGCTCGAGGCCGAGATCGGCGGGTACGAGGCCGAGGGCGCCGTCGCCGCGGAGCTCAATGACCTGCCTCCCACGATCGCTCGCTTGCTCGGGGCGCAGCCGTCAGAGGTCACCGTGACCGAGAGCGCCACCGCAGCATGGGAGTGGGCGTTGTGGTCGATGGCCGAGACGTTCCGCTGGGGCACAGGCGATCGACTGCTGTGCGACCACTTCGCCTACGGCACGATGCTCGCATCGCTTCACCGCCTGCAGCTCGCGCGTGGCGTCGAGATCGTCGCCGTCGACTCGCAGAGCGACGGCACGATCGACCTTGACGCGCTCAGCCGCGAGCTCGATGAGCGGACCCGACTGGTGCTCGTCACCCACATGCCCACCCATCTCGGGACGATCACCGATGCGACAGCCGTCGGGCAGCTCGTCGGCGCGTCCCCCGCGCTGTACGCGCTCGACATCGCCCAGACACTCGGGCAGATGCCGGTCGACGTGACGTCAATAGCGTGTGACATCGCGTTCGGCCCGGCCCGTAAGTTCTTGCGAGCACCGCGAGGCACCGCCGTGCTGTACATGCGGTCTGACCTCGCCGGGCGGATCGTCCCGCTCACTCCGTCATTCGGCACCGACTTCGACGAAGCGACCGGCTCGTTCCCGCTCCTACCGGGGCTGCGTCGCTTCAATCAGTTCGAGTACTGCGTCGCGGCGCGTCTCGGGCTGCGCGAGGCGGCTCGTTATGCGCTCGACATCGGGCTCGAAGCGATCGAGGTGATGGTGCGCGAGCGCAGCCGCGCGGTCGTCGATCTGCTCTCGTCGTTCGAGGTCGAGCTGCCTGGTGGCCGCGACAGCCGAGGGATCGTGTCATTCACCCACTCCTCCGTCGATGCGCGTGCGGTGCAGGAGCACCTGAGCGCCGCGGGGGTGAACGTGTGGGTGAGCACCGCTGCGGGCTCGCCCCTCGACGCTCGAGCACGTGGCGCGCTCCCCTCTGTCCGCGTCTCGCCGCACTACGTCACGAACGACGACGATCTCACCCGTCTCGAGGCAGCCATGCGAGAGCTCTGAGGATCGTTAGAGCTCGAGCCAGCCGGTGCGAGTCCGCCAGGTCCCCCCGTCGCGGATGTGCTCGACGATCGCCTTCTCCAACGTCGTGCGCTGCGGGAGCTCGTCGACCGACTTGGGCACGCGATCGAACACGAACCGCAGCGTGCTCCGACTGTCGTCGGCCGCACCGGGTGCGAGGTGGAACCGCCGCTGGAAACGCACGATGTTCGATGTGGGTCGCAGGTAGTCGGCGAGCTGCTCGTCGAGCAGCCACGACGTGCACGTGCCGAGGCGCGCTCGATGTTCGGGAAAGCGCGTCGCGAAGAAGTCCCGCGCCGTGGCGAACGACTCGTCGCAGCTCTCCGGGGTCAGATGTCCGTGCTCGGGGATGTGGATGCCGAGGGCAGCGTCGCCCGCTCGGAAGCCCGGGCCGAGGCGTTCGACTTCGTCGGCGTCGGGCCAGAACGGAGGACCGGCGGGACCGCGGAAGAGATGGTGCATGTGGAACTGAAGCCGGCCGAGCTCGTAGATGGTGCCCGTGAAGTGGAGGACGAGCCACCATTGAAGGTCGAGACCCGTGGTGCCGTGGCGCCGGCGGTGCAGCATCACCTGTTGGCCGAGGTCGGCCAGCGTCGCCCAGGACACGTCGTCGGGCACCCCGTGCTCGCGATGCCAGCGACGGGCGTCGTCGACCGTGGCGGCGTAGACGAAGATCCAGAAGCAGCGTCCCTTCAGCCCGAGTCCGGCTGGCAAGGACGGGCATGCGATGGCGGCATCGCCGTCACCCATCGCCGCGACAACGCGGCCACGGCACCGCTCGAGCAACCACCACAGCTCGGGATCTGTCTGGGCGCTGGGCCACACTCCGACGACCTCACCGCGGTCCTCGTCGCGCACTCCGAGCCGCGTGAGGAGAGCATCGGCCTCGCTCGGCGGGGGGAGGGATGCCGGGGTGGCCGGCTCACAGCTCGCGAGCGCCGTGAGCCAATCGCGATACGAATCGTCGAGGCCGAGCCGGTCGGCAACGACCGCTGCGTCGAGGTCAGACGTAGGCACGTTCGATGGTGACGTCGGCGCGCTGGAGCTCGTGCACGAGGGCGGCGACGGTGGCTTCGCGCACCGAGTCGTCCTGCTCCTGCGTGCCCGTCCACGACAAGCGGAGAAAGTCGAGGTTCTCCCAGATCGGCGCGGTCGGCCGGACGTCGTCGTCGTGGCGAGGCACGAGATGCCAATGAAGGTGGGAGACGAAGTTCCCGAGCAGCTCGTAGTTCATCTTGCGCGGGCCGAAGGCGCGCACCAGGGCGTGCGCGACCTCCGACATCTCGTGGAGGAAGAGTTCGCGCTCCGACCGCTCGAGGAGGTAGAGCTCGGCGACGCACGTCTTCGCGGAGAAGTACGTGTACCCGCGGTAGTACTGCAGCGGACTCAGCGCGACGAAGCCAGACTGCAGTCGCGCCACAGCCCATGGGTTCTCGCCGCGCTCCATCGCCGCTTGGAGCCCGCACAGCTCGCAGCTGCTCATCACCGCACCATAGGCACGCGACCGAGTGGGATAACCGTTGGGCGGCAATGTCCGATATCTGGTGGCGCGGCGGCGCCGCTGCGGCGAGGCTGCACACATGGGAGTCATGACAATGGCCCGTCGCCGTGGGACAGCCACGGTGGTGGGGATGGCATCAGCTCGACCCGCGCTGGGCTGAACGACTCGTCGCCGACAGCGGAGTCGGCCGCGGTGATCTGGTCCTCGATGTCGGAGCGGGCACGGGCGCGCTCACCGCACCGCTCATCGACGCCGGCGCGCGTGTCATCGCCATCGAGCTGCATCCGTCGCGTGCGGAGGTCCTCCGGAAGCGGTTCGGCCGGCTCGCGGTGGTGGTCGAGGCCGACGCGGCGGACCTCCGGTTGCCGCGCCGTCCGTTCCATGTCGTGGCCAACCCGCCGTTCGCGATCACCATGGGATTGCTGAACCGCTTACTCGGTCACGGGAGCCAGATGGAGAGCGCGCACCTCGTGCTCCCCGATTGGGCCGTTCAGCGCTGGTCACAACCAGACGCACCGGGCGCGGCGCGCTGGCGGCGGCACTTCACTCCGAACGTCGGGCGAGTGATTCCCCGGCGCGCGTTCGTGCCGGCCGCTCCGCGGGGAGCAGGCGTGCTGGTGCTGCGGCGTCAGACGCGTGCGAGTGGAGCGGGCAGGCCGCGAGCGCCGACGTCGGCGGCGGGGAACAGGAACACAGTGCCCTCGCGTTCAGGGTGTTCGGTGTTGTCGGCCGTCACGACGACGAGGTCGCCCAGGTCCTGACCGGCGAACACCAGGCTGGTCACCGCTTCCGCTGGGACCAGCAGCGAGCGATCGGAGGTGCCGTCGGGCGCGAACCGCTCCACGCGGCTGCCTCCATACACCGCGACCCACACCCCGCCCTCCGTGTCGACCGCGAGCCCGTCGGGGATGCCGCCCTTCACCGTCGCGAAGACCGCTCGACTCGACGGATCGACGTCACCCTTGTCGTCGATGGTGTGTACGAGGATCGCTTGAGCAGCCGAGTCGCAGTGATAGAGGCGGCGTCCGTCGGGCGACAGCCCGATGCCGTTCGTGAGGCCGACATCTCGGTACACCTCGGTGGCCTCTCCTTCGCCGTCGATGCGGTACGCCTCTCCGGACTTCCGCTCTGCGCGATCGCTGAACGGGTCGTCTCGCAACGAACCCACGTACACCCGACCCGCGTCATCGGCATAGAGATCGTTGAAACCACCGACGTCGGGGAGCTCGAACAGGATGCGGGTCACCCCGTCGCGGACGTGGCAGACGTTGCGCCCCGAGAGCACGAGCCCTCCGTCGGCGTGCAGCGCGATCCCTCCGACGCCGCGTCGCTTCGGGACCGCCACGGTGACCGATCCATCGGGGTCGAGACGATGCACGCCCCCTCGGGTGACGTCGCTGAAGTAGAGGCCGCCCTCAGGGTCGGGACGTGGGCCTTCGATGAGCCCGAATCCCCACGTCAGCATCTCGATCATGAGGCGGACCGTAGCGACTCGAGGAACACCTAGTCCCGGTCGGCGCCGCGGTCGTGGCTTGACGCCTTCGCGCCACGACGACGCTGCGCCATCTGCCACTGGGCCGCGGTCCTACCCAAGTAGTAGGCAGGGGCGGTTCGGCGTGGGAATCGGGGGGTTGTCATGCTGATCTCCTCGTCATGAGTGCGTCGTGGGTCAGACGCTCGGGTCGAAGTACGTAGAGGTCGCGGTCGCGAACCTCACGGTGGTGCTCGAGCAACGCGTCGAAGTCGTCGTGCACGGAGAGGTGGCGGCCAGAGAGCGAATCTCCGTCGCCCGCCGCCAGCCGCGCGATGAGGGTCGCCGCCTGCGTCGGTTCCGCGGCGTCGTGCTTCGCGAGCTCCGTCAGCGTCCAGCCACGGATGTGGGCCTCATACGCGGTCTGTGGGATGTGGGCTTGCATTGTCTCCGCCATCCCGACCGGGCAACAGCCCGGGATGCACGCTGAACACGCTCACGCCATGCCGCCGCGTCTCGTGAGCCAAGTTCTCGGTGAGTTTGACGACGGCCGCCTTCGAGACGGAGTAGCCCGATACCAGTGGCCAGCGGTGAACGCCGGCCTGGCTCGTGATGTTGATGATGCGGCCCCGGCCCATCGCGACCATCTCGGGCAGCACCAGTTGTGAGGCGAGCACGGTGCCTCGGAGGTTCACGTCGAATGTGCTCCACCACTCATCGGCATCGACCTCCCACAGCGGGCCGATGGGACCGAGCACCCCGGCGTTGTTCACCAGGAGATCGATCGGGCCGAGTGCCCGACGGATCACGCCGACTGCCTTGCGCAGCTCGGTCGGGTCGGTGACGTCGGCAGCAGCAGCCCAGCCGATTCCACCCGCTCCGAAGACCATCGTCGCGGTCTCGGCGAGCTCGTCGTGAGACCGAGCGATGAGGCCGACCGCAACTCCGGACTTGGCCAGAGTGACGGCCGTCATGCGCCCGATGCCCCGACCTCCGCCCGTCACCAACGCGACCTTGCTGGGTGAAGTGTTGAGTGTCCATGCAGTGAGCGGTGCGCCCACGCAGCGCCGCCGAGTCCTGAGCACGCTTTGCTCAATCGATACCGAGTGTTGGCCGGTTGAGCACCAATTGCTCAGGCGTTCCGGTGTGCGATGGATCACAGTCGGACTGTGACGCCCGATCAGATCGCTCTCGTGGAAGGCACGCTGGCGGTGGTCGACGTCGAAGCCCTCGCCGCCGACTTCTACCGGCTCGCCTTCGCGGCCGAGCCCGCCCTTCTCGCGATGTTCGTCAACGACCCTGTCGCGCAACGAGATCGGTTCGCCGTCGAGCTCGAGGAGATCGTGTCGTCGATCAGGTCGATCGACGACTTCTCACCTCGCGTGCGGGCGCTGGGGGTGCGCCATGGTCACTATGGCGTGCGGTCGGCCCACTACCGGCTGATGGGTGACGCGCTCCTGGCGAGCCTGGCGAGCGCACTCGGTGACAGGTGGACGACCGAGGTCGAGGAGGCCTGGCGGCTCGCCTACAACCTCACTGCGGAGACGATGATGCTGGGCGCCCTGCAGCAGCACGTCCCGGACTGCCCTCGCTGACGTCCGCGAGCACGGTGGCCAGCTCGCGTCGACCTCCGACGCCGAGCTTGGAGTACACGCTCTGGAGATGGTTGTTGACGGTGCGCACGGACAAGAAGAGGTGATCGGCGATCTCCTTGCTCGCCATGCCTTGGGCCGCGAGCGTCGCGATGTCGCGCTCGTGGGCGGTCAGCGGTGACACAGCCATAGGGACCGCGAGGGCTGGCGTGCGCGCACCCTCGCATGCCTCGACGAGGGTCGCGACCCGAACCGCGGTCGCGGCCGCCGCCCGCGCGTTCGCCCTCACGGCGAAAAGCTCGGGCGGCCTCAGCCGTGGCCTCAGCCGCGAAGAGCTGCGCACCGAGCTGCTCGAAGGCATCCGCCGCTGCGAGCAGCGTCTGACCGCCGCCGGCTGCTGCCGCAACCGCGTGCGTCGCGTACGCCGGCACGAGCGCGCCTTCACACAGCTCGCCGAGCTCCTCCAGACGGTCGACCACCGACTCGGGATCACCGAGCCGCGCGATGTCGTGCAAGAGCCACGCCTCAGAGCCTCGGTATCCAGCCGCCCGCGACGTTGGCCGCGGCCTGTAGCGCCGCACGCGCCGCCGGGAAGGTCCCCTTGCGCGGCGAGCGCCCACGCAGGGCCGAGCTCTTGCTCGGACGGCGAAAACGCGAACGGCGGCAACCGAGCGACGTCAGCCGCGGCAGCGACCGCAGCTGAGGTGTCCCCGGCCCACGCGGCGGCCACCGCGAGCTCGGAAAGCACCAAGCGGCGGGGACCGCTGAGCGCTGTGAGCATCGCAGCGTGCCGCCGCTTCCGCGAGCCAGCGACACGCCGTGCCGACTTGTCCCATCAGCAGCGCGCTTCTCCCTCGCTGTTGCGACAGCCAGATGAACGCATCGGGTGGAGCCGATGGCGGAGTGGCGTCGTAGGCGTTGGCCGCGAGCTCGCTGGCATCGGCGCAGCCGCCCGGACTCCGCGAGTGCGTACATGCGCGTGATCATGTGCACGTCGGGGCTGGCGAGCGCGATCTCATCAGGGATCTGACGCTGCTCGGCGAACGCTGCCAGCGCCGCCTCGGCAGCGGTGACGCTCCGACCGATGGCAACCAGCGCCGGGAGCTCGGCGTGCGCGCGGATCGCGCGGGCCCGAGGCTCGACGAGCGGCGGAACCGACTCGAGCAAGGAGATGATTTCGAGCGGTCGGCCGGAGTACGTGAGCAGCATGGCTTCGTTGAGCACGAGCTCGGCGGCGGCCGGATGGTCCTCGAGGCGCCGCTGCGCGAGCCGGCAATGCTCGAGCGCGTCGTCGGGCCGCATGAGCCCCCACATCAGGTTGCGGGTGTGCACCTCGATGATGTGGATCAGGAGCGGGTGATCTTCGGATGTCACCGCCTCCGTGGCGACGAGCACGTCCTCCGCCTCTTCGAAGCGTCCGAGCTCATGGAGGGCCTCGCCGAGCAGCAGGCCGACCTCTGGCGTGAGCTCGTCGACGCTCGCGGCTCGGCCGAGTCGTTCGACCTGTGCGAAGTCGTGCCCGTAACGAGCCAGGCGAGCGGCCTTCAGCAGCAGCGCGGCGTCGGCGGTCCCCGTCACCTCGAGGCGAGCGGTCGCGACGCGGATCGCATCCTCGCGACGACGTGCCCCGTAGGCGTCGATGCGGTCGGCATGTTCGAGGAGCAAACGCCGGCGCGTGAGGGCAGGCATCCGAGCTCGCACGATCTCGCCGTAGAGCGGGTGCGAGAGGGTCACCTGTTGCCGCCGCCCGTCCACGCGGACTGCGACGAGGCCCGATCGATCGAGTGCCTCGAGGGTCTCGCGTCGCACCACGGACTCGACGACAGCCAGGCCGGTGGGCTCCCACATCGCCAGGATGTCGAGAGCGGCCTGGGCCTCCGCGTCGAGTGCCCCGAGCCGGTCCGCGACGAGCTCGTGCAACCGCGGCGTCGCGACGAGCGGGCCAGTGAGGCGCCACACTCCCCGTTGGTCGCCGAGACGACCTCCGTCGATCGCGCCGATCACGAGCTCCCGGACGAAGAGCACGTTGCCCTCGCTGGCCGTCCAGATCTCGCTCGCGGCGCTCGCCTCGACGGGGCCCCTGAGCACGAGGTGGAGCAACGTGTCCACCGCCGCCCGGTCGAGATCGCCGAGATCGATGCGACGCACGCGGGCGCGGTGCCAGAGCGATTCCAGACCGGCGGGCACTGGTTCGGACGTTCGGACGGTCGCGACCAAGAAGACGAGGTCGGCGTCGACGAGCTGGGCGACGAGCGCCGCCGACGCTTGGTCCAGCAGCGTGAAGGTCGTCGACGAACAACACGAGCGGTCCGCTCGTTACGTCCGCGAGCAACACCGGACGGACCGCGGCGACCACCGCGACCAGATCGCACCGCTCGTCC
The DNA here is from genome assembly GCA_963759645.1 of uncultured Acidimicrobiales bacterium. Taxonomy (GTDB): domain Bacteria; phylum Actinomycetota; class Acidimicrobiia; order Acidimicrobiales; family DATKAS01; genus DATKAS01. The sequence goes on along the minus strand of CAVXAI010000008.1, from coordinate 1,113,247 downwards.
CCGAGATCGGGCGGCAGCAGGTGCGCCAAAGCGCCCAACGGGGTGTTTCGAGCGCCAGCCGTCGCCGTCGCGCGAGCGACGTGACGGCCCGCTTCGTCAGCGATCGCGAGGCACTGATCCGCGAGCCGGGTCTTGCCGACACCGGCTGGTCCGTAGATCACCAGACCATGTGCGCGAGGGTCGGCCAGCGAGGCGCTGAACACCTCGAGCTCCTCGTGCCGTCCCACGAGTGGCCACTGCAACGGAAGCAAGGCCATCGCTGGCACCGTATCGGGCCACGCGCGCTTGCGACCTAGAGCGGTCCGAGCTTCTCGGCGTAGGCGTCGTTCAGCTCCTGCCACCCATAGTTCATGGCGTCTTGCCCGCGGATCGGGCCGACGGGCTGGCCGTCCATCAAGCGCTGTGCCACGACCAGGCAGAGGTGCCATCCGGCGGCCACCTTCGGAAGGAAGTCGGGATCGGCGAGCGTGTGCCGAAGCGTCAGGCGCGTGCCCGAAGACGAAGGCGCGAGCTCCCAGTGCAACAGGTCGTCTCCCCACGTGTACTCGAGCAGCGTGGGAGGTTCGGCGCGCAGCACCATCGCGGGCATCTCCTCCTTCGTGTCGCCGTCGATCATCGTCAGCGTCGCTTCACCGACCGACCCGAGGTATCGGTTGGCGAGGAAGGGCGCCCACTCGGCGAGCTGCGGCGGTGCGGTGAGTGCCTTCCACACCTCGGCCGGAGGATGGCGCAACTCGTAGACGAAGACGAGCGTCCACTTGTCGCCGTGTGCGTGTCGCTCGACCTGAGCGAGAGGGCCCGGATCGAAGTCGTGTGCGGTCATGTGTCCTCCTGCTCGTCGAGGTGGCGCGCGAGGGCGTCGAGATGATGTGTCCACAGACGGCGGTACGGCTCGAGCCAGCCGTCGAGCGTCTCGAACGGACGGCGCTCGAGGCGATACACCCGATGCTGGGCGGCGACCCGGCACGACACGAAGCCGGCCGCCCGCAACACCTTCAAGTGCTTGGAGACGGCGGGCTGGCTGACTGCCAGAGCGTCCACCAGCTCGCCGACGGTGCTCTCCGAACGACAGAGCTCGTCCAAGATGCGCCGCCGCGTCGGCTCCGCCACGACCGTGAACGTGTCCACGGGCTTAGATTCTCATAGACGTATATACGTGTCAAGGCATGCTTGCCCACCCATGCATACTGGGTCGGTGAGCGCGTCGACGCCCGAGAGCGGCAGGCCGCGCCGGCGGCGGTCTCGTCGGTGCCGCGCTTGCGGGAGCGATGGTCGCGATCCGCGACATCCTCGAGCGCCCGCGCGACCAGGACGCGGTCACCGTGGAAGCGGCGGGCGAACCCGGCGACATCGACACCGAGGGCATCACGTTCGCGATCGACGACCACACGAGCGCCGTCGCGCCTCCCCTGCCGCCCGTGCCGGTGAGGAAGTCAGCTGACGGGAGACGACGCCGGCGTCGGTGACGGCGTGGGTGGCGCGGCCGTCAACCGGCGGTACGACTTCGAGTTCCACGCGAGCAGCGTGATGGCAACACCCACGAGGCCGGCGAGGGTGAACATGAGCGCGATCCCCCGATCGGGTCCGGTGCCGAACCAGTCGCCGATCCAGTCCGCGCCACTGCCATCGGTCATGAACGGCATGAACACGACCTCGGCAATCGGCGCGATGAGGAACGCCGTGAACGGCGAGGCGGCGTTCTCCACGAGCTGAGCGAAGCCGAACACCCGGCCCTGTCGTTCGAAGGGAATCGCGCGTTGCAACACCGTCTGCTCCGCGGCCTCGATCACTGGGACCAACGCCAGCCACACGATCATCCCAACGGTCACCAGCACGATCGACGACCGGAGCGCGAACACCGAGCACACCGTCCAGTTGATGAGGTTGCCCAGCAGGATCAGTCGCACCGGCCGTGATCCGAGACCGAACCGAGCGACGGCGAGACCTCCCGCGATGAACGCGAGGCTGATCAGCCCCCACAGAAGACCCCACGCCTCCACCGAGACGAGCTCGAGGCCGTAGGCGTCCATCAACGCCAGGAAGACGCCACCGAGGAGGTTGTTGCACGCGGCGAGCGCGATGAGCATGGCGAGCCCGGGGACGGCGCGAATCGCTTCGAGAGCACCGCCCACGTCGACCCAGGCCGGGCGGTCCTCACCGTCCGCGGCGGGCTCGGGGTCGGGCTCGTCGAACGCGATGGTCTGCAGGTGGGCGAGTGCGAGAAGGGTGAGGCCGAGCGCGATGTAGTACGCCCAGCCCATCCCCAGGTTGCCGATGACGATGCCGCTGAACACGGAGGTGATCGCGAACGAGACACCGGTGACGGTGCCGACCATCCCGTTGGCGCGATCGCGCTGATCCTCCGGGACGAGGAGCGTCACGCACGTCGAGAGCGCGATGCCTCTCATCTGTCCGGCGACCGACCCGACCAGCGTGGCGGCGATGAGCACCCAGAACCAGGTGAGGTCAGCTCGGAGGAGCTGATCGCTGCCGACGAACCCGAAGACTGTCGTCGCGACTCCGAAGGAGAACGCGGACACCGCGCTCGCGACCACGAGCGCGGTGTGCTTGCGATGGCGATCGACGTAGGTGCCGAAGAACGGCCCGAACGCCGCCGATGCGATCGCGAACGCACCGCCGATGACTCCGGTCGCGACGACCGACCGCGTCTCGAGGTACACCCAAAACGTCAGGGCGAACCACAGGAACGAGCTTGTGACGCCCGCCACCAACGTGTTCGCCAGGAGACGCCGGAAGACGACGGGCATGCCTGCTAGTCAATCGTCAGTCGAGATCTCTGCGGCGCGCGACTTCCTCGGGGGTCGGATCTGCGAACGCGAACGAGCCCTTGGCGATTTCACCGGCGGGTTCGTACGTCGCAATCAACACGCCGCTGCCCGACGTGGTGACGTCGACGAGACGCATCCCGCTCGGCACCGTGCCGCCGTCGAACAGTCGCTTTCCCTCTCCGACAACCACCGGGAAGATCCACATGTTGACCTGGTCGACCAGATCGTGCACGAGGAGCGTCTGGATCAGGTTGGCACTGCCGTGCACCTGGATCTCGGGGCCATCTTCGGCCTTGAGCGCACCGACCGCCTCCGCGACATCACCCTTCAGCAGCGTCGAGTTGTTCCAAGTGACCTCGTCGAGAGTGCGCGAGGCCACGTACTTGCGAGCGGAGTTCAACGCCGACGCGGCGGGATCGTCGACCCCGCTCGGCGTGCCGCCCCTCGCATCCCGCTCCTCCTCGGTGCTCGCGTACGGCCAGTGCGCCGCGAAGATCTCGTAGGTCTTCCGACCGAGCAGCAAGTCGAAGGGCGTCTTGAGTAACTCGCCCATCTTGTTGTCCATCACGTCGTCCCAGTAGCCGACGGACCATCCACCCTCGGTGAAGCCGCCCGTCGGATCCTCCTCCGGACCACCGGGGGCTTGCATCACGCCATCGAGCGTCACAAAGGCATTGACCACGAGCCTTCTCATCTCGCGCCTCCCGAGAGTGCGGAGCCGCTAGACGTTGAAGCGGATCTCCAGGGTGTCTCCGTCTTGCACCTCGTAGTCCTTGCCTTCAACCCGAAGCTTCCCGGCCTCCTTGGCCTTGGCCCATGAGCCGAGGGCGAGCAGCTCGTCCCATCGGATGACCTCGGCGCGGATGAACCCGCGCTGCAGATCGCTGTGGATCACCCCCGCGCATTCGGGCGCCTTCGCTCCGGCGCGGAAGGTCCAGGCCCGGCTCTCCTTGTCACCCGTCGTGAGGAACGTGCGCAACCCGAGCAAGTGGTACGCCGCACGAATCACCCGAGGAAGCGCACCCTCACCCAGCCCGAGGCCGTCGAGCAGCTCGGTGCGCTCGTCCGCGTCGAGCTGCGCGGCCTCGGCCTCGAGCTGCACGCACGCGCCGAGGACTTCGGCGACGTTGCCGAGCTCGCTCGCCACGGACGCGACGATCGCGTCGACATCCGCGAGCTGATCCTCGCCGACGTTGACGACGACGAGGATCGGCTTGGCGGTGAGCAGGAAGAAGGGCTGGAGCGCGGTCCGCTCGTCCGCACTCAACGATGCTCGGTAGAGAGGCGTGGCCGACTGCAGCACCTCAACAGCGCGTTCGAGCGCCGCCACCTCGCCGGCGAGCGACTTGTCCTGCTTCGCGGCCTTGCGCCGCCGTTCGAGCTGCGTCTCCGCGCTCGCGGCGTCGGCCAGCACGAGCTCGAGCTCGAGCGTGGCCAGGTCGTCGAGCGGGTCGGTGCCACCTACGACGTTCGGGTCCTCGAACGCGCGCAGCACGTACAGGATCGCGTCGACCTCGCGGATGCCGCCGAGGAACTTGTTGCCGAGCCCCTCCCCCGCGTTCGAGCCCTTCTGGATGCCGGCGATGTCAGCGAACTCCGCGGTGGCCTCGACGACCTTCTTCGAGGCGCTCATCTCGGCGAGGGCGACCAGTCGGTGGTCAGGCACCTTGGCGACGCCGACGTTCGTCTCCGTGGTGGAGAACGGGTGCGCGGCCACCGCGGCGTGGCCGCCGGTCAGCGCGTTGAAGAGAGAGGACTTGCCGGCGTTGGGCAGCCCGACGATGCCGAAGCGCTCCATGACTGTGGCCAGGGTACGCGCACGCACCGTTCGCTCACTCAACCACCGCTGAGGTGGGTCCAGTGAGCAAACGGTCGGCGCCAGGAAAGCGGCTCGGAGGAGGGGGGCCCGTTCGCCCCGTACCATTCGCTCGTGACCACGTTCGAGGTGTTCGATCCCGCTGTGCTCGCCGATCCCCACGCTGAGTACGCGCGGCTGCGGGCCGAGCCCGGCCTCGCGTACGTGCCGCTGCTCGACGCGTGGGCGGTGACCCGCTATGCGGACGTCACGGCCGTCCTACGCGAGCCGCTCCTCTTCTCCTCCGCTCGGGGCATGGGCGACATGATGTCGATGGTCGGCGACGCGCCGATCTCGGAGGACGGCCGCGAGATGTCGGGGCCCGGCTCCCTGGGGCGATCGCTTGATCGCGTCGGACCCGCCGATCCACACCACGATGCGCCGGCTCGTCAACCGCGGCTTCACGCCCCGCGTGATCGGCGACTACGAGCCCCGGGTTCGCGAGATCGCCGAGCACTTCGTCGACGAGATGATCGAGAGGGGCGCGGACGGCGGGGCCGACCTTGTCCGCGACCTCTCGTACCCACTGCCGGTCACCGTCATCGCCGAGATGCTCGGCATCCCAGCGGAGCGCAAGGAGCAGTTCAAGCGGTGGTCAGACGCGGCCGTCGCCGCGTTCAGCCTCACCCCCGACGCGGACCGGTTCCGCGTCGCCGCCGAGGAGATGTTCGAGTTCTTCGTCGAAGTGATCGAGGATCGACGCACGAACCCGGGAGACGACCTCGTCAGCATGCTCGTCACCCGCGGCGCCGACGGCGAGGAGCCGCTCACGGTCGACGAGCTCGTCGGCTTCTGCATCCTGCTGCTCATCGCCGGCAACGAGACCACGACGAACCTGCTCGGCAACTGGATGCGGATGCTCGTCGATCGTCCCGACGTCGAGTCCGCGCTGCGCGACGACCCCTCGAAGATCGCGGCCTCGTTCGAGGAGCAGCTGCGCTACGACGGACCCGTCCAGTGCCTGTTCCGCGGCACGACCGCACCGACCGAGATCGGCGGCAACGCGGTCGACGCGGAGCGCGCGCATCATGGTGTTGTTCGCGGCCGCGAACCGCGACGAGGCCAAATGGGGCCCCGACGCCGCCACGTATCCGGCTCGACCGCCAGCCCACCGACCACGTGGGCTTCGGGCACGGCATCCACCTTTGCCTCGGCGCGCCCCTCGCCCGACTCGAGGCCCGCGTGACCGCTGAGGTCCTGTTCGAGCGCACCTCCGCACTCGAGCTGAGCGGCGACATCGTGGGCACGCAGAGCTTCCTCCTCCGCGGCTGCACGCAGATCCCGTTGACGGTGAAACCTGCCTGACGTGGATCCGGTCGCGGCACTCGATCGCATCGTCTACCTGCTCGACCGCGCGCTCGAGCCGAGCCACCGCGTCAACGCGTTCGCCAACGCGCGCGACACGATCGCCGAGCTCGACGCCGCGGAAGTCGAGACTCGCGCCAAGGCCGGCACCCTCACCGACCTCAACCACATCGGGCCAGTCACGGCGAAGGTGATCACCGAGGCCGTGAGCGGCGAAGTGCCCTCCTACCTCGAGAAGCTCGAGGACGAGACCCTGCATCCCGATGTCCGACGAAGGGGCTGCGGTGCGCGCCGCGTTGCGAGGTGACTGCCACACGCACTCAAACTGGTCCGACGGTGGCGCGCCGATCGAGAAGATGGCGCGCACGGCGATCGAGCTCGGACACGAGTACATGGTGCTCACCGACCACTCGGCGCGGCTCACCGTCGCCCATGGCCTGTCGCGCGAGCGTCTCCTTCAGCAGATCGAGGTGGTCGACGAGCTGAACGCGCGGCTCGCGCCGTTCCGCATCCTGCAGGGCATCGAGGTCGACATCTTCGAGGACGGCTCCCTCGACTGCGACGACGACCTCCTCGCGCGCCTCGACGTGGTCGTCGCGAGCGTGCACTCGAAGCTGCGGATGGAGCGCCAGCCGATGACCGAGCGCATGGTGCTCGCCGTCGCGAACCCACACGTCGACATCCTCGGCCACTGCACGGGACGCAAGGTGGTGGGCAAGGGACGGCCAGAGTCGACCTTCGATCCCGAGATCGTGTTCATGGCGTGCAAGCAGTTCGACACCGCCGTCGAGATCAACTGCCGGCCCGAGCGCCTCGATCCGCCCCGCCGGCTTCTCAAGATGGCCGTCGAGTTCGGCTGTCGCTTCTCGATCGACAGCGACGCCCACGCCCCCGGTCAGCTCGACTGGCAGCCTCACGGCTGTGACCGGGCCGCGGAGTGTGAGGTGCCGTTCGAGTCGATCGTGAACACGATGCCCGCCGACGACCTGCTGGAGTGGGCCGGATCCCACGGCTGACGCTCAATCACCGACCCCAAAACGGCCGATCCGTAGGATGTGGCCATGAAGCTGAGGAAGGACAAGCCTCCGGCCGTCGGTTCCGCAGCTGAAGGTGATGACGGGCGGGCAGCCGCTCGGCGCCGTCCCACTCCCGGCACGGCCGCCGGCCAGTCCGATCAGGGAGTTCTGATCCCCGATCGTCTGACGCAGACCTTTCGTGTCACCTCCGGCGGCACCGACGCCGTGATGGCGGTCGTGATGGTGCGCGGCGACATCCAAGAGCTCCTCGGCGCCTACGACCGCTACGAGATGTCGGTGGACGAGCGGGGTGGCCCCGATGCCGGCCTCATCCTTCATGTGTGCAGCCCGACTGCCGACGGCATCTGCGTCATCGACGTCTGGGAGTCGGAGTCGGCGTTCAAGGCGTGGGTCGCCCGCACGCCGGGCCAGCGGGTGCCGAAGCTGTATCCGGTGCACGGCATGCGGATCACCGAGAACCGGCCGACGGTCCGCGCCGCTCCAAGTCCTCCGGCGCCCCCGCCGAGGGTCGGCAGCGCCTGACCCGGTAGCCTCTTCGCCCTATGTCGAAGAAGACCAAGAAGCGCAAGGCGCGCATGCGGCGCAACAAGGCGAACCACGGCAAGAAGCCCAACTGCGGCCGAGGCTGAGCTGCCCCAGATCGATCCTCCGCCTCCCGCGCACGCGGGGCGACACGGTCGATGTGCTCCACGGCCACGAGGTGGCCGACCCGTTCCGCTGGCTCGAAGACGCCGACCTCAGCCGAAACGCAGCGATGGGTCGAAGCCCAAAACCGGCGAACCCGGCGCGCCCTCGAGTCCCTGCCGATTCGCTCGGCGCTGCATGCCCGCTTCGTCGAGCTGCTCGGCGCGCCGATCTCGACGAGCTGCATGGTCGCCGGATCTTCGGTGTTCGCGCTCGAGCGCGCCGGGGGTGAAGCGCAGTTCCGGCTGATCGTCCGCTCCGCCGTCGATCCCGCCGCGGAGCCGCTCACGTTGATCGACCCGGCCGCGCTCTTCGAGGACAGCACCGCCGCGCTCGACTGGTATTGGCCCTCGCCCGACGGCGCCCGCGTCTCGTTCGGGGTGTCGATCGGGGGCGATGAACGTTCGACGCTCCGCGTCATCGATGTCGCGTCGGGTCAGCTCCTGACCGACACGATCCCCGACACGCGCTGGACAACGGTGCGGTGGTCATCCGGCGGCGACGCGTTCGCGTACACGCGCTTTCCCGCCGGCGCGGAGTACGGCCAGCGTGTGTGGTGGCACTCCGTAGGCGACGATCCGAGCAACGACACGCTCGTCTTCGGCGATCTCCCGATCGAAGAGTCGATGATCGGGTTGGAGATGTCGAAGGACGGCCGTTGGCTCGTCGTGCATTGCCTGATCGGGTGGAGTCACGCCGAGGTGCACCTCATCGATCGCGACTCCGGCGTTGTGACGCCCGTGATCACGGGCATCGACGCCCTCACGAGCCTCAAGCCGATCGACGGGCGCTTGATCGGCGTGACCAACCTCGACGCCCCGAACGGGCGAGTGATCGAAGCGTCGTTCGAGGCGCCCGAGCACAAGTCGTGGCGCACGCTCGTGCCCGAGAGCGATCTGGTGATCGACCCGTACGGCGTCCACGCTGCCGGCGATCGCCTCCTCGTGCACGGCACGTGCTCGGCCCTCGCGGTCGTTCGCAGCTACGCGGTGGACGGAAGCGACGAGCAGGCCATCGGGCTGCCAGGGCCGGTGTCGCTTTCCGGGTTCGACGCGGCCGAGTCACAGCCCGTCGCGTTCCTGCAGCTCGAGTCGTTCACCCGACCCGTCGTCGCTGCATCGCTGGACTCCAGACCGGGGCGTCGAGCCGTGGGGTGACCCCGTCTCGCCCGTCGACGCGTCTGCGTTCTCGGTCGAGCAGGTGCGGTACCCGTCCACCGATGGTGTGGACGTGCCGATGTTCCTCATGCGCCGCGCCGACACGACCCTGTCGCCGACGACGCCCTGCCTCCTCACGGGGTACGGCGGCTTCGCCATCGCCGCGACGCCCGCGTACTCACCGATCGCCGTCGCGGTCGCCGAGGCGGGCGGTCTCTTCGCCGATGCGTGCATCCGGGGCGGCGCCGAGGAAGGAGAGGACTGGCACCGCGCGGGTATGCGCGAGAACAAGCAGCAAGTGTTCGACGACTTTCATGCCGCCGGCGACTGGCTGGTCGAGCAGCAGATGACATCGCACGACTGTCTCGCGTTGCGAGGAGGGTCGAACGGCGGCCTCCTTGTCGGCGCGGCGATCACGCAGCGACCCGATCTGGCCCGTGCGGTGCACTGCGCCGTCCCGTTGCTCGACATGGTGCGGTACCACCTCCATCTCATCGGCAAGCTCTGGACGCCCGAGTACGGCGATCCTGACGTCGCCGAGGAGCTCGAGTGGCTCCTCGCCTACTCGCCGTACCACCACGTCGAGCCCGACACCTGCTATCCCGCAGTGCTGTTCACAGCGGCCGAGGGCGACGGACGCGTCGACCCGAATCACGCCCGCAAGATGACGGCCGCGCTGCAGTCGGCGACCTCGTGCGGCGACGAGCGGCCGATCCTGCTCCGCCAAGAGGACCGCGCCGGCCACGGAGCGGGAAAGCCGCTCGAGAAGCAGGCCGACGAGCTCGCGGACGTTCTGGCGTTTCTTGTGGTGGCAGCTCGGCGTCACATGACGAGCGTTCCGACGATCGCCGAGCTGCTGGTCGCTGCGGACGAGTCGCGCTGGCGTGCCGCGGGCTTCGCGGTCGATGCGGAGGCCGCGGTCCAGATCGGCACTGTCGCGCTTCGCATCGACGGCGATGCCGACGCCGCCTCCGGCATCACTGCATGGACGCTTCGCGGGGCAGAGCATCAGAGCGACATCGATGGGTTGGCGACGGCGTGGACGTCGGAAGACCCGGGCGATCCAGCGGAGCATCCGAACGGGATCGCCGCGATCGACCATCTCGTCGTCCTCACGCCCGACCTGGACCGCACGATCGACGCACTCGCCGCGTGCGGGCTCGAGCTTCGTCGCATCCGTGAAGGCCCGGCCGGCGACGGAACGCCGGTGCGCCAGGCGTTCTTCCGAATGGCCGAGGTGATCCTCGAGCTCGTCGCCGTCACCGACGGCCCCACGCGGTTCTGGGGACTCACGTTCGTCGCGTCGGACCTCGGTCGCACCCTCGCGTGGTTCGGCGACGGCATCTCCGAACCCCGAGCCGCCGTGCAACCGGGGCGCCAAATCGCGACGATCCGCGCGTCTCTCGGACTCGGACTGCCCGTCGCGGTCATGGACATCGCCCGGTAGCCTCACCCGCGCCATGCTCGATCACGTCTTCACCGATGCCAATTGGCGCGCTCCGAGAGACGCTCGAGTCCGCGTTCCTCGAACGCCAGAAGGACGTCGACGAACGGTTCCAGGTCGACGTGCTTCTCGGCGACGTGACCTGGGAGACGTCGTACGGATTGCCCGGTGAAGGGTTCCCACCCCGGGTCGTCGCGGTGATCACCTTCGACTGGCCGACCTGGTCACAGACCGCCTACCGGCTGTGGCTGCAGCAAGAGCAGATCGACGATCCGCCCCGCATCGAGATCGAGATCCGACTGCGCATCCAACGGCTGGCCGCGCATCCGAACGCCGAGGTCGTGCTCGGCGCGCTGCCGTCGCAAAGCCCGCCGATCGGCTCGTCGGCGCCGCTCGAGCGGTTCGGCCCGACGGTGGAGACGCTCTACCGCGATCCTTTGGAAGACCCCGCGTACGCGATCGAGGTCTCCTACGAGGGCACCTACGAGCTCACCGAGGAGCCGCTCGCCGACGGTTCGATCCTCGACGATCACTTCAGCGCGATGGGCGGATGGATCGCATCCACACTCGTGCGGCTCGGCGACTTGAGGCTCGAGTTCCTTCCGCCCGACGAGGAAGAGGTCCTGCCGTGACCATCGAACCCGTGCTGCTCGAGGTGACGGAGCGGATCGCCACCGTCACGCTGAACCGGCCCGAGGCACGCAACGCGCTGTCGTCGGAGGTGCTGCGCCTGCTGCCCCAGTTGATGCGCGAGGCCGACGGTCGCGACGACGTCGACGTCGTGATCCTCACCGGCGCCGATCCGGCCTTCTGCGCCGGCCTCGACCTGAAGGAGCTCGGGTCGTCGACCGGCAACCTGCGCCCGGCCAACGTCGACGACCGTGAGGAACCACGCCCGACTGCGCGCGGCCCGTTCCCCGACATGGACAAGCCGGTGATCGGCGCGATCAACGGGCCCGCGATCACCGGCGGATTCGAGATCGCGCTCAACTGCGACTTCCTCGTCGCATCCGAGCGGGCGCGCTTCGGCGACACCCACACCCGTGTCGGGGTGATGCCCGGATGGGGCCTCACGGTGTTGTTGCAACAGGCGATCGGCGTGCGACGCGGCGAAGGAGATGAGCTTCACCGGCAACTTCCTCGACGCGCACGACGCGTTGCAGCTGGGGTCTGGTCAACCACGTCGTCGCCCACGACGACCTGCTGCCCTTCTGTCGCCGCCTCGCGGTCGACATCATCGGCAACGACCAGCGCGGCGTCCAGCAGATCTCGCGGACATATGACTCCGTCGCCGGCGCAACAGTCTCGGAGGGATGGGAGATCGAGCGGCACGACTCCCGCGAGTGGCAGCGCCAGGGATTCGACCCAGCCGAGGTCGAACGCCGCCGCCTGGCGATCATCGAGCGGGGCCGCGCTCAGACCTGAGACGGCCTCAGGCAGCGATGCCGCCGCCGAGGACCTCAGCGTCGGTGGGGTCGTACAACGCGATGCTCTGACCGGGCGCGACTCGCCGCTCGGGTCGTTCCCACACGAGCACCTGACCGTCGAAGTGGGCTGCTCTCGGCGCGCCGTGCGCACTGCACTGCGCGAGCACGTGCCCGCAAACAGACGGACCGACGAGTGTGACATCGGTAAGTCGCGTCATGTCGACGTCGAGGTCTCGCTCCCGCCCCGCGGTAATCGTGCCGGCCGCGACATCGACCGCGAGCGCGTACGCACGGTCGCCACTGATCGCGCCGAGCCCCCGGCGCTGCCCAACGGTGACGAGCTCGACGGCATCGACAGCGCCGACCTCGAGGCCATCGGAGTCGACGACTCGGCCCGGCCGCAGCGACATGCGGCTGCTCAGAAACGCCCGCCGGCCATCCGCCTTCGTGATGAAGCACACATCTTGGCTGTCCGGCTTGAATGCCGTGCGCAGCCCGAGCGCCGACGCCCGCGCGCGCACCTCGCCCTTGTCGAGGTCACCCACCGGCAGCATCACTCGACGGAGCTGCTGCTGGCCGAGCATGTGCAGGACGTACGACTGGTCCTTCGCTCGGTCGGCACCACGCAACAGGCGGAAGCCTCCACCCGAGCTCACGACGCGGGCGTGATGGCCCGTCGCTACGCAGTCGAAGCCGAGAAGGTCGGCACGCTCGAGCAGACGCTCGAACTTCAGGTGACGGTTGCACTCGACACACGGGTTGGGCGTGCGGCCAACGCGGTGTGCGTCGACGTACGGGTCGACGACGTGACGGGTGAAGTCGTCGCCGAAGTTGAACACCGCATGATCGATGCCGAGCTGCTGGGCCACCCGACGGGCGTCGTCGACGTCGCTCACCGAGCAGCAGCCGCTGTCGCCCTCGCCGCCCCACAGCTTCATGGTGACGCCGACCACCTCGTGCCCCGCGTCGAGCAGGAGCGCGGCGGCAACCGACGAGTCGACTCCGCCGGACATCGCGACGAGCACTTGCATCGACTATCGCCGCAGCTTCGAGATCGCGCCGGGGATGACGTCGAGAGCGCGATCGATGTCGTCCGCCGAAGACGCGGCGCCGAGTGAGAAGCGAACTGCTCCGAGAGCGCTGTCGCGTGGCACGCCCATGGCCGCCAGCACGTGCGAAGGGTCCATCGCGCCGCTCGAGCACGATGAGCCTGCGGACGCGCACAGGCCTGACCGATCCAGCAGGAACAGCAGGGCCTCGGCCTCGACGCCGTCGATCAGCACATGGGCGTTGCCCGCGACCTTTCGGTCGCGTCCCACGGTCTCGGTGACCCCGTCCACGTTCGCGACGAGGCCGTCGACGAGTCGGTCGCGCAACGCGGCGACACGGTCGACGGTCTGCTTGCGCTCGTCGTGGGCGAGTGCCATCGCTGTCGCGAACGCCACGACGCCGGCGACGTTCTGCGTGCCGCTTCGGCGGCCCCGCTCTTGTCCCCCGCCGAGCACCACCGGCTTGCAGGCGAACGCCCTCGCGCACCACGAGCGCGCCGACTCCCTTGGGTCCACCGAACTTGTGGCCGCTCAGAGAGACGAGCTGGGCCGTGGCGCACATCTCGCCCACGTCCATCCACGCGAACGCCTGAATGGCGTCGCTGTGGAGGACGGCGTTCGGCGCCCGCTCGGCCACGATCTCGGCGATGGCGGACAGCGGCTGGATGGTGCCGACCTCGTTGTTGACGGCCATGACCGACACCAGCGAGACCCTCGAGTCCAGCGCGCCGGCAAGCTGATCGAGGTCGACGACGCCGCTCGAGTCGACGGGGAACACGCGGCCCTGCAAGTGCTCGACCGGGTGCAGCACAGCGTGGTGCTCGACCGCCGAGCAAGCGACGATCCCTCCCTGTGCTGCGTGCACTCCGAAGATCGCCGTGTTGTCCGCTTCGGTGCCGTCGCCCATGAAGACGATCTCGCCCGAGTCGACACCGAGACAGCCGGCGACGACCTCGCGAGCCTCGTCGAGCGCCTGACGGGCGGCGCGGGCAGCGCGATGAGCGCCCGAGGGGTTGCCGTATCGCTCGGTGAGGAACGGCAGCATCGCCTCGACGGCCTCGGGCCGCATGGGCGTGCTCGCCGCATGGTCGAGGTAGGTGAGCTCGTTGGGCACGGCGAAAGGGTACGCGGCCCCGGTCAGCTCGGCGGCGCGAACTCCCCGGGCTCGGAGGGAACGCGCGCGCCGTCGTCGGGCTGTGGAGACGAGTCGTCGGGGGACGGCATGCCCGGCAGCGCCATCGCCGGCGGAGGCAACGTTCCTCCGATCGTGCGGCTGCGGAGCTGATAGGCGGCGGCCACGCAGGCGAGGAACAGCTCGTCGGACATGCCGGGTGGCGGCAGCTGGGGCAGCGCACGGGCCACGGGGCGCGCGAGTCGCGTCGCCAACGCGCTGCGTGCCCCAGGGGTGAGCTGCGTCGCTCGGATGAGAAACGACCGGATCAGCTGATAGCCCTCCGCGTCGAGGCCGGACACGTCAAGGGTCGCGGTGTAGCTCTCGAAGCCCCAAGGCGGCGGAAACCAGACCGGCGCTCCCGATCCCGAAGCGCTGCGCTCGTGCACGACGACGGTGCCCGCAGCGAGGTCGCCGAGGCGTTGATCGTCGCGGGTGAACAGCACGGACACGCAGGCCACGAGCCCGCCGGGCGGGATGAAGAAATCGGGGATCTCGAGCGCGGCGCGGATCGCGGCTTGACGAAAGTGAATCGGCGCGCCCTCCGTGGTGACCACACGGATGCCGAGGGCACGCTTGCCGACTGTCTTGCCGCCCCACAGCGTCTCGAGGATGACGGGATAGCCGAAGATCGTGAGGAAGACCAGGAACGTCACGATGACGACGGCGATCCATCCGGGGATCGACGCGCCGGTCGCGTTCCCGATCAACCCGAGCGCGAGCAGCACGATGAACAGGCCACGTCAGCTGGATCGTGAGGTCGAGAACGATCGCCAGCACACGCGACCCGAGCGTTGCGAGGCGCAGCTCGAGCACGACCGCCTCGGGTGTGACGATGCCGGGATGCTGGGAGCCGGGGCGATGTGAGCCTGCGCCCCGGACGTCGACCACGTCGATACGGTACGGCGAGATGGACATCGACCGGTTCCTCGCCGAGCACGACGCCACCTGGCAGCGGTTGGGCGAGCTCACCAAGCGTGCTCGCAAAGTGAAGACGCTCTCGGCCGAGGAGCTCGAGGAGCTCGTCGACCTCTATCAACGCACCTCCACCCATCTCTCGATCGCCCGGTCGGCCTTCAACGATCCCGCGCTCACGAACCGGCTCACGCGACTGGTCGCCGATGCGAACGCGGTCATCTACGGCACTCGGCCGCGGCACAGTGCGCGCCCTGGCGCGGTTCTTCACGGTGAGCTTCCCCGGTGCGGTGTGGCACGACCGGTGGTTCGTCGCGGTCGCGGCCGCGCTCACATTCGTGCCTGCTCTCGCCATCGGGGTGTGGCTGGCCAACTCGCAGGCCGCGGTCGAAGCCAGCGCACCGGAGGCCGTGCGCGAGGCCTACGTCGAGGAAGACTTCGAGGCGTACTACTCGTCCGAGCCGGCGGCGCAATTCGCGTCCGAGGTCTTCGTCAACAACGTGCAAGTCGCGATCTACGCCTTCGCGGCCGGCATCCTGCTTTGCGGCGTGACGGCCTACATCCTGATCCTGAACGGATCGAACCTCGGCGTGGCCGCCGGGCTCTTCGCGGCGGCAGGCGAGTCTCCGAAGTTTTGGGGGCTGATCCTCCCGCACGGCCTCCTGGAGCTCAGCGCCGTCGTGGTCGCCGGTGCGGCGGGCCTCCGACTTGGCTGGGCGATCATCGATCCGGGCGACCGCGCACGCCGTGATGCGCTCGCGGAACAGGGGCGGCGATCCGTCGTGATCATCCTCGGGCTGATCGTCGTGTTTGCGGTTGCGGGCGTGATCGAGGGCTTCGTCACCGGGAGCTCGTTGCCGACGTTCTTCCGCGTCGGGCTCGGCGCCACGGTGGCGCTCGCGTTCTGGCTCTACATCGTCACGCAGGGCCGGCTCGCCGCGCGCAACGGGTTCACCGGACTGCTCAGCGAGGAGGATCGGGCGATCCGCGCTCAGCCCGCACGTCAGCCCGCGGTGGGCGCGCTCGTCACGTCATAGCGGGTTCGAGCGGCAAGTCCTTGAGCGCACGCCCATCCATGCCGTGGAGGTACGCGGGGCGCATCACGAGCCAAGCTGAGATCGCGAGGAGGATCACTCCCGCGCCAGCAACCGTCGCGTGCAGGCCCACCTGCTCCGCGAGCCATCCCTGGAGCAGTGACCCGAGCGGGTACCCCGCCGTGAACGTCATGAAGTAGACCGCGAGCACGCGGCCCCGGAGCTGCTCGTCGACGGCCAGCTGCACCGTTGTGTTCAGCGTCGCGATGAGCGCCAGGTAGGCCATGCCCGCGGCGAGCATCGCCAGAATGCCGACCCAGAGCTCGGTGGCGAGCCCGAAGCTGATGACGCTGCACGAGAGCATGGTGAACGAGATCGCGACCAGGCGGCCGCGTCCAAGCCGCGCGCTGAGCGCCGACACGAGAGGCGTGGCCAGCACCGCACCCGTACCAAACGCCGCCATGAGCACTCCGAGGCCGGCCGCGCCGGCATGGAAGACCCGATCCGTGAACACGGCGCTCAGCTGGAGCATCGGGTTCGCCAGGAACGCAACGGCGAACACGAGGAGGATGCACATGAGGATGGCGGCGTGCCTGCGCACGTAGCGGCACGCGTCGACGAAGTCCGCGAGCACGTGCTGACCGGTCGGCACGATGTGGCGCACGCTCACGCGGACGAGCCATACGGCCAGGATCACCGCGGCGTAGGAGATCGCGTTCAAGATGAACGCCCACGAGGGCCCGAGCGTGGCGAGAATGAGACCGCCGAGCGCCGGGCCGATCGCCCGCGCCGCGTTGAACTGCGCCGAGTTGAGCGTCACCGCGTTGAGAAGATCTTCCTTCGGAACGAGCTCGGTGACGAAGGCCTGCCACGAGGGCATGTTGAGCGCACCGATGATGCCGGTGAGCAGCACCACGCCGACGAGCGCGCCTGGGCTGCGAACGCCCGCTTGCCACATGACCCACAGCCCGAACGCACAGCACGCGAGCGCGAACTGGGTGACTATCAGGACGCGGCGTCGGTCGAAGCGATCGGCGATCGCGCCCGACCAGGGCCCGAGGATGACGCCAGGGATGAACTGACAGAAGCCGGCGACCCCAACCCACGCCGCGCTGTCCGTCGCCTGGAAGAGCACGTACGGCACCGTGACGTTCTGGATCCACGTACCGATGTTCGAGACGAGAGCCCCGGTCCAGAAGATGGCGAAGTTGCGGTGGCGCAGCGCTGCGACCGCTCCCCTCAGGTGCGAGGGGGGAGCAGCGCCCGAGGCCATCAGAGCAATCTACGAGCGCGAACGCCCGCTCCCGCCCAGAATCGTGTCACGCAGCGGAAGTCAGGAGGTCAGCACCGTTGCCGCCCCGCGCCGCGAGCGCCGCGATGGCGTCGTCGACATCCTCGACGGCCACGATCTCGAGGTCCGAGTCCTCGCCCGCCGCGGCACGTGCGGCTTCGGCCTCGTCGGCCGGAACGAGGAACAGCGTTGCCCCCGCCCGCTCGACGGTCACGGTCTTCTGCTTCACGCCGCCGACCGGGCCGACAGTGCCGTCGAGCCGGATCGTGCCGGTCGTCGCGACCTTCTGACCGCCGGTGAGCTCGCCGGGCGTGAGCGTGTCGATGATGCCGAGCGTGAACGCGAGGCCGGCCGACGGCCCGCCGACCGAACCAGAGTCGATGTCGACATCGATTGGGAAATCGAACTCGACGTCGCTCTGGGTGCCGGGGCTGATCCCGATCAGCGCCGATCCATCCTCGCGGGCGGCGAGCGTGACGAGCAGCGTGAGCGTCTCGTACTCCTGCGTGCCGCCGGAGTCAGCCGAACCCGCCACGGGCCGTTCGACCGTGAGCGTCACCTGATCGCCAGGTTGAAACTCCGCCAAGATCGGGCCCAGATCGCTGTCGAGATGCACCGGCGCGCCGTTCACCGCAATGATCACGTCGCCCTCCTCGAGGACGGACGCCGCTGGCACATCCGGCGACACCTGACGAACCACCGCACCCCCGCCCGTCACTTCGACGTCGTAGCCCAACGTCGTGAGCGCGACGTAGATCGCCGTCTCCTTCGAGTCGCCCATCAGCTGGAGGTTGAACGACTTGTTCTCCGACGGCGAGAAGTTGCCGAGGTAGGCCCGCTCGGACACGACGTCGATCGCCGGATCGAGCCAGGCCTGAAGGGCCCGCAGCGGCGTGACCCGCCTGATGCGCACAGTCGTGAAGTCGATCTCGCCCTCGGACGGATAGGACTCGGCGCCCTGGACGATGATCGCGCCCTCGGTGTCGGTGGCCGAACCCGGCGTGTAGGCGTAGTACGGGAGATAGACGAACGCCGAGGCGATCAGGCCGGCGATGACGACGCCAGCGATGACCCACAGCCAGCGCCACCCGCGGCGGCGCTTCGGGGCGCCACCGTCGGAGGGATCGGGAGCGACATCGGTCGGAAGTACAGTCGAGCTCAGCGTGTCCACCTTGATGATCAGCGTGTTGGCGGTCGTCGTGACGGTTGCCACCACGGCGGTATTGGTGATCAGCGACCGCCGTCAGCCTGCCACGAACACCGGCCGGCGTAAGGGCGCCGAAGTGGAGAACGCTGCCCGTGGGCCGTCGGTTCCCCAAGAGATCGCAAGGCCCGCGTGGGCGACGGCTCAGGGCGGTGGCGGGGACTCCCTATCGCCCGCCGCGCTGGTACCGGCGGCTCGGCTCGATCCTCGGCATCGGGATCGTCACCGCCGTCGTCGGCGCCCTGCTGGCGATCGCGCTCGCCGTGCTCGTCGTGGTGACGCTGCTCACCATCCGTCAAGCCGTCGGGTGAATCGTCGTCGGGAGGTCGTCGTTGCCGGCTACCTGGGCGACGTGCCGACCGCGACCGAAGCCCTCGGGGATGCCGCACCCGACGTGCGAGCCGCTGCCCTCGGGGCGCTGGCCCGCCTGGAGGCGCTGACCGCCGAACACCTGACGCTGGCGCTTGCCGATCCGGATCGGAGATGTCGTGCGTCGGGCGATCGAGCTGTCGATCGACGTGCCCGAGGTCGAGCTCCTACCGCTCGTCGAACGGCGTGATGCCACCGTGGTCGAGGTCGCGGCATGGGCGCTGGGCGAACGCGGCGCCGGGCAAGCCGACGAGGTCGTGGCGCGCCTGTCGCATCTGGCGACGAGTCACTCCGACGCGCTCGTGCGAGAAGCCGCGGTCGCGGCGTTGGGGTCGATCGGCGCGGACACCGGCCTCCCAGCAATCCTTGGTGCGATGGACGACAAAGCCGCGGTCCGCCGCCGGGCGGTCGTGGCCCTCGCGGCCTTCGACGGACCGGACGTGGATGCCGCGCTCACCCGCGCCCTCACCGATCGAGACTGGCAAGTCCGTCAGGTCGCCGAAGACCTCACCGCGCTCCCCGACGACGGCTGACACGAACCGCGGTCAGCGGCGGGCCTCGAGGAACATCACCTTCAGTGACTCATACGACTCGATGCAGTGGCCCGCTCCGAGCACGACGCACTCGAGCGGCTCCTCGACGAGGCGCACCGGCACCTTCGTCTCTCGCTCGATGCGCAGATCGAGGCCACGGAGGATCCCGCCGCCGCCGACGAGCGACATGCCACGCGACAAGAAGTCATGTGACAGCTCGGGCGGCGCCTTGCTGAGACAGGCGATCACCGACTCCACGATCGCCGACACGGGCTCGTCGATCGCCTGCCGCACCTCCTCCGGCGTCAGGATCACTGTCTTCGGCAGACCGCTCATCAGGTCGCGCCCGCGGACCTCGGCGCGCAGCTCGCCGCTCGTCGGATACGCCGACCCGATCGCGACCTTGATCTCCTCGGCGGTGCGCTCACCGATTGCGATGCCGTACTCGCGCCGCACATAGCTCTGGATCGCGGCGTCGATGTCGAACGACCCGACTCGGATGGCTTGGATCGCGACGATGCCTCCGAGCGAGATCACCGCGGTCTCGGTCGTTCCGCCGCCGACGTCGATGACCAGGTTGCCGATCGGTTCGTGAATCGGGAGCCCGGCACCGATGGCCGCCGCCATCGGCTGCTCGATGAGCTGCGCGTCGGCCGCTCCCGCTCGACGCGCGGCCTCGGTCACGGCGCGCCGCTCGACCTCGGTGATCGCCGACGGCACGCAGATGACGACGCGGGGCCGGTTGAACCGGCTCACCCCGGCTCGTTGCAGCAGCAGGCGGATCATTCGCTGGGTGACGTCGAAGTCGGTGATCGCACCCTTGCGCAGTGGGCGCACCGCGACGATGTAGCCGGGCGTGCGTCCGATCATCTGCCATGCCTCTTGTCCCATCGCCAGCACTTCGTTCGTTTGGCTGTTGAGGGCGATCACGGAAGGCTCGTTCAAGACGATGCCCCGCCCCTTGGCGTAGACGAGGGTGTTGGCGGTGCCGAGGTCGATGGCGAGGTCGCGGGCCAGGGCCTACTCCCCCGAGTCGTCGCGCGGCACCTGGGAAGGGGCGCGGCTGAACGGACGGCGCGTCGGCGGCGCCTGCCCGGGCATGACCACCCGGCGGGACTCGGGCGACAGCGCCTGCATCTCCCTCTGGAACTCGTGGATGCCGGTCTCGATGCGGTTGGGCTGCCGGTTGCGCCACACGAGAACGGCCGTGCCCAACGCGCTCAGGCGCGAAGGCGAGCAGCAGGAAGAGGATGCTGCTCATCTGGCTGTCACCTGTGGCACGTCGCACCGAGCGCTCTGCGCCACCCGGGACGTCTTCGACGTCCTTGCGCGTCGAGTCCCCATTCCGAGCCACCGGACCATGTCTCGCGCTTCCAGATCGGCACCGACGACTTCAACGTGTCGATGCAGAACCGAGCCGCCTGGAACGCATCGTCGCGGTGGGGCGCCGACGCGGCCACGACGACCGACGACTCGCCGATGTCGATGCGGCCCGTCCGGTGGAGCACAGCAAGCCGGCCAGTCGACGGCCACCGCCGGCGAGCTTCGGCCGCGATGGCCTCGAGACGGGGCACGACCTGCTCTTCGTAGGCCTCGTACTCCAGCACCTGGACATCGGGTCGACCCTCGGCGTGGTTGCGAGCGGTGCCCGAGAACACCACGACCGCCCCGCAGTCAGGCCGCACGGCCCAGTCGGCCACCGACACCCGTGGGCAACGGCTGATCGGTGAGCGCCAACCAGGTGTCGCGGTCGACGGGGGGCTCGAGCACCGCGTCATGCTAGGCGGCACCGCGAAGTCCCCTCCCGGGGGAGTCAGTGGACCCCGGGGGCGCGGTCACTGCGACGAGGCCCATCGGTAACCTGCCCGACGTGGAAGTGGACGAGGGACCCGAGGAAGAACCCTCGGGATTCCGTCCGCCGCTCCCTCCCAGCGATCGGCATCTGGCGGCACCCCTCCGAGGTGGGCACGGGCGAGCCGAGCCGAGCAGCGGGATCGCCGCCGCCGGCGCGATCGCGACCGTCGTGGCCGATGGCGCTCGCCACGGGGGCGCGTGGGCGCGGGCGTCGCCGTCGGCCTGCTCGCGCTGACGGGCGCACTCGACCAGACGGTGGTCGAGCGGATCGTCGTCGAGCGCGAGGCAGTCGTGCCCGCCGCGGCGACCGTTGTCCCCTCCCGCGGCGTCGGTGGCCGGCGTCGTCCGCGAACGCAACTCCCGCGATCGTGCGGATCGAGGTGATCGGCACCGACGGCGCCGCGAGCGGATCCGGCGTGCTCTTCCGGGACAACGGCTACCTGATCACCAACGCCCACGTCGTCGACGGGGCCACTCGGGTCAACGTCGTGCTCGCCGACGGCACCGAGCACGACGGCACGATCGTCGGCGCGGACCCCGAGAGCGACATCGCGGTGGTGAAGATCGACGGCACGGGCCTGCCCACCGTGCTGCTCGGCAAGGCGTCGAGCCTCGAGGTCGGCCAGACCGGCGATCGCCATCGGTTCACCGCTCGGGCTCGAAGGAGGGCCGTCGGTGACGGTCGGCATCGTCAGCGCGCTGAACCGCACGGTGCGCACGCACGGTGGCGACGCTCCGCTCGGCGGCATGATCCAGACCGACGCCTCGATCGCCGCCGGGTCGTCGGGAGGCGGGCTCTTCGACGCCAACGGCACGCTCATCGGCATCACCACCGCGGTCGCGCTCACCGAGTCCGGTACCGAGGGCCTCGGCTTCGCCATCCCGGTCGAGGAGGCGCGGCGCGTCGCCGAACAGCTCGTCAACGGCGGAACGGTCGCCCGGGTCTGGCTCGGCGTGCGCGGTGCGGACATGACCACCGACGCGGAGCAGATGCTCGGCACGCCGGGCGGAGCGATGTTGCGCGAAGTCGTGGAGGGCGGTCCGGCCGCGGTCGCCGGTCTTGCAGCCGGCGACGTCATCACCAAGCATCGACGACGTCGAGATCGACTCGATGTCGGCCCTCGTCGTGACGCTGCGCAGCTACATCCCCGGCGAGACGGTCCCGGTGACGTATCTGCGTGACGGTGTCGCGCAGACCGCCACCGTGACGCTCGTCGAGCGACCCGAGAACCCCTGATCGACGCCGCGTCCGCGAGTCGGCGGCGTCACAAGCCCCAGGTCCGACGAGCCTTTCTGACGAGCAGGCCGGTGGCGATGCCGAACGCGGCAGCGCCCACCCCTGCGGCTCCGAGCGCGAGCTCCTGTCGTCGCTTTGGGCTCAGCATCGACCACGGCGAGCCCGCGTGACCGGCAACGAACGCCTCCTCGTTGCTCCAGCGCGGCTCCCAACCGCTGGCGCGGAGCCGATCGCTCGCGACGACCCACGGGTACTGGGTGTAGGGCACGAGTCCCGGCGGCATCGGACCGAGCCGCATGCGCCAGCTCCACTCGGCGAGGCGGGTCGCCGCGCCGTCGGGAAGATGCAACCGGGGCCCGTCGCCGACGAGTGCCCGCGCGGTGTCGCCGGGGATCCAACCGTCGGGCGCGACGTTGAACGGGCCCGACAGCCGCCCGCGGCGTACGTGCTCGACGGCGGAGGCGAGGTCGTCGAGGTGAAGGAACTGCATCGGAGGGTCGTTGTCGCCCGCACGGATGCCGGCCGCGCCCATGAGGCAGCGGGTGATCCACCCGGCGCCGTCCTCGGCGAGCGCGAGCGCCGGCCGCAAGCACCGCGACGCTCGCGTCGTCGTGGGCGTCGGCCCAGTCGGTGACGAGCCGCTCGACCTGGGCCTTGTGCACCGCGTACGCGAACTCGGGGTTCGGGCGCAGCGGGGCGTCCTCGGTGAGAGGCACCGGGTTGTTGGCCCACGCCCCGTAGACGGTGGCGCTCGACACGACGACGACCTGGTCGACGCCGCTCGCGCTCGCGGCGTCGAGGAGCCGGCTGGTCGTCTCGACGTTGACCCGCGCCGCTTCGGGCTCGTTGGTCTCGGTGCGGGAAGAGAACGCGAGATGGATGAGCGTGTCGGCGGACTTCAGCAGCGCGGGCGCGTCCGCGAGCGCGAGATCGAGCCGTCGTTGCTCGGTCTTCGGTTGCCCGGGAATGACGTCGGCGACGTCGATGGCGACGACGCGCGCGACACCCGGGTCCTGCTCGAGACGGGCGAGCACCCGCCGTCCGACGGCCCCGGCCGCGCCGGTGACGACCACCGTGCGCCCTTCGGCGAACGGGCTCGGAGCGTGGGAGGGACTCGGCCACCACCCGCCTACCATGCCTCCGTGAGCGACGAGGGTCCAGAGGACCCGTTCCGGGGCGTCCCGTTCTTGTCCGATCTGGCCAAGATGGTCGGCAACCAGGGAACGTTCAGCTGGGAGGCGGCACGTCAGCTCGCGATTGCCGTGGCCGCCGAGGGCGAGTCCGAGGCAAACGTGGATCCGCTCGCGCGGATCGACCTCGAACAGCTCATGCGCGTCGCCGAGCTCCACGTCACGCAGGCCACCGGGCTCACCGCCTCGTCGACCGGACGGGCCCTCGCGCCGCTCCCGGTGACTCGCGCGTTGTGGGCGCATCACACGATCGAGGCGTATCGACCGCTCTTCGAGAAGCTGGCGACGGCGCTGTCCGCGCCGGCAGCGCAGGAAGAGGACCCCGACGATCCCACCGCGAGCCTGTTCGGCGGGCTGATGAAGATGCTGACGCCGATGATGCTCGGCGTGACGGCGGGGAGCATGGTGGGCCGCCTCGCGCAGCGGGCGTTCGGCCAGTACGACCTGCCCATCCCCCGCGCCGTCTCGCACGAGCTCCTGGTCGTGCCGACCAACCTCGATCGGTTCGCGTCGGAGTGGTCGCTCCCGCTCGAGGATCTGCGGATGTGGGTGTGCCTCTCCGAGGTCACGACTCACGCCGTGCTCGGCGTTCCTCATGTTCGCGCCGAGCTCACCGAGCTGATGCAGACGTACGTGTCCGGCTACCGGCCTGATCCCCATGCGCTCGAGGATCGGCTCGGCTCGTTGGATCTCGGCGACCCTCAGAGCCTCGGCGGGCTGCAGGCAGCGTTCGCCGATCCCGAGATGCTGCTCGGCGCGACGCAATCCGACGAGCAACGCGCGTTGCTGCCGCGGCTCGACGCGATCGTGGCCCTGCTCATCGGCGTCACCGACCACGTGATGGATTCGGTCGGAGCCCAGCTGCTGTCGTCATACGGCATGATCGCCGAGGCGTTGCGACGGCGACGGGTGGAGAGCGACCCCTCCGACGCGTTCGTGACGCGCCTGCTCGGGCTCACGCTCACGCGCGAGCAGGTGCAGCGCGGTGCGGACTTCGTGCAAGGAGTCGTCGAGCGCGCCGGCCCCGAGGGCCTGGCGCGCCTCTGGGTCTCATCGCGTGAGCTCCCGACGCCGGCGGAGATCGACGCACCCGGGCTCTGGCTCGCCCGCATCGACCTCTGACCTCGATCTTCAAAGCATGAGCGTCAGCCCGGGGGCGGCGGCTCGAGGGGCAGCTGGCTCTGCTCGCCGCCGAGGGGAACGACAGGAGGGGTGACCCGCACCGGCGCCGTCGTCTCCGCGCTCACGGAGGACGGGGTCGGGGGAGGCAGGTCGGTCGGAGTCGGCAGCTCGGCGCTCGCGGCACCGCCGGCATCCGTCTTCGTCCCGGCCTTCCGGCGCGCCAAGCGCGCCGTCACCGCCCCCTTGACGCCCACCCGCTCGAGGAGGGGCACCGGCGCTTTGCCGTGCGCCCGCAGGTATCGCAACCCCGCGAAGTAGCTCGCACCCGCGGCGCCCGCCGCCAGGGAGAGGCCGAGCAGGCCGGCCTGCATCGGGATCGGCACGACGACGGGGATGAACGCGCCGACGACCCACGCGAGCTGGAAGCGGGTCTCGAAGCGGGCGAACGATCGCCCTCGGTTCGCGTCGGGAGCGTCGCGCTGCACGATCGAGTCGAATGCGAGCTTGCCGCCGCTGGCGCCGAGCCCCACGACGAGCGCGGCCGCGGTTGCGGCCGTGAGGCGACTGCCCGCGTTCGCGGCGACGAGGCCGGTCAGCATCACGAGCAACAGCACCGAGATCAGGATGCGTCTCCTCGGCCCACACTCTCCGCAGGCGCGGGGTGAGGAACGCACCCACGAACGCCCCGAGGCCGCTCGCGGCGAGGACGAGGGCGAACCAAAACTCTGACGACCCGGCGTTGCGGATGTAGAACGCGACGAGGAACGTGAGGAATCCCGACGATGCCCCGCACGACCGCCATCGCCGAGCCCGCGAGCACGATGCCGGCACGATGCAGCTCGGCCTTCTCTTGTGGGCCCGCGGGAAGCTCGGCAATCGTCGTCGGCTTCGTCTGCAACGCGAACACCGTCGCGGCAACGAAGAGGATCGAGGCCAGCGCCAAGTCCCATCCCGGGCCGCCGAGCTGCAGGAGCGGTAGCGCGGGCACCATCACGAGGAAGCCCACGATCGCCCCGATGAGCGTGAGCTTCGCGTTCGCTTCGAGCAGCTCGTCGTCGCTGCGCACCACCGTCGGCACGAGCGCGGCCTTCGACACCGCGTAGCTCTTGGACATCACCAGCAGCAAGAAGGCGAGGGGGAACAGCAGGAGCGAGTCGACCTCTCGGATCATCAGCGCACACACGACAGCGCGACCGATCGCGGAACCGAGCATGACGATTCGGCGGCCACCCTTCATGCGGTCGAGCGCCGGCCCGACCATCGGGGCGACTACGGCGAAGGGCGCCGCCGTGAGCAACAGGTACAGAGCGATGCGCCACCGCGCGGCGTCGGGGGTGATGTCGAAGAACAGCGAACCGGCCAGCGCGACAGCGACGGCGGTGTCGCCCGCCACCATGAGCGCGTGGGTGCGGGCGAGCCGGGTGAACGGCGACGCGACGAAGCCTTGCTCGGTCTTGACGGGCGCGCCCAGCGAGACGGCGTCGAGCGGCGACGGCACTGGCTCATCGTACGGGCGGGTGGGAGACACCCGTCAGGCGGAACCCTCGGCCAGCGCGGACTGGAGGAACACCGCTACCCGGTCGGCAAGGTCCGCCGCCGCGGGCCCGTCGAGGAGATGCCCCTCACCCGGCAGGACGACGAGCTCCCGGCTCCGAGCGGACGTGGCCCGCTCGTGGACGTTGCGACTGCACAGATCGGGAAGCACCCCGTCGTTGTCGCCGTGCACCAGCAGGAGCGGTGCGGTGAGCCGGTCCACGGCCTCGGTGCCCGGCACTTGTGTCGACAACGCGACGACGCCCGCGGTCGCTTGGCCGAGCAGCACCCCGGCGCCGACCGCGACCGCCCCGCCGAAGGAGTGCCCGACGAGCGCGACCCGTTCGACACCGCGCCGCGACAGCAGGTGCTGCACGAGCAGCACGTCGAACAAGCAATCCTCGAGGCGACCGGGCTTGCGGTAGTGGATCCGCACGCCACCCAGTTGTCTGGCCGACCGTGTGGTACAGCCCGTGCGCGGGGCCCGAGAGTCCACCGAGCGCGCCGCCCAGAAACAACGTGGTCGCGTCCTCGCCGGCGTCGAGGCCATGGCGGAGGCACACGATGATGCCGTCGGCGGTGACCACCTCCATGACGGCGATGTCCGGCGCCACTCGTGACTCGGCGATGGCGAGCGGACGTAGTGGCGTGATTCCGGCTCGGGCGCCCTCACGAATCGCATCGGCGAAGGCGTCCAAGCAGTCAGCCTCTCACGACGTCGTACTTGTACCCAAGGCCGCGGATCGTGACGATGCGCGTCGGATTGCTCGGGTCGCTCTCGACCTTCGAGCGAAGCCGCTTGATGTGGACATCGAGTGTCTTGGTGTCACCGACGTAGTCCGAGCCCCACACCCGATCGATCAAGGTGTCGCGGGTCAGCACGCGACCGGCGTTGTCGAGCAGCAACGCCAGCAGCTCGAACTCCTTCAGCGGCAGGCTCACTCGCTCCCCTCTGATCGTCACCTCGTGCCGATCGGGATCGAGGCGCACGTCGCCGACTTCGAGCACCTCCCCGAGCCCGCCTTCGACGTCTTCTCCGGGCGCGCGCCGCAGCACCGCCCTCATGCGGGCGACGAGCTCGCGCAGGCGATACGGCTTCGTCACGTAGTCATCCGCGCCGACCTCGAGGCCGACGACCGTGTCGATCTCGCTGCCCTTGGCCGTGACCATGATGATCGGCACCCGAGAGCGTGCTCGGATCTGCCGGCACACGTCGATCCCGGACACCTTCGGCAACATGACGTCGAGCAGCACCAAGTCTGGGTTCACGGCGTCGAACACGGTGAGCGCCTCGAAGCCGTCGCGCGCGATCTGCACGCGAAAGCCTTCTCGTCCGAAGCCCGACGGTGAGCGCTTCGACGAACGAGTCCTCGTCCTCGACCACCAATACCGTCAGCTCCTGCGTCATGGTGCTCATCCTGCCTCCGCAACGGTCGTGACCCCGATCGGGCCCGGGCCGGCCGGAATCGTCAGGGTAAAGGTTGATCCTCGGCCTTCTTGCGACTCGACCCGCACCTCGCCGCCATGGTTCGTGGCGACGTGGCGCACGATCGCGAGGCCGAGCCCCGTTCCACCGGTCTCCCGGCTGCGCCCGCGATCGACCCGGTAGAAGCGCTCGAAGATCCGTCTCGAGGTCGCGGCTCGGGATCCCGATGCCCTGGTCCGCGATGGCGACGTGGACCGTCTGACCGTCCGTCGACGTCGTGACCCCGATGAGCGCGCCCTCGTCGGAGTACTTGATCGCGTTGTCGAGGAGGTTGCCGATCGCCGAGACCAGCTGGCGGCGTTCCCCGATGACCGTCAGGCGGGGGCTGGGCTCGGTCACCTCGACGCCAACGGCGCGCAGCTCGGCCGCGGGACGAACCCGCTCAACTGCTTCCGCGATCACGAGGTGCACGGGCACGACCTCTCGCATCGGCGACCGCTCGACCTCGATGCGACTCAGCTCGAGAAGGTCGTCGATAGTCCGACCGACGCGGTGGGCTTCGTGCACGAGGCGCTCGGTGAGACGTTCGCGGAGCGCGGGATCGTCTTCGGCGAGCAACGTCTCGGCCAGCAACGCGAGCGCCCCGACCGGCGTCTTGAGCTCATGGCTGATGTTCGCGACGAAGTCCGTGCGGACAGCCTCGAGCCGGGTTCGCTCCGTGATGTCGTCGACCGCGGCGAGCGCTCCGATAGTGGCGCCGTCGCCCTGCAGCGGTGACACGGTCACGACGATCGTCCGCCGCGGCGGCCCGAACAGCTCGAGCGTGCGCTTGTCGGTCACGCCGCGACAACCTGCCGCCAGCATCTCGGTGATGGCCTGTTCGACGAGGGCGTCGCTGTGGCGCGCCCCCACGAACGTCGTGGCTTGCAGGTTGCGGAAGACGACGCGGCCCGAGGCATCGGCAATGACGACACCGTGTGCAATGACGTCGAGACCGGCCATCAACCTCCTGGACGCGGAGATCACCTCGGCGACCTGCTCGTCCGATCGCTCAACAGCGAGCTCCAGACGATCGGCCCGCGCCGATGCGCGCTTCGCCCTGATCCCAACCGCGACGAGTGCGATTGCAACCACTCCGGCGAGGACCGCCACGATCACCATTGCCGTCAGTGCTCCGGGACGGAGGAGGAGAGACCCTCGTCGGTGGAGGGCGCGCCCGGGTGTTCAGGGGGTCCACCGGTGACCATGTAGTGCACGCGCTCGCCGATGTTCACCGCGTGGTCTCCGATGCGCTCGTAGAACCGACCGATGACGGCGAGCTGCACCGAAGCCTCGAGATCGAGGCGGCCGGACGAGTGGGATTGGAAGATCGCCTCGATGAAGTCGTCGTGCTGCTGGTCGAGGATGTCGTCCATGTCATCCAGCGCGGTCGCGAGCGCCGCGTCACCCTCGACATACGCGTCGAGGGCACGGCGGAACAACTGCTGCGCCTCGTCGCTCATCCGGGTGATGAGTCCGCGGATCATGGGATCGAAGCTGCGCCCGTAGAGACGGCGCGCGCCCTTGCAGATGTTGACGACGAGATCCCCGGATCGCTCGATCTCGCCGACCAGCTTCACGGCGGTGATGATCGCCCGCAGGTCGCTCGCCATCGGCTGCTGCAGCGCCAGCAGTCGGAAGCACCGGTCCTCGATGTCCACCGAGCGGAGATCAATGACGTCGTCGCCACGGATGATCTCGTCGGCGGCGAGCAGGTCACCGGTCAAGAGCGCCTCGGTGCCGCGTGGGAGCACCTCGATCACCATCGCGGCCACGACGACGAGCTCGTCGCGCACCTCGTCGAGTTGTTGGTGGAAGGCCTTGCGCTGCTCGATCACGGCCGCTCCCTCACGTTCCCAGTCAACAGGTACCGCAGCCGGCGAGCAACGATGATGACGGTAGGGGCGGCAGGTGTCCAGACGGACGCTTCCCGGTGTCGGCCGGGTGAGCCGGTGGTGAACAGTGGGCGAACGGACCTACGTGCGCGCGGCCTCGATGCCCGCGAAGTCCGCGAACGTCTCGAGGATGTCGCGGTCACGCGGATAGGTCAGGAGCTTCGCAGCTTCGGCGACGCTGACCCAACGGAGCCGGTCGACCTCGAAGGTCGGCCGGAACTCCCCCGACGCCACCGTCATCTCCCAATACCGAACCTGCTTCCGGCGCTGCTTGCGGTCGAGATACTCAACGGTCGCGAGCTCGCGTCCGAGGACGCACCGATATCCCGTTTCCTCTTCGACCTCGCGTAGCGCGCACGCTTCGTCGCTCTCGTCGCGTGGCTCGCGCTTGCCCTTCGGGAAAGTCCAGTCGTCGTAGCCGGGGCGGTGCACCACGACGATCTCGACGGCTCCGCTTGCCGCTACCCGCCACACGAGGCCACCGGCCGCGCGCAGCACCGCGTCGGGCGGGATGATCTCCTCTAGCTCAGCCACTGACGCACCTTCCGCTTGGAGACCGCCGCCCACGCGTCGGGCCACTTGCCTTCCCACTCTCGAGCTTCGCGCTGCTCCACCGCAATGAGCATGCCGATCACGAGGGCCTCCGCCCGCGACACGTTCGTAACCGCGATGCCGCGCAACCATTCCTCGGCGACGACCGCGTCGTGCTCCTCGCCGAGCACGTCTTGCATCCCGGCGAGCTCCTTGGCCATCGGTACCGCGTCCTTCATGGCCAAGCTCGCCGCATCAGCCGCGTAGCGCACCCGCTTTCCGCGGATGCGCACCTCGTGCCGGTGCTCGATCGCGCCGTCCGCTTCGAGCTCGTCCACGGCCTTCGTGAGCTTCTTCCACGGGCGGCGCACGAGAGCGGGAAGCGCGTCCTTCGCAGCTTGCCCCGCGGCCTCCGAGAGCTTCGGCGAGCGAGCCGCGTCGACGAGTCGGTCGAGGAGCACGACGTAGGCGTCGCTGCGGAGGACTTCGAGAAGGGCACGGCGATGCACGGCTCGTTGCCGGCGCAGCCGCATGCGGACCGACTCCGCGAGGCGCTGGTCTTGCGCGGCGAGCTCCTTCGACGCTCGCTCGAGGCGGGCCAACAACACGTCTGCGTCGCGGACGCGCCCGAGTGCTTCGGCCAACCAGGAAAGCTCCTCGCGCAGCGCTTCCACCCAGGCCTCGTCCAGGATCGGCGCGAAGGTGCGAAGGTCAGAGCGGAGCCGGCGCGTGCCCACCCGGGCCTGGTGCACGCCTTCCGGGCCGGAGTCGAGCCTCACGATCGCGTCGTGATGAAGGATCCGGAGCACCGCCGAGGTCATCGCAGCGCGAAGAACCTCTCCGACGTTGGCAGTCTCATCCAGACCCTGTACTGACAGCTCGGGAGCAGCCAACGCGCGGGGGCCGAGCGCCCTCACGAGCTTCGGAGTGGGATCGGGGTGCCCCGCTCCGGCGGCACGGACTCGCTCGATCAGCGCGGGCAGCAGCGTGGGCGGCGCAGTCTCGACGACTTCGAGCTCGACCTCGCGGAACCGTGCTGCCACCCTGTCGCCGTCGAGCACCGAGACCTCGTCGTCGGCGACTTCGGCTATGCGGTGCCCCCGAGGGTCGAACAGCGGGAGGCTCCGCCGCACGGTCTGCAAGCGGGCGACGGGTTCGAGGGGAGTGGTGCGCGCATAGGCACGCACGAGGTCGCGCACCTCGAACGGGATCTCGGCAGGAGGACCGTCGAAGTTGTACTCGGGTCTCGACAGCACGCCGTCTTCGACGGTGCCCGGCAGCTTCACCGTCCACTCGCCATGACCTCCTTGCGCGCGATGACGCACGGTGATCCCCCACCTGATCAGACGAAGATCGGGCGTGTCCCAGTAGGTCGCATCGAGGCGCGCTTCCGAGCGGGCGCCGGCATTCACACTCGGCAGCACACGATCGAGATCTGGAAGCTCGAAGCCGGGCCAGGTGCTGAACTTCGCCTCGCGTTCGAGGCTCATGCGCGCGAACGGCTGAGCGCGAGCTCCTGAAGCCGGCGATGCGCGTCGAGATGTCGTTCGGTGACGACGCGGGTCCAGCGGCCCTCCGCGTCGAGCTGCCACGCGAGCACATCGTCCGTGAGGCTCATGTCGAGCACCTCTTGGACGCGCGCCTGCAGCGCCGGGGCCTCGACCGGAGCGAGCGCCTCGACCCGACGGTCGAGGTTGCGCTCCATGAGGTCGGCGGAACCGATGTAGTAGGTCGGCCGGCCGGGGCCCGAGCCGTTCGCGAAGTAGTAGATCCGCGAGTGCTCGAGGTAGCGCCCCACGATCGAGCGGACCCGGATGCGGTCAGACAAGCCCGGCACCCCAGGACGCAGGCAACAGATGCTACGGATGATGAGGTCGATCTCGACACCCGCCTGCGATGCCTCGCACAGCGCGTCGATCATCGCGGGATCGACGAGGCTGTTCATCTTGATGATGATGCGGCCCTTTGCGCCGGCCTTCGCCTCGCCGAGGATGAGGTCCTGCACCTTCGGGCGCAGCCACCGCGGGGCCACGAGCAGCTTGCGGTAGCGCACCTCGCGGCTGTAGCCGGTGAGGTGGTTGAACAGATGGATCAGGTCGGCGCCGAGATCGGCGTCGGCGCTCAGCAGACCGAGATCCTCGTAGAGACGCGCGGTGTCCGAGTTGTAGTTGCCGGTGCCGACGTGGGAGTAACGGCGCAGCGCGCCCGCCTCCTCGCGGATCACGAGCGCGGTCTTGGTGTGCGTCTTCAGCCCCATGAGGCCGTACACCACGTGCACGCCGACTTGTTCCAGTGCTTTCGCCCACGCGATGTTCGTCTGCTCGTCGAAGCGCGCTTTCAGCTCGACGAGTGCCGCGACCTGAATGCCGGCCTCGGCGGCGCGGATCAGCGACGCGATGATCGGGCTGTCGCCAGAAGTGCGGTACAGCGTCATCTTGATGGCAAGCACCGCGGGATCGATCGACGCCTGCCGGATGAACTCCTCGACCGAGGTGGCGAAGGAGTCGTAGGGGTGGTGCAACAACACGTCGCCTTCGCGGATGACCGAGAAGATGCTCTTGTTCCCGTCGGCCGCGGCCGCGAGGGCGAGCGGAGTCGTCGGCATCCACGGGTCGTCCTTCAGATCGGGACGCGGCAGTGCGTGCACGGCCCACAGCCCCGACAGGCCCAACGGCGCGTGGTGGAAGGACACGTCGTCGGGCTCGAGGTCGAGCTCTCGCAGCAGGAGCTCGAGCATCTCCTGCGACATGCGGTGGTCGACCTCGAGCCGCACGGCCCGCCCGAAGCGACGGCGGCGCAGCTCCATCTCGACCGCCTCGAGGAGATCGTCGGCCTCTTCTTCCTCGAGCGTGAGGTCGGCGTTGCGGGTGACCCGGAACGGCACGAACTCGATGACGTCCATGCCCGGGAACAGCGTCGGCAGGTGCGCCGCGATCACCTGCTCGAGGGGGACGAACCGCTCGCCGTCGGGCGTGATCACGAACCGCGGCAGCAGCGGCGGCACCTTGACGCGGGCGAAGCGGTGCTCGCCGGTGTCGGGGTCCGCGACGGTGACACCGAGGTTCAGCGACAGGTTCGAGATGTACGGGAACGGGTGACCTGGGTCGAACGACAGCGGCGTGAGCACCGGGAAGATGCGCTGCTCGTAGACGTCGATCAGGTACTTGCGGTCCTCCTCGTCGAGATCGTCCCAGTCGGAGATGCCGACGCCGGTCGCCGCGAGCGCGGGCTTGACCCGCTCGAGGAAGATCTGCTCCTGCTGCTGACACGAGCTCACCTACGCGGTCACTGATCGTCTTCGAGCTGCTGCGCGGCGTTGCGACCGTCGGGGCTCTGCGTGCCCAAGTGCGCAGCGACCATGTCTTTCAACGCGGCGACGCGGACCTGGAAGAACTCGTCGAGGTTCGAGCTGAAGATCGCGAGGAACTTCACCCGCTCGAGCAGCGGCACCTGCGGGTCGTCCGACAGCGCGAGCACCCGCGCGTGGAACTCGAGAGCGGAGAACTCTCTGTTCAGGTACCGGGGCTTGTCTCGACCGGGCTCGTTGCCCACCGGCTCGGCGGGCGGATGGTCGAGATGGGTTACCACGGACGCAGGTTACCGTCGCCTGCTGCCCGCCTCAGGTGGCCGATTCGTCCTCGGGCAGCCCGAGATCCCACTCGAGGATGAGGTTCTCGCGCTCCGCGTCACGCGCGACTCGCTCACGGTTGCGCCTGAACTGCGGATCGTGCGGCGGCAGCAGCACGAGCCGAGCCAGCGCCCGAGCGCGGAATTCCTCGATGACGGAGCGCTCGCCGAACTCGGCCTCGACCTCCCAGTGAGGCGCGACCGGACCGAGATACACCACTCGCACATGACCGCGAGGCGGCTCGGTCTGCTCGACGGGGGCTGTCATGGACATCGGGTGAGCCTACCGTCAGTTGCCGGCTCGACTTCCGAGCGTGGCCGTCCCTGTCTGCGTCTCGCCGTCGCGCTGCCACTCCACGGTGATCTCGTCGCCCGGCTCATGGCTGCGAATGCTCTGCCCCAAGTCGTCCGGCGTCGTGACGGCCTGGCCGTCCACCGAAGTGACGACATCGCCCTCTTCGAGGCCGAGATCCTCGGCCGCGCTGCCGGGCGTGATGGACAGGATGACCGCACCGGAGTCGGACGTGATGCCGAAGTTGTCCAGCGTCGCCGCGTCGAGCTCACTCACCTGCACGCTCGACACGCCCAGGAACGCGAGGCCGCGCACGTCGCCGCCGCCTTGCTGGATGTCCTCGATGAGCGGCTTGATCGCGTCGATCGCGATCGCAAAGCCGAGGTTCTGCGCGCCGTCGATGATCGCCGTGTTGATGCCGACGACTTGTCCGTCGGCGTTCACGAGCGGACCACCTGAGTTCCCGGGGTTGATCGCAGCATCGGTCTGGATGAGGTTGTCGAGAGACTCGCTGTCGGAGCTGATGGATCGGTTGAGCGCCGAGACGATGCCGCGGGTGACCGTCGGCGTGCCCTCGAGGTCGAGCGCGTTGCCGATGGCAACGACTTCGTCTCCGACCACGAGCTCTGACGACGCACCGAGGTCCGCGGGGGTGAGACCACTGACGTCTCGGATGTGCACGAGGGCGACGTCGTCGGCGGGCGAGCTGCCGACGAGGTCTGCGGGAAGCTCACGACCGTCGAAGAGGCGGACCATGATGCTGTCGGCCGACTCGATCACGTGGTTGTTGGTGAGGACCAGACCGTCCTCGCTGATGATGACGCCGGTGCCCGCGCCCCGGCCGAAGAGACCGCCGGCCTGATTGACGAGGCCGGTCTCGATCGCGACGACGGAGGGCTCCACCTTGCGGAGGACGGCGCGGATGTCGAGCGTCTCGGCGGCGCCACTCGGACCCGACGGAGCTGCGGGTGCCTCGTTCGCTTCAGCGGAGGGCTCGGTCGCTGACTGGTTCGCGGGCTCCGAGGAGGCCGCGGGCGCGGATGTGGTGGACGAGTTGTCGTCGCGCGTCACGGCTATGCCGCCGACGACCAGCGCGGCGATCACCGCGCCGGCGACACCGCCGAGCAGGGCAGCGCGCTTCGTGCCGCGGGGCTTGGGCGCCGACGGGACGGGCTCGGGTGGCGCAGGCGGCGGGAGCGACCCCGAACCGCCACCGAAACCGAGTTCGGTGGTTTGGTCGATCGGGCTCGTAGGCTCGACGTACTCGATTTGGTCGTCCACGTGCCCCTCTGAGGTGCTCTGGGTGCCGAAGGTCATGGTGAGCGCTCCTTGTGCCGTTGTGCGATTTCTCACATCCGGCCCCTGAAACGCCGACCCTAAGGGGAGAGTTCCCTTTTCGACGGTGTTCACAGGATGCTCACAGATCAAACGGGGAACCAAACAGGAACTGGGTACGTACATATGACTGCGGCCGGCGGGAGCGGGTCACAGTCGACGGAGGACTGATGGAACGGATCGATACCGACACACTTTGGATGGCCGAGGGCTCATGCCGCGACCAACCGCCTTCGCTGTTCTTCCCGAGCGACGGCGTCGGTGTCGATCGAGCGCGCAAGATTTGCGCGACCTGTCCGGTGAAGGCCGAGTGCCTGGAGTACGCCCTGTCCAACCGCATCGATCACGGTGTGTGGGGTGGTACCTCCGAACGCGAGCGTCGCCGCATCCTCAAGCGCCGCCGGTTCGCCGCTGCCGTCGGGGCCTGACCAACCTCCCGCGCTCGCATCCCGCGCGGTCAGCCCGGGCGGCAACGGCCGGGTCGTCGAGACCCAAGGCGCCAGCAGCCAGCACGCGGCGCCAGCAGCCAGCACGCACCCCCGTCCTCCGGGTCGGGGGTGGTTGCTTTTCAGGCGGGTCAGCCGAGGCCGAACGAGTCGAGCAGGCTGCGGCCCGCCTCGCCGAGTCGCTCGGCGAGCGACGGTGACGGCGGCTCGGGGAACTCCGCAGCCACCGCTTCCACCAATCCACTGTCGCGGTGGCCGACGACTGCGTAGACCATGTCGTCGCGCTCGACGATGATCACCGTCGCCCGTTCGCTGTCGACCTGCCAGCCCTGCACACCGCCCACTTCCACGGCCGTGGCGGGCGGCAGTGCGTCGGTGTCGAGGTGGCCCGGCTGCTCCAAGATCGTCACGACGTCGGGGCCATTGCAGTAGGAGAGCGTGACCACGTCGTCGGACCGGCTCGCCGCGAACAGCTTGAGCTCGCCCGGCAGCTCCGTCGGCACCCAGTAGGGCTCCCCGACCTCGGTCTCGAGTGGCGGCGTCGCGGTCGCCCGGGTCTCGGGCTGAGGCTCACCGCCCCCGAGGGACGAGATGAAGCCGCCCACGCCGACCGACGCCTCGGTGTGCGTCTGGACGAGGTTCGCCACCTCGGGTTGTACGTCGTCGGACCGGCTCATGTTGACGAACGCGAGCACCGCCGACCCACACCGCCGCGGTCGCGACGACGTTCAACATCCCCCACTTCCGGGGCTTCTGCACGGGGCGGCCGACGGTCGTGATGACCTGGTCGAGGAACCCCTCCGGCGGCTCCACCGGGCCGAGGCCGCGCACCCAGGTCCGGGCCTCGCCGAGGTGGGCGAGCTCGGCCTGCCGCTCCGGGCTGTCCGCGAGCAGGTTGCGGACCTCAGCCTCCTCGTCGGGCGTGAGCTCGCCGTCGAGGTACGCGCTCGAGCAGCTCCGACGGATCGGGCATCGGGGCCGGCGGGGGC
This sequence comes from uncultured Acidimicrobiales bacterium, assembly GCA_963759645.1. GTDB lineage: Bacteria > Actinomycetota > Acidimicrobiia > Acidimicrobiales > DATKAS01 > DATKAS01. Next base: position 1,076,467 of record CAVXAI010000008.1, on the reverse strand, counting down.
GGGAAGGTGGTCATCCGAGCATCGCCCTCAGCTGGGCCCGACCGCGGTGGATGCGGCTGCGCACGGTGCCGACGGGGATGTCGAGCGAGGCAGCGATCTCCTGGTAGTTGAGCCCGACCACGTCGCAGAGCACGACCGCGCTCCGAAACTCGACAGGCAGGGTGCGCAGAGCCTCCTGGATGTGCTCCGGCAGTCGGCTGGCGTCGAGGACGTCGAGTGGCTCTTGGTCGGTGCCGGTCAGCCGCTCGGGCAGTTCAGGGACGACCTCGAGCGGGCGGCGCTTGCGCCGCCTCACCTCGTCGAGGAATGCGTTCGTCGTGATCCTGCTCAACCACGCCTCCATCGACCCCGGCCGGTAGCTGGCGAGCCCCCTACGTACTCGGAGCAGCACCTCTTGGACGAGGTCTTGCGCTTGGTCATGGTTCCCCGTGAGCCGATAAGCCACCGTGTAGATGAAGCGCCCGTGGCTCCGGGCAACCTCTTCCCACGTGGGCACCTCGACGGTCCCTTCGGAAGAAGGGCTATCGCTCGTCACCGCAACGACGAGCGGACGCTCCCGGTTCCCGGATTCCGGAACGACGGGGGAGGCACGGCGCGAGAGCGTACAGGTCGGCCCTTCCGCACCTCCCTGGCAGGCTGGCCCCGGTGCTCGAATGCGTCGTCAACATCAGTGAAGGGCGTCGGAACGACCTCGTGGAGGCGATCGCGGCGTTCGCCGGCAGGGCGCTGCTCGACCTGCACACCGACCCCGACCACAACCGGTCCGTCGTGACGCTCGTCGGAGAGGAGGCCCCGCGAGCGGTGACTGTCGAGGCGGTGGCCCGGCTCGACATCCGCGATCACGTGGGAGCCCATCCCCGTTTCGGGGTCGTCGACGTGGTGCCGTTCGTGCCGCTGAGGGGCGCCGGCATCGAGGCGGCGGTCGCAGCTCGCGACGACTTCGCCCGCTGGGCGTCCGTGACCCTCGACCTCCCGTGCTTTCTCTACGGACCCGAGCGCACGCTCCCATCGGTGCGCAAGGACGCGTTCGGCGAGCTGGTCCCCGACTTCGGACCGCCCTTGCCCCGTCTGCCCCATCCGACCGCCGGTGCGGTGGCGGTCGGCGCCCGGCCGGTGCTGGTCGCCTACAACCTGTGGCTCGCCGAGCCCGACCTCGTTGGCGCCCGAGACCTTGCCCGGCGCCTCCGCAGCCCTGCAGTACGGGCCCTGGCCTTCCGGCTCGGCGACCATGTTCAGGTGTCGCTCAACCTGATCGCACCCGACGAGGTCGGCCCGGCCGAGGCCTACGACGCCGTGGCGGCGGAGTGTGAGGTGGCCCGCGCCGAACTCGTGGGGCTGATTCCTGCGTCGGTCCTACGGTCGGTGCCGGCGCACCGGTGGACCGAGCTGGATCTTGCGGATGACCGGACCATCGAGGCCCGGCTGGAGTCGCGCGGCTGGAGCTGAGGGCGCGTAGCCCCCGCCCGTCGCTACGCCGAGGCGGTGCGCCGCGCGGCGGCGCGCTGGCGGCGGATGCGGCGCCGCTCGCGCTCGCTCATGCCGCCCCAGATCCCGAACTTCTCGCCGTTGGCGAGCGTGTACTCGAGGCACTGCATGCGCACGACGCAGCCGCGGCACACCTCTTTCGCCTCTCGGGTCGACGCTCCCCGCTCCGGGAAGAAGAGGTCGGGATCGACGCCGAGGCAGTTGGCGTAGTCCTGCCAACCACGGTCCTCGGGGTCGAACACGCTCTCGATGCGCTTCATCGGTGTGGCCTCCCTACCCGCCGCCGGGCGGGTTCAGAGTGCAACCGTGTAGTTACACCGATGTGATCTTCGCCTACCACTTCACGCTCGCGCAAGGGGGGATTGGCTTTCGTGGTCAAACGGCCACTTTCCGCGCGATCGGGTGGCCGGCTCAGGGTCAGGCGGTGCGGCTGCGCCCGCCCCGCATGGCCCGCTTCTGCTCGATGAAATCGACCAGGACGTAGTCGCCGAGGGTCTCCGGAGTGGTGAAGAACGCCCTGCCCCGGTTGAGCTGGGTGAGCTTCTCGACGAAGGCCTTCAGGTAGCCGTTGGCATCGAGCATGAAGGTGTTGATGCGGATGCCCTCCCGCGTGCAGCGCGCCACCTCCTTCAAGGTGGCGTCGACGGTCGCCTGCACGGGCGGGTAGTTGAAGAACACCTCGCCGTCGGGCAACAGGTGGGCGGTCGGCTCGCCGTCGGTGATCATGATGATCTGCTTCGTGCCCGACTGGCGGGCGAGCATGCGCCGGCTGAGCAGGAACCCGTGCTGCATGTTCGTGCCGTAGACGAAGTCCCACGAGACCTCGGGCAGCTGCTCGGGCTTCAGCTCGCGTGCGATCTCCGAGAACCCGACGATCCCGAGGAAGTCGCGCGGGAACTGACTCGAGATCAGCGAGTGCAACGCCATCGCGACCTTCTTCGCCGCGAGGAAGTTGTCGCGCATCGGCATCGACAGTGAGAGGTCGAGCATGAGCACGGTGCTCGATCGCACGAGGGTCTCGGTTCGCTCGACCTCGAAGTCGTCGGGCGAGAGGTGCACCGGCGTGCCGCCACCCGTGCGTTGGATCGCGTTGCGGATCGTGCGGTGGATGTCGAGGTTGAACGGATCGCCGAACTCGTAGGGCTTCGACTCGTACGAGCGCTCGTGCCCGACGCCGCTGCGCTCGAGCTCGTGCTTGCCCATCTTGTCCTTGGCGAGCTTGGCGAAGAGGTCGGACAGCGCGTTCTGGCCGATCTTGCGGATGCCCTTCGGCGTCAGCTCGTATCGCCCTTCCTTGTTCTCGATGAGGCCGGCCTGTTCGAGCATCTTGGCGAGCTCGGCGAGGCGCTCGAGGCTGCGGGCGGACTGGTCGCCGAGCAGGTCACGGGCCTTGTCGATGTCGACCTCAGCCAGGGCACCGGGGTTCGTCGCGCCGCGCAGCAGGTTCTCGAGCTGGTCGATGTCGCCGAGCTGCTCCATGAGCATCGCGGCCTCTGCGAAGCCGAGCGGGTCCTGTCCGCTGAAGTCGTACTTGCGATCCCAGCCCATCTGCGGGAACAGCCCGCGGAGGTGCTCTCCGAGCTGATCGACCTGCCAGCGCAGATCCATGTCCTCCAACAGCTGTTCGGCGAGACCCTGCAGCTGTGCGCGCTGCTCGGGCGTCATCGAGTTGAGCATCGACTGCATCGCCGCCATGCGCTGCGCCATGATCTCGAGCAGCTCGTCGAGGTTCTGCGGGTTCTCTGGGAAGAAGTCGCCGTAGCGCTGCATGAAGCCCTCGAAGTCGGGCTCCTCTCCCCGCTCGCGTTGGGCGAGCATCTCGTTGAGCTCGGAGAGCATGTCCTTCATCCGCTGCATCTGCGCGGGATCGACGTTGCTCATCGCGCCGGCCATCTGGTTGAAGTAGCTCTGCGCGAGCTGCTGGCGGAGCTGGTCGAGCAGCTCTTCGAACCGCTGCCGCGCCTCGGCTGACTGGAACTCGTACTGCTGGAGCTCGCGGACCTGACCGGCGAGGTCGGGGGGCAGCATGTCGAGCTGGAGGTGCCGCTCCTCGGTCGCTTGCTGCGCGAGCTCCTCGCGACGCTGGTCGCCCGACTGCCGGGCTTGATCGAGCTGTTCGTCGAGCGCGTCGCGCTCGAGCTCGACCACCTCGCGCAGCTCTTGCGCGATGTCGTCGTACACGCCGCCGAGGTCGTACCGCTCGAGCTCGTCTCTGCGCTTGCGCCGCAGCTTCTCGAGCATCTCTCGAATGCCCTCGAGGCGCTCGCCGTTCCGGTCACGGAAGCCCGACTGCATCATCCGTCGGAGCGCGTTGTTGAGGTCGCCGTGGTACAGCAGGTCGTCGGTGATCTCGGAGAGCACCGCGTCAGCGTCGAGCTCGAAGCCGACTTGGGTGCCGTCCCACCGCGAATAGCTGAACCGTCCGGTCATGGACGGAGGCTACCTCCGGCCTGGCGCGGGACCCCCCGGAGGGCTGTAGTGAGCGGCCGGGGTGCCGATGAGATCAGGGTGGCCTCTCGTAAAATGCCGCAGGTGCGGTGGCGTATCCCGGCGGTGATCTTCATCTTCTGCGCGCTTGCGGTCGGCCTGACCGGCTGTGGCTTCCGCGTCGGCAGCCCCGAGGCGAACGAGGACGCAACCGACGATGTGCTCGCCGCGCAGCTGAAGATCGAGGATCAGGCCTGGGCGCTGCGCAGCAACTTCTTCCGGCCCGACTTCGGGCCGGAGTGGCGGGAGATCCGCGAAGCGGGCGCGGACAAGCCCACGATGGGCCTTCCCTTCCAGACCTGCCTCGCCGCCGCGCAGGGAAGCGAGCTCGACGCCGCGACGATCTCGGCCGACGCCGGCTCACCGCGGTTCACCCGTCCCAACGGCGCGTTCGCCGCATCGAACGCTCTCGTCACGACCGACCCCGCTGTCGCGGCAAGTCTCTACGAGCTCTCGAAGACGCCCGAGTTCACGACGTGCGTCGCGCAGAACACGATCGACTTCCGCGCCAACGCGCCCATCGAGACGGCGGGCACGTCGGCGCTCGAGGTGGACGTCAGCGCCGGCGACAGCACCTCGACCAGAGTGAACCTCACTTACCCGGCCCGGGGTGAGAACGAGGACTTCGTGGCCGACTTCACCGTCGTGCAGGTTGATCGTGCGTTGCTCGCGCTGTGGTTCGCGAACCCCGGCACTCCCACCGTGCAGGCGGACGAGGATGCCGTCGTGGACGCGCTCGTGGCGCGACTCACCACGCTGCCGGACGAAGCATCGGTGACCGCGACCACCGACAGCTGAGATGCGCGGCGGTCAGCCGCGGCTTCGATAGGTGGCGCGGGCGCCCGCCGCGTCCTTGTTGAGACGCTTCGACAGGTGCAGACCTTCGAGCAGGAACTCGACGGCACTCGCGATCGCCGCCGGGCTCTCGTCGTCGGTGAGTGACGACACCGGCTCCCGCAGACTCGGCACCTTTGCGAGCAGATCGGCCTCGTCGGCCGACGATGACGTCCTCGCCGACGTGCGCGATGAGCCCTTCATCGAACGCGGTGATGACCTCGCGCAGCTTGTCGGGGCTGAACCGGTTCTTGAACACGGTGAGGATGGAAGCCTTCACGAGGCTCTCGATGATCGAGCCGTCGCGGCCCTCTTCGAGACTCTCGATCTCGACCTTGCCCGATGTCGACGCGGCGAGCGCCTCGAGGTCGGAGACGCGCGGCACCACGTCGCGCTCGCCATGCCGCAACGCGCGACGCACTGCGTTCGCCGACAAGGTCTCGTAGTTCGACACGCTGAGGCGCACTGACACCCCCGACCGCTGATTGATGTGCGGGCTCTGTCGAGCGAGCTGCGACAGGGTGGACACGACCTCGCCCATGTACTCGGGCACGTGCACCCGAAGGCCAGTCAGATCGAACGAGCGCGCCTCTTGCTGCACGATGCCCGACTCGGTCTCGACGTCGAGCGGGTAGTGCGTACGGATCTGACTGCCGAACCGATCCTTCAGGGGCGTGATGATTCGGCCACGGTTCGTGTAGTCCTCGGGGTTGGCCGAGGCAACGAGCATGAGATCGAGCGGCAGCCGGATCTTGTAGCCGCGCACCTGCACGTCGCGCTCCTCGAGCACGTTGAGGAGGCCGACCTGGATGCGCTCGGCGAGGTCGGGCAGCTCGTTGATGGCGAAGATGCCCCGGTTCGTACGGGGGACGAGGCCATAGTGCAGGGTCAGCTCGTCGGAGAGGTAGCGACCCTCGGCCACCTTGATCGGGTCGACCTCGCCGATGAGATCGGCGATCGAGGTGTCGGGGGTCGCGAGCTTCTCGCCGAAGCGATCGTCGCGGTGCACCCAGTCGATGGGCGTGTCGTCGCCGCGCTCTCGGATGAGGTCACGCGCGTGCTGCGACACGGGGTGGTAGGGATCGTCGTTGATCTCGCTGCCGGCGACGATCGGCAGCCATTCGTCGAGCAGCGCAGTGAGCGAACGGATGATCCGCGTCTTCGCCTGCCCGCGCTCCCCCAAGAAGATGATGTCGTGGCCGGCCAGCAGCGCGTTCTCGAGCTGCGGCAGAACGGTGTCCTCGTACCCGATCACTCTCTCGACGAGCGGCTCGCCCGCGGCGATCTTTGCAATGGCGTTGCGTCGGACCTCTTCTTTGACGGGGACCGATTGCCAGCCCGCGTCGCGCAGCTGACCGAGGGTGGCAGGACGTGACGACATGGGCGCCAACCTACCGCCGCGGGGCGACACCCGGCGCAGGCCGTCCCGACCGGCCGATACCCTCTGGCCCACATGGACCATCCTGGGATCGATCTCTCCGGGACGTGGGCCGCGACGATCGCCGACGAGTCGACCCGGCGCGCGTTCTTCGAACCGTCGTACGACGATCGTGAGTGGGAGCCCGTCTCCATCCCGGGGCATTGGCGCACACACGAGGCGTTCGCCGGGTCGGATGGTCCGCTTGCTCCACCGCCGCTGGTTCGACTCACCGGACGATGGCGGTGGCCGTACCGGAGTGCGCAGCTGGCTCGTGTTCGACGGCATCTTCTATCTGGGCGACGTCTGGCTCGATGGCACCTACCTCGGTGACACCGAGGGCTATTTCTTCCCGCACGAGTTCGACGTCACCGAGCATGTGGCGGGCCGCGCCGAGCACCTCCTCGCGATGGAGGTCGCCTGCGCGCGCCAATCTGATCGCACGGCGAAGCGGAACCTGACCGGCGTCTTCCAGCACTGGGACTGCATCGATCCGGATTGGAACCCCGGCGGCATCTGGCGGGACGTCCGGCTCGAGCGAACGGGGCCAGTGAGGATCAGCCGGTTGCGGGTGCTGTGCCGCGACGCCGACGCCAACGCCAACCGGGCGCACTTCGCGTTCGTCGCCGACCTCGACAGCGACGAGGCCCGCACGGTGACGGTGCGAACGACGATCGGGGACCTCGCCGAGAGCTCCGTCGAGCAGTCGCTGGCGGTCGGGGTCAACCGAGTGGAGTGGACGGTGCGGGTGGAGAACCCGTCGCTGTGGTGGCCGCGTGCGATGGGAGACCAGACGCTCCACGACGTGCAGGTCGAGGTGGCGGTCGATGACGATGTGAGCCATCGGCGCCAGGTGCGCGCTGGCATTCGGTCGGTGACCATGCGCGACTGGATCATGTCGATCAACGGCGAGCGCATCTTCCTCAAGGGATCGAACCAGGGTCCGACGCGAATGGAGCTCGGCGAGGCGACGTCGGAGGAGGTCGCGCGAGACGTCGACCTCGCTGTCGACGCGGGCCTCGACCTGATGCGGGTCCACGCGCACATCGGGCGTCCCGAGCTGTACGACGCGGCCGACAAGGCCGGTCTGTTGCTGTGGCAGGACATGCCGCTGCAGTGGGGTTATGCGCGGAGCGTGCGCAAGCAGGCGATCCGGCAAGCGCGGAAGGCCGTCGATCTGCTCGGGCACCACCCGTCGATCGTGATCTGGTGCGGCCACAACGTCCCGGTCGCGGTCGACGTCGAGCAGTCAGCCGCCATGAACCCGAAGCGGTTTGCGTTCAAGTACGCGGTCGGGCAACAGCTTCCGACGTTCAATCGGAGCGTGCTCGACCGCGCCGTGAAGGGGGCGTTCGAGAAGGTCGACGGCAGTCGACCGGTCGTCGCCCACTCCGGCGTTCTGCCGCACTTGCCGAAGCTCGATGGCACCGACACACACGCCTACTACGGCTGGTACAACGGCGATGAGCGCGACTTCGCCCGCTTCTGCGCGCGCATCCCGCGGATGGCGCGGTTCGTGAGCGAGTTCGGGGCACAGGCGGTGCCCACCGAGGCCGAGTTCCTCGATCCTGAGAAGTGGCCCGACCTCGACTGGGAGCACCTCGGTCGCAAGCACGCGCTCCAGAAGGCGATGTTCGATCGATACGTGCCGCCCGACCGACTACGCCTCGTTCGACGCGTGGCGGCGAGCGACGCAGGTGTACCAGTCGACGGTGATCAAGCATCACATCGAGACGCTTGCGCCGTCTGAAGTACCGGCCGACGGGAGGCTTCGCCCACTTCATGTTCGCCGACTCGTATCCCGGCGTGACGTGGTCGGTGCTCGGGCACGACCGCCAGCCGAAGGCCGGGTTACCAGGCGCTGGTCGATGCGTGCCGACCGGTCATCGTCGTCGCGGAGCGGCCGCCCGCGGTCGTCGCGCCCGGCGATTCGGTCGCACTCGACGTGCACGTCGTGCAGCGACCTGCGCACCGCTGTTGTCGGACGCAGTCGTGACCGCGCGGCTCGTGTGGGCGGGCGGCCATCACACCTGGCGTTGGCAAGGCGATGTGCCCGCGGACGACTGCGTCCGCGTGGGAACGGTGTCGGCGATGGTGCCCGACGCCCCAGGCGCGATCGACCTTGACCTCGACCTCGTCTGCGGCGACCTCGCCGTCACGAATCGCTACCGCTCCACGGTCCGTCGCCCCGGCTGACCGCGGTCTTCCGTCCCCTCCCGCCAACTCGACCGACAGCGCGCCCAAACGGGCGCGCCCAGCGTCAAGTCGCGCTCTGCACACGCCCGCGTCGCGCATTTGCTCCCTCGGCCGTCTCTCGGCGACCGGCATGCACGAGGCACTCGGACGCCTGGCCCGCTACGGGGCGGGCGGAACGTACGAGTCCGGCCGACAGGCCGAGCACGTGACGGGAATTGACGCCATGGCGGCCCCGATGGGGCCAGTGCGGTGCCAGTCGGCGGCGTCACGGACAGAGAGGCGGTGTCCTCGGCCGACGCCGGTCTCCTCAGAGGTCGAGGGTGCGCAGGGTCGGGGCGATGTCGGCGGCGGCGATGATCTTGGCCTTGGTGCGGATCAACACGTCGCGCGGGGCGAGCGCGATGTCGGCGGCGACGGCGCCGGCCGCGGCCAACAGCTCGTCACGCCGGGACGACGCGATTCACCAGTCCCAGTGCGAGTGCCTCCTCGCGCGTCGATGCGCCGACCGGTCAGGACGAGGTCACGCGCGACGCTGCCGCCGACGAGGTCACGCAGAGGCCGGTACACGACGTCGCCGAACGTGTGCTCGACATGTGCGAAGAATGCGTCCTCCGCGGCGATGCGCAGGTCGGCAAGCACCGCGAGATCGAACCCTCCTGCGAGCGCCGCGCCGTTCACGGCAGCAACGACAGGCACCGGGAAGCGGAGAGTCGTGTGATGAAACCGGTCGCTCGACGCCCACAGCCGCTGTTGGTGGGCGGCGTCGGGATCGGCGAACTCAGTGAGGTCGAATCCGGCGCAGAACGCTGAGCCCGCGCCGGTGAGGACCACGACCCGCACCGCTTCGTCAGCCGCGAGCCCGTCGAGCGCGTCCGACATCTCGTCGCGGAGTGCGATCGAGAGCGCGTTCTTCTTCTCGGGACGGTTCAGCGTCAACGTCACGATGCCGTCGGTGGGATCGCTCACGACGAGCAGGGCCATAGCGCATCCTGCCTCTAACCTTGTCGGATGGCTCGCATCGCTGATCTGCTTGCTGCGGGCCGCACCTACTCGTTCGAGTTCTCGCCGCCCGGCACCGAAGCGGGGTGGCTGACGCTCGGGCGCACGATCGCGGAGCTCGATCCGCTGAACCCGTCGTTCGTCTCTGTCACCTATGGCGCGGGCGGTGGCACGCGTGTGCGCACCCACGAGGCGGTCGCCTGGATCCGCAAGGAGACCCCGGTGACCCCGATGGCGCACCTCACGTGCGTCGGCCACACCCGCGTCCAGATCACGGAGATCCTCGACGCGTACGACGGGGTCGGCGTCGAGAACATCCTCGCCCTCGCCGGCGACCCGCCGTCGGATCCGGCCATGGCCGCACCGAGCGAGTACGGGTACGCGATCGACCTCGTCGAGCACGTGCGCGATTCCGGCCGCTTCTCGGTCGGCGTGGCCGCCCATCCCGAGGTACATCCTCGGTCGGCCGACGCCGAGAGCGACCGTGATCACCTCGCCGCCAAGCTCCGCGCCGCCGACTTCGCGATCACCCAGTTCTTCTTCGAGGTCGAGCCCTACCTCCGCCTCGTCGACGACCTTGCCGCCCGCCAGGTCGACAAGCCGGTGATTCCCGGCATCATGCCGATCACGAACATCGCATCGGTCGCCCGTATGGCCCAGCTGTCGGGAGCGGCGATCCCGGCCTGGCTGACCGAGCAACTCGAGGCCGTGGCCGACGATCCAGAGCAGGTCCGTCGAGTCGGCGTCGACGCGGCCACCGAGCTGTCTCGACAGCTCCTCGAGCGAGGGTGCCCCGGGGCTCCACTTCTACACGCTCAACCGGTCGACCGCGACCCGCGAGATCTACGCCAACCTCGGTCTGGCTCCCTGAGCGCTGCCCGGCCTAGGGTCGGCGCACCAGCACAGGGAGGACATGCATGAAGGCTTACGACAAGCTCTACATCGACGGCGCCTGGGTGGCGCCCTCGGGCAAGGGCACCCTCGACGTCATCAACTCCACGACCGAAGAGGTCATGGCGACGATCCCCGAAGGCGACGCGTCCGACGTCGACCGCGCCGTCAAGGCCGCCAAGGCCGCGTTCCCCGCGTGGTCGCAGACCTCGGTGCAAGACCGCGCCAAGTTCCTCTCCCGCATCAACGAGGGCCTCACCGCTCGGGCCGACGAGATCGCGAACATCGTCTCCGAAGAAGTGGGCATGCCGAAGATGCTGTCCAAGCTGATCCAGGTCGGCCTGCCGCAAGGCAGCTTCGCGGTGAACGCGCAGCTCGCCGAGGGCTACAAGTTCGAGGAAGAGGTCGGCAACTCGCTCGTCGTGAAGGAGCCGGTCGGCGTCGTCGGCTGCATCACGCCGTGGAACTACCCGCTCCACCAGATCGCGGCGAAGGTCGCGCCCGCGCTCGCCGCAGGCTGCACGGTCGTGCTGAAGCCGAGCGAAGTCGCACCGGTCAACGCGTTCATCCTCGCCGAGATCATCAACGACGTCGGCCTGCCCGCAGGCGTGTTCAACCTCGTGTCGGGCGTCGGCCCGGTCGTCGGCGAGGCGATGGCCTCGCATCCCGACGTCGACATGATCTCGTTCACGGGCTCGACCCGCGCCGGGCGCCGCGTGAGCGAGCTCGCCGCGCAGACCGTCAAGCGCGTCACGCTCGAGCTCGGTGGCAAGTCGGCGAACATCCTCCTCGACGACGCGGACTTCGAGAAGGCCGTCGCCGACGGTGTCGGCAAGTGCTACCTCAACTCCGGCCAGACCTGTTCGGCGCTCACCCGGATGCTGGTGCCGCGTGACCGCCTCGCCGAGGCCGAGGCCATCGCCGCGAAGACCGCCGAGACGTTCACGACCGGCGATCCGTTCGAAGCGACGACCCGCCTCGGTCCGCTGGTGTCGTCGGTGCAGCGTGAGCGCGTGCGCGGCTACATCCAGAAGGGCGTCGACGAGGGCGCCACGCTCGTGACCGGTGGCGCCGAGGCGCCCGAGGGTCTCGAGAAGGGCTTCTTCGTGCGGCCGACCGTGTTCTCGAACGTCACCCGAGACATGACGATCGCGCAGGAGGAGATCTTCGGCCCGGTGCTGTCGATCCTCCCCTACGACACAGAGGAAGAGGCCATCGAGATCGCCAACGACACGATCTACGGCTTGGCCGGCGGCGTGTGGTCGGGCGATCAGGAGCGGGCCAAGAAGGTCGCCCGCCAGATGCGCACCGGTCAGGTCGAGGTGAACGGCGGCGGCTTCAACCTCATGGCGCCGTTCGGCGGCTTCAAGCAGTCCGGCCACGGACGCGAGCTCGGCGCCTTCGGGCTCGAGGAGTACCTCGAGATCAAGTCGCTCCAGCTCTAGGCAGCACGGCTCGGTAGGCGCCCCGCACCCCTTCGGTAGGGTGCGGGGCATGCCTGCACCCGTACGCGTCGCCATCACTGGAGCCGCAGGACAGATCGGTTACAGCCTGCTGTTCCGCGTCGCGTCCGGCGAGATGCTCGGTCCGAATCAGCCTGTGATCCTCCAGCTGCTCGAGATCACGCCCGCCCTCGACGCGCTGCGCGGCGTCGCTATGGAGCTCGAGGACTGCGCGTTCCCGCTGCTCGAGGGCGTCGTGCAGACCGACGACCCGAACACCGCGTTCGGGGATGCGAACTACGCCCTTCTGGTCGGGTCGGTGCCCCGCAAGGCGGGGATGGAGCGCGCCGACCTGCTCACGATCAACGGCAACATCTTCACCGGGTCAGGGCAAGGCGCTCTCCGACAACGCGGCGAGCGACATCAAGGTTCTCGTGGTCGGCAACCCTGCGAACACGAACTGCCTCATCGCGATGAACAACGCGCCGAAGATCGACCCGACCCGGTTCACGGCGATGACCCGGCTCGACCACAACCGGGCCGTCGGCCAGCTCGCCGCCAAGCTCTCGGTGCCGGTCACCGACGTGAAGAAGATGACGATCTGGGGTAACCACTCCGCCACGCAGTACCCCGATCTCTTCCACTGCGAGGTGGGCGGGAAGAACGCCGCCGAGCTCGTCGGCGACCAGGCGTGGCTCGAGAACGAGTTCATCCCCACCGTGCAGAAGCGCGGCGCGGCGATCATCGAAGCCCGGGGCCTCTCGAGCGCGGCGTCGGCGGCGAACGCGGCCATCGACCACATGCGGACGTGGGCGACGGGCACCGCGGCCGACGACTGGGTGAGCATGGCCACGCCGTCCGACGGCTCGTACGGCGTGCCCGAGGGTCTCATCTCCTCGTTCCCGACGACGTGTGCCGAGCGGCACGTGGTCGGTCGTGAAGGGTCTCGACATCGACGTGTTCTCGCGCGGGCGCATCGACGCCAGCGTCGCCGAGCTCACCGAGGAACGCGACGCAGTGAAAGAGCTGGGCCTCATCTGAAGCTGCTCGTCACGCGGGGCACGCTCGAACGCATCGGCGACCGTCTGCCCGGCGGCTACGAGCCGATCGTGATGGAGAAGGACGGCTCGCTCGCGGGTGACGCGCCCGACATCGAAGTTGCGGCCGCGCTCGTTCGATCTCTTCGACGCGTATGAGGGCGCGCTGCGGTCGTTCTTCACGACCGTGCTCAAGAGCGAGGGCGTTGCGCTGGTTCAGCGTCCCGGCCGCCGGCCTCGACCATCCGGTCTTCACGATGGTGCTGCAGCGCGGGGTGCGCCTCACGAACGCCCACGTCACCGACATCCCGATCAGCGAGTACGTGCTGCGCGCTGTGCTCGACCACTACCAGCAGGCGGGATTGTGGCGCGACGCGCAGGGGCGTAGCGCGTGGGACCGTCACCAGTTCCGAGAGGTCGCGGGCTCACGGTGGCTCATCGTCGGCCTCGGGGCGATCGGCCAAGCGATCGCGACTCGGGCGCGGGCGTTCGGCGCCCATGTCACCGGATGCCGGCGGAACCCGACCGGCGATGAGCCCGTCGACGCGTACGTCTCGCCCGCCGACCTGCTCGCCGCGCTTCCCGACGCGGACGTCGTCGTGCTCTCACTGCCGGGCGAGAACGACGTGCCTCCGCTCGTCGACGCGACGTTCCTCGCGGCCATGGCCGAGGGGTCGATGCTGATCAACATCGCTCGGGGCTCGCTCGTCGACGAGGGCGCGCTGGTCGAGGCGCTCGACCGCGGCCGGCCAGAGTTCGCGGTGCTCGACGTGACGGTCACCGAGCCCCTGCCGTCCGACAGCCCGACTGTGGTCTCACTCGCGGATTGTGCTCACGCCGCACAACTCAGCGGGTGGGTGGAACCGGTACGAGCGCTACGACGACCTGCTCGTCGACAACCTCGGCCGCTACGCCCGCGGCGAGCCGCTGCGCAACGAGATCTTCCTCACTTGAGGAACTTGCTCGTCGTGTTGTCGGCAAGCACCTTGCCGCCGGTCTGACAGGTCGGGCAGTAGTTGACGGTGTAGGCGGAGTAGGACACCTCGCGCACCGTGTCGCCACACACCGGGCAGGGCTGACCGGTTCGATGGTGCACCCCCCCGGGACGGTCGGCCGACGAGCTCATGTCCGGACGGGTGCGTTCGTACGCGAGCGACTCGTCGACGGACTCTCGGATCGCCGCGACCATCTGCGGCGGCACCCTCCTCTCCGAGCTTCGAGGTCGACGCGAACGGCGAAACCTTCGCCCGATGGCACACCTCGTTCGCGAGACGGCGCCCGAGGCCCGCGATGCATCCCTGGTCCCGCAGGAACTTGTGCACTCGCATCGAGTGCTCGCCGAAGAGCTTGGCGAGTTCAGGCGCGGTGATCTGATCCGCCTCAGGCCCGAGGCCGGCGGTGGCGAGCTCGGGGTCGGTCCATACGCCGGCGCGGTGCTCCTTCCCCGCTTCGGTGAGCATGAGCGCGCTGCGATCGTCGAACACCCAACGGGCGATGCCGCCTCGCACCTTCGCGGCCTGCTTCGGGTCGGGCTTGAGTCGCCCGCCCTGCATGAGGTGCACCGCGAACGTGAGCGCTTCGAAGTCGAGAAGCAGGTACTTGCCGCGCCTGCCCACCTTCACGAGCTGATGGTCGAGCGCGTCCTTCGCCGGCGGTACGGCAGTCTTCATCGCGGTGAACGACAGTGGTGTGAACTTGCGGAGCACGTTGCCGCCCCACCCCTCGGTCAGCCGTTCAGCGTGGGCCTGCAGCTCGGGGAGCTCAGGCATACGTCGTCCTCGCCCTGGCGTCCTCGAGCGCCGCATCGAGTGCGACGAAGGCCGGCTGGGCGGCCATCAGCTTGTCCATGTCTCCGCTCACGCGCAGCCGTCCTGACATGAACGCGCTCTGCGCGTTGATCGCTCCGGTGCTGACCGCAACCGCGGTCTCGTGATCCTCGGTGAACGATGCGTCCGCTCGCTCGGCCGGGCCGAAACGCAGCCGAGCCACCCCATGGTCGAACTCGATGTGGTAGCGCACCGTGCCCACGGGCAGGCCGGTGACGGCGTGCTCGGCTACGAACACGAGCTCGGGCGCGGCCGCCCGGATCGCTTCGCTCGCCTGCGCGGCACGGTCGAGATCGGCGACCCACTCCGGGGTCAGGTACTTCGCCACGTCGGTAGTGTGCCCGGCCATGCGGCAGATCGGCGAGGGCATGAAGGTGTTCGACGCCGCCGCGGTGCGGGGCGGCTTTCGAGCGATCGAAAGCCCCGACGACGTCCTCGCGCTCATGGACAGCGGGGCCGACGGCGTGGTCGCGTTGGTGCGTGACGCGGGCGCCACGTTCCTCGCTCCGATCTACCACGAGCTCACCGCCGTCATCTGCACGGGCGGCACACCCCGCAGCCACATCGGAATCGTGAGCCGCGAGTTCCAGGTGCCGTGCGTGATGGCGTGCACGTTCGCCGATGGCGAGCCCGACGAACGGCGCCGAGGTCGAGGTCGACTGCTCAGGTGAGCAAGGGATCGTTCGTGGCTGACGCCGCGGCGGCCGAACGAAAGGCCGAGGCGAACCGTCTCATCGCCTACCACGCGCCGATCGCCCGGGCGCTTGAGCTCGGAGCGCACCTCGCTCGAGTCGAAGTTGATCCCGGTCTCCGCATACGTGATCACCGTCGTGCGTCGAGTGCTACCTCCGCTACCCCGACATGATCCGCGCGATCGACGCTGCCATGCCGGCGGACGAGATCGGGCGCACCGGCCGTCGTCCCGGCACTCGCATCAACACTGTGCACCTGTGGGGCATCGCGAACTTCTGGCTGCTCGGCCGGAAGGTCATCGCGACCATGGGAGCGCCGGCGGACGACACTGAGGACACGTTCACCGTCCTGAACTTCTGGGAGCGTGCTTCGCGCGCGTTCCGAGGCGACGGGACGATGCAGGCGTGGGACACCAACGACGCCGCGCCCGTACGCCGGCGCCGTTGCCGACGAGCTGCTCGCCGGCACCACGCCGATCGACGACGCCCAGCGGGCCGCCATCAAGAAGCTCAACGCGACCCTCGTCGGCTACCTGTTCCTGATGTGGTTCGACACCCGGTCGGGCGCGCAGGACACCGGCCCGTATCCCGTGCCCGGCCACGACGGCCAGGTGATGCTCGTCCGCGACTTCGCGCAGCTGGGCAAGAGCGACTACTGGTGGAGTGACGTTGCCGCTGAAGTGCCCTACCCGAACCTCACCGCTGCCCTCGTGCTCGACGACGTCACGTTCCGCGTCACCGACTTCGGCACGTCGTACACCACGCCCGAGGATTATCTCGATCGGCTGGTCCGCTTCGGCCTCTACACGACCGATGGACCCGGCGGCACGCTCCGACCCGTCCCTCTCGAAGAGAGCGACGCGATCGTCAGCGCGGTGCGCAAGGCGCAGTCGGCGCACTACCGCAACATCGCGGCGATGGATCGGCACGAGAAGATCCGGTGCGGTGCCTACGTGTACTTCTCGTTCCTGCGGCCCTTCGCGCTCGCCGCTGGCATCGCCGATGACCTCGACTGGACCGTGCCCCGTGACATCCCTGGTCCGCTCTACGACCTCATCTCCCAGATCGAGGGTGACAACACCACCGACATGGGCGAGGGGCCGTACTACGACCTGATCCCGTGAACGCTGATCCATGAACGCCAGCGACGAAGCCCGCCACGAACCGGGAGGGCCAGGCTGGCTGGAGCGGTGGACGTTCGAGGCGTGGGACAAGGACGCGACATTCGGCGCCATCGCCGCGATCACGCTCGACCCTGCCGGGCAGCATGCGTGGTACTGGGCGTCGGTCGTGCGCGACGGCCACCCGCTGCTCACGCTCGTCGACACCGAGCTCCACATCCCGAAGTCGTCGCTCGCGCTGCGAGGCCCCGCGTTGTGGGCGGACCATGTGTGCGAGACACCGCTCGAGCACTGGACGGTGGCGAACGAGGCCTACGGTGTCGCGCTCGATGATCCGGAGGAGGCACTCGGCGCGCAGCGCGGCGACCTCGTGCCCCTTGGCTTCGACCTGGAGTGGGAGGCGGCCGAGGATCCGGTCGAGCTGGCCGACGGATACGCCATCGCCGCGACCGTGAACGGGGAGATCCTGATCGCCGACGAGACGCTCGGCATCGAAGCCGGAGGACAGTGGCGCCACGAGTGGGGCGAGCTGCGGTGGCCAGGCGTTCCCGCGCATCCGCCACAGGGGCCGCGGGCGCCGCTGCGCATCGACCCACCGTCGGGCGGTGTGGTCCTCGTCGAGCGGGTGCTCACTCCCGACGGCTGGGATGAATGGCTCCGGCCGGAGCGGGCACCCTAGGGTCGAACGTCGTGCACGTCCTGGCCCTGAGCTTGTCGCCCGAAGAGCTCATTCGCACCTTCGGCACGATCGGGCTGATCGCGATCATCTTCGCCGAGTCAGGCCTGCTCATCGGTTTCTTCCTGCCGGGCGACTCGCTGCTCTTCACCGCTGGGCTGCTCGCCTCGCAAGGCAAGCTCAACCTGGCGGTCGTCCTCGTGGGCTGCTTCCTCGCGGCGTTCATCGGCGACCAAGTCGGCTACGCGTTCGGCAAGAAGGTCGGGCCAAGCATCTTCAAGCGACCTGACTCACGCTTCTTCAAGCACGAGAACGTCAAACGGGCCGAGGAGTTCTTCGAACACCACGGCTCGAAGACGATCGTGCTCGCGCGCTTCGTGCCCATCGTGCGGACGTTCGCCCCGGTCCTCGCCGGCGTGAGCAGCATGCGCTACCGCACGTTCGTCACCTTCAACATCATCGGCGCGTTCCTGTGGGCCGTCGGCGTGACGCTGCTCGGCTACTGGCTCGGCGAGACCATCCCCAACATCGACAAGTACCTGCTGCCGATCATCGCTGGCATCGTCACCCTGTCGCTGCTCCCCATCGGCTTCGAGTGGCTGCGCCACCGCAAGCGCGCGGCTGGTTCTCTTGGCGGTGGACCCCCTCAGGAGGGGTGAAACGCCAAGAGAAACGGCTCAGCCGACGGGCTGGGCGGGGACCGCGGCCGCGGCGGGAGCCGAGGGCGTGTCGGTCATCGATCCGGTGCTGCGCTTTGCGAACGCGATCGCTCCGAGCAGGATGACCAGCGCGCCGCCGGCGATCAGGAAACGGGGGCCGTCGTCGTCCTGCAGGTTGATGACCGCAGGCAGGATCAGCAGCGACACGAGGTTCATGACCTTGATCAGCGGGTTCAGCGCCGGTCCGGCCGTGTCCTTGAACGGGTCGCCGACGGTGTCGCCGATGACGGCGGCCTTGTGCGCCTCCGAGCCCTTGCCGCCTTCGTGGCCGTCCTCGATGTACTTCTTGGCGTTGTCCCACGCGCCACCCGAGTTCGACAGGAAGTTCGCCATGAGCTGACCGGTGAGGATGACCGCGGCGAGGAAGGCACCCAACGCGAAGTAGTTGATGCCGAAGCCGATGATCACCGGCGAGAGCACCGCGAGGAGCGCCGGGGTGGCGAGCTCACGCAGCGACGCCTTCGTGCAGATGTCGATGACCGGCCCGTATTCGGGCAGCTTCTCACCGCTCATGATCTTGCCGTCGGCGAACTGGTTGCGGACCTCCTGCACGACCGTCGCCGCGGTCCGGCCCACGGCCCGGATCGCGAGGGAGCTGAACATGAAGGCGATCGAGCCGCCGATGAGCAGGCCGATAAAGGTCTTCGGATCGGCGACGTTGATCTGCGTGAGCGGGTTGCTGAAGAGCTCGCGACCCGATGTCGCCAAGCTCGAGCTCGTCGCCGATCGTCTCGATGAACGACGCGAAGAGGGCGACCGCGGCGATGACCGCCGAGCCGATGGCGAACCCCTTGGTGACGGCCTTGGTGGTGTTGCCCACCGCGTCGAGGCTCACCATGATCCGCTCGGGCTCGCCGTGGAACTCGCCCGACATCTCGGCGATGCCGGCGGCGTTGTCGGCAACGGGGCCGAACGTGTCCTCGGAGACGATCACGCCGGTGGTCGCCAGCATGCCCATGCCGGTCAAGGCGACCAGATAGAAGACGAACTGGATGTTGCCGCCGCCGAGCCCGATGGCGGTCGCGATGGCGATGGCGATCGCGATGATCGCCCAGACTGAGGATTCGAGCCCCGACGCGATGCCCGAGAGCACCGTGGTCGCCGGGCCAGTACGCGCGGCTTCCGCGATCTCGCGGACAGGCCTTGTCTCAGTCGAGGTGAAGTACTCCGTCAGGCGGCTGACGATCTGCGCGAGCACCAGGCCGATGACGACCGCGGCGAACACACGCCAGCCCGGGTTGGTGAGCGTGCCCTCGTCATTGCCGACGTAGACGAGCGCGAGGACGAGCGTGCCCAGGACGGTGAGCACCCCCGCGACGAGGAAGCCGCGGTTGATCGGAGTCATCGCCGACTTGTCCTTCTCGGTCGCCCGCACCGAGAAGAGCCCGACGATCGACGCGAGAACGCCGATGGCCCGACACGCCAGCGGGAAGATGAGCCCGATCGCCCACTTGCTCGGCTGATCCGGATAGATCGAACGGAACGCGGAGACGCCGAGGATGATCGATGCGACGAGCGTGACCTCGTAGCTCTCGAACAGGTCTGCGGCCATGCCCGCGCAATCGCCGACGTTGTCGCCCACGTTGTCGGCGATGGTGGCGGGATTGCGGGGGTCGTCCTCCGGGATGCCGGCCTCGACCTTGCCCACGAGATCGGCGCCGACGTCGGCAGCCTTGGTGAAGATGCCGCCGCCTACTCGGAGGAACAGGGCCAGCAGCGAGCCGCCGAAGCCGAACCCGATGAGGATCGCCGTCGCCGTGTTCTGGAAGATCATGATGATGACAGTTGCGCCGAGCAGCCCGAGGCCGACGGTGAACATGCCGGCGACGCCACCGGTGCGGAACGCGACCTTCAGCGCTGCGGGCATCGACCCTGACTTCGCGGCCGCCGCGGTGCGCACGTTGCCGCGTGTCGCGAGCGTCATCCCGATGAAGCCGGTGAGGCCGGACATGACGCAGCCGAGGATGAACGCGAGCGTGCGGTACATCCCCGACTCGCCAAACGACAGCGCGTTCTCCTCGTTCGGCTTCACCACCGCGACCGATGTGAGGAACACCACCGCGGCCAGCGGGATGAGGATCAGCGCGATCGTCTTGAACTGACGGTTCAGGTACGCGCTGGCGCCCTCCTGGATCGCCTTCGCGATCTCCTGCATCTTCGGCGTGCCCGGGTCCTCCGCCATGACCAAGCGCGCGAGGATGAAACCGACCGCGATGGCGACGAGCGCCGTGAGCGCGCAGGCGATGAGAATCGCCCACTCGCCGCTCGACAGCGTGAACTCTTGGTAGCCGCCCTCGGCAAGGATGTGAGTCAACAGGATCCCCTGGTTGTGGGCCGCGCGCGTCTCGCGGCGCAATCTGGCGGAAAGGTCCGGGGGAGTCTATGGAGCGATCCCCGGCGATGCGAAACCCGCTCTCAGCAGGTGAATCGGACTCAGACGCGGTCGAACAGGATGGCTCGCTTCACCTCTTCGATGGCCTGGGTGACCTTGATGCCGCGGGGGCAGGCGTCGGTGCAGTTGAACGCGGTGCGGCACCGGAACACCCCGGAGCGCTCGTTCAGGATGTCGAGACGCTGGCCGGCAGCCTGGTCGCGCGAGTCGAAAATGAAACGGTGGGCGCCAACGATCGCCGCCGGGCCGACATAGGACGAGTTGCCCCAGTACACCGGGCACGACGTCGTGCAGCAGGCGCACAGGATGCACTTCGTCGTGTCGTCGAACCGCTCACGGTCCTCGGCGGACTGGTGACGCTCCTTGTAGCCGGGATCGTCGCTGTTGATGAGGTACGGCAGGATCGACCGGTACTGCGCGAAGAACGGCTCCATGTCGACCACGAGGTCCTTGATCACCGGAAGGCCGCGGATCGGCTCGAGCGTGATGTCGGTGCCGACGTTCTCGATGAGCTGGCCGCACGCCAACCCGTTCTGCCCGTTGATGACCATCGCGTCGGAGCCGCACACGCCGTGCGCGCACGAGCGGCGGAACGTCAGGGTGCCGTCGTGATGCCACTTCGCCTCGTGCAGCGCGTCGAGCAGCCGATCCTTCGGGTCGACCTCGACTTCGTACTCCTGCCAGCGGGGCTTCTTGTCGACTTCGGGGTCGTAGCGCTTCACCTTCAGGTGGACAGCGACCATCAGTACTTCCGTTCCATGGGTAGGTACTTCCCGGACTCGACTTCCTTGTAGCCGAGGCGGATCGACCCGTCGTCCTCGAGCCACGCGAGCGTGTGCCTCATCCAGTTCGCGTCGTCGCGCAGCGGATGGTCCTCCCGCCAGTGGGCGCCGCGGCTCTCGGTACGAGCCCGACCCGACACCACGAGGCACTCGGCGAGGTCGAGCAGGTAGCCGAGCTCGAGCCCCTCGGTGAGGTCGTAGTTGAACACCGCGCTCTTGTCCTGCACGCCGACCCGCTTGTAGCGGTCCTTCAAATCGGCGAGGACGTCGAGCATCTCGGAGAGGCTCTCCTCGGTGCGGAACACCGACGCCTTGTCCATCATCTCGTCCTGCAGGGTCGTGCGGATGTCGGCGATGTTCTCGGTGCCCGTTGACGCGAGCAGTCGCTCGATGTGACTGCGGGTGTCGTCGGCCGCGTCGGCCACGGGTTCGGGCATCGGCGCGTTCACCACGAACTCGGCCATCGCCTTCCCGCCGCGCTTGCCGAACACGACGATGTCGAGCAGGGAGTTCGTCCCCAACCGGTTCGCGCCGTGCACCGAAACGCACGCGCACTCGCCCGCGGCGTACAGACCGGGGAGCACCGTGTTCGCCGCGTCGATGACGACTTCACCGTGGATGTTCGTCGGGATGCCGCCCATCGCGTAGTGCGCCGTCGGCTGGATCGGGATGAGGTCGGTCTTCGGCTCGATGCCGAGATACGTGCGGACGAACTCGGTGATGTCGGGGAGCTTGGCGTCGATCTGCTCGGGAGGCAGATGGGTGAGGTCGAGCATGATGTGGTCCTTGTTCGGGCCGCATCCACGTCCCTCGCGGATCTCGAGCAGCTCGGCCCGGCTCACCATGTCGCGCGGCGCGAGGTCCTTCACCGTCGGGGCGTAGCGCTCCATGAACCGCTCACCGTCGGAGTTGCGCAGGATGCCGCCCTCGCCGCGCGCCGCCTCGGAGAGCAGGATGCCCATCTTGTAGATGCCCGTCGGGTGGAACTGGAACATCTCCATGTCCTCCATGGGGATGCCCCGCCGGTACAGCAGGCCCGGCCCATCGCCGGTGAGCGAGTGTGCGTTCGACGAGATCTTGAACATCTTCCCGAAGCCACCCGACGCGAACAGGATCGCCTTGGTCTGGAAGACGTGCAGGTCGCCGGTCGCCAGCTCGTACGCGACGGCCGCGGCGACACGACGGTCGGCGCCCTCGCCCTCGAACACGACGTCGAGCACCTGGTACTCGTTGAAGAAGTTGACCTCGCGCGCGACGCACTGCTGGTAGAGCGTCTGCAGGATCATGTGACCGGTGCGGTCGGCGGAGTAGCAGGCCCGGCGCACCGGCGCCTCGCCGTGGTTGCGGGTGTGGCCGCCGAAGCGGCGCTGGTCGATGCGGCCCTCGGGCGTGCGGTTGAACGGCAGGCCGAAGTGCTCGAGCTCGATGACCGCGTCGATGGCCTCGCGGCACATGATCTCGGCGGCCTGCTGGTCGACGAGGTAGTCGCCGCCCTTCACGGTGTCGAAGGTGTGCCACTCCCACGAGTCCTCTTCGACGTTGGCGAGCGCGGCGCACATGCCCCCCTGCGCGGCGCCCGTGTGCGACCGGGTGGGATAGAGCTTGGTGATGACGGCGGTGCGGCACTTGCCGGCCACCTCGATCGCCGCCCGTAGACCGGCCCCCCCTGCCCCCACGATCACGGCGTCGTAGCTGTGGGTGTGGATGTTCACCGGCTCAGCCTGCCAGACCCATGGAGAAACCGGCGCCACGCGTCCGCGCTACTTGCACCTCGCGCGCCCGGTGAGGGCGCGATCCGTGCAAGTTCCCCGTGGCCGCTTGCCACTTGCACCGCGGATGCCTCGGAGGGGCGCGATCGGTGCAAGTTGGCGGAAGGAAGGGAGGGAGCGGCGGGAGGGGCAGGCGGGGGCGGACCGGCTGTGCGCGTCAGTGGCGGAAGTGGCGCTCGCCGGTGAAGACCATGGCCAGGCCGTGCTCGTCGGCAGCGGCGATCACCTCTTCGTCCCGGACCGACCCGCCTGGCTGGATGACAGCGGCAACACCGGCGTCCGCGGCGACGTCGAGGCCGTCGCGGAACGGGAAGAACGCATCGCTCGCGCACGCTCCCCCGGGCAGCCCGGCCCGCGGCACGCGTCGCGGCGATGCGGGCCGAGTCGACCCGGTTCTGCTGTCCGGCGCCGATGCCCACGGCGCGCTGGTCGCCGACGAGGACGATCGCGTTGGAAGACACCGCCGCGCAGACGATCCACGCGAGCTCGAGGTCGGCCCACTGCTCCTCGGTCGGCGCGACCTTGGTGACGACGCGCCACGCCGAACGGTCAAGCGACACGACATCCGACCTGCTGCACGAGAACGCCGCCGTCGATCGAGCGGACATCGAGCCCGCGCTCGCCTGGCGCCGGCGCGGTGAGCACCCGCAGGTTCTTCTTCGCGGTGAGCACGGCGAGGGCATCGTCGTCATATCCGGGCGCCACGACCACCTCGGTGAACACCGGCGCGAGTGCCTCGGCCAGCGCGACCGGCACAGGACGGTTCAGCGCCACGATGCCGCCGAACGCGGAAACGGGATCGCACTCGTTGGCCGCGATGTACGCGGAGGTGATGTCGTCGGTGATCGCGACCCCGCACGGGTTCGCGTGCTTGACGATCACCGCCGCCGGTCGGTCGCCGAGCTGGTGCACGAGCCGCCATGCCGCTTCGGTGTCGTAGAGGTTGAGGTACGAGAGGTCCTTGCCGCCGTGCTGGACCGCGTCGTCCCACCAGCTCGTCGCACCGCGGAAGCGGTATCGGGCGCCGGACTGGTGCGGGTTCTCGCCGTAGCGCAGCTCTTGCGCACGCTCGAGGGTGAGCGCGAGCATCGACGGCAACGGGTCCGCGGTCGTCGTCAGCCAGCCAGGCTGAGATCGCGGCGTCGTACGCCGAGGTGTGCGCGAACGCCTTGCGCGCGAGCGCACGGCGGGTCGCGCGCGGACAGCACGCCCGAGGACCGCAGCTCGTCGAGCACGGCGCCGTAGTCGGCGGGGTCGACGACCACCGCGACGTGCGCGTGGTTCTTCGCCGCGGCGCGCACCATCGCGGGTCCGCCGATGTCGATCGTCTCGACGTCGGGCCGATCGACGAACGGGTAGAGGTTCGACACGATCAGCCCGATCGGCGTGATGCCGTGGCGCTCGAGGTCGGCGACGTGCTCGGGGTTGTCGAGGTCGGCGAGCAGCCCGCCGTGGATGTTCGGATGCAGCGTGACCACGCGATGTCCGAGCATCTCGGGAACACCGGTGACGTCAGCGACCTCGGTGACGGCCAGACCGGCCTCGCGCAGTGCTCGGGCCGTGTTGCTGCTCGACACGAGCTCCCAGCCGAGGTCGTGCAACCCGCGACCGAGCTCGACGATGCCGGCCTTGTCGTAGACCGAGAGCAGCGCCCTCATTGCGACTCCGTCCATGAACGAACGGATCGCCGCGGGATAGAGCGCGCGCTCGGCGACCTTCACCCGCTCGTGGAGCGACTCCTCGGTGTCGTCGGGCCGCACCTCCACCGCCGCCTGCGCCACGATCGGACCGGCATCGAGGTCTGCCGTGGCGATGTGGACCGTGCACCCCGTCACCTTCACGCCTGCCTCCAGCGCATCTCGCACACCGTGCGCGCCGGGAAACGCCGGGAGCAGCGACGGATGGGTGTTCAAAACCCGCCCCGGCCACCGGTCGATGAACGGCTTGTCGAGGATCGTCATGAAGCCCGCCATGGCAACGAGGCCGACGTCGTGGCGCTCCAAGGACATCGATCACCTCGTGGGTGTACCCGAGCCGATCGAAGCTCGAGCCGAAGGAGGTGCGCTCGACGAGCACGGCCGGCACTCCGGCGTCGGCTGCCACCTCGAGCGCCCGGCACGGACGGTCGGAAACCGTCACGACGACGGGGATGTCGGCCGCGAGGATCGCTTCGAGGATCGTGCCGCTGCCCGACGCAAGCACCCCGATCCGCGGCCCGCTGTGCACCACAAGCAACCTACTGCCGTGACGTACCACGATCCGTCACTTGGCGAGCGCCCGGGGGTACGGTGACACGGTTCGGCTCACTTGGGGAGGCGCCCGCAGTGAAAGAGAAACCGACTGTTCCCGACATCATCATGATGGCCGGAGGCGCAGTCTGCCTGCTGTTCTCGTTCTTCGCGTTCTGGGACTTCGGAGTCGGGACTGAAAGCGCGTGGGGTTCGGTTCGCGTGTTCCCGCTCGCGACCTACGTCGCGCTCTTCGGGCTCATCGTCGGCGGATCGATCGCGCTCATGAAGTTCGCGAACGTGAACCTGCCCGAGCCGATCCTCAGCTTCACCTGGAAGCAGATTCGGCTCGCGCTCTCGATCTTCGCCGGGCTGATCATGGTCGGGTTCCTGATCCTCAACGACGGCCCCGACAAGGGCATCGGCTTCTGGCTGATGTTCCTCGGCTCCATCGCCCTGATCGTGGGCTCGGTCATGGAGACGATCGGCTTCGACCCGCAAGCGGCCAAGGCTGGGGGCGGCGCGGTACCGGGCGCAGCACCTCCGTCGCCTCCCTCTCCCCCCCGTCACCGCCGCCCGGCTCTCCGCCTCCGCCCCCGCCGCCTTCGGCGTAGCTCAGAGTCTCAGAGCTCAGAGCCGAGCGACGACCTCGGCCATCCGATCCCCGGCCTCGGTCGGGTTCTGCGCGACGGTGACTCCGGCTGCGGCGAGCGCATCCATCTTTCCTTGCGCGGTGCCTTTGCCTCCCGAGACGATCGCGCCGGCGTGGCCCATCTTCTTGCCTGCGGGAGCGGTGACACCCGCGACGTACGCGACGACTGGCTTGTCCATCTCGGCCGCGATGAACTCCGCTGCTTCTTCCTCGGCGGAGCCGCCGATCTCGCCGATCATCATCACCGCGCGCGTGTCGCCGTCGGATTGGAACTCGCGAAGGCAATCGATGAACGAGGTGCCAGGCACAGGATCACCGCCGATCCCGACGCACGTCGTGACGCCGATGCCCTTCTGCTTCAGCTCGTAGAGCGCCTGATAGGTGAGCGTGCCCGACCGACTCACGATGCCGACCGGACCGCCAGGTTCGGCGATCTCACCGGCGGTGATGCCGATGTTGCACTTTCCGGGGCTGATGATCCCGGGGCAGTTGGGACCGAGCAGCCGCGTGCCCGGGTAGCTGCGCTGAAGCGTGTTGAACACACGCGCTTCGTCGTGCGCGGGAATGCCTTCGGTGATGCAAACCACGAACGGCACTCCCGCGGCTGCTGCCTCGAGGATCGCGGCGGGGGCGGCCTTCGGCGGCACCGAGATGAACGAGGCGTTGGCGCCCGTGGCCGCGACTGCGTCGGCGACCGTGTCGAACACGGGGATTCCCTCGACGTCCTGGCCGGCCTTGCCCGGTGTCACTCCCGCGACGACCTGCGTCCCGTACGCCCGGTTGCGCAGACCGTGGAAACGGCCCTGTCCGCCGGTGAGCCCCTGCACCAGCACCTTCGTGGTGTCGTCGACGAAGATCGCCATCACTTGCTCCCTTCGGACGACCCGGCAGCGAGCGCGACAGCGGTGCGAGCGGCGTCGAGCATCGTCGGTTGGCTGATGAGCCGATCCGACAAAAGGGGCGCGATGATCGCTCGTCCCTCTTCGGCGAGGGTGCCGTCGAGTCGAATGACGATCGGGGCCTTCACGTCGACCCGTCCGAGCGCCTCGACGATGCCGTTCGCCACCTCGGTGCCTTTCGTGATGCCACCGAAGATGTTCACCAGGATCGCTCGCACGTCGTCGTCGGAGTTGATGACCTCGAGCGCGGCGGCCATCACGTCGGCGCTGGCGCCCCCGCCGATGTCGAGGAAGTTCGCGGCGCGACCTCCGACTTGGTTGACGACGTCGAGCGTGCTCATCGCCAGCCCCGCGCCGTTGGCGATGATGCCGACCTCCCCCTCGAGGCCGATGTACTGCAGGCCCTTCTCCCGCGCGAGCTGCTCGCGTTCATCGAGCTCGACTGTCGCCGCGTACTCCTCCCACTCGGGATGGCGGAACGCCGCGTTGTCGTCGAGGCTCACCTTGGCGTCGAGCGCGTGCACGCGGCCGTCGGGGGTGAGGATCAGAGGGTTGATCTCGGCCAGGTCGCAGTCGCCCTCGACGTAACAGCGGTAGAGCTTGGTCAGGATGTCGGCCGCGCCGTCGATCGCCGCGACGTCGAGCTTCGCCGCGATGGCGATGTCGCGTGCCTGTTCGACGCTGAGGCCGTCGACGGGATCGATCCAGGTCTTCACGATCGCGTCGGGTTCCTCCTCGGCGACCTGCTCGATGTCGATGCCGCCGCGGGCCGACACCATGCTCAGGTACTTCTTGGCCGAGCGGTCGAGCGTGAAGCTCGCGTAGTACTCCGCGGTGATGTCAGACGCGTGCTCGACCCACACGCGCTTCACGACGTGGCCCTTGATGTCCATCCCGAGGATGTTCCCGGCGTGCAACCGCACTTCCTCAGCGGTGGCGGCGAGCTTGATGCCGCCGGCCTTGCCGCGGCCGCCGACCTGTACCTGCGCCTTGACGACGACCGGATAGCCGGCCCGCTCGGCCTGCGTGACCGCCTCGTCGACGGTGTCCGCGACCCCACCGGGCGACACCGGGATGCCGAAGCGGGCGAAGTACTGCTTGCCCTGGTACTCGAAGAGGTCCACGAGCCTGCCTCTCAGTTCTCTTGGTCGAGCCCGTCGAGGGCATGTTCGAGCCAGCTGCTCACCGATGCGAGGTTCGCACCAGGAGTGAAGATCTCCGCGACGCCTTGCTCCTTCAGCACGGGGATGTCCGCGGTGGGGATGACGCCGCCGCCGAACACGAGGACGTCGGCTCGCCCGCGCGCCGTGAGCTCCTCGATCACGCGTGGGAAGAGGGTGAGGTGCGCACCCGAGAGAAGGGAGAGGCCCACCGCATCGGCGTCCTCTTGCACCACGGTCTCCGCGACCTGCTCGGGCGTCTGGTGCAAACCGGTGTAGACGACCTCGAACCCCGCGTCACGCAACGCCCGCGCGATGACCTTTGCGCCCCGGTCGTGTCCGTCGAGGCCGGGCTTGGCGACGACGACCCGATAGCGGCGATTCACAAGACCGGCACAATAGGTCGGTGTCCACCACCGGCACCCAATCCGGCTACCGGCCGGCTCGCCCGCCTCCAGGAAAGGGTCGCCGCTCCGTGATCCTGGCGGTGATCGCCGCGGTCGTGGGCATCGCCGCGCTCGTCGGCGTGGCCCTGCTCACGAGCAGCGGGTCAACCGAGGTGCGTCTCGGCGACGATGAGTTCGAGGTGGGTGAGGCAGCGACGCTCGCGGCGCGGATCGAAGCCGACGAGCGCGCCGCTCCTCTTCCAGGACCTGCTGGTCGGCGGGACGCGCGACGTCTACGTGCACCATGTGGGTGGCGACGCCGGCATCGGCTGGGTCGCGTTCGACGCCCGAGTGCCAGGGAGCGCTCGCGAGTGCACGCTCGAGTGGGACAGCGCCCAGGACCTGTTCGTTGATCCCGTGCACCGACGAGACGTTTCCGCCCGACGGCGGCGACCTGCCGCACTACCCGACCAGGGTGACCGACGACGGCGCGCTGATCGTCGATCTCACGCCCCAGGGAGTGCCGGGTCAGGGCTCGACCACGACAGGATCATCGTCCAGCTCGATCCTCGTGACCGGGTTGTCGACGACGACGACCGCGGGCTGACCGTCAGGGCGCTCGGCTCAGGGGCCGATGCGTTCGAGCGGGCTCCACGACAGCAGCAGGCGCTTCTCGCCGAACTCGCCGAACCGCACGATCGCCTCGGCCTTGTCGCCGCTGCCCTCGATGCCGAGGATCACGCCCTCGCCGAACTTGACGTGGCGCACGTCATCGCCGATCCGCAGTCCGAGGCGTTCCGCACCGGTGGTAGCCGGACGTTGCCCGGCGCGCATCGCCTGATCCACGATTCGGTCGCGACCCGCATCACCGGTTGCGACGAAGCCTTCGCGGCGCCCTCCCCCGTCGGAGCGGTAGCTCGAGCGGAGAGAAGCCCGCCCGGGAGTGCGCCCGCCGGGGTCGACCACGGACACGAGCTCGCTCGGGATCTCGTCCAGGAAGCGGCTCGGCGGGTTGTACTGCGTCGCGCCCCACAACATGCGGCTCCAGGCGTGGCTCACGAACAGGCGCTCGCGCGCCCTCGTGATGCCGACGTACGCAAGCCGACGTTCCTCTTCGAGCTCGTCGGGATCGGTGAGCGAACGGATGTGGGGGAACACGCCGTCCTCGCATCCGATGAGGAAGACGATCGGGAACTCGAGGCCCTTCGCCGAGTGCAGCGTCATGAGGACCACCGCACCGCTGTCGCCGTCGAGCTCGTCGGTGTCGGACACGAGGGCGATCTGCTCGAGGAAGTCGTCGACCGCCGTCATCTCGCGGGCGGACCCGATGAGCTCGGCGAGGTTCTCGAGCCGGCCCTCTGACTCGACCGAGTGCTCGGCCCGCAGCTCGGCGATGTAGCCCGATCCTTCGAGCAGGCGCTCGAGCACCGCACCGGGGCCTTCATCGAGCATGCTCCGTGCTTTGTCGAGGAGCGCGAGAAACCCCGCGATGCCGCGCTGGGCGGCGGTCGAGACACCGGCGTCGGCTGCTCGTCGCAGCGCGTCGTGGAACGAGATGCCCTGGCCTTTCGCCCACGCGTCGACGCGTCCGACCGTCGTGTCACCCACGCCGCGCTTGGGGACGTTGAGCACCCGCTTGACACTGACCTCGTCGGCGGGATTCGCGACGGCACGCAGATACGCGACCGCGTCCTTGATCTCTCGTCGGTCGTAGAACCGTGTGCCGCCGAGCACCTTGTAGGGGATGCCGACCCGCATGAGATGCTCCTCGAGCACCCGGCTCTGCGCGTTCGTGCGGTAGAAGACCGCGACGTCGCCCCAGCGACGGTGGTCCTCGTCGTGCAGCAGAGCGATCTGATGCGCGACCCACTGCGCCTCGTCACCCTCGTCGTCGGCGTGGTAGCGCACGATCGGATCGCCGAGGCCCTGATCAGTCCAGAGGTTCTTCGGCTTGCGCCCCATGTTGTTCGCGATCACCGCGTTCGCCGCGTCGAGGATCGTCTGCGTCGACCGGTAGTTCTGCTCGAGCGTGATCACGGTGACATCGGGAAATGCCTGCTCGAACTCCAAGATGTTGCGAATGTCCGCCGCTCTGAAGCGATAGATGCTGTTGTGCACGAGCAGGCCGTTCGCCACGTAGCTGTGCAGCGCGTCGACCTCGAGGTCGTACACGGGGCCTGAGTAGTGGCTGCGCTCGGTTCGAGTCGACGATCGCCTCGACCAGGTGGCCGTCGCCGCGGTCGACGAGGACCGTCATCCCTGGATGGAGATGTGAGAGCGGCATCAGGTCGTAGATCACGCCGTTGATGGACATCCGGCGCCGAAGATCGAGTCCACCCGCTGCCGCGACCGACTTCGCCAGGTCGAGCGCCTCCGCCCAACTCTTCCGCGCGGTTTCGAACCGGAATCCCGACCGGGTACCTCCCAGTCCGCGCACCGGGATGCCCGCTCGCTGAATCCGCTCGGCGACGTCGAGCCGGTTCGACGACCACTGCACGCGATGGTGGCCAACACGGCCCCGCGCGCCGCTGAACATCGTGACGTTGAGCGTCTGGCGCCGTGCGCCGTTCTGAGGCCGCACATGCGGAAACTCAGGGTGCAGCAGCCGGTCCTCGAGCAGCAGCTTCGCCCCGAGCTCGGTGTCGAGCCCGGTGTACAACCGCGCAAGCCACGTCTCGTCCATCGCGAGCTCACGACCGAGGCCGTGGAAGCAGGCGGTAGGCAGACCGAACTCCGCAGCGTAGAACGCCTCCCAGTACGCCGCCTCCGCGAGCGTGTCACACACTCGGAGGATCCATGCGGCGTCGGCATGCTCTTGCGCAACGCGGACCTTGACTCCGACATCGTCGATTCCCTTGTACCGCGGACGCACGCTGATCGTGCGGCCGACGCGGTAGCCGCGGTCGGCTCGATACATCAGGTACACGAGGTGCTTGCCGCGCGGGAAAGTGAGCCGGGCCGGCACGAGGTGGTGGGGCGTGCCCCGCACGTGTGACCGCCCGCCCGCACCTCGACGAACGGCCCGTCGTAGTGACCCTCCACCGCGGCAGCCACTGACGAATCGAGCAGCTCGGTGCGACCGCCGGTGCCGCACACCCGGTCGCCCTCCACCAGCGTCTCGATCGGAACAGCCCGCTCGGCGTCGCCACGAGCGTGCCCGGCGGCAGACACTGATCTGAGTCGCCGACCACGCACACGTTGTGGTGCGCCCTGCCGAGCATCAGCACGATCTCGTTCTGCGCGCGGTTCGTGTCCTGGTACTCGTCGACGAGCACGTGCTCGAAGCGCTCCTGGTAGTGCGCGAGCACGTCGGGATGCTCACGGAACAGCTGCACCGTCAACGTGAGGATGTCGTCGAAGTCGAGCGCGCCGGCCCGTTGCAGGCGGACCTGATACTCGCGATACACGTCCGCGATGCGCCGTTCGAAGATCGTTGACGCCTTGGCCGCGTACTCCTCGGGGCCGATCAGCTCGTTCTTCGCGGCGCTGATCGTGGCGTGCACGCTGCGAGCGGGGAACCGCTTCGGGTCGACGTTGAGGTCGCGCAGCACGTACCCGGTGAGCCGTGTCGCGTCGGCCTCGTCGTAGATCGTGAACGAGGTGGGATAGCCCAGCGCCCCGATGTCGCGGCGCAGGATGCGCACGCAGGCCGAGTGGAACGTCGAGACCCACATCTTCTTGGCGACCGGCCCGACGAGCGCCTCGACACGAGTCGCGCATCTCGTCGGCGGCCTTGTTCGTGAACGTGATCGCCAGGATGCGAAACGGGCTCACGCCCTCTTGCTCGATCAGGTGCGCGATGCGGTGCGTGAGCACGCGGGTCTTGCCCGGACCCGGCTCCGGCCACGATCAGCAGCGGCCCCTCGGCGTGCACCACCGCGTCGAGCTGCTCGGGGTTGAGGTCAGGTGCGGCCCCGTCGGCGCGAGGCGAGGCGGCGGGCATGGCCTTCCCATCCTACGGGCGGGGTGGGAACTCCCCGAGGGCCCCGAACGCCCTTCGGTGCAAGGATGCGCGGCCATGGAGATGCACATGGCCACAGTGTGGGAAGCGGTCGCCGACACGGTGCCCGACGCGACGGCGTTGGTCCACGGCAACGACCCGGCGCACGTGGGCGGAGTACGACCGGCGGGCGGCGGGGCTGGCCGGCGCCCTCACCGACGCGGGCCTCGGCCCCGACTCGAAGGTCGGCCTGTACCTCTACAACTCGAACGAGTACCTCGAGGCGCAACACGGCGCGTTCAAGCTTCGCGGCGTCCCGGTGAACGTGAACTACCGCTACCTCGACGACGAGCTCTGGTACCTGCTCGACAACGCTGACGCCGAAGCGCTCTTCTTCCACACGTCGCTCGCCGACCGGGTCGACCGCGTCCGCGAGCTCGCCTGCCCAAGCTCAAGCTGCTCGTCGAGGTCGACGACGACGGCACGCACCTCGACGGAGCGGAGCGACTACGAGGACCTCACCGCGCACGACCCGATGCCCCGCATCGAGCGCCGCGAGGACGACATCTACATGCTGTACACCGGCGGCACGACCGGCATGCCCAAGGGCGTGATGTACGCCCAGGGCGGCTTCACCTCGAACTTCGTCACCCTCGGCTACGCGGCGACCGGGCTTCCCCACCCCCACGGACGCCGCGCAGATCCCCGAGATGGTGAGGTCATCTGCACGAGAGCGGCCAAGCGCCGGTCAGCATCCCCGGGTGCCCGCTCATGCACGGCACCGGGCATGTGGCTCGGATCGATCATCCCGCTGCTGGCGGGCGGCACGGTCGTCACGCTGACGAGCCGCTCGCTGGATGCAGACGAGCTGTGGCGGGCCGCGGTCGACGAGGGAGCGACGATGGTCGTGATCGTCGGCGACACGTTCGCGAAGCCGATGATCCGTGCGCTCGACGCCGCGATCGCTGCGGGCCATCCCTACGACCTGAGCGGGCGTGCGCATGGTCATCTCTTCGGGCGTCATGTGGACCGCCGAGGTGAAGGAGGCGCTCCTCGACCGCGCCGAGCACCTCATGCTGATCGACGCCATGGGATCGACCGAAGGCGGCATGGGCAACCAGGTCACGATGCGCGGCCTTCCCGTGCAGACCGCAAAGTTCACGGCGCAACCCGAGACGAAGCTGTTCAGCGAGGACGGCCGCCGGATCGAGCCCGGCTCCGGCGAGATGGGGATGGTGGCCGCGGGCGGCAACGTCCCGCTCGGTTACTACAAGGACCCCGAGAAGTCGGCCCGCACGTTCAAGGTCATCGACGGCGTGCGCTACTCGTTCCCTGGCGACTGGGGCTACATCGAGGCCGACGGCACGCTCACGCTCCTCGGGCGCGGCAGCCAGTGCATCAACACCGGCGGCGAGAAGGTCTATCCCGAGGAAGTCGAAGAGGCGGTGAAGCTGCATCCCGCGATCGAGGACTGCCTCGTGGTCGGCGTGCCCGACGAGAAGTTCGGGGAGCGCATCGTCGCGGTCGCCGCGCTGGTGCAGGGCGGCGCCGCCGACGAAGGCGACGTCATCGCCACCGCGAAGGCGAAGATCGCCGCGTACAAGGCACCGAAGCAGGTCATCATCGTCGAGCACGTGCCCCGCGCCCCGAACGGCAAAGCCGACTACAAGACCGCCAAGCAGCTCGCCGTCGACGCCACCGACCTGAACCATCCGGCGGGGTCAGGGGTGAGGCGGTCCTTGAAGAACGTGAGGACTTGGTTCAGCGCGTCGTGCGTCGGGTGGCCGGGCTCGTCGACGAGGTGCTCGGTCAGCACGGAATGCGCGTTCTTCGGGATGCCGTGGGGGTTGCCCTCCGACGAGTCGATCTCGACCCCGATGAACCGGTCGCCGAGCTCGCGGCGCAGCGTCTCGAAGCGCTCCTTCGGCACGAACTTGTCGCCCGTGAACCGCAGACCGAGCACGTCGCATCCCGCGGCGGCACGCACCTTGACCGCCGCAAGGTCCGCCGGCGACAGGCCGATCGCGGGGCGGCGCGACTTCGACACCGCGATCGGCAGCGAGGGCTGACTCAACACGGGCGCCACGGTCGTGTCGTCGATCATCATCGCCAGCGCGAAGCCGCCGGTGAAGCACATGCCGACTGCGCCGACACCCGGCCCGCCGCACTCCTCGTGCACCTGCTTCGCGAGTGCACGCAGCCACAGCGTCACCGGTGCGGTCTCTGTCGGTGGCGAGCGCCGCGAACTCCTTCGCGACACACGCAGGGATCATCGACTTCAACCCGTACCCGAGGGATGGCTCACGCCCGGGCTCCCCGAACATCGACGGCAGCACGGCGGTGTATCCCTCGTCGGCCAACCGGCGCGCGAACGCGGCGACCTTCGGGCTGATGCCGGGCATCTCGGTCATCACGATGATCCCGGGACCGGATCCGATGCGGAACAGCGGATAGGTGCGCCCCTCCGCGGTGAACACGAGACGATCGAAGCCTTCGAATGGGTCGGCCATGGCGGGCGACGATATCCGCCCTCAGCCCGCCGACCGTCCGAGTCGAACCATTGCCCTCGGTAGGCTGGCGTCGATGGCGAACGGCCCGGTCGAGGAGATCTCCCTCAATCCCGTCTCCTACGTCGTGCTCGGCTTCGCCGATCAGTGGGCGGCCGAGCTCACCTCGTACGACCTCAAGCAGATGGTCGCGGGGTCGGTCGGGTACTTCTGGTCGTTCCCCCACAGCCAGCTGTACGCCGAGCCGGCCCGTCTCGCCGCCGCGGGATACCTCGACGAGGAAGTCGAGACCGGCGGCCGGCGGCGCAGGCTGTACCGGATCACGCCGCGCGGCCGGGAGGCGCTGCAGACGTGGCTGGCCGAGCCGATCGGAGATGGCACCGAGGTGCGCGACCTCGGTCTACTGAAGCTCTTCTTTGCCGGGGCGGGGTCACCGGACACCGTGACGCGCCTGGCCGAGGAGCAACGCGCGGTCCACGAGCAGAACCTGGCTGGATACGACGCCCTGCACGAGTCGATCTGCGGCACGGCGGGGGAATGGGAGCTCGCCACCCTCGATCTCGGGCGCCGGTTCGAGCAGATGGCGGTCGACTTCTGGACCGACGTCACCCGCCAAGCTCAGGGACAAGCGACTCAGGGGCGAGCCGCTCCGATGAGGCCGCGCCGGTAGATCGAGGCAACCTGGACGACCGAGCCCGAGTGCGGCGAGTGGATCATCTGCCCGCCCCCGATGTAGAGCCCGACGTGGTTCACGCTCCGGCCGCCGAAGAAGACGAGATCGCCGGGTTGGAGAGCATCGAGCGAGACGTGCGGCAGCGACGCGTACTGCGCCCGCGACGAGTGCGGCAGCGATCGGCCGGCACGCGCCCACGCCCACGACGTGAGACCCGAACAGTCGAAGCCGGAGCCGGGCGTCGAGCCCGCCCAGCGATACGGCACACCGAGCTGGCTGCGCGCCGCGGCGATCGCTCCTCCCGACACCGGCTGACGGAGCGGGAACCGAGCGTCCGGCCGTCGACGACGCTGCCACGCGGCCCGAACGGCTCTGCTGCTGCCGGGCTCGGGCAAGTCGGGCCGCCTCGGCGGCGCGCCGAGCCTGCTCCTGACGCACGAGCGTCGCGAGCTGACCCCGCACCTTCGCGAGTGCCGACTGCTGGGCGTCGACGGCGCCCTCCGCTGCTTCCTTCCGGCGGTTCACCTCGGCCTGGAGAGCGTCCTGCGCGTCGCGCTGGGCCATGAGGTCGGCCTTGGCGACCGCGGCGTCCTCACTCGCCGATCGGAACGTGTCCGCCATCGAGCGGTCCTTGCCGATCGCGATGTCCGCGTAGCCAAGGCGAGCGCCCGAGTC
Organism: uncultured Acidimicrobiales bacterium; assembly: GCA_963759645.1. Taxonomy (GTDB): domain Bacteria; phylum Actinomycetota; class Acidimicrobiia; order Acidimicrobiales; family DATKAS01; genus DATKAS01. The sequence goes on along the minus strand of CAVXAI010000008.1, from coordinate 1,040,582 downwards.
CTGCGGTTGGCTGCCCAGGATCACGAGGAGGTCACTCGACTGATCGACGTTCACGTAGGCGTTGACCGCGTAGGTCCGCATGCGGGTGCGGGTCTGACCGAGCGCGGCCTCGGCCGCATCCATGTCGGCTTGGGCCTGGGCCACCCGGTCTTCGAGCAGGCGCAGCTCGTACACCGCCTCGACATAGTCCTCGGAGAGGGTGTCGACGTTCTCCTCGAGGTCGTCGAGGTGGGCAGCCATGCGCTCGGCCTGCCGCTGCATGTCGTTGATGCGGTCCGCCGAGGCCGGTTTGGCAAGGACGACGGGGACCAGCATCGCGATCACAACCGCCGCCACGGCCGTACGAAGTGCCCGCCTCCGCATGCGAGGGTGGGCCTGGTCGACGACCGGGCTCATGGGGTCAAGACCCTAGCAAAGGGCAACCTCCAGGTTACGGTCGTGTTGCGACCAGGTCGTGCTCGCCGAGAACGGGCAGGTCACGCATGTGGAAGAGGGGCGAGTAGACCACCCACAGGCAGGCCGCCCACTCCCCGAGGGCACCGATCAGCAGGGTCGGGCGGACGCCGATCCATGAGCCCATCGCTCCGCCGAACAGCGCCCCGAGCGGCAGCGTGCCCCACACCACGAACCGCACGGACGCGTTCATCCGACCGAGCAACGCGGGCGGGCAGATGCCTTGGCGGTAGGAGACCTGCGCGGTGTTGTAGACGACGCTGCCGACGCTCGTCGCGAAGATGCTGACGGCCACGAGCGTGAGTCCCCAACCGGGGAAGGCGACGACGGTCAGGAGGAGGAAGGGTCCCACCACCGCCTGGCTCAGCCAGATGATCCGGGCGGTGCCGACGGCCTTGCCGATGCGGCCCGCCAGCAGTCCGCCGATGAGCCCGCCGAGGCTTCCGACGCTGAAGACGAGGCCGATGACCCACGACGGTGCGTCCAGCGTCCGCACGAGGAACACGGTCACGACCGCGAACATCGCCGCGCTGAAGAAGTTGCTCGTCGCGGTGCACCCGACGACCTTGCGCAGAATCGGATGGCCGAAGACGAACGCGAGCCCCTCGCGTATCTCGGCCCTCAACTGACTTTCCGCTGAGCGCGGGGCTGGTGCCGGCTCGGGCCGGCGGATGGCGACGGTGAGGATCGCCGACAGGAGGAAGCTGAGAGCATCCACGACGACAGCGGCGGCGGCACCGATGGTGCCGACGAGTGCACCACCGAAGCTCGGCCCGGCGACCTGCCCGAAGGACTGGCTGGCGCCGATCTTGCCGTTCGCGTCCACGAGCTGCTCGGGCTCGACGAGCACCGGCATGTAGCTCTGGTACGCGACGTCGAAGAACACCGTGAGGACACCGGCGACGAGCGCAACGACGAAGAGCTGCGGAAGCGCGAGCACGTCGAACGCGTTGGCGAGGGGGATCGACCCGAGCACGACCATCCGCCCGAGGTCGCTCCAGATCAGCACCGGACGGCGCCGCCACCGATCGACCCAGGCGCCCGCCGGCAGGGAGACGATGAGGAACGCGGCATGCGTGCACGCCGCCAGGGCTCCGGCCTCGAACGTCGTTGCGTCGAGCGTGATGACCGCGAGGAGCGGGATGGCCAGGGCGGTGACGGCGCTGCCGACCTCGCTGACGGTGAGCCCCGACCACAGCAGGACGAAGTCGCGATTCCGAAGCAGCGATTGCTCGCGGACGGTGGCCATCGGGGATAGGGTTGCCGAAGTGATTGAGAGATGTCAATGAGTCCTGCGACACAGCGGACGCGTCGTGCGGTCGAGAACCCGGCGCGGAGGCCGGCGACGCCCGAGGAGGCCAGGGCCCTCGCCCACCCTGACCGGCTCCGCATCATCCGCCTGACCTACGACGCGGCCCTCACCAACAAGGAGCTGGCTGAACGCCTGGGCCGCAACCCGGGCACGACGCTGTACCACCTGCGCGTGCTCGTCGCGACCGGCTTTGTCGCCGCCGAGGCCGCCCGAAAAGGCAACCGCGGCGCGGCCGAGGTGCCCTACCGATCGACCGGCAAGTCGTGGACGGTCGACGTCGGCGAACCGACCGATGACCTGACGACTGCCCTGCTCGACGCGTTCCGCGCCGAGATCCTCGAGTCACCGGCGGAGACGCGGCGCACGAGCCGCCTCGCGCTCCGCCTCACTCCCGCGCGGCGAGCCGAGCTCGAACAGCGGCTCCAGGCGGTCATCGAGGAAGCGGCGTCGTGGAAGCCGGCAGCCGACGGTGAGCCGTGGGCGCTGTTCGTGGCGCTGCACGCACGGCCATCCGCTCACTAGGAGCACGCGCTCAGGAGCGCGTCGCGACGCGAGCCTCGCCCAGGAGCGCAAGGAGCCGGCTCTCGCACCGTCCGTACTTCTTGCGGTAGCCACCCTTGCGGTAGGAGCTCGAGAACAGGGCCTCAACGGGCACGCCCGAGGCGAAGAACGTGATCCCGGCGTCGTAGATCTCGTCGACGAGATGGACGAACAGCAGCGCGCTCCCTTGGTTGTCGAGCGGAGCGAGCCCCCGCACCACCACGGCGTCGAGGCCCTCGAGCATCGCGGCGGCCTGAACCGGCGGCACCACCCGCAGGTGGGCGATCAGCTCTGCGAACGCGTCATCGCTCACCGTCGCGCCGCTCAGCGCGAACGCGCGCAGCACGCCATCGAGCTCGCTCACGCCGAAAGGCTCGGCCTCGACCCGAGCCTTGGCCCGGTAGTCGGGACCGTCGATCCGCAGGACCTCGAAGTGCGATGCGATCGCCGCGATCTCGCGCGTGAAGTCATCGGCGGCGAACCGACCTTCGCCGAGACGGTCAGGGAGAGCATTCGACGTCGCGACGACCCTGGTGCCGCCGCCGATCACCGCGCGGAGGAACGTCACCGTCATCAAGGTCTGTGCGATGTCGTCGAGCTCGAACTCGTCGATGCAGAGCAGGCGATGGTCGGCGAACGCGCTGACCGCCTGCTCCATCCCGAGGAACCCGATCAGCCCCGCGAGCTCGGCGAACGTGAGGTAGGCCTTCGGCGCCGGCGCTTCGTGCCAGGCCGCCGCGAGCAGGTGCGTCTTGCCGACGCCATAGCCCCCGTCGAGGTACCGAGCGGGCGCGCCCGAACGACTGTCGTCGCGTCGACGGCCCCACCGCGTCGCCTTTGCCGGCGCCGAGATCGCGGCCGTGAACCGCTCCATCTCGCTGCGTGCCGCGGCTTGCGACGGATGCTCGGGATCGGGCAGGTAGGTGCTGAACCGGGCGGGAGCGAAGCGGCGAGGTGGGACGAGCCGATGCAGCAGGTCGGCGCCGGTGAGATGGGGACGACGATCGACCAGCCGGAGCGGCCCGCTCACTCCCACTCGATCGTGCCGGGCGGCTTCGACGTGACGTCGTACGCGACGCGGTTCACGCCGGGCACCTCGTTGATGATGCGACTCGACAGTCGCTCGAGGAGCTCGTATGGGAGCCGCGCCCAGTCCGCGGTCATCGCGTCGTCGCTCGTGACGGCACGGATGATGATCGGGTGGGCGTAGGTGCGCTCGTCACCCATGACGCCGACCGTGCGGATGTCGGCGAGCACCGCGAACGCCTGCCACAGCTCGCGCTCGAGGCCGGCGCGCCGCACCTCCTCGCGCACGATGGCGTCCGCCTGCTGCAGCGTCTCGACCTTCTCGCGTGTCACCTCGCCGATGATGCGCACGCCGAGCCCCGGACCCGGGAAGGGCTGCCGCCACACAATCTCCTCGGGCAAGCCCAGCTGCTCGCCGACGTGACGGACCTCGTCCTTGAACAGGCTGCGCAGCGGCTCGACGAGCTCGAAGTCCATGTCGTCGGGAAGACCACCGACGTTGTGGTGGCTCTTGATGCGCGCCGCGTCCTTCGTGCCCGACTCGATGACATCCGGGTAGAGAGTCCCCTGCACGAGGAACCGCGCGTCCGAAAGCCCGCCCGCCGCTTCCTCGAACACGCGGATGAAGAGCTCGCCGATCGTCTTGCGCTTGGCTTCCGGGTCAGTGACGCCGGCGAGGCCTTCGAAAAACCGGTCGGCCGCCTTCACGTGCACGAGCTCGATGCCCTGATGGCGGTGGAAGGTGTCGACGACCTGCTCGCTCTCCCCTGCCCGCATGAGGCCCGTGTCGACATAGACGCAGGTGAGCTGGGGGCCGACCGCCTTGTGCACGATCGCGGCGGCGACCGACGAGTCGACACCACCGGAAAGACCGCAGATGACCCTCTCGCCGCCGACCTGCGCGCGAATCGCGTCGACCGAGGTCTCGATGATCGACGCCATCGTCCACGTCGGACGGCACTCACAGACTGCGAACAGGAACTGCTTCAACATCTCCTGCCCGCGCGGCGTGTGCGCGACCTCGGGATGGAACTGCACGCCGTAGATCCGCCGGACTTCATGCTCGAGCACCGCTGCGGGCGTGTCGGGCGTGCGCGCCGGCACGTGGAAGCCGTCGGGCGCCCGGGTGATGGTGTCGAAGTGCGACATCCAGACCGGTTCCTCGGCTGGAGCGCCTTCACCGAGGATCACCGACGCTCCGAACGTCTCGAGTGAGGTGCGGCCGTATTCGCCTCGCCCGGTGCGGGCGACCTCGCCGCCGAGCTGGAGTGCGATCAGCTGGGCTCCGTAGCAGATGCCGAGCACCGGTATACCCAGTTCGTACACGCCGGCGTCGATCAACGGAGCGCCGTCGACGTGCACCGACGCCGGGCCGCCCGAGAAGATGAGCCCGGCCGGGCGCCGCGCCGCGACCTCTGCTGCCGTGATCGTGTGCGGAACGATCTCGGAGTACACGTGGGCCTCGCGCACTCGGCGGGCGATGAGCTGCGCGTACTGCGCGCCGAAGTCGACGACGAGGATCGTGTCGAACGACTCGGGCGCCGTCATCCGCGTGCTACGAACCCATGCCGATGCCTTGCGACTTCTGCAGCGACTTGCCTTCGGTCTGCAGAGCCGGGGCGACCATGACCTCAGCCTTCTGGAATTCCTTCACAGTCTCGTAGCCGCAGGTGGCCATCGACGTGCGCAACGCGCCGAAGAGGTTCATCCGCCCGTCGTTCTCGTGTGCCGGCCCGACGAGGATCTCCTGGAGCGTGCCGCGCACCGCGGTCTTGACCCGTGCGCCCCGCGGCAACGTGGGATGGAACGTCGCCATGCCCCAGTGGTGACCCTTGCCGGGCGCCTCGGCCGCGGCCGCGAGGGGTGAGCCGATCATCACCGCGTCAGCGCCGCAGACGATGGCCTTCGCGATGTCGCCCCCAGTCGCCATGCCGCCGTCGGCGATGACCTGCACGTAGACCCCCGTCTCGTCGAGGTGCCTCATGCGGGCCGCTCGCGCATCCGCAATCGCAGTTGCCTGCGGCACGCCGATGCCGAGCACGCCGCGGGTGGTGCACGCATGACCAGGCCCGACGCCGACGAGGATGCCGGCGGCGCCGGTGCGCATCAGGTGTAACGCCGCTTGGTACGACGCACACCCGCCGACGATCACGGGGATGTCGAGCTCGCGCACGAAACGCTTGAGGTTCAGCGGTTCGACGGTCTTCGAGACGTGCTCGGCGGACACCACCGTGCCTTGGATCACGAGCAGGTCCAGCTCGGCCTCGAGGATCGCCTCGGTGAGCTTCGCGGTGCGCTGCGGCGTGACGCTCGCGCAGGACACCACTCCGGCCTGGCGGATCTGCTTGATTCGGGCCGACACCAGCTCGGGCTTGATCGGCGCGCTGTAGATGTCTTGCATCCGCAGCGTCGCCTTCTCGGTGGAGAGCTCGGCGATCTCCGCGAACAGCGGCTCGGGGTCGTCGTAGCGGGTCCAGAGGCCCTCGAGGTTGAGCACGCCGACGCCGCCCAGCCGCCCGATCTCGATCGCCGTTGCCGGCGAGATGACGCCGTCCATCGCCGCGCCCATGAGCGGCAGGTCGAAGCGGAACGCGTCGATCTCCCACGAGATGTCGACATCCTCGGGGTCGCGGGTGCGCCGGCTCGGGACGATCGCGATGTCGTCGAACCCGTACGCGCGCCGACCGGACTTCCCCAGGCCGATCTCCACCTCAGCCACGCTGCCTCCTCGTGCCGATTGGGGGAAGGGGTGAGCGTACCGCCCGCCCGCGCCGGGTTTGGGAACCCGCCCGCCGGGGCGCGTCGCGCAACTGTTGCGCCAGCGGCCCCTATAGGGCCGCAGCGGTGACAGTTGCCGGGAGGGCCGCTACTTCTTGCGGCTGAGGCCCTTCAGGATCTGCTTGGCGACCTGCTGGTTCATCTCCCACATGGCGGCGGCCTGGGCGTCGCTCACCTGCTTCAGCACGCCCCCGCCGGTCACGTTCGACAGCGCGCTGAGCGACTGCAGCATCGCGTCACGAGTGGCATCGGTGGCCTTGAAGCCCATGCCGGTGAGCGCCTTCGCGATCTCGCTCTGAGCGACCGGCTCGGGTGCCGCGGCGGCGATGATGCGGAGCGCCTCCTTCGTCAGGTCGGCACCCGCGATCACGGCGTCACCAGGGCTCAGTCGGTCGTCCCCAGCCTGCGACGCAAGCCACTTCTTCACCTGGCTCACGAGCTCCTGGTGCGTCTCGCCTTCGAAGGAGAGCGTTGCCATGCGCGAACCCTACGCGCGACTCGACCCGGCGTCCTGAGGGAAGGCCGACGCCGGGCGAACGGGGTTGCTGTTCCGAGAAGCGGCCCCCCGCTCCTCGGTCGGATGCGGAGCCAGGGTCACCGTCTCAGCGGGGGATGCATGCGGCGCAGCCGGCTCGAAGCCGGTCAGGTGTGGCGACACGTCCGTGCGTGAGCGGTGGCCGATGGACGGGGCTACGACACGCGACCTTCCTGGCGGTCGAGCCCTCCTCCACGCGTGCTCAGTCCGGCGGTCCATCCTCCGCTTCGGGGGTGGATGAAGGCATGCTCAACCTCCCGTGTGATCGACGGGATCGGATCTCCCCATCGTGGGGAGTACTCCGATGGTGCGCCCCCCGATCGAGCGAATCAACCCCTTGACACGAGCCGATCGCCGCAGAACGAGACCAGCCCTGAGACCAGCGGACCGGGAGCCTCCCAGGGCACGAAGTGCCCGCAATCGCGGAGGAGGAAGGGCCCTACGTGGTTCGGGAACACGACCGCGGCCATCTTGTCGAAGTCGGGATAGAGCACGTGGTCGGAGGGACCGAAGAGGACGAGGCAGCGTATGGGGTTCGGGCCGAGCATCGCGGGCTCGCTGCGCGCGTGGCCTGAGAACGTGCTCTCGTAGCCACCGAAGCTGGCGCGCAGCTTGGCACCGTCGGCGAACGGCTCGGTGTGGAAGTCGACGACGGAGCTGGCGCCGAGCCGCCCCCTGTCACCGCGCACGGTGAACGCGCCGGGATGCGCCCAAAAGCGCGACGTGTAGAACGTCGCGATGTACCGCTGCCGCTTCTCGGGCGTGTCGAGCTCGGCGGCGAGGCCGTCAGGGTCGGTGCCCTGGCGCACGAAGTAGTCACTCGCTTCCGCGGGCGGCCGCGTGTTCAGCCCTGCCATGCGCTCCTTGTCGAACGGGAGAGGCGAATTGAACAGCACCATGCGCTCCGCCCACTCAGGGAAGCGCAGCGCGAGGTCTTGAATCACGGGGCCGCCGAGGTCACCGCCGCACAGCACGACGCGATCGAGACCGAGGTGATCGTGGACGAGCGCGTGAAGGTCGCGGCTGTGTGCAGGTACGTCGTGGAAGCCCTTCGCAACGTCGCTGTCGCCGAAGCCTCGAAGGTCGGGGACGATGACATCGAACCCTGCTTCAGCGAGCGGGGCGATGACCTTCCAGTAGATGCGCTTGGTCTCTGGCCAGCCGTGCACGAGAAGCAGCGGCACGCCGCCCATGCCCTCGCGGACGTAGGCCTGCCGAAAGCCCCGCGGTGACGCGTGATGGATGGCGAACCGGCGCGGGTCGATGTCCGCCGGGTCGTTCTCTCCGCCGTGGCCCTGCACGCGCCAACCGTACGCTCAGCGGGAGGAGGTTGCTCGCAGCGTGTAGCGGATCGAGGGCTGGGTGACGCCACGCTGCGCGCAGGTGCTCTCGCCGTCGGGCGCGAAGCCGCAGCGCTCGAGGACGCGCACCGACCCGTCGTTGCCGTGCAAGCACCTCGGCGTAGACCTCGTCGACGCCGAGCGCCGCGAACGCCCAGCGCGATGCCGCCGCGACCGCATTCATCGCAACACCCCGGCCTCGAGCTTCCACCGCGACCCAGTACCCGATCGACGCGCGCCCCTCGTCGCGCTCGATGTCGCGGAGAGAGACCGCACCGAGCAGCTCCCCCTGATCGGTGGAGACGACGGCGAACAGCGCGGCGGTGCCACGCTCGCGCAGCGTCGTGGAGAACTGCAGCAGTGCGACCGCGTCGGACGCGCGGAAGGGCGACGGCAGGTTCGTCCATCGTTGGATCTCGAGGTCCTGACAGGCGTCGTACACGAACGACACGTCAGCGGGCTCCCACGGCCGCAACGTCACCGGCCCGGCCGGCACCTCGTCGAAACCGATGGCATCGGCCTCCGCCCACTCGCTCACGAGAGCCCCAGCGCCAGCATCAGAAGGTTGCGGGTCATCGTGCCCGTCGCGCCCCACACGGTCTCTCCCCCGACCTCGAAGAAGCTCACGGCTCGGTCCATGTCACCGACGCCCCAGCGCTCCTCCCGGTAGACGCCGTCGCCGAGCAGCTCGGCCGTCGAGATGTCGAAGATGCGGTCGACCTCGGCGGGGTTCGGCGTGAGCGGGGGCCGGCCTTCGATCACCCCGACGATGGGAACGATGAACGAGTTGCTCACGATGGTGCGGAGGTGACTCAGCTCGCCGATGACCTCGACGGCCGCGGGATCGAGTGCGGTCTCCTCGTTCGCTTCGCGCAACGCGGCCGCGACCGGATCCTCACCAGGATCGAGCCGGCCGCCGGGGAAGCTCACCTGCCCCGCATGGCTGCGCAGGTTCGCGTTGCGCAGCGTGAAGATGATCCGCAGCTCGCCCTCCTCCTCGAAGAGCGGGACCAGCACCGCCGACGGCCGGTCGTCGGGCACGCCGGTGAGCACGGGCGTCGGCGACATGGGTCGCCAGCGCGGCCCGCGTGCGAGCCAAGTCGACCACGCGGTCGGTCGGGTCGAGCCCGGACCAAGGCGCCGGCGATCCGGCGCGAGAAGTCGGTGGGCCGTGGGATCGGGGCGGTCACCCCGCAGGCGCGGCCGCTTCGGCGCTGAGGTGCTCGAGAAGCGTGCGAAGCCCGTGGGTCTTGAAGCTGGCCATCGTTCGCCCCGGCGATTCGTCCCCGCGCTCCCACTGCATCCAGAACTCGAGGAGCTTCGCCGGGTCGGGCGGGGGACGATCAACCATGACGCGAGCCTAACGGCCGGACGCGAAAGCGCCCCGGGCGAAAGCCCGGAGCGCTTCACTTCCGTTCGACGAACGGCGCCTACATCATCCCCATTCCGCCCATGCCACCCATACCGCCCATGCCACCCATACCGCCGCCGGGCATGCCGCCGCCGTCCTTCTCGGGCTTGTCGGCGATGAGCACTTCGGTGGTGAGCAGCAGGCTCGCAATCGACGCCGCGTTCTGCAGCGCCGCACGCGTGACCTTTGCGGGATCGATGACACCGGCCTTCACGAGATCCTCGTACTCACCCGTGGCGGCGTTGAAGCCGATCGAGCCCGTCTCGCGCTCGACGTGCTGCACCACGAGTGCGCCCTCGGCGCCGGCGTTGTCGGCGATGAGGCGGGTCGGAGCCTCGAGCGCCTTCCAGACCGCACGGGCACCGGTAGCGAGGTCACCGTCGAGCGTCTCGATGAGGCTCGCAACCGCGGACCGCGCCCTGAGCAGGGCCACGCCGCCACCGGCGACGACACCCTCCTCGATCGCTGCACGTGTAGCGGACAGCGCATCCTCGATGCGGTGCTTCTTCTCCTTGAGCTCGACCTCGGTGGCCGCGCCGACCTTGACCACGGCGACGCCGCCGGAGAGCTTGGCCAAGCGCTCCTGCAGCTTCTCGCGATCCCAGTCGGAGTCGGTGTTCTCGATCTCGGCCTTGATCTGGTTGATGCGGCCCTTGACGTCCTCCTCGGAGCCGCCGCCTTCGACGATGGTGGTCTCGTCCTTGGTGATGATGACCTTGCGGGCCCGGCCGAGCAGGTCGAGCGTGGTGTTCTCCAGCTTGAGGCCGACCTCTTCCGAGATCACCTGGCCACCTGTCAGCGTCGCCATGTCCTGCAGCATCGCCTTGCGGCGATCGCCGAAGCCGGGAGCCTTGACGGCCGCCGACGAGAACGTGCCGCGGATCTTGTTCACGACGAGCGTCGCGAGAGCCTCACCCTCGATGTCCTCGGCGACGATGAGCAGCGGGCGAGCCGCCCGCATGACCTTCTCGAGCACGGGGAGGATGTTCTGCACGGTGCTCACCTTGCCGTTGACCAGCAGGATGAACGGATCCTCGAGCACGGCCTCTTGCCGGTCCGCGTCGGTGACGAAGTACGGCGACAGGTAGCCCTTGTCGAACTGCATGCCCTCGACGAAGTCGAGCTCCATGCCGAACGTGTTCGACTCCTCGACGGTTACGACGCCGTCCTTGCCGACTTTGTCGATCGCGTCCGCGATGACCTCGCCGATCGACGGGTCGGCAGCGGAGATGGCGGCAACCTGCGCGATCTCGGACTTGTCGTCGATCTCGCGCGACTGCTCCTTGATCGAGGCGACCGCGGCCTCGACGCCCTTCTCGATGCCCTTCTTGAGCACGAGCGGGCTGGCGCCGGCGGCAACGTTGCGGAGGCCCTCGTGCACGAGCGCTTGAGCCAGGACGGTGGCGGTAGTGGTGCCGTCGCCCGCGATGTCGTTGGTCTTGGTCGCGACTTCCTTGACGAGCTGCGCGCCCATGTTCTCGAACGGGTCCTCGAGCTCGACCTCGCGGGCGATCGAGACACCGTCGTTCGTAATCGTGGGTGCGCCGAACTTCTTGTCGAGGACGACGTTGCGCCCCTTCGGACCGAGCGTGACCCTGACCGAGTTGGCCAGCTTGTTCACACCCGCCTCGAGCGCGCGGCGTGCGTCCTCGTCGAACTTCAGGAGCTTGGCCATTGGAGTCCTACTTCGCCATCACGGCGAGGACGTCACGGCCGTTCAGGATCAGCAGGTCATCGCCGTCGACGGTGATCTCGGTGCCGCCGTACTTCGAGTACACGACGGTGTCACCGACTTTCACGTCGAGGGGGATGATCTCGCCGGTCTGCTCGGAGCGACGGCCGGGGCCGACGGCGAGCACGGTGCCCTGCTGGGGCTTCTCCTTGGCGGTATCAGGGATCACGAGGCCCGAAGCGGTCTTCTCTTCGGCCTCGTTGGCCTTGACGACGATGCGGTCATCGAGGGGCTTGAGGTTCATGCGCCAGCCTCCATAGGGATGGTCGGGGTTCCGAGCGTTAGCACTCTCATTGGTCGAGTGCTAACGATAGGAGTCCGCAACCGCAGGCGCAACCGGGACCCTTAGGTTGGCTGGTGTGACGACCCAGATCGTCTTCGAGACCCATGCGACCACCGAGGACAACGAGCGGGGCATCGCCACCGGCTGGCTGCCGGGGCGCCTGTCGGAGAGCGGCCGGGTCGAGGCCGAGGAGCTCGGTGCCCGGCGGCGGGACGACGGCATCGACGCCGTCTTCACCTCGGACCTCGGCCGGGCGGTGGAGACGGCCGCAATCGCGTTCGGTGACGACCGACATCCCGATCCTGGCCGACTGGCGGCTGCGCGAGTGCGACTACGGCGAGCGCAACGGCACGCCGGTCGCCTGGTTCCGGGGCCATCGGTCCGAGTACGTCGATGAGGCCTACCCGGGCGGCGAGAGCTGGAGCGAGGCCGCTGTACGGGTCGGCCGCTTCCTCCAGGACGTGCCGCTCCGATGGGAGGGGCAACGGCTCGTGGTGATCGGACACACGGCGACCCGGTGGGCGCTCGAGCACCTCCTCGAGGGCAGGTCGCTGCACGAGCTCGTCGACGCCGACTTCGAATGGCGCGAGGGATGGGAGTACACGCTCTGAGCACTGGTTTTCTTGGCGCCCGCGGGTGCTATGGACCCGCTGCCGCCAAGAAATTCAGCTGGAGGCTGGGGTCGGCGCCCATGTCGAGCGGGCTGGGCCCGTCGGCGGCCAGCCGCCACCACGCCGCACTCGCGATCATCGCGGCGTTGTCGGTGCACATCGGCCGGCTCGGGAGGAACCCCTGCAACCCGTCGGCCTCGCACACGTCGAGGAACTGCTCGCGTAGCAGCGAGTTCGCGGCGACGCCCCCGCCGAGGCAAAGCCCCTTCGCCCCGACCTGGGCCGCGGCCCGGCGGGCCTTCGCGAGGAGTACGTCGACGACCGCCTGTTGGAATGACGCGGCGACGTCGGCTGTCGCAATCTCCGGATGTGCGCGCACGTAGCGCACGACGGCCGTCTTCAGGCCGCTGAACGAGAAGTCGAACCCGTCGTCGAGCATCGCACGGGGAAACGCGATCGCTGTCGGGTCTCCGCTCATCGCTTCCCGATCGATCGCCGGGCCGCCGGGATAGCCGAGCCCGAGAAACCGCGCGACCTTGTCGAACGCTTCGCCCGCCGCGTCGTCGATGGTCTGACCGAGCAGCCGATATCGCCCGTGGTCCTGCATCTCGATGAGCATCGTGTGCCCACCCGAGACGAGCAGCACCACCACCGGGAGCTCGAGCCCCGGCTCCTCCAGCAACGCGGCGTACAGGTGTGCCTCGAGATGGTTGACTGCGACGAACGGCACGTCCCAAACGAGTGCCAGCGCCTTCGCCGCGCTCACGCCGACGAGGAGCGACCCGATGAGGCCCGGCCCGACGGTCGCGGCGACCGCGTCGATGCGCCTGTCCTCGATGCCCGCCTCGACGATCGCCTGGGCGATCGACCGGGGTGAGCATCTCGACATGCGCTCGACCCGCGATCTCGGGCACGACGCCGCCAAAGCGAGCGTGGAGGTCGACCTGGCTCGACACGACCGACGACAGCACGCTCGTGCCGCCCATGACGACCGAGGCGGCCGTCTCGTCGCAGCTCGTCTCGATGCCGAGGATGCAGGTCGCTGGGCCGACGTCCACAGCCCTCACTGCCACACCGTCATGTCCACACCTCTGCGTCGACGAACGTGCGGCCGTTGACCTCCGCCTCGATGCCAGCCAGCCGCGTGACATACGCGGGCGAGTCGATGTCGTGCGCCCACATGATCAATCCGTCCTCGTCAGGATCGCGGTAGTAGAGCTTGCGCATTCCTGCCGGCGCGAAGCCGAACCGGCGATACAGCTCCTTGGCGCCGTCGTTGCTCGGCCGCACTTCGAGCGTGAGCGCCTTCGCCCCTCGCACCACCGCAACGCGAGCCTGCGTGAGCAACAGGCGCGTCGCGACCTTGTGACGCTGCCACTCGGGCGACACCGCGACGTTCGTGATGTGTGCTTCATCGGGCGACAGCAACATCCCGGCGTATCCGACGACGGTGCTGCCGACCTTCGCGGTGAGGTAGCAGCGCGTCGTTCGCTGTGCGATCTCGCGGATGAAGACGCCCTTGCTCCAACCCCGCGGGTACACGCGCTGCTCGATCGGCATCACGTGCCGCACGTCGCGCCGCGCCATGAGCGCGATCGTGACGTCGAGGGGCTCAGAGGCATCCCGGGGCATCCGTGCCGCACTCATCGGCTGTCTCGCGTCTCCCAGTTGATCTCGGCGTCCGGCCGCCGGAGGTAGACCGGCTGCAGGTCCCACGGGTTCACGAACTGCTCCCGCAGAGCGTACGAGTGGGCGAGCTGGACGAGGGGCGCCGCCGAAGGATGGGCCAGCCATTGCTCGACCAGCTCGACCCCCTTGAGGTCCTCGAAAGCCATCGCGTAGCGCCGCGCCCCGTCCCCGACGAGCAGCGTGTCCTCCCCGGACGCCTGGAGCTCGGAGGCCAGATCGTCGGGCGTGCCGACCTGGTGCGGCGACACCCGCTGCACTCCGCCCGGAACGGGCCGGTAGAACGCGTAGAAGAGCTCACCGCGCCGCGCGTCGATCGCGGCCACGATCCGCCGGCTCGTGTGCCGCAGCGGCAGCGCGAGCAGGTCGAGGCTGGGCACGCCGACCATCGGGACTCGCAGCGCGCTGGCTATCGCTTTCGCGGCGGCGATGCCGACCCGCAGACCGGTGAACAACCCGGGGCCGACGTCGACCGCGACGACGCCGATCTCGTCGAGCTCGATGCGCGCTTGCTTGGTGACGAACTGGATGGCGGGCACCAGCGTCTCCGCGTGCCGGCGATCGCGGGCCGATTCGAAGAGCGCCAAGACTCCTTCGTGGCCGCCGATCGCGCAGCCGACCTGGTGGGTCGCGGTCTCGATCCCGAGGATCAGCATCAGCAGTCCAGCGCCCGGCGGAGCGCGGCCACGCCGGCCCGTCCACGAGCGGCCGACGACGCTGAACGCGATGTCGCGCTCGTCGACGGCGTCGTCGTCGACATAGGTGAGGAGGATCTCGAGGAAGTCCGACGGGAGGGCCGGCGTCACGACGTCGCCCCACTCGATGAGCGTCACTCCCTCCTCGAGCATCTCGGGAAGCCCGAGATCAGCCAGCTCGCTCAGCCGATCGAGGCGATACACGTCGACGTGATGGATGACTGGCGTGGCCTCGTATCGATGCACGAGGGTGAAGGTGGGACTGGTCACGGGCACGGCCACCCCGAGCCTGCGGGCGAACCCCTGCACGAACGCCGTCTTCCCGACGCCGAGCTCGCCGACGAGGAGAACGAGGTCGCCCGCTCGCGCGAGCGAGGCCACCGCACCCGCGACCGCTTGCGTGTCGCCGACCCCCTTGCTGCGCAGCGTGGCGAACGTCATGCCGCGAGTGCGAGCTTGGCCCGGACGAAATCGGCTCGCATCTGCGCGAGCGGTTCGGCTCCGCCGCGCAGCGCGGCGGCGGGGTGGAGCGTCGGCACGAGCACCGCCGAACCGAACGGGTAGGTGCGCCCGCGCAGCTTCGTGATCCCCTCGCTCGTCTCGAGCAGCAGCTGCGCCGCGAATCGCCCGAGTGTGACGACGACCTTGGGTGCGATCAGCTCGAGCTGCTGGGCAAGCCAAGGACGGCACGCGTCGATCTCCTCCGGTCGCGGATCGCGGTTCTCCGGCGGCCGGCATTTCACGACGTTGGCGATGTAGCACTCGGCGCGTGTGATGCCGAGCTCCTCTTCGAGCAGCCGGTCGAGCAGCTTCCCCGACCGACCGACGAACGGGAGGCCCTGCCGATCCTCCTCCGCGCCCGGTCCCTCGCCGACGAACAGCAGGTCTGCATCGGCACGACCCATCCCGAACACGACCTGAGTCCGGCCGAGCGCGAGCGGGCAACGGGTGCACGTGGCGGCCTCGTGGGCCACCGCGTCGAGGGTCAACACCGTCGACCAGGCTACCCAGGCGGTCGCTCGCGGCCCGCGGGGGCCACCGAGCGCACCGCTCGCTCGACCGCCCGCACCGCAAGGAACCGGACATGGTCCACGAGCGCCTCTACCGCGCCGGTTGCGGCCGCAACCAGAGCGTCACCGTCACCCGCGTGTGTGACGGGACAAGGGCGCGGGCCAAGCCGTCGTGACCGCCCTGGGCGACGAGGAAGCACCCCGTCTTGTCCAGCGTCGCGTTCGTGGCGATCAGTCCGATCGTGGTGCTCTCGGTGCTCGTGCCGAACACGGTTTCGGGAGGCGGCGGTGGCCAGTCGAGCTCCGCGCCGTCGTCGATGTCGCCGACCGCGTTGAGCGCCACCAGCGCGCTGACGATGAGGTCGCCGTCGCGCACTGTCGCGCTGCCGAGCCCCCCGGGCCGCGCAAGGTCGCGCCCGCGCCACTTCCCGATCGTGGCTCCAGTTCCCGCTCCGATCCGTCCGAGCTGCACCGCGCCGCCCCGCGCTTCGGCGCTCGCGGCGTATCCCTCGACCGGTCCGGGCCGCACCGAGCCGTCGCCGACCAAGAGATCGAACAGCGCAAGGGTGACCACGATCGGGACCGGGCCGGCTCCGGTGGGGAAGCCGGAACCTTGCTCCGCGCACCACCGCATCGCGCCGTCGCCCGCGGCGAGACCGAACGCCGAGCCACCGGTCAGGACGACCGCATCGAGGCGGTCGACCATCCGCTCCGGCGCGAGCAGGTCGAACTCACGGGTCGCGGGCGCACCGCCGCGCACTTCGCCCGAGGCAACCGTGCCCTCGGGTAGCACGATCACCGTGCAACCCGTCTGCGCGTCGGGGTGGGTCCAGTGGCCGACGCGCACACCGGGGACGTCGGTGATCACGCGGCCGTCGATTCGACGTAGCGCCGCGGAACCCGCGCGCTGATGCCGCACACGATCTCGTAGGAGATCGTGCCGGCCCACCCGGCGACGTCGTCTGCTGTGATGCGCTCGGCTCCTTGTTCGCCGATCAGCACGACCTCGTCGTCGATCTGCACCTCGTCGTCGCACGCGACCATCAGCTGGTCCATCGTCACGACACCGACGAATGGGTCGGCGCCGGCCTCGGATCAGCACCTCGCCACCGGCGAGGCCGAGGGACCGGGGGACGCCGTCCGCGTAGCCGATCGGCACCGTCGCGATCACGGTGTCACGGTCGAAACGATGGTGCAGCCCGTACGAGATCCGTTCGCCCGCATCGACCACTTTCACGAGCGAGACCGCCGACTGAAGCCGCATGGCGGGACGAAGTCCGGGGGCGGCCACGAGGGACGCGACCGCGGGAGAGGGAGCGAGCCCGTAGATCGCGATCCCGCACCGCACGAGATCCATGCCGCGTCTCGGGATGCGCGATGGCTCCCGCCGAGTTCGCGAAGTGCGCGAACGGAACCGGCACCGACTCGGCTCCGATGTGGCGCACGACATCCTCGAAGCGCCGTAGCTGCTCCGCTGTGAACGGGTTGTCGACCTCGTCCTCGACGGCGCCGTGGGTCCACACGCTCCCGAGCACGAGCTCCGGGCGACCGTTGATCGCCAGCGCGAGCGGGAGAGCGTCCTCCGGCGCGCAGCCGACCCGATGCATCCCCGTGTCGACCTTCAGGTGGAGTGGCCAAACCGGCACGCCCGGCGCGCCGGAGCACCGCGCGCAGCGCTTCCTGGATGCCGTCCCTCGTGTAGACGGTGGGCTCGAGGTCGCTCTCGAGCGCGATGTCCATCGCGTCGAGCGGAGGTTGTGAGAGCACGAGGATGCGGGCGGTGATCCCGTCCTCCCGGAGAGCGATCCCCTCCTCGACGAGCGCTACGGCGAGGCTGGTCGCGCCCCCCTCGAGCGCGGCGACGGCCGCCTCTGTCGCGCCGTGGCCGTAGCCGTCTGCCTTCACCACGGCGCACAGCGCGGCCGGTGACGCGATGCGGCGGAGCAGGGTGACGTTGTGGCGGATCGCGCCGAGATCGATGTCGGCGACGGTGGGACGCACGGACGTCAGCTCTCGCCGCGCCCGCCCACCATGTACCGCAGGATGTCGCCACGAGCGATGACGCCGACGAGGCGTCGATCGGCATCGACCACCGGGAGCCGTGAGATGTCCCTGTCGTGCATCAGCGTCGCGGCGTCCTCCACGACGGCATCCGCATCGATCGTCACGGGGTCGTCCTCCATCACCTCGCCGACGGTCATGCCGACCTGCTTGTGGAGCTCCTCCTCGAACTCGCGCTGGGCCCTGGGCAGCGAGATCACAGTGCCGAGGATGGCGATCGCCGTCGGCGCATGAAGCTGGGCGTCCTGGACGATGAGATCGCTGTCGGTCAGCATCCCAACGACCCGGCCGTCGCCGTCGACGACGGGGCCGCCGCTCACCCCGGCGTCGACGAGGCGGTGCATCGCATCCGTGATGTTCTCGTCACGGGTGAAGCGCACGACGTCGGTCGTCATGACGTCACGAACGGCGGTCGGCATCGGAGCTCCTTGGCGACTACAGCTGGTTGAGCACGGCGGGGATGAGGTCGGGCAGGTCACCGGCGACCAGGCCGTCGGGCCAGCCTAGGGTGCCCGCGCGACCGTGCACGAAGGCGCCGGCCGCGGCGGCTCGTGCGGGCGGCATCCCACGCGCGAGGAACGCGCCGATCGCCCCGGCAAGCACGTCACCCGTGCCGGCCGTGGCGAGCCGCGCGTCGCCTTGATTCGTGACGAGCAGATGGCCTTCGATGTCAGCGACGACCGTCGTCGCTCCCTTCAACAACACCACGGCGCCGGTCTCGGCCGCGAGGGACCGCGCGGCATCGAAGCGATCATCGGCGGGTGGGTGGCCGGCCAAGAGCTCGTACTCGCCGTCATGAGGAGTCAGGACGGTCGGGTGCCCGCGCCTCCGCACGACCTCGAGGTCGCGGGCCACCGCGAAGAGCCCGTCACCGTCGAGGACGAGCGGGATCTCGGCGCCGCCCACCACGTCATGCACCGCCGCGATCGTGTGCTCGGCGCGTCCGAGACCCGGGTCCGACGACCACGCTCTTGAAGCGACCGAGATCACCGAGCACCGCGGATGCCCATCCCTCCGCCGGCAGCGGGAACCCGACGATCTCGGTCGGGGCCTCTTCATCGAAGGGCAGGCCGGGGATGCCGAGTCGAACGTAACCCGCGCCCGATCGTTGCGCTCCTCTGGCCGCGAGGTGCGCCGCGCCGGTCATCCCCGGCGAACCGGCGACGACCCAGACGGCGGCCTTCCATTTGTGCGTTGTCTCGGGCCGCTCTGGGAGCCACGCCGCGACATCCGCATCCTCGACGAGGTGCGCTCGCGCCCCGCTCACGTCGAGTCCGATGTCCGCGACCTCGATCTCGCCGGCTAGCGAGTTCCCGGGCGGGAGCAGGAGCCCGGGCTTCAGCGCCGCGAACGTCACGGTGCGCTCGGCTCGCAGCACACGCTCGGACGTCGCTCCCGTCAGCCCGTCGACCCCGCTCGGGATGTCGACGGCGAGGACCCGATCGTCAGTCGCCGGCGCACGCCATGAACCCCGGAAGCCCGTGCCGAACGCCGCGTCGATCACGAGGTCCGCGGGCGGCAGCGCGTCGGGGGATCCGTGCGCGTCGATCTCGATGACCCGCACACCACGCTTGCGCAACCGCCGCGCCGCCTCGCGCCCGTCGTTGCCGTTGTTGCCCTTGCCCGCGAGCACGACGACCGTGCGCCCGTACGTGCCATCGAGCATGCGGATCGCCATCCGGGCGACCGCGCCTCCGGCCCGCCCGATCAGCACCTCGACCGGCTCGGGCGCGGCGGCGTCGATCGCTGCCATCTCCTCGGGCGTCACGATCGGCAGCATGTGCCGCCGATGATGCCAGGCCGATGGTGCCGAGCACTTCTGCCACGCTGTCGCCGTGCCCGATCACGCCGCCTCGATCAACTTCGACCGGCTGGCGGCGATCTACGAGGAAACCCGCGGCGGCTTGAAACGAGGCGGATCGTATGCACGGACGATCGTGCCCCGGCTCCGGTCGGGCACCGTGCTCGAGATCGGGATCGGCACCGCGTCGGTGGCCCTGCCGCTGACCGACGCCGGGCACCCGGTCGTCGGTGTCGACCTCTCTGCGAACATGCTCGCCCTCGCCCATGAGCGACTCGGGGCCCGCGTCGCGATCGCCGATGTCATGACGCTCCCAATCGCCGACGCCAGCGTGCCAAACGTCCTCGCGGTGTGGGTCCTCCAGCTCGTCGGAAGCGTCGAGGCCGCGCTACGGGAGGCGCGTCGCGTGCTCAGCCCGGGTGGGCGCCTGATCGTGATCACATCACGCGGCCGCGCCGACCCCGACGACATCGAGGAGGCCTCGGTCGACTTCCAGACCGTGCTCCGAGGACAGCGCCAAGACGACCCCGACATCGTCCTCGCGCACGCTGGAACGGCGGGCCTGCGTCACGTCGAACGACTCGACACTGAAGTCCAGAGGTTCGACGAGACACCTTCCGCTGTCGCCGACCGCATCGAGGGACGTGGCTACGGCATCCTCCTCGACGTCGCCGACGATGACTGGCAAAGGGTCGTGGTACCCGTGATCGAAGCCCTTCGCGCGCTTCCGGATCCGGACACACCGCGGCAGAGAGTCACCCGAAACGATGTGCTCGTGTTCGAAGCCGTGTAGCAGCTACAGAGCGATCGCGATCGCCTGCGCGGTGCGGTCGGTGTGGGTCAGCGAGAGGCGCCACTCGGTGATGCCGCGCTCGGCGGCGAGGGCGGCGGCCTTGCCCTCGAGGTGAACGCCAGGTGCGCCGAGCGAGCCGCGCACGACCTCGACGTCACGGAAGTTGAACTTCCAGAGCCCAACCCCCATCGCTTTCATCACCGCTTCCTTCGCGGCGAACCTCGCAGCGAGGCGTTCCGTCGGATCTCGCCGGCGCGCCGCGTAGGCGCGCTCCGCATCGGAGAACAGCCGCTCGGCGATGCGGGGAGTGCGATCGAGCGCGAGTCGGAATCGATCGATCTCGACGGCGTCGATGCCGACACCGATCATGAGGGGGCACCGATCATGGGGCGGGGGTCACGAGCGCCAGCGGTCAGCCAGACGCTGCACGGGCTCAGTCAGCAGATCGACCACGTCGATCGACGCCAACAGGTCGTCGCGGAAGTTCGGCTCGGTCTCGGTCACCGCGTCGACGAGCGCGGCGTACCGGCCGTATCCGTCGAGCACCCCACGCGCCGCCGCAGCGGGCAACCGGTCGACCCACCGCACGTGGAGCAAGGTGATGCCGGTCGTCTCCGAGCCCTTGACCTCGGGCACGAACACGAGGGTGCGACCGTCGCTTCGACCGCGCGCCGCCGTCACTTCCCGCTCCACGGCGATCCGGCGCTTCGTGCCCCTCAGGTGTGAGTTGCGTTCCGTGCGGGACACGAGATCGCGTCCGATGCCGCCCCGGTCGACGACCGAGATGGTCGCCAGGTCAGCAGCCACGTCACCGTCGACGCGGTAGCGGGTGAAGCCGGTGACGGCGTCGACGGCGGGGTCGAGTGCCGCCAGCTTGCGCAAGGTGCGGTAGCTGAGCCGGTCGCGCGGGGCGCCGGCGTCGAGCACCGCCTGCACGAGCGGCGCCGCGAGCAACGTCTCGTCGGATCGGGAGATGCCGACAGTGACGGTCTTGGCCTGATGCTTGATCGCGTCGACGGGCCGGGTCAGCTCCTCCACGCCACGAGTCAGAGCAAGGCTCAGGTCCTCGATGACCGCGCTCGGAGTGCCGACGCGACCGTGCTCCATCTCATACGCATCCAGCCCCGCCGCGCCGGTGGCGTACCGCAACAGCGACGACACGCGCACTGCGGTGCTCGCTTCGAGATGGCCGTTGTACGAACCCGCCCGGAGCCCGTCGAAGAAACGCCGCGCCGCCGGTTCGAGCATCGGCGTCAACCAGCCAAGGAGCGCGTCGTCGGCCACCTCGGCCTCGACCGCTGACTCGATCGCCGCCCGCGCCTCACGCAGCGGCCGCGCCTGGGCGTCGATCGCAAGGGCCGCCTCGTATCCGAACATGTGCGCCGCCATCGCCGAAAGCACGAACGCGAGCGACGGATGCACTTCGGGAACGCTGATGACCGCGAGCGCGGCATTGAATCGCTCGTCTCCGTCGCTCGCGATCACGATCGGCGCGGCCTTGTGCGCCCGGTAGATCGCGACCTCCTTCGCAACGTCGTCCGCGTTCGAGCCGGTGAGCCCGGCCGCGCAGACGAGGATCAACGGCTCCGAGGAGAGATCGATGTGCTTCTTGTCCTCCGTCGCGTCGCAGGCGATGGACTTGTAACAGAGCTCGGAGAGCTTGATCCGAGCCTCCTCGGCGGCGACACGATTGAGCCCGTTGCCGACGATCGCCCAGTAGCGGCGCGGCGGCGCGATCTGCTGGGCCGCCTCGGCGATCGCGGCCCGCCCGGCGGTCACCCGCTGCATCGCGTCGGGGAGCTCGCGCAGACCTTGCAGGAGCGACGATCGTCTCTCCGCCCCCGGCGCATCGAGCACGTCGGCGAGTGAGCACGCGAGCAGCATCCCGGCAGCAACCTGCGCGTAGAACGCCTTCGTCGAGGCGACGCTCATCTCGACGTCCCGTCCGTCGGACGTGTAGAGCACGCCGTCGGTCCGCTCTGTGAGGTCGCTGTGTCGGCGATTGACGATGCCGATCACGCGCGCGCCCCGTGAGAGCGCGACGTCGACGGTGCGGTTGGTGTCGGTGGTGCTGCCCGACTGGCTGATGGCGATGATCAGCGTGTCACTCATGTCGCTTCGCATGCCGAAGCCCGACAGCTCTGTCGCCGGGGTCGCCTCGATGCGAAGGGGTAGGCCATCGGTGAGGTCCGTGAGCGTCATCGCGAGGCTCTGCCCCGCGATCGCTGCAGTGCCCTGGCCGATGACGATGACCCGGTTGATGGCACCGCGCCGGAGCTGGTCGACGAGCTCGGGCGGAAGCGTCTCGGGACCCACCGCGGCGACAAGTCTCCCGTCGCGCTCGACGATGTGGCCACGCAAGGTCTTTCGCCACGACTCCGGCGCCTCGTGCAGCTCCTTCAAGAGGTAGTGGGGGAACGCTCCGCGGTCGATGTCGCGCGTGGTGATCTGGGCGATCTGCACGTCGTCGGAGGTCACCGGCAGCGCGGTGCCGTCGTAGGAGATCCGGCTGATGCCGCTCAGCGCGCCGGCCGAGCGACCGTCGAGGATCACGACTTGACCCCGGCTGGCCATTGGGTTGTCGGGATCGGACGGGTTCTCGCCATCGAGGCGGACGTAGTGCGCGCGTCTCCTCGACGAGCCCGTAGGGCTCGCTCGCCACGACGTACGCGTCCTCGGCCAGGCCGACATAGAGACCCTGGCCGCTCCCGCGCTGCGCGAGCAGCACGGTGTTCGGGTCGTCGGCGATGCCCGCGGCAATCGCCACCGAACCCTCGAACGTCGCGACCACCCGGCGGAACGCCTCGCCCACCCCCAAGCCCTCGGACAGCCGTCGGGAGACCATGGTCGGGATCACCTTCGCGTCGGTCGTGATCTCGACCGGTATGCGCAGCCCTTCGGCGGCCTTCAGGTCGGCGTGGTTGTCGACGTCGCCATTCAACGCCGCGACGACGTAGCTGCCGCCGGTGCGTGCTTCTTCGTCGCTGTTCAGCGGATGGGCGTTCGGCTGTCCGATCAGCCCCACAGACGCCCAACGCGTGTGAGCCAGCACGGTCGCCCCGACGCTCGGTGCGGAGAGCGCGAGCCGCAACAGCTCGTCGGCCTCGATCGCAGCGCGCAGCACCTTCGTGTTGTCGCCGAGATCACCGATCTCGGCCGCGGCCTTGTAGACGAAGCTCAGCACGCCGCCCTGCTCGTGCACAGAGCCGCTGCCGAAGAGTGGATCGCGCCGCGCGTCGACAAGCGCGCGGCCGGTGGCGTCGAGGTCGACTCCATGGTCCCAGACCATGAGGTGCAGTCCGGCAGAGTCCCGGCCGCGCACCTCGAGCCGGTCGAGCGACGAGAGCGCGACCTGCACCGAGGCCATGACCTCGATTGCTGCGGCACCAGCGTCGCGGCCGGCGAGGTCGCTCACAGCCGTAGCGGTACGGAGGCGGTCACGCCGCACGGCCCATACTGCGTCCTTCAGCCGGATGACCGCCGCGTTCATCGCCTCGAGCTCGTCGGCCGTGTGCGCACTCAGATCGTCGAGCCAGGCTTCGACCGCGGCTATCTCGGTTTCGAGCGCCCCGCACCACCCGTCGATGCGCGCGAGCGACGTCGGCGTGCCGAGCAACGCCCGCAGTCCGGGGATGCCCTTCAGGAGGCGGTCGACTTCTTCTACCCGTCCGGCTGCGGCGACGAGCCCGTCCACCGAGCGATGTGAGGGCAGCCCCGCAAGGACATCCCCCAGCTCGGCTTCGAGGTCCCCGACGATCGGGGCGGCCCGCTCGCTCGGGCGGCGGACCACGACGACGATCCCACACATCGGTTGGCTGAACCTCCGCTGGTGTTCCGCCCGGCTCCGCAGTCTACGGCCGGGACTGCTGTGAGCTACCGCTGTGCGTCCGGACCACTGCCTGAGCGAGGTGATCGGCGAGCTCGGCCGCCTCCTCGGCAGTCGGTGCCTCGACCATCACCCGTACGAGCGGCTCCGTTCCGCTCGCCCGGATCAACACGCGACCGCTCCCATCCAAGCGTCGCTCGATCTCGGCGACCTCGGCTGCGATCCGGCCTTCGACATCGGTCGCGTCGACGGCGAGGTTGACGAGCACCTGCGGGAAGCGACGCATTGTCGAGGCGAGGTCCGCGAGTGGACGGCCCGACCGGTGCATCAGGTCGAGCACGCGCAGCCCGGTCAGTAGACCGTCGCCTGTCGCGATCAGGTCATGGAAGATCACATGGCCGCTCTGCTCACCCCCGAGTGAGAGCCCGCGGCGGTCGAGCACCTCGAGCACGTACCGATCGCCTACCGGGGTCTCGTCGATCGCGATGCCTGCGTCTTGCATCGCGATCCGCAGTCCCAGGTTGCTCATCACCGTCACCACGATCGTGTCCTCGCGGAGGCGGCCGGTTGCCTTCATGTCCACCGCGCACATCGCAAGGATCTGATCGCCGTCGACGAGCTCGCCCGAGGCGTCGACCGCGAC
The DNA here is from genome assembly GCA_963759645.1 of uncultured Acidimicrobiales bacterium. Classification (GTDB taxonomy): domain Bacteria; phylum Actinomycetota; class Acidimicrobiia; order Acidimicrobiales; family DATKAS01; genus DATKAS01. The sequence goes on along the minus strand of CAVXAI010000008.1, from coordinate 1,016,046 downwards.
GACGCGATCGGCATCGCCGTCAAGGGCCAGCCCGAGATCGGCGCCACTCGCGAGCACCGCTTCCCGAAGCGCCTCCGGGTGCTGCGACCCGCTGCGCGCATTGATGTTGCGACCGTCGGGATCGACGTTCAGCGGGAGCACGGACGCGCCCAGTGTCTCGAGCACCCGCGGACCGATGAGGTGTGCGGCTCCGTTGGCGGCGTCGAGCACCAGCGACACGCCGTCGAGGCGCCGACCGTCCATCGTCGAGATCAGCCACTCGACGTAGCGGTCGACATGCGAGCGAGCATCGTCGACTCGTCCCGAGCGTGCCGGCGGGTCGAAGGTGCCGTCGAGGAGCGCCTCGATCTGCGCCTGGACGTCGTCGGCGAGCTTGCGTCCTCCCGCGGCGAACAGCTTGATCCCGTTGTCGGCGAAGGGATTGTGAGACGCGGAGATCATCGCCCCGGGGACGCCGGCGTCTCGCGAGGCCAACGCGACTGCCGGCGTCGGCACCACACCGAGCAGCGACACGTCGGCGCCCTCGCGCGTCAATCCGTCAGCCAGCGCGGCCTCGATCCTCGGCCCTGACTCGCGCGTGTCGCGCCCGATCAGCCAGCGCTCTCGACCGAGCACCCGCGCCGCTGCTCGTCCGAGTGCGAGCACGTACTCGTCCGTAAGGACAGTGTCGGCCCGACCTCGTACACCGTCGGTGCCGAAGCGCGGGCGAGATCCCGAGGCCACCACGCCGCTCGGCGCGGTCTACCGCTTGGAGTACTGCGGGGCCTTGCGGGCCTTCTTCAGGCCGTACTTCTTGCTCTCCTTCTCGCGGGCGTCGCGAGTGAGAAGGCCCGGCACGCTTGAGGACCGGACGCAGCTCGGCGTCGAGCTCGGCAAGAGCCCGAGCGATGCCGAGGCGCATAGCGCCGGCCTGACCGGTGACACCGCCGCCGTCGAGCGTCGCATCGACGTCGTAGACCTCGGCTGTCTGCGTGACGCGCAGCGGCTCGGTGACGACCATCCGCTGGGTCGCGGTCGGGAAGTACTCGTCGATCGAACGACGGTTGATCGTGACCTGACCGCTGCCGGGGCGCAGCCGCACGCGGGCGACGGCCTCCTTACGGCGACCGGTCGACTGGATGAGGGGCTTGGGCACTTCGAACCTCGCTCGGGAGCTCGTCAGACCCGCGCCTGCGCGTGGGCGACCTCAAGGGTCTTCGGCTGCTGGGCGGCGTGGGGATGATCGGGGCCGGCGTACACCTTCAGCTTGCGCAGCTGCTGGCGACCGAGTGGGCCCTTCGGCAACATCCCCCACACCGACTTGCGGATCGCGTCGGAGGGCTTGCGGGCGAGGAACGCGGCATAGGACTCGGTGGTGAGCCCTCCGGGGTACTGCGAGTGGCGATACACCGGCTTGCGCTCCGCCTTGCCGGACGTCAGCACGACCTTGTCGGCGTTCACGACGATCACGAAGTCGCCGGTGTCGAGGTGCGGGGCGAAGATCGGCTTGTGCTTGCCGCGCAGCACGCGGGCCACTTCGGTGCACAGACGCCCGAGCACCAGACCATCCGCGTCGATGACGTACCAGTCGCGCTGGACCTCGCTGGCCTTGGGTGAGTACGTGCGCACGAAACGTGACCTTCTCTAGCGGGGGTGATGCCGATCGCGGCCAGATGTGGCGGGCCGCAGAGCCCTGCAACTCTAGGGCCCGAAGCCGGTTCTTGCCAACCGCGACCGGCTCACGGGAGAGCCAAGTGGGGGCTCGACGAACTCGGGTGCCGGCGGCCGCGCCCAGGAGGGTTGCGGGTCGGGATAACCGACCTCCCACAACAACAGCCCGTGGGGAGGAGCCAGCGCGCCCGCCACCGCCCGAGCCCGGGCGCGCAGGATCGCAGCGACATCGCCCGCGTGCTTCTTCCCCTGCCCGACCTCGACGAGCGTCCCGACGATCGCCCGCACCATCTGCTGGCAGAACGAGGTCGCCTCGATCTCGAAGCGGAGCAGCCCGTCGCCGAGGTCATCCCACCCGGCCGAGTGGACGGTGCGCACGAGGCTGCGGTCAGGCACCTTGCGGCAGAACGAGGCGAAGTCGTGCTCCCCAATGAATGGATCGCAGGCCAAGCGCATCCCGGCCAGGTCGAGCGGCGCCGCGATGTGCCAGGTTGTGGCGGCCAGGAACGGATCCGCCACAGGTCGGTTCAGCACGCTGTAGCGGTAGCGCCGGTGCAACGCGGAGTGCCGCGCGTCGAAGTCATCCGGCGCGATCTCCAGGGCGCGCACCACGATCTTGGGGGCGCACATCCCGTTCACCGACCTCTGCAGCGCGGCAAGGTCAAGCGCGTCGGGATCGAGCTCGGTGTCGAACGTGACAACCTGACCCCACGCGTGCACGCCTGCGTCGGTGCGACCGGCGCAGGTCACCGTCGTGGGGTGGCGCAGCACGCGCTCGAGCGTGCCGGCAAGGGTGGCTCCGACCGTCGTGACACCCGGGTTGGGCGCGAACCCGGCGAAGCCGCTGCCGTCGTACGCGACGAGCATGCGGACCCGCGTCACGGGTTCGGTGCTCTCCAAACTCGCCTGGCTACACCAGCTCGATGCGAGCCATGGGCGCGTTGTCGCCATGGCGAGGGCCGAGCTTGAGGATGCGCGTGTAGCCACCCGGACGCTCGGCGTACCGAGGCGCGACCTCGGTCACGAGTTTGTGCACCATCTCCTTGTCGCCGATGTAGGCGACGAGCTGGCGATGGCGGTGAAGCCCGCCCTTCTTCGCCTTCGTGATCATCTTCTCGGCAACGGGTCGGAGGGCCTTGGCCTTCGCCTCGGTGGTCACGATCGCCTCGGCGGCGATGAGCGACGCGACGAGATTCGCCATCATCAGGCGCTGATGGGCAGCGTCGCCACCGAAGCGGCGGGTGTGGCGGGGAGTGCCGGGCATGGTGACGTCCTCGCTAGATCGACGACCCGCGGAGCGACAGCGCCCGCTCGTCGAGCTTTTGCTTGACCTCGTCCAGCGACTTCTGGCCGAAGTTGGTGATGTTGAGGAGGTCGTCCTCGCTCTTGGTGATGAGCTCGCCGATCGTGTTGATCTGGGCTCGCTTCAGGCAGTTCCGCGGACGCTCGGACAGGTCCAGATCCTCGATCGGATGGTCGAGGTCGGGGGAACCCGCGTTGGTACCGGCGATCTCGCCGAGCTCGAGGCCCATCGGGGCATCGCTCATCTCGGCGACGAGGTCCACGAGTGACCGCAACGTCGCACCCGCTGAGGCGAGTGCTTCGCGGGGCGTGATCGAGCCGTCGGTCTCGATGTCGAGCACGAGACGGTCGTAGTTGGTCGACTGCTCGACGCGGGTGGGCTCGACGTTGAACGTGACCCGCCGCACCGGCGAGAAGATCGCGTCGATCGGGACGATGCCGATGGTCGCGCTGCCGGCGGTGCGCTCGGCGGAGAGATAGCCGCGCCCTCGCTCGACGGTGAGATCGATCTTCAACGTGCCCTTCGCGTTGAGCGTGGCGACGTGCAGGTCCGGGTTCAGGATCTCGATCTCGGACGGCGCCTTGATGTCGCCGGCCGTGACCTTCGCGGGACCGCGCACCTCGAGACGCACGACGACGGGCTCGTCAGACGTCGACTGCAGCACGATGTCCTTGAGGTTCAAGATGATGTCGGTGACGTCTTCAGTGACACCGGCGATCGTGTCGAACTCGTGGAGCGCGTCGTCGAAGCGCACCGTCGTGATCGCCGCGCCGGGGATCGACGAGAGCAGGGTGCGGCGCAACGAGTTGCCGATGGTGTAACCGAAGCCAGGCTCGAGAGGGCTGACGGCGAACCGCTGACGGTTGCCGTCGGCCTCGCCGAGCGTTTCGACGGTGGGACGCTGAATGACCAGCATGGGCGTTCCTTGCTGTGTGGAGCGGGGGGACTACTTGGAATAGAGCTCGACGATGAGCTGCTCGCGCACCGGTACGTCGATGTGCTCGCGCATCGGAAGATCGCGGACGGTGGCCTCTTGGCCTCCGTCGCCCATCTCGAGCCACGGGGGCGTGCGGCGATCGAGGGTGTCGAGGTTGTGGCGGATGACGATCATCGCCTTGGCCTTCTCGCCGAGGCTGACCACATTGCCCTTGCGCACCTCGAAGCTGGGGATGGTGACGCGCTTGCCGTCGACCTTCACGTGGCCGTGGCGCACGAGCTGGCGGGCCTGCGCGCGGCTGGCCGCCCAACCGGCGCGGAACACGACGTTGTCGAGTCGGCACTCGAGCAGCCGCAGCAGGTTCTCGCCGGTGACACCGGACTGCCGGTTCGCCTCGGCGTAGACCTTGCGGAACTGCTTCTCCATGAGGCCGTAGATGCGGCGGGCCTTCTGCTTCTCGCGCAGCTGCACGAGGTACTCGGAGGTGTTGGTGCGACGCGACCGGCCGTGATCGCCGGGCGGGTAGGGCCGCCGCTCGATCGGGCATTTCATGGTGTCGCACTTGGCGCCCTTGAGGTACAGCTTCATCCGCTCTCGCCGGCAGAGCCGGCAGACGGGACCGGTGTAGCGCGCCATGTCAGACCCTCCGACGTTTGGGCTGGCGGCAACCGTTGTGCGGCACCGGGGTGACGTCCTTGATGCCGCTCACCTCGATGCCTGCGTTCTGCAGCGACCGGATGGCGGTCTCACGACCCGAACCCGGGCCTTTCACCATCACCTCGACCTTGCGGACGCCGTGCTCCATCGCGGCGCGGGCAGCCTTCTCGGCGGCCATCTGCGCGGCGAACGGCGTCGACTTGCGCGACCCCTTGAACCCGACGTTCCCGGCGGACGCCCAGGACAGGGTGTTGCCCTCGGTGTCGGTGATCGTGACGATCGTGTTGTTGAACGAGCTCTTGATGTGCGCGACGCCGAACGACACGTTCTTGCGGTCGCGCTTGCGGGGACGGCGACCCCCTGGCTTGGGCTTGGCCACTACTTCCTCACGATCTTCTTCTTACCGGCGATCGCCCGCTTCGGGCCCTTTCGCGTGCGGGCATTGGTGTGGGTGCGCTGCCCATGCACGGGGAGCCCCTTGCGGTGGCGCACGCCCTGGTAGCAGCCGATCTCGATCTTGCGCTTGATGTCCTGGCTGATCTCGCGACGCAGGTCGCCCTCGACCTCGAGGTTCGAGTCGACGTAGTTGCGGATGCGGTTCACCTCTTCGTCGGTGAGGTCGCGCACGCGCGTGTTGGGATCGAGCTCGAGCGCGCCACAGATCTTCTGGGCGGTCGAACGGCCGACCCCGAAGATGTAGGTGAGAGAGATCTCGAGCCGCTTCTCTCTCGGGATGTCGACACCGGAGATACGTGCCATCAGTACTGTGCTCCCAACTTCACGGCTCCTAGCCCTGCCGCTGCTTGTGGCGCGGGTTCTCGCAGATGACCATGACCCGCCCGTGGCGACGGATCACCTTGCACTTCTCGCAGATCTTCTTGACGCTCGGACGAACCTTCATTCGGACTCACTTGTACCTGTAGGTGATGCGACCGCGGCTGAGGTCGTAGGGGGTCAGCTCCACCTGGACGCGGTCACCGGGCAGGATGCGGATGTAGTGCATGCGCATCTTCCCGGAGATGTGGGCCAGCACCTTGTGGCCGTTCTCGAGCTCGACCCTGAACATGGCGTTCGGGAGGGGTTCGACGACCTTCCCCTCGAGCACGATCGCGTCTTCCTTGGGCTTGGGCAGGGCAGAAACTCCTTGAAACGACAGACGAGGGACGACGGACGGACCGGACGGAAACCCCGCCAACGCGAGCGCGGCAAAGCGCCCGGATGGCCCTGGGGCAAGGGAGCATCGTACTGCGCAAGCGCCCCGCCGCCAACTCGCCCGGCAGGTTCTGGCCGTGGGTGGGGCGCCGCAGCGCGGCGCCCGGGTGCGCGAAGCACCGATTGCCGAGCGCCAGCGAGCAGGAGCCGATCGAAGCGGAGCGGGGGGCGCCGCAGTGCGGCGCCCGGATGCGCGAAGCACCGATTGCCGAGCGAAGCGAGAAGGAGCCGATCGAAGCGGAACGGGGGGCGCCGCAGTGCGGCGCCCGGATGCGCGAAGCACCGATTGCCGAGCGCCAGCGAGCAGGAGCCAGCGAAGCTGGCGACGAGGGATTACGGGAGGGTGAGGATCTCGGGGCCGTTGGCGGTGAGGGCGATGGTGTGCTCGAAATGCGCCGACCACCGGCCGTCGGCCGTGACCACCGACCAACCGTCGTCGAGCACCCGGGTGTCCGGGCTGCCGGCGTTCACCATCGGCTCGACGGCAAACACCTGGCCCGCCCGCAGCTTCAGGCCCTTCCCAGGAGGCCCGTAGTTCGGCACTTCCGGGCTCTCGTGCATGGCCTGGCCGATCGCGTGGCCGACGTAGTCCCGCACGACCGAGAAGCCCGGCCGACTCGGCCACCGACTGCACCGCGTGGCCGATGTCCGACATTCGGTGGCCTTCGACCATCTGCCCGATCGCCGCTTGCAAGCTCTTCTCGGTGACCTCGATCAGCCGGGCGGCCTCGGCATCGACCTTGCCCACGGGGGCGGTGAACGCGGCGTCGCCGTGCCAGCCCTGGATGATCGCCCCGCAGTCGATCGAGATGATGTCGCCCTCCTCCAGCACCCGACCGTCGGGGATGCCGTGGACGATCACCTCGTTCGGCGAAGCGCAGATCACGGCGGGATAGCCGTGATAACCGAGGAAGTTGGACCGGGCGCACCGGCGATCGAGCACCTGGCGCCCGATCTGATCGAGGTCGGCGGTGGTGACGCCCGGCCGGATCGCCTCACGGATGCGGTCGTGCATCTCGGCGACGACACGGCCGGCCTTGCGCATCGTCGCGATCTGGGCGGGAGACTTGCGGACGGGCACGGTCAGTTCCCCGGCGACCGGCGCTCACGGGCCGCATCGATCGTCCGCACGAGTCGGGCCAGCACGTCGTCCGCGCTTCCGACGCCGTCGACGATCTCCAAGAGGTTCTGACCCTTGTAGTAGTCGACGAGCGGCGCGGTCTGCAGGTCGTAGAGATCGAGGCGGCGGGCGATCGCCTCCTCGGTGTCGTCGTCGCGCTGGACGACCTCGCCACCGCAGAAGTCGCATGTCCAGTTCTGCTTCGGAGGCACGGCCACCGAGTAGTTCGCGCCGCAGTCGAGGCAGACGCGCCGCGCCGCGAGCCGCGCGAGGACGATGTCGCGCGGCACCTCGAGGTCGATCACGACATCGAGCGGACGCTCTTTGATCATCTCGTCGAGCGCCTGCGCTTGCGCAGCGGTGCGGGGGAAGCCGTCGAGCACGTAGCCCCGACGCATCGCGTCCGGACGCTGGAGCCGTTCGTCGACGATGCCGATCATCACGTCGTCGGGCACCAGGTCGCCGGCGTCCATGAACTCCTTGGCCTGTTGACCGAGCGGCGTGCCGTCCTTCACGGCCGACCGAAGGATCTCGCCGGTCGATACGTGCGGCACGACGTAGTGGCGCGACAGGCGGATGCACTGGGTTCCCTTGCCAGCTCCCTGCCGGCCGAGGATGACGACCCGCGCGCCGGGGATCACCTACTTCAGGAACCCCTCGTAGTTCCTCATCATGAGCTGGCTGTCGATCTGCTTCATCGTCTCGAGGGCGACGCCGACGGCGATCAGCACGGTCGTGCCGCCGAACGGGAAGACCGACACGTCGGCGATCGTGAGCACGATCGACGGGAGGATGGCGATGAACGCGATGAACAGTGCGCCGGGGAGCGTGATCCGGTTCAGGATCCTGGCGAGGTAGCGCTCGGTCTGGGGTCCCGGCCGGATGCCGGGGATGAATCCGCCCTGCTTGCGGATCGTGTCCGCCTGCTTGGCGGGGTCGAATGAGATCGCCGTGTAGAAGTAGGCGAAGCCGACGATGAGCAACCCGTACAGGATCAGGTGCACCGGGCTCGTCGCGTTGAGCACGTAGTCGTCGACGAAGTTCTGCAGCCAGTCCCATTGGACGACGTTCGAGAGCAGCGCCGGCAGGTACAAGATCGAGCTGGCGAAGATGATCGGGATGACGCCGGCCTGGTTGACCTTCAGGGGGATGTAGGTGCTCTGGCCGCCGTACATCCGCCGGCCGACGACACGCTTGGCGAACTGGACGGGGATGCGGCGCTGGCCCTGCTCGACGAACACGATCCCGACGAGGATGGCGATCGACAGGATGATCAGGATGGTGAACACGACGTTGCCGCCCTCGGCCCGCACGGCGCCGAACTGGAACGGCAGCGTGCTCACGACCGAGGTGAAGATCAGCAACGACATGCCGTTGCCGATGCCGCGCTGGGTGATGAGCTCGCCCATCCACATGAGGAGCGCCGTGCCCGCGGTGAGCGTGAGGATCACGAGCATCACCCTCGGAAGGGTGAAGTCCGGGAGCAGGATGATGTCGGGGACGTTGCTACCGAAGAACGAGTTGCCGCCGCCTCGGCCGAAGAGGAACGTGAGGGCCGTGGCCTGCAGCAGCGCGATGGCGATCGTGAGGTAGCGCGTCCACTGCGTGATCTTGCGCTGACCGACCGCGCCCTGGTTCTGCCACTCCTCGAGCTTCGGGATCACCACGCCGAGGATCTGCATGATGATCGACGAGGTGATGTACGGCATGATGCCGAGCGCGAAGACCGCGAACTGCGTGAGCGCTCCACCTGAGAACAGGTTGAGGAACCCGAGCACGCCGCCTTCTTTCGCCTGATCCTTCAGCGTCTCGACCGCAGTGAGGTCGATGCCGGGCACGGGGATGTGAGCCCCGAACCGGTAGCGCGACGATCATGATCAGGGTGAACAGGATCTTGTTCCGAAGATCCGGCACCTTGAACATGTTCCGGAGGCTCGACAGCAACCCAGGGCTCCTTTACGACCGACTGACTCAGGGTGTCAGCGGTTGGTGAACTGGTTGCCCTTGGCGGGCGGTCGGCCGTGGCCGAACGGCGGGGCCAAGACCTCAACGGTACCCCCGGCGGCCGTGATGGCTGCTTCAGCAGACCGCGAAAAGGCGTGCGCCTTGACGGTGACCTTGCGGGTGAGCTCCCCCCGTCCGAGGATCTTGATCAGCGCGCCCTTGTGGGCGAGGCCGTGGGCGTGGAGGGTCTCCGGCGAGACGTCGTCGAGGCCGGTCTCCTCGAGCACATCGAGGTTGATCCCCTGGTACTCGACCCGGAACGGGTTGTTGAAGCCGCGGAGCTTGGGCACCCGCTGCTTCATGGGCATCTGGCCGCCCTCGAAGCCGGGCGCGACCGTGTTCCGGGCCTTCTGACCCTTGGTGCCGCGGCCGGCGGTCTTGCCGCCCTTGCCCGCGGTGCCGCGGCCCACCCTCCGGCGGGCGCGGTGCGAGCCCGGGGCGGGCTTCAGGTCATCGATTCTCATGACGTCACTTCTCCGTCACTTCTTTCCTGGACGGCCTCGACCGTCACGAGATGGGGGACCCGAGCGATCATCCCCCGAATCTCGGGGCGGTCGGGCAGTGTGTTCGACTGCCCGATACCACGGAGGCCGAGCGCGCGGAGCGTGCCGCGGTGCTTCGGCTTGGTGGAGATTCCTGAGCGAATCTGGGTCACCTTCAGCTGGCCCATCAGCTCGCCTCTTCAGTGGCGGCGATCGGACCGCGCTTCGATTCCCTGTACGCGGTGAGCAGGCCCTTCGGCACGAACTCCTCGGGGTCGAGGCCGCGCAGCTTTGCGATCTCGTCGGGTCGCTTCAGGCCCTTGAGTCCGTCGATCGTCGCGAGCGCGACGTTGATGTGGTTCGACGAGCCGAGCGACTTGGCGAGCACGTCGTGGATGCCCGCCTCCTCGAGGATGGCACGGGCCGCGCCGCCCGCGATGACGCCAGTACCGGGCGCGGCGGGCTTCAACAGCACCCGTCCAGCGCCCTGCTCACCGATGATGGGGTGAGTGATCGTGCTGCCGGCGAGCGCGACCGCAAAGAGGTTCTTCTTCGCCTCTTCGGTGCCCTTCTGGATCGCGAGGGGCACTTCCTTCGCCTTGCCGTAGCCGAGACCCACGCGTCCAGCGCCGTCGCCGATGACCACGAGCGCGGTGAACGAGAACCGGCGACCGCCCTTCACGACCTTGGCGACGCGGTTGATGTTGATGACGCGTGACTCTCGGAGCTGTGCGTCGTTGGGTGCCATCAGAACTCCAGTCCCGCTTCGCGGGCAGCATCGGCGGCGGCCGCGACGCGGCCGTGGTACACGAACCCACCGCGGTCGAACACGACCTTGGTGACACCGGCGGCCTTCGCTCGCTCGGCGACGAGCTTCCCGACGGACTTCGCCGCGGCGACGTTGCCGGTCGCCCCGGCGCTGCGCGCCGATGCCTCGACCGTCGACGCGGCGGCCAGCGTGCGACCGGTGCCGTCGTCGATGACCTGCATCACCAGATGCTTGGCGGAGCGGAACACCGCGAGACGCGGCCGCTCCGCGGTGCCCTGGACCGACTTGCGCACGCGCCGGTGCCGGCGGATGCGAGCCTGTCGCTTGGTCTGCGCGCTCATGGTCACTGCAAATCTCCCTGGCTAATCCCTGCTTTTCCGGCCGTGCTCACTTGCCGGCCTTGCCGGCTTTGCGCTGCACGCGCTCGCCGGCGTAGCGGACTCCCTTGCCCTTGTAGGGCTCGGGCTTGCGAATGGCGCGGATGTCGGCGGCCACCTGGCCGACCTTCTCCTTGTCGATGCCTCGCACGATGATGCGCGTCGGGGCCGGCACCTCGAAGGTGATGCCCTCCGGGGCGTCGACCTTCACCGGATGGCTGAAGCCGAGCGCCAGCTCGATCGCGCGATCACCCTGCGGCGTGGCGCGGTAGCCGACGCCGACGATCTCGAGCTCTTTCGTGAAGCCGTCGGTGACGCCGACGACCATGTTGTTCATGAGCGTGCGAGTGAGGCCGTGGAGACGTGCGGTTCTCCCGGGCGTCGTCGGGACGCTCGACGAGGAGCGAGCCGTCCTCCTGACGCACGACGATCGCACCGGGGATCTCGCGCGAGAGCGTGCCCTTCGGGCCAGTGACGCTCACGAGGCGATCGTCGATCGCGATGTTCACACCGCTCGGCACGGCGATGGGGGCTTTACCGATGCGCGACATGGCTCACCAGACCTCGCAGAGCACTTCGCCGCCGACGTTGCGCTTGCGCGCCTCGCGGTCGGTCATGAGGCCCTGGCTCGTGGACAGCACGGCAACACCGAGGCCGCCGAGCACGCGCGGCGCCTTCGTGGCCTGCGAGTAGACGCGCAGACCGGGCTTCGACACACGACGCAGACCAGAGATCGTGCGCATGCGCTCGGCCGTGTACTTCATGGTGATGATGAGCACCTTGCCCGGGCGAGCCGGGTCATCGGTGATCTCGAAGCCCTGGATGTAGCCCTCCTGCTGGAGGACGCGTGCCAGAGCTTCCTTCTGCTTCGACGACGGCATGCGGACTTTGTCGTGCAAGGCAACGTTGGCGTTGCGGATGCGCGTCAGCATGTCGGCGATCGGATCGGTCATCGTCATCGTGCGCCTCCTCTCACCAGCTGGCCTTCGTCACGCCGGGCACTTCGCCGGCGTGCACCATCTCTCGCAGGCAGATGCGGCACAGCCCGAACTTGCGGTACACCGAGCGCGGCCGACCACAGCGGCGGCACCGCGTGTACGCGCGCACCTTGAACTTCGGCTTGCGCTGCTGCTTCTCGACGAGTGCTTTCTTGGCCATGCTTGCTACTGCCCCTCACGCTTGAACGGGAAGCCGAACGCATCGAGGAGGGCTTTGCCCTCGGCATCGGTACGGGCCGTCGTGACGATGGTGATGTCCATGCCCCGGGGGTTGTCGACCTTGTCGTAGTCGATCTCCGGGAAGATGAGTTGCTCGGTGACGCCGAACGTGTAGTTGCCGCGGCCGTCGAACGCGTTCGTCGGCAGACCGCGGAAGTCACGGATGCGCGGGATTGCCAGGCTGATCAGGCGGTCGAGGAACTCCCACATACGGTCGCCTCGCAAAGTGACCTTGCAGCCGATGCTGTTGCCCTCGCGGAGCTTGAAGCTCGCGATGGACTTCTTGGCCTTGGTGACGATTGGCTTCTGCCCGGAGATGATCGTGAGGTCGGTGACGGCACCTTCGAGGAGCGAGGGCTGCTGCGTGGCCTTGCCGACGCCCATGTTGATCACGATCTTTTCGAGGCGCGGGACCTCCATGACGTTGCCGAGCTGCAGCGCGTCCTTGAGCTGCGCGCGAACGACGTCGTTGTACCGCTGCTTGAGCCGCGGCAGCGCGCTCTTGGACGTGTCGGTGGCGGCGCTCACAGCTGCACCCCCGTCCGCTTGCAGATCCGGACCTTGTTGCCGTCCTCGTCGATCTTGTAGCCCACGCGGGTTGCCTTGCCGTCCTTCGGGCTGACGACCGCGACGTTCGACGCATCGATCGGCATGTCCTTGTCGATGATGCCGCCCTGCATCGTCGAGCGGGTCGGCTTCTGGTGCTTCTTGGCGACGTTCACGCCGTCGACGATGACCTTGCGCTCGGCGGGCAGGACGCGCATGACCTGGCCCTCCTTGCCGCGGTCCTTGCCCTTGAGCACGACGACGCGGTCACCCTTGCGAATCTTCATGGTCATGGGTCAGAGCACCTCCGGCGCCAGCGACACGATGCGCATGAAGCGCTTCTCTCGCAGCTCACGGCCGACGGGGCCGAAGATGCGCGTGCCACGTGGGGTCTGGTCGTCCTTGATGAGGACGGCGGCGTTCTCGTCGAAGCGGATGTAGCTGCCGTCGGGACGGCGCTTCTCCTTCTTGGTGCGGACGACGACGCACTTCACGACGTCGCCCTTCTTCACGGCCGCACCGGGGATGGCGTCCTTCACGGTGGCCACGAAGATGTCGCCGATCGAGGCGTAGCGACGGCGCGTGCCGCCCAACACCTTGATCACGAGCACCTCCTTGGCCCCGCTGTTGTCGGCCACTCTGAGCCGCGTCTCCTGCTGGATCATCGGTCTGTCTCCGTCACTTCGCCCGCTCGAGGACCTCGACGACCCGCCAGCGCTTGAGCTTCGACAGGGGTCGGGTTTCCATCACACGGACTTTGTCGCCGACGTTGACGTCGTTCGCCTCGTCGTGCGCGTACAGGCGCTTTGTGCGCTGCACCGTCTTGGCGTAGCGACGATGACGCACGCGCTCGATGACGGCGACGACGACCGTCTTGTCCATGGATGTCGACACCGCGGTGCCCTCGCGAACCTTGCGGAACGGCCGGGCGGCGGATTCGGTTGTTGCCGCGTCAGTTGCAGCGTCATTTGCGGCGGTTTCGTCGGCCATCACTTCTCCTCAGCGGCGAGTGCTTCGGCCGCGGCGATCTCACGCTCACGCAGGAGCGTGTTCATCCGGGCCACGTCGCGGCGTAGGTCGCCGAGACGGGCGGTGTTGTCGAGCTGACCAGTGACGTGCTGGAAGCGCAGGTTGAACGCCTCGGCCTTCGCCTCGCTGAGGCGGGTCACCAGCTCGTCGTCGCTCAGCTCGCGGAGCTCAGCTGTCGTCGGCATCAGATGCCCTCCTCACGGGAGATCACGCGGGCCTTGATAGGCAGCTTCTGGATGGCTCGCTCGAGCGCGGCCTTCGCGATGTCCGCGTTCGGATACGAGAGCTCGAACATCACGCGGCCCGGCTTCACCACGGCGACCCAGTGCTCCGGGTTGCCCTTGCCCGAACCCATGCGGGTCTCGGCGGGCTTCGCGGTGACGGGCTTGTCCGGGAACAGGTTGATCCAGACCTTGCCGCCGCGCTTGATGTGGCGGGTCATCGCGATACGAGCAGCCTCGATCTGGCGGGCGGTGATCCAGCCGGGCTCGAGCGCCTGGATGCCGTACTCGCCGAACGACACGAACGCGCCGCCAGATGCGACACCGCGGGTGCGGCCTCGCTGCTGCTTGCGATGCTTGATCTTCTTGGGCATCAACATGACGGTCAGTCCTCGTGGGGCCGGAAGTGCGGCGTCTCGTGTTGGGTGCGGGTGCGGCGCTCGATCTCTTCCTCGTCCGCGAGCAGCTTCTCGAGCTCGGGATCGGCTTCCTTGAGCAGCGGCGTCGGCTCGACGACCTCTTCGGGAGTGCCGTCGGCCTTGCGGGGACGCGCTGCGGACGACACGACCTTGCGGGGCTGGCCACCGCTCGTCTCGCCGACGGCCATCGCGGCCTCGCGAGCGATCTTGTCCTCGGCGGTCTGCTTGTACGGGAGGATGTCGCCCTTGTAGATCCAGACCTTCACGCCGATGCGGCCGTAGGTGGTCTTGGCCTCACGGAAGCCGTAGTCGATGTCGGCCCGGAGCGTGTGCAGCGGCACGCGACCCTCGCGGTACCACTCGGTGCGGCTCATCTCGGCGCCGCCCAGGCGACCGGAGCACTGCACGCGGATGCCGAGCGCGCCGGCCTTTTGCGCGTTCTGCACCGCGCGCTTCATCGCGCGGCGGAATGCAACGCGTCCTGCCAGCTGATCGGCGACGCCCTGCGCGATGAGGGCAGCATCGAGCTCGGGCTGCTTGATCTCCTGGATGTTCAGCTGCACCTTGTTGTTTCCGGTGATCTTCGTGAGGCCGGCGCGCAGGCGGTCGGCCTCGGCGCCACGGCGGCCGATGACGATGCCGGGACGCGCCGTGTGCACATCGATGCGCAGTCGGTCACGGGTGCGCTCGACCTCGATACGGCTGATCGCGGCGTGCGGCACCTGGGTCATCAGGTAGTCGCGGATCTTCCAGTCCTCGATGAGGTAGTCCGTGTACTCGCGGTCGCTGAACCACCGGCTCTTCCAATCGGTGGTCACGCCGAGGCGGAACCCGTACGGGTTGACCTTCTGGCCCATTACTTGGACTCCGTTCCGTCTGTCTCCGCGTCGTCTGGCTCCGTGTCGACTGCCTCTGCGTCGTCTGGCTCCTCGGCTGACGCCTCGTCGCTGGCGTCCGCCTCGTCGGCCTCTGCCTCAGGTGCAATGTCCTCGACCGCTCGTCGACCTCGTCCGTCTCGACCTCGTCCGTCTCGACCTCGTCCGTCTCGACCTCGTCCGTCTCGACCTCGTCGACCTCGACCTCGTCGAGTGCCTCCTGGGGCGCTTCTTCGTCGTGCTCGTGGTCGTGCTCGTGCTCACCGGCGGCTTCAGCGGCGGCGGCCCGGCTGCGGGCGACGCGCTCCCGTCGTGCGGCCTGGGCCTGCTGGCCTGTGCGGCGAGCGGCGCGGTTCGAGGGCTTGGCCTCGTCACGCGCCCGCTGGCGCTCGAGCAGATCCTCGGGCATGCGGCTGACGATCACGACGATGTGGCAGGTGCGCTTGCGGATGCGGGTGGCGCGGCCGCGCGCACGCGGGCGCCAGCGCTTCAGCGTCGGACCCTCGTCCGCGTAGCACGCGGAGACATACAGCTCGTCGACGAGCTGCGAGTCGTTGTGCTCCGCGTTGGCAATCGCCGAAGCGAGGCACTTGCGGATCGGGATCGCGGCATCGCGCTCACAGAACTGCAGGACCTGCTCGGCCTGCGCGACATCCAAGCCGCGGATGAGGTCGAGCACCGCACGCGCCTTCGAGGCGGACATGCGGATGTAGCGCGCCTCGGCGCGCGTGCCCGGACGCTCGTTGGTCTTGGGACCGGTCATCGGCGAGCGCTCCTCTCCTGACCGGCGTGGAACCTGAAGGTGCGCGTCGGGGAGAACTCACCGAGCTTGTGACCCACCATCGACTCGGTGATGTAGACCGGCACGTGCTTGCGTCCGTCGTGCACCGCGATGGTGTGACCGACCATCTCGGGGATGATCGTCGAGCGGCGCGACCACGTCTTGATGACGCGCTTCTCGCCCGCGGTGTTCAGGGCATCCACCTTCTTCAAGAGGTGGCTGTCGATGAACGGACCCTTCTTCAACGAACGGGGCATGCCATTTACCTCCGCGAGCCGCGTGTGCGGCGACGCCGGACGATGAGCTTCTGGGACGGCTTGGTCTTGTCGCGGGTCCGGCCTTCGGGCTTGCCCCACGGCGACACCGGATGGCGTCCGCCTGAGGTCTTGCCTTCGCCGCCACCGAGCGGGTGATCGACCGGATTCATGGCGACGCCACGCGTCTGCGGGCGCACGCCCTTCCAGCGGTTGCGGCCGGCCTTGCCGATCTTGATGAGCTCGGCCTCCGCGTTGCCGACTTCACCGACGGTCGCGCGGCAGTCGATCGGCACTCGACGCATCTCGGTGCTGGGGAGGCGCAGCGTGGCGAAGTCGCCTTCCTTCGCGACGAGCTGCACGCTCGAGCCCGCACTGCGAGCCATCTTCCCGCCCGCACCCGGCTTGAACTCGACGTTGTGGATCACGGTACCGACGGGGATGTAGCGCAGCGGCAGGGCGTTGCCGGCCTTGATCTCCGAGCCTTGTCCGCTCTGCAGCACCTCGCCGACACCGACGCGGTTGGGAGCGAGGATGTAGCGCTTCTCGCCGTCGTAGTAGTGCAGCAGCGCGATGCGGCAGTTGCGGTTCGGGTCGTACTCGATCGCCGCGACCTTCGCGGGCACCCCGTCCTTGGTGCGCTTGAAGTCGATGATGCGGTACTGCTGCTTGTGGCCGCCGCCGCGGTGACGAGCGGTCTTGCGGCCATAGCTGTTGCGACCGCCGGTACGCGGCTTGGGCGCCAGCAGCGACTTCTCGGGACGGTCCTTGGTGATCTCCGAGAAGTCGGAGACCGTCTGGAACCGCCGTCCCGGGCTGGTGGGCTTGCGTTTGCGAAGGGCCATGACCAGGTTCTCCGACTCAGCTCTCGAACAGCTCGATGCGCTCGTCGCCCGCAAGGGTGACGATCGCTCGCTTGGTGTTGGGACGAGTTCCGAACGTGTTCTGACGCCGGTTGCGCTTGCGCTTCCCCTTGCGGTTCAGCGTGTTCACCTTCAACACCTTCACGTTGAAGATGGACTCGACGGCGTCGTGGATCTCGGGCTTGCTCGCCGACTGATGGACGATGAAGGTGTAGACGTTGCCCTCGAGCAGCGCGTACGACTTCTCGCTCACGACCGGCTCGATGATGACGTCGCGGGGATCTTTCATTCGCTCGCTCCCTTGACTGCCGGGAGCGTCTCTTTCGTGAAGACGATCCAGTCGTTGCAGAGCACGTCGTAGGCGTTGAGCTCGTTCGCCGACAGCAGCTGCACCTCGGGCAAGTTGCGGAAGCTCAATGCGGCAGCGGTGTCGGCCTCGGTCTCACCGAGCACCACCAGGATGCGACCATCGAGCTCGAGGGCGCTCAGCGCGGCCTTCGCGCTCGCGGTCTTCGGAGCGTCCCATCCCCAGCCGTCGACCACGACGACCTTGCCCTCGGCGGCACGATCGGACAGCGCCGAGCGGAGGGCGAGCTTGATCATCTTCTTGGGGGTGCGCTGCGCATAGCTGCGGGGCTTGGGGCCGAGGGCCACGCCACCGCCGGTCCAGTGCGGCGCACGGATCGAGCCGGCGCGCGCCCGGCCGGTGCCCTTCTGGCGGAACGGCTTGGCGCCGCCGCCACGCACTTCGGAGCGGGTCTTGGTGCTCTGCGTGCCCGCACGGCGAGCGGCGAGCTGGGCGACGACGACCTGGTGCATGACCGGGACGTGGGGCTGCACGCCGAACACCTCGTCGGCGAGCTCGACGGTGCCGGCTTCGGCGCCAGCGGGGGTGCGCACGGTGACGGTCGCCATGGCTACTTCACCCCTCCGTCCTTCACGGCGTTGCGAACGAGCACGACCCCGCCCGCAGGACCCGGCACCGAGCCCTTCACGAGCAGCAGGTCGCGCTCCGGGTCGGCGGCGACGACCTCGAGGTTCAACGTCGTCACCTTCTCGCCACCCAGACGGCCGGCCATCTTCATCCCGCGGAACACACGACCCGGCGTCGCACACGACCCGATCGAGCCCGGCATGCGGTGGACGCGGTGCGTGCCGTGGCTGGCCTTCTGACCGGAGAAGTTGTGGCGCTTCATGACGCCAGCGAAGCCCTTGCCTCGGCTCACCGCGGTGACGTCGACCCGCTCCCCGGCCTCGAGCACGTCGACCTTGAGCTCGTCACCGACCGAGAAGCCGTCGATGTCGTCGATGCGCAGCTCGACCAGGTTGGTGCCGGCCTGCACGCCCGCCTTCTCGAAGTGGCCGGCCTCGGGCTTGGTGAGCTTGCGAGGGTTCTTGTGGCCGTACGTGACCTGAAGGGCGGTGTACCCGTCGCGCTCACTCGTCTTGACCTGCACGATGCGTGCCGGGGCGACTTTGAGCACGGTGACGGGGATGACGCGGTTGTCATCGCTCCACACCTGGGTCATGCCCACTTTTTCGCCGACGATGGCTTTCGTCGCCATGGGAGGTCCTTTGGCTTCTCACGCGGGCGCTCCGCACGGCTGCTGCCGGCGGAGCGCTGGATCGGTTTCGCCGTGCGGTCCCCTCGCTGTGCCCCGAAGATCGGGCGGCGCGGGCTCACACGGACATCGGTTGACGGACGGCTACGAACAGGTGAAGCGAAGTGGTCCGGCACAGGGCACAAGGCCCGTGCTCGGGCTGAGAGAGCCTATCGGGACGGGCTGGGAACGCGCCAGCCGACCCCGCTCAGCGCGGCCCCAGACCCTCGCGCCCGCCAGCCACGCCCGATTGGGGTCAACTCGCGCCGATTTGGCCCCTCTCGGGGCCCTGGCGTGCAAGTTCCGGCCCGCTGATCTCAAGGGCGACGAGTGCCAAACGTAGGGCTTTCCCGGTTCCGGACCCCTGCCCCTGAGCCGCATCGTGAGAACCGCAGCGGATCACGACGAAGGAGCAGGGACATGAACGCAACGACGACCATCCAGTCCGGAACCATCCAGATGAAGCGCAGTCACCTCGTCGGCCTGGTGGTCGGCGTCGCCGCCCTGAGTGTGGCGCTCACTACCGGGGCCCAAGCGGTCCTCGATTCAACCGACAACCGGGCGAGCTCGGAACCCTCCTACGTCGAGGGCGTCACCGCGATGACTCCTGAGCAGCTCGCAGCGACGTGGGGCAACATCCCTGTCAGCAACCCTCGTCAGGACTACATCGACGCCGTCAGCGCGATGACCCCGGCCGAGCGCGCCGCCACGTGGGGCAACACCCTCGTGGGTCCGTAACGCTGCCGGACCTACAACAGCGACCGGACGCGAGCTTCGCGTCCGGTCGCTCGCGGGCTGCTACGACGTCATCCCCTGCAGACCGACGAAGCCGCGGGCGAGCTCGATCTCGCCCATGTGGCGCAGGCCGTGCTGGTAGATCCAGCACTCGGTCGCGTCGAGGAGCGTGATGCCCTCGGGTCCCGCGACCCGGGCGCTGTAGGTGCTGGCGATGTGCGGCGGGAACGGTCGGGTCGACCACGACTCGCGCGAGCTCGGCGGGATCGAGCTGGTCGAGCCAATCCTCGGTGCGCGTGAACACCGCCCGCATGTACTCCTGGAACGCGTCGTAGTCGCCGATTCGCTGGTTGACCATCTCGTCGACCGTGCGGTGCTTGCCGTGGTCGTTGATCGTCATGTTCACCTTCGCGGCCCAGTCGTCGTTCCAGATCGGGGACGTCCCGGTCATCGCCAGGAACGAGGCGTCGATCATGTTCGTGATGTGGAACAGGCAGAACGCGATGGGCACCACGCCCTCGCGTTCGAAGTGGTTCACGTGATCGATCGTCATCGTGTCCACCGCGTCGTAGTACAGCGAGTGCATCGCGCGCATCCGCCGCTGCAGCGAGTCGAGGATCAGATCGGTCATGGCGAAAGTGTCCCACCCCCTCGTTACAGTGCCCACACCTCGCGTCGGCCCCGCGACGCCTCCGAGCACATCGTCGAGAGGCACCACCCATGGCCACGCACACCCCTCGCAGCCTTCTCTGGCTGCTCGCCAACGGCTCCAACCAATTCGGCCTGACCGAGCTCCTCTGCTCGATGCCCGCGGGCGAGGTCGACCACGAAGCTGAGTCGCTCCTGCTCGCGCAGGTGCGCGCCGCGTGGGGCCGAGGATGGCAGCCGATCGAGCTGCATCGACAGGGCTACCGCGGCAGCGCCAGCAAGGTCGCCGGCCAGCTGATCGCCCTCGTCATCGCCGTCGATCACGCGTCGCAGCCGGGCTGCGCAGGGAACACAGCGAGGCGCGAGCAGATCGAAGCGCTCCAGCTCCCCCGAGCGACGGGAGGCGACGGCTGGCTCGGCGGCTTCGCTGCACGCGAGGGGCTCGATCGGGCCGCGTCCATGGGCGCGGTGGTCGACGCGCTGCACAACCTCGTGATGCTGCCTGTCCTTCGGCCTCTGCCACAGGCCACGACGGCGACCGCCGACCCGGTGCTCGCCAAGATCCGCGCGCTGCTGGCCAAGGCCGAGTCGACGACGTTCGAGGCCGAGGCGCTGACGTTCACGGCCAAGGCGCAAGAGCTCATGACCAAACACGCAGTCGACGCCGCCGCGGTCCAGGGCTGCACGGCGCACGCCGGCGCGGGGCCGAGCGTGATCCGCGTGCCTGTCGACCCTCCCTACCGAAAGGCGAAGGCCCACCTGCTGGCGGTGGTCGCGCGAGCCTCTCGCTGCCGCACCGTCCACCTGGGCGGGTGCGACCTCACCGAGGTGATCGGCATGCCGTCCGACCTCGCCGGCGTCGACCTGCTCTTCACATCGCTGCTCGTGCAAGCACAGACCGCGCTCATGAGAGCTACCGGCTCGACTCGGTCATACCGATCGTCGTTTCTCTACGCGTTCGCGTGGCGCATCGGCGAGCGGCTTCGCGAGATCAACGACGCCGTGATGAAGGAAGCCGAGGCGGACCACGGTGCGTCGTTCCTGCCGGTGCTGCGCTCACAAGCGGCGACGATCGACGACTTTGTCGACCAGCGCTACGGCAAGTTGACCGTCCTACGCACGCGTGGTGCGGCCGATCCCGCGGGGTGGGCCGGCGGTCGCCGCGCCGCCGACAACGCCAAGCTCGCGTTCGGCGACCTCGCCGACGCGGGCTGAGCGCGACCCGTGGTTCTGGCGCGAAAAGCGGCCACGAATGGCCGCCTTCTCACACGAGAACGCCCGGGGCGCGAGCGCCCCGGTTGGACAGCGCTCTAGGCCTGGATCTTGATCTCGATGTCGACGCCGGCGGGCAGCTCGAGACGCTGCAGCGAGTCCACGGTCTTCGGCGACGGCTCGACGATGTCGATCAGCCGCTTGTGGATCCGCATCTCGAAGTGCTCGCGGGAGTCCTTGTCCTTGAACGGGCCGCGGATGACCGTGAAGCGGTGCTTCTCGGTCGGTAGCGGGATCGGACCCCGCACCGTCGCCTGGGTGCGCACGACCGTCTCGACGATCTTGCGCGTCGACTGGTCGATGATCTCGTGGTCGTATGCCTTCAAGCGGATGCGGATGCTGCTCATGTCGGCAAGCCCTACTTGAGGATCTTGACGACGCGGCCGGAGCCGACGGTGCGTCCGCCTTCGCGGATGGAAAACAGCAGTCCTTCGTCCATGGCGATCGGTTTGCCGAGCTCCACGGTCATGACGGTGTTGTCGCCCGGCATCACCATCTCGGTCCCCTCCGGCAAGCGTGATCGAGCCGGTCACGTCGGTGGTCCGGAAGTAGAACTGGGGCCGGTAGTTGTTGAAGAACGGCTTGTGGCGGCCGCCCTCGTCCTTGCCCAACACATACACCTGCGCCTCGAAGTTCGTGTGCGGCGTGATCGAGCCGGGCTTGCACAACACCTGGCCCCGCTCCACCTCCTCTTTCTTCGTGCCCCGCAACAACGCGCCGATGTTGTCGCCCGCATGACCCTCATCGAGGATCTTGCGGAACATCTCCACCCCCGTGCACACCGTCTTGGTCGTCGGGCGCAACCCGACGATCTCGACCTCGTCGCCGGTGTGGACCATCCCCTGCTCCACCTTCCCGGTCACCACCGTCCCCCGCCCGGTGATCGTGAACACATCCTCGATCGGCATCAAGAACGGCTTGTCCAAATCCCGCTGCGGTTCGGGCACATACTGCATCGACCGCGTCCATCAACTCCACGATCTTGGGCTGCCACTCCGGGTCGCCCTCCAACGCCTTCAACGCCGACACCCGGATCACCGGCAGATCATCACCCGGGAACCCATAGTTCGTCAGCAGCTCGCGCACCTCGAGCTCCACCAGCTCCAACAGCTCCTCATCATCCACCGCGTCGGCCTTGTTCAACGCCACCACGATGTACGGCACCCCCACCTGACGGGCCAACAAGCACATGCTCACGGGTCTGAGGCATCGGCCCGTCCGTCGCCGCCACCACCAAAATCGCCCCGTCCACCTGCGCCGCCCCGGTGATCATGTTCTTGATGTAATCCGCATGCCCCGGCATATCCACATGCGCGTAATGCCGATTCGCGGTCTCGTACTCCACATGCGCGATCGAGATCGTGATCCCCCGCGCCTTCTCCTCCGGCGCCTTATCAATCTGATCGAACGGCGTGAACACCACATTCGGATTCGACTCCGCCAACGTCTTGGTGATCGCCGCCGTCAACGTCGTCTTCCCATGATCGATATGACCCATCGTCCCCACATTCACATGCGGCTTATTCCGCTCAAACTTCGCCTTGCTCATCGCGATGCCCTCTCGTTGCTGATCGTGACTGGGTAGTAGATGGGATGGAGATGAATCACTCGCCGCGGACCCGGGCGACGATCTCCTTGGAGATCGAATCGGGAACCTGCTGGTAGGAGTGGAACTGCATCGTGTAAGTCGCACGCCCCTGGGTGCGCGACCGGAGGTCGGTAGCGTAGCCGAACATGTCTGACAGGGGCACTTGCGCGCGGATCACCTGACTGCTTCCTCGCTGCTCCATGCCCTCGATCTTGCCGCGCCGGCTGGACAGGTCGCCCATGACATCGCCCATGTAGTCGTCGGGGGTGACGACCTCGACACCCATGATCGGCTCGAGCAGCACGGGATTGGCCTTGCGGGCCGCTTCCTTGAACGCCATCGAGCCCGCGACCTTGAACGCCATCTCCGAGGAGTCGACGTCGTGGGCCGAGCCGTCAGTGAGCACCGCTCGCACGTCGACGGTGGGATAGCCCGCCAGCACGCCGGCGTCGAGTGACGCCTGGATGCCCTGGTCGACTGCCGGGATGAACTCACGCGGGATGCGCCCGCCCGTGATCTTGTCGATGAACTCGTAGCCGCCGCCGGGGCCGGTCGGCTCGAGGTCGATCACGACGTGCGCGAACTGGCCCGAACCACCGGTCTGCTTGACGTGGCGATACACGACGTTGTGCACCGGCTTCGTGATCGTCTCGCGGTACGCGACCTGTGGCTTGCCCACCGTCGCGTCGACGTTGAACTCGCGCAGCATGCGGTCGACCAGCACCTCGAGGTGCAGCTCGCCCATTCCCGAGATCACGGTCTGGCCGGTCTCGTCGTCGGTGCGCACGCGGAACGTCGGGTCCTCGTCGGACAGCGCGTAGAGCGCCTTGCCGAGCTTGTCCTGATCGACCTTCGTCTTCGGCTCGACCGCGACGTGGATGACCGGCTCGGGGAACTCCATGCGCTCGAGCACGATCGGATGCGCGCGGTCGCACAACGTGTCACCGGTCGTCGTCGACTTGAAGCCGAGCCCCGCGACGATGTCACCGGCGCGCGCGACCTCCATGTCCTCGCGGTGGTTCGCGTGCATCAGCAGGATGCGGCCGATGCGCTCCTTGCGATCCTTCGTCGAGTTGTAGACGTCGCCGCCCTTCTCGAGCGGCCCGAGTACACGCGGAAGTAGGTGAGCTTGCCGAACTGGTCGGACACGATCTTGAACGCGAGCGCGGAGAACGGCGCGTTCTCGTCGGCCGGCCGCTCGAGCACCTCGAGGCCCTTGACGTCGAGGCCCGTCGTGACCGGGAGGTCGAGCGGAGACGGCAGGAAGTCGACGACCGCGTCGAGCATGGGCTGCACGCCCTTGTTCTTGAACGCGGACCCGCACAGCACGGGCACGAACGCGAAGTCGATGGTGCCCTTCCGCATAACGGCCTTGATCTCTTCGGGATCGAGCTCCTCGTCGCTGAGGTACTTCTCCATGAGATCGTCGTCGTGGCTGGCGACGACATCGAGGAGCTTCGTCCGCCACTCGAGCGCGTCGGACTCGAGCTCGAGCGGGATGTCGGTCTCCTTCCAGTCCTCGCCCATGCCCTCGTCCCAGATCTTCGCGGTCATGGTGACGAGGTCGACGATGCCGCGGAAGTGGCCCTCGGCCCCGACCGGCAGCTGGATGACGGCGGGCACGGCCTCGAGCCGGTCCTCGATCATCCCGACGGTGCGGTAGAAGTCGGCACCGATGCGGTCCATCTTGTTGACGAAGCAGATGCGCGGCACGCGGTAGCGGTTCGCCTGACGCCACACCGTCTCGGTCTGCGGCTCGACGCCGGCGACCGAGTCGAACACCGCGACCGCCCCGTCGAGCACGCGCAGCGACCGCTCGACTTCGATCGTGAAGTCGACGTGGCCGGGGGTGTCGATGATGTTGATGCGGTGGTCGCGCCACTCACACGTCGTGGCCGCGGAGGTGATCGTGATGCCGCGCTCTTGCTCCTGGACCATGTGGTCCATCACCGCGGCGCCTTCGTGCACCTCACCGATCTTGTAGGTCTTGCCGGTGTAGTAGAGGATGCGCTCGGTCGTCGTGGTCTTGCCCGCGTCGATGTGCGCCATGATCCCGATGTTGCGGGTCTTCTCTAGGGTGAATGCTCGCTGCTCTGCCATCTGCTCGTCACTTCTTCTTCACGTCGTCGTACCGGGGGGATACATGACACGACCGGGCCCCAGGCCCGGTCGTTGTCAGCGCCGGGGCTGGCCCCCGGTTCGCGTCGGGGGATTACCAGCGGTAGTGGGCGTAGGCCCGGTTCGCCTCCGCCATCTTCTGCATGTCGTCGCGGCGCTTGATCGAAGCGCCCACACCGTTCGAGGCATCGAGCAGCTCGTTGGCGAGTCGCTGCGACATCGTCTTCTCCCGACGCTGCCCGGCGAAGCCCACGGTCCAACGGATCGCGAGCGTCGTCGCCTGGCGCGGCCGCACCTCGACCGGCACCTGGTAGGTGGCGCCACCGACGCGCCGGCTCTTCACCTGGAGCGGCGGCTTCACGTTGTCGATCGCCCGCTTCAACGTGGCGATCGGCTCGGCGCCCGTCTTCTCCTCGATGACGTTCGAACGCGTCGTAGACGATCTTCTCGGCGACCGACCGCTTGCCGCGCTTCAGGACCTTGTTGACCACCTGGGTGACCAGGACCGAGCGGTAGATCGGATCGGGCGACAGCTCGCGGCGCGGGGCGGGACCTTTGCGGGGCACCTCTACTTCTCCTTCTTGGCGCCGTAGCGGCTGCGCGCCTGCTTGCGGTTCTTCACGCCGGCCGCGTCGAGGGTGCCGCGGATGATCTTGTACCGCACGCCCGGCAGGTCCTTCACACGACCGCCGCGCACGAGCACGATCGAGTGCTCCTGCAGGTTGTGTCCCTCGCCCGGGATGTATGCGGTGACCTCGACCCCGCTCGTGAGGCGGACGCGAGCGACCTTGCGCAGCGCCGAGTTCGGCTTCTTTGGAGTGTTCGTGTACACGCGGGTGCACACGCCCCGCCGCTGGGGCGCGCCCTTCAGGGCCGGCGTCTTGGACTTGTCGGTCTTGGTCTCGCGACCTTTGCGGACCAGCTGTTGAATCGTGGGCACGCGTTACCTCAGAACGAACGGGCTGACGGGAGGGACCTCAGGGGCGCGACGGAGCGCCCGACGAACCGTTCAATCCTAGGGGTGGCGCCCCTCATGGGCAACCCGCCCTCCCGCTCCGGGCCGCAGCGTCAGGGTCGGGTCAGGTCGCGCACTCGGACTCGCCGATCTCCTTCACGTACGGACCGGTCTCGCCGTAATCGACGTAGAAGTCGGGCCCGTCGGCGGGAGTCGGGAACACGTCCAGCTCGCTGAGGTCCTTGGCGACCGCAGTTGCCCCGCCGACGCGGTCGAGCCAGGCGCGGAACGTCTCGCCGGGCGCACGCTCGTCGGCGAACCGGCGCACCACCCGTACTGCGGCCTGCGGGGCCGTGCGGGCGGGCAGGCGCAGCGCCTTGTCGCCGAAGTGGATCTGCTCCTGGCCGACGTAGCCGCCGAGCAGCATCGTGTAGCCCGGCGCCGCTTGGTCATGGGCACGGCGCTCGACGCCGAAGAACCCGATATCGACCGCGTGGTGCTGCCCGCACGAGTTCGTGCAGCCGGAGATGTTGATGCGAACGCCGCCGACCTCGGCGAGCCCCTCGTCCTCGAGCGCGTCGCCGATCGCCTTGGCGAGACCACGCGACTGCGTGACGGCGAGGTTGCAGGTGTCGGCGCCGGGACAGGCGACGACGTCACGCGCGAGCTCCGCGCCCGGGTCGGCCATGCCGATGCGGATCAGACGCTCGTAGAGCACCGGGCAGCTGCTCCTCGGTCAGCCCGCGGAACACGACGTTCTGTCGGTTCGTGAGCCGAACATCCGCGCCGAGCTCGCGTTGGATCGATGCCAACGCGCGGAACTGGTCGCCGGTGATGTCGCCCAGCGGCGCGTACGCGTAGGCCGACACCCGACCGCTCGCGATGCCGCGCACGACGTTCGCCTGGTCCCAGCGATCCTGCGGGTCACGCGCTCGCAACGTGACCGGCGTGCCCTGACCCATCACCGTGGGCGTCACCGCGGCCGAGACACCGGCCGGTCCATCGCCGCGCTCCTCGACCACATCCGGGATGCCACCCGGCCAGGTCGACGATGCCGGCAAGAGCAGACGAGTCGCGAGCACGCGGCGCTTCAGCTCGTCGAAGCCCAGCGTGTCGACGAGCCACTTCATCCGCGCTCGCAGCTTGTTGTCGCGGTTGCCCGTCTGGTCGAACACCCGCAGCAGCGCTTCGATCGTCGGCAACAGCTCCTCGCGGGACGTGAAGTCCTCGAGGGCGAGCGCGGGGTGCGGGTTCGCGCCCAGCCCTCCGGCGATGTACACCCGGAAGCCGGACTCGACCTCACCCGCGTCGTTCGTCCGCTTCGTCGCGATGATGCCGACGTCGTTGAACATCGCCTGGCCGCAGTCGGTCTGGCAGCCCGAGAAGTTGATTTTGAACTTGCGGGGTAGGCGCTGGCCGAGAGGGTTGCGCACGAAGTGACGGAACGCGGCCTCGGCCCAGGGGCTGATGTCCAGCACCTCGTGCGGGCACGCGCCCGCGAGGTGACAGCCCTGGATGTTGCGAACCGTGTCGCCGCACGCCTCGCGTGTCGTCAGGCCCACCGACGCGAGGTGGCGCATGACTTCCGGGATCTTCGTGAGCGCGACGAAGTGGAACTGGATGTTCTGCCGCGTGGTGATGTGGCCCCAGCCACGCGAGTAGTTGTCGACGAGCCAGCCGACCATCTCGAGCTGTTCGGGCTCGATCGACCCGTACGGCACCTTCACCCGCACCATCTGGCTCTGGCCGCCCTGCCGCTGACCGTAGATGCCGTTGCCGAGGCGGAACACGCGGAACACGTCCTCAGTGAGGTCGCCCGCGAGGTAGCGAACGAGCATCTGCTCGAACTTCTCGATGTCCGCGAGCTGCTCGGCGTCGATCGGGCGCGTGCGCAGCCCACCGGGGCCGAGGCCCGTCCGGGCGGGCAGCGTGTCGGTCACCCGACGAATTATGACCTACTTTGTCGGGATTAGCCACACCCCTGGAAGATCAGACCGTGCAGGTCACGGCCCGGTTTCCTCACCCACCTCGACCAGCGCATCCCGGATCGCCCCCCGCAGTCGACGCGCGATCCCGGGGGACAGGTGGGTGACGAGGCCCTGCCCGGGGCGGCCGACCTCCTCCACCGTCAGGACCACCCGGGGCTGACCGTCGTCGTAGTCGTCGGCGATCGCGACCGCCCAGGAGATCCGGGCGAGCTCGTCGTCGCCGTCGACGCCATCGGCGGGGTCGTAGGGGTAGTCGTCGATCGACCGGCGCACGGGACGTCCCTTCTGCTCAGTCCGGAGCAGTCGGTCAGGCAGTCGGGTGGTTCGCCGCAACGAACGCGTCGGCCATCTCCTGCAGGCCGTCACGGTCGTTGATCAACCCGACGAGCAGCAATGAGATGTCCTCCCCCTGCCAGAACACCATCTGGAACTGCTCGCCGGTGGTGGAGTCCTCTCCTTCGATCAGCACGGCCGGTTCGCCCGCCACGCTGATGGTCTCGGTCGGGGTCCCGCCGCTCACGCCCGTCGAGGAGCGCGTCGGCGAGCATGCTGACGCGGTCCTCCTCCGACGGAGCGAACGCGAGCGCGATCACGATCGCGTCGGTGCCCGACGAGCGACAACGCGGACACGAACCGCAGCCCGACCGACTCGGTGAGCTCGACCGCGTCGGGGAGCGAAGAGAGGTCGGTGACGAAGCTGCTGCTCACCTCGTTCGGTGCGGTCCTCGATGCGATAACCGTGACCGCACCCGAACGCGTCGTCGGCGCGCCCCCGACGGGGATCGCGAGCTCGACGGTCGTCGCGGTGCCGCGCTCGACGTTCACTCGCGACCGCGGTGCGTTCGTCGATCTGCGAGCCGGCGCACGCGCCGACAACGCGGCACCGGACGACGATCGCGCCGAGGAGGGTGACCAGCCACCGGCCAGCCACCCCCGTCGGCATGAGTCAGCCCTCGGAGACGGCGTCGGTCAACCCGACCCCGTCGCCGATGTCGACGACTTCGGCGTACTCGGTCTCGGGCTGGTAGTCGCCCTGCAGGCTGGCGAGGAAGTCGGCCGGCGAGTCAGACGACCAGAACTCCATCGGCTGGTAGTCGGGAGCGCTTGGTCTCGAACTCGCGGTAGAGGCCCATGCCGGTGCCGGCCGGGATGAGCTTGCCGATGATGATGTTCTCCTTCAGGCCGACGAGGTTGTCGCCGCGGCCGTCGATGGCGGCCTCGGTGAGCACACGAGTCGTCTCCTGGAACGACGCCGCCGACAGCCACGAGTCGGTGGCCAGCGACGCCTTCGTGATGCCCATGAGCTCAGGACGACCCTCGGCGGGTCGCTTGCCGTCCTCGACGAGCTCGCGGTTGGTGTCGCGGAACGCGCGCTGGTCGACGCGCTCGCCCGGCAGGAAGTTGGAGTCGCCCGGCTCCTGCACGCCGATGCGGCGGGTCATCTGGCGCACGATCAGCTCGACGTGCTTGTCGTGGATCGACACACCCTGATCGCGATACACCTTTTGGACCTCTTCGACCAGATACTGCTGGGTCTCACGCACCCCCTTGATCTCGAGGAGCTCCTTCGGGTCACGCGGGGTCTTGTCGTCGCCGACGAGCGCGTCGCCGGCGCGGACCTCCTGGCCTTCGATGACGGCCAGACGGCTGGCGCTCGGCACGAGGTACGCGTCTTCGGCACCGTCGTCCGCGACGACGGTGATGGTGCGCCCCTTGCCCTCGTCCTCCGCGATGCGCACGACGCCCGACGACCGTGCGAGCACGGCCTTGCCGCGCGGCGTGCGAGCCTCGAACAGCTCGACGACGCGAGGCAGACCGCCGGCGATGTCCTGGCCGGCCACACCTCCGGTGTGGAAGGTCCGCATCGTGAGCTGGGTACCGGGCTCACCGATGGACTGAGCGGCGATGACGCCGACCGCCTCGCCGATCTCGATGTCCTTGCCGGTCGCGAGCGAGAGGCCGTAGCAGGTGGCGCAGATGCCGAGCTTGGCCTCGCACGTGAGCACCGACCGCACGCGCACCCGGTCGACGCTGGCGTCGTCGCGGAGCAGCTCGACCTGCGCGTCGCTGAGCGGGCTGCCCGACCTCGAGGACGGTGCCGTCCGCGAGCGTCGACGTCGGTGACCAACGCCCGGCCGAAGAGCTTGGTCTCGAGGTACGAGCGGCGGCTCGGCGTGTCCGGGATGACGTTCTCGACCCAGACGCCGAGCGTGGTGCCGCAGTCGTCCTCACGGATGATGAGCTCTTGCGCGACGTCGACGAGACGGCGCGTGAGGTAACCCGAGTCGGCGGTACGGAGCGCGGTGTCGACGAGACCCTTGCGGGCGCCCGGCGTCGCGATGAAGTACTCGAGCATCGAGAGGCCTTCACGGAAGTTCGACTTGATCGGGCGGGGGATCATGTCGCCGCGAGGGTTGGCCACGAGACCGCGCATGCCGGCGATCTGCTTGACCTGCATCATGTTCCCTCGGGCTCCGGAGCCCACCATCATGTCGATGGGGTTGAACTGCTCGGCCTTGAGCACCTTCTCCATCGCGTCCTGCACCTGCGCGGTGGCCTCGCCCCAGATCTCGACTTCCTTCTGGCGCCGCTCGCCGTCGGTGATGATGCCGCGGCGGAACTGGGTCTCGAACTTCTCCGCGTCCTTCTCGGTGTCGTCGAGGATCTTGCGCTTCTCGGGCGGCGTCTTCACGTCCGCGATCGAGATCGTGAGACCGGACTGCGACGCGTACCGGTAGCAGAGGTCCTTGATCGCGTCGAGCGACTCGGCGATCTCCGCCTTGCGGTAGTGGTCGGAGAGGTTCTCGACGATGACGCCGAAGTCCTTCTTCTTCACCGGCGTCGTCACGTGGCCGAACTCGTTGACATAGGTCTTGCGGTAGAGCGGCCTCGAAGAGCAGGCGACCCGCGGTCGTGGACCGCGCGACGGGGTTGCCCTCCTCGTCGTGGCCTTCGCGGAACGTGATCGGCGCGTGAATGCTCACCGACCCCTCGTCGAGCGCGCGCTCCACCTCCCAGCGGTGCCGGAAGACCCGACCTTCGCCCTTTGCGCCGGCTACTTCCTCGGTGAGGTAGTAGCCACCGATGACCATGTCCTGGGTCGGCACCACGATCGGCCGGCCCGAGGCGGGCGACAAGATGTTGTTCGCCGACAGCATGAGCACGCGGCTCTCGGCCTGGGCCTCGGCCGACAGCGGGAGGTGCACGGCCATCTGGTCGCCGTCGAAGTCCGCGTTGAACGCGGTGCACACGAGCGGGTGGATCTGGATGGCCTTGCCCTCGACGAGCACGGGCTCGAAGGCCTGGATGCCGAGGCGGTGGAGCGTGGGCGCCCGGTTGAGCAGCACCGGATGCTCCTTGATGACCTCCTCGAGCACGTCCCACACCTGCGGGCGACGGCGCTCGACCATCCGCTTCGCCGACTTGATGTTCTGCGCGAGCTCGAGGTCGACGAGCCGCTTCATCACGAAGGGCTTGAACAGCTCGAGCGCCATCAGCTTCGGCAGACCGCACTGGTGCAGCCGCAGTGTCGGGCCGACCACGATGACCGAGCGGCCCGAGTAGTCGACGCGCTTGCCGAGCAGGTTCTGACGGAACCGGCCCTGCTTGCCCTTCAGCATGTCGGAGAGCGACTTGAGCGGACGGTTGCCCGGCCCGGTGACCGGACGACCGCGGCGGCCGTTGTCGAACAGCGCGTCGACGGCCTCCTGCAGCATGCGCTTCTCGTTGTTGACGATGATCTCGGGCGCACCGAGGTCGAGCAGGCGCTTCAGCCGGTTGTTCCGGTTGATGACCCGGCGGTAGAGGTCGTTCAGGTCGGAGGTCGCGAAGCGACCACCGTCGAGCTGCACCATCGGGCGCAGCTCGGGCGGGATCACCGGCACGACGTCGAGGATCATCGCCCGCGGGTCGTTCGCGCGGCGGTCGTGGTCGTCGCGGCGGTTGAACGCAGTGACGATCTTCAGACGCTTGATCGCCTTCTGGCGACGCTGCGCGGAGAGGCGCTTCTTGCCCTCGCCCTCGTCGATCGCGTCGCGGAGCTTGATCTCCTCCTCGTCGAAGTCGATGCGGTCGATGAGCTGCGCGATCGCGTCGGCGCCCATGCCGCCCTGGAAGTACTCGCCGTAGCGGATCTGCAGCTCGCGCCACAGCATCTCGTCTTCGATGATCTTGCGGCCGTGGAGCGAACCGAACTCGTCGAACGCGCGCTGCACGAGCTCGAGCTCGGCCTCGCCGCGCTCGCGGATCGAGGCCGCGTCCTTCTCGCCCGCACGCTGGCGGGCCTTGACCTCGGAGTCCTTCGCGTCCTCCGACTCGAGAGCCTTGATCTCGGCCTCGAGCTCCTTGAACCGACGGTCGACGTCGAGCTCGGTCTGCTTGCGGATCTCGTCGAGCTCCTCGGCCAGCTCGGCCTGCAGGTTCGGGAGGTCCGTGTGGCGCCGCTCCTCGTCGACCCACGTGACGAGGTTCGCCGCGAAGTAGATGACCTTCTCGAGCTGCTTGGCCTTCAGCTCTTCCTTCGGCTCGAGACCGGCGAGCAGGTAGGCCAGCCACGAACGCGTGCCGCGCAGGTACCAGATGTGCACGACGGGCGCGGCGAGCTCGATGTGGCCCATGCGCTCGCGGCGCACCTTCGAGCGCGTGACTTCGACGCCACAGCGCTCGCAGATGATGCCCTTGAAGCGCACGCGCTTGTACTTGCCGCAGTAGCACTCCCAGTCCTTCGTCGGGCCGAAGATCTTCTCGCAGAAGAGTCCGTCCTTCTCGGGCTTGAGCGTGCGGTAGTTGATGGTCTCGGGCTTCTTGACCTCACCGTTCGACCACGTGCGAATCGCGTCGGCCGTGGCCAACCCGATGCGCAGCTGATTGAAGTCGTTGACGTCGAGCATCAGTACGTCCTCTCGCGGCGTCGCTCGTCCTCTTCGTCACTGCCCCGTTCGGGCCGGCTGATGTCGATACCGAGCTCTTCGGCCGTGCGGAACACGTCCTCGTCGAGCTCTCGCATCTCGATCTCGGCCCCGTCCTCGGCGAGCACCTCGACGTTGAGGCACAGCGCCTGCATCTCCTTGATGAGCACCTTGAAGCTCTCGGGGATGCCGGGCTCGGGGATGTTCTCGCCCTTCACGATGGCCTCGTAGACCTTCACGCGGCCCAAGACGTCGTCG
Organism: uncultured Acidimicrobiales bacterium; assembly: GCA_963759645.1. Taxonomy (GTDB): domain Bacteria; phylum Actinomycetota; class Acidimicrobiia; order Acidimicrobiales; family DATKAS01; genus DATKAS01. The sequence continues at coordinate 983,260 of CAVXAI010000008.1, read as the reverse complement.
CTCTTGATCGTGAGCAGCTCTTGCAGGCAGTAGGCGGCGCCGTAGGCCTCGAGTGCCCAGACCTCCATCTCGCCGAAGCGCTGCCCGCCGAACTGCGCCTTTCCGCCGAGGGGCTGCTGCGTGATCATCGAGTACGGGCCGGTCGACCGGGCGTGGATCTTGTCGTCGACCAAGTGCGACAGCTTCAGCATGTACACGAAGCCGACCGTGATCGGCCGGTCGTACGGCTCGCCGGTGCGCCCGTTGTAGAGCAGTCGTCTTTCCGTCCTCGGCGATGAGACGCTCGCCGTCGACGCCGTCGGGCCGGATCTTGCCGAAGATCTGCTTGATCGTCATGTGCTTGCCGGCCTGGTCCTCTTCGTCCCAGTGCGCGCCGTCGAACACGGGCGTGGCGACGAAGGTCGAAGGCGGCGTGGCCGGGCGGGTCTTGCCCTCGGTGCCGCGCACCGGCTCGTCACCGACGAGCTCGCCTTCGTGCTCCCAACCCCAACGAGCCGCGTACCCGAGGTGAGCCTCGAGCACCTGTCCCACGTTCATGCGACTCGGCACGCCGAGCGGGTTGAGGATGATGTCGACCGGCGTGCCGTCCGCGAGGAACGGCATGTCTTCGATCGGCAGGATCTTGGAGATCACGCCCTTGTTGCCGTGGCGGCCGGCGAGCTTGTCGCCCACGCTGATCTTGCGCTTCTGCGCGACATACACGCGCACGAGCTGGTTGACGCCCGGCGGCAACTCGTGGTGCTCGTCGCGGCTGAACACCTTGACGTCGATGACCTTGCCCGACTCGCCGTGGGGCACCTTGAGGCTGGTGTCGCGGACCTCGCGGGCCTTCTCACCGAAGATCGCGCGGAGCAGGCGCTCCTCGGGCGTGAGCTCGGTCTCACCCTTGGGAGTGACCTTGCCGACGAGCACATCGCCCGGCCCTACCTCGGCGCCGACGCGCACGATGCCGCGCTCGTCGAGGTCGCGGAGCACCTCTTCAGAGAGGTTCGGGATGTCGCGCGTGATCTCTTCGGGGCCGAGCTTGGTGTCGCGGGCATCGACTTCGTGCTCGTGGATGTGGATCGACGTGAGCACGTCGTCGCGCACGAGGCGCTCGGACAGGATGATCGCGTCCTCGAAGTTGTAGCCCTCCCACGGCATGAACGCGACGAGCAGGTTCTTGCCCAGCGCGAGCTCACCGGCGTCGGTAGACGGGCCGTCCGCAAGGATCGCGCCCTTGTTGACGCGGTCGCCTTCGAACACCCGCGGCTTGTGGTTGATGCACGTGTCCTGGTTCGAGCGGCGGAACTTGGCGAGCCGGTGGATGCGCTTGCCCTGGGTCTTGTACTCGACGGTGATCGAATCACCGGTGACGTCGAGGACCGTGCCGTCCTCCTCGGCGAGCACCATGTCGGCGGCGTCGCGCGCGGCACGCGCCTCGATGCCGGTGCCGATGTACGGAGCCTCAGCGGTGATGAGCGGCACGGCCTGCCGCTGCATGTTGGCGCCCATGAGCGCACGGTTCGCGTCGTCGTGCTCGAGGAACGGAATGAGCGCGGTGGCCACCGAGACGATCTGCTTCGGCGACACGTCCATCAGCTGGACCTCTTGAGGGTCGACGTAGCTGATGTCGGTGGTGGCCCCGAAGAAGACGTCGCGCTCGAGCTGCAGCTTGAGGTCCGACAACGTCGCGGCCTGCGGGCTTTGGCGCACGAGCACGCGCTCCTCGGCGAAGGCGCCGTCGGCCTTCACCGGAGCGTTCGCCTGGGCGACGACGTACTCCTCTTCCTCGTCTGCGGCGAGGTAGACGATCTGGTCGGTGACCTTGCCGTTGATGACCTTGCGGTAGGGCGACTCGATGAAGCCGAACTCGTTCACCCGTGCGTAGGTGGCGAGAGCGCCCATCAGGCCGATGTTCGGGCCTTCAGGTGTCTCGATCGGGCACATGCGTCCGTAGTGGCTGAAGTGGACGTCGCGGACCTCGAATCCGGCGCGCTCACGTGAGAGGCCACCGGGGCCGAGCGCGGACAGGCGGCGACGGTGGGTCAGCCCGGACAGCGGGTTCACCTGGTCCATGAACTGGGAGAGCTGGCTGGTGCCGAAGAACTCCTTGATCGCCGCGACGACGGGCCGGATGTTGATGAGCGTCTGCGGCGTGATCGCCTCGACGTCCTGGGTGGTCATGCGCTCACGGACGACGCGCTCCATGCGCGACAGGCCGATGCGGACCTGGTTCTGGATCAGCTCGCCGACCGAGCGGATGCGCCGGTTCGCGAAGTGGTCCTGGTCATCGAGGCGGTACCCCGGCTCCTGCTTCGTGAGGTGGAGCAGGTAGCTGCATGCCGCGAGCACCTCGCACCGCGACAGCACCTCCTGGTCCGGATCCGGGATGTCCAGGAGCAGCCGGTCGTCGAGCTTGTTGCGCGCCTTGGGATCGAGCCCGTAGAGCTCGCTGAGCCTGCCGACCTCGACGCCCAGCTTGCGGTTCAGCTTGTAGCGACCGACACGAGACAGGTCGTAGCGGCCCTTCTCGAAGAACGCCTTGCGGAAGTAGCCCTTCGCCGACTCGACGGTGGGCGGCTCACCGGGGCGAGCGCGCTTGTAGATCTCGACGAGGGCTTCCTCCTCGGTCGGTGCCAGGTGGCGGTCCTTCTCCCACTGGCCCTCGAGGAAGTCGAAGTGCTGCACGAAGCGGTCGAGAAAGCCCGGAGCGTTCTCCTCGTCATATCCGAGAGCGCGCAGCAGCACGAAGATCGACAGGCGCCGCTTGCGGGCGACGCGGGTGCCGGCGGTGAAGTCCTTACCCGGCTTCTGTTCGACGTCGAACTCGATCCACTCACCGCGATACGGGTGAATGGTGCCCGTGACCCACTGGTGCTTTGCGAGGTTCCGGAGGCGGAAGCGCTCGCCGGGCTGGAAGATCACGCCCGGCGACCGCACGAGCTGCGACACGACGACGCGCTCGGTGCCGTTGATGATGAACGTGCCCTTGTCGGTCATCATCGGGAAGTCCCCCATGAAGACCGTCTGCTCCTTGATCTCACCGGTGCTTCGGTTGGCGAAGCGGGCCCGTACGAAGATCGGGGCGGAGTACGTCATGTCCTTCTCTTTGCACTCCTCCACCGTGAACTTGGGCGGCGGGCGCAGGTCTTCGTCATTCGGGTCGAACTCGAGCTCGAGCTGGAGGTTCTCGGTGAAGTCCTTGATCGGGCTGATGTCGCGGAAGGTCTCCGCGAGGCCATGGAGCAGGAACCACTCGAACGAGGCGCGCTGGATCGCAATGAGATCCGGCAGGTCGAGGGGCTCGGTGAGGTTGGCGAACGAATAACGCTCACGGACAGCACTACGAGCGGGCAATTACGGCTCCCTGAGAGAAGTAGGCGTCAAGTGCCGAGGCGCGCCGGGACGCCGCGAAGGAACGGCGAAGCAAAGGGGGACGCACGGCAACCGGTGATCGTACCGGTGAAAGCGCACAGAATCAACCCGAAAGCCATTCCGGCCGTCGGGCAACCCGTAGGGGCGCTTGAAGGGTAGGAGAGCAGGCGGGATGCGTCAAGGACCGCGGGCCGGGCCCCGGGGGGCCGGCCCGCGTCAGGTCCCCGCGATTACTTGAGCTCGACGGTGGCGCCGGCCTCTTCGAGCTGCGCCTTGGCCTTGGCGGCGTCTTCCTTCGACACCTTCTCGAGCACCGTCTTGGGCGCACCGTCGACGAGGTCCTTGGCCTCCTTGAGGCCGAGGTTCGTGAGCGCGCGCACCTCCTTGATGACCTGGATCTTCTTCTCGCCGGCCATCGTCAGCACGACGTCGAACTCGTCCTGCTCCTCGGCCTCGTCGCCGCCACCGGCACCGCCACCGCCCGCGGGCGCGGCAGCTGCGACCGCGACCGGCGCGGCTGCAGTGACGTTGAAGCGCTCTTCGAAGTCCTTCAGCAGCTCGGAGAGCTCGAGGACGGTCATGCTGGAGATCGCGTCGAGGATCTCTTCCTTGGTGGCCATGGTGGGGTTACTCCTGTTCCGGTGTTTCGGATGCGGTCGGGTCGGACGTTTCGGATGTTGCGACAGGCGCGGCTTCGGCGGGCGCGGCTTCGGCGGGCGCGGCTTCGGGCTCCACGGTTTCGGGCTCTGCGGATGGGGCGGCTTCCGCCTGTGCGTCCGCTGCCTCGGCCGCGGGTGCGTCGGCGGCGGGTGCTTCGGCAGCGGGTGCCTCGGCAGCGGGTGCTTCGGCAGCGGGTGCCTCGGCGGCCGGTGGTGCCTCGGCGGCGGGTGCTTCCGGGGCCGCTTCCTCGATCGGAGCCTCGGGCACGCCGCCCTGCTCGTCGATCAGCGCCTTCAGGCCGTACGCGAAGTTGCGGGGCAGCGCCGCGAGCAGGCCGGCCAGCTGCAGCGATGGGCGCCTGCAGGGCGCCAGCGAGCCGAGCGAGCACGGCTTCACGCGACGGAAGGTCGGCGAGCGCAGCGATGTCGCCAGTGCTGAGCAAGCGCTGTCCGAGCAACCCACCCTTGACGATGAGGTTCGGGTTGGTCTTGGCGTAGTCGCGCAGTGCCTTGGCGACTGCGGCCGCGTCACCGTCGACGAACGCGATCGCGGTCGGTCCGGTGAGCAGCACGTCCAGCTGGTCGATGCCGGCGTCGCGGGCGGCGAGGCGCACCAACGTGTTCTTGTAGATCTTGTAGTCGCCTCCGGCCGCCCGCAGCGCTCGCCGCAGCTCGGCCATCGCCTTTACGTCGAGGCCGCGGTACTCGGTGAGTAGCGCGGCGTCGGCCTGGGTCAGCCGGTCACGAACTTCCGTGACGACGGCCACCTTCTCGGCCCTCGGGTTCTCCATCGCGCTCCTCCACTCAGAGCCCTCGGGCTCTAGACAGCAAACGGGACGCTCGCGGACGCGAACGCCCCGGATAGCAGTGGAGGAGTTCGCCTCGTCCGGCGGGTTTGCGACCCATTCAGCCCAGGGGCACCGGATGTCTGCGGCGAGCAGAGATCAGTTGTGGGTGGTCAGTGTAGAGGCCGCCCCGCCGTCTCACCAGCCGGCTCCGCTCTCCGCTCCGCTTCGATCGTCGCCGCTCGCTTCGCTCGGCAATCGGTGCTTCGCGCACCCGGCGGCGCATTGCGCCGCCGGCACCAGCCCGGTCAGCTCTCTTCCCGTCCTGCCGCGCGCGCTCGGCCTGTTCGCGGGCGATCCAGGCCTGCACCGGCGGAAGGAGCGTCGCGAGCCCCGCCGAGCCGGCGACGATCAGGCCGAATCCGGCGGTCTGCCAGTCGTCGAACCTCTCGGCGACGAGCATCACCACACCGACGCCGATCAACGCGCATCCACTCAGCGCGAGCATCACCCGTCCGGCGACGCTGCCCGTGACCGCGCCCGCCGCCGACGTCGCGCGTCCCATCGTCTTGTCGAGCGCGCGCTCCGCCCATGCGAACTCGGTCGCGAGGATGGCCAGGCCGACGATGATGACGATGACGCCGGGCCCCGGAAGCGCGAGCATCGCCACGCCGGCACCGAGCACCGTGAACCCGAGCGCGGCGACGACCATCCGCTTCGCGTTTCGGCCGATCCAGTGAAGATGATGACCGGGCCGCGAAGCCCGAACCGATCCCAGAACGCCGGCGGGGCGACCGCCGCCAGCTCTTCGTCGGTCAGCCGCTCGGGTTCGCTCAGCTGGCGGCCTTCGCGTCCTCCGGCCGCGCGTGCGCCGGGTCGATCTTGATGCCGGGTCCCATCGTCGACGACACGGTGACGTGGCGGAGGTACCGCCCCTTCGCGGACGCAGGCCGCGCGCGCTGCAACTCGTCGAGCACCGCCCCATAGTTCGTGAGGAGCGCGTCGATCGGGAAGCTCGCCTTGCCGAGGGGGACGTGCACGTTGCCGTGGCGATCGGTGCGGTACTCGACCTTGCCGCCCTTGAACTCGCCCACGGCCTTGCCCACGTCAGTGGTCACCGTGCCGGTCTTCGGGTTCGGCATGAGGCCGCGAGGGCCGAGCACGCGACCGAGCTTGCCGACCATCGGCATGAGATCGGGAGTCGCGATGGCGACGTCGAAGTCGAGCATGCCCTTCTCGATGTCGGCGGCGAGGTCGTCGGCGCCTACGAGGTCAGCGCCAGCGGCGCGGGCCTCGGCGGCGGCTTCACCAGCGGCGAAGACGGCGACCCGCACGTCCTTGCCGGTGCCCGACGGCAGCGCGACGGTGCCCCGCACGATCTGATCGGCCTTGCGCGGATCCACCCCGAGGCGCACCGCGAGCTCGATCGTCTCGTCGAACTTCGCCGACGACAGATCCTTCGCGAAGCTCACGGCCTCATTGGGGGGATACAGCTCGTCTCGGTCGAAACGCTTGGCCGCGTCGACGTATCTCTTGCCTTTCGCCATTGATGGCTCCCTCGTGTTCGTGGCGGCCGGGCGAGGTCGTCCCGGTCGCGCCGTGGATGTTGTTTGTCGATGTGTCAGACGACGGTGATGCCCATCGACCGCGCGGTGCCCTTGATCTGAAGCTTGGCGGCGTCGAGGTCGTTGGCGTTGAGGTCGGGCATCTTGACCTTCGCGATCTCAGCGATCTGATCCTCGGTGACGGTGCCGACGTCCTCGCGACCGGGGGTCTTCGAGCCCTTCTCGAGACCGGCAGCCGCGCGTAGCAGCACCGGGGCCGGCGGCGTCTTGAGGACGAACGTGAACGACCGATCCTCGAACACCGTGATCTCGACGGGCACGACCGTGCCGGTCTGGGCTTCGGTCGCTGCGTTGTACGCCTTGCAGAAGTCCATGATCGCGACGCCGTGCGGGCCGAGCGCGGTGCCGACGGGCGGCGCGGGCGTGGCTTTGCCGGCCTGGATCTGGATCTTGACGACGGCCGCGACCTTCTTCTTGGCCATGACGGGGGTGTTCTCCTTCTTTAGAGCTTGGCGACCTGGCTGAAGTCCATCTCCACCAGGGTCTCGCGGCCGAAGATGTTGACGAGCACCTTGAGCTTGAGCTGGTCGGCGTTGATCTCGGCGATCTGGCCCGAGAAGTCGGCGAACGGGCCTTCCTTCACCCGCACCGACTCACCCACCTCGTACTCCAAGCGCGGCTTGCTGCGCTTCGCGGGCTCGTCGCCCTCGATCTTGACCTGCAGGAACGACTCGACGTCGCGACGGGGCAGCGGCGACGGCTTCGCGCCCTGCCCGACGAAGCCGGTGACACCCGGCGTGTTGCGGATGACGTACCAAGAGTCGTCGTCCATGTCGCAGCGCACGAGCAGGTAGCCGGGGAAGACCTTCTTCTGCACGACGACCTTGCGACCGTTCTTGAACTCGACGACGTCTTCCATCGGGATGACGACTTCGAAGATCTTGTCCTCGGCGTTCATCGACTGCGTACGGGCCTCGAGGTTCTGCTTGACCTTCTTCTCGTAGCCCGACTGCGTGTGCACGACGAACCAGCGACCGGGACGGTCGTACGGGCTCTCCTGCCGGGGAGCCTCTTCGTCGTCCTCGTCGTCCTCGTCCGCGTCGAGGATCTCGTCATCGACGAGCACGTCTTGCTCGACCAGCGCGTCTTGCTGGACGGGCACGTCGTCCGAGACGACCGCCTCGTCTGCGACGAGGACGTCGCCCTGTTCGGGCGCCGGCTCGGGCGTCTCCGTGGAGGCAGCCTCGGGAGTGAACAGGTCGTCGCTCATTCCGCGTTGTAGATCCGCAGGATGGCCGAACCGAAGCCCCAGTCGAGCAGCGCGATGAGCGTCGTCAGCAGTACGACCGTGATGAGCACGATGATCGAGTAGTTGATGACCTCGGACTTGGTGGGCCAGGCCACCTTGCGCAGCTCGCCCCGCACCTCGTGGAGGAACTGACCCGGAGACGTGCGCTCCTGCTTCGGCCGCGGGGTGGGCGCGGCCTTGCGCTCGCGCACGGGCGCGCCATCGGCGCCGAGTTGGCCTTGGCGCTGCAGCATGCGCTTGGTCTCACGGTTCATTGCCATGACGACACCTTGAACAGATTTCGGGAGCGGAATGGAGCAGGGCAGGAGGGACTCGAACCCCCGACCACCGGTTTTGGAGACCGGAGCTCTTCCAACTGAGCTACTGCCCTAGGGAGGGTCGGGACGAGCAATCCTAGCAGGGGCGGGCTCTCGAACGGCCAGGCAGCCCCCGGGAAAGGCGGGCGATCACCCAGCCAGCCGGCGACGAGATCGAGTGCTCAGGACGAGGACGCTGGCCGCCCCCGCCGCCGTCACCGCGGCCATCCCTCCGAGCACCGCGGCCCGGCGCAACGCCCGTCCGGCCGTCGAGCCGGCCGACTGCTCGTCGAGCGCAGCGAGCACCTCCTCCACCCAGTCGCCCGGCGTCGTCACACGCCGATCGGCCAGCGATCGCAGCCCCCGGTGCAGCCGGCGGTACTGCGCCAGGTCGGCCTGGCACCGCAGACAGTGCTCGACATGCGAGCGCGCCGAACGACCCTGGACGGGCCGGCCCTCGGCGGCTTCGGCGAGCAGCTCGGAGAGTGCCTCACACCGCACGGGCTGACCCCTCGCCGGTACGGCGCGTACACGCGCTCGCGGAGGCGACGACGGGCTCGGTGCAGCCGCACCTTCGCCGCCGTCGCCGAGATCCCGAGCTCGGCCGCGATGGACTCGTGAGGAAGGTCGTAGATGTCGCGCAGCACGACGACGGCGCGCAACCGCGGGGGGAGCTCGGCGAGCGCCGCCTCGAGCTGATCGCGGGTGGCCGACGCTTCCGCCCGGGCCTGGGGGTCGACCTCGGCACGGGTGTCGATCACCGGAGCATCCTCGTCGAGCTCGTCGTGCTGGTGGCGACGGCGCCGGCCCATGTGCGTCGCCGCGCAGTTCGCGGTGATGCGGTACATCCATGTCGAGAACTGCGCGTCGCCGCGGAACTGGCGAATGCCTCGGAAGGCTCGGAGGTAGGCGTCCTGCACCACGTCTCGCGCGTCCTCCTCGTTGCCGGTCAGTCGATGAGCGAGCGTGTACGTGTCGTCGTACGTTGCTCGGACGAGCTCGTCGAAGGCCGATCGGCTTCCGTCGCGGGCCTCCACGACGAGCTGATCGATCTCCGGCGTTCTCGTCATCGTTTGTGACCTCGCAGTGGCGAGTCGGGTTACTTGAGGATCTTGACGACGCGGCCGGAGCCGACGGTGCGTCCGCCTTCGCGGATGGAAAACAGCAGTCCTTCGTCCATGGCGATCGGTTTGCCGAGCTCCACGGTCATGACGGTGTTGTCGCCCGGCATCACCATCTCGGTCCCCTCCGGCAACGTGATCGAGCCGGTCACGTCGGTGGTCCGGAAGTAGAACTGGGGCCGGTAGTTGTTGAAGAACGGCTTGTGGCGGCCGCCCTCGTCCTTGCCCAACACATACACCTGCGCCTCGAAGTTCGTGTGCGGAGTGATCGAGCCGGGCTTGCACAACACCTGGCCCCGCTCCACCTCCTCTTTCTTCGTGCCCCGCAACAACGCGCCGATGTTGTCGCCCGCATGACCCTCATCGAGGATCTTGCGGAACATCTCCACCCCCGTGCACACCGTCTTGGTCGTCGGGCGCAACCCGACGATCTCGACCTCGTCGCCGGTGTGGACCATCCCCTGCTCCACCTTCCCGGTCACCACCGTCCCCCGCCCGGTGATCGTGAACACATCCTCGATCGGCATCAAAAACGGCTTGTCCAAATCCCGCTGCGGTTCGGGCACATAACTGTCGACCGCGTCCATCAACTCCACGATCTTGGGCTGCCACTCCGGGTCGCCCTCCAACGCCTTCAACGCCGACACCCGGATCACCGGCAGATCATCACCGGGGAACCCATAGTTGGTCAGCAGCTCGCGCACCTCGAGCTCCACCAGCTCCAACAACTCCTCATCATCCACCGCGTCGGCCTTGTTCAACGCCACCACGATGTAGGGCACCCCCACCTGACGGGCCAACAGCACATGCTCCCGGGTCTGAGGCATCGGCCCATCCGTCGCCGCCACCACCAAAATCGCCCCGTCCACCTGCGCCGCCCCCGTGATCATGTTCTTGATGTAATCCGCATGCCCCGGCATATCCACATGCGCGTAATGCCGATTCGCGGTCTCGTACTCCACATGCGCGATCGAGATCGTGATCCCCCGCGCCTTCTCCTCCGGCGCCTTATCAATCTGATCGAACGGCGTGAACACCACATTCGGATTCGACTCCGCCAACGTCTTGGTGATCGCCGCCGTCAACGTCGTCTTCCCATGATCGATATGACCCATCGTCCCCACATTCACATGCGGCTTATTCCGCTCAAACTTCGCCTTGCTCATGCGAGCTCACCCTTTCTTCGAGGTCTGTCGTTAGGGGACGAATGGAACGTCTGGTAGCGGCGGTCGGACTCGAACCGACGACCACTCGATTATGAGCCGAGTGCTCTGACCAACTGAGCTACGCCGCCAGGTGCGCCGGAACCGGAACGGGCCCGGGGCCGGGAGCCCTCTGTGGGAATCGAACCCACGACACCAGCCTTACCATGGCTGTGCTCTGCCGACTGAGCTAAGAGGGCGTGGCGCCCGATGCACCAAAGGGGTGCACCCGGAGCCGGACCGGCATCCTAGCGATGGCACGACCTGGGCCGTTCGGCTCAATTGCGGCGACCAGCCTGCCGATTCGGAGGATGGTGAAGTGCCAGCGAGTGATCATCGAGGCAGGCGGCGGGACGTTCACGCTCGACCTGCATCCGCGGCTGTCTGTGATCTCGGGCCTCGGTCCGGCGGAGCGCGACAGCCTCATCGGCGAGATCATCGGCGCGCTCGGAGGCAGCCGCACGGGCGTGCACCTCGAGCTGCGTGACGCGGCCGGCCGGCACCTCGCGGTGTTCCGCCCGAAGGGCGAGCGCCACCGCGTCATCGACGTCACCACCGCGGAGGACGTCAGCCACGAGTTCGTGAGCGGCGGCGGCGGCCAGATCGACCTCCTGCAGCGCTCGGGACTCACCGCCGCTACCGCTGCGGAGCACCTCGTGCTCGGGCCGAAGGACTTCGCGGCCGTCGATCCGATCGGTGAGCGCATCACACTTCTCGCCGCGGTCGACCAGCGCGCCCTGTGGGCGACTGCTGAGCGGGTCATCGCGACGGAAGATGCGGGTCGGCAAGACGACACGGTCGCCCTCGACAGGCCCGCGCCGACCGACGCCCCCGAGGTTGTCGACCGCGTCGAAGAGCTGCACAGCGACTTCGAGGCCGCGATCGCGAAGGAGGAGCGCGTCCACAAGCTGACCTATCGCATCGCTGCGGGCACCGCGATCCTCGCCGTCCCCGCGGCGCTGGTCGCGCCGGTGCTCTCACTCCCGCTGCTGCTCGGCACCGCGGTCTCGATGGGAGTGGCCTTCCTCGCGCAGAAGCGCATCGACCGAGCGTCCCATGCAGAGCAAGAGGCACTCAGCGAGGCGGGCGCGCAGTCGTACCTCGGCTTCCACCTCGAGCGGGTCAACACGATGCTGTCGACCAACGAGACCCGGAAGAAGGCAGCCACCGCCGGGGACCACAAGAGGGCGGCGGAAACTTGGCGCGACCTCGTCGGCGAGATCTCGGCCGAGTGGGCGCTCGCACACCGCGAGGAGATCATCGCGGCCGCCCTCCTCCAGCGCGGTGCCAGCCCACTGAACGGAACGCAGGAGACCTACGAGCCGGTCGAGGGCGGCCTCGCCGCGAACCTCGCACACGCGCTCGTCACGCATCTCTCGGACGTTCGCAACCTCGGCCCCGAAGGTGAGAGCCTGCCACTGCTCCTCGACGATCCGTTCCTCGCGCTGGACGCATCGGTGAAGCCGGCATTGCTCGAGCTGCTGAGCCGATCAGCGGGCAGTCCCCAGGTGCTCCTCCTCACCAACGATCCCGACGTCCTCACGTGGGCTCGCCTGGAGGCGCTGACCGGTGAGATCGGGATCCTCGAGGCGGCGCCGTCAATGGAGGAAGACGCCGACGCGGTCGACCTCAGCACCCAAGCCTGACGCCTCGGTGAGCCACCCGGCGCCATCGCCGGCGCCCGTTAGCGTCTGCCGCCATGTTGCTGCGGCTCGCGACCGTCGACGATGCCGAGCCGATGCGCGTGATCTACAACTTCGAGGTCGAGAACACGACCGCGACCTTCGATCTCGTCACGCGTTCCCTCGCCGATCAGCGGGAGTGGCTCGCCGAGCGATCGGGAGCGTTCGCCGCGGTCGTCGCGGTCGAGGGCAGCGAGGTCTTGGGCTTCGCGTCGCTCTCGCCCTATAAGGAACGCGCCGCCTATCGCACCACCGTCGAGGACTCCGTGTACGTCCGCAGCGATTTCCAAGGCAAGGGCATCGGCAAGGCGCTGCTCACCGAGATGGTCGACGTCGCCCGGCGCCATGGCTTCCATGCCGTCATGGCTCGTATCGAGGCGAGCGGCCAAGCGTCGGTCGCCCTCCACCGGTCGTGCGGCTTCGAGCTGGTGGGCATCGAACGCGAGGTCGGCCGCAAGTTCAACCGCTGGCTCGACATCGCCCTGATGCAGCGCCTGGTCGACGGGTAGCCGTGCGGCCGGACGGGAATGTCCCACCCCCTCCTTATGATGGGGTCACTTCCCTCGAGTGTGTGATGACCGATCGTGACCGTGAGGACGCGTGGACGTCGCCGAGCTGTGGGAAGTCGATCCGGATTCGCTGACCGATGCGGAGTTGTCCGCGCTCGTGCAGCAGCTGGACGCTCAGCGATCCCGCGTCGAGGTCGCGATGGCCCGCGCTGTCGCCGCGTGGGACGCCCGGATGGTGTGGGCGAACGACGGCGCGACGTCGGGAACGGCCTGGCTCGCGTATCGGTGTGAGCTGAGTCGCGGGTCGGCGGCCACCCTTGTCCGCACGGCGCGGCGACTGCGATTGATGCCGCTGACCGAAGCTGCTGCCGGTCGAGGTGAGCTCGGTGGAGCGAAGGTCGTGCTGCTGGCCAACGCCGCGGGACGCAGCGAGACGGCCGCCAAGGCGTTCGAGCGCGACGAGGCGATGCTCGTCACCCACGCTCGTGAGCTCACCGTCGATGAGACAGCACAGTTCCTGCGCCACTGGCTCCTTCGCGCCGATCCCGATGGCGGGAGAGGCGACGCGAACGGCGACGGTGATCGCCTTCATGTGTCGACCACCTTTGATGGCGCGACGGCCCTCGACGGGATGTACACGAGCGAGGACGGAGCGGTCATCAAGGCGGCAGTCGACGCCGAGTACGAGCGACTCTGGCGAGCCGAGCGGGAGTCAGACGGTCTCACACGCACGGCCGCACAACGGAGGGCGGCTGCACTCGCGGAGATGATCCGGCGCGCGGTCGGAGCCGAGCGTGGGCGACCGACGCTTTCCGTCACGATCAGCCTCGACGACCTCGTGAGCGGCGTCGGGCCGGCGGCCGTCGACGCGACCGGCGAGCCCCTTCACCCTGCGACCGTGCGCCGCATGGCGTGCGACGCCAGCATCATCCCCGTTGTGTTGGGCGGCTCCGGGGAGGTCCTCGACTACGGCCGAGCCCGGCGCACGGTCAGCACCACGCAACGACGAGCGCTCACGCTGCGCGACCGCGGATGCGTGTTCCCGGGCTGCGACAGACCGCCTGGATGGTGCGAGGGCCACCACATCGTGCCCTGGCCCGCCGGCGGCACCACCGACCTGGCCAACCTCGCCTTGCTGTGCAACCACCATCACAAGGCCATGCACGAAGGGGGTTGGGCGATGGCCCGAGCGCCCGACGGCAGCCTCAGCTTCGCCCGCCCCGATGGCACGCCCTTGCTCGCGACGCGACTCGCGAGCTGAGGGCGCGGCCCTCTGGGTGGTGACACGATGGACGCCATGGCAGCAGCACCCACGCGTGAGGATCGGTTCTCGTTCGGCCTTTGGACCGTTGGCTGGCAGGCCCGCGACCCATTCGGCGATGCGACGCGCCCCGCTCTCGACCCCGTCGAGTCGGTGCACCGGCTCGCCGAGCTCGGCGCGTACGGCGTCAGCTTCCACGACGACGACGTGGTGCCGATGGGCTCGCCCGACGGGGAGCGCGAACGGCTGATCAAGCGGTTCCGCGCCGCGCTCGAAGAGACCGGCCTCGTCGTGCCGATGGTCACGACGAACTTGTTCTTCCACCCGGTGTTCAAGGACGGCGCGTTCACCAGCAACGACCGCGCCGTGCGCCGATACGCGCTCCGCAAGGTCATGCGCAACCTCGACCTCGCCGCCGAGCTCGGCGCGGAGACATACGTGTTCTGGGGCGGACGCGAGGGCTCGGAGACCGACGCCGCGAAGGATGTGCGCGCCGCGCTCGACCGTTACCGCGAGGGCCTCGACACGCTCGCGCAGTACGTCATCGACCGCGGGTATCGCATCCGCTTCGCGCTCGAACCCAAGCCAAACGAGCCGCGCGGCGACATCCTGTTGCCGACGATCGGTCACGCGCTCGGCGTTCATCACCACGCTCGAGCACAGCGACATGGTCGGCCTCAACCCCGAGGTCGGCCATGAGCAGATGGCCGGGCTCAACTTCGTCCACGGGATCGCGCAAGCGCTCTGGCAGGACAAGCTCTTCCACATCGACCTCAACGGTCAGCGTGGGGTGAAGTACGACCAAGATCTCGTGTTCGGTCACGGCGACGTGATGAGTGCGTTCTTCCTCGTCGACCTGTTGGAAAGCGGCGGCCCCGCGGGCGGGCGCGCGTACGAGGGACCGCGCCACTTCGACTACAAGCCGCTCCGTACCGAGGACATCGACGGGGTCTGGGTCTCGGCCGCGGCCAACATGCGCACGTACCTCCTGTTGAAGGAGCGGGCCGCGGCGTATCCGCGCCGATCCCGAGGTGCAGGCCGCGCTCGCCGAGAGCAAGGTGCCCGAGCTCGCCCAGCCCACGCTCGCTCCGGGCGAGTCGATCTCAGACCTGCTTGCCGATCGGTCGGCGTTCGAGAGCTTCGACGCCGACACCCTCGGGGTGAAGGGCTACGGCTTCGTTCGGCTCAGCCAGCTCGCGCTCGAGCACCTGCTCGGCGCTCGCTGAGCACGCGCACCGCGGCGGTCCGCGGTGTGATCCTCGTGAGTCGGCGATCTACCGTGCCACTCATGGATGTGGGGGGCTGCGGGCGATGACTCGCATCAAGACGGTTGCGTTCGACGACGCCGATGAAGCGCTGCGTCTCGCCCGGGAGGCGCAGCACGCCCTCTATCCGAGCGAGTACGCGGCACCGGTCGCCGCCGTTCGTCGCCGATGAAGACGGCATCGTGGCGGCCCATTCGCTGATCCCCGAGGCGCTGCACCACGCCTTCGCGACGTTCGGGGCACTGATGTCGCCAGAGCTGCCGCTCGACCGTCGCCAGCACGAGATGATCGCCACGGTGGTGTCGGCAACGAACCGCACGTACTACTGCACCGTGTCTCATACGGAGTTCCTTCGTCGCGCCACGTTGGACGAGGAGCTCGCCGACGCCGTCCGTGATGGCTTCCGCAGCGCGCCGATCAGCTCCGCCGACCGGGCCATGCTCGAGTACGCAGAGCAGATCACGCTCGACGCCACGAGCGTGACCGACGAACACCACGCCCGCTTGCGTGCCGCCGGGTTCGATGACCGCGCCATCCTTCAGATCACGTTGATCGCGGCCTGGTTCAACTACATCAACCGAGTCGCCGACGCGCTCGGCGTCGGCACGACCTGACGACGTGAGCACGCGAACGCTCACGCTCGGCACGACGACCTACCCGGCGACCCTGCCGGACGTTCGCGACCCGCGGCTGCACGTCGCCGCGATCATCATCACGATTCACTTCCTCGGTCAGGTGACGCTGCGCTTCCAGGTCAGCGTGCCGCAGATCCTCGCCGCGATCCTTACGGCCGCCCTCATCGAAGTGACGCTGACCTTCCGAGCGCAACGGTCCCTCGTTTGGCCGGCGAGCGCGATGTTGACGGGAAGCGGTGTCGCGCTCATCCTCCGTGTGCCCGGCACCCCGGACGACCCCTGGAGCACGCACGCGTGGTGGGTGTTCGCAGGCGTGGCGGCGTTCTCCCTCGCGACCAAGTACCTCATCCGGTATCGCGGTTCGCACGTGTTCAATCCGTCGAACATCGGGCTCGTCATCGTGTTCATCGTCTTCGGCAGCACGCGCCTCGAGCCCCTCGACTTCTGGTGGGCGCCCCTCAACATCGGAATGATCCTGGCGTACGCCGTCATCATCGGCGGCGGTCTTCTCATCACCGCCCGCCTCGGGCTCATCGCGATGGCGGCCACGTTCTGGGTCACCCTCGCGGTGGGGATCGGCGTGCTCGCGGCGTCGGGTCATTCGATGGTCGCCCGGTGGGCGTTCGCGCCGGTCTCGGGCTTCGACTACTGGCGGGTGATCGTCACCTCTCCGGAGGTCCTGATCTTCCTGTTCTTCATGATCACCGACCCCAAGACCATCCCGTCCGGGCGCTCCGGTCGTGTCCTGTTCGGATTCCTCGTCGCCGTTGCCAGCACGCTCCTCATGGCACCTCAGACGAACGAGTTCGGCTCGAAGGTGGCTCTCCTCGGCGGACTGGCCGTCGTCTGCGCGTGCCGTCCGCTCGTAGGCATGCTCGCCCCGATCGCCGGTCGCCGCGCCCAGCTCACGATGCCGCCGTTCGTCCTTCGGATGGGGATCTTCCTGTTGGTGATCGTGGGGCTCGGAGCCGCCATCGTCGCAGCGGGCACTCCCGCTCGCGGCGGCGCCGTCCCGACGGCCGCGGACGTCCTCGGTCGGGTGCCCCATGACGTCGACCCCGCCACGTTCCCCTCGATCTCGGTCGAGCAGGACGTCCTGGACTGGAATCACGAGATCACCGGTGCCGGTGCCCGCGAGATCGTGCTGGCTCTCGTCGAGAACCTGCAGCTCGAGAACCAGGCGCTGCTCCGCGCCGACCCCACGATCCTGGAAGCCGTCGACCACGGCGATCGGCTCGACGAGATGCGGGCTCGTCTGCGAGAGGGCGCAGCGAGCGGAACGACTGACGTCGAGCGGTATGAGATCGACGACGTGCACGTCACCCTGCTCGTCCCCTTCGGCAAGCAAGACGGCCTGAGCCTCGGTCTGGAGTCGCAAGGCGAGGTGATCACCGAGACCTACGACGCGGCGGGCAACCTGCAAGCACGCGAGTCGTCGCCGTTCGCCGCAGACGTTCGTCATGCGGCGAGCCACCGGCGCCCGATGGCTCAACGTCGCGGTGCTGCCGATACCAGCGGACGACTGAGTTCGGTCAAGCGGCGAGGGTCATCGCCCGGTCGGCCCGCAGCAGGAACGGCGTCAGATGACCGGCGAGGTTCGAGAACGGCAGCACGTCGGCGTGGAGCTCGATGCCGAGCGCGTCAGCCATGAAGCCGACGCCGTGCTTGGATGCGACTCCACGCCGCGGGGTAGGCCGCCGCCAGCTCGCCGCGCAGCGACTCGTCCGCCAACGCGACACCGTCTTCGATGTTCGTCGTGAAGTACGGAGTGCCGGTAGCGGGGATGATGTCGCACTGCAGCGTCATGCCCGAGCGCAGCTCGACTCGGGAGTTCGGGAACACCGGCGAGTTGACCCACTCGTCGAGGTGCAGCTGGTGGCCCGGGTTCAGGTGAACGCCGAAGAACGGGTCGCCGAGGTGGTGGTCGGCGATGCGCTGCAGCTCACCACCGACCTGGCCGATGTGCAGCGCGCGGTACCACGTCGGCCACGGCTTCGAAGTAGGGCGCCACGAGTCGCTCGACGTAGTCCTTTGCTCCCTCCGGCAACTGGTGCGCATCCTCGACCAGGAAGCCGGCCCGGCAGTTGAGCGCGCCCCAGATCCCGAACGCGATGGTGAAGGGATCGCCTCGCTCGATCGGTCGATCGCCGGGACTGAGCAGCCCGAGCCGGGCGCGCGGCCCGGCGGTGAGCATCAAGTGACACGACAGTGGGGCGCCGTTCCACTCCAGGAGGCGCGCGCAGTCTCGTTCGGTCATGCCCGGCCGCAACCCGGTGAGGACGCGTCGCACACCCGCAGACGTCTGGCAGGCCGCCCACTCGAACGCGGCGAGCTGGTGCACCTCGTTCACGACGCGCAAGCCGTCTGACGTGTCGATGAGGATGTCGGTCGCGTTCTCGACGAGCCCGCCGGGAGTCGCCCGTCGGATCTCGTCGACGAGGAACGCCGGGACCTCCATCACGTCGCGCGTCGCGTACGTCTTCCAGCCGACGACCCCGACCCGGCTGTCGCTCGAGATGCCCTCGTCGCGGAGGATCTCGGGCAGAGATGCGGACGCGTCACGCGGCTGGCCCGGGAGGCTCAAGTCCTGGAAGGACACGAGCCGCATCGGGAGGGGGGCGGCGGCCGCCATGCCCGCGCATTCGTTGCCCACCAAGAGGGCAGGCTCGCCGGAGGGCCCGACGATCAACACCGCCTCCTCGAAGCGCGGGTCGAAGCCGCTGACATAGGCGAGGTTCGCGCTGTGCTCGCGGTCGGCCCAGACGACGAGGTGGGTGTATCCGCGTGCGCCCATAGCCGAGCGGAGGCGGGTCAGCCG
This sequence comes from uncultured Acidimicrobiales bacterium, assembly GCA_963759645.1. Classification (GTDB taxonomy): domain Bacteria; phylum Actinomycetota; class Acidimicrobiia; order Acidimicrobiales; family DATKAS01; genus DATKAS01. Next base: position 964,796 of record CAVXAI010000008.1, on the reverse strand, counting down.
CTCAACGAAGATCGTCGTCGGGAGCAGCGGTTCGGTGTCGGGCATCCCGAAATCCGGCAATGGGATCTCGGCCAAACGGGCGGTGGTCTGCGTCGATGCCATGCCGTCACTCCTCCGGGGCCCAAAGGCGCGGAGCCGGGTCGCCGCGCGCGATCGTCGCGCGCGCGTCAGCGGGCACCGTGACCCAAGGTCCGACCGTGCCATCCGGCCACTGCACGCGCACCTCGGCATCGCGTGCCTCGCCGATGCCCGCGTGGAGCCAGCCGAGCTCTCCGCTCACGTGCCCGCCACCGACCGTGACCTCGCGCTCGGTCGTACGCCCGTCGGCGCGCACCTCGACCCAGGCGCCGATGGCGTCGACATTCGGCGCGGGCTGCTCGAGGCGGACGTCGATCCAGTGCCCCATCGCCTCGGGCTCCGCCGCGTCCCCGCGGCCGACGTTGCGCCAGAGCGAGACCGGTGCGCGCCGGTTGACGACGACGAGGTCGAGCAAGCCGTCGAGGTTGAGGTCGACGACCGCAGCGCCACGCGCGCGCTCGTAGCTCACGATGCCCGCGGCATCGCCCTGCTCCTCGAACGAGCCGTCCGCCCGACCGATCAACAGGTTGCTGGGGTCTTCGCTCGCCTGCTCGAGTTGCGCCTCGACATTGCCCTTCGTCACGAACAGATCGGTGTTGCCGTCGTTGTTCACGTCGGCGAACTCGGGATGCCACGCCGTCGACGGGAGGATGTCGTCGTCACCGGCATAGGGGCGGTGCGCGGTGACGCCCATGTCGAGCGCGATGTCGCGGTACTCCGGGCGTCCCGCCCCGGAAGCGAGGGTTTGGAGCTTGTTGTCGCCCTGGCTGGTCAGAAAGACCTCAGGGAGGCCATCGTCGGTGACGTCCTGGCTGGCGATGCCCATGCCCCAGATCTGCAGGGGACGCCAGCCGTCGGCTTCGGTGTATGCCGTCGGTGGTTCGTCCGGCACGATGCGCCAGAGCTGCTCTTCGCCGTCCCGGTAGTAGTGGCGGTCGTTCGAGACGCGCAGGTCGCGCTGACCTGAGTGGCTCCAGTCGCTGAACAGCATGGACAGCGTGCAGTAGCCAGGCGCCAGCGCAATCGGGGCGGCATACCGAGCACCGGAATGGTCGGGACGCAGCAGCCAGCTGTCGTCGCATGCCGCTCTGTCCTCGGTGAGGTATCGGCCGAAGGCGAGCGTGGGCAGCGGGTTCGAGGCTTCCCACGTCGCGCTGAAGGCGGTCGTCCATCCGGGAGGCAGATCGAGTCCGAGCTTCTCGCCGGCGGGCTCGAAGCGGCACTCGCCCAGACCCCGCAGCACCACGTCGCCGTCGCGGCCGAGCACGACGAGGTCGGTGTCGCTGTCGCTGTCGACGTCGAGCGGATACGCGCCGGTCACGGATGGGAGGTCGGTGATGGGCGACGGGACCGGTGAGAACCGCAGCGCGCCGCCGATTGGGCTGTCGTTGTGAAACAACGCAGCGGGTTCGCTCCCGCCCGCGAGAAAGAGCTCGTCGCGCCCGTCGTCGTCACAGTCGAAAGCGGCCACTCCGCCGCCGACGAAGAACTCGAATTCACCGTCATATCGGTGGTCGAGCCCGGAGGACGTGGTTTCGTCGACAAAGCGTGGTGTGCGATTGGCGGACTCGTCGCGGCCGCAGGCGGCCAACAGGAGCAAGGCCCCGAGGACCGTGGCCATGACACGCACGCGCGGATTGAATCACAGTCGTGTGACAGGTCCATACGCGGGCAGGGTGTCCAGATATAGTCCCGAAAGCCCGCAGATCCGCACTGCAGGGCTTCAAACGAGCAGGGGGAACGGATGCGATTTGGACGTATAGCAATGGTGGCCGCGGTGAGCGCGGCACTGATCCTCGCCGCGTGCGGTGACGACAGCGACGACGACAGCGCGGCCGGCACCACCGGGGCGGCGCGGCAGCATCGGACGGCGCGGCAGCCGAGGGCGACTGCGTGGTTGGCGTCTCCTGGAACAACTACCAGGAAGAGCGCTGGGCCAAATGGGACGAGCCCGCGATGCAGGAAGCCATCGAAGCCGGCGGCGGCACCTACATCTCGAACGACGCGAAGTCGTCCGCAGAGACGCAGGCCACCAACGTCGAGAATTTGATCTCGCAGGGCGCCAATGTGCTGGTGATCCTGGCTCAGGACGGCACGGCGATCATGCCCTCCGTCGAGGCTGCGATCGGCCAGGGCATCCCGGTCATCGCGTACGACCGACTGATCGAGGACCCGGAGGCGCTCTACATCACGTTCGACAACATCGAGGTCGGGCGCATGGAGGCTGAGGCCATCTTCGCCGCGGTGCCGACGGGCAACTACGTGATCATGAAGGGCAACCAGGCCGACGCCAATGCCGACTTCCTCCGCGAGGGCATGGAAGAGGTCATCGGTGACGCAGTGGCCGCGGGCGACATCACGATCGTCGGCGAGACCTACACCGACAACTGGGATCCGGCGCTTGCCCAGACCCAGATGGAGCAGTTCCTGACCGCCGAGGACAACAACGTCCAGGCCGTGCTCTCCGAGAACGACGGCATGGCCGGTGGCGTCGTCGCTGCCCTCGCCGCGCAGGGCCTCGACGGCCAGGTCCCGGTGTCCGGTCAGGACGGCGATCTCGCCGCCCTGAACCGCGTCGCCCTCGGCACGCAGACTGTGGACGTCTGGAAGGACGCCCGCCTGCTCGGCACGTCGGCCGGCGAGTCGGCCCTCGCGCTCTGTGAGAACCCCGATATCAGCGCAGTGGCGGGCACAGCCCCGTTCACGACGGGCGGCGGCGTCGAGATGACGTCGATCCTCCTCACTCCGCAGCCGATCACCCAGGACAACCTCGACGTCGTGATCGACGCGGGATGGATCGACGAGGAGACGCTGTGCGAGGGCGTCGAGGCCGGTTCGGTCCCGGCCTGCCCGTAACCGGTAGCCAGTAGCACTGCACTCACGTGCCCCTCGTCCGGCTGAGCCAGGACGGGGGGCACGTGTCGTCACTCACGGGCACAAGGCAGGGGGCCTCATGACCGCGGTGGAGACACCAAAGGACGCGCCGGCGCGTACCGCCGCCGCACCCGGCGCCGCACGGTCGTGGCGGTCGATGTTCGCATCGACGGAGATCGACACGCGTCTCTTCGGCATGGTGATCTCGCTCCTGGCGATCTGGATCGTGTTCCACATCGTCTCGGGGGGCGACTTCCTCACCGCGCGGAACCTGTGGAACCTGTCGGTCCAGAGCACCTCCATCGCGATCATGGCGACGGGGATGGTGCTGCTCATCGTGTCGCGGAACATCGACCTCTCGGTCGGGTCGATGCTCGGCTTCATCGGCTACGCGATGGCCCTCGTCCAGACCGACGGCATGTTCGCGTTCTTCGGTGTCGACGTGACCGTCGGCGGCCTGAGGAGCGAGTCGTATGTCGTGGATCTTCGCGATCCTGTTCGGCCTCGTGCTCGGCGCAGTCGCGGGCTCCGCGCAGGGATTCCTCGTCGCGTACGTCGGCGTTCCTGCGTTCATCGTCACGCTCGGCGGCTTTCTCGTCTGGCGCGGCGGCATCTTCCGGATGGGAGGCAAGCAGGGGCAGACGCTGGCGCCGCTCGACGAGACGTTCCAGCGGCTGGGCGGCGGGGCCGAGGGCTCGCTCGGTGACTGGCGGAGCTGGCTGCTCGCCCTCCTCGCGTGTGCCGGGATCGTCCTGAGCCTCGTGCTTGCACGGCGGCGACGGATGCGGTACGAGCTCGACGTCCGGCCGATGTGGGCCGAGGTCACGTCTGGGCATCGTCGGTTGCGGGGCCGTGCTCGTCGGAGTGGGCCTGGTGGCCAACGCCTACGAGTCGCCGATCACGGGCGACCCGACCGGCATCGCGTACCCGGTCGTGATCCTGATCGGCGTCACCTTGCTGATGAGCTACCTCGCCCGGCGGCGCCGCTTCGGTCGCTACGTGTACGCATACGGCGGCAACCCTGAAGCTGCCGAGCTCGGCGGCATCAACACCCGCCGCACGGTAATGCTGACGTTCACGCTGATGGGTGTCTTGGTCGCGGTGAGCGCGGTGATCCAGACCGCTCGCCTCAACGGTGCGGTCACCAACCTCGGTGTGCAGAACGAGCTCGACGTCATCGCCGCCGCGGTCATCGGCGGCGCGTCGTTCGCGGGTGGCATCGGCACGATCCCGGGCGCCGTCCTCGGTGCGGTCATCATGCAGTCGCTGCGCTCCGGCATGGTGCTGCTGAAGATCGACTCGCCGTCACAGGACATCGTTGTCGGCGTCGTGCTGGTCACCGCGGTGGCGATCGACTCCGCCCTGCGCCAGGGCAAGCGGACGCTTGCCCTCGCTTCTCTCGGCGTGGGCATGGCGATCTCCGCCATCGTGATCCAATCCGGGCGCGACGTGATGGGAGGCGGCTGCCATGACTGATGTTGCGACCACCGAAGTGACGCCATCGAGCGATGGGCGGGTCCCGCTCGTCGAGCTCCGCAACATCAGCGTCGCGTTCGGCGGCGTCCACGCGGTGAACGACGTCTCGGTCGACCTCTACGCCGGTGAGGTCGTCGGCCTCGTGGGGGGCAACGGCGCCGGCAAGTCGACATTGGTGCACACGCTTTCGGGCGCGCACCCGGCCGACTCAGGTGAGATCCGCATCGACGGGCAACCCGTGCAGATCCACACCCCGCGCGACGCTCGAGGCCACGGGATCGAGGTCATCTACCAGCGGCTTGCGCTCGCGGACAACCTCGACGCGGCCGACAACCTGTTCCTCGGTCGAGAGCTGCGCACCCGAACCGGTGCACTCGACGACTCGGCGATGGCATCGGCCACCGCGAAGGTGATGCAGCGGTTGAACCCCCGGTTCAAGAACCTGAAGACCCCGGTGCGATCGCTCTCGGGCGGCCAGCGCCAGTCGGTCGCCATCGCTCGGGCCGTCCACTTCAACGCCAAGATCCTGATCATGGACGAGCCGACGGCGGCGCTCGGCCCTGCCGAGACGGCGCAGGTGCGCGAGCTGATCACGCAGCTGAAGGCGGAAGGCATCGGCATCTTCCTCATCAGCCACGACATCCACGACGTGTTCGACCTCTCCGACCGCATCAGCGTGATGCTGCAGAGCCGGCTCGTCGGCACGGTGGACAAGGGGGACGTGACGATGGACGAGGTGCTCGCGATGATCATCGCCGGCAAGAAGCCCGGCGAGGTCTCGAAGGAGGACATCGCGAAGCTGCACGGCGAGGCGCCAGGCACGCTGACCCCGTGAGCGTGGGCGTTGGTGGGCCGGGAAGGATTTGAACCTCCGTAGGCTTGCGCCGGCAGGTTTACAGCCTGCTCCCTTTGGCCACTCGGGCACCGACCCCTGGGCCGGTCACCCTAGCGAATGAGGTTTGCGACCCAAATGCCGACGTTCGACGTGGTTTCCGAGATCGACAAGCAGGAAGTGCGCAACGCCCTCGACCAGACCGAGCGCGAGCTGGCGACGCGGTTCGACTTCAAGGGCACCAACTCCTCGATCGAGCAGTCCGACCTCGACCTCACCATGCGCTCTGCCACCGAAGACCGGCTGCGGGCGGTGCGTCAGGTGCTCGAGGAGAAACTCGTGAAGCGGGGCGTGTCGCTGAAGGCGCTCGAGTTCGGGAAGATCGAAGAGGCGGCCGGTGGCACGGTGCGCCAGACCGCGAAGCTCAACGCCGGCATCTCGTCGGACAAGGCGCGCGAGCTCAACAAGTTCATCAAGGAGCTCAACGTCAAGGGCATCCAGAGCCAGGTGCAGGGCGACCAGCTGCGGATAAGCGGCAAGAAGCGCGATGACCTGCAAGAGGTGATCGCCAAGCTCCGCGAAGGCGACTTCGGCATCGCTCTGCAGTTCACGAACTTCCGCGACTGACTAATCGCGCGGGAAGTTGCCGGCTCGGATCTCCCGCACAAGCACTTCCAGCGCCCAGGTCACGAGCGGCCCCGATTCCGTGCCAGGAACGCCGAACTCTTCCCGCATGCGCAGCCACGTCTGGACGGCAATGAGGCTGCGTACCAGCGCGGTGATTCTCACGTGGTCGCGCTCGCTGTACTCGGGAAAGGCCTCGGCAACGAGACGTTGGATGTCTGCGCTCCGCCTGCGCGTCGCCCGGGAGAACCGTCGGGGATCGGCGTTGAGCACCGCCTCCGCCGTCGCCTCGACGGCATGCGTTTCGGCCAGGACCACCCACTCGCTCGCCATCTGCACGAGCTCGTCGAGCGTCTCGGGCGCTTTGCGTTCCGGACCGCTGAGCACATCGACGCGGTCGGCGAGGCCCTCGAGCAACGCCTGCCGATCGGGGAAGTGCCTGTAGACGGTTGGCTGCGAGACGCCGGCAACCGCGGCGATCTCTCGGGTCGAGATCTGATCAGCGGGTTGGTCGGACAGCAGCTGCGTGAGAGCATCGAGGATCGTCGCGCGGGTCCGCCGGACCTGCGCTTCTCGGAGCGGCGACGAGTATGGGCGCTCTTTCATGAGAGAAGTATATCTTGACAAGATGATTCTATCGCCAATACGGTTGCTCGCATGGTCGATGCCGATATTGCCTTCGTGGCGCCGGGGCCCGGGTCATGGGAGCTCGATGCCACGCACCGCGGGCGCCGTCCCGTCTCGCCGTTCGTGCAGGAGACGCTCATGCGAGAGGCCGGCGGTGGCTTCACAGTCGTCGCCGAGCGCTACGGCCTCCCGCTCGCGGAGGTGCGCCCGGGGCTCGTCAACGGGTGTCTCTACTTCCGCATGATCGGCATCGGCGAGGGCGACAAGCCGTCCAAGACGCCGCCGCCATGGGTCATGAAGGTGATGACCCGCGTGCACCCCGAGTTGCGGCGGCGCAACCGCATTGCGACTCGCGCCTGGCAGGAGAGGCAGTGGCGCCAGGAGGTCGACAGCTGGTTCGAGCGCGAGCGAGCAACCGTCGTCGCGGCGAATCTCGACCTCCAACGTGTCGAGCTCGGCGCGCTCGACGACAGCGCGCTTATCGAGCACGTGCAGGCCCTGCTCGCCCATTTCGGGACGCAGGCGCGACGCAACGTAGAGACCCACGGTGGCGATCTCGTGCCGACTGGCGACTTCCTCGCCCACTGCCGGCGCTGGGGCATCGATGACGCTGAGGCGACGGCGTTGCTCCGCGGTAGCTCGCCAGCGACGGTCGAGACCGCGACGCTCCTCGCGCCGGTCGGGAAGGCGATCGCTGGCTCGGGAGCCACACCCGACTCGATCGAAGCGATCCGACAGCTTGGCGACGAGGCGCGCAAGGCCGTCGACGCGTGGCACGAGCTGCATGGCTGGCGCATCATCACCACCGACGACATCGACCGCCCGACGTTGGCGGAGCGACCAAACCTTCTGCTCGCGGCGCTGTTGGCGTCGGCGAACGCGCCGGCCGACGTCACCGCACCCGACGTCGACGCTACGCGCGCCAAGGTTCCGCCGTCCGAACGCGACTTGTTCGACTCGTTACTCGCGGAGGCGCGCTACGGGATGCGCCAGCGCGACGACAGTGTCGGGGTTCGTTGGAACTGGTCGGCGGGACTGCTGCGACGCGCTCTCCTCGAATGCGCACGACGGCTCGTTGCGCGCGGCGCACTCGAACACGGCGACCACGCGTTCGAGCTCACGCCCACCGAGCTCGGACCACTCCTGACGGCCGGTACCGGCCCGACCGCAGCCGAGGTCGCGGCCCGTGCGGCGTACCGGGATCGAGTCGAAGCCTCGCACGCACCCGACCACCTCGGCTCCGTAGACGCGCCGCCACCATTCGACGTCTTCCCGCCCGCACTGGCCCGGGTGACCGCGGCCATCTTCACGGTGATGGAAGCCGAAGGCCTCACGAGCGAACAGTCCGAGGACGGCCTTCGTGGGACCGGCATCGGCACGAGCCCGTACCGAGGCACTCGCGCGAGTCTCGACCAACGCCGACGACGCGCTCGATCGGCTCGAGCCCGGTGACGTCCTCGTCGCGCCGTTCACCGGACCGTCGTACAACTCGATCTTGCCCATCCTCGGAGCGCTGGTCACGGACGCCGGTGGCACGATGTGCCACGCCGCCATCGTCGCCCGCGAGTTCTCGCTGCCGGCAGTCGTCGGGGCCACGCGGCGCGACCACCCGCATCCCCGACGGAGCAACCGTCGAGGTCGACCCGGTCACGGGACGCGTGCATGTGCTCACCTGAGGGGGCCAGCTGATGTCCGTCGTCGCGCTCGACGTCGGAGCAGTCCGGATGCACCGGATCGGCTACGCCGACGTCGAGGTGCCCGCCGACACGGTGGGCCTGACCGCGGACGCGGTGCACGGTGGCTCGTGGGCCGAGCCGGTGTGGGCGACCGGGGGCGTGGGCGTCGGCCGCTGCGGCGTGGATCATCGAGAGCGACGGGGCGCTCATCGTGGTCGACCCGGCGCTCGCCGCTGACGGCATCCTGCGGAATGAGAACGACGCCTCGGCGCACCAGGAAGCCTTCGCCGCGTTGCTCGCTGACGCTGGGTTCGCCCGCGAGAGCATCACCCACGCGGTCGCGACGCACATCGACGGCATCGGGATGTTCGCGTGGCGCGAGGCGGACGGCCGGTGGACCCCGTTCTTCCCGAACGCGCCGTTGCTGTTGTCGCAGCGCGAGCTCGATGCGATCGACGCGCAGCAGCATCCCGACTCCGATTCGTGGCCGATCCTCGGTGAGCTGCGGGCGCTCGGGGCAGTGCAAGCGACCGGCGATCGCGAGCAGCTCACCCCCGCGGTGGCGATCGAGCACACCGGCGCGCACACCGCCGGGCCATCAGATCGTGCGCATCGAGTCCGAAGGTGAGCGTGCCGTGATCCTCGGCCACCTCGCGGTCTCTCCGGTCCACCTTGCGACCGGCGTGTGCATCGAGGCTGCACGACGAGCCCGACGCAAGCATGGGACGCTGCTCACATCGCTCCGCGACGAGGGCGCGTTGCTCATCGGCCCGCTGTGGCCAACCCCCGGCGCCGGCCACTGGAACGGCACCGCGCTCATCCCCGGCTGGTTCTGTTGGCGGTTGACCCCCGCTGAGGGGGCCGAACGCCACGAAAATCAGTCCTCTTGGGGGGACTCGGCGGCGCGGGTGCGGATCTCGTCGACTACCGACGCGTCGGCGAGCGTCGTCGTGTCGCCGAGGTCGCGGCCTTCGGCGACGTCACGCAACAGCCGGCGCATGATCTTGCCGCTGCGCGTCTTCGGCAGATCCGGCGTGAAGATCACGGTCTTCGGGCCGGGCGATCGCGCCGATCTGCGTGGCGACGTGCTTGCGCAACGCCTCGCCGTGCGCGGTGCTCGGCTCGTTGCCGCCCCGCAATGTCACGTAGGCGATGATCGCCTGGCCGGTCGTCTCGTCCTTGGCGCCCACGACCGCTGCCTCGGCGACCGTCGGATGCGACACGAGCGCCGACTCGACCTCAGTCGTCGAGATGCGGTGGCCGCTCACGTTCATCACGTCGTCGACGCGGCCGAGCAGCCAGAAGTAGCCCTCGTCGTCGATCTTGGCGCCGTCGCCCGCGAAGTACCGATCCGGCGAATCGGCTCCAGTAGGTCTGGCGATATCGCTCGGGATCTCCGTAGATGCCCCGCAGCATCGACGGCCACGGCCGCGTGAGCGTGAGGTAGCCGCCGCCTTTCTCGACCCGCGTGCCGCTCTCGTCGACCACCTCCGCGCCGATGCCGGGCAACGGGAACGTCGCCGAGCCCGGCTTTGTGGTGGTGGCTCCCGGCAGCGGGCTGATCATGATGGCGCCCGTCTCGGTCTGCCACCACGTGTCGACGACCGGGCAGCGCCCGCCGCCGATGTGCTCCTGGTACCACATCCAGGCTTCGGGGTTGATGGGCTCACCGACTGAACCGAGCAGCCGGAGCGACGTGAGGTCGTGCTTCTCGGGCTCTTGCGCGCCCCACTTCATGAACGTGCGGATCGCCGTCGGGGCCGTGTAGAGGATGCTCACCTTGTAGCGCTCGATGATGCTCCACCACCGGTCGCGTTCGGGGAAGTCGGGCGTGCCTTCGTACATCACCGAGGTGGCGCCGTTGCACAGCGGTCCGTAGACGATGTAGCTGTGCCCCGTCACCCAGCCGACGTCGGCCGCGCACCAGTACACGTCCTCGTCGGCATGGAGGTCGAACACGTACTTGTGCGTGAACGCGACCTGGGTGAGGTAGCCGCCGGTCGAGTGCATGATGCCCTTGGGCTTCGCGGTCGTCCCCGAGGTGTACAGCAGGTAGAGGAGATGCTCGGCGTCCATCGGTTCGGCCGGGCACTCGGCGGGGGCGTCGGCCATGAGGTCGTGGTACCAGTGGTCGCGGCCGTCCTGCATGTGCACGTCGTTCTCGCAGCGCCGCACGACGACGACGTGCTCGATCGACGGCGTGTCCGCGACCGCGACGTCGGCGTTCGCCTTGAGCGGGACGATCGCGCCGCGGCGCCATCCGCCGTCGGCCGTGATGAGGACCTTCGCCTCGGCGTCGTTGATGCGATCCGACAGCGAGTCGGGTGAGAACCCGCCGAACACGACCGAGTGCGGGGCGCCGATGCGTGCACACGCGAGCAGCGCGATCGGCAGCTCGGGGATCATCGGCATGTAGATGTTGACCCGGTCGCCCTTCTCGACACCGAGGCCCTTGAGCACGTTGGCGAAGCGCGACACCTCGGCCAGCAAGTCGGCGTAGGTGATCGTGCGGGTGTCGCCCGGCTCGCCCTCCCAGTGGTACGCGACCTTCTCGCCGCGGCCCGCCTCGACGTGTCGGTCGAGGCAGTTGTACGCGACGTTGAGCGTGCCCCCGACGAACCACTGCGCGAACGGCAGCTTCCACTCGACGATCGTGTGCCAGTCGTCGAACCACGTGAGCAGGTCCGCGGCTTGGCGCGCCCAGAAGCCCTGATAGTCGGTGTCGGCCTCGTCGTAGAGGAAGGTGCCAGCGGCCAGGCTGCGCTCCTTGAACGCGGCCGGCGGCGGGAACTTCCGGTCCTCGACGAGGTAGTCCTCGATGGCCGGTGCGTGCTCGTCGGGCATGTGCGCGGTCCTCCTGCGTGGGCGCGGCGGACATTACCCGCGCTCAGGTTCGAGGCTCAGAGGGCGATACTGAATGTGTGAGTTCGCCGCTGCACGACCGGCTCGCGGCGCGCCTCGAGACAGCCCGAAACGACGACGGCGGCTACGGGCCCCGTCCCGGCCTGCCCTCAGAGCCCGAACCGACGGCGGTGGCGACCCTTGCTCTCGACGACGGCCGAGCTCGGACCTGGCTCGAGGAGCACCAGCGGCCCGACGGGAGCCTCGCCCTCGTCATCGGCGACCAGGTCAACCCTCCTGACGATTCCGTCAACGACTCCCCCACTGCGCTCGCCGCACTCGCCCTGCCGGCCGGAGCCGGGCGTGAGGCCGCACTCGACCACGTGATCGCGCACCAGGCGATCAAGCTCGACGCCGTCAGCGAGATCGTGCCGATGGACCCGACCTTTCGCGGATGGAGCTGGACGCCCTTCACATTCGGCTGGATCGAGCCGACGTCGCGGGCGCTTCTCGCCCTGCAGGTGCTGCGACCCGCTGCGACCGCCGAAATCGAGGACGCGGTGAAGCTGCTGGCCGACCGATCCTGCGTCGGAGGCGGATGGAACTACGGCAACCGCGAGGTCTGGGAGAAGGAGCTCGAGCCCTACGCGCACACGACCGCCCTCGCACTCATCGGTCTGCAGGGTGCCGGCGATCCGCAGGTTGTCGCCGACGGCTACGCCGCGCTGCGCAAGCTGTGGCCTGTCGAGAACGGCGGCATGTCGCTCGGCCTCGCCTTGCTGGCGCTCCGCCTCGCGCCTGACAGCACCGACGCCGAGCGCACCAACGTCGAAGCCGAGCTGTCGACGAGCTTCGAGACCACTGCTTTCCTCGACGACAACGTCGCGCTGGCGTGGGCGACGCTTGCGACCAGCGACCGTCTCGACACGATCACCCTGGCGCACTGATGGCGATCAGCAGGCGCACGTTCCTGATTCGGAGTGCCGAAGTCGGCCTCGGTGTCGCCGCGGTCGGCCTCGTCGGGCGCGGCTCCTCGACCGCGATGACGACAACCCGTCTTTCTACGACCAGGACGCGTTTCCTGCACCGGGCAACCCGCGGGTAGCGGTCGTGAAGGCGACGTCCTACGACGGTGACCTCGAGCGCACGGTGCGCGAGGGATTGCTCGCCGTCGGGGCCGATGTGGCCGGGAAGACCGTGCTGCTGAAGCCGAACCTCGTCGAGTACGACGCCGGCACCGTGATCAACACCGACCCGCGGCTCGTGAGGGCAACCGTCGTGGCGATGCGCGACCTCGGTGCGTCGGCGGTGACGGTCGGCGAAGGCCCCGGTCACCGCCGCGACACCGAGTACGTCGTGCGTACCTCGGGCTTGCTCGACGCGATCCGTGACGTCGACACGCCGTTCACCGATCTCAACACGGCAGGCGTGATCCGCCAGAAGCTCGACTCGTCCTACACGCCACTCGGCGAGATCTGGATGCCCCAGCCGGTCGCCGACGCCGACATCGTCGTGTCGATGCCGAAGATGAAGACGCACCACTGGGCCGGCGCGACCTTGTCGATGAAGAACTGCTTCGGCTGTGTGCCCGGCCGCGTATACGGGTGGCCGAAGAACGTCCTGCATTGGGCGGGCATCGAGCCGTCGATCCTCGACGTCGCCGCCGCCGTGCGTCCCGACCTGCAGATCATCGACGGCATCGTCGCGATGGAGGGCGACGGCCCGATCAAGGGCACGCCGCGCGACATGGGCGTGCTCGTGTTCGGCACCGATCCGGTCGCCACCGACGCGACCGGGGCGCGGCTGATGGGCTTCGACCCGGAGCGACTCGGCTACCTGAGCGAAGCCGGCAAGTTCCTCGGCCAAGTCCACCTCGAGGAGATCGAGCAGGTCGGCGAGGATCCCGAGGCGCTCGCACAGGACTTTGAAGTGCTCCCCATCTTTGACGGCCTCAAGGTCGGCGCTTCGCCTTCGTCCGGCGGCGTGAACGGCCAGGCCTAAGCGGATCAGAACGGGCTGAGCCCGAGCCGGTTGCGCACCGACACCATCTCGCCGAGGTGGTTGAGGCCGTGGCCGATGTCTTCCCACGACACGAAGAACGACGCTGGCTTGCCATCCCACATCTTGTAGAGCCACGGCACCGCGCTCTCGTCGATGCCTGCGATATCGCCGAGGCCCTTCGCCGCGTCCGGCACTGCGTCGAGCCCGGCGACGTCGAGCGCGGCGAGGACGCCACGGGAGCGCGCCGCCACTGCCTGCGCGTAGCCGTCGAGCTGTTCGAGGCTGAGCAGCTCGGTGAGCTCGTGCGGTTCGGTCTCGGCGAGACCCTGGTCTGCGGACACGCCGGCGAGGCCGAGCCGGCTCGCCCACTCTTCGCGTAGCGGCGGCTGGCCGGCGAGCACCGACGACAGCGCAACGTCCTGGTGATACGCGGTGTGCAGCACAAGGAACGCGATCGAGCTGCCGCCACCGGGACGTTCGAGCCACAGCTCGAGGGGCACGACGCCGAGCACGCTCTGCTCGAACCGCATCCGCACCCCGTCGTGCTCGGTGAGGATCCAATCCCGCAGCTCCACGCCGCCGACGCTACCGGTCTCCCTCCCAGCCGACGTTCAGCAGAAATCGCTGTCGGTGAGATGCGTGGTGGGGTCGACGAGGTCGAGCGACGACGCCAGGAAGATGTCTTGGTCCTGGATGGTGAATCCCGCGTCGAGCAGCGGGCCGAGCGCTGGGAAGGGGCCGCCGACGACCAAGCTCAGCTTGGCGGCCTCACGGGCGACGGCAGCAGCGACGGCGGCGGCGAGCGCGTCGATCGGATCGACGCCGGAGAGCACGGCGAGCGTGTCGAGCGTCCAGTCGTCCGGGCCGTCCCATGGTTGGGGCGGCTCGAGATACGCGAACCCGACGGTCCGGGCACCGTCGCGGATGCGATGAGGGACAGCCATCGACTTCCAGTACTCGTGCTCCTCGGGCCGCACACGACCGGTCGCTTCACGGTCGATCTCGAGGAGCTCGGCGACATCCGCTTCCTCCGCGACCATCGCGCCGACCGAGACCCGACGGGCATCACCAGACACGTAGAACGACGGCCACAGCGGCTGCATGCCGGCGCGGACGTAGAGCGGCAAGGCCCGCGGGTCCTTGGACGCAAAGGTCGTTCGCGCGCCCGCGTCGCGGAGTGCGACGCCGAGCAGCAGTTGCCCGACGCCGTGCCCGTGATGTGCAGGCTCGACGAAGAGGTCGCAGAGATGGGTCACCCCCGACCGGGTGATCGTGCCGGCGAACCCGACGGGGTCACCGTCCTCCGACGTCGCCAGCCACAGCTCACCCGTCGCATGCTCATGGGCGAGGTGCACGTAGCGAGCCTCGACGGGGAACGGCTCGTTCGGATGGTCGCACCGCCACCAGATCGCGGCCGCGGCGACGACGTCGGCATCCTCGGCGCGACGAACCTCCACCCTCATCGATCACTCCACTCGATCACGCTGAACGCGCCCAGGCCGCTCGGATCGGTCAGTGCTTCCGCCTCGCGCGACGCGACTCCGCCCGCGGATCGCGTCGAGCCCGCCGGTCGCCGCGGCGGTCTCCCACGCCGCCCGCCCCTCGGCGACGAGCTCGTCGAGGCCGTGCGCCCGGAGGAACTCGCTCTGTGACTGGACACAGGCTCGGCTCGCGCACCACCGCGAGCTGATCGACGGCGACCTCGCAGGTGATGTCCTGGCCGCCGAGATCGACAAGCGGGTCCGATCCCGCGGCGTGACCTCGGTAGGTCCGCAGCCACTCTCGCCACGGGCGCTGCGCCATCGCGTCCGTCGTGGTCGTGTAGTCGAACACGACCACGCGCTCCGCCACCTCGAGGGCGTCGCTCAACCACTGCATCGCGTGACGTTGCCACGCGACCCGGGCGCCGACCTCCAGCGTGCGGTGCAGGCAAGACGTCGCCCGCCGGCAAGCAACACCTCGACGAGCCGGTTGCCATCCGCTCCGACCCACACCTCAGCCCATCCCTCGTCGGCGCGTTCGAGCAGTCGCACGGGCAGGTTGTCGAGCAGCTCGTTCGCGAGCACGACGTGTGCAGCTGCCCACGGGCGGCAGCGCGTCGAGGCTCACCGCGATCGGCCCCACTGGCGCGGTTGCAGGCAGAGGTTCGTCTGCCTCGTCCTCCGCCGTCGGGACGCTCGCGGCGAAGGCGTGCGCCGGTAACGCAAGCGGGAGCCCCTCGGCGTGCGCCGCCCGCAGCCGCGCCGACCGCTCGACCAGGACGTAGCGCAACGCCTCGCGGCACCGTGGGCTGCGCGTGCAGCACCGACCGCGCCAGCGTGCCGCTTCCGGCTCCGGCCTCGACGACGACGAACGGGTGCGGCGAGCCCGCCTCCTCCCACCACGCATCGAGCGCACGCGCGAGCACGGCCCCGAAGAGCGGACCGACCTCGGCGCTCGTGAGGAAGTCGCCTCGCCGCCCGGCCTGACCGGCCGTCGCGTAGAAGCCGGCCTCCGCGTCGTACAGCGCGGCCTCCATCACCTCGTCGAACCGGACAGGACCGTGCCGCGCGATGCGCGCCAGCATCCGATCGGTCAGCGACTCGGCCGACGTGGTCTAGCTCCCGAGTGCGACGAGCGAGGTGAGATCGGTGAAGTGCAGCACGATCGACGGGAAGACCCCGACGAGCACGATCAGCACCGCCGCACCGCTGACCGCGACGAGCAGCGGCGCGGGGATGCGGATCGGGCGGACGTCGCCGTCCGGCGCCGGGTTCATCCACATCTCCTTCGAGACGGCGGCGTAATAGAAGAGCGCGATCACCGAGTTGACGACGCCGATCACGGCGAGCCCGACCGCCCATCCCCCGCCGGCATCGAGCAGCGACCGGAACACGACGAACTTGGCGACCCATCCACCCGAGGGGCGGCGTGCCCGCGAGCGAGAACAAGAAGAACGTCATCGCCACGCACAGCGCGGGCGCGTAGGAGAAGAGACCGCCGTACGACGAGATCTCACCCGAGCGCGTCTTGCGGGCGACCGCTATCACCACGGCGAACGCCCCGATGTTCATCACCGCGTAGATGACGAGGTAGGTGATCACCGCGGTGAGCGCGCTCTGTGCGGCCTCGGGGCTGTCACCGATCACCGCGAGCGGCATGAGAATGAACCCGCCCTGCGCGATCGACGAGTAGGCGAGCATGCGAACCATGTTCGTCTGGCGCAACGCGACGAGGTTGCCGACGGTCATCGACAGCGCGGCGAGCACCCAGAACACCGGCTGCCATACGTCGCTCTGTCCGAGGAACCCGACGAACACGAGCGTGAGCAGCGCGACGAATCCCGCTGCCTTCGACGCCACCGATAGGAACGCGGTCACGGGCGTCGGCGCGCCCTCGTAGGTGTCGGGCGCCCAGCTGTGGAACGGCACGGCCGACACCTTGAACGCGAACCCGACGATCACGAACACGATCGCGAGCGTGGCGATCGGCTGCGCGGTGATCGAGCCGTCGAGCTCGGCGCCGATCGTCGAGAGCAGCGTCGATCCGGTGACGCCGTAGAGCAGCGACATGCCGTAGAGCATCACCGCCGATGCGAAGACGCCGAGGAGGAAGTACTTCATGCCCGCCTCGTTGCTCTTCACGTCGCGCTTGCGCCACGCGGCGAGCATGTAGGCCGGGATCGAGAGCAGCTCGAGGGCGATGAAGAGCGAGACCAGATCCCGCGACGACGAGATCATGATCATTCCGAGGACCGAGCAGAGCAGCAGCGTGTAGTACTCGCCCTCGTAGTAGTCGCCCTCGTCGACGTAGTTCGTCGAGATGAGCACGACGGCGTAGGCGCTCAGCAAGAACAAGGCTTTGAGCACCAGCGAGAAGTCGTCGACGACATAGGCGCCGCCGAACATCACGCGGGTCTCACCGTCGACCGCGAGGGTCAGGATCGGGATGAACGCCGCGAGCAGGCCGATGCCCGCCAGCGATGATGTCGCCCACTTCTGACGCTCGTCGAGGAGAAGGTCGACGAGGAGCAGGACCACGATCGCGCCGGCGAGGACGATCTCGGGCGCGAGGGCGTGGTAGTCGATGTTGGGTTGCACCCAACCATCGGCTTGGGCGAGCAGGTGCACCGGCTCAGCCTCCGAGCGCGCGGAGCGCGTTGTCGACGGCGGCGTCGGTCATGCCGAAGATCAGGTTCGGGAAGATGCCGAAGAGCACGATGCCGATGAGCAGCGGCGTCCACGCGATCCACTCCGGCAGCGTGACGTCGTGGGCGGGTTCGTGGGCGAAGGTCGGGCTCACCTCACCGAACGCGGCGCGCTGATACATCCACAGCAGGTAGGCGGCCGCGAGCACCGTGCCGACGGCGGCGATGACCATGTAGGTGCGGAAGACCTCCTCGGAGACTCCGGCGGCGGGTTGGTAGGCGGAGAGGATCGCAGGGAACTCACCCCAGAACCCGGCGAGGCCGGGCAAGCCCAGCGAGGCCATCGCGCAGAAGCCCAGGATCCAGCCGAAGCGGGGGATGCGCTGGAGCAGCCCGCTCATCTGACGGATCTCGAGCGTGTGGTAGCGCTCCTTCACCGACCCGGCGAGGAAGAAGAGCATGCCCGTGATCAGGCCGTGGGCGACCATGCCGAAGACCGCAGCGTTGAGCCCGAACGACGTGAGCGTCGCGATGCCGAGCATCACGAAGCCCATGTGCGAGACCGACGAGAACGCGATGAGGCGTTTCATGTCGGTCTGGCCGAGGCAACACAGCGCGCCGTAGATGATGCCGATCACCGCCAGCAGGCCGATCCACGGCGCCCACGACACTGCGGCCTCGGGGAGGATCGGGATGGCGACGCGGATGAAGCCGTAAGTACCGAGCTTCAGCAGGATCGCCGCGAGGATCACGGAGCCGACCGTGGGCGCTTGGGTATGGGCATCGGGTAGCCACGTGTGGAACGGGAACATGGGCACCTTGATGGCGAAGCCCATGAACAGGCCGCCGAAGATGAGCAGCTGCGTGCTGTGTGTGATCGTGTCGGCGTTCGCCGCCAGGAACTCGATCGAGAAGCTCTCGCCGCCGGTCTTGAAGAACAGGGCCAGGAAGCTGAGCAGCATCAAGGCCGACCCGAACAACGTGAACAGGAAGAACTTGATCGCTGCGTACTGCCGTTGCTCGCCGCCCCAGACCCCGATCATGAAGTACATCGGGAGCAGCACGACCTCGAAGAAGACGAAGAACAAGATGAGGTCCTGGGCGACGAACGTGCCGTTCATCCCGATCTCGAGCACGAGGATCAGGATGAAGAAGGCCTTCAGGTTGCCGGGCTCGGGGATGTGGTCCCACGAGTAGACGATGCACAGCACGACGATCACCATCGACAGCACGATCAACGGCAGCGAGATGCCGTCGAGACCGAGGATGTAACGGCTATGGATGACGTCGATCCAGGATTTGTCGACCACGAACTGCAGCTCGCCGGCGCGGTCGTAGTCGAAGGCGGCGAGCAGATAGATGCCGACACCCAAGGTCGCCGCCGCTGACGCGAGCGCGGTGACCTTCAACGCCATCTCCTGCTGCCTCGGGATCGCCAACATGACGATCACACCCACGGCAGGCAGGAACACCGCGAGGGTGAGTGCCCAGCTGTCGAAGTCCATGTGCTCCCGAGCTCCTAGACGATGATCACGAGGGTCAGCGCCCCGATGGCGGCTGCGCCGAACAAGAGCGCGCCGTACTGCTGGACCTTGCCCGACTGCAGCAGCCGCAGGATCGACCCCGCGCCCTCTGCAGACACCCCTGTGGCGTTGATCGCCTTGTCGACGATGCCTTGGTCGATCCGTTCGTACACGACGGTGCCGGCGTCGCGCGTCGTTGTGCCGATGCGGTTGACGATCGCGTCGATCACGTTCTGGTTGAACCAGTACCGCCCCGCGGCGATAGGCCCGCTGATGCCGGCCACGATGACCTTCTCGTACAGGTCGTCGAGGTAGTACTTGTTGACGAGGAACACGTAGCCGGCGCGCGCGAACCGGTTTCGCTGCGTCAAGCCCTTGAGGAACGCGAAGTCGCGTGCCATGAGCCACGCGACGAACGCGATCGCCAGGATCACGAGGATCATCGAGAGTGCGGCCTTGCCGTAGGCGAACGTCGCGTGGTGGACCTCGGGCTGGCCGGTCGTCGGCTCGAACCATTCGGTGAACTTCTCGAGCTCGAACGGCTGCGCGGCCCAGTTGAGCCAGCCGGCGACGACCGACAGCACGGCGAGGATGATGAGCGGCACCGTCAGCAATGGGCCCGACTCGTGCGGCCCTTCGTGCGCGTGGTCGTCGTGGGCGTCGTGGACTGCTACCGCGCCGTGGGTGTCGGCGTGTGCGACTGCTGCTGGCGCGCCGGCCAGGTGCGCGGCGTGCTCGGCCTCGGTCTCGACCTCACGCGACACCGTGCCGTGCTCTTCCGCGTGGCCACCGCGGTACTCGCCGAAGAACGTGAGGTAGACGCACCGAGTCATGTATGCCGCGGTGAGGAACGCGCCGATGAAGCCGATGACCATGAACACTTCGAAGCCGTTGACGTCCGCGTTCGCGAGGATCTCGTCCTTCGACCAGAAGCCGGCGAAGGGGAAGAACCCGACGAGGGCAGCGGTGCCGACCATGAACGTCCAGAACGTGATCGGCATGTACTTCCGCAGGCCGCCCATGTCCTTCTTCATGTCGAAGGAGTGGTGGCTGCCCGAGTGGCTCACCGAGCCTGCGCCCAGGAACAAGAGGGCCTTGAAGAAGGCGTGGGTGAAGATGTGGAAGACGCCCGCGGTCCAGGCGCCCACCCCGAGCGCCATCACCATGTAGCCGAGCTGGCTGACTGTCGAGTAGGCCAACACCCTCTTGATGTCGTTCTGCACGAACGCGAGCAACGCGGCGATGAGGATCGTGATGCCGCCGATGATCGCGATGGGGTTCATCCCGCCCGCGCCGATCTGGAAGCCCTCGAAGAACACCGGGTAGAGGCGAGCGAGGAGGTAGACGCCCGCGACGACCATCGTCGCCGCGTGGATGAGGGCGGACACCGGGGTCGGGCCGGCCATGGCGTCGGGCAGCCAGGTGTGCAGCGGGAACTGGCCGCTCTTGCCGATGACCGCGATGAACAATGCCGTCGCGGCCATCAGCAGGATGATGTGCGACACCTCGCCGCCGACGACCGCGATGTTCGAGTCGATGATGCTGAACGTCCCGGTGCCGAAGAACAGGATCGAGATGCCGACCAGCAGCCCGATGTCACCCGTACGGGTGGTGAAGAACGCCTTCAGCGCGGCCCGCGCGTTCGGATACTCCTCCCACCAGTGGCCGATGAGCATGAACGAGCAAACGCCCATCAGCTCCCAGCCCAGGATCATCTGGATCGTGCTCTCGGCGGTGACCAGCGTGAGCATCCCGCACGTGAAGAGGCTCAGCGCTGCGTAGTAGTGGGTGTACCTGCGGTCGCCCCGCATGTACTCGAGCGAGAAGACGTGCACGAGCAGCGAGACGATCGTGACGAGAATCAGCATCGCGATGACGAGCCCGTCGACCTGCGAGCCGATCGTCCACTTGACGCCACCGATGTCGAACCAGGTGAACGTCTTGATCACGGGCGTGACGACGGCCTCAGCGTGCTCCTCCCCTTCTTGCGCGAGGGGACGCAGGATCGTGCGCCCCACCGCACGCGAGCAGGCCGCCCTCCTCCGCACCTCCCGCGTCCTCGACTCGTTGGATCCACTGGATCGTCGTCGCGATCGTCAGCACGAAGGTGGCGCCGATTGCAGTGACCCCGATCTCCGAGCCCTTGAACGGCAGGCGCTTCCCGACGAGCAGGATCAGCCAGAACGAGACGGCCGGAATGATCGGGATCAGGTAGGCGTGCTCGAGGAACCACATGGTCAGCCCTTCATCGCGTCGAGCTCCTCCAACGCGATGCTCCGACGGTTGCGGTAGATGAGCAGGACGAGGGCGAGGCCGATGCCGACCTCAGCGGCGGCGACGGCGATGATGAAGAGGGCGAAGACCTGGCCGTTGACGTCGCTGCCGTTGTTCAGCGCGAACGCGAGCAGGTTGAGGTTGACGGCGTTGAGGATGAGCTCGATCGACATCAGCACGAGCACGGCGTTGCGCCGGGCGAGCACCCCGTAGACGCCGGTCGCGAAGAGGAACGCACCGAGCAGCAGGAACTGGTTGATCAGCATCGGCTCAGTCCCGCCGGGCCAGCACGATGGCCCCGATCAACGCGGCGGTGAGGAGCACGGACAGCGCCCAGAACGGCAACAGGTAGGTCGAGAAGATGCTGTCGCTGACCTGCTGCGTCGTCGTGACGACCGGATCCTCGGGCAGCTTGTCGTCACTGAACGCGTCGATGAGGACGTAGCCGAGCGTGCCGGCGAGCACGAGCGCGACGACGAGTGCGATCGGCCACTGCTTGTTGTTGAGATCGTCGGCGCGGCCGATCTGCGCGCGCGTGAGCATCGTGCCGAACAGGAACAGCACGATGATCGCGCCGACGTAGATCAGCACCTGGGTGACCGCGACGAACTCCGCGGCGAGCAGCACGTACTGCGCGGCCGCGCCGCCGAGCACGACGACGAGCCACAGCGCGGCGTGGACGACGTTGTTCGTCGTGACGACGCGGATCGCCCCGACCGCCATCGCGAACGCGATGATGCCGAACGCGATGTTCTGCGCGACCACTTACTTCTTCTTCGTCTCCGCGCCCGCTTCGAGCGCGGGCGCCTCGGGGACCGTCTCCATCCACTCGCTCAACCGGCTCATGTCGTGGAGCAGGTCGGCGATGCGGGGCTCGGAGTACTCGTACTCCGGGCTCCAGAACAGCGCGTCGAACGGGCACACCTCGACGCAGATGCCGCAGTACATGCAGAGCGCGTAGTCGATGTCGAAGCGGTCGAGCTTGCTGACCGTGCGGGGCTTGCCGCCGGCCCGCCGGGGCGGCGCCTTCTCCTTGTGCCCTTCGATGTAGATGCACCAGTCGGGGCAGCTGCGCGCGCACAGCATGCAGACGGTGCAGTTCTCTTCCTTGAGCGCGATCACCCCGCGCGCCCGGATCGGCGGCGTCTCCTTCACGTGCGGGTACTGCACCGTCGCCGGACCCTTGGTGACGGTCTTGGTGAGCTCCTTGAGCGTGACACCGAGACCCTTGATGAGCCCTCCGGCTATCGACGCCATCAGAACGCGACCTTGAGGATGCCGGTGAGGGCGATGTTGGCGAGCGACACGGGGATCAGCACCTTCCAGGCGAATTGCTGCAGCTGGTCTTCCCTGAACCGGGGGTACGTGAACCGCACCCAGAAGAACACGAACGCGATGATCATCATCTTCGTGAAGAGCACGAGCGGGCCGATGAGGTTCATCGCGTCGTTGTCCACGTCGACGAACGGGATGGCCCACCCGCCGAGGAACAGAGTGGCGGCGAGCGCCGCGAACGCACCGGCGGCCGCGAACTCGCCGATGAAGAACAGCAGGAACCGGAACCCGCTGTACTCGGTGAGGTAGCCGGCGACGAGCTCGGACTCGGCGACCGGCATGTCGAACGGCGTCTGGGTGAGCTCGGCCTGCGCGGCGATCAGGAACACGATGAACGCGACGAACTGGGTGAGGACGTACGGGTTGCCGATACCGCTCCAGCCGAAGATCGCGCCGTCGTTCTGGGCCACGACGATCTGTTGCATGTTGAGCGTCTCGGCCTGGATCACGACGCCGATGACGGCGAGCACCATCGGCAGCTCGTAGGCGATGAGCTGGCCGGCGGCCCGCAGGCCGCCCATCAACGAGTACTTGTTCGCGCTCGACCAGCCGGCCATGAGGATGCCGAGCACCGAGATCGACGACACCGCCAGCGCGAAGAAGATGCCGGTCGAGTAGTCGGCGAAGACCGCGTCGGGGCCGAACGGCACCGCGAGGAAGATGAGGAACGTGCTGATGAGCACGACGATCGGCGCCATCGCGAACACGCGCCGGTCGGCTCGCTCGGGGAACAGGTCCTCCTTCTGGAGGAACTTGCCGACTTCCGCGAACAGCTGCATCGAGCCGTACGGACCGGCCTCCATCGGGCCGAGGCGGCTCTGCATGAAGCTGACGGCCTTGAAGAGGTAGAGGTACACGATCGTGCCGGCGGGGATGAGCACGGCGAGCAGCACGCCGAGGACGCGCAGCAGCGACTGGCCCCAGTAGGGGATCGTCGGCGAGGAGGAGCGCGCGACCCATCAGCGGTCGATGTCTCCGAGGATGAAGTACAGGCTGGCGAGGATCGTGATCACGTCGGGCACGTACACACCCTTGAGCAGCCAGGGCGTGATCGAGATGTTGCTGAACGACGCGGAGCGGATCTTGACCCGGAACGGCCCGAGGTCGCCCTTGCTCACGACGTAGTAGCCCATCTCGCCGAGCGGGTTCTCGGTCGAGACCCATGCCTCACCGGCGGGCACCTTGATGATGCGGGGCACCTTCGCCATGATCGGCCCGCTCGGCATGCCGTCGAGGAGCTGCTCGACCATGTAGGTCGCCTCGCGCACCTCTTGCAGCCGCACCCAGTACGCGCGCGAACGAGTCGCCGTCGGGGTGGGTCCAGACCTTCCAGTCGAGCTGCTTCCACGCCATGGCGACGTCGCTGTCACGGCGGAGGTCCCAGTCGACGCCCGAGGCGCGGATGTTCGCGCCGGACAGGCCGTAGGCGAGGCCGACGTCCTTCGGGATGACGCCGATGCCGCGGGTGCGGGTCTGGAAGATCTGGTTGCCGACGAGGAGATCGTCCATCTGGTCGCAGAAGTCGCGGATCTTGACCATCACCGTCTTGCACTCGTCGTTGAAGCCCTTGGGCAGGTCGTCCTTGAGACCGCCGATGCGGTCGAAGTTCGGGTGGAACCGTCCGCCGGTCACGCTCTCGATGAGGTTGAGGACGTACTCGCGGTCGCGGAACGCGTAGAAGACCGGCGTGAGCGCGCCGAGCTGCACGCCCATGTCGCCGAGGAACAGCGTGACGTTCGCGATGCGGCTCAGCTCGAACAGCAGGGTGCGGATCCACTGCGCGCGGGGCGGCGCCTCGATCTCCATCAGCTGCTCGGAGGCGAGGATGAACGGCACCTCGTTGGCGAAGCTGCCCAACCAGTCGATGCGGTTGATGAGCGTCGTCACCTGAGGGAACGTGCGGACCTCGGTGAGCTTCTCGTAGCCGCGGTGCATGTAGCCCATCACCGGGTCGGCTTCGATGACCTGCTCCCCGTCGAGCTTGGCGATGATGCGCAGCGTGCCGTGAGTGGCGGGATGCTGCGGGCCGATGTTGAGGGTCATGCCCTCGGTCTCGAGCTCGACGTTCACGCGGGCGTCGGCCACTTGCGACGCGACGTACGACAGCTGCTGGCGATCGGTGACCGCGGTCATGACGCGTCCTCGGCAGCCTCGGCAGCGGCTTCGCCTTCGGTCTCCTCGTCGTCACCCGTCGGCAACGGCTCGACGTCGACGATGCCCGGCCACGGCTTCACCATGCGAGCGACGAGCGGAAAGTCCTTGCGCAGCGGATGGCCCTCGAAGTCACCCGGCAGGTAGATGTGGTGCAAATGAGGGTGCCCGACGAAGTCGATGCCGAACATCTCCCACGCTTCGCGCTCGTGCCAGTCCGCGCCGGGATAGATCGGCACCCACGACGCGATGCGCATGTCGTCGGGCACGTCGGCCTTGAGCGTCATGCCACGGTGCGTCGTGGTCGAGTGCACGCGCGCGAACACCTGAAAGCGCGTCACACCGCCCGTGACGCCCTGCACGATCTCGGTGGAGCGCTCCGGCGGCGGCTCGGTGGGATCGTCCTCGCCGCGTCCCCACGGCGACGGCATCCAGTCGAGCGCGGAGAGGAATCCGAAGTAGGTGCAGCCGAGCACGTCGCGTACCGCTCGGCCCGCCTCGGCCCACGCGTCTGTGGTCACGCGCACCCAGATGTCGGCCCCGGGACGGATGACCGAGTCGACCAACGCGTCACCGAGCTCGGACGCGAGCGCGTCGCGCATCGCCTCACGCTCGGTGTCGACGACGGGTTGCTCGGGGGCGACTGCGTCAGCCGTTGACGACAATCGGCTCACCCTTCCAGCGCTCGGCCATGTCCTCGTTCTTGATGCGCTGCTGCAGCAGCACGATGCCTTCGAGCAAGGCCTCGGGGCGAGGCGGGCAGCCCGGGACGTATACGTCGACCGGGATGATCTGATCGACGCCCTTGGTCACCGAGTACGAGTCCCAGTACGGACCTCCGCAGTTGGCGCACGAGCCCATCGAGATCACGTACTTCGGGTCGGGCATCTGCTCGTAGAGGCGACGGATCGCCGGCGCCATCTTGTCGGTGACGGTGCCCGAGATGACGACGAGGTCGGCCTGGCGGGGGCTCGCCGGCAGCGGGATGACGCCGAGGCGCATCACGTCGTAGCGGGGCGAGCCGAAGGCGGCGCCCATCTCGATCGCGCAACAGGCGAGACCCCACTGGTACACCCACATGGAGTACGACCGGCCGAGGTTGAGGAGGTGGCTGAGCGGCTTCGGCAGCCGGCCGCGGTCGACTAGGCCCACCGCAGCACCCCCTTGCGCCACGCGTAGAGCAGGCCGAGGGCGAGGATGAAGATGAAGACGAACATCTCCATCAGGCCGAACGTGCCGTACAGCTCGAGCTGGGTGGCCCAGGGGAAGATGAAGACGGCTTCGACGTCGAAGATGACGAAGAGCAGGGCGAACACGTAGTAGCGGACCTGGCTCTGCGACCACCCGTCGCCCACCGGGTCGACGCCGCTCTCGTAGGGGATCGCCTTCTGGGGGCTCGGCCGGTGTGGCCGAAGCAGGCTGCCGAGCCCGAGCAGGATCGCCACGAGCAGCACGGCAGCCGCGATGAAGATGGGCACGGTGAGGTAGCCCCGGAGGAACTGGGACATCGCGGGGGACTCTATACGCGTCCCCTCGCGGCCCCCGAAAGCGAGAGACCCTCTGGCGAGGACCTCAGGAGTACGTGCGCTTGCCTCTTTGACGGGGGGTGCGCGGCGTGCGTCGAGTGGGACGCATGTGCCGCGTCGATGTCGCGGCCGGCTTCGGGCTCTGCGGCGTCGCACTCACGGGAACCGTCGGAGCGGCAGGCCCGACGAGTTGGCGCACCAGCGCATGGCCCGGCGTGACCTTGGTGGTCGTCGGCGTCACCTTCGCGTCGCGGGCAAGCAGCCGGACGGCCTTGGACTGGTCAGGCGTCATGAGCGTGACGACCACACCGGTTGCTCCGGCGCGCGCCGTGCGGCCCGATCGATGGACGAACGCCTTGTGCTCGGCCGGGGGATCGACGTGCACCACAAGCGCGATGTCGTCGACGTGGATGCCGCGGGCGGCGATGTCGGTCGCGACGAGCACGCGGGCCGACCCATTGACGAACGCCGAGAGGTTCCGCTCCCGAGCGCTCTGGCTCAGGTTGCCGTGCAGCTCGGTTGCGCTGATGCCCGAGGCGGAGAGCCGCTGGGCCAGCTTCTTGGCGTTGTGCTTGGTCCGGGTGAAGAGCAGCGACGCGCTCATGGCCAGAGGCGAGCTCGCGCACGATCGCCTGCTTGTTGTCGTGTGTCACCGCGAGGACGTGGTGGGTCAGCTCGACCGGCGCTTCGTTCGACCGCGTCAACGGCGTGGGTGACGGGATCGGTGAGGTAGCGGCGCACCAACGCGTCGACCGCGCGGTCGAGCGTCGCCGAGAACAGCAGCCGCTGCCCCTGCGACGGAGTCTGATCGAGAAGCCGCTGCACTGCGGGCAGGAAGCCGAGGTCGGCCATGAGATCGGCCTCGTCGATCACGCTCACCTCGACCTGGTCGAGGTGGCAGTGACGCTGACCGATCAGATCCTCGAGTCGGCCGGGACACGCGATCACGACGTCGACGCCGCGACGAAGGGCCTCGACCTGCGGACGCTGCGCAGCACCGCCGATCACGGTGGTCACCCGCAGCGACAGCGATCGTGCGAGCGGCGCGAACACCTTCGGTCACCTGGTTGGCGAGCTCGCGAGTGGGCACCAGGATCAGCGCACGTGGGTGTCCGGGCTTCGGCCGCCGGTTCGAGCTGGCGAGCGCGACGAGCGTCGGGATCGCGAAGGCGATCGTCTTGCCACTGCCCGTGCGGCCGCGGCCGAGGACGTCACGTCCGGCGAGCGCGTCGGGCAGCGTGGCCTGCTGGATGGGGAAGGGCGTCTCGATGCCGAGCTTGGCGAGCGAGGCCACCACAGGTGCGGGCACGCCGAGATCGGCGAAACCCGCAAGGGTCGAAGTCATGGGAGTGAAGTTCCTTTTCAGTTGCGGATTGGCCGTTGATGCAATGGCCAATCGCTTTGAAAAGCGGAACCTGCGCCTGAGCGCTGCACTCGACCGCGGATGCTCGACGAGCACACCGCGTCGGCACCCTACCGGACGCTGGCGTCGATTCCGTCAGGTCAGGGCAGAGTTCGCTCGGCGGTCAGGGGCCGGCGACGAGGACGGGGACGGCGTCGCGGGCGAAGTCGATGACCTCGCCGGGCAGGAAGCCGACGACCACGGTGAACGCGAACGCGACCACCAGCCCGGCCGCCGCGGCCGCGGGCACCCGCACGCGCGGGCCCGCGGGCTCCACGACGCCGTCCTCGGGCTCGGAGAGGTACATCACGACGATGACCCGCAGATAGAGGAACGCGGCGATGACCGCCGAGACCATCGCGATGACTGCCAGCGCGTAGGACTCCGCGTCGACCGCGGCGTCGATCACGTAGAACTTGGCGAAGAAGCCAGACGTGAGGGGCACGCCGGCCTGGGCGAGCAGGAACACCGTGAACGCGAACGCCAGCGCCGGCTGCCGCCGAGACAGCCCTTTGAACGTGCTGAGGTCGTGGTTCGAATCGCCGGGCGGGCCGACCAGGGCGACGATCGCGAACGAGCCCAGCACCATGAACGTGTACGCGAGCAGGTAGAAGAGCGCCGCTCCCGTCCCCAGCTCGCTGGCCGCTTGCACGCCGACGAGGACGAAGCCGGCGTGGCTGATCGACGAGTACGCGAGCATCCGCTTCACGTCGGTCTGCACGACCGCGAGCACGGAGCCGACGACCATCGTGAGCACGGCCAGCACCCACACCATCGGCTTCCAGTCGAGCTCGTAGGTCTCGAACGCCACCACGAAGACCCGCAACAACGCGGCGAAGCCGGCGGCCTTCGCGACCGAGGCCATGAACCCCGTGACCGGTGTCGGCGAGCCCTGGTACACGTCGGGCACCCAGGTGTGGAACGGCACCGCCGCCACCTTGAAGCCGAGGCCGACGAGCAGCAGCGCGAGCCCCGCCAGCAGCAGCCCGTTCTCGAGCAGCACGTTGTTGGCGAAGAACTCGGTGATGGCGACGAGGTTCGTCGAACCGGTCGAGCCGTAGACGAGGGCGATGCCGTAGAGGAAGAAGGCCGACGACATGCCGCCGAGCACGAAGTACTTGATCGACGCCTCCTGCGACTCCTTCCGGCGCAGGTCGCTCGCCGCGAGCACGTAGAGCGCGATCGACAGCGTCTCGAGCCCGAGGAACAGCACGATCAGGTCGCTCGCCATGGCCATGACGATGCCGCCGGTCGCCGACAGCAGCATGAGCACGTACGGCTCGCAACCCTCCATCCCCTCACGACGCAGGTGACCGTCGGCGAACAGCGCGGCGAGGATCAGCGCGATGCACGTGAGGATGATGAAGAAGACCGAGAAGCCGTCGAGCTCGAGCGCGCCGGCGATCACCGACTTGGGCCCGTTGTCCTGCACGTCGTTCCACAGGAAGCAGGCGTCGATCAGCGCGGCACCGCTGATGATCACGGTGCCGAGGGCGTAGATGCCGGGCCGCATCAGGTTCGGCAGCAGCGCCGCCTTGACCATCATCACCAGCGCGCCGCCGACGAGGATCAGCAGCGGGACGATCGCGTACCACTCGATCTCCGGCGTGCGGAAGGTCTCGACCTGGGCGAGCACGCTCGCGAGCGCCGTCATTCGCCGGCCTCCGGTTCACCATCGGTGGGCGCGGTGAAGCTCGGCACCTGGGTCTCGATGTGCTCGAGGAGCCGGTCGACCGACGGCTCGATGCGCTCGAGCATCGGCTTGGGGTAGACGCCGAGGAACACGATGAGGCCGACGAGCGGGATCATCGTCAGCCACTCGTGCAGGTTCATGTCGGGCATCGAGGCGTTCGCCTCGTCGGGCTCACCGTGGAAGACGCGTTGGTAGGCCCAGAGCAGGTAGAGCGCGGCCAGGATCACGCCGGTGACCGCGACGACTGCCCACCAGCGAGCGCCGACGAACGACCCGAGGAGGATCAGGAACTCGCCGACGAAGCCGTTCAGCCCCGGCAGGCCGATCGACGACAGCATCACCACCATGAAGAAGCCCGCCAAGATGGGCGCGGCCTTCTGCAGACCGTTGAGCTTGGCGATCTCGCGGGTGTGGCGGCGCTCGTAGATCATCCCGACGAGCAGGAACAGCGCGCCGGTCGACAGCCCGTGGTTGATCATCTGGGCGACGCCGCCGGTGAGGCTCTGGGTCGTGAGCGCGAACGTGCCGAGGATGATGAAGCCGAGGTGCGCGACGGACGAATAGGCGACGAGCCGTTTGAGGTCGCGCTGCATCGTCGCCACGATCGCCCCGTAGGTGATGCCGATGACCCCCAACGTGACCATCAACGGTGCGAAATACACCGTCGCTTCCGGGAACAGGTAGAGGCCGAAGCGGATGAAGCCGTAGGTGCCGAGCTTCAGCATCACCGCAGCGAGGATCACTGAGCCGGCTGTGGGCGCGTTCGTGTGCGCGTCGGGGAGCCACGTGTGCACGGGAAAGAGCGGCACCTTCACCGCGAACGCGACCGCGAACGCCAGGAACAGCCAGCGCGCCGTGCTCTGCGCGATGCCGGGGTCCTCCGCGATGGCGACGACGTTGAACGTGAAGTCGCCGCCGACGCCCCGCTGGTGCAGGATCGCCGTGGCGATGATGCCGACGAGCATGAACGCCGAGCCGAGCATCGTGAACAGGAAGAACTTGGTCGCCGCGTAGACGCGGTCGCCGTGGCCCCACTGCCCGATGATGAAGTACATCGGCACGAGCACGATCTCGAAGCACACGAAGAACAGGAACAGGTCGAGCGACAGGAACGTGCCGATGCAGCCCGCTTCGAGCAGGAGCATCCACGCCGTGTACGCCTTGTAGTTCTGCTTTGCGTCGACGCCGAACAGGGCGATCGGGAACAGCACGCCGGTGAGCACGACGAGGAACAGCGAGATGCCGTCGACGCCGAGGTGCCACGAGATGCCGAAGTCGGGGATCCACTCGTGGAACGAGACGAACTGGAAGCCGGATGTCTCCCGGTCGAAATTGACGAGCAAGGCGATGCTCAGGGCTCCGGTGAGCGTCGCGGCAAGCAATCCGAACAGGCGGACGACCTCGGGCCGGCGGGCGGGGAGCAACGCGACGATCAACGCCGACACGGCCGGGATCACCACGAGCGCGGTGAGGATCGGGAAGTCCATCAGAGGTTCACCCGGGTCACGAACCACGCGATCATCAGCGCCGCGCCGCCGGCGACGAACAACGCGTAGCTCCGCACGAAGCCCGTCTGCAGCTTGCGCAGCTGCCCGGCCGAGCCCTTCACCAAGCCTGCGACACCAACGACCGCGCCGTCGATGATCTTCTGGTCGACGACCTCGGCGTTGAACTCGGCGAACCTCCGCCCGGGACCTCCGAAGAACGCGGCGAAGCCGGAATCGAGATACCAGGCGTTTTGCAGCAAGGCGGGCTCGAGCTTCTCCGCCGCGATGCGGTGCTGGAGCCACGCGCCGTAGGCGACGACGATGCCGACGATCGCCACGACGGTGGCGATGAAGATGATCGCGAGCTCGGCCGCGCCGCTCAGCGTGCCCTGCAGCGCGAGCTCGCCGAACCACACCTCCTCGAAGTCCTCGAGGAAATGCAGACCCTCGAACGGCAGCTCGATCACGCCGACGGTCGTCGAGGCGACCGCGAGGATGACGAGCGGCACCCACATGAGCGCGGGCGACTCGTGCGGCTGGACATGACCATGCTCCTCGGCGCCCGCTCGGCCGTCCTCCCAACGCGCCTCACCGAAGAAGGTCAGGAAGACGAGCCGGCTCATGTAGTACGCCGTCAAGAAGGCCGCGATCGACATGACGACCCAGAGCGCGGGACTCTTCTCCCACGACGCGATCAGGATCTCGTCCTTCGACCAGAAGCCCGCGAACGGCGGGATGCCGGCGATCGCGAGCCAGCCGACGATGAACGTGGCCGCGGTGATCGGCATGACCTTGCGGAGCGCGCCCATGCGCCGCAAGTCCTGCTCCCCGTGCAGGCCGTGGATGACGGAGCCGGCGCCGAGGAACAGCAGGGCCTTGAAGCAGGCGTGCGTGATCATGTGGAAGATCGCAAAGACGTAAGCGCGGCACCCGACGGCTACGACCATGAAGCCGAGCTGGCTGACGGTCGAGTACGCGAGCACCCGTTTGATGTCGTGCTGCGCGCACGCGACGGTCGCCGCCCAGATCGCCGTGATCGCGCCGACGATCACGATGACGTTCAGCGCCACGTTCGACTCGGACAGCACCGGCGCGAGCCGGCACAGCAGGTACACACCGGCAGTCACCATCGTCGCGGCGTGGATGAGTGCTGACACCGGGGTTGGGCCGGCCATGGCGTCGGGCAACCAGACCGACAACGGCAGCTGCGCGGACTTGCCTGCCGCCCCAAGGAAGAAGAGCAGCGCGATCGCGGTCGCGGTCACTGTGGCGAGGGTCTCGGCCTCGGCGTCGATCACGAGGTAGTTCACCGAGCCGAGCGCCGCGAACGTGAGGAAGATGCCGATCATGAACCCGAAGTCGCCGATGCGGTTCGTGACGAACGCCTTCTTGCCCGCGACCGCGGCTTCCTCTCGGGTGAACCAGAACGCGATGAGGAAGTAGGAGCACGCCCCGACGCCCTCCCAACCGAGGAACGTGATCACGAGGTTGTCGCCGAGGACGAGCATCAACATCGCGAAGACGAAGAGGTTCATGTAGACGAAGAACTTCGAAAACTTCTCGTCGCCGTGCATGTACCCGATCGAGTACACGTGGATGAGTGCGGCGATGGCGGTGACGAACACGACCATCGCCATCGACAGCGGATCGACGAGGAAGCCGACGTCGACGCGGAGGCTTCCGACGGGGATCCATTCGAACAAGATCTGCGTGAACTCGCGGTCCTCCTCCGGCTCGTTGAGCAGCCCCGCGAAGACGATGAGCGACACGACGAACGACAGCCCGACGGTGGCGGACGCGAGCCATCCGGCGGCGGGCTCGCCCAGCCGGCGCCCGAACACCATGAGGATGAGGAAGCCGGCGAGGGGCAGCGCCGGGATGAGCCAGACGAGGTCGAGCATCAGCCCCTCATCAACGAGATGTCGTCGGCCGTCGCCGAGGGCTGCCGTCGCATGATCGCGACGATGATGCCGAGGCCGACGACGACCTCCGCCGCCGCGACGACGAGCACGAAGAACACGACGGTCTGCCCCGCAACGTCGTTCAGCGCGGTCGAGAACGCGACGAACGTCAGGTTCACGGCGTTGAGCATCAGCTCGACGCACATGAACATCACGAGCGGGTTGCGTCGCACCAGGATGCCGACCATCCCGATCGTGAACAGCAGAGCCCCGAGGACGAGGTACCAGGTCGGGGTCGGCGTCACTGGCTGGCCTCTTCGTCAGACTCGCGGGGCGCCCGTCGAGCAAGGACGACGGCACCCACGACCGCGATCACGAGCAACGCGGACGTGAGCTCGAACGCGAACACGTAGTCCGTGAACAGGGATCGAGCGAGGGTGACGATGTTCTCCTCGGAGTCACTGAGCGCGCCGTTGGCCGACCGCACCCCCGTCACGGCGCGGGCGCCCGAGAAGATGGCTGCGAGCAGGAGTCCACCGACGGCGATGCCGGCGATGACCGAGGCCGAGCGTTGCCCCGGCAGTGGGTCGACGCTCAGATCCTCGGCCCGGTCGACCCCCAACAACATGATCACGAAGAGGAAGAGCACGACGATCGCGCCCGCGTAGACGATCACCTGCACCGCGGCGAGGAAGTGTGCCTCTTGCGCGATGAACAGCACGGCGATGCCGAACAGCGTCATGACGAGGCTGAGCGCGCAGTGCACGGGGTTGGACCGCACGACGACGCCGATCGCGCCCACGAGGACGATCGTTGCCGCGACGATGAAGACCGCAGCGTCCATCAGTCGTGCTCCTCGTCCGCGTGCTCCTCGTCATCTGCCGCCGGCGCGGCCTCGTCGACCGCGGGCTGCGCCGGCTCGGGCGGACGCACGCCGTAGCCCAGCTCGCCGGCCCACGCCACGATGCCTTCGAAGGCCGCATCACCGGACGGCGACGTCGCGCGCATCCACGCCGACGTGTGCTCGTCCTCGCCCTCGCGCCAGTCCTCCCAGGGGAGCTGCTTGGGCTTGCCGTCGTCACCGACGAGCAGCTCGTCCTTCGTGTAGATCGCGTCGGCCCGGTTCGTGAAGCTGAACTCGAACATCTTCGTCTCGGTGATCGCCTGCGTCGGGCACGCTTCGACGCACAGGTCGCAGTGGATGCACCGCAGGTAGTTGATCTCGTACACGTAGCCATACCGCTCCCCCGGGCTCACGGGGTCGTCGAGCGGGTTGTCGGCGCCGCGGACGTAGATGCACCGCGCCGGGCACACTCCCGCGCAGAGCTCGCACCCGATGCACTTCTCCATGCCGTCCTCGTACCGGTTCAGCACGTGACGGCCGTGAAGGCGCTCGGGCTTGGGGATCTTGTCCTTCGGGTACTCGGTCGTGAGGCGCTTGTCGAAGAGCGTCTTGAACGTGACGGTGAAGCCCTTGAGGTAGCCCATCAGAAGGCGTCCCCCGATTCGATGCGGTTGCGTCTGGCGACGCCGATAGCGGCGGCGAGCAGCAGCCAGCAGAGGGCGCCGACCCCGAAGCCGATGAACGCCGCCAGCCCGACGTTCCAGTCCTCGTCACGGGCCAAGCGCAGCAGGGCGATGATCAGCAGCCACCCGAACGCGAGCGGGATGAGCGCCTTCCATCCCAGGTCCATGAGCTGGTCGTAGCGGAGGCGGGGCAACGTCGCTCGGAACCACACATAGGTGAACACGAAGACGAGCACCTTCAAGAAGAACCAGAGCAGCGGCCAGATCCAGTCGGGCCCGAAGAGCAGCGGTCCGCGTGGACCGCCGAAGAACAGGGTGACGATGATCGCCGACATCGTCACGACGTTCATGAACTCCGCGAGGTAGAAGAGCGCGAAGCGGATCGACGAGTACTCGGTGTGGAACCCGCCCACGATCTCCTGCTCGGCCTCGACGAGGTCGAACGGGGGCCGGTTGAGCTCTGCGGTCGCGGCGATGAGGAAGATGACGAACGGCACGACGCCCGTCGCGACGAGGTTCCAGTCGACGAGGCGATCCTGCACGACGACCATGCCGTGCGTGGAGAGCGTGCCGCTGACGAGCACGACCGTCGCGACCGCGAGGCCGAGCGCCGCCTCGTAGGAGATCATCTGGCCCGACGCGCGCACGGCGCCGATCAACGGGTACTTCGAGCCCGACGACCAACCGGCGAGCATCACGCCGTACACGGCGATCGACGACATGGCGAGGACCAGGAGGATGCCGATCGGCGGATCGGCGACCTGCAGGTAGGTCTCGTGGCCGAAGATCTCGACGACGCCGTTGTTGCCGTCCGCGAACACCCCGCCGATCGGCACCACGCAGAAGATGACGAACGCGGGCACCATCGCGAGCAGAGGCGCGAGGCGAAACACGAACGGATCGGAGCGTTCGGGGATCAGGTCTTCCTTGAAGAAGAGCTTGATGCCGTCGGCGAGGGTCTGGAGGACGCCCCAGGGCCCGGCGATGTTCGGCCCCACCCGGTTCTGCATGTCGGCGATGAGCTTGCGCTCGAACCAGATCATGAGCATGACCGCCACGAGCAGCAACACGAACGCCAACACGACCTTCAGCGCGACGATCAGGACCACCGTCGCGTCGATGTCGCCCTTCAGCAGCGGGTCGCCGCCGACTTGGGCGAGCAGCGAGATCACGGCGTCTCCACCCGCACGTCGGTCACCGCTGCGGTCGCGTCGATGAGGTCGGTGGCGCGGACCCCATGCTGATTGAACGGGAGAACAGCCACCCCTCGTGCCACCGCCGGGTCGGCGACAGCATCGACGAGGAACGTCGTGCGGGACGAGGTCACCTTCGCCTGCGCGCGCGCTCGGCGAAGCCGAGGCGTTCGTGGTCCGTGGGATTCATGCGCAGCACGGCTTCACCGGCGAGACCGGCGAGGCTCGGCGAACGCTGCAGTGCAACGCCCAGGTCGTACAGCTTGCGCGACGACACCAGGCGCAGAGAGTAGGCGTCGAGTGCGGGAGTGTCGGCAGCCGGTCCGCCGGGCTCGAAGCGCACCATCGTCGGGGCGACCGGCGACGTCGCCATGGCCCGCCACCAGGCCGTCGTGCCCTGCCGGCGACCGCAACGCGGCGAGCGTCATCCCGGCGTGTGCGGTCGACACTGCTTCGATCTCGGCCCAGATCTCCGCAGCCGAGCCGAAGCCGAGATCACCGTCGAGAAGGACGGCGAGCTCCGCGGCGATCATCCAGTCGGCTCGTGAGGTGCCCGGCGGCGTGACCTTCTGGGCGAGCAGGCTCACCCGCCCTTCGAGGTTCGTCGTGGTGCCCGGCTTCTCTGCGTATCCGGCCGCGGCAAGCACCACCGACGCGCCTGCGTGCGACTCGGTCAGGAAGGTGTCGACCGCGATCACCCGCTTCGCGTTCGCGAGTGCTTGCTCGGCGAGCCGCCGATCGGGGAAATCAGAGAGCGGGTCGGCACCGAGCAGGATCAGGCACCCGATGTCTCCGTCGGCGGCGGCGCGGAGGATGGCGGTCGCGTCGAGGCCGCGGGCGGCCGGCACCTGACCCCAGTGCTCGGTGAACGAATCTCGACCCTGGTCGAGTGCGACTCGCCCCGGAAGCAGCCCGGGGGCCAGACCCATGTCGATCGCGCCCCGCACGTTCCCGCGACGAGTGGCGACGAGGAAGCGCGCGTCGGGGCGCGCCCGCAGCGATGGCCGCGGCGGCCGCCTCGGTCGCGCTCGACGACTCGGCAACCGACGGACGGCCGACGAGCACCACGATGTCGGTGCCGGCGGAGAACCAGTCCGCGCCGACCCCGTCGGGCGGCGCGTCGCCGGAGACGAGCGAGGCCGCGAGAGCCGCCTTGCTCACCGGGGCGGTACCGAAGTGAGGCGGCGGCGAGCGGCGTCATCGACGTGGCGGTCGGTGACAGCTCGACGACGCGGAGACCGCGCTTCTCGACCGCGTCGCGGACACGGAGGTAGAGGACGGGCAGCTCTTCCTTGAGGTCAGGCGCGAGCACGAGCAGCGTGCCGGCCGCGCACGCCTCGTCGATCGTCGCCGCGGAGAGGCCGACGACCAGCTCCGCGCTGAGACCGTCGCCGAGCTGCGCGTCGACGTTGTCGGTGCCGATGACGCCCTTCGCGAGCTTGGCCCACGCGTAGCAGTCCTCGTTCGTGAGCCGCGCACCGCCGATCACCGCGACCGACGTCGTGACCGCCCTCGGCCACGGCCGTGCGGATCGCGACCGCGGCCCGCTCGAGCGCGGACGCCCATCCCGACTCGACGAGGTCGTCGCCCTCGCGGACGAGCGGCGCGGAGAGGCGTTGCCGGCTCTCGATCGCCTCGAACCCGAAGCGACCCTTGTCGCACAGCCAACCCCAGTTGACCGGATCGATGTCGACGCCCTGATAGCGCAGGACTCGGTTTCGCGACGACTGCACCGTGACCCGGCACCCCACCGAGCAGGTCGTGCAGGTCGACTCTTCCTCCTCGAGATCCCAGGGCCGCGCCTTGAACCGGTACGGCTTCGCGGTGAGCGCGCCCACCGGGCAGATCTGCACGGTGTTGCCGCTGAAGTACGAGGCGAACGGTTCGTCGGGGAACGTCAGCACCTGCGTCTCGTTGCCACGACCGACGAAGCTGATCAGCGGGTCGCCGGCGACCTCGCTCGCGAACCGGGTGCAGCGGTCGCAGAGGATGCACCGCTCACGATCGAGGTACACGAGGTCGCTGATCGGGATCGGCTTCTCGAAGTGCCGCTTCTCCTCGACGAACCGGCTCTCCCCGGGACCGAACGCCAGCGTCTGGTCCTGCAAGCGGGCACTCGCCGCCCTTGTCGCAGACCGGGCAGTCGAGCGGGTGGTTGATGAGCAGGAACTCGAGGACGCCGTCCTGCGCCTTCTTCACCGCCGGAGACTCGGTGTGGACGACCATCCCCTCCGCGACGTCGAGCATGCACGACACCTGGAGCGCCGAGCCGCGCGGCCCCTCGACCTCGACGAGGCACATGCGGCACATGCCCACCGACGACATCCGCGGGTGGTAGCAGAAGCGCGGGATGTACACCCCGGCGCGCTCGGCCGCCGCGATCACCAGCTCACCCGGCGCCGCGCGTGATCGACTCGGCCGTCGACCGTGAGCGAGACCGACGTCGTCGTCTCGCGTCGTCAGACACCGACGGCCTCGGGGTTGTCGATGTACACGTCGAAGTCGGAGCGGAAGCGCCGCACGACCGACGCGATTGGCGCGGTGACCGACGGGCCGAGCGGGCAGATCGTCGTCTGCTTCGGCGGCCACACCAGCCCGGGGCTGATGTTGTCGGAGACGTCCATGAGGAGATCGACGTCGGACGGTCGACCTTCACCGGCCAGGATCCGGGCCAGGATGCGCTCGAGCCAGGTCGTGCCCTCACGGCACGGCGTGCACTTCCCGCAGGACTCGTGCGCGAAGAAGCGGACGAGCCGCCAGCACGCCTTCACGACGTCGGTCGTCTCGTCCATGATCACGATCGCGCCCGAACCCAGCATCGAACCGGCGGCGTCGACCGTCGGCTTGCAGAGCTCGAGGTCGAGATGCTCCTCGAAGAACCACGGCGATGATGCGCCACCGGGGATGAACGCCTTGAGCGCGCGTCCGTCGCGGATGCCGCCGCAGTAGTGCTCGATGAGATCGCGAAACGTCGTCACGCCCATCTCGACCTCGTACACACCCGGGCGGTTCACGTGTCCCGACACGGCGAACAAGCGCGTGCCGGTGGACTTGCCGTTGCCGAGCGCGGCGAATGCCGCGCCGCCGTTCTCGATGATCCACGGCAGGTTCGACAACGTCTCGACGTTGTTGACGATCGTGGGCTGCATGTAGAGGCCCTTCGTCGCCGGGAAGAACGGCGGCTTCAGCCGCGGCATGCCCCGCTCGCCCTCGAGGCTCTCGATGAGCGCTGTCTCCTCCCCGACGATGTACGCCCCCGCTCCCCAGTGCAGGACGATGTCGACCGAGTATCCCGAGCCGATGATGTCCTTGCCGACGAGACCCGCCTCGTAGGCCTCGTTCAGTGCCGTCGCGATTCGCTCCTGCGCGAGCGCCATCTCGCCGCGCACGTAGAGGAAGGCCTGGGCGGCCCCGACCGCGTAGCAGCAGATCAGTAGCCCTTCGATGAGCTGATGGGGATCGCGCTCCATGAGGATGCGGTCTTTGTACGTGCCGGGCTCGCTCTCGTCGCCGTTGACGACGACGTAGCGCGGCAGCACGTTCGGCGGCAGGAAGCCCCACTTGGTGCCGGCCGGGAAGCCGGCGCCGCCGCGACCGAGGAGCGCCGCGGTCTTCACCTCGTCGGTGACGGCCGACGGGTCCATGCCGAGTGCCTTGCGAAGCGCGGAGTAGCCCCCGGTGCGCTGGTACCCCGCGAGCGTGTGGCCGTCGGTCTGCTCGAACCGCGACGAGACGATGAGGGGCGCGTTCGTCACCGTCATACGGGATGCCTCTCGTCGACCAGCGCCTGCGCCTCGGGACCGGTGTTGGCCCAGCGGTCGGCCGGGATCTGCTGGCGTACCGTTGCGAGCGTGCCGTGTGGCGGCACCTCGTCGGCGAGGCGACCCGCACGCAGGTCCGCAGCGAGCTGATCGAACGCCGCAGGAGTGACGCGATACCGGTAGCGGTAGTTCACCTGGAGGCACGGCGCTTCGGTGCACGCCGCGATGCAGGTGACGTCCTCGAGCGTGATCGCTCCGTCCTCCGTCGTCGCGCCGGGCCTCACCCCCAGCGTCGCTTCGGCGTGCTCGAGCAGGTCCTCCGCGCCGGCGAGATGGCAGGCGATGTCCGTACAGATGGTCACGACGTAGCGACCGACCGGCTCGCGCTTGAACATCTCGTAGAAGCTCGCCGTCCCGAGAACCTCGGCCGGCTCGAGGTCGAGGATCTCGGCGAGATGGGACATCGCGTCGTCGGCGAGATAGCCGTCCTGCTCCTGCGCGAGGTGCAGCAGGGGAATCAACGCGGACCGCGGCCGGGGGTACCGGCCGATGATCTGGCGCGCGAGCGCCACGTTGGGGTCGGTGAGGCGCGCCATCAGCGGTCGACGTCGCCCAGCACGGGATCGACGGACGAGATGACGGCAACGGCGTCGGCGATGAGACCGCCTCGCATCATGTGAGGCAGCGCCTGCAGGTTCGCGAAGCTCGGGGCGCGGATGTGCATGCGATAGGGCTTCGCGCTGCCGTCGGACACGAGATAGCAGCCGACCTCGCCGCGCGGCGACTCGATCGCCACGTAGACCTCACCCTCCGGCACCTTGAAGCCCTCGGTGAAGATCTTGAAGTGGTGGATCAGCGCCTCCATCGACTCGTCGATGCGGGCGCGGGCGGCGGCGTCACCTTCTTGTCCTGCACCCGGTAATCACCCGCTGGCATCTTGTCGAGGATCTGGCGGACGATCTTCATCGACTCCCGCACCTCGTTCAGCCGAATCGCGTAGCG
The DNA here is from genome assembly GCA_963759645.1 of uncultured Acidimicrobiales bacterium. Lineage (GTDB taxonomy): Bacteria > Actinomycetota > Acidimicrobiia > Acidimicrobiales > DATKAS01 > DATKAS01. Next base: position 924,866 of record CAVXAI010000008.1, on the reverse strand, counting down.
ATCGAAGCAGTCGCCGTAGCTGCCGACGATCACGTCGAAGTCGAGCTCGTCGTACGCCATGTACGGCATGTCGCGCCGCAAGTCCCACGCGACGCCTGTGGAACGCAGGATCGGGCCGGTGATGCCGAGGGCGATCGCTTCCTGAGCGGTGATGATGCCGACGCCCTGCGTGCGCTCGCGGAAGAGCGGCTGCTCGGTGAGGAGGATGTCGTACTCGTCGAGGCGCGGCGGGATCAGGTCGAGCAGGCGCAGCACCTCGTCACGCCAGCCCGGGGGAAGATCGACCGCCACTCCGCCCGGGCGGATGTAGTTGTGGTTCATGCGCAGGCCGGTGACCTGCTCGAAGAAGCGGAGCACTTCTTCGCGCTCGCGCCAGCCGTAGATCATCATCGACACAGCCCCGAGGTCCATGCCGTTCGTCGCGAGGAAGAGCAGGTGCGACGACATGCGATTGAGCTCGCACATCAGCATGCGGATCCACATCGCCCGCGGCGGCACCTCGATGCCGAGCAGCTGCTCCGTCGCCAGGCTCAGCACGAGCTCGTTGAAGAAGGGCGACACGTAGTCCATGCGGGTGACGTTCGTCGAGCCCTGCAGGTAGGTGAGGCCCTCGGCGTTCTTCTCCATGCCGGTGTGCAGGTAGCCGATGATCGGCTTCGTGCGCAGCACCGTCTCGCCGTCGAGCTCGAGCATGAGGCGCAGCACGCCGTGAGTGCTGGGGTGTTGCGGCCCCATGTTGATGATCATGGTCTGGTCGTCGCTCGGCTCTTGGTCGCTGAGCGTGTTCGCTTCCGCCTCGGAGATCCGAAGCACACACCCCCATTCGCGCAGCAGCTCCTTCGCGGTGAGGGTGCTTCGGGGCGGCAGCTCTTGCTCGCCCTCCCAGGTGATCGCCGGATCCTCGTGAACCCGAAAGCTCATCGCCTCGTCTCCTGTGAGCTTGAACTGCACCGGGATCCGACCCATCTCGTAGTCCTTGCGGAGCGGGTGCCCGATCCAGTCCTCCGGCATGAGGATCCGCGTGAGGTCAGGGTGGTCGTCGAACGTGATGCCGAACATGTCGAACGCTTCGCGCTCCATCGCCTCGGTTCCGGGATAGAGATCGAACAGCGACGGCATCCGAGGATCATCGGAAGGCAGCTGGACGCGAACCCGGATGCGCCGGCGCGCCGTGATGTCGAGCAGGTTCACCGCGACCTCGAAGCGCTCGGCGCTCACGCCGTCGGGCAGCGCGCGCCCGGGGTGCTCGAGGTAGTCGACCGCGCACAGGTCGACGCACATCGCGTAGCCCTCGTCGGCGAGGGTGCGCATGAGCTCGAGATACTCCGTCGCGATGGGGATGCAGCACGACTTGCCCACGCGACGACGTGACCGGCACGCCGTGCAGCAGGTCAGGACCGGCGGGGGCGCCGCCGGATTCTTCGAGCTCGACGTCGGTCATGACGCACCGGCACCGCTGCGCACGACGATCGGGCTCGGACGCGACACGGACACCGGAGCGCTCGTCGGCACCGCCTCGACGATGACCCCGGCGCCCGCGCCGGTGTCCTCACGTCGCCGCAGGATCTCACCGTCGAGGATGAGGCCGTGCAGGGTGACGATCGCGTGGATCAGCGTCTCGGGGTTCGGCGGGCACCCCGGCGCGTACACGTCGACGGGCACCACTTGATCGACGCCCTGCACGATCGCGTAGTTGTTGAACATCCCGCCGGTCGATGCGCACACGCCCATCGAGATGACCCACTTCGGCTCCATCATCTGGTCGTAGACCTGACGGAGAACCGGCGCCATCTTCTGGCTCACCCGGCCCGCGACGATCATCAAGTCGGCCTGGCGGGGCGAGGCGCGGAACACCTCCATGCCGAAGCGGGCGAGGTCGTAGTGCGCGGCGCCGGTGCCCATCATCTCGATCGCGCAGCACGCGAGTCCGAACGTGGCGGGGAAGACCGAGCGGGCGCGGGCCCACTTCACGAGACCTTCGAGCGTGCCGGTCAGGAAGTTGCGGTCGAGGCCTTCGAGCCCCTTGCTCATGTCCCAGCCCATCTACGCCGCCTCCTCCCGACCCTCGAGGCCGACGCGCCGGATCGTGCTCTCGCTCGTGCGATCGGTCGGCACGTCGGGGGCGACCCGGCGAGCGTGCTGCAACGGACCCCACTCGAGGCCGCCCTTGGCGATCTCGTAGACGAACGAGAGGAAGAAGATCGCGTCTGAAGAGGAGGATCGCGTAGAAGCCGTAGGCACCGAGCGCGCGGTGACTCACCGCGTACGGGTACAGAAACACGATCTCGATGTCGAACATGATGAAGAGCATCGCGACGAGGTAGAAGCGCACCGGGAAGCGCTCCGGCGGCTCGCGACTCGGCACGATGCCGCACTCGTACGGGGCCTCTTTCGCCGCGTGCGGACGCCGTGGCGCGAGCAGGCGCGACGCGAACCGGCTCAGGGCGGCGAAGAGCGTCGCCAGCACGAGCATCATGAGGACGGGGAGGAACTGAGCCACGGTCAGGTCTTCTCGAGGGAGACGCCGTGCCGCCGCATCGACTCCTTGTCACGTGAATGGAGCATCGCCGCGAGCGCGAGGAAGATCGCCAGCGATCCGAGCGTGACCAGCGCCGCAGGCCGCCGCTTGTAACCGAGGTCGCGGATCATCAGCACGGAAACGACCGGTTGGTCTTCGTCGGCCTGGGGTGTGGGCGGTGGTCGCCCCGGCTCACTGATCTGAGGCACGACCGCCTGCACCTGCACGATGGCGTAGTGCGGGTCGTGGAAGAACTTGAAGAAGCCGTCGGGAGAGGTTCCGCCGCCGGTCTCGTAGACGTTGACCACCGCGTAGTCGGTCGGGCTGTCGAACATGCCGACCTCTTGCACGAGGATCTCGTCGGCCGACGCGACCGCCTGTCCACGGCCGGGATCGTCAGCGGGGAGGAGCTCCCAGTCCGAGAGGTCGTGCGCGATCTCCGAGTTCGCGGTCGCGACGTCGCCGACGATCACCTCGACCGGCTCCCAGGTCGGGTCCTCACCCTTCAAGCCGATGCCATAGACAAACCACATCGAGCCGAGAATCGTCATCCATCCGAACAGTGCGGCCAGCGCCACGAGCAGGCCGAGCCGCGACCCGAGGTTGGTCAGCAAGATCAGGTACACCGAGCCCATGAGCACGCCCACCGCGATGAGCACGACGACGATGCCGCGGATCTCCGGGTACCAGCCGAAGGCGAGCGTGAGTGCAGTCGCCATCACAGACCCCGCTCGTACTCGACCACGGCTTTGATCTGCTCCTCGGTGTACACCTGACCGAAGCCGGGCATGCGTCCGGTGCCTTGGCCTTGCGACCCGTAGCGCTTGCCGAGCTCGGACCCGTCGGTGACGAACTCGACCTGATCGGATTCCTGCGGGAACTGCCGCACCTCGGATCCACCGGTGAGGTTCGGGCCCATCGCGCCGCCGCCCGCGATGAGGGGCTCGTCATAGGACCAACCGTGGGTGTGGCAGCGCGCGCACGAATACGTGCCACTCGACGCCTGCAGGTCGAAGAGAAGCTCGCCGTCGCTCTTCCCCGCGTTGGCCGGATCTTCCTTCGCCGCGGCGAGCGCCTCGGTGACGTCGGCCTGCGCCTCCTCCGGGGTCTTCTGAACGCTCTGCAGGTAGGCGACCAGCGTTTCTATCTGCTGGTCGTTCATCGGGCCGCCGCCGGCGAGACCCCACGGCGACATCGGTGAGAAGGGCCGCCCGTAGGTGATGATGAACGTCACCTCTTCGACGCTGAACTTGAGCAGCACCGTCTGCAGCGACGGGGCCTTCCACGCGACCTGCCTGACCTCGCCGGTCGCCGGGTTCTGCAGCGTGTACGACGCCACGCCTCCGACACCCTCCGCACCATGACAACCGGCGCAGTTGAACCCGCCCTCCGCGGTCGTCGCGAAGAGCTCCTCGCCCCATCCGATGAACCGCTGGTCGAATCCCTCGATGGCGCCGGCCTGCCGGCTGGGCTCGTTCAACCAGTACAGCGGGATCGCCACCGCATTGACGGCGACGAGCGCGAGACCGAACAGCAGCACCTTGTTGAGGCGCGGCCCCTCGAGCTGCTCGTCGTCGTAGTACGCCCTGCGGTTGGGCGCGAGCTCGATCTCCGAACCCACCTCGGCTTTCGCCCGGCGCAGGTTGCCAATGAAGTAAGCGAGCCAGCCAAGCGTGAGGACGACCGCGATGATGATCGCGATGTTCCGCCCGACTGGGTTGGCGGCGAGGATCAATGACCAGCCCCGCCGGCGCTGTCGATGCAATGCGGGCCCTCGGCCTCTTGGCCCGTGGTGTTCGTGCCGATCGGGGGACCTTGGAAGACGACGCCGGTATCGATGCTGACCACGTCGTCGGCAACGGTGACGCCGAAGCGATCCATGCCGCGCGGCGCGGGACCGCCCTTCTTCTCACCGACCTGGTTGTACTGCGAGCCGTGACAGGGGCACTCGAACCACTGCGAGGTGACGCATTGCGGCACGCGGCAGCCGAGGTGCGGGCACTTCTGGTACAGCGCGTTGATCCCTGAGCGCATCCCCTCGAGCACCGGGTCCGGGTACACCCCGGACGCCTCGGCCTTCGGCACCGCGTCGATGCGGGTAGTTCGTGACCCAGGAGCGCCCCTCGGGCACGTAGTAGAAGCCGTCACCGGCTTCGATGGCGGCATTGACGTCCTCGAGCTTGCCGAGCGAGATCTTCGAGCCGAAGCCGCCGGACAGCTTCGGCCACAGGAACGCGAGGATCGACGCGCCGAAGCCCGAAAGCGCCAGGATCATCAGCGCGACGATGCCCCGATTGAAGAACTGGCGGCGCGTGACGGCCACCGTCTCGGGGTCGAGGGGAACGTAGGGAGCCGGTGGCGCTGCTTCCGCGAGCATCACGGCCGTTCCGCCACCCTGACGGGCCGCGGCCGCGGCGGCTTCGACCTCGCGCCCACTCGGCTCGTGGGGCGGGTCCGGGAGAAGAGGCGAGTCGGACTTGTCGCGCCGGCGGGTCTCACGCGACAGGTTGCCGGTCGCTTCGTGCGTGTCGCGTCGCCGCACGGCGGCGATCACCCCGACGACGGCGATGATGACGATGATCGGGATCGCGATGGCCAGAACGGCACTTGCGCTCATCTGTGCCTCACTACAGATCGAAGAAGATGCCGGCGCGCCACGGGAACACGAAGTTGAACCCAGGTCCGCGGAAGAACGAGCCGATGATCACGAGCACGGCCCAGAACATGAGGAAGATCGTCATAAGGACGATCGCGAACTTGCGGTCCTCGGGCTTGTTGCTCGGGTTGCGGTCCATGTATGGCGCGAGCATCAGCACGAAGATGCCCATGCCGGGGATCGTGACGCCGGCCACCATCGGATGGAACATGGTGAGCAGCTCCTGCAAGCCGAGGAAGTACCACGGCGCCTTGGAGGGGTTCGGCGTCTGGTTCGTGTTGGCGAGCTCGAGCAGCGGCGCGTTCACGAACACCGAGAAGACGAACGTGAACGCGGTGCAGAGCAGCGACGCGACGAACTCGACTGCGAGCAGGTGCGGCCAGACGTGGACCTTGTCGACCGGGGTCGCCTTGACGTCCTGGATCGACCCTGCCTTGACGACGGTCAGCAGTCGCTGGGTGTGGCCACCGGGGCCGGCCGCGACGGGCGGTGGTGCCGTCGCGACGGCGGTGGTGGCCGCGGCGACGCCGGCGGGCACGGCGACCTCGGCGGGCTCGCCCTCGGACTTCGCGCGTGCTGCCTTGCTTCGCTCGAGCAGGTGGGCCGGGATCCGCGACTCTGCTCGTCGCTCGTCGCCGCCGCTGGCCGCCGCGTCGCCGCCGGAAGGTGCCGCGGGCGCGTCGGATGCGGCCGCGGGCTCGGCCGGCGTTGCACCGGCTGCCGCGGCGGCCTTTGCGCGGGCCTCCTCGGCTCGCTTGCGGAGATGTTCGGGGATCTCGGTCATCGGTGACTCTTCTCCGGGCCTAGAGCGGACCTGAGATGCCGCCATCCTTACGGACCCGCCAGAAGTGCACGGCCATGAAGATGACGGTGATGAACGGGAACATGAGCACGTGGAGGGTGTACCAACGCAGCAACGTCTCGGGGCCGATCTCGACGCCCCCGAGTAACACGAACCTCACTTGGTCACCGAAGACAGGGGTGTACCCGATCATGTTCGTGCCGACGGTGACGGCCCACAGGGAGAGCTGATCCCACGGAAGCAGGTACCCCGTGAACGACAGCAGCAGCGTGAGCGTGAGCAGGATCACGCCGATGACCCAGTTGAACTCACGCGGCGGCTTGTACGCGCCGTGGTAGAAGACCCGCGCCATGTGCAGGAACACCGAGAGCACCATGAGGTGCGCCGCCCATCGGTGCATGTTCCGCACCAGCAGCCCGAACGTCACTGACGTCTGCAGCGCGTAGATGTCGTTCCACGCCTGTGCGGTGGTCGGGCGGTAGAAGAACATCAAGAAGATGCCCGTTACCGTGAGCAGGATGAAGAGGAAGAACGACAGACCACCCAGGCACAGCGTGTAACTGACCTTCACCGCGTGGCGCTTCACCTTGACCGGGTGCAGGTGGTACAGCACCGAGTTCATGATCACGTAGGAGCGGTTGCGGGGGCTGTCGGTGTAGCCCTTCCGGAAGATCGAGCCGGGGCGGAAGATCGAGTTCCAGGCCTGCGAGCCCTGGACCGTGGAGACCATCTTCTTGTTCGCCTCGGAGATCTTCGCCCCGATTCCCGGCTTGTCGTCGACTGTCTTGGCCACGAGCGCTCCTAGAACCGCATGCCGTAGGCGTAGCCGTGATTGCTGTCGCGCATGTGCGGGTCGCCGTCGCTCTCGGCGGCGCCGACCTTGCCCATGATGATGACCCCGGTCGGGCACCTGTCGACACAGAGCGCGCACCGGGTGCACACGTCGTCGTCGATGAGGAACAGGACGTGGTCGCGAGGATCGACACCGGGCAGCTCGGTGTTGTCCGCCGTGTCGATCGCGTCGGGCGTGACCATGTGGATGCACTTCCACGGACAGATGTCGACACAGCCCTCGCACATGATGCATTCGGACTGGTCGATGTGGATGAACTGCTTCGGCTTCACCGCCTTCGCCAGGTAGTCGGCGTCGACCTCGACGAGGGTGTAGTCGTCGCGGAACTCGGGCATCGGCGGGTTCGCGTCGGTACGGGCCATCGCTACGCCTTCACCAGTGGACGACCGTAGGTCGAGGTCTCGATGGCGAGCGGCTTGGTCTTGCCGCGGTTCTGCCACAACATCCACGCGGCGATCTGCAGCGCGAAGAAGACGATGTAGATGCCCGTCACGACGATGTCGCGCAGCGTGTACTTCGTGATCGTGAACGGAAGCCATTCGAGGAAACCCGTCGAGCCCGGCCCCGCGACGATCGCGTCCTTGCGCCACTTCAGGTCGGTGTCGGCGTAGGTGAGCCACTGGTGCGGCACGACGCCATAGATCATGAAGAGGAGTGCGAACACATACGTGCCGGCGAGAACAGCCTCACCCCAGGTGACCGGCGTGCCCACCTTGCGGTGCTTTGCGTACACGAAGATGCCCGCGGCCATGGCGAAGGTGATGACGAGGGAGACGATCAGTGCGACCACGACCTCCACCTCCTCGCCACCCGGTTCCTCGGGCGCTCGTGAACGGATGCACAACCACTCTACCCCAGCGCCGACCGGGTCTGGCAGGGGTAGCGGCGATCCTTCTAGCACGCCGGGGCGCGCGCAAGACGACGGCCATGTCAGTGCGTGTGTCAGTTCCACTGTGGACGCGACTGCCGCCTAATGTGACCGCCGATTCGTCGCCGAAGACGTTCCCGCCACCGGGCCCGCGGAGGGTGCAGTGACCGAGATCCCCGAGCACCTGCTCAAGCGCTCGCGAGAGCGCCGCGCGGCGTTGGGGCTGTCATCGGACGAAGGCGGAGGTGACGCGCCCGCCACCCCCGCCGCTGCTGCTCCGGCCGCGTCGGCTGCGGTTGAGCCCGTCGGGGCCTCGACCCCCGCGGTCCCTCCTCCGCCCGCACCCCCCGCCGTCGTCGCGCCGCCACCTCCACCGCCGCCGGAGTACGTGCAGGCCGCCATGCGGCGCAAGCGCATCCCGTACTGGGCCTTACCAGTCGTTGCGCTCCTCCCGTTGTGGGCGTTCATCTACCAGTGGTCGCTCACGCCACCGTCCGCCACGATCTCGGGGCCTCTCGCCGAGGGCGAGGAGATCTACACGGCGAACTGCGCGTCGTGCCACCTCCCCACGGGCGCGGGCGACAGCGCCGGAGGCATCGGACGCCAGCTCAGCAACGGCGAGGTCCTGCTGACGTTCCCGGATATCGCCGACCAGATCAGCTTCGTGATGACCGGCTCCGACCCCTACATCGGCAAGCCGTATGGCGACCCCAACCGCCCCGGCGGCCCCCAGATCGGCAAGGCCGGCATGCCGCCATGGGAGGACATCCTCACCGCCGAGGAGATCAACGCGGTCGTCTGTTATCGAGCGCGTCGTGCTCTCCGGCGAGGACCCGGTGCCGCCTGGCTGCACGGCCGAGGGTGCCGCCGAGGCGAGCGAAACGGCCAGCGGAGGCTGATGGCTGCGTCGTCCGCCCGCCACGAGGTGCTCGTGGTAGGCGGCGGTCCCGCGGGGGCGGCGACTGCGTACTGGCTCGCGTCGGCCGGTCACGACGTCCTGGTCGTGGAGAAGAAGACGTTTCCACGAGAAAAGACGTGCGGCGACGGGCTCACGCCCCGCGCGGTGCGCCAGCTCCACGACATGGGCCTCGGCGAACGTCTCGGGGATTTCCACCGGTTCAACGGCCTGCGCGCCCTCGCCCACGGCATCACGCTCGAGCTCGAGTGGCCTGAGCATCCCGACCTTCCATCGTTCGGGTACGTCGTGCGCCGCCGCGATCTCGACCAGATGGTCGCAGAGATCGCGGTGAAGGCCGGAGCGACCGTCTGGGAGGACGCCGAGGCGACCGCGCCGATCATCGACCGCGGACTCGTGCGGGGCGCGATCGTCCACGGCGAGGAGGTACGCGCCGATTACGTCGTGGTCGCCGACGGCGCGAACTCCCGGTTCGGACGCGCGATCGGCACGTCGCGCGACCGTTCGTATCCGCAGGGCATGGCCATCCGGGGCTACTTCGAGAGCCCGCTGCACGCCGACCCGTGGATCGAGAGCGCCCTCGACGTCAAGGATCGCAATGGCAACGCGCTGCCCGGCTACGGGTGGATCTTCCCGGTCGGCGACGGCTGCGTGAACGTCGGCGTCGGATTGCTGTCGACGTTCCGCGACTACCGCAGCGTGAACACGACCCATCTGCTGAATGAGTACGTCGCCACCGCGCCGCCGTACTGGGAGATCTCGGCGGACACCGCCGTGGGCGAACCCACGGGAGGCCGGTTGCCGATGGGCGGTTCGGTGGGCCCGAAGGTGGGCCCGACGTTTCTGGTCGTCGGCGACGCCGCCGGCACCGTCAACCCGTTCAACGGTGAGGGCATCGACTACGCGTACGAGACCGGCCGGCTCGCTGCGCAGGTGCTCCACGAAGCGCTGTCCACGGGAGACGGCCTCGCGTTGCAGCAGTACGACAAGCTGCTCGACGCCGAGTACGGCTTGTACTTCAAGGTCGCGCGGCTGTTCGCGGTCGTGATCGGACGACCGGCGCTGATGCGCGAGCTCACTCGTGTCGGCATGCGCAGCCGCACGCTCATGGAGTGGGTGCTGCGGATCATGGCGAACCTGCTCCGGCCCGACGAGCTCGGCCCGGCCGAGGCGGCCTACAAAGCCGCCGCCGCCCTCGCCCGCGCCTTCCCCGACCGCTAGAAGATCGGCTCGTACCAGCTGCTGCCGTTGGAGGCGAGGCGGGCCGCCGCCTCGGGGCCCCAGGTGCCCCTGGTGTAGAGGTGCACGGACTCCGGATGGCGTAGCAACGGATCGATGATGCGCCACTGCTCGATGAGGCTGTCCTCGCGGCCGAACCGCGTTTGGTCGCCCGCGATCGCATCGTCGATGAGCCGTTCGTACGCCTCTTGTCGCGCCCCGAAGACCTGGTCGTAGTTGACCTGCAGGTCGACCTGTTTGGTAACCATCCGCTCGCCGGGCGCTTTGGCCTGAAGGTGCATCGTGATGCCGTCGTTCTTGCCGAGTCGGAAGCGCAGGTGGTTCGGGTCGGGCAACGGCGTGCCGGGCTGCTTGAAGAACAGCCGCGGCGGTCGCTTGAACTCGATGACCGCTTCGAGAGCGGTGCCCGCGAGCGCCTTGCCGGTGCGGATCAGGAACGGCACACCGGCCCACCGCCACGAGTCGATCCAGAGCCGCAGCGCCACGAACGTCTCGGCGTCGGATCCCCCGTGGACGCCCTCTTCGTCGACATAACCGCGGTACTGGCCCCGGACGGTTTCGGCGGGATCGACCGCGCGCACTTGCTTGAACAGCTTCACCTTTTCGTTGGAGAGACTGTCGGCGCTCGCGTCGACGGGGGGATCCAGCGCGAGCAGCGCCATCACCTGCAACAGGTGATTCTGCACGACATCGCGCAGCGCGCCAACCTCTTCGTAGAACTTGCCACGACCTTCGACGCCGAATGACTCCGCCATCGTGATCTGCACACAGTTGATGTAGTGGTTGTTCCACACCGGTTCGAGCAGCGAGTTCGCGAACCGGAACACCAGCAGGTTCTCGACCGACTCCTTCCCGAGGAAGTGGTCGATGCGGTAGATCGCCTGCTCGGGGAAGACGTTGTGCAGGATCGCGTTCAGCTCTTCCGCCGATTGCAGATCGCGCCCGAAGGGCTTCTCCACCACGACACGCGCACCCTCGTTGAGCCCCTGGCTCTGGATGCCCTGCGCGACGTCGTCGAACAAGCTCGGCGGGATAGCGAGGAAGTAGAGCGGGTGCTGCGCGCCGTTCAGCGCGTCCTTCAAGAGCCCGAACGTCGACTGCTCGCGATAATCGCCCGACACGTACTTGAGCCGCTTGCACACGTTCTCGAGCACGTCCTCATCGATTGCCGGCTCGACGGCGGACACTGCCTCGCGCAGTCGCTGCCTCGAGCTGCCCCTCCGGCAGCTCACGCGAGGCGACGCCGATGACGGTCGAAGGCAGGCGGTCGCGCTGGGCGAGGTGGTACACCGCGGGCAGGAGCTTCTTCTTGGCAAGGTCGCCTGTGATGCCGAAAAGGACCAACGCATCGCTCTGCGGTTCTGCCATGGCCGAACCGTAGTCAGCGCGCCATCAGAGCGTCGCCGCCACTTCTTGCGCTGCTGCGCTCGCGAGATCGGCGACGCGCTCGAGCTCGTCTTTCGAGTGCGCGAGGCTCGGAAACGCGATCTCGTATGGCCCCGGCGCAAACGCCACACCACGGTCGAGCATCGCGTGGAAGAACGCCGCGTAAATCTTCTCGTCGGTGCGCCTCGCATCGTCGTAGTCGACGGCGGGCTCCGACGCGAAGTGGAGCCCGAGCAGGGGGCCGACGCACGGCACGGTGATCGGGAGACCCGCCTCGCCGATGACGTCGCTCAGCCACGCCGCGAGCTGCGCGGCCCGTCCTTCCAACATCATGTAGGCGCCCTCGTCGAGCTCGGCCAGCACGGCGAGGCCCGCAGCGGTCGCGAGCGGGTTTCCCGAAAGCGTCCCCGCTTGGTACACGGGGCCTATGGGTGCGAGCACTTCCATGATCTCGGCTCGCCCGCCGAACGCCCCGACGGGGAGACCGCCGCCGATCACCTTGCCGAAGCAGCTGAGGTCGGGCGTCACGCCGTAGTGCGCTTGCGCGCCGCCGGGTCCGAGCCGGAACCCGGTGATGACCTCGTCGAACACGAGCAGCGCACCCGCGTCGTCGCAGGCGCGCCGCAGGCCTTCGAGGAATCCTGGGGCGGGCGGGACAAGGCCCATGTTCGCGGCGACCGGCTCGACGATCACACACGCGATGTCGTCATCGAGCGCCGGCACCTGGTTGTACGGAGCGACGATGGTCTGCGCGACAGCGAGGTCTGGGACGCCCGCGGAGCCCGACAACCCCAGCGTCGCGACCCCACTACCCCCAGCCGCGAGCAGCGCGTCGCCGTGCCCGTGATAGTTGCCTGCGAACTTCACCACCTTGTTCCGGCCCGTGTATCCGCGGGCGACGCGCAGCGCCGTCATGGTGGCCTCGGTGCCGCTGTTGACCATGCGCACGCGCTCACAGCTCGGCACCCGTTCGCAGATGGCCTCGGCGAGCAGCACCTCGCGCGTGGTGGGCGCTCCGTACGACGTGCCGTCTCCGGCGGCCTTGCGCACCGCCTCGACGACCTTCGGGTGCGCGTGGCCCAGAATGATCGCGCCGTAGCTTTGGACGAAGTCCGTGTAGCGCTTGCCTTCGACGTCCCAGACGTAACCGCCTTCGGCGCGATCGACGAAGTACGGGTCGCCGCCCACCGACCGGAACGCACGGACCGGTGAGTTCACCCCGCCCGGGATCACCGTTTGTGCGCGCTCGAACCAGGCTGCGTTGCTTGTCATCTCAAAGCGACTCGGCGAGCTCGCGGGCCAGGTAGGTGAGGATGACGTCGGCGCCGGCCCGCTTGATCGCGGTGATGTGCTCGAGAGCGACGGCCGCACCATCGATCCACCCGTTCGCGTCGGCAGCCTTGATCATGGCGTACTCCCCGGACACGTGGTACGCCGCTACTGGCACGTCGACCTCGGCGCGCACCCGGGCGATCACGTCGAGGTAGGCGAGGGCAGGCTTCACCATCACGATGTCGGCGCCCTCGGCCAGGTCGAGGCGCACCTCCTCGAGTGCCTCGCGACCGTTGTGCCAGTCCTGCTGGTAGCCCTTGCGATCGCCCCCACCCACGATCGTCACGTCGACCGCATCGCGGAAGGGCCCGTACAGAGCAGACGCGTACTTCGCGGAGTAGGCGAGGATCGCCGTTTCGTGATGACCCGCACCGTCGAGCGCGGCGCGGATGGCGCCGACTTGGCCGTCCATCATCCCGCTCGGTGCAACGACGTCGGCGCCCGCGGCGGCCTGCGCGACTGCCGCACGTGCGTACAGCTCGATCGTCGCGTCGTTGTCGACAGTGCCGTCGGCGGTCAGCACACCGCAGTGGCCGTGGTCGGTGTACTCGTCGAGGCAAAGGTCCGCGGTCAGCACGATGCGGTCGCCCATCTCGTCGCGAAGATCGCGCAACGCGATCTGCACGATGCCGTCGGGATCCCAGGCGCCCGAGCCGATCGCATCCTTCGCCGCTGGGACGCCAAACAGCACGACCGCGGGGATGCCGAGGTCCGCGAGCTCGCGCACCTCCTTCCGCAACGACTCGCGCGTGTGCTGCAGGACCCCGGGGAGCGAGCGGATCGGCTGGGCCTCGTCGATGCCTTCGCGAATGAAGAGCGGAGCGACGAGATCGTCGACGCTCACCTTGGTCTCCGCGACGAGACGCCGCATGGCGGGCGTGCGGCGAAGCCGACGGGGTCGACGCGCGGGGAACGTCACACCCGAATCCTACGGCCCGGGGCTGCGCGAACCTTCGGCGAGCACCTCGGTGAGCGCGACGAGCATCGCCGGCACGGTGTGCTCGTCCGGCACCGCGGCAACCCGCAGGCCCGCGCTCGTCGCGGCCTCTGCCGTGACGGGGCCGATGCACACGACCACCGGGGGGACGGCGTCGACGCCCGCGGCGTCGACGAACGAGCGCACGGTGGACGCGGAGGTGAAGAGGATCGCGTCCGCGGTCTTCGCGGCGGCGATTCGATCGGCGGCCGGTCTGACGGGAACCGTCGAGTACGCCTCGACCGCGATCACGTCCCAACCCTTCTCGCGGATGCCGGTGGCGACCACGTCACGCGCAGCCGAAGCCTGCGCGACGACGACGCGGCCACGGCCTGAAGGGAACGCGTCGACGAGGCTCTCCGCGACGAACCGAGGCGGGATGAGCGCCGGCGTGACACCCGCGCGCTCGAGCACCGACGCTGTCATCGGGCCGACAACCGCGAACCGAGCACGCGTGCGCGTCGTCGAGCGCGTCGAGCACGCGCTGCGCTCCGTTCGCGGATGTGACGACGATCCAGTCGGGCGCACCACGCACCGCGGCACGCAGCGCGGCCCCGCCGTCAGCAGGATCTGCGATCGCGATCGTTGCCACCTCGACCGGCTCCGCTCCGAGCACGCGCAGCCGCGCCGCGAGATCTCCGCCGCTCTGCTCGGTCGCCCTGGTGATGACGACGCGTCGCCCGGCCAACGGGCGACCGGGCTTCACCCGAGGACGTCCTCGACCAGCGAGAGCCAGCAGTCGGTGGTGAGGCGGAGCGACTCGACGTCGACGCGTTCGTTGTGACCGTGGAAGCGAGAGCGGAACTTCTGATAGGTGACGTCGCGGCTCATCAACCCGAAGCCGTACGCGATCGAGCCGTGCTCGCGGTAGAAGCGCGCGTCGGTGCCGCCGACGGTCATCACGGGCATGAGCGTGGCCGTCGGATAGCACGCGCTGCGCGACGCGCTCGAGCGCGGCATACAGAGGTGTGTCGGTCGGGGATCGAGTGAACTCGCCGTCCTGCAACGAGCTGATCTCGACCTCGCTGCTCAGGTCACCGATTGCCGTTTCGATGTGCGCCGCGAACGTCGTCGCTGGTCTCACCGGGAAGCGCGCGGATGTCGATGTCGAGGTCGACGATGTCGGGGATCACGTTCGTCTTCACCCCGCCGTGCACGACGTTGGGCGAGAAGGTGGTGTGGGTGCAGGCGTGACCCAGCTTGGCGACGCCCTGGTCGGGCAGCGCGGCGCACGCGTCGAGCACGGTGTCCGGATTGGTGAGCGCGGCCCGCTGCTCGGGTGTGAGATCGAATGCGTCGACGTAGTTGCACCACAGGTCGAGGATCTGGGCTCTCGGCTGATACGCCGCGAGCCGTCGGACGACCTCGGCGGCCTTCACCAGCGCGTTGTCTGCACCAAACGGGGCGGAGCCGTGACCGGGCGTTCCCCGCACACGCAGGCGGCGCCACATCACTCCCTTCTCGGCCACGGTGATCGTGACCCGCTCCCCTTGCTGGGTGTCCATCACGAGACCGCCCGACTCGGTGACGACGTAGTCCGCGGCGACCATGTCTCGCTCGTGGTCGAGGGCCCACTCGGCACCCCACTTGCCGCCGGCTTCCTCGTCGGCGACGGCGAAGTAGAGCAGGTTGCCCCGCGGCCGAAAGCCGCTGCGGGCGAGGTGCTTCGTCGCGACGGCCATCGACGCGGTGAGGTTGAGCATGTCGATGGCGCCCCGGCCCCACACCTCCCCTTCGACGAGCTCGCCGCCGAAGGGATCGCGCTCCCATCCGCTCGGCGTGACGGGCACGACGTCGGTGTGGCCCATGAGGCACAGGCTCGGCGCGCTCGGATCGGAGCCTTCGATCCGAGCGACGAGCGATCGCCGGCCGGGGAGCGCGTCGAAGCCGTCGAGCTCCACACCGGTGCCCTCGAGGTAGTCGCGCAACAGGTCGGCGCTGCGCACCTCGTCGCCCGACTCGGGGCGACCGTCGTTGACGCACTGGTTCCGGATGAGCTGCTGCAGCAACTCGGTCACTTCGCCCGCGAGCTGATCAGCCATGGCCCCGATGCTACGACCGCGCCAGGAGCGCGGCGCCGCCCTGCGCGAGCAACGCATCTGGCGACCTGCCGCCCGAGCGCTTCGACATCGGAGCCGAGCTCGACATGGCGCAGAACCGTGGTGCCGTCGAGTTCGGCGATCAGTCCTTCGCATCGCCACTCGCCACTGGCCGGCGTCACGTGCGCGCCCACGGGTAGATCGCAGCCGCCGCCCAACGCCGCGAGGAACGCGCGCTCGCCGTCGACTGCAGCGCGACTTGCTCCGTGCTGAATGGTCGCGAGGAGCGCCCGGGTCGCGTCGTCGTCCTCACGGCACTCCACGGCAAGTGCACCTTGCGCGACCTGCGGCACGAACCAGGACGGCGAGAACGCCTCGGCGATGCGGTCGGAGAGCTCCAACCGCTGCAACGCCGCGACCGCCATGACGATCGCACCCCCGGCAGGCACCTTCGCCAACCGCGTCTGGATGTTGCCGCGCAGCTCGGTGAACTCGAGATCGGGCCGGGCGTGGGCGAGCTGCGCCCGCCGGCGCACCGCACCAGTGGCGACCGTCGCACCGGGCGTGAGCTCGTCGAGCGCGAGTCCGACGAGGCAGTCACGAGGGTCACCGCGCTCGGGCACGGCGGCGATCGTGAGACCCGGCGCCGCGGTCGACGGGAGATCCTTCGCGGAGTGGACGGCGAAGTCGGCATCGCCGTCAATGACCGCTGCCTGCACCTCCTTCACGAACACACCCTGGCCGCCGAGCTCGTGGATCGGGCGATCGCTGGCCCGGTCGCCCAACGTCTCGACAAACACCAGGTCGACGTCGATGTCGGGAACCGCCCGCTGCAACAGTCCGGCGACGTGCTCGGCTTGCCACCGGGCGAGGGGACTTCCCCGCGTGGCCGCCCGCAGCTTCACGGGCTCACCGGGGCCTAGAGCGCGAACAGGTCGCGCAAAGCCTCGGAGAGCCGCTCACCCCGAGCGGTGCCCGCGACTTCCTTGAGCCGCACCGTCGGCTCGTGGAGAAGCTTCGCCACGATGCCGCGTGTGATTGCCTCGACCGCTTCGCGTTCGCGCGGGCTCAGGTCGTCGAGTCGGGTCTTCGCCCGATCGATCTCGCCCGAGCGCACGTCCTCGGCCCACTCGCGCAGTGCAGTGATCAGCGGCGCGACCTCGCGGGCGGTCGAATGATCGACCCACCGCGCAACCTCGTCATCGACGATCGTCTGGGCGGCGGGCACCTCGCGCCGGCGCTCCGCCACACCCTTGTCCGCGAACGTGCGGAGGTCGTCGATGTCGAGCAGGGTCACGCCCGGGATCGACGGCGACGCCGGGATCGACGTCGCGCGGCACGGCGACATCGACAACCAGCAAGGGACGATCGGGCCGCGCCTCCATCACCGGCGCCAAGTCAGCGTGCTCGACCAGGATCGACCGCGCGCCGGTCGAGGTGAGCAGCACGTCGACTTCGGTCAGCGCGTCCGCGAGCTCGAGCAGGCGCACCGGGACGGCCGCCGAGACGCGTTGCGAGACCATCGGCACGGTCGAACGTGCGGTTCGCGACGAGGACCTCGCCGACGCCCGCGTCGCGCAAGCGCGACCGCCATGCCCTCGCCGATGTCGCCCGCACCGAGCACGAGCACTCGGCGTCCCGTGAGGCCTCCGAGGTGGTCGCCGGCCATCGCGACCGCCGCCATCGACACCGACGCGGTGTGACGGGAGAGGCCCGGTCTCGGTGCGCACCCGCTTGCCGACCTCGAGCGCCTGGCGGAAGAGCGCGTTCAGCGTGGACCGAGCGGTGCCGTGGCCCTTCGCGACTTCCCATGCGTCGCGGACCTGACCGAGGATCTCGGACTCGCCGAGCACGGCCGAGTCGAGGCCCGCCGCGACGGCGAACAGATGCCCCGCGGCACCGTCGTCGAAGTGGCTGTAGAGGTGATAGGTCAGCTCGTCGGGACGCAGGCCCGCGTGGTGGGCGATGAAGTCGCGGACGTCGGAGTACGCGCCGTGGAACCGCTCCGCGACGACGTAGACCTCGGTGCGGTTGCAGGTCGAGAGCAGCACGGCCTCGGTGATGTTCTGCCGCGCGCACAGGTCGTCGAGCGCCTTGGGCAGGCTCGCTCCGTCGACGCTCGTGCGCTCGAGGATCTCGAGCGGGGCGATGCGGTGGTTCAGACCGATGACGACGACAGACACGCCGGGTGGCGCTCCTTCTCAGTCGGGGGCTCGTTTCACTCTATGCCCCGTGATCGAATGCGACTCAGGCGGTCGCCGGCACGGTTCCTCCGGACCGGCGCTGCTGGTAGAAGCTCAGGATCTGCAGCTCGACGGCCAGGTCGACCTTGCGAAGCGACACGCCCCGCGGCACCGTGAGCACCGCCGGGGCGAAGTTCAGGATCGACGTCACACCCGCTGCGACCAGGCGGTCGGCGACCTCCTGCGATCCGGCGGCGGGGGTCGCGATGATCCCGATCACGTTCGCAAGCGCGCCGACGATGTCGGGCAGATCGTCGAGGTGACGCACCTTCACCGCACCGATGCGGTTGCCGACCTTGGCGGTGTCGATGTCGACGATGGCGGCGACGGGGAAGCCCCGCTCGTCGAATCCGCCGTAGTTGGCGAGAGCGTGGCCGAGGTTGCCGGCGCCGACGATCACGACCGGCCAGTCGTGGGTCAAGCCGAGCTCGCGACTCATCTGGAAGAGCAGGTACTCGACGTCGTATCCCACACCTCTGGTGCCGTACGACCCGAGGTAGGAGAGGTCCTTGCGCACCTTGGCGGCGTTGACGCCGGCGAGCTCGGCGAGACGCTCGGACGAGATGGTGGTGGTGCGGGCCTCGGCGACCTCGAGGAGGATCCGGACGTAGACCGGAAGGCGAGCGACGGTGGCTTCGGGGATCCGGCGCCGGGCTCGCTCAGCCATCGGGAGGAGGGTACGCCCACGTGCTCAGGTTCACAAAGCCTTCCTCGGCTCTACGCTCAGCGGTGTGGTGACGCTGGACGCGGCTCTCGCGGCCGCCGCGACCCTGATTGCGCTGGCGTTCGCGTGCTCCACGTTCGACCGTTGGCTGGCCCGCCGGAGGCGATACGACCTTGCGTGGAGCATCGCGCTCGCGATGTTCACGGTCGCATCAGCCGCCCTCTGGCTGGGGTCGTCGGCAGGCTGGTCGGGCCCGACGTTTCGGGTCTTCTTCCTCTTCGGCGCGATCTTGAACGTCCCGTATCTCGCCCTCGGCACGGTGTACCTGCTGGGGAGTCAGCGCACCGGGGACCGCGTCGCGGTCGCGATCACGGCAGTGGCCCTCTTCTCCGCTGGCGTGATGACCGCGACCCCGCTGCTCGAGTCGGTGTCGGGCACCGAGCTCCCCACCGGGCGCGAGGTGTTCGGGCCGTTGCCCCGCGTGCTCGCGGCCGTCGGCTCGGGCGGGGCCGCGATCGTCGTGATCGCGGGGGCGGTGCTGTCCGCGTGGCGCGTCCTCGCTGGTCGCGAACGCACTCGAGGTCGGGGAATCGCGGCGCATCCGAAACGGCTCGCGATCGGCAATGTGCTCATCGCCGTGGGCACGCTCGTGCTCGGCGCGAGCGGCACGCTCAACGGGCGTCTCGGCGCGTCGACGGCGTTCGCGGTCACGCTCACGATCGGCGTGACTGTGCTGTTCGCCGGATTCCTCGTCGCGACGTCGCAGCCCCACCTGCGGGCGGTGCGGATGAAGCCCTCCGACTCAGCGGAGGGCGCGACGCAGGACCTTGCCTCCCCAGCCCTTGGGTAGCTCGTCGACGAACATCACCTTCGAGGGGCACTTGTACCGAGCCAAGGAGCGGCGGCAATGCTCGATGATCGCCTCCTCCTCGTGCGACGAGCCGGGAGCGGTGACGACGAACGCCTTCACCGCCTCGCCGGTGGAGGGATGGGGGCTTCCGACCACCGCGACGTCGTCGACACCCGGATACTCGGAGATCACCTCTTCGACCTCGCCCGGGTACACGTTGAAGCCCGACACGATGATGAGATCCTTCGCTCGGTCGACCAGGTAGAGGTAGCCGTCGTCGTCGGCAACGGCGACGTCGCCGGTGCGCAGCCAGCCGTCCGTGGTGAGCGCGCGTGAGGTCGCTTCGTCGTCGTGCCAGTACCCCGTGAAGACGTTCGGACCCCTCACCCAGATCTCTCCGGAGTCGCCTGCGAGCGCGTCGTCACCGTCGGAGTCGACGAGGCGCACCTCGAGGCCGCTGAGTGGCAGGCCGATCGACCCGACGCGCGACTCGCCGGGCGGCGACGCGGACACAACCGGCGACGCCTCGGTGAGGCCGTATCCCTCCAAGAGCTCGAGATGGAAGCGCGACTCGAACAGCCGCGTCAGATCCTCGGGCATCTTCGCGGCCCCCGTCGACGCGATCCGCACTGACGAGAACGCGGACGCGTCCGCCTCGGGCAACGTCGCCCAGGCGGTCCACATCGGCGGCACGCCCGAGATCACGGTGACACCACGCGACGTGATCGTCTCCAACGCGGTGGACGGATCGAACCGCTCGACGAGCACGACCGACGAGCCTGCGTAGAGCGAGAGCCCGAGCACGACGTTCATCCCGAAGATGTGGAACATGGGCAGCACGCCGAGCACGACGTCGTCCGCGTGCACCCCTCGTCCCGGTTGCTTCTGGAGTTGCTCGAGGTTGGAGAGCAGGTTGCGATGGGTGAGCATCGCGGCCTTCGCCGATCCGGCCGTGCCGCTCGTGAAGAGCAACGCCGCGAGGTCGGACGGCTCCCGCTCGACGATCGGCGCCGGATCGGCGGCGACGAGGTCCTCGAAGGTCACCGCGCCCGGCGATCTCGTGCCCGGCGGTGGCGATCACCGTCCGGATGCTCGGCACCTTCGCCCGGTCGACGTCGCCCCAGCTTGCTCGGCCTGTCGGCCCGACGATGACGGCGACGGTCTCCACTGCCGCGAGCTCGCGTTCGAGCTCAGGAGCGGGGCTGGCGGGATTGAGCGGGACCACGACCGCGCCGATGCCCAAAACCGCGAGGTACGACACCACGAACGGCGGGTTGTTCGCGCACATCACGGCAACCCGATCGCCCGGCCCGATGCCCTGTGCCGAGAGCCCGCCGCGCAGCCCCGCCACCTGCCGCCGCAGCTCCGCGTAGGACGATGGCGTGCCGCGACTGACGATCGCGACGGCGTCGTCCGGATGCGGCTCGATGATCGCGGCCAGGTTCACGTGCGCCCCCCTCGGACAGCGCCGGCGAGCGTAGTTCCGGCCGGCCCACAACGGCTCGAACGAGGGCCGCGTCCGGCTCAAGTGGGCCCCTCGCGCGTGCCGAAGCCACCTTGTGCGGTGGATTGCGCGGGTGCTCACGGCGGCCGTCCTGGCCGTGGCCGTCACGGCCGCGGCTGGTGTCGCCGCGCCCGGCACCGCGGGCGCGGCGTCCACCCCCGCTGATGAGGCCGTGTTCCTCACCAAGATCAACGCACTGCGGGCGTCGGTCGGCCTCGCCGCGCTCTCCCCGGACCCCGCCCTCGCTGCGACCTCCTGCACCTGGAACGACCAGCTGATCGTGGCGGACGCCCTCTCCCACGACCCGAATCTCTCCGCCGCGATCGCCTCGGTCGAGCCGAACTGGAGCAAGGGCGGCGAGAACGTGGGAATGGGCGGCACGGTGGACTCGCTGTTCGACGCGTTCGTAGCCAGCCCGGGTCACTACAAGAACCTTGTCGATCCGGACTACTCCCGGGTCGGCATCTGCTCGGCCCGGTCGGCGACGGGCAAGCTCTTCACGACCCACCGCTTCCTCGGTGTCAGGTCCACCCCTGCACCGCCGCCTCCCCCGCCTCCCCCGCCACCGACCACCGCGGCGCCCCCGCCTCCACCGCCGACTCCGGCGGCGACCGCGCCACCGACGACGCCGGCCCCGGCCGCGCCACCGACGACTCCCAGCCCCACTGCCGCACCCGCGCCTGCCGCCGCGGCCGCGCCCCGACTGCTGTACCGAACACGAACGCCCCCGCTCCCCCGGCGGCGCCCACGACCCCGGCGCCGCCGGCACGGACCGAGGCGCCGAGTTCGAGCGGGTCTCCGCTGTCGACCGCGGCGGCCGCGTCCGCGGCACTCGGGTCGACGCCGCCGGGCTCGGAGAGTGCCGTGTCCACGGGTCCGTCCGACGTGCGTGCCCTGGTCATGGAGATCCTCGAGGGGTTCCCCGACTTCCTGCACCTTCGCCTGCCGTAGGCGAACGTCAGACTGATCCGGTGGATTCGAATCGCGGCGGTGTCGAGGCGGCCATCGTCACCGACGGCCTGACCCGCTCGTTCAACGGCCAAGTTGCCCTCGACGGACTGACGCTCGACGCGCAGCCGGGCGAGGTGCTGGCCGTCCTCGGACCCAACGGCGCCGGGAAGACGACAACCGTCCGTCTCCTCAACGGCGTGCTCGCTCCGGACCGGGGCTCGAGTCGCGTGCTCGGGCTCGATCCAGCAAGCGAAGGCAACGAGGTGCGCCGGCGCACCGGCGTGCTCACCGAGAATGCCGGTCTCGACGACCGTCTGACTGCGTGGGAGAACCTCGTCGTCACGGGCCGCATCCGCGGCATGAGCACCGCCGAGGCCGGCGACAAGGCAACCACCATGCTCGAGCGCTTCGGCATGGCCGACCGCGCCCACGATCGCGTGCAGGGATTCTCGACGGGCCAGCGCAAGCGTGTCGCGCTCGGACGAGCGCTGTTGCACGACCCCGACGTCCTTTTCCTCGACGAGCCGACGTCGGGCCTCGACCCCGAGGCGACTCGCGATGTCATCGACCTGATCGGCTCGCTCGCGACCGAGCACGGGCGCACGGTTGTGCTCTGCACCCACTTCCTCGGCGAGGCCGGACGTCTGGCGCATCGCATGGCGGTGCTCGATCAGGGCCGGCTGCTCGCGTTCGGCACGCCGGCCGAGCTCGCCGGCTCGATCTGGAAGGGGCTCGACGTCGGACTCGACCTCGGCGCGGCCGCCGACGAGACGCTCATCGCGACGCTCGTCGACGCGAAGGGCGTGCTCGCTGCACGCGCGACCGACATCGGGGCGCACGCTCACGGTCACCGACCGCTCGGTGATCCCCCTGGTGGTCGCATCGTTGACCTCGCGGGAGATCCCCGTCTTCGGGGCGGTCCCGATGCCACCCACGCTCGAGGACGTGTACTTCGCGGTAGTGCACGACAAAGCGGCGAACGAGAAGGCAGTGAACGGCGACGCAGTGAACGAAGACGCAGTGGACGAGGCCCGGCCATGAGCGCACGCATCGACACGAATGCCATCCGCGCGGTGATGTGGAAGGACCTCACCGCGGTCAAGAGGTCGAAAGCAGTGGTGTTGCCGATGCTGCTCGTGCCGCTTCTGCTCTTCGTCATGCTGCCGGGCGCGGTCGGCCTCGCGGCTCGTGCCGTCGAGGAGGTCAATGTCGACGGGTTCCTCGGGCGCCTGCCGGGCAACGTCGCCGCTCCGATCCGCGAGCTCCCCGAGCGCGAGCAGCTCGTCGTCCTCGTCAACGGCTACCTCCTTGCGCCGCTGTTCCTGATCGTGCCGCTCATGGTGTCGGTCGTCCTCGCTGCGGACGCCTTCGCGGGCGAGAAGGAGCGCAAGACGATCGAAGGACTGCTGCACCTGCCCATCTCGGATCGTGACCTGTTCCTCGCGAAGCTGCTGGGGGCGTTCATCCCCGCCGTGGTCGTGTCGTGGGTGGGCTTCCTGTGCTTCGCGCTCGTGACGAACACCATCGCGTGGCCGGTGATGCACCGCGTCTTCGTCCCGACGCGGCTGTGGGGCGTGATGATCCTGTGGGTGGCGCCGGCAGTCGCCGCGCTCGGCCTCGGCGTGATGGTCAGGGTGTCGGCGCGGGCCCGCACGTCACAGGAAGCGAACCAGCTCGGCGGTGCGGTGATCCTCCCGCTGATCTTCATCGCCCTCGGGCAGGCGACCGGCTTGCTCCTCGTCGCTCTCCCCGTCGCGCTCACCGTCGGCGCGGTGCTGTGGTTGGTCGCCGCGTGGCTCGTCCGCGGGGGCATCACAAAGTTCAGCCGGGATCGAATAGCTCTGCGCGTCTGAACGCGACAGCACGAAGAGCTGCAGCACGCCCGCGAGCAAGATCAGCGCGAGGAGCGCGGCAAGGGCGATGGTGGTCGCGGGCCTCACCTCACGAACGCTATCGGCGTGCCCGCTCGCCCTTCGTCCGGCCCACCGGGTTGACCGAACCTGACCTCCGCGCCCGCCGCGAGCCCGAGCTCGTCCGCGGCGGAGCCGCGGTCGAGGCAGAGCGCGAGCAATCCGTAGGAGTCGACGATGAGGCCGAGCTCGCCCGGTCCGAGCGCGGCGAACGCCTCGACGCGGCGCGCCACCCGGCGCGCTGCTGCGATCGTCACGCCGATCCTCTCGCCGAGGCCATTGATCTCGTCGGGATCGACGTTGACCTGGGCGTTGCCGAAGCGGTCGACCCACAGCACCTCGCCGACGACCGTGTCGCCCTCCCGGCGGGTGAGCGGCACGATCCCGGGCCGCAACAAGTCGGGATCGACCGGTGCACCGAGCTCGGCGAGATCGACGCCGTTCGCCAGGTGGGCGGCCGCGGGTGCGAACACGTCGCGGCCGGCGAACGTCGGGCCCGGGGCAGGGAGCTGGTACGCGGGGTTGGTCAGCGCGATCGGCGCGTCCAGCGCCGCCGGCCAACGCGACGGCGGGTGCCAGCAAGCCGTTGTCAGGACCGAGCAACACCCCCTCGCCTCCGGCGACCTCGATGGCGACCGCGGCCCGATCAGTCGCCACGCCGGGGTCGACGATGGCGATTACGAGCCCGCTCGCGACATAGGGGATGCACCGCGCCAGCGCGAGCGCCCCTGCGCGCACGTCGAACGGCGGAAGATCATGGGCCAGGTCGATGGTGACGACGTGCGGCGCGAGATCGCGGATCACCGACTTCACGACGCCCACGAACTCGTCCGTGTACCCGTAGTCGGTCAGCAACGAGATCGTGTCGTAGCGCCTTCCCATCGGCGGGCGACGCTAATGACGGGCGTCCCCAGACGCGAAACGGGCCGATGGTGACCCCCCGGCACCATCGGCCCGATCCGCATGGGTGGGCGTCGCGGACGACTCCCCCCACCACTTGCCTCTACCCCGCCTGCGTGTACCTGCTGGCGAGGTAGTGGTCGAGATCGCCCTCACTGATGCGGTACGACTTGCCGACCCTGGTCGAGCCGAGCTGACCCGCCTTCACGAGGCGATAGACGGTCATCGTCGACACGCGCAGGATCTGCGCAACCTCGGCCACGGTCAGGAACCGCGTTCGAGCCACCGTGTGGGCCATGGACAACCCCTTCTCCGCGTGCTCCGGACTGTAAACCACGGTCGGCCGGACGGAAAAGGGCCGGTTCCGTGACGATCGAGCGCGCGGATCGAGCGCGCGGATCAGCCGGCCCCGAGCTCGCGCGACCGCGCGGTGGCCGCCTCCACCGCTTCGACGAGCTCGTGGGTCCACCCGGCCGACTCGAGCACACCGAGCGCGGCGGCGGTGGTGCCGCCCGGGGACGTGACCGCGGCGCGCAAGTCGGCGGGCGAGTCCGTGCTCTGCGCGAGCAGCTGGGAAGCGCCGACGAGCGTCTGTATGGCGAGGGCGGCACTGATGTCATGAGGCAGGCCGGAGCGCTCCCCGGCTTCGATCAACGCCTCGGCGAACAGGAACACGTACGCCGGACCCGAGCCGGACACTCCGGTGACCGCATCGAGCAGCGATTCCTCGACCCGCACGACCACGCCGACCGCGGACAGGATCGACTCCGCCCAATCCAGATCGGCGGACGAGGCCGCGCTTCCTCCCGCGATCGCGGCAGCGCCGGCGCCCACGAGCGCGGGGGTGTTCGGCATCGCGCGGACGACCGCTACACCGTTGGGTAGCGCGGCCTCGAGCGTCTTGGTCGTGACCCCGGCGGCAATCGAAAGGACCCGCCCCACGCCGACACCGCCGAGCGCGGCGCACGCCTCTGGCACGTCGTTGGGCTTGACCGCGACGACCGCCGCCTCGGCGGGGCCCACCGCGTCGAGCACGGCGACTCCGGGAAAACGCTTCACCAGCACGGCACGCCGCTCGGCGATCACCTCGACCACGGCCAGCTCGGCAGCTTCCGCCCAGCCGGCGGCGAGCAGACCACCGAGCAACGCCTCGCCCATGCGCCCACCGCCGACGAGGACCAGCCGCGCTGCCACGGGCTGAGGTTAGGGGCGCTCCTGCATCAGCAGGTCGTCTCGGGCTTCGTCGAAGCCCCACTCAGAGAGCTCATGATCCAGGTCGAGCAGGTCGGCCACCGTGCGCAGCATGGCGGCGGCCTCCAGGCCGCTCTGACAAACGAGGGAATTCCACCGCGGGACCGGTGCACGTGGTCCCGTGCTCGGATGCTTGGCGACGCCGAGGCGGCGCAGCTCTCCGGCCAGGTAGTCAGAGATGGGGGGCTTGGCGGCGTCCCAGTCGGCCATCGAGCCGTTCGCCTCGATGACCGCGACTCCGATCGCACCCAGTACGCACAGGCGCCCGGCCTCGTCGACGAGCCGGTCCTGACACCAGCCGTACCTCTCGATGACTCCCGCGGCTTCGCGGTAAAGATCCGCAATCGGTGTTGCGTCAGTCTGTTCCACTGCTCCTCCCAGGTTGGGCCGGAATGCGAGAGCCCGAGGGTTCATCGACCTCACCGGACTTCCCCGAACCGGTGAGATACGTGCCCTCGGGCTGGGAACAGAATGACATGAAATGATATGAGACGTCAAGAGCGAAATTTGTAGTCAGACAAAGCGCGACGCGTAGCCGATCCGCAGCGCCGGACGGAAGCACTGCTCGACGTACGCGTAGAGCGAGCCAACGATGCGGTCGAGCTCCTCGTCGTCGATCGCGCCGACGGGGAACGAGCCGACGAGGAACACCGCGTTCTCGGCTCCGACGCAGAACTGCGCTCCGACGAGCTTGGCGTTGCGGCGCAGCAGGTGCTCGTAGAACTCGCGCGTGGTTCTCCTCCGGCGCGGGCATGACGTAGGTCTCGTACTGCAGCGTGCGCTGTCCGAGCGTGAGCCACACCGTCGTGAAGTCCTTCTCGTCACCGCGGAGGCGTACATACCAACGCCGCTCGCCGGGCTCGCCTCGATCGACCGCGACCATGATCGGGTTCTCCGACAGCTGAGCGGCCAACCACTCATCGATGTGGGCTTCGAGCGCGTCGAGCTCCGCGTCGGACGCCGGACCCGCGGGCTTCACGAGCATTCAACGAGCGCGCCGACAGCAAGGTCGGCGTAGAGCCGCCGCAGTCTCGCC
The DNA here is from genome assembly GCA_963759645.1 of uncultured Acidimicrobiales bacterium. Classification (GTDB taxonomy): domain Bacteria; phylum Actinomycetota; class Acidimicrobiia; order Acidimicrobiales; family DATKAS01; genus DATKAS01. The sequence goes on along the minus strand of CAVXAI010000008.1, from coordinate 897,972 downwards.
GCCGACATCGACCACGTGTACCGCCCGGCTCGAGTCGCGGCTGCGGCGCTCATCGACTCCGCGAGCACGGGGTTCGCGAGCAGCTCTCCCGTGTATGCCGCGAAGACTTCCGGGTCCCGCCCCTCTACGAGGAACCCTGAGTGTCCGTGGTCGACGAGTGTCCGCAAGCCACCGACCGCGGCGGCGACCACCGGCGTACCGCACGCGGCCGCCTCGAGCGCGACCAAGCCGAACGACTCTGACCGGCTGGGCACAAGGCACACATCCGCGGCTCGGTAGTAGCTCGACAGGAGGTGATGGGGCTGAGGCGGCACGAAGCGAATGCGCGGGCCGACGCCAAGTGAGGCGGCCAGCGCTTCGACGTCGGCGAGGTACGCCTCTCCGTCTTTCCCGCTTGGCCCTCCGACTACGACGAGGACGGCCTCGGGATCGTCGAGCGCGGCGAGTGCCCGCACCGCGACGTCGAGACCCTTCAGCGCTTGGATGCGGCCGACGAACAACAGCACGGGGTGGTCGCCGAGACCGAGGGCGGTGCGTGCACCGCGCCGGTCGCCGGGTGAGAAGAACGCGTGGTCGACGCCGGGCGGCACGATCTCGACTCGACCGGGCGTCGCGCCGTACAGGCGCTCGAACTGCGCGGCTTCCTCCGTGCAGCTCGCGAGGATCGCATCGGAGCACCCGATGATCTCGACCTCAGAGCGCACCCGGCGCTCCGGCTCGGCATCGCCGGACTCGGCCTTCACGCGAGCGAGCGTGTGGAACGTCGAGACGAGCGGCAGACCGAGCTCGTGCTTCAGACGGTGGCCGGCGAGACCCGAGAGCCAGTAGTTCGCGTGGATGACGTCGGCGCCGTCGCCGCGTTCGAGGTCGTCGCGGACGCCGTCGGCGAACTCGTCGATCGTCTCGGGCAAGGCCTCCTTCGCCAGCGAGGGCGGGCCTGCGTCGATGTGACGCACCCGAAACCCGGGCTCCACTGCCACCTCAGCGGGCAGCCCGTCCCGCCAGCTGCGTACGTAGACCGTGCAGGACACGCCCGCCTGGGCCAGGGCCGACACGAGCTCGCGCACGTAGACGTTCATCCCACCGGCGTCCGCCACGCCCGGCTGGACGAGCGGCGAGGTGTGCAGAGAGAGAACGGCGAGTCGACGCACGGACGGTGTCAACGCTCCTTGGTGGCTGCGGATTCCGCACGGAGCTTTCCCCGGGCGGCATCGTTCTCATTCCGGAACGACTCGTACACCCTGACCAGCGTGTGCTTCTGCTCCTCGGTGAGCTCGGGGTCGCGCATGATGGCGCTCACGACGTCGATCTCGTCGGACTCGTCGAGGATGCCCGCACGCACGTAAAGCGTCTCGGCCGAGATCCGGAGGGCGCGAGCGATCTGCTGGAGCACGTCGGCCGACGGACGGCGCAGTCCGCGTTCGATCTGGCTCAGATACGGGTTCGACACCCCGGCCATCTCGGAAAGCTTGCGCAACGACAGATGACCGATGCGGCGCTGCTCTCGGATGAACTCGCCGACGTCGCGCCAGCGGTTCTCGAACTCGTCGCGCACCTCAGGCAGGGTAGGCGCGTTACTCGAGCAGCGACTCGACCGACGCCTCGCCGTCCCGGTAACGGCGCGTGATCTCGGCGGCGAGCGCATCGAGCCGCTCGAACAGCACCTGGCGCCGTCCCGACAAGTCGTGCTCGATCCCTTCGAGCCCCGCGCGGATCTCGTCGAGATCCTCGTCGGGACGATCGGGCAACGAGCCCATCGCCTCGGCGTCGAGCACGAGATCGAGCGGCGCCGTCAGCGCGGGATCGGGATCGACGGGCTCGATGGTCGTAGGCCGGCGGCCTGACCCCGGCGCGGTGAGATGCGCGCGAGCGTGTCGGGCAGCGACTCCACCATCGCCGCAAGGTCTGACGGTGGGCGGCCCTCATGCCGCCGCTGCAGCTCCGCATCGACGATGTCGAGACGACCCTGCACGAGACGGCGCACGTACGACACTTCCGCCTCGAGCGCCTGGCATTCGGCTCGCATCGCCCGCACATCGTCGGTGCTGCGCTGTTCTAGGCCTGCGAGGTAGGCCGGGTCGGTCACCGCCGGATCGTACCGAGACCCCGTCTTCGGCCGCGCGATCATCGACGCTGGAACGAGGGTGCGGAGCTGCACGGACACACAAGAGGTTTCGGCACAATCGAGCGATTCCCTGAGCGGAATGAGCCGTCCGACTCAGCCGCCGGAGACCGGCGGGAGCACCGCCACCTCGTCGTCGTCGCGAACCGGATCGCCGGGCGACGCCGGCTCGCCGTTCACCCACACCTTCGACCGCGACACGACCGCAGCGAACTGCTCGCCATACGCGCGCGCACGCCGTCTCGAGCACCTCGCGCACGTCCGAGCCGGGAACGGTGGCGCGACCGGTGCCTGCAGCCTCACGAGCCGACGCGAAAAGGCGAAGCACAGCCACCGCCGCCAACATAGTTAGGGTGCCGTGATGGCCCGCGACGGCGAGACATCGGCGACGATGATGCTGCTCGTGCGGCACGGACAGTCGACCTGGAACGCCGAGGGGCGCTGGCAGGGTCACGCCAACCCCCCGCTCTCCGCATTGGGGCGCGCCCAGGCGAAGGCCGCCACGACGACCGTGCCCGCAGTCGATGTCGTCGTGACCAGCAACCTCGACCGCGCGCACGAGACCGGGCGTTTGATCGCGGAGGCGACGGGCGTGCCGGTGATCGTCGAGGAGGAGCTGCACGAGCGCGACATCGGCGCGTGGACCGGGCTCACGCGTGACGAGATCGAGGCGGGATGGCCGGGAGGCATCGAGAACGGGCACCGGCCGCAGGGCTGGGAGTCCGACGCGCACGTCGCCGCGCGGGCGATGGACGCCCTGCGGCGCATCGCGAAGGCGCACTCCGGCAAGCGAGTGCTCGTGATCACGCACGGTGGACTCATCCGTGCGATCGAGCGTGAGCTCGAGATCGACAGCCCCTATCTCGCCAACCTCGGCGGACTCTGGGTCGAGGTGCTCGGCGACGAGATCGCCGTCCGCGATCGAGTCGAGCTGATCGACCACACCGCAGTCGCTGCGACGGTGCCCGAGAGTGAGTGAACTCGAGTGAGTGAGCTCGAGTGAGTGAGCTCCTGCAGCTCCCCGGCCTCGACGGCGAACGCGACCCGGTGCGCATCATCCAGATCGGCGGCCTCCCGGTACGCGTCGAAGTCGTACGCAGCGCGCGCCGCCACCGAACGGTGTCGGCCCGTCCGCACGGCGAGGTGTTGCGCATCGCGATCCCGGCAACCATGTCTGTTCGCCAAGAGGACCGATGGGTGCACGAGATGGCGAAGCGCCATGTGCGCTCCCTCGCCAGTGCGACGATCGACCTCGAGGCGCGCGCCGCCTCGCTGTCCCGCCGGTACGACCTCCCCCACGCGACGTCGGTGTGCTGGGTCGACATGGACAGCCAGTGGGGATCGTGCACCATGGCCGAAGGCTCCATCCGCATCGCGTCACGTGTCGCCGGCTTCCCGTCGTGGGTGCTCGACTACCTGCTGGTTCACGAGCTTGCCCACCTCGTGCACGGCGACCACTCGCCGGCGTTCTGGGAGGTCGTGGCCCGCTATCCCCGGGCCGAACGGGCCCGCGGCTACCTCATCGCGAAGAGCGGCGATGAGGACTAGGACGAGGGCGAGGACGAGGACCGACGGGCGCTCCACTGTCGCTTCGAGACGACCCAGCTCGGTCGCGGGCGTGGCCTTGTGCCGGTACTCGTCGAGGATGCCGCGCCACGGCCCCTTCGCTTCGAGCTTGCCGAGCAGGGCGCTGACCCCCCACACGACCCGATCGAGGATCACGAACGACGGCGGCATGTTGAGCGCGCGGATGACCTCCGAGTGCGGGCCCTCGATGTTCGCCACCTTCGCCGAGCGCGTCAGCCGTGAACTGGCGCGTGAACGTGAACTCGTCAACGAGGTACGGCACGTACGGCGCGCTCACGTACTCGAAGACGAGGTTCGGGTCGAGCCCGTGGTCCGGACGTAGGAAGCCCACGGACACCATCGCCTCGACGGTCCAAGCCGCGTCGCGCGCCATGATCGCATCGAGACACGGCGACAGCCGTTCCCACTCACCCGCCGACCATCGCTTCACGAGTCCGAAGTCGAGGAACGTGATCGTGCCGTCGGCGTGGAACCGGTAGTTGCCGGGGTGGGGGTCGCCGTTGAACACCCCGTCGCGATGCACGGAACCCTGCGCGAACCGGAAGAGCACCTCGGCGGCGCGCTGACGGGCGGCAGCGTCGGCGCGCGCCTCGAACTCGGCCCAGGTCCAACCGTCGGCCCACTCCGTCGTCAGCACGCGCTCGGTCGACAGCTCAGCGACGACCACGGGGATGCGCACGAACGGATGGCCGTGATAGCGACGCACGAACTCGGCCTGGTTCGCGGCCTCGATGCGGTAGTCGAGCTCGTCGCTCATCCGCGCACGCAGCTCATCGACGAGGCCCTTCACGTCGAGGCCCTTCAACGCGAGCGACGAGAACAACCCGTAAAGCATCTCGGCGTTGTCGAGGTCGGACCGGATGGCACGGTCGATGCCCGGATACTGGACCTTCACCGCGACCTCTCGGCCGTCGGGAAGGACGGCGCGGTGCACCTGGCCGACCGACGCCGCGGCGACTGGGATCGGGTTCCAGTCGAGGAAGAAGCGGCGCGGATCGTCGCCGAGCTCGCTCCGCACGACTTCCTCGGCGAGCGAAGGGGCCATAGGCGGCACATCGGCTTGGAGGGTGGCCAGCGCCGCTTGTGCCTCGGGCGGCAGGCCCTCGGCAATGAAGCCGATCAGCTGGCCCGCCTTCATGATCGCGCCCTTCATGTTGCCGAGCTCACGGGCGACGTCTTCAGCCGTTCGGATCGCGAACCGTTGCTCGAGCGCCGCCCGAGCCTCGGCGTCGGCTCTCGCTCCCCGCACCTTCACCACGGCGAAGTGGGCCCCACGCCGCGCGGTGAGCCTCCAGACGCGTGCCGACCTCCGCACCCGATTTCGGCGGTCGGGGTCGGCGAGCGCGACCGAGGCCGCAACGCCGGCGGCGACGAGCCCCGTGGCGAGCGAGGTCGCCGCGACCTTTCGGGCCAACTCAGACGCCGGGCCTCAGCCCGCGCAGGCCGAGCAGCGGGTCGCGAGCGGCGCGATGGAGAGCGCGTCGTGGCCGATCGGACGCCCGCAGACGTCGCACACGCCGTAGGTGCCTTCGTCGAGACGGACGAGCGCTCGCTCGACTCCCGAGAGGTCGCGCTCGACGTCGTCTGCGTCCACGGTCACGGCCGAAGGTTACCGGGGCACCCTTGGCTCTCCGGTCACCCGAGACCGCCCTGCAGTGAAGACACGAAGTTCACACAACTGGAGCACGCGGCGACTTCACGAAGGGGTACGGTTGGCGATAGTTACCGGGCAGTAACCAGGCGGCCGAAGCCCGGGAGGAGTGCACGATGACCGAGAGCCCGTTGCGAGCCGGACAACCGTGGGGCGCGCATCGCTGGCACGGTCGTCGCTACGCGACCTACAGCCGTGAGCTCGGAGGCGGACTGTTCGCGAACGTGGTCGACGGCGTTGTCACCTCAGTGGGCGTCGAGCCCATCGGCGACTGGATGGTGCGGCGATCCGGTCGCGTCGAGTCGGTCGTGGTCGGCGCCCGCCGCACTCGACCCACCATCGTGTGGGCCGCTCCGCTCGCAACCGCGGCGATCGGTGGAGCGGCCGTCGCCGCGAGCGTCGCGCTGCGTCACGTCCGCCGCGCCGCCTGAATCCGCGCTGCTGACAGTCGGGCCCGATCAGACGGGGCCGAGCACCTCGTCGAAGAGATCACGCATCGCAGTCCACGATCGGTCGTCGCTCGCCGCGTGGTAATCGATCCCCGGCATCCCGAACTCACCGGCCCGCGGGTTCGTGAAGCTGTGGCCGACGCCTCCGTACAGATTCATGCGCCAATCGACGTCGCCGGCGCGCATCTCCTCTTCGAACGCCACTCGTTGATCGAACGGGATCAGCGGGTCGTCGGTGCCAATGCACACGAGGACGCTGCCCGTGATGTTGCGAGCATCGTCGGGGCGAGCTGTCGCGAGCCCGGAGTGGAACCCCACGACCGCCTTGAGATCGGTACCAGCCCGGGCGAGCTCGAGCACCATGGTCCCGCCGAAGCAGTATCCGATCGCCGCGACGCGATCGGGGTCGGCGTGCTCGTGCGCGAGCAGCACGTCGAGACCCGACCGTCCGAGCCGCCGGATGCGGTCGGTGTCGCCCATGAGCGGCCCGAGTCTCGTCATGATCTCGTCGACGGGGAGGGGCTTGCCGTCGCCGTGATAGTCGAGCGCGAACGCCACGTAGCCGAGGGCCGCGAGCTTCTCGGCGCGACCCTTCACGTGATCGTCGAGCCCTGGCCCCTCGTGCGCGAGCAGCACCGCGGGGCGGCGGCCCGATCGCTCGTCGTCGGTTGCGAGATGCCCGATCATGCGGACGCCGTCGACTTCGTACTCCACGTCTTCGATCTGCACTCGCGCTCCTCTCAGTAGTCCCTCTGTCAGTAGTCCTCGTCGAGTCTGAGCTCGACCATCGGCGACGAGGCGACGAGTACATCGAGAGGATGCTGCGTGCGATACCAGCTTGCGGCGTCGTCGGACAGTACGCGTCGTCGCGTCTCTTCGTCGTCGACGACATGGGCCCACGCGACGAGATCGGCGTGCATGCCGTTCTTCATGTGGACGACGACCCGCGGGTTGGTCCTGATGTTCGCGAGCCATCCCCGGGGGCCGGGTGTGCCCGTGATGAAGAAACGGTCCTCTACCGCGAGCATCCAGATCTCGATGCGGCGCGGCTCGCCGGTGTTACGGCCCGTCGTGGTGATGTCGATGGTGGGATCGCTGGCCAACGCCTGGCGCACTTCGTCGGTCATTTGGCCACGATAGGCGCCACTAAGTTGCACCGATGGTCTCGGCCCGGCTCGGCGCGATCATCGCGCTCACGCTCGCCGGCATCACGATCACCGTCGCCTACGACCGCGCTCGCGACTCGACGTCGAAGGTCGACACGGACGCGACCACCACCACGGCGCCGACGACCACGGTCGCGGTGACCGCTGTCGCGCCACCGTCGACGGTCGACATCACCTCGTTGACGGAGGAGACGACGCCGGTCGCACCGCCGCCAGCTCCCGCGGTGGGAGTGACCTCGGGACTGACTGCCGGCGGTTCCGCGTGCGCGGTGCCGGTAGAGGACCGCTCGTGGCGGGGCAGCGAGCAAACGGTGACGTTCATGTTCGCTGGCGACTCCCAGTTCGACGGAGCCGTCGTACACCAGCTCGCCGCCGACCCGAACACGGTGCTGCTGCCGATGGCGCCGGTGTTCGAGCAGGCCGACCTCTCGATGGTGAACCTCGAGACAGCCATCACCGAGCGAGGCAGTCCTGAACCGAAGGAGTTCACCTTCCGCGCTCCGGCCACCGCGTTCACCGCGCTCGCCGCCGCCGGAATCGACGTCGTGAGCATGGCGAACAACCACGGCCGCGACTTCGGAGCCGAAGGGTTGCAGGACACGCTCGCCGCAATCCAGACGAGCGGCTACCCCACCGTCGGCATTGGCGCGGACGCCGCCGCCGCGTACGCGCCCTATCGGGTGACGATCAAAGGCCAGCGCATCGCGGTCTTCGGTGCCAGCCGGGTCATCGACGCCGACCTGGTGGGCTCGTGGACGGCGTCGGACACGCAGCCCGGCATCGCCTCCGCTTATGAAGGCGCACCGCGCGACCGGCTGTTGGCGGAGGTGCGCGCCGCCCGGGCCAGCAGCGACACCATCGTCGTGTACTTGCATTGGGGCAACGAGCGGTTGGAATGTCCGACCGAAGTGCAAAAGGCGCTTGCGCGTGAGCTGCGAGACGCAGGTGCGGACATCATCGTGGGCTCACATGCGCACCGTGTGCAGGGCGACGGCTACCTCGACGGGACGTTCGTCGCGTACGGCCTCGGCAACTTCGTCTGGCCGCGCGGGGATGTCGGCGCAGTGATCGAGGTCAAGGCGACCGGTCGCGTGATCGAGGGCTACCGATGGATCCCCATGTCGGTCAGCGCGAGCGTGCCTTCACCTCTGGACGAGGCGCGCGTCACTGAACAGGTCGCCGAGTGGGAGCAGCTACGGAGCTGCACGGATCTCTCCGCGTAGCTCAGAGCGCCTAGCTCAATCGGAGCGGTCGCGGTTGCGGCGGTGACGCCAGATCACCATCGCGAGCCGATCGAGGAGCGCACCCAAGATCAGCACGATCAGCAGCATCAGCCACAGCGGCATCGAGAAATGGAACATCGCCCAGTCGATGCGCACTTCGTCGGTGTTCTGCCCGATGAACGCGCCGATCGCCAGGGCGACGATCGCGAAGAGCACGGCCTCGACACCGAGCCCCCCACCTCGCTTGGTGGGTTCTCCTGCCTCGCCGCCTCGCTGCTCCCAGGACATGCCAACCCCCTATGTCTGCCCGCGTCGATCATCACGGAAGAACGGGTTCCACGCGCCGTCGGCTTCGACCATCACGTCGTCGATCGTCGGCGCACCGGTCGCCCCTGCGGCCAATGCCATCCGCGTCGCGACGAGGTTGTTGTCGAACACCGCGTCGGCATCGGATGCTCCCCAGTCGACCCACACCGCGGCGATGAGCAGCCCGGTCGCGGCGAGCTCGCCGCTCACCGTGCCGTCGCTCACCGACTGCGCCACACCGGTCGCGACCCCCGCCTGCGCCGCGCCCCAGGTGAGCTCGCCGTGCTTGTCACCCCTGATCTCGGCCTTGTTCACGAACAGGGTGAGCGGCCGCACCGGGAGTCCGGGTCGGATCACGCACACGAACGGCGCGTGGCCGGCCGAGGGCGTGGCGAGCGCCGTCGCCCAGGCCGTCTCGACTGCACTGCCGCGGGCGCCGAGCACGGTGTTCACGTGCGCGGCGTTCACGCCGTCACCGGCGAAGCCCTCGCCGAACTGCGTGTGCGTGGCCGCGCTCACGGCAGCCGTCCGTACCGCACCATCTTGAGGCGGTCGGACGAGTCGGTGTCGGGCTTGGTGTCGTAGGCGAGCAGCGCGACGAACCGAGGCCCGTCGCCTCGGATCGGCGTGACGCGATGCATCGAGTTGCGTCCTTCGAACACCATCAGCGTGCCGGGTGTCATCGGCTCGGTTCGTACCCGATCTGGCGCGGTGTCAGCCAACACTGCCGCGACATCGTCGTAGTGCTCGTCGTCGGCGGATCGGATCAGCTTGGCGTTCTCGAAGTCACCCCCCTCGTCACTCGACTGAATCGCGAGCGAGACCACGAAGTCGGTCTGATCGAAGTGCCAGTGCAGCTCGTCGCCTTCGTGTCATCACCGCGAGGTTGAGCGCACCGAACGGGTCGGCGTACCGGTAAAGCGGGGAGCGATCGAGCAACGCGCCGATGAACTCCATCAGCGGGTCCCACTCGTACAGCGCGCGGATCGCGGAGTCGGGAGGGAACAGGTCGTACGCGACGGCAGTTAGCGAGCGTGCGGCTCGGGCTGCGCCGAGGGTGCCCCTCGGGGAAGGATCGATCGGGTGCTTCGATGTACGGCGTGCCCGCCACCTCGCTGTGGTGGCCGAGCGGCGCCAACTGCTCGCACTCCGCGACGAGGGCGTCGATGACGTCGTCGCGGAGGAAGCCGGGAAGGATGCACACGCCGTCCACGCGCAGCGCAGCGTTGCCGTCGGCGACGACAGATGTCGCGAGTGGCGTGTCGAGCGCATCGACGGGATAGCGCTCGAGATCGATGAAGTCCGATGGCGCAGGAATGCGAAACACTACGGCGAGGTCACTGTTCTCGCTGGTCCTGACACTGCTGCCGCGAGGTCGCCGGCTGTCGCATCGACGCCTCGCTACCATCGACGCGCACCCGGGGTGCACATCACTCCCGTACGAAACTCGTCGAGAGGCGGATGGCGCCGGGCAACAGGCGCGGTAGCAGTCGTAGTCACACTGGCTCTTGTCACCGCTTGCGGAGGCGATGGCGATGGAGACGTCGAGCCGGTTGAAGCAGCGCAGGCTCGCGTCACTGCCGCAGAAGCGTCTGTCGCGGACGCGCAGACGGCACTCGTCGAAGCGAACGCGGCGTTCTGTAGTGAGGCGACGCAGTACGTCGAAGCGATCGATCGCTACGGGCGCATCTTCTCGGACGCGCCCGCCACGGTCGGCGATCTGACGACGGCAGCGGAAGACCTCTCCGCTCCTCTTCGCTCCGTCGAGTCCAGCGCCGAAGAGGTCACCGCGGCTCGCGAGGAGCTGACGCAGGCCAACGAGGAGCTCGCGGAAGCGAACGCATCGCTCGCGTCCGCTCAATCGTCGGTCACCGAAGCGACGACCACCACGACCCTCGCTCCTCCGCTCGAAACGGCGACCATCGATCGGGTGCGGGAGGCCGAAGACGATCTCACCGCCGCCGCCGAGGGCATCACCGCCGAGACTTCGATCCGAGAAGCGTCTGCGAGCTTGAACGCCGCCGGCTACGCGCTCGAGATCGCTTGGCTGCGGCTTCTCGCCGACGCCGGCTGCCTGACCGAGGAACAGGTCGCTCAGGCGACAACCGTGGTGGCGCAGTACACCGCCGCCCTTCAGACCGCCCTTCAGACCGCACGCTTGTACGACGGGCCGATCGACGGCATCTACGGCCCGTCGACGGTCGCCGCCGTCGAGCAGCTCCAGACCGACAACAACCTGCCGGTGACGGGCTTCGTCGATGAAGCGACGGCCGTTGCGCTGTCGGCCGCCGTCCTTGCCGTCGACAGCGAGGCGGCGACCGCGGCGGTCGCGCAGACTGCGGCCGTCCAGTCGGTCTTGAAGCTGGCGGGCTATTGGGCTGGTGACATCGACGGTGAGTGGACCCCCGAGCTCACGGAAGCCTTGAAGGCATTCCAGACCGAGCTCGGGGTCGAGCCCACCGGCGCGGTGGACGTCGCGACGCTGCACGCGCTCCAGACCGCGGTCGCCGAAGCACAAGCAGGCGCCGACGACACGACCACCACCACGTCGCCTCCGGAGACCACGGCGGCGGCGACGACTGTCGCTACGACGGCCGCCGCTCCCGCCACCACGGCCACGCCCTAGGTTGCGACGGCGGGCCGCTAGCTCATCGGGTAGAGCAGGGGACTTTTAATCCCAAGGTGCCGGGTTCGAGCCCCGGGCGGCCCACCGATCGAGCCCCAGCATTCTCGGGTGAGAAACGCGTCATGAATGACGCGAAACCAGGACAGGAATGCTGGAGGCCGTGCGTTCGGCCTCGCAGTCCCTGCGGACGTAGCAGCGGGCGAGGTGGTCGTTGACCAGTCCGAGAGACTGCATCGCCGCGTAACAGGTCGTCGGACCGACGAATCGAAAGCCGCGTCGCAGCAGCTCTTTCGACAACGCGGTCGACTCTGCCGTGGACGCGGCGAGGTCGGACATCGCTCCCGGAGCGCGGCGCCGGCCGCGTCCTTTTGGTTCGAACGACCACACCAGCGCCCCGAGCGAGCCGACATCGTCCTGCACACCGAGTGTCGCTCTCGCGTTCGCGATCGTCGCCTCGATCTTCCCCCGGTGACGCACGATGGATGCATCCGCGAGCAGGCGTTCGACGTCGCGATCGCCGAAACGTGCGACCGCGGCCGGGTCGAAGCCTGCGAACGCGCGTCGGAAGCCCTCGCGCTTGCGCAGGATCGTGAGCCACGACAACCCGGCCTGAAATCCTTCGAGGCACAGCTTCTCGTAGATGCGGATGTCGTCGACGACCGGTCGACCCCATTCCTCGTCGTGATAGCTCTCGTAGTCGGGCGTCGACGCGCCCCACCGGCAACGGTGGCGACCATCGGAGCCGCGGACCAGGTCAGTCACTGCTGAACGCATCCAGCAAGATGTCCGTGGCGCTGATCTCGTCGGTCGTCTCGCCGAGGTACGGGACCGACACCGCGCCAGGCCACGTGTGTCCGCCGCCGTCGATTGTGTACAGCTCGACGGTCGTGCCGTCGGCGCAGCCGGTCCATCGCTCGAGTGTGACGTGCGGCGACGCTTGCGTGCGTTCGGGGATCGGCGCGCAGTTCGCACGTTTCGCCCATCCCGCCATCGCTGGGGCGACGCCCGGGTACGAGACAACCGCTCCCGGGATCGGCCCGCCGCCGTAGGGGAGAACACCGTCATCGGTGCCGTGGAACGCGATCACGCTGCGGGGCGGACCCGCGTCGCAAAGAAACGAGAGGTAGATGACACCCGCGACGGGCGCGATGGTGCCCACCGGCCCGTTCTCCTCACATGCCAAGAGCGAGCTCATCGCCGCGCCGCTCGACAATCCGGTCGAGTACGTCCGTGACGGATCGATGCAGGCCCGCTTCGCGACGTCCTCGAGCACGTCGTCGATGAACGCCTCGTCGTCGGCCTGCGTCGTCACGACGATGTTCCACTGCCGCGGCTGCCCGGTGCCGTTTGGCGTCACGATGACGAAACCTCGGGCCGGGCCCCTGACGGCGAGATCGCTGTAGAGGTCCTGCTCGGCGGCGTTGGACCCAGCGCCGTGCAGATTGAGGATGACCGGCGCCGGCTCGCTCGGCGGAGGGTCGGGGAGGGTGAGCCGGTAGGTGCGCTCCAGACCGCCAGACGTGATGATGATCGGATTCTGAGGCGCCGATTCGCCAGCGAGGCAAGGATCGCCCGCAGGCGGGGCCGGCGACAGCCCGAGAGGCGCCGCGTCGATCGACGACGGGGACGACGGCGCGACCGAGGCGTCGGTCTCCGGCGGAGGCGCCGCCGCCGAGTCGTCGGAGCAGCCCACGAGGGCTGTTGCGCCGGCGATGAGAACCCCGATGATCACCGCCCGACGCACGGCGAGCCAAGGTAGTCCTGGCCGCGCTGGCAATATCCGCAGCCGGACCGGTACCCTCTCGGGGTCCCTGCAGGAGGAATCGGGTCATGTCGCGCGTGTGTCAAGTCACTGGAAAGAAGCCTTCGACGGGCTACTCCGTGTCGCACTCGCACGTGCGCACGAAGCGGTGGTGGGTGCCGAACGTGCACAAGCGCCGGTTTTGGCTGCCGAGCGAGAAGCGCTGGGTGACGCTCACCGTCAGCACCAAGGGCCTCCGGACGATCGACAAGAAGGGCATCGAGGCCGTCGTGGCCGAGATCCGCTCCCGCGGCGAGAAGGTCTGACATGCCGAAGAACGAGAAGCGTCCGATCATCAAGCTGAAGTCGACGGCCGGCACCGGGTACACCTACGTCACGCGCAAGAACAAGACGAACACCCGCGAGCGCCTCGAGATCAAGAAGTACGACCCGGTCGCCCGCCAGCACGTCGCCTTTCGCGAAGAGCGCTAGCTCGCAGCCGACACAGAGCGCTAGCTCGCAGCCGACGCCGCGCTCCGGGCTGAGCCCCGACGAACGCCGTCGGCTCGGCGCCTTCGACACCCCAACGTTTCTCGTCGAGCACCTCCTCGACTGGTCGCTCCAGCCGCTGCTCGACGCCGGGCTCGACCCCGGCTCGATCCGCGTCCTCGACCCTGCGTGCGGCACGGGCAACTTCCTCGTCGCGGCGGCAAGTCGCCTCGGCAGTGCGCGCAACGTCGTCGGTGTCGACACTGACGCGAGGGCAGTCGCCGAGTGCAAGCGACTCCTCGGCACAGAAGCACGCGTCGAGGTCGCCGACGCGTTCGCCGCCGACCTGCGCGACGACACGTTCGACGTCGTGATCGGTAACCCTCCGTTCCTCACGAAGCTCCGTCGAGCGACGGTGGGCGACCACTCACGCCAAGCGGCGCGGTCAGCGCGTCTCGGTGACGCACCGCCTGCGTACATCGACGAAGCGGCCTTGTTCCTCGTGCTCGCGCTGCGTCTGGCGCGGGCCGACGGCGGTCGCGTCGCCTTTGTACAACCCATGGCGACCCTCGCGACCCGGGACAGTGGCTGGGCGCGGAGCGAGGTTCTGAAGCGCGCCGCGCTCGAAAACGTGTGGATGTCGACGTCGTCGGTCTTCGCGGCCGATGTGCCGACGTGCGCGTTGGGGCTTCACCGCGGCGCCACTCAGAGCGCCGTATTCCGGACCGTCGGCGAGGAGTGCGCGCCGCTCGCGCCGATGATCCTGCCTACGGGGGCGACGTGGTCGCCTCTGCTGGCCGACGCGTTGGGAGTGCCCGCTCTCGACCTCACCATCGAGGGATGCGTGGGCGACATCGCCTCGGTGACCGCCGACTTTCGCGACGAGTTCTACGAGATCGCGTCCCTCGTCGAGGAGGGCGCCGACGGCGCGCAGGTCGTCACGACGGGTCTCATCGATCCGGGCCGCAGCCGCTGGGGTGAGGTCCCGGCGACGATCGCGGGTCGCAAGCTGATGCGGCCGACTGTCAACGTGCCGGCGCTCTCAACTCGCTTGCGGGACCGCCTGGTGCCGAAGGTCGTCGTCGCGACGCAAACGCGGGTGATCGAAGCCGCCGTCGACGCGACCGGAGCGTGGCTCCCCGCCACGCCAGTCATCTCCGTCGTCGCTGAATCGGGTCGGCTCTGGCCGATCGCCGCGGCGCTGAACTCGCCCCCCCTCTCCGCTTGGGCGGCGACGCAACATCTCGGGGCCGCGCGCTCGTCGACCGCACTCAAGCTGAGCGCGCGGGAGGTGCGGTCGCTGCCCCTCCCCGCTCGCTCCTCGACCTGGGATCGGGCGGCCGCCGCGTTGCAGGCCGGCGAGCTCTTGCGGTCGGCACAGCTGATGTGCGAGGCGTATGGCGTCGACGAAACGGTGTTCAGGTGGTGGAAGGACCGCCTCCCGCGTCGCCTCGCTCGCCGCTGAGGAGCGGCCATACGATCGCGAGGCTGTCGGGAACAAAGGAGTCGCGGCGCAAGACGTTCTCGTAGCTCTTCGAACGTCACGAAGAGCGCCTCGACGACCTCGCCGTCGACAAACTCGAACGGACCGTCGTCGCGAGCGAGATAGATCCGGCCGATCGCTCTCACGGCATCGTCCTCGAATCGACCCCGTCCGATCTCCTGCGGCGACGCGCGACTCCCGATCTCCTCGGCGAGCTCGCGCGCCGCGGCGTCCTCCCAGGTCTCGCCGGTGTTGACCACTCCCCCCACGGCGAGATCCCAACGCCCCGGCCACACGTCCTTCGTCTCGGCGCGCCGGTGGATCAACACGCGACCCTCAGAGTCGATGACGGCGATTCCGACCGAGCGGTGGAGCAAGTTCTCTGCTCGCATCTGCCGGCGCGTCGCGACCGAGACCACGTTCTCGTCGAGATCGACGATGTCGACGAGCGCGTCGCCCGGATCAGCCATGGGCCGCGGCTGCGCCTAGTCGGACTCGGTGATGGTGACCGAGTTGATCACCACGTCGTCCTTCGGGCGATCACCGCTGCCCGTCGGCACCGATTGCATCGCCTCGACGACATCGAGGCCCTTCACGACCTTGCCGAACAGCGAGTACTGCGGTGGAAGGCTCGCGCCGCTGCTGCCGCTGATGATGAAGAACTGGCTGCCGTTCGTGTTCGGACCGGCGTTGGCCATCGCGAGCGACCCGATCTCGTAGCGCCCGGGCTTCGGCAGCTCGTCCTCGAAGCGGTAGCCGGGACCGCCGCGGCCGCTGCCTTCGGGATCGCCGCCTTGGCAGACGAAGCCCTTGATGATGCGGTGGAAGATGATGCCGTCGTAGTAGTGGTAGCGCGCGAGGAACACGAAGTTGTTCACGGTCTTCGGCGCACCCGCGGCGTCGAGAGCGATCGTGATCGGCCCCAGCGAGGTCTCCATCTCCGCGGTGTACCGCTTCGACGGATCGATCACCATCGGCGGCGGTGCCGAGAACTTCGTGGTGCGCGGAGAGGAGCCATCGGGATTGGGGGCGTCGGTCATGGAACGCAGCCTTTCACGCGGCCAGCACCAGGAATTCGTCGTAGCGATACAGCTCGACGAAACCCATCCGCCGGTACAAGCCGTCACCCATCGGCGATGCCTGGAGCGCGGCGACGTCGCCACCAGCGGCAAATCCGTGCGCGAGCGCGTAGGCGGTCGCGATCTCGCCGAGGCCGCGCCGACCCGCCGACGGCATCGTCCCCACCCAGTGGATGTCCGCCACACCGTCGATGAGCACCGACATCGCCACAGCTGCGGGCGTGCCGTCGAGATCCACGATGAACGCACCGACGTCGTCACCCTGCAGCATCTCGAGGGGAGGCATCACGCCGTCGACGAGCTCTTCGGGGGCGCCGAGCTGTGCATAGGACGCCGCGAACACGCCGCGGTAGTCGCGCCGATCTCGCGCGGTCTCCACCTCGCGGACCGACACGCCAGCGGCGAGCGCCGGCATGGTCACCGGTTCGTGGATGCACCATCTCGGGCAGGCCGCCGTCCGCGACGTGAGGCAACCCTCGCTGCGCGCAGACGTCGATCACATCCCGATCGATGTCGCTCCTGCAGAACACGGTGTAGCCACGCTGGCCGCGCGCCGAACCACTCGTCCGCCCGCGCGAGCACCTCCGTGCCCGCGCAACCCGGTCGCGGTTCGAATCACGCCGTTCACCACGGCGGGCACGGGGTTGGGCCCCGCCCACACGAGCAGCCCGTCGTCCGTCGACACCTCACCGCCGAGCGCGAGCGCACTCCGGCGTCGGAACTCGGCATGGACGGCGTCCACGCGGTCGGCCAGCGTCACCCCTCACCCACGAGCTCTTCACGCAGGTCGCGCTTGAGGATCTTGCCCGCCGGGTTGCGAGGCAACGGCTCGTCTCGGAACCAGATCCGCACGGGCACCTTGAACGCAGCGAGACGTTCGGCCGACGTGGCGCTTCAGCTCGTCCTCGGTCGCGCTCTTGCCGGGCGCGAGCTGCACGACGGCGCCCACCTCTTCGCCGAGCACGGTGTGGGGGATGCCGATCACGGCTGCGTCCGAGACCGCCGGGTGCTCGAACAGCGCAGCCTCCACCTCGACGCAGTACACGTTCTCGCCGCCTCGGATCACCATGTCCTTCGCGCGGTCGACGATGAAGACGAAGCCTTCGTCGTCGAGACGGGCGACGTCGCCGCTGTGCAGCCAGCCGTTCGTGAACGACGCCTCCGTCGCCTCGGGCTTGTTGAAGTAGCCCTTGACGACGTTCGGGCCCTTGATCCAGAGCTCGCCCGACATCTCCGCTGCCCAGCGCCTGCCCGTCATCGTCGACGACCTTCACGTCGCACACAGGCACTGGCACGCCCACGCTCTCCGGCTTGAGGAGGTAGTCGGCACCGGAGTTCATCGTCGTGACCGACGAGGTCTCGGTGAGCCCGTAGCCGTTGCTCGGCGTCCGCCCAGGGAACATCGCTTCGATGCGACGCACGAGCTCGGGCGCCGCAGGCGCGCCGCCGTAGCCGATCGATTTGACGCTCGACAGATCGCGCTTGTCGAAGTCGGGATGGTCGAGGACCTGCCACACCATCGCCGGCACGCCGCCGAACGTCGTGATGCGCTCCCGCTCGATGAGCTCGAGCGCACGGCCTGCGTCCCACCGGTACATGATCACGATCTTCCCGCCGAACGCGAGGTTCGCCACGAGGACGGAGTGACATCCCGTGGCGTGGAAGAACGGCACCGAGAGCAGGTACGCGTTCTGCACCCCGGCGCCGGGCATCGCGGCGGGCGGTGCGTCCGACCGGGCGGCTCCCCGGGCCGCGCAGAACACGAGGCTCATCAGGTTGGTGCAGATGTTGCGCTGGGTGCCGAGCGCGCCCTTCGGCCGTCCGGTCGTGCCCGACGTGTAGAAGATCGTCGCGTCGTCCTCGGGATCGAGCTCGACGCTGGGAAGTGCCGCGTCGGCCTCGAACGTCGCCGAGCACATCTTCGAAACGCTGCGCCGGAGCCGCGAGCTCGTGCTCCGCCCTGGCGACGATGACGCCGCGGAACGCGGGAAGCGCGCGTCAGATGCTCGGCGAGCCGTTCGTTGCGCTCGTCGTCGACGAACACGACCACCGACCCGGAGTCGCTCAGCCCGTATTCGAGCTCGGGCCCCGTCCACCACGCGTTGAGCGGAACGACCACCGCTCCCAACGAGGCCGCCGCCCAGAACGCGATCGACCACTCCGGGAAGTTCCGCATCGCGATCGCGACGCGATCTCCCTTCTGCACCCCGAAGTCGGCGGCGAGGCGGTGCGCCATCGTCGCCGCTGCGGCGAAGTGCTGCTCGAACGTGAGCGACTCGTCTTCGTACACGAGGAACGTCAGGTCCCGGTGCACGAGGCTCTGCTCGAGCACCGCCCGCAACGACGGCGCGGCGTTCTTCCAGGTGCGGGTGGCGACGCCCCTGATCAGGACCTCCTCCATCTCGAAGGGCTGGCCGGGCGCGGTGAGTGCGGCGTGGACTTCAGCAACGGAGGGCGGCATGGGCGCAGTCTGGCGCGAGACGGATCGCTGCCCAAGCGCGATGAAGCCCCCGCTCCAGTACCGGCGTCATCAGATGTGACGGAGGGGCGTGGGATGCCGGGGGTATCGGGACGGGGGCTCCAGATCGCTTAGTGCTCCTGGAGCTATGAGGTGTGTGGCGTTGGGCCTCCGCCTACCGGTAAGGGTTCAGCGGGGATCGCCCCCAAACGCTCGAGTGCGACGTGCTCCGGGAGCTGGCCTATTGCCAGCCCACGCGCCGCATTGGGCTCCTCCCTTCAAACGCATCGCCACCTGACAAGGTCAGGTGACACGCATGCTAAGCGCTGAAGCCGCCGGTCGGAAAGGGTCGATACTTCTCTCCACAGAACGCGCTTCTGCGAACACGGAGAGCGTCCGACCCCAGCGTCATTGGACATCCGTCTACCGTGACGGCCCCAGGGAGGTGGGCCACCTGAGCAATCGACTGCAACAGCTCCGGGCGCCCCTCAAGAACCGCTCGCTGGCGGTGCTCCTCTCCGCCCAGGCGCTCTCGAGTGCTGGCGACTGGGCGGCGCGGATCGCCCTCGCCGTGCTCGTCCTCGACAAGACCGGCTCGGCCGCGCTCACCGGGTTGGTCGTGACGGTGAGCGTGCTGCCTTGGGTCGGCATCGGCCAAGTGCTCGCGACATTGGGCGACCGCTTCCCTCGGCGGCAGCTGATGATCGGCTGCGATCTCATCAGCGCAGCAGCGTTCGCCGCGATGGTCATCCCGATGCCTACCGTCGTGCTGTTGGTGCTCGCGTTCGTCGCCGCGCTCCCAACTCCTCCGTTTACGGCCTCTCGCGCGGCGCTACTTCCCGAGACTGTTCCTCCCAATCAGTATCCAGACGCTCTCGCCCTCGCAACGATCGTCTCGCAAGTGACGACGGTGGCCGGCTATCTCCTCGGCGGCGCACTCGTCGCGCTCGATCGGCACCCGCGGCGCTCTGCTCGTGAACGCGCTCTCGTTTGTTGGATCGGCCTTGGTGCTGACCCGGCTCGAGGTGGGACGGACCCCGGCGTCCAAATCGTCCCGCATCACCCTGAAGGATGGAGCCACCGCGATCTACCGAGACGTGATGATCCGGCGCGCGGTGTTGTTCTTCGCCTCAGTGAATCTCGGCGCGATCATCCCCGAGTCCCTCGCCGTCGTCTATGCGTTGAAACACCTCAACTCCGGTGACGTCGGTCCAGGCATCCTCGCCGCGGCCGTACCCGTCGGAATGATCGCCGTGGTGTCACTTCTCCCGCTCGAGAATCATCCTGCGCGGTGGCTCCTTCGCGCGGCCGGAATCATCACGGCGTCGGGAGCAGCGGCCGCCCTCCTCCTGTTCGCGCTCGACGTCCCCCTGCCATGGATCTTGCTCGGCTTTGCCGCCGTCGGCGTCACCTTGGGGAGTGCCATCCCGACGAACACGGTCGCTGGTACTCGCCTTCCGAATGAGTCCCGTGCCTCAGCCTTCGGGCTCGCCCAGGGCACGCTTCTCGCCGCGGACGGCACGGGAGCCTTGCTCGGCGGCATCTTGGCGTCGGTGTTCGATGTGCGCGTCGCCTGCATTGTGGCGGCGGGATATCTGTTGGCCGTCGGAGCGTTTGGTGCGCTCTTTGCGCCCCACGAAGCCGTGCCCGAACCGGTGCGTCCAAGGATGCCTCCGGCTCCGCCGCCTCCGCCCGTCTCCGTGGGGCTCGTCGAGGTCGGCGGTCGACGGCCTCCCGCACCTCCGCCGCGGCCTCTGCAGAGTAGGGAGGTTCCTAGCTAGCGGAGGTCGCAGACACTCGCTCGCGCCGGGCCGCGACCCGCGCTGACACTTTCGCAGTGCGCTCGAGGTAGTTCATGAGGCGATCGCGCGCCTTCTCGGCTTCGGCGCTCAACCCAGTCAGCTCCGCGACTTTCCACTGACGCATCACGATCGGCACGAGGATCTGCTCGTGGTGGACGCTCAGGTCGTAGATGCCGGCGCGGGCGATGCGCTGAGCATGCTTTTCGAAGTCGGGGATGCCGGTGCCCGGCATCGC
Organism: uncultured Acidimicrobiales bacterium; assembly: GCA_963759645.1. Taxonomy (GTDB): domain Bacteria; phylum Actinomycetota; class Acidimicrobiia; order Acidimicrobiales; family DATKAS01; genus DATKAS01. The sequence continues at coordinate 877,555 of CAVXAI010000008.1, read as the reverse complement.
GAACACGCGTACTTCGTGCTCGATCGCGATCATCATCGCCGACGCGTCGAGCTCGATCGCCGCGGATGCGAGGTCTCGGTAGAAGAGATGGTGGAAGTTCTCATCCGCCGCGACGCGTGCCATGACTTCGTACCCAACAGGATCCTCGACGACCTTGCCGGTGTTGCGGTGCGAGATGCGCGTCGCGAGCTCCTGGAGCGTGAGGTACACCAAGCCGTTGAACGGGTGGTCAGGCGCCGGCACCTCGCCCTTGCTCACCTGCACCATGCGGCCGCGCTCGAGCTCCACGGGATCGATCGCTCGGGACACGGTGAGGTAGTCGCGGATGACGATCGAGTGGCGGCCCTCTTCGGCCGTCCAGCGCCGGGCCCAGTCGCCCCAGCTCCCTTCGCGCCCGAAGAGACCGTCGATGTCGCGGAAGTAGTACGGCAGGTTGTCCTCGGTCAGGAGGTTGACGAAGAGGGCACTGCGAACCGCATCGTCGAGCGGCATGAACGAGTCGTCCTCTCGCCACTGCTCACCCGGTTCGAAGTCTCGACCTCGGCTATAGGGCACGAGCTCGTGCGGGAACCACTCCTTCGTGGTCGCCAAGTGGCGTTCGAGCAATCGTCCGGCGACCGGCTCGAGCTCCGAGAGGGCGGCGAAAGGCGACATACGATCAGCCTACCTACTGGTCGGTAGGGGAGGCGAGCGAGCCTCCCAGCGTGTACGACTCAGTCGTTCTGCCCCGCCACATGCAGGCCCAATGACGGCTTGCGCACGAGCGCAGCGACCTCGTCTGGGGGAATCGGCCTGCTGTACAGGAAGCCTTGGGCCTCTTTGCAGCCGTGCGTGCGGAGGAATGTCTGTTGTTCCAGAGTCTCGACGCCCTCCGCGACGACTTCGAGGCGCAGCGCGCGGGCGATTCCGATGAATGCCGACACCAACGGCGCGACGCCCTGTGCCGAAGTGATCTGGTTGACGAACGTCCGATCGATCTTCAGGCGATCGACGGGGAACCGTTGCATCTGGGCCAGGGCGGAGTAGCCCGTGCCGAAGTCGTCAATGGCGAAGCGCACCCCGAGGTCCCGCACTCGGCGGATGATGTCGAGGGCACCCTCCGATTCTCGCAGCGCCAAGCTCTCGGTGATCTCGAGCTCGAGTCGATGCGCGGCCAGGCCGCTGTCGCGCAGGACGGTCGCAACCCGCCCGATGATGCGGTCGTCGGAGAAGTTTCGGCCCGACAGGTTGGCGGCCATCCGCAGGGCCGGGAGGCCCTCGCGGTCCCACGTCACGGCCTGCGCACATGCGTGACGCAGGACCCAAGTGTCGACCTCCACGACGAGGTCGGACTCCTCAGCGAGCGGCACGAAGTCCGCGGGCGTCAGCAAGCCCAATGCCGGATGCTCCCAGCGCACGAGCGCCTCGACACCCACGATGTGACCGGTGCGAAGATCGATCTGCGGCTGATAGAGCACGCGCAGCTCATCGCGACGGAGTGCGTTGTGAAGCTCACTGCGCCGCGCGAGATGGATCTGTGCCAGTTCGTTCGTGCCCGCGTCGTACAGCCGAGTGCAGTTGCCGCCCGCGTCCTTGGCGCGGTGCATCGCAGTGTCCGCGTTCCGGAGCAACTGGCCCGCGTGCGCTCCGTCGTCGGGGAAGACCGCGATGCCTGCGCTTGCGGTCATGAACAGCTCGTGCCCGTCGACAACGAAGGGCCGGCTGACGGCCGTGAGGAGCTGCTCTGCGAGCGTCCCCAACGCCTCCCCCTCACCAACGCCTGGGAGCAGGATGGTGAAGTCGTCGGCACTCATGCGCGCGACCGTGTCACCTTCGCGGATCGCTCCCAGCAAGCGTCCACCGACCCGCTTCAAGAGCTCGTTGCCCACCGCGTGTCCGAGGCTCGCGTTGACCTTCTGGAACCCGTCCAGGTCGAGCATCAGCACCGCCAGCTTCTCCCGGAGGCGCCGCGCTCGCTGCACCGCCTGGTTCACGCGGTCTTCGAAGAGCAGCTGGTTCGGGAGCCCGGTCAAGCGGTCGTGGGTGGCCTGATGGCGGATCTGGCTGACGAGGTGGGCGTTCTCGAGGGCCGACGCGCCGATGGCACCAATCGCTTCGAGCAGCTGGACGTCCTCTGGGTTGAAACCCGCCATGCCCTTGCGACCGCCCACCACGAGCCATTGCTGATCGTCGCTGATCGGGATGCGTACTCCCCGCTGCTCGTCGGCCGGGGGTGCGGTGCCGATCCACGCGTCACGCGCGCGGAGAAGCTCCTTGGCCGAGTCGACGAGGGAGTGCGTCACATCGTCTGAGTCGATGGAGGAGTGCACCTCCTCCGCGGTCCTCAGCAATCCGTCAAGGCGCTCACGATCAAGCTGAGCTCGGAGGTGCTCGCCGAGCACAACTCGCACCATGACCAGAGGGACAAGAGCAATGAGCAGCACCCACGGATGGGAAGCCGCGCTGATCCCGGCCAAGACGCCGATCGAGACCGCGCTCACCCACTGCAACAAGCGCGGCCACAGCCCGTCCCGCAGGTTCGCCGCAAGTGATACGTCTTCGCTCACCGAGATGACGAGGCTCACGGCGAACTGCCCGACGACGGCCATCGTGATAGCGCCCACCACTGCGCCAATGACCGCGGTGGGCTCGATCGTGCTAGGAGGGTCAGTGCTGAAGAGCACGAAGATGCCCGTGCCGACGACCACGGACAACATGACCTGGCCGAGGTTGAACACAAACTTCGCGAGGACGGTTCGACTCCAGAGCAAGCCCGCCGCGGTACCGAGGAGGAAGATCGCCAACGCGCCCATCGGCGGGAGCAGAAGCACCGCGATGACGAAGTAGGCCTCGTCCAGGTGCATCGTCTCCGCTTCTTCGTTTCGAAGAATGCGCAGCGGATAGGCCCACCCAATGGCAACCGGAATCGCGAGCGCGAGGATGATGAGCGGGTTTCCCCATCCCTGATCCGCGGTGAGCGCGAAGGCGGCGACCGTCGCGACGAGCCCGGCGATGCCCGTGCCGATCGACGACGGCTCGCGTGGCGCGATTCACGGGCAGTGCCGGGCGCGCGGACACAGTCCGGCACCCAACCCCCGATCGTCGAAGTCGCCACCAGCACCTCCGGCCACGAGCACGCTTGGCGTGCCTGTGTCTTGTCGGCGCGGACGAGCGTCGGTTTGAGGGTCAGGCGCGTCACGAGGGAACGGGTGACCACGAGAGGACGCTCGACCGCTTGAAAGGCGCCGAGATGCGGGAAGGAGCGCGTGTCAGGCGAGGGGCGGAACGCGACCCTCGACGACGTCGTCGCCGAAGATCAGTCGCGCGGCGGGCTCGAGGTTCGGCCCTCGGCGCAGCGTGTGGCCGCCATCGATCGCGATGCATTGGCCCGTGACCCACGACGACTCCGGCCCCGCGAGGTAGCGCACCCCCGCGGCGATGTCGTCGACGGTGCCGAGCCGCCCCAGCGGCATCTGGTCCAGGTAGTCCGCCCGGATGGCATCGTCGTTCACGAGCGCGCTCGCGAGATCGGTCGGCACGAGCCCGGGCTGCACAGCGTTCACACGCACCTGCGCGATGCCGAGCTCGTCGGCGGCATTGCGAACCAACGTCTCGAGTCCGGCCTTGCTCACGCAATACGCGCTCATGAAGCGGTGCGTGAGCGGACCCGCAATCGAGGAGATCGCAACGATCGCCCCGCCGCCGCTCGCGGCGATCGCCGCGCCTGCGTGCTTGATGCCGAGGAACGCGCCAGTGAGGTTCGTGTCGAGCACGGCCTGCCACGCCCCGACGTCGGTGGTGAGCACGGGGCCGAACGTGCCGGTGCCGGCAGCGAGCACCGCGATGTGCAGCCCGTCGACTGCTTCCCTGGCATGCCCGACGGCGGCACGGACCGAGTCCTCGTCGGCGACGTCGCACGCAGCGCTTCGCACCTCCACACCATCGGGCGCGTCGACTCTCAGCTCCTCGACCGCGCCCGCGAGCTTCGACTCGGTGCGGCCGGCGAGCGTGACCGAGCATCCGTCGCGCACGAACCATCGCGCGCAGGCGAGTCCGATGCCGCTACCGCCGCCGGTGATGAATGCTGCTTGTCCGCGAAGGGGCAGTGCGCCGGCGCCGGTCACTTGATCGCCAACGCGTTCGGCGGGGAGGCGACCCCGGCGGGCAGGTTCAGCGGCGCCGACGTGAAGAAGCACTCGTAGCGTCCGTCGGCGGCACTGTCATCTGCGAGCGGTTCGAGGTTCCACAGCTCGCCGAGCGGGATGCCGAGCATCGGCAGCAGCAATGTGTGCACGAACGTCTCGTGCATCCGCGACGGGTCGGCGCGCACCTCCTCGACGACCGCGGGATCGACGTGTGCCCCGGGCGGCCAGATCTCCACAGCCGGGTTGTCGGCCCCGATCGCGGCGATGTGCAGGTCCCACAGGAATCGTGCGGTGTCCTCGCCGGGGGGAAGCCCGGGTGCGGCCATCTGGGTGCGGTCGCTCATGCGGGTGCGGGTGTCCAGTCGAGCGCGCCGTACCAGCCGACCCAGCCGGTGCGCATCAACAGGACATCGCCCGGTTCGAGCGTTGTCCCCTGGTCAGAAAGGGTGCCGAGCACGTCTTCGGGCGTGATCGGGTCGGGTTCGTCCATCCGCACGGGACGCCCTTGCGCGGCCCGCCACCGACCGACGTCGGCGAGCACCGCCCGTCCCGCCAACCCGCGCGACGCCCAATGCTGCATGCCGTGCTCCTCGTCAGGCACGCCGCCGTAGTGGCCGTGCACCGGGTGGCGGACGTGTCGGAACCCGTCCCACTGCGACGAGCTCTGGGTGTTCCATCCGTGCATCACATCGTCGTGCCCGACCGACGGAGGCTTCCCGGTCACCTCGTGCTCGAACCGGGCGCGACCGAACAGCGGCGGGTCGGGCATCCGCATGTCCCAGTTGAGGGGGAAGAGCGCACCGCGCTGCACGAGTCTTGCTGCGGCGACGACCCGATCGGGTGTGAGCAGGTTCAGGCAGCCGAACACGTCGCGGTCGCCCCACAAGCCCCACGATGAGCCGGGCGGCTTGCCTGCGGCCACGGGGAGGTCGTCGTACGCGGGCAGCCGATCCGTCGCCATGATCGACACCCTAGGCTCCGGTGCCATGACGGCAGCCGGCCCGCTCGACGGTGTGCGTGTGCTCGACCTGTCCCGCGTCCTCGCGGGCCCGCATGCGGGAAGGATGCTCGTCGACCTCGGCGCCGACGTCATCAAGGTCGAACCGCCCGAGGGTGATCTCACGCGCTTCTCGTGGCCGCGTATCAACTCGATGGCGACATACTTCGCGCAGCAGAACTGCGGCAAGCGCAACATCAGCCTCGACCTTCGTCACCCCGAGGCTGTCGCGATCGTCCGCTCGCTCGCGGGCCTCTCCGACGTCGTGCTCGAGAACTTCCGGCCCGGCGTCATGACCCGGATGGGGCTCGACCCTGACAGCCTGCTCGCGGACTATCCCCGGCTCGTCATCGCGTCGATCAGCGGGTACGGGCAGGACGGCCCTTGGGTGGGGAGGCGCGCCTACGCACCGGTGGTGCAGGCAGAGGCCGGCATCACGTGGAGCCAGGCAGTGGCGCGAGGCAAGGCCGCGAACGACGTGTTCTCCCACGGCGACGTGTACACCGCGCTCGAATGTCTCTCCGCGCTTTTGGCTGCCCTGTACCAGCGAGAGCGCACCGGCGTGGGACAGCGCGTCGACATCGCCATGGCCGAGACCATGCTCGCCATCAACGAGCACGCGCACTGGCAGCTCAACGGCGGCGAGGTCGGAGACGAGATCCCCTCGTTCGCGCCCGGCGACTACCCGGTCCTACCGACCGCAGAGGGGCACCACATCGTCATCAGCGGCCATCCCGCTGCGCGGGGCACCTTCGAGCTGTACATGAAGGCCGCGGGTCGGCCGGAGCTGGCGGACGACCCCCGCTTCGCCACGCCGACCGACCGGATCGAGCACCTCGACGAGATCATCGAGGTGCTCGGGGAATGGACGTCGACGTTCGACGACATCGACGAGCTCGAGGAAGTGCTCGCGAAGCACGGGCTCGCGATGGGGGTGATGCGCACGGTTGCTGAGATCAGCCACACCGATTGGGCGAAGCAGCGCGGAGCGATCGTCGAGGTGGAGGATCGGTCCGGCGGCACCCTGCGCTTGCCCAACTCGCCGTGGCGCTTCTCTGCCGCGCGATACCGGCCTCAAGGGACGGCCCGCATACCGCGGCGAGGACAACCGCGCCGTGTTGAGCGAGCTCCTCGACCTCTCCGACGCGGAACTCGACCGCCTCGAAACCGAAGGCATCCTGTCGAGCCGGCCGCCTCGGGTCTGACCGGGTCGCCGATGCCGCTGCGGTGGGGAATCGCCCCGATGAAGGCGGTGTCGAGCGAGACCGTGCCCACCGACGACGGGTGGGAGTTCGAGATCAAGTGGGATGGCAACCGCAACTTCGCGTTCGTCGAGGACGGTGCGGTCCGATTCCAGACCTCCCACAAGCTCGATTCGACGGCGCGCTTCGCGGAGCTCACCTCCCTCGCCGACGGAGTGAACGCGAAGCAAGCCATTCTCGACGGCGAGGTCGTGGTTCTCGACGACGCTGAGCGACCGAGCTTCAGCCTCTTGCAGCAGGGCGGCGGTCCCTTGCTGTACGTGATCTTCGACGTGCTGGAGATCGACGGGCGCGACGTGACTGAGCTCACCTACTCCGATCGCCGCAAGCTTCTCGAACAGCTCGTGGAGAAGGGAGACCGCTGGATGGTCTCACCCCGCCACGCAGATGGCGAAGCGCTCTACGAGGCTGCAAAGGAACGCGGTCTCGAGGGAATCGTCGCAAAGCGTGCCGACAGCGTGTACGAGATCGGCCGGCGATCGCCGGCGTGGCGCAAGATCAAGTACCGGCCGCAACAGGAGTTCGTGGTGGGGGGATGGGTGTCGGGTGGCGGCACGCGCGAGTCCACCTTCGCCGCGCTTCTCGTCGGCGTCTACGAAGGCAAGAAGCTGAGGTACAGCGGGCGCGTCGGCACCGGCTTCAAGGAGCGTGAGCTGCAACGCCTGCTCGGCCGATTCCGCGAGCTCGCCGACGACGAATGCCCATTCGACCCTCCCCCTCCACCGCCGACGCGCAAGATCGCCCATTGGTTGCGCCCGGAGATGGTGGTCGAGGTCCAGTTCGCCGAGTGGACGGGCGACAACATCCTCCGCCAGCCCTCCTATATGGCGGAGCGCGACGACAAGAACCCGCGCAAGGTCGTCCGCGAGATCTAGCGGCCGGTGTGGCCGAAGCCACCGCCTCGGTTGTCCCCCTCGAGCGTGTCCACCTCGCGGAACGCGCACGCCTCGACTCGCTGGATGACGAGCTGGGCGATGCGATCGCCTCGATGGACCTGATACGGCTCGGTCGGGTCGGTGTTGACGAGCAGCACCTTGAGCTCGTCGCGATACCCGGCGTCGATGAGACCGGGCGTGTTCAGCAATGTGATGCCGTGGCGCAGCGCGAGCCCGCTGCGCGGCTGCACGAACCCCGCGTAGCCGACTGGGATGGCGATGGCGATGCCCGTCGGCACGAGCGCTCGGCCGCCGCCCGGCGCCAGCGCGGCATCCTCCCGAGCACACAGGTCGGCGCCGGCGTCACCGTCTCGCGCGTAGCTCGGGAGCGGCAGCTCGGGATCGAGCCGGACGACGGGCACGTCGAGCGGTTCGAGCATCGGGTGAGCGTAGGCCGCGGCATACGATCCTCCGGTGCTCGCCTGGATGGATCTCGAGATGACCGGCCTCGACCCCGGTCGCGACGTCATCGTCGAGATCGCCACGCTCGTCACCGACGACGACCTCGAGATCGTGGCCGAGGGCCCCGACCTCGTCATCCACCAACCGCCTGATGTGCTGGGCCGCATGGAGCAGGTGGTGCAGGACATGCACACGCGGAGCGGGTTGCTCACCGCGATCGCCGCATCGACGATCTCGCTCGACGAAGCTGGGGCAGCCACGCTGGCGTTCCTGAAGGAGCACACACCGGGCCCCGGGCTGGTGCCGCTCTGCGGCAACAGCATCGGCACCGACCGCCGCTTCCTCGCCGCGTACCTCCCCGAGATCGAGAACTGGCTGCACTACCGGTCGATCGACGTGTCGAGCGTGAAGGAGCTCGTGAAGCGCTGGTATCCCCACGTGCGAGCGGGCCGACCCCGCAAGGAGGGTCATCACCGCGCCGCTCGACGACATCCGCGAGAGCATCGCCGAGCTCCGCTACTACCGCGAGGCGGCGTTCCTGCCGCGTTCGACCACCGAATCGACGGCGTAGCCTGCCGGGGTGGAGAAGCCGCGCCGTCAAGAGCAAGAGCCCGCGTCCGACGAGATCACCGAAGTCGCCCCCGGCGTGCTGCGCATGCAGCTGCCGATCGACATGCCCGGCCTCGGCCACGTCAACTGCTACGCGCTCGAGGACGAGCGGGGCATCGCGATCGTCGACCCCGGCCTCCCCGGCGAGGAGTCGTGGACCCATCTCGTCGACCGACTCGACCGGTCCGGCGCAGGGCTGGCCAGGGTGCACACCGTGATCGTGACCCACTCGCATCCCGATCACTTCGGCGGGGCGGGGCGGGTGCGGCAAGAGGTCGGGGCCGAGCTCATCACCCACGAGCTGTTTCGCACGTGGTGGGACCCGTCTGAGGACGAAACGCCGCTCGAGGAGGCCCCGAACCCGTGGCGCGCCACCCCGTGGGCTGGTGAGGAGTACATGCCCGACCCCGACCGGCGTAAGCGGTTCGAAGAGATGCGCAGCAACAACCTCTTCCCGGCTCCGCGACCCACTCGGCGGGTCGAGGACGCCGAGGTCGTGACGCTCGCTCGGCGCGAGTGGGTCTCGATGCACACGCCCGGCCACACCGCCGACCACCTGTGCCTGTTCGACCCCGCTGAGGGCGTGCTGCTCTCGGGCGACCACGTGCTGCCCACCATCACCCCGCACATCTCCGGCATCGGAACGTCCGAGGATCCGCTCGCCGAGTTCTTCGCCTCGCTCGACCGCATGACCGAGCTCGAAGGCGTCACGATCGTGCTGCCCGCCCACGGCCACCCGTTCACCGACGTCGCGGGTCGCGCCAAGGCGATCCGCCGCCATCACGAAGAGCGGCTCGACAAGCTCCGCGACGCGTCCCGCGAGATCGGCGGGTTCGCGACCGTCGGAGAGCTGTCGCAACACCTCTTCTCGCCCCGGTCGTGGGGGCCGATGGCCGACAGCGAGACCTACGCCCACCTCGAGCACCTGCGCCTCCTCGGCGGCGCCGAGTGCCGCTCGGAGGACGGGAAGCTGCTCTACGAAGTCGGCTGAGCGCGAGTTCTACCCATGCGCCTACGAGCGCGTCACGACGGCGCTCGCGTGCACCGTCGAGCCGACCACCATCCACATCTCACATGTGTCATCGCGTGTCGCAGCTGTGGATCCGCACCGACGCGCCGGGTTCGATCGCGACGCGGAACTCCACCTCGGCTCGCATCGGCGGTCGCAGGTCGCGGCGGCGCGACAGCTCCTCTTCGACCGCGGACCAGTACGCAGCATTGTTCATGTGCTCGAGCACGTCGAAGTCGGTGAACCGGAGAGGCCAGTCGTGCACTTGGGCATCACCCCTCGGTTCACCATGCGTGAGTCGCGCCGACACCTTGCGTTCACCGATCGCCTCGCCGTAGATCGCGAAGAACTCGTCGGGCAGTGCCTTGGGCCGGCCCTCGTCGGTGACGTGCACCCACAAGCTGGCCGCCTCGATCGACGCGCCCTGCGAGCCCGTGACCGTCACCCGCCGTTCGGCCCAGCTGCGGCCCACCCCCGACGCGAAGGTCGTGAGCGTGAGCTCCTCGCCGAACCGGGCGCCGGACCGAACTTCGATCGCGGTGCGGCGCACGACCCACGCCATGTCGTTCTCGAACGCCGCGTCGCGCGTGTCATCGTTCGACACGTCCTGGAGATATCGGGCGAGGCCGTCGAAGCGGAGCCGGCCCCCGGGACTCGAGTCGCCGAGCCGCACGGGGCGTGTCCGTTGATAGCGGCGTCCCAGCTCAGGCAGGGGCACGAAGTCGCGGGTGTCGAAGGAGGGGGTGATGGCCCGGGACGTTATGTCCCACTGTGACTTCGGCGATAAATGGTTGACGGCCCCCGGCCGGTCATGGTTGGCTTGCTGAGCCCATTGGGCGCAATAGCACGCGACATCAGCACACAGCAACACAGAGCAACAACGAGCAACACCCGAGAGCGAGGGTCCGAATTCCGATGAAGCGCACCAACGACGTGAATCAGGTGGCCAACCCGGCCAACTGCGCGCTGTCCGCGCGCTCTTTGGAGGCGGGCTCACGTGGCAAGTGGACACGGCAACGCTCATGTCCATTTCTGCTCACAAGGCCTACTCCACCCGACGGCTCTGCGAGTCTCCGACGTAAGCAACAACGAAAGCGTCGAGAAGATCCAGAGACCGTCGGGATTACCCGGCGGTCTTTCTCTTTCTCGGCACTCGACTTGGGGGCACCCACATGTACGCCATCACTGACAACCAGGAGCTCGAGACACCCCAGCCAGTCGCCGCACCGGCGGCGTGGTGGGCCAAGGCCCGCTGCAACGACGGCGCGGCCACGCTGACCTCGCTGTTCTTCTCCGAGGACCTCATCGACATCGCCCGGGCCAAGGCCATCTGCTCGAAGTGCCCGGTCCGCGAGCCTTGCCTCGCCGAGGCCCTCGAGCGTCAGGAGCCGTGCGGCGTGTGGGGCGGGCAGCTGCTCCAGAACGGGCGGATCCTGGCCCAGAAGCGCAAGCGGGGCCGGCCGCCGAAGCACCCGCGACCCGAGCTCGGAGGTCGACGAGGTGCCGTTGCCGCCCTGGATTCGCACCGCCTGAGCCGTGCCTCCAGGGCGGCACGAGCGGCCCATACCGGTCACCGCCGTGGGCGGGCCGGGGTGACGCAGATCTGCGAGCCCCGCCCCGCCCAGCGGTCGAACCGGCCGGTACCGTCTCTGGCGTGGAAACCGCCGTGCGCCGCCGAGCCATCTGGCGCGGCCTGGCCATCGGCGCCGTGCTCAGCGCCTGCGTCATCGCCGCGCTCGTGCTGTTCGGCGGCAACGAGGAGGAGCCGGCGACGCTGGGCGCCATCCCAACCGCATCCGGCCAGGCCGGAGATCCGGCGCCCTCCGAGCCCTTCGAGCGCTTCGACGGCACAGAGGCGGCGTTCGCCGACTATCGGGGCACTCCGCTCGTCGTGAACTTCTTCGCGTCGTGGTGCGCGCCGTGCGTCCGCGAGATGCCCGCCTTCGAGGCCGTCCACCAGGGGATGGGCGACGAGGTCGCCTTCCTCGGGATGAACAACCAGGACCGAGCCTCCGACGGAGAGGCAATCGCCGAGAAGACCGGCGTCACCTACGACCTGGCCCGCGACCCCGACGGCGACTTCCTGAGCGCGTTCGGTGGCATCGTGATGCCCACGACGGTGTTCATCGACGCCGAGGGGACGGTGGTCGAGGTCCACAACGGCGCCCTTTCGCAGTCGGCGCTCGAGGACCGACTCCACGAGCTGTTCGGCACATGATCGACGCCCCGCTGGCGCTCGCCTTCACCGCCGGCCTCGTCGCCACAGTCAACCCCTGCGGCTTCGCGATGCTGCCCGCCTACCTGTCCTACTTCCTCGGCATCGAGGGGGCGACGTCCGCCGAGGAAGACCCGAGGGCAAGCGTCGGCACCGCGCTCGTCGTCGGGGCGACCGTCTCGCTCGGGTTTCTCGTCGTCTTCGGCATCGTCGGCGCGTTGGTCAACGCCGGTGTGCAGTCGTTCATCGACTACGTCAAGTGGGCGACGATCGCGATCGGGATCGGCCTGGTCGTGCTCGGGATCGCGATGCTCCGCGGATACCACTTGCCGTTCTCGACGCCGCGCCTCGACAAGGGTGGGCGCAACCGGACGCTCGGCTCGGTGTTCCTGTTCGGCGTGTCGTACGCGATCGCGTCGATCTCGTGCACGTTGCCCGTGTTCCTCGCGCTGGTGTTCAGCACGTTCTCGCGTACGAACTTCGCGTCGGGCATGGCGACCTTCCTCGCTTACGCGCTCGGGATGGCGCTGGTGCTGATGGCGTTGACCGTCGCCCTCGCGCTGGCGAAGCAGTCGCTGGTGCGCTCGCTCCGGGGCGCCTTGCGTTACATCGACCGCGTCGCCGGCGCGCTGCTCATCATCGCTGGCGGGTACCTCATCTACTACTGGACCTTCAACATCGCGACCGACTACTCGAGCGCCACGGGATCGGGGCCGATCACGTTCGTAGAGGACCTCTCGGCCCGCATCGCCACGAACATCCAGGATTGGGGCGCCGGACGAGTCGGTTTCGTGCTCACGGTCGCCATCGTCGGGTCCGCGTGGTACGCGGTGTCGCGCCGCCGCGACTCCGCCGGCCGGCGCTGACCTCGTGTTCGACGAGCTGCTCGCGCACCCGGGAGTCGAGGAAGTCTCAGACCTCGGCTCGACGTTCGGGTTCATGGCGTACCACGGGGGCTCGCTCGAAGAGGTCACCGACGTCGTCGCGCGGGAGGCCGCTTCGCGCTCTGGCGCGTCGCTATACGCCGTCGTGCAGCCTCCCGACTTCCGGTGGCACATCCCGTCAACTGCGGTCAGGCCGGAGCACTCCTCCGCGCTGACCGCGTTCCTCGACCACGTCGACGTCGTCGTCACCGTGCACGGCTACGGGCGCCAGGACTTCTGGACCACCCTGCTGCTCGGCGGACACAACCGGGTGCTTGCCGATCATCTCGCGGCGCACCTTCGCACCGCACTCCCCGAGTACACGGTCGTGACCGACCTCGACGACATCCCACAGGCCCTGCGCGGCCTCCATCCCGAGAACCCGGTGAACCTGCCCCGCGGCGGCGGGGTGCAGCTCGAGCTGCCGCCACGCGTGCGAGGTCGGAGCCCGATCTGGGCAGACTGGGAAGGGCCGGGGCTCGTCCCTCACACCGAGGCGCTCATCGAGGGGCTGGCGGCCGCGGCCCGGACGTGGCCGATCACGGCCACAGACGCTCGATGAGCCACCCGCCGAGCTCCTGCCGATAGCGGAAGCGATCGTGGAGCCGGTTCGCCCGGCCCTGCCACACCTCGAGCGTCTCGTGCGCGAGGCGGTACCCGCCCCAGTGCGGCGGCCGCGGGATCTCACCCTCCCCGAACCGTTCCTCGATCGCCGCAACCGCGGCGTCGAGCGCCGCGCGGTCGTCGAGCACCTCGCTCTGCTGCGACGCCCACGCACCGATCTGCGCCGCTCGTGGACGTGAAGCGAAGTACGCGTCGGACTCGGCATCGTCGATGATCGTCACCTCGCCGTCGACGCGAATCTGGCGATGCAGCGGTATCCAGGCGAACACCAGAGTGGCGAACGGGGTGACCTCGAGCTCACGGCCCTTGGGGCTGTTGCGGTTCGTGAACCACACGAAGCCGCGTTCGTCGACGCCCCGCAGCAGCACCATCCGAGCGTCGGGCCGGCGGTCGGGCGTCGTGGTGGCCAACGTCATCGCGTGGGGCTCTTCGAGCCCGGCGTTGCTCGCGTCGTCGAACCACCGGGTGAACTGGGTGATCGGATCAGCGGCGAGATCGGCGCGCTCGAGCCCGGCCGTGTCGTACTCGGACCGGCGCGACGAGATGCTCTCCGGGGGTCCCGGCAGCTCGGTCAACACCTGCTCGCGCACGCGACTTAGGTCGGCGCCGAGGGTCACGAGCACTTGTGCGGCGAGGCCCTCGCCCTCGCGAACGAGACCGAGGAGGATGTGCTCGGTGCCGATGTAGTTGTGGCCGAGCTGGAGCGCCTCACGCAGCGAGAGCTCGAGCACCTTCTTCGCGCGGGGTGAAGGGGATATGGCCTGCCGGTGCCCCCGGGCGGCGTCCGACGATCTGTTCGACCTGGCTGCGCACCGCGAGCAGCGAGACCCGCAGCGACTCCAGCGCCTTGGCGGCGACGCCGTCGCCTTCGGCGAGCAGACCGAGCAGGAGGTGCTCGGTCCCGATCCAGTCATGGCCCAGGAGGCTCGCCTCCTCCTGGGCCAAGACGATCGCCCGGCGGGCGCGATCAGTGAAGCGCTCGAACACCCCGCCAGTCTGGCGCGGGCTGGCTCAGACCTCGAAGGTCAGGCCGTAGACCTCTTCGAAACCGAGGATGCAAAGTGGGCGCTCGGGGCATTCGGGCGGCCCGCCGAGCGTCAGCTGCTCGGTGACGGTCGCGAGGTCCGAGATCGTCGTGAGCCCGAACGCGTCGGCGGTCTCCTGCGTGACGACGAGTGCGTTCGCGTCGGCGGCCGGACTCGGGTCAAGGGGGGTGACGCCGATCGGCTCCGTGGCGGCAATGAGCAGCTCCATCGTTTCGTCGAGGTCACCCGTGGGCTCGCCTCCGAGGAAGGTCAGATAGCTGCCGACATACTCCGGGTAAACGTCGATCTCGCCGGTCTCGAGCGCCGGGGCGACAACCTCGCGACTGCCGAGCTGGAACTTCGTCGTCACGTTCGCGCTGTTGTTGCGCAGCACGAGTGCGTACATGTTTGCGACGATTTCCTGCTCGCTGAAGTTGGCTGAACCCACGGTGATCGAGAGGCCAGCGAGTCCGTCGCTGCCCACTTCTTCGCCGATGAGTCCCTTTTCGGTCAGGAAGTCCTCGGCCACGACCGCCGGATCCTCCTTGTCTTGATCCACCCGCAGGTTGAGCGCGGCAAGCTCCTCGGTCGTCAGGCTTGCCGACACCGTGTTGAGCACCTCGGCGAGGCCGACCGTCGACTCCGCAATCTCGGTGCGCACGACGGGCACCAGGTTCTCGACCGGCTGGAGCTGCTTGTCGTCCTCGAGGACGACCCAGCCGTTCGCGCTGATGACGCCTTGGCTCGAGAACATCGAGCGCGATGTCGATGTCGCCGCTCTCGAGCGCGCCCGTGGTGAGCGGGCCGCCGGCGTCGAGCGCCTTGAAGATGATGGCGGTCGATGTCGCCGGTGTGCTCTCTGCAGGTGTCGACTCTGCGGGGGTGCTCTCTGCAGGTGCGCTGGACGAGGCGCTCGAGTCGCTGTCGTCGCCACATGCCGCGGCCACGAGCGAGAAGGTCACGAAGACGGCGGCGAAGAGCCACCTCGCGGACTTGGTCACTGGGATTCCCTTCTGTTGGTTGCGGGAGCGGCGCCGACGAGCATTGGACTGCTCAGTACATCGAGGCCTTGTTGCCGAACGGCGCGCGGACCGGAAGCCCGCAACCCGTCGGACACCATGGCGCGCTGGCTGAGGGCCAGCAGCGCTTCAATCGAAAGGGCGAGCGCGGCGACGAGCAGCGCGCCCGCGAACACACGCGGGAAGTCGCGCACCGCGATGCCGTCGACGATGAATCGGCCAAGACCGCCTGACGCGACCACGGCGGCCAACGTTGCTGTGGCGACCACCTGGAGGGCCGAGATGCGGATGCCCGCCATGATCAGGGGGAGCGCTATCGGCATCTCGACCTTGACCATCCGCTGCCACGAGCGCATGCCGACACCAGCCGCCGAGTCGCGGATGCCCTCGTCGACTTCGCTCATCCCCACGTAGGTGTTCGTGATGATGGGCGGAATCGCGAGCGCGATGAGCGCGAGCAGCGCTGCCTTCGACATGCCGCCGACTTCACCGATCCCCCAGAACTGTGCTCCGAGCACGAGCAACGCAAACGACGGAATGGCCCGACCGACGTTCGACACGTTGACGGCGAGGGTTCCGCCGCGGCGAGTATGACCGAGCCAAAGCCCGATGGGGAGCGCGACCGCCATCGCGACCGCCATCGCTGTCACCGACAACCACAGGTGCTCGACGAGGCGATTGGGGATGCCGGAATTGCCGCTCCAGTGCTCACCATCGGTGAACCAGTCGGAGACACGGCTGAGGAAGTCCATCTCAGCGGCCTGCTCTCGCCCAGGGGGTCGCGAGCTTCTGCACACCGACGAGCAGGAGATCGGCGGCAATGGCCATCGCGACGGAGAGCACGGTGCCGACGACGAGCGGAGTGCGGAAGTCTCGATTGAGCCCGTCGTTGATGAGCTGGCCGAGCCCGCCCAAACCGATCAACGCAGTGACAGTGACGAGGCCGATCGTGCTGATCGTCGCGAGGCGGATGCCGGCCATGATCGAAGGGAGCGCGAGGGGCAACTCGACCTTCACGAGCCGGGCGGTGCGCCCGTAGCCCATCCCGTCGGCGGCGTCCTTCACGGCCGGGGGAACGCCTTCGAGGCCGGTGACGATGTTGCGCGTCAGGATGAACAGCGTGTACGAGGCCAGGGGGATCAGCGCCGTCGTGCGACTGAGGCCCGTGAGCGGCACGAGGATTGCGAAGAGGGCGAGCGACGGGATCGTGTAGAGGATGCCGGCGATCGAGAATGCCGGCGCCTGCAACCAGCGACAGCGCACTGCGACGAGCGAGACCGGCACCGCGACGATCAGTCCCAGCAGCACAGCTTCGACAGTGAGCACCAAGTGCTCCCGAAGCGCACTCATGATCTCGTCGCCGTGGCTGCTGACCCAGTCCCAACGCACCCACGGATCGCTGGCGGCGAGCGCGCTCGCCCACGTGTTCACGGCCCGAGCCTGCGTGCGCGAGTCACGTGACGGATCGATTCTCGGGTGGTCGTCGTCATCAACGCCCCCTCATGTCATCGCGCCGTGTCATTGCGGACTGGCGTCGAAGGCGGACTGAAATTCTGCACGTCGAACACCGGCGTGCCGGACGGTCACGCTACCCTCGATCGCGGTGATCCGTCTCGAGCACGTCTCGAAGCGCTACGCCAATGGTCACATCGCAGTGAGTGACTTGAGCCTCGAAGTGCAGACGGGCGAAGTGTGTGTGCTCGTGGGTCCGTCGGGCTGTGGCAAGACGACCACCATGCGCATGATCAACCGACTGATCGAGCCGACGAGTGGCCGGATATTTCTCGGTGACGACGATGTCACACATGTCGATCCCGTTGAACTTCGGCGTCGGATCGGTTACGTCATCCAGAGCGTTGGCCTGTTTCCGCATCAGACGATCGGCACGAACATCGCGACGGTGCCGCGGCTGCTCGGCTGGAACAAGGCGCGCGTCCGGGCGCGGGTCGACGAGTTGCTCGAGCTGGTGGGGCTGGATCCGTCCGTGTACCGCGACCGCTATCCGAGCCAGCTGTCCGGCGGTCAACAGCAGCGAGTGGGCGTGGCGAGGGCGCTCGGCGCCGACCCACCCGTCTTGCTCATGGACGAGCCGTTCGGCGCGATCGACCCGATCACCCGCGACCGGCTGCAGAACGAGTTCCTCCGTTTGCAGATGGAGGTGAAGAAGACGGTCGTGTTCGTCACCCACGACGTCGAGGAGGCCGTGAAGATCGGCAACCGCATCGCGATCCTCGCCGACGGGGGCATCCTCGCCCAGTACGACACGCCGGCCGCCGTGCTCGGCACGCCGGCCTCAGACTTCGTGGCCGACTTCGTGGGCGCCGACCGCGGGTTGAAGCGGCTGAAGGTGACGGGGATCGATCTCACCGAGCTCGAGCATCCTCCCGTCGTCGATCTGGACACGTCGCTCGCCGACGCGAGAGCGCGGCTCGACGCGGCCGACGTCGCCCATGGCGTCGTGCTCGACGATCAGGGTCGGCTCCGCGGCTACGTGACGCGCAGCCGCATGCACGGCGACGGCACCGTCGCCGACCGCCTTCGCCGCCTCGAAGCCTGGGTCCGTTCCGACGCGACGCTCAAAGATGCGTTCAGCGAGATGTTGCTGCACGACGCGGGCTGGGTCGCGGTGCTCGACCACGACGACCGCTTCCTCGGGATGCTGACGCCGACGGGGCTGCTCGAAGCGTCTCGCCGCTCGCTCGAAAACGGCGCCTGACCGCCGATCGGTCCGGCTTGGCCGGTCGATCGGCTACGTGGGAGTCGTGTCGGCGTAGCCGACTCCAACAAGCTCCGAGGCGAAGCTTTGCTTCGCCGAGGACCAATCAGAAGACGATGATCGTCAGCGTGCCGTAGACGAACAGCGTGCCGGACACGACGTAGATCACCGACTTCACGGCGGCCCGCTTGCCCGGCGAGCGCACGTAGTCGTCGATGATCACCCGGAGCCCGTTGAGCCCGTGGAACAGCGCGAGCGTGAGCAGGGCCCAGTCGTAGGTTCGCCAGAGGGGGTTCGACCAACGCTCCGCTACGAACTCGGCGTCGGTATCGACGACGTCGTTGACGATGTGGGTGAGCGCGAAGTGGCCAAGGGCGAGCACGACGAGGACCAGCCCCGAGATGCGCATGAAGAACCACTGCCAAGTCTCGAAGCTCTGACGGGAGCGCCGGCGCGGACTCGAGGTGGGTCGGTCGACGACGGTGGCCATCAGAACGTGCCCTCGATCCACGGCCACAGGATGATGATCGAGCCGGGGATGCCCGCGATCAGCGTGAGCGCCACCACCCACGCGGTGAGCATCCGCTCACGGCGCACGGCACCAGGGAAGAAATCGACCATGACGACGCGTAACCCGTTGAGGGAGTGGAACAGGAGCGCCAACAGCAACCCGCACTCGAACAACCGAAGGAGGATGTTGCCGTAGAGCTCGTGCACCTCGTCGTAGAGGTCGCCGCCCCGGAAGTTGATCAGCGAGACGTCGACGATGTGGAGGAGCAGGAAGAAGAACACGAGGATGCCGGTCGTGCGATGCGCGACGAACGACCACTGGCCGCTCTTGCCCTTGTAGACCGTCGTGTCGCCGACTTTCAGCGGGCTCATCCCCGCCTCCGGTACCAGCGGTTGGCCCACACGGTGGTCCACGCGACGTAGATCGACATCCACGTGATGAGCACAGTGACCAGCGCGAGGGCGATGGCGAAGATCCACTGCGCGGTGGTCACGGCGGCACCCTAGCGGGAGATCTGAGTGGTCCCGACGGTGTACGGCCAGAGTGCTTCGGGGATCGCGACCGACCCATCGGGCTGTCGATGCGTCTCCACGACAGCGGCCCACACGCGCGGCACGGCGAGCGCCGAGCCGTTCAACGTGTGCACGACCTGCGTCGCGCCTCCGTCGCTCGGCTTGAAGCGCACGTTCGCCCGCCGAGCTTGGTAGTCGCTGAACCACGAGACCGAGGACACCTCGAGCCACTGGTCGCAGCCCGGTGCGTACACCTCGAGATCGAACGTGCGGGCTGACGAGTTTCCGAGATCGCCCGTGCACAGATCGACGACTCGGTATGCGAGCCCGAGCGAGGCCAACGACCGCTCGGCCCGTTCGAGCAGCTCTGCGTGCATCGCTGGTGCTTGCGCGGGAGTCGCATAGGCGAGGATCTCGACCTTGTCGAACTCGTGGACGCGCAGCAGTCCCCTCGTGTCCCGTCCGGCCGACCCGGCCTCGCGGCGAAAGCAGGCCGTGTGCGCCATCAGTCGCATCGGGAGCTCAGCCTCGGCGATCACCTCGTCTCGAGCGAGCGAGGTCAGGGGCACCTCGGCGGTGGGGATCGCCCACAGGTCGTCGCGCTCGAGGTGGTAGGCCTCGTCCACGAACTTCGGGAGGTGTCCGGTGCTCACCATGGTGTCGGTGCGCACGAGCGTGGGCGGGCGGATCTCCTCGTAGGCGTCGCTGTTGAGGTCGAGTGCGAACTGGATGAGCGCCCGGCTGAGCCTGGCGCCCGCGCCGCGGAGCATGGTGAACATCGAGCCGGAGAGCTTCGCTGCCCGCTCGAGATCGAGGATGCCGAGCTCAGCCCCGATGTCCCAGTGCGGCACCCGCTGGTGAGGCTCGTACTGACCCGGGTCGAAGCCGACGACGCGGAGCACGACGTTGTCCTCGGGGCCGCCCCCGTCGGGCGCGTCCTCCGACGGGAGGTTCGGTGTGGCGAGCAGGATCGCTCGCAGCTCGTCGCTCGCAACAGCGGCCTCGCCGTCGAGCTCTCGCTCATGGTCGCCGAGGGCTCGACTCTCGGCCTGCAGTGCCTCGGCCGCGGCCACGTCGCCGGCCTTCCGGAGCCGGCCGACCTCGCGTGACACCGCCTTCACCTGGTTGCGGATCTCGTCGCGCTGCGTGGTGAGGTCACGCTCTCGGCGATCGAGCTCGACGGCCCGCTGGACGTCCGCGAGGTCGTCCCCGCGACGCGCCAGCGCGGCCAATCACGCCCTCGGGATCGGCGCGCAGGCGCCGGACATCGATCATGGCAGGAAGGTAACGGGGCTTACGTCGCCCCGCCCCAGATATGGAACGTGCTCAGCGCGATGAGATACACGCACAGCGCCGTGATGAGGCCGGCGTAGAAGGCCTTCCGCAGGATCGGCGCGTCGAACTTCAAGTGCATGAAGTACGCGACGACGGTGAGGAACTTGATCGTCATCAGCGTGATCAAGACCGGCAGGAAGAGTGGACCGAAGTCGAGGAAGTAGGTGGCCACCTCGAGCGCGGTGAGCGCGGCGAGGATGGCCGCAACCCGCACATAGAGACCGTCGCTGGGATGCTCATGCGTGTGCGCGTCGGCGCCGTGAGCGTCAGGCGGGTGTTCGAGCGACTCGGTGCTCATCGGGCCCTCCTCACGCCGGGATCAGGTAGACGACGGTGAAGATCACGATCCACACGATGTCGACGAAGTGCCAGTACAGCCCGACGATCTCGACCGACTCGGCGTTTCCTCGATGAACGGTGCCGCGCAACGTCATCATGTAGAGGCTCAGCAGCATGACGATGCCGACGGTCACGTGCACACCGTGGAAGCCGGTGAGTGTGTAGAACGACGACCCGAACAGGTTCGTGGTGAAGCCGAGCCCCTCGCGGTAGAACGCCGTGAACTCGTACACCTGGCCACCGACGAAGCACGCGCCGAGCAGCGCCGTCGTGACCAGCCAGATCCGCGCGCGCGGCATGTCGCCCCTCGTGATCGACGAGACGGCGAGGACCATCGTGAGCGAGCTCATCAGCAGGATGAACGAGCTGACCGACGTGAACGGGATGTCGAAGATCTGCCCCGGTGCCGGCCCGTTCGCGACGCGGCCCCGGTAGAGCAAGTAGGTCGAGATCAGCCCGCCGAACAGCAGGCACTCCGACCCGAGGAAGAGCCACATCCCGAGCTTGGCGTTCGAGACGCCCGTGTTCGTGGCGGGGTGTCCGGCGGCGTGCGGGGCGGCGTGGGCGGCGGCGGGTGCCGTGACGTCAGTCAACTGCCGCCACCTCGTGGTCATCCGGCACGTGGTCACCCGGCACGCTGTCGTCGCCGTCGGCAGCGCTGACGTCGGGCCCGTCGGGCTCGTGGTCGCCGTGGCCGTCACCGCCGTGGTCGCCGCCCGGTGCGTCGGGTGCGGTGGCAGGCTCGAGCGCGAGGCCGTAGATCCCGCCGAAGACGATGAGGCCGCCGATGACAGCGAGCCAGAGGTTGAAGATGACACCGGCGGCGATGATCGGCAGGCCGAACGCGATGACGATCGGCCAGTACGAGGGGCTGGGCATGTGGATGTGCGCGTCGGGGGTCTCCGCCGCCATCACTTCGTCGTAGGTCGCGACCTGCTTCAGGCCGTGCCCCTCCTCGACCTCTTCGTACTTGCGATGCCAGTACTCGTCGAGGTGTGCGACCTCGATCGTGGAGTCGAAGTTGTGGGGCTTCGGCGGCGAGGTCGTCATCCACTCGATCGTGCGGGCATCCCACGGATCTTCGGGTGCCTTGGGGCCGCGCGCCGACTTGATGACGTTGATGATGAACACGAGGATGCCCGACGGCGAGGATGAACGCACCGATCGTCTCGACGAGATTCCACGTGTTGAAGCCCATGTTGGACGCATAGGTGTACATGCGACGGGGCTGGCCATCGAGGCCGAGGATGTGCATCGGCCCGAACGTGAGGTTCATCCCGACGAACATGAGCCAGAAGTTGACGCGCCCGAGCTTCTCGCTGAGCATGCGCCCGAACACCTTCGGCCACCAGTAGTAGAAGCCGGCGAAGAGCCCGAACACCGCGCCGCCGAAGAGCACGTAGTGGAAGTGGGCGACGATGTAGTAGGTGTCGGTCTGCTGCGTGTCTGACGGCGCAACGGCGTGGGTGACGCCTGAGAGTCCACCGATGGTGAAGAGCACCACGAGGCCGATCGCGAACATCATCGCGACGTTGAGCCTGAGCCGGCCGCCCCACATCGTGGCGAGCCAGTTGATGATCTTCACGCCGGTCGGCACGGCGATGAACATCGTCGACATCGCGAACGCGGCGACCGAGACCGGGCCGAGGCTCGACGCGAACATGTGGTGCGCCCACACGCCCCAGCCCATGAACCCGATCGCGACGCCCGAGAACACGACGAACGGGTAGCCGAACAACGGCTTGCGGGAGAACACGGGGAGCACCTCGGACACGATGCCGAAGCTGGGCAAGATGAGGATGTACACCTCAGGGTGCCCGAAGATCCAGAACAGGTGCTGCCAGAGCAGCGGGTCGGCGCCTTCGTTGACCTCGAAGAAGTTCGCGCCGAACAGCCGGTCGAACTGGAGCAGGAACAGCGCGACGGTGATCACCGGGATCGCGAACAGCAGCAGGAACTGCACGACCAAAGCCATCCACGTGAAGATCGGCATCTTCATGAGCGACATGCCGGGCGCGCGCATGTTCAACGCGGTGACGATGAGGTTGACCGCGCCGGACAGCGACGCGATGCCGGTGATCTGCAGGCCGAGCGCCCAGAAGTCCATGCCGTGGGTGGGTGAGAACACGACGGTGGTGTTGGGCGCATAGGCGAACCAGCCGCCGTCGGGGGCGCCGCCGAGGAACCAGGACAGGTTCAGGAAGATGCCACCGAACAGGAAGCACCAGTAGCTGAACGCGTTCAGGCGCGGGAACGCGACGTCGCGTGCGCCGATCTGCAGTGGGATCAGGTAGTTCGAGAACGCCGCCGCCATGGGCATGATGAAGAGGAACACCATCGTCGTGCCGTGCATGGTGAACAGCTCGTTGTAAAGTCGACGCCGAGAGGATCGTTCCGTTCGGCCGCGCGAGCTGGAGGCGGATGAGCAGGGCCTCGACGCCGCCGACGATGAAGAAGAAGAGCGCGGTGGCGCCGTACAAGAGCCCGATGCGCTTGTGGTCGACCGTGGTGATCCAGGAGCGCCACCCCGTGTCGCCCATCGGGCGTGAGAAAACGCCGAGGGCCTCGACGGGCGTGATGACCTTCGCCCGCTCGAGCTCGATTCGAGGTTCCTCGGTGATCGCCATCGATGCTCCGCTACGAAAGGGTGGACAGGTAGTCGACGAGGCTGTCGATCTCGGCCTCGGTCAAACCGAGGGTGGGCATGCCGCGGCCTTCATCGGGCGCCATCGGCACCAGGGATTCCGGGTCGCGCAGCCAGGCCTCGAGGTTGCTCCGGTTGAGGCACTCGACCGGCGTGCCGGTGGGACCGGGCGGCGGGACGTCGCAGTCGGCGGTGATGAGCTCGAGGGCCGCGCCGGCGAACGTCGTACGCGTCATGAGGTGGGTGAGGTTCGGCGCGGCACCAGCGACGAGCGGGACGTCGACAGGGTCGTCGAGCCCTCGCACGGCGTGGCACGCCACGCAGCCGCGGTTCGTGAACACTTCGAGCCCCGCGGCCGCGGGCGTTCCCTCGTTGGGGGTGGCCGCTTCGTTCTGCTGGTTGGCCACCCATTCGTCGAAGTCGTCGGGGGACAGGGCGACGGCGCGGATGCGCATGTTGGCGTGCGAGAGCCCGCAGAACTCGGTGCACTGACCCCAGTACTCGCCGGGGTTGTCCGCCTCGAGCGTGATGCTGGTGACACGACCGGGCACCGCGTCGCGCTTGCCGTTCAGGGCGGGGATCCAGAACGAGTGGATGACGTCACGTGAGCTGATGCGCACTTGGACGGGCTGCCCGGTCGGGATCACGATCTCGTTCGCCGTCACGATGCCCTGGTCGGGGTAGCCGAACTCCCACCACCACTGCTGCCCGATGACGTCGACGACGAGCGCGTCGTCGGGGGTCTCGGCCAGATCGAACACGGTGGCGACGGTGAACACGGCGATCGGCAGCAACAGGACACCGGGAAGGATCGTCCAGGCGATCTCGAGCTTGGAGTTGCCGTGGATCTGCGTCGGCACCTCGTCGGCGGCGTGCCGCTTCGCTGCGAACCTCCAGACGATGATGCCGACCATTCCGATCACGATGACGCCGACGACACCGGCGATGATGAACACCGGGACGGCGAGGTTGTTGATCGTCTCGGCCTCAGGCCCTTCCGGGTTGAACGTGTTCTGAGGGGCGTCCTTGGCGCAGCCGGCGAGCACGAGAGCGACAAGGCCGAACGCCCCGAGAGCCGTCAACCGCATGCCTCGACGAGTGCGCGCTGCGCCGCAACGACCCACGGCGCGCACGCTAGCCGTCACCGCGAACGGCTCCGAAGTGGCCGTCTCGTGCGCGCCGGTCATCCGCGGCGGCCCGCTCACAGCACCGTGATCGAGCCGACGATCTCGTCGCCGTCGCCCTCGACTCTCAGCTCGTAGACGCCGGTGTTGGGCAGGCGGACGGTGAGCATCTGGCTCGACGGGGCCTCGACCGCGCCGGTCTCGATTTGGGTGCCCTCGCCGGTCTCGAGCACGAGCGATCGCTTCGTGCCGTCGTCGAGGTTCTCGAACAGGATGTTGCAGACGAGCGCTCGCGGGATCGTGATCTGGTTCGGCGTCATCTGGTTCCCGGACACCGTGATGGTGCCGCACAGCGCCGCCTTGTCGCTCACAGTCTGCGTGCGGTCGGCCTCGTTCTCCTCCGCGGCGTCGTGGAACTCGCGCTCGCCAACGCCGACCGCCAAGCAGCCTGCCGTGATCACCGCGACGCCAAGGATCAGCACCGAGCGCGGCGCCGAACGCCCCCGATCGCTCCCCGCTCATCGACACGACGATGGCGCCGAGCAACAGGGCCGCGCCGAAGATGATGAACGCGATCACGGCTGCGTCGCTCGACATCGAGAGCAAGACGCGCGAGAAGCCGAGGACGATGATGCCGCCGCCGACGAGCGCGTACAGCGGGTACTCGAGCGGGCGCAGGACTTGATCGCGAAGCCCCTCGTTGTAGGCGGGATCAGCCGACGCGCGGTCCGACCATGCCCGCACCATCCATTCGATCGTCACGGCAGCGAGCAGCGCGAGCCCGGCGAGGAACACCCACTGCTCGGTGACAAGGCCGATCGCCGTGAGCGACAGCGCGAACCCGGCGACCACAGGCCACGCACTCGGCGAGACCGCCTGCTCGGTGCCGTAGTCCCCTTCGGCGTCGGCGGCGGACACCGCGCCGACCGACACGGGCACCGTGGCGTCGCGGTACGCCTGCGTGATCGAGCCCAGGAAGAACGCGGCCAGCGTGACCGACGAGAAGATGACGAGCCCGAACGGATCCCAGTCGCTGTTGAAGCCGTACGCGACCGCGCCGATGAGACCGAGGACGGAGAGGCCGTAGAAGAACTTGGCTCCGGTCGTGAACATCGCGGTCCCTACTTGAGGACGAACAGGAAATACCAAACGGCCAGGTACACGACGACGGTGAAGTCCCAGAACAACGTCGCCGCGGCGATGCCCTCGTGCTCCTTGGTCGAGTACCGGCCGCCGAGCGTGCGGAACGTCATGAGGCCGATGAAGACCATCGCGCCGACGAGGAGCACCAGAAACGTGCCGCCGACGGTGGCGACCATCACGGAGTAGACGTTGTCGCGCACGGCGAGGTGCATCTGGTTGAACGAGAACGCCAGTGCGTTGAGTGCCGCGAACCCGAGCACGATCGTGAGGCCGAGCGCGACGTAGGTGTTGCGGCGGTCACCGTTGCCGATCGCCCACAGCGCCCAGTGGATGATGACGACGGAGCAGACGAGCGTGATGGCGACGGTGTTCACCGCGATCTCGGGAAACGTGATCGACGACGGCACCCACTCGGCGGTCGTGCCGCCGGCCGCCTCGCGCACGTTCAGGTAGATGCCGAGAAGACCGCCGAAGAGCATCGTGGCCGCGCCGACCGCCAGGGCGGTGGCGATCATCAGCAGTCGCGGCCGGGGCGGAGTGGGAGCGGCGGGGAGCGCGGCCATCGGCGTCGCCATCACGCCTCCTTCGCAGCTGCCGCAGCTTCGCGGGCGTCGAGGAGCGGGCGATCGGTCTCGATCGGTGGCAGCGGCAGACGCGAAGTTGCCGTGCGGCGGCGGTGACGTGGTCGCCCACTCGAGCGTGTGGCCCTCCCAGGGGTCATCGCCGGCCAGCTCGCCCTTGGTGAAGCCGCGATGGAGCAGCAGCACTGCGGCGATGGCCAGGATCGTGAGGGCGATCGCGCCGGTGGCGACGCACACGTTGAAGAAACCGGTGCCGCCCTCGCCCACGAAGTTGACCTCGCCGGCCGGCTGGTCGAGCAGGCCGGCCGCGAGGTTGCCGCCGGCCATGAGGAGCAACGTGAGGGTCATCAGCACGGCGAGCGCGCTCGCCGCCAGGTCGGAGAGGAGCCGTCCCCAGATCTTGGGGCCCCACAGCGCGAGGGCCGCGAGGCCACCGAGGAGGCCGCCGCCGAGCACCACGAGCTCGAACTGTCCTTGCTGCCAGGTGGTGCCGATCAGCTCGAGGTCGTCGAAAGTCGACAGCGCACCCGCGGCCGCGCCGGCGAGCACCACGAGCGTCGCAGCGAGCGCGAACAGGAGCGGCGAACGCAGCTGCGGACGGCCCTTGATCACCCGAAGGCTGTTCAGCAGGACGATCAGGATGGGGACCACGACCGCGATCACCATCGCCTTGTAGAAGACGCGCTCGGTGACCTGCGGATACAGGACCGGTTGCGCGAAGGCGCCGAAACCGAGCACGCCGACCGCGGTGAGCGCACTGACGGTGATCGTGCCGGAGGGAGGCTGTGGTCGGCGTCGAGCGAAGATCGGCGCGACTTCGGCGAACACGGCCAGTGCCGGCAGCGCGTAGATGTAGATCTGCGGTTGCGTCACGGTCCACGCGATGCGCGGACCGATGCCCTGGTTGCCGCCGAAACCGAGTCGGCCGTACCGGTGGTCGACCCACATGTAGAGGAGGTTCGCGATCAGCACCGGCAGCGTCAGCAACAGCATCAGCGCGCCGACCATGAAGCCCCACGACGCGAAGGGAGTGCGATCAGTGGTCATGCCCGGGGCACGAAGCGCTAGCACGGTCGCACCAACGCAGATCGCGGCGAGCAGCAGACGACAAGACCACCGCGATGAACGAGAGGAGGAAGAGGTCGACGCCCTTGGCGTCACCGCCGCCAGGACCGCCGTTCATCGCGTAGGCCGCGATCATCACGCCCGAGGCGACCAACCATCCCCAGAACGACGCGGCCGCCGCGCGGGGGAACGCCAACGTGCGCGCGCCCACCTGGAGCGGAACGACGCAGATCGCGATGCCGAGAAACAACGGCACGGCGAAGAGGAACGCGACGCCGATCGCGTAGAGCGAATAGAGCTGCGTGACGCTGTTGAGCTTCAGGATCTGCGTGCCGTCGGAGTCGATGCGCTCGATGCCCAGCAACGAAGCGACGACCAAGGCAGCGATGACGTAGACGAACGCCGCGCCGATGAACAGGCGGCCGACCTTCTTGTGGTCACCCGTGGTGAGCCAGGCGACCAGACCCTTGGCCTCCGGCGGCGTCGCCGCGCCCGGCGAATCGGGCGGGGACGCGGCGGCCGAGGCTGCGGCGTCGGAGGATGGGGCGTCCTCGGGTCGGGTATCCGTGATCGTCATGGGCGCGCAGACCTCGACGGAGCGGCCGGATGGGCTTGGAAAACGGGGCCGAGACTACACAGCGGACTTGCCAGCACTGGGCGACGGCTCATCGCACCAAGACGTCGACGGCCATGGCGGCGAACAGCACCGTCACGTAGGAGATCGAGTAGGTGAACAGCCGCATCGCCTTCGCCGAGGTCGGGGTCGTGCGCAGCCCGAGTGCCATCCCCACGAACCCGGCGCCCGCGGCGGCGGCCGTGAGGCCGTAGATCCAGCCCATGTCGGCGACGGGGACGAGCAGCAGCGAGGCCGCGACCAGCGCAACGGTGTACCCGAGGATGCGGTCAGCAGCCCGGCGGGAGCCGACGACCACCGGGAGCATCGGCACGTCGGCGGCCTTGTAGTCGTCGGCGTACCGGATCGCGAGCGCCCAGAAGTGGGGCGGCGTCCACAGGAAGATGATGAGGAACATCACCCACGGGGTCCACGCGAGCGAGTCGGTGACGGCCGCCCATCCGACGAGCACCGGCACGGCCCCGGCGGCGCCGCCGATCACGATGTTCTGCCGCGGACGTGCGCTTCAGCCAGAGCGTGTACACGAAGACGTAGAAGAGGGTGGCGCAGAGCGCCAGCACCGCACTCAGGAGGTTGACCAGGACCGCGAGCCACACGAACGCCGCGGCCTCGAGCGCCAGGGCGAACACCAGCGCCTCGCCCGGCGCCACGATGCCGGTGACCAGCGGACGGTGCTGGGTCCGTGGCATCAGCCGGTCGATGTCGCGGTCGGCGACCATGTTGATGGCGTTCGCGCCTCCGGCGGCCAGCGTGCCGCCGATGATCGTGGCGACCATCAGCCAGATCGAGGGCCATCCCCCTTCGGCGACGACCATCGCCGGAACCGTCGTGACGAGGAGCAGCTCGATGATGCGGGGCTTGGTCAGCGCCATGAACGCCCCGATCCGCGTGCGGGCGGCCACCCGACCTTCGCGGTGGCTCAGCGCGTCGCCGAGCCGCGACGGAACCAGGGGGCGGCTGGCGAGGGCCATAGCGACTCGCGAGACTACGCCCGATGCTCGCGGCAGCCCCAAACCCGGCCGCGGCTGGGCGAGACTGGACGTCATGCCGGCTGGCGACGTGCAGACTGCTCCCACCACCGGCGACGCCCCGACGACCGACGACGTCGTCGAGCCCGACGTCCCCTGGATCGTCATCGTCTGGAACGACCCGATCAACCTGATGTCCTACGTCGTCCTCGTGTTCCAGAAGCTGTTCGGGTACAGCCGGGAGAAGGCGACCGAGCTGATGCTCGACGTCCACCACAAGGGCCGGGCCGTCGTCTCGAACGGCAGCCGCGAGAAGGCCGAGCTCGACGTCTTCCGCCTCCACGAGCACGGGCTGTGGGCCACGATGCAGCAGGACAAGTGACCGGTGGCGGTGAACAAGCGGAGGGTGAAACGGACCCGGCGGGGCGACTTCGAGCTGCGCCTCCCCGACGAGGAGCGCACGGTGATCCGGTCGCTCGTCGGTCAGATGCGCGAGCTGCTGGCCGAGGATGCCGACCCGGGACTGCGACGCCTCTACCCGACGGCCTACGCCGAGGACGCCGAGCTCGACGAGGAGTACCACCGACTCGTCCACGACGACCTGCTCGCCCGGCGCCTGGCCGCGTTCGAGGTCGTCGAGACACACGCTCGACGCCGACCGGGTCGACGAGGAGCAGCTCGTCGCGTGGATGGGCGCCGTCAACGACATCCGCCTCGTGATCGGCACGAGCTCGACGTCTCCGAGGACCCGTACGTTCGACATCGACGAGGACGACCCCGACGCGCAGGCCCACGCGATCTACACCTATCTCGGATGGCTGCTCGAGCAGATCGTGAGCGAGCTGAACCCCTGAGCAGGCCGAGGATCGGCTGATAGGGTTCCGAGGCTCTCAACTGGGTCCGGCCCCCATCGTCTAGCGGCCTAGGACACCACCCTTTCAAGGTGGCGGCACGGGTTCGAATCCCGTTGGGGGTGCCACAGCCAGTGGTCCCGTGGTGCAGTTTGGAGTGCACGCCGGCCTGTCAAGCCGGAGGTCGCGGGTTCAAATCCCGTCGGGACCGCTCACAAGGTCGGGTAGCTCAGTTGGCAGAGCGCGCGCCTGAAAAGCGCGAGGTCACCGGATCGACGCCGGTCCCGACCACCACTCGCCCAGGGCCGCAGACGCAACTGTTGCGGAATCGGCCCGCATGGGCCGGCCGGCGCAACTGTTGCGGAATCGGTCGGGTCGGTCAGGTGCCCTCGTAGTCGAAGCCGAGATCGGGCGCGGTGGCGAGCGCGCGGAACTCGATGCCTTCGGCGGCGGCGAGGTCGGCGCCCGTGCCGCCGCGGTCCACGACGACCAGGATCATGATCGGGTCGGCGCCGAGGTCGCGGATGACCTTGGCCGCTTCGAGCGCTGACGTGCCCCGGGTCGCGGTGTCCTCGGTGACGACCACCTTGTCGCCGGGGAGCAGCGGCCCCGCGATGCGACCCATCACGCCGTGGTCCTTCGCTTCGCGGCGGATGCTGAACGAACGCAGCTCGCGCCCCTTGTCGCTGCCACTGCCGCGATGCCGAAGGCGACGGGGTCGGCGCCCTGGGTCAGCCCGCCGATCGCCGTCGCCTCGGGCGGGATGACCTCGAGCGCGGCCTCAGCGACGAGGAGGATGCCGTCGGGCCGGCACACGGTCTGCTTGGAGTCGATGAACCAGCTGCTGGCTTGCCCGACTTCAAGCACGAAGTCACCCGTACGGACGGAATGGGTACGCAAGTGCTCGATGAGCGCATCACTGGCCACGAGCAGCAAACTACCCAAGTGACCCTTCGCATCTTCACCGAACCGCAGCAAGGCGCGAGCTACGACGACCTGCTCGCCGTCGCACGACGCGCCGAGGAGCTCGCTTCGACGCGTTCTTCCGCTCCGACCACTTCCTCAAGATGGGCGACGTGTCGGGACTGCCCGGTCCGACCGATGCGTGGACGACGCTCGCCGGCCTCGCCCGCGACACGAGCCGCATTCGGCTCGGCACGCTCGTCACGTCGGCGACGTTCCGCTTGCCCGGGCCGCTCGCGATCACGGTCGCTCAGGTCGACGCGATGAGCGGTGGACGGGTCGAGCTCGGCATCGGCGCCGGCTGGTACGAAGCCGAGCACAAGGCGTACGGCATCCCGTTCCCGCCGCTCGGTGAGCGGTTCGACATCCTCACCGAGCAGCTCGCCGTGATCACCGGCCTCTGGTCGACGCCCGAGGGCGAGACGTTCTCGTACGACGGCAAGCACTTCCCCGTCGTCGGACTCGCCCGCGCTGCCCAAGCCGGTGCAGCAACCCCACCCGCCGATCATCGTCGGCGGCGGCGGAGCGAAGCGCACCCCCGCGCTCGCCGCGCGAGTACGCGGCCGAGTTCAACCTGCCGTTCGCGCCGATCGCGCGCTTCACCGAGCAAGTCGACCGCGTGAACGAGCGCGTGCGACGCGATCGGCCGGAGCCCCGACGACCTCGTGTACTCCGCGGCGCTCGTGCTGTGCTGCGGAAAGGACGAGGCCGAGGTGCACGCGGCGCGCCGAGGCGATCGGCCGCGACGCCGACTGAGCTGCGGAAGAACGGCGCCGGCGGCACGCCGGACGAAGTCGTCGAGACGTTGCAGAAGTGGCAGGACGCGGGCGCCGAGCGCATCTACCTGCAGGTGCTCGATCTCTCCGACCTCGATCACCTCTCGCTCATTGCGGCGGAGGTCGCGCCCCACCTCGGTTAGAACCGCGCGGTGACCGATCTCCGCGCCCTGCTGCACGCTGCCGCCGACCACGGCGCCGACTACCTGGAGACGCTCGACGAGCGACCGGTGCACGCTCCCGCCTCCTCCGCGACATGGCCGCGGCGTTCGCGGGCGACGTGCCGCAGCAGGGCCGTCCGTCTGCCGACGTGATCGACGACCTCGTCGAGCGAGCGACGCCAGGGCTCGAAGGCATGGCGAGTGGTCGCTACTTCGGATTCGTGATCGGAGGGCATCTCGACGCGGCGCTCGCTGCCGAAGCGCTCACCGCGGCGTGGGACCAGAACGCGGCGCTGTCGACGTCGACGCCCGCGGCAGCCGCGTGCGAGGACGCGGTGGCCGCCAGCTGCATCGGTGCTCGGCCTACCTTCGACCTGCTCGTTCGCGCTCGTCACCGGCGGCATGATGGCGAACTTCACGTGCCTCGCGGCGGCGCGTCATGCAGTGCTCCGGGCGAACGGGTGGGATGTCGAGCGCGACGGCCTTCAGGGCGCCCCACGGATCCGCATCGTCGCCGGCGCGGAGCGGCACAGCACGATCGATCGCGCGCTGCGCTACCTCGGGTTCGGCACCGCGGCGATCGAGCTCGTCGACGTCGACGACAGGGCGCCATGAGCGCGGACGCCCTCGTCAGTGCTCGGGGCAAACGGTGCGCCGACGATCGTGTGCGCGCAAGCCGGCAACGTGAACTCGGGTGGGTTCGACCCGTTCGCGGACATCTGCGCCATCGCGGACGAGCGCGACTGGGTGCACGTCGACGGCGCGTTCGGTCTTTGGGCCGCGGCCCCCGAACCTCGGCATCTCGTCGCCGGCTTCGAGAAGCGACTCGTGGGCGACCGATGCGCACAAGTGGCTCAACGTGCCCTACGACTGCGGCATCAGCTTCACTGCGCATCCGGCGACCACGCGGCGGCGTTCGGTTCCATCCGGACTACCTCGTGTACACCGAGGGCGATCGCGTGAGGACTTCACCCCCGAGGCGTCCCGGCGGGCGCGGGCGTTCACGGTCTGGGCCGCGTTGCAGAGCCTCGGCACGACGGCGTGGCCGGCCTCGTCGAGCGGTGTTGTGACGTGGCCCGGCAGTTCGCCGACCGCCTCGGTGCGATACCGGGGTCGAGTCGCGAACGACGTGGTGATCAACCAGGTCGTCGTGCGGTTCCCGGGTCTCGACGGCGTCGTCGAGGTGGTGCAGGCGAGCGGGGCGTGGTGATGACGCCCACGGCCTGGCGAGGAGAGCCGGGCATACGGATCTCGGTGTCGAACTGGCAGACGACCGAGGCGGACGTCGAGCTATCGGTGGCGGCGATCCAAGAGCCGATCGCAGAGCGTCGGCGACGAGGGTGAGCTGACCCGATCCGTCGACGACCGCGCCGATGACGACGGCTTCGTGGCCGTGGTCCGCCGCAGCACGCAGGCGTCCTCGGCGTCCGGTGGACACGACCGCGAGCACCATGCCGACACCGAGGTTGAAGACCCGCGCCATCTCGTCGTCGTCGACGCCGCCCAGGCGCTGGATCTCGCCGAAGATCGGCGGCACCGCCCACGCTGACCGGCGTCGACCACGGCGTCGGTGCCCGCGGGCAGCACC
Organism: uncultured Acidimicrobiales bacterium; assembly: GCA_963759645.1. Taxonomy (GTDB): domain Bacteria; phylum Actinomycetota; class Acidimicrobiia; order Acidimicrobiales; family DATKAS01; genus DATKAS01. The sequence goes on along the minus strand of CAVXAI010000008.1, from coordinate 844,500 downwards.
CGGGCGAGGTTGCCGGGGAGGCCGCCGCCGGTGATGTGGGCGACGCCGTGGACGTCGACGCGCAGCAGGAGCGCCGCGGACCGCCGGCGCGTAGATCACCGACGGCCGGAGCAGCTCGTCGGCGAGCGTGTGACGGCGCGCCGGCCCACGCCGGCTCGTCGAGGCGCGCCCGGCCGCCGTCGAGCAGCACCCGGCGGGCCAGCGAGTAGCCGTTGGAGCGCAGGCCGGGCGACGGCAGGCCGATCAGCACGTCGCCGGGGCACGTCGGCTCGCCGGTGATCAGCCGCGTCGCGCTCGACCACGCCGACCGCGAAGCCGACCAGATCGAACTCGCCGGGCTCCATCACGCCGGGGTGCTCGGCCATCTCGCCGCCGATCAGCGCGCAGCCGGCCTGCGCGGCAGCCCTCGGCGACGCCGGCGACGAGCTGCTCGATCTGGTCGGGGTCGAGCTGGCCGACGGCGATGTAGTCGAGGAAGAAGAGCGGCTCGGCGCCCTGGCACGACGAGGTCGTCGACGCACATCGCGACCAGGTCGATGCCGATCGTGTCGTAGCGGCCGGCGGCCTCGGCCACCAGCGCCTTGGTGCCGACGCCGTCGGTGGACGACACGAGCACCGGGTCGCCGTAGCCGAGGCCTGGCGAACGCGAACAGCCCGCCGAAGCCGCCGATGTCGCCGAGCACCTCGGGGCGGTAGGTCGAGCGCACGTGGCGGCTGATGCGGCCGACCGCCTCGTCGCCGGCGGCGATGTCGACGCCGGCGCCGACCGGTACGTGCGGCCGGGTCGCTCCGTCACGGCCCGCGGTCGTCGCCGGCACGGCGGCTCCTCGAGCACGCGCTTGCGCAGCGTGACCGGCACCGCGACCGGGTAGTCGCCGGTGAGGCAGGCGGCGCAGAAGCCCGCGCCCGACGGCGCCGGTGGCCTCGACGAGCCGGTCGAGGTCGAGGTAGGCGAGCGAGTCGGCGCCGAGGTAGTCGCGGATCTCGTCGACGGTCAGGTTGGCCGCGAGCAGCTCGCCGCGCGTGCCGGTGTCCATGCCGTAGAAGCACGGCCACCGGTACGGGCGGCGACGATGATCCGCAGGTGCACCTCGGCCGCGCCCGCCTCGCGCAGCATCGCGACCATCGCTCGCTGTGGTCGTGCCCCGCACGATCGAGTCGTCGACGACGACCAGGCGCTTGCCGGCGATGTTCTCGCGGAGCGGGTTGAGCTTCATGCGCACGCCCGGGCCCGCAGCTCCTGGCTCGGCGCGATGAACGTGCGGCCGATGTAGCGGTTCTTCACCAGGCCTGGCCGTACGGGATGCCGCTGGCCGGGCGTAGCCCTCGGCGGCCGGCATCGCCCGACTCGGGCACGCCCATCACCATGTCGGCGTCGACCGGCGCCTGCTCGGCGAGCAGCTCGCCCATGCGCACGCGGGCCTGGTGCACGCTGCGGCCGTACAGCTGGCGTCGGGTCGGGCGAAGTACACGAACTCGAACAGGCACAGCCGGGGCTCGATCGGCTCGGGCGGGAACGGCCGCACCGAGCGCGGCCCGCCGCGTCGATGACGACCATCTCGCCGGGTTCGAGCTCGCGCACGAAGTGGGCGCCGACGATGTCGAGCGCCGGCGTCTCCGACGCCAGCACCCAGCCGCCGTCGAGGCGGCCGAGGCACAGCGGGCGGAAGCCGTTGGGGTCGCGCACGCCGATGATGTGCCCGTCGTCCGACGAGCACGAGCGAGAACGCGCCCTCGAGCGCGGCAGCACCGCGGTGAGCGCGCGCTCGAGCGGCGCTCCGTCGCGTCGTCGGCGCCGACGCCATGCGGCGAGCTCGTGCGCCAGCAGCTCGGCGACGAGATCGCTGTCGCTGGTGACCGTGCCGGGCAGCATGCCGGCCTCGTCGGCCAGCGCCTCGGTGTTCACGAGGTTGCCGTTGTGGCCGAGGGCGAACTCGTGCTGCCCGACGTCGCGGTAGACGGGCTGGGCGTTGCGCCACGTGCTCGAACCGGTGGTCGAGTAGCGGGTGTGGCCGATGGCGAGTGGCCCGGCAGCGCGGCCAGCGTGCGGTCGTCGAACGACGTCGGACACCAGGCCCATGTCCTTCACGACCGTGAGGCCGTGGCCGTCGCTCACCGCCATGCCGGCGGACTCCTGGCCGCGGTGCTGCAGGGCGTACAGGCCGAGGTAGGTGAGCTGGGCGACCGGCTGGCCCGGCGCATACACGCCGAAGACGCCGCAGGCCTCCTTGGGGGTCTCGCCGCCACCCGCCATGATGGCATGCGCACGGCCCGCTCTCCCGGCACTCTGATATGACAGCCGTCATGGGGAGACTCGACGGCAAGGTCACGTCATCACCGGCGGCGGCAGGGCATGGGCGAGGCCCACGCCCGCCGGTTCGCCGCCGAGGGCGCCCGGTCGTGGTCGCCGACTCCTCGACGACGAGGGCAAGGTGGTGGCCCGGTGGGCTCCGAGCGTGCCGCTTACCGCTACCTCGACGTGACCGACGCCGGCCGGGCGCCGGTCGTGACCAGACGACGCCGGTCGGCAGGCTCGACGTACTCGTCAACAACGCCGGCATCTTCCGGATGCGCGAGCATGCCGACACCGCTCGACGATACTGCCGCATCATCGAGGTCAACCGCGGCGTGTTCCTCGGCATCCAGGCCGTGGCGCCGACGCTGGTCGGGGGGCGGCGTCGATCGTGAACATCTCGTCGATCGCCGGCCTCGGGGATCGGCGATGTCGATCGCCTACAGCACGAGCAAGTGGGCGGTGCGGGGTATGACGAAGTCCGCGGCGCAGGAGCTGGCGGCGGCGGCGTGAGGGTGAACTCGGTGCATCCCGGCTCATCGACACCCCCATGGCCGATAGTTCCAGGCATCCGAGGTGAACGACGATGTCGACGCCGCGATCCCGCTGGGCATGGCGGCGCACGGACGAGGTGACGCGCCCCACGGCCTGTTCCTCGCCTCCGACGACAGCGCCTACTGCACCGGCTGCGAGTTCCTCGTCGACGGAGGAATGACGACCGGGCTCTAGCCGACGGCGCGTCAGGAGCGACGCTCGACGATTCGCTTCAGGTTCCTCAGGTTGCGGCGCCAGACGCGCCGCAGCACCCACCCGCCCGGGCACCTCGCCGAGCGGTCCGCCGAGCCACCACGGGAAGCGCAGCTGCTCGTCCCAGCTGAACGTCGTGCGTCCGTCGGGCGTGGCCACCAGCGTGAACCGGCCGGTGCCGGTCACGAGGCCCGCATGGCGAACACCGATCGCCTCGCCGCTCGTCGCCACTCGGTGACCTCCATGCGGTCGGTGAGCGCGATCGGGCCGATGCGGGTGTCGCAATCGAACGACGCTCCGACCCCAGCCGTCGGTCCGCGGCAGGAAGCGAATCGCGACGGCGTCCTCCATCCACTCGACATGAGCGCCGAGGTTGCGCACGACCTCCCACACCTGGTCGCGAGACGCGTCGATCTCGGTGCGCACGCAGCACACCCAGCATCGCGGCTCGGCTACACGGACGCGGTGCGGAGCTGCGCCGCCGCGAACTCCGGCGGCGTGATGTTGATCATCACCCCGGTGCCCCGCTCGAAGCCGGCGACGCTGACGAGCTTCGGCCAGATGTGGGCGTGCCAGTGGAACTGGCGGTTGTGGCGGAATGGCGCCGTGTGGACCACGACGTTGTACGCGACGATCACCGAGCTGATCGCGCAGCATGCGCATCGCATCGCGCAACACGACGCCCGATGGACGTCGAGCTCGGCCTCGGGAGTGGCGGTGAGGTGCGCCTCGTGACGCCTCGGGATCATCAGCATCTCGAAGGGCGTGCCGCTCCAGTAGGGGCAGATCACGAGCGCGCGCCGTCGGTGTCGACCACGACCCTGAGGTCGTCGCCGAGCTCGGCCTCGGCCGTCGCACACAGCAGGCAGTTGCCCTCGAACCGCGAGAAGCCCGCTTCCTCCTCGAGGATCGCGCCGGGAACGAACGGCATCCCGAGCAGCTGCGCGTGCGGGATGCGCGAGCGACGCGCCGGCCTCGCGCCCGTGGTTGATGATCGCCTGGGTGTACCGCACCACCGGATGCGACGCGTGCTCCTGCATCCGGTCGCGCACCGCCTGCATCACCAAGGCCGCGGCGTCGTCGTCGAGGTCGGCGAGCGACGCCGTCGTGCTCGCGGGGAGATCACGAGGACCTCGTGGATGCCGCTCGCCGGCGCGGCGATGAAGACCGGCCCGTCGTTCGTGACGGACAGCGGCTCCTCGCCGCTGAACGCCGGGTACAGGTTCGGCACGACGCGCACGAGCCATCCGTCCGTCGCGGGCGATAGGTCGCGAGCGCCGGCGGAGTCGCGTCCTCGGCGCCCGGGACAGAACGGGCAGGCCCGCGACGGATCGGCCTCGACCTGGGCGAGCCGGGGCGCGAAGTCGCTCGGGCGTTCGGCGCGACCGGCCACGACCGTGATCCACCGGCCGGTGAGAGGGTTCAGGCGGAGCTGGCTCATTCGTGTCGAACGCTCATTGCACCCGCCAACCTACCCCCCGCGGTTGCAACGTGTCCGTAGACCGACACGTGGTTGCTGCTGTCGTCGGTGAACGCATCCTTCTCCCAGGTGGTGTACCGCTCGATCACGACCAGGCCGGCTGCGGCGGCCATCGCGTCGAGCTCGACCAGCGCTGGGTATCGAACGCGCCACGGCCGCATCCGCACGCCCGCCTCGGAGATCTCGACCATCTGCCCCCACGCCGTCTGTTCGGCAATGTCGGCATCGCTCACCGCGATCACGACACGGTCGACCGACACCTTCTGCACCTCGACCATCGACGTCGAGCGAGGTGGGTCGTCGGGGACGAACGCGTCGATCACGAACCGTCCCCCATCGGTGAGGCACGCGGCAACGTTCACGAACGCTCGCTGTTGCTCGACCAGCGAGCCGAGCCCGAAGAACGTGTTCGTCGCGACGTAGACGAGCGCGAAGGGCCCTCCGGCGCTCGGTCCCCATGTCGCCCACAGAGGTCTCACGCGCTCGCCCCCCGGCTTGCTCCGGAGCTTGTCCACCATCGCGGGTGACGAGTCGACGCCGTGGACTCCGAGGCCCGCTCGGCGAGCGGGATGGCGAGCTTGCCCGTGCCGACTCCCAACTCGAGCACTGGGCCACCGTTGCTCGCTTCGAACAGGAACTCGACCGCGGCCCGGCCTTCGTCGTCCATCGGGTACCAGTCGTCCTACACGTCGGCGATCGCATCGCCGTAGGTCTCAGGCGAGTACCCCTCCACCCCGGCATTCTGCCGAGGCGGCCATGATGGGGGCGTGCCAGCGTTCGAGCCGTTGACGCCGACGGGGCTGATCGACGAAGCCGTCCACGTGCTGAAGGCCCGGCCCCGGACGATCGTGGCGATCGCCCGGCGCTCACGGTGCCCGTCGGGCTGCTCACGGGCATCCTCAATCGGGGCCTCCTCGGCGGGCTCCTCGCTCACCGAAGCGTTCAATGACCCCTCGACCGCCGAAGCGGCGGCCGAGTCGGGGACCGCCGCCGCAAACGTCGGAGCGGTCCTCGGCGTCGTCCTGCCGTCGCTGCTGCTTCCGTTCATGGCGGCGGCCTATGCGCACGTCGTCGTAGGGATGCGGCTCGGGCACGAGGTCACGGCGGGCGAGGCGCTCCGACGGGCCGGCGGAGAACTGGTGGGCACTCCTCGCGTTCGTGGGTGGTCGTGCACCTCGCTGAGCTCGTCGGCGCGTTCATTGCGATCGGGTCGATCGTGTTCATGGGGGTCTTCGGCGCCGTCGCACCCGCGATCGCGGTCCGGCAGGGCCTCGGCCCGATGAAGGGCCTCAAGCGGTCGTGGTCGCTGACGACCCGCCGTCTGCTGCCCTGTCATGGGCGTCGGCGTCGCCTCGGGCATCGTCGTGGTCTACGTCCTCGGCCAGGCGCTGAGCGCGCCGCCCGACTTCGCCGGCCTGTTGGTGGGCCTCGACGTCGGCTGGATCATCCTCGCGGCGGGTCGGGCGGCGACGGGCCTCGTGATCGGTCCGATCATCGCCCTGACGGCGGTGCTCTTCATCCTCCACCTGCGTGTACGCCTCGAGGGGCTCAACCTCCAGCTCGGAATCGCCGACCACTTCGACACCGAGCAGCCCGCCACCGGCTCCGTGTGACCAGGCCTGGGGCCGATCCGGGTTCGTGTCATCTGGCCGGATCTGCCGACTCCTGACCGGACTGCTGTGGAGGCTCAGGACGCGGCACGGAGGTGCTGTCGCGGCCCGAGTTCCACCTGCCGGACCTTCGATCATCGAACGCATCGAGGGCTGGATCTCGGACGGCCTCAACCTGAGTGCTCGAGGTGTTCAGCGGCGTGGCCGAGGCGGTGTCATCGCCACTCTCATCCTCATCGCCGCCGCGGTGCTCCTCGCTCGTGACGCTCCCTGCGGTTCGGACTAGGGGTGCACCCGCCACCCCGGGCGTGCCCGCGCGGTACTCGTTCGGACAGGACGCGGTCGCACCGCGGACGAGTGGCGCGTTTAGTCAGCAGCCTTCGAAGCGCAGGACAATGGCGGGCCGCATTGCGCTGCCGTTATCGCGGGCTGGTCGCAGAGCTTGCGGGACGCCCGCGTCCTCGACGACCTCCCCGGAAAGACGACCGGCGAGGAGCGCGTCGAGTTGCTGGCCCCCGACGCCATCTGGTCGAGGAGCAGTTCCGCGCGCTCACCGCCCTCTTCGACGACGCCTGGTACGGCGATGCACCGACCGGGCCCACCGAGGCGGCGCGACTCGCAGGACCTGTCGGCGGCAGTCCTCAAGGACGCGGGCAGCGCCATGAGCACGGACGCGGTAGCGCCATGAGCGTGGAGCGTCAGCGCGATGAGCGCGGCAACGGCAACGAGCACGCGGGGTCGCCGATCAGCTGCTGTTCTGGGCGCTCCTCGCCGGAGCGCTGCTCGCCCGTAGCGCTCGTGGTGGGCGCGCCTCCCGACGACGGCACGCCTCTCGACCTCGGCGCGCCACCGGCCCGCTCGGCGCGAAGGGCATCGTGCTCACGCTCGAGGAGCTCGGCGGCGACGTCGTCCATCACGCCGCGGGTGGGCGACGACTTCGACACCGCGCTCGTCCTCCGCGACGACCTCACCGCAGGCGCAGCGCGACGAGGTCACCGGACTGGATCGACGGCGGCGGCACGCTTGCTCGTCGCCGACCCGGGCTCCTCGCTGCATCCCGGCACGGATCGTCGGCGACACGCAGACCGTGTTCGGCGATGCCACGCTCCCGCGGGACGACTGCACGATCCCGCCGCTCGAGGAGCTCGACCGCATCGACCCGAGCGGACGGCGTCCTCTACGACCGTGACGACGGCACGCAGGCGTGCTTCACGCGCGGCGACGGCGCCTTCGTGATCGCGCTGCCGCAGGGAGCGGGTTGGGTCGTCGCGACCGGCGGCGCGGGTGCGTTCGTGAACGCTCGACTCGCGTCCGAGGACAACGCCGCGCTCGCCGCGAACGTGCTCGTGCCCCAGTCGGGCACACGCGGTCGCCGTGCCTGGAGCGCGCGAACGGTCGGAGCCGGCGGAAGGAGACCGTTCGCTCGCGCGACCTCGTGCCCGACAGCGTGCGCGAAGCCCTCCTGCAGCTGGTCGTCGCCTTCGGGCTGTACGCCTGTGGCGGGGCCGGCGGCTGGGCCGGCCCGTTCGCACCGCAGCCGGTGCAGATCGGCGGCTCCGAGCTGGTGGTCGCTGTCGGCAACCTCCTCCAGCAGGCCCGTCGCCGGGAGCGGCGCCGACGATGATGCGGGCCGACTGCGCCGCGCGTGGCCGAGCGGCTCGGCCTGCCGCCGGCTCGCACGGACGTGATCGCGGAAGTCACGGCCGCACGCGGCGGCGCGGATCGCGATAGGGCAGCCCAGCGCTGTCGCCGGCCCCCCGTCGGCGACCGCCGAGGCACGAGTGTTCGAGCTCGACCGAGACACCGAGCAGGTCCACCGATGCCCTCCGATGACGGCCGACGCCCCGCCTGACCCAACCCGCCAGCGAGGCCGCGACGCGCGCGAGGCGGTGCTCGCGGTGCGCGACGAGGTCGCCAAGGTCGTCGTCGGCCAGGAGGGCACGCTGTCCGGCTTGTCGCGGCGCTGCTCGTCCGCGGCCACGTGCTGCTCGAAGGCGTGCCCGGCGTGGCCAAGACGCTGCTGGTGAAGGCGCTGGCCGCCGCGCTCGACCTCGACTTCAAGCGCGTGCAGTTCACGCCCGACCTCATGCCGTCCGACGTGATCGGCCAGGTGATCTTCGAGCCGCCGAGGGCAGCGTTCCGCTTCCGCGAGGGCCGGTGTTCACCAACCTGCTGCTCGCCGACGAGATCAACCGCACGCCGCCGAAGACGCAGGCGGCGCTGCTCGAGGCGATGGAGGAGCGCCAGGTCTCGGTCGAGGGCGACGCACGCCGCTGCCCGAGCCGTTCATCGTCGTCGCCACCCAGAACCCGGTCGAGTACGAGGGCACCTACCCGCTGCCCGAGGCCCAGCTCGACCGCTTCCTGTTCAAGCTCCTCGTCGGCTACCCGACCGTCGAGCAGGAGCAGGAGGTGCTCGCCCGCCACGACGCCGGCCTCGACCCGCACGACCTCGCGCGCCGCCGGCGTCCGGCCGGTCGCCGGACCGGCCGACCTCGCCGCGGCGCGCGCGCGAGATCGACGACGATCCGCGTCGAGCCGCCGGTGCTCGCCTACATCGTCGCTCTGGCCCGGGCCACGCGCGAGTCGCCGTCGCTCACGCTCGGCGTGTCGCCCCGCGGCGCCGCCATGCTGCTGCACGCGGCGAAGGCGTGGGCGTGGCTGGCCGGGCGGGACTTCGTCACCCCCGACGAGGTGAAGGCGGTCGCCAAGCCGGCGCTGCGCCACCGCATCCAGCTCCGGCCCGAGCTCGAGCTCGAGGGCGCGACCGCCGACGGCGTGCTCGACGGCATCCTCGCCACCGTGCCCCGTGCCGCCGATGAGCCGACCGGCGCGATGCCGACGTCCCCGACGCGGCGGCGGCTGATGCCCGTCCCGACGCGGCGGCTCGCGCTCGTCGCGGCCGCGGTGTCGCCACTGCTCCTCGTGCTGCCCGGCGATGGGTGGGTTCGGGCTCGTCGTCGTGAACGGCGTCCTGCTCGCCGTCGCCGCTCGTCGACTGCGGCCGTCGCGCCCGACGCCGTCACGCTCGCGGTCGAGCGCGACGCTGCCCGGCGTGCTCACGCTCGGCGCGGCCGGGCGACGTGGCGTGGACGGTCGCGAACCCGACCGGCCGGCGCTGCCGTGAGCGCTCGCCGACGAGCTGGCGCCGTCGCTTGCGGGCCGGACACCCGGCGCGTCCGCGTGAGGTCCCCGCCGACGGGGCAGGCCACGGCGACGACGTCGATCCGCCCGCCCGACGCGGCCGGTTCGAGATCGCCGACGTCGCGGTGCGCGTCGACGGCCCGCTCGGGCTGGCGGCGCGGCAGCGCGACCGCGCGCGTGCCGCGGTGCTCCGCGTGCTACCCGCCGTTCCGAGCCGCGACGAGGCCGAGCTGCGCATCAACCGAGGCGCGCATCCTCGAGGTCGGCCTGCGGTCGGCGCAGGGCCGCGGCGGCGGCACCGAGTTCGACCAGCTGCGCGAGTACACGCCCGACGACGAGTTCCGCCGCATCGACTGGGCGGCCACCGCCCGCACCGGCAAGCCCATCGTCCGCACCTACCGGGCCGAGCGGAACCAGACCGTGATGCTCCTGCTCGACAACGGCCGGGTGATGGCCGGGCACGTCGACGGCGTGCCCCGGGTCGAGCACGCCATGGACGCGGTGATGATGCTCACCGCCGTCGCGACGCGCCTCGGCGACCGGGCCGGGCTGGTGGCGTTCGACCGTCAGGTGCGGGCGGTCGTGCCGCCCCGCGGCGGCCGCAGCTCGGCGCGGGTCACCGAGGCGATGTACGACCTCGAGCCCGAGCTGGCCGAGAGCGACTACCGCGGCGCCTTCGCCGAGACGCTGGCCCGGTTCCGGCGCCGCGCCATGCTCGTCGTCTGCTCACCGAGCTGGTCGAGCCGGTCGCGGAGACGCTGCTGCCCGCGCTTCCCGCTGATCGCCCGCAACCACCTCGTGGTCGTGGCCGGGCGTGCAGGACCCCGACGTCGTCCGTTGGGCGGAGCGGCGCCCGACCGACGCGCGAGGCCTACCGCAAGGCCGCCGCGGTCGCGGCGCTCGAGGAGCGGCGGCGGGCGATGGCCCGCCTGCGCGGCCTCGGGGCCACCGTCGTCGACGCGCCGCCCGGCCGGCTGGCCCCCGCCTGGCCGACGCCTACCTCAAGGTCAAGGCCACCGGCCGGCTCTGACGGCCAGCTGCCCGACGCGGCGGCGCCGTGCGGTCGAGATGGCGACTCCGGGGCGGGTGGGCGTCACGAGGACCGCTGAGGCGACCGCGGGGCGGGCGCCGCTGCGCCCGACCCAGCCGTGACGAGCTCGACCTTGTCGAGAAGCGCGATCTCCACCGCGAGGCCCGGCGCGGCCATCGTCAGGTCGGTCGCGGTCGTGTCCGCCAAGGCGGGCGCGAACGATCGGACATGCGGGCGCGCCGGAGCAGGATCGGATCGACGAGGCCCATCGGGTCGTGCACCACGACCCCGGCGGGCACGAAGACCAACCAGCGGCGGGCGAGCTGGTGCAGTGCCGCGGCCGATGCCGGCAGCGAGCACCAGACCGACGACGGTCATCGCAGCGCCGGCGACCCACTGACGCGCCGCGAGCAACAGCGGGCCCACGGCGACGCCAGCGACGAGCAGAAGCCACGAGAGCTCGATCGGTCCGAGCAGCAGCACGCCCGGAGCACGCAACGCGACGCGCTCTTCATCTCCGTACGAAGCACCGTGCAAGCACACGGCTCCGAACGCGGGCAACAGGCACAGCGTCGACGCCACCGCGGTGGCCGCGAGCGCGATCCCGTCCTCGACATCGAACCCACCCGGACCGGACGAGCAGCAGCGCTGCCACGACGGACGCGGGTGCGACGATCCGCACCACGGTCAGCGTCACCGTGGTCGGCGCGAACATCGCACCGAGCACGACTGCCCACCCACACCAAAGGCCGACGGCGCACACCGCCTGCACCGGCGCACTCCGTGCCTCGAGCCCCGTCGCGAACGACGGACCCACGAGCACAGGGAGCAGCGCCCAGAAGCCTCTGGCGGTCCACACCACCCACCGATCGGACGGGAGCATCGCGCACAGATTTGCGCACGACCTCCGCGGCTGACCAACGTAGACACCCGGGGGACACTCGGTCGGAGGTCGTACGGTGCAGTTCGAGATGGCTGTGGGTCTCTCCACCGCGGTGGGCAGCCTTCCCCACGTCGACCCGCGTGCCGCCGCCGAGGTCAGCCTGCGGTGCAACCCGGGACTGCCCGGCGATCCCGTCGCTCCCGATGCGCTCGCCGTGGGAAACGATGCTCGGCCAGGCGGTCGCCGGTCTTCCAGGCGTGACCGTCGGCGACCGGGGCGGCGTGCAGCTCGTGCAGCGGCGGTCCCGCGCTCGATGCGGTCGCCCGAGCACCGATCTCGACCACGAGGCCTTCGGCGGGCTGCGCACTTTTCTCGAGGTGGCCCACGGTCACAGCGGTCCCGTGAAGTGGCAGGTGACCGGGCCGGTCACGCTCGGGCTCGGCCTCCTCCACGCCGGGCTGCCGACCGCCGCGGCGTTCGCGTTGAGCGAGGCGGCGGTCCAGGCGCGCGTCGCCGCCCTCGGCGCGGCGGTCGCCGAGGCGCTGCCGGACGCGCCCCAGGTCGTGGTTCATCGACGAGCCCGGCCTGACCGGACTCGCGCATCCGGGCTTCCCGCTCGAACCCGAGCGCGGCGATCGCTCTCCTCGGCTCATGCGTCGGCGCTGCCGAGTCGTTCGCGCACACCGGTGTCCACTGCTGCGGATCGACGGACTGGTCGCTCGTCGAACAGACCGGCGCGTCGATCCTGTCGTTGCCCGTCGACCTTGGCCGGGGCGGGTCGCGGCACCTTGGCCGACTCCATGCTCGTGGCGGATGGATCGCTTGGGGAGCCGTGCCGACCGACCGACCGCGCGGCGACCGGATCATCTCTGGCGGGCACTCCCGCGGTGTGGTGCGAGCTCGTCCGCGCCGGGTGCGACCCGTTCGGCTGCGCACGCAGGCGATCATCACGCCCGCGTGCGGGCTCGCGCCCCACACCACCGAGCAGGCCGAGCAGGACCTCGCACTTACGCCTCGCCGACCGCGTGCTCGACCACGCGGTCGCGCACGCGTTCTCCTCGGCGCCTGACCGCCTGCTATTTCGGCGGCCAGTCAGACATAGAACGAGGAGCGCGTGGCTCGGTGGGAGTGCGCCCTACGGTACGCTCGCTTCGATGGCCGTGCCCGACGAGATCAGCGGCCGGGTCGACGAGCTGCGCGCGCAGATCGCCCACCACAACGGGCGCTACCACGAGCTCGACGAGCCCGAGATCCCCGACGCCGAGTACGACGCGCTCGTCCGCGAGCTGCGCGCCATCGAGGAGCAGCACCCCGAGCTGGTCACGCCCGACTCGCCGACCCAGACAGGTCGGCGGCGCGCCGTCCGCGCACGTTCGCCGCCGGTCGAGCACCGCGTGCCGATGATGTCGCTCGACAACGCCTTCTCCTTCGACGAGCTGCGTGGCGTGGGGCGAGCGCATGGAGCGCGAGCTCGCGGCGGCGGACGCGGGCCGATCGGTTCGTCTGCGAGCTGAAGATCGACGGCGTCGCCATGTCGCTGCGCTACGAGGACGGCGGCTCGTGCAGGCCGCGACGCGGGGCGACGGCCGCGTCGGCGAGGACGTCACCGCCAACGTGCGCACGATCGAGGCCGTGCCCGAGCGGCTCGACGGACGACGTGCCCGACGTGCTCGAGGTGCGGGGCGAGGTCTACATGCCGCTCGCCGCCTTCGAGGAGCTCAACGAGCGGCAGGCCGAGGCGGGCGGCCGCCTCTTCGCCAACCCCCGCAACTCGGCGGCCGGGTCGCTGCGCCAGAAGGACCCGTCGATCACCGCCAGCCGCGACCTGGCGTTCTGGACCTACCAGCTCGGCGCGGTCGAGGGCGGGCCGACGTTCACGAGCCACCCCGAGACGCTCGACTGCCTCGCAGACGCTCGGGCCTCCCGGTCAACCCCGAGATCCGCACGCTCGACGCCTCGACGAGGTCTACGCCTTCTGCGAGCGACTGGCTGGAGCACCGCCACGACCTCGACTACGAGATCGACGGCGTGGTCGTGAAGGTCGACGACCTCGCGCAGCGCGAGCGAGCTCGGCTGCGACGTCCAAGGCGCCGCGCTGGGCGATCGCCTACAAGTTCCCGCCCGAGGAGCGCACGACCCTGCTGCACGACATCATGGTGTCGATCGGCCGCACCGGGAAGGCGACGCCGTTCGCCGATGCTCGAGCCGGTGTTCGTCGGCGGCTCGACCGTCGGCCTCGCCACGCTGCACAACGAGGACCAGGTGCGGCCCAAGGACGTGCGGCCCGGCGACACCGTCATCGTGCGCAAGGCGGGCGACGTCATCCCCGAGGTCGTCGGCCGGTGCTGCGCCGAGCGCCCGAAGAGGTCCGAGCCGTGGAAGTTCCCGACGACGTGCCCGTGTCCGTGCGAGCCCGCTCGTGCGCGCTCGAGGGCGAGAGCGACACGTTCTGCACTCAACGTCGACTGCCCCGCCCAGCGCGGCCGGCGCATCGGGCACTTCGCGTCGCGCGGCGCGATGGACATCGAGGGCCTCGGCGAGCAGCACGGTGTACCTGCTTCATCGAGCCGGCCTCGTCGCACGACGTCGGCGACATCTACTCGCTGACCGGCGGACGACCTGCTCGCGCTCGAGGGCTTCGGCGACATCTCGGTCACCAACCTGCTCGACGCCATCGAGGCGTCGAAGGACCGGCCGCTCGCCAACCTGCTCGTCGGCCTCAACATCCGCCACCTCGGCGGCGCCGGCGCGCCAGGTGCTGGCCCGCGCCTTCGGGCACCTCGACCGCGATCATGGCGGCGCCGAGGACGAGCTCGCCGCCGTCGAGGGCATCGGGCCGATGATCGCCGCGAGCGTGCACGAGTTCTTCGCCGATCCGACGCAACCGCGCCGTCATCGAGAAGCTGCGGCGCCGCCGGCGTCAACTTCGGCGGCCCCGAGGCGCCCGACGTGCCCCAGACCCTCGCCGGCATGTCGGTCGTCGTCACCGGCACGCTCGAGGGCTACAGCCGCGAGGAGGCCGAGGAGGCGATCAAGGCCCGCGGCGGCAAGTCGCCCGGGCAGCGTGTCGAAGAAGACGACCGCGGTCGTCGTCGGCGAGGGCCCGGGCGCGGCCAAGCTCACCAAGGCCGAGGAGCTCGGCGTCCCGATCCTCGACGAGGCCGGCTTCGCGCACCTGCTCGAGACCGGCGAGCTGCCCGGCACTGACGCTCAGCCGGCGAGGTCGGCCATCGCCTTCGCGACGGCCCCGAACTCCTCCATGGTCTCGTCGATGATCTCCGCGACGGGCCCACCTCGTCGATGCGCCCGACGACCTGACCGCCGAGCGCGAGCGCCGCCTCCATGTCGCCGCCGAAGTAGAGGTCCATGCGCGGTGCCGAACTCGGTCATGCGCGACGTGCTCCTCGCGCTCGAGCCGCGTCGCTGCGCTCGGTGCGCAGCGCGCGCAGGCCGGGCCGGGCGAAGCGGTTGAGGAACACGGTGTCGGTCTCGGCGGCGCGCGACGATCGCCTGCTTCCAGTTGTCGTGCACCGGCGACTCGGCCGCCGACACCATGCGGCGTGCCCATCTGCACGCCCTCGGCGCCGAGCGCGAACGCGGCGGCCATCGATCGCGCCGTCGCAGATGCCGCCGGCGGCGATGATCGGCACGTCGACCTTCGAGCGCGACGAGCGGCAGCAGCACCATCGTCGACGACGTCGCGTCGGGTTCTTGAAGCCGCCGCCCTCGCCGCCCTCGACGACGAGCCCGTCGACGCCGGCGTCGACCGCCTTCAGCGCGCCGCGCAGCGTCGGCACGACGTGGAAGACGGTGAGCCCGGCGTCCTTCAGCTGCGTCGGTGTACTTGGTCGGGTCGCCGGCCGAGGTCGTCACGAACCGCACGCCCTGCTCGACGACGAAGTCGACGATCGACGGGTCGCGCACGAACAGCTGGGCGATGTTCACGCCGAACGGCTTGTCGGTGAGGTCGCGCATCTTGCGCGATCTCGCCCCGGACCGCGTCGAGCTCGCCCGACGACGTCTCGATGATGCCGAGGCCGCCGGCGTTGGAGACCGCCGAGGCCAGCTGCGCCCGGGCGATCCAGCCCATCGGCGCCTGGACGATCGGGTCTCGACGCCGAGGAGCTCGGTGACCCGGGTGCGCATGGCGGCAGTCTCGCCGCTCGGCGCCCATCCAGCACGACCGCTTCCACGGCTCGCGAGCGAGTCTCGTCAGCCGCGAGCATCGCGGTGATCTGCTCGGGGGCCGCGGGGGGACTGGCGAGATGTCCCTGCAGCAGCCCACACCCCAGGGCGCGCAGCTCGAGCGCCTGCTCCCTCGTCTCGACGCCTTCGGCGACGCAGACGATGCCGAGGCCATTGGCGATGCCGGCAACCGCGGCAACGATTTCGCGGTCCTCGGCATTCAGCGTCACGCCCTTGCACGAAGGAACGGTCGATCTTGATCATGTCGACGGAGAACTGACGCACGAAGCTGAGCGAAGAGAATCCGGTGCCGAAGTCATCGAGCGCGAGACCCACACCGAGGAGCTTCACCTCCCGAAAGGCGCGCCCACGCGGCCACCGTGTCGAGGAGCATCGTGCCTTCGGTCAGCTCGAGGCACAGCACCTTCCGGACGCAGACCGGCTCGTTGAGGGCGCTGCGACCGTGTCGCGGAAGTCCGGTTCGGCGAGCTGGCGGGCGGACACGTTCACCGTCGTGCGCAACGACAGACCCGGGAATGTCGAGATCCACTCCGCTGCCTGACGGCACGACTCCCGGAGCACCCACCGGCCCGCCTCGACGATGAGCCCCGTCTCTTCGAGCTGCGGGATGAACTCGCTCGGCATGACGAAGCCCGAGCGACGGATGATCCCAGCGCAACAGCGCTTCGACGCCCACGATCGAGCCGTCGAAGCTCGAGACCACCGGCTGATAGACGAGCCGGAACTGCTGCTGGGCGAGAGCGACGCGCAGCTGCTCGGCGCCTCCCGCTGTCGTACGGGGGCGCATGGACGAAGGAAAGGGCGCCGCCCGCTCGCGCCCATCTCGCTTCGCCTGGACCACCGCACGATCGGCGTCACGCAGCAACGATTCTGGGTCCGACTTCGACCCGTCGGCGACCGCCACACCGATGCTCGCTGTCACCCGCACCGTGTGGCCACCGACCACGAACGGATTCTCGAGGCATCCGAGCAACCGCTCGGCCATCGTCATCGCTTCGGGCGCCGAGACCACCGGGCAGATCACCACGAACTTGTCGCCGTCGATCCGTCCGATCGTGTCCGCCGTGCGGAGGACGTTGGCGAAACGCTGGCCCGCGGCGACGAGCACGTGGTCGCCACAGCGGTGCCCATAGGTGTCGTTGATCCGGCGGAAGTAATCGAGATCGCAGAACAGCACCGCGGGGCGGGTGGCGGTCGGCGACCCGCGCGAGCCGAGTCGGGCGGTGAGTCGTTCGGTCAGGGCGACGCGATCGGCCAGGCCCGCTGAGTGGGTCACGCCCAGCAGTGGGAGAGGGCGCTCGACCCGACTCCGGTCGACCGTCGCCTCCACGACAGGAGGAAGGCGACGAGCCCCGCTGCAACCATCACGAGGCACGCGGTGATGAGGGAGGATCGGGCGTCGACACCCAGCGACTCACTACGCGACGCGAGGTAGGCACCCGCGCCGGCCAGCCCCAACGTGACAGCAACACGACAATGAGCTCAACGCCCACGTGGGGACGCGGCAACGGGCGATCGTCCTCCGCGCCGGCGGCCGCGGACGTTCCACGGCTGGATCCGGCCTCGTTTGGACGAGTACGCTTCAAACTGAGCACGTGTTCCTCGCTGCTTTCCCGCCGCGCTGCGCTGGTATCGGTCCGCCTTCCCGCCGACTTGACGCGACCCGAAATCACTCACCGCGCGGAAGACCGTGCCGATCACAAAAGGAGCCCCCGCCGCGGGCCAGACTGTCGCGGGACGCCCCCTGGAGGCCTTGTAGATGTCGACCGCGGTGCTGCGAGTCAAGCGAGCCCTCACTCTCGCTGGCATCGACGCGCCCGCCGGGCTGGATCGGATCACCGGCGCCGCGAACGAGGTCTGGTACGCGGGCGACTACGTCGTGCGGATCAGCTCCCACCCGGGCACCCGCCGGCTCGAGCACGAGGCGTGCGTCGCGAACCTGCTGCCCGTCGGCGCACGCTACCCCGGCATCGTGAGCTACGGCCGCGCCGAGTTCGGCGAATGGCTCGTCATGCCACGAGTGCGGGGCTCCGTCCTGGCTCGAGCGTGGGCCACCATGCGCGAAGGCGAGCGTCGCGACGCGGTGTACCAGCTCGCAGGCGCGATGCGTGAAGTGCACCAGATCAAGGTCGGCGCCGACAACGAAGCGCTCGACCGTCCGCCGTTTCTCGAGCCTGACAGCCTCGAGTGCCCGCACCAGCTTCCGCTGGCGCGGCTGCTTCGGGTCATCGATCGGGCCCGCACGCTCCCGAACGTCGACAAGGCGGTGCTCGATCAGGCCGAGCAGCTCGCGCGCATCAACGCCGCGTCGCTGGACGGACCGCCGCCGGAGAACCTGGTGCACGGCGATCTCCACTTCGAGAACGTGCTGTGGGACAAGGGCGAGATCACGGCGCTGCTCGACTTCGAGTTCGCACACGCCGGGCCTCCCGATCTGGACCTCGAGATCATCCTGCGCTTCTGCGCCGATCCGCAGCTCCACGTTTCCGTCGACTACGCACCGAACGTGAACCGCGACGACTACCGCAGCGTCCTGCGGTGGATCCACGAGGCGTACCCGGAGCTCTTCGAGCATCCGGCCCTCGAGTCGCGACTGAACTTCTACAGCTTGTCGTACGACGTACGCGATCTCGTGGTCGATCCGCCTCGCAAGCCGTTCGATCAGCTCCCGCCGTTCCACACGTACCGACGCCTGCGCCGCCTCCTCGACGGCCGCGGCATGTTGCAGCTCATCGAGTGGTGACCCTGCCGGTTCGGGCTAGAGGTAGGCCGCCGCTGCTTCCTGCACTGCGGCGATGATCGGATCCCACTCCGCGTCAGGCGACCGGGTGACGGTCACGAAGTCGTTCACGCCGAACAGACTCACGACGCCCGGAGCGGCGAACACCGCTTTGGCGAACGGCTGCTCCGCGTCGGCGGCGCTCAGCACGTTGAACATCTCGGCGAGTCGGGTATCGAGATTGAACTTCAGCGCGTCAGGATTGGGAGTGGGGCTGGGAGTGGCCGTGGCCATGCACGGCACCTTAGGCCGCTTCACCGGTACGTTCCCCCGGTGCCGTCCGATGCCTTCGCCCGCATGGATCCGACCGAAGACGAGGACTTCTACGCGTTCGAGCGGAAGGTCGTGCACATCGAAAGCGGTGCCATCGAGGCGCTCAGGCGGCGTACACCGAGATCCTGCCGGCGCACGGTCGTGTACTCGACCTGATGTCGTCGTGGCGCTCGCACCTCCCTCACGCCGGCCTCGGTCACGTCACGGGCTTGGGGATGAACGCGGCCGAGATGGCGGACAACCCGCAGCTCGACACGTGGCTCGTGCACAACCTGAACCGCGAGCCCCGGCTGCCGTTCGATGACGCCTCGTTCGACGCGGTCGTGTGTGCGGTGAGCGTGCAGTACCTGGTCGAGCCGGTCGCAGTGTTCACCGATGTCGGGCGAGTGCTCGTGCCCGGCGGACCGCTCGTGGTGTCGTTCTCGAACCGGTGCTTCCCGACGAAGGCTGTCGCGATCTGGCTGGCCAACGGCGACGAGATCCACCGTGCCCTGGTGAGGGGCTATCTCGAGCAGGCCGGATTCGCCGGCGTCGTCGACGAACGCCGACCGAGCTCGGACGACCCGCTGTTCGTTGTCTGGGGCAGCGCCCACTCGAGTTGGCCCCATCCGGGTCGAGTCGGCAAGAATCCGACCACCAGCAAACGATCGAGGGGGAACATCCATGAAGGCTGCGGTTCTGCACGAGATCCCGGGCGAGCTCGTGATCGACGACGTCGCGATCGACAAGCCCGGGCCGCGCGAGGTGCTCATCCGCACGGTCGGCCGCCGGGCTGTGCCACAGCGACCTCCACTTCATGGAGGGCAAGTACCCGTACCCGACGCCCGCCGGTGCTCGGGCCACGAGTCGGCCGGCGTCGTCGAGGCCGTCGGCGAGGACGTCACCTACGTGCAGCCCGGCGACCACGTCATCACCTGCCTGTCGGTGTTCTGCGGGCACTGCGACTACTGCCTCAGCGGGCGCCCGAACCTCTGCACCGACAGACGCCGGCGACCCGCGGCTCCGACGGCACCGCCGCCGCCTGTCGAAGGACGGCAGCCCGTGTTCCAGTTCCTCGACCTGTCGTCGTTCGCCGAGCAGATGCTCGTGCACGAGAACGCGGTCGTGAAGGTCCGCGACGACATGCCGCTCGACCGCGCCGCGCTCATCGGCTGCGGCGTCACCACCGGCCTCGGCGCGGTGTTCAACACCGCCGGCGTGCAGGCCGGGCAGACCGTCGCCGTCATCGGCTGCGGCGGCGTCGGCCTCGCCGGCGTCCAGGGCGCCGCCATCGCCGGCGCCGGCCGCATCATCGCCGTCGACATGGTCGCCGCTCGAAGCTCGAGCTGGCCGAGCAGTTCGGCGCCACCGACCTCGTCGACGCCGTCGGACGGCGACGCCGTGCAGCAGGTGCACGAGCTCACCGGCGGCGGCGTCGACCACGCCTTCGAGGCCATCGGCCTGAAGGTCGCCGCCGAGCAGGCGTTCGGCATGCTCAAGAACGGCGGCACGCGCCACCGTCATCGGCATGATCCCGGTCGGCACGAAGGTCGAGCTGCACGGCGTCGAGTTCCTCGTCGAGAAGAAGATCCAGGGCTCGAACATGGGCTCGAACCAGTTCCGCATCGACATGCCCCGCTACGTCGACATGTACCTGCAGGGCCGGCTCAAGCTCGACGAGCTGGTCTCGGCCCGGCTCCCGCTCGACGAGATCAACGAGGGCTTCGACGGCGATGAAGGCCGGCGAGGTCGCCCGCAGCGTCATCATCTTCGACTGACCGTTCGACCGACCGGCCCAGCTCGCAGCGGCCCGAGCACCGGGTCGTAGATGTGGTTGCAATCGTTCATCGTGATGAGCCGCGCCGGCGCGCCCTCGCGCAGGTGCACGGTCGTGATGCTCGTGTTCTCGATCGCCGCGATGTGTGAGCGGTTGATTTCGAGCAACCCGGCGAGACACGCGTTGATCGCGCCGCCGTGAGACACCACGGCGATGGTCTGGTCGACGTGGGCTGTGCGCGAACCCGAGCACCGTCGTCGTGACCCGCGCTCGCAGATCCTCGTCGCGCTCGGCGCCGGGGATCGCGTCCCACCGCCCTGTCGCCATCGCGGCGAGGAACTCGGGATCACCGATCGCGG
This sequence comes from uncultured Acidimicrobiales bacterium, assembly GCA_963759645.1. Taxonomy (GTDB): domain Bacteria; phylum Actinomycetota; class Acidimicrobiia; order Acidimicrobiales; family DATKAS01; genus DATKAS01. The sequence continues at coordinate 823,941 of CAVXAI010000008.1, read as the reverse complement.
CGCGGCGGCGGAACTCGCCCTCGCCCCAGTCGCCGAGCAACACCTCCTGGAGGTCCTCGACGACGTTGACCGGCAAGCCCCGCGCGTCGGCGAGTGGCTGCGCGGTCTGGATCGCGCGCGCGAGGTGAGAGGCGTAGACCGCGTCGATCTGCTTGTTCGCGAGCCGCTTCGCGAGCGCGTGCGCCTGCGCCCGTCCGACCTCGTGGAGACCGGGATCGTTGACTCGGGCGTCCCCGGCACGACATCGGCGGAGCGGCCATGTCGGATCAACAGCACTTCGGTCGTGCCCGGCGATCGGACCCTGGTACGTCAGCTGCGGCTGCGGCACGGCTCCCTGCTGCTCGCTCATCGGGCGAACGGTACCGTTCGGGCATGAGCGAGCTTCTCTACGAGGTGTCGGACCACGTCGCGACGCTGACGTTCAACCGCCCGGACCGCATGAACACGATCTCCGGACCGATGCTGTCGGAGCTCTCGAGGCGACTCGTCGAGGCCGACCGCGACCCCGAGGTTCGGGTCATCGTCTTGACCGGCGCGGGCCGCGCGTTCTGCGCCGGGCTCGACATCGCCGAGCAGTCGGCGGGCCGCGGGTTGGGCGACGTCGGCGGCAGTCCCGGCGAGTTCGATCTGCGCGACGCGCCGCCGATCGTGCTGCACAACGTCGACACGCCCACGGTGTGCTCGCTCAACGGCGGAGCCGCCGGCTACGGCATGGACCTCGCGCTCGGGTGCGACATCCGCATTGCGGGCGAGTCGGCGAAGCTCGCCGCCGCCTTCACCAAGCGCGGCGTGCTGCCGGAGAGCGGCGGCACGTGGCTGCTTCCGCGGATGGTCGGCTACGCGAAGGCCGCCGAGATCGCGTTCACCGGCCGCACGCTCATGGCCAAGGAGTGCCTCGAGCTCGGCCTCGTGAACCAAGTGGTGCCCGACACCCAGCTTGCGGACGCCACCGCAGCCCTCGCGAAGGAGATCGCCGGCAACGCGCCGCTCGCCGTGCGGGCCACGAAGCGGATGATGCGCATGGCCGAGACCGAGACGTTCGACCAGAACGTCCACCACGTCTTCCTGCAGCTGCTCCCGCTCTTCCGGAGCGAGGACTTCCGCGAAGGGCATGGCGTCGTTCCTCGAGAAGCGCCCGCCCGAGTTCAAGGGGCGCTGATCGGGTGATCAGCCTGCTCGAGGGCATCGCGACGACCCGAGCGATCCGCCGCTACACGGCCGATCCGATCCCCGACGACGATCTGGCGACGATCCTGTTCGCGGCCACTCGTGCGCCGTCGGGCAGCAACCGTCAGCCGTTTCGGTTCCTGGTGCTGCGTGACGGCCCGAAGGCGATCGAGGCCAAGCACCTGCTCGGCGAGGCGTTCCGCGCCGGCTGGGCCGCGAAGGTGGCGAGCGACGGCTACGAGGGCGGCTCGGGCCGCGACGAGCAGTCGCCGAAGGCGCGCATGGCCCGCACGATGCAGCATTACGTCGACCACTTCGAGGAGATCCCGGTCGTCGTGCTCGCCTGCCTCGTCCGCTACCGCGACGTCGCACTACACGGAGGGCGCGTCGATCTACCCGGCCTGCCAGAACCTGCTCCTCGCGGCCCGAGCCCTCGGATACGGCGGTGCGCTCACGGGTTGGCACGCGTTCGTGGAGGACGAGCTGCGCGCGCTGCTCGGCATCCCCGACGGCACCGCGCTGAGCGCGACGATCACGCTCGGACGACCGCAGGGTCATCACGGACCGGTGCGACGCCGCCCGCTTCGCGAGCTGGTCTACGACGACGGCTGGGCTGAGTCGGCGGCGTGGGCGGTCGACCCGCCCGACGCCCGATTCACTGCTGCTGGGCCACCGCGCTAAGTTCGTCGCCGCTCTCCGCTTCGCTTCGATCGGCTCCTGCTCGCTTCGCTCGGCAATCGCTACTTTGTGACCCGAGCGGCGCGTTGCGCCGCTCGGTGGCGCCGGCCCGCTAGGCCTTCTTCTCGGCGTGGCCGCCGAACTGCTGGCGCATCGCCGCGAGCACCTTGTTCGCGAACAGCGCGTTCTGCCGAGATTCGAACCGGTCGTAGAGCGACGCGCTGATGACGTGGCTCGGCACGCCCTCGTCGACCGCCGCCAGCACGGTCCACCGTCCCTCGCCTGAGTCGGAGACCCGACCCTGGAAGGCCTCGAGGCCGGGGTCGTCGACGAACGCCGCGGCGGTGAGATCGATGAGCCACGACGCCACGACGCTGCCGCGCCGCCAGACTTCGGCGACGTCGCCCATGTTGATCTCGTATTGGTAGTACTGGGGATCGCGCAGCGGCGATGTCTCCGCGTCGACCTCGTGCTCTTTCCTGCCGATGTCGGCGTTCTTGATGATGTTGAGCCCCTCGGCGTAGGCGGCCATCAGGCCGTACTCGACGCCGTTGTGCACCATCTTCACGAAGTGACCAGCACCCGGCGGCCCGCAGTGCAGGTAGCCGTTCTCCGCGGGCGTGGGCTCGCCGGTGCGACCGGGCGTGCGCTCGGCCGACTCGACCCCTGGCGCGATCGACTTGAAGATCGGGTCGAGGTGCTTCACGACGTCGTCTTCGCCCCCGATCATCAGGCAGAAGCCACGCTCCAGGCCGAAGACGCCGCCGCTCGTGCCGACATCGACGTAGTGGATGCCCTTCGGCTTCAGCATCGCGGCGCGATCCACGTCGTCGCGGTAGTAGCTGTTGCCGCCGTCGATGACGATGTCGCCGGGCTCGAGGAGATCACCGAGCTCGTCGACCAGCCGACCGGTCAGCGCAGCCGGCACCATCAGCCACACGGCGCGAGGCTTGTCGAGCTTCTTCACGAGGTCCGCCATCGAGTCCGCACTCGTGGCGCCGATGTCCTCGATTCCCTTCCTGGCCTGCGGGTTGGGGTCGGAGCCGACGCACTGGTGACCGTCACGGGTCAGCCGTCCGACCAGCCCTGCTCCCATCCGGCCGAGGCCGACCATTCCCAGCTGCATCCTTCGATCCTTTCGTCTGCCCCGCCGCATCATGCCCCGCGCCGGCGAGAGGTGCGTCGTCCGATGTGGGTGACAATGGGGCATGGCCCTCGTCGCCGGCATCGACTCGTCCACGCAAGCAACCAAAGTCGAGATTCGGGACGCGGACAGCGGTTCACTCGTGTCGTCGGGCCGGGCACCGCACCCCCCCACCAGTCCGCCGCGCAGCGAACAGGACCCAGAGTCGTGGTGGACGGCGCTCCAGGCGGCGTGGTCCGACGCGGGCAGTCCGACCGTCGAAGCGATCTCGGTCGCCGGCCAGCAACACGGCATGGTCGTGACCGACGAGCTCGGTACTCCGCTGCGGCCAGCGAAGCTCTGGAACGACACCGAGACCGCGGCTGACGCGTCATGGCTGATCAAGAAGCTCGGCAGCACGGGTGCGTGGGCCGAAGCAGTGGGGAGCGTTCCGGTCGCGTCGTTCACCATCACGAAGCTCTCGTGGCTGCATCGCACGGAGGCCGACGTCTGGGCGCGGATGGCCCGCGTCTGCCTGCCCCACGACTGGCTCACATGGAGGCTGACCGGCCGTCTTGCCACCGACCGTGGGGACGCGTCGGGCACCGGCTATTGGTCGCCGGCACGGCGGCGAGTATCGCTACGACCTCCTCGAGATCGTCGGCGACGACGTCGACTGGCCGTCGGTCGTGCCTCCCGTCCTGGCACCGGACGAGCCCGCCGGGCAATGGGGCGACGGCGCCGGCGGGCCGGTCGTCGCGTGCGGGACGGGCGACAACATGGCCGCGGCGCTCGGAGTCGGGTCTCGGTCCGGGCCAGGTCGCGCTGTCACTCGGGACCTCGGGCACCGCGTACGTCGTCAGCGATCGGCCCACTGCTGACTCGACCGGCGCAGTCGCCGGGTTCGCGGACGCGACCGGCCGCTTCCTCCCGCTCGTGTGCACGCTCAACGCGGCGAAGGTGACCGATGCCATCGCGCGCCTCATCGGTGTCGATCACGATCGTCTCGATCGGCTCGCTCTGGACGCGCCACCGGGTGCCGGTGGGCTCACGCTCCTTCCCTGGTTCGATGGCGAGCGAACGCCCAACCGTCCCGACGCGACGGGCACGCTCGTCGGTCTGCGCACCGACGTGACGCGCGACCAGCTCGCCCGCGCCGCGTACGAGGGCGTCGTGTGCGGACTCCTCGACGGCCTTGACGCGCTCGACCTTGCCGGCGCGCCGGTCGGCGGGCGCTCGCATCGTGCTCGTGGGCGGGGGTTCGCGGTCGACCGCGTACCAGCGTGTGGTCGCTGACCTGTCGGGGCAGGTCGTCGAGGTGCACGGTGACGAGGAGCAGGTGGCGAAGGGAGCGTGTGTGCAGGCCGCGGCGGCGTTGCACGGCGTTTCGCCAGCCGAGATCGCCGCGGCCTGGAAGCGGCCCCCGAGCGCGGAGATCGAGCCGGACCCGGAGGTCGATCGCGACGCGATCCGTGCCGCGTATGCGGCGCTGCGCGACGCGTCGTGACCGACGTCGAGCCGTTCGCCGTACTCGGGCTCGACCAGGACGCGACGCTCGACGATGTACGGGCCGCGCGGCGCCGCCTGGCGTTCGAGCTTCATCCCGACCGCACCGCTGGCGATCCGGTCGCGGCCCGCCGGATGCAGGAAGTGAACGTGGCCTTCGATCGGGCGGTGAGGTCGATCCTGCGTCGGGGCGAGGGACCGACGGTCTCGGCCGCGTCCGCACCGTCCGCGTCCGCATCGTCGCGGTCGTCCCCACCGTCCCCACCTTCGACTTCAGGCGTCCGGCGGGTCGGCAGCGTGTGGAGCGACGTCGCGTCGTTCACGATCGACTGCGCACCGGCCGAGGCGTTCGAGCGCCTCTTCGTGGTGAGCCATTGGGTTGGTGAGCCCCTCCACGCCGACCCGCCCGACATCCTCGAGGTGCATCTCCACGAGCCGACTCCGTGCTACTGCCGGTTCGAGCTGATGCCCGAAGGCGCCGCCACGATGGTGTCGATCACCGTTGGGACGATCGAGCCGTGGATGACGTCCATACCGCCGACCGACGTTGTGCGCGACCTCTTTGTGGCCCTCGTCAACCAGTTCGGCGCCGGCGATGAGTACCGTGACAGCACGAGATGAGCGACAACGACCAGCCCGAGGACCCCGAGGCACCGGCACCTGCTCGCGAGACGGTCGCGTTCGTCACACCTCAAGCCGCTGATGCGTCGTCGACGGTCGCATTTGTGCCGACCACCGTCGCGTCCCCGCCCACCCCACCGGCGCCTCCACCGGCGCCCACGCCTCCCGCGCCTCCGCCGTCGTTCCGCGTCGCTCCGCCCCCACCCGGCTCGGCAAGCGCCACCGTCGCTTATCGTCGCGTCGGAGGTCGCGTCCCCGCTCGAAGAGATGGCTCCGACAGTCGAGTCCGCGGCGATCGACGAGATCGGTCCCGCGCCCGCCGAGCCGCGCCGGTGATTCGCGACCGCGGCGACCGCCTCGGCAGTCGTGCAGGCCGAGCGAGCCGCGGACGCCGCCGCTGCGCCCCGTGCGATCACGCCCGTCGAGATGGAAGACGCCGAGTTCGCACCGCGGTCGCAACATCCTCATCAGCCTGCTGATCGTGCTCGTGGTGGCCGCCATCGTGGCGGCTGTCGTCATCGCCCTCTGACACGGCCCGATCCACCTGCGCGGCGGCGCTACCCGCGAGGTCCCGCGGCCTTGCGAAGGCGATCGGCGATGGCGGCTCCGATGCCCTCGTCCTCCGGCAGCACCGCAAGGATCACATCCGCCCCATCCGCGTCCGCGTCCCGGAGCCGCGCGTAGAGCGTGTGTGCGTCCGCGTCGAGGTCGGCGCTCGGCACGATGGTGACGACCCGCCGTCCCTGCTGCCGCAGCTCCTGGATCGCGCGCGGCCAATGCCTCGGCGGCGACGATCTCGACGGCCGCGTTCGGCGCGTAGTGCGACGGCAACATTCCGGGCGCCCGGCTCGGGCCGTCCGGAGGACGGACCGGTCGGCCGAGTGCACCTTCCAGCTGGGCAACGGTGACCGCACCGGGTCGCAGCACTGTCGGCGCCTCGCCCGTGAGCTCGACGATCGTGGACTCGACTCCGACACGGCACGGCCCGCCGTCCAAGACGAGGTCGACGGCGTCACCGAGCTCGTCGATGACTGCCTGTGCCGTCGTCGGGCTGACGTGTCCGAAGCGGTTGGCTGACGGTGCGGCAAGGCCACCTCCGAATGCCGCAAGCAGGTCCAGCGCGACTGGCGCGGCGGGCACCCTCAACCCGACCGTAGGGAGGCCGCCGGTCACCTCATCGAGGACACGAGCACTCCGACGCAGGATGACCGTCAACGGCCCGGGCCAGAACCGATCCGTGAGCACGCGAGCCTCGTCGGGAACCTCGCGTCGCCCAGTCGTCGATCGTTTCGGCGGACGCGAGATGAACGATCACCGGGTGATGGACCGGGCGGCCCTTGACGGCGAACAATCGCCGAAGCGCGGTCGGGTTGGAAGCGTCCGCGCCGAGCCCGTAAACGGTCTCGGTCGGGAACACGACCAGCCCCCCGTCACGCAGCAGCGCGACGGCGCGAGGGATGTCAGCCGTCGTCAATGGGTGACAGCGGTGCCGAACGCGTCGGGAAGGTGACGACGCCACCGCTCGATCACGCCCGACAGTGGCAGGTCCGCGAAGGCGCCGATGCGCACGCGCACGCCGCCCGCAACACCAATCCATGTGAGGAGCACGCCAGCGTCCGCGCATCGCCGCTCGACCTCGGCTTCATCGCCTGACCGGACGCTGACGACGATCCGCGATGGTGTCTCGTCGAACACGGCCGCGATGTCACCGGCCCCGTCGACGTCGACGCCGCACTCGGAGAAAACGGCCATCTCGGCGACACACGTGGCGAGCCCGCCGTCAGCAACGTCGTGAGCTCCCAGCACGGCATCGTCGGCGACAAGGCCGCGAACGACGGCGACCGTCGCGGCGTGCGCCCGGAGGTCGAGCGTCGTGGGACCGATGCACGCGAGCCGCGCTCCCGGGCTCGAGGAGTGGGCCCGCCGGGGGTCGTGCGAGCTGTTCCACCACGCCCAGCATCCCGACGACCGGCGTCGGAGCGATGTCGTCGCCTGCGGTCTCGTTGTACAGGCTGACGTTGCCTCCCACGACGGGCACGTCGAGCGCGTCGACAGGCCTCGCTCATGCCATCGATCGCCTCGGAGAGCTGCCACATCACTGCCGGGTGCTCCGGGTTTCCGAAGTTCAGGCAGTTCACGAGCGCGAGTGGGCGAGCACCGACGCACGCGAGGTTGGAGGCCGCCTCGGCGACGACCATCGCGGTGCCGAGCCGCGGGTCGTCTGCGCACCACCGATGGTTGCCGTCGGTCGTGAGCGCGAGCCCGCGGCCGGTGTCTGCGCCGGTGGCCGGATGCTTCAGCCGCAGGACTGTCGCATCAGCACCGGGCCCCTGCACCGTGTTGAGGAACAGCTGGTGGTCGTACTGCGTCCAGATCCAGGACGTGTCGGCGAGGTGTGCGAGCAGGTGCTCCTCGGGGTCGTCGATCGACGCTGCGGGACGGCCGGGCCGCGTCGTCGGCCGTGCCTCCATGGGGCGGTCGTACAGCGGAGCGGCGTCGTGGAGCGATGCCGCCGGCACGTCCGCGAGCACCGCGCCAGTCGAAGCCGTCGAGGATGCGCAGCCTGCCGCCATCGGTGACTCGACCGATCACGGTCGCACGAACCTCCCACCGGGCGCAGATGCCCATGACCGCCGTCGAGACCCTGCGGCTCGACGATCGCCAGCATCCGCTCCTGACTCTCGCTGGTCATGATCTCGGCCGGCTCCATCCCCTTCTCGCGACAGGGCACGGCGCGGACGTCGACGTCCATCCCGACCCCACCGCGCGAGGCGGTCTCAGAGGTCGCGCAGGTCAGGCCCGCGCCGCCGAGATCCTGGATGCCGACGACCAGGCCGGCGTCGAGCAGCTCGAGACACGCCTCGATGAGTCGCTTCTCCTCGAACGGGTCGCCGACTTGCACCGAGGGTCGCTTCGCGGCGTCGGCTTCGCCTTCCGAGAACCCGGCCGAGGCGAGGACGCTCACGCCTCCGATGCCGTCGCGTCCGGTCGCTGACCCGAGCAGGACGGCAAGGTTGCCGACGCCGCTCGCCTGGCCGAGGACGAGTCGCTCGCGCGGCAGGAGACCCAGGCAGAGGACGTTGACGAGCGGATTGCCCTTGAATGTCTCGTCGAACACGACTTCCCCGCCGACCGTCGGCACGCCGACCGCGTTGCCGTAGCCGGAGATGCCGCTCACGACGCCTTCCGCTATCCATCGGCTGCGGGGGTCGTCGATGGGTCCGAAGCGCAGCGGATCCATGAGCGCGATCGGTCGGGCCCCCATGGTGAAGATGTCGCGCAAGATGCCGCCGACGCCGGTGGCGGCGCCTTGATAGGGCTCGATCGCCGACGGGTGGTTGTGGCTCTCGATGCGGATCGCGGCGGCGATGCCGTCCCCGACGTCGACGACGCCCGCGTTCTCTCCCGGCCCGACGATCACCCATGGGGCCTCGGTGGGGAGACGCTTCAGATGTCCCCTCGACGACTTGTACGAGCAGTGCTCGGACCACATCACCGAGTACATCGCAAGCTCGAGCGCGTTCGGCACGCGGCCGAGGATCTCTTGGATTCGATCCGCTTCGTCGTCGGTGAGCCCGAGTGCGCGATGCAAGTCGGAATCAGGCGGCATCAGTGGCACGGTACAGGCTGGAAATCGGAGCGTTTCTCATCCCGCACAAGCGGGAATCACAACAAAACCCACCGACGAAATAGAGTCCCCGCATGCCTGCAAACAAGAAGGGCGCTCACGCCCATGTCCGCCGAGCACAAGGCTGCGTTGGCGGCCGGTCGACAGCAGGGCATCACCGTCCGCAAGTATCTCGAGGCGCTCGAAGCGCACAAGCCGAAGCGCGGCCGGAAGCGGACGACCGAGTCGATCGAGAAGCAGCTCAAGTCGATCGAGGCGAAGCTGGCGGACGCGGACGCGTTGACACGGCTCAGCCTCGTCCAGCAGCGGATGGATCTGGTCGGCGAGCTCGGCTCTTTGCAGGCGGGCGTGGACCTGAGCGGCCTCGAGGCCGATTTCGTCGCCGTCGCCAAGGAATACAGCCAGCGCAAGGGCATCTCGTATGCCGCGTGGCGTGAGGTCGGCGTGGAGCCCGCCGTGCTGAAGAAGGCGGGCGTCACCCGCTCGGCGCGCTGACGCCTGCCGCGGTCAGCAACGAACGCAGCAACACCGCTCCGTCAGTCGATCCCAGCAAGGGGTGGCTCGCCCGCTCCGGATGCGGCATGAGCCCCACGACGTTGCGCCCGGCATTGCACACCCCGGCGATGTCATCGAGAGCGCCATTCGGGTTCTCCACGTACCGGAGCACGACGCGTTCTTCGCTCTTCAGCTCGACAAGCGTCTCCGAGGTGCAGGTGTAGTTCCCTTCGAAGTGGTTCACCGGAATCGTGAGCACTTGACCCACTGAAGCCGAGTTCGTGAGCGCCGACCTCTCTGTCTCGACTCTGATACGCGCCGGCCGGCAAAGGAACTTGAGACCGGCGTTCTTCCTCAGCGCACCCGGGAGCAATCCGGCTTCGCACAAGATCTGAAAGCCGTTGCAGATGCCCACCACCGGCCCGCCCTCGGCCGCGAAGCGCGACACCGCCGTCCATCACCGGAGAGAACCTCGCGATCGCGCCCGTTCTCAGGTAGTCGCCGTGGGCGAAGCCACCCGGCAGGACGACCGCATCGACGCCCGAAGCCAGCCGATCATCGCCGTGCCACACGATCTCCGCATCGCCCCCGAGCGACCGAACGGCCTCGACGACGTCGGCCTCGCAGTTCGTGCCGGGGAAGAGCACTACACCGACACTCACGCGACGGGCTCCAAGCTCACGAACGCATCCTCGATGACGGGATTGGTGAGGAAGCGATGGCAGAGGTCGTCGACTTCGCGACGCGCCGACACCTCATCGCGTGCCTCGAGCGCGAAGCGGATCGCCTTGCCCACCGTGACCTCCTGCACCGCGTCGAAGCCCAGCATCGGGAGCGCCCGCTCGATCGTCGCGCCCTGCGGATCGGCCACGCCGGGACGGAGGCGCACTTCGACGAGCACCGAGAAACGCATCCCGTTCACTGTGTCACAGCGCGACGGTGGCTCCGGGCCAGTCGGCGAGCCGCAGATGCGTGATGCGCTCGTAGGCCTCGACGTACCGCGCGCGGCTCGCGCTGACGATCTCTGCCGGCAAGGTCGGCGGAGGCGGGCGCTTGTCCCAGCTCTGTAGCTCGAGCCAGTCGCGCAGGGGCTGCTTGTCGAACGCCGGCGGCGTGATGCCGGGCTTCCATTCGTCGGCGGGCCAGAAACGCGACGAATCCGGCGTGAGCACCTCGTCCGCGACGACGAGCTCGCCGTCGACGAAGCCGAGCTCGAGCTTGGTGTCGGCGACGATGATCCCCGCGGCTTCGGCTCTTGCCGCTCCGGCCGCATACGCCGCGAGGCTGATCTCGCGGGCGCGCTCGGCCGCGTTCGACGCCGATCAACGCGACGGCTTCGTCGAACGTGATGTTCTCGTCGTGAGTGCCGCTCGCGGCCTTGGTCGACGGCGTGAACATCGGCGCATCGAGCTGCTCAGACTCCTGCAGACCATCTCGGAGTCGCGCGCCATGCACGGTGCCGCTCGCGCGGTACTCCTTCCACGCCGATCCGGCCAGATAGCCCCGCACGATGCACTCGACGGGCAGCATCTCCGCGCGACGTACATGCATCATCCGACCCGCCCACTCCGAGGGAGCATCAGGGTGGTCGAGCCCGATCAAGTGATTCTGCGCGACGCCGCTGAGGTGATCGAACCAGAACGCGCTCATCGCCGTGAGCACGCGGCCCTTGTCGGGGACCGACTCTCGCATCACCACATCGAACGCCGACATACGGTCCGAGGCGACGAGGATGAGCGTGCCGTCACCCACGTCGTAGAGATCTCTGACCTTGCCCGAGTAGGTCTTGGTGAAGCTCATTCGATGCGGTCCATCGCGTCGAGCACCGCCGATGTGTTCCGCAACGACCGGTCGAGGCTGAAGGCGTCGTCGAGCGACTCCGCGCTCGAGCGCCACCCGCACATCGGCCTCGAGCACCGAGCGAAAGGGCTTGCCCTCCGCGCGGGCGAGGCTGGCGTCCTCTTGGACGATGCGGTACGCGTCGTCACGCTCGAGTCCTGAGGCCACGAGTGCGAGCAACACCGGTTGGCTGAACACAAGGCCATGTGAAAGGTCGATGTTCGCGAGCATGCGCTCGGTGTCGACCCGCATCCCCGCGATCAGCGAAGCGCATTTGCGCAACACGTAGTACGCGAGCAGTGAGGAGTCGGGGAGGATCACCCGCTCGACCGATGAGTGCGAGATGTCGCGCTCGTGCCAGAGGCTGACGTCCTCGAGACCGGCGGAGAGGTTGCCGCGCAGAATGCGCGCGAGTCCCGAAAGGCGCTCGGCGGTGATCGGGTTCCGTTTGTGCGGCATCGCGGACGAGCCCTTTTGGCCCGCTTTGAACCCCTCCTCCACCTCCCCCACCTCGGTGCGCTGGAGATGACGGATCTCGGTCGCGATCATCTCGACGGTGGCGCCGACGGACGCGCATGCGTACAGGTACTGGGCGTGTCGATCCCGGCTGATCACTTGAGTCGCGGGGACAGGTGCGAGACCGAGCGCGTGACACACAGACCGCTCGACAGCGGGATCGATGTTCGAGTAAGTGCCGACGGCTCCGGACAACTTGCCGACGGCGACTCGCTTCGCGGGCATGACGCAGGCGCGTGCGGTCACGGTCGACCTGCAAGCTCCAGAGCGCGAGCTTCGCGCCGAATGTCGTCGGTTCGGCATGGACGCCGTGCGTGCGTCCTGCCATTGCCGCCCCGCGAAGCTCGTGCGCTCGTTCGCGCAGCACGGCGATGAGCCCTGTCGCGGCGTCAATGAGCAGGTCGGCAGCCTTCGTGAGGGTCACACAGAGGGCGGTGTCTACGACGTCGGAGGAGGTCAGGCCGTAGTGCACCCACTTCCCCGCGTCGCCACCAATGTGCCGCTGCACCACATCGACGAAGGCGGCAACGTCGTGATCAGTGACACGCTCACGCTCGTCCACCTCGGCGACGAACGCAGCGTCAATCGTGGGCGCTGATTCGCGCACGAGGGACGCATGGTCCAAAGGGACTACGTGGAGCTCGGCCCAGGCCTCGGTCGCGAGCACTTCGACCTCGAGCCAAGTGCGGAAACGAGCCTCGTCGGTGAAAAGCGCCGCCATCTCGGGCATCGAGTATCGGGGGATCATCTCGATCGCCGACCTTCGCTGCGCGTCACCTCCACGAGCCTAATGATCGCGCCACACGTGCCGACAAAAATGAGGTTCGGCGGAGGAGTGGGCCATACGGACCCCTCGCGATGATCACATGAGTTTCTCGACTCGTTCCGCACGTCCGCATTCCGCGTCGGAGCGCCGCTGAGCGGCCCTAATGATTCGAAGGTCCTATAGCCCATGAGTCGCAAGTCAGAGACCATGCTCTCCATGCAATGCACGAACAATCCTTTCGAGCGCGCAATCGATGTGTGCGATGAGTGTGGACTCCCGTTCTCGAACGAGTTCCTCGTCTACATCCTTGGAACGCGTCGTCCGCCGCTCTGCAAGCCGTGCGCGATTGCATTGAGCGGAGTGCGTTCATCGGCTCGCCGTCAGCGCATGCCGAAGAAGGAAGTTCGACGGCGGCGTGAGGCGGTGCACGCGGCGCTGGCCGATGGTCGGCCGACGACGCTGGCGCGAGCGATCGCGCTGCCCGATCTCGTGACGATCGACGAGGCCGAGCGCAAGGTGTCGATTGCCGCAGCTCCTGGTTCACGCGACATCGAGTGGTGCGCGTAGGCGCATCGCGTCACGCGCTCGCGACTCCGATGTCGCGGCGGAAGACCATTCCCGGCCAGGAAAGCAATCCCACACTTTCGTAGGCGCGGCTCCGAGCCGAGCTGAGGTCGGTCCCGTGTGCGGTCACCGAAAGCACGCGGCCGCCTGCCGTCACGAGGCGGCCCTCCCTGTCGCGGCCGACTCCGGCGCAGTAGATGCGCACGCCGTCGACCGACTCCGCCTCGCTGAGCCCGTCGATCACATCCCCGAGTCGGGGTGAAACGGGATACCCGTCGGATGCGCACATCACCGTGACCGCCGCATCCTCTGAGAACACCGGGTCACTGCGGAGCGCTCCCGAGGCTGCCTCCGCGAGCAGCGCCGTGAGGTCGCTGGCCATTCGAGGCAGCACGGCCTCCGCCTCAGGATCGCCGAAGCGGACGTTGTACTCGATGATCTTCGGGCCGTCGGGTGTCAACATCAGGCCCGCGTAGAGCACGCCCCGGTAGTCGATGCCTTGCTTCCGGAGCCACTGCAGCGTCGGGGCGACGATGCGCTCGACGGTCTCGTCAACGAGTGATGCGTCAGCGAACGGGACCGGGGAGTACGCACCCATTCCCCCGGTGTTGGGGCCGGTATCACCATCTCCGACGCGCTTGTAGTCCTGCGCGGGAGCCAGCGGGACGATCTTCTCGCCGTCGCACACACAGAGAAGGGAGAGCTCCGGTCCGGAGAGCCCCTCCTCGACTACCACGGTCGTGCCCGCCGCGCCGAAGCTCGCGCCCGAGAGCTTTTCCCGCAGATCTTCGATCGCGTCCGCGAGTGACTCGGTGACGAACACGCCTTTCCCGGCCGCCAATCCGTCGGTCTTCACGACGTAGAGGCCGGGTAGGTCACGAAGGTAGGCGATGGCCTCCTCCACCTCTGATGCCTCGAACGCGTGGTGGCGCGCGGTCGGAACTCCCGCTTCCGCCAAGGCTGTCTTCATCCACGCCTTCGAGCCCTCGAGGCGCGCACCGTCGGCGCCCGGACCGAACACCAACGCGCCACGAGCGCGCAGGCGGTCGGCGAGGCCGTCGACCAAGGGCTCCTCAGGACCGATGACGAACAGATCGGCATCGATCTCCTCCGGCGGTGACGGAGTCGATTCTGGGATCCCCGCGTTGCCGGGCGTGACAACGACCGAGTCCGCGGTGCGACCGAGCACATCCGCGAGCGCGTGCTCCCGCGCACCGCTTCCCACCACGCATACGCGCATCGCGTTACGCCGCGAAGTGCACGTACTGGTCGCGCCCGGGCCCCACGCCTACGAGTCGCACCGGCACGCCGACCTGGTCCTCGAGGAACGAGAGGTAGTCACGGGCTGCGGCGGGCATGTCGTGGGGCTCGGTCATCTCGGTGAGGTCGGTCTGCCAGCCGGGCAGCTCCTCGTAGATCGGCGTCACCTTGTGCAGCACCGACTGGTGATAGGGCATGTGGTGGAACCGCTCACCGTCGAGGTCGTACGCGACACACACCTTCACGGAGTCGAACACGTCGAGGACGTCGAGCTTCGTGATCGCGACTTCGCTGAGCGAGTTGAGCCTCACCGCTTGCCGCAGCATCACCGCGTCGAACCATCCGGTTCGGCGGCGCCGGCCGGTGTTGGTGCCGAACTCGTGGCCTCGATCGACGAGCAGGTCGCCGATGTCGTTGGTCTGCTCGGTGGGGAACGGGCCCGACCCGACGCGCGTGCAGTACGACTTCGCGATTCCGATCACGCGGTTGATGTGCAGAGGACCCACGCCCGAGCCCGTGCACGCGCCACCCGCAACGGGGTTCGAGGAGGTGACAAACGGATAGGTGCCGTGGTCGAGATCGAGGAAGGTGGCCTGCGCCCCTTCGAGCAACACATGCTGCCCCGCCTCGAGGGCCTCGTGGACGAAGCCGACCGTGTCGGTGATGTACGGCGAAACCCGGGGGGCAAGCTCGTCGAGATACCGCGCCGCGATGTCCGATGCCGAAAGCGGCAGCCGGTTGTAGACCTTTGCGAGGACCGCGTTCTTCTCCTTCAAGGCCACGTCGAGCTTCTCGCGGAAGATCTTCGGGTCGAGCAGGTCCTGCACGCGCAGGCCGGAACGCAGCGCCTTGTCCGCGTACGCGGGACCGATGCCCCGTTTCGTGGTCCCGAGCTTGTTCTTGCCGAGCCGTCGTTCGGTGAGCGCGTCGATCTCCTGGTGATACGGGAGGATCAGGTGTGCGTTCCCGCTCACGAGGAGTCGGCTGCAGTCGACCCCTTTCATCGTGAGTCGATCGAGCTCGCTCAAGAGCACGGCGGGGTCGACCACCACTCCGTTGCCGATCACCGGCGTGATGTGGTCGTAGAGAATGCCGCTCGGAACGAGCTGCAGAGCGAAGGTCTCGCCGCCGACGACGATGGTGTGCCCCGCGTTGTGCCCGCCCTGATAGCGGACCACGACGTGCATCTCCTTCGCGATGAGGTCGGTGAGTTTTCCCTTGCCCTCGTCGCCCCACTGCGCGCCGACCACCACGGTTGCGGGCACAGCGGGATGGTAGTCAGCGGGGCCGCTTCTCCCGCGACCGGCGCGGGAACAACTGCTGGCTGAACGCGAAGTGAGGGGCCCTCGCGGGCCCCTCACTCTCGGCTCCAGCCCTGGAAGCGCCAGCACCCCGGCTAGAGCCCTCCCTCCAGTCTTGTCCTTTTGAGCCGCCTATGCGTCAACCCGGCGGCGCTTCGTCAGTGCCAGTGCTGCGGCACCGCTGAGCACCATCAGAATTCCGAGCCGAGCGGCCTCCCAGGTGCGGTTGCCCGTCACCGGGAGCTCCTCGGCGGGCTGCACCACGGTGCCCGCGACCTCGGGCGGCGGAACCGTCGTCGGCGCCGTCGTCGCAGCCGTGGTCGGCGCGGTCGTCGGAGCCGTCGTGGGCGTCGTGGTCGGCGTCGTCGTCGGCGTCGTCGTGGGCGTCGTCGTCGGCGTCGTCGTCGGCGTCGTCGTCGGCGTCGTCGTGGGCGTCGTCGTCGGCGTCGTCGTGGGCGTCGTCGTCGGCGTCGTCGTCGGGGTACACGTGACCTCGATCACCACTGTCCCGATCGGGACTTCATCGCCCTCGGTATCCGCACAGCGGTAGAGGTTGGTGGCGGTGATGGAGTTGCCAGAGCCTGGCGCCGCGGTGAACTGGCCGATGGGAAATGTCTCGCCGCCGATGATCTCGGTCACGACGTAGGTGGTCCCAGGCACAACCTCGATCGTGGCGGACGCCCCGCCCTTCACGATGACCTCGATCGCATCGTCGGGACAAAACTCGTTGTCCGGAGCGCCCACCGCAGGCGTGAGGCAAATCACGTAGTCAACGTCCTCGGGCGGTGTCGCAGCGTCGACCACCTCTACGACCTTGATGACGTCGGCGCATGCCGCCGGTGCCGCCGTTGTTGGCGTCGATTAGCGTCGGCGTAGTCGTCGCGAGGTCGTCGGCGTCGCTCAGTCGTCGTCGTGCGTCGGCTGATCGTCGTCGGCGTCGTGGTCGCGCGCTCGTGGTGAGCGTCGTTGTCGTCGTCGCACGTCCGGCACCGTTGTTCGGCCGATCAACATGTTGGGCCGCCGTCGGCCGGAGTCTCGCTAGAAGGAGCCGTCGGACCGACGACCGCAAGCGGGCCGCCAATGACGGCGTCGACCTGGTAGGCGCACGCGGGCGGGCAGATCAGGATGCTGCATTGACGCCGTAGTCGACGGGGCATCACGATGCGTCAGCGTGTTGCTCGCCACAGCGCAGGACGGTGCCGCCCGGCACCGCAGTACGCGAAGTCGAGCAGGAGCGCCTGATCAATGTCGCCGGATCGAAGTCGGGCGAGGTCGAGCTCTTCACGGCGAGGGACGACACCGACCGCTTCGCGCACGTCACCAGCCCTGAGCGAAACTAGCCCACTGCATCGTCGATCATGTCCCCCGGGTACGAACCGCCCGATGCCCTGCATCGACGAAGCGAGGTGAAGGCGCGGCGCCGCCGTTCGTTGACGTATAGGTCTCCCCGACGAGGAATGCCCGCCCCGGGGCAGCCGGCGGGAATCGGCGACGAGCGGGTAGAGGTCGAAGTTCCGCCGAGACGACCACGCCGGATGGGCCCACGGCGGGTCGCGACCAACGTCGGCGCCGCGATGCCGGCTGCGCTGACCACCAGTCCTCCGGCAACGAGGGTGGCCCCGATCACCTCCGCGAGGCGTCGGCCCTGAGTAATAGGTCGCACTCTCCGGCTCCTATCCGTCGTCATTGACGGGCCGGAACGAAAAGACCCGGCCCTCATGGCTTGGGGCCGGGTTCGCCTGGCTCCCCGTCGACGCAGCGACCAATTTCGCCGACGGATCTATGCCTCCCCACAGACAATCCTTGCGGCTGCCTGCTTCGGGCACCATACCACTCTGCGTGGCACTGGGAGCAATAGGTCGTTCGGCCTACCCCTCTACGGGCGCGTTATCTCACTCTGAGCGCGAATCCTGCTGGACTTTCCCAGGGACGACCCGTTGGTGCGCCGTGGGCTCCCGTTCGGTGTTCAAGGACGGTTCCGCCCGTGAGGCCCAGGTCCAGGCGCGGTCAGACGTAACGGCGGCGGCGTGCTGCGAGCGTGAACCAGGTTCCGATCACGACCAGCCCGAACCCGACGGCGACGGCGGGGATCGGAGTTGACCCCGTCGTCGGCAGGGTGTCCAACTCGTCGGAATTCGGAAGGGCGCCGCTCGAGTCACTTTGGGCTGGCCCCTCGGACAGAGGCTCCGGTGCGCGGAAGGGATCCACGGGAGCGGGCGTCGTCCATGGCGGTCCGCTCCTCGTTGGCTCGGGCGTCGTCGTCGGGGACGCGGTGTCGGTCGGAGCGAAGGTTGTTGTCGTTTGCGCTGTCGTCGTCGACGAAGCTTGCCGTGGTCGTCGGAGCGGCGGTCGTGGTGGTGTCCTCGGCGGTCTTCAGCTCAGCGAGCGTCGTCGACGTCGACTCTTCAACCGAGCTCGTGGTGGTCTCCTCGACCGGTGCGAGTGTGGTCGGAGGCGAAGCAGTCGTCGTGGTCTCCTCGACCAGTCGTCGTGGTCGCGATGTCGTGTCGTCTCCTCGGCCGTCGTGGTCGTCTCCTCCGCCGTCGTCGTGGTCTCCTCGACCGGTGCGAGCGTGGTCGGAGGCGAGGCGGTCGTCGTGGTCGTCTCCTCGACCGGTGCGAGCGTGGTCGGAGGCGAAGCGGTCGTCGTGGTGGTCTCCTCGACAGTCGTCGTGGTCGTCGTCCGCGACCGTGGTCGTCGTCTGCCCGGTGGCCTGCGCTGCATTCGTCACGAGAACCGGGACATTGTTTCCACCCGCGAAGAACGCGGCGCGATTCGCGGGCAGGTTGATCGGACCAAAGTTCCCGAGACCGGTGCGGAGGAACCCCGGCGTCGGCGTCTCAGCGATCGTGAACTCGCCGCCGACCGGGACTTCCAGCGATTTGTCGAGGTCGTCGAAGTCGAGCTTGTCCTCGGGATCGTCCACGCTGTGGCACTTCAGTTCGTCCAGACCGCTGTTCCAGGTGCACGTGAGGGTCTCGATGTCACTCTGCAGAGTGAGGTTCCACCCTTCGGGGACCAGCGGTGACTCGATGGCGTCTCCCTCCGCGTCGAGCCAGACCTTGGTGGGCAACACGTGGGCCACGCAAGCACTCGGATCCTCCTCGATCGAGTCCTGCTGCGTGTTCCCCACCTTCAGTGTCAACTTGCCTGCCGCGGCCGGAAACAGCTCATAGTTGTCGCCAAACGGAGCGTTCCGAGTGCCGGACGCCGACGCGATTGTCCAGTCGTAGACGACGGGGTTGTCGTTCTTGTTGCCCACCACCATCACGGCCTGGCCGGCGTGCTCGCCACTCACGATGGTGCAAACAGCTTCGAGCGTGAGCTTCTGGAGGGGTGGCACCGCCCCCGCGATCGTGGGGTACGCCGTCAGCACCATGGCGGTGGCGAACACGAGGCCGCCGACGCGGCCGGCGAGGTGACGCTTGAAGTGGGGCAGGCGGGTTGCGGACATCGGCACGTCTCCAGGGCTTCGTAGTGAGCCTGGGGCCGGTTCGCTCTGACTTCCTCTCGGCCAAACGACCAGTAGAGCCAGGCGGAACAATGTCTCCCCAGGTCGGTGGGCGAGCCCACCTCTCTGTCGGGAGTCCTGATCGGGAGTCGTCGGCCGTCCTGAAATGGGCCTTACGACCCGTTTGGCGTGGGCGTCAGCGAAAAATGGGCCGATCCGCCCCAGGGGAGCCGTCAGTCGATGACGATCTCGCCGTCGCGCACATCGACCTCGACGGTGTCGCCCTCCGCGACCTTGCCTTCGAGGATGCGATTCGCGAGTCGGTCGCCGAGCTCGCGCTGGATGATCCGCTTCAACGGCCGAGCACCGAACGCCGGGTCGAATCCGTCCTCCGCCAGCTTCGCCGTCGCACCGGGCGACACGACGAGCGTGATGCGTCGCGCTGCCAACCGCTCGCGGAGCCGGTCGATCTGGATCGACACGATCTTGCTGAGATCCTCGGGCGTCAACGAACGGAACCGCACGATGTCGTCGACCCGGTTCACGAACTCCGGCCGGAACACGGTGAGCGGATCGCCCTGCAGATTCGAGGTCATGATCAGCACGACGTTCGTGAAGTCGACGGTGCGACCCTGGCCGTCGGTGAGACGCCCGTCGTCCATCACTTGCAGCAGGACGTTGAACACGTCGGGATGCGCCTTCTCTATCTCGTCGAGCAGCACGACCGAGTACGGGCGGCGCCGCACTGCTTCGGTGAGCTGACCGCCCTCGTCGTACCCGACGTAGCCCGGCGGCGCACCGATGAGACGAGACACGGAGTGCTTCTCCATGTACTCGCTCATGTCGATGCGGATCATCGCTCGCTCGTCGTCGAACAAGAACTCGGCGAGCGCCCGCGCCAGCTCGGTCTTGCCGACTCCGGTGGGGCCGAGGAACAAGAACGAGCCGATGGGCCGATTCGGATCGGACAACCCGGCGCGGCTGCGCCGAATCGCATTGGCCACCGCGGCGACCGCGTCGTCCTGACCGATCACGCGCTCGTGCAACAGCTCTTCGAGCCGCACCAGCTTGCGCATCTCGCCTTCCATCAAGCGCGAGACCGGGACGCCCGTCCACTTGCTCACGACGTCGGCGATGTCCTCGCTATCGACCTCTTCCTTCAGCATCCGCTGGGTCGACTGCAGCTCGGCGAGGTGCTCGGTCGCCTCTGCGACCCGCCGCTCGAGCTCCGGGATCTGGCCGTATCGCACCTCGGCGGCCCGCTCGAGGTCGGTCTCGCGCTCGACCTCCATGCGCTTCGCATCGAGCTGCTCCATCAGCTCGCGGATCGCGCCGATCGCTTCCTTCTCGGCCTGCCAGTGCTGCTTCATGGCATCGGCGTCGGACTTCAGACGAGCGAGCTCCTCCTCGAGCCCCTTCAGACGCTCACGCGACGCGTCATCGGTCTCCTTCGCGAGCGCGACCTTCTCGATCTCGATCTGGCGGATGCGGCGCTCGACGATGTCGATCTCGGTCGGCATCGAGTCGATCTCGATGCGCAGCCGCGACGCGGCTTCGTCGATGAGGTCGATCGCCTTGTCGGGCAGGAACCGGCCCGTGAGGTAGCGGTCGGAGAGCACGGCAGCCGACACGAGCGCGGAGTCCTGGATGCGGACGCCGTGGTGGACCTCGTAGCGCTCCTTCAGCCCGCGCAGGATCGCGATCGTGTCCTCGACCGACGGCTCGCCCACGTAGATCGGCTGGAAGCGTCGCTCGAGCGCGGCGTCCTTCTCGATGTGCTTGCGGTACTCGTCGAGCGTTGTCGCGCCGATCATGCGCAGCTCCCCGCGCGCGAGCAGCGGCTTGAGCATGTTGCTGGCGTCCATGGCGCCCTCGGCCGCCCCGGCCCCGACGACCGTGTGCATCTCGTCGATGAACGTGACGATCTCACCCGCCGCGTCGGAGATCTCCTTGAGCACGGCCTTGAGCCGCTCCTCGAACTCGCCGCGGTACTTGGCCCCGGCGACCATCGAGCCGAGGTCGAGCGCGACGACGCGCTTGTTCTTGAGCCCCTCGGGCACGTCGCCCTCGACGATGCGGCGAGCGAGGCCCTCGACGATCGCCGTCTTTCCGACACCGGGCTCGCCGATCAGCACCGGATTGTTCTTCGTGCGGCGGGACAGCACTTGGATGACCCGACGGATCTCGTCGTCGCGGCCGATGACGGGGTCGAGCTTCCCCTGCCTCGCCACCTCGGTGAGGTCACGGCCGTACCGCTCGAGTGCCTGGTACTGCCCTTCGGGGTCTTGGCTCGTGACGCGATGGCTTCCCCGCACCTCGCGCAGGGCCGCGAGCAGCTCCTCCCGGGTGCGGTCGAGGCGGTCGACCATGGCGAGGAGCAGGTGCTCGGTGGACAGGTATTCGTCGTGGAGGTCCTTGCGCTCCGTGTCAGCGCGGTCCATCACTTCGTTGAGCTCGCGGCCGATCCGCGACTCGCCGCCGTACGCCTTCGGGAGGCGGGCGACGGCGTCGTCGGCCCGGTTGCGCAGCATGAGCGGCGCGAGGCCGAGCTTCTGGATCATCGGCAGGACGATGGTGTCGTCCTGACGGAACAGCGCGGCGAGGACGTGATCGGGCGTGACCTCCGGGTTGCTGTTTGCCTTCGCCGACTCGAGCGCGGCAGCAAACGCTTCCTGCGTCTTGCGCGTCCACTTGTTCGGGTCGAGTGCCATTCGCTCTACCTCCTCTCGTCGAAGATCGAGGGACGGCTGCCCCACACCACGACGGATTGCGACAACGGCACGAGGTCACGACGGTGCCGCCGGCTGACTTCGTCGACCGCCTGCTTCGCGTCACGACGGAGCTGCTCGATGTTGCCGTGCAACGCGCGCAGCTCCTCCTCGAGCTCGAGCACCCGTTTGACCCCGGCGAGGTTCAAACCGTCGGCCGTCAGCTCGGCGATCCGGCGGAGCCGATCGATGTCGAACTCGCTGTAACGCCGGTTGCCGCCGATCGTGCGAGCAGGGTCGAGCAGTCCCTTGCGTTCGTAGATGCGCAGCGTTTGGGGGTGCACGCCGGCGAGCTCCGCCGCGACCGAGATGACGTACACGCCATGACGGCGGTCGGGTTCCGGCCCTCGATTCTGCGTTCGGTTCGTGGATGCCATCACGCCTCCAGATGAGCGCGCGGCGACTCGTCGGTCGCCTTCGCCAGCTCTTCGATCGCCTTGCGTTCGGCCGCGGACAGGCGCGCCGGCACCGCCACGTCGAACGTGACGAGCAGGTCGCCGGTCTTCTTGCCGTTGCTCACGCCTCGCCCCTTCACCCGGCGAGCCTTCGAAAGCGGGATCGACGGATTGATGCGCAGCTTCACCGCGCCGTCGTCGAGCGTGGGCACCTCGACCTCAGCACCCAACGCCGCCTCGGGATAGGTGACCGGGACTCTCAACGTCAGGTCGAGACCCTTTCGGCCGAAGATCTTGTGGGGCTGCACCCGCGTCGGTGACATAGAGGTCCCCCGGCGGGCCCCCGTGGCGGCCGGGCCCGCCCCGACCCTTGAGCCGGATGCGCTGGCCATCGTCGACCCCGGGCGGGATCCGCACCTTCACCTCACGTTCACGTCGCTCGACCCCGCTGCCGTGACACGTCGGGCACGGGTCTTCGATCACGAATCCCATCCCTCCGCAGTTCCGGCAGGGGGAGCTGAGCGAGAACAGCCCCTGGTTGTCGTCGAGGACGCCTCGGCCCTGGCACACCGGGCACGTCGTCGCATGGGTGCCCGGTCTCGCCCCACTTCCTCCGCACGTGCTGCACGCCGCGTCGCTGGTGAGATACAGCGACGTCGTGATGCCGTGCGCGGCATCCTCGAACGCGAGCGTGAGAGCGGCCTCGAGGTCGTCGCCCTTCTGCGGGCCCGGCCCGGCGCCGCCACCGCGGCCGCCGCGACGGACGCGGCCGAACAGACCTCCGAGAAGGTCGTTGATGTCGGCGCCGTCGCCCATGAACGTGAAGCCCTGCGGGCCCCCGCCCGCGCTCGGTCCGGGGCCGAACCCTGCCGCCATCGGGCCGAGGCGACGCACCTCGTCGTACTCCTTGCGCTTGGCGGCGTCGCCGAGGACGTCGTAGGCGGAGGAGATCTCCTTGAAGCGCTCCTCGGCCTTCGCGTCGCCTTCGTTCGTGTCGGGATGGTGCTGCCGGGCGAGCTTGCGGTACGCCTTCGTGATGTCCTTCTGGGACGCGCCCTCGGAGACGCCGAGCGTCTTGTAGTAGTCCTTCTCGAACCATTCGCGTTGCGGCGCCATTGGCGACCTAGCCCTTGACCGTCACCATCGCCGGGCGCAGCACGCGGCCCTTCCACGTGTAGCCGGTGCGCATCACCTCGCTGACGATGGCGTCGGCATCGCCGTCACCTTCGATGTGCATGACGGCTTCGTGCTGCTCGGGGTTGAACGGGGTGCCGAGGCTGTCGAGGGGCTCGAGTCCGTGGCGGCGCAGAACGCCGAGCAGTGCCGACCAGATCGGCTCGATGCCGTCGACGCCATGGGCGAACGCGAGCTCGCATGCGTCGAGCACGGGCAACAGGTCCTCGACCAACCGGCCGGTGGAGCGCTCGATCTCGTCGGTGACGCGCTTCTGCGCCTGCTTGCGATAGTTCTCGAAGTCGGCCTGGAGACGCTGAAGCTGCCCGAGACGCTCCTCGTTCTCGGTGAGCAGTGAGGCGAGATCGACCTCGAGCGCGGCCTCGGCTGCCGCCTCCTCGTCGGAGGCGGCAGCGGGACCGTTCGCGTCAGCGGGATCGAACCCCGGGCTGTCAGCGGGGACGCTCACAGGCCTACGCCGACTTCTCGTCGTCGACGATCTCCGCGTCGACGATCTCGTCGTCGTTCGCCGCGGTCGCCGAAGACGCGGCGCCGGCGCTCGCGCCTTGCTCCTGCGAGGCCGCCTCGTAGAGCTTCTGGCTGAAGCTCTGGCTGGCGGTGACCAAGTGCTCGGTGGCTGACTTGATCGCGTCGACGTCGTCACCGGCGATGGCCTTCTTCAGGTCGTCGAGCGGACCCTCGACCGCGGCGCGCTCGTCGGCACCGACCTTGTCGCCCTGCTCGCGCAGGACCTTCTCGGTCTGGTACACGAGCGAGTCCGCGTTGTTCCGGGTCTCGGCCTCGTCGCGGCGACGCTTGTCGTCCTCGGCATGGGCCTCGGCATCGCGCACCATCCGCTGGATGTCGTCACGCGACAGCGACGACTGACCCGTGATGGTCATCGACTGCTCCTTGCCCGTCGCCCGGTCCTTCGCGGCGACGTGCACGATGCCGTTCGCGTCGATGTCGAAGGTGACCTCGATCTGCGGCACGCCCCGCGGCGCGGGAGGCAGATCGACGAGCTGGAACTTGCCGAGCGTCTTGTTGTACATCGCCATCTCGCGCTCGCCTTGCAGCACGTGGATCTCGACGGACGGCTGCATGTCCTCCGCGGTGGTGAACACCTCGGTGCGACGAGTGGGGATCGTGGTGTTGCGCTCGATGAGCTTGGTCATCACGCCACCCTTCGTCTCGATGCCGAGCGACAGGGGCGTGACGTCGAGCAGCAGGACGTCTTTCACCTCGCCCTTCAGCACGCCGGCCTGGATGGCGGCACCGATGGCGACGACCTCGTCGGGGTTGACCGACTTGTTCGCCTCCTTGCCCGTGAGGTCGAACACGAGCTCCTGCACCGCGGGCATGCGGGTCGAGCCACCCACCAGGATGACGTGGTCGATCTGGCCCTTCGTGAGGCCCGCGTCCTTGATCGCGTGCTCGAACGGCGACCGGCAACGCTCGAGCAGATCGGCCGTGAGCTCTTGGAACTTCGCACGGGTGAGCGCCTCGTCGAGGTGCAAGGGCCCTTCGGAAGTGGCGGTGATGAAGGGCAGGTTGATCTGGGTCTGCTGCACCTGCGACAGCTCGATCTTGGCCTTCTCGGCCGCCTCCTTGAGGCGCTGCAAGGCCATCTTGTCGACGCCGAGGTCGACGCCGTGCCCGCTCTTGAACTGGCTCACGAGCCAGTCGATGACCCGCTGATCCCAGTCGTCACCGCCGAGCTGCGTGTCGCCATGGGTGGACTTCACCTCGAACACGCCGTCGCCGATCTCGAGGATCGACACGTCGAACGTGCCACCACCGAGGTCGAACACGAGGACGGTCTCGTCGGACGAGCCCTTGTCGAGCCCGTACGCGAGCGCCGCGGCCGTCGGCTCGTTGATGATGCGCAGCACCTCGAGGCCCGCGATCTGGCCGGCCTCCTTCGTGGCGGTGCGCTGAGCGTCGTCGAAGTACGCCGGAACGGTGATGACCGCCTGCGTGACGGTGTCACCGAGGTAAGCCTCGGCATCGCGCTTCAGCTTCATCAGCGTGCGGGCCGAGATCTCTTGCGCGGTGTACTTCTTGCCGTCGATCTCGATCGACCATGACGTGCCCATCTCGCGCTTCACCGAGCGGATGGTGCGATCGGGGTTCGTGATCGCCTGGCGCTTCGCGACCTCGCCGACGAGCACCTCGCCGCCCTTGGAGAACGCGACGACCGACGGGGTCGTGCGCGACCCCTCGGCGTTGGGGATGACAACGGGATCGCCAGCCTCGAGGACGCTGACGACGGAGTTGGTGGTGCCGAGATCGATCCCGACGGCCTTGGGCATGGGTGAGCCTCCTGAGAGATCGCAGCCGGCGTTCCGCACCGCTGCACGTATGGCCACCATAAAGGTTGAGTGCCCCATTGACAACTTCGCCGGACAAGATTGCGGTACGTTCGAACCCATGTCGATGACCCTCGTGCTGCTCCGTCACGGGGAGAGCACCTGGAACCAGGCGAACCTGTTCACGGGGTGGCGTGACGTGCCCCTCTCGACCAAAGGAGAGGCCGAGTCCGCAGCGGCCGGCGAGCTGCTCGCGGCCGACGGCCTGACGTTCGACAAGGCCCACACGTCCCTCCTGCTGCGGGCGGTCCAGACGGCCGACCTCGCGCTGGCCGCGCTCGGCCAGCTCTGGCTGCCGGTCGAACGCAGCTGGCGCCTCAACGAGCGTCACTACGGCGCGCTGCAAGGCCTCGACAAGAAGCAGACGGCCGAGCAGTACGGCCTCGACCAGGTGAAGCTGTGGCGCCGGAGCTACGACGTGCCGCCCCCGCCCGTCGCGCTCGACTCACCCGAGCATCCCGCGCAACGATCCCCGGTACGCGCGGCTCGCCCCCGATGTCCTCCCGGCGTCCGAGTGCCTCGCCGACGTCGTCGCCCGGGTGCTCCCCTATTGGCACGACCACATCGTCCCCGACCTTCGCGCTGGCCTTCGCGGTCCTGGTCGTCGCCCACGGCAACAGCCTGCGGGCGCTGCTCAAGCACCTGGAGGGGGTGTCCGACGCGGACATCGCCGAGGTCAACCTCCCGACGGGCATCCCGCGCCTGTACGAGCTCGGCGACGACCTGCAGGTGCAGTCGGTGCGCTACTTGGGCGACGCGTCCGCGGTCGAGGCCGCGGCCGAGGCGGTCAGGCGTCAGGCGGGCTGACTCGAGGGGGCGACGCAGTGCGTCGCCCGGGTGCGTGAAGCACCGATTGTCGAGCGCAGCGAGTTTACGGATGGGCGGCGCAGTGCGCCGACCGGGCAGGCGACGTTGGGATTGTCGAGCGGAGCGAGCCGGAGCCGATCGAAGCGCAGCGGAGAGCGGCGACGAAGAGAGAGCAAGGACCGGGTCAGGCGGGCTCGAACGTGGCGATGACCTGGTCGAAGATCTCGGTGTACTGATCGGGCTGGTTGGTGCTGAACGTCAGCACGTAGAGGTTCTGTTGGGTCAGGAAGTACACCTGCAGCCCCGCCACCTCGGTGGTGGTGCCATCGGCGAGGGTCACCGGAACGGTGTAGGTGGTGCGCACCGCGTCGCCCGCCGGCAGCTGGACCTGGGTGCTCGACACGTTGGTCGCGCCGGCCGCGGTGAGCTGCGACTGGGCTTGCTGCTGCAGCAGGCCGAGTCCGCTCGTGACCCCTTGCACCCGGATCAGGTTGACGTTCGTGAGGAAGTTGCCCGGGTTGCTGATGTCCGAGGCGTAGAGCAAGCCACCTTCGGCGACGAGCTGCTTCACGGCATCGCCGATGTTCCCAGCGAGCGCCGGGTTCGCCTCCGCCGCCGCGGCGATGATCGCATCCACGTCGGTCGCGGTCAGGTCGAAGCTCTGCCAGCCGGGCGGCAGCGCGATGACGAAGCCGTCGCCGCTGCGGTCGACGACGGTGAACCCCTCGGGCACCGCCGCCGAGGTCTCCGAGCCGTCCGTGCCGGTCGCCCCGCTGGTCGCTCGCGCGAGGCCGTCTCGCTCGACGAGGAATCGGAGTCGTCACCACTCGAGCAAGCACCGAGTACCAGCGCGAGGGCGAGCGGAATGAGGGCGACGCGACGCAGGGACATCGGAGTCACTTTCGGTTGGGAGTGGGTCGAATTCAAGTCGGCCGGGCGGGTCGGCGGCAATGACGCCCAGTCAGCGGTCGACGCTGGAGCTGACCGAGCTCGCGAGGCCGCTGCCGCTTGCCCACACGCTGATGTCCACCGCAGCCGTCCCGAGGACATAGCGGAGGGTCAGCCGATCCGGCGTCTGCGAGCGGGTGGTCTCGACCCATCCCGGTCGCACCTCGAGCGACACGACCTCGATGCCTGTAGATGACCCCTGCACGACGAGCACGGCCGCGTCGCTCTCCACGACCGACCGCGCCGACGAGCTCGACGAGCCACCCGTGTTCACGGCGACGTTCGATTGGTTGACCACCACACGCGCGGCGTTGATGGACACGGCGTCGGGCACGAGGACCTCCGGGGTCGAGCGGGGCAGGAAGAGGGACAGGGAGCGGTGAGGGCTCCGGTTCGCTGGGTTCCGGCGAGGCCGCCGGGGCAGGGGTGGAGGCTGGCGTGGACGGCACCGCAGCCGACGGATCGGGGCTCGGTGCCGGAGCCGGTGTCGCGGTCTCGGCGAGCACCGACGGCGATCCCGACCAGGGCGCCGGCGTCTGCATCGCCGTGGACACGGCATCGTCCGTCGTCGTCGCCGGGGCGGCAACGACGCCACCGTCCCGATCGAGCGGCGCCGTATCCGGACCGCACCCGGCGACAACGACGGTCGACACGATGAGGCCGATCACCCCCAGCCCGAAGGCCGACCTCCCGTGTGCCACGACGCCCTAGCCGATGGCTCGCCGCCGCGGTACGAGGGCGGCCACCAGCACGAGGAACACGCCTGCTCCGACAAGCGACCACGCGATCGTCAGGTTGTCGGTCGAGTCGGCGCCGGTCACCGGCAGCGTCTCTCCGCCGCCGAGAGCCGCAGCGTCGTCCTCCGCGCCGCTGACGGCGGAACGCACGCCCGAAGGAACTGCGACCCGACTCGGCGTCAGCGCGACCTTTGGAACCGTGACCTGCTGCACCCGCACCGTCGTACGCGTGATGATCGTGCTCACGGTGGGATTCACGATCCAGCGAATCACCTTCGGGACGCAGATCTCTGGGTCGACGTTGTGCACCTGACATATCCGCGTCCGGTCAACGTTGCCGGCGACCGCGTCGCCCGTCTCGATCTCAGCCGAACCCGTGACGTCGGCCTCGAACGTCGACGGATCGGGAGGATTTCCGACCGAGGAGCTCTCCGAGGTCGAGGCTCCCTGCCACGGTCTGGTCGGCGAGCCGCGCTGCCGGCGTGATGATCTGGTTGGCCGTGGACATGGCCTGTTCGTCCGTCTCGACGAGCTGTTCCTTCGTGTCGCTGTCGGTCTCGACCTCGACGTTGCCGTTCGCCGACGAGAACGCGAACGTGAGCACGCCGATGACCTGCCTCACTCGTACGCCGGTCGTCTGCTCCTCGGAGGACTCGTCGCCCTCCAGGAGGTCCGTCGGTGCGCCCTCGAGCAGCGAGTCGGTGATCTCGGCGTGACCGGTGAGTGTCGCCACGAGCGGTCCGAAGTCGAACAAGCCGGCGACCTCGCTGGTGCCATCGGGCGCGACCACCCCGCCCGAGAGGGCGAGCAAGAAGTCGGCGAGCCGCCTGAGCAGCAGGCGACGACGTGAAGCTCTCCTGCATCACCTCCGACTCCTCGGGCTCCTCCGGCTCTTCGGCACCACCCCCGCTGACGCCGGCGGCGCGGTTGCCGCCGGTGTTGGCCACGCCGAGGCCGACGTTGGCCACGACCGCCGACTGGGACGCGTCGATCGTGCCCCCGTCGGCGGTCGCGTTCGCGTCCTGGATGATCGTCGTGACCGCGTCGGCTCCGACGGCGAGTGCATCTCCGGTCGACACCTGTGCGTCGCCGACGGCGTTGCCGGATCCCCCGCCGGCCCCGCCATCGGCGGGCAGTGCCCACCCTCCCGCCTCGAGGAGGGCATTCAGCACTTGGTACAACGACGTCAGCGCGGCCAGCTGCTCTCCGGTCAAGCCGAGCGCGCCGACGCCGGTCGCGCTGTTGAAGCCGGTGTTGGCAATGGCGCCGCCGACGTTGAGCACGACGCCCTTCTGCGTGATCACGATGAAAGCGCCGTCGGTGGCGTGCGCCTGAACGGTCTGGGTGATGAGCGTGCTCGACGCAACCCCGACCGCAGTCGCTCCACCGGTCTCGATGGACGCGGTGCCCGCTGCGCCACCGATCCCGTAGTCCTCACCGTGCTTCGACAGGACGCCGATGACCTTGTTGAGACCGGTGTTCGCCGTGCCCTCACCGAGGTTGATGACGAGCGCGTTCTCGACGCTCTGCTTGTCCTCGCCGACCTCTGAGCGAACGACCGCGGCCTGCAGGATGCGCGTGTTCGACACCACACCCGCGCCGGTCGCGTCGCCCGTTGTGACCGACGGCTGTGACCCTTCAGCGAGCCAGAGCCAGGGTTGAAAGCAAGGCCGTACGGAACACTCATCAGCTTCGGCCCCGACACCCGCGGCCGCGCTGTTGCCGGCGGTGTTGGCGATCGCGAAGCCGATGTTGATGACGAGAGCAACCTGGAGGACGTCGACCTTGCTGGTCGTCGTCGGCGGTCACCCATGCGTTCTGCGTGATCTTCTCGCGTGTGCACGACGCCCTGGGCCTTCGCATCGCCCTCGCTGACGTCGGCAGCGCTGCTGACACCGTCGTGCTCGCCGTCGTCGTCCTCGTCGTCGTCGCCCTCGCCGGCGATGCCGCCCGACGGAGCTGTTGCCGCCGGAGTTCGCGGACGCACTTCCACTCGAGCAGACCGTCGCGTCGCTGTGCTGCTCTGCGGCGTTCGTCGAGGACTGACTCGACACCGGCGACGAGCAGCCTTCCGGCTCCTCGGACTCCGAAGCGTCGCTCGCTGTCGGGCGAGTCAGTCGCTGTGGACGCCTCAGAGATGGCCGGCGAGTCGGTCGTGCTCGACGCCCCAGTCGTGCTCGACGCCTCAGTCGTCGTCGGCGCCTCAGTCGTCGTGGGCGCCTCGGTCGTCGTGGGCGCCTCAGTCGTCGTGGGCGCCTCAGTCGTCGTGGGCGCCTCAGTCGTCGTCGGCGCCTCAGTCGTGTCGGAGGGAAGCGTCGTCTCCGGAGCCGAGGTGGTCTCGGGAGGCGGATCGGTGGGGTCGACCTGAGCTGAGGTCGCGGGCGCCACCGCGAAGAACAAGAGGAATGCGGACAGCAGGGCTACGACGAATCGGCGTCCGATCGCCGGATGATCTCGAGTTTTCTTCATCGCCGTGAACGCCTGCTCTCTGCCAGGTGCCGCCAGGTCCCGAGAGGGTGTGAGGAATGACCCGCCGCCTGCGGGTCAGAGGCCTGGGTTCGGGGGAGGGGCAGGCTGCCCCTCCCCCGAAGGCCCTGAAGTGGTGCTAGAGACCGACGGCGAGCGCGTCGCCTTCGTTGTCGTTCTCCTGGGTGACGTCGACCTGGATCTGGTTCATCGCGGTCGCGTTGCCCGTCTCCATGGTGTTGAACGCCTCGGTGGTGTTTTGGCTCGTGGCGTCGTTCACCGTGCGGCAGTGGGATCGCCGTCGACGGCGACCGCACCGATGATCGCTCCGGCTGGCGGATGCCCCGGCTTCGCTCTCATCCGCCGCGATCTGCACGGTGGCGTTGAGCTGTCCACCGGCGGACTGCGAGTTGAGTCCGCTGTTGGCGACGGCGGAGTTCCCCTCCTGCGTGACGCTCAGGTGGTTCTCCTGAACGATCGCGCTGGCGGCGAGCGCCGGGCCGGCGGCAGAGCACGAGCGCCGCCGCGTCGCCAGTGTTGGTGTTGGCCTGGCTCGCGGTGACGCCGATGCCGTTGACGGCGATCGCGACGCCGGTGAGCAGGTCGTTGGCTGACCAGCTGCCAGTTCGAGCTCGTCGCCGTGTTGGCGGCTCCGGCCTCTGCGTCGCCGCCGACGGCGCCTGCCCCGAGGAGTGCAAGGGCGAGCGCCCCGCCGCCCTCGGCGCCTGCCAGTGCCAGCTGACCCGTGATGTTGATCTGGGGGCCGCTGAACTGGACGTTGTCACCCGTGTTGGCGAGCGGCCGAGTTGGCATCGTGGAACACCACTGCGGAGTTGCCCTGGTAGATCAGGGCGACGCCGATGCCAATGCCCGAGAGAGCGGCGATCCCGGCCGCGTCACCGTCATGCGGACCGTCACCGTTGTTGGTGTTGCTCTGGGTGAGGTTGATGACGCTGATGTTGCGGGCCGTCGCGCCACCGGTCTCGAGGCCGTTCGTGACGTCCTGCGGTGTTGGAGCTGGCTGGCGTTGTTCGATGCTGACCGCCGAAGCGTCGCCACCGACCGCACCGGCGAGCACGCCGAGCGAGATGGCCCCGCTGCCCTCGGCTGCCGGCCAGAGCACCTTGAAGGGTCAGGTTCCCCTGACCGAGGGCGCCTTGGACGTTCGCGCCGCTGTTGGCGAGCGACCTCGTTGTAGCTGGAGTCGGCGTACAACCCGTTGTACTGGACGATGCCGCCAGCACCGATCGCGACGAAGTCCAAGAGCGCGACTCCCGCTGCCCAACCCGTGTTCTCGTTGGTCTGCTCGAGCGTGATGTTCTGGATGTTCGAGGCGTCGGCATCGCCGGTGGTCATGTCGTTCAGCACGGTGCTCTCGTTGGCGCTCGTCGCGCTCGTTGATGGCTGCAGCCGACGCATCGCCGGCAACCGCGATGGCCAGGCCGCCGAGCGTTCCCGCCCAGCCGCTGCCAGCGACCGCGCCAGCACCCTGAAGGGTGCCGTTGCCTTGGAAGCCCGCGACCTGCGCGTTCGCGCCGGTGTTGGCCACGGCGTCATTGTCGTAGGAGGTCACGTCGGCGACATTCGTCTGGAGGATGGCACCCACGCCGATGCCGACGAATGCCAACGCCTCCGACGCGCCCGCGTTGCCGGAGTTGTCGTTCGACTGGGTCGCGTCAACGCTCGTGAAGTTCTGCGCCGTCGCATTGCCAGTCGTGAGCGTGCTGCTCACGTCTTGGAAGTTGGAGCTGTTGCTCTGGTTGCTCGCACCGGCAGTCGCGTCCCCGGCGAACGCGAGGGCGATGAGGCCGGTCGCAGCGGCCCAACCGCCACTGGCGCCCGCGCCAGCGAGCTGGAGCGTGCCGTTGAGCTGTGAGCCACCGCCCTGGACGTTGGCGCCGCTGTTCGCGATAGCGGTGTTGCCCGACGGGCCAACGACCAACTCGTTGTGCTGGCCGATGAACGCGCCCGCAAAGGAGACGTAGTCCAGCCCCTCCAAGACGTACGCGTTGCCGCTGTTGGTGTTCGACTGCGCCAACGGCCTTCCGACCCGACCTCCACCGAGTTGACGGCGAGAGCATTTCCGGTCGTCATGGTGTTGCTGATCACTTGGTTGTTGGAGTCCTCCGCGGACCCGCTGCTGTTGGCGGCGGACGCGGTTGCATCACCACCCACGGCGACACCGAGGCCAAGCGTCAAGGCCAGGGCGGGGACCCCTGGGCGCCGGCCAGCGCGAGCTGTCCGGTCAGGTTCAGCTGCCCTCCACTGCCTTGCCCGTTGGCGCCGCTGTTCGCGACCGCCGTGTTGTCGTCGGCGTAGATGCTCGCCCAGTTGCTCTGGTGGATCGCCGACACGCCGTCGCCGAGGCCGACCGTCACGACATCGCCGCTGTTCGTGTTGGTCTGCTCGCCACCGAGACTTCCACCGCGTTGACTCCGGCGGCGTTGCCGGTCGTGAGGTCATTCGTGAGGTCGAGGTCGTTGCCGCGAGCCGCGGTGTTGCTGGCCCCGGCGAGTGCGTCGCCACCGACGGCGATCGCGAAGAGGAGGCCGATGGCAAAGGCGTCACGGTGCTCCCGTGGCCGACATCGGCCACGCTCACGTCGACCTGCCCCGTGGCGTTCACCTGGTGTCCGGCGTACTGATCGTTGCCGCCGGAGTTCCCGACCGCCTCGCCCTCCTCGCATGCCTCCCACGGAGGCTCCTCCGCGTAGGACGGAGCAGTTCCCGCCGCCTTGCTGGTCGACGTTGACGGTGTTCGATTGATCGATAGGTGGGTCATCGGTGGCGAACGCAGCGCCCGCGCCCCATGTGAGGGACGCGGTGGCCACGACGACCACCCCCACGATCCGCCGTAAGTGGCGAGATCTACTCATATGCCTTCCTTTCGGGTTTGCATCCCGCCACCGCAACACGGTGGCCCTCCACCAGTGGCGGAGCGACATCCCGAGGCAGCCAGATGAAGACGCTGTGGGTCCCGCTCGTCCGCTACGCCACTAGGCATCTCACTCCTTCGCTCTCTGTGGTGGAACCACGAGAAGACGACAAAAGAGCGATGCTTTCCCTCCTACTCGTGATGTCCATCACAAGAGCCGGACGAGCAGGAAAGCAGTGGGGAAACGCAGAACCGGCCGGGAAGTGGAACGGCCGTTCAGGAAGGGTGAGGTCGGGCTCAGACCGCCACGATGCGTGACGCCGCGCGGCGGTCGACGGCGACCGGGCGTTGGGCAACTCGGCGGTCAGCGAGGCGGAACCCTCGACCACGCACCGTGAGCAGGAACGGCGAACCGTGGAGATCGCCGAGCTTCGAACGCAGCCGGCGGATGTGCGCCTCGAGGCGCTTGTCGTCGACGGCGCTCTTGGTGCCCCAGAGCTGCGCCTGGAAGTCGGCCTTCGTGACCACCGCACCCTTCGCGAGCACGAGCGCGACCAGGATCTTGAACTCCGTCGGGGTCACCGCCAACGCCGCGCCGTTCCACCAGGTCAGGTGCATGGCCGGGTCGAGCTCGACCGGACCCCAGCTGAGCGTCGAGCGCGATTCGACGGGCGGGCGGACACGAAGGCGGGTCGACACTCGCGCCGCCACATGGAGCGGCGACCACTCCGTCGAGCCGAGGAGGAACGCCCCCGCGTCGAACAGGCGGTCCGCAGGCTCGTCGCAGGCCCCGAGCAGAAGCACCCCGGCACCCACCCGTTCGTTCAGATCGCGCACGAGATCACTCGGAGGCCCGGTCGCTACAGATGCATCAAGGACGGCGACGTTGCACGCGACAGAGTCAGCGGTGCGGCGAGCGCCGTCCTCGTCGAACG
This sequence comes from uncultured Acidimicrobiales bacterium, assembly GCA_963759645.1. Taxonomy (GTDB): domain Bacteria; phylum Actinomycetota; class Acidimicrobiia; order Acidimicrobiales; family DATKAS01; genus DATKAS01. The sequence continues at coordinate 789,554 of CAVXAI010000008.1, read as the reverse complement.
CCAGGACCGGGATGAGATCGAGGTCGGCGATGGCCTGAGCGATCGCGCCCGCGCTCGCAGCGGACGGCGTGACGAGAAGGACCCGCCCCCGCCGGAGCACCTCCGCCACGCGCGTTGCACGATCCATCCACGAGCTCACAGAACCAACCTCCGCCCGCCAAGCTCGACATCTTGTGTACCACTTCGCAGGGGGTGGCGAAAGGGTCGGGTGGGCTGTCACCGAGCGATCTTGACGACACCAAACCGACGGCCTTTCCGCGGCCGCACGCCGTTCTGGATGAGCTCGACGACCCGTTCCTTCAAGTCGTCTCGCAGCTTCGCTCCCGTGGAGTCGGTGAGCTCGAAGGAGTCCGACACGGCGCCACCGGTGGTCGACACGCGGGCGGAGTGCACGCTGGTGCCGGCGGCGGCAAAAGCAGCGGTGATCGCGTGGAGCAAACCCTGCCGATCCGGAGCCTGGACCCGGCAGATCGTGTGCCACGGCGAGGCCACATCGTCGAACGTCACGACGGCGTCGTCGATGGGGAGCGACGACAGCTCGTGCCTGAGCGCGGCTTCGACCCGTTCCTCTACCTCTACTGCAAGTGGAGGTTCGGCGCGCTCGACCCCGAAGCTCGTGAGCGCGCAGCCGTCCGGCCACACACAGACGACCGCGTCCGCGATGTCGAAGCCGAGCTCGTTGAGCGCGGCCGCCTCACACGACAGGAGCCCTACCCGGTCGGCGGCGACGATCTCGATGCGCCACTGCTCGGGACCCTCTTCGAGCACGGATGCGCGCACCGTGTGACCGCTCACCGGTGGTTCGCAGAGCATGGCCTGGCGGGCGAGTGCCTCGGGGGTCTGGGACAGGACGTACGCGCGGGGTGCGATCGCGAGGCGCGCGACGACGGCCGGATCGTCGCTCAGCCGAGAAGCGGCGTTGCGCCGCTGTTCGATCGTGTTGCTGGCGGCGCGGCTCGTCAGCTCAGGATGCGCAAGCGCCGCCTCGACGAGCTCGAGGAGCGTGTCGAGTCGGGAACGTTCGCGTTGATCGAGGTCCTCGGAGGCGAGCGTCAGGACGTAGAGCGCCCGGGCCTGCTCGCTCGAACCGAGGTGCGCTGCGAGCTGCAACACGTTCTCTTCGGCCAGCGAACCGGGGCGATGCGCGGCCGCCCGCAGCAGCGCGACGTCGGCCACGAGCGCCGCGACTGCCTGCTCAGCCGCCGCCCCGAGGTCGAGCCGCTGCACCACCCGCCGAGCAAGCAACACCGGGGGTTCGTCATCACCGCTCGCGTCGACGATCAGCGCGGCGAGCTCGAGACGCTCGGGGTGCTCGATCGTGAACCGGCCGTGCAGTGCGTCGAGCTCACGGTGCACGGCATCGAGTCGGGCCCAGGTGAGCGAGCCGAACGGATCGAGGTCGAGGGCGGAGGGCTCGCGGCGGGCGATCGCTTCGCCGAGCTCGGGCAGCGCACGATCGAGCACGCCGGTGATCTGGAGGAAGCGCCACGCTCGCGGACGCGCTTCCGCGAGCAGCTCGAAGAACCGATCGCGCGCGGCACGGGAGAACCGCAGCGGCGTAGGTGGCAGCTGGCCGAGCCAATCAACGAGCCGCTCGCCGGGCCGATGCTGGTCGCCGAGCAGGAGAGCGGCCTCCAGCGCGACTTCGAGCGCGTCGCCCACCGGCGGGATCTCGACAAGTTCGACGGTTCCTGCCGACCCCCGGCCCGGGACGAGCGCAAGCCAACCGCCGGCAGGCTTGGGAGCCTGGGGCCCGGCGGCTACGCCAGCGCCCGAACGCAGCCTTTCGAGGCGCCATCGCAGAGCGGGCGGCGTCAGCAGCGTGGTGAGCAGCACGACGAGCAGGATCGCGGCGTAGTCGCGCTCGCCGATGATCGCTTCGCTCAACCCGATCGTGGCGAAGATCAGACCCACCTCGCCGCGGGGCACCATGCCGAGGCCGACCAGCAGCCGATCGCCCGGCGACCCGAACATCCCCGCCGCGGCTGCAAGCTTCCCGAGCACCGCGATGACGAAGAGGCCCCCGGCAATAGCGAGCACTGATGGCTTCGCGAACTGTTCGACGTCGACCTCGATCCCGATCGAGAGGAAGAAGACCGGGATGAAGAGGTGGCCGACTGGCTGGAGCTCACGACGGATGCGATCGGATGAGGAGCTGCGACCGAGAGCGAGACCCGCGACAAACGCACCCACGATGGGTGCCAGCTTCGCAACCTCGGCGAGCTCTGCGATCGCCAGCGTGAAGGCGAGCGCCAGCGCGACCAACGTTCCCGACGACTTGCTGAACCGGGCGATCCAGTCGAACAACCCGGGAATGAAGCGAATGCCGACGGCTGCCGTGACTGCGAGGAACGCGACTGCGACGAACACGATCCAGAGGACACCGGCGACGGAGACCGACCCGGACGTCGTGAGTCGCACGACGACCGTGAGGATGACGAGCCCGATGACGTCGTCGGCCACAGCGGCACCGAGGACGGTGCGCGACTCCACCATCGTGAGCGCCTTGAGGTCACCGAAGACACGCGCAGTGATGCCCACGCTCGTCGCAGTCAGCGCGGCACCAACGAACAGTGCGTCGTCGCCTGACATCCCGACGATCTGTCCGAACACAGACCCGCCGATGAACGGCACCGCGACACCCACGATCGCGACACTGAGCGACGCCTTTCCGACCGCGGCGAGCTCGCCGAGCTCGAGTTCGGAGCCGACCTCGAGCAGCAGCAGGATGACGCCGATTTCGGCGAGCACACGGAGCACGTCACTGTTCTCGACGAGGTCGAAGCCGGAAGGGCCGATGAGGATGCCGGCGAGGATCTCGCCGACGACCGCGGGCACGTTGATCCGCTCCATCAGCTCGGCGGCGACCTTCGCGGCCACCAGCACGATCAGGATGTCGAGCAGCGCGTGGCTGACCACAGGCGGACTCCGGGACCTAGACACGGTGGTGGCCGGCGCCCGTGAGCACCGGCCACCACATCGAAGGGAACGGTTGGATCAGACGGACGAGGTGACGGGCTCCTCCTCGACCAGATCGAAGTCGGGATAGGCGACGACGCCCATCTCGATGTCGGCGCCGATGAGCTCCTCCTCCTCGGGGATCCGGATGCCGCCCTTGGTCAGCGCGTTCTGGATCTTGAAGAAGGCGAAGGCGATGCCGCCGATCACGAAGACGATCGTTGCCATCCCGATCACCTGACAGAGCAGCTGTTGGAAGCCGTTCGAAGCGTCGTAGAGGATGCCGGTCACGCCGGTGTTGGGCTCGCCGGCCGCGTAAGCCTGCGAGATGGTGCTGCCGGTCGTGAGGTTCCACCCCCCGCCGTACGAGCCGTCGGCGAAGATGCCGACGCACAGCACGCCGAACAGACCGCCCATGCCGTGCACCGAGATGGCGCCGACCGGGTCGTCGACACCGCGACGCTCCCAGAAGCCGATGCCCTCGATGACGAGCACCGCTGCGATCGTCCCGATCACCGCGGCCGCCCACGGCTGGACGAACGCACACGGAGCAGTGATCGCAACGAGGCCGGCGAGCATGCCGTTGGCCATCATCCCCGGATCGGGCTTCCCGCTGCGCCACATGATCCAGAACATTCCGATGACCGCACCGAAAGCCCCGGCGATCGCTGTGTTCGTGGCGACCACCGCGAAGCGAATGTCGCTCGCCGCGAGTGTGGACGCGGCGTTGAAGCCGAACCAGCCGAACAACAGGATGAACGTGCCGAGCAGGGCCATCGGGATGTGGTGACCGGGCATCGTGCGCGGCTTGCCGTCGGGGCCGTACTTACCTATGCGAGGCCCGAGTACCACCGCACCCGCGAGCGCCGCGACCCCACCGACCGCGTGCACGACACCCGAGCCGGCAAAGTCGACGTAGCCGTAGCCGAGGTCGAGGCTGTCACCGAGCTGGCTGAGCCAGCCGCCGCCCCACGTCCAGGCACCGAACAGCGGGTAGTAGATGGCGCCGCAGAAGAGGCCCCATCCGACGAATGACTTCCACTTCCACCGTTCGGCCATCGACCCGGTCGGGATCGTCGCGACTGTGTCCATGAACGCGACCATGTAGAGGAAGAACCCCATCACGGCACCGGTGTACGCAGTGGACCCTGTGAGCGCGAAGTTGCCCTTCCAGAGGAAGACCCAGTCGCCGCTGCCGATCAGCGAGCTCCCGATCGCGGTGTCGTAGCCGAAGTCATAGCCCGGCAGCACATAGCTGTAGCCGCCGAACATGAACGTGTAGCCCACGAGGAAGAAGCCGACGAACCCCAAGCCGAAGATGGCGAAGTTCGTGCTCACGACGTGCGCGGCGTGCTTCGCGCGACAGAAGCCGGTCTCGACGAGTGCGAAGCCGGCTTGCATGAAAATGACGAGCACTGCGCCGATGACGATCCACAGGAGGTTCACCTCCTGCGTGAGCGCGGTGACCGGATCGGTCTCCTGGGCCGATGCGGGCGAGGCCAACAGCAGGAGCAAACCCACCGCTAACCCAGTCCCGATAAGGACACGTTTCATCAAGCTCGCCCTCCCTGAGCGTCGTTGGGATGCCGTGCGGTCACCCGGCTCCGTTGCCGAGCGAACCTGACGTCGGTGTGAACCTAAAGACGAGGCATTTCGACTCAATGAGTGCGGCGTTACGCCTGTGTGCGGATGGCGTGAACGGACCGTCAGCGCGGTGTTACGCCTCGCGCGCGCGTGCCTGACCGAACTCTGACGCCTCGAGCAGGTAGCCGCGTGAGCGCACCGTCCGGATGACGAGGCCGAGCGGAGCCAGCCGCCGGCGCATGCGAAGGACGTGCACGTCGAGCGCGTTGCGACCCGGCGCACCGTCCGGCCATCCGCTGTTGGCGAGCATCTCGCGGCTGACGACCATCCCGAATCGCTCGAGCAGCGCCGTGGTGAGCCTCGCCTCGACGGGCGGGAGTGAGACCCACGCCGCGCCGACACGAATCACGCCGTCGTCATCGAGCAACGGTGCGACACCTTTGATCAGCGCCTCGTACCGGGCCTGGAGCGTCGCTACCCGAGCCCGGATGTCGGCTTCGTCGGCCGGCACCCTGATCCAGTCCTCGACGACGTCGACCACTCCCGGCGGGAGCTCCCCACCTTCGACGAGCAGCAGCCGCGGCAGACCCTCGTCCGCGAGGCGCTCCCTCCGGCTGAGCTCGGCGGGCCAACGAACGAGGGTTACGTCCATGCGCACGGCACGGTAAAGCCGAGACGTTTCACCGCTGTTTCGTGCGCATGAAGGCGGAGCACGAAAGCGATCGAGCACGAACGCTGACTGATCCGTAATATGCGCCACCATGGCGATCAGGCAGGCGTATCTCGATCATCTGGCGCGGGTCCCGCTCTTTGCGACCTGCTCCACGAAGGACCTCCAGAAGATCGCAAAGGCCTCCGACGAGATCGCCGTGAAGGCCGGCACCACCCTCACCGACCAGGGTCAGCAGGGCCGGGAGGCGTTCATCGTCGTGGACGGCAGCGCGACGGTGAAGCGCAACGGACGCAAGATCACGTCGGTCGGGCCGGGCGCCGTGATCGGCGAGCTATCGCTCCTCGACCGGGGGCCGCGCACCGCGACCGTGACCGCAGACACCGACATGACGGTGCTGGTCATCGACCAACGCAACTTCGCCGGCGTCATCGATCAGGTTCCGGCGCTCTCCCACAAGCTGCTCGCCACCCTCGCAGGGCGCATCCGCGACCTCGACCGCGCCAACTACGGCTGACCCGCCGCGGGGAGGGCCGGGGTGACCGGGCCATCGCAGTAGTTTGCGCGCCATGGCCACGAGCACGGAGCAACGGGTTCCCGCCGTCGCCGCAACCGCGCGCCGCATCCGCCCGTCTCACGTCGTGCTGGCGATCTGGGTCGGCTTCGCGATCGTCACGGCCGTATCGGGCATCACCGGAGTCATCTTCGGGTTCCACGACGACTCCCCGATAGCTCGCGAGGTCTTCGGTGGCATCCCGGGCGCGCTGAAGCTGGCGTTCTACGTGGTCACGCCCGTCATGATCGTGGCGGCTGGAGTGCTCTTCACGCAGCGCGTCCGCAACTACGAGCGCGGGCAACCCGATCGGCGCGAGACAACGGCCAAGAACGTCGGGCGCCGGCTCCGCGACTTCCGCGCCGGCATGTACATGCAGACGCTGCTGCGCGACCCAGCAGCGGGCGTCATGCACTCGATGATCTACTTCGGCTTCCTCGTGCTCTTCGGCGTCACGACCGTGCTCGAGATCGACCATCAGCTCCCCGAGAGCGCGAAGTTCCTCCACGGCGGTGTGTACCAAGGCTTCTCGGCGGTGGGCGACGCAGCGGGCGCGATCTTCCTCGTCGGCATCGTCTGGGCTTTGATCAGGCGCTACGTACAGCGTCCCTATCGCATCCGCATCAAGACGCGCGCCCGAGCATGCGGTGATCCTCGCGACGTTCTTCGTGCTGGGTGTGACGGGATTCCTCACCGAGATGGTGCGCATCGCCGAGGAGGGGCGACCGGAGTTCGAGAAGTGGTCGTTCATCGGCTACCCGCTGTCGGCCCTCATTGACTCATGGGCACCGTCGACGTTGGAGACGTGGCACGAGGCGCTGTGGAGCGTGCACGTCGCGGCGTTCCTGACGTTCCTCCTGATCTTGCCGATCACGATGCTGCGCCACATGTTCACGTCGCCGCTCAACATGTACCTGCGTGACCGTGACCGCCCGAAGGGCGCGATGCGGGCGATGCCGAACCTCACCGAGACCGAGCTCGAGACCTTCGGCGCCAACGCGGTCGAGGACTTCACCTGGAAGCAGCTGCTCGACACCGACGCCTGCACGATGTGCGGGCGGTGCACATCGGTCTGTCCCGCTCACGCAACAGGCAAGCCGCTCGATCCGCGGGAGATCGTCCTCAAGACCGGTGAGGTCATGGCGGCCACGGGCACGCCCTCGGTCCCCCCGCCGATCGGCACTGACCACGAGATCACGATCGGTGCGGCGTCCCTGTTCGAGCGCATCACCCCCGAAGAGATCTGGTCGTGCACGTCGTGCAAGGCGTGCGACGAGATCTGCCCGGTGAACATCGAGATCCTCGACAAGATCCTCGACATGCGGCGCTACCTGTCGCTGATGGAGTCGAATTTCCCCGCCGAGCTCGGCAACGCCTACCGCTCGATGGAGAACCAGAGCAACCCGTGGGGCATGAACCAAGGCGAGCGCGCCGACTGGGCGCGTGGGCTCGACGACATCGCGATCGTCGACGGCTCGGAGGCGCTCGACCACGAGTACCTGTACTGGGTGGGTTGCGCCGGGTCGTTCGACGACAAGAACCGCAAGGTGACGCAGGCCGTCGCCAAGCTGTTGCGCCGAGCGGGCATCGACTTCGCGATCCTCGGGCCGTCCGAGCTGTGCACCGGCGACCCGGCGAGGAGATCAGGCAACGAGTACCTGTTCCAGATGCTCGCGATGCAGAACGTCGAAGTGCTCAACGGCATGGGTGTCCGCAAGATCGTGACGCAATGCCCGCACTGCTTCAACACGTTGCTGAACGAGTACCCCCAGCTCGGAGGGCACTACGAGGTGCTGCATCACAGCCAGCTCCTCGAGTGGTGCATCGAGACAGGCCGGCTCGATCTGTCGAACGCCCGCCTCGAGGAGCGCGTCACCTACCACGACTCGTGCTACCTCGGCCGGCACAACGACATCTACCTCGCGCCGCGGAAGGTGATCGGTTCACTCAAGGGCATCGAGATCGTCGAGATGGGCCGCAACGGTACGAAAGGCATGTGCTGCGGCGCCGGCGGCGCCCGCATGTGGATGGAGGAGAGCATCGGCAAGAAGGTGAACGACGAACGGGCGCAAGAGGCGATCGCGACGGGAGCGACAAGAGTCGCGACTGCGTGCCCGTTCTGTTACATCATGTTGGATGACGGCGTGAAGGGCGCCGGGCGCGACGAATCCGAAGTGCGGGTCGCCGACATCTCCATGCATTTGCTCGAGGCGATCGAGCGGGGCGAGCAGGAGGCTGCCGTTGCCCTTGAGACGGTCCAAGACTGACCAGTCCCACTGGAGTGCCCCGAAGCGTCCGTGGCATGTGCTCGTCGTCGCCGACGATGCCGATGGCGCCGAGATCATGGTGCGGTTGCTCGCGCGCGCTGGTCATGAGGTGAGCGTTGCCCCTGCTCAACAAGCGACGCTGGTAGCGCTGACCAGACGCCCCGTGCATTGCGTGCTGCTCGATCTCACGGTGGCTGGCAGCGGCGGCAACCTGAAGGTGCTCGATTCGATCCGCACGAATCCCGATGATCGAGTCGCCGGCGCCCGAGTCGTGCTGTGCTCGCCCGGAGGCACGAATCGCCTCTTCGCTTGGGAGTCGGGAGTGGACGGGTTCCTGTCGTCGCCGTTCCACGTCGACACCGTGCTCGCCGAGATCCAAGAAGTCATCGAACGGCCGGAGTCCGAGCGCAAGCAGCACCGCCGCGTCGAACGCGATCGCGCGCGCGACGCCGGTCGCCGCGATCCCACCAAGGCCCCCGGCGTCGTCCGCTGAGGCGTCGCCTGGGCCTGGCCTACAGTGGGCGACCTCGCGGGTGTAGTTCAGCGGCAGAACATCAGCTTCCCAAGCTGAGAACGCGGGTTCGATTCCCGTCGCCCGCTCCGATGCGTCACGCGCGGTCAACATGGGCGAGGATCGGATCCGCGTGACGTACTTCTTCGGCGACACCGAGATCGATCCCGTGCTCTTCGAGGTTCGACGGGGCGGTCATCCGGTCCCGGTCGAACCGCAGGTGTTCGACGTTCTCCGGTACCTCGTGCAGCATCGCGATCGGGTGGTCTCGAAGGAGGAGCTGCTCGACAGCGTGTGGGGGGATCGCTTCGTCAGCGAGTCCGCACTCACATCGAGGATCAAGGAGGCGCGGCGAGCGGTCGGCGACGACGGCCAGGCGCAGCGAGTGATCCGCACCCAGCACGGACGGGGCTACCGCTTCGTCGCGGAGGTCGACACGAATCCGCCGGCGGCGGCGCCCACTGCGGCGCCCGCCGAGCAAGAGATCCGGTTCTGCCGCACGAGCGACGACGTGCAGCTTGCGTTCGCAACGATCGGCGACGGCCCGCCCCTCGTGAAGGCCGCGAACTGGCTGAGCCACCTCGACTACGACTGGGAGAGCCCCGTGTGGCGGCACTGGTGGCGGGAGCTCTCGCAGCGCTTCCGGTTCGTTCGCTACGACGACCGGGGATGCGGATTGTCGGACCGCGTGTCGGAGGGCTACGACCTGAGCACCTGGGTCCACGATCTCGAGACCGTCGTGGACGCGGCCGGGTCTCGACCGGTTCTCGCTGCTCGGCGTGTCACGGGGCGGGCCGGTCGCCATCGCGTTCGCCGCGCAGCATCCCGAACGGGTGACGCACCTCGTTCTCTACGGCACGTTCCTGCGTGGGCGCCGGGTGCGTGCCGCGAGCGCCGGAGGATCTCGCCGAGGCCGACGTCCAGGTGCAGCTCGCCCGCCTCGGATGGGGAAGCGACATCCCGGCGTTCCGCCAGGTCTTCGCGGCCCAGTTCATGCCGAATGGCTCCCGCGAGCTGTGGGACCAATTCGACGAGCTCCAGCGACGCACGACCACCGCCGACGTCGCGGCGCACTATCTCGAGGCATCGGGCTTCCTCGACGCCACCCCCTACGCCCCCCTCGTGCGCGCGCCAACCCTCGTGCTCCACGCTCGCGGCGACCGCCGGGCCCCTGTCGAGGAGGGGCGACGCGCGGCGGCGCTCATTCCCGACAGCCGCTTCGTGACCCTCGAAGGCGACAACCACATCCTCCTCGAAGACGAACCGGCGTGGCCGCGGTTCGTCGACGAGGTCGCACGATTCCTCGCCGAGTGAGCACTGTGGCCCGTCGGATCCCGTTGACGAAGCTCGTCGCGCAGCGTCTTCCCGATCTCGAGGACGTCCTGCGCTCGATCGCCGAGCGGCGAGATCCAGGTCGACGGAGTGATCGTGACGAACCCGCGTGCGAACGTCGGGGCGCGACGCCAGCATTGTGTTCACGCCACAGCGCCCGCTCAAGGGCGAGCAGAAGCTGAGCGCCGCGCTCGAGGCGTTCGACACGCCAGTCGCGCTCGAAGGTCGTGTCGCGCTGGATGTCGGCGCGTCGACCGGCGGCTTCACCACTGAGCTGCTCAACCGGGGATGCCGGAAGGTCTACGCGGTCGATGTCGGTCACGGACAGCTGCGGGGCGCGCTCCGCCAGGATCCCCGTGTCGTGAACCTCGAGGCGACGAACGCCGCCGACCTGACCACCGAGCTCGTTCCCGAGGAGCATCGACGTCGTGACCGTCGACGTGTCGTACACACCGCTTGCGGTGATCGTCCCGCAGGTAACCGAGCGGGTGCGCTTCGCGAACGACGCCGTGCTGCTCGCGCTCGTGAAGCCGATGTTCGAGCTCCAGCTCGGGCAGCTCCCCGACCGCGAGGAGCAGCTCGACGAGGCGGTGCTCCTGGCCACCGACGGCATCGCCGCGGCCGGATGGACCATCGAGGAGGTGATCACCTCGCCTGTCACCGGCAATCAGGGAGCCATCGAGCAGTGGGTGCGTGCGAGGCTTTCGCGATGAGCTGGACCCAAGTTGACGAAGGGTGGGGCCGCAAGGCGGTCGACTACGCGTACCTGATCGAAGTGCAGATGTGGCCCGAGTACGTCGCCTTGTTCGACGCGTGCGGCGTCGGGGACGGGACTCGGGTGCTCGACGTTGCCTGTGGGCCGGCCTATGCCCTCCGGATCGCTCGTGACCGCGGGGCAGTGGTCTCGGGGATCGATGCGTCTCCCAGGTTGATCAAGGTCGCACTGGCGCGTACGCCCGATGGCGACATCCGCGAGGGCGACATGTTCGACCTGCCGTGGGAGGACGCGTCGTTCGACGTCGTCACGAGCTTTCGGGGCATCTGGGGAGGCTGTGAAGACGCACTCGCCGAAGCCGTGCGGGTGTGCCGGCCGGGCGGCCGTGTCGGGCTCAGCTTCTGGGGCAATCCCAAGCGCATGGCGGCCTATCCCCTCTTCAAGCTGTTCGGTCAGGTCGAGGACCACGACTACGCGCACGCGAAGGAGATGTCGAACATCGCGTGGGAGGGGGTCGCGGAGCAGATGATGCGCGACGCCGGCCTCGTGCCCGGCACGCGGTGGATGAAGTCGGTGCCGCTCGCCTTCCCCGATCCGGATTTGACGGTTCGGGCGTTCTCCTCGAGCGGTCCCGCCTATCTCGCGATGACAGACGATGGGGGAAGAAGCGTTCGTCACCGCCGCCCGCGAGGCCGCGGAACAGCTGGCTGTGCCTGACGCGGGCGTGCGCTTCGACTTCCCCGTGCAATTCCTCGTCGGCGTCAAGCCGGGTTAGTCGGTCTCCGTGTCGCCCGCGCGGCCGTGCTTCCAGTAACCACGGATCGTCGCCTGCCGGCGCGCGATGCCTCGCTCCTCGAACAGGTGGCGCCGGATGCGCTGCATCGCCGCGGCTTCGCCCGCGGCCCACACTCGGGTGTCATCCGTGAGCTCGGCGTCGCGGAGCGCGTCGAACAACGAGTCGCACCACTCGATCGCCGCACGCGGGTGGTCGGGCAAAGCGCGTCGCGCGTCGTCGCGTGCTTCGACGAACACGGACACGGCGCTCGTCGGCGCGAGCGATTCGAGCAGCTGCGTGAGCGCTGGGATCGCGCTCTCGTCGCCGGCGAGCACATAGGAGTCTGCCTCCGGATCGATCACGTACCCCGCGGCCCGGACCCGAGACCGCCGCGGGATCGCCGGATCCGGCATCGGCGGCCCACTGCGAAGCCACGCCCTCGTCGTGCAGCACGATCTCGACGTCGAGCTGCGTCGTGTCGGCCGAGAGCAGAGGCGTGAACGTACGGATGACCGGCCGCTGGCCGTCGGCCAGGAGGAACTCGTTCCCGTTCCAGGTCGGCATGATGAGCTCGCGGGAAGCCGGCGACGGCAACAACAGCCGGACGCTCGCGGCGGGCTCGTCGATCGCGAAGCCCTCGAGCTCCGCACCGCCGAGCGTCACTCGGGCAAGACACGGGTTCACCATCGCGACGCGGCGCACCTCGACCATGCGGAACCGCGGTGGCTCCCGGCGCACGCGGACGCTCATCACCGTCATGATGGTCCGAATGGAGATGCCGCACCGCCCGCTGGGCCAATCCGGCCTGGAAGTCAGTCGCCTCTCGCTCGGCTCGTGGCGAACGTTCGAGCGCATCGGCGCACGAGCGCGGTCTCGCAGTGATGCGCGCCGCCCGTGACGCCGGGATCAACTTCCTCGACGACGCGCGCTACAACGACGAGACGGGCTCGGCGCCGATCCCGACCGGATACTCCGAGGTCCTCTTCGGCGAGCTCTTCCGATCCGCGGGCTGGAAGCGCGACGAGACGATCGTGAGCAACAAGCTGTGGTGGGAGTTCTGGCCCGAGCAGGACGCGGCCGCCGAGCTCGACGGCTCACTCGGGCGCATGGGCTTCGACTACATCGACGTCATCTACGCGAACCCGCCTCCTGAAGACTTGTCGCTCGACGAGATGGTCGGTTCGGTCAACGGACCTCATCACGACGGGGCGGGCGCGGGCGTGGGCCATCGTCAACTGGCCGGCCGCGCAGCTGCTCGAGGTCGTCTCGCGCCGCGGCCCGCCTCGGTGCTCCTCAACCGTGTGCCGCGCAGCTGCCCTACAGCCTTGTCCGCCGCGACTGGGTGGAGGGGGCCGAGATGCAGGAGGCGCTGCTCGGCGTGCGGCGCGCCGGTCGTCGCCGTCGTACACGCTGGCGGGAGGCGTCGCTGACGGGCAAGTACGACGACGACCCGAGCGGCGGGCCGCGCCGCCGGCAAGCTCGACGAGCCGATGTACGCTCCGCCGTCGCGGCGACCGAGCGCGCTGTCGCGAGCTGGCGCGCCGCCTCGGCACCACTCCCGCCGCGCTCGCCGTCGCGTTCGCGCTCGGAAACCCCGACGTCGCGACGGTGCTGTTCGGCGCGACATCGCCCGAGCACGTCGCGACGAACGTCGCCGCGCTCGACGTCGTGGCCAACCTCAGCAACGCCGATCGGGGCGAGCTGGCGGCCATCGGTCGCTGACCGGCAATACTTGTAGTAGCCAACTTCCTGGACGGGGGACAGTCCATGCCGATGATGACCGGGGACCAGTACCGCGCGTCGCTCGTCGACGGCCGCCGTTGCTATCTCGACGGTGAACGGATCGAGGATCCGGGCACGCACCCGCTGCTCGCGAGCGCGGTCGACGCGGTCGCCGCGACCTACGACCGCTTCTACGCCGCCGACCCGGACGCGTTCCATCCGATGTACCTCGTGCCCCGCTCGCGCGAGGACATGGACCGCCGCATGGAGGCCCTCGGGCACAGCGACATCACCGCCGGCACGACCGCCGCGTGCATGGCCCTCGTCGAGGTCGCGCCCGCGCTCGGCAAGCTGCGCAGCGAGTACCGCGACCGCATCTACGAGTTCGTCGAGTCGTGCAAGGCGGCGGACGTGCGCTGCTCCGAGGCCATCACCGATGCGAAGGGCCACCGCCGGCGGCGCCCGTCGCAGCAGGACGATCCCGACTTCTACGTGCGCGTCGTCGACCGCCAGAGCGACGGCATCGTGATCTCAGGATCGAAGATGCACATCACCGGCGCGCCGCTCGTCCACGAGCAGGTGGTGCTGCCGACCAAGAGCATGAAGCCGGGCGAGGAGGACTACGCCGTGGCGTGCTCGGTGCCGACGAACGCCGAGGGTCTGACGATCGTCAACACGACGAACGCGCCCCGCGGTGAGGACACCCGCCACTTCCCGATCAGCCACCGCACGAACATGCCCGAGGGCCTGCTCATCTTCGACAACGTGTTCGTGCCGAACGAGCGCGTGTTCCTCGACGGCGAGACGTCGCATGCCGCATCGCTCGCGCACGCGCTCGGGCTGTGGGAGCGCACGAACGCGGTCGCGTACAGCGGCAGCAGCGCCGACCGGCTCGTCGGGCTCGCCGCGCTGCTCGCCGAGATGAACGGCGCCAGCGATCGCGCCGACATCCGCGACCTGCTGTCGGAGATGGCGATCTTCGCGACGATGTGCCGCGCCGGGTGGGAAGCGGCGATGAAGAACGCCACCATCAACGAGGACGGCACGCTGTCGCCGGCGTCGATCTACATCAGCGCGTCGAAGTACTACAACGCCGAGCTGCACGGGAAGATGATCGACATCATCCACGACATCGCCGGCGCGCTCCTCGTGACCGCGCCGACGATCGCCGACTACGAGAACGAGGAGATCGGCGCCGACATCCGCGAGCAGCTCGGCGGCGGCGGCTACTCGGCGGAGGAGCGGCTGAAGCTGCTGCACTACGTGCGCGATCTCACGGCCGACACCTACGGCGGATGGATCGCGGTCACCGAGTCGCTCGCCGGCGGCGGGCAGTACGCGCAGCGGCTCGTCACCTTGCGCCACTACGACCTGAACGAGGCGAAGCGACTCGCTCGCCGGGCGGTCGGCATCGGCGGCGAGGTCGCCGAGGCGCCGCCGTCCGCCGTCGGTCGTGGTCTGAGGAGGCGAGATGATCTCAGGAGACGAGTACCGGGAGACGTTGCGCGACGGGCGCGCGGTCTGGCTCGACGGCCAGCGCGTCGACGATGTCACCGAACACCTCGCTCCTGCGCAAGTCGGTCGACTGGGTGGCGGGCACCTACGACGCGTCCGTCGGCGAGGCGAACCCGATGTACCGGGTGCCGCGCACGCAGGACGAGCTGCGCGAGCAGATGGACGTGCTCCTGTCGAGCGACCGCACCGCGGCCACGACGGCCGGCTGCATGGCGCTGGCAACCGTCGCCGACGTGCTCGCGGCCGCCGATCCCGACGTACGGCCCGCGCCTCGAACGGTTCGCGGCGCGCTGTCGCGACCAGGACCTCCGAGTCGCCGCCGCGATCGACGACACCGCCCGAGCCGGTCCAGGTCGTCGAGCGCCGAGCACGACGGCATCGTGATCTCCGGCGGCAAGCAGCACGTCGTCGGCGCACCGGTCGTGCACGAGCTGTTGGTCGTCCCTTCGGGCCGCTCCGGCGAAGCCGACGCGGCAGTCGCGTGCGCGGTCCCCGTCAACAGCGACGGGGTGCGTCTGATCGCGTCGACGACCGCGCCCCGCGCCGAGGACGACCGGCACCATCCGGTCAGCCGCGAGTCAGAGCATCTCCGAAGCGATCGTCGTGTTCGACGACGTGTTCGTGCCGGCCGAGCGCGTGTTCCTCGCCGGCGAGAGCGCGCAGGCCGGCACGCTCGCCGAGACGCTGAGCATCTGGGAACGCGCCCGGGCCGTCGCCGACCAAGCCGATCGGGCCGAGCTGATCCTCGGCCTCGCGCAGACGATCTCCGAGATGAACGGCATCCTCGACGTCACCCACGTGCGCGACAAGCTCGCCGCGATCGCGGTGTGGGCGAAGATGTGCCGCGCCGGCTGGGAGGCGGCGCTGGCCAACGCCCGGGTGACCCGAGGGCGGGATGGTGGCGCCCGACGACTCGTACCTCTACGCGACGAAGTCCTACGGCGGGCAGCTGTACAGCGAGATGACCCACCGACTTCACGACGTCGCCGGCGGGCTGGTGATCACCTGCCCGACGATCGCCGACCTCGACAACCCGGAGACGGGCGACTATCTGCGCAAGTACATGCGCACGATGGAGGGCGTGAGCGGCGAAGACCGCATGCGGATCTTCCACATCATCCGCGACCTCACCGCCGACACCTACGGCGGCTGGGACAAGGTCACGAACCAGGTCGTCGGCGGCGGCATGCACTTCCAGCAGATGGCGACGCTCGACACGTTCGACATGGCGCCCGCCCGCAAGCGCGCGCGTACGCCGCGGCTGGCATCACCGCGGGCTGACGATGCAACAACGCCCGACTGCGGCCGAGCTGCTCGCCGACATCTCGAGCCTGCTCACCGAAGTCATCGACGTCGTCCCCGACGCGCGTTCGCCACCGCGTGCGTGTCGCCGCGAACCTCGCCGGCATCGTGGAACGCGAGGTTGCGCTCGGACCTGCGTCCGCCGACGGCCGAGCGAACCCGCCTCGCGGCGCTGCTCGACGAACCGTCGACGACCGATCTCGCCGCGCTGCGCACGCAGCTCGTCGACCGGCTGAACGCGCCCGAACCGCTCCCGCCGACGAGTCGGCGGCGATCTACGACGTGCTGCTCGCAACCGTCCGCGACGACCTCGCCATCTCGAAGCCCGGATACGAGCAATGGACGAGGGAGGAGACGTGACTCCGGAAGAGGGTCTCGCCGCCTGGTTCGCAGACGAGCGCGGTCGTGAGGTCAAGATCGAGAACCTCTCGCAGAGCACCGCTGGCGCGCGCCGGCGCAACCTGCTGTTCGACGCGGTGAGCGACGACGGGGTCGAGGGGTTGGTCGCGACCGTGCTGCCCACCGCCGACATCGAGCTCGTCGACGTCGGCACCGAGGCCGCTGTCCGCGAGCTCGCCGCCGAGGCGGGCGTGGCGACGCCACGCATCCGGGGCGTGTGCACCGACACGAAGTACCTCGGCGGCCCGTTCTTCCTGAGTGAGCGGCTCGACGGCGAGACCATCCCCCGCCGGGTGCTGCGGCAAGCGGAGCGCACCGGCAACGGCGAGACCGTCGTGCGCGAGCTCGGCACCGCGCTCGCGCGGCTGCACAGCATCGACGCGGACGAAGGCGCCGGAGAAGCTCACCCGACCGCCCAAGGACGATCCGGTCGCCGTCACGCTCGCGCGCCTGCGCGAGCTCATGGGTGGCTGCTCCAACCCGAGCCCGCGTTCTCGTACGGCCTGCGATGGCTCGAGGACCACAAGCCCGACGAGCCGGCGCGCTGCTCGATCGTCCACGGCGACGCCCGCAACGGCAACCTGATCGTGAGCGAGACAGGGATTGGTCGGCATCCTCGACTGGGAGGGCGCGCACGTCGGCGACCCCATGGACGACGTCGCGTGGCCGTGCACCCGCATGTGGCGGTTCGGCGAGGACGAGAAGACCGTCGGCGGGCTCGCGCGCGTTCCTGTGCTGCGCGACGGGCTACGAGTCCGCGGGCGGCACGTGGGACGACGAGCGGTTTCGGTGGTGGCGTGCCCTCGGCACGTTGCGGTGGGGTCTCGGCCTCGCGGGCCAAGCCGCGCAACATCTCGACGGCCGCTTCCGCAGCATCGTGATGGCGGGCAGCGGACGCCGCGTCAGCGAGCTCGCGTACGACCTGCTGCTTCTCGTTCGACCCGTAGAAGGAGGATCGCATGGTCAAGCTCGTCTACTGCCTGCGTCGCAAGCCCGGCATGAGCTGGGAGGAGTTCTCGCAGTACTGGCGGGAGATCCACGCGCCGCTCGTCGCCGAACGCGCCGAGGTGCTCGGCATCAAGCGCTACGTCCAGGTGCGCACGGTCGACAACCCCGCGATCCACGCCGCGATGCAGGCCCGCAACGACGGCTCACCCGAGCCGTTCGACGGCGTGGCCGAGCTGTGGTTCGACGACGCCGCGCTCGGCGGTGCGCAAAGCCCCGAAGCGGCCAAGGCCGGACAAGAGCTGCTCGACGACGAGCGCAACTTCATCGACCTCGCCCGCTCGCCGATCTGGTTCGCCAACGAGTGGCAGGTGGTCTGATCCCCGCTACTGGCGGGCCATCGCGATTTTCATGCGCTCCTCGGGCGTGATGAAGTGGTCGTTGTCGTCGTCGCCGATGTCGAGCTGCACCCAGTTGACGGTGCCGGTGAACGTGCTGGTCTCCGACGTGTACTCGTTGCTCACCGGTGAGCCGGTGTCGCCGCCGAGGTCAAGCGTCTCGTCGGCCGAGAACACCATCGGCACGGTGGCGTCGACGCGGCCCTCGCCGACCTTCGCGCCGTCGACGTAGATCGCCGCGGTGCCGCCCTTGGCGAGGCCGCCACCGTCGTAGGTGAACTCGACGCGCACCTGGTGATTGCCCGCGGACACCGCGCGTCGCCGGACGACGTGGAACTGCCGCAGACCGAAGAGGTTGTAGCAGTACTTCGGCATGCCATCGAGGAGGTACACCGCACCACCCGCCGAACTCGCCGCCCTGGGAGATGATCGACGCCGTTCGCGCGATCGTCCTTGACGTCGATCTCGCACGGTGATCGTGTGCGACTTGTTCTTCACGTTCAGGACCGAGTTCTCGCTCAGCCGGCGCATGCCGTGGAACAGCAGCTGCTGCGTTGCCCTTGACGAGCATCGGCCGGCCGGCGAGGTCGGAGTTGAACCGCTCGACCCGGCGGTCGTCGAGCGGCAGCACGTTGTACTTGCTCACCTCGATGCAGCCAGAGCCGCTGCAGTGCGGCGAGCTTGTCGGGCATCTCGGCGGCCAGGTCGTGCGCCTGCGTCCAGTCGGTGTCGGCGTACAGCTCCCACACGTCGTCGTCGAACGGCGGGCACTCGGCCGGCATGTCCCACGGCATGCTGTGGCGGGTCACCGCGGTCCACCCGTTGTGGTAGATGCCGCGGTTGCAGAACATCTCGAAGTACTGCGTCTCGTGCCGCCCGGCCGCGCCCGCGTCGTCGAACGCGTAGCGCATGCTCACGCCCTCGTACGGGATGCTGCTGCACGCCGTTGCACGAACGTCGGCTCGGGGAGTCCCGGCCGCCTCGAGCACCGTCGGCGCGACGTCGATGACGTGGTGGAACTGGTCGCGCACCTCACCCTTGGCCGCGATGCCCGCCGGCCAGTGGACGATCGTGCCGTTGCGCGTCCCGCCCCAGTGCGACGCCACCTGCTTCGTCCACTGGTACGGCGCGCACATCGCGTGCGCCCACCCGACCGCGTAGTGGTTGTAGGCCTTGGGCGTGCCGAAGTCGTCGATGTGCGACGCCATGAACTCGGGCGTCTCCAGCGCGGCCGCCCCGTTGAGCATCGATGAGCTCGTTGAACGAGCCGTTCAGCGTGCCTTCGGCGCTCGCGCCGTTGTCGCCGATGATGTAGTAGACGAGCGTGTTGTCGAGGATGCCGAGGTCGTCGAGGGCATCGATGAGGCGGCCGACGTGGTGGTCGGTGTGCTCGAGGAACCCGGCGTAGACCTCCATCTGGCGCGCGAGCACCGGCTTGAGATCGTCGGGCATGTCGTCCCACGCGGGGATCTCGTCGTGCCGGCGGTGAGCTCGGCCTCCGGCGGGGATCACGCCCAGCGTCTTCTGACGAGCGAACGTCTCCTCGCGCAGCCTGTCCCAGCCCTGGTCGAACCTGCCCTTGTACTTCGCCGACCACTCGGGGGCGACGTGGTGCGGAGCGTGCGTCGCACCGGGCGCGAAGTACGCGAAGAACGGCGGTCGGGCATGAGCGCCTTCTGCGTGCGGACCCAGGTGATCGCCTTGTCGGTCATGTCCTCGGTGAGGTGGTAGCCCTCCTCCGGCGACTTCGGCGTCTCGATCGGCACGGTGCCGTCGTAGAGCGCCGGGTAGTACTGGTTCGTCTCGCCGCCGATGAACCCGTAGAAGTACTCGAACCCGCCGCCGGGATGCGGCCAGTGGTCGAACGGTCCCATCGGGCTCGTCTCCCACACCGGCACCTCGTGGCACTTGCCGAACTGTGCGGTGGAGTAGCCGTTCAACCGCAGCGTCTCGGCGAGCGGGGCACAGGTGTTCGGGCCGCAACGAGTTGTAGCCCGGGCGCCGACGTCGCGATCTCGGTGATGCCGCCCATGCCGACCGTGTGATGGTTGCGGCCCGACAGCAGCGCGGCGCGAGACGGCGAGCACAACGCAGTCGTGTGGAAGCGCGAGAACTTCAAGCCGTTCGCGGCGAGCCGCTCAGCGGTCGGCGTCTGGCACGGTCCGCCGAACGCGCTCGACGCGCCGAAGCCGACGTCGTCGATGAGGACGATCAGGACGTTCGGCGCGCCTTCCGGCGGGAGCAACGTCTCGATCGGCGGATATGAGGTGTCGGGATCCTTGGCGTCGAAGGTGACGAGCCCGACGTGCTTGCGATCGGGGATCGGCAGAGAGGTACGGGGGAGGTCGGCCATGGGCGCGACGGTAGCCCTGGGCGCCGACGACCGCCTTCACCCAGATTGGTCGGAAAGGATCTCCTCGAGGCCGCCCTCTTCGGTCGGGATGCGCTGGACATAGGGCTTGCCGAGGCGCTTCATGAAGCCCCAGTTGACGCCCTCCGGATCCTTCACGGAGTAGCTGCGGACGTCGTAGTCCTTGTCCTCGGGTGGCTCGGACTCGACCCCTGCCGCCTTCACCCGCTCGTACATCGCGTCGACGTCGTCGACCCACACGCCGATCCAGACGTCGGGACGACCGCCCTTCGACTCCCAGTACCCGGGGCCGTGGCCAGAGAACCAGAGCTCGTTCTTGCCGACGAGCATCTCGGCTTGCCGGACGATGCCCTCCTTGTCGACGTAGCGGCCGCGCTCCTCGAACCCGAACACACGCGAGAGCCAGTCGAGCATCGCTCCGGCGTCCTCGTAGTACAGGTACGGCAACAACCCTCGGAACTCCACTTGCTTGGTCATCGAACCTCCTCGTTCATGTGCGCTTCGAAGAACTCGGCGAGCTTGCGCCAGCTGTACTTGGACGCCGCGACCGCGGCGTCGGGCGGCAGCTGGTCGAGGCCACGATGCTCGAGCACGACCTGCGTGCCCAGCTCGAACGGCCGGAACCAGATCTCGACCTCCGCGTCGCGCCGGTCGACGAACAGCAGACGTGCGCCGGGCTCCCAGACCGTGATGCGGCCCCGTATCCGCGGCGGACGACCGTCGTCGTGTATCTCGAGCAGCCGTCCGCCCACGCCGGGCTCGAACTGCAGGGTCGAACTGCGTGATGCTCGGGTCAAGACGGTTGCCCCCTTCCGGTACCACTGGTCGATCTCGGTGGTGAAGACGTCGAACGCGGTGTCGGGGTCGACGGCGACCCGGACGGTGACTCTCACTGCGGCGAGTTGGCTCATCGAAGCATATAGTTCACTAGTACGTTGATCATTAACGATTCCGTGATGGTTGTCAACCGTGGCGCTGGGTGACAATGGCACGGATGGAGGCCATGAGCGCCCTGGCCGAGGGCCGCTGGGGCGAGGCGCGCCGCGGCTTCGAGCAGAGCATCGAGGCCGGCGAGACCGCCGACGCCTACCTCGGCCTCGCCAACGCGCTCTGGTGGCTCGGCGAGAACGAGCCCAGCGTCGCCGCGTGCACAGCGGGCCTACGCACTGCACCGGCGAGGCGGCGATGTCGCAGGGATGGTGCAGTGCGCGGTGTGGCTGGCCATCACCTACAAGGCGAACTTCTCGAACTTCGTCGCGGCCAATGGGTGGCTCAACCGCGCCGAGCGCCTTCTCGCCGGAGAACCACCCGGTCCACTCCAGGGATGGATCTGGATGGCCCGCGCCTACCGCATGGTCGATCTCCGTGCCGCCGCTGGACCTGACCGAGCGCGCGCTCACGGCTGGCCCGCGCGGCCGGTGACGTGGATCTCGAGCTCGGGTGCATCGCCCAGACCGGGCTCATCAAGGTCGGGATGGGTGAATCGACGGATGGCTTTGCATTGATCGACGAGGCGATGGCCGGAGTGCTCGGTGGCGAGCGGACGAGCCTCGACACGGTCGCGTACGTCTGCTGCGACATGCTCAACGCGTGCGATCTCGCGACGGACCTGGAACGAGCCACGCAGTGGTGCAAGGTCGCCGACGACTTCATCCAGAGCTACGGGTGCCCGTTCCTGTACGCCGAGTGCCGCACGGTCTACGGAAGCGTGCTCGTCGCCGCCGGCCGGTGGCCCGAGGCTGAACAACAGCTCGCGAACGCAGCCCGGATGACGGAGCAAGCGTGTCCGTCCCTGCACGCCCGAGCAGTCGCGCGCATGGCCGACCTCCGCATCCGGCAGGGACAGCTCGAGCTCGCTGACAGCATGCTGTCGCTCCTCGACGGGGACGACGCGCTCACGCCGATCGACGCGCTGTCGCGGGCCGCGCTGCTCCTCGCTCGGGGGGACGCCGTTGGGGCACAAGCCGTGGTGCATCGCCAAGCGCCGAAGCTGAGGAAGCACCGAATCGGCGCCGCGGCCGGCTTGGAGCTTCTGGTCGACTCCCTCATCGCGAGCGGAGATCTCACCGCCGCGGCCCACGCGGCGCGCCGTCTGTCGACTCTCGCGCACCCCGCAGACCGGCTCGACCGGGTCGTCGCCGCTGCCGCCACTGCTCGCGGCCGCGTTGCCCTTGCGCAGGGGCGCCACCAAGCCGCCCAGAACGATCTCGAGCGAGCCGTGGCGATGTGGGGCGAGCTCGACCTTCCGTTCGAAGCGGCGTGCACGCGCGCCGATCTTGCTCGGGCAGTGAGCGCCAACGATCACGACGCCGCGGTGGAGCACGCCCGCCGGGCTCTGGCCTCGTTCGACTCGCTCGGCGCTCGGATCGACGCTGACCGCGCCGCGGCGTTCCTCCGCACTCTCGGTGTCGTTCCTCGCATCGGCGCCAAGGGCCTGGGCACGCTCACTGCACGCGAGCGAGAAGTGCTCGCGCTGCTCGGCGCCGGCCTCAGCAACCCTGAAATCGCCACGCGTCTGCACGTCGTCGCGCAAGACCGCCGCCCACCACGTGAGCAGTGTCCTTTCGAAGCTCGGCCTGCGCAATCGCGCCGAGGCCGCGGCATACGCGGTGCAAGCCAACAGATAGGTCACCTGCCCGATGCTTGTCAGACCGTCCTGCCTGAGACTTCGAGCATGACCACAGAAAACGTAACCTTCCATATCCCGATCGAAGCCGCCGAAGGCTACGAGGCGACGTTCGTTCCGAGGATGTTCGCCGAGTGGGCGCCTCGCCTCCTCGAGGCAGCCGGCGCGCGGGCGGGACAGTCCGTCCTCGACGTCGCCTGCGGGACGGGCATCGTTGCGCGGACCGCTGTCCCGCTCGTCACACCCGGAGGCCGGGTCGTCGGCGTAGACGTCAACGAGGCAATGCTCACCGTCGCTCGACGAGTCGCCCCTGACATCGACTTCCGCACAGGCGACGCGTCCGCGCTGCCGTTCCCCGCCGACGAGTTCGACGTCGCGGTCTGCCAGATGGCACTGATGTTCTTCCCCGACCGTGTGGGTGCGGTCGGGGAGATGCGACGGGTGGTGGCCCCCGGCGGCACGGTTGCCCTTGTCGTTCCGGCGGCGCTCCACGAGCAACCCGCCTACGGACCGTTCGTCGACGTCGTGTGCGGGTTCGTGGGGCCAGATGCCAAGGCCCTGCTCAGCACGTACTTCTCGTGCGGCGACCTCGGCGACGTTGCGGCGATCTTCGAGGCCGCGGACCTCCACGTGTCGTCGTCGCAGACCCGGACCGGCATCGCGCAGTTCGAGTCCGCGGACGCGCTGGTCGCCGCCGAGATCGAGTCGACCCCGCTCATGGAGCTCATCACGAAGGACGACTACCGACGCATTCGCGAGGCGGCACGGGAGGTCCTGCTGGCCCATGTCACGGCCAACGGTGAGCTCCACATCCCCTTCACATGCCACCTCGTCGCGGGCGTCAAGTCGGAACGCTGACCAGACTGGGGGAATGCTCACCAGCGAGAGCCGCATTCTCACGACCCACGCGGGAAGCCTGCCCCGCCCGAGAGAGCTCGCCGAGCTGCACGGTCGGCGGAGCCGCGGCGAGGACGTCGACGAAGCCGAGCTGCGCGAGGCGATCGCCGCCGCGACACGGGCGAGCGTCGCCGCGCAGCTCGGTGCCGGCATCGACATCGGGAACGACGGTGAGCAGGCGCGGGAGAGCTTCTTCACCTACGTGCAGCACCGGATGACGGGCTTCGGCGAGACGAGTCAGCGGCCGCTCATGCGTGACCTCGCCGACCACCCGGACTTCTTGGAGATGGCCGCGGCCAGGTACGCGCGCATGAAGGTGAACCTGATGGCCGCGCCGGCGGCGATCGGACCGATCACCTACCCCGACACGACCGAGCTCGCCGCTGAGTGCGCGCTCGTGGCCGGCGCCGAGTTCGCGGAGACGTTCATGACCTCGGCGTCGCCGGGCATCGTGGCGTCGGCGATGGAGAACCGCTTCTACGAGACTCGGGACGAATACGTGCGCGCCGTCGCTGCCGCGCTCGGGACGGAGTACCGCTTCATCGTGGACCACGGACTGCTCCTCCAGATCGACGCCCCCGATCTCGCCATGGAACGGCACACGCTGTTCGCGGACGCTCCGCTTTCGGAGTTTCTCGGCTGGGTCGAGCTCGTCGTCGACGCGATCAACCACGCACTCGCGGGGATCGATCCGGGGAGCGTGCGCCTCCATGTGTGCTGGGGCAACTACGAGGGACCCCACACCCACGACGTCGCCCTCGCCGAGATCCTCCCCCTTCTCTACGGAGCCAATGTCGGGGCCCTCGTCCTGTCGATGGCGAATGCTCGTCACGCGCACGAGCACGCGTGCTTCGAGAGCCACCCCCTCCCCGACCACATGGCGCTCGTCGTCGGCGTGATCGACACGACGAGCAACTACGTCGAGCACGAGGAGGTCGTTGCCGATCGCATCGAGCGAGCCGCGCGGGCGATCGGCGATCCTCGTCGGGTGATCGCGACCACCGATTGCGGGTTCGACACATCGGCCGGGATCGGCGATGTCGCTCCGTCAGTGGTGTGGGAGAAGCTGAGCGCCATGCGACACGGCGCCGATCTCGCTACGGACCGACTGTTCTGAGGTCAGTCGGCTTCCAGCTCTCGCTTCAACCCGACGAGAGTGGCCGCCCACGGTTCGGCGTACTTCGAGATCCACCGATCGTGGATCTCCCGGATCGGCACAGGGTTCAGGAAGTGGAACTTCTCGCGACCGACCTTGCGGCGTCGTGATCAGGTGCGCCTCCTCGAGCACCGCGAGGTGCTTCATCACTCCGAAGCGCGTCATGTCGGGCATCGCCGCGCAGAGCTGCCCGAGCGTCTGACCGTCCCGTTCGTAGAGCCGGTCGAGGAGCAGCCGCCGGCTCGGATCGGCCAGGGCCCGGAACACGGCGTCCACGGGGCCAGTAAATGTGACCGATCCGTCACCTGTCAAGGGCCGAATGGCCCTGGTTGGCCGAGAGCAAACCGCGTTTAGGCTTTGACGTTCCTCGGCGGAACCGACAGGAATGGCGATGATGGCTGACATTTTGGTTGTAGGCACGGGTTACGTGGGCATCACGACGGCGGCGTGCCTGGCGCATCTCGGCCATCGCGTGGTTGGCGCCGACATCGACGAGCGTCGGGTCGAGCAGCTCTCCCGTGGCGAGATCCCGATCGTCGAGGACGGTCTCGAGGAGCTAGTCCGCGAAGGTCTCGCGAGCGGCAACCTGCGCTTCACGACCGATCGAGCCGGCGCCGCGGCGTCGTGCGAGTTCGCGTATCTCTGCGTTCCGACTCCGCAGAGCCCCGACGGGCGGGCCGACCTGTCGCACATCGAAGACGTCGCCCGCACGATCGGCCCCGCGCTGCCACTCGACTCGATCGTCGTCAACAAGTCAACCGTTCCCGTCGGGTCGACCAGAGTCGTCGAGCGTGTACTCGAGCGGGGCGATGTGTCGGTGGTGTCGAATCCCGAGTTTCTTCGGGAAGGATCCGCCGTCCACGACTTCATGCATCCCGAGCGGATCGTGATCGGCAGCGACGATCAGTCCGCCGCCATACGGGTCGCGTCTCTGTATATCGGCATCGCGTCGCCGCACATCGTCACCGACCCGGCTTCGGCGGAGACGATCAAGTACGCGAGCAACGCGTTCCTCGCGACCAAGGTGTCGTTCGTCAACGCGATCGCTGCGGTGTGTGAGGGAGTCGGTGCCGACGTGAACGACGTCGTGCTCGGGATGGGGTATGACCCGCGCATCGGCCACCAGTTCCTCCGACCCGGTCCCGGGTGGGGCGGGTCCTGCCTGCCCAAGGACACGCATGCGTTGGTGCGCATCGCCGAAGACGGTGGCTATCAGTTCGACCTGCTGAAAGGCGTCATCACCGTCAATGAGCAGCAGCTCGAGCGGATCGTCACCAAGGTGATCGAGGCCGTCGGCGGCGATGTCGACGGGCGGGTCGTCGCCGCGTGGGGCCTCGCGTTCAAGGCGCGCACCGACGACATCCGAGACTCGCCGGCGATCGACGTCATCCGTCGCCTGATCGCTCGGGGCGCGACCGGTCAAGGCGTATGACCCCGCCGTGCGGGGCCCGCTCGACGGCATCGAGGTGTGTGAGGACGCGTACGCCGCGTGCGAAGGTGCCGAGGTGCTGGTCGTGCTCACCGAGTGGGACGAGTTCCGCTGGCTCGACTTCGACAAGGTCGCGGATGCGATGAAGCAACTGGCAATTGTCGACAGCCGCAACGTGCTCGACCGCACGACGGTCGCACGACGGGGCTTCACCCACCGCGGCATCGGGCGCTGAGAAGTGCCGAACGAGTCCGGCGGGCGCATCGTCGTCACGGGCGGTGCGGGCTTCCTCGGCTCCCACTTGTGCGAGAGGCTCCTCGACCGAGGGCACGACGTCATCGCCGTCGACAACTTGGTGTCAGGCGCGATCGGCAACATCGAGCACCTCTTCGGCCGGCCGGGCTTCACCTATGTCCACCACGACGTGTCGTCCTACATCTGGATCCCGGGCCCAGTCGACGCCGTGCTGCACCTGGCCAGCCCAGCATCTCCCGTCGACTTCGAGAGGATCCCGATCCAGATCCTCAAGGTGGGCAGCCTCGGCACGCACAACACGCTCGGTTTGGCACGCGGCAAAGGGCGCCAAGTTCCAGCTGAACTCGACGAGCGAGGTCTACGGCGACCCGCTGGTGCACCCGCAGACCGAGGACTACTGGGGGCACGTCAACCCGATCGGCCCGCGGGGCGTGTACGACGAGGCAAAGCGGTTTGCCGAGGCGATGACGATGGCGTACCACCGCGCTCACGACCTCGACGTGCGCATCGTGCGAACGTTCAACACCTACGGCCCGCGCATGAGGCCCGACGACGGGCGCAGTGTCACCAACTTCGTGGTTCAAGCACTGCGCGGTGAGCCGCTGACGCTCTACGGCGACGGCAGCCAGACTCGGAGCTTCTGCTACGTCGACGATCAGATCGAAGGCCAGCTCGCCTTGTTCGACTCGAGCTACGTCGGTCCGATGAACATCGGCAACCCCGTCGAGTTCACCGTCGCGCAGCTCGCGGAGATGACGCTCGAGCTCACGGGATCGGCGTCACCCATCGAACGTCGACCGCTCCCGGTCGACGACCCCTCGCAACGTCGACCCGACATCAGCCTCGCGCGCAAGGTGACGGGGTGGGAGCCCAAGGTCGACCTGCGGGAAGGACTCTCCCGCACGATCGATTGGTTCCGCTGGCACCTCGCTCGCTGAGCGACCAGCGACGTTCGTCTCGAGAGTGAGCGTCGACCTCGCCACCGACGCGCTGTTGGTCCTCACGTTCGCGGTCGCCGCGGGGGCGCTTGCCCAGGCCGTAACCGGGCTCGGCTTCTCGCTCGTGTGCGCCCCGGTGATGGTGTTGGTGCTCGGCCCGGCAACTGGCGTGCGGCTCGCGAACATGTGCTCGATCGCAGTGAGCAGCGTGGGGCTCGCCACCCATCGAGCCCATGTCGACGTGCGCGCCGCGCTTGGGCTGCTGATCCCCGCGATCGTGATCACACCGCTCGTGGTCAGTCTCGTGCATCGCACCTCCGCGGACACGCTCTCGATCGCGGCGGGGTGCATCACGTTGTTGAGCGTCGCCGCCCTCGCTTCGGGCCTGCGGGTCAAACAGCTTCGAGGTCGGGCCGGCGCGGTGATCGCCGGCTGCGTCTCGGCCACGATGAACGTGATCGCCGGTCTGTCCGGTCCCGCGGTCGCGATGTACGGCGTGAACGCGGAGTGGGAGCCCAACCGGATGCGCGGGACCTTCCAGCTCTACTTCCTCGCGCTGAACGTGGTCGCGGTGGTCGCACTCGGTCCGCTCCGCATCGGTGCGACCCGGGCGCTCGTGTTGCTCGCCGCGATCGCCGTCGGGTTCGGCACCGGGCATCTCCTCGGCCGGCGGATGCCCGCGGAGACCGTGCGCCGGCTCGTGCTGCTCGTGGCAGCGGGGGGTGGCATCGCCGCGATCATCCGCGGGCTGACCTGACCTTACGGACGTGAGTCGGTCAGCCCGAAACGAGGCTGGCGACGGCCCAGACCGTCGCGACCAACCCGATGAGCGCCATCACGACGCTGCGGGCGACGGGCGCACGCTCGAGCTCGCCCTCCTTCGCCGTCGGCGGCGGCTTCACGAGCGCCAGCACGTTGCCGACGAGCAGCGCGCCTCCGAGCGCGAGCACGAGGTACGCGAGCAGATCCTCACCCAGAAACACGCGCCGGCTCCGTTGTAGGCGATGAGGCGCGTGCGGTCGCGCGACCGACGATGACGCCGGCGGTCACGACCATCGCGCCGCCGACGAGCGTGCCTCCCGAGGGCGACTCGTTCAGCAGCCACCAGCCAAAGGCGACGGCTGCTACCGGCTCGAGATACATCAACACTCCGGCGGTCGCAACGGGAAGACGGGCGAGGCAGGCGAGATAGACGGCCGCCATCAGGCCCGAGGCGACGACACCGAGGACGACCAACCAGAGCCAGGACGCGCTCGACTCTCCCCAGGATTCGCTCGCCGCGCTCGGGAGCACGACGATGCCGGCGACGACCATCTGCACGAACGCCAACCGCAGGCCGCCGTAGGCGGAGGCCACGCGCTTCGAGCAAAGCGTGAGCCCGGCGTAGGTGATCGCGGCGAGCGCCGCCATCGCGACCCCTCGGTCGAGCGCGGCGCCTTTCCACGGCTCGAGCAGCAAGGCGGTGCCGGCAACCGCGATGCCGAGCGCGACGAACGTCGTATGGGGAACGTGCTCGCCGAGCACGGGGCGGGCGACGAGCGCCACGACCACGGGCGCCAAATACGTGATCAGGAGCACGGTGCCAACCGGAGCCTGTTTGACCGCCGAGGTCAGCGAGAGCCAGTGGACCGCCAGCAAGACGCCGCTCAACACCGCTATGCCGGGGAGGACCGGGAACAATGGCCCGCGGTCGCCCCGGCCCCGGCGCACGAGCAGCACGAGCCCGAGCGTGAGCGCCGCCAGCCACACCCGCCCCGAGACGATCACCGCTGTCGGTAGGCCCGTCCAGCGGACCATCACCGGCACCGTTCCCCAGAGGACCGCCACGGCCGCGAGGACGATCGCGGGGCGCTGGTGCACGCCGCCGACGCTACGGCCCCTTCCTCACGGATTTCTTGGCGTTTGTCGGGTTCCGGAGGCACCGGGATGCCAAGACAATCCATCGGGTTCCGGGACCGAAAGGCGCCGAAAGCGCTCAAGAGGACCGGCCGCACGGCCGATAGAAGACAAGTCGGCGGAATCGCCCCCGTCGGCTCACTGGGGTTCGGGCGGGGGTCACACTCCCTCCAAACGCATCGCCACCAGTGCTTTACGGCACTGGCGCCTCGTGGCCTTCGTCCACCCCCCCGGTGGAACCCCTCAAGACTCGAGCGGAGCGGGAAGCTCGAAGTCCGCGTCGGTTACGTCGACGCTGACCGCGTCTGCTGTGGTGATGTCGGTGGCCTCGGGCCGCACGACCTCGGTTCGCACCGGCGCGCCCGTGGGTGCGTCGAAGCAGAAGCGAGCCTGGTCTCCGTAGGGCGGCAGCAGGTACTCCAGCTGGCGATCGAGCCGGAAGCAGTCCGAGCCCTCGCGCGTGACGGCGTAGATCGGCACCGGTCCTGCGACATACGCCTCGAGCCGCGAGAGCTCGGAGGCAACCTCTTCCTCATAGTCCTTGGGCGCTCCACTACGACATTGCGTCTCGCCGTCGGGGCCGGTCGAGCAGCCGACCTCGTCTCCGTCGAGCAGACCCGCGACCGAGCCGAACTGGCGGACAAGTCGATCCGGCGGGCGTTGCACCATCTCGAGTGGGCTCGACAGCTTCCCGCTGCCGTTGGCGGGCGTGCGCTCGAATGTGGCCACGACCTTCCAGGTCGTCTCGCGGCTGATGGTCCACGCGTCGAGAAAGGCAACCGCGGCCTCGCGGCGCGGCGTCGGAGTTTGCGGCGACCGAGCTGTCGCGCCACACAAGCCATGTTCCGAGGATGGCCACCAGGCCCACCGCGCCGACGGTGACGGCACGGGCCACACGCCCCGGCGGGTTCGGCACGAGAGGCGACGGTACCGCGCCGGCTGCCTGGAATGAGCGCGCGACACTGTCAGCGTGATCGAAGTCGTCGCGCTCGATGGGGACGACACGCTGTGGCACAACGAGCTGCAGTTCTCGATGACGCAGCAGCAGTTCTGCGAGCTCGTCGCGCCCTACGCACCCGAGACCGACCTCGATCAGCGCTTGCTCGAGACCGAACGCCGCAACCTGCGGACGTACGGGTATGGCGTGAAGTCTTTCGCCCTCTCGATGATCGAGACCGCGATCGAGGTGTCGGACGGACAGGTGCCCGTGAAGGTGATCGAGGAGATCCTCGACGCGGGCAAGGCGATGCTCTCGCATCCGGTCGAGCTGCTCGACGGCGTCGAAGAGGCGGTCGGCGCACTCGAGGACCGGTACACGTTGATGGTCATCACCAAGGGCGACCTCTTCCATCAGGAGAGCAAGCTCGCGCGATCGGGGCTCGCGGAACGCTTCGCCCACGTCGAGATCGTGTCGGAGAAGGACGAGTCGACCTATCGGCGCATCATCGAAAGGCGTGGCGTGGCTCCCGAGAGCTTCCTCATGGCCGGCAACTCCCTGCGGTCCGATGTGCTTCCGGTCGCGGCGCTCGGCGCGCACGCCGTCCACGTGCCGTTCCACGTGACGTGGGTCCTCGAGGACGTGGAGCCCGAGGAGGCGGCCCGCTACCAGTTCTCGACGATCGGCTCACTGTTCGAGCTACCTGACCTGGTCGAACGGCTCGGAGCCTGAGGTTAGGAAGTCGGCGGTGGTGGTGGGGGCGGGAGTCCCACCGCAGTCGTCGGAGGCGGGGGCGGCAGCGTCGACGCGGACGGCGGCGGTTGCGGACTCGCGGGTCGTCCCTCGAGCGCGCGAACCAACGTGAGGTTCCATTCGATGTCCATGCCCGGCAACTTGTTCGCGTCGAGCTCGAAGCTGCCTTCGCTGGTCGTGAAGCGCAGCCGGGCGCCCATCGAGCTCTCCCCGGCGACCTCGGCCTCGACCTGATTGCGAGGGAATCGGCGGAGCGGGTCTTTGAGCTTGAGCTTGCCGGTCATCCCCGCCTTCATCTCGAACACGACAAGCTCAGCGGCGGTGAGCGCCAGAAGCACGTTCATCGGCAGGCCGCCCGAGGCCTTCTTGCCCTCGCTGTCGGCGAACATGCCCACCCCGTCGGAGAACGCGAAGCTCACAGCGGCGCTGGCCGCGCCCGGACGGGAGTAGACGCCGCACGCCTCGACCGGAGTGCCAAGCTTCTCGCTCAGCGGGTCGATGTAGTACTGCCGCAGTTTGTCTTCCTTCGCCATGTCACACCCCCCGCGCCATGTTCGCGAACCGTGTGTACTGGCTGAGGTACGCGAGCTTCACTTTGCCAGTGGGGCCGCTGCGATGCTTCGCGACGAGGATCTCCGCGGTGCCGATGTCCGGTGAGTCCGGGTTGTGCACTTCGTCTCGGTACAGGAACACGACGACGTCCGCATCCTGCTCGATGCTGTTGTGCACGACGACTCCATTTGCGAGGAAGTTGTGCGTTCCGGGCACCGTCGCATCGAAGACCTCTTCCTCTCCAACGACCTCGACCTCTCGGACCGTGTCCCAATGCAGTCCGGGCGCTGCAGGACGGTTCTCGGGCGAAAAACCGGCCAAATTTGGCACCCCTGCGACCTGAGAATCTCTCGCACACCGAGCCGCGACCAGCTCTCGGAGTGCACGCCCGGCCACGGCGACACGGTCGCCCGGACGCAGCTCATCCGCGCGAGTCCAGCCGTCGAAGCGGAGAAACGGGTGGTTGCCCGACGCACGGACTCGTCGACCAGACGCGAGTCTGACCTCGAAAACCGGCTTCACCCCGCTGCTGAACGCGTGCGTCATGACGGCCGGCACCAACTTGAAGTGCTCGTCGAGAGTCCAGACTGAGATGTCGTGCTCACCCGAGGCAGCGAGCTCGCCAATCGGGACCCGCATCCCGGTGTCGGCGCGCGTGATGAGGGTGTCGCCGGTGAGACAGCCGCTTTCGCGAAGGTCGGCGAGCACCGGACGCTTCTCGGCGCGCAGCTCGAGACCGCGAGAGAGCTGCGAGAGCGCCACGACCGGGGTCTCGAGCTCGCGGGCCAGGATCTTGAGACCGCGGCTGATCTCCGACACTTCGACCTGCCGGTTCTCGGCCGAGCCCCGGCCGCTCATCAGCTGGAGATAGTCGACGACGACGAGGCCGAGGTCGCCGATTCGGCTCTTCAACCGCCGCGCCTTCGCCCGGATCTCCATCACCGTGACGTTCGGGTTCTCGTCGATCCAGAGCGGCGCGTTCGCGAGACGGCCGATGGCGTGGCCGATCTTCGACCAGTCCGCTTCGACGAGCCGACCGTTGCGCAACCGGCTCGAGTCGACGCGAGCTTCCATCGAGAGCAGGCGCTGGGTGAGCTCGAGGTGGCCCATCTCGAGCGAGAAGAACAGCACTGGCCGCTGCGCCTCGAGCGCGGCATGCGCCGCCATCCCGAGCGCGAACGCAGTGTTGTGCACGAACACGTCGCCGGCGACGAAGTTGTGCGTGATCGGAACGGTGAGGTCGTACACCTGGTCCATGCCGTCGTACTCGATCTCGACGATCTCGTCCCACAGCGCGCTGTGTTGCAGCGACCTGGGATCGGGTGCCCGTTCGAGCACCTGCCCCGCGGGTCGCCGCCCGCCCGACACGCAGGTCGATGGGGCCGCCGCCGCGCGGCCACTTCGCGCGCGCGCCGACCGCCAAACCGCTCCCCGCGCCACCCGCCCGCCGGGAGAGCACCTCGAACGATCGCTCTTGCCCGACGACCTCGAACTGGTCGCAGAACGCGCGGATGTCGGCAGCGTCAGTGACTTCGAGCTCGAACAGATCGTGAGTGACGCCCTGCTCACACACCCGCTTCTCGCGCACCGCAGCCGCGACACCAAAGCGCAGCAGCAGATGCTGCACTCCCTGCGCCATCGTCCGCGACGCGGTGAGATACCGGATGCGCCCTGCACCTCTCGCCGCGGCCCGTGCCGCCCCAGCGGTCGCGAACAGGCGGCCGAGGAAGAGTGCGAGCTGATCGTGGGGGAGGCGGAAGACGGCATCGGGCATGCCCCGATCGTTGGCGACGCCCAGGAGCCCGTGTCGCGCCGCCACGACCTCGATGCGATCGCGCGCGCGCTCCTTCGCCACCACTCGATAGGCGACGTGTCCGCTCGGCAGCGGCACCGCGCGCACACCTTGGCCGTCGGCGTGGACAACCAGGTCTGCCACCACCGTCGGGGAGGTGTTCGCGAACACGGCGCCACCCGCCACTCGCTGACCGTGCCCGACCAGGTGCGCGAGCAGCACGACCTCCGCCGCCGGCAGGCGGTCACTGCCGAAGAACGGGAGCGCATGAGGCACCGCGACTCTGACACCGACGCCGAGGTCGCCGAGAGGCAGCCACCCCCGTTCGGTGAGGAACGGGTGCGTGATCGTCGTTCGCACCTCGCGTCCTGAGCGGGTGCGCACGCGAAACACTGGCTTGATCCCGTCGTCGACGAACGCTTCAGGCTCGACGACGGTGAGCGACCCATCGCCACCTAGCGAGGCAACGGCGACGGGATGTCCGGCAGTGCCGATCCGGTGGACCTCGGCGGCGGTGCGCACGCGCGCCGGTCACCGGGTCAAGGATCGGCGTGTCCCACGCGACGCACTTGCCCACGCTCGGGCGAGCCCCGACGACGACGAGCGACGACGGTTGCAGTCCCGACAGCAGCTCGTCGAGATCGTTGTAGCCCGTCGGGAGACCGGTGATCGACTCGCCGCGGTCATAGAGCTGTTCGAGCCGGCTGAGGCTGATCTCGAGCAGATCGTGAACGGGCGACATCGTGTCCGCCACCCGCCGCTGGGCGACGTCGTACACCATCGCCTCGGCGCGATCGACGGCCTTCGTGACGTCGTCCGGCACGCTGTACCCGAGCTCGGCGATCTCCCCTGCGACGCCGATCAACCGTCGCAGGAGGGCGTGCTCTTCGACGATGTGCGCGTATCCGCCGGCGTTCGAGATCGCGGGCGTCGTCGCCTGCAGGTCGACGAGCACCGCCGGCCCGCCGATGGCGTCGAGCAAGTTCGCGCGTCGCAGCTCCTCCGCGACGGTGACGGGATCGATCGGCTCGCCCGAGCCGTACAACGACGTGATCGCCTCGAAGATGTGCCCGTGGGCCGGCTTGTAGAAGTCCTCACGCGAGACGACCTCGACGCGCCGACGCGATCGCGGACGCCGACAGCAGCATCGCGCCGAGAAGCGAAGCCTCCGCATCGAGGTTGTGGGGCGGGACTCGACCGGCCCCTGCTGGCCGCCGGGGAGAGTCGGGAGATCCGTCGGCCATTGGCTGTCACCCTTGCGGTACGGACTTGTGGGTCGCTAGTGGACAAATGCCATTTGTCGGTGGACGAGTGGGGGCGCGCTTGGGGAAGACCCTGTGCATCGTGGGCCCCGACCTGGGGACAGTTGGTGGATGCTCGGCGCGGCGCCGGCCCCGAGCGGGGACTTGGAGCGCGGACTAGGTCGCGACGACCTCGACGGTGATGGCGAACTCGACCTCGGGATGCAGACGGGCGGGCACTTCGTGGGTGCCGAGCGTCTTGATGGGTTCGGCCAGGTGAAGCTTGCGACGGTCGAGTTCGATGCCAGCCTGGGCGGCGATGGCGTCGACGACGTCGGCCGAGGTGACCGAGCCGAACAACCGGCCCTCGGTGCCCGCTTTCGCGGTGATGGTGATCACCTTGGGCACGAGGACACGCGCCACCTCTTCACCCGCCGAGCGCTCCTTCGCATCGTTCAGATCGCGAGACCGGCGCATCGCCGTGGCCTGCGCCGTCGCGCCTTCGGTGGCCGTGAAGGCGAGGCCGCGCCGCAGCAGATAGTTGCGTCCGAACCCAGCCGACACGTCGACGATGTCGCCCTTCTTGCCCACGTTGTCGACGTCGCTGCGCAAGACGACCTTCATCACGCCTCCTCGTCGCCGTTGACCGCCACCTCGACGTCGAGATCGACGTCGAGCGCGACGTCGACATCGAGCTCCTCGACGCTGGGGGCGTCGACGGGCGCTTCGGGACGGGGACCCCGGTCGCCGCGGTCACCCGCGGTCGCCACGATCACCCCGGTCGCCACGATCGGCCGCGGGCCGCGCTGCGTCGTGACCCGGCTGGTGTACGGCAACAGCGCCATCTCACGCGCGTTCTTGATCGCCCGGGCGACCTCGCGCTGCTGCTGGCTGTCGTTGCCGCTCACACGTCGCGCCCGGATCTTGGCGCGATCGGACATGAACCGGCGGAGCAGGTTGACGTCCTTGTAGTCGACGTACTCGACGCGCTCGGCGGCGAGGACACTGACCTTCTTCTTGACGCGACGCCCGGCGTCCTTCGGCTTCGAACGTCGCTGCTGACCTTGCGCCTTCATCAGAACGGCTCCTCTTCTGCGGCGAAGCCCTCGGACTGCGGCGCGGAACCCGAACCGCCGCCACGAGGACGATCGCTCATCTCACTGCTGCGCTCGTTGCGCTCGATCTTCGCGGTCGCCCACCGCAGGCTCGGGCCGACCTCGTCGGCGACGATCTCGATGACGCTGCGCTTCTCACCGTCTTGCGTCTCCCACGAGCGCTGCTCGAGGCGGCCGTTGACGATGACCCGTGAGCCTTTGCTCAGCGACTCACTGACGTTCTCCGCGAGCTGGGCCCACGCGACGATGTTGAAGAAGCTCGTCTGCTCGACCCACTCACCGTTCTGCTGATAGCGACGGTTGACCGCGAGGCCGAACGAGACCTGCGGGCGCCCGCTGTTGGTGAAACGCAGCTCGGGATCGCGGGTGATGTTGCCGATGACCGTGATGCTGTTGTCTGCCATGTCGATCGCTCCCGATCGGTCAGCCGGCCGTGGCCGGCGTGCCTGCCGCGAGAAGCCCGCGCTTGGCGGCCTCGTGGTCGGGCAGGCGGATGAGCTTGTGGCGGACGATCTCGTCCGCGAGCCGGAGCCAACGCTCGAAGTCGTCGAGGTGGGAACCGTCACCCACGAGATGGAAGACGACGTAGGTGCCGTCGTGCTTGTGGTCGATCTCGTAGGCGAAGCGTCGCTTGCCCCACAGGTCGACGGACTTGGTCTCGCCGGACCGCTGAGCGATCTGCTCCTTGATCTGGCCGATGACCGACTGCACGCCGGCCTCGTCCACCTCGGTGTCGACGATGACCATCAATTCATAGGCCCGCATCGCGGACTCCTCCCTCCGGACCCGAAACGCCTTGGCGCACGGGGCCCCGCACGGTGCGGAGCAGGGGTTTCAATTGGACCCGTGGACTCTAGTGCGACCCACCCGACGATCTCCATGCGGAGAGTGTGCACAGGGGGTGTGACATTCCCTCGGTGACGGAGCCCACGACGACCCGCATGGTGCTGCGGGGCCTCGTCCGGCGGTGCCCGCGGTGCGGATCGCGTGGTGTCTTCAGGAGCTACTTCCACCTCGCGGAGCGGTGCCCCCGATGTGGCGTGCGCTTCGTCAGGCACGAGGGCTTCTCGCTCGGCAGCACGACGATCAACATGGTCGTCACGTTCGGGTTGTTCCTGGCGATCATCATCGTCGGGCTGATCGCGACCTATCCCCACATCGAGGTCGTGCCGGTGACGGTCGCGGGCCTCGCCGTGGCGATCATCGTGCCGATCCTCTTCTATCCGTGCGCGCAGGCGATCTGGTCGGCGATCGACTTCGCGATGCGCCCGCTCGACCCCGTCGAGGAAGCCGAAGCCGCCACCGCGGCCGAGGCCGACGCACCCCGAGCGCGACCCCCGCCGGACTAGAGCCTGTCGCGCACCGCCCACAGCTCGGGAAAGAAGCGGCGATCGAGCGTGCTCCGCAGATAGCCCGCACCCGTCGATCCGCCCGTGCCCGGCTTCCCCCCGATCTGGCGCTCCACCATCGTCACGTGCCGCACCCGCCACAGCGCGAACGCCTGATCGTGATCGAGGAGGTCCTCGGACACCTCGAACAGCGCTCCGTACCGGTCGCGATCGAGGAGCACGTCCACGAGCTCGGGAGCGCCGTGGTGCGCGAGCAGCGCGAGATAGCCGTCCCACAGCGACGGCTCGCTGAGGCGACGTGCGAGCCGGGCCCGCTCCTCGGCGGTCGCGTGCACACGATCGAGGTAGGCCGAGTCCTTCAAGCCGGACAGGAACTCGATCTCCCGGTACTGCACCGACTGGAAGCCGCTCGCAGGCTCGAGCTCCGACCGGAACGTGAGGAAGTCCTGCGGGGTCATCGTCTGGAGCACGTCGATCTGTTCGACGAGCAGGCGCTCGATGACACGCACCCTCCGAAAGACATGACGGACACGCGGGATCTCGCCCGCGAGCATCGCGTCGCGTGCCGCCTCGAGCTCGAAGAGCAGCAGCTGGAACCAGAGCTCGTAGATCTGATGGACAGTGATGAACAGCAGCTCGTCGTGGGCCTCGGTGCGGCGCCGCTGGGCCGACAGCAGGGTCTCGAGTCCGAGGTAGGTGGCGTAGTCGAGCCGGCCACCTTCCTCCCCGAAGAACTTGCTCACTCCCAGCCGATCGACCACATCGCTTCGAGGTCGCGCTTGCTGTAGGCCTGGAACGCGATGAGCGTCCGCGTCGCCATGATCCCTTCGAGCGCGGAGATGCGCTGCGTCACCACCTCGGCCAGCTCGTCGTGGTGCTCGACGCGGACGATCACGACGAGGTCCTCGTCACCCGCCACCGAGTACACCTCGCCTACGCCCTTCAGGTCGGAGAGCTGTTGGGCGAGCGCCGCAATGCGGGCGGGCTCAGCGTTGATCAGCACGAACGCGGTGACCACATGGGCAGCGTAGCGTCGGCGCGGTGACCGACGAGGGGGACGTCGACCGTGACGCGACGCTGGCCGCGATCGACATCGGCACCAACTCGATCCACCTCGTCGTCGCGCGGGTAGCACCGAACGATCGGTTCGACGTCGTCGCGCGGGAGCGCGAGATGGTGCGACTCGGGTCGGGTCCCGGCGACATGAAGCGCCTTGCCCCTGATGCGATCGACCGTGGCATCGCCGCGCTCACGCACATGCGTCGCGTCGCGGAAGCCGAATCCGCGTCCATCCGGGCGGTCGCAACGAGCGCGGTCAGGGAGGCGGAGAACCACGACGACTTCGTACGGAGGGCCCGGGAGGAGGCGGGCGTCGAAGTCGAGGTGATCTCCGGCGTCGAGGAAGCGCGCCTCATCCATCTCGGCGTTTTGCAGGCCGTGCCGGTGTTCGATCGCCGCCTCATGCTCGTCGACATCGGAGGGGGATCCACCGAGCTCCTCGTCGGCGAGCGCGGTGAGGTCCTCGCGTCGCGCAGCCTGAAGCTGGGCGCCATCCGCATGAGTGCACGCTTCTTCGGCGGTGAGGTTGTGCACCCCGCGGCCGTGGGGTCGTGCCGCAAGTTCGTTCGGTCCGTCCTGGCGCCGTTCGTCCCCGAAGTGCAGCGCCTCGGCTTCGACGTGTTGATCGGCAGCTCCGGCACGATCCTGGCGCTCGCGTCGATGGTTGCCGCAGCCCGAGCTGATCCGAACCCGATCACGTTGAACAACTTCGAGCTCACGCGCGACGAGCTCGACGAGGTCGTCGGACACCTCGCGAAGGCCGGCAGCGTCGAAAAGCGACGGCGACTTCCCGGCCTTGACCCTCGCCGGGCCGACATCATCCTCGGCGGCGCGATCGTCCTCGAGCAGGTGATGCACACCTACGGAGCGACGCGGTTGGTGGTGTCCGAGAATGCGCTCCGCGAGGGCGTGCTGCTCGATACCGTGCAGCGGTCACGCGGCGGCACGTTGCACCACCTCCGCGACCTCTCGCGGGCAAGCGTCGTGCACCTCATGGAGCAGTGCGACGAGCGTCCCGACCACTCGAGGGAAATCGCTCGCCTCGCGCTCGAGCTCTTCGACGCCACGGCTTCCGTGCACCGTCTCGACGACGGGTCGCGCGACTACCTGGAAGCTGCCGCGCTGCTCGCGAACGTCGGCCTCTTCATCTCGCACGCGAAGCACCACTTGCACACGTACTACGTGATTCGCAACAGCGAGCATCTGACCGGCTTCACCGACCGCGAGATCGAGATCATCGCCCAGGTCGCGCGCTACCACCGCAAGAGCGCGCCGAAGCCGGAACATGAGGCGTTCGCTCGCCTCTGGAGAAACGATCAAGCCGCTCGTCCGGGCACTGGCCGGCTTGCTGCGCATCGCGATCGGGCTCGACCGCTCCTACGAGCGCCGGGTCGCCACCGTGCGCGCTCGCGACGACGGCAAGCTGCTCCAGATCGAGCTCGTGCCGACCGGAGACGCGGACATCACGCTCGAGCTCTACGCCGCCGACGCGCGAAAGCAGCTTCTCGAAGAGGTGCTCGATCGGCAGATCACGATCACCTGAAACGGCTCGTCGGCGCGATCGCCGTCAGCGCGACGTGACCACGACGTCGATGCGTGGTGCGTAGGGATCGAACGCTCGGACCACGCCCGCCAACCGCGAAGTGAGGTAGGTCTCGGCTGCGGGCGATGCTTGAGGCAGCACGACGGTGACGTTGAGCTCAGACGCCCTACGGCGGACATCGACGTCGACGTCCTCGGCGACGATGCCAAAACGAACGAGAGCACGGTCGAGAAATTCACGAACCGCGTCCGCATGCATCCCCAAGGGCGCCCGGCCGACGTCCTCGGCGGCGCTCACGAGATCACCGCGAGCATCGATCGCATAGCCGACGAAGGGCGTCATGTTGGCGCCCTCGATGACGACGGGGATGCGGCTTCGGAGCGCGCAGGTGACCCCGCCCTCGAACGGACTGGGGTCGAAGACCCCGAACTCGCGGACCACGCAGGCAACCGCGACGTCGCCCGCCGCGAGCGGGCACCTCTCGGGTGCGGTGACAGCGACGCACGGGAACGGCGAGTCCTCGTGGTCGAAGCACCGCAGCGGTTCGTGGCCCCGGGCGCGCAACTCGTCCGCGACTTCGGGGTCGGCCGATGGGACACTCTCGATGAGCAGCACCTTCATGGGGCTCACGGTGAGGCTTCCTGCACGAAGGGTGCCAGGGCCCTTGGTCCCGCTGTCGGCGAGACTTGTGGCATCCCCCGATGAGGAGTTCTCATGTTGCGCCGTCCCCTGGTCATTGCGCTCAGCCTGGTCGTTCTGTTCGGTCTCGTCGCGTGCGGCGATGACAGCGACTCGGAGACGGAGGGCACCGCCGTCCCGCTCGCGGACGCGGACGGCCTCGCCGGGCACGTCGTGGGTGCTGACGGAGTACACCGACGCGTCGGGCGACAGCGTCCCGGCCGTCGCCGAGCCAGCGAGCCTCTCGTTCACGGAGGACGCAGTCGCGGGCTCCACGCCGTGCAACCAGTTCAACGGCTCCTACACCGTCGACGGAGACGCTCTCACCATCGACATGGGCGCGATGACGCAGCGCGGATGCACGGGTGACGTTCAAGCGCAGGAAGACGCTCTGTTGCAGCTCTTCCCCGAGGTCGCGTCGTTCGTTCTCGACGACGGCGACGCTCTCGTCCTGACGGACGACACCGGCGCGACCCTTCTGGTGTACGAAGCCGACCCCTCGACCCTCGTGGGCGACTGGACGGCGACCGGCGTCAACAACGGCGCCGACGCGGTCGAGACCAATGCCCAGACCGAGGCGCTCACGGCAACGTTCGCGGAGGACGGCACGCTCTCCGGCTCGGGCGGCTGCAACACATTCAACGCCGGCTACACCGTCGAAGGCGCCGACGGCCTCATCATCGGTCCCATCGCCTCCACGAAGATGGCCTGCCCCGACGAGGTCATGACCGCGGAGAACGCCTACTTCACCGCTCTCTCGAACGTCGCGACGTACTCGGTGTCCGCCGGCACCCTCACGCTGCGCGACGCCGACGGCGCCACCCAGGTGACCTACACCGCGGGTTGACATGATTATCTATCACTGATAGATAATCTATCAGTGATAGATACTCGAGCACGGCGACGCGAGGCGAAGCGGGAGCAGATCCTCGCCGCGGCCTGGACGCTGGCCCACCGCGACGGACTGGGCGGCATCTCGCTCCGCGAGCTCGCCGACTTGGTCGACCTGCGTCAGCCCTCGCTCTACGCGTACTTCGAGTCGAAGCACGCGCTGTACGACGCCATGTTCGAGGCCGGCAACCGCGCGCTGGTCGAACGCACGAAGGCGCTCCCGCCCACCGAGGACGTCCGCGAAGCAGTTGTCGATCTCACCCGCATGCTCCTCCAGTTCGTGACCGAGGACGTCGTGCGCTACGTCCTGATGTTTCAGCGCCAGATCCCGGGCTTCGAGCCCTCGCCGGACTCGTATGCGGTCGCGATCGAGTTCTACGAGCTCGTGCGCTCGAAGCTCTCGGCGGCGGGCGTCACCGCACAACGGGACGTCGACCTGTTCACGACGCTCGTCGCCGGCCTCGCCGACCAGCAGACCGCCAACGATCCCGGCGGCGATCGGTGGGCCGGCCTCACCGACCGGGTGCTCGCGATGTTCTTCGCCGAGATCGACTCCACCAACGAGCTCCAACCGAAAGGCTGCACGATGACCATGACCACGACCCGCGACGTCACGCACGATCGAGCGCATCGGCCACGACGAGGCGATGCGAATCGCCACCGTAGAGAACAAGAAGTTCGGAACGTTGATGCGAGCGATCGCCCCCGAGGACTGGTCGAAGCCGACGGATTGCGAGCTGTGGGACGTGCGAGCGATGGCGGCGCATGTCGTCGGGTCGGCGGCGAGCCAGGTGTCGCCGCGCGAGTTCGTCCGCCAGAAGCGAAAGGGCAAGCCGGTGATGGCCGAGCTCGGCAGCCCCTTCTGGTGGGACGGCATGAACGAGGTGCAGGTCCGCGAGCGGGCTGCGCTCACCACCGACGAGCTGATCGCCGAGTGGGACGCGACCTCGCCGAAGGCGGTCCGCGCCCGCACGAAGCTCCCCCGCTTCATCGCGAACCGCAAGCTGCTCAACCTGCCCATCATCGGCAAGCAGCCGGTTGCGTATCTGTTCGACGTCGGCTTCACCCGTGACGTGTGGATGCATCGCGTCGACATCGCCCACGCCCTCGGATACGGGCT
This sequence comes from uncultured Acidimicrobiales bacterium, assembly GCA_963759645.1. Lineage (GTDB taxonomy): Bacteria > Actinomycetota > Acidimicrobiia > Acidimicrobiales > DATKAS01 > DATKAS01. The sequence continues at coordinate 747,310 of CAVXAI010000008.1, read as the reverse complement.
CGACTTCGACGCCGAGCACGACGGTCGGCTGATGGAGGACTACGTCGCCGAGTGGGCGTCGATCTACGACGTGCCGTTCACGCTCCACCTCACTGGGCCGGCCGGTGGCAGCTTCCGCAACGGCGAAGGCGGCGAAGTCGTCACGATCGACGCCGTCGAGTTCCTGCGCACCCTCGCCGAGCGCGCCCATGGCGAGGGCATCCTGAGCAACCCGCTTCCCCTCTGAGAGGACCTGTCATGCAGACATCCATCACCGAAATCGCCGACCACACCTACCGCCTCTCGACCTTCGTTCCCGACGTCGGCCCGACCGGCTTCACGTTCAACCAGTTCCTCATCGACGATGAGCAGCCGCTGCTGTTCCACACCGGTCCCCGCGGGATGTTCCCTCTCGTGTCCGAGGCGATCGCTTCGATCAGGCCGGTCGAGAGCCTCCGCTGGATCACTTTCGGCCACGTCGAATCCGACGAGTGTGGCTCCATGAACCTGCTCCTCGCTGCCGCGCCACATGCCACCGTCGCGCACGGCGTCATGGGCTGCATGGTCTCGCTCAACGACCTCGCTGATCGACCGCCCCTGCCGATGGTCGACGGGCAGGTGCTCGAGCTCGGCACGCACCGGGTTCGCCACATCGACACGCCGCACGTCCCCCACGGCTGGGAGGCCCGCCTCCTGTACGACGAGACGACCGGCACGCTCTTCGCCGGCGACTTGTTCTCCAACCTCGGTGATCCCGCACCGGTCACGTCCGACGACATCGTCGGAGTTGCGGCCGAGGCCGAAGACATGTTTCGCGCCACCTGCCTCACGCCCGACACCGCGCCCACGATCCGGCGTCTCGCGGAGCTCGCACCGACGACCATCGCGGTCATGCACGGCGCGTCGTTCAGCGGCGACGGCCGCGCCGCGCTCAACGCACTCGCCGACGACTATGAGAAGCGCTTCACGTCCGCTCTGTGACCCACGCGGCGATCGTGTCGGCGAGGTTGTCGCGAGCGTTCCCGGGGTTGAGGAAGTAGTGATCGCCCTCGAGCGTCAAGATCTGCTTGTCGCTCGATCCGAGCCCGTTGTAGATCCCGGTCGCATCGCTCGGGAACACCCCGGTGTCGGAGTCGGCCTGCACCACCAGTCCCGGCAACGTGATCATCGGAAGGTGCTTCGCCGCGCTGCACGGTGAGTCGTCGAGGCTCCACATCGACAACCAGGTGCGCAGTGTGTTCACCGCGCCGATGCCGAAGACGCTGCTGTTCGCTCGCTGGGGGTCACCGGCGTAGCAGAGCGGCACCGTGCGGCTCGAGGGGTCGATCGCGCCGTCGACGAAGCGAAGGTCGGCCCAGGTTCGGCGTACGACGAAGAGGCGATCGGTCAATCCGTACGACGCCAGACGACCGAGCTCGCTGTGGCACCACGCGCTGATCCGGCGGTTCCGCTCGATCTGGGCGGCGCGGTAGCGCGCGATGAAGTCGACCTTGTACGGCGGGCCGTGGCGGTCGTCGTACATGTCGAGGTCCGAGTCGGTGCCGATTGGGTCGTGCTCGTCGGTGACCGACGGGTCCATCCACGCCGTGAGCACCTCGGGCCGGCCGGGATGCGACGCGACGGACACATAGAGGTCGCCGGGGAGCAGATCGCGGACCGCCTCCGCGACCTTGAGGCCTGGCGGCGCGGTCATCGAAGGGTTCACAGCCTGCGACTGATAGAGCGCCATGAGCGACCCGCCGCCGGAGTTGCCGAGCAACACCACCCGCTCGACGCCTGCCACCTCGCGCAGCCACCGCACGCCGACTCCGATGTCGACCAGGGCCTGATCCGCGAGGAAGTAGGCCTCGTTGCCACGGAAGCGCGTGTTCCATCCGAGGAAGCCGTAGCCGCGCTCGGCCAAGTACGCGGCGAGGTAGTGCTCGCTGAAGTCGACGTTGTAGTGAGTGGCGATGAACGCGGTCGTGGGTGATGCGCCACTCGGACGGTGGTACACGCCTTGGCAGGGATGGCCGCCCGCGCCGGCGCGTCCCGCGGTGGGCGACGTCAGACCGACGAACTCACGCTCGATGCTCACGAGCGGACGCTACCTGTCACCGCTGGCCCCGGCAGGGTGCGAGACGCCTTCATAAACTGCCCGGACCCATGAGCAATGACGCCGAACAAGGCCGACTCGACGAGGATCGCAACCGGGTAGCGCTGTGGAGACGGTGGGGTCCGTACCTCTCGGCGCGCCAGTGGGGCACCGTGCGCGAGGACTACAGCCCCGGAGGCACCGCGTGGGACTCGTTCCCCCACGAGCACGCCCGCTCGCGGGCGTATCGCTGGGGCGAGGACGGCCTCGGCGGCATCAGCGACCACTGGCAGCACCTGTGCTTCTCCGTCGCGCTGTGGAACACGAACGACGCGATCCTGAAGGAGCGCCTCTTCGGCCTGACGAACTCCGAAGGCAACCACGGCGAAGACGCGAAGGAGTACTGGTGGGCGCTCGACTCGACGCCGACCCACTCGTACATGCGCTGGCTGTACAAGTACCCCCAACGCGCGTTCCCCTACGCCGACCTCGTCGAGGGCAACCGGCACCGAGGGCGTGAAGAGGACGAGTACGAGCTCGTCGACACCGGCGTGTTCGAGGAGTCCCGGTACTTCGACGTCGAGATCACGTACGCGAAGAGCGCGCCCGACGACATCTGCATCCTGATCGAGGCGCACAATCGAGGCCCCGAGGCGGCCCCCCTCCACCTCCTTCCCACGGTCTGGTTCCGCAACACCTGGTCGTGGGGACGAGACAACCGCCGCGCGCAGCTCCGCGCGGTGGCGCACAACGTCATCGAGACCACCCACGGCTCACTCGGCTCCCGCTGGCTCGTCTGCGACGACCACCCGCAGCTTCTCTTCTGCGAGAACGAGACGAACACGCAGCGGCTGTGGGGGATCCAGAACGCGACTCCGTTCCCGAAGGACGGCATCAACGACCACGTGATCTCAGGGGCGGAAAGCGTGAACCCGGCGCAGTTCGGCACGAAAGGTTCGGCCTGGTACCGCTTCGACGTGCCTGCCGGCGCGTCGGTCAGCGTCCGCGTGCGGCTCACGAACGTCCGACCCGAGGGCGAGGGCGTCGGCACCGACTTCGACGACGTGCTGCGCTCGCGTCGCGAGGAAGCCGACGAGTTCTTCGACGACCTCGCCGATGTTCCGGCGGAAAGTCCGCTCCGCGACGTGCAACGCCGCGCGATCGGCGGCCTGCTGTGGGCGAAGAAGCACTTCCGATACGACGTGCGGGAGTGGCTCGAAGGTGACCCCGCGATGCCACCGCCGCCGCCCGGTCGGGAGAACGGTCGCAATTCGGAGTGGGTGCATCTCTACAACGCCGACATCATCTCGATGCCCGACGAGTGGGAGTACCCCTGGTACGCCGCGTGGGATCTCGCGTTCCACATGCTCCCGATGGCGATCGTCGATCCTGACTTTGCGAAGGAACAGCTGCTGCTGTTCTGCCGCGAGTGGTACATGCACCCGAACGGACAGCTCCCCGCGTACGAGTGGGCGTTCAACGATGTGAACCCGCCGGTGCACGCGTGGGCGGCATGGCGGGTCTACAAGATCGACGGCGCTCGCACCGGCAGGAAGGACACTGACTTCCTCGAGCGGATCTTCCACAAGCTGCTCATCAACTTCAGCTGGTGGGTGAACCGCAAGGACGCGGCAGGACTGAACGTCTTCGAGGGTGGCTTCCTCGGCCTCGACAACATCGGCCTCTTCGATCGGTCGGCTCCGCTGCCCGACGGCGGGCGCCTGGCCCAATCCGACGCGACGAGCTGGATGGCGATGTACTGCCTCAACATGCTCGCGATCGCGCTCGAGCTGGCGCAGATCAACAAGTCCTACGAGGACGTAGCGACGAAGTTCTTCGAGCACTTCCTCTACATCGCGCACGCAGCCAACAACCTCGGAGGCGAGGGGCTCTCGCTCTGGAACGAGGACGACGGCTTCTTCTACGACGTGCTCGACATCGGCCAGCAGCACATCCCGTTGAAGGTCCGCTCGTTCGTCGGCCTGATCCCGCTGTTCGCAGTGGAGACGATCGAACCTCGGGTGTTCGACATGCTGCCGGACTTCGCCGAGCGCATGCGCTGGTTCCAGAAGAACCGCCCGGACCTCTGCGCCAACATCTTCACGATGAACCGACCCGGCGTGGGCGAGCGTCGGCTCATGTCGCTCGTCGGCCCCGACCGTCTCCGCCGCATCCTCGCTCGCATGCTCGACGAGGACGAGTTCCTGTCACCGAACGGATTGCGCTCGCTCTCGAAGATCCACGAGGCGACACCCGGTCTCGCTCATGCTCGGCGGCGACGACTACTCGGTGAGCTACCAGCCGGGAGAATCCACCACCGGGATGTTCGGCGGCAACTCCAACTGGCGGGGCCCCGTGTGGTTCCCCGTGAACTACCTGATGATCGAGTCGCTGCAGCGCTTCCACCACTACCTCGGTCCGGAGTTCACGGTCGAGATGCCGGTGGGATCGGGACAGTTCGACGACTTGTCGGGCGTCGCCGCCGAGCTGTCGAGGCGACTCATCGGCCTGTTCCTCCCGGGCGAGGGCGGCCGCCCGTCGAACGGCGGCCACCTGCTCTTCGACAACGACCCCCACTGGCGCGACCACATCACGTTCTACGAGTACTTCCACGGCGACAGCGGCAAGGGCCTCGGCGCCGCCCACCAGACAGGCTGGACCGCTCTCGTCGCCAAGCTCATCCGCCAGAGCGGCCCGACGGTGGACCAGTGAACCGAACCCGTACCTGACCTCGATCTACGTCGCCCCGCGGCTGCCCTGAGGTCGGGGGCGGCCGCTGAAGGCGCGGCCGAGCAGCGGCGTGCCCGCGTCGAGCAGGCCGTCGAGGTCGTCGTCGCGATCGAACCGCGGCGCCCACTCCTGAGGGTCGGACGGCGCGGGTGCCTCTTCGAGGGGCAGCGGCTCGGGTTCGGTCTCCGTCACGGCCGACCGTTTGCTCACTCGACCCGCCTCAGCGGTGGCTGAGTGAGCAGTCGGCGGCGGGGTGAACAGCTGAGGCTCCACACGCTGGTCGTCGAGCCACCAGCCCTTGGGAACCACCATCGACTCCGCGTGGCGCTGGCACAACTCGCCACTGTGGCGACCGACCGCCTCGTCGAGTGATGCGAACCACGCGAGCCGGCGGGAGGCGTCGAACCCCAACAGCACGACCGCGGGATCCGCGCAATCTGGACGCGAGCACGTGCGCACTTCGCTCGACGCTACCGGTCGCAGCGGGGAGCTTCGGTGACAGGATCGTCGCGTGGCCGAGCCGATCACGATCACCGACTACGACGACCCTCGGCTCGAGGAGTACGTGGCCCTGACCGACGCAGTGCTCCGACGCCAATTGGAAGGTGACATCGTCTGCATCGCGGAGGGCGCGTTGGTCGTCGCGCGGCTCTTGCGGTCGCGCTACCCCATGCGTTCGGCGTTGATCGCCGAGCCGCAATGGCGGCGGCTCGGTGCGCTCGGAGCCGCCCTCGTCGCTGACCCGGCACCCGTCTATCTCGTCCCCTTCGATGTGATGTACCGGGTCACTGGGTTCCCGATCCATCGGGGCGTGCTCGCCTCGGTGACCCGCCTCGTGCAACCGCGGCCCGAAGCGCTGTGGCGCGAGGCGTCGTGCCTCGCGGTCCTCGAAGGCATCAACGACCACGAGAACCTGGGCTCGATCTTTCGGAGCGCGGCCGCCCTCGGCGTCGACGGCGTGCTTCTCGACCCGACGTGCTGCGATCCGCTCTACCGGCGCTCGATCCGCGTCTCGATGGGCGAGGTGTTCGGGATTCCGTTCACTCGGCTCGAGCCCTGGCCGGATGCGATCGCCCATGTGCGCGTCGCTGGCTTCACCGTGATCGCGCTCAGCCCGCATCGCGGGGCGCCGTCGATCGCGTCACTCGAGCGCCCGAAGCGCACGGCGATTCTCCTCGGGGCGGAGGGCCCGGGCCTCACGAGAGAGGCGCTCGCCGCCGCCGACCAGCGAGCCCGCATCCCAATGGCTCCCGCTGTCGACTCGCTCGGCGTCGCGAGCGCGGCGGCGATCGCGTTCCACCACCTCGGGGGCCGGCCCGACACTGCTCGGTAGGCTGGCAACCGGTGTTCTTCAGGCAGTACTACCTGGGGTGCCTGTCCCACGCGTCGTACCTGATCGGCGACACGAAGACCGGCCGCGCGGTCGTCGTCGATCCGCAGCGCGACGTCGAGCAGTACGTCGCCGATGCCGCTGAACACGACCTGAAGATCGAGCGGGTCATCGAGACGCACTTCCACGCCGACTTTCTGTCCGGTCACCTCGAGCTCGCGGAGCAACAGGGTGCTGTGATCTCGTTCGGCTCTGCGGGCGAAGGCAAGGTCGACTTCGACGCCGAGTTTCTCCGCGATGGACAGGTGCTGTCGCTAGGCGACGTCACGCTCGAAGTCATGGAGACGCCCGGGCACACCCCCGAGTCGATCAGCGTCGTCGTCCGCGAGCACGCTGCCGACGAGGTCCCCTACGGCGTCCTCACCGGCGACACGTTGTTCATCGGCGACGTCGGACGCCCCGACCTACTCGCGGCGGCGGGTGAGTCCGCCGACGATCTCGCGCGCCTGCTGTACCGGTCGCTGCGCGAGAAGCTGATGCTCCTGCCGGATGCGACGCGGCTGTTCCCCGCGCACGGCGCTGGATCCGCGTGCGGGAGGAACCTGTCGACCGAGACCCAGTCGACGATCGGCGAGCAGCGCCGATGGAACTATGCGCTCAAGCCGATGACGGAAGACGCCTTTGTCGACGCGGTGCTGCAAGGACAAGCGGCGGCGCCGCTCTACTTCGCATTCAGCGCGAGCCGCAACCGACAGGCGCACGAGTTGCTCCAGGAGGAGCAGCCGCCGAGGCGGCTCACGTTCGACGAGGTGATGCGCGAGCAACGGGCGGGCGCGACGATCGTGGACTGTCGAGACGACATCGACTTCGCAGCCGGGCACATCCGCGGGTCGATCAACGTCGGACTCGGCGGTCGCTTCGCCGAGTACACGGGCGAGGTGGTCGCGGCGGGCACGCGCATCGTGCTGGTCGCCCCCCATGGACACGAGATCGAAGCGCGGGTTCGTCTCGCTCGGATCGGCTTCGACGCGGTCGTCGGAGTGCTCGCGGACCCAGTCCGCGAGTTCCTCGCCCACCCGGGGCTCATCGACGTCGCGTCCCGTCTGTCGTCGTCGCAACTCGCGACTCGCACAGACGTCCAGATCCTGGACGTGCGCGGTCCGTTCGAGCTCGAGGCGGGCACGATTCCTGGCGCGGTGACGATCCCCCTCGCCGAGCTGGTGCCGCGGCTCGACGAGCTCGACCCGGACGCGCCGACCGTCGTCTACTGCGCCGGCGGTTACCGGTCGAGCACCGCGGCGAGCGTCTTGCGGGCGGCGGGGTTTGCCGACGTCTCCGACGTGCTCGGCGGGTGGTCAGGATGGCTGAGCGCCGGCCTTCCCGTAGCCTGAGCCGATGAGCGACGTCGAGTTCTTCCTCGACCCTGTCTGCCCATGGGCGTGGGTCACGAGTCGATGGGTCGTCGAGGTTGCCTCGCAACGCTCGTACGACGTGGAGTGGCGGTTCATCTGTCTTCGCATCGTGAACGAGGACAAGGACTTCGAACACGACCCGACCTCACCGTACGGACGCGTGCACGGCGCCGGCCGCATGATGCTCCGCGCCGCGGCGGCCGCCCGCGTCGCGGGAGGAAACGACGCGGTCGGCCGCCTCTACACCGAGTACGGCACGCGGCTGCACAACGAAGGACGCAGCGCGAAGGAGATCCGTGAGGCGAATTACTCGCTGATCGGCGAGGCAATCACGGCCGCAGGCTTCGGCAGCGACATCGTGGCCGCCGCGGACGACGAGAAGTGGGACGAGGTACTCCGCGAGGAGACGGCGGTCGCGCTGAGTCGCACGGGTGGAGATGTCGGCACGCCGATCCTCACGTTCTCACCGGGCACCGCGGAGGAGACCTCGTTCTTCGGGCCGGTCATCAACCGGATCCCCCGCGGCCCGGAGGCCCTCGAGATCTGGGACTGCGTCGAGCGACTCGCCCGCACGCCCGGGATGTACGAGCTGAAGCGAACACAGCGGGAGCGCCCCGACTTCACCTGACAGCATGGGCGCATGATCGAGGAGACCTGGGGTTTCCGCACCCGCGCCGTGCACTCGGGCGCTGGGCCTGACCCGACAACGGGAGCTCGAGCGGTTCCCATCTACCAAACGACGAGCTTCGTATTCGAGGACTCCGCGGACGCGGCGGACCTGTTCGCGCTGCAGAAGTTCGGGAACATCTACAGCCGGATCGCGAACCCCACCGTGGCGTCGTTCGAAGAGCGCATGGCGAACCTCGAAGGCGCTATCGGCGGTGTCGCGACCGCGAGCGGCCAGTCCGCCGAGCTGCTGACGTTCGCGGCCCTCGCCGGCGCGGGCGATCACATCGTGGCGAGCGCGCAGCTGTACGGCGGCACGCACACACTGCTCGACGTCTCCCTGCGCCGGTTCGGCCTCGACACCACGTTCATCGCGAGTGACGATCCCGAGGAGTACGCCGCCGCCATCAAGCCGAACACGAAGGCCGTGTACACCGAGGTCATCGGGAACCCATCGGGCTCGATCGCCGACCTGACCGCGCTCGCCGACGTCGCGCACGCAGCCGGTGTGCCGCTCGTCGTCGACGGCACCCTGGCGACGCCGTACCTGTGCCGGCCCATCGAGCATGGCGCGGACATCGTGGTGCACTCCGCGACGAAGTTCATCGGTGGCCACGGCACGTCGATCGGCGGTGTCGCGGTCGAGTCGGGTCGCTTCCCTTGGGACTCGGGCCGCTTCCCCCAGATGACCGAACCGGTCGCCTCCTACAACGGGCTGCGGTTCTGGGAGAACTTCGCCGAGTACGGCTTCTGCATGAAGCTGCGGGTCGAGCAGCTGCGCGACTTCGGTGCATGCATGTCGCCGTTCAACGCGTTCCTCTTCCTCATCGGGTTGGAGACGCTGGCGCTGCGCATGGAGCAACACGTCGCCAACGCGAACGTGGTCGCGCAGTTCCTCGCGTCGCACGAGCGAGTGTCCTGGGTCCGGTACGCCGGACTCCCCGACTCGCCGTTCCACGAGCGCGCCAACCACTACCTGCCGAAGGGTCCCGGCGCAGTCTTCGCGTTCGGCGTGAAGGGCGGACGCGCCGCCGGGCAGGTGTTCACGGAGTCAGTCGAGCTGTGCAGCCACCTCGCGAACGTGGGCGATGCCCGCACGCTGGTCATCCACCCGGGGTCCACGACGCACCAGCAACTGTCCGACGACGCGCTGGCGGCGGCGGGGGTGGGCGCAGACCTCATCCGCATCTCGGTCGGGCTCGAGGACGTCGACGACATCCTCCGCGACCTCGATCGCGCGTTGGACAAGGCGGCCGGCACGTGAGCGCCGAAAGCGTGACCGAGTGGACTCCGCCCACCGCGCGCGAGCGCCTCCACATCATTCAGAGCACCCGAACGGTCGCGCTCCTCGGCGCGTCGGCGAACATCGCCCGGCCGAGCTACTTCGTCGCCACCTACATGGTCTCGTCGAGCACCGACTTCGAGGTGTACTTCGTGAATCCCACGGCGGACGAGATCCTCGGGCACAAGGTGTATCCCTCGCTCGATGCGCTGCCGGTCACCGTCGACCTGGTCGACGTGTTTCGCAAGCCGGACGACCTCCCCGCGGTCGCCGACGAAGTGATCGCGCACGGCGCGAAGACACTCTGGATCCAGCTCGGCCTGTGGAGCGACGAGGCGGCACGCCGCGGTCACGAGGCCGGGCTCAACGTCGTGATGAACCGGTGCCTCAAGATCGAGCACGCGCGCTTCCACGGCGGGTTGCACCTCGCCGGCTTCGACACGGGCGTGATCAGCTCTCGACGGCGCCCGGCCGAGACGCGCGCCTAGTACTCGATGGCTGGACGGCTCGGGCGCTGGCTGCGCTCACTGCTCGCGCCGCGCGAGCAGTCCGCCGCGCCCACTCCGCAGCGCGGCGCGCACACCGGTGTGGTCACGGCGCGGCCTTCCGCGAAGCCCGTGGTCACGTATGCCCCGCACAAGGACGGTGACGCCGATCCGGGCGAGGTCGTGTGGACGTGGGTGCCCTACGAGGACGATGCGTCGCAGGGCAAAGACCGCCCTGTGCTCGTCATCGGGTGGGATCACGATCGCCTCGTCGCCGTTCCCTTCACGTCGAAGGACCACACGGCGCATCCCGACAACATGGAGATCGGCTCCGGACCGTGGGACCGATCCGGCCGTCGCAGCTACGTGAAGCTCGACCGGCTGCTGCTCATCGATCCCGCGGTCGTGCGGAGAGAGGGCGGCGCGCTCGACCGGGACCGGTTCGACGAGGTCGTCGACCGGCTCAGCGACCTGCATCAGTGGAGCTGACCGATCATCGCGCCGGTGCCTCGCGCCACACTCGATGCTCGGGATGCGGGTCGCCGTGGCCCGTCGTCTTCGTGAGGAAGCACGAGTCGATGGTGACGGTGAACAGAAGGTCCTCCTCGGCCGGCCTCGGGCCCCCGAACGCGGTGCGCTCTGTCGAGAACTGTGTCGCGAGGCGCTCCCGCGTCGCCGAGTTGTCGCACAAGGTCGCCCGACCCGTGATGCCGAACGCGTCCTCGTTGCTCTCCGGCGGGAACGAGTGCAGCGCGCAGCGGCCGTCGCGGAGAAGATCACTCCGCTTGAGCGACGGGACCACGAACAGATACATCTCGTCCTCGGTCAGCAGGGGACACACCGGGCGTAGTCGAGCGACTCCGTCCTTGCGCACGGTGCCGAGAAACGCGAGGCCGACACCGAACTGGTAGAGGAGCGCGCGCCCCGCCTCGGCCATCTCGGGATCGGACTGCTTGAACTCACTCCAGGTCGCCATGGGCGGCAGCGTCTCATCGGGGAATTCGGAGGACAAGCGGAGAGTGGACATTTACGTCACCATATGGTTACATGTAACCCGTTGGTGACACGAACGGAGGGCGCGATGAGCACCGTGATCGGAGAGCCGTCAGTACGGCGCTGCACGTGGATCGACGCGAAGCCGGAACGGGTGTGGGAGGAGTTCGAGTCGCTCGAGGCGATGCAGGACTGGTTCGGAACCGGCCACGCGCTCGTCGCGTACGAACCGCGAGTGGGTGCGCACGTCGAGACCGACGCGGGTGGTGACGATCTGCGCTTCGTCGGGAATGTGCTGGTGTACGACCCGCCGAATGAGCTGACGTTCGAGCAGGACTGGGTCGGCCACGGCTGGCCAGTGCCCGCCCTCATCACGATCCGGTTGACGGCATCGGGGGCGGGGACCTTGGTCGAGCTCTTCCACCATGGGTTCGAGCGGTTCGGCTCGCTCACCGTGGCCGCAGACGTCCACCGCGGCTTCGAAGGCGGCTGGACCAACCGACAGATGGAGGCGCTGCGCAGCCGTGTCCAAGGCTGACCCGTACGCCGCGTTGGCCGACCCGACGCGGCGCGCGATCCTCGACCTGCTGCGCGACCAGCCGGGCGCCAACGCGGGGGAGATCGCGGCCCGGTTCCCGCGCATCAGCCGTCCCGCGGTGTCGAAGCACTTACGGGTGCTGCGCGATGCGAACCTGGTGACCGCCGAGGAGCAGGGACGCGAGTGGCACTACCAGCTCGATCCCCAGCCCCTGGCCGACATCTACTTCGGCTGGTTGCAGAGCTTCGCTCCGATGTGGGAAGAAAGCCTCGGGCAGCTGAAGCGCCGAGTCGAGGAGAAGCCGCATGGGCGACGTCGAGGTCACGCGTGAGTTCATTGCCTGCATCAACGCCGGAGACGTCGACGGCCTCGGCCGCCTCATGGCGCCTGATCACCAGCTGATCGTGTTCGACGAGGCGCCCCTCGTTGGACGCGACGCGAACATCGAGGCGTGGCACGGCTACGCGTCGTCGTGGCCCGAGTACCTCATCTATCCGCACGAGATCGTGTCGCGTGATGGCGCCGTGGCGGTGCTCGGCCACACGACCGGTTCGCACTTGGGGCTCCCCGACGAGGAGGAGAGCCTCCTCACGCTGATCTGGGTCGCCGAGATCGTCGACGACCTCGTACGCACCTGGCGATTGGAACCCGACGACAGAGAGCGCCGCGTCGCGCACGGTCTCTCCGCCTAGAGCGCCGCTCTCACCGCCGTCATCAATGCGCGCTGCTCGGCCTTCGTGCTCACGCGCATTCGGGTGAAGTCGCCGTCGTCGAGCCGCACATCCGCGAAGAGGCCGGCAGGGTCCTCGTGGAAGTGCAAGAACGCCTGACTCCTCCGATAGAAGGTGCCGCGCGACTTCTCCTTCAGGTCGGGAAGGGCGCGGAGCTGGACCAAGACGGGCTCGAGCTCGTCGAGCGCGGGCGGTCGCGCATGTCGCACGACATCAGTTCAGCATCCCGATACGGTCCGCGCCTCGTGGACGTCCGTGCACAGATGCAAGCCGACCTCACCGCCGCGATGAAGGCGCGCGACTCCGCGCGGGTCGCGGTCCTGCGCGCCGCTCTGGCCGCGATCGCAAACGCCGAGGCGGTCGCGTCCGACGGCCAGGTGTCGCTGACGGCGCCGGCCGGATCCACCGAGGTCGCTCGGCGCGAGCTGAGCGACCTCGATGTGGGGCTGATCGTGGAGCGTGAACGGACCGAGCTCCGAGGTGCGGCGGAGGAGCGCGAGCGGCTGGGACGGCCGGACGATGCGCAGGAGCTGCGCGCACAGGCGGCCGCGCTCGAGGCCTACTTGGAATAGTGGCCAGTCAGAGCCGCTCTAGCCTGGGAGCGGTGGGTCGTGGGGTGGGTCGAACGCTGTTTGTCGTCGCGGTCATCGTCGCGACTGTGGCGGGCTGCTCCTCGCCCGGCGAGCGGACCGTCATCGCCGCGAGCTCGGAAGCCGCCGTCGAGGCGCCAACTGCCCGTGTCCGGCTCGAGACGATTGCTGGCTTCGAGGACGAGCCCGAGGAACCGACCATCGCCGAGGGGGTCGTGGACTTTGCGACCGGCGCGGGACGGCTGACGAGCTCGACGGAGCTGGTCGACGGGACGACGTCGATCCTGATCGCGACCGACGGAGCGATGTTCATCGGCCTCGAGGCGGATCCGATCGAGTGGTACCGAAGACCGCCCATCCCGGGCAACGCCCAAGGTCCCGACACTCCCACGGATCCGGTCGCGATCGTGTCGACGCTGACGCAGCTCCGCGGCCAGCATCGAGGACGCTGGGGTTGGCACCGTTCGGGGCAGCGCGACGACCCGACAAACACTCTCGCTGCCCGACGGGCTTCCGGCCGGGGTGCCGTTCCGATCGTTCATGCCGTCGTACCGAGGAGTCGCGACGATCGATGTAGACGGCGAGGGTCGACTCCGGCGGCTCCTGTGGCACCAGGAGATCGAGTCGGCCTCGGCGTCTGCCGACGGGAGCATCGACATCAGGCTCGAGCCTGTGTACGTCTCGTGGACGATGGAGTTCTGGGACTTCGGCGTGGAGGTCGACATCGACGAACCCGACGCCGCGGACATCGTCGCACCCGGTTCGAGCGAGGACCTGCCGGTGTTCGACGCCGAAGAGGAGGGCAGCCAGCCCGGCCCGCACGACTTTCTCATGCCTCTTGCGACAGGCACATGGGGCTCGGTGAGGTGGACGATGTCGGGCGGCTCGAACCCTGACGGGGAACAGTGCGTGACCTTCGAAGTCGACGCCGGCAACGGGGCCGAGGGCAGATACCTCTGCTTCCCGCCGCTCTCCGCGGCGTCGCCAATCCAGATCGTGCACGGCCCCGAGGCCTCGGCCGACTACTGGCATGTGGCCGGGCTCGTTGCCGACGAGATCGTGACCGTTGATGTCGTGCTCGAGGGTGGTGAGGTCATCACCATCCCGATTGACCCCACGTCGCATGTCTTCACGTTGTTCAGTGAGACGCCGCTCGAGGTCGACGAGCTGCGCGCGATCACGGCCGACGGCTCCTCGACCAGGTGTTCTCTGGGCTCGAGCGCCGACTTCTTGACGTGCCCCGGAGGAAATGTCCCACCCCCCTGAGATGATGTGTCTCGACTTCCCCGTCGTTGGCTTGGTCTTAGGCCGCTTGGCCCTGTGAGGACGAGTTGGAGAACGTGGGACTGCGGGAGGTCGACTTCAGCTCGCTGACGGGTGACGAGCTATCCGCACGCATCTGCGAGCTCGACCGGCGACGCAACCAGCACGACGCTGCGCTGTTGGACACGGTGGCCGCGTGGGACGCCCGCCAGCAGTGGGCGGCCGACGGAGCACTGTCGGCGGCGACATGGCTGGCATCGCGCTGTGAGATGAGCAGGGCGTCCGCCGGGGTGCTGGTGCGCACCTCTCGGCGGCTGCGCGACATGCCCCGCACGGCCGACGCCGCTCGGCGCGGTGATCTCGGATCGGCGAAGGTCGTGCTGCTCGCAAACGCGGCCGGACGCAGCGACGCTACCCGTAAGGCCTTCGCCCGCGACGAAGCGATCCTTGTGGAGCACGCGCACAAGCTCTCGGTCGACCAACTGCACCAGTTGCTGCGCGAGTGGCTGCTCCGCGTCGACGCCGAGTCCGGAAGCGACGACGCCGGTGCCCAGCACGAGCACAGGCGATTCCATCTGTCCGAGACGTTCGAAGGCATGTGGGCTCTCGACGGGCTGCTCGAGCCCGCCGACGGGGCCGAGCTCGCCACCGCGTTGCTGGCCGAATACGACGCACTGCTCCGCGCCGAGAACGCGGTCGAGGGTGGACCACGACGCACTCCGGCCCAACGCCGGGCCGACGCGCTGATGAACCTGATGCGTGGCGACGGCGCAGCCCGATCAGAGCTGACAATCGTGGTGCGCGCCGAGGACCTGCGCGACGCGAGCGGAGCCGGCCGCATCGTCGGCGGCCCGGTCATCGATCCCGACACCGTGCGCCTCATGGCGTGCGACGCGGTGGTCAGCCGAGTCGTCGTCGGGGCCGACGGCGAGATCCTCGATCTCGGCCGCAGCCAACGGCTCATCAGCGCCGCTCAGCGTCGAGCGCTCACGGTGCGAGACGGGGGATGCATGTTCCCGGGCTGCGACCGCTCGCCGGAGCGGTGCGACGGCCACCACATCGTTCACTGGGCCGACGGTGGAAGCACCGACATGGACAACCTCTGCTTCCTGTGCCTCGCTCATCACACAGCCATCCACAAGCGCGGGTTCCGCGTCGCCCGAGGTCCCGATCGGCGACTGAGGTTCACCAGACCCGACGGAATGGAGATCACCGCGCGACAGCGCCTCGGTACCGTCATGCGGTGCTGAGCGATGCTCTCCTCGTCGAGTTCGCGAGCGATGGATATCTCGTCGTGCCGGGTGTCGTCAGCGAGCCCTTGCTCGCGGCCGCCGATGCCGAGATCGACGCACTCCTCGCGCGCGACCCGCCGCCGGCGGAGCACGCGCGGCAAGCACTTCTGGTTCCTCCCGCCGTCGCAGCTGCCGGCCGCGCACGCCGCGCTGACTGCGCTCAGGCGCGCTCGCGATCGCGGAGGAGCTCGTTGCGCCGGACTCGCTCGCGCTGATCCTCGACCACATCCAGATCGCGCTGAACATCCCGCCGTACGACCACCGTCCCGGCGGCCCGCACATCGACGGCCACGTTCGCCAGAGTCCCGACCAGATCGCGCCCCACTCGTTCACCCTCCTCGCCGGCATCTTCCTGAGCGACGAGACCGAGATCGATCAGGGCAGCGTGTGGGTGTGGCCCGGCTCGCACCTCGTGCACCAACAGCTCTTCCACGACCGAGGCACCGACGTGCTGATGCAGACCGGCGGGCACATCACGATGCTGGCGACCCACCGCCGCTCGCCAGCACAGGTACCGGTGCTCGGGCGGCGAGGCGACCTGCTTCTGGCGCACTTCCTGCTGGGCCACAACACGGGCGGCAACCTCAGCCCCGACGACACGGCGGATGCTGTACTACCGCTTGGGTTTCCCCGATCACGCGAGCCGTTGGGAGGCGACGTTCCTCGACGCGTTCGCGGAGTACGCCCCTGTTCGGCGTGCCCTCTCCGGGGTATCAAGAGAGCATGGCACCGAAGGTTCAACCTGTCCCTGAGCACCTTCACACGGTCACGCCTCGGCTCGTGTTCCGCGACGAGGGGGCCGCAGGCGCTGCGCTTCTACACCGAGGCATTCGGAGCAGAGGTGCTCGGCGAGCCGGTCTTCGAGGGCGATCGGGTGATCCACGCTGAGCTCCGCATCGGCGACTCGGTCGTCTACGTGACCGACGAGGGCGATGGCGAAGGCGTCGCGCCCGGATCGGTCAATGGCAACGTCACGGCGATCATGGCGCTCAACATCCCGAACGTCGACGAGCTGTGGACGCAAGCCGTTGACGCTGGTTGCGAGATCATCTATCCGCTTGCCGACCAGTTCTATGGCGACCGCGGCGGACGCCTCCGCGACCCGTTCGGTCACCAATGGATGCTGAGCACCCACATCGAGGACGTGAGCCGCGAGGAGATGGACCGGCGCATGGCCGAGATGATGGGAAGTTCTTAGATCCAGCCAGCGCGCCGCAGGATCTCGAGCGCGACGTCGCGCGGCGTACCTGCGTTCTCGACGGCGACGTCCTCTAGCGCGGTGGCCACTGTGCGGCCAACGCGTCGAGGTCGATCGCGGCGTTCGGAATCTGCATCTCCGCGAGCACGTCGTTGATCTCCAACGCGATCGTCGTCTTCCCGGCGCCCACGGTGCCCGTGAGCAACAGCACGGGCACCCGGTCAGCCACCGGCGAGTGCCCGCTTCGCCCCGATCACCACGCGGTACCGGTCTCGCTGCGCGAAGCCGGCGCGCTCCCACACCGCCGGCAGCCCGACCTCGGCACAGAGATGGAGAACCCGGCCGTCACCGACGCAGACACCTGCGGCTACTCGCTCGAAACCGACTTCACGCCGAGCCGCCGGCGCACGACCTGTCGGGCGAGGTCGAGGGTGCGGGGATCCTGGTGGAGGACGAAGTTCGTGTTGGCGGCGAGGATGATGCCGTTCAGCTCGAAGGTCAGCTGATCCGCGTCCTCGTCGTCTGCGAGCTGCCCCAGCTCCTGTGCCCTGACTACGAACTGGCGGATGAGCGCCACGAATGAGATCTGGAACGCGACGATCCGTTCGTTGACCGGTCCGGGGCGGGCGCCCATCTCGAGCGCCGCGCCGGCGAAGAAGCAGCCGCCCGGGAACCGTCGGCGCTCGAGGTGGTCGAAGAACGCGTCGCACACCGCGACGAGTTGAGCGACGCCCGGCGGCGCGGCCAGCGCGGGCTCGATGACCTCCGCCTCGAAGACCCGGTCCGCCTCCTCGATCGTGGCGAGCTGGAGCTCCTGCTTCGACCCGAAGTGCGCGTAGAGGCCGCTCTTGCTCATGTCGAGCGCGGTCGCCAACGTCCCGATCGACAGTCCCTCGAGACCTTCGACGGTTGCGAGCGACACCGCCTCGCGCAGGATCGCCGCACGGGTGCGGACACCCGCGGGCCGCTTCGCTCGCACTTCCACCTTGACAAGATAGCACGATCGTTCGTACTGTCAGCACGCACGAACGATCGTGCTTTTACGAGGGGGACTGAGCAATGGCACTCGCCGAGATCACGACGATCGATCCACTCGGGGCCGATCGATCTGCGCCGCTCGGCGTCCGCCTCGATGTGCTCGACGTCAGTCAGCAGGCGGGCGACCACGAGCTCCTTCAGCACATCTCGTTGTCGATCGAGCCCGGCGAGCTCGTCGCGCTGGTGGGCGGCAGCGGAGCGGGCAAGACCACGCTGCTCGAGACGATGGCCGGTCTCCGCCGACCGACCTCGGGAAGCGTGACCTACGACGGCCGCTCCGCCGCGCTCGAACCCGGCGACATCGGGTTCGTCCCCCAGGACGACATCATCCACCGCGGGCTCCCGCTGCGACGGACGCTTCGCTACGCCGCCCGGCTCCGCCTGCCCGCCGACAGCGCACCGAGGCGAGGTCGACCGCGTCGTCGACGACACGCTCCGTGACCTCGAGCTGGCCGACCGCCGCGACGTCCCCGTCGGACGACCTCTCCGGAGGGCAACGCAAGCGAGCGAGCATCGCGGTCGAGCTGCTGACCCGCCCCCGCATCTTCTTCCTCGACGAGCCGACCTCGGGGCTCGACCCCGCAACGTCGGCCGACGTGCTTGACGGTCCTTCGCCGACTCGCGGATCGCGGCGTCACCGTGGTGCTGACCACCCACGACCCCGCCGACATCGAGGCATGTGACCGCGTCGTGTTCCTCGCCCGCCACGGTCACCTGGCGTTCGCCGGAACACCCGACGATGCGCGCCGCTACTTCGAGGTCACCAACCTCGCCCACGTCTACCGGTGCCTCGCACAGGAGGGCACACCCGGACAGTGGGCTGCGCGCTTCGCCGGCAGCGTCGAGCCGGTCGTTCCGTCGCGCGCCCGAGGCGAACGCGCCGACGCCGGCCGTATCGCCGTGTCGGTCCGCTGCGTCAGGGGGCGCTGCTCACGCTGCGCAACGCCGACGTCCTCGTTCGGAGCCGGCTCACGCTCGCCGTGCTGATCGGCTCACCCGTCCTCGTGATCTCGATGATGGCCGTGCTGTTCAGAGCAGGCGGCTTCGAGCAGTCGGGTCCCGGGTCACTCGGTCCGGTGCAGACGATCTTCTGGGTGGCGTTCGCCGGGTTCTTCTTCGGCCTCACGTACGGGCTGCTGCAGATCGTCGGCGAGTTCTCGGTGTTTCGCCGCGAACGGTTGGCGGGACTGAGTGTCGTTGCCTACCTCGCCTCCAAGGTCGCGGTGCTGCTACCGCTGCTGGCGGCCGTGAACGTGGCGATGCTCGCGGTGCTTCGAGCGCTCGATCGACTGCCCGACGCCAGCCTGCGCACCTACGCGGTGCTGCTTGTGACGCTGATGATCGAGTCGCTGTGCGCCCTGGCACTCGGATTGCTCACGTCCGCCGCGGTCGCAGACGCCGCACAGGCCACGCTCGCGCTGCCGATGCTCTGCTTCCCGCAGGTGCTGTTCGCAGGTGCGGTCGTGCCCTTCGCCGAGATGGCGGCGCCCGGACAGGCGATCAGCTTCGGGATGGCGAATCGCTGGGCGTTCGAGTCGCTCGGGCGGGGGCTCGACGTCGGTACCGAAGGCACGGGATCAGCGCTGACGAGCTACGCGGACGCGTTCACAGGCTCGGCGCTGACCGGCTGGGTCGTTCTCGCCTCACTCGCCGTCCTCTTCGCGGTGGCGACAGCGGGAATCCTCGCGGCCCGCACCCGCCGGTGGTGAGGGCGACGCCTACAGGAATGTCGGCAGACGGGCCGCCGTCGCCCCATCCGGTCGCCCGGTGAGGAAAGCCATCGGGCCGACCATCTGGATCAGGTTCAGGCTGATGTCGAGGGGGATCTGGTTGCGGTGTTCGGGGAAGGCGTTGACGATCTCCTGGCGGAGCTTGGCCTTGGCCTCGTCGTCGAGGGGAACCTCGCCGCCCCGGCAGTAGTCCTCGACCATCCTCGACACCGCCGTCAGGTAGCGCTCCTGGGCGTCGATCATCCCGGCGTCGCCGGGGGCGCCGTGGCCGGGAACGATCACGCGGGGCTCCAGCTCGTTGACCAGCTCACGGATGTGGCCGAGCTGCGTGAACCAGTCGGGCACGCTCGTCCCGTCGGCGAAGAACGTGTGCGCGCCCGGCCAGACGGTGTCGGCCACGTGGAGCACCTTCGACTGGGGCAGCCACGCCATCGTCACGTCGACTGACTCGCCCGACACGGTCGTGCTGTCGGTGAACTCGAACAGCTGCACCGCGGTCTTGCCCAGCCAGAGCTCCCGCGAGCGCACGAACGTGTTGCGGGGCACCGCGTAGGTCGCCGGCAGGTGCCCCCCGAAGATGCCCTGGAGGAACATCAGATACCAGAACGAGCTCTGGTCGATCATGCGGGCCGTGAAGTAGCTCGACACCAGCTCGGCGCCGGCCTCGGCGAACACGAGGTTGCCGAATACGTGGTCGGGGTGGTGGTGGCTGTTGGTCACGTACCGGATGGGCGCGTCGGTGCGGGCCCGGATGTCGCGGAGCACCCTCTCCGCGTGACGGGGCAGCAGCTGGCTATCGACGACGACGACGCCGTCGCTCGTCGCGACGTAGAGCGTGTTGACATCGAGCGTGTAGTCGGGCGACGAGTACACGTACACGCCGCCGCCCAGGTCGACGGTCTCGCCCTCGTCGTCGATCGTGCCGTACTCCGGCCGCCACTCCAGCACCGGCTCCGCCATCGGCGGTGCGGCGAAGAACTGTCCTGCCGCGTGTGTCCGTGGTGGTGGTCATGGCCCTCTCCCTCCGTCGAGTGTCACCTGCGATCGTGCGACGACGCGGGCACCCCTGACATGCGGGAGAGCCGCCAGATAAGCGCGGCAGCCCGTCAGCTAGGGCCGACGCTCCGGGCGGCGAAGGCGACGAGCTCCGAACGTCGCGACACTCCTGCCTTGGCTGTGAGGCTGGCCACGTGGCGCTCGACTGTGCGGGGCGAAAGGTACAAGCGGGCACCGATGTCCTTGTTGGACAGCCCCTCGCCGAGCAGACGGAGAACCTCGAGCTCCCGTGCGGTGAGCCCCAACTCCCGCAGCGACGCCGAGGACGCCACCTCCTCGGCCCTCCGCCTCGGCACGGGGGCCCCGGCCTTCCGCAGCAACGACCGGCAGGCCGACGCGAGCCGCTCGTCGCCGTTGCGGTCGAAGAACCGCAGGGCATCCGTGAGCCAGGCCACCGGGTCGCCCCACCCGTCGGCCAGCGCCGCCTCGGCGACCAGGCGGTGGGCGCAGTGCCGGAACCAGGACGCGTCCGCCATCGCCTCGTCGCCCTGCAAGAGCAAGCCGAGCGCGGTGTCGACATCGCCCCCCCTGCCGGCGAGGACAGCCTCGGCGTGGCGGAGGAAGCCCCGCGCCAGGAAGTGCACCGGCTCATGCGCGGGCCAGTGGTCCATGTCGCCGTCGTCGACCGCGAGCACGAGGGCCAGTAGCCCGGCCGCCGGTCCGGTGGCCTGGTCGCCGGACGCCTGCGGCAACGCGACCGCGGCCCGCTCGAGGTGCCGGCGGGCGGCGGCCCGGTCCTCCTCCACGAACGCCAGCAGGACCCGGGCGAACTCGGCGATGACCTCGAAGTCGCTGTCGCCGTGCTCGCTCGCCTCGGCGAGGCATCGCTCCAGCTCGGTCCGGCGGCCGGCCCGGGCGTGGGCGACCGCCTCGAACGCCAACGCGGCGGCGAGCGGCGCGCCGAGCCGGTAGCGCCTCGCCAGCTCGGTGGCGCGGCGCGCCACGGCGAGGCTCGGCTCCGGGTCGTTGCCGATGGCGAGCGCGGCCGAGATCTGCACGTCCAGCACCGCCACGGTCGAGAGCGCTCCGAGCGCCAAGGCCAACTCACGGGCCTGCTCGAAGCGCTCCACACCGCCGCCGCGCAGCAGGTCGATGGTCCCGAGCTCGTGCAGGGCTCGCAAGCGCCACACGGCGCGTCCGTGCCCATCGGCGATCTCGTAGGCGCGTGCGAACACAGCCTCGGCCGCGTCGAGGTCGCGCTGCCGTTCGAACCGGCCGATGACCTCCAGCGCCTCGCACGCCACCTCTGGGAGGTCGAGCCGCTCGGCCACGTCGAGGGCGCCGCGCGCCAGCACCACCGCGTTCTCGGGCCGCCGCATGATCGCCACCTGGGCGGCCACCACGTCGATGCGGGCCCGCAGCCCCTCGTCGGCAGGGTCGGCCGCCTCTGCCGACGCTCGCGCCAGGCGCTCGTCGGCCTCGGCCCAACGGGTCCCCGCCACCTCGGCACGGGCCAGCCGCAGGTGCGCCTCGGCTCGCCGGTGGGCGACCGCCGCTCCGCTCCCGAGCTGAGCCAGGAGCGACTCCCCCACCTCGACGGCCCGGTCGCGTTTGCCGGCCAGCGCCAGCACCGTGGCCAGGCACTCCTCGACGTCGACGGCGACAGCGTCTCTCGAGGGCGCGAGCACCCGCGCTCGCTCCAACGTCGTCTCCGCCGTCGTGAGCGCGCCACCATCCAGGGCGCGCCGCCCGGCCTCGAGCAGCAGCGCGGCGGCGCGACTCCGGTCGCCGGCGCCTTCGGCGACATCGGCGGCCAGCTCGCACCAGTGGCCGGGCAGGCCTGGATTCGCCTGCTCGATGGCCTCCAGGACGCGTGCAGAGAGCCGGGCGCGTTCCGGCGGAAGCAGCTCCGCCAGCACGGCGTCGCGCGAGAGCGCGTGACGAAAGCGGAACGCGTCCTGATCCACCGCCACGATCTGCGTGTCAACCGCGGCGTGAAGCGCGGCTACGACCGCACCCTCGTCGAGTCCCGTGACCGTCGGCAGGAGGTCCCAGTCGAAGCGACGGCCCAGGATGGCCGCCGCCGCCAGCACGGTCCGTGCCTCGTCGCCCAGCGCCACCAACCGTCGCCGCACGCTGTCGACGAAGGTCATCGGCACGACGTGGTCGACGGCGCGGGACAACGTCCACGACGTGCCGCTGTGGACCAGCGCGCCGGACGCGACCGCCACCGCCAGCAGCTCCTCGACGAGGAAAGGCACCCCGTCGGCGCGCGCGGCCAGGGCCATCAGCTCTGGCGACGCCTCGACGGTCCCGAGACAGGACTCAAGCATCTCCGCCACATCGACGTCGCCGAAACGGCGCAGTTCGATCAGGTCCGACGCGCGCCGGGCATGCAGCGTCCGGGCCAGGTCGAGGCCCGGTGAGGGACTCTCGTCCCTGACCGTCGCAACGCAGACGACGTGCTCGTCGGCGAGGTTGTCGGCCAGGTACTCGAGGATCGTGAGCGTCTCGGGATCGGCCCAGTGCAGATCCTCAAGGACCACCACGCAGCCGTCGGCGAGGGCGACGCCGCGCAAGAATCGGAGGACCCCTTCGGCCAGCACGAGCACGGAGTCGTCGACCTCGGCAACCTCGTCGTCGCGCCAGGCTGGGACGAGCCGGCCCAAGGTCGCGCGGAAGGGCGCGAGCTCAGCGGCGTCCGGCACTGTGCCGGCGCGCACGGCGGAGGTGAGCACCTCGGCCAGCGGACGGTACGCGACCGGCGTGGCCGTAGGAACGGCCCGCCCGCGTAGAACTCGCAGGCCGCGCTGCTCCGCGTCGCCGGCGGAGACCTGGGCGAGCCGTGACTTGCCGATCCCGGCCTCGCCCACCAGGAACACGATGCTCCCCCGGCCGTGCGTGGCGGCCCTCACCGCGTCACGGAGCGCAGCAAGCTCGTGATCCCGTCCGACGACGTGCGCGGCGAGCACGGATCGCTGCCGTGCCGCCGCCGGCGCGCCATCGCCCACGTCGTCATAGTTGTCGTCGCGCCGCGCCGCTGCCAACCGCCCTGTGCTGCGGTCAGGAGCGCCCTGTCCCAAGACGAGCTGCGTCTGTGAGCACGCAGTGGGCACGAGACGAGGACGAGGCAGTGGCTCCGACCGAGCGCACCGCCTCTGAGCAGGACCTTTCCGGTGGAGACGATGGGACTCGAACCCACGACCCCCTGCTTGCAAAGCAGGTGCTCTTCCAGCTGAGCTACGTCCCCTCGGGGGTCATCATCGTAGGGCGGGATACCGTGCCGGTCGTGGGCGGAGGTCGATGAGCGAAGCGGGGCTCGAGCGCGGCGGAAGTCGGCAAGGAGATCGAGCACCACCTCAAGCACTCCAGCCACCCGATGAGCCGTCACGATCGCATCGTCACGATCATTGAAGCGGCGCTGCTCGCGACGGTCGCACTCCTGGCCGCGTGGAGTGGGTTCGCAGCGGCCAAGTGGAGCACCGAGTCCAGGTTGCAGATTGCGGAGGCGAGCGCGTCCCGGACCGAGGCCAACCGCGCGTTCGATGAGGCGGCCGAGAACAAGGAGCTCGACAACCTTGCGTTCAACTCGTGGTTCGCGGCGGCGATGCTGCAGAACCAAGCAGGCGATGGAGATCGCCGAAGCTCGCTTCCGTCCCGAGTTCGACGTCGCGTTCGAGGCGTGGCTCGAGACCGACCCGCTCACCAACCCTGACGCTCCCGCGGGACCGACGGCCATGCCTGAGTACGTGCAACCCGAGCTCGCGGACGCAGCCGAGCACGACCAGCGCGCCGAGGAGCTCTCAGCGGAAGGCGCGCACTCCGCCGAGACCGCGGATCGGTACGTGCGCACCACGGTGTTCCTCGCGACCGTGCTCTTCCTTGTCGGCATCAGCGGTCACTTCACGCTGCACGTCGCGCGCTACGGCCTGATCGGCACCGCGATCGTCATCCTCGTCGTCGCGGTGGCGCTGCTGGTCACCTCGCCCTGGCCACCGGCCTGATCCCGTGCTTTCGCGGCGTACATCGCGCGGTCGGCGCGCAGCAGAAGCGTGTCCTCGTCGTCGTCGGCCTCGGCGGCCGCGACTCCGACGCTCACTCCGATGGGCAGTGGCACGCCGTCAGCAGCATCGAGTGCCTCGACGACGCTCCGGATCCTCTCGGCCACCTCGACCGCGTCACCCGGGCCACTGTGTTCGCCACACAAAACGACGAACTCGTCGCCGCCGACTCGCGCGACCAGATCGCCGCGGCGAACGACTGACGTCAGCGCGCGGGCGACGGTGACGAGCACTCGGTCACCAGCCGCGTGGCCGAACTGATCGTTGATCGACTTGAACCCATCGAGATCACAGAACAAGCAGCGATGGAGTCCCGGGCTGGCGATCACGGCGACCGAGGGCAACGCGCAACGCAGCGGTGAGCTGGGTGCGATTGGCGAGAGCTGTCAAGGGATCGTGATGGGCGAGCCGCGCGAGCCGCTCCTCCGCACGTTGGCGCGCCACGCTCAGGCACAGCAGGTCACCCGCGGTGCGCACGAGCGCCGCGTTGCCGTCGTCCCACGCGATCGCATCTGCGGGGTGAGCGAACCGGATGCTGAGGATGCCGATCGTGGTCGAGCCGTCCACGATCGCTACGTCGACACACGCGCGGACCCCGAGGGCGCGCAGCATGTCGTGCGGGGCCGACTCACCGAGCCGGATCGCGTCGACATCGGACACGATCGCGAATCCGTCGAGCGGCGGTGACCGGTAGTCCCACAGCAGTTCCGACACGGACAGCTCGGGATGCACCGCGAGCGCGGACACCGCGCCGGGCGCCAGCCATTCGTGGTCGATGCGTACCTCGCCGCGTCCGGGCTCGACCATGGCGAGCACGACGCTCGCGGCACCGTGGAACTCGCCGAGCTGGGCAAGGGCCCAATCGGTCACGGTCGCGACGTCGGCACCGATCGCGCCGGCACATCGAGCGGCGATCTCCTGCAGCAGCTTCTCGAGGCCGCGGCGACGTCCCGGCAGGAGGCCTCGCGCGGCGATCGGCCGCAAGTTCAGCAGCAGACCCTCGAAGTCCGCCTCGAGGATGTTCGCGACCTCGCATTCGGCCTCGAGCCAGTGGCCCTCGGCATGAACGACGCGGAAGACGGGCGGCGAGTGCTCACCGGGTCGCCGAACGGCCTCCGAGAGCATGCCCAGCGCGTACCCCAGGTCGTCGGGGTGGACGTAGTCGAGGACCTGGATCCCGGCCATCTCTGCGGCGTCGTAGCCCAGCCGGCTGAGCGAGGGCGAGGCCCACTGCATGATCCCCGCAGCGTCGATGACCAGGAGGATGTCGGGGCTGTGGGCGAGCGCGGCCGCAGCGGGATCCACGAGATCAACCATCGGCCGCCCGGCGCCTGGATTGAATGGCCCCGGATTGAATGTCCCACCCCCCCTGCACCATGTGTCCATGGCCGCAACGGTGCACTTCCATCCCGCATTCGCCCATGTCCTCCGCGATCTGCTCCGCGACGCGGCCACGGAGCCCGTCGTGCTCACCGCCCCCGAGCCGGTCGACCCACGCATCCTGGCTGATCAGGTGATCCGGTACGCCCGTCTCACGCACCGGCCGATCGAGGCCCGCGCCGAGACCGGGTGCGTGCGCGTCCGCCAGGCGCGGAAGGGGGGTCGGGCGTCGGCATGAAGAACGCTCGCAGCAGCGTCCGCAGCGCCACGTCGTAGTCGCGGTACGTCTCGCGCAGCCCGTCGCCTGGCCAGCTCGCCGGCAGCAGCGCCGCCGGCAGCAGCGGGTCGGCGCGGAACAAGCGCAGCACCGCGGCCGAGGTCACGAACGCCCTGGGTATCGCGTCGAATCCGCCGCGGTCGAGCGACAGCCGAGTCCGTCTCATCTCGGCGATCAGCCGCGTGGCTGCCTTCGCCCAGCTGTCGAGGTCCCAGAGCTGACGCGCCAAGTCCGACCCGTCGCCCGTCCGGCGTCACGGTCATCCACGCGCATTGAGCATCGACCACCGCGTACGCGTCGCCGGTCGCGGTGCCGGTCTGCCGACTCCAGTCGAGGTTGTCGGGCCGCATCCACACGCCTTGCCGCAGCTCCGCCAGCCCCAGGGTCATGGCGGATGTACGGAGCGCGGCGCGCTCCGGGGCGTCGCGTCGGTCCGCGAGGATCACTGCCATCACCCAGTCGCCTTTTCCACTGCGTCCGCGGTGACGACGCGCCCGCGCTCCTGGGCCGCCTGGCGGGCGAGCAACGCCGCCCCGACGAGCCGATACCGACCGTCCTCGGTTTCGAGCTCGCCGGCCGCGACCATCCGCGAGAGCGCCACCCGCGTCGTTCCCTCCGCGATCCCGAACAACTCACCGAGGCGCACGAGCAACCGCCCCGGCAGCACCGGCGGATGGGTGCCGAGCAGCGTGCTGGCGATCAGCGACCGGGCCGTGAGCGGGCGTTCTGCCCTGTCGAGCATTACGGGATTGCGACATCTGTCCGTTCACTGTAATACTGAATGTGTGGCCACCACGATGGTGCCGGAGCCTCAGACGCTCCCCGACGTGCTCCCCACCGACCGCCTCCAGGCGTCGGGCATGCCCGTGCCCGCGGTCCGTAGCGAGCTCCGTCGCATCTCGAACGCCCGGAGCGCCGTCACCGTCGTCGCGTGCCTCCTGCAGACCTTCGGTGTCGTCGGCGCCGCGATGTGGATCGGTCAGTGGTGGGCGTACCTCTTCGCGTTCGTGTGGATGGGCCGCGGGCACTGCCTGCTGAACATCCTCGGCCACGAGGCCGCGCACCGCCTGTTGTTCACGTGGCGCTGGCTCAACGACGGCGTCGGGAAGTGGTTGCTCGCGTACCCGACGTTCCAGGCGTTCGCTGCGTACCGGCGGGTGCACTTCGCGCACCACAAGGACGAGATGGGTCCCGACGAGCCCGACCTCGCGCTGTACGCGGGCTATCCGATCCCACCCGACTCGATGCGTCGCAAGCTCACGCGCGACATGTTCTTCGTGTCGGGCTCGAAGAACATGGCCGGCTTGTGGCGGGCGGTGCGGGCACGGAGCCGCGAGGCGTGGTGCATCGTCGCCGTGCAGGTGGTGCTGTTCGGTGCGTGCATCGCTGCCGGCCAGTGGTGGGTGTATCCGGTGATCTGGGTCGCGCCGTGGATGACGCTTTGGAAGTTCAGCAACCGCCTCCGCGCGATCGCGGAGCACGCAGGCATGATCCGGTCGAAGGACCGGCGGCTCACCACGCACGTCGTGCGGCAGACCCGGTTGGCTCGCCTCCTCTTCGTGCCGTACAACACGGGTTGGCACCTGGCGCACCACGTCGACATGGGCGTGCCGTGGCGCCACCTCCCCGCCCTGCACGCCGAGCTCGTTCAGGCCGGATGGGTCACGGAGGAGCTCACGTACCCGAGCTATCGAGCGCTCTGGCGGCGGCTCGCCTCGGGCGCGCCGCGTCCCGGCGCGCCAGTCAATCGCCGCGTAGCAGCGCCACCACCTCGGCGTCAGTCGTCGCCGAGAAGTCGTCGTACCACTCGCCGACCGAGCCGAAGTGGTCAGTGACCACCACGCTCACGACGGCGTCGACACGCCGGGCGAACGAGTCGAACGAGGCCCGCGGGGCCACGGGCACCGCGACGACCAGCTGCGCCGGATCCATCGACTGCAGCGCAGTGACGGCCGCTGACATCGTCGCTCCAGTCGCGAGCCCGTCGTCGACGACGATGACGTCGAGGCCGTGCACCGCGACCGGCCCGACGATCGCCCCGATACGCGTGCACGCGACGCTCGAGCTCGGCGCGCTCGCGCCCGACCGCCTCGTCGCGCCGATCATCGGACACGCGAGCCATGGCGAGCACGTCGTCGTTCCACACGACGATGCCGCCTGGGGCAACCGCGCCCATCGCCAGCTCCTCATGATGGGGGACGCCGACCTTGCGTACGACGAACGCGTCGAGCGGCAGGTCGAGCGCGTGGGCGACGGGGGCGGCGACGGCGACGCCCCCGCGTGGCAGCCCGAGCACGATGCCATCCGAGCCCCGAAACCCGCGGGAGGCTTTGTACGCAGCTAGTCGCTCGGCCAGCTCGACGCCGGCGTGGACACGATCACGGAATCGCCGGGGCATGGCGCCTCCTCACGTCACATCCTTCCCGACGTAGGGCCGATGCAGTCAGACGGCTGACCCGGATGACCGCCGCTCCGTTCACGCGATCGGCCGCGAGGTCGCCGAGCGCTCGGTCCGCCTCCTCGAACGGGTAGGTCGTCGTGACGACGCGCAACCCGGCGCGCTCGGCGATGTCGAGCAGCTCGACGCCGTCGCGCCGCGTGTTCGCGGTGACCGACGTCAACGTGCGCTCCTCGAAGAGGTGGCGCTCGTACGACAGCGCGGGCACATCGGTGAGGTGAATGCCCGCGACAGCGAGCGTGCCCCCGCGGTCGAGCGCTCCGAGCGCGATCGGGACGAGGTCGCCGACCGGAGCGAAGAGAATCGCCGCGTCGAGCGGCTCGGGTGGCAGATCGGAGGCACCGCCCGCCGACGCGGCGCCGAGGTCGAGCGCGAGTCGTTGCGCATCAGGTGAGCGCGTGAAGACGTGGACGATCGCCCCCTCCCACATCGCGATCTGCGCCGCGATGTGCGCGGAGGCGCCGAACCCATACACACCGAGTCGCCCGCCTGGACGCACCCCGCTTCGACGTAGCGCGCGGTAACCGATGATGCCCGCGCACAAGCAGCGGCGCAGCGGTCTCGTCGTCGAAGCCGTCGGGCAGCGAATACGCGTACCGCTCGTCGACGACCGCGGCCTCCGCGTAGCCGCCGTCGTCGTCCCATCCCGTGAAGCGCGGGCTGGAGGCACAGGTTCTCGTCACCGCGCTGACAGAAGCGGCAGACGCCACACGTGCGGCGCAGCCACGCGATGCCGACGCGATCGCCGACCTGGAAGCGCGACGCGCCCTCGCCGAGCATGTCCACCCGTCCGACGATCTCGTGACCCGGGACGACGCGGGCGCGGCGCGGCGCGAGGTCGCCCTCGGCCAGGTGGAGATCTGTCCGGCAGACGCCGCAGACGTTCACTCGCACCCGCACCTCGCCTGCCGCGGGCAGCGGTGGGTCGCGCTCTACGCAGCTTCAGGGGCTTCCGCTCCATGGGGCCCGGTGCGTCGACGACCCAGGCGCGCACGGGTCAGCCCCCGGGCACGATCTGCGGTGCGTCGGCTGCGGCCGGCAGCTTCGTTCGGTGACGCGCCCGAGAGATCGGAGAAGCGGTCGACGTCGCGGAGCGAGGGGAACAGCACCGTCCACACCCCAGCGACGACCAGTGTCATGCCACCTCCGAGCACGACCGCGGGCGCGAGGCCGAGCAACTGACCGGCGACCCCCGACTCGAACGCACCGAGCTCGTTCGACGCCCCGATGAACACGTTCTCGACGGCGAGCACGCGACCACGCGCCGACGCGGGGGTCACCAACGGCGTGAGCGTCGCCCGGATGAACACGCTGACCGCGTCGGCCGCGCTCAGCACGAGGAGGCTGACGAACGCGATCGCGAAGCTGTGCGTGATGCCGAGCACGATGGTGCCGACGCCGAAGATGCCGACCGCGACGAACAACGATCGGCCGACATGCCGGTTGATCGGCCTCACCGCGAGCGTGACGGCCATGATCGCCGCGCCAACTCCTGCGGCCGCGCGCAACACGCCGAGCCCGACCGCGCCGACGCCCAGCTGCTCGTCGGCGATCGCCGGCAACAGCGCGACCGCGCCGCCGAACAGCACCGCGAAGAGATCGAGCGAGATCGCACCGAGCAGAATCGGAGTGCGGAAGATGAGGCGCAAGCCCTCGAGTGCGGTGTGCAAGCTCGGTGGGTCCTCATGCTCACGAGTGCCGATGCGACCCCACTTCACTTTGATGAGAAACGAGGACAGGGCACCGGCCGCCGCGAGCACCGCCGACGCGATGAACGGCCATGTCGGTGCGCCCACGTACAAGAAGCCGGAGATCACGGGCGCGGCGATGAGGGCCGACTGGAACGAGGCTGAGGTCATCGCCACGAGGCGTGGCAGTGAGTCGGCATCGACCACATCGGCGTACAGCGCCCGCGACGCGGGCGCCGCGAACGCGCGGGCCACGCCATACGCCGCGCTCAACGCGAAGATCGGACCGACCGCCGTCGGCTCGGTGCTCACGTACCAAGCCAGCGCGGCCGAGCACAGAACCTCGCCCGACAACGCGATCCGCACGACCCTCCGGCGGTCGAAGCGGTCGGCGACGTGGCCGGTCACGAGCACGAGGATCGCCGCGGGTGCGAACTCGGCGAGCCCGACGAAGCCGAGGTCGAGCTCGCGGTCCGTGGTGTCGAACACGAATTTCCCGAGCGCCACCGCCTGGAGGACGGAGCCCGCTGTCGACAGCGCGACGAGCGCCAGAAGCGCCTTGACCGACCGCGAGCGAAGGACCTCGCGCGCGCTCGGTGCAGGGGGCATGGTGCCGGAACGCTAACCAGTTGGGATCTGGGGAAATGCGGGAGATACGGTTCCTTGACCGACGGGTCAAGGCCCGGGTCACGTCCGACGTCAAGAGAACGAGGGAGATCTCCACATGTCACGCCTGCGCTTCGGTGCCTTCCTGGCCCCGCACCACCCGCTCGGTGAGCACCCGAGCCTGCTGTTGCAGCGCGACCTCGAGCTCGCCGCCACGCTCGACAAGCTCGGGTACGACGAGTTCTGGGTGGGGGAGCATCACTCGAGCGGTTGGGAGATGATCGCCTCGCCCGAGCTGTTCCTCGCGGCCGCCGGTGAGCGCACGCAGCGCATCAAGCTCGGCACCGGCGTCGTATCACTCCCCTATCACCACCCTTTCAACGTGTGTCAGCGCATGGTGCAGCTCGACCACATGACCGGTGGTCGAGTGATCTTCGGCACCGGCCCGGGCGCCCTGCCCTCCGACGCGCGCACGCACGGCATCGCGCCGAACCTGCTGCGCGACCGTCAGGACGAAGGCATCGGCGTGTGTATCCGCCTGCTGTCGGGCGAACGGTTCACTCACCACAGCGACTGGTTCGAGCTGAACGACGCCGCGCTCCAGATCCTCCCATTGCAGGAGACGATGCCGATGGCGGTGGCTTCAAGCATCAGCCCGTCTGGCATGACGCTGGCGGGGAAGTACGGCATCGGCGTGCTGTCGATCGCGTCGACGTCGACCGAAGGGCTCATGGCATTGCCGACGCAATGGGGGTTCGCGGAGCAAGCCGCGTTGGAGCACGGTCAGGTCGTCAACCGCGCCGATTGGCGCGTCCTGATGGCCTGGCACATCGCAGAGACGAAGGATCGGGCCATCGAGGAGGCCGCGCTCGGGCTGCAGCGCTGGCACAACGAGTACAACGTCAAGGTCCTCGGGCGACCGGGCGCTGAGCTCATGCCCGACGCGTACGAGATGGCCTCCGCCATCGCGAACGGCGGGGCGGCGCAAGGCGCCGGCACGGGCATCATCGGGACGCCCGATGACGCGATCGCCGCGATTCGATCACTGCACGAGACTGTCGGCGGCTTCGGGTGTGTGCTCGGGTTCGCACACGACTGGGCCAACCGCGAGGCGACTGTGCGCAGCTGGGATCTTTTCGCGCGGTACGTGATTCCCGAGATCAACGGGTACTTGCGCCCACTTCGCGACTCCGCGGACTACGTCGGGACGAACAAGGGCGAGCTCATGGCCGGCGCGGTCGGAGCGATCATGGAAGCGATCGGAAAGCACGACGGCGCGCGCGAAGGCGGCCGAGGACACGGCGCGTCTGATGGCCAACGCCGGCCCGCCGTCACCTGTGCGGGACTGAGCTCTTCCCGACCATCACCCATCTGACCCATCGCCGCGGAGTAAACCGGTCTCCGATCCCGAGGCCCGGGGCGGCGGTCAACGACGATCGGGGCCGGTCTCCTCGGATCACCGCGAGGGTTCGCCCACGCGGGACACAGGGGGGTGGGAAAGGGGAGGCATGTCCGATCAGGACCGCACCGGCCTCAGATCGCTCATCGGTCGGTTGGTGCATGTGGATTTGTCCGACGGTCACGACGTCGAGGGAACGCTGCTCAACGTCAACCGCAACACCATCTGGATGGTCGAGGGCGACGAGGACTGGTTCATCCCGCTCGACGACGTGGCGGCGTTCACGCCGGCATAACACAGCGGGGTCACCGCTGATCGATCGGCGGCCATCGCGCTGATGGCGGTCCTGCTCGGTCTGCTCGTCGCCGTCACCTATGGAGCGGGCGACTTCTTCGGCGGATTGGCGTCACGGCGCGTCCCCGTGCTCTGGGTGGTCTTCCTCTCGCACGCCCTCGCCGCCGTGTTGGTGGTTGCGGTCGTCGCGCTGGACTCCGGGGCGGATCCGCAACAGCAGGACATCATCATCGGGGTGGCCGCCGGCCTGGTGGGCATGGTGTCGGTCGCGCTCTTCTACCAAGGGCTCGCGCTCGGACGTATGGGTGCGGTCGCGCCGATCACTGCGGTCGTATCCGCCATCGTCCCGGTCGCGTGGGGCCTGTCCTTCGGTGAACGACCGTCGGCGCTGGCCCTTCTCGGCGTCGCGCTCGGCGGTCGGCTCGGTCGCGTTGATCTCGTCACAGAGCCCGACGCTCGACCACGCCCCGGAGTCGAAGAGCCGGGCTCCACTGCTCCTCGCGATGGCGGCGGGCTTGGGCTTCGGGACGTTCTTCATCCTGTACTCGAACACCAGCGACGACTCGGGGATGTGGCCGCTGCTCGCGTCGCGGTGGACATCGGCCATCCTGCTCGCCCTGGTCTTCGCCTTCATCCCCCGCGTGCGACGCGATCCGCCAACACGAGAGACGCTGCCCTTGATCGCTGGCGCCGGCGTGTTCGATGCCGCGGCGAACGCGTTCTTCCTGCTCGCGTCGCGCCGCGGTCTGTTGTCGATCGTCGGCCCGGTCACCTCGCTCTATCCGGCGAGCACGGTGCTGCTCGCGCGTGGCGTGTTGCACGAACGCTTCCACCGCGCGCAGCTCGTCGGCCTCGGCGTCGCGGTCGTGGGCGTGGTGCTGATCGCCGTGGGCTGAGAGGCTGAGCCGATGCTGCGCAGCGTGGTGGTCGTCGGAGCGTCACTCGCAGGGTTGCGGGCGGCCGAGACACTCCGCACCGGCGGCTTCGACGGAACGGTGACGCTCATCGGGGCGGAGCAGCATCTGCCCTACGACCGCCCGCCGTTGTCGAAACGAGTGCTCGGTGGCGAGCTCGAGCACGACGACATCCACCTCCGCAAGCCCACCGAGTACGGCGACCTCGACCTCGACGTCCGGCTCGGGCAGACGGCGACCGGGCTCGACACCTCGGCGCGAGAGGTCACCTTGGCGGACGGAGAGCGCGTGCCCTACGACGGCGTGATCCTCGCGACGGGCGCGACGCCGAGACAGATCCCCGGTACCCCCGACCTCGAGGGCATCTACCTCCTCCGCACGGTCGAGGACTCGCTGGCGCTTCGGGCCGATCTGGAGAAGGAACCCGGGCGCGTCGTCGTCGTGGGCGCGGGGTTCATCGGCGCGGAGGTGGCCGCCACCGCCCGCAAGCGCGGGCTCGAGGTCACCATCCTCGAGGCGCTGCCGGTGCCACTCGTTCGCGCGCTCGGCGACCACATGGGCGCCGCGTGCGCGGCCGTTCACGCCGACCACGGCGTCGAGGTGCGGACCAACACCGGCGTGGACGCGATCGAGGGAGGAACCCGCGTCGAGCGCGTGCGCCTCAGCGACGGGACGACGCTCGACGCTGACGTCGTCGTCGTCGGCATCGGCGTCATGCCGAACACGAAGTGGCTCGAGGGCTCGGGCCTCGAGATCCGGGATGGCGTCGTCTGCGACGCGACGCTCGCCGCCGGACCGGCGGGTGTGTATTGCGCGGGCGACATCACACGATGGCCGAACCGGCTGTTCGATGAGGAGATGCGCGTCGAGCACTGGACGAACGCCGCCGAGCAAGGCGCGGCAGCGGCCAAGAACCTGTTGATGGGTGAGGGCAACGGCGAGCCGTACGCGCCGGTGCCGTTCTTCTGGTCCGACCAGTACGACACGCGCATCCAGTTCGTCGGCCGCGCCCACGGCGACGACGAAGTGCCGCGTCGTCCACGGCTCCGTCGACGAGCGGAAGTTTGTCGCGCTCTACGGCCGCGCCGGTCGCCTCGTCGGCGCGCTCGGAATGAGCCTTCCCAAACAGCTCATGCCGTGGCGAAAGGCGCTCGCGTCCCGCATGTCGTGGGACGACGCGCTCGCGCTACGCCGCCGCGACATAAGCGTCCGCGTACGCGAACGGGTCACTGCACGCCGACGATGCGCGCGCACGACCATCCTGCGCTCGTACCGAAACGGCGTCCGAGATCGCTCCAGAGATCAGCCGCGACACGCGCGTTCACCGTGGGATCGAGCAACTGGTCCTTCGTGTAGCCGAGCCGCTCGACGCGCGTCCGCTGCGCGGTCCAGTTGATCTGGAACATGCCCCAGTTGCCGCGCGAGACGACTTGGGGCTGGATGCCGTACGCGTCTCCTCCGCCCGACTCGCACGACGCGACGCGGATCGCGTTGTCCTGCTCGACATCGGTCGCGCCGCGGGCAGCGAACTCGGATTTGATCGCGAAGATGGCCGGCGTGCAGCTCGTCGCCATGAAGACCATGCCGACGGCTACGAGCGTGATGATGCGCGCGCGCAGGCGCATGAGATCCTCCGGTGAGTCAGGGCCGCTCGTACCGCCGAGGCGACCTCCACGACGGGGGGCGCTCGTGCGCCTCAGGCCCGCCGGCTCAGGCCCTCGCGTTTTGGGCGATGGTCACCTGGCCGTCTATCAGGGTGCCTGATGACTTCGGTCAGGACACCCCGGGCGGCGTGACCTTCGCCACCGAAACCACACGACCGTACCTTTCGTGCCATCGAACACATCGGTCGTAAGTTTGTAATCGCGCTCGCGGCGATACCCTCGACCGCATGAGCGATGCTCCCACCACCTCACTTGACGCCACCTCCGACGCCCCGGCCCTGACGCTGCCTGTCGTGCCGCTGACCAGCACCGTTGTCCTCCCCAACGCCGTCGTCACGCTCGCCCTCGATGCTGAGGCCGGCCGCCGTGCGGCCACCCAGGCCACACGCGCCGACGGCAAGGTGCTGCTCGTTCCCCGCTACGAGGGCGGGTACGCGAAGGTCGGGACGATCGCCCACGTGGAGACGATGGGCGAGCTCCCCGACGGCACGGTGGCAGCGATCGTGCGCACCGAGCAACGGGCACTGATCGGGGCCGGAGTGGCGGGTGAGGGTCTGTGGGTCAGCGCCGATCCGGTGATCGACCCGCCCGCGACCGCCGCGCAGCATGAGGTGGTCCGCGAGCTCCGCGCCGTCCTCGAACAAGTGGCCGAGGCCCGCCGGTCACGCCGGCTGCCCGAGATCCTCCGCACGGTGCTCGACCCCGGAGCGCTGGCCGACGCGGTGACGTCGTGGGCCGATCAGGACATCGATGCGAAGGTCCGGATCCTCGAGGCAGTCGACGTCGACGAACGGCTGCAGCTCGTGCTCGAGTGGGCCCGCCAGGCGCTGGCCGAGCTGATGATGGCCGAGCGCATCCGCAACGACGTTGCCGAGGGGATGGACAAGGCGCAGCGTGACTTCCTGTTGCGCCAGCAGATGGCCGCCATCCGCAAGGAGCTCGGCGACGGTGACGACGAGGCGACCGACGACTACCGCGCCAAGGCCGCCGAGCTGCCTTTGCCGGAGAAGGTGCGCGCGCAGGTCGACCGCGAGATCGATCGGCTCGAGCGCAGCAACGGGCAGAGCCCCGAGCAGAGCTGGATCCGCACCTGGCTCGACCGCGTGCTCGAGCTCCCGTGGGGCAAGGTCTCCGAAGACCAGCTCGACATGACCGAAGCGCGCGCCGTCCTCGACGCCGATCACACGGGTCTCGACGAGGTGAAGGACCGCATCGTCGAGTATCTCGGCGTGCGCAAGCTGCGCGCCGAGCGAGGCATGTCCGTCGCTGACGAGACGCCGGGGGGGAAGAGCACCGCGCGCCGAGGCGCCGGCGCGATCATCGCCCTCATCGGCCCGCCGGGCGTCGGCAAGACGTCGCTCGGCGAGTCGGTCGCGCGCGCAATGGGCCGTAGCTTCGTTCGTGTCGCGCTGGGCGGCGTACGCGACGAGGCCGAGATCCGCGGCCACCGCCGCACGTACGTCGGCGCACAACCGGGACGGCTCGTGCGAGCGATCACCGAGGCGGGAACCATGAACCCGGTCGTGCTGCTCGACGAGGTCGACAAGCTGACCGCTGGCGGTTGGTCGGGCGATCCCGCTTCGGCCCTGCTCGAAGTGCTCGACCCGGCGCAGAACCACACGTTCCGCGACCACTACCTCGAGGTCGAGCTCGACCTGTCCGACGTCGTGTTCATCGCGACGGCAAACGTGGCCGAGACAATCGCCAGCCCGCTGCTCGACCGCATGGAGGTCGTGCGGCTCGACGGCTACACCGAGGACGAAAAGGTCGTCATCGGGCGCGACCATTTGCTTCCCGCGCAGCTCGAGCGCAACGGCTTGCGCAGCGACGATGTCGTCGTGCCCGACGACACCATTCGCCGCATCGTCGTCGACTACACACGAGAGGCTGGCGTGCGGAATCTCGAACGCGAGATCGGAAAGCTTCTCCGCAAGGTCGCGGCCCGGGTTGCGACTGATCCCACCGTCGTCCCGATCACGGTCGGCGTCGAGGGCATCGAGCCGGCATTGGGCCGACCGAGGTTCTTCGCCGAGGCGGCCGAGCGCACCACCGTCGCCGGCGTCGCGACCGGCCTCGCCGTCACTGGCGTGGGCGGAGACGTGCTGTTCATCGAGGCATCGGCCTCACCCGGTGAGTCCGGCCTCACTCTGACCGGCCAGCTCGGTGATGTCATGAAGGAGTCCGCGCAGATCGCGTTGTCGTTCGTGCGGGCGCATGCGAGCGAGCTCGGCGTTCCGTCCGGCGCGCTCGACGGGCGCTTCCACGTGCACGTGCCCGCAGGAGCGGTGCCGAAGGACGGTCCGTCGGCGGGCGTGACGATGACGACCGCGCTCGTCGAGCCTCCTCACCGACCGTCCCGTGCGCAGTGCTGTCGGGATGACCGGCGAGGTCACGCTGCAGGGGCGGGTGCTGCCGATCGGCGGCGTGAAGCAGAAGGTGCTTGCCGCCCACCGTGCCGGACTCACCGAGGTCGTGCTCCCGAAGCGCAACGGTCCGGACCTCGACGACGTGCCCGAGCGGGTCCGCGCCGAGATGACGTTCCATCTCGTCGACGACGTGCACGAGGTTCTCGACATCGCGCTCGAACCCGCCGCGGAGCTCGTCGCGGCCTAACCGCAGCCGGTTCTCTTGGCGCCTTCGGGTCTCGGCGACCCCATCGCGCCAAGAGAATCAGCCGGGGTCGAGGCGTACGATCCCGGCATGGCATCGCACCTGTCCGACGTCTGGTTCCAGGTGACCGATCTGCAGGTCACCTCGGGCAAGGGATCGTGGGTGACGACCGCCGACGGAGCGGAGTACCTCGACTTCTCGTCGGGCATCGCGGTCACGAGCACCGGTCACTGCCACCCGAAGGTCGTCGCCGCGATCCAGGAGCAGGCGACGAAGTTCATCCACGCGCAGGTGAACGTGTATCGCCATCCCCTGCTCGAGCAGCTCGCCGACAAGCTCGCCGAGATCACGCCCGATGGCATCGACCGGTTCTTCTTCGCGAACTCGGGCGCCGAGGCGACCGAGGGCGCGGTCAAGCTCGCCAAGCAAACGACGGGCCGGCCGAACACGATCGTGTTCCAAGGCAGCTTCCACGGGCGCACCCACCAGACGATGGCGATGACGACGTCGAAGACGAGCTACCGCGCCGGCCACGCGCCGCTGCCGTCGGGCATCTTCGTGGCGCCCTTCCCGGTCGACGACGCGCACGCCGACTGGTGCCTCGAACAGGTGCGCTTCCTCCTCAAGTCGCAGACCGCGCCCAGCGAGACCGCCGCGATCGTGATCGAGCCCGAGCTCGGCGAGGGCGGTTACCTCCCTGCGCCCGTTGCCTTCCTGCGCGGCCTCGAGAGATCTGCCGCGAGCACGGCATCTTGTTCGTCGCCGACGAGGTGCAGACCGGCTTCGGACGCACCGGGCGCATGTTCGCCGTCGAGCACTACGGCGTGCGTCCCGACGTGCTCGTGATGGCGAAGGGGCTCGGCTCGGGATTCCCGATCTCGGCGATCGGGGCCTCCGACGAGCTCATGACCCGATGGCCGAAGGGCAGCCACGGCGGCACCTACGGCGGCAACCCGATCGGATGCGCGGCCGCGCTCGCGACGATCGACGTGCTCACCGAGCCCGGGTTCCTCGAGAACGTGCGCGCCCGCGGCGATCAGCTCCGCGCCGGCCTTGGCGATCAGCAGCGGCTCGACGGCGGCATCGTCGACGTCCGCGGATGGGGATTGATGGTGGGATCGCAGTTCGCCGATCCCGCGCGCGTCGCCGCCGTGCAGGCGCACTGCCTCGAGGAGGGCCACCTGATCCTCATGAACGCGGGGACGAACAACGACGTGCTGCGCTGGATGCCCCCGCTCGTCGTCACCGAGGGAGAGATCGCGACCGCGTTGGCTGCGTTCGCCGCCGCCCTCAAGGCGACGTCGTCCTGATATGGCGGCCGACGCGCGGCCAGCCAAGAGCCGGGTGGAGGTCTGGCGCAGCTTCCTCGAGATCCATGCCCGCATCGTCGATCACCTCGAACACGAGCTCGCCGACGAGCGAGGACTGCCGCTCTCCTGGTACGACATCCTCCTGCAGCTCCGCGAAGCCGGCGGCCGTCTCCGCATGCAGGATCTCGCGGCGAGGCTCGTGCTCCCCCGCAGCAGCCTCACGCGTCAGATCGATCGGATGCAGAGCGTCGGGCTCGTCGAGCGCGAGCCCAGCCTCGAGGACGGCCGGGGCATGGTCGCGGTGCTCACACCCGAGGGGCGCTCCACGCTGCGCCGCGCCGCACCTGTCCACCTCCGGGGGATCGAGGAGCACTTCGCCCGCAAGCTCGACGGTCGCGACATCGCGGCCTTCAAGCGGATCCTCGCGAAGCTCGGGGAATAGTGAGCGGGCTGCAGGCGTTTGTTGCATTTGCAACGACTTTGGAGGATGACGATGATCGACGTGCGATCTGCGGACAGCCGGTTCAAGACCAAGATCTCCTGGCTCGACTCGAAGCACAGCTTCAGCTTCGGCCAGCACTACGACCCCACGAATCGGGGTCACGGGCTGCTCCTCGTCAGCAACGACGACTGGGTGCAGGCGGGCACGGGGTTCTCGACCCACCCTCACCAGGACATGGAGATCGTGACCTGGGTGCTCGAAGGCCAGCTCGAGCACAAGGACTCGGAGGGTCACCGCGGCCTGCTGTATCCCGGGCTCGCGCAACGCATGAGCGCCGGCACCGGCATCTGGCATTCGGAGATGAACCCGAGCCGCGACGAGGACGTCCGGTTCATCCAGATGTGGGTGCTTCCCGACACGCGAGCGCATCGACCCCGGCTACGAGCAGCTGGACATCAACGGCGAGCTCGAAAAGGGCGGGCTCGTGCCGGTGGCGTCGGGCCGCGGCCACGACGCTGCGATCCACATCGCTCAGCGCGACGCCGTCCTGTGGGCCGGACGCCTTCACCCTGGCGAAGTCGTGACCGTGCCCGACGCAAAGTGGGTGCACCTGTTCGTGGCGCGCGGCGGCGTCGTGCTCGAGGGCGCCGGTGCTCTCGGAGAAGGCGATGCCGTGCGCTTGACCGGCGCCGGTTCGCTCGCATTGACGGCCGAAGCCGAAGGCGCCGAGGTGCTGGTCTGGCAGATGGGCTGACCGTGGGCGTCGCGATGACGGTGAACGCCGGGATGACGCGATGACGGTCCTCATGACGATCCTCGGGATCATCATCGTGTCGATCCCGCTGGCGATCTCGGTCGTGGGCACTCCTCGACGCAGCCCACCGGCCCGAATGGGCGTTCGTCCTCGCGGGCCGCAGCCGCCTCGTCTGGGTGGCCGCATGCGGCATCGGGATCCTGTTCAACGTGGTCGGTCTTGCCGTGTCGATCTGGTACTTGGCGAGGGTCAGGCCCAGCGTTGCCGCGGCCGAATCTGGGCAGATCACGCTGGGCGACTTGGGCGACCCCCCACGATCCGGACAAGAATGATGCCCATGGCTCGTGTTCTTCGACGAGCTCTCGCCGTGCTCACGGCCAGTGTTCTCGCCCTTACCTTCGTGCCCGTTCTTCGGCGCGCCGGCGGAGGCCGCGCCCGCGCGCGCCGTCTTC
The DNA here is from genome assembly GCA_963759645.1 of uncultured Acidimicrobiales bacterium. Taxonomy (GTDB): domain Bacteria; phylum Actinomycetota; class Acidimicrobiia; order Acidimicrobiales; family DATKAS01; genus DATKAS01. The sequence goes on along the minus strand of CAVXAI010000008.1, from coordinate 706,674 downwards.
CTCCTCGGCGACTCGGTGATGTTGGGATCGAAGGCCGCGGCAGAGAAGCAGTTCGCCGACTGGCAGCTCACGTTCGACGCAGCGGTCAACCGTTCGACGCTCGCCGGCGCGCAGATCGCCGCCGCGCGACGCGGTGAGATGCGCGACTTCGTGGTCGTGCAGCTCGGGCACAACGACGGCGGAAGCCCGAGCCAGTTCGCGCAACGTGTCGACGCGGTCATGAAAGCGCTCGAAGGGGTCCCTCACGTCGTGTGGCTCACGATCCACGAGGTCCGCTCCTACTACAAGACCGACAACGACCTCCTTCGGCAGGCGGCAACGCGATATCCGAACATGCGCATCGCCGACTGGAACGCCGTCGCCAACGCGACGCCGAGCGGCATGGCGAGCGACGGCCTCCACCTGAATGCGACGGGCGCCGCGGCGATGGCGAAGCTCATCGACGACACGATCGAGCCGCTCTTCGCTGGCGGTGGCGGCGCTTCCGCCGCTCCCGCCGCCCCGCCCCCCCCCGCCGACCCGAACGCCGTCTGCCGCGCGGCAACGGCACCCCGTGGCACGCCGTCCGCCGCGTCAGGACGCGGCTACTGGCTGCTCGACTCGAAAGGCAAGGTGCACGGCTACGGCGCGTCGAACCTCGGCGACCTCACGACACTGGCTGTCACGACGCCGCCCGTGTCGTTGCAGTCGACGCCATCAGGCGAGGGGTACTGGATCCTCGACCGGCGAGGGCCGTGTCTACGCGTTCGGCGACGCGGTGAAGCGCGGCGACATGACAGGCAAGGCGTTGAACGGGCCGGTGCGCCGGCTCGAGCCGGCCCCGAGCGGATCCGGTTACTGGCTGCTGGCCTCCGACGGGGGCGTCTTCACGTTCAACGTTCCCTTCCTCGGATCGGCCGGCGCGCGGCCGCCGAGTGCCGCGGTCATCTCGATCGCGTCGACGGCATCGGGCGGGGGATACATGTTGGTGACCGCGCGAGGCGCAGTGCTCCCCTTTGGCGACGCCAAGTCGCTGGGCGGCACCGACACGATGCGGCTCGCGGCGCCGATCATCTCGCTCGCGCTCGGCGCCGGCGGCAGCGGCTACTGGCTCTACGCCCAAGACGGCGGCGTCTTCTCGTTCGGGGTGCCGTTCCATGGATCGGTCCCCGGCCTCGGCCTGTGCGCGGTGCCGCGCACCGTCGCCTTGCGCGCGTCGAGCACCGGGCTCGGGTATTGGATCGTCACCGACACCGGCAAGGTCTACGCCTTCGGCGACGCACGCGACCTCGGTGGCTCACCCCCGCTCGCGGGCGCGACGATCATCGACATGGCGGTCCGCCGCTAACGGCGTACCGGAGCCGGTCAGGTGTACATGGCCTCGATCACGTCGGCGTAGCGCGGCATGGATGCCGCGGCGCTTCAGCTTCTGAGTCGGCGTGAGGAGGTCGGAGTCAGGTAGCCATTCCTCGCCGAGCAGGGTGAACTTGCGAATCTGCTCGACGCGGGCGAACTGCTGGTTGATCTCGTCGACGCCCTTCTGCACGGCGGCCAGGACCTTCGCATTCGCGGCGAGATCCTCGAGCGTGTCGAACTCGATCCCCTGCGCCTTCGCCCACACCGGAGCGACCTCGGAGTCGAGCACGAGGAGCGCCGAGATGAACGGTCTCGCGTCGCCGATCACGCACGCCTGTCCGACGAGCTCGATCATCTTCAGCGCGTTCTCGAGGTTGGCGGGGCTGATGTTCTTGCCGCCGGCCGTGATGATCAGCTCCTTCTTGCGATCGACGATCTTGAAGAAGCCGTCTTCGTCGACCGTGCCGATGTCGCCCGAGTGCAGCCATCCGTCGATGATCGTCTCTGCGGTCTTGTCGGGCTGCTTGTAGTAGCCCTTGAAGACGTTCCCGCCGCGGCAGATCACCTCTCCGTCTTCGGCGATCTTGACCTCACAGCCAGGGATCGCCTCGCCGACCGTGCCGGCCTTCACCCTGTCGGTGGTGAACGTCATCGGGCCTGAGCTCTCCGACATGCCGTAGACCTCGGCGATCGGCACACCGATCGCGCGGAACCATTCGAAGATCTCGGGGGACATCGGCGCGGCGCCCGCGACCGCGAGGTCGAGCTCGTCGAGGCCGACCAAGCCTCGCACGGTGCTGAACGCCACCGCGTCGAGGAAGTCCCAAGTCTCGAGCTCCTCCTTCGTCGCTTCGCCCCACGCCTTCTTCGCGACGATCGGAATCGCCGTCGCAATTGCGTCGTCGAACTTCGCCTTCCGTTCGGGATCGCCCGCGAGCACGGCATTCACGCCCGCGTACACCTTCTCCCACACACGCGGCACACCGAACAACACGTTGGGATGCACCTCGCGGCGTAGGTCGCGATCTGGCTGAAGTCCGGGCAGCACGTGACGGTGAAGCCGAGCACCGCCTGCTGGTAGTGGCTCACCAGCCGTTCAGCGATATGAGCCATCGGCAAGTAGGAGATGAGCTTCTTTCCGGCGTAGTCAGTGAACACGATCGTGCGGCGCAGACTGTCGACCGTGAACACGAGGTTGTACTGGTCGAGCATCACCGCCTTCGGCGGCCCGGTGGTGCCCGAGGTGTAGATCATCGTCGCCAGGTCGTCGGGGGAGGTCTCGTCGGCGAGCTGGGCGAGGTCGAGGGGCTCGTGCGCCAGCAGCGACTCGAGCGTGTGCACCTCGGTCGAGACGTCTTCGACCGGCTCCATGACGACGAGGTGACGCACGAGCGGCAGCTCGCCCTTGACCTTGAGGAACTTCTCGAGGAAGCCCATGTCCTCGACGATCGCTGCCTTCGCCTCGCAGTGGCCCGTGAGGTACGCGATCTCCTCGACGGAGGAGGAGTTGTAGATCGAGATCGGTACGACTCGGAGGAATTGCGCGGCCATGTCGAGCGCGTGGAACTCGGGCCGGTTGCGCATCATCAGCACGACCTTGTCGCCGGCGACGAGGCCGAGGCTGCGCATGCCCGCGGCGGCACGGGCCGCGTAGTCCGCGTACTCGCCGAACGTCCACTCGTGCCATCCGCCGTCGGCGTCCATGGATCGGAGCGCGACCAGGTCCTTGTTCGCGGCGACGGTGCGGAGGAACTGACGCGGGATGGTCTGCCCCGCGACCGCCTTGTCGACCTCTTCGATGCTCGCCCAGTCCATGGCCGCGTCCCCCTCGTCGCTGTGCCCCACAGGCTTGCACACGGCGAGTTGGACAGCCCCAGGCCCGCTGGCAGACTTGGCTGAGAAGACTTGACCGGCAGGTCAATCGAGGGCCGAACCATCGATCGGGAGGGGCACGAACCCATGAGCACCGCCGTCATCATCGACGCCGTCCGCACCGCGGGGGGCAAGCGCAACGGCAAGTTGCGCGACTGGCACCCCGTCGATCTCGCCGCCGAGACGCTGAAGGCGCTCGTCGAGCGCAACCAGCTCGACCCGGAGCTGATCGAGGACGTGATCATGGGGTGCGTCATGCAGGTCGGGGAGCAGGCCGCGAACGTGGGCCGCAACGCGGTGCTCGCCGCCGGCTTTCCCGAGACGGTGCCCGCCACGACCGTCGATCGTCAGTGTGGGTCGTCGCAGCAGTCCGCGCACTTCGCCGCGCAGGGTGTGATCTCGGGCGCGTACGACATCGTGATCGCCGCGGGCGTCGAGGTGATGACCCGCGTTGCCGATGGGCGCGTCGTTCGCCGAGGGCAAGTACGGCATGCCGTTCGGTCCCACGGTCGGCGCGCGCTACGCGCCTCTGGGCGGGCTCGTGCCGCAGGGCATCTCCGCCGAGCTGATCGCGGAGAAGTGGGGCCTCAGCCGGGAGGACCTCGACACGTTCGCGGCACAGAGCCAGCAGCGCGCCGCGCAGGCCACGGCGGAAGGCCGCTTCCAGAACGAGATCATCGCGGTGAAGGGTGCCGACGGCGAGCTCGTCACCGCCGACGAGGGCATCCGACCGGACACGACCGTCGAGTCGCTCGGCAAGTTGAAGCCATCGTTCAAGGAAGACGGCAAAGTGACGGCCGGCAACTCGAGCCAGATCACCGACGGCGCCTCGGCCGTGCTCATCATGAGCGAGGAACGCGCCAACCAGCTCGGGCTCAAGCCCCGCGCTCGTTTCGTGTCGTTCGCACTCGCCGGCGCCGACCCTCGCCTCATGCTCACCGCGCCGATCCCCGCCACGTCGAAGGCGCTCGAGCGCGCCGGCCTCACCCTCGACCAGATCGATCTCACCGAGATCAACGAGGCGTTCGCATCAGTCGTGCTGGCGTGGGAGAAGGAGCACCACCCGGACATGAGCAAGGTGAACGTCAACGGCGGCGCGATCGCGCTGGGTCACCCACTCGGTTGTTCGGGCACGAAGCTCATGTCGACCTTGCTGAACGAGCTCGAGCGCACGGGCGGCCGCTACGGCCTGCAGACGATGTGCGAGGGCGGCGGCATGGCCAACGCGACGATCATCGAGCGCCTCGGCTAGCTCACGAGGTGTAGAGACAGAACGGATGCCCCGCGGGATCGAGCATCACCCGCAGCTCGTTCGGATCGCGATCGCCGGGTTGGGGACTGGCGATCGTCGCGCCCGCGGCAACCGCGTGCGCGACGGCGTCGTCCATGTCCTCGACGAGGATCTCGAAGTGCATCATCTTCTGCGGCGCGCCCGCACGCTCGGGCCATACCGGGCGCTCGTACCACTCTTCGGCCTGGAAGTTCAGGTGCACGGTCTCGGTGGGGTCGGCGATGCTGATCCATCCCGCGCCATCACCGCCTCTGATCTCCCAGCCGAGCAGACGTAGGTAGAAGTCGGCCAGCTCCCGCGCGTCGGCACAGTCGAGGCACACCCCCATCCACCGCAGGTTGGCCATCGGCTTTGCCTCCTAGGCTGAGTGGGCAATGTTCGGGACGATCGTGTGGGTGATCATCGCCGTCCTCCTCGGCGTGTTCATCTTTCGCGTCGGGTTCATGATGCTCCGGTCCCTCGGGACGCCGCTTCCCGCGCCCCCGCCCGCGGGCGAGATGCGCAAGGTGAAGATCCAGTACCGATGCGCGATCTGCGGCACCGAGGTGCGCATGACGCTCGCCACCGACGAGCTGCCCGATCCCCCCCGGCACTGCCAGGAGGACATGGAGCTCATGGCGCCGATCGATTGAACCCAGGTCGAGTGACCGGGGCGCCGAGCCCGGCCACGAGAACTCACAGGCTGTGGACAACTCTGGGGTTCGTCACACCGTTGTAACTTCGCGGCCATCCCCGGTTGGGGACGAGTCAGCGGTACTGGGTCGCGGTGCCGATGCCCCCGAGGATGAATGCGAGGCCCCCGAGCAGATACCAGTTGCTCGGCGACCCAGGCAGCAGCTCGAGGTAATTGCACATGATCATCAAGGCCCCGACCACGAGCAGCGTGAACATCACGATCGGCACCCACGGCGGGCTGACCTTGACCGCTTTGGGGATGGGCGGGGTGTAGCGGCCCGAACCCGACTGGTCCTGGGCGGCGGACGGCTTGGTGCCCGACTGAGTGCCCTTGGCCGTGACCCGGCCTCCACCGCGACGCTTGGGAGGTGCCATTTCGAGGCCGAGATTAGCAATGGCCCTGCGTAGTCTCTCGTCGTGGGCGCTCGGGTGCTGGTCGTCGACAACTACGACTCGTTCGTCTACAACCTCGTCCAATACCTCGGTGAGCTGGGTGCGGAACCGATCGTGCACCGCGCGGATCGCTTCGCTCTCGCCGACGTCGAGGCGATGGCGCCCGACGCGATCCTGATCTCGCCGGGTCCGGGCCGCCCCGAAGACGCCGGCCTGTCGAACGCGATCATCGAACGGTTCGCCGGTGAGTGCCCGATTCTCGGCGTCTGCCTCGGCCACCAGGCGATCGGCCAAGTCTTCGGGGGTGACATCGTCCGCGCCGGCTCGGTGATGCACGGCAAGACCTCGTTCATCCGCCACAACGGTGAGGGAGTCTTCGCGGGGTTGCCGGACCCGTTCGAGGCGACGCGCTACCACTCGCTCGTCGTCGACCGCGAGACCTTCCCCGCGGTGCTCGAGATCACGGCCGAGGCCGACGACGGCACGGTCATGGGGCTGCGTCACCGTGAGCACCCGGTCGAGGGGGTGCAGTTCCATCCCGAGTCAGTGCTGACGGTCGGCGGCCACCAGCTGTTGGCGAACTTCCTCGGCCAGGTCAGGTGATCGGCGGGAACAAGATCGTCGTGCTGCCCCCGCCGTCGGGGAACGTCGTCGTCGCCGCCGCCGATCGCCTGGCCGACCACGATCGTGACGGTGAGGCCGACGTCGGCCTTCACTCCTGCCTCAGGATCCTGCGAGATCACGATCCCGACGCGCGAGTCGTCGCTCGACAGGTTGACGTACTGGACGTCCATGATCAGTCCCGCGTTCGTGAGGCGATCCGAGGCTGCCGACTCCGTCAAGCCCGACGAGATCGGGCACCGTCGTGATCGGCGAGCCCGCCGAGATGAACATCTTCACGACGCTGTCGCGGGGCACCATCGTGCCCGCCGGCGGGTCGGTGCGGGTCACGCGTCCGACCGGCACACGTGTCGGAGCCCTCTTGCTCCGTCTCGACCTGGAAGTTGCGCCCGAGCGTCGCGGCGGCGGAAAGCTGGTCCTGACCGGCGACGTCGGGGATGGCGATCGTCGCGGCCGGGCCGACGACCTGCAGCGTCACGAGCGTGCCCTCGGGCACCTCCTCGCCGGGAGCCGGATCCTGGGCGAGCACGGTCCCCTCGGGCTGGTCCTGGGTGTCGATCTCGACCACGACCGCCTCCATGTTCAGCCCGTTGAGCTGGGCGACGGCGTCGGCCTGCTGCAGGCCGACCACGTTCGGCAACGCGACGGCGTTGGAGCCCTGGCTCACGACGATCGTGACCGTGTCTCCCTTTTCGACCTCGACGCCGGGGTCGGGATCCTGCGCGAAGACGATGTCCGGCGGGACGTCTTCACGCTCTTCGAAGGTCGTGCTCACTTCGAGGTCCTCGCCCTGCAGGAGCGCGATGGCTTCGGCGCTCGGCAGGTCGATGACCGACGGCATGTCGATGCTCACCGACGTGCCCTCGTTGTCGAGGCGACCGGAGGCGAGCAGGTACCACAGGACGCCGAGCGCGCCGAGGACGAGGCCGAGAAGGATCCAGCCCCCGAACCGCCGCCGGGGCCCGTCGTCGACCTCCTCGTACTCGGTTGCGGGGACGGTCTGCGTTCGCCGGACGGCTGTCTCGGCCTGGGTCGGCTGGTATGCCGCGGGGTCCGCCGCGGGTCCGTCGACGGCTTGGGTCACCGCGGCCGCACCGCGCCGGCCGCGGCCGCGGCCGCCGTCTCGGCCGTGATCGGGATCGCGGCGGGGCCGAGCGGCGGCTTGCCCTGACGCACTCGACGTAGATCAGCGATCAAGTCGTTGCAGGTGGCGTACCGATCAGCGGGATTCTTCGCGAGGAGCTGCAGCGTGATGCCCTCGAGTCCGGCGGGCACGCCGCTCACCGTCTGACTCGGAGGCACCGGTGCTTCGTGCACTTGCTTGTACGCGATCGCGACCGGGTTCTCACCGGTGAACGGCGGCTTCCCCGCGAGCATCTCGTACATCACGACACCGAGGGAGTAGAGGTCGCTGCGGGCGTCGAGCGGCAAGCCCTGCGCCTGCTCGGGTGAGAAGTAGCTCGCGGTCCCCATGACCGAACCCGTTTGTGTGAGGTCTTGCTCGTGCGCGGAGTTGAGCGCGCGCGCGATGCCGAAGTCCGCCACCTTCACCTGACCCTCGCGGGTGATGAGGATGTTGGCGGGCTTGATGTCGCGGTGGATGACGCCGCTCGCGTGCGCCGAGGCGAGCGCGAGCGCGACGGCGATCGCGGCGTCGGCGCACCGGTCGGGACGCACCCGGCCCTCGCTGCGCAAGACGTCGGCGAGGCTGCGTCCGTCGATGTACTCCATGACGATGTAGTACGTGCCGGCCGCTTCACCCCAGTCGTAGACGCCGACGATGTTCGGGTGGTTGAGGTTCGCCGCGGCCTGTGCCTCACGACGGAAGCGCTCGACGAACGCCGGGTCCTGCGCGAACTCCGGGAAGAGCACCTTCAACGCGACCGGCCGATCGAGAAGCTGGTCGCGGGCGAGGAAGACATCAGCCATGCCCCCGCGCCCGACCCTGCGCTGGAGCTCGTAGCGCTGGTTCAGAACGGTGGCGTCGGACTGCGACATGTCGAGCCAGCCTAACGACCGCTCGTCAGCCGATCGGGTGCAGCGAGGATGGTCTCCATCACTGCTTTGGCGATCGGCGCGGCCACCCGACCACCTGTCTGCTCGCTGGCCCCCTCCTGTCCCAACACGATGACGGCGATGGCCACGCGGGGTGCGTCCGCCGGCGCGAAGCCGATGACCCATGCGTGCGAACGTGGCGGGTCGGTGCCGAGCTGGGCGGTGCCCGTCTTCCCCGCTACCGAGATGCCGGGGATCTGCATGCGAGTCGCCGTGCCCCGTTCGACGACGTTGACCATCGCGTCACGCATCACCACCGCGTTCTCCGGTGACAGCGGCTGCCGCCACGTGAGCGCGCGCCCTTCGTCGATGACCTCGCCGTCGCTGTTTCGCACCTCTTGCATCACGTGTGGCTGCATGACGACACCGCCGTTCGCGACGCCAGCAGCCACGAGCGCCATCTGCAGCGGCGTCGCCTGGACGTCGTTCTGCCCGATCGCGGCTTGGGCGAGCGCCGGCGTGTTCCGATCGAAGAACGCCACCGGCGGGAACGCCGACGGGGCCGGGACGGGCAGGTCGAGCGGCGGGCGATCGTTGAACCCGTAGGCCTCGGCCTCACCGACCATGACCTCCGGGCCGAGGTCCACACCCATCTGCGCGAATGCGGTGTTGCACGAGACCCGCAGGATGTTGAAGAGGTCGCCACCGCAGGCCGAGCCTCCGAAGTTCTGGATCGGGCGAGTGGTCAGCGGCGGCGTGTAGCTGGTCGACACCGGATACACGGGCTCGGTGGCGGTCACCTGGCCGCTCTGCAGTCCCGCGGACGCGGTGACGACCTTGAACGTCGAGCCGGGGAAGTAGCGCTCGCGGTAGGTGGCGGGCACGAGTGGGTCGCCAGGTGCCTGCAGCAGGAACTGGCGCACTGTCTCCGCGTCCTCGAAGTTGTGCGTGGCGAGGAGGTTCGGGTCGTACGACGGGAAGCTCCACATGGCGAGGATGGCGCCGTCACGCGGGTCGAGCGCGACGACCGCGCCAGGACGCTCGCCGAGCTGTTGCTGCGCGATGCGCTGCGCGTCGGCGCGAAGGCTCAACGTCACGTCGGCGGTGATGACTTCGTCCTCGAAGAAGGAGTTCCAGTCGATGACGCGTTGGCTGTCGGTACGGCCGGCGAGGACGTTGTTGTACGAGCGTTCGACGCCGTCGCTCCCGAAGTTGAACGCGAAGTAGCCGACGACCCCGGCGAACAGCTCGACGGTCGGATAGACGCGCTGGAAGTTGAACTGGTCATTCGAGGGAACCGACTCCGCCAGGATCACGCCGTCAGCAGTCTGGATCAGCCCTCGCGGGCGGCTGAAGTCACGCACCACCTGCCGCGTGTTGAGCGGGTGCGCGTTGTACTCGTCCGCGCGCAGGACCTGCAGCACGTTCAGCTGCACGAACAGCAGCACGTAGCACGCGAGCAGCCCCATCCCGAGCCGGCGGATCTGCTTGTTCACACGACCGCCTCGGCCTGCTTGGCGGCGCGCTTCTTGTCGCGGCGCGTCTGCCGGGGACGGATCTCGCCGGTACGCCGCGCGTGCTCGTCGCTGATCCGCATGAGGAGGGCGATCAGCACGTAGTTGGCGACGAGGGACGATCCGCCGTACGACACGAACGGCAACGTGACGCCGGTCAGCGGGACCAGCCGCGTGACGCCGCCGATGATGATGAACGCCTGCACGCCGACGATCGTCGTGAGGCCCGTCGCGAGCAGCTTCTCGAACGGCCGCTCGGAGACGCGGGCGATGCGCAGGCCGACGCCCACGATCAGCACGTACGCCGCGAGGAGCGCCGCTCCACCCAGGAGCCCGAGCTCTTCACCGATCGCCGCGAAGATGAAGTCGGTCTCGACGGCGGGGATGCGGGCGGGGTCGCCGATGCCGATGCCCGCTCCGATCGACGCCGCCCCACGCGAACGCGAAGATCGCCTGCACGATCTGGAAGCCATCGCCACTCGGATCCGCCCAGGGGTTGCGCCAGATCGCGAAGCGGTCGCGCACGTGACCGAACTGCGACCACGACACGTACGCGCCGACCACGAACATCGCGGCGCCGAGTCCCAAGTACAAGGCGCGCTCCGTCGCGACCCAGAGCATCACGACGAACAGCGTGAAGAACAACAGCGACGAACCGAGATCGCGCTCGGCGACCATCACGACCAACGACACCGCCCACGCGACCACCACCGGCCCGAGGTAGCGGGGCTCGGGAAGGTGGAACGGGCCGACCCGCCACGTCGCCATCGACAGCAGCTCACGCCGATCGACGAGGTACGCGGCGAAGAAGAGGGCGAGGGCGATCTTGGCGAACTCGCCCGGCTGGAAGTTGAGCGGTCCGAGGCTCACCCAGATGCGCGCGCCGTTGATGTTGCGGCCGATGCCCGGCAGCAGGGGCATGAGCAGCAGCACGATGCCGATCAGGCCGAACGTCCACTGGAGCCGCTGGAGGTCGCGCACCCGCTTCACGACGACCAGCGTCAGGACGTACGCGCCGATGCCCACGGCGGTCCAGTTCGCCTGCAGCGCGGCGAGGTCCTCGTCGAGCCGAACGATGAACACGTAGCCGATGCCGTTCAACAGCACCGCGAGCGGGAGCAGGGTGCCATCGGCGCCCGGAGCGAGCCGTCGAGTCGCCAGGTGTGCGATGAGGAACAGCACGAGCACTTGGACGAGGAAGGGCCCGATGTTCGCGGGGAGCGACGCTGTCTTGCCGAGCGCGCCGAGCGCATACGCCCCGGAGATGATCAGCGCTGCAAAGACGAGGAGCGCCAGCTCGGTGCGGCGCCGGTGCATCAGACCGTGACGGTAGCCCCGGCAACACTTGGCACAGTCGTCACCGTCGTCGGGGTGCTCGACGAATCAGTACCCAAAGTGTCGGCCTCGTCCTTCAACGAATCGACATATGCGTCCGCATCTTCCTCAGACCCGCGGGGCTTGCCCTCTTCGAGCACGCTGAGCTTTCCCTCGGGCACATCGGAGCGGGTGATGTCGTAGTGCTTCACGACCGTGGGCTGGAACCAGAGCACGCCTCCGGGCTGCCCCTTGTACAGCGTGACGCGATCCCGCTCGTCGAAGCCCACGAAGTAGGTGCCCCTCGCGTACCAGACGACGGCCAACGTGGCGATGCCGAGCACGGTGAGCAGTGACGCCGTGAACGCGCCAGTGCGCCACGTGAGGATGCGGCTCGCCCGCGACCCACTGAGCCGCGAGCTCACGGTCCCGTCGTCGTCATCGCCGTCGTCGAGCTCGGCGTCGGTGTGGAACGGCGGAGGCAACGGCGGCGGCAGGTCGTGCTCGGACGGCTCCGGCGGCAGCGTGTCCTCGACCCAGTCGCCGATCGGGGTGATGGCCGCGGTCGTGTTCGGGTCGAAGCCCTCGAGGCCGACCACGGCCTCCTCACCTTCCTCCGCCTCGGACGGGTCGAGCCCCTCGACCACGTCGACGATCACCACGGTGATGTTGTCGCGGCCGCCGCCTTCGTTGGCCATCCGCACGAGGATCTCAGCCGCCTCCTGGGGATCCTCGGTCTCGGTGAGCACCTCCGCGATGCGATCGTCGGTGACCTCGTTGAAGAGACCATCGCTGCACAGCAAGTACCGGTCGCCCGAGAACGGCGCGACCTCCCACGAGTCGACTCCCACCTCGCCGTCGATGCCCAGAGCGCGCGGTGAGGATGTTGCGCTGCGGATGGATCTTCGCCTGCTCGGGAGTGATCGTCCCCTGCCGCACCATGCTCTCGACGAGGCTGTGGTCCTCGGAGACCTGGATGAGCGCGCCGTCTTGAAGCACATAGACGCGTGAGTCGCCCACGTTCACGACGGCGAGACGCTCGTGCCCGTCGATGATCACGAGCGCAACCGCGCACAACGTCGTACCCATGCCGCGCATCGACGGGTCGGTGTGCGACATCTCGAAGACCCGCGTGTTGGCGAGCTTCACGCCCGCCACCAGCGACTCGAGGGACTGGTCCGTTATCGAGGTGCGCAGCGTGTCGAGCGCGAGCCGGGAGGCGACCTCTCCCGCGGCATGGCCACCCATGCCGTCCGCGACCGCGAACAGCGGGAGCGCGACGAGCGAGCTGTCCTGGTTGTTGCTGCGCACACGGCCGACGTCTGTGGCCGACCCCCAGCGCAGCCGAGTCACCTGCCCACCCCTGTCCTGCTCCGCGCTCATCCGACTCCCGCGTTCATCCGACTTCCAGGATCGTTCGACCGACTTGCAGGGTGTCACCTTGGTGCAGGGGTATCGCGGCTTTGATCTTCCTGCGGTTCACGAGAGTCCCGTTCGTCGATCCCAGATCCTCCACGAAGAGCACCCCGTCGCGAGTGAATACCCGGGCGTGGAGCTGCGAGACGAACGTGTCTCCTTCGAGCAGGACCTGGCACCCGGGTGCTCGTCCCGACGGTCAGCTCCTCCGTCAGATCGAAGCTGCGGCCGCGCTGCTCCGGAGGTTCGATGACCGTGAGCGTACCGGTGGCCACTGTCACCGGACCGAATGCGACCGTGCGTCGAGGGCTCGTTCCCTCCGCTGTCTGCGCCTTCGGCCGCGCCGGTCGCGGCCCGCGGATCTCGACCCACGCTGTCCGCACGACGCGCAGGAAGAAGAGGTAGAGCAGGGCCAACAAGCAGATCCGCAACAGGGCAAGCAGGTTCTCGGACACGGTCGGATCTACGAGGCCTCGAAGCGCAGGCGGGTCGTGCCGACCGCGATGACGTCGCCATCGGTGAGCTTGCGCTCGTTGACCGTGCCGCCGTTGACCCGCGTGCCGTTCGTCGAGCCGAGGTCGACGACCACGTAGCCGGCGCCCGAGGGTCGGATCTCCGCATGCTTGCGGCTGACGTTGGGATCGGGGACCGGGATGTCGCAGCTCGGCAGGCGCCCGATCGTGAGGGTCTCTTCTCCGAGGACGATGCGATCCCCGGTCGGCAGGACGATGCTGCCCGCGCCCGCCATCGACGCCGCCTCGACCATCCGGCCCTCGAGCTTGAAGCGGCCGGTCTTTTGAGTGACCGCCTCGACGAGCTCGACGCTGACTGGTCCCATGAACGTGTAGCCCTCGTCGCGTGCGTACTCACGAGCCGCATCGCACAGCTCGCGCACGAGCGCCTCGTGGATGTCAGCGAACTGCTCGAGGTCGTCGTGGCTGAGCGTCACCGTGAACTGGTTCGGGACGATCACGCGGCCCTTGACGTCGACCGACCGGTGGTCGTCGATCTCGCGGCACGAGCTTGCGACCGATCTCGATCGGCCGCAGCGAAGAGCGGAAGGCCCGGGCGAACACGCCGTCGACCATACGCTCCAAGCGGCGCTCGAAGGCGTTGATGCCCATCCCCGGCGAGGCTACCGAAGGCCGTCTGGCGCTCCCGACCACCCGCCGCGGCGCAACTGTTGCGTGCGCAGCCCCTATGGGGCGGATTTGGCGACAGTTGCTAGCGTTTCTCTGCTCACTCGGGCGAGTGGCGGAATGGCAGACGCGCTGGCTTCAGGTGCCAGTGTCCGCAAGGACGTGGGGGTTCAAGTCCCCCCTCGCCCACTTCGAGGGAGACAACCGGTCGTTACTTGAACCCACGCCGGCAAACGCTCGAGTCGGGTTCCTTCTTAACCCGGCGGGACCAGGCCCGGGCGTGGACGGCAATTCCGGCGAGCGGATTAGCTTGGCGAGCGATGGCCGCGCTGCGATCGCTGGTGTGGATTGCGGCCGTCGTCGCGACGTCGGCGGCGTGCGGTGGTTCCAACCCCTCGGTCGGATCAATCGTTCTGGAATCGGATCGAGACGGCGAACCTGAGATCTTCGTGCTCGATCGAGACGGCGGCGCTCCGCTCCAGCTCACCGACAACGACGTCTTCGACGGCAACCCGGACTGGTCGCCTGATGGCTCGCGGCTGGTGTTCACATCGGACCGCGACGGCGGTCTCGAGATCTACGTGATGAACGCCGACGGTTCCGGCACTGTCCAACTCACGGACGATGACGTCGACAACGGAGCAGCGGATTGGTCCCCTGATGGCACACGGATCGTGTTCGACGGCTTCGACGCCGAGGGCGTGCTTCAGGTGTACACGATGGCGGTCGACGCGCCGAGCACAACGGCCACGCAGCTCACGACGGGAGCGGCGAACGGCAAGCCAGTGTGGTCACCTGATGGCGAACGCATCGCGTTCCTCTCACTGCGTGACGGCCAACGGGAGATCTATGTCATGGCCGCCGACGGCAGCGAGCAGGTCAACCTCACCAACGACGCCAGCTTCGATGCGTTGGCGGCATGGTCAGCAGACGGAACGCAGATCGCGTTCGTGTCGGACCGTTCTGGCGACCGCGAGATCTACACCATGGCTGCAGATGGATCCGACGTCGTCCGACTCACCCACGATCCCGGCGAGGACAGCAACCCGAGCTGGGCGCACGACGACACAGACATCATGTTCACCTCGGATCGTGGCGGCAACGTGGACGTGTACGCCATGGCCCGAGACGGCTCCGATGTTCGCAACCTGACACAGAATCCGGCGTGGGACTTCGTCCCCGACTGGACGCCAGCGACGAACGAGTGACCACAGCAGCAAGCGAGCCGAATGCCCAGTGCGCTCACGCGCCAGTTCGAGTGACCTGATCCGACCACGAACGACAGACGCTGGCGGCCTTGCGAACGGCCGGCCGGGCGGGCCGTCAGCCAGGTGGGCCCAGTCGAGCTCGAGGTGGCTACAACCGACGCCCGCCGAGCGGCTCTGTCGGCCACCACTGGATTGAGCAACCACTCCGCGGACTTGTGGGAGAACCCCCGGTCAAGGCAGGGACGTTCCTTGGCCCACCAGCGGGACTTTCGCACGGCCAGAGACACCGGCCTCGTCGACTACGAACACCACCTGACGAGCGTTGCGCTGGTTTGCGTTCCGCCAGGGGTCGTGCTGGTGGAATGTGTCGATGGATCTCCCGGCTGGTTCGCAGTCGTACGGGAGCGGGGAGCGGTGCCTGGTGTTCGTTCCGGGTTTCCTCGCCGTGCCGGCGAGCTACCGATCGCTGCTCGCCCCCGTCGCCGCAATCGGCGTGCCGCGTGGTGGTGCCGTTGCTCACCCGCCCCGGCCCCGCGGCCCTGCTCGGCCGGGTCAGTCCGGAGAAGGAGCGGCGCGGCTCGCCCCGATGGTCGCCGGTCTGCGCTGCCCCCGCGGGACGCTGTGGATCGGCGGCCACTCCCGTGGCGGACTCGTCGCCTGGCTGGCGTCGGCATCGGTGGACCCGGATGGCGTTCTGCTCGTGGACCCAGTGTCTGGTGGAGGGCCTCCGTGGGCCGCTCCCGACCCGCTGCCACCACGCAGGTTCAGGTGTCCGTTGGTCGTGGTTGGCCTAGGCGAGGGTGGCAGGTGCGCACCTGCCGGCCACGGCCATCGCGTCTTCGCCGACGCGGCACCCGACTGCGTGCATGTCGTCGTCCCCGGTGCGGGGCATGCGGACGTGCTTGACGGGTGGTCAGCCCGGCTCGGCGCAATCCTCTGTCCACGAGGCGCGGATCCCGCCGCCGCCCGCGCCGCCGTCTCCGACTTGCTGATCGCGTCGATCGCCGATGCGAGCGACGGGCAGGAGGGCCCGCCGCGTTCGCGACGTCGAACCCCAAGCCTGACAACAGGCACGACCGCTACAGAAGATCACGTCGGCACCGACGGCGATATCGCCATCCGCGCAGTCAATCCGCTCATCTGGCCGAGGCGTGCGTCGAGTTGTCGCCGTCATCTGGGCGCTGACGGTGCACGGGCCCGACATCGCCGCGCCGGCGCAGTGAGCTGGGGCCGGTGGGATGGAAGCGCCTCCGATCGCCGTGACGCGGGATCCTGCCCGGACGGCGGCCCGCGTCGTGGTGCGCGGAGGCCGTCTCGCATGGGGGTTCGTGGGACTGTGCCTGGCGGCCACCATCATCCTCGGGGCGCTGGCCGTCGCCAGCTCGGTGAGCGGATGCTCCCGGGGCGCGCCACACAGCTCGGGTTGTTCGTCACCGACGCGGCGACCGTCATGGGTCGCTACTGGCTCGGGCGAACGATCGTGTCCGGCGTCGTCGCCGCTGGCGTGGGGTTCGCCGCGCTGCTGATGGGCCTGCCGATGGTGCCGACGATCACGGCGATCACCTTCGTCGGCGGCTACATCCCGTACATCGGGGCGTTCATCGGTGGGTTGGTCGCCGTGGTCGTCGCCATCGCCGAGCAGGCCTCGCCGCCGGCGTTCTGATGCTGCTCGTCGTGCTCGTCGCGAACCTCCTGGTCGAGAACATGGTCGACCCGCACGTCACGGGACACACGCTGCGCATCCACCCCCTCGTCGTCCTCCTCGTCACCACCCTCGGGGGCGTCTTAGGCGGCCTGGTGGGTCTCATGATGGCGGTACCGATGACCATCATCGCGGTCCGGCTGGTCAGGTACGTGCGCGCCGCCTTCGACGTCGACGCGGACTCGGTGCGATCAGCGCTACGCCGCACCGTCTCCGTGCCCGGCAGGCGGGATGGCGACGACCACTGACGGTATGACCAGAGCCGTTCGGTCTGACCGAGTCTGCTGCAGCGGTTCTCGCCAACGTCCGGGCGGAGGCCGGCTGGGCCTAGCCGATCAGGGAGAGCGACTGCCATCCGATCACGCCGAGGCCAAGCGAGCGGCGCCAGGGGTTGACACCACGGATCAGCTCGTCGAATCCCCAGTAGAACCAGAGCCCGGTCGTGCCGACCTCGATGACTTGGTCCAGCGTCGACCCCTCGTTGGTCAGCCGCCCCGCCAGCCATCCGATCCCGATCGCGACGAGCGGCCAGTTCGGGAACTGGGCGATGGTGATCTCGTGGGTCTTGCGGTTCTCGAACCACCAGCGCCACGAGCCGACCCTCACGGCGCGCATCCTCGCACCACGGGGACCGCATCCGGTTGGCCGACCTCCAGCTACGTGCCGGTCGGCCGTCGGGCCACCGACGACACCCCGTCAAGAGTCGAGGGTCGGGAAGTAGATCTGCCAGGCGAGCAGTGACTTCGCCGCGAGGCTGAGCACGAGGTAGGCCTTCTCGCCGTAGACGTAGTCGGTCCACCTTCCGACGCCCGCGGTACTGCAACCACTGGTTGAGCCCGAAGGTGAAGAACAACACGAACTGCACGATCACGATCCCGTAGACGAAGCCGGGCACGGTCTTCGACTCCGACGATCTGCACGGCGATGGCGATCCACGGGGCGATGCCGGCGATCGTGCCGAACCAAAACGGCAGCATCGTCGTAGTCGTGCGGCCGGGCGGGTTCATCCGCTCCTGCACCCAGCCGAAGAGGATCATCGCCACGTTCGCCCCCGCGACGGCGATCACGGACGTGATGTTGGTGATACCGCTGTAGAACCCGATCAGGAGGACCATGATCGTGGCGCTGAACGAGTACTCGACCCACCGGAACCGGTTGATCCCGCGCGCGCAGGTCGGCCTCGTACGTGCCCCTCGCCACCGTCGCCGTCACGAGGTGATCGATGGCCGCGAGCGCGAGGAACACGGCGATGGCGACGCCGACTCGCACGTCGAACAGCGGTTCCGAGGGCGGCACACGGGTTCCCGGCGGGCCCTCGGGGAACGTCGACACCACCGTGATGGCGAACTCGCTCGAGAGCACGATGATGAGGACGGCCTGGACGGCGTGCAGCACCGTCGAGCCCGAGGTTCCACGTGCGCAGGTTCGCAAGCCGTTCGCGGGTCACGCCGCTCGCCACGGGTGAGCGAGTCCTGGTGCCGGCGTCTGATGTCACGGGGCGAAATCCCTCCCACTGCTGGCTGACCCAGTACGGTCCGCCGAGCGTCGGTTTCTACCACCTGTGTGGAATCGCCCAGAACCCCGGCCAGGCATCGCGGACGCGTCGATGCTCGCCGACCAGGAATTGGCGTGGAACAAAATGCCCATGGTCGTGGTGGTCGCGGCGAGCTGGATCACGAACCGCCCGGCGGTCGTTGCGCCCAGCATCGGAGCAAGGACCCTGCAACAGCTCGAAGGCAACCTGGTCGCCGCCGACCTCGACCTCGACCAGGAAGCAACCAAACGTCTCGACGACGTCAGTGCGCCCACCTCGAACGACTACCCATACGGACCGTTCGGGGTCAAGCAGCGGGGCCGCTACGTCGACTCCAGCGAACAAGTGATCCGTGAACTAACGCACAGTTAATGCCGTCGGTCTTTAGGCGACGCCGCCCGACTCACCGCCGGATATCGACACCTGCCGCGACGAGCCCCGAGCGCAACGCATCACGACTGATTCCCAGCTCCGTTGCGACAGCTCTAAGTGATCTGCCCTCCGCAACGTAGAAGACCTTGGCTCGCTCCAACATCTCGCCGTGCAGCTTCCGGTACAGCCGATGCGGCGCTTCATGTCGCCCCAGATGTACGTACACCGTGGACCTGTTGATCCCGAACCGCCTCGCGAGTTCCTCCGCGGTCGCACCCGATGCGTGCTCAGCCAGGAGCTTCGCAACCTGACTCTCATCGAGGCGCACCTGGCGTCGGACTACGGTCCTCGCCAATCGATTACGCGGGAGGGCCGTCCCGATCGACACCATCTGGGGAAGCCTTAGGTTCAAGAGCTGTCCCGTTAGGTCCACACTCACTCACCGCGTCATTCACCGCTCGCCCCGCGCGCCTTGCGGATCCTGGACCATCGTTTCCAGACGC
Source organism: uncultured Acidimicrobiales bacterium (assembly GCA_963759645.1). Classification (GTDB taxonomy): domain Bacteria; phylum Actinomycetota; class Acidimicrobiia; order Acidimicrobiales; family DATKAS01; genus DATKAS01. The sequence goes on along the minus strand of CAVXAI010000008.1, from coordinate 687,790 downwards.
GCGGGTGACGGACCTCGGTGAGCTCGCTCTTGATGACCTGGTGGCGGCCACCCCACTCGCTGACGAGGGCTTGGCCCATGGCCGCGGCCGGGAGCGCCAGCACCGCTCCGACGGCACCGAGCACGGCAGCGCCGCCCAACGCGGCCCCGAACGCCAGCGCCGGGTGCAGCTCCATCGTGTGGGCGGTGATGCGCGGCGACAAGAAGTAGTTCTCGATCTGCTGGTACACGACGATGGCGATGAGCACGATCAACGCCTTCACCGGAGAGTCGAGGAACGTCAGGAGCACGGGGAGCACGCCGGCGAGATAGGTGCCCACCACGGGCAGGAACTGGCTGACGATGCCCACCCACAGCGCCAGCGCCACCGGCGCGGCGGTGCCCAGCGACTGGAAGACGATCCAGTGGAAGGCCGCCGAGAGCAGCGCCAGGAGACCGCGGCTGTAGAGGTAGCCACCGGTCTTCGTGCTGGCCAGCTCCCAGACGCCCAGGACGCGCTCCTGGCGTGCCGGGGTCAGACGGCTGCATATCGCCCGGCGCATCTTGGGTCCGTCGGCGACGAGGTAGAAGGTGAAGAGCAGCACGGAGAACAGCTGCAACAGAGCGCCGAGCGCGGCGACGGACAGCCGCACGACGTTGTCCTGCTGATCGGCGATGAACTGCTGGACGGCGCCGTCGGGGTCGTTGAAGTCGTCGATCACCTCCTGGGCATCCAGGTTCGTGCCGAACGTGTCGTTGATCGTGTCGACGCTGTCGGAGATGTATGTCTCGGAGTCCTGCAGAAGGTCGGCGACCTGCGAGCCCACGAGCGTTCCGATCGCGCCGACGAACGTCAGGAACATCGCCATCACACCGAAGAGGATCAGCGCCGTGGCGCGCCCCCGCTTCCAACCCCGTCGGGCCAGCCGGTTCACACCGGGCTCGATGGCAAGAGCAAGGAACAACGCGATGGCCAAGAGCACGAAGAGGCCGCTCAGCTTGCTCCAGACGAACCGAACGGCCATCGCCCCGAGGAACCCGCTCCAGAAGACGATGACGGCCGGGACGACCCAGCCCGGCACGCGCCGGTCGTCGACGAGGTGACGAGGTCTTCCTCGGTTCCGATCGTCTCCATGGACTCGGCGTCGGGCTCTGGCGCCGCTGGGTGGGCTGGTTCCGCCAACCGCTCACCCCGCGATTCATCGGCCGGGGGACTGAGGCTCGGCTGCGCCTCATTCTCGATGGACACGCGGCGGAGCGTAGCGAGGCACCTACTCGCTGACGACGGGCGGCAGAACTGTGACCCGAGAAGGTTCTGTCGCACTCGCCGACTTCGCCAGCGGACGAACCAGATCGCCGCGCCCGCGCCCAGGACCGCGAGGCCCGTCGCAACGCTGCCGATCGGCAGGGTGAAGGCCAAGGCGACGCAGCCGACTACGCCTGCGACGGCGATCGCCCGGAGCCCGCGTCGCTGGTGGCGCGGCAGCGTCCAGGCGGCGGCGTTGGCGATGGCGTAGTAGGTGAGCACCGCGAACGAGCTGAACCCGATGGCTCCGCGCAGGTCCGCGACCAACACGACAGCAGCGACGAGCGCCGCCCACGGCGAGCTCGGCGTGGTGGGGCACCCGGTGCTCAGGGTGGACGCGCTGAGCCAACGGGGCAAGTCGCCGTTCGGCGCCCATCGCGAAAACGGTGCGGCTCACGCCGACGATGAGCGAGAGCAGCACGCCGAGGGAGGCGACTGCGCCGCCCACCCGCACGGCCGGCGCGAGCCAGTCGAGCGACCCGGCCTGCACGGCGGTGGCCAGCGGTGCCGGCGACGCCGCCAACGCCGCGGGACCCACGGCCAGGAGCGCGGCGGCCAGCGACGACGGCGTAGACCGCCAGGGTGACGCCGAGCGCGAGGGCGATCGCCCGGGGGATGGTGCGGGCCGGGTCGATGACCTCCTCGCCCAGTGTGGCGATGCGGGCGTAGCCGGCGAACGCGAAGAACAGCAGCCCGGCGGACTCGAAGATCCCGCGACCACCCACCGGTGACGATCGGCCCGAGATTGGCCGCGGAGGCCTCGCCACCGAAGAGCGCGCCGACCACGACGACGGCGAGCGACGCGAGCACGACCGCGACGATGACTCGGGTGAGCCAACGCCGTCTTGCGCACGCCTTGGTAGCTCACGCGCGGTGAGCACGACCACGGCGCCGACCGCGAGCGGTCGCTGCCACGCCGGCGCGGCGTAGGCGCCGAAGGTCAGTGCCATGGCCGCGCAGCTGGCGGTCTTGCCGACCACGAACCCCCAGCCCGCGAGGTAGCCCCAGAACGTCGCCGAGCCGCTCGTCGCCCGTAGACGTAGGTGCCGCCCGACTCCGGGAACACTGCCGCGAGCCGGGCCGAGGACGTCGCGTTGCAGAAGCGCGACCGCCGCCGCGATCGCGAGACCGATCAGCAGTCCGCCGCCGGCAGCGCCGGCCGCCGGCCCGACCGCGGCGAACACGCCGGCTCCGATCATCGACCCGAGGCCGATGACGACCGCATCGAGCAGCCCGAGCCGGCGGGCCAGACGGGTCGAGTCAGCCGCCAATCGGTGTGCCGCGCCGGCGAGGCGCGTGTTCAGCGGGCGGCCGGCTGGAACAGCTCGACGAGGTTCCCGGCGGGATCGACGACCATCACCTGCGCCCCACCGGGCCCGGTGACGACCTCGTTGCGGAACGGCACGCCCGCGGCCTGGAGCCGGGCGATCTCGCTGTCGAGGTCGTCGACGACGAAGTGGATGCGGTTCCAGCCGCCGGGGCCGGGCTGCGCGCCGTCCGCCATCGGCCGGGCCGCAGAGCTCTTCGGTCCGCTCAAGAGCAGCCGAAGGTTGCCGCGCTGGACATCGGCGAACGCAGGCGCCGCCGATGTCAGCACCGTGAAGCCGAAATGGCGGCGTGTAGAAGTCGAGGGCCGCTTCGACGTCGTCGACGAGGTAGCGGACGCTGACTGTCGCGTCATCGGTCATGGATGGGACCTCCTTGGGGTGCGAACACTTGGGCGATGAGCTGATCGATGCGCTCCTCGAGCTCGTCAGCGGTCCGCTCGAAAGCGGCGTAGGTCTCGTCGGCGTTGGCGCCTTCGGCGGCCGGGTCGGCCATGCTCCAGTGAGGCGTGGACGGCTCGCCGGGGAACTCGGGGCAGACCTCGCGCACCTTGTCGCACAGGGTGATCACCCGGTCGAAGTGGCTGCGGGCGATACCGGCGCAGGTGCTTGGTGGTGTTGCCGGAGATGTCGATGCCGCGCTCGGCCATCACTCGCACCGCGTCTGGGGTGCAGCGCCTTGGGGTGGCTGCCGGCGCTGCGCGCCTGGATCGCGCCGCCAGAGCGGTGCTCGAGCAGGGCCGCGGCCATCTGCGACCGAGCGCTGTTGCCCGTGCACAGGAACAGCACGCGCGGCGCCCGCGCCGAGCCGCGGTGCGGGCGGCGAGCGAGTCGGGCACGAGGCGGAGCGCCGGGGTGGAGCGCCGCGGCGCTGTCGCGAAACAGCTCGCCGCAGCGATCCAGGATCGAGCGGTAGTAGGTGTCGCGGCCGTCGAATGAGCTGCGACGTGAGGACACCAGCCCGGCGTCGCGCAGCTCGCGCGAGGTGATACGAGACCAGGTTCTGTCGTCTCACCGACGAGCTCCGTGAGCTCGCCGACCCGACGATCGCTGCTCGCCAGCGCCGACAGGATCGCCCAGCGGTGGCGATCGCCGATCACCCGCAGGAACTGGGGTCCGTCGAGCTGCGCCACGACCCGTATGATACATCAATCTGATTTGATGGATCAACCGGTTTAGGCTGCGGCGTTCACCACACCATCTCCGATCGGCCCCGACTGCGGGGCGCCATCCACCTGTGGGCCGTGCCCATCGCCGTGGTGCTGTTCGCGATCCTCGCGGTCCGTGCCTCGGGGCCCGAGGACGTGGCGGCCGTCATCGTGTACGGCATCTGCGTCACCGGAATGCTCGCCGTCGAGCGCGACCTACCACAGCGGCCGGCCGTCTCCGCAAGCGATGGCGCTGCTGAAGCGCCTCGACCACTCGATGATCCTGCTGGCGATCGCCGGCACCTACACCGCGGTGATCGTGCTCGGCCTCGACGGCACGACCCGAATGGTGCTGCTCGCCATCACCTGGATCGCCGCGGTCATCGGCATCTCGATTCGGATGTTCTGGCTCCACGCCCCGTATCCGCTGGTTGCGGCGGTGTACTTGGTCGTCGGATGGTTGGCCCTGATCGACCTGCCCGCGTACCTCGATGCGCTCACCGGCGGGGAGCTCGCGCTCATCGTGATCGGCGGTCTGCTCTACACGGCGGGCGCGATCGTGTACGCCCTCCACAAGCCGAATCCCTATCCGGCGACGTTCGGCTACCACGAGGTCTTCCACGCGCTCGTCGTACTGGCGGCGCTTGCGCAATACGTCGCGGTGTTCAGCCTGGCCGGAGGTGAGTGAGCCTGGCACGATGCGGCGATGCTGAACGAGCTCGCAGCCGCGGTACGAGAAGGCCGGGTCCACCCCACCGAGCTGGTCGAGGAGGCGTTGCGGCGCATCGACAAGCTCGACGGCGAGATCCGCTCCGTCGTCGCGCTCGGCGCCGAGCAGGCGCTCGACCAGGCGAAAGCGATCACCACGGGAAGGCCCGCTCGCCGGCATCCCGTTCCTCGTGAAGGACCTGGCGCGCTGCATCGGTCTGCCGACGAGCTACGGGTCACCGCTGAGCGCCGGCGGGCCACCCGAGACGGTGGACGACACGACGGTCGCGCGGTTGCGCGCCGCCGGAGCCATCCCCATCGGCAAGGCGAACACACCGTCGTACGGATGGACAGCCGCGACGTTCAACCCGGTCTTCGGCGCGACCCACAACCCGTGGAACCGCGAGCGCTCACCGGGCGGTTCGAGCGGCGGCTCCGCAGCCGCGCTCGCCGCGGGCCTCGTCCCGATCGCGACGTCGTCGGATGGGGGCGGCTCGGTGCGCATCCCCGCGTCACTGTGCGGGCTCGTCGGCCTCAAGCCCACGATCGGCGCGGTTGGACGCGACGGCGCGCCGCGATGGATCGACTTCTCGGGTTGGGGCGCGACCGGCCACAGCGTCGACGACGTCATCGCCGAGGCGTCCGTCTACCTCGGGCCGACAGTTGGCGACGTGCGTTCGCTGCCGGCAGGCGCGATCGACATGAGCCTCACGCGACCGGCACGGGTGTTGCTTTGCCGCACGCTTCGTCCCGCGGTCGAGCCCGTCATCGAGACCGCGACCCGAAGCATCGCTTCGATGCTCGAAGGCCTCGGATTCCCCGTCGAGGAGATCGAGAACCCGGCACCCGGTGCCGTGCTGGATTGGGGAGTGATCAGCGTCGCCGAGCTGTCCCAGAGCCTCGCTCACGTGCGCGATCAGTGGGACCAGCTCGACGCCGGGCTGCAGGAGATGTTGGTGTTCGGCGACCTGCTCTCGGTCAACGACTACGTCGGCGCGCGCCGGCGTTGCTACGAGACGTGCGCGAGCTACGACCGCCTCCTCGGTGACGACACGGTGCTCATCACGCCGACTGCGAACGCAGAGTCGTGGGATCCGGAAGGGCCGTTGCCGACGACCGTGTGTGGCGTCACCGACCCGGGCATCTGCGTGAACACGACCGAGTTCAACGTGACGGGCCACCCGGTCGTGAGCGTGCCGATCGGGCACGACAGCGCGGGCGTGCCCTTCGGGCTGCAGATCGTCGCGCCCCGCTGGCGCGATGGCATGTGCCTCGCGCTGGCGAAGGTGATCGAGGAAGCGGCCCCGTGGGCGAGTGTGGCCGCGGGCTACGAGCCGTTCCAGGTGCCCTGATCCGTCGCGGTACGTGACGCGTGCGTCGCGGCATACGCTCGGCCTCCCCGCACAACGAGGAGATCGACATGGAAGTCGACAAGTTCGAGCACGGCGTCCCCGGATGGGTGGATCTCGGAACCCCCGATCTCGATGCAGCCCGCGCGTTCTACAGCGCGCTCTTCGGGTGGGACATCCCGCCGGGGCCGCCTGAGGCGGGGGGCTACAGCGTCGGGATGATGCGCGACCGCGCGACGGCCGGATTCGGTCCGTCGATGAACCCCGGGCCGCCCACGTGGTCGACGTACGTGAACGTCGACAGCGCCGACGACATCGCGAAGAAGGTTGCGTCCAACGGAGGCATGACGTTCGTCGAGCCGATGGACGTGCTCGACGCGGGACGGATGGCGGTCTTCGCCGATCCGCGCGGCGCGGTGTTCTCGGTGTGGCAAGCGAACCAGATGCCTGGCGCCGGCATTGTGAACGAGCCGAACAGCTACAGCTGGAGCGAGCTGCTCACCTCCGACGTCGACGCGTCGAAGGACTTCTACGGGAAGATCTTCGGCTGGACCGGCGAAAGCTACGAGGGCGGCGGCGCCGGTGGTGGCTACACGGAGTGGAAGGTCGGCGACCGCTCCGTCGGCGGCATGATGCCGCGCCCACCGATGATGCCGGCGGAAGTGCCGGACCATTGGGCCGTGTACTTCTCCGTCGCCGACATCAACGCCGCCACGGCCAAGGTGAAGGAGCTCGGCGGCGCGGTCCACATGGGACCGATGGAAGTCGAGCCCGGCACGTTCGCGATGGTCGCCGATCCGCAGGGCGCGGTGTTCAACGTGATCCAGCTCAGCCCGGAGCGCGCCGCCGGTTGATCCCTCAGATGATGTTGATCGCGTCGAGCACGGCCGCGGCCGCGCGCTCCTCGCCCTCGATCGTCACATAGCTCTTCCACGGGCGCCGTTGCGTGCCCCACACGACGAAGTCAGCTGCAGCAGAGGTGACGGTCGCGACCGCGGACGAGTCGCGGCCAGGCGTCACACCCGCGCTGCCGAGGACGTAGTCGCCTCCACCCGGACCGCTGAGGACGAGGTTGATCGGGGCATCGAGCTTGCCCTCGAGATTCGCCGCGCACATCTGCGGCAACCCCGCAAGCATCCACTCGACGGTCGCCCCCACCCGCAGCTCGTCCGACGGGAGCGCGGGTCGCTCGATCGGCCCGTTCGGGGCCAAGACGTCGTTGCGCAGATGGCAGTAGTGGTCGAACACGAGCGCGTTGGCGAGCAGATGGAGGGGGTGACTGCCGAGATCGTTGAGCGGGACGACGGTGTCGGCCATCGGCGGCTCTTGCAGACCAGCGAGCGCAGCGATCCCCTTCTCACTCCATTCGCGGTACTCCTCGAGCACCTGCGCGGGTGGCCAGTCCTTGCGCTGCGCGACGTAGAGCTCCTGGTTCGCCTCGGTGTCGTCCGTCGCGCCCTCGACCGCCGACGTCGGGTCGGCGACCTGGCGGAAGACCGAGGACATGTGCGCGAAGACGTCCTTCACCTTCCAGCCGGCGCAATCGCTGGCGGCCATCCACTCCTCGGCCGTCAGGCTGGCACCGAGTGCAAGCGCCTCCTCGCTGCTCCGCGGCGATCGCCTCGACTGCCTCGCTTTGTCACTCAGGCCTCCTTCAGTCCGTCGAGCGCACCACGCGGCCGGCAAGCGCTCCGGTGTGCTCACCGTCGCGCATGAACACCTCGCCATTCACGATCGTGGTGTCATAGCCAGACGACCGCTGGATGTAGCGGCCCGCGCCGCCGGGGAAGTCGTGCACATACGTCGGCGGCGGCAGCCGCAGGCCGTCGAAGTCGATGACGTTGATGTCGGCGAACGCGCCGGGCCGCAACACACCACGGTCCCGCACGCCGAAGAGCGAGGCGGTGTCCGTCGTCAGCCGGCGCACCGCTTCCTCGATCGAGAAGAGCCCTCTCTCCCGCACCCAGTACGTGAGGAAGAACGTCGGTTGGCTCGCATCCATGATCTGACCGACGTGTGCGCCTGCGTCCGCGAGCCCCATCACGACCGTCGGGTTCCCGAGCATCTCGGCGACCGCGTCGAGGCTCTGGTTCAGGAAGGGGAAGTTCAACGCCGCCTCGCCGTCGGTCTCGAGCGAGAGATCGATGAACGCTTCGGCGGGGCTCACTCCCCGTTTCGACGCCAGCGCGGCCAACGAGTCCTCCGGCGGTGCAGTCGTAGCGGGCGTCGGGACCGGCGAGCACGAACACCGACGCCGGGTCGAGCACCTGGCGCTCCGCGTCGGCTTCGGCGATGAGCTCAGCGCGGCGGGCGGGGTCGCGCATCGCCGCGAGCCGCTCCTCGAGCGGGAGGTCGCGGAGGGCCTGCCACGACGCGCAGCGGCCGTACGGCGTGTTGTTGGCGATGCCGAGGAGGATGCCGACGCCTCGCGCGGTCGTCTGCGGGCGGACTCGGCCGCCGATGAGGTTGCCTTCCTCGGTCAGCTGGAGGACGCGGGCGTAGAGATCCGGACGTCGATGCGACTGAGCGAGGCCGAACGTCACCGGGCGACCCGTGCGGCGCGAGAGCTCGCTCATCCACCGCAGCTCGGCCTTCGTGTTGCGCAACGTGTCGTCGTCGCCCTCACCGAGTCGCGCCGCCGCCTCGAACACGCCGCGGCGGTGGCGCCCGAGCACATCGCCGATCGCGAGCAGCTCCTCCGGTGCGGCGTAGGTGCCGGGCACCGGTCGCCCGTCGGGCACGCGGTGCAGGAACGTCCGCGAAGTGGAGAAGCCGAGAGCGCCACCGCGCATGGCTTCGTCGACCAGCTCGCACATCGCGGCCACGTCGTCCTCACCCGCCGGCTCCTCGCCCAGGCTCCGCTCTCCCATCGCGTGGTATCGCACCGCGCAGTGCCCGACCATCCCACCGACGTTCACGCCCTTGGGCATCCGATCGACACTGGCCAGATACTCGCCGTACGTCTGCCAATCCCAGGGGAGTCCGCTGAGGATCGCTGCGGCCGGGATGTCCTCGACGGACTCCATCATCTCGGCGAGGTACTCGCGGTCGTCGGGCCGGCACGGCGCGAACGTGACTCCGCAGTTCCCCATCACGACGGTCGTGACGCCGTGCCAGCACGACGGGCTCCCGATCGGGTCCCACGCGAGCTGCGCGTCGAGATGCGTGTGGATGTCGACGAAGCCGGGCGTCACCACTCGCCCCTCGGCGTCGATCTCCTCGACTGCCCGCTCACCCTGCAGTTCACCGATCGCCGAGATCCGGTCACCGACGATGCCGACATCGGCGAAGACGCCGGGGCCTCCCGTGCCGTCGACCATCAAGCCGTCCCGCACGATCACATCGAACGCCGTCATCTACCCCCCACCTCCCCGGCCGGGTCCCCCGGCTCCCCGCCGCAACGATGCCACAGCCGATCGAGGGGCCAAGAACAGGGAGCGCCCCGTCAGGCGTCGCCGACTGCGTAGAAGCCGCCCGCACGGGTGCCGAGGTAGATGCGCCCGTCCCACACCGTCGGGGTCGCCTCGATGCAGCCGCCGATCTCGAGCTGCCACTTCATCGGCGGGAGCACCGCGGTGTCGCTCACGTCGTAGGCCCGCAACACGCCCAGGCAGTCACCCTGGATGAGGGTGTCGTCGACGATCACCGGCGACTGCCAGACGGGGCCGGGCAGCTTGAATTCCCAGCGCACCGCTCCCGTGGCGCGGTCGAGGCCGACCACCCGTCCGGAGTTGGTGGTCGTGACCACGATGTCCTCGTGCACGGCGGGCGTCGACCAGATGCCCGCGGCGTTGTCATTGCCGATCTGCTCGTCGTGGAACGACCAGACCAGCGGGTTGTCGGCTCGCCGCGGATCGATCTTCATCAGCTGGCCGACCGCCCGCGACCGCTCGTTCTTGCGCTCGAACTCGGACGCGACGTACAGGAACCCCTCGTCGTCGGCGACGACCGACGCGTCGGTGTCGTCGCCGGTCCAGAACCGGAAGACCCGCGTAGGTGTGCCGCCCTCGGCCAGCGTCGAGATGTCCCACCCCTGCAGCAATCCTCCCGAGTTCGCGAAGTACACCGTGTCACCCACGATCGCGACGGAGTTCTCGATGGAGACGTCGTTGTCACCGACGTCGTTCAGAAGCTCTTGGTCCCAGCCGGGCGCGTTGAACACGAGCTGCGGCGCGACAGTCACCTTGCCGTCGGCTCCGTAGCCGCGGTTGAGCTTCACGATGTGGAACTGGCTGTTCTCACCGCCCTCGAAGAGATAGTCGTCGATCACGAGGGGTGCGCCGTCCCAGTCGTTGTTCCACTTCGTCGGCGACACCGCGTTCGCGTTCAGCGACCAGAGCTCGGTCGGCGTGTCGCGGTCGAGTGCGATCACGCGCAGGTAGTTGTCGCGCGAGCCCGCGTAGTAGAGCGGGAAGCCGTCGGGGTCAACGGTGGCCGAGCCCTTGTCGATGTCGCCGGTCTTGAAGTCGGGCAGCCGCCGTTCGCCGGTCGCCGGATCGAGGAAGTGATACGCCGCGTCGTAGGCGCCGAACGCGAGCCAGAGGCGCCTGTCGGTCGGGTTCTCCCAGACGTTGGCTTGGCCGGTCCAGCCGGTGCCGCACCACACTCGCGCGCCCGCACCGTCCGAGGACGTCGAGCACAACCCGCCGCTCGCCGGGAACCTCCACAAGACTCGCGGTGCCTCGGGAACGGGCCCCCGCCCGTAGTAGCTCCGAGTCGGGTTTCCCCGGAACGTCAACATCCCGGGCACCTCCGTGCTCCACATGCGCCCGAACGACGCAGGGTCGACCCAGCCGTCGAAGGGAGGAAGCTCGGGGTCGGTCGTCGGGAGTGGCCGCGGTGACATCAGTCGAGACCACTGTCGTCGTCTCGGCTGCCCTATCCGGAGCCGCCGTGTCCGAGGCGGAGCGGTCCGCGGCGGCCGAGGTGTTCGCATCGCCATCGTCCTGCGTCCGCCATACGACCACGCCCGCGACGATCGTGACGATCACGAGGGCGGCGAGTCGCTGACGCGACGACGACGCTCGACGCGAGTCTCCGAACACGCAACGAGGCTACTGACGACCTTGTCGCGAACAGGCGTCAAGCCCCAGTTCAGCGGGCCTCCGCGGGTAGGTTGCGATCATGGCGAGCGACCTCATCTACGCGTTCCGCGTGACTCGCCTGCCGTTGCAGGACGCTGACGGCGCGGCGATCGGACGCATCGAAGACATCGTGCTCGCCTCGCCCCACGGTGACGATCCCCCGCGGGTCTTGGGCTTCGTCGCGAGCAGCCAACGACGCCGCATCTTCGTCAACGCCCATCGCGTCGCGACGCTCGACAGCGAGGGCGCGCGGGCTGCGCAGCACCGCCATCGACCTCAACCACTTTCGCCAGCGGCCGGGCGAGCTGATGGTCGTAGCCGACATCCTCGACCGCCGCATGGGCAGCGAATACGTCAACGACATCGCGCTTCGGGCGGTGACGGGCTACGTCTCCGAGTGGGAGGTGGCGGCCGTCGCGCTCGGTACTCGCGCCGGGCCGCTTCGGCGCAAGCGCACGATCCGCGTCGTGGAGTGGTCCGAAGTTCGGTCGCTCTTCGACACGACCCCGGTCGCCGCCGAGGTCGCCGCGCTGCGCGACATGCATCCCCACGACGTCGCCGCCGCGATACGCAACCTGCCCGCGCATCACCGCCGGCAGCTGGCCGAGGTCATGGACGATGAGCGTCTTGCCGACCTCCTCGAGGAGCTCCCCGAGGCGGAGCAGCTGCGCATCGTCGAAGGACTCGACCTCGAGCGCCTCGTGTCGGTGATCGAGGAGATGGCCCCCGACGATGCCGCTGACCTGCTCGGGGAGATGCCGGGCGAGGAGCGGACCCGCGTGCTCGACGCGATGGAGCCAGAGGAGGCGGATGAGATGCGGCGCCTGCTCTCCTACGGCGAGGAGACCGCGGGCGGGCTCATGACCTCCGAACCGGTGATCCTCGGTCCGACCGCGACCGTGGCTGAAGCGCTGGCCCGGATCCGTGATCCGGAGCTGCCAGTGGCGCTCGCGGCGCAGGTCTATGTCACGCAGCCGCCCTGGGACACGCCGACGGGCGCGTACCTCGGCGTGGTGCACTTCCAGCGCCTGTTGCGCGAGGCACCCAGCATGGAGCTCGGCCGCTGCGTCGAGAACGAACCACCCGTCGCTCCCGAGCTGGCGGACTCTGAGGTCGCCGTACGCCTCGCCTCCTACAACCTCGTCTCGGTCGCGGTGTGCGATGGCGAACGGCGTCTCCTCGGGGTCGTCACCGTGGACGACGTGCTCGACCGCTCGCTGCCGGCCAACTGGCGGCAGCGGCCACGCGAGGTGATGGGTGGATGAAGCGGCGCGAGGACCTCTCGACGCCGCGTCAAACCACGTTTGGCATCCACTACGACCCGGAGGCGTTCGGTCGGTTCTCGGAGGCGATCGCTCGCACGCTGGGCACCGCTCGCTTCCTCGTCATCCAGACGGTCGTCGTTGCGATATGGATCAGCCTCAACGTGATCGGGTTCTTCGGCAAGTGGGACCCGTACCCGTTCATCCTGCTCAACCTGGCGTTCTCCACCCAAGCGGCGTACGCCGCCCCGCTGATCCTCCTCGCACAGAACCGTCAGGCCGAACGCGACCGAGTGCAAGCGGAACAAGACCGCACCGTGAACGCGCGAACGCAGGCCGACACCGACTTCCTGGCGCGTGAGGTGGCCACGGTGCGCCTCGCGCTCTCGGACGTCGTCACATCCGACGACCTCACTGACGCGGTCGATCGGCTGTCCGCGGCGATCGAACGATCGGGGTCACGCGAGTCGTAGCGACGAGTCGCCGTCGCGGCGCCCGATCGCGCTGACGACCCATTCGACAGCCGTGACGGGTGGTCGCCGAGAACTCCGCTGCTCGGGCCCAGAACACGTCGTGATCGCCCCTGAGCTCGAACGTCTCGGCCTTGAGCGCGTGCGCGAGGGCTCGCTGCTTCCTAGGGCGGACGACGTTGTCTTCCGTCGTGACGACGACCGCCGCAGGAACATCGACCGACGGGGCGAACGGCCGTGCGTCGTACTCGCTCAACGCCCGACCGGCCTCGACGATCGCGATCGGATCGGTGCGGCGGAGCTCGGCGAGCATCCAGGGGATCCACGCTTCGAGCGCCGGGTTGGCGTGCACCTGCTCGCGCAGCCATCGCTGCCACCCATCGGTGGAGCCGGCGGGAGCGCAGGATCCGATCCGCGAACGCGAGCATCCGCCACCGCAGCCGATCCTCGCGGGAGGCCCGCCATTCGAGTGCCGTCGCCTCGAGCACGATGCCGGCGACGAGGGCGGGGTGTCTCCGCCAGAGATGCATCGTGATCGGCCCGCCCATCGAGTACCCCACGGCGATCACCCGCCGGCCGGGGGCGAGGGCCGTCGACCACAGCCGCCGCGTCGTCCGCGCAATCCTCCAGGGAGAACGGCTCTTCGCTGCGGATGCCGCGGCCGTGGCCACGATGATCGACGGCGATCACGGAGTAGCGCTCCGTCAGAGCCGGGTACGCCGTGCACCACTGCAGGTCGGCGCTCGCGGTCCACCCGTGGAGGAGCAAGAGCACGGGTGCCTCAGGCGGACCCGCGTGATGGCGCACGAACGTCTCGCCGCGTGCCCCGAGCGGCACGATGAACCCCGGCGGAAGGCCAGGGGGCGGAGCCGGCGGCATCGCGTCGCGGTGCGGCAGCGGTCGCATGAAGCGCCGGAAGCGCATCAGCTCACCCGTCACTGGTCACCCGTCACTGGTCACCGGTCATGGTCATCGGCCACACACGTCGCGCACCGTCCGACGAGGTCGAGGCGGTGGTCTTCCACCTCGAAGCCGTTCTCGTGCGCGACCCGGTTGAACGCGGTGTCGAGCGACCGCTCGAGTCGAGTCGACATCGTGAAGTCGACCACGGCCCCGCACGCGGCGCAGATCAAGTGATGGTGATGCTCGGCGAGCGGCTCGGCGAGCTCGTAGCGGGCCCACTCGTCGGCCGTGATGATGCGTCGCACGACGCCCGAGCGCTCGAGCACCGCCAGGTTGCGGTACGCGGAGCTCTGCGGGAGGCTCGGCCGGCGACGCAGGATCTCAGGGATCGTGAGCGGCCCGTGCTCGACCAGCACCGCGACCAACACGCGCCGGCTCTCCGTGTACCGCTGCCCGTCGCGCCGCAGCCGGGTAGAAGCGATGACGTCCACGTCGCCCGTCACGGCGATCGACGCTACCGGAGAAGCCTGGCTCTCCTGCCTGCTCACGCGGTCACGCTCGCGTGGCCGGGGTGATGCCGGTCGACGGGCGGATCGACCAATGCGGGCGATGCCGCGCGACGTCGATCGACGATCAGCGCGAGCGAGCCAGCACAGGAACGAGATCGAGACGATGAAGAAGCTCGGGGGCAGGTTGAACATCGCCGACAGCACGAGTCCGAGCCAGACCGAGACGAGACCGATGCCCGTGCCCATCGCCGCGACCACCGGAGGTCGGGCGGTACGCAGCAATGCTGTGGCACACGGCGTCACGACGAGGGCGAACAGCAGAAGGGTGCCGACGACCTGCACCGCCATGGTGATGACGAGCGCGAGCAGCACCATGAACACGACGCCGAGCAGACGCACGGGCACACCTTTGGCCTCGGCGACCTGAGGGTCGACGGAGGCAAAGGCGAGCGGTCGGGCGATGACGGCGAGGATGGCCGCGAGACCGACGGTGAACAGCGCGAACACGACGAGCTGCTCGGTCGTGATCGAGAGAAGGTTGCCGAACAGCACGTTCGTGATCGTGCGGGTGTTGCGCGGTCGCGAGCGAGCTGAACAGCAGCCCGAGTCCGGTCGCGAACGCGAGGATCGTGCCGGTGGCGATCTCCCGCTCCTCGACCTCGCGGCCCAAGACGCCGATCGAGAGGCCGCCGGCGACGCAGAACACAGCCAGACCCAAGGTGATCGGCGCACCGATGAGCGCCGCCAGCGTCGCACCGGGGAAGCCGATGTGCGCGAGCGCGTGCGCGGCGAACGCAGTCCGGCGCACGACGACGAAGTAGCCGAGCATGCCCGCGGCGAGCGCCACGAGGCTCCCGCCGATGAAGGCATGGCGCATGAAGTCGGCGCCGAGGATGTCGAGCCAATCGGACTGCCACCCGGCCTGGGCGAACATCGGCTTCAGCCGCTTCTCGTGAAGAAGTCGCCCTGCGCGGTGCGCACGACCCGGACCCGCGTGCCGTACAGGTGCGTGAGCAGCTCCTCGTCGACGACGTCGCCGATCGGCCCGTAGTGAGGATGTCCGTCGAGCAGGTACACGGCACCGGTGAGGACCGACAGCAGCGGGTTCATGTCGTGCGCGACCACGAGCACGGTGACGTCGGTGCTGTCGCGCAGGTCGGCGAGCACCCGAACGATGTCCTGCTGGTTGCGGACGTCGAGGTTCGCGAGTGGCTCGTCGAGCAAGCAGCAGATCGGGCCGGTCGACGAGCGCTTGCGCGATCGCCACCCGTTGCTGCTGCCCGCCCGACAGCTCCGACAACCGGCGATGCGCGTACTCGGTCGCACCGACCGCGGCGAGCGCCTCGTCGACGCGTCGCCGCTCGTCGGCGTTCGCGCCGCGAAGCCCCCATCGTCGCCCGGTGAGCCCCAGCGTCACGAGATCACGGCACCGCACCGCGTCGCCCACGTTCGCGGCGTAGTTCTGCGGCACATACCCGATGCGGGCGTCACCACGCGCGGGAACGCTGCCCAGCACCGAGACCTCGCCGGTCGTCGGAGCGAGCACCCCGAGGAGCAGGTGCAGCAGCGTCGTCTTCCCCGATCCGTTCGGTCCGATGACGATCACGATCGACCCTCGCGGGATGACGAACGTGCCGTCGGACCACACCGATCGACCGCCACGGACGATGCCCACCTGATCGAGGACCACCGCGTCCGCGCTCACGATCGTTCCACCACCGCTGCGAGCGCGGCGAGCTGATCGAGCTGCCAGGAGACGAACGAGGACGAGCTCGGCGGCGACTCGGTGATGTCGATGATCGGCACGCCCGCTTTCTCGCCGGCCTCCCGGATCTGCGCGGGGATCGCTCCTTCGGTTTGGGGGTTGACGATCAACAGATCGGTGCCGTCCTCGAGCACTTCTTCGAGAGCCTTGATGTCTCCCGGTGCTGGGTCGGTCTCGGTCGCCGCGGCTTGCGCGTAGCCAGCGGGTGTCCGGTCGACGAGCGTCAACGCGTCGGCCATGTACTCGAACACGGGCTCGGTCGCGGCGTACGTGACGTGGCCGTCGATCTCGCCCGCCAGCCTGCTCACCTCGTCGAGATACGGCGTCATCGACGCGGTCCACGCCGCGTGGCGGGCGTCGAAGTGAGAACGCAGTTGCGGCGCCAACGCGCTCAGCTCACGCGTCACGGCGTCGGCCACCGCGCGCACCGCAGTGGGGTCGTACCAGATGTGGGGGTTGTCGCCCTCAGCGCGGCCGGCAATCTCCCCCGCGTCAATCGTCGGGAGTGACGACGACACAGCGTCAACGGCGTCCGACGCCCAGGGGTCGTAGTCGAGACCGTTCACGACCACCAGCTGCGCATCGTCGAACTCGGCCAGATCCGCGGGCGACGGCTCGAAGTCGTGCGGATCGACAGAGGATCCGCTGACGATGGTCGTGACCTCGGCGCAGTCCCCGCCGAGCTCCTCGACGATGTCCCCCCATTGACTCACCGACACCACTACGACGACCGGATCGCCCGGGCACGAGCCGCCGGTCGCGCCAGCCGCATCGCCATCGCCCCCGCACGCTGAAAGCGCGACGAGCGGGACCGCCGCGAGCCAGAGTCGGCGGTGGCGCAGTTCCATGAATGAGAACCATACTCAGATTCACTTACCGTTCCACCGGCTCCGACGCGGGGCCGCCGAGCGAGCGGCCGTACCGTACGACCGTGACCTCGACGGACATCCGCGTCGGGCTGACATCGGCGGAGGCCGCCGATCGGGCCGCCCGGGGGCTGCGCAACGACGTCCCCGACGCGCCCACCCGCACGGTCGCCGAGATCATCAAGGCCAACGTCTTCACCCGCTTCAACTTCATCGTCGGCTCGCTGTTCGTCGTGATCCTCGTCGTCGGGCCGCTCAATGACGCCCTGTTCGGTGGCGTCGTCATCGCGAACACGCTCATCGGCATCATCCAAGAGGTCCGCGCGAAGCGCACCCTGGACCGGTTGGCGGTCGTGAACGCACCCCACGCCCGCGTGGTCAGAGACGGCAACGTCGTCGAGATCCCCATGAACGAGGTCGTGCTCGACGATGTGCTCGAACTCTCCCCCGGCGACCAAGTCGTCGTCGACGGGGAGGTCGGGGAGAGCGCGGCACTCGAAGTGGACGAGTCGCTGCTCACGGGTGAGTCCGAGACCGTGCCCAAGCCTCCCGGTTCGCCCGTGATGTCGGGCAGCTTCGTCGCCGCCGGCAACGGGCGCTATCAAGCGACCAAGGTCGGTCGCGACGCGTACGCGGTCTCGCTGGCCGAGGAGGCACGACGCTTCACGCTGGTGCACTCGGAGCTCCGCGCGGGCATCGACAGGATCCTCACGTATGCGGTGTTCGGGATGGTGCCCACCGCGATCCTCCTGCTGATCAGCCAGCTGCAGGCGGAAGACAGCGTGTCCGACGCGCTGCGCACTTCGGTCGGGGGTGTCGTGGCGATGGTGCCCGAGGGGCTCGTGCTGCTGACGAGCGTCGCGTTCGCGGTCGGGGTCGTCCGGCTCGGCCAGGTCAACGTGCTCGTGCAGGAGCTCCCCGCCGTCGAAGGACTGGCGCGCGTCGACATCCTCTGCCTCGACAAGACCGGCACACTCACCGAGGGGTCGATCGTGGTGCAGTCGGTCGAGACGATCGGGCAGGCCGAGGGCGTGCGCTGACGCGCTCGGCGCGGTCGCTGCCGCGGACCCGAGCCCGAACGCAACAGCGCTCGCCCTGCGCGATGCGTTCGTCGCTCAGCCGGGCTGGCACGCCACGGGCGCGATCCCGTTCTCGTCGGCCCGCAAGTGGAGCGCGGTTGCGTTCAGCCGAGCAGGGGTCGTGGTTCCTCGGCGCTCCCGACGTCCTCCTTCCCATTGCGGTGAACACCGCCGGCGACGTCATGGCCAAAGTGCAGGAGCGGGTCGAGGAACAGGCCAAGGCGGGCCGGCGCGTGGTGCTCCTCGCACAGTCCGCCACCGCGCCTCAACGGCGACAGCCCACCCGCCGACCTCACACCGCGAGCGCTTGTCCTCCTCGAAGACAAGATTCGCTCCGACGCCGCTGAGACGTTGGCGTACTTCGCCGCGCAGGGCGTGACGCTCAAGGTGATTTCGGGCGACCATCCCGCGACGGTCGCGGCGGTCGCTCGCCGCGCCGGCCTCTGGGACGAGGAGCCGGTTGACGCCAGAACGTTGCCCGAGGACCCGGATCGCCTGGGTGTGGTGCTCGAGGCGTCGACAGTGTTCGGGCGCGTCACCCCGCAACAGAAGCGGGCGATGGTCAAGGCAATGCAAGCCCGCGGCCATGTCGTCGCTATGACCGGCGACGGCGTCAACGACGTCCTCGCGCTGAAGGACTCCGACATCGGCATTGCGATGGGCACCGGCAGCTCGGCGACGCGCGCCGTCGCGCAGCTCGTGCTCCTCGACAACCGATTCGCGACGCTGCCGAACGCGGTCGCTGAAGGCCGGCGCGTCATCAACAACCTCGAGCGTGTGGCGAACCTCTTCGTCACGAAGACCGTGTACTCGATGATGCTGGCGATCGCGGTCGGCATCGCGGTGCTGCCGTTCCCCTTCCTGCCACGCCACCTGACGCTCGTTGGCTCGCTCACCATCGGCATCCCCGCGTTCTTCCTCGCCCTCGCGCCGAGCGACCGGCGAGCGAAGCCAGGGTTCGTGAAACGCGTGCTGGTGTTCGCGATACCCGCCGGCATCACCGCGGCGGCCGCCACCTTCACGGGCTACGCAGTCACCCGGCTCGAAGAGGACATCAGCCTGGAGGAAGCCCGTACGACAGCGGCGCTCGTGCTGATGGGGGTTGGCCTGGTCATCCTCGCCCGTCTGGCTCGCCCGCTCACGGGATGGCGCCGGGTCCTCGTGCTGTCGATGCTCGGTGCGTTCGTGGCGGTGCTGGTCTTTCCGCCGCTCCGCGATTTCTTCGACCTCGACATGCCGCCCGCGATCGTGGTCTTCGCGTGCATCGGTCTCACGAGCCTCGCCGACCAAGCGCTCCGCGTCGAGGAGCTCGTGCTCCGGCACTACGGGTTCCCGGTGCTCGATATCGACGAGGACGAAGAGGAGGAGTGGGACGGCCGTGATGACGACGATCGCGATGAGCTGCCTCCTCCTGTCCCGAATCCGCCCGCCTCAGTACCATCAGGACGTGCGCCGACAGATCCCACCTGACTCGCTCGCCCGCGACGACCGGTTCTTCCGCATCACCACCGCCGAGCGCTTCGACGATCCGCGGCCGGGTCTGGGCGAGGACCGCAAGCTGTTCGTCGAGTCCGAGGACGTGCCCGACCGCGCTCGCCGCCAGATGCACGGCATCTTCGTCGGCGAGATCCAAGCGCTCGAAGGCGCCGGGCGCACGGCGTATGACTACGACCTCGACGAGATCCCGTTCGCACTGAAGCTCGACATGGCCCGGCAGTGCTGGGACGAAGCCCGCCACGTCGAGATCTCGATCAAGCTCGGGGACCACATGGGCACCGAGATCGGCGAGTACTCCGAGGCGGTGACCCTGTTCGAGGCCGCGTGTCATCCCGACCCGGTGTTCCGCCTGGCGGGTGTGAACCGGGCGCTCGAAGGCCTCGCCATCGACGTGTTCACGACGATGCGCGACTTCGCCGACGAGATGGGCGACCCCGTGCTCCGCTTCTGCGAGGACTGGATGCTCGCCGACGAAGTGACCCACGTGAAGATGGGCTCACGCTGGCTGCGCGAGGTCACCGAAGGTGACAAAGAACGGCGTGATGCCGCGCTCGAGTTTCAACGAACGGTCGACGCGCTCTTCAACTTCGGCGGCCGGCGTGGCGAAGATCGGGACGCGGCCATCATCCTCGCTCGGCGCTTCCGCGAGATGGCCGGCTTCAGCACCGACGAGATCGACGTGATTGCCGAGATGGCAGCCGAGCAGCGCGCGGCGCTCGCCGTCTGACGCCGGCTCCCCCGGCACAGCCTCAGAGCTCGGGACCCTCCGCCCGCACCTCTTCGACGCGCTGCATCGCATCACGCAGCTGACCGATCCAGTCCGACTGATGGCGGCCGACCAGGCGCACACACCACCCGAGCGCCTCACTTCGACTGCGCGCCACGCCCGCGTCGATGAGCGTGTCGAGCACCGCTCGTTCGGGCATCCGGAGGCGGGTCATCACCGGGACGCTCGCGTTCGTGAACACCGCCTCGATCTCGCCACATCGCGCCGCCCACGAGACCTTCTTCCCGAACCTCGCCTCCGCCTCGGAGGCGATGCGGACCCGATGGTCGCGGGTGTCCTCCCGGAAACCCCGCACACGGGCCAGACAGGCCGCGCTCTTGGCCTCAGGCGATTCGGCGTCCCCGAGCCCCGGTTCGCTGACGGTGCCCGTGACCAAGATCTCTTCCCGATCGGCGTCGACCTCGACAGGGCCGGCGAACCATTCACCCGGAATCCGCCCTCGGAACCATCCGATCACCTCATCACCTGGTCGCATAGTTACGAGATTACAGAGTTACACGCCTCGCTGGCAAGGGTTGTCAGGGAACGGCCCGGCTTGCCACCGGCGAGCCCTCGAAGACCGCGGCCTTGACGCCCCGTCGCGCGAGCTCGGCGAGGGCGGCCAGCGGATCGCCGACCTCCGCCAGGCCGAAGGCCCCGAGCCGCTGCTCGGGTGCGGTGACGAGCGTGCACCGCGGCCACTGCCGCCACCGCGCCGGCAGCCACACCGGGCCGGTCCATCGCGCCGAGCACGAGCACGTCGGTCGCCGCGCCCCGCCGACCGCGGATCTCGACGCGGACGGCGCCGAGGACGCCCTCGGGGTGGGGCGGGCGCAACATCGGCAGTCGGGCAGTGAGGCGATCTCGGCGGGTCGCCGCTTGGCGTGCGGTCACCCGTTGGATGCCGGGGAACGCGGGGACCAGCAGCAACCCGTCCGCGCAGCGCGGCGCGGTAGCAGTCCTGACCTCCCACCGGTTCGGGGAACCAGCACAGCTCGCGACCTGACCCACCGCGCCGTTCGACCCACGCCGCCGCCGCGCCAATCCATCGCGTTGCCGCCGAGGGCTTCGTGGTGCTGGCGCGCACAGGCGGGCCCACCTGTGCCGTACTTCGCGACGTGGACCTCGCTCACCGA
The DNA here is from genome assembly GCA_963759645.1 of uncultured Acidimicrobiales bacterium. Classification (GTDB taxonomy): domain Bacteria; phylum Actinomycetota; class Acidimicrobiia; order Acidimicrobiales; family DATKAS01; genus DATKAS01. Next base: position 666,639 of record CAVXAI010000008.1, on the reverse strand, counting down.
GTCGAACGTGGCGGCACCGTGACGAGCGAGCAGGCAGGACAGCCCGGGCGCGAAGCCGGCGCCGACGACGATGCGCAGACCGCGCCGGCGGGCTTCGCCGTCGAGCGCGAGCAGCGCGGTCACGTCTTCGACGCCGTCGCTCACCGAGACGACGTGGCGGCCCCGATCGAGATGGGTCCGCGCGAGATCGACGTGATCACCGACCGGCGTGGCGAGCACTGCGACGGAGACCCCTTGACCGTCGGCCTCCGGCCCGGCGAGCGGGATCGCCCGCTCGCCGAGGGCAGTGCCGACCTCCGCCAGCCGGGTCGGGTCGTTGTCGAAGATGAAGACCGAGTCGATGTCGGCGCTCGACACGAGCTGACGCGCGGCACGCGCGCCGACCGACCCCGAACCCGATGACGGCGGCGCGCACCTCAGCGCAGATCTGGGCCGGACAGCTCGCGCCAGCCACCGCCCTGCGGGGGAATGCCCCCTTTGCCGCGCACCCGGATCGCCGCCGCGAAGAGGATGGCCGCGAACACGGCCAGCACTGCACGCCTCAATGCCTTCATGGTGGGGCTAGCTGGAATCGAACCAGCGACCTCGTCCTTATCAGGGACGCGCTCTAACCGGCTGAGCTATAGCCCCGTCGTCCGCTCGGGAGGGTCAGACAGTACCCGGGGCCGGCGGCGAACCGTCAACCGTTGATGGGGTGGTCGTCGGCTTCGCGGGCGGGGCGGCAACGGGGCTGACCGGACGCAGGATCTGCTCTTCGATCACGGTGAACCGAAGGCCCCCGACGAGGTCGCTGATCAAGTTGAACAGGACCGCGAGCACGGTTGTCGCGAACGTGCCGGCGATCACGAGCAGGGCCCCACCGATCGCCGAGGCTCGCAGGATCTGCTCGCCCACGAACGAGAAGCTGTCGAGCGCGAACAGCTGCTCGATGAAGTTCTCGACGTTGTCGATCGTGCCGGTGCCCACCGCGAACGCCCACAGCAGCACGCCGGCCACCAGCAGCACGAGGTACAACACGATGAAGAACACGAAGGAGATCTTCAGCACCGACCACGCATCGACACGCCGCACGACGCGCTGCACGCGACGCGACCGCACCTTGCGCCGCGCCTTCACGGCAGTGGGTGCGGGCTTCTCCTGTGCCTGCTTCGCTTGCTTGGGTGCCTTGACCGGTGCCGTCGGCGCGGCAGCGGGCAAGGTCTCGACGACGGCCTCGGTCGCTGTCGGCGCGGTCACGACGGCCGTGGCGAGAGTGGTCGCCCCCGCGATCGCCGCCGCTGTCTCGACGGTCGAGTCGGCGCGTGACGGCGACGCCACCGGCGGACCGAGCGCCACCATCGGCACACCACTCGATGGCGTCTCCGACGCCGACTTCTCGTCCTTCTCGCCCTTGGTGTCGACTCCGGGCGCGGGCTCCTTGACGACCTTGTCGACCGGCTTCGTCGCGGTGTCATCCCCGTTGACCGCGGGCTCCGTGACGACCTTGTCGACCGGCTTCGTCGCGGTGTCATCCCCGTTGACCGCGGGCTCCGTGACGACCTTGTCGACCGGCTTGGTCGCGGTGTCATCCCCGTTGACCCCGTCCTCGACCACCGCCGTGCTCGCCGCGGTCTTCGCCGTCGGCCGACTTCGCGGCTGGCCTCGCCCTCTTCGGCTTGGACGCCCGCGGCGACTTGGCCGTGGCCGGCCGATCGACGACGTCCGTTGCGCGCGGCGACCGGAACCGTGGCCTCGCCGCCGTCGTGCGAGCCGTTCGCGGCCGCGGCGTCCGCGGCCAGCAGCGGATCGGCGACGCTCGCGACATTGATCGTCGGGTCAGGTGTCACACGGCGAGCGCGGCGGGGCGGTAGCTCCGTCGTCGAGTGAGGGGGGCTCTCAGAGCCGTCACCCGGCACGCGGTGCAGTGTACGAGATGGGCCGCTCTCGACTGGGTCGGACACGGACGGGTCCGAGGCTGGTCTGAGTGCTGGTCCGAATCTGACGGGGACGTCACGGCACACTCGTCCGTTCCTCGAGGGCGAGAACGCGGTGGCCGAAGCAACACGGCTGAGACCACGACGGGCCCGGGCCAACGCGATCGCGTCGCCGACCTGCACCTTCACTTCCGTGTCGGTGTCGTCGACCTCGATTTCGAGGAGCGTCGCGCCGTTCGCTGCGGCCGCTTCGGCGGCCGCAGCCGCGGGTCCGTCGAGTGCCCCTGCGAGCGCCGCCGCGTCCGCAGCCGCCCGAGCCTGTGCGTGGGCGACGAGCATGCCGCCGATGTGACCGATGACGAGGGCGATGCCGCCCACCAACACGATCGCGACCGCGACCAAAGGCATCACTTGACTGCGTCTCTCATCGCCTGCTCGCTGCGCTCGTGCTGCACCCACATTGCTGTTCCCCTTTCCCATTTCGGTTCGGGGAAAGTCGCGGAAGAGTGCTCAGTCAGTTTCGGGCGCCTGGAGGACGCAGCGCGACCGATGCGACGGTCTGACCCTCGTCGAGGCTGACGACCTTCACGCCCATTGCATCGCGGCCGAGCGGCGCGTGACCGATGGTGCCGATCATGAGGCGGATCGTCACGCCCGACGATGAGATCAGCATCACCTCGTCGTCGGGGTTGCTCACCATGTACGCCGCCTGCACCGTGCCGCGGGTCGAGGCGAGCTTGATCGCCCGCACGCCTTGCCCACCGCGGCCCTGCTGGTTGAACTCACTGATGCGGGTGCGCTTGCCGAAGCCGGCATCGGTGACGATGAGCATGACCGCATCGTCGTGCGCGACGTCGCACGCCACGACTTCGTCGCCCGCCTTGAGCCTCATGCCGCGCACACCGGCAGCGTCGCGCCCCATCGGGCGCACCTGCTCGTCGTCGTTCGCGAACCGTATGGCCATGCCCTTGCGCGACACGATCATCACGTCTTCGGTGCCGTTCGTCTGGATGACCTGTACGAGCTCGTCGTTGTCACGCAAGTTGATGGCGATGAATCCCTCGCGACGGGACTTGTCGTACTCGGACATCAGGGTCTTCTTCACCTGGCCGAGCTTCGTCGCGAAGAACAGGTAACGGTTCGTCTCATAGTCGCGCGTGTCGATGACCGCTTCGATGTGCTCGTCGGGGGTGAGCGGCAGCAGGTTCACGATCGGAATTCCCTTGGCCGTGCGATCACGTTCGGGAATCTCGTGCGCCCGCAGGCGGTACACCCGCCCCCGGTTCGAGAAGAACAACAAGTAGGCGTGCGCAGAGGTGTGGAGGATGCGCTTGACCAGGTCTTCTTCCTTGAGTTTGCCCCCCGCCACACCTCGACCGCCCCGACCCTGCGTGCGGAATGCGTCGGCCTCGACGGTCTTGATGTAGCCGGCTCGCGTCATGATCACGAGCAAGTCCTTGTCGTCGAGAAGGTCCTCGACGTTCATCTCACCCGGGTCGTGCGTGATGCGCGCCACCCGCGGTGTCGCGTGCGCCTCGCGGATCTCGGCGAGCTCGGTCTTGATCACGCCGCGCAGCTTCGCGTCGTCAGCGAGGATCGCTTCGAGCTCGGCGATGGTCTCGCGCAGCTGGGTCATCTCGTCTTCGAGCTCGTGGCGGGCGAGCCGCGTGAGACGTCCCAGCGTGAGATCGAGGATGTGGTTCGCCTGGACGTCGCTGAACTCGAACGGCGCGGCCATCAGGCCCTCGCGGGCCGCGCCCCTGTCCTCTGACCCGCGAATCAGGGCGATGATCGCGTCGATCGCGTCGAGCGCCCGCAGGAGACCCTCGACGATGTGGGCTCGGTCGCGCGCCTTGCGCAGTCGGAACTCGGAGCGGCGCGTGATGACGTCGACCTGGTGGGCAACGTACGCGGTCAGCAGCGACGCGAGGTTGAGGGTGCGAGGAACGCCGTCGACCAACGCCACCATGTTGATGGCGAAGCTGCTCTGCATCGGCGTGTGCTTGTACAAGTTGTTCAGGACCACGTTTGCGTTCGCGTCGCGCTTCAACCCGATGACCAGTCTCGTGCCGTCACCGGCCGAGAAGTTGTCGATCGCGCGGATGCCCTCGACGGTCTTTTCGTTGGCGAGCTCGCCGATGCGCGCCGCGATGGCGGTTGCCGACGTCTGGTATGGCAGCTCGGTGACGACGATCTGCACGCCGCCCTTGACCTCTTCGATCTCGGCGGTCGCCCTCATGCGGACCGAACCGCGGCCCGTGCGATACGCGTCGATGATGCCGGCGCGACCGAGGATCGACCCTCCGGTGGGGAAGTCGGGGCCCTTCACGAACTGCATCAGCTCGTCCGGCGTCGCGTCGGGGTTGTCGATGAGGTGCTGCACAGCGTCGATCACTTCGCCGAGGTTGTGCGGCGGGATGTTCGTCGCCATGCCCACCGCGATGCCCTGACTGCCGTTCACGAGCAGGTTCGGGAACCGGGCTGGGAGCACCGCGGGGCCCTGGAACTCGCCCGAGTAGTTGTCGATGAAGTCGACCGTCTCCTCGTCGATGCCCGCCATGAGCTGCATCGCAAGCGGCGAGAGGCGGCACTCGGTGTAGCGCTCGGCCGCGGCGTCGAAGTCGGGAGAGCCGTAGTTGCCGTGGAAGTCAATGAGCGGATGACGCAGCGAGAACGGCTGCGCCATGCGGGTCAGCGCGTCGTAGATCGCGCCCGTGCCGTGGGGATGCCAGCGCGACGCGACGTTGCCGGTGACCCGCGCGCACTTCACGTGCAGCCGATCGGGCCGGAAGCCCTGATCGAACATGTCGTAGAGGATGCGGCGGTGCACGGGCTTCAGGCCGTCTCGCACGTCGGGCAGCGCGCGGCTGACGATGACCGACATCGCGTAGTCGAGGAAGGATCGCTCCATCTCCTCTTGGATCTCGATCGGTTCGATCGAGCCGAACGCGAGAGTACCGTCGCCGGGAGGGGTGATGTCCGTCATCAGATGTCCAGGAAACGCACGTCTTTGGCGTTGCTGGTGATGAAGTGCTTGCGGCTGTCGACGTCGTCACCCATCAGGATCGACATGATCTCGTCGGCGAGCGCAGCCTGCTCGACGTTGACTTGCAGCAGCGTGCGCAGCGTCGTGTCCATCGTCGTGTCGCGGAGCTCCTCCCAGTCCATCTCGCCCAAGCCCTTCAGGCGGCCGAACTCCTTCTTGTGGTTGGGATGCTCGGCGAGGAACGCCGATTTCGCCGCGTCGTCCTTCAGGTAGATCTTCTGCTTGCCGACCTCGGTGGAGTACAAGGGCGGCTGCGCGATGTAGACGAAGCCCTGCTCGACGAGAGCGGTCATCTGTCGATAGAAGAACGTCAGCAACAGCGTGCGGATGTGGCTTCCGTCGATGTCGGCATCGGCCAGGATCACGATCTTGTGGTAGCGGATCTTGGTGATGTCGAACTCGTCGCCCACGCCGGCACCGATCGCGGTGATCATCGTCTGCACTTCGAGGTTCTTCAGCATCTTGTCGAGGCGGGCGCGCTCGACGTTGAGGAACTTGCCTCTGATGGGCAGGATCGCTTGGGTCTGCGGGTTGCGTGCGTTCACGGCTGAACCACCGGCCGAGTTGCCCTCGACGATGAACAGCTCGCCGTCGCGGGGATCGCGCGTGTTGCAGTCCCACAGCTTGTCGGGCATGCCCGCGCCCTCGAGCGCCGACTTGCGACGTGTGAGCTCGCGGGCCTGGCGGGCGGCAACGCGAGCCCGTGCCGCGTTGAGCGACTTCTGCACGACCTGACGAGCCTCGGTCGGATGCTCCTCGAGCCATTCGGCGAGCTTCTCGTTCGTGGCCTTCTCGACCAGCGACCGCATGCTCACGTTGCCGAGCTTCGCCTTTGTCTGCCCCTCGAACTGGGGCTCGGCGAGCTTCACCGCGACGATGGCGGTGAGCCCCTCGCGGATGTCTTCGCCGAGGAGGTTGTCGTCCTTCTCCTTGAGCAGGCCCTTGTTGCGGGCGTACTTGTTCACGACGTTCGTGAGGGCCTTCTTGAAGCCCTCTTCGTGCATGCCACCCTCGTTGGTAGCGATGCCGTTCGCGAACGAGTGGATGCCCTCGTAGTAGCCGGTGTTCCACTGCAGCGCGCACTCGACCTGCTGATCGGACTCGGACTGCTCGAAGTAGGCAACCTTCTTGAAGAGCGCTTCCTTCGCCTGGTTCAGGTGGCGGACGAAGTCTTGGATGCCTCCCGAGTACTTGTAGGTGACCTCTTGTTCGTGGCCGGGCCGCTCGTCGTTGAAGCGGATCTCGAGTCCACGGTTCAGGAACGCCATCATCTGCAGGCGCTCGAGCACCGTCTGTGCCCGGAACTCGGTCTCCTCGAACACGGTCTCGTCGGGCCAGAACGTGACCGTCGTGCCGGTGCGGCCGCGTGGCGCCTTGCCCGTGACTTCGAGCTTGCCCTGAGGCTTGCCGCCCTTCGCGAACTCGAGGCGGTGGTGCTTGTCGTCGCGGTCGACCTCGAGGACGAGGCGGCTCGAGAGCGCGTTGACCACGGAGACACCGACGCCGTGGAGGCCGCCGGACACCTTGTAGCCGCTGCCGCCGAACTTGCCTCCGGCGTGGAGAACCGTCAGCACGACCTGTGCCGTGCTCTTCCCTTTGTGGGGACCGGAGTGGTACGGGTCGACCGGGATGCCGCGCCCGTCGTCGACCACGCGACACCCGCCGTCGGCCAGCAACGTGACGTCGATGCGTGTGCAGTAGCCCGCCATTGCCTCGTCGACGGCGTTGTCGACGACCTCCCAGATGAGGTGGTGGAGGCCCGACGGACCGGTCGATCCGATGTACATGCCGGGGCGCTTGCGGACCGGTTCAAGGCCCTCGAGAACGGTGATATCGCGGGCGTCGTAAGACGGCATCGTTTGCGACAAGGACGCGTACCTCTCAGCAGGTCGAACGGGTGGGAGATTCAGAGGGAAACCGCAGGTCAGCGGCCAGAATCTCGATAGTGAGAGTCTACCAGAGGGGTGGGAGGAATCCGGTGCTCAGGAGGGTCCTTCAACGCCCTTTTCGGGCCCTTTTCGCGGGCTCCCCATTCGGGGCCACCCGCACCTCGATCGAGCGGACGGTCGTGCCCGCGACGACCTCACTGAGGCGCTCGAGCAGCTCGGCTCTCGAGGAAGCGCACCTGGGTCGCCCACGCCGACTCGTCGACCCCGATGACGAGCCTCGTTCCGTCCAGGGCGAGGGGGCGACAGTGCGCGGCCAGCGTCTCCCCAACGACCTCTGACCACTCGGTGAAAACCGTCGCCAGCGGCTGCGCACCCACGCCACTCAGGCTGCGAGTGAGGCGATCGAGGCCCTCCCCCACCTGCTTTGGCTCCGGACGTTCGGAGCGAAAATCACTCACGACGCTGCGCTCACGACACGCGTCCCGCGCTCACCCGGAGCGTCTGCTCCGGACGGGCGCCGGCGGGCAGGCCGCCCGCCGTGGTGAGCAGCACCTGCCCCCGCGGCACGTGCTCGACGAGTGCAGCCGAGCGGCGCGGGTCGAGCTCCGAGAACACGTCGTCGAGCAGCACGACAGGATCCGCGCCGATCTCGCGCGCCACGACATCGTGACCGGCGAGACGCATGGCCAGCGCGAGCGAACGTTGCTCGCCCTGTGACGCGTGTGTGCGGGCGACGCGTCCGTCGATCGTCAGGGCGAGCTCGTCTCGGTGAGGCCCGACCGACGTGATGCCGCGCTTCACGTCGAGCTGCCTGGCGGCGAGAAGGGCATCACCGAGATCGTCCGGCCATGACCGTTCATACACCGCGTGGATGTCCACCGACGCCCCGGCGACGTTCGCATAGGCGACCCGCAGCGCGGGCCGGAGGAGCTCGAGCAGGTCGGCGCGCGCCGCAGCGAGGCTCTTGCCGGCGCTCGCAAGACGCTCGTCCCATACATCGAGCGTGGAGAGCGCACCCTCACCGCCGCCGTGGCGACCCGCCATCTGCCGCAGCAGGGCGTTGCGCTGGCGCAGGATGCGGTCGACGTCGCTGCGCACGCTGTCGAACTTGGGGCTGCGAGCGACGAGCAGGTCGTCGAGATACCGGCGACGCAGCGCGGGCCCGCCCTTCACGATCTCCAGGTCGTCGGGAGCGAACACCGTCACCCGCAACGCCCCGAGGAGATCGCGCGCACGCGTCAGGCGTTGGCGGTTGACCAGCACGCGCCCGCGGCCGGATCCGACCTCCGCCTCGATCAAGAGCTCTCGGCCCTCTCGTTCGATGTCCGAGCGCACGACGGCGACGTCAGCGCCCGCGCGCACGAGCGCGTCCGTCGGGGCTCCTCGGAAGCTCTCGAGCAGCGCGGTGTAGGCAATCGCCTCGAGGAGGTTCGTCTTTCCCTGGCCGTTGTCACCGACGATGGCAGTGAGGCCGGGGGCAAGCTCGACGTCCGCTGTCGCGAAGTTTCGAAAGTCCGTGAGCCACAGCCGGCGCACCCTCATCGAGGGGGCCCGCCGGACATCACGACACGCGAACGGGCATCAGGAGGTAGGTGAACTCCGTCGACTCGGGCGAGCGCACCACTGCCGGCTTCGAGCGCGTCGAGCGTCTCGAGCACGACGGTCTCCCCTGCGACCGCCTCGACGCCGTCGCTGAGATAGCCAGGGTTGAACGCGACGACCATCTCGCTGCCCTCGTACTTCGCCTCGTCGAGCTCCTCCTCGGCGGTGCCGAGGTTCTGATTGACCGCCTCGAGCTGCACGCCCTCAGCGCCCATCTTGAGGCGGATGTTGTTCGACTCGGCAGCGAAGAGCCGCACGCGGCGGATAGCGGCGAGGAGCTTCTCCTTCTCGACCGTCAGGCGGTTCGGGTACTTCTCCGGGATGAGCTGGCGGTAGTTCGGATACTCGCCCTCGATGAGGCTCGTCGTGAGACGCACGTTGCCGACGTCGAACGTCGCGTCGTGCTCACCGAGGCGCAACGTGATCTCCGCGGCGCCACCGATCACTCGCTTCAGCTCGTTCAGCGCGCGCGACGGCACGAGCACCTTCTGGCCCTCGGCGAGGACGCCGGTGCTGTCCAGATCGCGCACCGCGAGCCGGTAGCTGTCGGTCGCCACCAGGCGCAGCCCGGGTCCCTCGGCCGCCATCAACACGCCGGTGAGGATCTGGCGCGCCTCGTCGGTGCTCGCGGCCCGGACCACCTGATCGAGCGCGATCTCGAACGGCTTCGCCTCGAGCACCACCGCGTGTTCGGACGGCTCTTGGGTGCGGGGGAACTCGTCGGCCGCGACGGTGCGCACGCTGAACTTGGAGCGGCCGCTCGTGATGCGGACCTCTTCGCCCGCCAGCTCGACGTCGACCGCAGCTGGCTCGAGAGCGCGCACGATGTCGTGCATGACCCGCGCCGGCACCACGGTCACGCCGTCGCCGCTGCCGGTGACTTCCTTCGTGACGCGCAACGTGAGCTCACGATCGGTGGCCGTGAGCTCGAGGTCATTCCCCGAGAGCACGATGCGGACGCCCGACGCCAGTCCCGGCAATGCCGCGCCACGACCGACCGCGGCCCGCGTGGCAGTACCGAGCGCTTCGGCAAGCTCCTCACGCTCACAGCGAAACTTCACGACCGCTCTTCCCCTTCTCGGTTCTTGAAAGACATAGCAATGGCAATAGGGGCTGGGGATTGTGGATCAAGGCCTGTCATCGCAGGTCAGTGTGCATCGTGTTGTCCTGGCGCCGTCCCCAGGCTTCCACAGGGCCCGAAGAAGCGGAGGGACCCTCGGGGGACAACGCGTGTCGTATCCACCGATGACCGGCCTTCGCCCACAGGGTGGTCCACATCTACGCGCTGCTCTGGATGCGTTGGCGAAGTTCGGTCACCTGGTCGTAGATCTGCTGACGCTCCTTCATCAGGGCGGTGATCTTCTCGACGGCGTGGATCACCGTGGTGTGGTCGCGGCCGCCGAACTCACGGGCGATCGCCGGATAGCTGAGATCGGTGAGCTCGCGCATCACGAACATGCCGATCTGGCGAGCAGTCACGAGCGGCTTGCGCCGGCTCTTGCCCTTCAGCTCGTCGACCCCGAACCCGAACATGTCCGACGTCTTGTCGAGGATGAGCGTCGGCGTGATCTCGCGCGGCTGGTGGCTGCTCAAGATGTCGCCGAGCACCTTCTCGGCGGCGTCGGTGTTGAGCGGCGCGTGCGTGAGGCTGGCCCAGGCCAAGACCCTGGTCAGGGCCCCTTCGAGCTCGCGGATGTTGTCGGTGATCGCAACAGCGATGAACTCCATGACGTCGTCGGGGACCGTCATGGTCTCCTTCTCGGCCTTCTTGTGGAGGATCGCGAGGCGGGTCTCGAGGTCGGGAGGCTGGATGTCGGTAGTGAGCCCCCACTTGAACCGGCTGCGCAGCCGATCCTCGAGCGTCGGGATCGCGTCGGGCTGGCGGTCCGACGAGATCACGATCTGCTTGTTGGCGCCATGGAGCGAGTTGAACGTGTGGAAGAACTCCTCCTGGAGCCCTTCCTTGCCCTCCATGAACTGGATGTCGTCGATCATGAGCACGTCGATCTCGCGGTAGCGGCGCTTGAACGCCGCGCTCGCGTTCGTGCGGATCGCGTCGACGAACTCGTTCAGGAAGACTTCAGTCGAGACGTAGCGGACCTGGTAATGCGCGTAGTTCTGCTTGACGTAGTTGCCGATCGCGTGGAGCAGGTGGGTCTTGCCGAGCCCGGCCGCTCCGTAGATGAACAGCGGGTTGTACGAGCGTGCCGGCGTCTCGGCGACGGAGAGGGCAGCTGCATGCGCGAAGCGGTTCGAAGTCCCCGTGACGAACGCCTCGAACTGATAGCGAGGGTTCAGATCGGCCGCAGTGCGGGGCGGCATGGGTTCGAGCGTGAGCGTCGGCGCCGTATCCGCAGTGGACGTGCTGAGGATCGAGTCGAAGCCGTCGACGCCGTCGACATCGGCACCGGACGGGATCACATCGGGGAGGACCTCGATGTGCAGTTCGACGCCGGGCACCCCGACCTCCGAAAGCGCATCTCGGACCATCGCCTCGTAGCGGCCCTGGATGCGCTCCTTCACGAGCGTGCTCGGCACCGCCATCACGAGCAGCCCAGAGTCGAGGCTGGTCGGGCGCGCGTCGGAGAACGTCGAGTGCCAGACCGCTTCGGAGACCTGGGCGCGCAGCACTTGGGCCGCGGCATTCCACAGGTGCTGAGCCTCACTCACCTGCGTCGTAGCCTCCTGATCGACGGTGACGTCCACAAGCCCGTCCACACCTGTGGATAACTGAAACAGCACACGCCGTGTGGTTCCATGGTGCCCGACCGGACCCCATAGTCGCCTGGTTCCCCCCAAACCGGGAACGGGACGCTACCACTGGCCTCTGTGGGCCGCGCAAGCCCCCCTGATCAGGATGAACGGAGCTGTCGTCCACAGGACCCCGGGGGCTCTTTGACCTCCGGGGCGGTCCCCCTCTAGCCTGGACAGCGCAAGATCCTCGTTTCGCGCGCCCGACCGTCCCGACCTAGATCTCGACGGCCGTTCAGCCATGGAGCGCATCGAGGTGCATCGATCGAGCACGAGAGGGCACGGGATCGCATCAGCCGCTGTGGCGGCCCGACGCCCTTCCGGTCGAGGAGGAGTGAGTGAAGCGCACCTACCAGCCGAACAACCGCAAGCGAGCCAAGCGCCACGGGTTCCGTCACCGCATGTCGACGAAAGCCGGTCGCGCGGTGCTCGCCGCCCGGCGCCGCAAGGGCCGGCTCCGGCTGTCGGCCTGAGCCGCCTCCATGGGCGTTCGTCCCACGCTGCCGTCCGTCGCCACGGGCGGCGCGTGCGCAGTGGACCACTCAGCGTGACTGTCCTGTTCGCCTCTCCGGCACAGGATCGGGCGCGTGTCGAAGTCGGCTGGGCCATCGGTCGACGGGTCGGCACGGCGGTCACCCGCAACCGGCTCCGGCGTCGCCTGCGCGCCTTGCTCGCTGACGAGCACCGCGTGACGCCATTGCCCTCCGGCGCGTACGTGGTCGCGGTCGACCCGTCCGCCGCCGGTCTCACCTACGCGGGGCTGTCGGGCCACGTGCACGAGCTTGCTGTCGCTGTGCGCCGAGCGGTGCCATCGTGAGCGCGGGCGCCCGGATGATCCGGCGGTTCGTGCTCCTGTACCAGACGGTGCGCGGCGGTCGACCGTCGCCGTGCCGCTTCGTCCCGAGTTGCTCCACCTACACCCTCGAGGCCGTCGAGACGCATGGCGCGATGCGGGGCACAGCGCTGGCCGTGCGGAGAGTGTGTCGCTGCCATCCATGGGGCGGCCACGGCTTCGACCCGGTGCCCGAGCGGAAGGCGGTCTGACGTGTTCGACCTCATCGCCACGGTGCTGGCGTGGTTCTACGACCTGATCCCGAACTACGCGGTCGCGATCGCGCTGCTCACCCTCTCGGTGATGGTGCTGCTCACCCCGCTCACCCTCAAGGGCACGAAGTCGATGCTGGCCATGCAGCGGCTCCAGCCCGAGATGAAGCGCATCCAGCAGCAGTACAAGGGCGACCGTCAGAAGCTCAACGAAGAGCTGATGAAGTTCTACCAGGAGAACAAGATCAACCCGCTCGGTGGGTGTCTTCCCCTCCTGTTGCAGATGCCGGTGTTCTTCGTGCTGTACCGGGTGCTGCATCAGCTGACGCGGACGTGCGCGTCGGCGGCCATGATCGCCGCCGGTGAGTGCACCACGATCGGCAACTTCGCACCCAGCTACCTCGACCACTCGACGAAGCTCTGGCAGGACCTCACGGCCACCGACCAGATGCTGGCGTTCGGGATGGACCTGTCCCAAAGCGCCGCCAACCAGATGCGGGACTCGTTCGTCGGTGCGCTTCCCTACCTGATCCTGATCCTGGCGGTCACCGCCACCAGCTACATCCAGCAGCTGCAGATCTCGGCGCGGAACAAGAGCGGCTCACCCATCAACCCGCAGCAGGCGATGTTGCTGAAGATCCTCCCCGCCTTCTTCGCGTTCATCAGCCTCACCCTGCCGGCGGGCATCGTCGTCTACTTCCTCGTGTCGAACCTCTACCGAATCGGCCAGCAGGCCTACATCACCCCGCGTTCTACAGGCAGGACGCGGCGAAGGAAGCCGAGCTCGAGGCGAAGGGCAAGCCCGAACCCAAGAGCGGGAGCTCCGAACCCAAGACGCCCGTGCTTCCCCCCGCCGCCAAGAAGGCGCAAGCCCAAGCGGCCAAGAGCGGCAAGCCCGCCCCGAAGCCGGCGCCGAAGGACAACGGCTCTGCGTCTCCGCCGGCGCCCCGGCCCAAGCCCAAGTCGTCCGGGATGACGGCTCGACCCGCTCCGCGTCCCACTTCCGGCGACGCATCGGCGGGTAGCGGGTCCGAGTCCGACGGCGCGTCGCCGACCTCGCCGACACCACCGCCCAAGAAGAAGAAGCGCTGACCGCGGTGCAATGGGTGGAGACCACCGGTCGGACGGTGGAAGAGGCACTGGACGCCGCGCTCGACCGGTTGGGGGTCGGCGAGGAAGACGCCGAGGTCGAGGTCATCGAAGAACCGCGCCCCGGTCTGTTCGGGAGGATGCGGGGGGAGGCACGTTTGCGGGTGAGGGTGCGGCCGACCACTCCACGTCCGAAGGCCGAGCGCCGGGACCGCCGTCGCCGCACGCCTCGCGAAGGGGAGCGTCCGCCGACGGGCGAGCGCCAGTCGAGCAACGGCAAAGCGCCGAAGGAGTCCAAGCCGGCCGCGAAGGCTCCGGCGAAGCGTGCGTCCCAGGAGGTACCGACCGTGTCTGACCCTGCCCAGCTCGAACGGGAGCAAGAGGTGGCATCGGGGTTCGTCAGCGGCCTCGTGGCCGTTTTCGGGTTCGAGGCCGAAGTCTCGACCTCGATCGACGACGACGAGATCGAGGTGGCACTCGAAGGTGACGACCTCGGGCTCCTGATCGGGCCTCGAGGCCAGACCCTGGCAGCGGTCCAGGAGCTCACCCGGACTGTCGTCCACCGGGCCATGCCCGAGCGTTCGGGATGGTTGAGGGTTGATGTTGGGGGCTACCGACAGCGCCGCAAGGAGGCGCTCGAGCGGTTCACCGTCCAGCTCGCCGGAGAGGTCATTGCCACGGGCGAGCCCCGGGCGCTCGAGGCGATGAGCGCGGCTGACCGCAAGATCGTCCACGACGCGGCTCAAGAGGTCGCCGGCGTCGTCACGCTCTCAGAGGGTGAGGAACCGCACCGTCGGGTGGTCATCACCCGGGCCGCTGATTGAACCCGCCGGCACACGTTGGTGGTGATCGAGGCTCGTCTGCTCGAGGTGCTCGAGGAGGCGCAGGCCCGAGGCTTCGCCGGGCCAGGGCCCATTGAGGCGCATCTCGCGGTCGCCCGTTCGGGCCTGGAGCTGCTCTCCGGCGTCACGTCAGCGGTCGATCTGGGAAGCGGGGGTGGAGCGCTCGGCCTGCCCCTCGCGGTGTGGGATCCGTTGGTGATGTGGGTGCTCGTCGAGTCCAGCACCACCCGGGCGTCGTTTCTCCGGCGGGCGGTGGGGCGCTGCGGTCTCGAGGAGCGGGTGGCCGTCCTGGCCCAGCCGGCCGAGGTCGTCGGGCGGGATGCATCCCATCGGGGCGCTCATGATCTGGTCGTCGCCCGGTCCTTCGGCCCCCCGGCTACCACCGCGGAGTGCGGCTCGCCCCTTCTGCGGCGGGGCGGACGGCTGGCGGTCGCCGAACCTCCCGACGGTCATGGAAACGAGCGATGGTCGGCCGTTGGGGTTGGCGAGCTCGGGCTCGAAGTGCGTCACCAGATCGGGTCTTTTCCGGGTTCTGGAGCAGGTAGGGGCCTGTCCGGACCGGTTTCCGCGCCGGACGGGAGTACCTCGGCGTCGACCGTTGTTCGGCTCGTGACGAGAATTCGGGGTGGTTTCACGTGGAACGATGCTTGACCGGGGCCCACACAGCGAGGACGATGCAGCCGCGATGCAGGAGGGCTCCATGAGCGACGATGCCGGACTTCCCTCCCCGAACGGCGCGCCGTCGGCACCCTCGGCGCCCGCCGCGCCGCCGGAGCTGACGGAGGCGGCGGAGACGTTGGAGCCGACGCCCCGAGTGCCGAGGCCACTGCCACGGGTGCTCGCGGTCGCCAATCAGAAGGGTGGCGTGGGAAAGACCACGACAGCCGTGAACCTTGGGGCGTGCCTCGCGACGCTCGGCTACCGCACGCTGGTGGTGGACCTCGACCCCCAGGGCAATGCATCAACCGGACTGGGGGTGAACCCTCGGGAGCTCGAGACGTCGATGTACGAGGTCATCATGCAAGACCTTCCGATCGATCAGTGCATCGAGCCCACGGCGGTGCGGCACCTCTTCGTCGCCCCGGCGAGCCTCGACCTTGCCGGTGCCGAGATTGAGCTCGTCCCCGCGTTCAGCCGTGAGCTCAAGCTTCGGCGGGCGCTCGAGGTCGTGCGCCCCGACTACGACTTCATCCTGATCGACTGCCCTCCATCCCTTGGGCTCCTGACCGTCAACGGCCTGGCCGCTGCCGGCGAGGTGATCGTGCCGATCCAGTGCGAGTACTACGCACTCGAGGGTTTGGGCCAGCTCCTCCGCAACGTCGAGCTTGTGCGCAAAAGCCTCAATCCCACTCTGGAGCTGTCGTCGATCATCCTCGTCATGTACGACGCCCGGACCAAGCTGGCGGATCAGGTCGTGCAGGAGGTCCGGGCCCACTTCGGTGACCGGGTGTGCAGGACAGTGGTGCCTCGGACGGTTCGGTTGTCGGAGGCACCGTCGTTCGGCCAGCCGATCATCTCCTTCGATCCCACCTCACGAGGCGCCATCGCCTATCGGGAGCTGGCCAAGGAGGTGAGTGGTGGCGCGCCGCAGCGGGCTGGGTAAAGGGCTGGGGTCGCTGATCCCGGCCGAGACGCCGGGCGAAGGGACATCCACGTCAGCCGGTGCCTATCGCGAGGTCCCCCTCGTGGCGATCACCCCCAATCGACATCAGCCCCGAGCTCACTTCGACGAGGAGTCTTTGGTGACCCTGGCTGCCTCGGTGCGCGAGGTCGGAGTGATCCAGCCGGTGCTGCTCCGTGCGACCGGCGACGACGCCTTCGAGCTGATCGCCGGCGAGCGACGGTGGAGGGCGGCAAAGCGCGCCGGCCTGACCACGATCCCGGCGCTGATCCGCGACACCGACGAGCTCGGCTCGGTCGAGCAAGCCCTCGTCGAGAACCTGCATCGGGAGGATCTCAGTCCGCTCGAGGAGGCCGGGGCCTATCAACAGCTCATCGAGGACTTCGGCCTGACCCACGATGAGCTCGCCGCTCGGGTCGGCAAGAGCCGCGTGGCGATCACCAACACGCTGCGTCTGTTCCAGCTGCCGCCGAGGATCCAGAAGCTGATCGCCGAGCGCCGGTTGTCCGCCGGTCATGCCCGAGCCCTCTTGGGGACTCCAGACCGCTCGTTTCAGGAGGCGCTCGCGAAACGGATCGTCGAGGAGGGGCTGTCGGTCCGGGCCGTGGAGGAAGCGGTCCGGACCCGGCAGGGCGCACGGACCCGAAGGGCGGCGGCGACACGCGCTCCGAAGCAGCGCCTCCGAGCCCCCGGTTTGCTCGAGCTCGAAGAGCTGTTGTCCGAGCGTCTCGAAACCCGAGTGAAGGTGGACATGGGCGCCCGCCGCGGCAAAGTCGTCATCGAGTTCGCCACCCTCGAGGATCTCGAGCGGATCTATCGACGGATGTCGGCTGGGTTCACAGCTGGCGCGCCCTCGTCCGACTCTCAATCTGACGATGAGGCTTAGTATCCACAAGGTTGGTCACAGCCTGTGTGGAACGGCGTGACTCCTATGAAAGGGTATGAGACGCGCGGAAACTGAGCGGCACTCGGGAAGACGGGCTCAGGTGGCCTGGATGGGCTGCTGGCACCACCGGGTGATGCCCCGGCAGACCGCCAGCGCCAGATCGGGCAGGTGAGTGACCGCGGAGCGCGGTGGGCCCGATCGCGCAGTGCACTGCGGGCATGCGGGTCTCCCGCAGGACGGCGAGCCGCATACCGATGGGCACACCCGATTCCTGTCCGAGCACAGGTGGCACGAGGCTCTCGAGGATGTCGGCGAGGCGCTTGCCCCCTGCCGATTCGAAGCCGGTGGCGGCGTAGTACGCGGTGCGGCACCGCTCGTCGTCGAACGCGAGGTCGACGTAGAGCTCGGCGTCGAACGTGTTCGCTGCCGCCGCGAGCGTGGATCCGTCCGGGTGTTGCAGCACGAGTACGTCGGCGCCGACGACTGCGAGCGCGCGATGCACGCCGCGGACGAGCACCTCGAGCCCGCCCGGCTCGCCGATCGCGATGCGCCGGCCGGCCAAGGTCGTAGGCGCGTGGCGGAGCGAGTCGCGCTCGCGGACCTCGGAGACGCCTTGTGTCGAAGACCGCGCGCCGAGGCGAGTCAGGGCCTCGACCGTCTCCGGGCCGGCGATCCCATCGGCGGGCAGCCCCGCGTTCGCCTGGAACTCGGTCAGAGCCTGCGCGGTGCTCGGGCCGAAGATGCCGTCGACGCGACCGGGATCGAACCCGAGCGTCCCGAGGCGTCCCTGCAGCTCGGCGACGTCGTCGCCTCGTTGCATCGGCCGGCGCAAGTAGAGGAGACGGTCGCCGAGCCGGTAGCCGGCTTCGACGATCGCGCTCCAGGTCTGCTGGTCACAGAGGCCGTCGACCTGCAGGCCCCGCGCGACCTGAAACGCCCTCACCGCAGTCTCGGTTGCGGCACCGAACCGACCGTGCTCACCGCTCCCGGGATCGAAACCGGCGGTTGCCAGCCGGCGCTGGAGATCGCGCACCGGCTCACCTGCTGCGCCGAGGCGCAGTGGGAGGCCTTCTACAGGAATTCGCTGAGCTCCTGAAGGAGCTGGCCCTTGCCCTTCGCGCCGACGAGCCGCTTCTTCGCTTGGCCGTCCTGGAACACGATCAGGGTGGGAATGCTCATCACGTCGAAGCGGCGGGTGATGTCGGGGTTGTCGTCGACGTTCAGCTTCACGACCCGGAGCGTGCCCTCGTGATCGGCGGCGATCTCTTCGAGGATCGGCGAGATCATCTTGCACGGGCCGCACCACTCCGCCCAGAAGTCGACGATGACGGGCTCGCTCGAGCCTTGGACTGTCTCGTCGAACGTGGCGTCGGTCAGGGCGGTGATCTGGGACATCAGGATCCTCTCGAAGTGGGGGACAGCGGCCGAGTGGGTGCGGCAGGCTGCGAATACTGAACCACGAGGGTGGTCGCAACATTCCGGATGGTGCGCCCGACACGGCCAGCAGCCGGGGTCGGGGGCGTCAGCCGTGACGGGCTTCGAGCCAGCGCTCGGCGTCGATCGCCGCCATGCATCCCGAGCCGGCGGCCGTGATCGCCTGCTTGTAGACGTGGTCCTGGACGTCGCCGCACGCAAAGACACCCTCGACGCTCGTCCTCGAACCGTCGTGGGTGAGCAGGTATCCACCATCGTCCATGTCGAGCTGGCCTTTGAAGAGGTCGGTGTTGGGGGTGTGGCCGATCGCGACGAACAAGCCGTCCAGTGGCAACGTCGAGGCCGCCCGCGTCTTCACGTTCATGACCTGCGCGCCCGTGAGCTTCGTGTCGCCGTCGAGGTCGGTGACCACCGTGTCCCAGAGGAACTCGATCTTGTCGTTGGCCATCGCTCGGTCTTGCATGATCTTCGAGGCGCGGAGTGCGTCACGGCGGTGGATCACGGTGACCTTGCTCCCGAACTTCGTGAGAAACAGCGCTTCTTCGATCGCCGAGTCGCCCCCGCCGACCACCCCGATCTCGCAACCCCGGAAGAAGAAGCCGTCACAGGTCGCGCACGTGGAAAGCCCATGGCCGAGCAGACGAGACTCGGCTTCCAGCCCGAGCATCACCGATTGCGCCCCGGTCGCGACGATGACCGCCTCAGCGCGGTGCTCCTCGTCGCCGACCCACACGCCGAACGGCGACTGCGTGAGGTCGACGCGTGTCACCTTCGCGGTCACGCACTCCGCGCCGAAGCGGGTCGCCTGGTCGCGGAACCTCATCATGAGATCGGGACCCATGATCCCGTCCGGGAAGCCCGGGGAAGTTCTCGACCTCCGTCGTCGTCATGAGCTGTCCGCCGGGCTGATCGCCCGTCGAGGAGATCTCGCCCTCGATGACGAGCGGCGCGAGGTTGGCCCGGCGCGGCGTACACGGCGGCGGTGAGCCCCGCGGGCCCGGACCCGATGATGATGACGTGCCGCGGATCAGGCATTGGCTCAGCTCGTCGGACAGGCGTGATGGTGGCGGGGACCGGGTCGGGAAGCGTGGCGGTTCCCCTCTGGGTCCACACGATCAGGCCGGCGATCACGAACACGCCACCCAGCACGAGGTAGGCGACCCACACCCCGCCTGGCAGGTAGTTGTCGAGCGCCCGGATGAGGGCGATGATCAGCATGAGCACTGCGGCGAGGATCAGTGTGCCGCCCACGACCACGTAGACGATGACCCGGGCGGCCAGGAGGATCGGCGCCACGGCGCGATCTCGAACCGTGGTGACGACTTGCTCGATGGTGTCGGCGGCTTGCGCCGGCCAGTCGCCATCGAGGACCGGGATCGAGAGGGGATCGTCGGTGTCGGCCATGGCGCGGCAGCGTATCCGAGGATCTCGTCAATCGATCTGGGCGAGCACCTCGCAGCTGGGGTCGGACACCACGATGAGCACCGTGTCGCTCGAGTCGCCCGTGGCAAAGACGAGCGCTCGTGCGGGACGGTCCTGCCACCGCAACGTCGCCGAGTCCACGAGAGCTTCGAGTGCGATGGTCGACGCCGCTCTCGCCTCCGGCTCGCAGATCGACGACGGCGTTGTGCTGTCGGCGTCGTCTCCGGCGGCGAAGGTGTCGAACTGAGACAGCAACGCCGTTGTGCTGTCCACTTCACCGAGATCTCGGGCCGCGGACGTCGGCGCCGGTAGCGGTGTTGCGGCGTCGTCGTTGGCGGCCTCGGGCGCTGCACCCGCGGCGAGCCCCGACGCTTGGCTCGTTGGAGCGCTCTCGGATGCCACCGCGGCATCCCCGCCGGCGTCGCTCGTGCCCGGCAGCCGCTCGGATCCGCCCTCGCCGAGGCCCGCAGCCGTAGTCGCGGCTCCGCTCGCCGCGGTTTCGGTCGAGTTGGTCTCGTCGCGTCGCAGCAGGGTCACCGCGCCAAGCACCACCACAACTGCCGCGGCCGCGCCGAGCACTCGAAGCGCGACCGGGCGTCGGGGGCGGAGCGGCGTCGGCGCTGCGGGGACGGCGGCGGCGACCCCGGCGGCGCGACCGGCGTCGAACTCCGCGAGCGCGGCGGCGATCGCCTGCTCCCGGCGGTCGGGGTCCACCGGCACCGGCGCGCCCACCTGGGCTGCGACCGCGCCGAACTCCTCGACCCTGGCCGCGAGAGCGGGGTCGACATGAGCGGGCACCACCGCCTCCTGGTCGAGGAGAGCGCTGGCCAGCTCGTCGGGCGTGAGGGATTCGTCAGGCATCGCTAGTCCGTTGGACGTCCGGAAGTCGGGTCGGGGTTCCCGGTCAGGAGGCTCGCGAGCGCTACTCGACCACGTGAGATCCGGGAGCGAACGGTCCCCGGCGGGATGCCGAGGACGTCGGAGATCTCCGCGTAGTCGAGCTGGCACAGGTCGCGGAGCACCACGGCCGCCCGAAAGTCAGTGGGGAGCTGGGCGAGTGCGGCGTCGAGATCGAGGCGGTCGCCGACTTGCTCGTCGAGGAGCGGTGCGTCGTCCGATGGGTCGGCGATGTCATCGTGCTCGTCCCGGTCGCCGAGGCCGACAACTGGGCGCCGCCGCCGCCGGCGGAGCTCGTCGAGGCACACGTTCGTCGTCACGCGATACGCCCACGTCGAGAACTGGGCGCGGCCGTCGAAGCGGGGCAACCCACGCACGATCGCCAGGAGCGCCTCCTGCGCCGCGTCCGCTCCGTCGGCGTCCGATCCCGTGATCCGACGGCACAGACGCGAAGAGCCGGTCGTAGTGACGGCGCAGGAGGGTGTCGAGCGCGACCCGATCGCCGTCTTGCGCCGCGGAGACGAGCGCCTGATCGTCGGCATTGCTGATGCCCGGACTGTAACCAGCACCCCTTGTCATGCTCGGGCTCCCCGCACTCCCGACGCCCTTCGCTCCCGCGGCTCAGGCAGACGGCGACGCTGACGTCGGATGGCTCGAGCGCGTCTGCTTTCGCTGTAGGCGACGCGAACTGCGCAGGTGATGTACCCACCATCCGGCGAGGAACAAGCCCGCGCCGGCGGAGAGGATGAAGCCCACGCCCGACACCGCGGTCGAACGGACCGTGAGCCGTTCGGTGGCGATGGGCAGCGTGCCGTCGGGCGAAGTCACCTGGACGGTCAACGGGAACGTGCCCGACGCGTGGGCGCGGACCTTGAACGTCACTGTGTTGTTCGCGCCGTCCACGGTCACGACTTGCGCGGCACCGTCGGGGAAGTCGAGCTTCGGGCTCGTGAGCACAACCCGTACGCGAAGTGGCGCAGGGAGACGTGCTGCGGATGGTCAGTGGCACCGATGCGTCGCGCGACGTGAGCGTGACCGACTGGCGAGCCGGAGCGCGGAGGAACGAGGTCTGCTGATTGATCTCCGCGTCGACGGCGTCGAGGTACGCGTCCCGGCGGTCCGCGTTCGAGCCCCACGGCGCTTGCGACGAGCAGCCGGCGCCGAGCGGAGTCGAGCAGTGCGTCGTCCTCGTCGACCATGGTGGCGAAGCCGGTGAGCCGTTGCCGGGTGCGCACCAGCGCGGTGCCGAAGCCGGCCGTCGTCGTCGCCGTCGACTCCGCGGCGAGCGAGCGCACCACGGGATGTCCGTCCTCGTCGACGGCGCGCGGGACCGTGCGGAAGTACTCGTCGACGGTGACCGGCGTCGAGGAGCGGGGAGGTCTCCAGACCGTCGAGGAACACGTCGAGGAACGCCGCCGAGGGCTCCCAGCCCGCCGGAGGCCGCACGACCGTGCCGCGTTCGATGCTCGGGCTGTCGAAGTAGAGCTGTGACAGATCGGTGAGGAGATGGACGGCGGCGAGCACCTCGTCGCCGGGTTCGGTGAAATGGGCGACGAGGCCGTCATCCACGAACGTCGTGCTCTGCACGGTCACGCCCTTCGACCTCGAGCGACGCGGGCCGAGTGAGGGTGAACGGCAGGCGCGGTCGGCGCGAGCAGGTCCTCCCGCAGGATCAACTGGTCCACGCCGAGGTCGCGGAGACCGGCGAGGGCGAGTCCGTCCACTGGCTGGTCGGCGATCCAGGTGCGTCCGTCGGGTCGCGCCGGCGCCAAGCGCGGCGGCGAGGGCATCGCTGCCACTGCGGAGCTGTGTCGTCACTTCGTCGGCGAGTCCGTCGTGCAGCATCGCCGCGGCGTCGATGTCGACGTAGGGCCCGGACACGACTTGGCGTGCGCCGATCGCGATGCGGAGCTGCTCACGCAGCTGTCGGTCCTCGGTCGATGCAGTCGCGTTGAGCGCGGTGACTGTCTCGGCCGAGGGCACGATCGTCAGGGCACGTCGGGATGGCGTCCGAGTGCGCCGACGAAGGTCGCGAGCGCCGCGCGGTCCTCGTCGGGCAGCCGCGTGCGAACCGTCCGGCGCGAGCGCAGGTGCGGCCGCCAGCGGAACGACGGTCGCGACGGCGAGCGGACGCGACCCCGGCGCATCGGGGGTGCTGCGCACGAGGTGGGTCGTGAAGCCGTCGATGAGGTCGCCGTCGGGTGTCCGGAGCTCGATGCGCAGTGGGTAGACGCCGTCGACACGGATCCGGGTGCGTCCGGTTTGGTTGCTCGCACTGATCGGCGCGGTGACCACGATGTCGCCGCGGGCGTCGCGTGTGAGCTCACCGACCGGTCGCGAGACGGTGGCCAACGGCGAGCCGAGCTCTCCCTCGAGTGATGCCTGGAACAGCGACCGAGAGCGGAGCCTCTGATAGATCACGACGGCGATCTCGCTGCCCGCCGGCGCGAGCTGATCGAGGTGGATGGTGGCCTCGAGCCGGCCTTCCGGCAGGATCCAGAGGTTCTGCTCGACGAGCGTGAGGTGGACGTCGGCCGTCTCTTGGGTGGGTGCCGTCGCGCCCGCGGCGACGCTCGTCAGCATCGACACGACGACCACGACGACGGCGCCGACGACCACGAGCCGACGCCTCACCGCTCGACCCCGTCAGCTGAGATGGAGGCGCAAGACCGCGAGGCGGTCGGTCTCGACCACGAAGCCGACGCCGAGGTAGAGGTTGAGCGCGCGGGCGTTTGCGAGCTGGGTGTTCACCAGAACACGTTCGACGCGGTGGCGTCGAAGCCAATGCAGCCCATCGAGCACGAGCGCCCGCCCGACGCCCTGTCCCTGCGCGCCAGGTCGAACCGCGAGGCGCTGCAAGTAGCCCGCCGTGCCCGCGCGACCCGTGAGTGCGTACCCGACGACGTCGTCGGCGGTCGCTGCCCCGTTGACGACGCCACTGACGACGCGGAGCCGGCGAACGGGAGTTGCCGCCATCGCTTGGAGCAGTCCTTGACGGCCGAGCCGCCAGAAGTCCGAGAACGCCTCGGAGTCGGTGGCCAGGATCCCCTCCCAATCCTCGTCCCGAGCGCGCCGAGCGCGTGGCCCGGTTCGGGGCGCGGCCCGGCGGGGGAGCGGGGTCATGTGGTGCACGAGGAGGTGCAGCTCCTCTCGGACGGAGAAACCGGCCGTGAGGAAGGGGATCTGCTCGCGAGGCGCGAGCGCGACGGTGACGGCCTCGGTGTAGCCGTGGTCGAACAGCTCGCGCGTCAGCTCTGCGAGCACCGAGGCGCTGGGGAGTGGCTCCCCGAGAACAGGCGCGAGCTGCGCGGTCGGCACGACGAGGTCGTCGTTCGGCCACGGCGAGACCCGCAGCCCTGAGCCATCACGGCGCACGACGTCGGGCATCACGCTCACGCGCGCGTCGTGCGTCCTTCACGCGGCGCAACGGTACTCTCGACCTGGTGGCGATCCTGTTCGCGACGCATCCGAAGTTCCGGGACCACGACACTGGCTCTGGTCATCCCGAGCGCCCGTCACGCCTCGATGCGGTGCTCGAAGGCGCGAAGTGGTCGGGGATCGCCGAGGATCTGGTCCGTGTCGACCCCCGGCTTGCCACGCGGGTCGAGCTCGAGCGTGTGCACCCTGCTCGGTACCTCGACGCGCTCGAGCGGTTGTGCGCGGGCGGTGGTGGTCGCATCGACGCGGATACGAGCGTGAGCACGGGATCGTGGGAAGCCGCGTTGCTCGGCGCCGGTGCGGGCTTGGCTTCGATCGAGAGGCTCGACGCGGGAGCGGCGACGGCGGCGTTCTGCGCGGTGCGTCCTCCCGGTCATCACGCGTCCGCAACGCGGGCGATGGGCTTCTGCGTCGTGAACAACGTCGCGGTCGCGGCCGCGGCGCTCGCCGACCGCGGCGAGAAGGTGCTCATCGTGGATTACGACGCCCATCACGGCAACGGGACGCAGGACTGCTTCTATGACGACCCGCGGGTGATGTACGTGTCGTTCCATGAGTACCCGCTGTATCCGGGCACCGGCGCGCTCTCAGAGACGGGCGCGGGAGCGGGCGTCGGCACCACGATCAACTTTCCGTTCCCCGCGGGCACGACCGGCGACGTGTACCTCGCCGCTGTCGACGAGGTGCTCGCACCGGCGGTCGACGCGGTTCGCTCCGACCTGGCTCCTGCTCTCGGCGGGCTTCGACGCCCACCGGCGTGACCCGCTGACCGGGCTCGCCTTGACCGCCGGCGACTTCGCCGACCTCACCGCACGGCTGCTCGAGCTCGTGCCCTGCGGGCCGGCGCCTGGTGTTCCTCGAGGGCGGCTATGACCTGCAAGCCCTGGCCGACTCGACCGCCGCCTGCCTCGGGGCTCTCGCCGGCGTGCGTCCACCACCCAGAGCGGCCGACGAGCGGCGGTCCAGGAAGTCATGTGATCGGTGCGGCCCAACGGGTCCAGTCAGCGGCCCTGAGATGCCGATAGCAAGGGTGGCGCCTCCTGAGCCGCGCCCCCTTCTGTCCCATCTCACGAGGAGGCCTCGTGCCCGATCTGACCCAGCTCATGCATCACCTGCTGGAGCGCCGCGGTTCCGATCTTCATCTGAAGGTGGGGTCGCCGCCCTACATCAGAGTCGACGGGCATCTCGAGGCTGTGCCCGTGGAGTCGTGCTCGGCCGGTGAGCTCGAGCGCATCGTGGACGAGCTCGTGCCCGACGATCGCAAAGGCGAGCTCCTCGAGCACGGCCAGGTGGACTTCGCGCACAGCGTCGCCGGGCTCGGGCGCTTCCGTGTGAACCTGCATCGCCAGCGGGGCAGCTTCGGCTTGGTCGTCCGGCGCGTGCAGCCGGGGATGCCGTCGCTCGATCAGCTGAACCTTCCTGTCGCGCTGCGACGGCTGTCCGAGGAGCACGACGGTCTGATCATCGTGTCCGGCGCGCCCGGCTCGGGTCGTTCGACGACGGTCGCGATGCTCATCGATCGCATCAACGAGAACCGCGCCGCGAACATCGTGACGATCGAAGATCCGATCGAGTTCCTCCACATCGACAAGCGCTCGATCGTCACCCAGCGCGAGGTCGGCTCCGACACGCCGAGCTTCGCCGAAGGTGCGGCGCGAGTGCTTCGTCAGGACCCCGACGTCATCTTCCTCGGCGAGGTGCCCGATCCCGAGACGATGGAGGCGGCACTGATCGCGGCGTCGAACGGGCGGCTCGTCGTCGCCGTCATGGCGACGACGCCCGCGACCGACACGGTCGACCGCATCATCGACTTCTTCCCCCCGCACCAGCAGCGGCAAACCCGCCAGACGCTCTCGGCGTGCTTGCGGGGTGTGGTGTGTCAGCGACTGGTCGAGCGGGCCGATGGCCGTGGCCGCGTGCCCGCCGTCGAGGTGCTCATGTCGACGCCACGCATCATCGAGCTGATCGCCGATCCGGCCCGCAGCGACGGAAGCCTCGAGCAGGCCATCTCCGAAGGCGAGTACTACGGCATGCAGACGATCGACCAGAGCCTCTTCCAGCTCTTCCGCGAAGGCTTGGTCGGCCTGCGCGACGCGCTCGCAGCAGCATCACGGCCGGAGGATCTGCGCATCGCGATCCAGACCTCCGGCATGGCTATGAATTAGGTCGCCGACCTCCGCTTCGCTTCGGCCGGCTCCCCTCGCTTCGCTCGACAATCGCTACTTCGCGCACCCGGGCGTCGCATTGCGACGCCCGCGCTTCCTCGTTGCCGCCTCCGCTTCGCTTCGATCGGCTCCTGCTCGCTTCGCTCGACAATCCGTCACGCTGAATCACGGGCGCCGCATTGCGGCGCCCGGTTGCGATCGCTTCGAGCGACTCCTGCGCGTGACGTGCTCTCTCCGGGCTGCTGAGAGCGCGCCGTTAGGCTCGCTTGGTGATCCCCGAGCGGCTCGAGCCGGTCTTGGCCGAGCTCCGGCCGTTGGCGGACCGCTTCGTCGCCGCGGGTCACCGCGTGTACCTCGTCGGTGGCACGGTGCGCGACCTGCTGCTCGATCGCCCGATCACCGGCGACTTCGACCTCACGACCGACGCGCGCCCGTCCGAGACCAAGGCGGTCCTCGAAGGCTGGGCGGACGCGATCTGGACCCAGGGCGAGCGCTTCGGCACGATCGGCACCCGCAAGGGCGAGCGGTCTTACGAGATCACGACCCATCGCGCCGAGGCCTACCACCCGGACTCTCGCAAGCCCGAGGTCGCCTTCTCCGACGCGATCGAAGCCGACCTCTCGCGTCGCGACTTCACCGTGAACGCGATGGCGCTCGCACTGCCCGATCCGAAGCTGGTGGATCCGTTCGATGGCGCCGTGGACCTTGCGGCGGTCGCGTTGCGCACGCCGCTCTCACCGGCGGAGTCGTTCACCGACGACCCGCTGCGCATGCTGCGGGCCGCGAGGTTCGTCGCCGGGTATCACCTCGAACCCGTTGACGGGCTGGTCGAGGCGGTGACGGAGCTGCGGAGCCGGCTGGAGATCGTGTCGGCGGAGCGCATCCGTGACGAGCTCGACAAGCTGATCGTCGTCGACAAACCGGGCAAGGGTCTGTGGCTGCTCGTCAACACGAAGCTGTCCGACGAGTTCCTTCCCGAGCTTGTCGGCGATGCGGCTCGAGCAGGACCCGATCCACCGGCACAAGGACGTCCTCGCGCACACGATCGCCGTTGTCGAGAACGTGACACCGGAGACCGCGGGCGACAGCCTCCGCATCGTGCGGCTCGCCGCGCTGTTCCACGACGTGGGCAAGCCGAAGACGCGCTCGTTCGCGCGCGGCATGGTGTCGTTTCACCATCACGAGGTGGTGGGCGCGCGCATGACCCGCGAGCGCATGCAAGCGTTGCGCTACTCGGCCGACGACATCGAGGCGGTGACGAGGCTGGTCGAGCTTCATCTGCGCTTCCACACGTACCAGATGGGATGGACCGACAGCGCGGTGCGTCGGTACGTCCGCGACGCGGGGCCGCTGCGGCACGAGCTGAACCTGCTGACACGGTGCGACTGCACGACGCGCAACGCCCGCAAGGCGCAGCAGCTGTCGGCGCGCATGGACGAGCTGGAGGCTCGCACGGCGGAGCTCGAGGAGCGCGAGGAGCTCGCCGCGCTGCGGCCCGAGCTCGATGGCCACGCCGTCATGGAGCACCTCGGCTTGGCGCCGGGCCCCGACGTCGGCGCCGCGCTCGACTTCCTGCTCGAGCTGCGCTTGGAGGAGGGCCTCCTCGGTCCGGAGGAAGCGACCCGTCGGCTCGACGCCTGGTGGCAGGAGCGAGCGGCGGCTAGAGCCCGACCTTGCGGGCGCGCATCACGAGCGTGACCGGCACGAGCCGGTTCGCTTCGTGCCAGTGCATGCTCCGCGGCCCGGTTGGCGTCGGCTCGGGTTCGAGAATCGTGTCGACCGCGAAGTTCGCGCGCTGCAGTCCGCCGTAGAGGTCGGCGATCGTGTGCTGGTACTCGGTGAGGGGGATGCCGTCGTGCCACGTCCATGTGATGGGTTGACGGTCCCAGTACGAGCGCCGCACGAGAAGGGGCTCGTCGCTTGACCGTGCGATGAGTCGGATCGCGGGATGGGGAAGCGAGAAGACGAATGGCGCGCCGGTCTTGAGCACGCGGTGCACCTGTCGGAAGACCCGGCTGACGTCGCTCACGTAGTTGAGCGCCCACGCGCTGAACGCGAGGTCGACCGACCCCGGCGGGAGGAAGGCGAGATCGGCGAGGTCAGCCTGTCGGAGCTCGAGCTTCACCTCTTCGGCCTCGGCGAGGCGACGCGCGTACGAGAGCTGCTCGGCCGGAGTGGTCGATCCCGATGACCTTCGCGCCGTGACGGGCGAAGGCGATGGCGCTCTGTGCGCCTCCGCAGCCGAGGTCGACGACCCGCTTGCCCGAGACGTCGCCGCACAGGCGCAGCTCGTCCTCGTCGGGGATCTCGGCTCCGTAGGTCGCGGACTCGGTCGGGATGCGCGCGTTGGCCTGGTACCAGGACGACAGCAGGTCCCAGGAGCGGGCATTCTCGGACGTCACGACGCCATCTTCGCCCCGCGGGCTCGGTTGATTCGGGGACCGTGGGCGATGCGCCTGATCGATGTCACGGCGAGGGCACCTCGCAGGGCGGCCGGTGGGTACCCTGATCCCGTGACGTTCCGGCCCGAGGCTCTGCGAGGCGCGACCCCTACCGGTCGCGACAGCGGCGTCATCGACTATCGCCTCGCGCGACGGGCCGTGCTCACCGAGTTCCGCAAGGGTCGGTTGGCGCAGCACCAGATCTGCGACGCGCACCCGGAGCTCGTGCGTGCGGCGCGTGAAGTGGGGTCACCGACACGAGTCGAGTGTCCTGTGTGCACCGAGCACGCGGGCGAGGGCACGACGCTCGTGCTCGTCACCTACGTGTTCGGCCCGCGGCTCCCCGCCCACGGTCGGTGCATCACGGCGAAGACCGAGCTGGCCAAGCTCGACCAGCGCACTGATGCGCTCACCGCCTACGTGGTCGAGGTGTGCCCCGACTGCAACTGGCACCACCTCACGCGCTCGTACCCCATGGGTCGAGCCGCCGCCCGTCGTCGCTGACCCGCTAAGGCGCTATCAGGCCTCTTCGTGCGGGTAGTGGGTGCGGCACGCGAAGCACCAGTGCTCCACTTCGGCGAGCGTCTTCTCGCTGCCCGGCGTGTCCCACGCCTCGGGCACCACGTACACCCGATGGACCGGGCTGAGCTCGGCCTCCTCACGCCCACAGCTGTCACAGGTGGCCGCCACGGCCCGCGAGGCTACTGGCGCGATTCGCCGGCATCTCCGTAGGCTGGGCGCGTCCGCCGGCAGCCTCGTGGCGCTGGACGGGAAGGAGGACCGGCCATGGCCGCTTCGATGACTGTGCCCGCGGTGCGCGCCCGAAAGGGCGGCGTTCCGCTCGTCATGGTGACCGCGTACGACGTGCCGACGGCGCGCATGGTCGACAACGGGGGCGCCGACATCATCCTCGTCGGCGACTCCGTCGCGATGGTCGTGCTCGGCTACGACGACACGTTGCAGCTCACGATCGACGACATGGCCCACCACGTTGCGGCGGTGGCCCGGGCGCGACCGAACGCGCTGATCGTCGGCGATCTTCCCTGGATGAGCTACCACGTGTCGGCGGAAGAGACGGTGCGCAACGCGGCCGCGCTCGTGCGCGCGGGGGCGCAGGCCGTGAAGCTCGAAGGAGGGCGCAAGCGCGTCCCGATGGTGGAAGCGCTCGTCGATGCCGAGATCCCAGTGATGGGCCACATCGGGCTGACGCCGCAGTCGCTGCATGTGATGGGTGGCTTCAAGGTGCAGGGTCGCACCGCCGAGGCCGCGCGTGGCTTGGTCGACGAGGCCAAGGCGCTGGCGAACGCGGGATGCTTCGCGATCGTGCTCGAGGGTGTGCCCGACGCGGTCGCCTCGCTGGTGACCGACGTCGGTGTCGGTGCCGACCATCGGCATCGGGGCGGGCCGCGGCTGTGACGGCCAAGTGCTCGTCGTGCACGACCTGCTGGGCCTCGAGGATCGCATCGCGCCGAAGTTCGTCCGCCGCTATGCCTCGCTCGAAGCCGAGGGCACGCGCGCCGTTGCGGCGTTCGCCGAGGACGTGCGTTCGGGCCGCTTCCCGACTGCCGACGAGAGCTATCGGCTCGGTGACGATGTCGCCGAGGTGCTGGGGCTTTACTCGGGCACCGCGCTCACGGCTTGAGCCGCGCCCGCGAGCGGCGCCATCGAGGCCAGACTCTGCCGATGCGCCGCTGGCTGCTCGCAGTCGCCCTCACGCTTCCCGCGATCGCGGGATGCACCCAGTCGACGAGCTCCTCCGCACCGGCCGCCGCGCTGACCGGGGACACGGCTCCGGCGGTGACGGGCGCATGCTCCGGCGGTGACCGAACCGAAGGTGGTGCCCGAGGGCTTCGAGACGATCGGCGTCACGCTGCGCGAAGCCGGTGGCGCGATGCGTGAGCTGTGCTTGTGGCTCGCGGCGACGAGCGAGCAGCGCGGGCGGGGCCTCATGGAGGTGACCGACCTCGGCGGCAAGCGCAGGCATGCTCTTCCAGTACGACGAGCCCGCCACCACCACCTTCTACATGTTCCAGACCGGTGATGCCGCTTGTCGGTCGCGTTCTTCGACGACGCGGGGCAGTTCGTGTCGTCGACCGACATGGCACCGTGCCCGCCCGGCGACGACTGCCCGACACTACCGCGCCGCAGGTCCGTTCGTCGACGCGATCGAGGTGCCGCAGGGGCAGCTCGACGACCTCGGGATCGGACCTGGCAGCGCGATCGTCGGCCGCGGTGCCTGCCCTGCTTGAGTCAGGCCGTGGGCGGGTCGGTGTACTGCTGGCCTTGGCGCGAGACGTGCTCGGTCCACGCCAGCCCGTCCCAGTAGCGCATCTCGAACCGGCCGGACGGGTCGGGATACCAACCGGCCGGCGTGTGCGTGATCGCGACCGTCGCGTTCGACGGAGCCGACGCGGCCGCCGCCGAGGCGGCGACCGGCTGAGCGCTCTCGATCGGGGTGACCGCGACCGGTTCGGCCGGGGCTACGACCTCAGCCGGAGCGGCGACCGCTGCTGCCGGCGCGGCGGTGGCGACCTCGGCGGGCGCCGCCGGCCGCTGACGGGGCGCCTTCTCGCCGCATGATCGCGTGCACGCGCCCACCGCTCTCGACGACCGAGACGACTTCCCAGCCATTCGCCGCGTGTGCATTGAGCTCGTTGACGAGGGCGCTCGGGTCGGCGCTGCTGACTGCGGTGAACTCAGGCATGGCGTGACGCTACAACGTGCGGCAACGGTGCGTGCGGGGACGGGTCACGACACGAGCGCGAGGACGTCGATCCCCTCGGTGACGCCGTCGTAGACGACCGAACCGTCACGCAGCGCGATGCAACGGTCGACGCGGTGGACGAAGTCGAGCTCGTGCGTGGCGACGATCAGCGTCGCACCGTCGTGCCGGGCCTCGTCGAGAAGCTCGAGGAACGCGACCTTCCCGGTGGCGTCGAGGCCGACGAACGGCTCGTCGACGAGCAGCACATCGAACGGGCGGATGAGCGCGATCGCCGCCGCTGCCTTCTGCCGGAGACCTCGGCTGAACCGGGTGGGCAGGTCGTCGGCGCGTTCGTAGAGGCCGAGGTGGCCGAGCAGATCGGCGGCGCGCTGCTCCCAGTCGTGCATGCCGTGCAGGCGCGCGGTGTACTCGAGGTGCTCCCAGACGCTGAGGTCGTCGTAGAACGTCGGCGTGTCCGACAGGAACGACGTCGCCGGCGCGGGCCTCGAGCGTGCCGACCGCGTGACCGCCGACGAGGGCGCTGCCGCTGCTCTGATCGAGCAGTCCCGCGAGCATCCGCAGGAGCGTCGTCTTGCCCGAGCCGTTGTGACCGATCAACACCACCGCTTGGTTCGTCTTGATCCGGAGATCGAGCGGCGCGAGCGCGGCGACGTCGCCGTACGACTTCGCGAGCCCGTCGGTCGAGAGTGCAGGCGGAGGACCGCTCGGAGCCTTCGCGGCCGGAGTACCGCGTGCCCGAGGTCGACGACGTTCGGTCATGCCGCTGAGCCCCGCGTCTGCGCTTGGCTCTGTTCGAGCAGGTTCTTCCACCAGCAGGTGGAGGTCCTCGCGGCGGCGCACCCACACGGCGGTGAGCGCGCCGGCGATCAGCGCGACGACGCCACACGCTGCCGCGACGGCAACGGGCGGCCCGCCTTCCTCGTACGCGTAGCGAGCGAGGAGGATGGGCGCGACACCGAGCAAAGTGAGAAGCACCGGCCACGCGGCACGCAGCGCGATCTTCATGCCCGCGACCTCCGGCGGCATCATCTGATCTCCCTCCGGCGCGGGGCTCGGCGCACCCATCACGACGCTCGCGACTCCGCCCGCGGCCGCGGCGAACGCGGCCGGCATCACCATCACGCCTGCGATCGCGAACGCGGTGCTCGAGGGCTGCACCACGGCGCCGGCCACGCCCGGCGATGAGCGTCACCACCAACATCACGATGAGCCCCGACGGCAGGTGGCGCTCGAGCAACGAGCCCGTGCTGACCGGCAACGCGTCAGACAGGTCGGCTTGATCGACCTGCTGCGCGAGTGGCTCGAATGCGTCGATCGCCGCCACGAAGAGCGCGAGTGCGGCGACGACGAACAGTGGCGTCGTGCCCGCCCACGTCGGCGCGGACGCAGAGGCCCGCAGCAACTCCGAGCAACGCCAGGCGGGCGAGCCGCGCTGCGGGGAAGCGGAAGATGCCCAACCAGTCCCGGCGCCACACCGGCAGGCGTCGACCCACGCGACGCAGCTGGATCCACGGCCGCATGCGGGGACGGTCTTGGGCGAGCTGGCGCCGCAGGACGATCACCGTCCGAAGGTCCTGCACGGTCACGGCGAAACGCAGCTGACCGACCAGGCCGGTGCGCCGCTCGGCCGCCTCGACGGAGATGCCACCGATGGCGCGCACGCCGAGCGCCAGGAGGCCCACCGCCACCACGACCGCGAGCAGATCGATCCGGCTCCACCCGCAGCGGCCACAAGCGCCAGGCTGCCCACGGTCGTTGTCGGTGCCGGCACGACCTCGGCGAGGTCGAGCGCCGCCCACGTGATGAATGCCGCTCCGACGACCGTCGCCCACGCTTGGCGGAGCTGCCACCCGGCCGCGCACAGCGCGGTCGCGATGAACAGTGCGGCAACGAGCGCGCCGGCGGCTCCCCCGCTCGCCACCCACGCCAAGGGGGCTCCGGGCATGCCGGCGGACGGCGAGCTGCCCTGCGATCGCGCCCGACGACGGCTCCGACGAAGATGCCGAAGCGCAGCTGCTTCAGCACGGGGCTGCGCAACGCGCTCGCGCGATCGACTGGTGCGAGGAGCACGTGGCGCACCTCGGCCGGCTCGAGCGCGAGCGGACCGCCGCGGGCGCCGGACCGAAGCCCACCGGCGATGGCGAGGGCGGCGAGGAGGCCGATCGCCGCGGGGCCGTGCTCGCGGAAGTCGGCGAGCTCCGACGCCGTGAGCTCGTTGTCGCCCACGAAGCTCGAGATGAACAGCACCACGACGATGCCGACGATCGCGGTGACGTAGACGCGGTACATCGCGTCGAGCCAGTCGACCTCGTCGATGCGCTTGCGGCGGCGCGCCTTGCGCATCGCGCTCAGCGCTTGCATCGGCGTCTCAGGCGCCAAGTCGTCCGGGGGGGTCGGTGTCACCGCCGGGCGACGCTAGCGATCCGGACCCCCCGGTTCCGCACCGGTCGCGACGGGGCGGTCGGGGTCCGCGCTCCACCCGGACCACGACGAGACGAAGAGCCGGGCGGGGCCGTACCCGGCGAGCTCGACCGCGAAGATGTCGACGCACGAGGTCACGCCCGAGCCGCAGTAGGCGATCACCTCGGTGCCGGCGCCGATGCCGACCTCGGCGAGTCGGGCCCGGAGATCGGCCGGGGGGCGGAAGCGACCCGTCGTCGGATCGATCGTGTCGGGCCCAGGCGAGGTTGTGCGCACCCGGGATGTGGCCGGCGCGGGGGTCCACGGGTTCGACCTCGCCGCGATACCGCTCGCCCGCCCGGGCGTCGAGCACGACGGCTCGACGGTCGGCGAGTGCGGCAGCGACGCCGTCCGCGTCGACGATCGCGTCTGCAGGCCACTCCATCGGCGTGAACGTGGCGGAGGCGGGCGTCTTCGGATCGGTCGAGAGCGGCCCCGGCCAAGCCGGCCATTCCTCCGTCGAGCAGGGCGGCCCGCCTCCCGAGGACCCGCAGCATCCAGACGAGGCGCGAAGCGGTGCTGCCGCCGGTGTCGTCGTAGGCCACGACCATCGTGGTGTCGCCGATCCCGAGGCGACCCATCGCCGCGGCGAAGGCGACGGGGTCGGGGAGGGGGTGGCGGCCGGCCGTCCCGCCGGGCGGGCCCGCGAGGTCGCGGTCGAGATCGACGAACACCGCCCCGGGCAGGTGGCCGGCGTCGTAGGCGGCGCGGCCCGAGCGGCCGTCGAGGTACCAGCGCACGTCACAGCACGGCGATGTCTCCCGAACGGACATCCTCGAGGTGGGCGGCGAGCCAGTCGGCGTCGACGAGCGGTCCGAAACCTTCAACAGGTGCCATGGCCAGGGAACCTTCGCGCAGCGACGGTCGTAGGAACCTCTTGGTCGAGCAGAATCGTCAAGGTTTCCATGATCACCCCCTCCACAGCCGAGCTGTTCTTCGCCTTCCTCACGTTGGTCGTCAACGTGGCGGTGCTCGCAGGCGTCGTGCTGTGGGTGGCGTCGAGGTGGTCGAAAGGCGCCGCCCGCGTCCTCGACGAGGTGCAGGTCGAGCTCGCCCGGTTCGGCGTGCCCCTCGCGTTCGCGGTCGCCGGCACCGCAATGGCCGGCAGCCTCTACTTCTCCGAGGTCGCCAACTACGTGCCGTGCACGCTGTGCTGGTACCAGCGGATCGGGATGTACTCCCTCGCGATCATCCTCCTCGTCGCGACGTTGCGCCGCGACCGCGGCATCCGCCCGTACGCCATCACGCTGGCGCTCGTCGCGCTGCCGATCTCCGTGTACCACTACCTCGTCGAGTGGTTCCCGTCGATCGAGACTGATGTCTGCGCCGTTGGCCTTTCGTGCTCGATCGTGTGGTTCCGCAGCATGGGGTTCGTCACTCTTGCCTACATGGCCGGTTCCGGGTTTGCGTTCATCGCCCTGGTGCTCGCCCTCACCCCCCCGAAGGAGTCCGTATGAGCGCCCAGAGCACCCGCCAAGCGAAACCGGTCGGCCGCGACGGTGCGGAAAGCCCACGAGCCGTCATCTCGAAAGTGGCTCGTGCCCGCGATCATCGGCGGCATCGTGCTGGTCGCCGCGATCATCGCGATCGCGGTCAGCGGCGGCGGCGACAGCAACAACGCCGACACCGAGGGACTCGAGCAGATCCGTCCGGTGGAGGTGTCGGGCGCCGCGTTGCCCGCATTCCCCGGCAACGAGGCTGCCTCCTCCGATCCGGCACTCGGCACGGCCATCCCCGAAGTGACCGGGCAGTCGTTCGACGGCACCCCGGTGACCATCGCGCCGACGGGCAACGCCGCAGATGCTGCTGTTCGTCGCGCACTGGTGCCCTCATTGCCAGGCCGAGGTGCCGGTGCTGAGCGAGTGGATGAACGTGGGCGGGCTTCCGGCTGATGTCGAGCTCACGACGATCGCGACCGGCACGTCAGCCGACGCGCCCAACTACCCGCCCTCTGAGTGGCTCGCTGAGTACAGCTGGCCGAGCCCGATCCTCGCCGACTCCGA
The DNA here is from genome assembly GCA_963759645.1 of uncultured Acidimicrobiales bacterium. Classification (GTDB taxonomy): domain Bacteria; phylum Actinomycetota; class Acidimicrobiia; order Acidimicrobiales; family DATKAS01; genus DATKAS01. Next base: position 630,971 of record CAVXAI010000008.1, on the reverse strand, counting down.
GGACTTCGCCGCGGCGAACGCGTTCGGCTTGCCCTCGTACCCGTACTTCGTACTGGTGGACGGCGACGGCAACGTCGTCGCGCGGGCAACGGGTGAGCTGACGACCGAGCAGCTCGACGCCGCCATGGACTTGCTGACGCAAGCCAGTAGCTAGCGCACGGCGATGAGGCGGCTGCGACTCGGGTTGACGGCGCTGGTCGTCAGCGTTGTCGCGTCTGGTCGCACTGGCTGGCCCCGCGTCGGCTCACGCGCAGTTCGTCACGTCAACTCCCGCTGACGGCGCGCATGTGGATCCCGCGCCGGATGTGGTGACGCTCCGCTTCTCCGAGGACGTGTCACTCGAGCTCGGTGGAGTGCGGGTGCTCGACACCGACGGTGAGCGTGTGGACAAGGACGATGCGCAAGCCGATGGTGAGATCGTCACGGTGGGGTTGCCCGACGACCTCGGCGACGGCACGTACGTCGTGGCGTGGAGCGTCGTGTCCGCCGACAGCCATCCCGTCAACGGCGCGTTCACGTTCGTCGTCGGCGAGGGACTCGCAGCGTCCGACGACGAGATCGCATCGTTGCTGGACGCGCCGGACGACACGGGTTGGCACGTCGCCGCCGGCATCGCTCGGTTTGCGGCGTACGCCGGCACGCTGCTCGCGGCGGGCGGGTTCATCTTCATCTCGGTCGTGGACCGTCGGAGGGCCTCGCGCTCAGTGGTGCGTCTGCTCACGGGAGCGGCAGTCGTGGGAGCGGTCGGGCTGCTCGCGCAGATCCCGCTGCAGGCCGCGATCGCGACCGAGTCCGGGTGGTCGGCCGTGTGGTCACCGAGCCGATGGGTCGACGTCATGTCCAACACGGCGGTGCGATGGAGCACTGCGCTCGGACTGGTCGGTCTCGTGCTGGTCGTGATCGCGGTGGGCAGCGCGGACGAGGAGCGACCTTCGGCGCCGGCGTGGATGGGGTGGTTCGGCGCCGCGGTGGCGTTCGGGTCGTTCGCGCTGACCGGACACACCCGCGTCGCGAGCCCCGCGTGGCTCGTCCTGCCCGCCGACGCGATTCACGTCGCCGCGGCCGGGATCTGGTTCGGCGGCCTCGTGCTGCTCGCCCCGGCGTGGATGCGCCGGCGGCGCGAGGGCGACGCGGTCGCCGCCGCGGGAATGGTGGATCGGTTCTCTCAGATCGCGGCCTGGTCGGCGGCCGTCGTTGGCCGTGAGCGGCCTCATCATGGGTTGGTCGGAGGTTGGTTCGCTTCGACGAGCTCTTCTCCACGAGATACGGCTGGACGCTCGTCGCGAAGCTCGCGCGTCGTCGCGGTCGTCGCCGCGATCGCCGCGTACAACCACTGGCGGCTGCTGCCCGACATCCGTCTCACGGGCAAGCCCGTCCTGACCGCTGCCGGCGTCGTGGTGGCGAGCCCAGGCGGACCGGGTGCAGCCAAGACGACGCGCTCGAGCCTCGCGTGGCGCCGCCTCGAGGGGACGGTGCGCGCGGAGATCGTCGGCCTGGTCGTCGTGCTCGCAATCACGTCGGCGCTCGTTGCGATCACTCCGGCGCGTGATGCCGCGGCGACGGGCGGCGTGTACTCGTCCACCGTCGCGTATCTCGACGGGCAGATGAGCTTCGTGGTCGACCCCGGTCGGGTCGGGACGAACGAGATGCACGTGTATCTGCTCGACTCGACCGGTCGTGCTGACGACTCGTTGGAGAAGGTGACGATCCGGATGTCGCTGCCCGACGAGGGGCTCGGGCCGATCGAGCGAGAGACCGAGAAGGCGGGTCCCGGCCACTGGTCACTCGACACGAGCGATCTCACGATCGCAGGTGACTGGGAGATGGAAGTGGTCGGTCAGGTCTCCCGGTTCGAGGACCAGACCGTGACGTTCGAAGTGCCGATCGGCGGCTGACAGCACGGAGCGGCGCAGTGCGCCGCTTCGGGTGCGCGAAGCACGGATTGTCGCGCGGAGCGAGCCGGAGCCGATCGAAGCCGCAGCGGAGCAGCGGCGACGCAGGATTACCGCAGCTCGTGGCGGAGCGCGGCCCGGGCAGCGTGGTGGCCGCACATGCCGTGGACGCCGGCGCCGGGCGGCGTCGACGCCGAGCACAGATACGCACCATCGCCGAGGCGATACGGCTGCAACGTCAGGCGGGGCCGGGCGACGAGCTGCAGGCCGTCGAGCGCGCCGCCCGCGATGTCCCCGCCGACGAGGTTCGGGTTCGCGGCTTCGAGGTCGGTGGTGGTGCGCACCGACCGGGCGATCACGATGTCGCGGAAGCCGGGAGCGAACCGTTCGATCTGCTCGCTCGATCGCCGCGCTCGCATCCAGCGCGGATGCCGCGGGCACGTGGGAGTACGCCCACAGCGTGTGGACGCCGGCCGGTGCGCGGGTGGGATCGCAGACCGTCGGTTGGGCCACGAGGACGAATGGGCGCGCCGCGGCCCGGCCGGACGTGACGGTCTTCTCGCTGTCGGCGATCTCGGCCATCGAGCCACCGAGGTGGAGTGTGCCGGCGCGGCGGGCTTCGGTCGCGGTCCATGGCACCGGCGCGCTCAGTGCGTAGTCGACCTTGCACACGCCGGCGCCGTAACGAAAGCGGCGGGCGCGTCGTGCGATGACGGGGTTCGCCCGTGCCCCGAGCAGGTCGATCGCGGCCCGCGGGCCGAGGTCGAACAGATAGACGCGGGCGTCGGGCAGCTGGTCGAGGCTCGTGACGCGATGACCGGTCTTGAGCTCGCCGCCGAGTGACCGCAGATAGGAGACGAGCGCATCGCTGATCGCTTGTGACCCACCCTGTGCGACGGGCCACCCGTCGACGTGGCCAGCGACTCCGAGCATGAGCCCGAGGCCCGCTGTGAACGGATGGTCGAGGCGGACGCACGAGTGCGCAGCGAGGCCGGCGAGCAGCGCCGCACCGCGTCCGGCAGAGAAGCGCTGGCCGACAGCTTCCGCGGACCGGGCCCCGGGGAGGGCGAAGCGCGCCATCGCCAGCGGATGCCGGGGCGGGACCAGCGGTGCGAGAACGCCGTCGGTGATCGCTCGCCAGCGCGTGATCAGCGGCTCGACGAGGCCGCGCCACGCGTCGCCGTCTGCGCCGAGCGACGTGGCCGTGTGATCCAGCGAACGCGAGAGCAGTACCGCCGTGCCGTCGTCGAGCGGATGCGCGAGGTCGATCTCGGGATAGGCCCACTCGAGTCCGTGTTCATCGAGCGGGAGCGAGCGCAGGAATGGCGACGTCGCCGAGAGGGGATGCACGGCGGAGCACACGTCGTGCACGACGCCCGGGATCGTGAGCTCGGCCGAAGTAGCGCCGCCGCCGGCGCGCTCGTTCGCTTCGACGACGAGCACCGACCGTCCGGCCTCGGCGATCGTCACTGCAGCCGTGAGACCGTTCGGGCCCGCGCCGACCACGACCGCGTCATAGATCATCGGCGGGCGCGGCTCATCCGGCGTCGTCGTCGGGCGGCGGCACCGAGCTGAGGTGCACCTGACCCGGTTCCGCTTCGGCATCGGAGCGCCGCCACGCCTCCTCGGCGCGCGACACGACCTCACGCAGCGGCAGGCGGAGCCGGCGTGCGGCCCGCGCCGCGTCCTCATGCTCGACTTTGATCCGGCCCGGCCCGACCTTCACGCGCACGATGTTGCCGTCGACGTCGACCTCGTCCTCGCGCCGAGTTGCCGGCCAGCGTTCGAGCGTCTGCCCTCGTACGCCAAGGGAACCGGTCTCGGAGGTGAGCGTGCGCGCGATCTGCGCGGCGAGGCTCGGGTCGCACAACGCGCTCACCGTGTGCGCCGGACGGCCCTTCTTCATCACGATCGACGACACCCACGCGTCGTGCGCGCCGGCCTCCATCAGCATCGAGATCGTGTGGGCGAGTGTCTCGCCGGTGGCGTCGTCGACGTTGACCTCGAGCAAGGTGACGGGCTGGCCGGCCTGCAACGATTCGCTCAGCGCGCCGATGACGACCTGGGTGAGGTTCGGTCGGGCATCGAGCTCACGCGTGCCGGCTCCGAAGCCGGTCGACGCGATCGTCATCATCGGGATCGGTCCCCACCTGGACACGTTCGCCGCGAGCAGCGCCGCTCCCGTCGGCGTCGTGAGCTCGGCCGCGATGTCCACACCGAAGGTCGGCGCACCCCGCAGCAGCTCGACGACGGCGGGCGCCGGATTCGGGAGCAGCCCGTGCGCGGCGCGCACCATTCCGATGCCGTTCGCTATCGGACTCGAATGCACTTCGTCGACGCCGAGCAGTTCGAGCGCGGCGCACGTGCCGACGACGTCGACGATCGCGTCGAGGCCGCCGACCTCGTGGAAGTGCACCTGTTCAGGGGGACGGCGGTGGAGGTGGCCCTCGGCCTGCGCGAGCGCATCGAAGGTGCCGAGCGCGCGGCGCCGCACGCGTTCGGGCAGCCGGGCCTCCTCGATGAGCGCGGAGATGTGCCCAGCTGTGCGCACGACGCCGCTCTCTTCGGTGTGCACCACGACGTGCGTCGCGCCGACGCCGCCGCGCTGCACCGACTCGGCGTCGAGCTGCCCATCCCCCGACGGGGATGCGTCCGCACAGCTCGCGGACCTCGTCGAGGTCGGCGCCCGCGTCGATGAGGCTGCCGAGGGCCATGTCGCCGGCGATCCCGCAGAAGCAGTGGAACCAGGCGACGGTCGTCACGTGAGACTCCTCACGTGAAGGTCGCGCGAGATCGGTCGTGCACGGTGCAGAGGCGCAGCGCCGCGCACGCCGCGCCGAACCCGTTGTCGATGCCGACGACGGTGACGCCCGCCGCGCACGACGAGAGCATCGCGAGCAGCGCGGTGATGCCCTGGAAGCCGGCGCCGTAGCCGACGCTCGATGGCACGGCGATGACGGGCGCGGGCGTGAGTCCGCCGACGAGGCTCGCGAGCGCTCCTTCCATGCCGGCGACGACCACCACGACATCGGCGCGGCTGAGGTCTTCCACATGGACGAGCAGCCGGTGGACACCGGCAACGCCGGCGTCGGTGACGCGATGGGGCGCGAGGCCGTGCGCTTCGAGGATCGCCGCGCACTCGTCGGCGACGGGGAGGTCAGAGGTGCCGGCGGTGATCACCATCACACGTTCGGGACGGTCTCGAGGCAGCGGGTTCCACACGATCGTGGCGCCCGGAGCGCTGAGCACCCGGATGGGCGGCGAGGACGGCGGCGACTTGGTCATCGTCGGCCCGGGTGAGGACGACCGGACGGGAGCCGCCGGCGAGCAGCTCCTCGACGATCGCGACGCACTGCTCGGGGGTCTTGCCGGGGCCGTAGATCGCCTCGGGCAAGCCGGACCGGATCGCTCGGTGATGGTCGACGCGAGCGAAGCCGAGATCGGCGAACGGCAGCCGCCGAAGCAGCGCGACGGCTTCGTCCGGATCGACGATGCCCGAGCGGACATCGTCGAGCAGATCTCTCAAGTCCGCTTCGTTCACGTCACTATCCTGGCCCGTCGTGACCTCGAGTGGCACTTCAGGTGGTTCGTCCGCGCTCCGCATCGGGTTCCTCGGACCGCTCGGCACCTTCACCGAGCAGGCGCTGCTCACGCAGCCCGACCTCGCCGTCGGTGAGCTCGTGCCCATCACGTCGATCGGCGACGTGCTCGTGGCGACCGAGGCGGGGGAGGTCGATCTCGGCTTCGTCCCGATCGAGAACTCGATCGAAGGCTCGGTGAACGCGACGATCGACCGGCTCGCGTTCACGCACGACCTGCTGATCCAGCGCGAGGTCGTGCTCGACGTCCAGCTCTGCCTTCTCGCTCCATCGGGCACCGCGCTGAGCGACATCCGCCGCGTCGTCTCGATCCCCGTGGCGACCGCCCAGTGTCATGAGTTCCTCACCCGGGAGCTGCCTCAGGTCGAGCTGATCGCGGCGAACTCGACGGCCGAGGCCGCGCAGACGGTGGGCGAGGAGCACCCGCCGGGCACGGCCGCGATCGCCCCGCCGTTGGCGGGCAAGCTCTACGGCCTCGACGTGGTCGCCTCCGACGTGGCTGACCACGACGGCAACCAGACGCGGTTCGTCGCGGTGGCGCGTGACGGTGTCGCTGCGCCGACGGGCCACGACAAGACGTCGGTCGTCGTGTACCAGCGGGCGAACGCGCCGGGCAGTCTGATCTCGATCCTGCAGGAGTTCGCAGCGCGTCGCATCAACCTCAACAAGCTCGAGAGCCGGCCCACGAAGTCGGGCGGCCTCGGCGACTACTGCTTCATCATCGACATGGAGGGACACATCGCCGACGAGGTCGTCGCCGACGCGCTCCGTGGGTTGCACAGCAAGCAGGGTGGCGTGAAGTTCCTCGGGTCGTATCCCGCCGGCGGCGACCACGGCGAAGCCGTGCGCGAGCGAGCGGACAACGCCTGGCGCGATGCCGAAGCCTGGATCACGTCGCTGCGCTCGAAGATCCGGTGACTTGATCGACGAGGCGGCCGTGAGCGACGCGCTCGTCCGCGCGTTGCCCGAATCCGCGCCGGTGACGTCAATCGAGCGCATCCTGCAGGGCTGGGGCAACGAGAGCTGGATCGCCGAGACGGCGCTGGGCCGGTTGGTCGTGAAGGTCGGGCTGCCCGAGGCCGATGTCACCAAGTGGAGGGCGGCTGCGACCGGCTTGGCGCTCGCGCGCTCAGCGGACTTGCCCGTTCCCGACCTCCTCGCCTTCGTCGACGCGGCGGACGAGGTCGACGGTCGCATCTTGCGGGTCTTCAGCTACATCCCCGGCTCGATAGCCCGAGTCGACGCGCCCGAGTCGTTCTTCCGCGAGCTCGGGGCCGAGGTGCGGAGGCTCCATTCGATCCCGCAGCCGCAATTCACGTCCCGCGTCGGCGGCGACGGCTTCGACAGGTGGAGCGACTTCCTCGATCACCGGTGGGACGCCGTGCTCGGCCGTGTCGCGCAAGCCGAGATCGACCCGACACTCGTAGCTCGCGTCAAGACGCTCGCCTCATCGCTCGCAGCCGACGTGGACGAGGTAGCGACGCCGACGCTGTGCCATCGCGACCTTTACCTCGACAACGTGCTCGTGGACGAGAACGGTTCGCTTGTCGCCCTTCTCGACTTCGACATGGTCGAGGTGTGGGATCCCACTGTCGAGTTCTTCAAGCTCGAGTGGTTCGTGTTCGACCCGCGGCCAGCGGCCCGCGCGCCGTTCATGGAGGCCTACCTCGCGGGCGGATCGCTGCCGCCGATGTTCGAGCAGCGCGTCCGGCTTGCATCGATCGTCGAGCTGATGAACCACGCGGCGAGCTGGCGGCTCAGCGGCAAGCCCGAGATCGCCGACGAAGCGCTTGATCGGCTCGCTCGCCTCGTGAACGAAGGGCGCTAGCAGCTTCTCTGGCCTTTGGGGTCTCGGCGACCCGTTCGCGCCAAGAGAATCAGCCTGGGCGGAGGGGGCGGGATTCGAACCCGCGGGATGTCGCCATCCGGTGGTTTTCAAGACCACTGCATTCGTCCGCTCTGCCACCCCTCCGCAGACCAGGCTACGCGGAGGTCGTGTTCGCCCACCGTCCCCATGCGGCGTGCGCGAGGGCGCCCGCGTAGCAAAGGGCTCCCGCGAGCGTGGTCACGGTGAACCCGAACAGCAGCGCCAGCACGGTGGCCAGTGCTGCTGCGACTACGGACGCGAACCCGTTGGCTGCCCACGCGAACGGCACGCCGCCGGGATGGAGCGCTTCGTAGCGGCGGAGCCCGATCGGCATCGCCATTCCCATCGTGATGCCGAACGGGACGATCACTGCGACCGTCACGGCGACGCGGACACTGAACGGAGCGGCGATCAACGCCTCGACGAGCTCGGGCAAGACGAACGCAGACGCCGCGATGAGCACCGTCGCCGTTGCGAGTGAGATGAGCAGGCCGCGTCGCGCGTCGGGCCAGCGCGCGCTGAGCCAGGAGCCGACGCCCGTGAACGCGAGCAGCGAGGCGAGCACCACCGAGAGGCTGTAGGTCGGATAGCCGAGCATGAGCACGAACCGCTGAATGAAGACCGCTTCGACGAGCAGGAAGCCCAGCCCGATCAGCACGAAGTACGCGAGCGCGCTCGGCGGCGGCCGAGTGACGTGGCGAGCGAGCAACAGCGGCACGACGTAGCCGAGCGTCGCCAGCACGACGATCACCGCGAACGCGAGGAACAGGATCAGCACCGGGTCGACGGCGTAGGAGTAGCCGTCCATCTGCTCGCCGAGGTCGCCCAGACGCTTCATGTTGAAGAAGAACGGACGGTCGTCGGTCGGCGGGCACACGTCGAGTCGGTACGAGTGGCAGAACTCGGTGGGGCTCTCCGCTGCCGCGAGATCCGCCCACTCCAGCTGATACGGACCACCCGGAGCGAACGCGACCCCGTCGCCTCGCTCATCGGCCAGCAGCCGGATTTCGGCGAGCTCGTTCTCGGTGAACGGCTCGTTGCGCACGAGGACGGTGCCGAACAGCGCGTTGAACAGGTCGCGTCCGAGCACCACGACGACGTGGTCTTCCGGGTTCTCGACACCGTCGCGGCGGAGCGCTTCGAGCGCGAGGACGGTCGCGCGCAGCGCCTCGTCGCCGACGAGCTGATGCAGCCGAGTCACGGCGAGGATGCCGCCCGGGCTGAGGTGATCGAGGTACTCCTGGAACGCCTCGATCGTGTACAGGTTGTTCTCGCTCAACGCGTATGCCGCGGCACCGCCTGCGCTCAGCGAGTCGGTGAAGCTCAGCTGGATCTGCGCGTAGTCATCGCGCTCGAGCGAGGATCGACCGTCCATCCCCGATCGTGGTCTGCACGCCCGGCAACGCGTACGGGCGCGCCCGAGAACGCGAACATGTCGTCGTCGACGATCTGGCGAATGCCCTCGTTGAGCTCGATGACGTCGATCTCGTTCACGCCGGCCGAGCGGAGGTTGTGGATGTCGCGTCCGCCCCCGCCTCCGATCACGAGCGCCTTGCCGGTCTGGCCGAGCTCGGTGGGGATGGTCTGCGGGCCCAGGTAGAGGGTGCGCCAGTCGGGCGACGGTGTGCCCTCGGCATAGGGGATGACCGGTGCGCTGACGCGGTCGTAGAAGACGAGACCGAACGCTCCGGATTCAGGAGGAATCACGCCGATGACGCGTGACAGCGGCGTCCAGGTCTCGGATCGGAGGGTGCCGGCGAGGTCGAGCCCGGGCACGGGCACCGTGATGATCGAGGTCAGCGGAGCGGCGATCATCACGACGACGGGCACGATCCCGGCGAGCCCCGCCCATCGGCGAGCCCGCAAGTCGGGCGCCGCCGCGACGGCGGTCACCGCGGCGAGCAGCCCGAGCGTGACGACGAGGTCAGGTGGGCTGACGAGCCAAATCGCCGGAACGATGAGCAGGGCACCGAGCCCCGCCGCGACGAGGTCGACTGCGTAGACGCGGTTGACCGCCTCGGCGTGCGACCGGATCGCCATGGCGATGACCACGCCCGCCGCGAACGACGGCAGTGCCGACGCAATGCAGGCGATGGTCATCGCGAAGACGAAGTGCGCCGAGAGACCGTCGCTGTAGTCGAAGTTCAGCCGGACGATCACGACCGGGACGAGCGTCAACGTGACGGCGAGCACGGCTGTCCATCCGGAAAGGAGCACGCGGAAGGCGAACCGGTTCGGCGGCGGAGGCCGCAGTGAGACGTAGAGCCCGCCCGCTCCCGTCCCCAGCAACGCGAGCGAGATCGCAAGGAAGCTGAAGTGGTAGAAGACGAGCGCAGCGAGGATGCGCGTCAGCAGCACCTGCAGCGCGAGGGTCGCGAACGCGACAACCGCGACGACGGCGAACGTGATGCCGTCAGGCCGGAAGCTGACGAGGGTGGTGTCGAGGACGAGTGAGGCGTCCGTCCCCTCGGCCGCGGACATTGTCTCCGCCGCGCCCCCCACCGTCTTCACGTCGAGTCAGGGTAGGCGCGGCCCGTCCCGGTTCCCGGACCCGGCGGTGGGTTGCGCCATCCTTGTGGGGATGGCCACCGCGACGTTGTTGCTGTCGTGTCCCGACCAGAAGGGTCTGGTCGCGACCACCGCCGAATGGGTGTTCCGCAACAACGGCAACATCGTCCACGCCGATCAGCACACCGACGCGAGCGAAGGGGTCTTCTTCCAACGGATCGAGTTCGAGCTCGAGGGCTTCGACCTCGGCCGCGACCAGATCCTGCCCGGTCTCGCCCCGGTGGCCGAGCGGTTCGGCATGCGGTGCGACGTGCGGTTCTCGGACGACCGGCCGCGGGTGGCGATCCTGGTCTCGAAGCAGGCCCACTGCATGTACGACCTCCTGGCCCGCTGGCGGATGGGCGAGCTCGCGGCCGACATTCCCCTCGTCATCAGCAACCATCCCGACCAGGGCGACGTCGCGGCGCACTTCGACGTCTCGTTCGCGCACCTCCCCGTCACTCCCGAGACCCGGGTCGAGCAGGAGAGCGCCATGCTCGCCCTGCTCGCCGAGCACGACATCGACCTGGTGGTGCTCGCCCGCTACATGCAGATCCTCTCGCCGGGGTTCGTGGCGAAGTACCCGAGCCGCATCATCAACATCCATCACTCGTTCTTGCCGGCGTTCGCCGGCGGGCGGCCCTACCACCAGGCCCACGACCGCGGCGTCAAGCTCATCGGGGTCACGGCCCACTACGCCACGGCCGAGCTCGACGATGGACCGATCATCGAGCAGGACGTCGTTCGGGTGAGCCACCGCGACAGCGTCGTGGACCTCGTTCGCAAGGGCCGCGACCTCGAGATGATCGTGCTTGCCCGCGCGGTACGTGCCCATCTCGCTCACCGGGTGCTCGTGTACGGCCGCAAGACCGTGGTCTTCGACTGACCAGTACGATCCACCCCCGGAGAGGTGCCAGAGAGGCCGAATGGGGCGCCCTGCTAAGGCGTTGACGGGTGCAAGCTCGTCCGTGGGTTCAAATCCCACCCTCTCCGCCAGTTTTCGCCCGAATCTGAAGGGTTTCTGGCCCTCCAGTTGCGCCTCGGAGGCCCCGGGGCTAGACCCATGGGCTTCCAGACCATAGGTCCCGTGCCGGGAGCGGTGGTCGAGTGCAGTCGTGATCTCCCCCACGACGCCAGCGCACTCGACGACGCGGAGCGCCACCCGGCGGGAGGGAGAAACCGCTCGCAATGCGTCTTCGAATCGCGCGCCTCCACAGGAGGCGTCGCTGGCGGCACCGCCGCCCGGTGTTCGCGCAACGCCGCCCGCTTCCGCGGATGCCGTTGCCAGTGCTGCTGGTCGCAGCGCTGCTCACCGTGGCCGCGCTCGCATTGCAGGGCACGAGGGGAAGCGGCGGCTCGGGGAAGGTCGCCGCGGTCGGGCCCGAGCTCGCGGCGTTCTCGGTGACCGCGACCGAGGTCGAGATCGACGCTGCGCAGGCGGCCGGCGTCCCTCTGGCCGGGGGAATCGCGCCAGGCGCCGCCCACGCCGGGGTGCCCGCACCCGCCGCACCGCCCCCGCCCGAGTCCATTGCCACGACGGCCGCGCCAGTCCCCGTGCGCGCCGCTCCTGCTCCGACCGCGCCCCCGTCGACTGCGGTTGCCACTACCGCCGCCGCCATCGCAGGCGCGTCGTCGACCACAGCTGCGGCGGTCACGACTGCTCTCGCCACCGCTGCGACGCCACCAACTAGCGCTGCTCCCGTTGGTGACGGCGAGCCCGCGGGATCGGTGCCGCTCGGCGAGTTCACGGTCGTCTGCTACGTGATCGTCGGGACGACCTATTCCGGTGAGCCCACTGGCCCCGACGTCGTCGCCGTCGACCCGAGGGTCATTCCGCTCCACACTCGAATCTGGGTCGAAGGGATCGGTTATCGCACCGCACTCGACATCGGCGGCGGGATCAAGGGCAACACCCTCGACCTCTGGATGACGTGGCCGGACTGCAAGCAGTTCGGCAAGCAGCGACTCAACGTCTATCGAGTGAGCTGACGGTCACGCGGCCCTGGGGGCCGAGTCGTGGCGGGGATGCCACGTGCCGCGCTTCCCGCACCAGCACTCCCAGTCGAGCTCGATGCCATGACGCGTGTTGCGGGTGGCGATGATGTGGTCGACGTTCAGCAGGACGAACCCGCTCTCGTGGGAATCACATTCAACGAAGAACATGGCGTCCTCCCGATGACGAAGTGTTGGCGTTGGCGGATGATCGAGCTCGGCTGATCTGTGTCGCGTGGTCGTGTGCGTGCGCTGCGTAGATGGCAAGCCACGTCTCGACGGTGTACGGCCCGCTCTCGGTGTGCGTGCCGCCGCGTTGCCACTCTTCTTCCGTGAGGCTTCGCAACAGCTCGACCGTCGACGAGCGAACGCTTTTCAACACGGCGATCGACGCCGCGATGGGGCGGTCGTAGTGCAGGCGGCGCGCGAACTCCGCCTCGTCGTACCCGTGGATGATCGGGTCGTCCTCGGCGATGAGCCTGCGGAGGCGGATGTACGACGTGGCCTCGCTGTCCGCGAGGTGGTGCGCAACTTCTCGCGCGGACCATTCGTCGGGTGACGGACGTGCGTCGAGCTCGTCCTCGGTGGCGCCGGCGAGGGCGGCGGTCACCACTCCGGGGCCGGCCGCGTACTGGTCGATGAGGGCTTCGCGCATCTCTCGGTCCATGCGTCGATCGTGCGCTGCGAGGCCTCGTTCGACGAGTGGCAGGACTGCCGGTATACGTTAGGATCCTGCCATGGCACCTCGACGCAAGAGCGCATCTGTGCAGCACACGGTGGCCGTGATCGTCTGCGAGCAGACGTCGGTCTTCGAGCTCGCTGTGCCGTGCGAGGTGTTCGGGCTCGACCGATCCGACATGGGAATGCCCGCGTACGACTTCATGGTGTGCGGCGTGCATTCCGGTCCCCACACGACGAAGGGCGACCTGTTCACCATCGAGATGCCCTACACGCTCGATGATCTTCGATCGGGCCGACACCGTGATCGTGCCGGCATGGCCGGTGCACATGCCGACGCCTCCGGAGGTGTGCGACGCGCTGCGCCGGGCGCACGCGCGCGGAGCGCGTCTGGCTTCGTTGTGCTCGGGAGCGTTCGTGCTCGCCGCGGCCGGGCTGCTCGACGGGCGACGGGCGACGACACACTGGATGTACACCGACGAGCTCGCGCGTCGCTATCCGTCCATCGACGTGGATCCGTCGGTGCTGTACATCGACGAGGGCGACGTGCTCACCTCAGCGGGCACCGCCGCCGCGATCGACCTGTGCCTCTACATGGTGCGACAGGACCACGGGGCCGAGGTCGCGAACGTCTTCGCCCGGCGGATGATCGTGCCGCCTCATCGTGAGGGCGGGCAGGCGCAGTACGTCGACGCGCCAGTGTCAGCGTGTGACTGCGACGATCTCGCGGCCACGCTCGACTGGGCGATCCACCATCTCGACGAAGACCTCACCGTCGAGCAGCTCGCGGCACGCGCACGGATGTCACCGCGAACGTTTGCTCGTCGGTTCCGCGCGTCAGCCGGCACCACGCCGCTTGCAGTGGCTGCTCCAACAGCGCGTGCTCGCGGCGCGCCGGATGCTCGAGACGACCGATCTGTCTGTTGATCACGTCGCCGATCGATGCGGCTTCGGCGCGGCGTCGACATTGCGCATGCACTTCCGGCGCGTCACCGGCACTACGCCTCAGGCCTACCGAGCCACGTTCCGCGCCGCGTAGCCCCGCTACTCCGCGGGCTGCCCGTCTTCCCGGTCGTACATCGGCTCGGATACCTCGTCGGAGACCGCGGTCGGACGCGGCGGGATGCGCTCGGCGATGAGCCACGCGAGATCGTGGCGGTAGGGGTGCTGCACCACGATGCGCGCCGGGTTCTTGCGCGTCGTGTCGATGACGAGCACCTCGCCCTCCCGATACACAGACCAGAGCTGCCGGTACCGCTGGCGTCCCTTCCAGGTGAAGTGCCCCGTGGCCATACGCCCTGGCCAGTAGCCGCCTCCGACTCGCCAGCCGAGGTCCTTCCTCATCTCCACGACCGTCGCGACCCGGGCGTCGGTGATCTCGTTGATCGGGAGGTGCATCCCTTTCGACAGCGCGAGGAAGCGGTCAAAGCCGGTGAACGTCAGGTCGATCGAGTCGTCGTTGACGACCAGCTCGATGGCCATCGCAGGAGCCTATGGTGGTTGCCATGAGCACCGATCTGGATCTCGACGGGCTCGCGGCGCGACGGGCCGAGCTCCGCGACCTGTATCTCCGCAAGAGGCCCGAGCGACCGGCGAGCACCGCTCGAGGCGTGCATCACGTCGCGCTCCTCAGCGCCGATGTCGAGCGGACGGTCCGCTTCTACCAAGACGTGCTCGAATTCCCGCTCACCGAGCTCTTCGAGAACCGCGACTACAAGGGCAGCACCCACTTCTTCTTCGACATCGGCCACGGCAACTCGCTCGCGTTCTTCGACTTCCCGGGCCTCGACCTCGGGCCGTACGCGGAGGTGCTGGGTGGGCTCCACCACCTCGCGATCTCTGTCGAGCCCGACACGTGGACGCGGCTCAAGGCCAACCTCGACGAGGCCGGCGTGCCCTACGAGCACATCAGCGGGGCGTCGCTCTACTTCAGCGATCCGGACGGGGCGCGCCTCGAGCTGATCAGCGATCCGCTGGGCGAGATGTACGGCCAAACCGTCGGCTGACGCAGCGTCGAACCGATTTCCCGGGACGAGGGCCTCCCGTAGACTGACCAACCCAAGCGCTCGTAGCTCAACGGATAGAGCATCTGACTACGGATCAGAAGGTTGGGGGTTCGAGTCCCTCCGAGCGCGCTGGAGAAGTGCACGTCAGTCACCCCCCGGGCGCCCATTGGGAGGGCAGTCACCAGGTCGCTCATCGCTTTTGCAAACGCGGCTGCCAGCGAGGGACACGGTGCGGTCGAGCTCGCGATGACTCACCTCCTCCGCTGGCTCAGGTGGTCTGGGAGGAGCATCCGTCCAGGGCGGGTGGAGCACATGGAGGGTTTGTATGGAAACCCGGTACTGATCCGGGCACGCGCGCCCCCTACGGCGTGGTCTCGAGTCCCTCGCGCACGGCCCAGGCGGCCACCTGGCTCCGTGAACTGAACCCGAGCTTGGTGAGGATGTTCTGGACGTGCGACTCGGCGGTGCGCTCCGAGACGAACAGGTGCTCGCCGATCTGGCGGTTGGACATGCCGGCGGCGACAAGACTCGCGACCTCGCGCTCGCGGCGAGTGAGGCGAGCGGCTTCGTCCGAGATCGCGGGGGTTGGGGAGCCGAGTTGTGCCAGCAACGATTCGACCCGTGCGGTCAGGGCGGTCATGCCCATGTCGACGGCCGCGTCCCGCGCGGCGGTCGCCAGTTCGAAGACGCGGGGTCTGTCCTCGGGGTGTCCGCGGGACGAGAGCATGGCGGCGTACTCGGCCTGGGTGTGTGCCAGCCAAGGCCGGGCGCCCGTCCGCTGACACGCGGCGATCGCAGAATCGAAATGCGCGGCCGCGTGGGCGTCACGACCGAGCGTCGTCGGCCAACGTGCCGAGCGGACGATCGACGGGACCGAGACTTACTTCCGAGGCGGCCAACGCGAGAGGGATGCATAGGGCGACAGTTGGTCGTACAAGGCCTCGGCTCGTTGGAGATCGCCGAGTGACGCGGCGGATTCGGCGAGTAGACCCAGGGCGAACAGCCATTCGTTGTCCTTCGGGAAAGGCGGCGAAGTCGTTGGCGGCGAGCTGGTCGAACAGGCCGCGGGCCTCATCGAGGCGGCCACCGTCGACGAGCACCGTGAGCAACATGCAACGCAACGATCGATAGCCGGGGTGACTGGTGAGTCCACGGCGCAGGTCGTCCTCGATCTCGGACAATCGATCCTGCTCGCGGCGGAGGATGAACTGAGCGAACAGGTGGGCGATGTTGGCGTCCCAGGTCTGCGCCTGGCGGCCCACGGCGAGGGTCTCCTCGATCAGTGTCTCGGCGTCGTCGAACCGTCCGTCATGGAGCGCGAGGACGGTGGCGATGAGTCCGGCGTACCAGTGCTGCGAACCCTGCTGGAGCTCAGCCGCAAGCTCGAGCTGAAGGGCGTGCTGCCGACGGGCTTCCCACACGTCGCCTCGGGTCATCGACGCGATGTAGCGAACCCACACGGCGTCCGACCGAAGTTCCCGATCGCCCCCGGCCTGGGCGAGCTCGTCCAGCTCGACGCCGACGGCGAACTGGGTCTCGAGGTCTTCTGGGCCCATCAGTGCTGCGCTCCACCATCCCAGCAACGCGTAGGTCAACGTCTCGTTCTGGCCGAGCCGGCGCGCCATGGCCACCGCCTCGGCGCCTAGGGACGAGCGCGGCTCGGTCGACGGCTGGTCACGAAGAGCGCCGGCCAGGCGGGCGAGGAGTCGCGCGCGGAGTGGATCGTCGGTGTTCGGGAGCAGGTCGAGGGCCTGTCGGAGCAGAGGGATCAGCTGGCTGTCGGTTCCAGCTCGCGCCCACGCGAAACGCCCGCCGTACCCGAGGGCGCTGCGCGCCTAGCAGCTCAGCGTCGTCGATGCGGCCGGCGATGGCCGCGGCAGCCAGGAACGTCTCCTTCGACCGGAGTTGGTCGCCAGCGCGCGCCTGCGCGTCGCCGAGGAGGACGAGCGCTACGCATCGGCGCCGCTCGTCAGGCGACTCCTGCAGCAAGTGCAGCACCATCTTGAACAGGCGGACGGCTTCCTCGTAAGCAAGAGTCCCCACCGCTTCGGACCCGGCCAACGTCGCGTATTCAAGAGTCTTGGCCTGGTCACCCATGGGACCGGCCTCGAAGAAGTGGTGGGCAAGTTCGGCCGCGAACGGCCCAGGATCCGACGCATACGCGGCCTCCAGCGCCAGTGCGATGCCGGCGTGATGCCGGCACCGCTGGCCAGGCGCCAGCTCCTCGTAAAGGGCGTCTCGGATGAGCGCGTGTGCAAATCGCAGCCGCCCAGGTTCGCCGGGTACCTCCTCGACGAGCCGTGCCTCGATGGCGTCGTGCAGCGCGTCGAGCAGAGCGTCGCCTGGCTGCCCGGAGGCGCGCTCCAAGATGTCGACTCGGAAGTCCCGGCCCGCGACCGCCGCAAGCTGCAACAACTCGGTGCAGCTCGATGGAAGTCGGTCGAGTCGACGACCAATGACCTCACGTACTCCCTCGGGAACCGGCCAGCGCCATTCCGTCGAGCCGCGCTGGGACTGGTGCTCGGACTCCAGCAGGCGGAGGTACTCCTGCACGAAGAGAGGGTTGCCGTCCGTCTTCTGATGGATCGCCGTCACGAGATCAGGCGCGGCGTGGAGCTGTGGAATCGTCCGCATGAGACGCGCGACATCGCCTTCGGCCAGTCCTGGAAGGGAAACGCGAGTTGCTCCCGGAGCACGGAGGAGTTCGGGCAGTGTGGTCATGAGCGGATGGTCTTTTGAGAGTTCGACATCTCGATAGGTCCCGAGGATCACTGTCCGCTGCTCGCTCGTGGCTCGGGCGACGAAACGCAACAACAGCAGTGACGGCGCATCGGCGGCGTGCAGATCCTCGAGGATCACGATCAAGGGGCGCCTCTGCGAGGCCCGCTGGAGCAGGCTGCTGACCGCCACGAATAGCTCGAACCGCGCCGACTCCGGAGACCCGGACGCAACCTCGGGCGGCGTCGTCACACGACTCCGCATCTCCGGGAGAAGCTGCGCGATGTGCGGGTCGATCTCCAGCGGGCGGGCACCGGCGGCGTGACGCTGGATCTCGAAGAGCGTCCGGAGCGACTCCGTCCACGGCCAGTACGCAGGCGCTCCGCCCGCCTCCCAGCTACGGCCCCACACCACGTCAGCGTCGAGTGCGGCGGCCTGGCCCGCGAACTCCTCGGCCAGCCGAGTCTTGCCGATACCCGGTTCGCCTCCCAGCAACACGACGCGGCCCCGGCCCGACACGGCGTCGTCCAGAGCCCTCAGCATCATGTCGAGCTGGCGGTCGCGGCCAACGAAGAGGCGCGCGCCGGGCTCGTCTCGGCTGCGGCGCGATCCCTCGAGGTCGCCTGGCTCTTCCGATCGCGTCACCCTCGGCCGCTCCTGCCACTGATCTACCACGAGCGTCGCGCACGCCCCGTGCTCGGTGCCTCTCGACCGGCCCAGCGTTGTGCGCCCTGCTCCCAAGCTGTCGAGGGCGTGACGGGTGCTGAGAGCGGCCGACCCTTGTCAACGGACTTGTCAACGCAACTCCACCGACCTGCGCCCGACTAGACCTCGCCACAGCTCACGAATGACCGAACTGTGTCCTAGGTGACCTGCCTTGACGTGCCCGGACCTCACGAGACCTCACGAGTACTGGCGGACTACGGATCAGAAGGTTGGGGGTTCGAGTCCCTCCGAGCGCTCTGGATAGTTGCCGGTCGGAGGGCCGCTGGCCGGTTATGCCCATGAGGACCTCATGCCCGGGCGGCGAGCAGAGGCCATTCGCCGGGGACGCCCTTGAGGACCTGTCGGCCGCGGTCTACGAACTGGATGCCGGACCCTGCGACGAGGTCCCTCACTGTCGAGGTGGCGAGTACCTCGCCAGCTTGCGCGAGGGCGCAGACACGGGCGCCGATGTGTACAGACAGGCCCGCGAGGTCGTTACCGCGGACTTCGCATTCGCCGACGTGGACTCCGGCGCGGACCTCTACCCCAAGCGGACGCGCGCCGTCGGCGATTGCCTGCGCGCAGCGCACAGCGCGGGCCGGACCGTCGAAGGTCGCGAACATGCCATCGCCGGCCGTGTTGATCTGCCGGCCGTGGAACTGTTCGAGCTGAATGCGGACCATCGCGTCGTAGCGGTCGAGGAGGGCGCGCCAGTTCTGATCGCCAATTTCAGCGAGTAGTTCGGTCGACGCGACGATGTCGGTGAACAAGACGGTTGCGAGGATTCGATCACTGAGCGGGGTAGGGCGGGTGCCGGTCAGGAACTCCTCGATCAGCGCGCCGAGCTCGGGTGTGTGTACTCCGAAGTAGCTGTCAGCGCCCGGGAACAGGACCAGCTGGGCGTCGGGGACCTGTTCGGCGATGTACCGGGATTGCTGCAGCAGTTGGAGAAAGTCGCTCGCGGGGTCCCTGTCCGCTCCGCAAAGCACGAGCGTTGGGGCCTGGACGAGCGGCAGGACAGATCGGACATCGCTCTCAGCGTTGGTCAGCGTCGCCGATGCTGCCGCTCGACTGGCACTCACCTGCTGCACACGCGCAAGCAGTCGGCGGAATTGGGGATCGTCGAGACGGCTCGGCGCGGCGCTCTCACATGCCCACGGGGCGTCAACGTTGCCCCACTGCGAACGAATCAGCGGTCTGCGCTCGCTGTCGTCGACCGGGTCCATTCCGTCCGGGTGTTCCGCCGACCGGATCAATCGTGCCCACGTGCTGTTGAGGACGAGGGCACTCGTTCGATTGGGGTGCATTGCCGCGAACAACATCGCGACCAGTCCGCCGTCCGCCGTGGCGTAGAGCGCTGCTTGCTGCGACCCGACGGTATCCATCACTGCGAGGACGTCCTCTACTTGCTGCTCGAGCGGCGGCGCGCCACCTGTAACAAGTGGATCCGACATTCCGAGCCCGCGCCGATCGAGCAGGACCAGCCGAGCGAACCGTGACAGGTGGTCGTAGTGCGCAGCGATGACCGGGTCGACGTCAGCCGCGAGGATCCCAGTCATGACGCCCGGCACCCTCACAAGATCGATCGGGCCCTCCCCGCGCACGGAGTAGGCGATCGACACGCCACTCGCGTCGGCATAGCGAACGACAGAATCGTTGCGAATCACGCGACCCCCACTTCACCGGTCACTACCGCACGCTATGTGCCGAGTGCACAGCGAGTACGTGCCCGACGGCGGCCCACGCCGCTCACTGAGGAAGAGATTTGCGTCGTGCTGCAGACCAACACCGGCGGACCTACCTTCGACGTCACCCCGTCGAGACGGATGGACCGGCCGGCGAGTCAGGACTGAAAGGACAGCCGTGAAGAGATGGTCGTATGAGTGAGCCGATTGCCAACGTCGATATGGCGAACGCCTGGGACGGCGAGGAAGGCGACCAGTGGACCCAGTTCGCCGACGAGTACGACACCAGCGTTCGCTCGATTTGGGCTCGCTTTCTCGAGACGGATCCGATCGCGCCGGCCGATCGTGTGCTCGACATCGGTTGCGGCTCCGGTCAGTCGACTCGTGACGCGGCACGGCTCGCGAGGGACGGGTCGGCGCTCGGGGTAGACCTCTCCGAGTCGATGCTGGCCGAAGCTCGACGGCGGGCCAGCAGCGAAGGCCTCACGAACGTCGAGTTCCTCCGGGCCGACGCGCAAGTACACGCCTTCGACACCGCGACCTTCGACCTCGCGATCAGCCGTTTTGGATCGATGTTCTTCAGTGACCGGCCGGCCGCCTTTGCCAACATCGCCTCGGCGCTGCGCCCGGGAGGTCGCGTGGCCCTGTTGGTCTGGCAGGCCACCGCCCGCAACGAGTGGATCATGGTCGTGCGCGAGTCGATGGCCGCGGGGCGTGACTTGCCGATGCCTCCGCCCGGCGCGCCGGGCCCGGCCGCGCTGGCCGACCCTGACGATGTCGAAGCCCTGCTGACGGGCGTCGGTTTCGAGGCGGTCGAACTCACGTCGTTCGAGGAGCCGCTGTGGTTTGGCGCCGACGCCGACGCGGCGTACGCGTTCGTGGGAGCGATCGGGATCGTCAAAGGTCTGTCGGAAGGTCTTGACGAAGTCGCCCGAGCGGATGCACACGACAAGCTGAAGGCCGCGCTCCGATCGCACGAAACGCCTGAAGGCGTTCGGTTCGGCAGCGCGGTCTGGCTGATCACGGCCCGGAAATAACGTCGCTAGTCAGCCGAACACGGAGATCTTCAGAGCCTCGGCCTGCTTGGCGACGCACGACTTTGCGTAAGTATGTACTAACATTACTGAGAGTGAGCAATCGCCCGTGCACCGCGACCTTTCCGGTGTCACACTGTGGTGACGGCGGTCGCGGGGTGCGAAGCCGGGCGGAAGGCGGAGACCATGATCGTTGGACGCAAGGCGTTCGTCGCGCTCATCGCAGCAGGGGTGCTCATGCTCGCCCCGACTACCGCAGGAGCTGCCGGTGGCCCTCCTGGCCCAGCAGGTCCGGGGGACATCTCTCGGCCCGAGCGACCGGTCGCAGACCAATACATCGTCACGCTTCGGGACGGATCGAACGGCGTCTCCGTCGAGGCGGAGCTGCTCGCCCGGGCACACGGCGGCAACGTGCTGGGCATCTATCAGTACGCACTTCAAGGGTTCACGGTGAGCATGACGGAGGCGCAGGCCCAAGCGCTCGCGCGCGATCCCCGGGTCGCCGCCGTCGAGCAAGACGGCTACGTGTACGCCCTCGATGTCCAAACGCCGTCGCCGTCTTGGGGGCTCGACCGCATCGATGAAGGTGACCTGCCTCTTGACGGGTCGTACGCGTACAACGCCACGGGCGCAGGGGTGCACGCCTACATCATCGACACCGGCATTCGCACCACGGCCGCCGATTTCGGCGGGCGGGCAAGTGTCGGCATGGACGCCGTCAATGACGGACAGAACGGGCAAGACTGCGCCGGCCACGGGACCCACGTTGCCGGCACGGTCGGGGGCGCGGCGTACGGCGTCGCCAAGAACGTCCAGCTCGTCGCCGTGCGCGTGCTCAACTGCTCCGGCTCCGGCACCTACTCGCAGGTCATCGCCGGGGTGGACTGGGTCACCGCCAACGCCCAGAAGCCCGCCGTCGCGAACATGAGCGTCGGAGGTGGCCTCTCCACCGCCCTGAACTCCGCAGTGACGAACTCCGTGAACTCGGGCGTGACATACGCGGTCGCGGCCGGGAACAATGGCGCGAACGCCTGCAACTACTCACCGGCCTCGACGTCTGCCGCGCTGACGGTGGGAGCAACAACGAGCAGTGACGCGCGCGCGTCCTACTCGAACTTTGGCAGCTGCGTCGATCTCTTCGCCCCTGGTGATGCGATCACCTCGGACTGGTTCACCAGCGATACCGCCACCAACACGATCAGCGGCACGTCGATGGCCACCCCTCACGTTGCCGGTACCGCGGCGCTGTACCTCTCGGTCAACCCGAGCGCGACACCCGCGGCCGTGGCGAGCGCCCTCACCTCGAACGCGACGATGAACCACGTCACCAATGCCGGCGGCGGCTCGCCGAACCGCTTGCTCTACGAGGCCTTCATCGGACCCGTCGGGCCTCCGCCCCCACCGCCGCCCGACACGCCGCCCGGCCAGCCCGTGCTGACCGCAACCGCGGGAAACGCGAGCGTCGCCCTGAGCTGGACGGCACCGAACCCGGGCTCGCAGCCCATCTCCACCTACCGCATCTACCGGTGGACCGCGAGCAGCCCTGAGGCGCTCCTCGTGGACACGGGCACGACGACGACGACCTACGTCGACGCGACGGCCGTGAACGGAACGACGTACTGGTATCAGGTGAGCGCCACGAGCGCCGTCGGAGAGGGCGCGCGCTCCGCCCCGCAATCAGCCACTCCACAAGCGGCGACGCCACCAGGCGCACCGACGCTCTCCGCGTCTCAGCCGTTCTTCTTCTTCCTCAATGGAGTGCAGCTCACGTGGACCACTCCGCCGGCCGGAACGAGTCCGATCACGGGATATCGGCTCTACCGTTCGACGGTGCCGGGCGCCGAGGTGCTCTTTGCGACGATCGGAGTGACGACGTCGGGCCGCGACACTTACACGACCCGAGGGGTCCGCTACTACTACCGGCTGAGCGCGGTGAGCGCCGCGGGCGAAGGCCCGCTCTCAAACGAGGCGAGCGCAGTCGCGCGCTGAGACGAGCGCGCTCGATCGTTCCCAGGTCGAGGTCGCCGCGCCGAGAATGGGTCCATGCGTGACCTTTTGCCGCCTCCCTCCCAGGAGGAACGCGAGTGGGTCTTGCACGTCGACCTGGATCAGTTCCTCGCCGCAGTCGAGGTGCTGAGGCGGCCCGAGCTCGCCGGCCGGCCGGTCGTCGTCGGTGGCGATGGCGACCCAACACGCGCGCGTCAGGTCGTGGCGACGGCGTCGTACGAAGCGAGAGCTGCGGGCGTGCACTCAGGCATGCCGCTTCGCACCGCTGTGCGCAGGTGCCCCGACGCGGTGTTCCTCCCGCTCGACCGGCCCGCCTACGAGGCGGCGTCGGCGGAGGTGATGGCCGCGCTTCGATCCCTCCACGTGGTCGTCGAGGAGTGGGGCTGGGACGAGGCGTGTGTCGGCGTGCGGACAACGGATCCGGTTGCGTTCGCACGCCTTGTTCAGGCGACCGTCTACGCGCGCACCAGGCTGCGCTGTGCGGTCGGGATCGGAGAGACGAGGCTGCAGGCCAAGACCGCGACCGGCTTCGCGAAGCCCGGCGGGGTCGCGAGCCTCACCCGTCGGTCATGGCTGCCTGTGATGGGGACGGAGCCTGTGTCCGCGATCTCGGGAATCGGCACGCGCACAGCGGTGCGACTCGCCGAGCTCGGCATCCTCACCGTCGCAGATCTCGCCGCATCGGACCATCTCGAGCTCGCCCGTCGCTTTGGCCCGACCATCGGTCCGTATCTGCGGGTGCTCGGGATGGGCGGGTACGACGCGCCGCTGATCGACGAGCCGCGCCTGCCGCGAGGACGAAGCCGCGAGGTCACGTTCGAGCGCGACCTCACCGACGCAGCGGAGATCGACGCGAACGTGCGCCGGCTCGCGGAGGAGGTCACGGCATCGGTCGCCGATCTCGGACGTCGAATCACGCACGTCGTTGTCAAGGTTCGCACGGCGACCTTCTTCACCCGAACGAGAAGCGGCAAGCTCGCCGAGCCGACGAACGACGCGGCCGTCGTGGCAGACAAGGCGCTCTCGCTGCTCACTCGGTTCGAGGGTGGCCGGCCGATCAGACTTCTCGGTGTACGCGTCGAACTGGAGGACCCGCGAGTGGCAGGGAGCGCTTCGCGAGCCGACTGAGCCCGTGTTTACCGACGTGGTGCGTGCAATCGACGAGCGCGACCCGTTGTCGATCGACCTCTTGTATACGGATCAGGTCGGCGCGCGCAGCGCACGGTCAGCCGGTTCATGCTCATGCCTGCCGGCGACGGCTCCTGGATCGTGACCTCCGGCCGGCGGTGCGGTGCTCGTCTGACTTTGCATGAGGGCCTGTCGGTGGTCACGGCCCGAGTCCTACCTTGCGGCGGCGCGCCACAACGGATCGAGGCGCTACTTCTTACGGACCGCGATCATCGGGTCGGCGGCGGACACCGTGACCGTCGCCGTGGAGTCGGCGATCTCCTCGTCCAGGCTGCGCACCTCGCCGTGGAACGACGCCGCCGAGTCGGGTTCGATCTCGAGGTACTCGGTCGGCAGGCCGATCTCGGTCGAGGAGCGCGATGAACGGCTCGGGGTCGAGCTCCTCGACGTTCACCATTCGTCTCGGCGTCCCAACGGCCGTCGGCGATCAGCATGGCGGCGGCGATCGGCGGCACGCCGGCGGTGTAGCTGATCGCCCTGCGACTCCACCTCGGCGTACGCCGCGGCGTGATCGGACACCTGGTAGATGAACATCTCGCGCGGCTTGCCGTCCTTCGTGCCCTTGACGATGTCGCCGATGCACGTCTTGCCGGTGTAGCCGGCGGCGAGGCTCTGCGGGTCGGGCAGCACGGCCTTGACGACCTGCAGCGGGACGACCTCGCCGCCACCGGCGAGCTGCGACCGGCTCGTGCGACAGCAGGCCGAGCGTGCGCAGCACGGTGAACACGTTGATGTAGTGGTCGCCGAAGCCCATCCAGAACCGGATGCTGTTGGCGTCGATGTGCTTGGACAGCGAGTGCAGCTCGTCGTGGCCGTTGAGGTAGACCGGCTGCTCGCCGACGACCGGGAAGTCGAACGTCGCGCTTGACCGTGTGCGTCGGGAACTCCTGCCACTCGCGGTCGATCCACGTCCACACCTTGACGAACTCGCGGAAGTTGATCTCCGGGTCGAAGTTGGTGGCGAAGTAGCGGCCGTGGCTGCCGGCGTTGACGTCGAGGATGTCGATCGTGTCGATCGTGTCGAAGTACTTCTTGGCGGCGAGCGCGGCGTAGGCGTTGACGACGCCGGGGTCGAAGCCGGCGCCGAGGATCGCCGTGACGCCCTTGCTCGGCGCAGCGGCTCGGCCTTCTTCCACTCGTAGTTGGCGTACCACGGCGGGTCCTCGCAGACCTTGTCGGGGTCCTCGTGGATCGCGGTGTCGATGTAGGCCGCGCCGGTCTCGAGGCAGGCGTCGAGCACCGCCATGTTGACGAACGCCGAGCCGAGGTTGACGACGATCTCGCGAGCCGGTCTCGCGGATCAGCGCCGACGGTGGCGGCGACGTCGAGGGCGTCGAGCTGGCGGGCGTGCAGCCTGCTGCGACGCGTCCTTGCAGGTGGCCCTTGCGCTGGACGCTGTCGATGATCGCCTCGCACTTCGACAGCGTCCGCGAGGCGATGCAGATGTCGCCGAGCACGTCGTTGTGCATCGCCGCCTTGTGGGCGGCGACGTGGGCCACGCCGCCGGCGCCGATGATCAGCACGTTCTTCTTCATCATGTCGCTCCTTCGCTCGCTCACGACAGGCTGCGCTTGAAATCGTCGTACCCGAACTCGCGCACGACCTCGACGATGCCGTCCAGGCGGCGGACGACGATCGACGGCATCCGCAGCCCGTTGAACCACGTGGTCTTGACCATCGTGTAGCCGGCGGCGTCGGCGAAGCGGACCTCGTCGCCGACGCTCGAGCGGCGGCGTCGAGGCTGTACTCGCCGAACACGTCGCCGGCCAGGCACGTGCGCCCGGCGATCGTGACCGGTGATGGCCGGCGGCCGGCGCGTCGACCCGCGGATGGGTGCCGTAGATGAGGTGGTCGAGCATGTGCGCCTCGATCGAGGCGTCGACGACGGCGACGTCGACCTCGTTGTGCACGACGTCGAGCACCGTCGTGACGAGCTCGGCGCGTGCCGGTGATCGCCGCCTCGCCCGGCTCGAGGTAGATCTGCACGCCGAAGCGGTCGGCGAGGTCGCGCAGCATCGAGCAGAAGCGCTCGATCGGGATAGCCGGGCGTCGTGAAGGAGATGCCGCCACCGAGGCTGACCCACTCCATCTGGTCGAGCACGTCGGCGTAGCGCTCGGCGATCAGGTCGACCGCGCGTCGCGAGGGCGTCGAAGTCCTCGTTCTCGCAGTTGAAGTGGAACATCAGACCGCTGAGGTCGGCGGCGACCTCGCGCAGCTCGGCGTCGTCGGTGACGCCGAGCCGCGAGTGCGTGCGCGCCGGGTCGGCGAGGTCGAAGTGCGAGTAGCTGACGCCGGGGTTGACGCGCAGCCCGACTCGGCAGGCCGCCGATCGCGGCACGGTGCCGCTCGCAGCTGCGCCACCGAGTTGAAGATCACCTTGTCGGCGATCTCGGCGACCGCGGCGACCTCATCGGCGTCCCAGGCGACGCTGTAGGCGTGCACCTCCTTGCCGAACTGCTCGCGGCCGAGGCGCGCCTCGTACAGCGAGCTGCTCGTCGTGCCGTCGAGGTATCGGCTCATCAGCTCGAACACGCCCCACGTCGAGAAGCACTTGAGGGCGAGCACGGACTTGGCGCCGGACTCGTCACGGACGCGGTCGACGACCTCCAGGTTCTGCTGGAGGCGGCGCTCGTCGATCAGGTAGTAGGGCGTGCGAAGGGTCATGCGCAGCTTCTCGACGGGGACGGGAAACAAGGCGGACGCCGTCGCAACTGCGAACGAGGCTGGCGAAGACGCTACCCGAAGACCGGAGTCGCCTTCCCCTTGAGCCTCTCCGGACCGACCTCGGTCAAGCGGAACTGCCTAGAGGCCTGCGGGCTTCGAGGAGTGTGCGGGACGTCGTTGATCGGAACACGCCGACACGCTCGATCTGGTCGTGGAGTTCCTGCAGCCGCGCGCGGTAGCGGCCGACGGTGAAGTCCGGGACTGTCCAGACCACCTTGCGCAGGAAGAACACCACGGCGCCCACGTCGAAGAACTCCAGCTCCAGCCGCTCGTTTCGGCACTGCACGATCTCCAGACCGGCCGCCCTGGCCTGATCGGCCTCGACCTCGTGCTGCCTCCGGTTGTCTCGATCGTGAGGTCCCAGGAAGTACTCGCTGAGCTCGACGTTCGCGCCTCCGCCGACATGTTGCGCGAAATAGGTGCCACCGGGTGCCAGCACGCGAGCGATCTCCGACCAATGGACACTGGCCGGGTGGCGGCTGGTCACCAGGTCGAAGGCGCCCTCGGCGAACGGCAGTGGGGGATCCTCCTGATCCGCGACGACCACAGCGCCGAGCGGGTGCAGCAGTGCTGTCGCCCGCGCAACGTTGGGCAGCCATCCCTCGGTGGCGACCAACGTCGGCGGGAAGTTCTCGGCGCCCGCGCCGGCGAGCACCTCACCGCCGCCGGTCTGGATGTCCAGCGCGGCCGTGGCGGACGACAGCTTCCTGCCGAGGAGACGTTGGTAGCCCCACGACGGACGCTGCTCGGTGGCGCGACCCTCGAGGAATGAGAAGTCCCAGCCGTCGACCGGGACGCCTGCCGCCTCGCTCACCAGCTCGTCGAACGAGTCCATCTTGGCGACCATCAAACCAAGACCTCGACGCTCAGGCCGACGACTTCTGAGCCATTCGGCCTACAGGGAGCGTCCAGATCCCTGGACGCTCGCTCACAAACGGGCCGATCGACCCATCCCGCGTGCGCAACTCCTCCCGATCATGAAGGCGACAGAGCAGCGAGCTTCATCGGCTCGTTGAACTGGGGAGGTGTTGATCCGTCCGGCTGAACTGGTCGCTGCGCCGGCGGGGAGCCATAGCGAACCCGGCCCCAGGCTCACCATCGACGAGCCAACGGGAGCAGTGGGATGTTCGCCAAGATTCATCGCAGCACGACGAAGCGCCGGACCCTCGGGTACCTCAGCGTTGTCCTGGGAGCGGCCTTGATGCTGCTGTCGGCCAACGCCGGGCTCGCCTCGGCGGCGCCGAAGCCGAAACTCGACGATTTGACGCTGACGGCGTTGTGCACCCTGCCCGGCGGCAATGCCGTCTTCCGCGTCGGCAACACGAACAGCGTCGACGTCCCCTACACGTGGGACATCGACAAGACCTCGTTCTCCGGATCGGGTACGGCGACGCCCGGCCACACCTACCTCTACGTGCCGCCTTCCCCCGAGAACCTCCGGGTGTACGTCGACGGCAAGCAGCAACTCGCGCCGAAGCAGGACACCGACCTCTGCGCGTTCCACGTGCGGCCCGTGAAGGAGTGGGTCGACGCGGACGGTGACGAGCTGGACTCGCCGGATGTGCCCGAAGACTGGAAGCTGACACTCGTGGGCGAGATCGAGACCCTCGTTTGCAGGTGGAAGAACGACGGGCTCTTCTGCAAGAGCAAGGCCGAGCTCGACGCGAAGGGTGACTTTGCGGTCGAGAAGCGTGTCCTCGACGTGCCGTTCGGATCGAGCTACACCATCACAGAGTCGGCGACTCCCGACTTCGAGCAAGAGGGCTTGGGCCAATCTGGCACGCTCGACGCGCCGCAGGACCTTCCCGCGTTCTTCGACAGCGACGAGGACATCGTCGTCACGGTGACCAACCGGCTCACTGAGGCGGAGGTCGTGGCCGCGACGACGACGGTCGAGACGACGACGACTTCGGTCGAGGAAGAGACCACCACGTCGACCACCACCGGTGACGAGTCGACGACGACCACAGCCACGACGCTCGAGTTGCTGATCACGGGCGAAAGCGTCACCACCGCTCCGACCAGCACGGAGGCCCCGCCGACCACCCTCGCGCCGACCACGACGTTCGCGCCGGAGGCCACTCTCCCCGCGAACACGACAGCGCCGGCAGAGGAGACCACCACGACGCTCGCACCGACAACCACGCTGTCCGCGAGCACGACAGCGCCGCCACCCACCGGTGCGCCGGAGCTCACCGGGAATGAGGTTGACTCGGCCGAGGTCGATCCCGCCCAGGACACCCTGCCCGTGACCGGTGGACCAGCAGGCCTCGTCGCCGGTGTCGGCTTCGCCCTCGTCGTCGCCGGCCTCGCGGTGCTCGGATTCGCATGGGGTTCTGCAACCCCGGGCCGCCACGCCAGGCGTCGCTGGGCGAGGCTCTGACGGCTTCGGATGCGCTCGGTAGGGGACTACGGATCTCAACGTGGAGGTCCGAGTCCCTCCGAGCGCGCAGGCACGGTGTAGGTCACGAGTTGGCGACCTGAGCATCGCCCACGTCGGGCCGCTCTTCCGTTGCTAGTGAAGTGCGCCGCGTGTCTCCGCGTTCTCTTGGTCGCGCGTCGTGAGGTACCAGAAAGTGACAACGACCGCGATGGCGGCCGCGCTGCCGAGCGCCCAGCCCGCCACGACGTCCGAGAGCCAGTGGACGCAGAGCACGAGGCGGCTGAGACCGACGAGTGCTGCGAAGAAGAGGCCCGCCACGACCAGCAGGGCCTGCGTCCGTGGGCGGTGAGCGATCGTGAGAGCGAGCGTGAACGAGGCTGCGAGGCCGAACGCGGCGGCGTGGGTCGCGTGACCGGACGGAAAGGCGGCCACCGTGACTGCGGTGGCGTGCAGTGAGACCGGTGGACGATCGCGATCGAAGAGCGACTTGACCACGGTTGATGCGAGGCCAGCCAGCCCGAGCGATACCAGTGGAGCCGCCGCCAGCAAAACGTGCGATCCGCGTCGCCACAACCAGATGGCGAGGAGCGCGCCGATGATCGTCAGCGACACGAACGCTCCGATCCTGCTTACGAGCTCGGCGACATTGATCCACCGGTCCGTGCGGTGGTCGACGAACCACGTCAGGACTGCCTCGTCGCGGGAGAGGAGACCGCCACCATCGAGGAGGTCTTCAGCGATCAGAGCGAGGAGGATCAGGTTCGCGGCCACCAGCGCGGAGGCGACGGCGAGTGTTCGGTTCGAAGGCGCAACCTCGGAGCTGAGGGTTGTACGGCGGTCGGAGGTCACGTGATGCAGCTCACGGCCGCTGGCACCCAGTCACCGTAAACGCTGCTGTGCGCTACTACTCCGTCAGAGCGTGCCCACCCTGCGCTTCCTATGTGACGTGATCGGAGACGAGAGGGCGGCCCCCGTTAGTCGTCGTATCGCACGAGTTGGATCTCGAGGCCGCCTGGCTGCGTGAGGAATGACGTGTACATGCCGGCGAAGTCGCGCCGGTGGGGAGCCTCGCTTGTCTTCATGCCCGCGTTGACCAGGCTCTCGTGAGCGCCGTCCACGTCGTCGGCACGGAAGCCGAAGTGGCGGAAGTGGACCTGCGAATCATCGGAGCGGCCGAGTTCGAGCTTCAGGCCCGACGCCGGGTCGGTGAGGAGCGCGAAGCCATCGAAGCGGCCTTCGACGACCATGCCGAAGGCGCTCGTCAGGCGCGCTACCTGTTCATCGAGGTCGGGCACGGTCAAGGCGATGTGGTCGATCCCAGGTGTGATCATCTTTGTCTCCCATGGCGAGACGCCAGGTACACGGGCACGGTCTCTCCAATGCCCTTGAAGCTGCGCGGGTAGGGGCCATCGAACGCGACGCCTCGCATGTCGCCCACCGCGGTGCGCACGTGTTCGGTGACGGCAAGTTCGCCTGCCTTGGCGGACTCCGTGACGCGGGCCGCAAGATTCACTACCCGGCCGACGACGTCGTCGTCCGTCACCAGCACCGTGCCGCTATGGATACCGGCCCGCAGCGGCAACGGCGCCGCCTCGCCCAGCTCGAGGCACGCGAGCACGGCCGCCTCTGGTGCTGGGAAGGTGAGCATGAGGCCGTCGCCGAGCAGCTTGACGACGCGCCCCCCTCGGCTGCGCACGATCGACCGCCGACTCCCGGTGGTGGCGGATCAGCAGCCGGCTTGCCGCGTCGTCGCCCTCCGCTTCGGTGTAGGTGGTGAAGCCCTCGAGGTCGGTGAAGGCGACTGCAAGGTCCACCGGCGCGCTGCCCGCGCTTCCGCGTCGCGGTCCTCGTCGGGCGTGGCGAGCACGGGACCGGCGGTGACCGTCAAGGGAGCCACCCGCTCACGATGCGGCCGGTTGGAACAGCTCGATCAGGTTGCCCGAGGGGTCAACAGCGAGAACCTGTGCGCCGCCGGGTCCGGTGACGACCTCGTTTCGGAACTGCACGCCCTCGGCCTGGAGGCGGGCCATCTCGCGGTCGAGGTCGTCGACGATGAGGTGGATGCGGTTCCAACCGCCGGGGCCCGGTCGTTCACCATCGGTCATCGCCCGGCCGGCCGAGCTCTGCGGGCCGGACAGCAGCAGACGTAGGTTGCCTCGGGTGACATCCGCGAACGCCGGAGACGAGATGCCGACGGTGAA
Source organism: uncultured Acidimicrobiales bacterium (assembly GCA_963759645.1). Taxonomy (GTDB): domain Bacteria; phylum Actinomycetota; class Acidimicrobiia; order Acidimicrobiales; family DATKAS01; genus DATKAS01. The sequence goes on along the minus strand of CAVXAI010000008.1, from coordinate 599,744 downwards.
GCCGAAGTGGCGGGTGTAGTAGTCGACCGACGCGGCGACGTCGTCGACCAGGTAGCGCACGTTCACGATCTCTGCGTCAGGCACGGTGTGTCCTTTCCAATGGTCGGGTCCTGAGGTCAGCAAGCAACAGAGCCACGCGGCCGTCGATCTCGTCGGCGACGAGTTCGAACGCGGGGTACGTGGCCTCGTCGCTCTCCCCTGTGGCCGCGGGGTCGGCAATGCTCCAATGCGCTGCGATCGGCGCACCCGGGAACTCCGGGCAGATCTCCCGGACCTTGTCGCAGAGCGTGATCACTCGGTCGAATCGGCTGCGAGCGAAGCGAGTCAGGGGCTTCGTCGGCCGATCGGCAATGTCGACACCCCGCTCCGCCATGACCCGCACTGCGTTCGGATGTAGCGCCTTGGGATGGCTACCCGCGCTGCGTGCTTCGACGGTGCCCTCCGATCGGTGCTCGAGGAGCGCTTCGGCGATCGGGGAGCGGGCACTGTTGCCAGTGCACAGGAAGAGCAGCCGCGGTCGAGGCTGTCGCGGCTCGATGTCGTCTGGGGGAGTCGGGGCAAGCGAGAGCCCGGGATGGAGCGAGAGACCGGCTTCGCCGAGAAGATCCCGGCAGCGGACGAGATCGGCCCGGTAGTAGATGTCGCGGCCGTCGGCGGAGCTTCGGCGTGCGCTGACGAGACCGCCCCGCCGGAGCTCCCCCAGGTGGTAGGAGACCAGGTTCTGTGGCTTCCCGACGAGCGCCACGAGCTCCCCCACGCGACAGTCGCTGCGACCCAGCTCGACGACCAGCTGCCATCGAACAGGATCGCTGAGCAGCCCGAGGATCTCCGGCGGCTGCGACGATCCTGCATCCCCATGAGCTGCGACGGCGGACGACGACATGTCAAAGAGAGTACATCAAATAGATTAGATGTATCAAGCGAGATCGATGTATTTGTTCGCCGCCACGAACAGCATCGCGCAGGGGAGGGGGCTTGCGGCAAGCGAGAAAGACGTGCTGACCATGACTGCGATGACTGAACACGCAGTGGTGATCGCAGGCGGCGGCCCGACGGGGCTGATGTTGGCGGGTGAGCTGGCGTTGGCGGGAGTCGACGTCGTCGTCGTCGAACGACGCGCCGATCAGGATCTCGACGGATCGCGAGCCGGGGGTCTCCACTCCCGCACCATCGAGGTGCTCGATCAGCGTGGCATCGCCGATCGCTTCCTCGCGGAGGGCCAACAGCATCCGATTGCGGGCTACGCGGGGACCTTCTTGGACATCAGCGACTTCCCCACCCGCCACAACTACCTCCTTGCGCTCTGGCAGAGCGACTTCGAGCGCATCCTGGCCGGCTGGGTCGAGGAGCTGGGGGTCTCGATTCTTCGCTGCCGCGAGGTGGTGGGCTTCACGCAGGACGACACCGGTGTCGACGTCGAGCTGTCGGGCGCCACGACGCTGCGAGCCGAGTACCTCGTCGGGTGCGACGGAGGACGCAGCCTGATCCGCAAGGCGGCCGGCATCGACTTTCCCGGATGGGACCCGACGACCAGCCACCTCATCGCCGAGGTCGAGATGGACGAAGCGCCGGAGATCGGCATGCGCCCCGAGGGTGGCGGCATCGGTCCCGTCAACCGCGAGGAGGGCGGAGGGCCCTACCGGGTCGTCCTGCTCGAAAAGCACGTCGAACACACAAGCGAGCCGTCCATGCGGGACCTCCGCGACGCACTCGTCGCCGCCTACGGCACCGACTACGGAGTGCACAGCCCCACTTGGATCTCCCGGTTCACCGACATGACCCGGCAGGCCGCGTCCTATCGGGAGGGACGCGTGCTGCTCGCGGGCGACGCCGCACACGTGCACGGCCCCGCGGGTGGACAGGGTCTCAACACCGGCGTGCAGGATTCCGTGAACCTGGGATGGAAGTTGGCCCAGGTGGTCAACAAGACATCGCCCCCAAGCCTCCTCGACACCTACCACGCCGAACGACATCCCGTCGGTGCCCGGGTGTTGCACAACACCATGGCGCAGGTCGCGCTCCTCCGCACCGACGAGCGCAGCAAGGCCCTCCGCGACACCGTGCTCGAGCTGTTGCTCATGGACGAGCCGCGCACGCGCATCGCCGCGATGATCTCCGGTCTGGACATCCACTACGACCTCGGCGACGGACACCCGCTGATCGGGCGGCGCATGCCCGACCTCGATTTGCACACCGCGGACGGTCCCACGCGTGTCTTCACCCTGCTGCACGACGCTCGGCCCGTGCTCCTCAACCTCGGTGACCCCGGCGGGTTCGACATCCGGCCTTGGCCGGATCGAGTGCGGTTGGTCCACGCCAAGTCCGATGCCGGGTGGGAGCTTCCCGTCCTCGGTGAGGTGGCTGCTCCGCCGGCCGTGTTGATCCGACCCGACGGACATGTCGCGTGGGCAGGAGACCTCACGGCCCCAGAGCTGCCTCGAGCACTTGCGACCTGGTTCGGAGCGAGCACTCCGGCATGACGGGTACGCCGATCGCGCCCATCGTCTTTCGCCCGACCGTCGTCGGTGACAGACCCGCAGTCGTCGAGCTCGTGCGCAGCGCGTTCACCGACGCGACCCGCGACGGACACGAGGAAGTCGAGATCGTCGAGCGAACCTGGACGCTCAGGTCGGGTGACGACGTCATCGACTTGGTCGCGGCCCGCGACGGCGAGATCGTCGGCCACGTCCTCGGAGCGGCGGGAGTGTTGAACAGCGCGCCCCTCCTCGCGGTTGCGCCGCTCGCGGTCGCCCCAGCGCACCAAGGACAGGGCGTCGGCTCGCTGCTGATGACCGAGTTGCTTCAACGGGCGGAAGACGCCGGCTGGCCCGCGGTCGTGCTGCTCGGCAATCCGCAGTACTACCAACGGTTCGGTTTCGAGCACGCCGGACGTACGGGGGTTGTCTATCCGCTGGTCGGATCCGAATCTCCGTACTTCCAGCTCCGTCGCCTCAGCCGGTACACACCATCGCTGGAGGGTTCCTTCGCCTATTGCTGGGAGGCCTAGCAAGGCGTCTTCGTGGCGCCGGTACCGTCACGAAGTGATCGACAGCGAGGTACGGGGCGCGCTCGATTGGTTGCGGGGCCATGCATCGGACGAGATCCGCGACGCGATGGGCACGCGGTATGGGATCCACACGAACAACGCGTTCGGGGTGTCGATGGCGGACATGAAGCGCCTCGCTCGGCAGCTCGGACCGGGACACGAGCTCGCCGGCGCCCTGTGGTCGACCGGGGTGTATGAGGCACGCACCGTGGCGGCGTTGGTCGACGAGCCGGCGCGGGTGACCTCCGCGCAGATGGATCGATGGTGTCGCGACTTCGACAACTGGGCGATCTGCGACACGGTTTGCTTCAACCTCTTCGACCGGGTCCCGCACGCTTGGCCGAAGGTGGCGAAGTGGTCGCGCCGCCCCGAGGAGTTCGTCAAGCGGGGCGCATTCGCGCTCCTGTGGAGCCTCGCCCTCCACGACAAGCAGGCGACGGACGACCAGTTCGTCGACGCTTTGGTGCTCGCCGAGCGGGAGGCGGGCGACGAACGACCCTTGGTCAAGAAGTCGATCGTCATGGCGCTGAACGCGATCGGCGCGCGGAGCGCTCCGCTCAACGCCGCAGCAACCGCGAGTGCTCAGCGCATGTCCGCTTCCCCGAGCGCCGCCACACGTTGGGTCGGACGCGCCGCAATCAGCAAGCTCTCGCGGCGGTGACGCGACCGGCGGCGCCCGCCTGTCGGAACAGCGCCCGCTTCACCTCGACGTCGAGTATCCCAAGCCCCCAAATTCCTGACGGGTCAGCGACCGGTCCGAAGGCGACGACGCGCCCTTCTTCGAGCTGCTGGTGCGAGTAGGCGGCACGGCTGGCCATCACACTGCCTTCTTCCGCGGTCATGTCGGTCGCGAATGTCGGGCGGGGCGGGATCAACTTGTAGACGAAGTGCATCTCGTGGCCTCCTCTGGGCTTGCTCGAGGTTCGGACAGCGTTGCGCAACCGGCGCTCGTGAACCACGGAGCGCAAGAATGGGCTCGTCGTGAGCGACGGCTTCTTCCCCTACTCCTACGACCGTCGTTTCAAGCCGCTCCTTCAGGCGTTCGGTGTGCGCTCCGAAAGCGACGGAGTCGAAGTGACACGCACGGGAGACTTCGTCGCGTCCTTTGGTCGACTGCGCCTCGTCACCGCCTTCGACAACGTCGCGGGTGCGCACATCACCGAGCGGTATGCCTGGTACAAGGCCATCGGAGCTCGCTTGTCCTTCGTCGACGACGGCTTGACGTTCGGCACCAACGCCGGGCGAGGCGTCTGTGTCCACTTCCGGGAGCGCGTGCCGCCGGTGCTCGGGCGACGCGCACACTTCCGCGCTCACAGTCACCGTCGCCGACTGCCACGGCCTTGTTCGCGCCCTCGGTCGCGCGAGCGGGTCGACGGGATAACTTCGGCGCGCGATGACGTACGCGCGAGGTCGCCGCATCATCGATGCGGACAGCCATCTGATGGAGTGGCCCGGCTTCCTGAGCGATCACGTGGACCCGGCGCTACGCGATCGGCTGCCGAACATCGAGGCCGTCATGGTCGCGAACGGCGTGGATCCGACGCAATGGCAGCACTCGGAGGAGGAGCGGACGCGCCTCATCGAGCTGGGCGACGACTTGGTGCGGAAAGGGCCCAAGTGGCACGGGGCGTTGGGAGCCGTCGACCCCGACGAGCGGAGCCGCGCGCTCGACCTGCTCGGTTTCGAGCATCAAGTGGTGTACTCGTCGTTTTGCGCCCCGCTGTTCGAGATCGAGGACCCGGATCTCCGGTACGGCGCGTATCGGGCGCACAACCGCGCCATGGCCGGCTTCTGCGACGCGGATAAGCGTCTCCACGGCGTCGCGATCTGCGACCTCGACGAGCCCGATCGCTCGGTCGCCGAGGTCGATGCCGCGTTGGACATGGGCCTCAGCGTGATGTGGCTGCCCGCCCGCGCGCCCGGAGGTCGAGCTCCGGGTCATCCCGACCACGATGCGTTCTGGTCTCGGCTGGCCGAGCGCGGGGTCCCATTCGTGCTTCACGTCGGCAGCGGTCGCCTGCCGATCGGCGGTGACTGGATCAACGACGGGCGTCCTGCCGCCGAGCAGTTCAGCGGCGCCGAGATCATCGGCTCGAAGGACTTCATGGTCGTGTACCACACTGCGGCGCGCTTCCTGTCGGTGCTCGTGCTCGACGGGGTGCTCGAACGCCATCCTCGTCTGCACGGTGGGGCGATCGAGATGGGTGCGGGTTGGGTGCCCGACATGCTGCGGAGGCTCGATCACGCCGCCGCGATCTGGAGCCGATCGGAGCCGAGGCTCGCGACGTTCGATCGCACTCCGTCCGAGCAGGCGACCGAGCAGCTCCGCTTCACCCCCTATCCGTTCGAGGACATCGGGCGGATCGCAGCCGAGTCCGACCCGCGCCTGTACCTGTTCTCCTCCGACTATCCGCACGCCGAAGGGGGACGTGATCCGCTCGGTCGGTTCGAGCGGTCATGGGCCGGCACGCCGGCTGGCAGCGAGGCCGTCACCGGGTTCTTCGCTGGTAACGCGGCGACTTGGCTGGGCGTCGCTCCATAGGCCGCGACGTCCGCGGGCCTGCTATCGAGGAGTCAAGACGCAGAACTCGTTGTCATCGGGATCGGCCATGACCACCCAATCGACCTCGCCTTGGCCGATGTCGATGCGGGTCGCCCCGAGAGCAACAAGGCGGTCTACCTCAGATTGCTGATCAACCTGCTCGGGTGGAGCGATGTCGAGATGAAGCCTGTTCTTCCCCGTCTTCGGGGCGAGCGGCGGACCCCAGGTGATGAACGGACCAGTGCCGTCCGGCGCGCGGATCGCGGTTTCTTCGTCCTGATCCCAAACCAACGGCCATCCGAGCGCTTCGCTCCAGAAGTACCCGACCGCACGCGTGCCGTCGCACGTGATCGATCCGAATCGTCCGCAGTCAGCGAGGAACTTGTTGCCCGGCTCGATGATGCAGAGCTCGTTGCCTTCGGGGTCGGCGAGCACGACATGCTCGTCGTGTGGCCCCTGACCCACGTCGATGTGGCGGGCACCGAGCTGGACCAACCTCGCGACTGTTGACTGCTGGTCCTCGAGCGACGTGCTCGTCAGATCGATATGGATGCGATTCTTGCCCGCCTTCCGCTCTGCGACTGTCGCGAACTCGACCCGGAATCTCGTGCCATCCGTCGGCACGAGACCGATCACCTCCTGGGTGTCGTCGTCGATCTCCCAGTGCAGGGCCTCGGCCCAAAAGCGCGCGAGGCGCAACGGATCGTTCGCGTCGAAGCAGAGAGCGACGAGCCGCGAGGTCATCGCGCCTGGAGCATGGGAATCGTCAGCTCACCGCCTTCTTCACGAGAGCGCCCTTGGGTCATTGCGGAGCACCTCCGACGACAACGCTTGCTCGCTCAACTGTCCTGCAGCAAGCCGAGGACGTTGCCATCGGGGTCGACGACGGTGGCGACGAGGCGGCCTCCACCGACGTCGTGCGCCGGCTCATTCACGATGGCGCCGGCAGCGGTCACCTCGGCCAGCGTCGCCTCGATGTCCGACACGTGCCAGTAGGCCACCGGTGAGGTCATGCCCTGGGGCCCGCCCCCCGGCACCAGCCCGATGTGCTGGCCCTCGACGTCGAAGCCGACGTAATACTCGCTGTCGGTCTGCGGGCCGACCCCGAGGAGAGCGGCGTACACCGCCTTTGCCTTCGTCAGGTCGGATACTGGATGCAGGACGGTCTTGATTCCTTGGGTCGACGATTTGGTCATGGTCTCTCCTCAGTCGTGGGTGTGTAGATTTGATAGTAGAACTATCATTTCGATAGTGCTACTGTCAAGGGGTGACGACCAAGGACCGGGACCGAGGATCCGCCGACGGCAAGCGCGGCCAGGCCAGGACTCGTCTCGCTCGGGCCGCGGTCATCGACGCGGCCGCGGTCCTTGTTCCTCGAACGTGGCTACGGGGCCACGACGATCGAGGCCATCAGCGCGCTCTCGGACGTCCCCCCCGCCACCGTGTACCGGTTGTTCACGTCCAAGCGCGGGATTCTCAAAGCCCTGCTCGATGTCTCCATCGTCGGAGACGATGAGGCGGTTGCTCTGGCAGATCGCCCACCCGTTCGATCGGTGGTCGACGATCCGGATTCGAAGAACCAGCTGGCGGGCTTTGTCGGCATCACGGCTCAGGTGAACTCGCGGACGGCGTCGATCTACCGCATCCTCGTCAGCGCGGCGGCCTCGGATCCCGACGCGGCGGCTCTGCTCGACGAGCTGAGCCGACAACGGCAGCAAGGCCAGGGATTGATCGCGCGTTCGCTCGCTCGCGCCGGCGCGCTGCGGCCCAAGATGCGAGAGCGCGAGGCCGCCGACATCATCCACGCGCTGATGTCTCCCGAGGTCTACGGGCTGCTCGTCGTCGACAGAGGTTGGTCAGCCGAGCGCTACGAACAGTGGCTCACCGCGACCCTGGTCGATCAACTTCTCTCGCCGATCCGCGCAGGCTTGTAGCGGCTAGGTGAGGGGCGGGGGCGTGCCCTCGGCGCTGGCGGCAAGGACTGGATCCCAGCCGCAAACCATGCATGCGTGCCGGATAGCCGACAAACCGAAGTCAACCGCGGCGAGCCGCGGGTCGGGCGCGGCGGCGCGCGTCGTCCCAGTCGAGGAGGTACTCGCCGAGTTCGGTGTCCCAGCGCGCGCTCGGCGGCGTGAGCGTCGCCTGCTCGAAGCCGTCGGGTTTGGGGAACGCGAACGCGAAGAACGCGGCACGGGGATAGCGGTGATCGCCCGGCCACCAACCGACTTCTATCTGCTGGGCGTTGGCCGAGTTGCGCATGATGAAATCGTTCGATGGCGGCTCGACAGCGTTCCCGGAGAACAGGCTGACCGCGAGATCGAAGCTGCCCCACCACGCGTTCACCGGTGAGACGCGCCCGCGGTAGGGAGCGCGCAGCTCGGCGAGCACTAGCGCAGCTTGGGTCGCCATCTCGAAGTAGGTGGCCACATGCTCAGCGTTGTATGTCGCGTGGCCGTAGTCCTCGTCGAGCCGTGTCGTCCATGGGACCTCTTGGGGTGTGGGGTCGATGCGCACCGGGCCGACGAGGCCTTCGATGGCGGACAAGACCTCGCGGGTGACGTCGGCGACGGGACGGTCGGGCACGAGCGCTGCGCGCTCGAGCGCGACCGTCGCTGTGCTCGATCACGGCGTCGTGGTGATGGAGGTCGAGTGCCACGACGAGCGCGCCCGAGCCGTCGGGCGCGGGTAGCGGTGCCGTTTCCCAGCCTCGGGCCGTGAGTCGCAGTGCCGCGTGCTGGAGTTGGGGTTCGGGCCGCGCGAGGCGGGCGGCGAGCTTGCCGAGCACCTGGGTGTGGGCGTGCAGCGTGTCGCAGGTGTCGTGCCAGGTGTCGTACGCGAGCTCGGGCCAGTTCGGACTCACTGCCCTCATGGTCGCACGACTAGTCGGTCGATGGGCACGCCGAGCCGCTGCGGTGATCTACCCCGAGCACGTCTCTACCAGGACCGGCCTCCACTCACGAACCAAGCTCGCCCGGACCGCTGACGGGGCCTTCCTCTGCCCGTGCGTCCTTCAGCTCGTGCTGGACGTATCGACGTCCACCCGGACCCGCGGTGATGCCGTGGAGGACGACGCTCAAGAGCACGGTCAAGGTCACTGTGGCGATCGCGGTCGCGACCTGAGGTTGGGTCTCGCCGAGCTCCTCGATCGCCAGGAGGGCGAACACGACGGACGCGAGGCCTCTCGGCCCGAACCAGCCGATGAAAACGACACTCGGCCGATCGAGCCCCGATCCGATCAGGCTCACGACGACCGGGAGCATGCGCACGATCGTCAGGCTGGCGACGGCGTACGCGATCACTGAGCCGTCGAGATTGTGGAACGCCACGGGGACGAGCGTGGCTCCGAAGACGAACCACACGACGAGCGCCAGGAGTTCGCCGCCAAGCTCGGGGAGCTCGACAGCCGACTGAAGGTCGACGACCTCCTCATCGACCCTCGCTCCAAAGGCGATGCCAGCGACGAACGCAGCGATGAACCCGTTCGCGTCGATTGACAGGGCGCTCGCAAACGCAGCGATGGCCACGGCGAGCGTCGCCAGTCGTCGGCCACTCGTCGTGGTCCAAGTGCGTCGCGCGGCGGCCGAGAGCAGCGCGGCGCCCCCGAAACCGAAGGCGATCCCGAGGAGAACACCGCCACCCAGCTCGCGAAGCGCCGCGCCAAACTCGAATGTCGCGCTCTCATCCACGATGCCGAGCTGGCTGGCTGCCACCGCGATCATGAAGACGACGATCGGCGTCGCGATGCCGTCGTTCAGCCCGCTCTCGACGTTGAGCGCCCGCCGAAGCCGCCCGGGGATGCGCTCATCGTTGATCACCTGAACGCTGAGGGCGGCATCGGTCGGGGCGAGCGCCGCACCCACGAAGCCGGCGAGCGCCCACGGGAACCCGTCGAAGAGCCAATCGGCCAGCAGACCACCGAGCGCTATCGAGAGCGGGAGGCCGATGCCGAGCAACCTCATCGGGATCGCGACGTCGCGCCGCAACTTTGCGAGGTTCACTCTCGCCGCGTCGGAGAACAACACCAGTGCCAGCGTGACCTCGGCGAGGACGTGGATCGACGCGGTTTCGACGTCGACTGTCAGCGGTCCCCAGTCCGGGTTTCCCAGGACGTAGCCCGCGAGCGCGAACACGAATGGACCCGTGACGTCGTGACGAGCCCATGAGCCCGAAACGAGCGCCCAGCCGAGGATCAGCACAGCAATGACCGCAACTGTCGCCTCGGTCACGGAGCGGTCCCCTGCCAATCAGTCACGAAGCGATCCTCTGCTCTTGCTCCACCTGAACACCGAGACGCCAGCGAAGCGAGGTCACCCTCGACGGCGAGCGGCCACACCAGCCTCGCCTGTACACGAGCACGGGGTCGGCGATCCCCCGAGGGTTGATGTGCGGTTCCACCAGATGGGGGATGTCCCAATGGCCGAGGTCTCCGATGCTGACACCATGGTCGTGCGTGAGATCGATCCCGCTATCCGGCGCCTCTTGGTGGACGAGGTGAGCGGCCCCGATTCGGCCGGCTTTGCTCTTCCGACCGGCACGGTCAGCTTTCTGCTGACTGACGTCGAGGGCTCGTCGCAGCGCTGGGAACACGCTCCGGCAGCGATGGCCTTGGCGATTCCCCGGCACTACGAGATCCTCGACGAGGTCATTGCTGGCCACGGTGGCGTGCGGCCGGTCGAGCAAGGGGAAGGCGACAGCGTGGTCGCCGCGTTCGCCGCGGGCGTCCGATGCCGTGGCTGCCGGGGTCGATGCCCAGCGAATGTTCATGGCGGAGACCTGGCCGGCGGGCGCAGAGCTCCACGTGCGCATGGCGATCCACACCGGCGAAGCCCAGCTGCGCGACGAAGGCAACTACTTCGGTCAGACGGTGATCCGATGCGCTCGACTTCGAGCGATCGGGCATGGTGACCAGATCCTCGTTTCGGACGCTGCCGCGGGGCTCGTCGTCGATCAGCTGCCGGACGGCGTGCACCTTTCCGACCTTGGTACCCACCGGTTGAAGGACCTCGGTCGTCCTGAGCGCGTATGGCAGGTGACCCATCCTGATCTTCCGGCCACGCAGGCCGCGCTGCGCTCGCTCGACGTGCACCGTCACAACCTCCCGGTCCAGCTCACGCCGCTCATCGGACGGGAGATCGACGTCGCCACGCTCGGCGAACTCGTCAGTGACGAGCGGCTCGTCACGCTGACGGGATCAGGAGGAGTGGGCAAGACGCGACTCGCGCTCGCAGTGGGGGCCGAGCTTCTCGAGCAGTTCCCGGGCGGAGTCTGGTTCGTCGAGCTCGCGAGTGTCGCCGACCCAGATGGCGTCGGATCGGCGGTGTTGGCGGCGATGGGAGCTCATCACGTCCCCGGGCTGCAACCCGTCGAGCAGCTGATCGCCGCGCTATCCGAGGAACGAGCGCTCCTCGTCCTCGACAACTGCGAGCATCTCTTGGAACCGTGTGCCGACCTCACGGCCGGGCTCCTGGCGCACCACGCAGCCGTGACCGTGCTCGCGACAGCGCGCGAGCCGCTCGGGGTCCCCGGCGAAGTGACGTGGCGAGTCCACTCGCTGTCGGCGCCGTCGCCCGAGGCCATCGTTGCTGTGCCGACCCTGGGGCAGTACGAGGCCGTCCGGCTGTTCATCGACCGAGCCCGTCGGGCCCGCCCGACCTTCGCGGTCTCCGAGGAGAACGCTCCGGCCATCGCGCAGATCTGCTGCCGGCTCGACGGCATTCCGCTCGCCCTGGAGCTGGCGGCAGCGCGCTGCCGGCAGATGTCAGTGGAGCGAATCGCGGCGGAGCTCGACGATCGGTTCCACCTCCTCACGGGCGGTGCTCGCACGGTGCTCCCCCGGCAGCAAACTCTGGCGGCGTCGGTCGACTGGAGCTACGACCGATTGGACGAGGAGGAGCAGCTGCTCTTTCGTCGGCTCGGGGTGTTCGCGGGAAGCTTTCCGATGGACGCGGCGGAACACGTCGCGGCGACAATCGGAGACGTCGACCCGGTGACGGTGTTCGATCTCGTGAGCCGGCTCGTCGACAAGAACCTGGTGCTCATCGATGAGCGGCCTGGCGGGGAGCAGCACTACCGGCTCCTCGAGACGCTGCGGGCGTACGCGATCGAGCGAGCCCGCGTCGCCGGTGAGCTCGCGCCGCTCCGCGACGCGCAGGTGACGTTCTGGTTGGACTGGCTCGAGCGTCACGAGCCGGTTGTGCACACCGACGCGGTGATCGAGCACCTCGAGGTGTTCCACGACAGCGTGGCCGCTGCGCTCGACTGGAGCACCAGCGACCCCGCCGTCGGACTCCAGATGTTGCGGCTCCTGGCTCGGGCGTGGCACGGGTGTGGTCGTCCGCAAGCAGCGCTGACCGCAGTCGACCGCCTGCTGACCGACGAGAACGCGGAGCGGTTCCCGTTGCCGTGGGCCGCCGCCTCTGCGGCGGTGGCCGTCCTTGTCAGCACCGCTCGAAGCCGCACGGAAGCGAACGGGCTCGTGCGACGCGGCCGGGCTCTCGCCGAGGAAGCCGGCGACGAGTACTTCGTCGTCGTCAACGACTTCCTTCTCGGATACACGGAGGACAACACCAAGCGTCTGCGCCTGCTCGCGCACGAGCGGGGGCAGCGGTACGTCGAGTGCGCCGCCATCATGGCGCAGGCTTCCGTCGCGCTCGAAGCGGACCCGAGCGCGGCGGCGGCGATGCTCGACGACGCGGACTTTCGGTCCGCGGCTCGTGAGAGTCGGTACCTCCGCGACTGGGCCGACCGCACTGCGAGTCGCGCCGCGCTGTATCTCGGTGACCTCGAGCGGAGCCTCGCGCTCGCCCGTGGTCTTTGCTCGAGCCCCTCGCTGCTCATGGCTGCGAATGCCGTGAGAATCCTCGGCGCCGCCGGGCTGCTCGCCCGCGACGATTCGGCGGTCGACGCGGCCGCCGCGGTCGCGCACGAGCGCCTCTCAAAGGTTCCGGGCACCCAGGCCGCCGCCGATGGAGCGACCCATCAGCGCTCGCTCCTTGCGGGAGGGCCAGCCCGAGTCGACTCCGAGATCTCGCCGGAGAACATCGATCCCCGCGATCCTCCGGCGGCGCACCTCATGATGCTTCTGTGTCGAGAAGCCGTCGACGCAGGTGAGGCAGCGCGTGCCGTCGCGGCTGTACGAGCCTGGGCACCCGATGCGCCACTGGGACGGGCGGTGCGGGCCGCGACCGAGGCCACGGCCGCGCAGGACGAGGACCGATGGCAAGAGGCACTGAGCATCGCCGCCGAGCACGGGCTTCGCCTCGTGGCCGTCGACGCGCTCGAGGGGCTCGCGGGTATGGCGGCTACGGCCGAGTCGTGGGTCGAGTGCCTGCGGCTCGCGGCAGCCGCGGCCCGGTTGCGCGATGAAACCGGGTACCGATGGCGGTTCGTGTTCGAGCAGCGTCGTCTCGACGCGGCTGTTGCGGCCGCCACCGAGACACTTGGACCCGAGCGGGCCAGTGCCGCGACCGCGGAGGGCTCTGCGTTGGAATGGCGTGAAGCCGCCGCCTATGCGAGTCGCGCCCGACGGCGAGCGGCAGCGGCCGAGCCACGGATGGGCCGCGCTGACACCCACGGAGCTCCAGGTCGTCGCGCTCGTCGCCGACGGCCTCACCAACCCACAGGTCGCCGAGCGACTCCTCATGGGTCGCGCCACGGTGAAGACCCACCTCGACCACGTCTTCACCAAGACCGGCGTCCACTCACGCACCGAACTCGCCACTGAGTACGTACGGCGCCATCCGAGCCCGTCGAGCTGAACACGGGCTCGATCGTCCGAGGTCGATCGGACGGTGAAGACTGGACGCGATGGTCGCTGTCGGGTCGGTCCTCGCTGGGCGTTACCGCCTCGAGGAGCTGCTCGCGCACGGTGGCATGGGATCGGTGTTCGCCGCACACGACGAGGTGCTGCATCGGCGAGTGGCGGTCAAGGTTCATCGCGGCGGCTCGGCGCTGGACCGACGTCGTTTTGACCGAGAAGCCCGGGTGTTGGCGGGACTCGCCCATCCGAATCTGGTTTCGGTGTTCGACGCCGGCGAGGACGGCGGCGATGTCTATGTCGTTCTCGAGCTGATCGACGGTCCGACACTCGCCACCCGAATCACCGAGGGTCCTCTCGATCCCGATGAGGCGCGTGAGGTCGGCCGCCAGCTCGCCGCCGCGCTCGCCTATGTCCACGGCCAAGGTGTCGTCCACCGAGACGTGAAGCCCTCGAACGTGATGTTCGACGGGCATGGCCAGCCCCGCCTGGGTGACTTCGGCATCGCGCATTTCGTCGACGCGACCACGCTGACGGGCACCTCGAGCACCGTCGGGACCGCCGCCTACATGGCCCCGGAGCAGGTCGACGGCAGTGAGGTCACCGCGAGGGCCGACGTGTACGCACTCGGCCTGGTTCTCCTCGAGTCGCTGACGGGCACTCGTGCGTTTCCGGGCCCGGCTCCCGAGACCGCCCTCACCCGTCTTACCCGCGACCCCGAGGTTCCGGACGCCCTGCCGACGCCGTGGCCGGCGCTGCTCCGGGAGATGACGTCTCGGCAGGCTTCGGACCGCCCCGACGCGGCCGAGGTTGCGGCCGAATTGACCGATCCCGTGGCCGACGCCACTGAGCCGATGGTGATCGACCCCACTGAGTCGATGGTCGTTGACGGCGCCGAGCCGATGGTGATCGACCCCACTGAGTGGGTGGTGGTCGACGGCACCGAGCCCTCGCCGACGGCATCGGCGTCGACGCGTACGGCTATGGCTCAGCCGAGCACACGTGGCCAGCGCCGCGCGACGCTTTGGATCCTGCTGGGCATTGGAGCCCTCGTGGGTGCAGTCCTGATCGCCCGCGCCGCCGACGATGACCCATCGTTTTTGCCGAGCACCACCGCAGTCCCCACGACGACCACCCCAGCGACGACGGTGGCGCCTGCGACGACCCCGGCGCCGCAACCGGTGGTGGATTGCGCCGCGCTCGAAGCCGAGACGGCCGCCCTCGAAGCACAGAAGAAAGAGATCATGAGGCAGTACCGGCACGACCGAGAGACGCGAGATCGGTTGCGCGACGAGGTTGACGCGCGGATGCAAGAGGTCAATGCCCAGCTTCAGCAGCACTGTTAGGCGCGCTCTGCGAACGCGTGACAGCGTCCCGAACTTCGGCGGGAGCGCTCTCCAGCGGGCATTCTGACGGAGTGGAGCCGGACGCGGGTGCGAGCGAGGACCACGGTGGCTCGCCGACGCGGCTCACCTTCATGCAGCGGCAGGCGCTGAAAAGTCTCGCGAAACAGGCCCACAAGCGACCCGACGAACCGCTGTCGCCCGAGGATTGGGAGGCGTACTGGAGGCTCGCTTCGCAACGCGGCTCGCGGGCGTTCAAGCGGGTCCTGCGTGCGATGCCGAGCTCGCCCCGCTGCGGGTTCTGCGGCGCGCCGTTCTCGGGCTTTGGCGCTCGGCTAACAGGACCCCTCGGCTACCGGCCGTCTCGCAAGAACCCGAACCTCTGCGCGGTCTGCGTCGAGCTGGCACCGCCGGGCGGCGCGACGTTGGAGATCGGCGTGTTGTTCGCCGACCTCCGCGGGTTCACGTCCGAGTCGGAGTCGCAGACTCCACAGGAGGTGAGCGCGAAGCTGCGACGCTTCTACGCCTGCGCCGAGAAGGTGTTCTTTCCCGAGGCGCTCATCGACAAGCTCATCGGCGACCAGGTCATGGCGCTGTACGTGCCGGCCCTCATGGTGCCAGCGTCAGAAGAAGCCGATCCCGGAGCTCGAGTGCACATCGCCCATGTGATGCTCAAGCACACCCGTCAGCTGCTCGAGCGTGCCGGCTACGGCTCGTCCGCCGAACCAGACTTCGCGATCGGCATCGGGCTCGACTTCGGCGAAGCCTTCATCGGCAACATCGGAGACACCGCCGTGCACGACTTCACGGCTGTGGGAGATGTGGTCAACACGGCGTCGCGCCTCCAGTCCCACGCGGTAGGTGGCGAGGTTCTGCTTTCCGCACGACTGGCTCGCCTGTTCCCCGAACCTGTCGGCGTGCCCGACTCACTCGTGCTCAAGGGAAAGCAAGATCCCGTCGACGTACGCCGCGTCCGGTGGTTCGCGGGCACTGTCACAGACTGAGTGTGGCCGGTGTCTTCATGTCGATCACGTCGACAGGAGGACAAAGTCATGACCAGCACAATGCGGATTCCCAAGGCCGAGATCACCGGCCTCCACGGGTACGTCGTGAAGCGATTCAGCCGCAAGATGTTCGGCGACGTTCCCGAGCCGGCTTGAGGCGATGTGGCACAACCGAGCTGTGCTCAACAGCGCCATGGCATTTGGCCGCAAGGCCCAAAAGTGGGACCAGCTCGACCCCAGCCTGAAGTCGTTTGCGCACATGGCGGTCGCTGCGCTGGTCGGCTGCTCGTGGTGCCTCGACCTCAACTACTTCCACGCCCACAACGAGGGACTCGACGAGGCTCAAGGCGAGCGAGGTGCCCCGGTGGCGCGAATCGCCGGTGTTCACCTCGCTCGAACGTGACGTCATGGAGTACGCCGAGGCGATGAGCGTGACTCCCCCGCGGGTCACGGACGAGCTCTTCGCTCGACTGCTCGAGCAGCTCGGTGCGCCGGCCATGGTCGAGCTCACGGCGTCGATCGGGTTCGCGAACATGAACACCAGGGGCAACACGGCGATGGGGATCGAGGCGCAAGGGTTCTCCAAGGCGTGCCCGCTGCCGTTGGCGCAACCCTCAGCCGGGTACGCGAGGTCTGCATGAGCGAGGACGGGTTCGTGCTCCACCGCAGCCTGCTGTTCACCGTCGCCTACGAGATGCTCGGCTCGGCCTCCGACGCCGAGGACGTCGTCCAGGAGACATGGCTGCGGTGGGCCGACGTCGACCAGGCCGAGGTCCGTGACCCGCGGGCGTATCTGGTCCGCATCGTCACCCGTCAAGCGTTGAACCGACTGCGAACCCTGGCACGACGGCGCGAGGACTATGTGGGCGAGTGGCTGCCGGAGCCGCTGGTGACGAGCCCCGACGTCGCCGCCGACGTCGAGCTCGCCGAGAGCCTCTCGATCGCGATGCTCACCGTGCTCGAGACCCTCGGACCGGCCGAGCGCGCCGTGTTCGTACTCCGCGAGGTGTTCGACACCCCCTACGAGGAGATCGCGGAGGCAGTCGGCAAGACACCCGCCGCGGTCCGACAGATCGCCCACCGGGCTCGCGACCATGTCGCGGCTCGGCGCCCGCGGATGGCGGTCAGCGCGACCGAGCAGCAAGAGGCCATGGACCGGTTCCTCGGCGCCATCCGACACGGAGACCTTCAGAGCCTCCTCGACGTCCTCGCCCCCGACGTCGTCCTCGTTGCCGACGGTGGCGGCTTCGTCGCCGCCGCCCGTCACCCGATCGAGGGTGCGGAACGGGTGGCGGGCCTCCTGCTCACGGGTCTCCGCTCCTTGGACTTCGATGCGAAGGCCATCTGGCTAAACGGGTCGCCAGCCTTCCGGATCGACATCGGCGGTGAGGTCAACACTGCGGTGAGCCTCGACGTCGAAAATGGCCGGATCACGCACATCTATGCGATCCGCAATCCGCAGAAGCTCGCTCGGCTCGACAGGGCCGCCACACTCACGCGGACCTAGGAGGTAGGCGGTCGGCGGGGGAGTCATGATGGTGACCCAGTCGAGCCTTCTTTGGAGCGGGGATCACCATGAACGGACCCATCGTCGTCGGAACGGACGGATCAGAGACAGCGACCATTGCCGTGGAAACAGCGACCGAGCTCGCCAAGAAATTCGGCCAGACGCTCCACGTTGTGTGTGCGCAACATCTGCGAACTGGTGCCGACGGCCTCGCGCTGTCGGCAGGCATGTCGGTGCCAGCGATGGATGACCGGTGGGTGCACGGAGTTCTCGACGATGCTGCTGCGCTGATCCGGCAGTCGAGCGTTGAGGCCATCACGCACCCCATGGTGGGGAACCCTGCTGAAGCGATTCTCGATGTTGCGGATGACGTGAACGCCGACCTGATCGTGGTGGGCAATCGTGGGATCGGGTCCAAATCCCGATTCATCCTCGGGAATGTACCGAGTCGGGTCGTGCATCACGCGACGTGCTCCACATACGTGGTCAACACCAAACCGACATAGCGCCACAGACAGGTGTTTACGGTCCGCGTGTCGCGGGCATGGACAACGAATCCCGTGCCTCAAGGGGGTTTGTGCCATGGCGACACGCTTGCGTTGGATGGTTGGTGCACTGGTAGCAGCGGTGCTTGTCCCGGTTCCGATCGGCCAGGCGGCGGCAGCTCAGCCCGCCTGCGAGACCCGCAACAACAACACCATCAAGAAGCTCCTGGAGTGCGTGACGTTGGAAGGGGTGCGGGAGCACCAGCAGGCCTTCCAGGACATCGCCGACGCCAACGGCGGGAATCGCTTCTCCGGCCTCCCCGGCCACGACGCGTCCGTCGCCTACGTCGTCGATCGTCTCGAGGCCGCGGGTTACGACCCGGTCGTCCAGCCGTTCGATTACCTCGCGTTTGGGGTGGTCGGTCCGTCAGCCCTCGAGCAAACGGCGCCCGAACAGGTCGCCTACGTGCAGGGCGTTGATTTCGACGTGATCGATCAGTCGGATCCCGGTGACGTGTCGGCCCCGGTCACTGCTGTCGACCTGCAGCTCGGTCTGGGCAACACCTCGACCAGCGGTTGTGAGGCCGACGACTTCGTCGGCTTCCCGGCCGGGAACATCGCGTTGCTCCAACGTGGCACGTGCACCTTCGAGCTGAAGGCCGAAAACGCCGCCGCCGCCGGTGCCATCGGCATCGTGATCTTCAACCAGGGCAACACCGCCGATCCGGGCCGCCAGGGCATCCCGCCGGTCACCCTCTCGGCCAACAACACGAGCGGCATCCCGGTGCTCGGCACGACCTATTCGCTGGGCGAAACGCTGGCGAACACGCCCGCGCTCGAGATGCGGGTGTTCGCGAACACCGAGCGCGAGATCAAGACCACCTACAACGTGCTGGCCGAGACGAACTCCGGCGACGACAGCAACGTCGTGATGGTGGGCGGTCACCTCGACTCCGTCTTCGACGGTCCGGGTATCAACGACAACGGCTCCGGTAGCGCAGCCATCCTCGAGGTGGCCGAGGCCATGCAAAAGGTGAAGCCCACGAACACCGTCCGCTTCGCGTGGTGGGGCGCGGAGGAGTCGAGCCTCGTCGGCTCGACGTTCTACGTCGACAGCCTCTCGCAGGCCGACATCGACAGCATCGCTCTGTATCTGAACTTCGACATGATCGGTTCGCCGAACTACGTCCGGTTCGTGTACGACGGGAGCGGAGATGTCGGGCCCGCCGGCCCCGAGGGTTCAACCGCCATCGAGGACTTCTTCAACGGCTTCTATTCCGACCGCGGTCTGGCCTTCGAGCCGACACCGTTCGACGGCCGGTCCGACTACGGGCCGTTCATCGCGGAGGGGGTCGACATCCCGGCCGGCGGTCTGTTCACCGGCGCCGAGGGCATCAAGACCTTGGCTCAGCGCGACGTGTATGGGGGCATCGCTGGCCAGCAGTACGACCCCTGCTATCACGCCGCCTGCGACACGTTCAGCAACAACAACAACGAGGTGCTGGATCTCAACGCCGACGCCGTCGCCGCTGCGACCCTCACCTACGCCATGAGCACGGAGACCGTCAACGGGGAGTAGCCGACCTGGGGCGCGGAAGTAGCGTCCGGCGATGGCCGCGCCCGGGCTGATCGACGTCCACCATCACTTCCTGCCGAGCCGGTATCGCGACGCCATCGAGCGATCCGCGGAAGCGCCGCCCGACGGCATCATGCGCTTGCCCGACTGGACCGAGGACGAGGCGGTTCGATTCATCGACACGGCCGGCATTGAGACCGCCTACCTGTCGATCTCGAGTCCCGGGGTGCTCCTCGGTGGGTCTGACGCCGCACAGATCGCGCGGATTGCCAACGACACCGCCGCTGATCTCATCACCCGCCATCCGGGACGCTTCGGAGCCTTCGCCGCGCTCCCTCTCCCCGATGTCGAGGCGAGCCTGGAGGAGCTCGCACGTGCGCTCGACGTCCTGAACTTGCATGGCGTCGGGCTGCTCACCCACCACGGCGATGTCTATCTCGGGGCGTCTGAGCTCGACGCGGTGTTCGACGAGCTCAACCGGCGGCACGCGGTGGTGTTCGTGCATCCCACGTCTCCGCTGTGCTGCGGAGACGCGTGGCTCGGCTATCCGCGACCCGGCATCGAGTTCATCTTCGACACGACGAGGGCAGTGGTGAACCTCATTTACTCGGGCACCCTCGACCGCTGCCCGCAGATCTCGTGGATCATCCCGCATGGGGGCGGCGCGCTTCCCGCGCTCAGCGCCCGCATCGACGCGCTCCGGACGATGGCGCCCGACCGGTGCCGCGCCAACCAACCGGTCGCCACCTACCTCCGTCGGTTTCACTACGACCTGGCGGGACCTCGGACCGACGAGGCCCTTCACGCGCTGCTCGGCATCGCCGACGAGTCCCGCCTGCTGTACGGCAGTGACTGGCCGTTCACCCCCGAGGTCGGCGTCGCGCGCATGCTGGCCGACCTCGTTCGCACGACCGCGCTCGGGGAAGGCCCGATCGTGGACTCACTGAGCCGGAACGCTCGCCAGCTCCTTCCACGTTCGGCAGGTTGAGCGTTCAGGGCCGGTTCCGAGGTCCGCGACGAGCGGCGCGCGGCTGCGTCCTTCGATGGATGGGACCGCCGGGCAGGAACCAGCCCGCGACCTTCCGCACGAGCGGGTGCGAATCCTGGGCGTGCACGCGTTGCAACGCGTCGGCGACGTCGGCGCGCGTGTGAACCGCAGGTCCGAGAAGGTGGACCGCCGCAGTCCGAACCTGGTAGTCCACGTCGTCACGCAGCATCCGGATTGCGAGCGGAATCGTGTCGGCCTCGCCGGGGCGGCACGCCCCCTCCTTGCACCGATCGCATGCCAACGCGTGCATCGCCCAGCGGCGAACGCTGGCGTCTTCGTGCGTCACGTTGGCGAGAAGGTCCGGAATGGCCGACTCATCCAGGTGGTGGTCAAGGACCACGCAACATCCGACTCTGACCGCCGGATCTTCATGCGACAATCCGCGCTGCAGGGCTCGCGTCGCCGCGGAGCCCTGCTGCATGAGCTCGCGAAGCGCAGCCTTGGACCGATGCTTGACGCCGAGGTCTTCGACCAGGTCCTCGAGGCTTTGTCTGGTCATGCCTCACGATACGACGACGCGTATCGGACGCTTCTTGGAAATCGTCGGACGGAGCTGGTCCACGCGAGTACGAAGCTCCTGTGCAGAAGGCGGACATCACGGTCGAGGTCGTCTCATGCCTGGTCTCGGCGCAGTTCCCGCAGTGGGCCTCCCTCGAGATCAGTCCCGTCGCGCTCGACGGGTGGGACAACACGACCTTCCGACTGGGCGACGACATGTCTGTTCGACTTCCGAGCCACGAGCGATACGTCCCGCAGATCGACAAGGAGCACCAGTGGCTGCCCCTCCTCGCCGCGCAGCTCCCGCTCCCCATCCCGCGCCCGATCGCCCAGGGCAGACCCGGATGCGGGTTCCCCGCACCCTGGTCGATCTACGGCTGGCTCGAGGGTGAACCTGTCGCAGTCGTCGGCGTGACCGACCTCGACCTCCTCGCGGAAGACCTCGCTCGCTTCCTCGACGCGCTCATCGCGCGGACACCGCCGGCGGGCCGCCACCGGGACCGCACAGCTTCAACCGCGGTGGCCCCGTGTCCGCGTGGGACGAGCAGACGCGGTCGGCCATCGATCAACTCGCCGACGAGATCGACGTCGAGAGCGCCTTGAAGGTGTGGGATGCAGCCCTCGCCGCGGATCGGAGAGGGCCGGCCGTGTGGGTACACGGCGACGTCACCGGATCGAACCTCCTGGTCCTCGAGGACCGGCTGAGCGGCGTCATCGACTTCGGATGTTCGGCCGTCGGTGATCCGGCCTGTGACCTCACCGCGGCATGGACGATGTTCGAGGGATCCAGCCGCGAGCGCTTCATGAGGGCGCTGCCGTTCGACGCAGGGACTTGGGCGCGCGCGCGGGGGTGGGCGCTTTGGAAGGCGGTCATCAACATCCCGGGACGACCCGCCGACGACCCGAGGCGCACCGGCACACTCTGGGGGTGGCGACGGGACGCGCTTGGCGTCGTCCGTCAGGTGGTCGCGGAGCTAGACGGGTGACCCGAAGAGGATGAGGTTGCCGTCGGGATCCCGGACGACGAACTCGACCGCTCTCCACGGCTTCTCCTTCAGCCGCTCCTGGAAGTCGATACCCGCAGCTTGATACTGCACGAACAGGGCTTTCGCGTCCGTTGTCGTGACTGACAGCGACAGCAGCTGCTCCTCGTCCCGAAGGCCCGGGAGCCACGGCGAGTCGTCGACATGGCGCAGGTTGAATGCGATGTCGTCGCGTCGAACCTCACCCCAGAATGGCGGCTCTCCGTAGGTGTAGGCGACCTCGAACCCGAGCTTGTCGCAGTAAAAGGTCAGGGCGCGCTCGAAGTTCGTCACGAACACGCAGCCGAGCGCACGCTGGAACTCGAGCTCAGTCGCGTGGGGGGAGGTCATTGGCGTGGGCATGGGGTGTGTGGCCTCCTTCAGTTCGACCCATGAGTGGCTCGGGGATGGTCGGCCTCCGGGCTCATCGCGTGCGGTAGTGCATGTGCACCACGCCGCTGCCAAAGCGCCGCTCGTCGAGTAGCTCGAGGTCCAGCTTGACGTCGCGGGGCAGGCCGGGCTTGCCGCCGCCCACGATGACCGCGAAGACCCACAGGTGGACCTCGTCCACAAGCCCCGCCCGGAACGCGTGTTGCGCGAGGTCAGGGCCGCTCACGCTGATGTCGCGGTCGGCGGCTTCCTTCAAGCGGCGGACGGTCGCAGGTTCGAACTCGCGCTCGAGCCGAGTACGGGGCGTCCAGATGGCGTCGAGCGTCCGGGAGTAGACGACCTTGTCCAGAGCACGCCACACCTCGGCGAAGTCCGCCTCGACGGCCGCGAGTCCGGGCTCGTCGCCCACCGACTGCCAGACGGCCATCGTCTCGTACATGCGCCGGCCGTAGATGTGGGTGCCGATGGGCCGCTCGAGGTCGTTGATGAACGCGTGGAGCTCGGCGTCGGGGAAGGCCCAGTCGAACCTGCCCTTCTCGTCTTCGATGTAGCCGTCGAGCGACGTCATCGCGGAGTAGATGAGGTTGGCCATGATGCTCCTCAGAGGTTGTGATGGGAGACTCGGGCATCGACTTCGGTGCCCATCTGCCTTTGATGGACTTCGGTGGCCATCCGTACACCTTTGACCATCTCGCTGCCTACGCCGACACCGCGGCGCGGCTGGGCTTCAATGCGTTGTCGGTCAACGATCACATGGTGTTCTCAGTCTCTTGGCTCGACGGCCTGACCGCGCTCGCCGCCATGATCGAGCACTCGGGCGACATGACGCTCGCAACGACCGTCGCACTTCCCATCGTTCGCGGACCAGTACCAGCTGGCCAAGTCGCTCGCGGCCATCGATCGGCTCTCCGACGGACGCGTCGTCGTGGCGGTCGGCCCCGGCTCGTCCGAGAAGGACTTCGCCAGCGTCGGCCTCGACTTCGACGAGCGATGGGCCCGCCTCGACGAATCGATCGGCGCGCTCGCGGGCCCTGTGGCGACGCGACAGCCCGCCCTTCGTCGGCCGCTTCTACTCGACCGAGGGGATCAGCCTCGATCCCCACCCGGCGCATCCGGACGGACCACCGATCTGGACCGGAAGCTGGGGATCGGATGCCGGGCTTCGCCGCACCGCCCGGCTGGCCGACGGTTGGTTGGCGTCGGCCTACAACACGACGCCGTCAGCGTTCGGTGAGGCCTGGGATCGTCTGCGAGATCTGCTCCCTGCGGAGGGCAAGGACGCCGAGCACTTTCCCAATGCGTTGGCGACCATGTGGTTCCACATCACCGAGGACAAGGCGGAGGCCGACCGAGTCATGCGGGAACGCTTGGTACCGACCATCAACCGCCCCGAGGACGTCCTTCGTGATCGTCTGCCGGTCGGTCCGGCCGAGCTGTTCGCGGAGAAGCTCTCCGACTTCGCCCGGGCCGGGGTTCAGCGCGTCTTCGTCTGGCCTGTCACCGACGAGGCTCACCAGCTGGAGCTGTTCTGGGAGAAGGTCCGACCGGCGATCATCGCCGGCTGAGTCAGCTCGGTGCGGGACCAGCACCCTCGGTAAGGAACTGCAACGCGAGCGCGGTGTTGATCTCGACGTGACGCAGCAGGAAGGTGCGCTCGTCGAGCCGCTTCCGTCGCAGCCAACCGGTGACTTCGTCGTTGCACTTGCTCGTGTTGCACGAGCGGCACGCCGGCACGATGTTCGCGAGCGTGTATCGCCCGCCACGCGAGAGCGCGAGCACGCAGTCGCGTTGCAGCGCCTTCGTGGTCTCGCCGCAGTACGCGCACCCACCCCAGGCGGCCTTGAGCGCGGTCCACTGCTCGTCACTGAGGTCGTGCTCGACCCGATCCATACGGCGCTTCCGTCGGCGCGCGTACCTCGCCTTGCGACTCGCGTTGGCCGCCATTGCCTCAGGGTACGAGACAGCTGAATAGGTCAGGAGGACTTCCGATGAGCAAACCAGCGACCACGCTCGATCCGCGATTCAGTGACCCGAACTCCGCGGCGACCTCCTGGGACGACACTGTCCGCGTCCTCGAGTCGGCTCAGCTGTCCTGGATCACGACGGTCCGCACCGACGGGCGACCGCATGTGAGTCCCCTCGTCGCGCTGTGGCTCGACGACAGCATCCACTTCACCACCGGAGCCGCCGAGCAGAAGGCCGTCAATCTGCGATCGAACCCGCACACGATCCTGACCACGGGCTGCAATGACTGGGACCGCGGGCTCGACGTGGTCGTCGAAGGCGAAGCGGTTCTCGTGACCGACGATCCCACGCTTCAGCGCCTCGCCGACGCGTGGCGAACGAAGTGGGACGGAAGATGGCAGTTCGAGGCTCGCGACGGCCGGTTCCACCACGAAGCCGGCGATGCGCTCGTGTTCGCGGTCGCACCGACGAAGGTCCTCGCCTTCGGCAAGGGCCCCTACTCCCACACCCGCCACGAGTTCTGACATCGCCGAGGCCGCGCGCTTTCCCGGCTGGCCGAGGGAGGGCGCGCGAGCCTGGCAGAGTGATCCACGTCCGCGCGGTGAGCCCACCCGAAATCACGCCCGCCCTCGTCGCGTCGTTGTCGAGCCGGGCGGGCGTCTTGAACATGATCGTGCTCGACGGAGTGGCGCGAAAACCCGATGGTGATGCCGTGCTGTTCGACGTCGTCACTGCCGACGCCAACGAAGTGCTGGATGAGATGCGCACGCTCGGTGTCGCTCGTCGCGGCTCGATCGTCATCGAAGAGGTCACCGCCGAGCTGTCGGATCGAGCAGAGGCGGCCGAGGCGGCGGGGGCCCTTGCTCTCAGACTTGCGCCTGTCTGGGAGCAGGCGGAGGCCCGCATCCGAGCGGGAGGACAGTACCCAGCTGAGCTGGTTCGTGCTGATGACGATTGCGGGGCTGATTGCCTCCGTCGGCATCTTCACGAACTCACAGATCCTCGTGGTCGGCGCCATGGTTGTCGGTCCGGAATACGGGGCGATCATCAGCGTCGCCCTCGGCATCAACAAGAGCGATCGCGTGCGGATTCGTGCTGGCTTGGTCGCGCTCTTCATCGGCTTCTTGCTCGCGATCGTCGTGACGTTCGCCTTCAGCCTGGTGATCCGCGTGTTCGGCCTGGAACCGGAGCTGTTCCAGGCGGGTATACGCCCGGTTTCCAACCTGATCAACACGCCGGACTTCTTCTCCGTCGCCGTGGCGATGTTGGCGGGCATCGTCGGTGTCGTCTCGCTCGTCGAAGCCCGTGCCGGCGCCCTCATCGGTGTGTTCATCTCGGTGACCACGATCCCCGCAGCCGCGGACATCGGGGTGTCGGCGGCGTTCGAGAACTGGACTGAGGCCAGGGGCTCTCTCATTCAGCTGCTCTTGAACGTCGCCATCCTGCTGGGGGTGGGCGCGGTCGGGCTGATCGTTCAACGCCGTCTTTGGGCACGCGTCCGCAGTCGGGCGAAGGGAGCAGGACCGGCGCCCCGACCCGACGTGTGAGAATCACTTCGCGCGACATGACCCTGATGGCCCGCACAAGGGGGAATGAACGTGGCTGGAAGCAACGGTTCGCAGGATCGGCCGGACTACGACGTGGTGGTCGTCGGGGCCGGGTTCTCGGGCCTCTACCTCCTCCGCCGGCTTCGGGAGCTCGGCTTCTCGACTCGGCTGCTCGAGGCGGCCGACGACGTCGGCGGCACGTGGTACTGGAACCGCTATCCCGGCGCCCGGTGCGACATCCCGACGACCGACTACGCGTACAGCTTCGATCCTGAGCTCGAGCGCGAGTGGACGTGGTCGGAGAAGTACGCCACGCAGCCCGAGATCCTCTCGTACCTCCAGTTCGTCGCCGAGCGGTACGACCTGCGTCGCGACATCGACTTCTCGACTCGAGTCGAGGCCGCGATTTGGGACGAATCGGCTTCGATGTGGCGAGTGCGCACCGATGGCGGCGCCGAGCTGTCGTGCCGCTACTACGTGATGGCGACGGGCTGCCTGTCGATGCCGAAGGAGGTCGACATCGAAGGTGCCGACCGGTTCGCGGGCGACGTCTACTTCACGAGCCGCTGGCCGCACGAGGGTGTCGACTTCACGGGGAAGCGAGTCGCGGTCATCGGCACGGGGTCGTCGGCCGTGCAGTCGATCCCCCTCATCGCCGAGCAGGCCGCGCAGCTCACGGTGTTCCAGCGGACACCCGCGTTCTCCGTCCCCGCCTTCAACGGTCCCGCGCCGGCCGATCGGCTCGCCGCCCTCGAAGCCGACCGCGCTGCCTACCGCGACGCGGCGAAGCGTTCTCGCGGTGGCATCCCGGTCGGAACCACCCGAGCTGATGGCGGCCATGTGCTCCGAGGAGGAGCGCCGCGAACGCTTCGAGGCGGCATACGAAGCGGGCGAGCTCTTCAGCATCCTCGGCATCTTCGCCGACCAAGCCGTCAACCCCGAAGCGAACGAGATCGTGGCCGAGATGATCCGGGAGAAGGTTCGCGTCGATCGTGACCGATCCCGAGACGGCGGAGTCGCTGTGCGCGAAGGACTACTACTTCGGCACCAAGCGGCCGTGTCTCGACACGAGCTACTTCGAGACCTACAACCTCCCGCACGTCCGTCTCGTCGATCTGCGCAAGGACCCGATCAACACCATCACCGAGACCGGCATCGACACCAGTCGGTGAGTCGTTCGAGTTCGACGCCGATCGTCTACGCAACCGGATTCGACGCGATGACGGGCGCGCTGGTCTCCGTCGACATCACCGGTCGCGACGGCGTCACGCTCAAGCAGAAGTGGGCGGCTGGTCCGACGACCTACCTCGGCCTCACCACCGTCGGCTTTCCGAACTTCTTCGCCATCACCGGGCCCGGAAGCCCGTCGGTGCTGTCGAACATGTCGGTGTCGATCGAGCAGCACGTCGACTGGGTGGCCGACACCGCTCGCGGACATGAGGTCGCGCGGCTTCGACACGATCGAGCCCACTCCGCAGGCGGAGGCCGGTTGGGTGCAGCACGTGAACGACTGTGCCGACATCACGCTCCACCCGACGGCGAACTCCTGGTACATGGGCGCGAACGTTCCCGGCAAGCCGCGCGTCTTCCTGCCGTACATCGGCGGCGTCGATGCGTACCGGGCGATCTGCGACGAGGTCGTCGCGAACGGACTACCTCGGGTTCCGTTTGGCTGGGCCCGGACTGTTCGCAGTGCAACGACGGCGTCGTCCGCCGGCTGCAGCCCGACGTCGCGATGGTGCTCGACATGATGGCGGCGCTCGAGCTGCCGCCGCTCGAGACGATGTCGCCGACCGACGCCCGTGCGTTCATGGAGGCGTCGGCAGCGATGCGCCCGCCCGGGCCCGGACGTCGGTGAGGTGGTCGACGGCTGCCCTGCCGGGCGCGGGCGGTGACTTGCCGTATCGGCTGTACCGACCGGCCTCGCCGGGACCCCACCCGATCGTCGCCTACTTCCACGGCGGCGGATGGGTGTTGGGGAGCCACGAGTCGGACGATCCGTTCTGTCGCGACCTGTGCGACCGATCGGGCGCGATCATCGTCTCAGTCGACTACCGCCACGCGCCGGAGCACCGGTTCCCCGCGGCGGCCGACGATGCGTTCGCCGCGGTCCGCTGGATCGCCGACCACGCCGTCGACCTCGGCGGCGTTCCCGGCCAGCTCGCCGTCGCCGGTTGGAGCGCAGGCGGCAACGTCGCGACTGTCGCGGCGCGCATGGCCCGCGACGCGGGCGGTCCTGAGATCGTGGGGCAGCTGCTCGTCAACCCTGTGACCGACAGCGACATGACACGCATCAGCTACCGCGACAACGCCGAGGGCTACATCCTCACCAAGCCGCTCATGGAGTGGTTCTGGGACCACTACATGGATGGCGCCGATCGAGCCGACCCGAGAGTGGCTCCGCTGCGCGCCGACGACCTCTCAGGTCTGCCGCCGGCGGTGATCGTCACGAGCCAGTTCGACCCCTTGCGGGACGAGGGCCAGGCCTACGCCCAGGCGCTCGAGGATGCGGGCGTAGCGACGCGTCACGTCTTCGCCCGCGGTCACACGCACACGTCGCTGACCATGGTCGGCGCTCGTGTTGTCGAGCGTGCCCGTGCGAGCCGAGATGGGCGACGCACTGCGGGGGTTCTTCAAGGCGTCGGTCCCCGCCTGAACGGCGGCGTCATCGAGAGCGGTAGTGCTGCTGCGCCGCCTGCCAGCGGGCTCGGGCGCCGTCCGCGATGTGACTGCCGGGTCCGTCGGCGAGCTCTTCGAGGAGCGCGACGATCTTCGGTCGCGACCCTTCCAGGAAGTTTCGTGGCGCGAAGTTCCCGGGAGCATCGTCTCGCGACGAGACATGCAGCGCGTGCACGACTTCGTCGATCAGGAGCATCCGGTCGCGAACGGATCTTGCCACCGGCCACTTGTCGACATAGCGCTGGAACTCCGGGCACCGTCCGTTCAGATCGCGATGCTCCCAGCTCTTGTGCCACACCCGGGCCGTGACCGTCCATTCGCAGCCGGGACACGGCACGACGTCATCACGCGAACGGTCGGGCGATCGCACCTGGAACTCAGTGCCGCAGCTCGGGCAGCGAACCCTCCCGTTCGTCACCCGCACGACGTCGGTGAGTCGCTCCCACAGTCGCCAACCGACGTCGTCGAGCAGGTCATCGTCGAGCATGCCGGTGGCATTCGCTTCGTACAGCCGGATCAGCTTGCCAGCTGGCAGCATCGGCGCCCATCGGATGCGCCGGTTGTCATCCACGCTCCGATTGTACGAATGCGCTTCTCGGCGTCCCCCGAGTTCAGCCGGGGAGAGGTCAGGTGAGGTCGTGGACGATCCGGTCGACGTGCACCAACACCGCGGCATACCCGAGCCACTCCGCCGCGGATCCCGGTCGTGGGGTGGGGCGGGCCGAAGCCCGCCCCAGGTCACTACGACGTCCGCGTGGCCACCACTTCGAGATACTCGGAGGGCACCGTCAAGGCACGCCCGGTCGCGCGGTTGGCGCCTTCGGCCAGCGCGATGAGTTGGCTGCGCAACGAGGCCCGGCCGTCGTCGTCGAGCGCATCCCACACCTTGACCATCGGGCCGTAGAAGGTCTTGAACGTCTCGACGAAGTCCGTCGCGGATCGGTAGCGGAACGTGAAGTGGCGTCGCTGCACGTCGACCTTCGCCGCTCCGTCGAACAGCTCGTGGAGCCGGTCTTCCTTGCCCCACGCGAGCGGCGAGGGCACGCCGGCGGGCGGCGGGACATGCGCGCCGATGATCTTGAACATCTGGCCGATGAAGCCCTCGGGCGTCCAGTTGGCGAGGCCGATGCGCCCGCCCGGGCGACACACCCGGGCCATCTCGGCCGACGAACGCTCGGGGTTCGGCGTGAACATGACGCCGAACGTGGACAGCACGGAGTCGAACGAGCCGTCGTCGTAGGGCAGGTTCTCGGCGTCGGCAACGCGGGTCTCGATCAGGAGCCCGTCCGCGTCGGCGCGGCGCTTGGCTCGGTTGAGAAGGTCCTCGACGTAGTCGGTGGCGGTGACTTCGGCGCCGCGGCGCGCTGCCGCGAGCGAGGCATTGCCGTTGCCGGCCGCCACGTCGAGCACACGCGATCCCGCACTGACGTCGACGGCCTCGCACAGTGACTCGCCGACGATCTGCAAGGTGGTCCCGATCACGGCGTAGTCGCCGGAGGACCACGTCGCGTGCTGACGCGACTTGATGGCTTCGAGGTCGATGGTCTGGTTGGTCTGCGTGCTCATTGGGTTGCTCCTGTCAAAAGGTGGCGTCCGGTGTAGGCGGCGAGTCGCTCGATGGGCGACGCGTCGGTGGCGGGTTGGACTGCGGCGGCGAAGGTCGTGCCGTCGCGCAAGGGGTCGAGCGCTTGATGGGCGAATGCATCGGCCGCCGCGACGAGCTCATTGCTCGGGTCATACGTCTGACCGGTCGCGGTCGCGATGTCCCAGCCGTGTACGAGGCCGTCGAGCACGACGAAGCGGGCAAACATCTCGCCCGGCACGTCACCGAACGGGGCGGCCACGGTCTTGTCGAGGGCGTCGGGTGCGCTCATCGCCGCTCCGAGGTTCTGGAGCGCCGGGCCGAAGCTCGCGAGGACATCGCTCACGTCGGGCTCCGACGGCGTCTCGCCCCGGTAGGCGGCGGCGAACGCAGTCGCTCCACTGATCATGTGCTCGAACACCCCGCGCACGGTGAACTCGGCGCACGGCGTCGGCAGATCGAGCTGGTCGGGCTGCACGCCCGCCACGACGCCGCTGAGGAGCGGTGCGAGCTGGCTGAGCTGGGTCAAGGGCTCCATGGGTCCTCCGGTTTCGAGTGCTCCGCGTCGGGCGGCCTCGCGGTCGCGGCCGATCTCGATCAGCCCGATCACGTCCGTTCGGTTCTCGTTGGTCACGGCTCGATCATCCGGCAACGGCGCTCGCTCGGCGTCCGCCGTGCGCCCCATTTCTCCGGGTTGCCCGGACGGCGCCCGAATGGGACGAACGCCCCATCAGCGGCGAGGCAACCGGCGCGACGTTGGTGGCTGCGGTCGATGCCAGCGGGAGTGGTCGAGGAGCACGATCAGCTCGCGGCGCCAGGGATCGGCCTGGTCCGCTCGAAACGAGAGGACATGCCATGCACGCTGCAGAGAAGAACCTCGCGATCGAGCTCGAGGTAGGCGACATCGTGACGCGGGGCGAGGATTGGGGCGGCCAGCTCGTCCGTCACCTCACGCTGCCGCCGGGCGCCGACTTCACGCCGCTCTTGAAGGGGCTACCGGGAGATGTCTGCCACTGCCCGCATTGGGGATACGTGATCTCCGGCTCGATGCACCTCCGCTACCTCGACGGAAGCGAGGAGCTCAGCCGCGCCGGCGAGATGTACTACTGGCCGGGCGGCCACACCGGCTGGACCGACGACGGCGTGACGTTCGTCGAGTTCAGTCCGGCCGAGGATCTCCGGCCGGTGCTCGACCATGTCGGCGCGCAGCTCATGCCTCTCGGCTGACCGGCGCCCTCGTCGCCGATGGCTAGGTTTCGTCCGATGCTGGTCGACGCTCGAGAGGCGCTGTCGCGGCACGACTGGCAGGCAGCGCTCGACGCCGCATCGGCGGCGTCGGTCGACTCAGGGGAGCTCGAGGCGGAGCGGGCCGATCTCATGGCGGAAGCCGCGTGGTGGCTCGGCCGTCTCGACGAATGCATCACGGCGCGCGAGCGCGCGTACCGCGCCTACGACGAGCTCGGCGATCAGCGCCGGGCCGGACAGTGCGCGGTGTGGTTGTGGGAGCACCATGCCATCGGCGCGCGTCCCTCGGTGGCGCAGGCGTGGCTCCGGCGGGCTCGGCGCTCCCTCGACAGCGACACTGAGTGCGTCGAGCACGGGGCCTTGCTGCTGCGTGAAGCCGAGACTGCGCACGGCGGCGGCGACCTCCCCGCCGCGATTGCCCTCGCGACACCGGTGATCGCGCTCGGTCGGCGCCTCCGATCACCGGATCTCGAGGCCGAGGCGCTCCAGACCGTCGGCCGAATCCTGATCGATCAGGGCGAGGTCACCGAGGGGATGGCGCACCTCGACGAGGCGATGCTCTTCGCGGTGGAGGGACGCCTGGGGCCCTATTCGACGGGCAAGGTGTACTGCAGCCTGATCAGCGCCTGTGAAGAGCTCGGCGACCTCGACCGTGCCGTCCGAGTGGACCGAGGCGACGATGCGGTGGGCGCAGGACCATCCCTTCGCGATCTTCCCGGGGATCTGTCGAGTCCATCGTGCGGTGGTGCTCAAACGCCGCGGCGAGTTCGCCGCGGCCGAACGCGAGGCGTTGCAAGCCTGCGACGAGCTGGTCGGCAGCCACATCGGCAACAGCGCGGTCGCCCACGCCGAGGTCGGCGACATCCGGCGTCGGCTCGGCCAGCTCGACCGGGCCGAGGAGGCGTTCGAGCGCTCACAAGCGCTGTGCGGCCGACCGTGCGCCGAGCTCGCGCTGCTCCGCTTGGCACAGGGTCGCACGGGCTCCGCGATGGCGATTGTCGAGCGCGTGCCTGCGGGACACGACGAACCGTCTCGCTCGTTCGGCCTTGTTGCCGATCTACGCCCACGTCGCCATTGCGGCGGACGACCTCGATGCCGCCCACAACGCGCTCGTCGAGCTCGAGGAGATCGCCGCCGCGTTCGGCACGCCCCTGCTCAAGGCGACGGTGTTGTCCACCCGAGGTCGCCTCGAGCTCGCGCAGGGCGATGCCGAGGCAGCCCGCACGAGCCTGCAGGGCGCGCTCGAGTGCTGGGTCGCGCTGGATGTTCCCTACGAGGTCGCCACGGTGCGCACTCTTCTGGGCCTGGCCCTCCGCGCCACCGGCGATGAGGCCGGGGCGACGGAATCGTTCACCGCCGCCGCGTCGCTCTTCGACCACATCGGCGCTTCCCTCGACGCTCGGTTGCTGGTCGACCCGCGGCCGTCGCTCCCGGCGGGACTCACTGAACGGGAGGTCGAAGTGCTGCGGCTGATTGCCGCAGGCAAGTCGAACAGCGAGATCGCGAGTGAGCTCTACCTCAGCGTGAAGACCGTCTCACGCCACCTGTCGAACATCTTCACGAAGATTGGTGTCACCTCGCGTGCTGGCGCGACCGCATTCGCGTTCGAACACGAGCTCGTGGAAACTCGGCGCTAGCGGCGCCTGGCCTCTGCGACGCGGCACAGGTAGTCGAAACCTGCGGCGATCTGTTCTGGCGCCCAGACCTCGCGCCGTTTGAGCTCCACCTCGTGCTTGTCCGACCACACGTGCGGCCCGCCGGCGGCCATCGCCGCGAGCTGCACCATGCAGGCCCTCTCCAAGACGACAGCGCCCATCACTGCCTCCGCAATCGTCGATCCAACCGTCACGAGCCCATGGTTCGGGATGAGGCAACCGCGGTGCGTCTCCGATCGCGCACGCCAGTGCCGCCCCGAGCTCCGCTGTCCGGACCAAGCTCCCGGTGTCGCGGAACCTCGGGATGTCGGGCTCCGCGAACCACGCGCCATCGTGAGACAGCGCTCGCAGGGGCACGTCGAGTGACGCGAACGCCACCGCCGATGGCCCGTGGGTGTGAACCACGGCGCCGACATCGGGACGGCGCTTCATCAGTTCGCTGTGGATCGGGTACTCGATGTGGCGCGCTCCCGTGCCGGCGAGCACCTCACCGTCGTTGGAGACGAGGACGACCCGTTCCGCGGTGATCTTCCTCGAAGCCCCAGCCGGCCGCCTTCATCCACACGCCTCGACCCGCGGGGTCACGAACCGACGCGTGCCCCCAGATCAGATCGGACTGACCAGCCGCTGCAAGGGCGCGGTTCGCCCGCACGACCTCGTCGATCGCGTGGGTCACGTCCTGATCGCTTCAAGGACCGCCGGTTGAAAGACGGTCTTCACGTCTTGGTGCTCGTCGAGCGTCTCGCGTCGGAACAGTCGCAACGCACGGAGTGCGGCCTCGTCGCTCACCTCGAACAGCTCGCTGGTCGCCTCGGCCTCGTGGTCGACGGACTTCCAGGACGGAACGACGAACATGTCGCCCGGGGTCCATTCGAAGGCCTGCCCATCGATCACGCTTCGGCCCGCGCCGCGATACACCACGAAGATCGAGCTGCCGGCCTTGCGAGTC
This sequence comes from uncultured Acidimicrobiales bacterium, assembly GCA_963759645.1. Classification (GTDB taxonomy): domain Bacteria; phylum Actinomycetota; class Acidimicrobiia; order Acidimicrobiales; family DATKAS01; genus DATKAS01. The sequence goes on along the minus strand of CAVXAI010000008.1, from coordinate 565,905 downwards.
GTGACGGACCGGCCGCCGGGAACAACTCGGTGCAGCACGCAGGTCATCGTCGGCAGCGCCGGTTTGCCGGAGGTGGGGTCGGTGAACTCGATGCTCGCCATCGACTCCTCCGTTGGAGGCCAGCAGGCGGGTGAGCATCGAGTCGCTCTGCGCCCACCGGTACACGAGGAGCGGCGAGTGCGGCGCCGTCGTGTCGATGTTCCGTACGGCAGAAGGCCGCTGCCGGCATAGATCTGCTCCGACAGGTCGTAGCCCCGCACGGGCTGGTTGAAGTCGGGATGGTTCTCGTAGAAGACGGCGTCGAGCGTGTTGACGAGTGGGAGGTCGAGGCCGTCGAACCACGATCATGGCTTCGTCGCCCTCGTTCGTGTGGTCGTGGAACGTCCACGCGGGGGTCAGCACGAGGTCGCCGGGATGCATGCGGCACGCGTCGCCGTCGACGGTCGTCCACACGCCGGCGCCCTCGAGGACGAACCGGATCGCCGAGGCGGTGTGGCGATGGGCGGGAGCGCGTCTCGTGCGGACCGAGCGCCTGGATCGCGCCCCAGAGCGTCGGCGTCGCAAACGGCGCGCCGCCGAGCCCGGGGTTCGCGAGGGCGAGCACGCGTCGTTCGCCGCCGCGCTCGATCGTGATGAGGTCGCGTGCGCGTGCGCTGCGAGTGCGCGCAGCGTCGCGCCCTGCCACAGCCACGGGATGGCGGCGGGAGCGGGGATCGCCGGGCAGCAGGTTCTTGGTCTGGGTCCAGAGCGGCTGCAGGTCGACGGAGGCGAGGTCGGCGTAGAAGGAGTCGAGCCGGTCCTGCAGGTCTCGAGGGTCGTCTCGGTGGTCGGTCATCACGCTCCTATCCGCACTGGGTTGCGCATCGCGCCGATGCCGCTGATCTGCGACACCATCACCTCTCCCGCGTGCACCTCGCCGACTCCCGGGGGTGCGCCCGTGAGGATGACATCACCCGGATCGAGGCGCATCACCGAAGACGCGTACGAGATGATTCCAGCAACGCTGACGAGCATGTCGCCGGTACGCGCTCGTTGCCGGCACTCGCCATCGACCTCGAGGCGAACGTCGAGCTCGCCCGGGTCGCCGATCTCGTCGCTCGTGACCAACCATGGTCCGATCGGAGTGAACGTGTCGTAGCTCTTGCGACGCGAGCGATCGCCCTCGCCGCGCACGTGTCATGTCGAGAGCAACGGTGTAGCCGAGCACGTGCTCGAGGGCATCCGCCTCGGGGATTCGCGAGGCCTCCCGGCCGATGACCACCGCCAGCTCGCTCTCGTGGTGGATCTCGCGGCCGTTCTCGACCTCCGAGGAGGGGAGGATCACCGCGTCGTCCGGGCCGACGATCGACGAAGGCGCTTTCAGGAACACGTCGAAGCTCAAGAGCCATCCGTCCACGTGCCCAGCCACGCGGTCCAGGACGATCTCGCGCATCTCGGCAACGTGCTCGCCGTAGTTCGATGCGGTCGCGAGCACCTTGCCAGGGTTCAGCACGGGCGCACGAAGCGAGACGTCGCCGAGCGGACGGGCGTCGCGCGACGCGACCAAGCGGTCGATCTTCGGCCGCACCTGGTCGAAGTCGCGGCACATGCGCACCCACCATCCGGCGCCGAAGGGATCGGGATCGCGCGGTCCGGTGAGCCCGTCGGTCACGTCCCAGATCATGACTGCGCGTCAGCATCGACGACTCCGAGCCGCCAGTCGTCGAAGAGCGCCAGCTTCACGGCGTCGTGACAGCGAGCGGGCTGAACTTCGGCAAGCACCTCGCGCCCGAAGAGCTCGAGTGAGCGGGTGGCGACCTCGTACGGGAGGCCCGCGAAGTTCACTTGCATCGAGGCGATCTCGAACCCCCCGACGGCCTCGGCGTAGGCGGCGATCTGCTCCGAGATCGAGTCGGGGGAGCCGACCCACACCGCGCCCTGAGCGAGCTGCGACTCGAACGAGTCGGCTTTCAGGCCTCGGATGATCGCGTCGTACCCGGGGTAGTCGTCCGAGCTCGAGCCGTCGAGCCACCCGCTCGCGCCGTCGACGAGGCTTGCGAGGTACTGATTGATGAGGTCGCGTGCGAGATCGTGCGCGGTCGCCTCGTCCTCGTGGCAGAGCATGTGGAACGCGAGCATGACCCGCCCATCACCGGGGTGACCCGCGCTGCGCCAGGCGTCTCGGTAGGCCGACAGCAGCGACGCGAGCTTCGCGCCGGCGAGCGGGATCGCCATGATCGAGTAGCCGTGCGTGCCGGCGCTGATGAACGAGGCCTCGGTCGCGAGCGCAGCGACCCAGAACGGAGGCCGCGGCTGCTGGGTCGGGCGGGGCAGCGAGGTCGTTGCGGGGAAGCGATGGAACCGGCCCTCGAACGCGACATCCTCCTCGCGGAGCAACCGGTCGACGATCGCGATGCCCTCGTCGAAGCGGTCGCGGCTCTCGTCGAGGCTCACCCCGAAGCGTTGGAACTCGTGCGGCAGGAAGGCGCGGGCGAAGCCGACCTCGAGTCGACCGCCCGAGATCGCGTCGAGCATGCCGATCTCGCCGGCGAGCTTCAGGGGGTGGTTGAAGACAGGGAGCACCGCGCCGGTGATGAGCCGCATCGTCGTCGTGCGGGCTGCCGCGGCAGCGAGGAAGATGAGCGGATTCGGCGAGTACCCGCCGTAGTGGTGGAAGTAGTGCTCGACGGTGCGGACGTTCGTGAACCCGAGAGCCTCGGACTGCTCGGTGAGCCGGAGCGCCTCCGCGAAGTACTGGCTCGCCGGCGTCGTCTCTGGCCCGACCGAGGGGAAGAACTGCACACCGAACTCCATCGATCCTCCTCAGGTCCGATCTCACGGTAATGACTCCCGAAAAACGGGTCAAGCGTCCTGAATATCGTGAAGATCCTCCGATAGGCGCCAGACCCATATGATGGGACAGGTGCCCAGTGAAACGGGAGCATCCACGACCGGGCGCAACAGCACCGCTGATCGTGCGATCGACGTGCTGTTCCTGTTCGACGTGGATACGCCGGTCCTCTCCGCGGGCGACATCGCCGAGCGACTCGGCATGTCGCGCAGCACGACCTATCGCTACCTGCAGAGCCTCCGGACGTCGAACCTCCTCGAGGAGGATGCCGTGCGGGGTGGCTTCCGGCTCGGATCACGGGTGTTCGAGCTCGCTCGCATCGCGCGCGAAGGTCTCGGCCTGTCCGAGATCGCGCTGCCGATCATGCGTGACGCTGGCGCGTGAGGTCGACGAAACCGTGCTGCTCACGCGGCGCTCCGGGAACATGGCGGTGTGCGTCGAGCGGGTCGAGATCGCCCGGCCGATCCGGCTGAGCTACGAGCGGGGCCACCTGCTCCCGTTGCATGCGGGAGCGCCGGCGAAGGTGCTGCTCGCGTACGAAGAGGACGCCGACCGCGTCGTCGATTCCCTCGCGCCGTTCGAGCGCTTCACCGACACGACGATCACCGACCCTGATGAGCTGCGCGGCGAGCTCGCCCGGCATCCGAGAGCGCGGCTATGCGTTGAGCAATGGCGAGCGCGACGTCGGCGTGCGAGGGGTGGCCGCACCGGTGTTCGGGCCCGACGGCAAGTTGACCGCCGGGATCAGCGTGGCGTGCCTGGCGTTCGAGGTCACCGAGGACGACTTTCCCGCGGTCATTCAGGCGGCGCAGGCGGCGGCGAAGCGGGTGACCGATCGCCTTGCCGAGATCGGCTGAGCTCGGCGTTGCACCGTGGCGCTCACTGGTGCTGAAATGCAAGAGAGACATCCTGACAATCAGGACAACTCGAATGGCCTGAGGGGGAACCCATGGCTCAGATGACCGAGAGTTCGACTGCACCCTCGCAGGAGCACCGCATCCCGCCGCCGACCGGTGCGCGCGAGCCGCTCAAGGTGAACGTCTACGAGCGGATGCAGCACGCGAACACCCAACTCGTGCCCCTGTTCCCCTACTACGGGCCCGGGGCGATCGTGTACTCCGGCGCGCTCTTCCGCGGTGGCCCGGGCTACGACGTCGGGCACTTCTTCCACTACAACACCGTCGACGAGATCACGTTCGTCTGGGGTGCGAACGGCGCGCTCCTCGAGACCGGCCGCATCATGGCGCAGCCGAACCTCCACGGGGTCAACAGCTTCCTGCGCGACCCCGGGTCGCCCGACAGCTTCTTGCTCGTCACGATCGTGCAGCGCCAGAGCGACACCGAGGCGCAGACCGAGAAGCTCATCTGGAAGTGCGTGAAGTGCCACGAGCACCTGTTCGCGCACGAGTTCACCGATCGCCCCACCGAGGACCACGAGGATCGCTTCCCCGCGTTCCCGACATTGAACGAGTCGGTCGAGCCCGTCGCCCGCTTCAACTCCGACGAGTCGCTGCGCACGTGCAAGAGCTGCGGCCACCTGAACCCGCCGTTCCCGATGCACGAGTGGGGCTGGGCGAAATGGTCGATGCATCAGCGCACCGTCAACGACGCGCACGGCCTTTTTGGCAAAGGCGGCCGAGTCGCAAGCGACGGCCTGACTCATGGAGCTCAGCCGCAAGAAGCTGGTGCAAGTCTTCGACGCCGCGAAGGAGTGCGGGCCTTATGACGAGCTGCCGGTGCTCGTCGACGGCCGCGACCCACAGGTGCACGTCTCCCGCAACGATCGACCGCAGCCCTTCTTCCTCATCTGCTCGGCTGACACTGTGCTCGCGCAGGTGTCGGGCACCGCGACGCTCGACCTCGAGCACTCACCGGTCCGTTACCACCGCCTCGAGCCGGGTGACCTCGTCTACGTGCCGGCGGGCACGGCGAGCCGCATCCGGCCCGACGAGCCGTCGATCCATGTGCGCTACAAGGCGCTGCACGCGGGCCTCGAAGCCGTGGCGTGGTTCTGCTCAGCATGCGGCGCCGAGGTGCACCGCGACGAGTTCGACACCGAGCAGGAGCTGCCGCAAGACGCCTACTGGCGCGCCTGTAACGCCTTCAACGCGGACATCGACCTCCGACGCTGCGGGTCGTGCGGCGCCGTCCACGATCTCGCCGACCTCGAGGGCATCCGCTGGCCCGAAGTCGCCGACGCCATTCGCAGCGCGTGATACCGAAGGCCGGGCAACCCCACATCGACCGCCCCGTCACGCTCCAGTTCCAAGGCGACTGGGGACAAGCGAACCTTCATCGCATCTGCGGCTGGCTCGCCCAGGAGTTCAACGATCGGGCGGGGCCCGGGTCGCGTACCGCGATCTGGACTGGGCGCGGTGGCACCGACGCCGTCGACGCGATCGTCAAGCAAGAGGTCGACCTCTCGATGGTCGTGCCCGCCTACGTCGGCTACTCAGCCGTTGCCGGTGTCGGCATGTTCGAAGGCGCGCCCCATCCCGAGCTGTGCGCGCTCGGCGTGATGCCGCAGGACGACCGGTTGGTGTTCGCCGTCGGGGCCGAGCACGGCGTCCGCACGTTCGAGGACCTGCGCGAGAAGAAGGTGCCGCTCAAGATCGCGACGTCCCAGAACGACGGGGTGAACACGGTCGGCTACGGAGTGAACCGCGCGATGGCCGCCCACGGCATCCCGCGCGATCAGTTCCTCGGGTGGGGCGGCAGCTTCATGGAGGACGAGCGCCCGTTCCCTCCGCTCCACTGGTACCGAGACGGCCTCGCGGACGCGGTGTTCCACGAGGCGATCATGACGCCCCCGTGGCAGGAGATCGGCGTCGCTCGCAAGACGAACTTCATCCCGATGGAGGACGCCGCGCTCAGCGTCCTCGAGCATGAGCTGCACTGGCCGCGAGGGATCCTTCGCGCTGGATACCTCCCGGGGTGCGACGAGGACGTTCTGACGCTTGACTTCAGCAGCTTCCTGGTGCTCGTGCACGAAGACATGCCCGACGACGTCGCGTACTTGCTCACATGGTGCATGGTGCACACCTCGCACGCGATCGAGCGGCAGTACCACCACATACCGTCCGACCGCAGTCCGCTCAACTATCCATTCCAACCCGAGCACATGCGTGCGACGCCGATCCCGCTGCATCCCGCCGCGGCGCGCGTCTACGACGAGCTCGGCTCATGACTTCACGTCACAGCTTCGCGACATAGGGGGAGACATGGCTGGAACCAAATGGCGCGCATCTCGTGGGCTCGGTCTCACTGCCCGATGCGGAGTCGGTGTTCCGCGCGTGCGCGGAACGGCTCGGTGATCGACTCCGCCGGGTGACCGACGGGGAGACCGGGCCGCGCCTCGACTGGATCGTCTGGCAGCTGCACCGGTTCATGGCCGATCCGCAGTTCGAGGTCATCCCGCCCGGTCCGCGCAACTACGCCCCGAACCCGCGGATCGCGATGAGGGAGGGGGCGTCTGCCGACGACGTCGACTTCGGCGCCCTTGGCTACGCCGAGAGCGCGATCTCGTCGTTCGAGCTGTTCTCGGAGCTGCAAGCGAGCGGGCGACCTTCCGTCGCACTGGCGGTTCCAGGTCAGCCTCCCGACCCCGTTCGCGCCAATCAGCGCGTTCGTCGTACCCGGCCTCGAGCTGACGCTGGAGGCTGCGTACGAGACGGCGATGCAGCGTGAGATCGAGCAGATCGCCACCGTCGTGCCGCACGACAAGCTCGCGTTCCAGTGGGACACCGCGGCCGAGTTCGGCATCCTCGAGGAGGTCTTCCCTCCCTACTTCGAGGGTGACCTTCGCCAGGGAGTGCTCGATCGTCTCACCCGCTACGCGAGCTGGGTGCCCCCGGACATCCAGCTCGGGTACCACCTGTGCTACGGCGACTACGAGCACGAGCACTTCAAGCAGCCCGTCGACGCAAGCAAGCTCGCCGACATCGCGAACGCGCTGAGCGCCAGCGTGAACCGTCCGCTGACGTGGATCCACCTGCCGGTGCCGCGTGACCGCGACGACGTCGCCTACTTCGCGCCTCTCGGCGACCTCGCCCTGCACGACGACACCGAGCTCTACCTCGGCCTGGTGCACTTCACCGACGGCGTCGAAGGCACCGAGAGGCGCATCGCCGCGGCATCGAAAGTCGTTCCGTCGTTCGGGGTGGCCACCGAATGTGGGATGGGTCGCCGGCCGCCCGAGCAAGTGCTCCCGCTGCTCGACATCCACGCTGCGGTCAGCGGCGCGGTCGCCTGACGTCTTGCTCGGGTCGACGCCGGTGCCCTAATATTCGGCACTCAAGTCCTGCAATTCGGTAATCGGCTACTGGGGGGATCAGATGGGCGCGATGAAGAAGCGGGCACGTAGGCGGCTCGTCGGTGGCGTCGTTGCTGCCGCGTGCGTGATGACCCTGGTGGCGTGCGGCGACGACGATTCCGGAAGCGACGCTTCAGATACCACGACAGGCGACGCGGCGACGACGGCCGCGGGCGCCGCCACCACGGGGTGCGGCGACGACGGCGGCCGGCGAGCAGGCCACCGGCGAACCGATCGTGATCGGCATCTACACGCCGGCCGACAACCAGTCCTTCACGGCGCCCGAGCTGATCGACGGGGCCGAGGCCGCAGTCGAGTACGTGAACAACCAGCTCGGTGGCATCGGGGGCCGGCCGATCCAGCTCGAGTCGTGCACGACCGACTACACGCCCCCTGGGCTGACGGCGTGCGTGAACGAGCTCTTCCAGAAGGACCCTCTGATCATCATCCCCGGCCCCGACGCAGGCGCCCTGTCGGTGCAGCCCACGATCGACGCGACCGGCATCCCGCTGATCGGTGGCGCGTCGTTCACGCCGCCGGAGTACACGTCGCCGACCCGAGCCCTCTTCAACGGGTGGTCGGCGTCGCTGTTCCCGGCGATGGTGCATTTCGCGATCTCCGAGCTGCAGGCGACGAACCTCGCCGCGCTGGCCCTCGACCTTCCGTCCAACGCGTTCATCCGGGCGTTGTTCATGGATGCGCCCGCGACGGCCGCCGGCATCCCTGCGCCGACTCCGGTGAACGCACCGGTGGGCTCCGCTGACCTCACCGCGACGTTCGCAGCCGCGCTCGACACCAACCCCGACGCGCTGCTCGCCTACGGCCTGCCGTGCCAGCCGGCGTTCCAGGCGTACTCGAGCCTCGGCACCGACGTGCCGATGATCATGCCTGACAACTGCGGCGACCCGGACACCCTGGCCGCGGCCGGCGATGCTGCGGACGGCGTGTACTTCGTCGGGCTCTACAAGGGTGCCGAGGTCTTCCCTGACGATCCCGACGTGGTGCTGTACAACGAGGTCATGGCGGAGGAGGCGCCCGACGCCGCCGACACCGATTTCTCTCGTGGTGGGTTCGGCACGATCATGAACATCCACGAGCTCCTCGATGAAATGGACCCGGCGTCGCTCACCCACGAGAGCGTGCTCGCGGCGTTCAAGGCGACGGCCGACCAGCCGAGCTTCCTCAACGTGCCGTACTCGTGCTCGGCGCCGCCGGTGGCCAACTTCCCGGGCATCTGCGCAGGGTCGGCGTTCCTCGTGCAGTTCGTCGACGGGACGGTCACGAAGCTCAGTGACTACGTGGCGATGGACACGCTCTGGGGAGCGGCGGGCTGATCGCCGCGTTGTCGCTCACTGAGCGGTAGCGGATGTCGCAGTACGTCCTCTTCCTCCTTCTCGGGCTCGGTGCGGGGGCGGTCTACGCCATCCTCGGCCTCGGGCTCGTGCTCGAGTACCGGAGCTCGGGCGTCATCAACTTCGCTCAGGGCGCGATCGCGATGTTCATCGCGTACGCGTACATCGACCTCCGCACGACCGGCTACCTCATGTTGCCGGTCGTCGGCATCCCGTCTCGGGTTCGGGTCTTCGGCGACGGCATCTCTACTTTCCCCGCGCTCCTGATCGCGCTGCTCTATGGGGCGGGGCTCGGTCTCGTCATCTTCCTCGTCATCTTCCGGCCGCTGCGCAGCTCGCCGCCGCTCGCTCGTCTCGTCGCGTCGGTCGGCCTCATGATCGTCGTGCAGGCCATGGTGGTCCTGAACCTCGGCGACGACGCCTTCAACATCTCCGGCCAGACCGCGGGCACGATCCTGCCGAACGATCCGCTCGACGTCCTCGGCACGAGCGTTCCGCGCGATCGCTTCTACCTCGCTGCGCTCACTGTCGCGATCGGCGTCGCGCTGTGGGCCGTGTTCAAGTTCACGACGTTCGGCCTCGCGACGCGCGGGGCGGCCGAGAGCGAGAAGGGCGCGGCGGTGTGCGGCTACTCGTCGACTCGTCTCGGCGCGGTGAACTGGATGGTGGCGACGGCGCTCGCCGGGTTCGCCGGCATCCTGATCACACCGATCTCCGGCCTCAACCCGACGTCATTCACGTTGTTCATCGTTCCCGCGCTCGGCGCCGCGCTCCTCGGGCGGATGACGTCGTTCTCGGTGACCGTCGTTGCTGGTCTCGCGATTGGCATGGCGCAGTCGGAGGTGACCAAGCTCACCCTGGAGTTCGACTGGCTGCCCGAGAGCGGCCTTCAAGAGGGCTTGCCGTTCCTTGCGATCATCGTCGCCCTCGTCGTGTTCGGGCGTTCGATTCCGTGGAGAGGCACGCTGATCGATCGGGCGATGCCGGTCGCCGGGCGTCCGAAGCAGGTCCTGCTGTCGGCGCTGCTCTGCCTCGCGGCGGGCACGATCGCGCTCTTCACCCTCGGCAGCAGTCTGCGGCTCGGGCTGATCCAGAGCCTGATCGTGATCGTGCTGGGCTTGTCGCTCGTCGTGGTCACTGGGTTCGCCGGCCAGATCTCGCTCGCGCAGATGGCGTTCGCTGGATTCGGTGGCTTCATGTACGGCATCCTGAGTGCCGAGCTCAGCGTGCCCTTCCCGCTCGCGCTGCTGCTCGCAGGCCTGGCCACAGCGCCGCTCGCCCTGGTCGTCGGGCTGCCCGCGCTCCGAACCCGAGGCATCCACCTTGCGGTGCTCACCCTCGCCGCCGCGGTCGCGCTCGACGCGTTCTTGTTCAGCAGCGGCACCTTCACCGGCGGCGCCTCCGGCCGCTTGATCCCCGCTGTGAAGCTGTTCGGCATCGATTTCAACATCAGAACTTCGGACGCGACGGCCTATCCGCGTCCCCAGTTCGGTGTTCTCGTGCTGGTGATCGCGGTGCTCATCGGAGTATTGGTGGCGTTCCTGCGCAACAGCGGCATTGGCCGCCAGATGCTCGCGATCCGGGCGAACGAGCGCGCGGCTGTCGCCTCCGGCGTCAGCCTCGGTCGCGCCAAGCTCTTTGCGTTCGCAGCGTCGGGGTTCATCGCGGGCACCGCCGGATCGATGACCGGGCTCCTCACCGGCAACCTGTCGGGCGAGCAGTTCTCGGTGCTGACGTCGCTGCTCCTCGTCGCGCTCATCTACATCGGGGGCGTCGCGCGCATCTCCGGCGCCATCGTTGCCGGCCTGTTCTTCGCACCGAATGGCTTCGGCCCCACGTTGCTCGATCAGTGGTTCGGCATCGGCCGATACGCCTACCTGATCGGCGGTCTCGGCCTCGTCGCGACGACGATCCTCCATCCCGACGGTCTGTCCGACGGGCTCGAACGCGGCCTGCGCCGCGTCAAAACGGCGGTGACGTCGCGGGGGTCGAAGCCGGCGGCCGACGCCGAGGTGCCCGCGCCCGAGCCATCCACGGTGGGCGTGAGCTCGTGAGCGCCGCGCCCGTACCTCGAGATCGACCGGGCTTTGTGTCGTGTACGGGGGTCTTCGGGCTGTCGATGACGTGTCGCTGCGCGTGCCCTGCGAGGGGATCACGGGCCTGATCGGGCCGAACGGCGCGGGCAAGACCACGCTCATCGACGCCGTCACTGGCTTCGCGCCGATCGCGGGCGGTTCGATCCGATTCGACGGCCGCGACATCACCCGTATGCGAGCCCATCGGCGCGCGCTGAGCAAGCTCGCCCGCACATTCCAGTCCCTCGAGTTGTTCGAGGACATGACGGTTGCAGACAACGTGCGGGTCACGACCGAGAGCTCGCAGTGGTGGAGGTCGCTCACCGATGTGGTCCTCCGGTGGCGCGCGAGGGACAGCGACGATGTCGCCCGCGCCCTCTCGCTGCTCGGCCTCGACGGCGTCGCCGATCGTCTGCCGAGCTCGCTGTCTCAGGCCGAGCGCAAGTCGGTCGCGCTCGCGCGCGCGATCGTCGCCCGGCCCACTCTCTTGATGCTCGACGAGCCTGCCGCAGGGCTCGACCGGATCGAGACCGAGGAGCTCGGGGAGCGCCTCCGTCAGGTCGCGGCGTCGGGGCTCGGTCTGCTCCTCGTCGACCACGACATGGCGCTGGTGCTCACGGTCTGCGACTACATCCACGTGCTCGACGCCGGACGTCTCATCGCCTCCGGCACGCCGGCTGAGATCCGCGGCAACCCCGACTGTGCTGCATTCCTACCTAGGCGAAGATCCCGCCCGGGTCGAGCCTGCCGGCGGTGCAGCGTGAGCGAGCTGCTCGCCGTGCAAGACCTCGTCGCTGGCTATGGACAGCTCGCGGTGGTGCGCAACGTCTCGCTCCACGTCTCCGAGGGAGAGGTCGTCGCCCTCCTCGGGCCGAACGGCGCCGGCAAGACGACGACGCTCCTCACTGCGTGTGGGTTGCTGCCCCCCATTGCCGGCGAGATCAGGATCTGTGGGACCGAGCGTTTCATCGATGCACGCGAGCGCGATCGCGCGCATGGGCGTGTCCCTGGTGCCCGAAGACCGCGCGCTGTTCTTCGACCTCACCGTGCAGGAAAACATCCGTCTCGGCGCCCGCGGCAACAACAGCGCTGTCGCCCACATGTGCGAGCTCTTCCCGGAGCTCGCAGCGCTTGCGAAGCGCAAGGCTGGTCTGCTGTCGGGTGGAGAGCAGCAGATGCTCGCGATCGCGCGCGGGCTCGCCGCGCGGCCCCGTCTGCTGGTGGTCGACGAGATGAGCCTCGGCCTCGCGCCGCTCATCGTCGAGCGCCTGCTCGCGTTGCTCAAGCACGTCGTCACCGACACGGGCACGGCGCTGTTGCTCGTCGAGCAGCACGCGCACCTGTCGCTCAGCATCTCTGACCGCGCGTATGTCCTGAACCACGGCGAGCTCGTGCTCGAAGGCCGCGCCGAGGACCTCCGTAACCGCCGCGACCTGCTCGAGGTGAGCTACCTGGGCGAGGCCGCGCTAGCGGACGACGCGGCCCCCGCGGGAAGCTAGGGCGCCGTCAGGCCGACGCCGCGGCTTCCGCCTTGTTCGCGGTCTCGTCGAGCAGATGGCGCGCCGCGTTGACGACCTCGTGGCGGTCGACGTAGTTCTGCCAGCCCCAGGCCTCGGCGGGGAAGGGGGGATTGACGTGGCCACACCTCGTGCAGGTACGCGCCTTCTCGTCGGAGTTGAACGAATCGGTGGAAAGGATGCTGCCCCACATGGTGGGGAACATCTCGTACTCGTCGTCGACCCGTCCTCCGGTCACAAGGTCGGGGCGGTCGGGGTCGGGGAGCTCGGCCGAGTAGTCGACCTGGTGGAGCTTGTTGTTGCACTCGGAGCAGCGGAAGATCACCGACTCACGCTGCTCGCGGCCCTCGTCCTGCTGCCGCTGGGTGATGACCGAGACGAGGAAGGCGTTGGGATCGTTCGTGTCGAGCAGCGGCGCTTGCACTTCGTGCATCTTCCCGCCGATGAACATCACCCCCGCCGCGCCGAGAGCGTTCTGCCCACCGAAGCAGACAGAGACCTCCTCCTCGCTGTTGCGGTGGAAGAAGCGTCCGTATTCCGCTCCCGGTCGGCCACGGAACAGCGCGCCCGCGGGCAGCATCGCCCCGGGGCCGAGGTAGGGGAAGAGCGGGAGAAGCTGCGTGGTCGTGGACCGCATCAGCTCGAACACGTTCGTGCGGAGGGGCTCGCGGTCGTTCGCCGGGGGGAGACGATCGCTGTTGGTGGCGCGGGGAGGTGTGTCCGCGCGCTCGGCGTCGAGCCATGTTGCGATCTCTGCCCACTGCGCGCCCGAGACGTCGACGGCGGGGTGGACCGCGCGGCACTTCGCGCAGCGGCGGAGATCGTCGTTGCCGTTGAACTCGGCGGTTGCCTCGAGATACACGCGCTGAGGGATCTCGCTCGTGGCGTCGAACTCGCGGCGCCAAAGCTCGGTGTTGCATTCGGGGCAGTACCACGACACGACTTCTCTGCCAGAGTCGAGCGCCTTGTAGCGAAGCTGCACCATCGAGCGTTCGGCCCGGATGCGGTGCGGCGTCCCTGCCGGCACGTACACGAAGTCGCCCGGCGTGACCCGGAAGCGCAGCACGTTCGAGTCGCGGAATTCGACGAAGCCCTCGCCGCTCAGCGTCACCACCAGCGAGTCACGCTCGCAGGTGAGAGAAGAAGGGCTGGACGCCCTCGTTGCGCGACACGTGGATCTGGGGATCCAGGCCGGCGGGAGTCGCCGGCAACTCGCCGTAGGGCCCCGCTTTCTGTGCGACCGAGAACAGATCCGCGATCGCGCTGCGCTCCCAGGTCATCAGTGTCCCCCTTCGCATCGTCGGCGATGCACCGAATAACAGGATTGGCTTCCCGAATCGTAGGTCTACGACACAGGAGGGTCAACGGGCCATCGGGGCTCAGGTGTACGAGATCAGGCGCTGGGGGCGGGTGCCCAGTCGCTCCGCGCCGCCGTCCTTCACCACCACCATGTCGCCCCAGCTGACGTCGTGGCTGCGCGCGACGACGCGCTCGGCTGCGCGCGGGAACACGGTGGGCTTGGCGATGAAGACGGTGTCGGCTTCGATGCGATCGTCGAGCACGTCGTCGTGGCTGTCGACCGGAATGAAGAGCGGTCCGTCGAAGCCGCCGTGGAGCAGGAAGCTCACCTGCCAATCGGTGCCGTCGGCGACGGCGAGCGCGGCGGTCTCGACGTCGCGCCAGGTCGCGCCCGGCACCAGCGCGGCCCGCGTCGCTTCGAAGGCGGCGATGTTGAGGTCGAACGCTTCTTGCTGCTCGGGGAGGATCGTGCCGGCGAAGAACGGCTCGGCGACCTGCGTCATCATCCGCGCAGCCCGGCATGATCTCGGCCGCGACGCAGAGGCCGTCGAAGACATCGCCGGGCGGGGTGCCGACGATCCGCGGCCGCGGGGTCTTCCACGGCCCTGGGCACCATGCGATCGAGGGGACGCCGAGCCCGGGCTGCAGCATCGCGGCGATGCCGGCGCGGTACGCATCGGCCTGTGCCTTCCCGATGCTGTACGCCTCACCGATGGCACGAGCGCCGGCCTCCGCGACCTCGATGCCCGACCGGAAGCCGGCGATCTCGACCTCGCTCTTCACGTAGCGAGCACGCGACATGACCGGCGCCCCGTTGACGATCTCGCAGCCGTCGAGCGCGCCGATGATCCGGTGCACGCTCGAGTAGACCGCGTAACCGTCAGCCGACCGGACGTGCGAGTACAGGTCGCCGTCGAGCCCGGCGACGCCCACCCGCGGCGGCTTCAGCTTCAGCCCGCTCGAGCTTGTCCGCGACGGCCTCTCCGTACGGGACCTTGGTCGAGCCGAACGGGGTCGCGCTTTCGCGTTGGGTGATCCAGCCTTCGCGCTCCACTGCCAAGTTGCTGTCCTCGCCCCCGAGCAGGATCCAGGGATCACCCTCGACGGGGAAGAGCACGGCGCCCTGTTCGCCACCGCTGAGGTAGAGCACGTCGATCGGGTCGGATTGGGGGAGCACGATGAGGAGGTCGATGCCTCGCTCAGCCATACCGGCGCGCACGCGACCCCAACGGCGGTCGCGCTCGGCGATGTCGAGGTCAGGTCGCTCTGCTAGCGCGCTCATGGTGCTGACCGTAAGTCGTCCCGATTTACGGGTCAAGCGTGCTGAATATCGCTACGCCCTAGGGTATGGACGTTGGTCTCGTCCCCGACCTGAGGAGTCCCCATGCCGCAGTACGCCACGATCCACCGCGCTCCCGGCCTCTCTCAAGAGGAGTTCATGCAGAACGCCCCCGACGTGTTGAAGGGGACGCACGCGACCATGGTCAGCGTCACGGTGAACATCTTCGAGGGCTTCATCGTCACGCTCTATGAGGCGGACAGCGAAGAGATGGTGATCAAGGAGTTCGAGCGCCTCGGCTTCCCCTACGACGAGGTCCACGAGATCCAGATGCACATCACCCGCGAGCAGCTGGCGGCGATGGTCGGGGAGGGCTAGAGCCTGGCGGGTTCTTCGGCGTGCACGCACGCGCAACCCCGCACGCAGGGATCGCGGCGATGCTGACGCGTGAGCACCCACTCCGTGCCGAGGAGGAAGAACGCGCCGACGATCAGCCCGCCGATCACGTCGGAGAACCAGTGCACACCGAGGTAGATGCGGCTCGCGCCGATCGCGACGATCAGCGCGGCTGACCCGACCGTCGTGCTCCACCACACTCGACGGTTGCTCGTGTAGAGCGAGACCACGAGCGGCAGCAACCCCCAGAGCGCGACGGCAGCCATCACGTGGCCGCTCGGGAATGACGGACCGTGGCCGTTGACCATCCGCTCGAGATCCGGGCGGTCGCGGCCGACGATGGCCTTCAGGGTGAACTCGAGCAGCGGCCGGCTCAACATCGCGAGGAGCACGGCGAGGCCGACCGCGCGGCAACGCCGCCACGCGACAGCGCCGAGCACACAACCGAGCCCGAGGACCGCGACGGTCGAGCCGAGGAACGAGACGCGGCGGAACAAGCTGTCGAGCAGCGACGTACGGCTCGCCTCGACGGCCCGCTGAATGGGGTCGTCCCACGTCAGGAGCAGGGCGCCGCCGCTCACCCACGCGGCCACGGCCAGGACGAGGAACAGCACACCGAGACCGACCAGGACCGGTCGTCGCCCTGCGAAGAAGCCAGCTGGGGTGAGGGGAGGATCGCAGTGCAGGCACCGCCCGGCGTGGGGGACCACGGGCGACACTGAGACGGGCGGTGATGCGGTCGGGAGCGCTGCCGGAGGCGCAGCCGAAAGGACGGTGGGGGACGTCGGCATGGGTCTGTGATGTTACGCACCGAGCGTCTGTGACGGAACGCACCCCCCCATTTGGAATGTTCTCGCCCAAAATTCGTTGCAAACGCCACTCGCTGACGGACGGAAGCCGCAGCGCCTGGAGGGATTGAGAGACGTAGGGGGGCGAACCGATGTCCGAGCCGCAAGGTGTGCGCCGTAGCCAAATGTGGGTCCACACCACTCCCGCGCGGGCCTCGGTGCTGACGCCCGTCCTCGACCTCGACGACGACCGGGCCCAGAACCCCGATGTCGCTGGCGCCAAGGCCGCATCCCTGGCTCGGGCCCGGTCCTCGGGGCTGCCCGCCCTCCCCGGCTTCGTCATCACCGTCGAGGGCGCCCGCGTGCTCGACGATCGAAGCGCCCGCGGCGCGGACGGGTTCGCCGTCCATGACGCGTGGCGGCAGCTCTCCGAGGATGGCCAGATCTCGCTCGTGGTGCGGTCGTCGTCTCCGCAGGAGGATGGTGCTTCTCAGTCGATGGCGGGGATGTTCACCTCGATCCTCGACGTGCAGGGTTGGGAGGCGTTCCTCGACGCCGTGAAGGAAGTCGCGCGCTCGGGACACGACGCTCCGATGGCAGTGCTCGTTCAACCGTTCTTGCAGCCGGCATGGGGTGGCGTGCTGTTCGGTGCCGATCCCGTGACCGGCCGCACCGATCGACTCGTCGTCGCCGCGGTGCCGGGTGGTCCGGACCGCTTGGTGAGCGGCCACGTCGACGGAGCGCAGCTCACGCTGTCGCCTCGCGGCCGTCTGCGCGACGCCAGTGCGGACGCGCCAGCAGCGTTGCGAAGCCGCCGCATGCTTCGTCCGCTCGCTCGCCTCGCGAGCCAGGCGCGGCTCACGTTCGGCGCTCCGCAGGACATCGAGTGGGCCATCGAAGCGAACGGATCGCTCGTCCTCCTGCAGAGCCGGCCGATCACCGCGCTGGGCGACGAAGCGGACGCGACTGGGCCGGTCTTCGGCCCGGGTCCGGTCGCCGAGACGTTCGGTCTTCCGCTTCGCCCGCTCGAGGAGGACCTTTGGGTCGCGCCGTTGCGCGACGGTCTCCGCGAGGCACTCACGATCGCGGGAGCCACCCCGGCACGTCCTCTGCGGAGCTCCCCCGTGGTCGTGACTGTCGGAGGATGGGTCGCCGCTCGATCTCGGCTTGCTCGGTCTCACCCGCCGGCGCCGTTCGGTGCTCGCCAAGCTCGATCCCCGACCACCCGCCCGCCGCCTGAAGGCGGCATGGCGCGTCGGCCGGCTCAAGGTCGCGCTTCCCGCGCTCGCCGACGATCTGATCGCGGAGGTCGACCGCGACCTCAGGTCGCTGCCGGACCTGCGGACCCTGCCCGCATCGGATCTGCTGCGGCTGCTGCGTCGTCGCCACAAGACCCTCGCGTCCCTGCACGGTCACGAGGCGCTCGCGGGGCTGCTTCTCGACGAAGGCACGGATCGCCCGACGGCCGCGTCGGCGGCGCTCCGCATCCTCGCCCAGAACGACGACGACCTCGACGACGAGGTCCTCGTTGCGCGCCACCCCGTGCTGCTCAGCCTCCTGCCGCCCCGCATCGGCAGCGACCTCGAGCTCCCGGCGCCTCCCGCCTCGTTGCCGGCGACCAACGAGACCGAGGCCGATGACGTGCCGGTGCGAGAGTCGTTGCGACTGCGCGTGCGGTGGGTGCAGGAGCTCACATCACGGGCGGCGCTTGCGTTCGGTCGCTGTGCTCGTCGATCGCGGCGTGTTGGAATCACCGAGCGACGTGGTCAACCTCCGCCTCGACGAGCTCGCCGCGGTGCTCGACTCGCGGGGCACGGTCGCCCTCGACCTGCGCCGGGGCATCAGCGCGGGGCCGCCGCTGCCCGCGGCATTCCGCCTGACCGACGACGGCGATCGTCGTTCCCGTCCGTCAGGGAAGCGACGACGAAGCCGGAAAAGGTGCCGGCGGTGGGCGCGGTGCCGGCCCGGTCCATCTGGACACCGAGACCGCTCCGGCGCCGGGCGCCGTGCTCGTCGTCCGCACGCTCGACCCCGGCCTCGCCGCGGTGCTTCCCGGTCTCGCTGGCCTTGTCGCGGAGACCGGCAGCGTGCTCTCGCACCTCGCGATCCTCGCCCGCGAGTACGGAGTGCCAACGGTCGTCGGGCTCGCGAACGCGACCGAACGTTTCAGCACCGGAGCTTGGGTGGTTGTCGACGGCACGCACGGGTGAGGTGTCGGGTCTCGCCGACGGAGAGTGGGGTGCGGCATGAACGCGACGAAAGGTGGGCGTGGCGCTCGCCGCCGTGGTGATGGCGGTCGCGGGTTGGTACGTCTTCGTGTACCTGTACCGCTGGGAGTGGAACCGCGCCATCGTCGCCGGGATCATCTTCCTCGCGGCGGAGATCGGCTTGCTCGGTGCTGCGCTTGTCGATCGGTTGTCGAAGCTCGGGCATCGCATGGATGAGCTCGACCGCCGCGACCCCGTAACCGAGGAGCGCGTGCTGCGTCAGCTCCGCGCGCATCCGTCCGAGCCCGCGAAGCCGTTCGCGTGGATGGACGGCACGCACACCAACGTGTTCATCCCGGTGCTGCTCGGCGCCGGCGCGGTGCTGTCGGCGCTCGCGTGGGTGGTCGACCGCATCGCACCGAGCGACCGCCGGTCCCGGCATTGGACAAGCGCCTGGCCCGCCGGCTGTCCTCCCTCCATCCCCTGCCCGGCGGCCTCCTCGGCGAGGCACCGGCTGACCCGTACCGACCGCGTGATGAAGCGCTTGGCGATCGTGGCGGTGGTGATCGTCGTCGCGGTCGTTGCGATCGGCGAGCTGAGCGACCTCACACAGAGCCGCCCTGATGCGATCCGAGAGGGTTCGGTCACCGAGCTCGTCGTCGCGGTGAACGAGGACCGGTTCGGCCCCGGTCAGGACGCCGCGGCCGACGCCTTGTGGGCGGTGTGCGCCGCGCAGACCTCGTCGAGAGTCGTCGATGGCACGAGCGGCCTCGAGTCGCTCGGTGGGGATCGTTACCGGGTGCGCCTCCGGCCCGCGCTCGGCCGTCACGGCGAGCTCAAGCTCGTCGGCTGCCTCGAGGATCTGACCATCGACCGCGTTCTCGGGGACGTGAAGTCAGTGCGGACGTATCGAGATCGCGCGCCCGGACGTCATCAGCGTGGACTGATCACGGCCAACCGACACCTGGTGCTGGTGCCTCCATCGTGAAGATCCGTCCAGTGCGGTCGGCGATGGCTTCGTCCACGTGCTCGATCCCGCGCCACTCGGCGGCGAGCAGGAAGAGGGTCCTGCGATCCGGCCCGCCCAGCGCGCACGCGAACCCGTCACGATCGAGCTCCACTCGCTGAACGATCTCGCCTCCTTCCCGCACGCGCACGACCTCACCCGCGGGAGCGTCGTCCCGTCCCGTGTGAGTGCGTGTCTCATTGGAGTGAGTCCAGATGCAACCGTCGGCGTCGATGCAGATGCTGTCGGGCCCGAGCTTGTCGGCCCACACGCGGCGGTTCGAGAGGGAGCCGTCGGCGGCGATGTCGAACGCGGTGAGCCGCTGCCCCATGGACTCGGACACGATCAGTGTCCGATTGTCGGGCGTGATCGCCATGCCGTTCGGGAACTCGATGCCGTCGGCGACCTGGCGCGCGCTGCCGTCGGGCGTGACGAGCGCGATGATCCCTGGCTTCGGGGGTTCCCCGCCGAGGAAGTCGAAGTCTGCGCCGTTGACGTAGATGTTGCCGCGACCGTCGACGACGATCTCGTTCCACCCGTGGTCGGCGACGACGGTGAGGTCGGCATTGCGCACCATCGAGCCGTCGGGCTCGATGCGCGTGAGCTCTTCGCCGGTCAGCAACAGGCGGCCGTCGGGGAGCCAGTCGATCGACCATCCGAGCCCCGGACGGCCGGGCGCAACCACCTCGCTCTTTCCGTCAAGGTCGACGGCCACCACCTCGCCCATCCCCCAGTGCGCGAACCAGAGCCGACCCTCATGCCAGCGCGGCGACTCGACGTACGCGAGGCCATCGAGCAGAACTTGCGGCGAGGAGGCTTGACTCATCGTCGCGGTACTACCCGCCTGCGGGGACTCCCACCAGCGACATCAACCGAAGATGCAGGCGGCGATCGTCCGCCTACGTCCCCGCTGGGACCGCCTCTGGTGCTGCGTGCTCGGCGTCGTACCGTGCCCGGGCCGCGACGATGCGCTCGTTGTTCGCGATCGCCCAGTCGATGAGGGACTGCACCGTCTCGAGAAGCGTGTGCCCCATGTCCGTCAGCTCGTAGTCGACCCTCGGCGGGACGACAGGGAAGACGGTCCGTTCGACGAGGCCCTCCCGTTCGAGATGGCGGAGGGTGAGGGTCAGCATGCGCTGGCTGATGTCCTCGATCTCGCGCTTGAGCTCGCTGAACCGACGCCGGCCTTGCCCGAGCAGCCCGACCACGAGCAACGACCACTTGTCACCGATCAGGTCGAGTGTTCCCCGGGTCTGACACGCGCCCGAGAGACGCGCTCGCTCCCACCAGTCCTCGGTTCCCTCGCTGTGACTCGGTGACGAAGAAGTGCCGTCTTCCATTCCTCGCCATGGTGACACATCATGGGGTCAGGAACAAGTGAGAACTGACTTCTGTTTAAGAACTCAGTTACTAGGAGGAACAATGACGACTACCCCCACCACGATCGACCGCCCAGCCCTCGAGACCGGCACGTGGACTCTGGACCCCAGCCACTCGGCCGTGACCTTCTCCATCCGGCACCTCGGGATCTCCAAGGTGCGCGGCCGCTTCGACCGCTTCGACGCCACCCTCGAGGTCGGACCCACTCCCGGCGACATCCGGGTGACGGCCACCGTCGATCTGAGCTCGGTCGACACCAACCACCCCGACCGCGACGCCCACCTCCGCTCCACCGACTTCTTCGACGTGGAGACGAATCCCCAGATGCAGTTCGTGAGCACCTCGATCACCCCATCTGACGACGGCTACGTGATGACGGGCGACCTCACGCTCAACGGGATCACCCGCCCGCTCGAGCTCCCGGTCGAGTTCCACGGTGTCGAGGAATACATGGGCAAGGAGCTGCACGCTGGCTTCAGCGGTGAGGGCGAGCTGCGCCGCAGCGAGTTCGGCATCGACTTCGGCATCCTGCCGCTCGGCGGCGACCGCCTCGCCCTTGCCGACGTCGTCAAGATCGAGCTCGACGTCCAGTTCGTCGCTCCCACCGGCGAGTGAAGCGTCGCGCACGCCCCGTAGGTGCCGCCCGATCTCGGGGATAGCGTCCCGGCCATGGCTGACGCCGGAGCGAGGCGGCGCCGTCGTCTCGCCGAGGAGCTCGAGGAGAGTGGTGTGCGGTGGGACGCTTCTGGCCCAGTGCACGACCTGTTGCTGGAGGAGATCGACCTCGCGCTGAGACCTCCCGTGCACGAGCGCCGGGTGCCGAGCAGCGGGACGATCGTCGAGCCGGTCGCTGATCCCAGCTCACTGGTCAGAGACGAGTGGGCTCGAGATCACCCGGAAGCCCCTCGATCATCAGCCCCTGCCCGCAGCCCGTCGGTTCGCCGACGGGCTGTCGAGCTGGCTGCTGCGCCGCGTCGACGATGACAACGAGTGGGTCATCTTCGATCGGCCCGCGGGATCGGAGCGCGATCTGGTCGTCCTGGCCGACGCGTTCGAAGCGTCCATCGTGCAACGCCACCCCGGAGGGGCCGTCCGAGTCGTCGGGCCCGTTCGGCGTCGCGCGCTGGGACGGTTACGGCTGGCACCACGAACCTCCCGTCGACACCTGGATCGAGGCAGTCACGGCGGGCGGCGCGCACGGTGATCCCGAGGTGCTCACGGCGATGCTCGAGTTCGCGGTCCACGACCTCGGATCGATGGGCATCGGCGCACTCCTCGTGTACCGACCGGAGGCGGATGGCGGCCCCCCCGTCGAGGACCGTCTCCCGACGCCTCCTCCGCTCGACATCCGCCGTCCCACGCATCTCGCTTCGCTCCGCCACTCGCTCTCGCAAGTCGACGGCGCGGCGATCTTCGATCAACGCGGTGTCCTGCGTCGCCTCGGCGTGCGGCTCATCCCGAGCATCGCAGCAGAGGAGACCGTCGACGCGCTCGGCGGGACTCGTCACACGTCCGGTCGCCGCTACAGCCGCGATGATCCGGCCGCCACTGTCATCGCGGTGAGCGAGGACGGACCGGTGTCGGTGCTGCGCGACGGCGCAGTCCTCGGCCGGTCGCACATCGACCCCGACATTGAGGAGGAGACGCGCCATGGATGAGACCGAGATCGTGCGGCGAATCAGCGCCCTCGTCGAAGACGAACACGCGTTGGAACGTGCCCACGCCGGCACCGCACCGTCGGACGAAGAGGTTCGGCGCCTTCAGGAGATCGAGGTCGCGCTCGACCAGTGTTGGGACCTGCTCCGCCAGCGTCGAGCGCGGCGGAACGCGGGCGAGGATCCCGAGGGCGCACAGGTGCGGCCCGAAGGCATGGTCGAGGGCTACCAGCAGTGAGTCGCGTCAGCGTGAGCTGACGCCGACGAGCTCCGCGGCGCGCGTGAGCGCGGCGATGTGATCGTCGACGGTCACCTGGCCCGAGTACATCGTGTCGATGCCGAGGTGGGTGGACCCGACCGCCCGCCACCGGTCGACCTGGCGGACGAACTTGTCGGGGTCGTCGCCGCTCCAGCTCGCGCGTCCTTCCATGCCGATCGCTGACGGGTCTCGTCCGGCGGCCCCGGCCGAGTCGCGGATGACCGCGAGGGCGTGGTCGAGGTCCTCTCCCGGTCGGACTTGTGGGAACCATCCGTCGGCGAGGCGACCGATGCGTCGGTAGGTGGGGTCGGACCGACCGCCGAGCCACACCGGGATCGGGCGCTGGATCGGCATGGGCGCGAGGCCAGCGCCGGTGATCGTGTCGAACTCGCCGCTGAAGGTAAGTGACGGCTCGGTCCAGAGTCGCCGCATGAGCTCGATCTGCTCCGACTCGCGCCGGCCGCGCTGGTCGAAGCGCTGGCCGAGCGCCTCATACTCGACGTGGTTCCAGCCCACGCCGACCCCGAGCCGGAACCGACCCCCGGTGAGGAGGTCGACCTCGGCCGCTTGCTTCGCCACGAGGGCGGTTTGTCGCTGGGGGAGGATGATGACGCCCGAAACGAGCTCGAGCGACGGCACGATGCCGGCGAGGAATCCGAACAGCACGAACGGCTCGTGGAACGTCGTCGACACGTCGTAGGGGCCGCGCCAGTTCTCGTGAACCGACGGGTCGGCCCCGAGCACGTGGTCGTATGCCAGGACGTGTGCGTAGCCGAGACCGTTGACCGCTTCGGCGTAGGCGCGTACGGCACCAACGTCGCCGCCGAGCTCGGTCTGGGGGAAGACGACACCAATTCTCATGTACCCGATGGCTAGCCGATAGCGTCGGCGTTCGCGTGCGGTCTCGTCGAGCGGTGAGCTCCCGAGGACGCCGCAGAGGAAGGCTTGGTGCACCGACGACGCGTGATGGTGCCGATGTGTGCCACCGCGATCGTGGTCGGGTGCTTGGTTCTCTACGAGCTACGGGTGTTGCTCCAGTTGTCCGCCAGGCCGGACCCCGACGCTGATCGCGAGTTCCGCTTCCCCGGTGCGCAGACCCATGTGGTCGACACCGGCGATGGCGGACACCTCCATGTCGAGGAGTGTGGGTCGGGTCGCCCCGTGCTGCTGCTCCATGGACACGGCGCGTCGATGCGGACGTTCTCGTTGATGGCCGGCCCGTTGGCGGCCGCGGGGTGCCGCGTGATCGCATTGGACCAACGGGGCTTCGGCCGGTCCTCCCCGGTCCCACCGCTGTTCGGGTTCCCCGGGCTCGTCGAGGACACGGCCATCGTCCTGGACGACCTCGACCTGCGCGACACGGTTGTCGTCGGCCATTCGATGGGGGGCGGCGTCGCCCTCGGCCTCGCGATCGACTCCCCCGAGACCGTTGCCGAACGAGTCGCAGCGATCGTGCTGATCAACAGCTCGGGACGCGGGCCGGCAGACCGGCCGGTGACGCGCGCGAAGGTGACCGCACTCGACTGGCGGTTCCTCGAGCGGCTGGGGCGCCATCCTCGTCACGGGCTTGTGCTGGCGCGCGCCAACTTCGGGCCGGAGCCAACACGAAGTCATGTCGACGCGGCTCGGGCGATCGGCATCGACAGCCCCGTCGAACGCCGTCGAGGCTTCGCCCGTCGCCTTCTCGGGATCGATCTGACTCGCGCGCTGTCACGTGTCGGCGTGCCCGTCCTCGTGTTGGTCGGAGCGGCCGACGCGGTCGTCCCGCCGGCTGATTCGAGGCGGACGGTCGACCTGATCCCCGGCGCTCGCATGACGACGTTCGAAGGCGCGGGACACATGTTGCCCCTCGAGCGCAGCGGACAGGTCGTCGAGCAGATCCTGGCGCTTTCCGCTCAGA
The DNA here is from genome assembly GCA_963759645.1 of uncultured Acidimicrobiales bacterium. Taxonomy (GTDB): domain Bacteria; phylum Actinomycetota; class Acidimicrobiia; order Acidimicrobiales; family DATKAS01; genus DATKAS01. Next base: position 541,650 of record CAVXAI010000008.1, on the reverse strand, counting down.
TCGAGCGACGCTCAGCCTGACGATCGGCGTCGTGCGAGTGCGGCCTGTGTCGGCCAGTGAACCTCGGTCGCCCAACCGAGCTGTTCGAAGCATCGAATGGCGCGAGCGGACGTGTCCCACTCGTGGGGCAGCAGGCCGTGTCGCGCTCGACCGCGGGAACGCGTGATGGCCGTTGTGCCACGACTCGCCCATGGTGAACACCGCGAGGGCGCGGACGTTCGTGCTGCGATCAGTCGTGACGAAGGGGCGACGACCGTACACGTGACACAGCGAGTTGATGCTCCACGTCACATGGTGGACAAAGAAGATGCGCACCCCGCCGGCCCACAGCAGCGCGCTCAGCGCGGCTCCGACGTCGCCGCCCAAGATCCAGCCGAGCCCGAACGGAATGGCGAGCGAGACGACGCACCACGCGGGGAACAGCGCGTTCATCACGACGAGATCGCGGTCGGCCATGAGATCGCGCGCATGCCGCGGCCACGATGTCGGCTCGTGGTTGAAGAGCCAACCGATGTGCGCATGCCAGAGCCCCCGTAACGGTGACCGCGCCCCGTGCGGCGAGTGCGGATCATCGTCCCCGTCGGAGAAGACGTGATGGCGGCGATGGTCCGCGACCCAGCCGATCGGGCCTCCTTCGAAGGCCATCGAACCGGCTCCGACGAGCGCGAGCTTGAGCGGACGGACGGCGACGAACGCCTTGTGCGCGAGCAGCCGATGGAAGCCGATGGTGATGCCGTGGCCGACGAGGAAGAAGAGCGCAACCGCGAGCACCACGTCGCGGGTGTGGATCCCGTATCCCCACAACGCGACCACGGCGTAGAGCAAGGCGCCGAACGGCGCGGCCACGATGAGGGCGGTGACCCACTTCTCGGCCGTGCCAACCGGTGCGGGCGCATCGGGCGGAGGCAGCGGGGGCGCGGCAGTGCTTGGCGCGGGGAGAAGGTCGGTGGGCATGCACGCTCCTGGTGACGATTCCGTCCGTTCCGAACGGAACGGACCACGCGACCAAGGGTCAGAGCCGCACGAGTTGCGCCGGAGTCACCCGGCGCGGTTCCGATGACAGTACCGCTCGGCCTTCCGCCGGAGGTCGTCAGGGTGCCGAGTAGTTCAGTTGACACTTACGTAAGGCAATGCTTAACTAGATCCGTGGACGCTGCGCTCAAAGCACTTGCCGAACCCCGGCGGCGCGAGATCCTGCGGCTGGTGTGGTCACAGGAGCGACAGGCCACCGAGATCGCCGAGCACTTCAGCGAGGTCACACGCTCCGCGATCTCGCAGCACCTCGGCGTCCTCAAGGAGGCAGGCCTGGTGTCGGAACGACGCGATGGCACGCGCCGGCTTTACCGAGCCGACCGTGACGAGATGAAGAAGCTACGGAAGTTCCTCGACGAGTACTGGACCACAGGGCTCGAGCGACTGCGAGACGTCGCCGAGACCGCACAACGAGAGAAGGAGACAAGTGATGGCTGAGCTCGTGCGCGAGATCATGATCGACGCAACCCCCGAGACGATCTGGCCGTACCTCACCCAAGCCGACAAGCACATCGAGTGGGACGGCACCGAAGCCGAGCTCGACGCTCGCCCCGGCGGCATCTACCGCGTGCTCGTCGCCGGCCAGCACCAGGCTGCGGGAGAGTTCGTCGAGGTCGTCCCGATGCAAAAGGTCGTCTACACGTTCGGGTGGGAGCAAGAGGGCAACCCGATCACGCCTGGCTCGAGTCGCGTGGAGATCACGCTGGCGGCGGAGGGCAGCAAGACGCGCCTGCGCCTCGTGCACAGCGGCCTGCCTGCGGACGCGGTGAGTGACCACACGAAGGGTTGGGACCACTACCTCGAGCGGCTCTCGATCCGCGCGACTGGCGGCGACCCGGGGCCGGACATCCCCGACCCGGGCAACGCCTGATTCTCAGGCCATGGACTTTCCCGGAGAGTCGGCCGACTACCGGGCCGCGCGTCGAGCGGCTCCTCGAAGAAGAGGTCGAGCTGCGACGGATGACCGAGAGGGTGGCCGCGTCGCGGCGCGCGCTACCCTCTCGGCGGCGTCGTCCCAGAGGACTATGTGTTCCGGGGTGAGTCGGGCGACGTGCGCCTCTCCGAGCTGTTCGGCCCCCGTATCGAGTCGGTCGCGATCTACTGCTACATGTTCCCGAGGCACAAGGGCGACGAGCGCCCGGCCCCCTCGTCCGGGCCCATGTCGAAGTGGCCCCTCGAGGAGACGCCGTGCCCGTCGTGCACCGCGTTCATCGACCAGCTCGACGGTGTGGCCCCCCACCTCACGCAGCGCATGGGACTTGCCATCGTTGCCGGTGTGCCCATCGACCGGCTGCTCGATGTCGCCGGAGACCGACGGTGGCGACATCTGCAGTTGCTCTCGGGCGCCGGCAACACGTTCCGCCGCGACTACCAAGGCGAGAGTGAGACTGGTGACTCCCTCCCGATGATGAACGTGTTCCATCGAGACGCGAGCGGCACGATCCGCCATCACTGGGCCTCCGAGATGCTGTTCGCGCCCACCGACGACGGCCAGGACCCGCGTCACATGGGCACGCTCGAGCCGCTGTGGAACCTCTTCGACCTCACGCCCGAGGGCCGGCCCTCGGACTGGAACGAGCAGCTGCAGTACGACCGCTGAGCCGAGAGTCGAGATCGCGACGAACAACGACCGAAATCGTGTGACGGCGCCCTCGTCACCGCGAATCGTGCCGCTGTTGATGCGGTTGTACGCCGTGAGCACGAGAGAGCCAGGATCGAGCTCGAGGATCGCGGCGCAGTCGTCGATGGCGCCCGCAGCGAATCGCACCTCGGTGGGCGACACGTCGAACCTCGTCTCCCCTCCGTTCACACCGGTCGTCCTGATGCCGATCGCGTAGGGCTCGTCGACCGAGCTCGGGTCGGCCGTCGCCCACCAGAGCAGGTAGACGAACGGCACGAGAAGGTCGGCCGCATCGCCGGCGATCTCGTGAGGAGCGCCGAGGCCCTGGCGCACGTCCCAGCCGTGCACGGTGTACCCGCCGAGCAATCCCGTCGCGACCACCGACGCGGGCAACGGGCCCATGTAGGGGTCCGGGATCACGTGCCCTGACCAGTCCGTGTCGGACAACGACTCGAACTCCGCCATGAGCTGCGCCGTCTTGTCGCGAAGGCGGGCGAGGAGCTCGTCTCGCGGGACTGATCGCATGGCTTTCGCGGCATCGTCGGTGGCGGTCGCCATGCCGGCCACGCCGACGGCCTCGGGGCCATGCTGCGCCCCGACGGGCGAGGTCGAAGGCGGAGAGCGAAGCCTCCGTCGCGTCGACGAGGTGTCCCACCATGTCGCCGACATCCCAGCCTGCGCACGCAGTCGGGATGTGCCAGTTCGCGGGTTCACCCGCGAGCGCGAACATCGCCTCGGCCTGCCGCTCGAGCACTTCGAGGACGCGCGACTTGCTCGCAGGATTGAGGAAGTCCCAACTCGCGTCCCCGGTCATCGTTCCCCCGACGTTGTCGTCAGCCCTCGACCATGAACAGCTGCCAGGTTCCGGGGACGCCTTTGAGCGTGTGCTCGCCTCTGTCGGCGAAGGTCATGCCCGATCCGGTGAGGAGATCGGTCAACGTGCGCGAGACCCACACTTCGCCCGGCTCGGCACACGCCTGCACTCTCGCCGCGATGTGCACGCCGATGCCCGCGATGTCAGCGCCACGCCGTTCGACCTCGCCGGTGTGGACGCCGACCCGCACCTCCATGCCCGAGCTGGCGCGCGCCGTCACAGATGGCCAAGCCGCATTGGATCGCTCGGGCGGGTCCGTCGAACGTGGCGAGGAGCCCATCACCCATGGACTTGACCTGCCGCCCGCCGAACCGTTGGACCTGCCGACTGGCCATGCGGTCATGGTTGTCGAGCTGCTCGCGCCACAGCCGGTCCCCGGCCATCGACGCCCTTCTCGTCGAGTCGACGATGTCGGTGAACAGGATCGTCGCGAGCACCCGCTCGGTGTCCGACCCACCTCGTGTCCCCGTGAGGAACTCCTCGATCTCGTCGAGCACGGGCTCGGTCTCGCCGACATAGGCGAGCTGGTCGCGCCCCGGCAGCTCGACGAGCTTGGCGCCGGCGATGTGCTCGGCGAGGTAGTGCGCATGGCCGAGTCGTACGAATGGGTTGTCGACGCGGTGGAGCACGAGCGTTGGCACGTTGATGAGCGGCAAGATCGCCCGCACGTCGGTGGCGGTCGCCAGCGTGTCCAACGCCTTGGCGATCGTCGGCCCGGCGGAACGCTCACCCGCATTGCTCCACCACCGCTGGAACTCTGGATCGCCGCGAGGCTCGGAGCCATGAGCGCGAGGTCGTCGACACGGTCGTCGCCTCGTGTCGGGTCGCTCACGGTGTTCACGAATCGATCGAGCAGATGCTGCGGAATTCCGCACGGATAGTCGTCGTCGCGTGCCAGCCGCGCGGAGCAGTTCATCAACACGAGCGCAGAGATGCGCTCGGGATACATGGCACTCAGCAGCATCGCGACGGCGCCTCCGGTGGACGACGCCGAGGAGTGCCGCGTGTTCGGACTCGACCGCGTCGAGCACCGCCACCGCGTCCTGCGTCCACAGCTCGACCGTCGGAAGCTCGCCGCCGCCGAGCGGATCGGAGAGCCCGACCCCGCTCGGATCGAATCGGATCAGCCGGGTGAAGGAGGCCAGACGGCGGTCGAAGCGAGCCCAGTGCGGTTCGTCGTCGCGGTCGATCCAGATGTTGCTGCCGTTGTTCAGCGCCAAGAGGTCGATCGGACCGTCGCCGAGCACCTGATAGCCGATGTAACCGGTCGCCGCTCTTCGCGTACTGCGTTTGGGCACCCTCCACCAGGGCGGAGACTACGACCGTGACGTCGATAGGTGCCGATTGCACCGATTGACGCTTCGCGCGTTCGGACTGATGCTGCCGGGGAGTTGGAGGTACTCCCATGGCCGAGACCGACGGCGAGAAGCAGTCCAAGCAAGCCCGAGCCGAGAGCGTCGAGCGGATGCTGGGTGACCAACCTCCGCCCAAGGAGCCGCCGAAGAACGACCCGGCGCCGAATCCGGCAGAGGATGCGGCCGACGACGTCGGCGAGAGCGTGACTCGCCGCGGCGAGGACATCGTGAAGGACGAGGGCAAGGAGCCCGGCCGGAAGGACACCGGCACCTCGGGGGCGGGTCGCCCCACGGGAACGTCCACTCCGCGCGACCAGACCGGCGTGAATCCGCAGGACGCCGAGAAGTAGCGCCACCGGTTGGCCGATCACGGGCGGGGTCTCCGGGCGTACCATGCGCGCCTGCCCTGGAGAGGGGCGCGAGGGAGCGACATGACGGAAGCTCGCCGCGCCGAGACCCCCGGGGACGTCGCCGCCTCTCTCGCGACTGCCGCACTCGCGCTCGCGCGCCGGTTCGCCCACGGGGGCACCTTGTGGTGCTGGGCGCCCGGCGCGCCTCACCACGCGCAGCACGTGGCCGTGGAGTTCGTCCATCCCGTCATCGTCGGAACCCGCGCCCTCCCGGCGGTGGCGCTCGACGACGAGCGACGCGGTCGGCGCGCTCCGGGTCGGCGCTCGCCCCGGCGATGCACTCCTCGTCGTCGCCGACCCCAGCGCCCCGGTCGCCGACACGCTTCGCCGAGCGGGAGTGTGGGGGCTCCTTACCGTCTGGATGGGTTGGGGTCCTCGGCCCGCGGATGGCCAGGCGGATCACCTCGTGTGGGTGGGTGACGACGAGCTCGCTCGGCACGACGGTCGTGTCGTGCGCGGCTACCACGTGCTTTGGGAGCTCACGCACGTCTGCTTCGAGCATCCCGGTCTGCTCGACGCTGGGGCCGAGCCCTCCGTCTGCGTCACGTGTTCGGACGAGGGAAGGTTGGCCGAGGTCATCGGAGCGGTGGCCGCGGGGGCGACAGCGGCGGTCCGGACGTCAGCAGGGGTCGAGACCGTCGACACCACACTCGTCGGCCCGGTGCAGCCCGGTGATCTCGTGCTCGTGCACGCGGGGAGTGCGATCACTGTGGTCGAGCCGTGACCGACTTCCTGTACCCGTTCATCGAGCGCAACGAGCGCGACGGCGGAGCACTGCTGGACGATCTCGCCCGGTCTGCCGAGGCGAAGATGGAGATGAGCGTCGCGTTGCGGGAGTCGACGCTCGCCGCACTCGATGCCGACCTCCACGCGGCTGCCGACGCGATCGCCCAGCGCTACGCGGCCGGCGGGCGCCTCTACGCCTTCGGCAACGGCGGTAGTGCGACCGACGCGGCCGGTGTCGCCGCGCTCTTCAGCCGGCCTCCGTCTGGCCGATCCTTCCCCGCCCGGTCGCTGGTGGCGGATCAGGCGGTGCTCACCGCGCTCGCGAACGACGTCGGCTACGAGCTCGTCTTCTCGCGCCAGCTGATCTCCATGGCCACGTCGACCGACATCGCGCTCGGGTTGTCCACGAGTGGCAGCTCGCCCAACCTGCTACGAGCGTTTTCCGAGGCGCGGCGGCTCGGGATGCTCACCATCGGTTTGGCGGGCTACGACGGTGGCTCGATGGCCGCGGCGGGCACGGTCGACCATTGCCTCGTGGTGCGGTCGGACAGCGTCCATCGCATCCAGGAAGTGCAGAGCGCGGTCGTGTTCGAGCTCTGGCGGCTCGTGCAGTCGCTCAGTGAGCCGGTCGGCGCGTATGTCGACTGAAGCGCGCGAAGCACAGGTGCTCGAGAGGATCGAGGCATTCCGCAGGCGCCGCCCGCGCCTCACCGATGAGATCGTGACGTTGGCTCACGGCGCCGGGGGGAAGTCGTCGGCCGCACTCGTCGACGCGGTGTTCGTGGAGGCCTTCGCGAACGACACATTGTCGTCGTTGAGCGATGCCGCCTGTCTCGATCTGCCGGGCGGTGACCGCCTCGCGTTCAGCACCGACTCCTTCGTCGTACGGCCCCGCTTCTTCCCCGGAGGCTCGATCGGACATCTCGCTGTGCATGGCACCGTGAACGACGTCGCCATGATGGGCGCTCGGCCGACCTGGCTGTCCGCCGCGTTCGTCATCGAGGAAGGGTTCGCGATCACGGAGCTCCGCGACATCGTCGCCGACATGGCGGACGCCGCTCGGGCTGCGGGCGTCACGATCGTGGCCGGAGACACCAAGGTGGTCGATCGGGGCGCGGCCGACGGCGTGTACATCACGACCGCGGGTGTGGGTGTGCTGCCTGCTGACCGCAACCTCGGACCGGAGCATGTCCAGGCGGGTGATGTCGTGCTGGTGTCGGGGACGATCGGCGATCACGGCATGGCCGTGATGCTCGCCCGCGGTGACCTTGCCATCGAGGCGGACATCAGCTCCGACACGGCGCCGCTGGGCAACCTCGTGGAGACGCTGCTCACCGCGGCCCCGGGCACCCGATGGCTGCGCGACCCGACGCGGGGTGGGCTCGGCACCGTGTGCAACGAGCTCGCGCAGGCGACGAACCTCGCGGTCGTGCTCGACGAGGCCACGATCCCCGTCGATCCAGCGGTGAACGCGGCCTGCGACCTGCTCGGCATCGACCCGCTCTACGTCGCGAACGAAGGAAAGCTCGTCGCGATCGTCGCGCCCGATGAAGCCGACGCCGCGCTCGAGGCCATGCACAGCCACCCTCTGGGTCGCGCGGCCGCGGCGATCGGATCGATCAACGCCGATCACGAACGAATCGTCGTGCTGCTCACGGCGTTCGGTGGCACGCGCATCGTCGACATGCTGGTGGGCGACCCTCTCCCGCGGATCTGTTGACCTGTTGACCGTCCGGCGTCAGATCCGGGTGACGGGCACCGTGCAGGGCGTCGGATTCCGTCCGTTCGTGTACCGCCACGCCACTCGACTCGGCCTGGGCGGTTGGGTGCAGAACGACAGCGCGGGCGTCCTGATCGAAGTCGAAGGGGACGAGGGTGCGGTGCTCGAGGTGTCGCGCCTGCTCGTCGACGACCCTCCGCCGCTCGCTCGGATCGGAACGATCACCGCTACTCCGGTCCCCATCGAAGGCGACACGACGTTCGCGATCGTCGAGAGCGAAAGTGCCGGCGTGCCCACGGCCGCTGTCAGCGTCGACACTGCGACCTGCACCGCGTGCCTCGCCGAGGTCGACGATCCGTCCGACCGCCGTTACCGATATCCGTTCACGAACTGCACCGACTGTGGACCCCGGTACACGATCGTCCGAAGCGTGCCCTACGACCGCCCCGGCACGACGATGGCCGGGTTCACGATGTGCGAGGCGTGCCAGGCGGAGTACGACGATCCCCTCGATCGGCGGTTCCACGCGCAGCCGAACGCGTGCCCGGAGTGTGGCCCCCGCTTGCATTGGGATGACCTCGAGGGCGGCCGTGTGGACGGAGATGCGGCACTGGACGCGGCGATCACCGCAATCGAGGCCGGCGAAATCGTCGCGGTGAAGGGCATCGGCGGGTTCCACCTCGCGGTCGACGCCGCGCACGAGGACGCGGTGGGCGAGCTGCGCCGGCGCAAGGCGCGCGATGACAAGCCGTTCGCCGTGATGGTGCGCGATCTCGCCGAGGCGCGCTCGCTGTGCACGCTCTCTGATGCCGCCGCTGAGGCGTTGACGTCAGCCGGGCGCCCGATCGTGCTCGCTCCGCGTCGAGGAGACGCTCCGGTCGCGAGCGGTGTCGCCCGGAACCTGCCTGAGCTCGGAGTCCTGCTCGCGTACTCGCCTCTGCACCACCTGTTGTTGCGCGGCGTCGGCCGCCCGCTCGTCATGACCAGTGGAAACGTGAGCGACGAGCCGATCGCGCACGAGGACGACGACGCGGCCGAGCGTCTGGCCGCACTCGTCGACGGCGTGCTCGGACACAACCGCGGCATCCACATCCGCTGCGATGACTCGGTTGTCCGCGCCACGCGAGCGCGGGGCGCACTCAGGTGCTGCGCCGCTCACGCGGGTTCGCGCCGCAGCCCCTCCCGATGGTGATGCCTGCGAGCCGGCCGATCCTGGCCGTCGGGGCCGAGCTCAAGAGCACGGTGGCGGTGACCGTGGGCGACGACGTCGTCGCGAGCCACCACATCGGTGACCTCGAGCACCTCGCTACGTACCGCTCCTTCGTGCAGGCGATCGACCATCTCTGCGCGCTCTACGCCGTGGTCCCCGAGCTCGTCGCCCACGACCTGCACCCCGAATACCTCTCGACCAAGCTCGCCGCGGACCTCGACCTTCCGTCCGTCGGCGTGCAGCACCACCATGCCCACGTCGCGTCGTGCCTGACCGAGCACGGCCGGACCGGCCCGGTGCTCGCCCTGGCCTTCGACGGCCTCGGCTACGGGACCGACGGCACTCTGTGGGGAGGCGAGCTGCTCGTCGCCGACCTTCGTGGCTTCGAGCGAGTCGGCCATCTCGCCCCGGTCACCATGCCCGGTGGCGTCGCCGCGATCTTGGAGCCGTGGCGTATGGGCGTCGCGTGGGCTCATCGCGCCGGTGTGGATGACTCCTTCGTCGACTCGCGCCGCGACGCCGTACACGACCTCGCTGCCCGCGGGCACGGACCCGTGACCACGAGCATGGGACGGTTGTTCGACGCTGTCGCCGCGCTGCTCGGTCTTTGTCCGCCGCGTCACCTACGAGGCGCAAGCGGCGATCGAGCTCGAGGCGATGGCCCGATCGGTGCCCCGCGCCGAGGCGCCGACGTTCCCGGTCGAGATCGTTCGTGGCGCGGGCGCATCAGGCTCGCTCGTGATCGACCCGTCGCCGCTCATTTCCGGGCTCGTCGCGGGCCGGACAGAGGGAGCGTCGACGGCGGTGCTCGCCGCCGCGTTCCACGAGTCGATCGGTCGGGCGGCCGCGTCGGCGGGTGCCGACCTGGCCCGCGAGTACGGCCTGCACACAGTGGCGTTGACGGGCGGGGTCTTTCAGAACCCTCGGCTCAGCGACATCGTCGAGGAGGCGCTCACCGCGGCGGGCCTCGAGGTCCTCGTGCATCGGATCGTCCCCCCGAACGACGGCGGCATCAGCATCGGCCAAGCCGCAGTCGCCGCAGCGATCGTCTGATCGCCACCAGCCCGGCCCGCCTGATCGGCAGCCGCGACGGCTGCACCGCCGGGCTGAGCTTCAGCGATCGTCGCCGGTGAAGCGGGCCGGCCTCGCCCCTCGTCCCATGCCCCAGGTGCTGCCGCCGAGGCGACCCTCCTCGAGCTTTTCGGGTGGCCGAGCGCGGAAGTGACGCGTGAGGAGGTTCTCCGCATCACCCCCGGTTTGCATCTCGATGCACGGCGCCACGAACGCGCAGCTCTCGCAATCGGTTGCGGGAGTCGGATAAACGGCAAGATCGGGGTCGAGCATCTCGGCCGCCTCGCGCGCCAGCTGCTCGCCAGCCCGGGCGATGGCATCGCGCGACAGCCGCACCCGCGTGCGTCGAAAGCGGGCATCGAGCGTGAGCTCGTTGTACAGCACGCCCTGGATCCTGGTGTCGAGAAACGTGTGCTCCCAGGCCCACGCCGCGGTCACGGCCTCCTCGTCGAGTTGGAGCACCTCTGGTGACGACCACGGACCGAACCGGTGGACGAGCAACCAGCGTGCGCGATCGGCATCGATGACGAGAGCATGTGCGCGACCCATGTAGTGCACGGCGCGTCCGTCCGGTGCGGCCAGGTCGCCGTCGCCGCTCGGATCCGGGACGCGAGCGTCGTAGTCGAACTCGACGCGCAGGGGCTCGAAGTCGTCGACCCTCTCGGCCCAGTCGACGTAGCGCTCGACGAACGCCGCCGCCTCGCCCGCCGCCCTGAGGACCAGCGGACGCACGATGGCGCGATCCCATGCCCACATGCCGGGGAAGTAGTGCACGGCCAGCGCCTCCCGAGCCGGGTGGTCGGTGGGGAGGGGACCGTCGCCTCCCGTCGCTAGCGCGGGCTCGAGCCCGCGGCGCACGCGCGCTCCGAGGTCCCACGCCCGCCGACAGCGCTTGAACGCGGTGCGTTCAGCCGCCGTGATCGCGACCGGAGCCATCCCTCGCGACGGTACGCCGAGGCCGGAACACCGGCACTAGGTGAGAAATGCACTCATTTACCTGCTGCAGAGATGGAGGCAATGTGACACTGCGCTCGGGGAGCCGACTCCACCGGCGCGGGGGAGGTTCGCCAATGCCTGCGACCAAGGAAGCCCCACCCGAGGAGACCGTGATCCACGTTCTGTGGATCAACGCCGGCCTCAGCTGCGACGGAGACTCGGTCGCGCTGACGGGCGCGACGCAGCCGAGCATCGAGGAGATCGCGCTCGGTGCGCTCCCGGGACTGCCGAAGATCGCCGTCCACTGGCCGCTCATCGACTTCGAGTGCGGGCCCAACGGCGGTGCGGACGACTTCCTCGAGTGGTTCTTCAAGGCGGATCGAGGCGAGCTCGAGCCGTTTGTGCTCATCGTCGAGGGTTCGATACCGAACGAGGCGATCAAGCGTGAGGGCTACTGGTGCGGGTTCGGCAACAACCCCGACACCGATCAGCCGATGACGACGAGCGAGTGGCTCGACCGTCTCACACCGAAGGCACTTGCCGTCGTCGCGGTCGGCACGTGCGCGACCTACGGCGGCATGCACGCAATGGCCGGCAACCCCACCGGCGCCATGGGCGTGCCCGACTACCTCGGGTGGTCGTGGAAGTCGAAGGCGGGCATCCCGATTGTCTGCGTACCTGGTTGCCCGGTGCAGGGAGACAACCTCTCCGAGACGATCCTGTACCTGCTGTACATGGCGACGGGCCAAGCTCCGATGATCCCGCTCGACGACGCGCTGCGACCGCAGTGGCTCTTCGGAGCGACCGTGCACGAGGGCTGTGACCGAGCCGGGTACTACGAGCAGGGCGACTTCGCGACGGAGTACGGCTCGCCGAAGTGCATCGTGAAGCTCGGGTGCTGGGGACCGGTCGTGAACTGCAACGTCCCCAAGCGCGGGTGGATCAACGGTGTCGGCGGATGTCCGAACGTCGGAGGCATCTGCATCGGGTGCACGATGCCCGGCTTCCCCGACAAGTTCATGCCCTTCATGGACGAGCCGCCGGGCGCTCGCGTCTCGACGGTTGCCAGCGGGCTGTACGGCTCCGCGGTGCGCCGTCTGCGGTCGATGACGAATCGCACGGTCAACAAGGAGCCGTCGTGGCGGGTCAAAGGTCAAGAGCTGACCTCCGGACACACGAAGACGTGGAGCTGACGCGATGGCGATGACCAAGACTCCGGACGCAAATGGCCTCGTCGACATGGCGTGGGACCCGATCACCCGCATCGTCGGGAGCCTCGGGATCTACACCAAGATCGACTTCGGCAAGGGAAGGGTCGCCGAGTGCCAGAGCACCTCGTCGATCTTCCGCGGCTACAGCATCTTCATGAAGGGCAAGGACCCGCGCGACGCGCACTTCATCACGAGCCGCATCTGCGGCATCTGCGGCGACAACCACGCGGTCTGCTCGTGCTACGCGCAGCAGATGGCCTACGGCGTGCAACCGCCGAACCTCGGGGAGTGGATCGTCAACCTCGGTGAGGCCGCCGAATACATGTTCGACCACAACATCTTCCAGGAGAACCTGGTCGGAGTGGACTACTGCGAGAAGATGGTCGCCGAGACCAACCCCGGCGTGCTCGAGCAGGCGAACCGCACCGAGTCCCCGCACTTCGAGGCGCACGGCTACCGCACGATCGGCGACATCATGCGGTCGCTCAACCCGTTCTCGGGTGAGTTCTACCGGGAGGCGTTGCAGGTGTCCCGGTACACGCGGGAGATGTTCTGCTTGATGGAGGGCCGGCACGTCCATCCGTCGACGCTGTATCCGGGCGGGGTCGGCACGACGGCAACGATCCAGCTCTTCACCGACTACATCACGAGGCTGATGCGGTACGTCGAGTTCATGAAGAAGGTCGTGCCCATGCACGACGATCTTTTCGACTTCATCTACACCGCAATGCCGGGCTACGAGGAGAACGGCCGCCGCCGGGTTCTGCTCGGCTGTTGGGGCGCCTTCCAGGACCCGGACGTGTGCAACTTCGAGTATCGCGACATGGCTGGGTGGGGTCGGGCGATGTTCGTCACGCCCGGCGTCGTCGTCGACGGCAAGCTCGTGACGAACTCGCTCGTGGACATCAACCTCGGAATCCGGATCCTGCTCGGCTCGTCGTACTACGACGACTGGGAAGGTCAGGAGATGTTCGTGAAGTCCGACCCGCTCGGAAACCCGGTCGACCGACGCCATCCTTGGAACCAGCACACGAACCCGCACCCCCAGAAGCGTGACTTCTCCGACAAGTACAGCTGGGTGATGTCACCGCGCTGGTTCGACGGCACCGATCACCTCGCACTCGACACCGGTGGCGGACCGATCGCTCGCCTGTGGTCCACCGCGCTCTCAGGCCTGGTCAACACGAACAACATCAAGGCGACCGGCAACAGCGTCGAGATCAACCTTCCCAAGACCGCGCTGAAGCCCGAGGTCACGCTCGAGTGGAAGATCCCACAGTGGTCGAACACGATCGAACGCAACCGGGCGCGCACCTACTTCCAGGCCTACGCCGCCGCGGCCGCCCTCCACTTCGCGGAGAAGTCCCTCGAGGAGATCAGGGCCGGCCACACCAAGACCTGGGCGGAGTTCAAGGTGCCCGATGAGGCGATCGGCTGCGGTTTCACCGAAGCGGTGCGGGGCGTGCTCTCGCACCATCTGGTGATCAAGGGCGGGAAGATCGCGAACTACCACCCGTATCCCCCGACGCCGTGGAACGCGAACCCGACCGACAGCTACGGAACGCCCGGACCGTACGAGGACGCGGTCATGAACACGCCGATCTTCGAGGAGAACTCCCTCGACAACTTCAAGGGCATCGACATCATGCGGGCGGTACGCAGCTTCGACCCGTGCCTCCCGTGCGGCGTGCACATGTATCTCGGCAAAGGCAAGGTCTTGCACAAGGAGCACTCCCCCACGGCATTCCCCACCATCGACAGCTGACCAGCAATCCCGGCCGCCGAGAGGAGCGCATGGAACCCATCGACCTGCGAGCCACCGGTGACCGAATCGAGCAGATGCTCGACCAGCTCGAGTCGTCACTGGACCGGCGCAGCTGGGAGCAGGTGCAAGACGTCGTCAGCCTCGTGACCGAGCTGTACGGCGGCGGACTGGCCCGCATCCTCGAGCTTGCGGGCCAAGACGACGCGCTCCTGCACAAGATGACGGAGGACGATCTCGTTGCATCGCTGCTCGTCCTTCACGACCTCCACCCCCTCGGGCTGGCCGAGCGCGTGCATGGGGCCATCGAGTCCGTCAGGCCCTATCTCGGGTCGCACGGCGGCGACGTCGAGGTGCTTTCCATCGACGGGGACGCGGGCGTGGTCACGTTGCGAATGCTCGGCAGCTGTGATGGCTGCGCGTCGTCGTCGGTCACGCTCGAGCTCGCCGTGCAACGAGCGATCGAGGAGGCCGCGCCGGAGATCACCTCGATCTCGGTCGACGGCGGGGAATTTGCCGGCGGCGGCCCCGCGGACGGATGGATGCCGGTGACGCTCGGGCGCAAGCCGGCTCCCGCACCCGCGATGGCACCCATCTATGGCCTGCGTGCGCTTGCACCCGGTCGGGTCGGACCTCTGGAGATCGAGGGCAACAAGCTCATCGTGTGCAGGGTGGAGTCGCAGCTGTACGCCTACCGCAGCGCCTGCCCGACCTGCGACAGCGTTCTCGACACGGCCACGGTGGACGGGCCGGTCCTGCGCTGCGTGGTGTGCGGCGCGGCGTACGACCTGCCGCGCGCCGGGCGCAGCCTCGACGGCAACGCCACCCACCTCGACCCGCTGCCACTCATCGAGGAGGGCGGCGAGGTCCGCATCGCAGTGGCGGCCGTTCGATGAGGGATCCGCTGGCCGTTCTGCAACGGATCCGGCAGGCTCCCGCTCGACCGCGGCCCGGAGAGCGCTGCGACATGTGCGGCGAGCTCGTTCCCGACGACCACGAGCACGTCGTCAACACCGAGAGCCGTTCGCTCATGTGCGCGTGTCGGGGCTGCTGGTTGCTGTTCACGAGCCGGGGTGCCGGAGGCGGCAAGTACCGCGCCGTCCCGGACCGATACGTGTCGCTCGGTGAGCTGTCGATCGCACCGGGCGCTTGGGACGAGCTGCAGATACCGGTGAGTGTCGCGTTCTTCTTCTTCAACTCGACGCTCGACTCGGTCGCCGCCTTCTATCCGAGTCCCGCGGGTGCGACCGAGTCGCTGCTCCCGCTCGACGCCTGGGACCGCTTGGTCGCGGACAACGCGGTGCTGGGCACGATGGAGCCCGACGTCGAGGCGCTCTTGGTTCGCCGCGATGCCGAACATGGTGGCGCCTTCGTCGTGCCGATCGACGCGTGTTACGAGCTCGTCGGCGAGCTGCGTCGCCTCTGGAAGGGATTCGACGGCGGGACCCGAGCGCGCGAGGCGATGGACGCGTTCTTCGAACGGCTCCGGGAGCGATCGCGATGAATGATCTCGCCATCACGGTGCTGTCGAGCCAGCCGGATCCGTATGCCGCGTCCCCCACGATGCTGTTGCGGTTGCGCATCGACGTGACCGAAGCCGAGCCCGTGCACGCGATGGTGCTGAAGGTCCAGATCCGCATCGAACCGCAACGTCGCCGGTACTCAGGAGCGGAAGAGGAGCGGCTCGTCGAGCTCTTCGGCGAGGCCCCTCGTTGGGGTGACACGCTCAAGCCGTTCTTGTGGACGCACGTGTCGACGACGGTCGCGGAGTTCACCGGCAGCGTCGAGGTCGATCTCCCTGTTCCGTGCTCGTACGACTTCGAGGTGGCGGCGGCGAAGTATCTGCACTCGATCGGTGACGGCGACATTCCACTTGTCCTGCTGTTCAGCGGCACTGTGTTCAGCTACCGCAACGGGGGACTCGTCGTGCAGCCGATTCCCTGGAACGTCGAGGCGGAGCACCGTCTGCCGGCCTCGGTGTGGCGGGCGACGATGGACAGCTTCTTTCCGAACAGCGGTTGGATCCGCGTCAGCCGCGAGACGATCGACGCACTCACTCGGTACAAGGCTGAGCGGGCGCTGACCTCGTGGGAGGACACGTTCGAGCGACTCCTCAAGGAGGCCGAGTGACCGACGACGCCGATCCGTTCGGTCGCGCGCAGCAGGTCGCGGACGCGGTCCTCTGGGAGGGCTACGTCCTCTATCCCTACCGAGCGTCCGCGGCGAAGAACCAGGTGAGGTGGCAATACGGCGTGCTCGCGCCTCGGGCGTTCAGCGAAGCGGACGGCTACGAGCGATGGACGATGCAGACGGAGTGCATCCTCGATTTCGGGCTCGAGGCGCGGGTCGACGTCCGGCTTCGGTTCCTCCAGGTGCAGGCCCGGACCGTCGAAGAAGCGGTCGCCGGCGACTACAAGCCCGTGGCCGAGCTCGAAGTCGACGGTGAGCTGTGGGCGAGCTGGGACGAGGCCGTCGAGCACTCACTCGACGTCCCCCGCTTCGACCTCACCCGACCAGGGGTGCGCGAGGTTTCGATTGCGCTCGATGGCGGTCGGGAGCTCGAGCTGCTCGGCCAGCGCGGTCGCGTCGTCCGCGAGCGGTGGCCGGTGCGCGGTCTGGTCCGGCTCGAGACCGAGCACTGCCCGGGGCCGTACCCGCTGACCAAGCTGAGGGTGACGGTGGAGAACGCCACCGACGGCTGCGAGCCCCGGGTATCCCGCGACCAGGCGATGCGCCGGTCGCTCGTCGCGGTCCACACGCTGTTGCACTCCGAGGATGCCCGCTTCATCTCGCTGCTCGAGCCTCCCGAGTTCGCGAAGGCCGCGGTCGACACGTGCAAGAACGAAGGAACGTTCCCGGTGCTCGTCGGCGAACCGGGCGACGCGGGCACCGTGCTGTCATCCCCGATCATCCTCTACGACTACCCCTCCGTTGCTGCGCAAAGCCCGGGCGACATGTGCGACGCCACCGAGATCGACGAGATCCTCGCGTTGCGCATCCTGACGTTGACCGATGACGAGAAGCGCCTCGCCCGCAGCACTGACCCTCGCGCCGCGGCGATCGTCGACCGCATCGAGGGGTTCTCCCCGGAGGTGTTCGCGAGCCTTCACGGTGAGATGCGCGCCCTCGGACTGTCGACGCCCGTCGACGCTGCGTTGCCGTGGTGGGAGCCGGCGGTGGATGCGTCGGTGAATCCGTGGGAGGACTCGATCTGCATCGGCGGCGTCGACGTGCGCAAGGGAAGCAAGGTGCGGCTCCGTCCCGGTCAGGTCGCGGGGCGGCGTACCGATGCGCAAGACCTGTTCCTCGTCGGTCGCGAGGCGACCGTCGAGGGTGTCTTCTTCGACGTCGACGGTGACCAGCATGTTGCCGTCGTCCTCGACGATGACGAAGCCGCGGATCTGCATCAGTGGCATGGCCGCTACATGTACTTCCACCCTGACGAAGTCGAGCCGCTGTGAAGACGCTCGTCGCGGGGATCGGGAACATCTTCAACCGTGACGACGGCTTCGGATGCGAGGTCGTTCGTCACCTTCTCGCAGGTCCTCTTCCCCCCGACGTGACCGTCGTCGATTACGGCATTCGAGGCCTGCATCTCGCGCTCGATCTCCTCGAAGGCGCTGACCTTTTGGTGCTCGTGGACGCGATGGCGACCGGCGACGCGGCCGGCACCGTATGCCTGCTGGAACCCGACCCGGAAGGTGCCGACGCCGAGCCGCTCGACGCCCACCGGATGGACCCGCATGCCGTGCTCAGGATGGTCTCTGAGCTCGGAGGCGACGTCGGAAGGGTGGTGATCGTGGGGTGTCAGCCGGCCGACATCGGCGAGGGCATCGGGCTGTCGCCGGCCGTTGCCGCTGCCGTGGAACCCGCCGTTCGCATCGTTCACGACTTCCTCGCAGAAAGGAATGACCCGTGCTCCGTCGCCTCGTGATGCTCGCTCTCCTCGCCGGTGCTGTTGTCGTGGTGAGAGAGATCGCTCCTGAACTCCGCCGTTACTTCAAACTCACAAGGATGTAACCCATGGAAATACTCGGGATCGTCTTCATCAGCCTTGTCGTGGTGATGGTGCTTGCCGCGATCGTCTTCCTCTTCCTCTCGATACCGGACATCTCGCGCTATCGCCGTCTGCGTCGCATGTGACCGTGAGGCCCGAGCAGCAGGAGCGTCTCCAATGTGCCTAGGCATACCCGGTCAGCTCGTCGAGTTCCCATCGGACAACGATCAGCTCGCGCGCGTCGAAGTGGCGGGAGTGCGCCGGATGATCAACATCGGACTGCTCGAGGATGAGGTTCTCGAGGTCGGTGACTGGGTGCTGATCCACGTCGGCTTCGCGATGTCGAAGATCGACGAGGAGGAGGCGGCGGTTGCGCTGGCTTCGCTTCGGCTGATGGGGTCGGGCCTCGACGACGAGATGGAGATGCTGAGAGGCACCGCGCCATGAGGTTCGTCGACGAGTACCGCGACCCCGTCGCCTCGCGCCGCGTGCTCGCGACCATCGCCGGGCTCGCCGGCACCGAGCGCCACTACAAGTTCATGGAGGTCTGCGGCGGCCACACGCACACCATCTACCGGCACGGGATCGAGCACGTGTTGCCTCGCAACGTCGAGCTGGTGCACGGCCCGGGCTGCCCGGTCTGCGTCATCCCGATGGGGAGGATCGACGACGCCATCGCGGTTGCCGAAACCCCCGGTGTCATCTTCACGAGCTTCGGCGACATGATGCGCGTGCCCGGAGGCAGCGGGACGTTGCTCGAAGCAAAGGCGCGTGGCGCCGACGTGCGGTTCGTCTACTCGCCGCTCGATGCGCTGAAGGTGGCGGTCGACAACCCTGACCGGCAGGTCGTGTTCTTCGCCGTCGGGTTCGAGACGACGGCTCCGTCCACAGCGGTGACGCTCGTCAAGGCCCGCGATGACCGGGTGATGAACTTCAGCGTCTTCTCCAACCACGTCACGATCGTGCCGCCCATCAAGGCAATCCTCGACTCGCCGGACCTGCGTCTCGACGGCTTCCTCGGGCCCGGACACGTCTCGACGGTCGTGGGCAACCACCCGTATCGCTTCGTGGCCCGTGACTACGGAAAGCCCCTCGTGACGGCTGGCTTCGAGCCTCTCGACATCCTGCAAGCCATTGCGATGTTGCTCGCCCAGATCAGCGAGGGGCGATGCGAGGTCGAGAACCAGTACACCCGGATCGTTCGCGACGAGGGCAACCCCCGCGCTCTTCAGTTCCTCGCCGAGGTGTTCGAGCTGCGACCGCACTTCGAGTGGAGGGGCCTCGGCTTCATCGCGCAGAGCGCGCTCAAGCTCCGCGAGGAGTTCGCACCGTGGGACGCGGAGCTGCGATTCGCAGTGCCCGGAGTGCGCGTCGCTGACCCCAAGGCGTGCCAGTGCGGCGAAGTGTTGAAGGGCGTGATCAAGCCGTGGGAGTGCAAAGTGTTCGGCACCGCGTGCACACCCGAGACGCCGATCGGTACGTGCATGGTGTCGTCAGAGGGAGCGTGCGCCGCGTACTACAACTTCGGACGGCTGCATCGCGAAGCGGCGGTCACACTCGGTCGGGCGTCGGTGTGACGAGGGAGCGGCACTGATGCACGAGTTGTCGCTGTGCCAAGCCATCGTCGACGCGGTTGGTCAGCGCGCGACAGGCCGACCGGTTCGCCGGGTCGACGTGCGGATCGGTTACCTGCGACAGGTCGTGCCCGACTCCCTTCAGTTCTCATGGGAGATGCTCACGCAGGGCACCGAGCTCGACGGCTGTGCGCTGGCGATCGAGCACGTACCTGCGGTGGTGTGCTGTCGAGAGTGCGGCGCCGAGACGACCCTCGGATGGCCGGTCCTGGCCTGCTCGGAGTGTGAAAGCCACAACGTGAAGCTCGTGAGCGGCGATGAGCTTCAGCTCGCCTCGTTCGATCTCGTCGGGGGCACACGCTGATGGGGCGCTTCCACCGTCACGCTGACGGCACCGAGCACCAGCACGACGACCACGGGCACGATCACGATCATCGGGACGTCGGAGACCACAGCGGCTATGCCGAGACCGGCCCGTCTCGCGTGACAGTGCTCGAGTCGATCCTGTCCGAGAACGACCGGACTGCCGAGCTCAATCGCGCCGATCTCGACAGAAACGGCGTCTGGGCGGTGAACCTCATGTCGTCGCCCGGCGCGGGCAAAACGACCCTGCTGAGGCGCACGCTCGTCGCGCTCGGCGAGAAGCGACGGGTCGGTGTGCTCGAGGGCGACATCGCCACGAGTCTCGACGCGGATCGGCTGGCGGGGCTCGGGGCGGCGATCTCGCTGGTGAACACGAGCGCGGGCTTCGGTGGCGAGTGCCACCTCGACGCGGTCATGGTGCGTTCCGGCTTGAGCCGGCTCCCGCTCGATGTCATTGACCTGCTGCTCATCGAGAACGTGGGCAACCTCGTGTGCCCCGCGGAGTTCGACGTCGGAGCGCACGCAAGGGCGATGGTGTACGCGGTGACAGAAGGCGAGGAGAAGCCGCTCAAGTACCCGGTGATGTTCCGTTCCGTCGACCTGGTGCTGGTGAACAAGGTGGATCTGCTTCCCCATCTCGACTTCGATCTCGACCGTTTCTTCACGTACCTGCAGGACGTCAACCCCGGTGTCCGAGTGATCGAGGTCAGCGCGCAGACCGGGCAAGGCGTCGACGAATGGTGCGCATGGCTCGGAGCCGCCGGACGCTAGGCGCTCCATCTGAGAGCATGACGCCCAGATGACCAAGCCCCGCCCCTCCACGTCCGTCTCCGCAGTCTCGGCGAGAAGCGTGCTCGACGCGGTGCTCGAGACGTCCGAGGACGCGATCTTCAGTCACGACGCCGAGGGCGCGCGTCATGACTTGGAACCTGACCGCCGAGCGGCTCTTCGGGTTCAGCGCCGAGGAGATCGTCGGCCGCGAGTGCGTCGACGTGTTCGCCGATCATCTCCGGCGCGATGTCGAGGGCGTGATCGAGACCGCGCATGGCGGGCGATCGCGTCGACCACTTCGAGACGGAGATCCTGCGCAAGGACGGCATGCCGGTGCCGATCTCGCTCTCGCTGTGCCCCGTGCTCGGCGACGATGGCGCTCCGGTCGGCGGTGGTGCTGATCGCGCGCGACATCACCGAGCAGCGCCTCGCGCAGGCGACCCTCGGCTGAGGTCGAGGCGACGGGTCCGCGAGAGCGAGGCGATGGCGAACGTCGGCAGCTGGCTGTGGGACCTGCGGACCGGAGCGGTGCAGTGGAGCGACGAGTTCCATCGCATCCACGGCGTCGATCCGCTCTACTTCGACGGGACGCTCGACGCCCATCTGCACTCATCCACCCCGACGACCGGGACGCGGTCCGCGCCGCGATGGAGGCGTCGGTCGGAGTCGGCCGACGCGTTCGAGCGACGAGTACCGCGTCGTCCGACCCGACCACGACGTCCGTATCGTCCACGCGCGTGGTCAACCGATGGTCGGGTCGGATGGATCGTCGTGGGACTGCGCGGCATCGGCCAGGACGTCACCGATCGGCGTTTAGCCGACGGACTGGGCATCTCCGGCGAAGAGATGTCTCGACGCGGTCGACGAGATCGGCCGCCTCTTCTGTCGCCGCTCCTCGGTGTGTCCACCACTGACGCAAGCTCGCGCAACGTGTGACCGAGGTGAGAGCGGGTCGCGGTGACGACATCTGCGAACTCTTGCGACCCGCCGAGCCGCTTCAGGGCCCCGACCACCTCGTCGAGGTCCTTGCTGCCGGCCTTTGCTCCGATGACATATCCGACCAGCAGCGCCACGAACGCGATCATCGCTACTCCTCCTCGAGCTCGGCTTCGACGTGAAGGTGGACTCGCACGTCCGGGTAGATGCGCAGCATGAGCACCGTCGGCGACGGGACATCGAAGTCACGAATGTCGAAGACCTGTTCGCCGGTGATGACGAGCCTGCCGCCCGAGCGCTCGGCGACGTTCACGGTTCCGTGCGCAGGACGGGTGACCCCGTGGAAGGTGAGCTCGCCGGACACGCGGTACCGGCCACTCGTACCGCTGACCATGCATTCGGAAAGGTCGATCGTTGCCGTCGGGAAGCGGCGGGCATCGATGCGTCGCAGCAGCTCCGCGTCGTAAAGGCTGTTGCCGGACCGCAAGCCGTCGACCCCGATCTCGATGTGAGCGGACGGTGGTGGTGTCGGGGTTCACCCTGGCTTCGGCGACGGCCGCTTCGATATGGCCGGTGATGCCGACGGCTCCGAAGCTGATCGGGCCCGACCGTTGAGCGCACCTCGATCAGCGCGACCGAACGATCGGGTGTCGAGCGCGAACCGCCTCGGCGAGTCGGTGCCGCGGTTCTCCTCCGGCACCGTCACGGTGATGGTTTCGACCTCGAGCGGATCGTACCTCGAAGTCGGCGATCAGGATGTCCTCCGGATCGGTGACGACCGGCCGGAGGTGCCGCGGTGCCATCGAGGTCGGCGACACCGGCGACCAGCCGGACCCGAGGCCGGCGGCCCATCCGCCTTCGACCTCTGAGAGCATTGCGTCGAGGGTGCCCGTCGCTTGGTACCGCCGCAGCACCCGACCGAGCAGGTCGCGCTCCTCTTTGATCACGCTCATCCAGACGCGAAGGGCGCGCTCTCCGAGCGGCGTGACGCCGTAGACCCGCCGCTCGTGGCCGGCCGCGGGGACCTCCGAGTGGGACTGCACCAGGCCGTCCTTCTCGAGCTGCGCCAGGGCGCGGTAGACCGTCGGTCGATCGATCTTCCCGAAGTTGAGATCGCGCAGGTCCTTCTCGAGGCTGTACCCGTGGCCTGGTTGCTCCGACAGGAGCAGGAGCACGGCGGGAAGCACGAACCGGCGGGGTGGGGCGAGCTCGAATCTCGACGCGAGTGGGCTGTCCGAACCAGTGGTCGACGAGGCCTCCTCCACTGCTCGGTACCGTACGACACGAGTCCGGATGGCGCCATCGGTGTGAATCGCACCGATTTACACGGACATCGATGTGGCGTAGTCAATTGCTGGTGCGCGCGATGCGGAAGATGGTGACGTCGGTCGTAATGGCGACTGTCGCAGTGCTCATCGTGAAGTCCCTCCCCGACGTCACGCGATACCTGAAGATGCGCGGGATGTGACCCACTACCGGATCGTGCCCGACGAGTCGCGTGTGTGGGTCGACGCGCGCTCGAGCGTCCACAAGATCCACTCGACCGCGGACGGCATCGACGGCTTCGTCGAGCTCGATTTCGTGGACGGTGATGGGATCGACCAGGCGAAGCCACCGGCTGGGCGGCTGTCCCTTCCGGTGCGTCGATTGACGTCCGGCAACACGTTGGAGGATCGCGAGCTACAGAAGTTCGTCGACGTCGCGCGCTACCCGACGATCGACGGCGTGCTCACCGCCATCGAGCGGGTCGAAGGTGATCGCTATCGCTGTCAGCGGAGACTTGGCGCTGCGCGGCGTGTCGAGAGCCGTGCGAGGGCGTGGTGAGGATCACTCCCGTCGACGATCGGACGATCCGGCTCGAAGGCGAGTCGACGTTCGACATCCGCGACTTCGGCCTGAACCCTCCGAGAATCCTGATGCTGCGCGTGGAACCGACCGTGGTGGTTCGCATCGAGCTCATCGCGAGGGCGCTCGAGGAGTGAGTCAGCTGCCGTCCGGGTAGCCGCCTCGGTGCATCACGAGCTGGTTGATGGGGAAGCGCGCTGATCGGCTTGAGCTTCGCTCGCCAGCATTCGGGATAGGGGGTGAGCCCTTCGAACACCGGTGCGCCTGGTCCGCCCGTCACCGACGATCGCTTCGAGCTCAGTCCGCAGCGTGGCGAGCTCGACGCCACCTCGCTCGCGCCAGCGCTCGTCGACGTCGGCGAGCAATGCCGCGCCGGCGCGCTGCGCTTCGAGGCCCTCGTCGGTGAGTCGTACCGACTTGCCGCGACCAGACTGCTGGCCGTTCTCCGACATCAGCAGGCCGAGCTTCTCGAGCTGCCCGATCGCCGCGCTCCAGACCGCGCTTCGCCGCTCCGCTGATGTCAGGGAGTTCCCGCACGGGTACCGGCTCGGATCCGAGCGGCCGCAGCACGTTGGCGCACATCCCGAGGGAGAGTCGCGACTCCGCTTCGAAGTCGTACGTCATCGCGAGGGAGACCTGGGACAGCAGCGCCGAGAAGCGCCGAGCTCGGCGGGGGGACGGCTGAGGGGGTTGGCCAGCGCGGGCGCACCAAAGTCGTTGTCGAGAACGGGGAAGTACTCGGGCATTGGAGGCTCGATGGATGCCGCGACGGGGACGAGGGCGGCGCGCAGCGCGTCGAGCCCTCGGTCTGTCCAGCGGGCCTCGACATCTGTGATGACCTGTTTCCAGATCTGCTGCGCATGACCGCCCGCCGGCGTGAGGTGCACGATCGCTTCGCCATCGCGTGCCTTCGGTGTCCCCTTGATGTCAGGCGAGTAGCGGACGTAGCCCCATCGACGCATGCCGTGAAAGGCCGGGTGCACCGGTGTCGAGGCACCCGCGTGCGCGGCGACCTCTGCCATCGGCACGCCTTCGGGCGGCACGAACCGAAGGAAGTTCACGTACATCGCGGTCGAGATCAACCAGGCACCGGTGCCGCGGGGAGCGCGGTGTTCGTACTCGTTGTCGGTCTCGATCGTCAGCGCGACCAGCACCTGTGAGAGCAACGCCGTGAGCGGCACCGCCGTCACGCGCGCACCAGCAGTCACAACCAGTCGCGCCGTTTGAACACCATGTAGAGCGTCACGCAGGTGAGGACCATGAGACCGAGAGCGAGCGGGTAGCCGAACTTCCAGTCGAGCTCGGGCATGTGAACGAAGTTCATGCCGTAGACGGTCCCGATCAGCGTGGGCGCGAAGAGGATCGCCGCCCACGCGGAGATCTTCTTGACTTCCTCGTTCTGCACGTTGCTCGCCTCGGCGATGTTGCGCATCTCATCGTTTTGCTGTTGCGCGACCAGGGTGGCGTTCACAGTGAGCATGTCGCGCAGCAGGTATCGAAACTCGTCGACGCGTTCGATGACTTGCGTGAGGTGGTCGTCGACGTCGCGGAGATAGCGCTGCAGCTCCTCGTCGATGCCGTATTTCGTGAATCCAGCGCTCAGCGAGGACAGCACCGCCGTCAGGGGACGAGTGGCCCTCTGGAACTCGGTGACCTCGCGAGACAGCTCGTAGATCCGGCGGGAGACTTGGGGCAGCCCGCCGAAAACTTCGATCTCGATCTCGTCGATGTCGTTCGCGAGGCCGGCGACGACCGGGTAGTACCCGTCGACGACTCGGTCGACGATCGCGTACAGCACCGCTTCGGGCCCCCGCCCGAGAAGGTCGGCGTCGCTCTCGAGCCGGTGGCGAACGGCGCCGAGGTCGGGCGCCTCGCTGTGCCGCACTGTGAGAACGAAGTTGGTGCCCACGAACACGTGCACCTCGCCGAACTCGACCTCCTCGGTGTCATCGAGGTAGCGCGCCGGCCGGAGGACGACGAACAGCGTGTCCCCGTACCGCTCGAGCTTCGGCCGCTGATGCGCGACGATCGCATCCTCAACGGCGAGCTCATGGAGCTGGAACGCCTCGGCGAGGGAGGCCACCTCGTGCTCCTCCGGCCGGTACAGACCGATCCACGCCATCCCATCGGGTCGCTCGCTCAACGCAGCGAAGGTGTCGGCGAGCGACGTGGGCGAGGCGACGCGTGCGCCATCCACGTAGATCGCACTGTCAACGAGTCGGGATCGCCCCGATCTCTCATCGACCTCGTCGGTCAATCCATCGGGCGGGTGCTCACGCGGGGCGGCGGTGCGCCGACCCCGGACAAGGGAGGTGATAGTGGGTCGACGGCGCTCAGGCATCCGTCACCTCCTTCAACGTGGCTTGACCCGATCCACCACCGAGGTCGCTCGAAACGTACTAGGCGTGCACCTCGACGGCTGCGCCGAATTCGATTGCGCTCACCACGCGCAACGAGTGGCATCACGGCCGTGAAGGGCTACGACCCGCGGATGACGTTCGACGAATCCAACGCCGCGGTCTATGACCGCCTTGTGCTACGCGGCGACGAGGATGCGACGGTTGCGTTCCTCTCGACGCTCGCGGACGGAGGTCCGGCGCTCGAGCTCGCGATCGGCACAGGTCGCATCGCCTTTCCCCTCGCCGCGACCGGCGTTCGTGTCGACGGCATCGACTTCTCGGAGCCGATGGTCGCCCAGCTTCGGGCGAAGCCCGGAGGTGACGAGGTCGACGTCACGATCGGCGACTTCGCCGATGTCGCGGTGTCGGGCGCCTACCGGTTGATCTATGTCGTCTTCAACTCGTTCTTCAACCTGCTCACGCAAGACGATCAAGTTCGTTGCTTCGAGAACGTCGCGGCCGCATCTCACCGATGACGGCCACTTCGTCGTCGAAGGAGGCTGCACGTTCAACTTCGTGCAGCACTTGCGTGCGGGGCAGTACGTCGACGCTGAAGGCATCGGGGTCGACTCGGTGCGCTTCGACCTCTTGCGCCTCGACCCGTCGACGCAGGTGCTGTCCGAGAACCATGTGCAGGTCACGGCCGAGGGCGTCACGTTCAATCCGGTCATGCAGCGCTACGCCTGGCCGACCGAGCTCGACCTCATGGCTCGTATCGCCGGGCTGCGGCTCCGGGAGCGCTGGGGCGGCTGGTACCGCCAGGCCTTCACCGTGAATAGCGACAACGTCATCTCCGTCTACTCCCGCTGAGGACTCCCATCGCTCGGTCCGGGGTACGGGTAATTGTCGCTGAGGAGAGGAGCAACCCATGGCTGCGCTCTACACGAACAAGATCACGCCTTGCCTGTGGTTCGACACCCAGGCCGAAGACGCCGCGAAGCACTACACGAGCATCTTCAAGAACTCCCGCATCGTGCACGTGAGCCGCTACGGCTCGGCGGGGCCGAGGCCCGCGGGCATGGTCATGGTCGTGCATTTCCAGATCGAGGGTCAGGACTTCGTGGCCCTGAACGGTGGACCGGAGTTCACGATCGACGAGGCGATCTCGTTCCAGGTGAACTGCGAGTCGCAGGCCGAGATCGACAAGTTCTGGACCAAGTTGTCCGAAGGCGGCGAGGAGGGGCCGTGCGGATGGGTGAAGGACAAGTTCGGCGTCTCGTGGCAGATCGTTCCCACGAGGCTTGACGAGCTCATCCGTGACCCTGACGAGGAGAAGGCGCAGCGGGTGATGAGCGTGATGCTCGGCATGAAGAAGATCGACCTCGCCGAGCTCGAACGCGCTGCTGGCAGCTGACGCTGCCAGAACGGCGCGTCGCGTCGCGATCAGGCGAGGCTGCGGGCGACGTCTTCGAGTCGGTTGTACGACACCTGCATGCCGCCTTCCATCCCGGAGGCGAGCTGCATGTCGCGGTGCTCTTGCGACTCGTGTTGGATGAGCGTCGTCATCGTGGTGACCCCGTTCGACCTCGTCGAGCGTCATGGTGTTGACCGACCCCGCGTCGGGGAAGCCCTCGAAGACCTCGGTCGACACCATCCGATGTGGCGCGTCGAGCTCTCGGATCTCACCGTGGAAGCCGACTTCCATGTCGCTGTCGCGGATGACGTAGCGCCACTTGCCGCCGACTCGGGCGTCGATCTCGCAGACGAGCCACTCGGAGGTATCGAAGCCCCACCACCGCTTGATGAGCTCGGGTGTGGTCCACGCCTTGAAGATCAGCTCGGCGGGTGCATCGAAGACCCGGGTGATGAGGATCTCGGTGTCGGACGGCAGCGTGATGACGGCGGAGCCGTGGCGGTTGCTGAGGGTGTTCTTGTCGCTGGTCATGGTGATCACTCCTCGGATTGGAGCTCGACGAGCAGATCGTCGAGTCGGTCGAGACGGGTGTTCCAGGTGCGCTCGAACGTGGCGACCCAGTCGTGGATGGGCTTCAGCGCCGGACCGTTGACCCGGTACCAGTGCCGCCGACCATCCACGCGGACGACGACGAGACCGACGGCCCGGAGCACGCCGAGGTGCTTCGACACCTGCGGCTGGCTGAGACCGAGCCGGTCGACGAGGTCGCCCACCGTCGCCTCCTCGGTGCCCAGGGCGTCGAGGAGGTCACGGCGGCTCGCCTCGGCGACAGCGTTGAACGCATCTGCCGTCGTCGGGGTACGAGCCATAGGGACATCATATTCCGATATCGGAATATGTCAACGCTTCAACGATCGGAGGAGATCAGAGCTCGGCGGCCTCGAGGTCGACGAGGAGAGCGAGCTTCTCCCGGGCCGCCTCGCGGCGCGGCGGGAGATAGGCGGTGGGCCAGAGCCCGTCGGCCGGCTTGTACTGACGCAGCAGCTGGCGGGCGACGGTGTCCTTGTGCACCTCAGTCGGGCCGTCGGCGAGCGCAAGTGACATGCCGCCGATCAACATGCGGCCGAGCGGCATGTCGCTCGTCATGCCCAGCGCGCCGTGGATCTGGATCGCGCGGCGCCCGATGTCTTCCATCACCGTCGGCGTGAGCACCTTGATGGTCGCGATGTCCTTCCGGACTCGCAGGTAGTCGTGGTACTGGTCGATCTGCCACGCGGTGTACAGCACGAGCAACCGGAACTGGATGAGCTGCGCGTACGAGTCCGCGATCGCGTGCTGCACCGCCTGCTTCTCGGCGAGCAACGTGCCCTTCGTGTGCCGGCTGAGCGCCCGCTCGCACATCATGTCGAGCGCGCGCTGCGCCATGCCGACCGTGCGCATCGCGTGATGGATGCGCCCACCACCGAGACGTGTTTGCGCGACGGCGAATGCTGCTCCCTCCTCGCCGAGAAGGTTGTCCGCGGGGATGTGCACGTCGTCGTAGTGAATGAGGGCGTGCGAGCCCTCGCCCTCCGCCTCGGCAAAGAGGCCAAAGTTGCGGACGATCTCGACGCCGGGCGTCTCCTTCGGGACGATGAACATCGACATGCCCTTGTAGGGCCCCGCCTCGCGATCGGTGTACGCCATCACGATGAAGAACGACGCCGACTTCGCGTTCGACGAGAAGAACTTCCACCCGTTGATGACCCACTCGTCGCCGTCGCGCACCGCCGTAGTCGTGAACTCGGTCGGATCGGCGCCGGCCTGCGGTTCGGTCATCGAGTAGCACGAGAACAGCTCGCCGTTCAGCAACGGCTGCAGGTACGTCTCCTTCTGTTCGGGCGTGCCGTAGTGAGCGAGGATCTCGGCGTTGCCCGTGTCGGGCGCCTGGCAGCCGAAGATGATCGGAGCCCAGCCCGACCGTCCGAGGATCTCATTCAGAAGGCCGAGCTTCAGCTGGCCGTATCCCTGGCCGCCGAGGTCGGGGCCGAGATGGCACGCCCAGAGGTCGTGGTCGCGCACCTGCTGCTTGAGCGGCCCGACGACCTTGCGTCGCTCCTCGTTCGGCGGGTTGTAGGCCTCACCGCCCCAGACGAGATCGAGAGGCTCGACCTCCTCGCGCACGAACGCGTCAGCCCAATCGAGCTTCGCTTGGTATTCGGGGTCAGTGCTGAAGTCCCATGCCATGAAGCGGGATGCTATGCCCGTGCCCCGTCCCCGTTCTCGTGGTCGTCAGCGGGCCGGCCGGCACGGGCAAGACAACGCTCGCCCACCGGCTCGCCGGAGAGATCGGGTGCCCGGCGATCTGCCGCGACGAGATCAAGGAGGGAATGGTCCTCACCGCTCAGCCGGTGTCAGCCGGCCGAACGCGAGCGCGCTCCAGCTCCGCACCCTCGGCGTGTTCTTCGACGTCTTGCGGATCCTCCTCGAGCAAGAAGTCACGGTGGTAGCCGAGGCTGCGTTTCAGCACCACGTCTGGAGTCCACGCTTGGCCCCGCTTGCCGAGATCGCCCACATCAAGGTCGTGCAATGCCACACCACGCCCGAGACGGCATGGGCGCGCCTCGAGTCGCGGGGTGACGCAAGAGGAGCGCACGACGATCGTGCGCTCCTCGAGACTCATGGTTCGGCGACCCGCTTCTACGAGTCGTTCCGGCGTGTCGCTCTCGATGCTCCATCGATCGAGGTCGACACCACCGATGGGTACCGGCCGTCGCTCGACGCGCTGGTCGAGTTCGTCGTGACGCGTTAGGTCAGACGGTGTTCCGGCTTCGGCCGTGGAAGATGCTGTAGCCGCCTGGACCGATGAGGCAGGCAGCAACCAGCAGGATGATCCCGAACAGGATCTGGCCCTGGAACAGCTGCACGACGCCAACGATGGCGATGACTGGCAGCGATGATGAACAGCAGCATGGCGGGTCCTCCGTATGCACTAGGCGATGACCACCATCGCCGCTACTGATTCAGTACCCGGACTGCGCGTGGCGTAGTCCCTTACCGAAGTGCGAGAGGTGAACTCTTCGTGAAGTGACACAGGTCTCACCCCATTACGGGCAGGAGGTGTCCGCCTCGCGGCCTAGCGTTCGGGGTTGGGGAAAGGGAGGCTTCTGCTGTGTTTGCGCGACTTGGTCCCTGGTGTCACGACCGCCGAAGGCTCGTTCTCGGCGTTTGGATCGGGATGTTGGTGCTCGTTCGGAGTGGTCGCAGGAGCGGTCGGCTCTGCGAGCCGCGACGAGTTCAACCTTCCGAACGTCGAGTCCCGCAGGGGCTTCGACATCCTCGAGGACGAGTTCGGCGGTCAGGGTGCCGGCCAGATCGGCACGATCGTCTTCCGCGCCGAGCAGGGGGTCGAGGATCCCGAGGTCCAAGCCGCGATGGAGGCGTACTTCGACGAGGTCGCCCAGATCCCCGATGTCGTGCGCGTCGAGAGCCCCTACGAGGAGGGCGGCCCTCCGCAGATCGCGTCAGCAAGGTCCCGAAGCCGGGAAGATCGCGTTCGCCAACGTCGAGCTTCCCGACAACATCTCGTTCACGCGCGCCACCGAGATCGGCAACGAGATCGAGGAGCTCGCGCCTGAGATCGACGGCGTGCAGATCGAGCTCGGCGGTCAGATCTTCGCAGAGTTCGCGCCGCCTTCGACCGAAGTGCTCGGTCTCGCGTTCGCCATCATCATCCTGATCGTCGCGTTCGGCTCGGTGCTCGCGATGGGCTTGCCCGTCGGCATCGCGCTCTTTCGGCATCGGCGTCGGCACCGCGATCATCACCTTGCTGAGCAACGTGCTTGGCCGTCCCCGACTTCACGACGTTCCTCGGCATCATGATCGGCCTCGGCGTCGGCATCGACTACGCGCTCCTGATCGTCACTCGCTACCGCGAGCAGCTCCACATGGGGCACGCCGTGCGCGAGTCGATCGGCGTCGCCATCGACACCGCGGGTCGGTCCGTGCTCTTCGCCGGCACGACCGTCGTCATCTCGCTCCTCGGCCTGCTGCTCATGGGCGTGAAGTTCGTCCAGGGCCTGTCCGTGGGTGCGGCGGCTGGTCGTCGCGCTGACCGTCTCGCCTCGCTCACGCTGCTGCCCGCGCTGCTCGGCTTCGCCGGCGAGAAGATCGAGAGGACGCGCTGGCGGGGCCTCATCGCCGCGACGCTGGTCGCGGTCGGTCTCGTCGGTGTCGGCCTGAAGGTGCCCGCGCTGTCGGCATGGCTTTCGTCCTCGCGATCGTGGTGCTGATCGCCGGTTTCTTCGTCAGCTTCCTGAAGAAGGAAGTGCCGCAACGTCCGCCCGAAGCCGACGTCGCCAGACCACCGCGTATCGGTGGAGCCGTGTGATCCAGCGTCGTCCGTGGACGGCCGCGATCTCGAGCGCGCTCGTGCTGATCCTGCTCGCCATCCCCTGTCCTGAGCCTGCGCCTCGGGTTCTCCGACGAGAGCAACTTCGAGTCCGACACCACGACGAGGAAGGCGTACGACCTGCTCGTCGACGGCTTCGGGCCCGGCTTCAACGGCCCGCTCCTGCTCGTCACCGAGGTGCCGGAAGGCACCGACGTCGAGCGCTCTCAGCGAGCGTGACCGAAGCAGTCGGCGCCGACGCCGGGCGTCGCCTTCGTCTCGCCTGGTCAGTCCGAACGATCCTGCTGACCCGACGGCGATGGTGTGGACCGTCGTCCCGACCACCAGCCCGCAGGACGAGGCGACCACGTGCGCTCGTCAACCGGCTGCGCGACGACGTGCTGCCCTCCGTGGAGGCGGCGCGACGGAGTCGACGTCGCCGTCACCGGCAACGTGGCCGTGAACGTCGACTTCTCGAACTACCTGGCCGAGCGCATGCCGTACTTCTTCGGCGCGGTGCTGCTGCTGTCGTTCCTGCTGCTCATGGTGGTCTTCCGGTCGCTTCTGGTGCCGCTGAAGGCCGTCATCATGAACCTCCTGTCGATCGGCGCGGCGTTCGGCGTCGTCGTCCTTCTCTTCCAGTAGGGCTGGTTCAGCGACCTCACCGACATCCAACCCGGTCCCGATCGAGCCGTGGGCGCCGATGATGCTGTTCGCCATCGTCTTCGGCTTGTCCATGGACTACGAGGTGTTCCTGCTCTCCCGCATCCGCGAGGAGTGGCATCGCACCGGTGACAGCCGGCGATCGGTGGCCGACGGCCTCGCGGCCACGGCCAAGGTCATCACCGCCGCCGCCGCGATCATGGTCGTCGTCTTCGGCAGCTTCCTGTTCGAGAGCGACCGCTCGCTCAAGCTCATGGGCGTCGGGCTGGCCACGGCGATCTTCCTCGACGCCACCATCGTCCGCATGATGCTCGTGCCCGCCACGATGGAGCTGCTCGGCGACAAGAACTGGTGGTTGCCGCGCTGGCTCGATCGCATCCTCCCGAACATCGACGTGGAGGGTCACGCCGAGCACGAACCCGACGAGGAGGAGCTCGAGCGCGAGCCCGTGGGTGCCGGCGTCAGCTGATCATCAGCTGACCGGCCCACTCACAGCAAACTCACAGCGGGGCCTTCCCGAGGCCTTGCACAGCGTTCGTACCGTCAACTCCCATGAACCGAATCGTCAAGATCCTCCTCGTCACGACCGTCGTGCTCGTTGCGGTTGCGGGAGCCGGCATCTGGTGGTTCCTCCGCGACGACGCGCCGGCCGCCGTCAGCCTCGAGACCGCCGTCGAATCCGTCGACGACACCGCCCCAGCGGCGTCAGAGAGCACCGCGTCCACGCACGTCCGCGGCTGAGAGCGCTACGACGCAGGGCGTCGACGGCAACTGGACCGTCGACACGGAGACCGGTGAGTTCGACTACGAGAGCGCCACCGGCACGTTCGCCGGCTTCCGCATCCAGGAAGAGCTGGCGTCGATCGGCTCCGCCACCGCCGTCGGACGCACCGGTGACGTCACCGGCACGATCACGATCGAGGGCGACACGCTCGTCGCCGCCGAATTCTCGGTCGACTTGAGCACGATCACGACGAACGAGTCCCGCCGTGACGACCGAGTGCAGAGCGCGCTCGAGACCGGGCAGTTCCCGACGGCGACGTTCACGCTCACCGAGCCCGTCTCGCTCGGCGCCGCGGCCACGACCGGGGAAGCCGTCAGCGTCTCGGCCGTCGGGGATCTCACGATCCACGGCGTCACCAACCAGGTCACGTTCGCCCTGGACGCACAGCTCGTCGGCGACACGATCGTGGTCGTCGGTTCCACCGACATCCTGTTCTCCGACTACGGCGTTCAGGTTCCTGACAGCCAGGTCGTGTTGTCGGTCGAGGATCACGGGGTCGTCGAGATGCAGCTGCTCCTCGTCCGGGCCGCCTGACACTTCACACACCCGAAACGCTCGAGCAATGTCGAGGTGATGATCACCTGATCTTGTCGTCCCGGGAAGGGGACACGTGGGCGATCACGAAGCGGCCTCGCGCGGGCTGGCGCTGACACTCGAGCTGCAGGATCTCTACGAGAGCCTGCGCGACATCAGCGACGGCGAGCTGGCGACCTACATCCCGCCGCTCGCCGACGCCGATCCCTCCCTGTTCGGCTTGGCGATCGTGACCGTCGACGGCCACTGCTACGCGGCGGGCGACGCGGCCACCGCGTTCACGATCCAGTCCGTCTCGAAGCCCTTCGCCTTCGGCCTCGCGCTCGACGAGCTCGGAGTCGACGCGCTGCTGGCTCGGGTGGGGGTCGAGCCCACCGGTGACGCGTTCAACTCCATCACCGTGGACGAGGCCAGCGGCCGGCCTTTCAATCCCATGGTCAACGCGGGCGCAATCGTCACGACGAGCCTCCTCGGCGCGACCGCTCCAGAACGAGACGCCCGCCTCATCGGTGGTCTCAGCGACTTCGCAGGACGGAACCTCGAGATCGATGACGTCGTGTTCGACGCCGAACGCCTCACGGGTGATCGCAACCGTGCGATCGCGTACCTCATGCGCACGTTCGGGATGCTGAAAGATGAGGTCGACGTCGCCGTCGAGTCCTACTTCCGTCAGTGCTCGGTGCTCGTCGACGTGTGCGACCTCGCGATGATGGGCGCGACGCTGGCGAACGACGGAGTCAATCCGCGTACCGGGAGCACGAGCGCTCCACCACGAGCATGTGCCGCGGGTGCTCAGCGTGATGAGCCTGTGCGGCATGTACGACTACGCAGGCGAATGGCTGTACCGCATCGGCCTCCCGGCGAAGAGCGGCGTCTCGGGGGGCGTCGTCGCGGTGCTTCCGGGCGTGCTCGCCATCGCCTCGTACTCGCCTCCGCTTGATGCGCGCGGCAACAGCGTGCGCGGCATTCGAGCGTGCGAGGAGCTCGCACGCCGCTACCGCCTGCACGTGTTCGACGGCCGGCCATCGGCACCGGTCGTCCGCCGCGTCTACGACGCCTCGGTGGTGTCGTCGAAGCGAGGCCGACCGGTGGCCCACGCCGGATGCCCTCCGCGCTGGCGGTCGACGGTTGAAGGTGATGGAGCTGCAGGGCCCTCTGCACTTCGGTTCGGCGGAGTCGTTCAGCCGTGCCTTCGCCGCCGAGTCGGCAGATGCTTCCCATCTCGTGCTCGACCTCTCGCGGGTCACCTCCGTCGATCCCGGTGCCGTCCCTGTTCTCACCGCGACGGTTCGAGGAGTCGAGGGGCGGGTCACGGTCGTGATCGCAGGCCAAGTCGTGGACTCGCTCGCCGTGGCCGACGTGGCGACCTACCGCTCGCTCGACATCGCGTTGGAACGGTGCGAGGACGAGATCCTCGAGCTGCTGGGGGTGACTGCCGGAGGCCGGTTCATCCACGCTGGCCGATCAAGAGCTCCTACGGGGTCTCGCGCCCGACGAGCTGGCGCTGGTCGCCGCCGCGACAACGATCGAGCAGTTCGGTGCGGGATCTCGAGTCTTCGCCGAAGGTGACGTCGCCGACTGCGATCTACTTCCTCGTCTCAGGACGCGTCAGCGTCGGCATGGAGGTGAACGGGAGAGCTGAGCGACTCACCACGATCGGTCCCGGCGGGTGCTTCGGCGAGATGGCCGCGGTGGATGGTGGGCTGCGGTCCACGAACGTGGACGTCGAAACCGATGCGGTCTGTCACGTCCTCGCGCTTTCGGCGCTCAAGGAGCTCGAGGCCGAGCGACCCGATCTCGTATCCGCGCTCTACCGCAACCTCGCCGAGACGCTGTCTCGTCGCCTCCGCGCCGCGAACGGCGCGCTGCGAGCGCTTCAGGCCTGACGCCTCGCGACGCATCGCACGAGCCGAACGCGATCCTCCGCGAGGTTGCGGCGCAGATTTTCCACCTTTGTCCGCGATGTTCGGCATCAGGAGGTGAAGGCCGAGCGGGTGAAGGGCTCGGCGGCGCTTCGGCGATCGCGTCGTGAACCACTCCAGCGCCTCCGGGGTGAGGTCCTCCCAGTGGGTGATCGTCCACCCGCTGCCTTCGAGCATTTCGCGGATCGCTCTCGGGTTGTGCGAGGAAGCTGCGGTCGGGCTCGTCCGCCCACGGAACGGGGAAGTACGGCGGCGACTCACTGCCCCGCGACGACGTCGAAGAAGGCGAGCCGACCGCCGGGTCGGAGCACCCGGCCGAGCTCGGCGTAGAGCCCTGACTTGTCGGCGATGTTCATCGACACATGCTGCGTCCACACCACGTCGAAGCTGGCGTCCGGGAAGGGCAGGTCGAGCGCGTCGCGCGACCCGGAGATCGATCGTGTCGCCGAGCCCGACCCGTGCGTTCAGATCACGCGCGACGTCGATGAACTCCGGTGTGAGGTCGATGCCCGTGACCTTGCACCCGTACTTCGTGGCGAGGAATCGTGCCGGCCCACCGATGCCGCACCCGACGTCGAGCACCTCGTCGGTCGAGGCGATCGCGGCCGCCTCGGCGAGCGCCGCGCTCGCGACGCGACCGAGCGTGTGGAACTCCTCGACCGGTGCGATCGCGGACGGATCGAGATTGTCGGGATCGTGGCCGGCGGCGCGCAGCGCATCGAGGATCGAAGCGCCGAGACGGCCTGACGAGTATTGGTCCGCGATCGATGGAGCCACTGCGGCGGTCAGCCCGCGGTCCGGGTGCACATGCCTGCATTCCAGACCGCGGGTCGCCGCCTGTCCACCGGTGCGCCTCGTCACGCGGCGGCGGCGAAGATCTCGCCGATGCTCTCGGGCGAGAAGAACTCCGAGACCGGCACCGACCCGGCCATGATCCCGAGGAACCGGCTGATCTGGGCGGGGTTCCCGGCCAGCGCGGCGATCAGGGCCTGCACCTCGGCCGGCGGCGGCTGCTCGACGTGCGCGAGCTGGCAGGTGTGCTCGTACATCGGGAGGGCGGCCTCGTCGCGAGCCTGCTGGTACCCGACGAGAGCGGCGTCGAGGTCGTCACGGGCGAGGCCTGCGTCGACCGCGTCCGCGAGCAGCTCGGCGTCGCGGAACGCATCGCTCATGCCCTGAGCCGTGATCGGATCCTTGTGGTAGCCGGCATCGCCGACGAGCGCCCAGCCCGGTCCGCCCGCCACCCGGAAGAAGCCCCGAGTCTCCGGCGTCATCCGGAAGCGTTCGACGCGCTGCGCGTTCGCGCAGCCGGTTCGCCAGATGGGGGATGGTCGCGAGGTCGGCGTCCCACGCCGCCTCGATGTCCTGTCGGTAGGTCGCCATGTCGTCGATCGCGATGCTCTGAGCGACCATGGTGAGCCCGTCGTTCGTCGGCAGCGCGACGACGAACCGACGCGGGTCGCACGTACAGCTCGGTCGCCTGGATGTCGACGCCCTTCCAGTAGGAGTAGACGCAGCCGGTGGCCGGCGGGACGCTCGTGGTAGGTGGGTGCGTTCACCGCTCGCGCGACGAACGAGTGGACGCCATCGGCACCGATGACGACCGAAGCGCGTTCCTCGACAGCGGTGCCGCATGCGTCCCGGCCACGGATGCCGACGACTCGGCCGTCCTCCACGACCAGCTCCTTGACGGTGAAGCCGGTGCGCACCTCGGCGCCGGCTTCAGCGGCGGCGTCGGCCAGGAGCGTGTCCAGGATCGTGCGGCGGATGCACACGATCGAGTTGATGCCGCCGACGGGGGTCGGGCGTGCCCTCGAGCACGACGGGACCGAAGTCGAACCTCACCGCGGGACGTGAACGGGGCGCCGGTCGCCCGCACCCGGTCGAGCAGGCCCCACCGGTCGAGGCGCGCGACTCCCGCGGGCTGGATCGAATGCCCCGAGAGCACATCGCTCGGGAAGGTGGCTCGATCGAGCACGAGCACCCGGCGGCCTTTGCGGGCCAGGAGCATTGCGGTCGGCGCACCTGCGCAGCGGCTTCCAATGACGATTGCGTCGTACATCTCTTCCTCCCATGGATCGTTTGGACACGGCCATGGTGAGGTGAAAGGGCCTACGGGCGAATCGGCAGCCGCTGCGACACTTGGCCGCGGGCACTACGTACGTAAGCCAGCCCGGCGCGGCGAGCTCGACCAGCCCCGCTCGGTTCGTCCCGGCTTTCATGAGCAGCCGCTCGACGTGCTTGTCGACCGTTCGGACCGAGATGACGAGCCGCTCGGCCGCTTCCTTGTTCGAGAGGCCTCCCGCGATGAGCGACAACACGTCGACCTCGCGGCTCGTGATGCCGAGCGCAGCGAGCTCTGTTGGCACCGGGCTGCGTACCGCTCCGCCGGGGGACCGGCGCGTTCATGCCGCGCAGCGCTTCGCGGCAGCGCGCCGCGAAGTCGTGAAGTCCGTTGCGGTCGAAGACGGCGAGCGACTCTCGCAGCCACGCCTCGGGCTCCCCCCAGCCCGCCTCGCGTGCGGCGGGGGCAACCAGCAGACGGACGATCGCCTGCCGGAACCCGCCCTCCATGCGCGCCAGCCACGCATCCGCCTCGGCGAACAGCACCTGACCGCGGCCCGGTTCGCCCTCTCGGCCGGCTGCGACCGCGTCCGCGGCGAGCGCCATCATGCGGCTGACCGGGGTGTCGGCGGGCAGTGACCGAACGTCTCGGCGCGGCCTCCGCCCCTCGTTCGTCCGCCACCGTCCGAGCCAGCGCCCAGAGCCCCGGCCACGGATACGCACCGCCGGGCCGCTGCCGCAGCGCATCGATCGCGCGATCGAAAGCGTGCGCGGCGGCACTGAGGTCGCCCTTCGCGAGGTGCCAGATCGGATAGGCGTTGCCCCACAGGCCGATCTCGACGTTCATCGAGTCCTCGCCGGTCGCGAGCGCGGCCGCGCCCGCCGCGTTCATCGCAACCTCGTCGCCGAGCCGCGCGTAGGCCATCGCCTGGAGGGTCAGGCTCATCGGCAACGTCGAAAGGCCCCACCTTCGGGAGGCGTCCTCGCACCGGCGGGCGGCGACCAGCGCGAGGTCGGCTTCGCCCCGCTCGTCGTGCACCGCCGCCAGCTGGAGATCGACCACCGCGGCGAGCGCGAGCGCTCCCACCTCGTCCGCCGCTCGCCGTGCTTCGGTGAGGCGTTCCGTGGCGAGACTCTCGAACAAGTCGATCGTGCCGAGCTCTTGCAGTGCGCGGACACGCCACAGCGCCAGACCGGCGTCGGTGGCGACGCGGTGCGCCTCCTCGAACGCGGCCTCGGCGGCCTGCGTGTCGTGCACCCGCTGTGCTCGACCGATCACCTCGAGGGCTTCGCATTGCACAACGGGCTGGAGGGTTGCTCGCCCTTGCGAGAGGGCGAGCTCGGCGATCGGGAGCGCAGCTGCCCCGTCGTCTCGGCCCATCGCGGCGAGGGCCGAGATCGCCGTGGCCCGGGCCTGTCTCGCCTCGTCTTCGAGAACGAGCGCCGCGACCGCGCCGGCGTGATCCTCGGCCACCGCCCACTGGCCGGCGGTGAGCGCAGCTCGCGCGATCTCGAGGTGGACGTCGGCTCGCTCAGTAGGTGAGCTTGCGCTGTCGAGCAGACGCGCTCCGAGCGCGGACGCCCGGTCGACCTGGCCGGAAAGCGCCGAGATGCGCAGGAGGAGCGCGTCGATCGCGAAGCGGTGGTCGCCGGACGCGACCGCGTCCGCCCGACGAAGCAGAGCTTCCGCTGAGGCCAGCGCTCCTTGGTCGACGGCGCGTGCTGCCGCCACGAGCAGGAGGCTCGCGGCGCGTCCGGGTTGCCCCGCACGGCTCGCCAGCATCGCCGCGGCATGACATCGCTCGCCCTCGAGCTCGGGATCGATCCCCTCGAGCGCGGCCAGCGCCTCCGCGGCGGCGGTCTTCGACTCGGCGGGCCCTGCGGCGAGCAGCACCGCATCTCGGGTCAGGGCGTGGTGAAAGCGGAAGCCGGAGCCTTCGACGTCCACGAGCTGCGCGTGCACGCAGCTTCGGAGCAGCTCCGCGGCGGCGCTCTCGTCCACGCCGGCAGCGCGGGCGGCGACGGTCCAGTCGAAGTCGCGCCCGAGCGTCGCGGCGCGCTGCAGCAGGCGGACCGCCTCGGGGGGAAGGGCCGCGAGGCGCAGCGCGACCGGCGCGGTGACCGAGCCCGGCATCGCGTCGTCGATCGCCGACCAGCCCGTTGGTTCCGCGGCCGCGAGCAGCTCCTCGATGAGGAACGGCACGCCCTCGCTCCGGGCCTGCAGCGTGGCGGCCGCGTCGAGAGGCAGGTCTTCGCCGACGATGTCGCGAGCCATCGTCATGACGTCGTCGGCGTCGAGGGCATGCAGGACGACGGCGTCAGCGGTCCGACG
Organism: uncultured Acidimicrobiales bacterium; assembly: GCA_963759645.1. Lineage (GTDB taxonomy): Bacteria > Actinomycetota > Acidimicrobiia > Acidimicrobiales > DATKAS01 > DATKAS01. The sequence continues at coordinate 501,815 of CAVXAI010000008.1, read as the reverse complement.
GGCAACGAGGGTGTGTGCGAGTGAGGTGCCGGCCGCTTCCACGCCCGTCCGCAACGTCGCGACTATGGCGACGGCCGACTCGGAGATGTTGTCCGCGAGATATTCGACGACCGCGAGCGACTCCGCATCAGCCCACTGCAGATCCTCGACGATGAAGACGACCGGGGCGCTCGGGCGTGCGAGCGTGTGGAGGAGACGAAGAACTCCTTCACCGAGGACCAGCGTCGAGGGATCCGCGTCGGCGCCCGAGACCGTCGACCACTCGGGACGACCCGGGCGAGGGTCGGAAGGAACGTCCGCATCGACTCGGGCGGCCGGATGCCAGTCCGCGCCGCGCTCAGCAGGGCTTCGCGCACCGGGCGCAGTGGTGTGTCGGCCGAGGTCGCGCTGCACCGCCCGACGAGCACGGTCCCACCCCGGCCGCGCGCCCATGCCGCGAGCTCGCGGACCAGCCGGCTCTTCCCGATGCCCGCGGGGCCTTCGACGATCGTGGCGCTCCCGGTGCTGCTGGCTGCGCCGCGCAGCGCCTCGAGCTCGCGGTCGCGCCCGACCATCGGCCGAGCTCGCGTCGACCGGAAACGCGGGACCTCGGTCAAGCCGACACAATCCCACGCGCCTCGGGGCCGTCAGCGCCGGGGCTCGAACAACGGCAGGTGACGTCCGTCCGACAGCGGCTCCCAGGTCACGCGCGACCGGCATGCCGACCGTGACGTCGTGTGGCTGGACACCCGACGACATTCGTGATCAGCCGCACGCCTTCGTCGAGGTCGACGAGCGCGACGGCGTAGGGAGCGTCGTCACCGAACGGTGACGGGGGTCGGTGGTCAACGACGACGGCGTGCACGACTCCGTGGCCCGAAGCGGGACGGAACTCGAATCGGTCGCCGAGGCATCTCGGGCACGCGACCCGCGGGTAGTGCACGGGTTGGCCGCAGTCGAGGCACCACTGCAGCACGAGCTGCTGCGCGCGGGTGCCCTCCCAGTAGGGCGCGCTCGCCTCGCCCGGGCTGGGGCTCGAATCGACGCGTACGGTCGGTCAAAGGGTCGCCTCCGTTCCGAGCACGATCGTCGACATGCACGAGAGGATGAATCCGGCACCGTGCGCGACCGCGATCTCGGCGCCGTCGACCTGCCGCTCGCCGCATTCACCTCGGAGCTGCTTCGTCGACCTCGGTGAGCAAGAACATCCCGTACATCCCGGGGTGCGTGTAGGAGAGGCCGCCGCCGTTCGTGTTCATGGGCAACGAGCCGCCCGGTCCCGTGTTGCCTCCTCGACGAAGGGCCCGCCCTCCCCCTTCTCGCAGAAGCCGAGATCCTCGAGGTGCAGCAGCGAGGTGATCGTGAAGCTGTCGTAGCCCATCAGCACATCGACGTCGCCGGGCGTGATGCCGGCCATGCGAAACGCGTTCGGCCCGCTGATCGCGCCCGGTGTCGTGGTGAGGTTCGGCATCTCGGCGATCGCCGCCGCGTGATCATGCGCGGTGCCGGCGCCGAGCACGTACACCGGCGGCTTGCGCAGGTCGCGAGCGCGCTCGGCCGTCGTCATCACGAACGCACCGGCGCCGTCGGTGACGAGGCAGCAGTCGAGCGTGTGGAGTGGCGCGACCTGATACGGCGAGGCCAGCACGTCCTCGACGGTGAGCGGGTCCCGGTACCGCGCCTGCGGGTTCATCGCCGCCCACTGCCTCGTCTGCACGGCGATCGCCGCGAGCTGCTCGGCGGTCGTGCCGTACTCGTACATGTGACGGCTCGCCGCGAGGGCATAAGGCGCGATCGGCGGCACGCAAGCCGTAGGGCGCCTCGAACTCGAGGCCGGATCGCCGCTCGCCGCCCCGCCCGCGCCGACCTCGGCCGCTCCCGCCCCGCTCGACGCTTCCGATCCGAACGCGGCGTGCTCGCGTAGACGCAGAGCACCACCTCGCACAGCCCGGCCATGGATCGCCGCCGCGGCGTGCTCCGCATACACCTCGTACGACGATCCCCCGGTCATGGTCGAGTCGGTCCACCGAGGCGTGATCCGGAGGAACTCGGCGAACGCCATCGACGAATGCGCATGGCAGACGCCATCCACGTCCGCGAGCGTCAGCCCGGCGTCGTCGAGGGCAGCGGTGATCATCGCCGACCTCGAGGGCCCGGCCGTGCAGCTCGAGCTCACCCGTCGGCGACGCCAGATCCGCGACACCCACGATCGCCGCCTGGCCTCGCAGAGGTATTCGACGTCGCGGCCTGTGGCATCGCCGCAATGTAGGCGGCTTGGCGAAGGTGCCGAGTGGGTAAGAATCGCGGCGTGGCAGGCGTAGCGATCATCACCGAGGCGTGCATCGACGTGAAGGACCGGGCGTGTGTCGACGTGTGCCCGGTCCAGTGCATCTACGAGTTCGATCCGGCGAAGAACCAGCTCTTCTCCGAGGACGAAGCGGGGAGCGGCGAGATCGAGAACACGCACACCCCGCGCCCCGACTCGATCGCCATCTTCGGCGACAGCATCCTCTACGTGAACACCGAGGAGTGCACCTCTTGCACGGCGTGCTACCAGCCGGATGTGTGCCCGGTCGGCGCGATCTACTCCGAGGAGGACGTGCCCGGACGGCAAGCGAGAAGACGCACTACAACGCGAGGATCCGAACAAGGGCCACGACCACACGTTCTTCATCCAGCTCAGTCGCGACGTCTTCGCCGACTGACCGCTCTCCCGCGTCCGGCGGGTTCGGAGGGGCTGGGGTGGGAGGCTGATCGGGTGAGCGATGTGACCATCGGGTTGATCGGCGCGGGAGCGATGGGGGCCGAGATCGGTCGCGCGTTGGTGGATGCCGGCAGGCGGGTGGTGTCGGTGCTCGATGGACGCAGTCGAGGAGTCGCGGCAGCGCGAACGACCGCGCCGGCATCGAGCCTGTCGAGGACCTCGTCGAGCTCGTGGGCGTGAGCGAGTCGTCCTGTCAGTTGTGCCGCCAGGTGTCGCGTCGTCGGTCGCCGACGAGGTTGCCGTCGCGGCCAAGGGCGCGGACGGCGCCGGGGCGGTGTTCGTCGACGCGAACGCGATCTCGCCCGAACGCGCGCGGGCGATCTCCTCCACCGTCGGGGCGGCCGGGATGCGGTACGTCGACGGCGGGATCATCGGCGGCCCGCCCACGCCCGAACGTCCGACCGCGGTGTACCTGTCGGGCGTGGGCGGCGATGAGATCGTCGAGCTGCTCGCGACACCGGAGATCCGAGTGGAGTGGCTGGGTCCGGAGCCCGCGGCGGCGTCGGCGCTCAAGATGGCGTACGCCGGTTGGACGAAAGGCACGAACGCGCTCGTGATGGCGATCCGGGCGATGGCCCGCGCCGAAGGCGTCGAGGACGCGCTCGTCCACGAGTGGAAGCGGTCACAACCTGCGGCGGTCGACTGGTCGAACCGCGCGCCGGCAACGGCGGGCAAGGCTTGGCGGTGGGTCGCCGAGATGGAGGAGATCGCCGCGTCGCTCGAGACCGCCGGTGTTCCACCGGGGGCGTTCCAAGCCGCCGCCCAGCTCTACGAGCGCCTCGACAGCTACAAGGACGTCGTCGCTCCGCCGCCGTTCGACGAGATGATCGACCGCGTCCTCGAACGGTGGGAGGCTGGATGCATGAGTGAGCTCACGATGTCGAAGGCAACGCGCGAGGCGTTCCTCGCAGATGTCCACGTCGGGGTGTTCTGCGTCAACCGCGACGGCGACGCCCCACTCGCGACGCCGGTTTGGTACTTGTACGAGCCGGGCGGTGACGTTCAGGTCATCGTCGGCGATTCGAGTCAGAAGGCCGTGCTGGCGAAGGCCGCCGGGCGGGCGTCGCTCTGTGCGCAACAGGAGGCTCTGCCATATCGCTTTGTCACCGTCGAGGGACCGACGGCGTTCGACACGGTCGATCGCGACCTCCAGTTCCGCATGGCGCAGCGCTACCTGGGCGACGAGCTGGCCGAGGGGTACGTCGAGCAGTCAGATGACCGCGGCAGCGTGCTCGTGCGGATCACTCCCGAACGGTGGCGCACGAACGACTACTCGAACTGGAGCGGCTGACATGCAGATCGGACTCTCGATGATCTTCCAGGGCTCGGCGACGCGCCCTGACCACGAGGTCTATGCCGACGAGGTCCGCCTCGCGCGCATGGCCGAGCCGTTGGGCTTCGACTCGATCTGGACGGTCGAGCACCACTTCACGAGCTACACGATGGTCCCCGACGCGCTCCAGTTCCTCACCTACATGGCGGGATGCACCGAGCGGCTGCAGCTCGGGACGATGGTCGTCGTGCTGCCATGGCACGACCCGGTGCGCGTCGCCGAAGGTGTGGCGATGCTCGACAACCTGTCGGGCGGGAGAGTGATCCTCGGCATCGGGCGCGGTCTCGGGCGCATCGAGTTCGGCGGCTTCGGCGTCAACATGGAGGAGTCGCGCGCCCGGTTCATCGAGAGCGCGCAGCTCGTGCTCGAAGGTCTCGAAAAGGGCCACGTCGACTTCGCGGGCACCTACTACCAGCAGAGCCCACGCGACCTGCGGCCGGCGCCGTTCAAGTCGTTCAAGGACCGCACGTACGCGTCCGCGGTGAGCCCCGAATCGGTGCGGATCATGGCCGACCTCGGCGTCGGGATCATGATCGTGCCGCAGAAGCCCTGGGACCAGGTCACGCAAGAGCTCGAGGAGTACCGCACCTTGTTCCGCGACGCGACGGGCGGCGAGGCGCCGCCACCCGCGTGTGCCGGCTGGGTCTTCTGTGATCCCGATGCGGGACGGGCCCGCGACCTCGGGGAGGAGTACGTCGGGCGCTACTACGAGACGGTGATCACCCACTACGAGTTCAAGAGCGACCACCTCGCGGACACGAAGGGCTATGAGTTCTACGGCAAGCTGTCGGGCTTCCTCGACAAGTACGGCAGCGCGCCGGCGATCAAGGCGTTCACGGATCTGCACGTCATCGGCACGCCGCAGCAGTGCATCGACAAGATCCGGGACATTCAGGGAATGGTGGGGAACGACACGTTCATGGCGGTGTGCTCGTACGGTGACATGGCCCCGGCCGAAGCCGAGCGAAACCTGCGCCTCTTCGCCTCTGACGTGATGCCGGCGGTCAAGCAGTTCGCGTGATCTCGACCTCGACCTGAATCCCGGGATCGGTGGCATCGCCGCGCCACGCGCAGCTCGTAGCGACCCGCGACGGACGACCATCGCGTGGGCATCGACGTCACGTTCGGCGAGCCGGTCGAGGGGGATGGAGATCTCGATTGCGCACGTCTCGCCGGCGTCGACCTCGCAGCGGGCGAACCCGACGAGACGGGGCGGGGCGTCTGATCCGGCCCGCCGTGCGTAGACCTGAACGACGTCACTGCCACCCCGCACGCCCGTGTTCCGAGTCGCCACGCTGACCGCTGATCGAGTCGGGGCTCATCGTCGCGGACGCCTCGGCGAGCGCAAACGTCGTGTAGCTCAGCCCGAAGCCGAACGGATAGGCCGGCTCGTGGCCCTCGCGGGCGAGGTGCCACCAACCGTGCCATTGGTCGTAGGTGAACGAGTCGGCGTCGCGATCGAACGGAGGCAGGTGCGCCTCGGTGACCGGCACCGAGAACGGAAGGCGGCCCGTCGCATCCACGCGCCCGAGCAACACATCGGCGAGTCCGTGTCCGCCTTCCATGCCTGCGTACCAGGACTGCACGATCGCGGGCACGGTGTGATCCCATTCCGACATCACGACCGCGCTGCCCGCAACGATCGCGACGATGGTGCGCGGGTTCGCTTCGGCCACGGCGCGGATGAGCGCGACGTCGGGCGTCGTGCAGGCGCAACGAGAGGCGGTCGCCGCCGAGCGCGAACCCGCCGCCCCGCGCACTGCACGTGCGGCGGGCGTCTCGACGGGTCGGCGGGCCGCGATCTCTGCGTTGAACGCGCTCGACGAGCTGCGGGTCGTCGGCCGTCGGGAAGAGGTCCCGCAGGTGCGCCGTACCGGCATCGCCGATGTACTCACCCTCGTCCACGTAGGTGTACCCCACGACGACGACCGCGACATCGGCGCCCGCAGCGATGCGAGCCGGCGGCAGACCGGGTCTGATCCTTCGTCGTGCACGACCTCGGCGGCCGGGAGTGCGGCGCGCAGCCCGTCGAGGATCGTCACGACCTCGGGTGCCCACACGTCGCTGGACCCGCCGTCGCCGAGGTTCACGATCTCGGCGAGCTCGCCGATGACGGCGATCCGTCGCAACGCGGACGCGTCGAGCGGGAGCAGGGGCTCGTCCGTCGACGGGTTCGTTGCGCAGCAGCACGACCGACTTCGCGGCCGCCTCGCGTGCGATCGCCCGATGCTCCTCGCACGCGAGCACGTCGTGCGTCGGCGCGGGCGTGCTCAGCACGGCGTCGAACCGCAACAGCGTCGACACGATCCGCTCGACGCTCCGGTCGACCTCTTCCCACGTCACGTCTTCGCGGGACAGTGCGTCGCGCAGGTGCGTCGCGCGCACCATGCGGTAGGGCATCTCGACGTCGAGGCCGGCCTTCACCGACTGCGCCGCATCGCGCATCCCGAAGATCCAGTCGCTGATCACGAAGCCCTCGAAGCCCCACTCGTCGCGGAGGATGTCGGTCAGCAGCACGCGGTTGTCGCCACAGCACTCGCCGTTCACGCTGTTGTATCCGCTCATCACGACCGCGACGCCCTCGTCGATGATGCGCTTGAAGTGGGGCAGGTACACCTCGTGCAGCGCGACCTCGTCGACGCTGATGTCGACGCGGAAGCGAGCGTTCTCCATCGAGTTGCAGGCGAAGTGCTTCACGCGTCGCCATCGCGTGGCGCTGCACGCCGCGAGTGAGCGCTGCGCCCATCTCACCCACGTGGTGGGGGTCCTCGCCGTAGGTCTCCTGTGCCCGGCCCCAGGCGGGGTGGCGCAGGACGTTGACGCACACGCCGCCGTAGAGGGTGGCGCCGATCGCCCGCAGCTCCCGGCCGATCGCGTCGCCGATCCGCTCTTCGAGGTCGAGGTCCCAGGTCGCGCCGCGGGCCATGCTCACCGGGAAGCACGTCGCCCGGTCGACGACGACGCCCCGCGGTCCGTCAGAGAACGCGAAGCCCGGGAGTCCGAGCCGTTCGACGCGAGCCGCGTAGAACGGGCTTCGGTGGTAGCCGCCGGTGCCGAGGTACGTGAGGCCCGCCCAGCACGGCGCATCGCCGTCGAGACACCAGAGCTTCTCGTCGTCGGTCATCTGCCCGACGATCTCGGCCGCGGTCACGCCGTCGCTCCCGGGCGGCTCGCCGCGGCTTCCAGCGCGGCGAGCTGGCTCGACGTGCCGATCGCGATGAGCACGTGGCCCGGCTCCATCGCCGTGCTGGCGCCCGGGCTCGTGATGAACTCCACCGTCAGGATCGCGGATCGCGAGGATCAGCGCGCCGGTCTGATCGCGCACGTGGGCCTCGCCGACGGTGATGTTGGCGAGAGGGGAGTCCGCGGCGATCTCGAGCTCCTCGAGCCGCAGCTCCATCTCACGGTCGTGCATCACGACGTCGAGGAACTCGGTCACGTGGGGCTGCACGAGGAACGCCGCCATGCGGGCGCCGCCGATCTCCTGCGGATTGACGACGCGGTTCGGCGCCGGCACGCTCGAGCTTCGCGGCGCTGGTCTCCTCCCGGGCGCGAGCCACGATGAACAGGTCGGGCTGGAGGGCGCGTCCCGACAGCGTGATCACGAGGTTGCCGGCGTCGGTGGCAACGGCGGCGACGAGCGCCGACGCTCTCTCGATCCCGGCCTCGCGCAGCACGTCGTCGTCGGACGCATCCCCCTCGATGTACGGACACCCGCGAACGGAGGAGAGCCGAGCAGGATCGCTGTCGATGATCACGACCGGCTTCTCGGCGATGGCCAGCTCTCGCGCGATCGCCTTCCCCACCCGACCCCATCCACAGACGATGACGTGCCCGCGGAACGATGCGATCTGCTTGTCCATCCGACGCCTCTCCATCGCGAGGCCGAAGTGGCCTTCGACCAGCAGCTCGAGCCCGACTGTCAGCGTGTACAGCGCGGTGCCGACACCCGCCAGGATGAGCACGATCGTGAACACCTTGCCGGCCGAGCTCGAGCGGCTCGACCTCCCGGAATCCCGACCGTGGTGATCGTGGTGACCGTTTGGTAGGTGGCGTCGAGCGACTCCGAAGCCGAGCAGCATGTAGCCGATCGTCCCGATCACGACGATCAGCGCGAGAAGGACGATGCCCAACGCGACGTGGCGCCAGCTGCGCCTCACCATCGCGGCACGGTCCCGGGTCGCACGCTGTGCGGTGTCGCGTCGTCCTGGCCGCCCCATGGCGACGCAGTCTGCTCTGTCAGACGGCGTACGTCGTGATCTCGGTCGCCTTGACCGAGGCCCAGATCTCGTCGCCGGGCCGCAGAGCGAGCGCTTCGAGAGCCGACGGCGTGATCTCCGCGACGAGGGGGACCTCGCCGTCGACCCGCACCCGGACACGATCCGCCTGACGGTCGATCTCCACCACGGTGACCGGCCACACATTGCGCGGGCTGCCGGTGGGCGGCGATGGATACAGCGCGACGGCATGGGGCTGGATGACTGCGAACGCGGGACCGTCGACAGGATCGGCGGGGACGACTCGCCCGCCCGCCGCGGTCGTGAGCATGCCGTCGCCGCCGACACCGGAGACCAGGTTCACGCCGATCAGGTCGGCGATGTAGCGCGACCGGGGCCGCGCGGTCACGTCGGCGAGGGTGCCGGACTGCGCGACCACGCCCCCCTCCAGGATGATCACCCGGTCGGCGAGCGCATAGGCGTCCACGGGGTCATGGGTCACGAGCAGGCGCACGCCGTCGAACGTGGCGAGGTGCCTCCGCAGGTCTCGCCGCACGTCGGTGCGGGCGCCGGCGTCGAGGGCGGCGAGCGGCTCGTCGAGGAGAAGGAGGCGAGGCTCGGTCGCCAGCGCCGCGTGCGAGCGCGACCCGCTGCGCCTGACCGCCGGACAGCGCCCCCGGGCGATGGTGCGCATGATCGGCTGAGACCGACGCGCTCGAGCCAGGCGGCGGCCGCCGATCGGGCCTTTGCCTTGGGAACGCCGCGTGCGCGCAACCCGAAGGCGACGTTCTCGAGCGCAGTGAGGTTGGGAAACAGGAGATAGCTCTGGAACACCACCGAGACCGGACGCTGCTCGGGAGAGACGAAGCGATCGATGTCGGGCGCATCGAGGCACTGACCGTCGAGCGTGATGTTTCCGGCGTCGAGGGCGAGCAGGCCCGGCGAGGCAACGCAGCAGGGTGCTCTTGCCGGCGCCATTCGGGCCGAGCAGCGCCATCACCTCGCCGGGCCGCGCGTGGAGCTCGACATCGAGCGACGAACGTGCCGAGCGGCGCGGACGATGTGGGCGTCGAGGCTCACGCCGCGGGCGGTGCGCCACCGCCGAGGAATCGGTCGCGCAGGCCGACGAGCACCGCGAAGGACACCGCGATCAGCACGAGGCTGAGGACGATCGCTTCATCGGGCTCGATCTCGTTCGTGAGGTAGATGGCGAGCGGCATCGTCTGGGTGCGGCCGGGGAAGTTGCCGGCGAACGTGATCGTCGCCCCGAACTCTCCCGAGGGCGCGTGCCCACGCGAGCACGGCACCCGCGACGAGACCCGGACGGATCGCCGGGACCGTCACGCGCCGGAAGATGTACCAACGTCCTCCGCCGAGGGTGCGGGCGGCCTCCTCGAACCGAGGGTCGCGCTGGCGGAACGCAGCCTCGACGGTCAGCACGAGAAACGGCATGGCCACGAACGTCTGGGCGACGATCACGCCGGCGGTCGAGAACGGCAGCGTGATCCCGAACCACTCGTCGAGGTATTGGCCGACGAGCCCCCGCCGGCCGAGCGCGTAGAAGAGCGCGACGCCCGCGACCACGGGCGGCAGCACCATCGACAAGGTGCACAGCGCTCGCACCAGCCCCCGGCCCGGGAACGCGCCCCGGGCCAGGAGCCAGGCGAGGGGGACCCCGAGGACGAGGGCAATGCCCGTCGCCCACATCGAGCAGTAGATCGACAGCCGCAACGCCGTGAGCGAGCTGTCCGAGGTCAGGATCGACCACGCGTCGCCCCACGGCGCCTTCCACAGCAGCCCGATGAACGGCAGCGCGAAGAACGCGATCGCGATGATGGCGAGGATCGAGCGCGGGGAGAGGCAGCGACTCCTGGGGGACTCGACGTCGCCGCGATGAGGTCGCCCGTGTCGGCGCGGATGCGCTCACGGCGCGCCGAAGCCGTGGCTGGCCATGATGGCCTGACCCTCCGGTCCGAGGAGGAAGTCGATGAAGGCCTCTCCGACCTCCTGCCTGCCGGAAGCCGCCACGGTCGCGATCGGATACTCCGCGACCACGTTGATGTCTGCGGGGATCTCGACCGCCTCCGCGTCCGCTCCCGCGGCCGTCACATCGGTGACGTACACGATGCCCGCATCAGCTTCGCCCGCCGTCACCTTGGTGAGGACGCCCCGCACGTTCTGCTCGAGGCTCACGGGCGTCACTGTCACTGCCGCGGTCTCGAGGATCTGCGCGGCGTAGCGACCGCACGGCACTTCCGCGGCGCACAGCACGACCTTCAGATCGGGATTGGCGAGGTCGGCCACTCCGGTGATGCCGGCGGGATTCCCAGGAGCCACGACGATCGTCAGCGGGTTCGTCGCGAAGATCACCGGCTCGGTGCCGTTGAGGCTCTCGTCGGTGATCTTCGTCATGTTGGCGACGTCGGCGGAGGCGAAGACGTCGGCGGGCGCGCCCTCGATGATCTGGGTGGCGAGGGCCGACGAGGCATCGAAGCTGAACGTCGCCTTGGCGTCGGGGTTGGCCTCGGTGAATGCGTCGCCGACCTCGGTGAACGACTCAGTCAGTGAGGCGGCGGCGAACACCGTGATCTCGCCCTCCACCGTCGGCGCCTCCGCTGTCGTCGACGCAGCGACCGTGGTCTCGGCGGCTGCCGCGGTCGTCGCCGCGGCGTCGGAATCGTCGGAGTCGTCACCGCACGCCGCGGCGAGGAGACCCAGGAGCGCGAGAAGGGCAATGAGCAGGGAGGACGATCGCTTCATGGCCGGACAATAGTCAGAAGTTTTCTAGATCAGCGTCAGGAGTTGATGGTTAGGCTGCCTCCATGGCCCGCACAGCCACCCGAAGCGACGCGCGCCCAGCGGTCCGCGCAACCTGCCGCCGCGTCGCCTTCGTTCGCGGAGTTCGTCTGCCTCACCCTGATCGTGCAGGGGGCCTCCCACGGTTGGGCGGTTGGCACCGTGCTCGCGCTCGACGGCGAGGTCGGTCGCATCTGGACGCTGTCGCGGCCGCTGACCTACCGAGCCATCGACGGCCTCGTGGAGAAGGGCCTCGTCATGCGGCGCGACCCTGCTGTTGGTCGCGGCCGCGACCGCGTGCTGCTCGCGCCGACGGCGGCGGGTCGACGGACCGCCGCGACGTGGCTCGAAAGCCCCGTCGAGCACATCCGGGATGTGCGCACGGAGTTCCTCGTAAAGCTGCTGCTACGCAGCCGATCGGGGCTCGACAGCGAGACGTTGGTGATCACGCAGCAAGCGCTGCTCGCCCCGACGATCGACGCACTCACCTCGAGTCACGGAGACGATGATTTCGTCGACGTGTGGCGTCGCGAGAACGCGCGTGCCGTCCGGCGGTTCCTCGATCAGGTGCTTCATCCGCAGGACGTCGGGGAGATCCCCCGGCGCGAGATGCGACTCAGCGCGCGCAATCAGATTCGGGGGACGGTGACGGGCGTCCACCACGGCGAGGTCATGTCGACGATCAAGGCGACGCTCGGAGATGGTCAGCCGCTGACCGCGGCGATCACCAAGGATGCCGCCAAGGAGCTTGACCTGGTACCTGGCGACGCCGTCCTCGTCATTGTGAAGTCCACCGAGGTGATGGTCGCGAAGGTCGACTGAACCAGCAGGAGCCAAGATGCAGCTCAGTGCCAGAAATCAGCTCAACGCGACCGTCGACACGGTCACGCACGGCGAGGTCATGTCGACCGTGCGAGTGACGCTTCCCGACGGTCAGAAGATCACGGCGGCGATCACGAAGGACGCTGCCGAGGAGCTCACGTTCGCGCAGGGCGACGCAGTGATCGTGGTCATCAAGTCGACCGAGGTGATGCTCGCCAAGGAGTGAGCGACCAAGCCCTCGCGGAACAGCCGGCGTCACCCTCGTCGGACCGCCCCTCGACCGCCGCCCGCAGGTGTCCGTGGTCGGGCGCCGGCGGTTGCGCGACGAAGCGGTCCGTGAGCTCGTACCGACTGAGTGGTTGGGCGCGGTTGTAGAGGTTGGTGAGCAGCACCTTGGCGGACGGCGTGCCAGGCGGGACGGGCTCGTTGCGCTCGTCGACGAGCTCGACGATGAGTGTGATCCTCGTCAATCGGAGGCGCCGGTGAGGCGGAGGTGGCGCAAACGCCATGACGCAAGGACGAGGGCCACGACGGTCAGGATCGCAAGCCGCACGACCGCGGCCCAGCCCTCCGGGATGCCCTCCCGCATCAGGTCCCCGGTGTCGGGGCCGAGCCCTGCGTAGACCGCGCGACCTTCCCACATCGGTGACAGCTGGGCGATGCCCGAAAGCGCCGAGCCCAGCAGCCGTTCGACGAAGAACACGATCGCGAGCGACCAGACCGCCGCTCGTTTCGTCGCACACCCGACGAACACGAACAGCGCGACGTACGCGGCCGATCCGGCCGCAGTCGCGAGCGCGATCGGTCCCACGCTCTCTGGGCTGTCGGCCACGACCGCCGAAAGAGCCACGGCGGGCACGAGGGTCAACAGGGCGATGAGCCACCCGCCGAGCCAGCGACCGATCACGATCGTGCGCACCGGCACCGGCGAGAGCCAGGTGAAGTGGAAGGTGCCAGACCGCATCTCTGCGCCCATCACGGCGTCGCCGATGATGAGACATCCGATCGGGATGAGCAGCGAGAACAAACCGACATCGGCGACTGTGGCGAACGCTTCGTCGGGGGGATCATCGCTCGCGAGCGCGAGCAGGCCGAGCAGCACCGCGCCAAGGCACGGAAGCGCGAGCGTCCACCATCGCTTCGGGGGAACGCACGCCCGAAGCGTGTACCCGAGCACTGCCGCCGGTGCGCTCACCGCACCAGCTCACGGAACATGCTCTCGAGCGAATCGTCGAGAGGCCGCACTTCTTCGATGCGGGCTCGGATGTCGCGCGCGAGTGCGGGAAGTGCGACCGCGACGTCGCGGGCCCGGTTGGAAGAGACGACGAGGCTGCTGCCGTCGACCGACACGCTGCTCACCGCTTCGAGCTCGAGCAATGCCGCGGCGAGCGGACGCGGGGAGGCGGTCCGCACAAGCACGCGGACGCGGCCGGTCCGCCATCGCGTCACGAATGGCGCGGTGATCGCCCGCCGCCGCGAGTCGGCCGCGCACGAGCACGATCTGACGGCCGGCGAGCCGTTCGACCTCGTGCAACACGTGCGAGCTGACGATCACGGTGCGACCCTCGGCGCCGAGCGATCGGAACAGCGTGATGAGGTGAGCCCGTTGCACGGGGTCGGCACCATTGAGCGGTTCGTCGAGCACGAGCACTTGTGGATCGGTGACGAGCGCGGCGGCGATCTTCGTGCGCTGGCGCATCCCCTTGCTGAAGCCGCCGACCCGCCGATGGGCGACGTCGAGCAGGCCGACCGTGTCGAGGCTGCGATCGACCGCGGCTGGGTCGTCCACGCCGTGAAGTGACGCGATGTACCGCACGAGCTGTCGAGCCGTGAGCACGGGCGGCACGGCCTCGTCTTCGGGGACGAGCGCAAGCGATCGCTGCACCTCGCGCTGCTCCCGCGGATCCTCGCCGAGCACCCGGATCGCGCCCGTGTTCGGTCCGAGCAATCCGGTGATCCCCCGCATCAGCGTCGTCTTGCCGGCGCCGTTCGGCCCTAGGAGGCCCGTGACGCCCGGGCCGAACGAGCAGCTGAGCTCGGACAGCGCGACCTTCGGTCCGAACCACACCGAAACGTCGTCGACGACGACGGTCGCATCGGAAGCGAAGGCGGGATCGCTGCTGTTCATCATGCCGGTGTTCATGCGTCGGGCTGCCGGTATCGGATCAGCAAGATGGCGAAGGCCGCGACGAGCACGACGAGGTAGGTCACTACGGCGAGGCCACCGCCGAACGCTGACTCCCGCGAGCGGGCTGTCGGGATCGACGTGGCCGAGGAAGATCAGGTCGTCGTAGGTAGAGGGGCAACGCGAGCAGGTTGAGCACCGCGACCGCGCCGGTGCCGTCGTTGTTGTTGTTCAGCAGCACACCCGTGATCGCCGAGGGGACCAGGGCGAGACCGAGGATCGCGACTCCGGCCACGATCCGACGGCTCGTGAGCGACGAGATCGCAACGCCCACGGCCCCGTAGTAGATCGACAGCACCAGCACCGATAGCGGCACCTTCCACAGCACGTCGAGGTTCTCGGAGAAGTAGTCGAGGGCGCCGTTGCGGTCGACGAGCATCTGCCCGACGAACAACAAGCACGTGCGGGAGGAAGCTGAAGCCGAAGACGATCGTGGTGATCGCTCCGACCTTCGCGAGCACGTAGTCCTGACCCACCAACGGCCGGGCGAATATCAGCGGCAGCATGCGATGCCGCTTGTCAGGACACACGACGTCGGGCGCGGTCAGACGCCACGAACAACAGCAGCGCCGACGACACGCCGACGTACTCCCGGTAGGTGATGAACTCGAAGTCGATCGGCGGGTTATTGCGCGTGACGTAACCGATGCCCACGTTGATGATCGCCGGGATCGTCACGATCGCGAGCAGCACCCACGGGAAGACCTTCTGGCGCCACGACCGCCGGATCCCGAGCGCCCGCCGGATCGACCCTCGGTAGAGCGCCAGCGTCGCCTCGCGCCGGCCACCGCGCTCGCCCTCGTACGGCCGATAGCCACGGTCGTAGACCGCGCCGAGCGCGCCCGGGGTGCTGCTCATCGCTCGCCCGCGGTGCGGAGGAAGACCTCGTCGAGCGAGGCATGTCGAGTCGACAGGGCATGGAGCGGGAGGTGCAGGTCGGCGACCGTGTCGCGCACGGCATCGAGCACCTCGTCGCTGTTGTGCCCCTCCGCGGCGATCTCGAGGCTGCCGTCTTCGAGCACTGTCGCCGTCAGGCTGCGGCGAGCCAGCTCGGCGACGATGCCCTCGTTCATGCCCCCCACGTCGAGCCGAACCGTCCCGGCCCGCTCGAGAAGCTGGCCCGTCGGGCCCGACAACACGAGCTTGCCCGCGTCGATCATCACGACGTAGTCGCACACCGACTGCACATCGTCGAGCAGGTGCGTCGCGAGCACGACCGAGATCCCGAATTCGTCGAGGCGACGGACGAGGTCGAGCATCTCCTCGCGGCCCATTGGATCGAGTCCCGCGGTGGGCTCGTCGAGAAGCACGAGCTCGGGATCGGCAACGAGGGCTTGCGCGAGCTTCGTCCGCTGCCGCATGCCGGTGGAGAAGCCGCTGATGGCCCGGAACCGCGCTTCGTCGAGTCCGACGAGATCGAGCACGTCGGACGCGCGTTGTCGGGCCGCCCGCGGCGGGAGACCGCTCATCTCCCCGAGCGTCGACACGAGGTCCGCCGCCGTCTGATCGGGCGGTAGACAGTCGTGCTCGGGCATGAACCCAAGGCGAGAGCGCACGCGGATCGGATCGTGCGTGACATCGGTGCCCCGTACCTCGATGCGTCCCTTCGTCGGGCGGATGAGACCGAGCAACAGCCGGAACATCGTGGTCTTGCCCGCGCCATTCGCACCGACGAGGCCGACTGATCCGGAAGGCACGGTCACCGTCAGCTCGTCGAGCGCAGTGATGCCTCCGTCGAACGTCTTGGTGAGGCCGTCGAGGACGAAGGCCGGCGAGGGATCCATGCCGCGCCCAGTGTTACCCGTTCGCGGCGGACATCCGGACGCAGTGCGCCTGAGCCGCTCCGGGGAGCGATCTACAGGCCGCTGTCGGCGACGCAGGAGCCCGTCATCTGCTGGGAGTCCGTGCCTGCGAACGGACCGCAGGGGTTCGGCGTCACCCACACGTGCAGCATCGGCGCGGTCTGCACATGCACCCCCGCGGGACGACATTTGCCGTCGACGAACACACCGCTCAACCGGGACGTCTCCGGGTCGAAGCAGAGGTTGTCGTGGTCGTGCCAGACGGTGAGGTTGCCCGCGATGTCGGGCACGTCCTCCATGGTCCAGCCCCGCGGGAGGATGTACATCACCGTGATGAGCTCTTTGGTGCGATCCGGGTTGACCTTGTAGACGATCGACTCCGGCTGGTCGGGGTCGAGGATCGCCGAGTCGTCCATGTTGGCGGAGTTGATCCAGTGCTCGACGCCGGTGAAGCCGTCGCCGATCGACCTGAACCCCGCTTGTTGCGCCGCTGCGACGTCGCTGTACTGCGCCGTGGCCGCCTTCGTCTTCGCGATGAGCGTCGCCGCCTCCTCCATCTGCTCTGCCGTCGGTTCGTGATCGAGGTGGGCAGGCAACGCGTGCTGGTGCTCACCCGAAGCGGTCGCATCAGACGCGCTGCCGGCGGCCGACTCACCTTCGCCGGCGGCGTGCGCGTGGCCGTCGTCGACGTGCCCGGCTTCGCCGTGAGCGGCGGTCTCATCCGCAGTGTGCGCATGGGTGTCGCTGTGTGAGTGCTCGGCCGCCATCGCCGGCACCGCCACTATCGACATCACGACGACGCTGCCGATCACCCAGCCGCCGCCCATCGTGGTGCGCCGGACCGGCTGCGAGACACCGAGGATCGCAGAGGCAGCTGCAATGGCACCGAACGCCGCCGCGAGCACGTCTTGCGTGCCGACTGCCTCCACTTCGCGCAGCGCGTCGATGACGGGCAGGCCAGTCGTGCGAGACAGGACCCATGCGAGGACGAACACGGTGTTGAGCGCGAAACCTGCGAATGCGACGGGACGATTCGGACGCACCAAAGCCACCACGCCCCACAGGACCTGGATCGCAGCAGTGGCAGCGAACAGCTTGACCAGCGTGTCGTCGCCCGTGTGGCTGCCAGCCGCGGCGGCATGGACCATGCCGGCCGCGATCGATGCCGCCCCCGCGATCGCGAGGAGCGACCGATCCGTGACCTCCGCCGTGCGCGTCATCCCCCCATTGTGGCTGGCATCTGTAAGGAATTCATGAGCGCGGACGATGTTTCGTTCCCGGGCACGGGGTCAGGTAGACGGCCGAGAACGGCTCGATGACATCGGCCGAGTGCCACACCCCCTTCGGGTTGATGATCGCCTCGCCCGGCGAGACGACGGTGCGGTGCTCCTCGCCGTCGATTTCCTGGATGAATTCGGCCTTGCCGGTCAACAGGATCACGACTTCGTCGCCGTCCGTGTGGCACTCCCAGGCGCCCCAGCGCTCGGGGGAGTGCTCGACCATGGCGAGACGACCGGGCTCGTCGGGGGTGCAGTGGGCCTCGATGTAGGCCCCGAACCCCGCTCCCGTGAACTCGAACCCCTCGACGGGGGTCGCCGCGGTCCCTGGGCCGATGTGGATGGGTGTCTTGTCGAGCCGATAGGCGGTCATGCCCGTCTCATCGTCGCGGTCGACCGATCTCCGACGGGTGTTCGGTCGGCTAGGCGGCGTTTCGCTCCAGGATGTGGACGCCGCACGCGCTGGCGAGGCCGATCACATGCGCCATCCCGATGGTCGCGCCCTCGATCTGGCGGTCGCCAGCCTCACCGCGCAGGTGATGGCAGACCTCCCAGATGTTGGCGATGCCCGTCGCGGCGATGGGATGGCCCTTCGACTGCAGGCCGCCCGACACGTTCACCGGGAGCCGCCCGTCGCGCCACGGTGCGCCCGACTCGAAGAAATCGACGGCGCCCCCGGGCTCGCACAGCATCAGGTTGTCGTAGTGCACGAGCTCGGCGGTGGCGAAGCAGTCGTGCAGCTCGACGAGGTCGAGGTCCTCGGGGCTCACGCCGGACTGCTCGTACGCCTGCTTCGCCGCGTTTCGGGTCAGCGTGTTGACGTCGGGCAGGACCTGGCAGGCCTCCTGCCAGGGATCGCTCGTCAGGACAGACGCCCGCACCTTCACGGCCCGCTTCTGCTGCTCGGCAGAGAGCGTCTTCAGCTTCTCGCCGGTGACGACCACGGCGGCAGCGGCGCCGTCGCAGTTGGCTGAGCACATCGGCCGCGTGTTCGGGTACGCGATCATCACGTCGCCCATGATCTCCTCGAGGCTCATCTTCTTCGTGTACGCCGCGAGAGGGTTGAGCGTCGAGTGCGAGTGGTTCTTCTCGCTGATCTTGGCGAAGAGCTCGAACGTCGCACCGCCGTACTTGTGGCCGTACTCCATGCCGACCTGCGCGAACACGCCCGGCATCGTCTCGGTGCCGATGCGACCGTCGGTGGTGGCGACGGCGCCGTAGCGGCCCTGCGGCGTGTACTCCTGCTTGTCGGACTTGGGCCGCCCGCCCGCACCGAGCAGACCCGCGCCGGCGAGCTTCTCGACGCCGACGGCGAGACCCATCTCACACTCGCCCGCCTTCAACGACATGATCGCGGTGCGGAGCGCAGTGGCGCCCGTCGCGCACGCGTTGGACACGTTGTAGACCGGGATGCCCGTCTGACCGATCTGCTTCTGGAGTGCCTGACCGATCGCGCCGCCCTGGCTCATCAGGTTGCCGGCGGCCAGGACGCCGATGTCCTTCATCGTCACGCCACCGTCCTTCAGCGCGCCCTGGGCGGCTTCGGCGGCGAGATCGACGGTGTCGAGGTCGGGATGCTTCCCGAACTTCGTCATCTTGATTCCGAGGATGTAGATGTCGTCGCTGGCCATGGCTATGCCTCCAGAGGCTCGAAGCCGAAGCCGATGGCCTCGGTGCCGTCATCATCAGTGCCGACCGGGTAGGTGGCAAGGCGCACTTTCATTCCGAGCGTGACGTGCTCGGGATCGGGTGGAGTGTTGATCACATTGCCACGCACGCTGATTCCCCCGCAGTCCACGACCGCAGCCACGAAGGGCACCTGGATGCCGGGCGCCGCCATCGACACGATCGTGAAGGCCCGGACCTCACCTTCGGTCGCCACCGACACGTCCTTGAAGGCGGTGCCGAAGCACGACGCGCAGGCATTGCGCCGGTCGAAGTAGTGGGCTCCGCAGCCGGTGCACTCCTTGGCGACGAGGTGGGGATGGTCGTCGAGCACCAGGTAGGAGACAAGGGGAATCTGGCTGGCCATGACCACGATCATGCCCCGCCGAACGACCCGAACCCAAACGGCGTCAGAGCCAGCCGGCGACCATCAGCAGACCCCCGCCGATCAGCATCCCGGCGCCGAAGCCGGACGTGACGTCGAGGGGGTTGTGAGCGCCGACGTACACCCGTCCGATCGCCACCAGCGCCGCGAGCACCCACGGGATCCACACGAGGCCGGGAGGGAACGCGATCGCGACGATGCAGGCGATCGCCGCGACGAGGATCACGTGGCCGGAGGGGAAGCTCGGGCCCGTCTCGGGCACGTCGCCGCGCAGGATCGCGCCCGCTTGGCTCGTGCCTGGTCGCTGTCGGATCGCGAGATAGCCGGCGACCTCGTGACGCACCACCCGCTCGACGATCAGCTTCATCCCCGTCGCGACCACGACGCCGATGGCGATGCCGAGGTCGCCTTCGACGATCGGCGACCGCGAGGCCCGCGAGGCAACCGACGACGAGGTTCCCGAGCTGCATCGGGAGCCAAAGGATCGGATAGAGCCAGTTCGGCAGGCGATTGATCCAGCGGAACACGGTGATCTCACGCGGAGGGATCCTGTCGTGGCGCGCCCCGATGATCGAGAGCACCAGGATCACCGCGCCCGCGCCGGCGAGGAGGACCGACGCCAGGACCATGGGCGTTCTGTCTACGCGATCGCGGCCCCGGGTGTCTGCAGGTGGTTCCGGTCGTACGCTGGACGGGTCGATAGGAGACACTCGTGAGTGAGCAGGCGCAACAGGTTCCGCCGACCCCGCAGCCCGAGACGCCCGCATGGCGGGGCATCAACCACCTCGCGCTGGTCACCGATGACATGGACGCGACGGTGCGCTTCTACCACGGCACGCTGGGCGCACGACTGGTCGCGACGATCGGCACGCCCGACTTCCGGCACTACTTCTTCCAGTTCGGCCCGGAGTGCACGGTCGCGTTCTTCGAATACGCCGGCGTGAAGCACGAGCGCCTGGCCAAGCCCGCGGGTACGCCGCATCCGCTCGCGATCCAGTTCGACCATCTGTCGTTCAACGTCCCCGACGAGGAGGCCTTGCTCGACCTGCAGCGGCGTCTGAAGAGCGCGGGCTGCGAGGTCACCGACGTCGTCGATCACCAGATCATTCGGTCGATCTACTTCACCGACCCGAACGGCATCGCCCTCGAAGCCTCGTGGTGGGTGCTCGATGCCACCGGTCGTCCGGCCGACTACGGCGACGGCGCGCAGTTTGCGGATCACGATCCGGTTCCCGCGGTGCGTGAGCTCGCCGAGCGGGGCGAGCTCTCCTCGGTGCCAGAGACTCACCTCGTGTAGAGGCGGGTCCGCCCGCACGCGTTCTCAGGTGATCTTCGCGTCACGGATGACGCGTTTTGCACCCGAGAATCGGGAGAGTAGGACTCAGTCCCGTGGATCGTCTGGCTTTCATGCGGCGGATGCTCGATCACGCGTTCGCGGTCTCGGCGTGGCAGGTCGCCGGGCTGACCGACGAGGAGTATCTGTCGCGCCCGGTCCCGTCTGCATGGGGAGTCGGCCGGCGAGACGAGACCCGTCCCGAATGGCGATGCGGTCTCGGTGAGTGGGTCATCGAGGACACGTGGCGTCACCCGGACCCGCTGCCGATGACCTCGATCGGTTGGCGGCTTGGCCACATCTGTGGCTGGACGGAGGTGTACCGCAACTTCACGTTCGGGTCGGGCGGGCTCAGCTATGCGGAGGTGGAGATTCCCGGGACCGCCGACGCGGCACGTGATCGTCTCGCGAGATGCCAGACCGACTTTCGGGAGGACGTGGCGGCGCTGAGCGACGCTGACCTCGACGCGCTCAGACCGACGCACTGGGGCGGCGAGGCAACGACCGGGGTGCTCGTGTGGACGATCGCCAACGAGCACCTGTCCCACGGCAGCGAGATCGGGGCGCTCCGCGACCTGCATCGCGGCCACGCACGGTCCGACCACATCCCCGAGCCGATCGGCTTCTGGACGCCTTGACCCGGGCGGTGCAGGATGGCGCACCGACCCAAGGGAGGCACGCATGGCTGACAGCGTGTACAAGGTCATCGAGCTCGTGGGAACGAGCTCCGACTCTTTCGAGGGGGCGGTCGCTGCAGCGGTGAAACAGGCGGCCTCGTCGTTGCGGGATCTGCGCATCGCGGAGGTCGATGAGCTGGATGTGCAGATCGAAGACGGCGCCATCAAGGCCTACCGCGCGAAGGTCAAGATCTCGTTCAAGTACGAGGGCGGCTCCTAGCCCCCTCGGGCCGGCCCAGAAAATCGGCGTGTGAGCGCGTTCGGGTGGGGCGCGCTCGCGGCGTCGTCACTGCTCATCGGAGCCGTCATCGCGATGGTCGTGCCGATCAGCCTGCGCGTGATCGGCCTCATCATGGGTTTCGGCGCCGGCGTGCTCATCAGCGCGGTCGCGTTCGACCTCGTCGAGGACTCGTTCGAGCTCGCGGACAGCGGAGCAGTGGTCGCCATAGGTCTGCTCGTGGGGTGCCTGACGTTCTCCGGCGGGAACTATCTCATCGGCAAGATGGGGGGCTCGCAACGAAAGGACCCGACCGGAGGCCAGGACGATGAAGGTCCGCTCGCCCTCGTTCTCGGAACGGTGCTCGACGGCATCCCGGAGTCGATGGTCATCGGGCTGACGCTGGTTGGCGGCGAGTCGATCGGCGTGTCGTACCTCGCGGCGGTCTTCCTCTCCAACCTCCCCGAGGGCATCTCGGCGACCCAGGGACTGCTGAGGCGACGGTGGAGCAAAGCGCACGCGTTCGCCCTCTGGGTGCTCGTCGTTGTGGCGTCCGCGTTGGCCTCGCTTGCCGGTTATGTGTTCCTCGACACCGCCTCTGGCGATGTCGTCGCGTTCGTGCAGAGCTTCGCCGGCGGCGCGATCCTCACGATGCTCGCCGACACGATGATGCCCGAGGGCTACGAGTACGGGGGGAAAGGGGTGGGCGTTCTCACGACGCTCGGCTTCATCCTCGCCTACGGCCTGCACGTCGCGACGTAGTCGGGGAGACTGCGGCGATGCGCTTCGGGATCAAGACCGCACCACAACACACGACCTGGGACGACATGGTGGCCGTGTGGCAGCACGCCGACGAGATCGATCTGTTCGAGTCGGCGTGGAACTTCGATCACTTCTATCCGATCTTCTCGGACCCGACCGGGCCGTGCCTCGAGGCGTGGACGATGCTTGCTGCGATGGCGTCGGCGACGCGCCGCATCCGCGTCGGCGTGATGGTCACCGGCAACGTCTACCGACACCCCGCGCTGTTGGCGAACATGGCCGCGACCGTGGATGTCGTCTCGCACGGTCGTCTCGAGATCGGCATCGGTGCCGGCTGGAACCAGCAGGAGTGTGACGCGTACGGCATCGAGCTGCCGCCGCTCAAGCAGCGGTTCGACATGTTCGACGAGGCGTGCGAGGTGCTCATCGCATTGCTGTCGAACACCACGTCCGACTTCTCGGGCAACTACTACCAGCTCACCGACGCGCGTTGTGAGCCCAAGCCGGTGCAGAAGCCGCACCCTCCGATCTGCATCGGCGGCGGAGGGGAGAAGCGCACGCTGCGCGCCGTAGCCCGGTATGCGCAGCACTGGAACGTGCCGGCGGGTGACGTCGCGTCGTTCCAGCAGAAGCGAGCCGTGCTCGAGGACCACTGCGCGGCAATCGACCGCGATCCGTCGACGATCACGACCTCGACGCACGTGCGCTTCGATCCTGCGAACGGCGTAGCCGCGCTCGCGGAGGACGCTGCAGCGTGGAAGGAAGGCGGTCTCGACCTCGCCATCGTGTATTTGCCGCCTCCGCACGAACCGAAGGTCCTCGACGACATCGCCGACGCGCTGTCGCCGCTCTCATCCTGATGGGCAGCGCGGCACTCACCGACGCGCTCGAGCGCGTCGAAAGCGTTGGTCCGCTCATCGCGGAGCGGGCGGCCAGCTGCGGAGGCACGGGGGTGTCTCGACGACGACGTGGTCGACGCGCTCCATGAGAGCGGGCTGTACCGCGCGTTCGTCCCTCTCGAGCTCGGCGGTCTCGGCCTCACGCTTCCGGAGGGCGTCGAGGTAGTGCGCGCGGTGTCGACGTTCGACGCTTCCGTGGGGTGGGCCTTCGGCATCACGTCGGGCGGGCCGTTGTTCGGACGGCTGCTCGATGAGGATGAGTTCAAGTCCCTGTTCAGCGAGCCTCGGGTCGCCGTGGCGGGGTCCCTCAATCCGCTCACTGGCCGCGCCGAGCCGGTCGATGGAGGCTTTTGCTTCAGCGGCGTGGCGCAGTACGCGAGTGGCTGCAAGCACGCCACCTGGATCGTCGCGGGCGCATGGGTTCACCGAGACGGAAAGCCCTCGTTCGTCGACGAGCGGCCTGAGCTGGTCGCCGGCGTGCTCCCGATGGCCGAGGTGCGCATCAACGACACCTGGTCGGTGACCGGCATGCGAGCGACGGGAAGCAACGACTGCACGATCGACCGAATCCTCGTGCCCGAGGGCCGGGTCTTCTCGTGGTTCGACGCGGTGCCGCGCTTCGACACCGGCACCTTCGGGCGGATCCCGCTCCTCATGCAGTTCGGACCGCCGCTCGCGGCATCCGTCGTCGGCGCGGCGCGTGGCGCACAACGACAGTTCATCGACCTCGCGGTGGCGAAGCGCCCGACCGGCGTGGGCACGGTGCTGTCGGAGCGGGCTTACGCGCAGATGGCGGTGGGCGAGGCGGAGGGGCTGATCCTCGCCTCCGAGGACACGCTGGCGGCCGCGGTTCGTGACGTGTGGAGCCACGGGGAGAACGGGCGGCGGTTCGACCTCGATCACGCGAGTGCGGATGCGCAGCCGGGTCGTGGCGTCGGTCCGCCTTGCCGGCGCGCGCGGTCGACCTGTTGCACGACGCGGCCGGAATGAACGGGGTCGCGGTGCCCTCTGCACTCGAAAGAGCGTGGCGCGATGTCCACACCGCGTCGCAGCACGTGCTGCTGAGTGTGGCGCGGCTCGAGATCACCGGCCGAGCGCTGCTCGGCCTGGACCCCGGCGCTCCCGTCATCTGAGTCACGCGGCGGCCGCCGGCGCCATCGGCGTGAGCAGCGCATCCAGCATGTCCTGACCGGGGAACTCGACGTCGGGCAGGCTGGGAAACCGGGCGAGGAGCTCGTAAGCGCGGTCGATCTGTGCGCCGCGCAGCACGGGACCATGTGCGCCGACCACTGTCGTCGCGCCCATCGACCGGAGTTGGTGCAGCCGCGCCGCGTACTTGGCCTCGTCGAGCATCGCCGCCCACGGTGAGATCCACCGGTTCAGCAATGTGAACGTGTCCTCCCACATCTCGCGAGGCAGATCGCTTGCCTCGACGACGCCGGGTGTCACAAGCGCCGCGAATGCGTCGGCGCCCCAGTAGAAGCCGGTGCGCGGGTCGAACAGACCGCGGGCGGTGGGTGCATCGAAGATCGGCGGTCGCATTGCGATGAACTCGCGCCCACCGGCCTGGAAGCTCTCGCCGTCGTTGACCCAGCGCATTCGGTGGAGCGGGAGGCGAAGGTCGCCGCCGAGGCGCTCGACGCTGAACCAGTGCGTAACGAGGGTTGCCTGCGGCGCGTGAGCCAGGACCTCCATGAGGTTGCCGACGTGGTCGTGATCGTCGTGTGACAGGAAGACCCAGCGGACATCGGGGGGATCGACGATCGAACTCAGTGCGTCCATCCAGGCGTGGCGGTTGAGGTGCGTGCCAGTGTCGACGACGATCGGCTCGGCGCCGGTGATCACGGCGGAGCGCACGGGGATGTGAGTGCCGGGCTCGGCTGGGAACAGCTCGGTGATGAGCCAGGTGTCAGGAGCGATCTGCTCGGGCTGGACAGGGATCGGTGCCATCTCGTCTCTCCTTTGCTTGCATCAATGCGTGCAATCTATTACACGCCGGCGTGCATGTAAAGTGAAATTTGTGCCACGGCGCTACACGATGACGAAGCGAGCCGAAGACCTCGACGCCACTCGCCGCGAGCTCGTGCAAGCCACCCTGGATGTCGCGGCCGAGGGTGGGCTCGACGCTCTCACGATGCAGGCCGTGGCGAACAGGGCAGACGTGGCGGTGCGTACCGTCTACAACTACTTCGACTCGCGGGAGGCACTGATCGCCGCCGCGATGGATCGCCTGACAGCTCGCACGCGCGAAGCGGTGGAGCGTATCGAGGTTCCCGCTACGCTCGTTTGGTGAGGTCCGGGCGCACCGTCTACCTGCTCGCCGGTTTGGCGCTGTGGGTCTCGGCGTGTGCGGGCGCAGATGCCGAGGCGGCGATCCCCACCGTTCCGCCGTCGTTGACGTCGACCACGTCTGCCACGTCTGCTTCCCCGACGCTCGCTCCGCTCACGCCGACCGATCCGTCCCGGCTCCCCGCGTCCGAGGCGGCCGCGGTCGACGCCCTTGCCGCGGTCGCGTCGCAGGTGTTCCCTCCTGACGGCCACGCCCACGGACACGGCGCCACCGGTCAGGTCGACTCGCACGCGCTGACCGCTGCGCAGCAGTCCGAGTTCGATCGGCAGTGGCAGACGGCGGTCGCCGCGGTCCCCGCGCTCGACTCCGCCGAGGAGGCTGCGGCGGCCGGCTACACGCAGGCGTCGTTTACCGCTCCCGGCGTAGGTGTGCATTGGGTCAAGTGGTCACTGATCGACCGGCCATTCGACCCGGCCGCGCCCGTCGATGTTGCTGTTCGATCCCCGCTCCGACCCGCCTGCGCTCGCCGGCTTCTCGTACTGGTTGCGAGCCGCCGACGAGCCCACCGGGTTCGCCGGCCCGAACGACACGTGGCACCGTCACTCCGGACTCTGCGTCGCGAACGGCTGGGTCGATCGGGAGGATGTCCCCAGCTCGAGCTGAGTGCGCGGGCAGCTACTTCGGCGGCCGCGATCTGTGGATGCTGCACGCGTGGGTGGTCCCGGAGTGGCAGAACCGGTGGGGCGAGTTCGCGACGACGAACCCGTTGCTGTGCCCTCCCATCGCAGGCACCCCCGACCTGTCCCGCTGCCCGAACCCGGGTGCGTAGGGCAGAGTTGAGGGCATGAGCTCCTTCGCATCCTTCGACGACACCGAGATCACGTTCGACGACGAGGGCATCGGGCCTCTCGTCCTGCTGCTTCACGGGTTTGCCGCGAACGCAGACGCGAACTGGCACCAGCCGAAGGTGACCGAGACTCTCGTCGCGTCCGGACGCAGGGTGGTCGCCTGGGATGCACGGGGGCACGGCCGATCCGGCAAGCCCCACGACCCCGCTGCGTACAAGGACGGGGCAATGGTGCGCGACGCGCGAGCGCTGCTCGATCACCTCGGGGTCGAGTCGGCCGATGTCGTCGGCTACTCGATGGGTGGACACCTCACCGCGCGGCTCGCGACCGTCGACCCTCGGGTGCGGTCCGTCGTGCTCGGCGGTGTAGGCGAGATGGTCATCAAAGGTCGTGGTGTCGCCGACGTCGAGGGCACGGCGTCGGCGTTGACTGCGGACGATCCTGCAACGATCTCCTCGCCGGTCGCGCGAGCGTTCCGCCAGTTCGCCGAGTCCACGGGCGCCGATCGTGAGGCGCTGGCAGCCGTCATGCGTGGCGGTCTCGGAGGTCCGCTCGAGGGCGCAATCTCGGTGCCGGCGTTGGTGATCGTCGGCGACAAGGACGTACTCGTGGGCCCGCCGCAGGGATTGGTCGACGCGATCCCCGGTGCCGAGCTCGTCATCGTGCAGGGCGACCACTTGACGGCGGTGGGTGATCCCGCGTTTCGCAACGGAATTCGGGACTTCCTCGACAAGGTGAGCCCACGTTAGGAAGGCGTTAAGCCGCTTCCGGTTGCCAGCCGAGAGGGCGACACTGGGCTCGTGGAGTCTCGAGAGAGCGACGGAATGGCGTGGAGTGCATTCGGGGCCATCGCCGCGATCGCAGTCGCCGGCTTGCTCGTGCCCGTGCGCTCGACGATCGACAACACGAACGTCGCACTGATTCTCGTGCTCGTCGTCGTTGCGGCGGCAACGTTCGGGGGGCGCACCGCAGGCGTGGTCACGTCGATCGTCTCAGCGCTCTCCTTCAATTACTTTCAGACCGAGCCGTACTACACGCTCCGCATCTCTGACCGTGACGACATCGTGAGCGCGGTGCTGCTGCTCGTTGTCGGGCTCGCCGTGGGGGAGATAGCCGTGCTCGCCCGTCGGCGCCAGGTCGTGGCGGTCGAGCACGTGACCGGGGCTCGTCAGCTCGAGCGTGTCACCGCCCTCCTCGCCCAGGGAGCGAGTGAGGACGAGGTCTGGGAGGCTGTGCGCGACGGCATCGTCGTGGAGCTCGGTCTGAAGTCCTGCCAGTTCGAGCCGGGCGGAGGGCTGCGGCACTTTCCCCGCATCGAGCGTGACGGCCGCTTGCTCGAGGGTGAGAAGCACTTCACCGGCAGTGGATTTGCCCTCCCGAGCGAAGGGGTCGAGATCCTCGTCGAACCAGGGGGTGTTGCGGTCGGGCGGCTCGTCCTCGAGCCTTCGGTTGGGCGCGCCGTCTCTCGCGATCAGCGCCGCGTTGCGGTTGCGCTCGCGGACTCGTTCGCGGTCGTCGTCGGGCGCAGCGGCGCGCCGAGAGCACTCGCGTAGGCCGTCGATACGGCTGAACCCTGGCCGAATCGGCTCGCGATGGCAATGTCCGATTTCCGCCAGCCACTGGCCCCGCGGGGTGTCACGATGACTGGGTGATCGAAGACTTCGAGCGCTGCTATCGGGCGGTGCAGAGCCGTGACGCCCGGTTCGATGGTTGGTTCTTCACGGCGGTCACGTCGACCGGCATCTACTGCCGACCGAGCTGTCCGGCGATGACGCCGAAGCCCGCGAACGTGCGCTTCTACCCGACAGCGGCCGCGGCGCAGTCGGCGGGCTTTCGCGCCTGCCGCCGGTGCCGGCCCGACGCCACTCCCGGGTCGCCGGAGTGGAACGAGCGCGCCGATCTCGTGGGTCGGGCGATGCGACTGATCGCCGACGGCGTCGTCGATCGCGGCGGCGTGAGTGAGCTTGCCCGCAGCCTCGGGTACAGCGAGCGCCACCTCACCCGTCAGCTCACGGCGGAGGTTGGCGCCGGACCGATCGCGCTGGCCCGCGCCCAACGAGCGCAGAGCGCGCGCGTGCTCATCGAGACGACCGAGCTCCCGTTCGCACATGTCGCGTTCGCGGCCGGGTTCGCGAGCATCCGCCAGTTCAACGACACGATTCGTGCGGTGTTCGCGGCGGCACCGACCGACCTCCGTCGTGCTCGTCGCACCAGTGATGTCGCGCCGCCGGGTGCCATCGCGTTGCGCCTCCCGTGCCGAGTGCCCTTCGACGGCAACGCGCTACTCGAGTTCCTCGGAGCGCGGGCCGTCCCCGGCGTGGAGGAGATCGCGGGTGGCACGTACCGCCGTGCCTTGCGCCTGCCCCACGGAGCGGGGGTCGCCGAGCTGACGCCGCAACCCGACCACGTGCGCGCGATCCTGCGCCTCGACGACCTTCGGGATCTCACGACGGCGGTGCAGCGCTGCCGCCGGTTGTTCGACCTCGATGCCGACCCGCACGCCATCGCCGAGCAGCTCGGCCCCGATCCTGATCTGGGTCCCTTGGTCGCCAAGGCTCCGGGGCTCCGACTCCCCGGAGCGGTCGATGGCGCGGAGATCGCGACACGAGCGGTGCTGGGCCAGCAGGTCAGTGTCGCCGCGGCCCGCACGCTCGCCGGACGGCTGGTAGCTCTCGCAGGGACGCCTCTCGCAGGGCCCGACGGCCAACTCACGCACCTGTTCCCAACTCCCGAGGCGCTCGTCGACGCGGACCTCGCTGCGATCGGGATGCCGGCGTCACGTCGTGCCGTACTCGGGACGATGGCGTCGGCACTTGCGGATGGCGACGTCCTCCTCGATCCGGGCGCGGAGCGAGCGTCGACGTGCGCGGCGCTGACCGCGATCCGCGGTGTCGGGCCGTGGACCGCGTCGTACATCACGATGCGCGGTCTCGGTGATCCTGACGTCTTCCTCGCCTCCGATCTCGGTGTCCGACACGCGTTGGACGCGCTCGGTCTACCGAGCTCCCCGCGCGCCGCGTCCACGCTCTCGGAGTCGTGGCGGCCGTGGCGGTCGTACGCGGTGATGCATCTCTGGGCGTCGCTTCCCCCGGCGGGCCCCCGAAACCATCGAAAGGAACGATCATGAGGAGTGCAGCGTTCGCCACCGTCGACACCGTGGCTGGCCCGTTCACAATTGTCGTCGCCAACGCCGCGGTGATCGCAAGCGGATGGACGAGCGCGGTTGACGAGGTTCTCGAGCCGGTCGCCGCGAACCTTCGACCTGAGTCGATCGAGAGGCGCGCCGAGCTCGGACGGATCACCACGGCGGTTCGTCGGTACAACGACGGCGACCTGACGGCGATCGACGACATCGAGGTGGAGCAGCATTCCGGACCGTTCATCGAGACCGCCTGGGACCTGCTGCGCACCGTGCCTCCGGGAGCGCCGATCACGTACGCGGAGTTCGCAGCGAAGGCCGGTCGTCCTGAGGCAGTGCGGGCCGCGGCCAGCGCCTGCGCCCGGAACTCCGCGGCGCTGTTCGTGCCGTGCCATCGGGTCGTGCGCACGGGCGGTGGGCTCGGCGGGTTCCGCTGGGGGCTGGAGATCAAGCAGCGACTGCTCGACCACGAGTCCGCCCAGCCCGTCTAGTTCTCACCGCGCTCTTACGCCGCTCTCAGACAATTCCCAGAATCGGGGGCCATGCTGGTCTCGTGAGCGTCGAGACTCTTGCACCGCCGCGCGTCCTGGTCACGGACGACGAAGAGAACATCCGGTTCCTGCTCGACGCCGCCCTCCGCCACTTCGGGTTCGAGGTGCACCTCGCAGCGTCCGGTCGTGAAGCCCTCGGCGCAGTCGCCGAGACGAAGCCCGACCTCATCGTTCTCGACGTGATGCTGCCGGATCTCGACGGGTTCGAGGTGTGCCGTCGCCTGCGGTCCGATGGTGTCCGTGTGCCGGTCCTGTTCCTCACCGCTCGCGACGGCATGGAGGACAAGGTGCGCGGGCTCACGCTCGGCGGCGACGACTATGTCACGAAGCCGTTCAGCCTCGAGGAGGTCGTGGCGCGGGTGCGGGCGATTCTGCGACGAGCGTCGGGTGAGACGCCGACCTCGGTGCTGCGCTTTGTCGATCTCGAGATGGACGAGGACGCACATGTCGTCCGCCGGGCCGGCACGGCCGTGGATCTGTCCCCCACCGAGTACAAGCTGCTCCGCTACCTGCTCGTCAACTCGGGCCGCGTGGTGACGAGGGCACAGATCCTCGATCATGTGTGGGAGTACGACTTCGGTGGCGAGGCCACTGTCGTGGAGACCTATGTGAGCTACCTGCGCAAGAAGCTCGATCCGCTCGGCGAACCCCTGATCAAGACGGTGCGCGGCGTCGGGTACGCCCTCCGTCAGGACTGATATGTCGCTGCGCCGTCGTCTCGTCGCGGCGATCGTCGTCGTGGGCGCAGTGCTCGTCATTGCGGGCGTTGCGGT
Source organism: uncultured Acidimicrobiales bacterium (assembly GCA_963759645.1). GTDB lineage: Bacteria > Actinomycetota > Acidimicrobiia > Acidimicrobiales > DATKAS01 > DATKAS01. Next base: position 471,101 of record CAVXAI010000008.1, on the reverse strand, counting down.
CGCTGGGCTCATCCGCGGAGCGCTCATCGACCAGGTCGATCAGCAGCTCGAGCGGGCGACGCCGCCGCTCGGCGTCTTCATCGGTGCGTTCGAGGCGGGTGGGCCCGTCGGCACGACCGATGTGTTGGGCCCCGCTCCCGGCGGCGAGGCGGGGGGCCGCTTCACCGAGCTGTACGTCGCGGTCGGGTCGTCCGAAGGCATGCGCGTGTTCGGGCCGACCTACGGGGCGGACGCGCCACCAGACCTCGTCGAGGTGATGCCCGCGCCCGGCACGCAGGCGGAACGCGAGTTTCACAACGGTCGACGCCGTGGGAGGGGACGGGCCTCGATACCGCGTCCTTCTCGAGGGTGTCCCTGGGGGCGGTGCCATCGCCGTGGCCCAGTCGCTGCGCGACACCGACAACACCTACCGACAGATCGTGACCGTCGAGGTGCTCGCGTTCCTCGCGGTGCTGCTCACGCTCGCAGTCGCGGGCTGGTGGGTGCTGCGCCACGGGGTTCGTCCGCTCGACAAGATGGCGGCGACGGCCAACGCGATCGCCGACGGCGACCTGTCGCGTCGGGTCGAGCCCGCCGAGGCAGCCACTGAGGTGGGCCGACTCGGCATCGCGCTGAACACCATGCTGGGCCAGATCGAGGAAGCCTTCGACGAACGCCAGGAGTCGGAGGATCGTCTCCGTCGTTTTGTCGCGGACGCGTCGCATGAGCTGCGGACGCCGTTGACGTCGATCCGAGGGTACGCAGAGCTGTGGCGCCAAGGGGCGATCGCAACCGAGGGTGAACAGGCGGACGCCATGCGACGGGTGGAGCACGAGGCCGCGCGCATGGGGCGCCTGGTCGACGACATGCTTCTGCTCGCCCGCCTCGACGAGGGCCGTCCCCTCGATCTCGTGCCGCTCGACCTGGGATTCATCGCGGAGGACGCGGTGCGCGACGCTCGTGCGGTGGAGCCCGATCGTCCGATCTCTCTCGACGTGGAGCCGGGTGTCGCGGTGCTCGGCGACGCGGACCGGCTCGGCCAGGTCGCCGCCAACCTGCTCGCGAACGCTCGGGCGCACACGCCGCCCGGCACGCCGGTCGAGGTGCGTGTGTCGCGTGACGGAGCCACCGCGCTGCTCGAGGTCACCGACCACGGTCCTGGTCTCCCTCCGGAGATCGCAGCGACCGTGTTCGAGCGTTTTGTGCGCGCCGATCCGGCACGAGCGCGAGCGACGGGCGGGACAGGGCTCGGACTGGCGATCGTCGCGGCTGTGGCCGAGGCACATGGGGGGATCGGCGGCGGTGTCGTCGGTGCCGGGTGAAGGTGCGATGTTCCGCGTGGTGCTGCCCGCTCTGCTGAGCGAGCAATCCGCAGCAACCTCCGATCACGCTCTCAGGTGATCCCAAGCCCCGCTTGATCAATTGCTCGCCGTGAGCGAGCGATCCAGATCTCCACTGTTCCTCTGCGCGGCCGTCCTGCTTCTCGCCGTCGCGCTCAGCGCGTGCGGCGGCAGCTCGGCCGACTCTGCCGAGGCCGCCGCATCCGCCACCGCACCCTCAGACGACGCCGTTGCCGAATGCATGCGGGAGAACGGCGTTGACCTCCCGGAAGGTCAGTTCCAGGCCGGCATGGGAGTCACCCCCGGTCAGGCGCCCGACGGGACCGTCCCGGTCGAGCCTCCTGCGGAGGCGGCGGGACGTAGTCCCACCGACAGCATCGATCGTGAGGCGTTCGAGGCGGCGCAAGAGGCTTGCGAGGATTTGCTCCCTGAAGGAGCCGTCATGTTCGGCGGACCGGGTGGCCCCGGCGGTGCCGGTGTCGATGCGTCGGCCTTCCGCGCCTACGCGTCGTGCCTGGCCGATCACGGGGTCGAGCTGCCGGAGCTGGGCGAGATCGGCGCACCTGCGGCATCCGTTGGTCGTGGCGACGTCGACGACCCCGACTTCGCGGCCGCACAGGACGTCTGTGCCGCGCTGCTGCCCGACGTGACCCAGGCCGTCCCGCCGACGACCGCGGGCTGAGCGAGGAGACGAGATGCGCCGCAAGACCTTCATCCTCAACTCGACCCTCGCGGTCGGGGCTGTTGCCATCGTGGGCTTCGGCTTCACGTCGCTCGGTGCGGAGGGCGCGGAGACGCCGACCGAGACCCTGACCGAAGTCCAGACCGGGTCGGTCTCCCAGACGGTGTCAGCGACCGGCAATGCCGTCACGCCGCAGGACCTCACCCTCAACTTCTCCACGGGAGGTGAGCTCGTGGAGCTCGATGTGACCGCTGGAGACATCGTGACCGAGGGCCAGGTGCTCGCAAGAGTCGACAGCACCACGGCAGAGAACGAGCTGAGGACGGCGCATGCGAACCTCGATTCCGCGCGGGCGCGGTTGCAAGGGATCCTCGACCCGCTGACAGCGCAGGACGAGATCAAGAACCAGGCGTCGGTCGATCAGGCGCAGGTCGCGGTCGACACTGCCCAGACCAACCTCGACAATGCCCGCGCCACGCTCGACCAGGACGCAATCACCCAGCAGAACCTGGTCGATCGGGCGCGACAAGCCCTCGCGAACGCCCAGGGCGTGGTTGGCACCGGTCAGGACGGGCAGCAGAGCCAGCTCGACCAAGCCCGGCAAAGCTTGACCGACGCAGCGGCGCAGCTCCCGGTCGGCGTGATCGTGAGCGCGGCGAGCGGCGACAGCGCCTACGCCGAGGCCTCCAGCCTCGTCGCGACGTACAAGCGTGATCAGCAGCTGTGCGAGGCAGCGGATAGGGGAAGCACCTACGTCTTGCCGGACGGCCTCACGTGCGCGGACCTGCCGGTGCACCTGGCCGCTGCGCAGGAGGTGTTGACCGCGGCGAGAGCCGTGGTGGCGGCCGAGGACCAGGTCGCGTCGAGTGCAGCGCAGAACAAGCAGACACTCGACAACGCTCAGAACGCGGTGACCGATGCGCTGAACAACCAGACCGTGACCCTTGCGAAAGACCAGCAGGCGATCGTGTCCGCCCAGCGTCAACTCGAGGCCGCGCAGGCGAGCTACCGGTCGACCGTGGCGTCGAACGCGGCCGCGGCCGCGCCAGCTTCGGCGAGCGACGTCACGCAGCAACAGGCGAGTGTGGTGACTGCACAGGTCGGGGTCCAGAACGCCCAGAAGGCGGTCGCCGACACGGTGCTCGTCGCTCCCGCGGCGGGGACGATCACCGCCGTGAACGCGAGTGTCGGCGAGACGGTCGCGGCGGGCGGCGACGGGTTCATCACGCTCGTCAGCACCGACTCCCTGCAGGTGAAGGCGGGGTTCTCCGAGACCGACGCGGCGAAGGTCGAAGTCGGCCAGACCGCGACCGTGACGTTCGATGCGCTCGCCGACGAGCCGGTCACGGGAACGGTCGTCGCCGTGGACGCCACGGCGACTGTGACTGGCAACGTCGTCACCTACAACGTGACGGTCGCGCTCGACTCGACCTCACCCAGCGTGAAGGTCGGCATGACCGCCTCGGTCGACGTGACCGTGGCGGAGAGGACGGGCGTGCTCGTGCTTCCCTCCACCGCCGTGACCGGGCGCGGTGACACCGCGATCGTGACCGTCCGTCCCGAAGTCGAAGGGCAGCCCGACGAGCAGCGCACCGTCACGGTGGGGCTGCGGGGCGATGAGAACGTCGAGATCCTGAGCGGCCTCGAAGCGGGCGACGTCGTCGTCACCGAGGCGAGCGAGGCTGTGTCTTCGGGGCTCGGTGGTGCCGGGTTCACGCAAGGTGGTCCGATCGGTGGAGGCGGCGGGGGTCCCGCTGTGTTCGTCGGGCCGTGAGTGCCGTTGCCGACCTCAGCAAGCCGGTCATCGAGGTGCGCGGCGTCACGAAGACGTACTCGCTCGGCGCGATCGAGGTGCATGCGCTTCGCGGCGTGACGCTGACGGTCGACCGAGGTGACTTCGTGGCGGTGATGGGCGCCTCGGGCAGCGGAAAGAGCACGCTCATGAACATCATCGGCTGTCTCGACGCGCCGACGACCGGGCGCTACCGGCTCGACGGCGTCGACGTACGCGGACTCGACGAGCTCGAGCTCGCGTTCGTGCGCAACCGCAAGATCGGCTTCGTCTTCCAGAGCTACAACCTGATCCCGCGCACGAGCGCGGTCGCGAACGTCGAGCTTCCGCTCATGTACGCGGGGATGAAGCGCGCCGAACGGCGGCGCGTCGCGCTGCTCGCGCTCGAGGCCGTCGGGCTCGGCGATCGCGTCGATCATCTGCCCTCGGAGCTGTCGGGTGGCCAGCAGCAGCGCGTGGCGATCGCTCGCGCGCTCGGCAACGCGCCCAGCGATGATCCTCGCCGACGAGCCGACAGGCAACCTCGACTCGACCTCCACACACGAGGTCCTCGACATCCTCACGAGGCTGAACGAGCGGGGTCGGACCGTCGTGCTCATCACGCACGAACCCGATGTCGCGGCGCGCGCGGAGCGCGTGATCCGGCTGCGCGACGGGCTCATCGTGAGCGACGAGCGGGCCGAGCAGGTGCCGGCGTGATCGAGAGCGTTCGCCTGGCGTTGCAGGGCATGGCGGCCAATCGGCTCCGCTCGGTCCTCACGATGCTCGGCATCCTGATCGGAGTCGCTGCGGTGATCATCCTCATCGCCGTGGGCGCGGGCTCGTCTGCCGCGGTCCAGCAGCAGCTCGCCGGCCTCGGGACGAACACGCTCACGGTGTTCCCGAGGGGCGGGTTCGGCCCTCCGGGCGCGGCGAACCGCACCGGCACCGTGAGTCGCGCCGCCCGCCTCACCGCGAAGGACGTGACCGCGCTCGAGGACGAGGAGAACGCGCCGAGCATCGCCGCTGTCGCGCCCGTGGTGCAGTCGAGCGCGACCGCGACCTACGACGGAGCCTCGCACGATGCCGGCCAGCTCGTCGGGACGACAGCGAGCTACTTCGACATCCGCAACCTCGAGATCGCCAGTGGCTCCACCTTCACCGAAGACGACGTCGCCGACGGCCGCAAGGTCGTGGTACTCGGCCAGACCGTCGTCGACAACCTGTTCGACGCGGGAGTGGATCCGCTCGGGGCGAAGATCAAGCTGGGCGGATCCACGTGGGTCGTGATCGGCGTCCTGGAAAGCAAGGGCACCGACGGTCTGATGGACCAGGACGACGTCGTCCTCGCTCCCGTCACAGCCGTGCAGGACGCGTTCACCGGACGCGCGGCGGGCTACAACAACATCACCGTGCAGGCGGAGTCTCGCGGCGCGTCCGACGCGGCATCAGCCGAGATCACGGCAACCTTGCTCTCCACGCACAAGGTCAACACCGCCGACTTCCAGGTGCTCAACCAGTCGGAGCTGCTCCAGGCGAGCGAAGAGTCCAACGATGTCTTCACCGTGCTGCTCGGAGCGGTGGCGGCGATCTCCCTGCTCGTCGGCGGCATCGGCGTCATGAACATCATGCTCGTCACGGTCACAGAGCGGACTCGTGAGATCGGCATCCGCAAGGCCATTGGTGCGCGTCGTGGACACATCCTCGGCCAGTTCCTCGTCGAGTCGGTGCTGCTGTCGATGCTCGGCGGGTTGCTCGGCGTCGCCGTCGGACTCGCCGGCAGCCACTTCCGGATCGTCGGTGTCACCCCGGTCGTGCAGATGTACTCCGTGGTGCTCGCCTTTGGCGTCGCCGTCGCCGTCGGGTTGTTCTTCGGTCTGTATCCCGCGAACCGCGCCGCGTCGCTACGCCCGATCGATGCCCTCCGTCACGAATAGGAGTCGTGTGCGATGACTGACGTTTCGACCATGCCGTCTGACGGCGACTACTTCTTCGCCGACGACGCCGATGAGATGCCCGACCCGTCGTCCCGGCGGATCGTCACCCCTTGGACGGTGGCGTTCGCGGCGCTCGTCCTCGCCGGGCTTGGTTTCGTCGCCGGCATCCAGATGGAGAAGCGCCAAGGCGACAGCGCGGCGAACGTGGCCTTACCTCGGGGCTTCTCTCCCGTCCTGAGTGGGGGTCCCTCGGGGCAGGTGCCGGCAGCCGGGCCGCGCGCCGGCGGCGACGCCACGATCGGCGAGGTCAAGCTCGTCGACGGGGACACCGTGTATGTCACGACGGCGGACGGCACCACGGTGAAGGTCACGACCACACCGGACTCGGAGGTGACGACGATGGCCGACGGCACGGTCGCCGATCTCGACGTCGGCGACACCGTGATCGTGCAAGGGGAGACCAGTGACGACGGCACGGTCGCGGCGTCGCGGATCAGCGAGGCGGGCGGCCTCGGCGGAGGCACGACGAACCCCGGCTAGGGCCGAGGCCCGGAGGTATGGTGCGCGCGCTTCCAAGGAGGTTGCGCCACATGAACGAACGGATGCGGATCGCGTTGGTCGAGGCCTTCGGTACCGGCTTCCTGGTATTGGGAGGGTGCGGCACCGCGGTGTTGGCGGGGGGTGTGGTCGGCAACCTCGGGGTGTCGTTCGCCTTCGGCCTGAGCTTGCTCGTCATGGTGTACACGATCGGTCCGATCACCGGCTGCCACATCAACCCGGCGGTCACGCTCGGCCTGATGGTGGTCGGTCGGACCAAGAAGGAGGATGTGCCGTACTACATCGTCGGGCAAGTCGTTGGTGGCCTCATTGCCGGCCTGATCCTGTTCGCGATCGCGAACGGCATCGACGGCTTCGACGCGACGAACAACTTCGCGGCGAACGGCTGGGGTGAGTTCTCGCCGTCGGCGGTCCCGCCGCTCGAGGGCTACAACCTCGCAGCGACGATCATCACCGAGATCGTGATGACGGCGTTCCTGCTGGTCGCGATCGTGGCCAGCTTCCACCGCAAGTTCTCAGTCGGCTTCGCGGGAGTCTCGATCGGCCTCGTCCTCACTCTCGTGCACCTCATCAGCATCCCCGTCGACAACACGTCGGTGAACCCCGCCCGCAGCATCGCGGTCGCCCCCTTCGCCGGAAGCGACGCATGGCAGCAGCTGTGGGTGTTCATCGTCTTCCCGATCGCGGGAGCCATCGTGGGCGCGGTGCTCTACCAATTCCTGCAGGGACCGACCGACTCCGTCGAGACGTACAAGACGGATTGACCGACCGCGTCTGGCGTTGGGCGGCGTGGCCGACGCCAGGCGAGCGGTGGTGGCGAGTCGGGCTCGCCATCAGTGTCGGTGTCTTTCTCGGCGTGACCCTGCTCGTCGTGGCCGGTGCCGCGGAGGGCCTCGACGAGCGCGCGACGGAGTGGGTGTTCGGATGGCCCGACGGCTGGGCGGACTTCCTGCGGGGCGTGTGGCGGCTGGCGACGCGACCGGTCGCGCTCCTGTATCTGCTCCTCGCCGCGCTGATCTGGCGGCGCCCGCAGCCCGCGGTCGCGATGGCTGCTGCGGCGCTCGCCTCGTGGGGACTGACGTTGCTCGTCAAGGAGGTCGTCGGCCGCGCTCGCCCCGCCGAATCGCTGCTCGGGGCGGCCGCCCGCGATCCTCTCGCCGGATTCGGATACTCGTCGGCGCACGCGGCGCTCGCCGCGGCGCTGCTCGTGCCGGTCATCGCGATCCTGCCGCGGCGGGTGCGCCCGGTCGCGGGAGCGGTCGCCCTTGCCGCCGTTGCGCTCGTCGCCATGAGTCGCGTGTACAGCGGTGCGCACTTCGCACTCGACGTGATCGGCGGCGCGGCTCTCGGCGCTCGCATGCGGGTTTGCCGCCCTGATGGCCGCGGGGAGCCTCAGACGTAGGATCGCGGGGTGGAACCCAAGAACCTGCTCGTGAAGTCCGACGGGCCGATCACCCGCATCACGCTGAACCGGCCCGAGAAGCGCAACGCGATGAGCTTCGACCTGATGGCGGAGCTCACTTCGGCGCTCGAGGCTGTACGCCATGACAGCGAATGTCGGGTCGTGGCGATCTCCGCGGCTGGCCCCGCGTTCTCTGCGGGCCACGACCTCGCCGAGATGGCGGCCGAGCGCGATGCGTCGGCGTACCGGCGCTTGTTCGAGGGCTGCGCCGACCTCATGAACGCGATCCGCACGATTCCGCAACCGGTCATCGCGCAGGTGCACGGGGTCGCGACCGCTGCCGGATGCCAGCTCGTCGCCGCGTGCGACCTCGCGGTAGCGGAGGAGGGGGCGCGGTTCGGCACGCCCGGCGTGAAGATCGGGCTCTTCTGTTCGACGCCGATGGTGCCGATCTCACGTGCGATCGGCCGCAAGCGGGCGCTCGAGATGCTGCTCACCGGTCAGCTCATCGATGCCGAGACTGCACTCGAGTGGGGATTGATCAACCGGGTGGTGTCGCTCGATGCATTGTCCGAGGCGGTTGACGACCTCGCGGCCTCGATTGCGAGCGCGAGCGCGCTCGACGGTCGCCATCGGCAAGCAGGCGTTCTACGCGCAGATCGATGTCGACGAGCGTCAGGCATATGACCTCACGGTTCCTGTCATGACGATGAACGCCATGACCGAGGACGCTGCCGAAGGCATCTCGGCGTTCCTCGAGAAGCGCACGCCGGAGTGGCGCGGCCGCTAAGCCGCGGTCGCCGTCCCCGCGATCGGGTCGACAGTCACGATCTCGCCCGTACGCAACCGAGCGCACGCTCCAATGTCGCCGAGAACCGCGGGGATGCCGAGCTCGCGGGCGATGACAGCGGCGTGCGACACGAGTCCACCAGTGGTGGTGACCAGGGCACCTGCCTGCACGAGGATCGAGTTCCAGGTCGGGCTGGTGAACCGAGTGACGACGACGTCCCCGGGCTCGATGAGCGCCATCGCGACGGTTGGGTCGTCGACGACGAGAGCCCGGCCCGTGTAGGCCTGTTGCCCCACGCCGATCGCGCTTCCGTCTGCAGGGAGCATGTGGTTGGCCGTGGCGAGTTGCGCGGCTCCCATCAAGGCGAGCGCCCGAGGGAGCGCACTGAGCGGGGGGATCGCGAACTCGGGGCCGAGCCGGAGCGGCGCTTCCAACGCAGACCACTCGGCTCGTTGCACGCGGCGTGCCGATGCCTGCTCGAGGGACGGCGCATTCCCGCCTTCGAGTCGCGCGACCAGCTCATCCACGGTGAGCTCGACCGCGAGCGTCGGGGTCGGCCGAGCCCGATGCGGCGTCCCGCCTCGAGCATCGCCCGCCGGAGGAGCCCGAGCGGCCACGCGCCGGTGAGCGCACCGTTGTCGTCGCGGAACGGGACCGCTGCGCGCGCATCTGCGACAAGGTCGGTGAGCTCGGCCGAGTGTTCGTGTCGCACGAGCTCTTCGAGATCGAGCGACGCGACCGTCGGCGCCGGCTGAGGCTCGCGGTCGGGTCGGGAGCTCGACCCAGGCGAGCGCGTCGAGGTCGTAGCCCGTGACGAGCTGCCAGTCGGGCGGTGTCGTCGTTCCCGCCGAGACGGGCGACGCCCCGTCGAGGGCTCGCATGGCTGTGCCGGCATCGATGCCCCACTCGGCGCAGCGCGCGATGAGGAGGCCGACCGGCAGCAGATCGTCGCCGTGCAGCTCGAAATGCCGGCGGTAGCCGTCGACGGCGAGCTGGCGACACTCACGCAGATGGATGACCAGTTCGTCATCGCTCAGCCCCGCTGGGTCGACCGACTCGACCTTCTCGTCGCGCGCCCGCCACTGGTCGCGCTCGAACTCGAACCAGTGCGTCGGCTGCAGCCCGCCAGGGGCGCTCGTCGAGCGCTCGGCGCGCCGCCTTCGTGCGAGCGCGGAATGCGGGATGGAGCCGTGCCATCAGCCACACGGCAGCCGCCGGTGGTGTGCGCTTCATCTCTCGTGGTCCCGGCGAGCGGCACGGGGGTGATGTAGAGGTGGCCGTGGACGTAGGCGACGTCGAGCGTGCGCGGCGAGCACGCCATACCGCGCCATGTACGAGCCCATCCCGGCCGGGCACGTCTCGGAGTACAGGCGTTGATACTCGGGCGTGAGCGCGTTCGGGAAGTGGTCGGCCAGTCGCATCCACCCGCCGGGGCCGGGCGGGTCGAACGTGAGCAGTGTTGGCGTCGTCATGGCTGTGTCGCCTCGATGAGTGTCTGCGCGGCCCAGAGCGATGCGTCGAGCGCGTCATCGACGTCGAGGCCTTGGCGGTCATGGAGCTCCACGAGCGCGAGCGATCCGCTCACGAGGAGGAGCATCGAGATCAATCGCTCGCCGTCGGGCGAGGACGGCGTGATCCCGAACTGCTCGATGTGTGTGGCGAGCAGCGCACGGCTGCGGGCGAGGCGTGCCTCTCGCATCTCGCGCCCGGCCGCGGACGTGATCTGGTGGCGCAGCAGCGCCATGTTCTTCGAGAAGTCGTGCCACATCGCTCGCTGGAAGCTCTGCGTAGTCCGTCACGTCGGCACCGCCGAGCGCCTGCCGCGACGGCTCAGCGGCGGCCGCAGCGAGCAGCTCGTCCCTGGTGGGGAAGTAGCGGTAGATCGTCGCCACCGAGACGCCGCTGCGCTGCGTGCCACCGCCGGCACGGAGAGCTCGTCGAGCGAGCCGTCGGCGACGAGGTCGAGCACCGCGGCGAGCACCTTGCGCCGGGTCAGCTCCCGATGCTCGTCCCGCAGTGCCACGGTCCGATCATGCGCTAACTGAGATGATCATGTCAATATGATATGATCATCTCAAATCGTCGACTAGGTCGACGGCCGCCGCGTGGACTACTTGACGAGCGGATCGCGCGGGAGGCCGAGGATGCGCTCACCGATCTGGTTGCGCTTGATCTCCGAGGTGCCGCCCGCGATCGACATGGCGCGGTGCATGAGCACGAGCAGGTTGCTCATGCCGCCCGGGCCGTCCATGAACGCCGCGTCGGGGCCGCTCAGCTCGGTGAGCACGGCGGCCGCCTCGTGGCCGAGCTCGGACAGGATGAGCTTGGTCATCGCGCCCTCGGGGCCGGGTCCGCTGCCCGCGACGGCGCGATGGGTGCTGCGCAGGTTGAGGAGTCCCATCGCTTGATGCTGCGCGGTGTAGCGCCCGATGCGTGCCGCGCCGCCGGGAAGGCGTTCGGGATGCTGATCGAACGGCGTGAGCAGCGCGGACCCGGGCATCGACATGCCGCCCTGGCCGCCGCCGATGCTCACGCTCTCGTTCCCGAGCGTCGCGCGGGCGACGGTCCAGCCTCCGTCGACCGGCCCGACGACGTCGTCGTCGGGGACGAGCACGTCGTTGAAGAACACCTCGTTGAACTCAGAGCCGCCGCTCGTCATGCGCAGCGGTCGCACCTCGACGCCGTCGGCGTGCATGTCGATCACCATCGTCGTGATGCCTTCGTGCTTCGGCACGTCGGGATTGGTGCGCACGGTCGCGAACCCCATGCCGGCGACGTGCGCGCCGCTCGTCCACACCTTCTGGCCGTTCACGAGCCAGCCACCTTCGACACGGGTGGCCTTGGTCTTGATGCCGGCGGCGTCCGACCCGGCATCGGGCTCGGAGAACAGCTGGCACCAGACGACATCTTGGTTGAGCGCAGGCAACACCCACCGCGCGACCTGATCGTCGGTGGCGTACTGGATCAGGGTGAGGATGACCCAGCCGGTGATGCCGTACCCGGGGCGGGTTATGCCCGCGGCGACGAACTCCTGCTCGACGACGAGCTGCTCGACCGCACCCGCCTCTCGCCCATACGGCCGGGGCCAATGCGGCATCACGTACCCGGACTTGATGAGTGCATCGCGCTGCTCGCTCTCCGACTTGCCCTTGATGCTGTCCGCGAACGCACGTACTTCGTCACGGATCGCCTCTGCCTCGGGGGGCAGCTCGACGGTCTTGGCGCGGGTCACCCCGCGACGTACGAGGTCGGTGAGATCGATCGCGGCCGCCTCCGGGTCGAGGTAGCCGAGCAACACGGTCGCCCGTCGCATGAAGAGATGGGCGTCGTGCTCCCACGTGATCGCGATGCCACCGTGGACCTGCGTGTTGAGGTTCGCGCAGAGGTCGGCGGCGGGGCCGGCGAGCGTGGCGGCGACCGCGGCGGCATAGGAGAGCTGATCCCCGCCGGTGCTCGCGGCTTTGGCTGCATCCCACACTGCGCTCGTCGCCAGCTCGGTCGCCACCGCCATGTTGGCGCAATGGTGCTTCACCGCTTGGAACATCGCGATCGGGCGCCCGAATTGCAGACGCTCCTTGGAGTACGCGGCCGCCATGTCCGTGCACTCGCGAGCGAGACCGACGGCCTCTGCCGCCAGGACGACTCTGGCGAGATCCACGAGCACCCGCCGCGCGCCAGGCAGCACGGTGACGGGTGCGCTCTCGAGGGTCACTCGCGCCGTGCGCCGCGTCGGATCCATGTTGCGGGGTACGTCGACCGTCACGGTCTCGCCTGCCTCGGCGACGTCGACCACCGCTACGTCATCGCCGCTCGCGATGAGGATGACGTTCGCCAGACCGCCGCCGAGCACGTTTCCGGCCGGGCCCGAGGCCTTGCCGTCCTTCACGACGACGGTCGCGGCGCTCCCCAACGCCACCGCGCCGATGGTCGACCCATCGGTCATCCCGGGCACATGGTCCTTCAGCCGGCGTGCCGCCGCAGGCGGCCAACACGGCGCTGGCGATCACGGTCGGGATGAACGGCCCGGGAGCGACGGCTCGACCGAGCTGCTCGATCACGACGGCGGTCTCCTCGAGCGTGTAGCCGGAGCCGCCGAACTCCTCGGGCACGTGGAGCCCGAGCCATCCAAGGTCGGCGAGCTCAGCCCACCACGACGGCAGCCCTTCGTCGGGCGCTTCGAGGAGCGAACGGGCCGAGGCCGCGGGCGTCCCGCCGGGCGAGGAAGGCGGCAGCGGTCTCGGCCAGGGCGCGGTGGTCTTCGGTCAGGGCGATCGACATGGTCGCGACGGTACGCGTCCGTCGGCGTCGCGACCAAGATCGGTCGACCCGTCCCGCTAACAGGCGCCGACGGGCATCTGGTCGAAGGCCGCGATCGCCGCCACCTCGTCTCGCATCGCGAACATTGAGCTCGAGGAGCAGCCCGGAGATCTCATCCATCGCCCATCGCTGGCTGGCGATCCGGTCCGTGACGTCGAACATCGGGATCGACAGACGGTCCCGGGTCTCCTGGTAACCGAAGAGGGCGTCGTCGAGCACTGGTCCGGGGTCGGGAGCGGAAAGGATCGCCCGGGAGAGCAGCTCGGCGTCGCGCATCGCGTCCGTCAGACCGTGCGTGCTCACGGGGTCCTTCCAGTAGCCCGCGTCGCCGACGAGCGCCCAGCCCGGTCCCCAGGCTCGACGCATGAGGCCGGGGCGACCGGTGAACGTCCGCACGCCGAGCGGCGCGGTACCGGCCGCGACGCGCGCGAGCAAGTGCCGGTGATGTGTCATGCAGGAGGTCGCGCATCAGCTCGACACCGCCGGTGCCGACCCGGCTGGGTGACGCGCCGGCGAACACGCAGGTCTCGCCGTCATTGGTTGGGATGAGGCCGACCGACGCACCGGAGCGGAACTCCCACTCGTAGCCAGCGGTCTCGAGGTCTCGCCAGTAGCCGTAGATAACCGCCGTCGCGCCCGTTCCGGTGCGTTCCACGGGCGCATCGACCCGGTCCGCGATCGTCGAGCGCACACCGTCCGCACCAATGACGAGTCCAGCTTCGACCGCGATGCGTTGCCCGCTGCCGTCGCGGCCGACGATGCCTGTGATGCGACCGCGAGTCCGTTGCACGCCGGTCACGGTCACTCCGAAGCGCACGTCCGCGCCGGCGGCGAAGGCCGCGTCGACGAGGATCGGGTCGAGAACGGTGCGGCGAGGTGCGTACAGCGCATCGACACCGTGGGAAGGCTTGATCGGGATGACGATCTCGTCGTCCCCGATGCGAATCGTCGTGCTGCGTACCGGCGGGGTGCCCGCATCGACGATGCGATCGAGCAGACCCCATTGCTGGAGTTGCATCACGCCGCCGCGCATGAGCGCGTGGGTGGAGAGTGTGTCGGCGCCATGGCGGCTGCGGTCCACGAGGAGGACTCGCAGGCCGCCCTGCGCGAGACGCATCGCAGTCGCGGCGCCCGCAACGCGGGCGCCGACGACAATCACGTCATAGGTGGGGGAGAGGATCATCGGTCTCTCCGTCACGCGGCCCGGTCGCCGTGCATGGCCGATTGCCACACCCAGGTGGGAAGGCCTCTGACGTAGGCCGGAGCGACCCGGCGCTGCTGCCACGACTTGTAGGCGTCCAAGTTGCACTGCGAGAGCAGTGAGTTGCGGGGGTTCATGGTTGTGCTCCTTGTTCGGGGGTTCACAGAACGGAGTGTGTTCATGCAATGACCGTACGAAGAGCAGGCCTTCGAGACTTGGAGGTGGCCTGGAGACGTGATGGAGATCGGCGTGTCCTAGGTCACGCGATCGGCGTTGCCGCCGTGCTCAGGAGCCGGACATCTGCCTGACAGCCGCCGCCGTATGACGAGCCACGATGCGATTTTCGTCGCTGGCCACGACATGCATGGACACGCGGTCAGTGCCCACCCCGAGGTGATCGAGGCCCTCGCAGATCTCGGCTCTCAGCTCGGCGGACCGCTCGCCGATGCCCCCGGTGAACACGAGCGAGTCGATGCCCCCGAGCACGGCGGTGAGCGCGCCGATCTGCTTGCGCACCGTCATGCACCACAGCTCCACCGCCAGCGCTGCCCGCGCGTCTCGCGCCCGGACATCGAGGAGTCCGCGCATGTCACCGGTCGTGCCGGAAACGCCGCGCAGTCCGCTCTCGTCCTCGACGAGCCGCTCGAGGCCGTCGGCGTCGAGGCCGTTTTGCCGCATCAGGTGCACGAGCACTCCCGGATCGACATCGCCCGACCGTGTGCTCATCATGAGCCCGCCGATCGGGGTGAGCCCCATCGTCGTATCGACGCACCGGCCGTTTCGCACCGCGGCGAGGCTGGCGCCGCTGCCGAGGTGAGCGATCACGGCCCGCTCACCCAACGCATCGCCGAGCGAGGAGACGGCCCACTCGTACGACAGGCCGTGGAAGCCGTACCGGCGCACACCGCCGCCTTGCGCGGGGATCGGCAGGGTTCGTGCGACCAACGGCAGATCGTGATGGAACGCCGTGTCGAAGCACGCGACCTGCGGCAGCCCCGGCCACGTCCTGGCTGCAACCGCAATCGCCGCGAGGGACACCGGCTGATGACGCGGGGCAAACACCGCTGCGGCCTCGACATCTGCGATCACCGCATCGTCGATCAGGGCTGGCCGCCAGCGGTCCGGACCGCCATGGACGACGCGGTGGCCGATCGCGCCCGGAGCGTCGACACCCTGCGACCGAAGCGACTCGAGCGCAGCGTCGAGCGCGGGCGAGAGTTGCCCCGCGGACATCTTCTGTTCATGTTCGCCGAGGGGGTCCTCGGCGCCCGGCGCGCACTGGAACGCCGCAACCTTCAGCGACGATGACCCTGCGTTGAGTGCGTAGACGACGACCGGCTCCGTAAGCGCGAGCATCGTTGTCCATGGATGCCCAGAGCAACTTGCTCGACCGGTACTGGCGAGCTGCCAACTACCTGACTGTCGGCCAGATCTACCTCCGTGCGAACCCGCTGCTGCGCCTGCGACTGGCCCCGGAGCATGTCAAGCCCCGGCTCCTGGGGCATTGGGGAACATCGCCGGGACTCAGCTTCGTGTACGTGCATCTCAACCGCCTCATCCGTGAGCGCGACGCGAACGTCATCTACGTCGCGGGTCCCGGGCACGGCGGTCCGGCGCTCGTCGCCAATGTGTACCTGGAAGGCACCTACACGGAGATCTACCCCGACGTCACCGAGAACGAGGACGGCATGCTGCGCCTGTTCCGGCAGTTCTCGACGCCGGGGGGCATCCCAAGCCACGTGAGCGCGCCGACGCCGGGGTCAATCCACGAAGGCGGCGAGCTCGGCTACGCGTTGGTCCACGCGTTCGGCGCAGCGTTCGACAACCCCGATCTCGTGGTCGCGTGCGTCATCGGCGACGGCGAAGCTGAGACCGGGCCGCTCGAGGGCTCGTGGAAGGGCGTGCGGTTCCTGAATCCGGCGCGCGACGGCGCCGTGCTGCCGATCCTGCATCTCAACGAGTTCAAGATCAGCGGGCCGACGGTTCTCGGTCGCACGAGCGACGAGGACGTTGCCGGCCTCCTGCGCGCGCACGGGTACGACCCCGTGATCGTGCGAGGGAGCGATCCGGAGCAGATGCATCCCGAGTTCGCCGGCGTGCTCGACTCCGTGCACACGCGCATCCGCGAGATCCAGGAGGACGCCCGCAGCAGCGGCTTCACGACGCGGCCCCGGTGGCCGGCGATCGTGCTGCGCACGCCGAAGGGCTGGACCGGGCCCGATGTCGTCGACGGTGTCCAGATCCAGGGGACCTTCCGCGCCCACCAGGTGCCCCTCGCCGGCGTGCGAGAGAACGCCGACCACCTCGCGATGCTCGAGGACTGGCTGCGCACCTACGAACCAGAGGTGCAGTTCGACGAGAACGGGGCGCTCGTCGAGGAGCTCCGGGCGCTCGCGCCCGCAGGCGACCGTCGGATGGGCGCGAACCCTCACGGAAACGGAGGCCGCCTGCTCAAGCCTCTCGACATCCCGGACTACGGCTCGTATGCCGTCGACGTGCCGCGGCCGGGAACGGTGACCCAGGAGTCGACGCGTCGCTTTGGCGAGATGCTCCGCGACATCTACGTCCGCAACCCGGAGAGGTTCCGGCTCTTCTGCCCCGACGAGACGTTGTCGAATCGGCTCGGCGCCGTGTTCGAAGTCGAGAACCGCTGCACGATGGATCCGATCGGGCCGTACGACGACCATGTGGCTCACGACGGCCGCGTCATGGAGGTTTTGAGCGAGCACTGCTGCGAGGGATGGCTCGAGGGCTATCTCCTCAGCGGACGCCACGGCCTCTTCGCGACCTACGAGGCGTTCGCGATGGTGCCCGTGTCGATGGCCGTGCAGCACGCCAAGTGGCTCGGCGAGTGTCGATCACTGGAGTGGCGGGCGCCGGTGGCTTCGCTGAACGTGCTCCTCACGTCGACGTGCTGGCGGAACGACCACAACGGGTTCAGCCATCAAGGTCCCGGGTTCATCGACACCATGCTGTCGATGCGGGGCAACGTCGCCCGCGTGTACCTGCCACCTGACGCGAACTGCCTCCTGTCGGTCGCCGACCACTGCCTGGCCAGTCGTGACTATGTGAACTGCATCGTCATCGACAAGCAGCCTCAGCTGCAGTGGCTCGACCTCGACGCGGCCCGCGAGCACTGCGCGAAGGGCGCGTCCCGGTGGGAGTGGGCCAGTTCCGACGATCCGGGCGAGGACCCCGATGTCGTGCTCGCCTGCGCAGGAGATGTGGCGACGCTGGAGACGATCGCGGCGGCGTGGCTCATTCGAAAGTTCATGCCCGAAGCAGCGGTCCGGTTGGTGAACGTCGTCGATCTCACCGTGCTCTTCCCGAAGTCGGTGCATCCGCACGGGCTCCCGAGCGACGAGTTCGTCCGACTCTTCACGGCGGACACCGACGTCGTGGTGGCCTTCCACGGATACGCGCGTGAGCTCCATCAGATCCTGCACGGCCGTCCGTCGCCCGCGCGCTTCCACGTCCACGGCTTCCAGGAGCAGGGCACCACGACGACACCGTTCGACATGGTCGTGTTGAACGAGATGAGTCGGTATCACCTCGCCGCGCACGCGGTCCACCGGTCCCGCAGCCCCCTAGCTGGCGCCGGCGCGCTGCTCGACCATTGCCACGAGATGCTCACTCGCCATCACGATTACGTCCGCGAGCACCTCGAGGACATGCCCGAGATCCGTGACTGGAAGTGGACCGAGGTCAGCTGATCAGGGCGGTTCCTGCGCCTCGGGAGCCTCGTCCTCCAACCCGAACGGCTTGCGCAGCTTCGGGAAGCGGCGGGGGAGCACCCGCAGTACGGGGAGCGAGAACACGAACTGCGAGATGCTGCCGAACCGCTCATAGATCACTGCGTTCACGGACATCGAGACCATGACCACCCGACCAATGATGAAGAACCACCCGAGCACGACGATCGTGGTGCCGACTGCGCCGTAGAGCTCCGACGCTCGATCAAACCGACCAGGCAGGTAGAGCTGGCTC
This sequence comes from uncultured Acidimicrobiales bacterium, assembly GCA_963759645.1. Taxonomy (GTDB): domain Bacteria; phylum Actinomycetota; class Acidimicrobiia; order Acidimicrobiales; family DATKAS01; genus DATKAS01. The sequence continues at coordinate 453,137 of CAVXAI010000008.1, read as the reverse complement.
ACGAGCTGCAGACCCGCCACGGTCAAGCGCGACGAGCACCGAGCCGGGCAGGAGGGCGCTTGCATCGGTCGACGGAGACCGGGGCAACACGATCGAGACCAGCATCCATGCCACGACGTAGAGGGCCAGCGCGACGAGAAAGGAGACGCCAGCAACGGCAACGCCGAGCTCCTGGCGGATGCGCCCGACGATCAACGAGATGAGCCCCACGCCCGAGATGAGTCCGACAATCGCGCCTACGGCCTTGACGGAGGCTTTCGGCCGCACTGGCAACCGCCAGGCCAGGCAGCTGGCCGCGACCATCGTCTTGCTCAGGGTCCGGCCTGTCGTCGCCATGCCGAACAGCCCGACCAGCACCGCGATCCACCGGGTGCTGTTCGGTTGGCTCAATGCGGAGTTGATCTGGTCGGCGATCCCGCCGCTCAGCCCCGCGTCGCTCACGTCGCGCTCGCTCAGCGCGCTGGAGAAGAAGCCGAGGATGCCGACCAGGAACAACACCAGCGGTACGAAGAACAGAAACAGGCGAAAGGCGACCGCCGCGCTGACCACCGTGCCAGCCGACTCGCGATCGCGGTCATAGATCCGTACAGCGACGTCGACGAGCGGGCGGTGCTTGTACCGCTCGTAGGTCTTCCCCGCCTGGTCTCGGCCCGCGGCGACCCTGTGCTGTCCGCGCTCGATCAACCCCCTCCAGAGGGAGGTCTCGCCGTCAACAGGCGGGTCCTCTGGTGCCTGCACTCGGCCATGGTGTCACCGATGGGTCCCGCTGGGTGCGCTGACCAGCGCGCTGACTAACGAGCGCAGACGCTGCTCATCCCGCCGTTGGCGCACAGCCACAGCACGGCTTCCTTCACCGACGAGACGCCGACGAGGTTCGTGCGACCGCGCGCGAACGGCTCGACCGTGGGGATGTCGGCGCGGGGCATGAGGAAGAAGTTCGCGCCCGCGCGTGCCGAGGCGTCGACCTTGGCGTCGTAAGCCAGGACCGGGTCGACGCTGCCTCCGGGGCCGAGCGCGCCGGTTGCCGCGATGAGCCGGTGGCCGGTGAGATCTCCGACGGTCAGCACGTCGACGTACGCGAGAGCGAGCACGAGTCCCGCTGAGCCGCCCCGCACCTTGCCCAGCTCGAGCACGGGAGGCGGGCTGGTCAGGACGCGCCGGACATAGGTCGCACCACCGCCCGCGGGTTGGGGCCACGGAGCCTTCGGCACGAGGTCGAGGTTGAAGATCTGGCCGCCTCGATAGACCCGGAGCCGGGAGGCCATCCCCGTCGCGAGATTCAGGTCGAGCGTCTGGCGCATCGGCGGGCGACCGTCGATCGTGATGATCGCATCGCCGGCGAGCAGACCCGCCTGCTCGGCCGGGGTGCGGGCCCGCACGGCGGTCACCTCGAGGACGGGGCCGACGACCGCGACGGCGGTGAGCCACGCTCCGCTCGCGGTCTCGCTGAGTGACTCCGACGCGTGGGCTCGCGGCGACCGAGCTCGCCGTCCCGAACAAGCCGCCGCTGAACCCGAGGGTGTGTCCCCACACCCACTGCCCGAGCGTCTGCTCACGAACCTCGGCGGCAGCCAGCAGGAACGCGCCCGGGTCGGGGTCGTGTGCTCTCTGCCGGGAGCACGAGGCGGCGGGCGCTGCCTCCGGTGACCACCGCACCGCCGATCGGGAGCCCGAGCGAGGCCACCAGGAGCGCCACGAGCACGCCCGCGAGGAGGCCGCGCACGTCTGCCTGGGTGCGCCCGTCAACCTTCGCCCTGGGGTCGCCCGCCCCCTCCACGCCGTGAGCACAGCACGTGGTTGGATTTCGTGCAAGTTGCACGCTGAGTGAGCGCAAGCGGCTGTACCTGGGGATATGAAAAGGTGGGCTCCGTCATGGAGCTCCCCGAAGCGCTCGAGTTCGTACGGTCGACCCACAACGGGGTGCTGGTGACCCTGAAACGGGACGGCCGGCCCCAGCTTTCGAACATCTCCTACGCCGTCACTGACGGGGGCGTCATCCGCATCTCGATCACCGACGACAGGGCCAAGACGAAGAACCTGCGACGCGATCCGCGGGCATCGCTGTATGTGGGCCGCCCCGACTTCTCCGCGTATGTGGTGGTCGAAGGCACGGTCGAGCTGTCCGCGGTGAGCACAGAGCCCGGGGACGCGGCAGGCCAAGAGCTCATCGAGCTGTTCCGTGCGGTGCAGGGGAAAGAGCATCCGGACTGGGACGAGTACAACGCCGCGATGGTGAGCGACCGCCGCCTCGTCGCGCGACTTCACCCAGAGCGCGCCTACGGCTTCGTGATGCGCTGACTCCAAACGGGTCCGTCGGGGAAGCGATAGCGCTCGATCGACTCGGCTTTCATCGTGATGCCGTACCCGGGCGCGGTGGGGAGCCGATAGCGACCTCCCTCGACCACGACCCGATCGACGAAATGCTCGTGAAGATGATCGGCCCACTCGCACATGCGGCCATCGAGTGAGCCGGACACCGCCACGTAGTCGAACGGCGCGATGTGCGAGACGTACTCGCACAGCCCGACGCCTCCGGCATGCGGGCACACGGGCACGCCGGCCGACGCGGCGAGCAGAAGCACCGAGAGGACCTCGTTCACGCCGCCGAGCCGGCACGCGTCGACCTGACACACGCCGATCGCGTCCGCTTGCAGGAGCTGCTTGAACATCACGCGGTTGTGGGCGTGCTCGCCGGTCGCGACCTTCATGGGTGCGAGCGCCCGAGCGATCGCCGCGTGGCCGAGGACGTCGTCGGGGCTCGTCGGCTCCTCGATCCAGTACGGATCCTGCGGGAGCAGCGCCCGCATCCAGTCGATCGCCTGGCCGACATCCCAGCGTTGGTTCGCGTCGGTCATGAGCAGGCGGTCAGGCCCCAGCTCGGCCCGCAGGAGCGCGGCCCGACGCTGATCGTCGTCGAGGTCGGCGCCGACCTTCATCTTGATGGCGTTGAAACCGTCGCTGATCGCCTCGCGGCACAGCGTGCGGATCTTGTCGTCGCTGTACCCGAGCCAGCCTGCCGACGTCGTGTACGCCGGGTATCCCTCGCGTTCGAGGTGGGCGATGCGGTCCGCTCGCCCGGGTTCCTGTGCCGCGCAACAGCTCGACGGCGGCAGTGGGAGTGAGCATGTCGGTCAGGTACGTGAAGTCGACGAGCTCGACGAGCTGTTCCGGGCTGAGGTCCGCGAGGAGCCGCCACAGCGGCTGACCTTCGCGCTTGGCTCGAAGGTCCCATGCCGCATTGACGATGGCCGCGACGGCTAGATGGATGGCGCCCTTCTCCGGGCCGATCCAGCGCAGCTGCGAGTCGCCGGTCAGCCGGCGCGCAAACGGGCCGAGGCTGCGTCCGAGCTCCTCGACGTCGAGGCCGACCACGAGCGGGGTGCAGCGCGTCGACGGCGCGACAGACGATCTCGGTGCCGCGACCGATGGTGAACGCCAGACCGTGCCCTTGGCGAGAGGGATCGTCCGCGTCACGTCCGTCGGTGCGGAGGACGACGTAGGCCGCCGAGTAGTCCGGATCCGGGTGCATCGCGTCGGAGCCGTCGAGCGCATCGGAGGTGGGGAAGCGGACGTCGACGACGTCCACCGCCAGCGATGCGAGTCATGAGCCTGAGCGGCGATGCTGGATCAGTCAGCCAGCGTGAGGATGTCGGCGCCGTCGTCGGTGACGAGGATCGTGTGCTCGAACTGCGCCGTGCGCCGCCCGTCGACCGTGACCGCGGTCCAGCCGTCGTCCCACATGCGGTGCTGCCACCGTCCCATCGTGATCATCGGCTCGATCGTGAAGGTCATGCCGGGCTGCATCGGTGTCGTGAGTGCGGGCTCGTAGTAGTGGAGGATCTGCAGATCGGTGTGGAACTGCTCTCCGATGCCGTGCCCGATGAACGACCGCACGACCCCGAGAGAGTGCTTCGTGGCATGACGCTCGATCGCGCGGCCGATGTCGGACAGCGGTCGTCCCGGTTGCACTGCCTCGATTGCGAGCATCAAGCACTCGTGGGTCACCCGCACGAGCCGTTGCGAGCCTTCGTCGACGTCGCCGACGAGGAACGTGGCGTTCGTGTCGCCATGGACGCCCTCGCGGTAGAGCGTGACGTCGAGGTTCACGATGTCGCCGTCCTGCAGCGGTCGATCGTCGGGGATGCCGTGGCAGATGACCTCGTTCACCGAGGTGCAGAGCGACTTGCGGTAGCCGTTGTAGTTGAGCGGGCTCGGGTAGCCATCGCGCTCGATGCAGGCGGCGTGGCAGATCGCGTCGAGCTCGTCGGTCGTGATGCCGGGTCGCACCGCGGCACCGGTGAGCGCCAGGATCTCCGCGGCCGCTCGCCCGGTGCGGCGCATGCGCTCGATCACGTCCGGTGACTTCACATACGGCTCGGGGCGACGGATCGCCACGCCCGTGTCGGCGTAGTCGGGACGGACGATCTCGGGCGGAACGGGACGGGCGGGGCTGATCACCCCCGGTTGGATGCGTCCCTCGAGCTCCTTGTGGCATCGCTTGTACTTGCGCCCGCTGCCGCACCAGCACGGATCGTTGGACCGCAGAACTGTCGGAGCCGAAGGAGCAGCGCGCACGATCTCAGCCTACGGCGCCGCTCAGCCGGCTGCGATTGTGGCGTCGATCGCAGTGACGATGTCGTCGACCTGGGGAAGGATCGCCTTCTCGAGCGTCGGCTCGTAGGCGACGTGGGTGTCGAGCGCGGCGACGCGCCGGATCGGCGCCTCGAGGTCGCCCCACAGCTCCTCCGCAGCCCAGGCCGCGACCTCGCCGCCGAACCCGGCGGTCAGCACGTCCTCGTGCACGACGACGAGTCGATGCGTCCGCCGCACTGACTCGCCGACGCAATCTCGGTCCCACGGCGAGATCGTCCTGAGGTCGATCACTTCGACCTCGTGGCCGGTCGTCTCCTTGACCTTCTCGGCGGCCTGCAGCGACTTCTCCACCGTTGCTCCCCACGTGACGATCGTGAGGTCGCGACCCGGGCGCCGGACGGCCGCGACGCCGAACGGCACGATGTAGTCGGCCGGCGGATACGGATCGCGCGTGTACGGCTGTCGCAGCAAGTGCTTGTGCTCGAGGAAGAGCACGGGGTCCTCACAGCGGAACGCGGCGCGCAGCAGTCCCGCGGCGTCACGTGCACGCGAGGGGAACGCGATCAGAAGGCCCGGGATGTGGGCGAAGATCGACTCCCCCGACTGGCTGTGCCAGATCGAACCACCGGTGAGGTAGCCGCCGATCGGCACCCGCACCACCATCGGGCAGGTGAAAGCCCCGTTCGACCGCCAGCGGATCGTGGCCGCCTCGCTCTTCAGCTGCTGCATGGCTGGCCAGATGTAGTCGAAGAACTGGATCTCGGGCGCGGGCCGCAGGCCGCGCAGCGCCTGCCCGACGGCGCGCCCGATGATGTTGGCTTCGGCGAGCGGCGTGTTGTAGCAGCGGGCGATGCCGAACGCGCGCTGGAGCCCGTGCGTCGTGCCGAAGACGCCACCTTTGCCCTCGACGTTGGCGAGCACCATCTCACGCGCGTCCGCGACGTCCTCCCCGAAGACGCGGATGCGCTCGTCGCCAGCCATCTGCTCGTGAAGCGTGCGCTTGATCGCCTCACCGAACGCGACGACCTCGCCATCGTCCGAGGGCTGGCCGGGCGACGTGATGCGGGGGAGAGCCACCACGTGCTGCGTGACCGTCGCCGGATCGGGCCGGCGGGCGGCGAGCGCCTGCTTGGCCGCCTCCGCTACATGCGCGGTCGCCTCGGACCTGATCGCCTCGATCTCCTCGATGGTGGCGAGACCTCGAGCGACGAGCTCGCCCGCCATCCGAGTGATCGGGTCCCGGGTCGTCTCGTCGGCGAGCTCCTCCGTCGATCGGTACTTCGCCTGGGTGTCCGCGCCCGAGTGCGAGTACGGGCGCGTGACCGTCGCGTGGATCAGCGCCGGCCCGACGCCGGCGCGCACGTGGCTGATGATCGACGCCGCTCGCTCGCGCACCTCGAAGTAGTTGGTGCCGTCGAGCCGATGGATGTCGAGGCCTCGGAAGCCGCGCACGAGCTCGGAGACCGGCGCCGGCGACTGGTCGCTCGACGGCACTGAGATCGCGTAGCCGTTGTCGGCGACGAGGAACACGACCGGCAGGTGGAGCGTGCACGCGGTGTTGAGGCTCTCCCAGAACTCGCCCTCGGACGTCGCTCCTTCGCCGAGCGACACGTAGGTGACCTCGTCGCCGAACGCCGAGCAGCCTTCGAGGTGCGGCCGTCGGGAGATGTAACGCGCGGCCTCCGCGCATCCGACTGCCGGCAAGCACTGAGTGCCGGTCGGGCTCGACTGAGTCACGACGTTGTGCTCGACGCTGCCCCAGTGCGACGGCATCTGGCGTCCGCCCGACGACGGGTCGTCCGCGGACCCGACCGCCTGGAGCAGGATCTGGTACGCGCTGATCCCGAGCCCGAGCATGAGCGCCTGGTCGCGGTAGTACGGGAAGAACCAGTCGTAGGCGGGGCGGAGATGGCGGGCGAGACCGAGCAACAGCGCCTCGTGTCCGGCGCCGGCGATCTGGAAGAACACGCGGCTCTGGCGTTGCAGATTGATCTCGCGGTCATCGATCGCACGAGAGATGCACGCCCGCCGAAAGTCTTCGATGAGCTCGTCTCGAGGAAACTCGACGGGCGGGGCGGGGGTCGCAGGGGCGGACTGGGAGCGTGCCACCAGCGCCGGTGCCGGCTGCGTCGCAGCGATGATGTCGCCCCCGGGGACCTCCGCCCGCCAATCTCGCGTCTGGAGGATGTCCTTCACGCGGGCGAGGAAGGCAGCGGCGTAGGCCCCATCGTTCGCGCGGTGGTCGAACGACATCGCGATGTTGCCCATTGGATGGACCGCCACGCCGTAGTCGCCCTCGGGTGTCGCGATGGCGATCGGTCGCATCGTGACGCCATCGGTGGAGACGATCCCGACCTGCGGCTGATTGATGATCGGTCCCGTCAGCAGCGTTCCGTAGCCTCCGGCGTTCGTGATCGTGAACGTGCCGCCGGCGAGGTCGTCAGCCCCGAGGCGTTTGGCGTGAGCGCGCTGTGCGACGTCGGTCGCCGCAGCTGCCAGCTCGACGAGCGACATCGCGTGGGCGTTCCGGATCACGGGGACGACCAACCCTTCGAAGTCGAGGTCGACGGCGATGCCGAGGTGAACGTCGCCATGCACGACGAGGTCGTCGCCGACCACTGACGCGTTCAGTCTTGGAAACTCTGTGAGCGCGTCGACGACCGCACGGGCCACAAAGGGTAGATAGGTGAGGCGCACCGAGCTGGATCGCCGCACCTTGTTGACGCCGTCGTAGTCGACCTCGACCGCGACGAGGGTGTGGGCCGATGTCCGGAGCGACTCGGTCAGGTTCGCGGCCGTTCGCTTTCGGATGTTGGTGAACGGAACCACCGCGGGCTCGGCCGGAGACGTCGCGCTCGGAGACGTCGCGCTCGGAGATGTCGCGGTCGGGAACGTCGACACCGCTGCGGGGGTCTTGGGCGGCGCTGCCGGGGCTTGCGGAGGCGGCGCTGGTGGTGTCGGCGGGGCCGACGCGAGTGGTGGCGCAGCCGGGGCGCCCGCCGACTCCGTGATCACCGCCGACTCCGTGATCACCGCAAGGCGCGCGCCGATCGGGACCGTGTCGCCTTCGGCGACGAGGATCTCGACGATCTCGCCGGCGACGGGCGAGGGCACCTCCGCGTCGACTTTGTCCGTGGACACCTCGAGGAGTGCCTCGTCAACGGCGATGCGCTCGCCCACTTGCTTGCACCACCGCAGCACGGTTCCCTCGGTGACGGTCTCACCGAGTTGCGGCATCGTGATCTCGACCACGCGGGAACCCCCTCGCTGTGGTCAGGATGCCACGAACTGCCCGGGCTAGAACTCCATCTTGCGGGCGCGCTCGAAACGCTCCGAGACGTCGGCCCAATTCACGATGTTCCAGATGGCCTTGACGTAGTCGGGGCGAACGTTCTTGTACTGCAGGTAGTACGCGTGCTCCCACGCGTCGATCACCAACAGGTTCTGCCCGCTCTGCCCGACGTTGCCCTGATGGTCGTAGATCTGCTCGACGTAGAGCCGTTGACCGAGGGGCTCCCATGCGAGCGCACCCCAGCCCGACCCCTGCACGGTCACGACCGCTTGGCTCATCTGGGCTTTGAGCGCGTCGAACGAGCCGAAGTGCTCGTCGATCGCGGCCGCGAGGTCGCCCGCCGGCTTGTCGCCACCGTCGGGGCTGAGGTTCTGCCAGAAGAGGGTGTGGAGCACGTGGCCCGAGAGGTTGAAGGCGAGCGCCTTCTCGAGCCCGACGATGTTCTCCCAGTCGGTGTTGGCGCGCGCCTTGGCGAGGCTTTCGAGGGTCTTGTTGCAGCCGTCGACGTACGCCTTGTGGTGCTTGCCATGGTGGAGCGACAGCACTTCCGCGGAGTAGTGCGGCTCGAGCGCGTTCTCGGCGTAGGGAAGGTCCGGAAGGGTGTACGGCATGGTCGGACCGTACCCCTGGGTCGTCCGGAATGAAACGTGCGGGTCAGGTCACCGGTCGGGTCATGCCCGAAGTCACGTCACCGGGACCGCGGCTGCGGTCGTCACCGGCAGCGTGGTGCTCACCGGGGTGAGGGCGGGCACGATGACCAGTATCTGGCCCTCCTCGATGTGATCAGCGTCCTCGATCTTGTTGATCGTGATGAGCTGCGCAACGGTGATGTCGAACTGGTCGGCGATGCTCGACAGCGAGTCTCCCCGCTGGATGATGTAGGTCACCTCGGTCACGGTCGTCGTGGTCGCGATCGTCGTGGTGGTCGTCGGCACGCCCGTGGTCTCGGGCGCGGCGTCGCTGTCGTCGCCACCACCTCCACACGCCGTGATGAACGCAACGGCCGTAGTTGCTGCAAGCAGGCGAGCGAGCAGTTGTCGCCGGGCTCTTTCCCCCATCTGTCCCTCCGCTCCCCTCCGGCCCGCCGGTCACCCTACGAGGCCGATCAACCCACGACCCAGCACCGTTAGTCTCGGCGCGTGACTGCCGCAACCGAGGACACCCTCACCTATCCCGGCGCGCGGCGTCCCGATCGGCGCCGGCGGGTCGATGCCCACGGCATCGAGATCGCGACCTACGAGTGGGGAGACCTCGACGCACCGCCCGTGCTGCTCTGCCACGGCGGCATGGACTTCGCGGCGACGTTCGACCTGATAGCGCCGCTGCTCGCCGATGCCGGGTGGCGCGTCGTCGCCTGGGACCAGCGCGGCCACGGCGACTCCGACTACGCCGCGCTGTACTCATGGGACGCCGACGTGCGCGACGCGCTCGCCGTGCTCGACAGCACCACGAGGGCGCCGGTGCCCGTCGTCGGCCACTCGAAGGGCGGCGGCTTGATGATGCAGCTCGCCGAGGCGATGCCCCATCGCATCAGCCACCTCGCGAACCTCGACGGGCTGCCATCGAAGCGGCTCCCTCCCGACATCGCCAACCACGAACGCACGCGGCTCCTCGCCAAGGACCTCGAAGCGTGGCTCGACCATCGCCGTCGCAGCATCGACGCGCAGCGCCGTCCGGGCACGCTCGATGAGCTCGCCGAGCGCCGTGCCCGCATGAACCCGCGTCTTTCGCTCGACTGGTTGCGCTACATCGTCACGATCGGCGCTCGCCACGACGCCGACGGATGGCGCTGGAAGCTCGATCCGTCGATGCGCTTCGGCGGGTTCGGTCCGTGGCGTCCGGAGTGGTCGCTCATGCGGTTGCCGGGCCTCGCAATGCCTTTCCTGGGCGTGCTCGGTCTCGAGTACGAGGAGATGGGTTGGGGCACGAAGCCCGAAGACGTCATGGGTTATTTGCCTCCTGGCGCGCGGTTCGTGCCGCTTGAAGGCACCGGACACTTCGTGCACATCGAGCAGCCCGAGGTCGTCACTGGTCTGATCCTCGAGCTCCTCGCGCAGTGAGCACCCCCACCCGCTGGGTCCACCACCTGCGCATCAACCTTGCTCTGCATCAGTTGCGGGACGGCACTGGCCATCCTCTGCTTCTCTTGCACGGCCTGGGCGAGCGCACGCCGGCGCACGTGCCGGGATACGCGTCGGCGTGGCCGGGTCCGGTCTGGGGTCTCGACTTCACGGGCCACGGCGACTCGGACATCCCGAGCGGCGGCGGCTACACGGCCGAGGTGCTGATGGGCGACGCGGACGCGGCTCTCGCCGAGATCGGCCCTGCGACGGTGCTCGGTCGCGGGCTCGGCGCCTACGTCGCGCTGCTCATCGCCGGCGCGCGCCCTCACCTGGTCCACGGCGTCGTGCTCTGCGACGGCCCCGGCATCGCCGGCGGGGGAACGGGCCCGTCGTCCACGATGCTCGTCGGTGTCGCGGACGGCGACGCCGTCGCGCCTCCCGATCCGTTCGCGCTGGCCGAGCTCGCCCGCGACGTGCGACCGGCCGACTACGCGGCGGCGTTCGCTCGTCAGGCGTCGACGTTGTCCGAGCTGGCGACGCCGCTCACTGTCTGCGCTCGCTGGCGCCCGCCGTGGCTCGAGGCCGTGGCGAGTGAGCCGGGAGTCGCCGAGGGTTCGATCGAGGACGCGCTGGCGTCCTACGCCGCCAGCTGACGCCTCACCGGTCGCGCCAGGCCACGAAGTACGCGAGCGCGGTCAGCTCCTCACGCGCGACGGGCGCGATGTCGGCGCGGGCGATCGCTATGACGGCTTGATCGGTGAGCGCGGTGATGGTCGCTTCGATCTCCGCCTGCGCCCCGGTGTCGACGAGCACAGCCTGCAGCGCGGCGACCTCGTCCTCGCCGAGGTCAGGCGCGCCGACGCGGTCGAGGAGCTCGGCGTGCTGCTTGCCGGCCCGGCTCGCCGCGATCGCAAGCATCGGCGTGGGCTTGCCCTCGCGGAGGTCGTCGCCCACCGGCTTGCCGGTGAGGATCGAGTCGCCGAACGCGCCGAGCATGTCGTCACGCAGCTGGAACGCGTCGCCGAGGGGCAGGCCGTACGCGGAGAGCGCCGGCGCCAGCTCGCCGAACCGTCCTGCCAACGCCGCGCCGAGATGCAACGGCCGCTCGACGGTGTACTTGCCGGACTTGTAGCGCGCGATGCGCTCCGCCGCAGCCTGGTTCGTCTGCCCCCGCGCGGTCCCCACGACATCGAGGTACTGGCCGATGTTCAGCTCGATGCGCAACTCGTTCCACACGCTTTGCGCCTCGGCATTCGCGCCGCCCAAGCACTGATCGGCGTACACGAACGCGAGGTCGCCGATCAGGATCGCGACGCCCTCTCCGTACCGCCGGGCCTCACCCCGCCATCCGCCCACCGCGTGACGCGTCGCGTGGTCGAGATGGGCGGTGCGGGCCCCGCGGCGCGTGGCGGAGCCGTCCATCACGTCGTCGTGCACGAGCGCGAACGCGTGAAGCAGCTCGAACGCCGCGCCGGCGTCCGCGACGACCGGATCGTCAGGATCGCCACCCGAGCCCGACCCAACCCCAGTGGCAGAACGCCGGGCGGAGTCGCTTCCCGCCCGACAGCACGAGGGTGGCGAGCGACTCGAGTGGCGCCGTGAGCTCAGGATCGAGGGCTGTCCACCGTGCGATCTCGGAGTCGAGGAGATCGCGCAGTCGCCGGTCTACCCGGGCAGCGATCACGGCGAGGCTCGCAGGCGCGGTGCCCATCGTCGGAGCCTAGGTGGCCGTGCTGTCCCCGAGATCCTCGAGGTCGGCGACCACGGTCTCGACCTCGACGCGTGCGGATGCGATGCGGTTGCGGCACATGCGGATCAGCTCGGCGGCGCGCTGCACCTGCTTGGCCAACACGTCGATGTCGACATCGGGCCGCTCGAGCTGCTCGAGGATCTGCTCGAGCTCGGCCACTGCTGCGCCGTAGCCGACCGAGGGATCCGTCTCGTTGTTGGCGTTCATGGCCCGTCCTCGTCCGTCGCGACGTTGTCGACGACCTCGCTCGCGATGTCGCCATCGGCGACCGTCGTGATCAACCGGCGGCCGACCTCGACGGCTCGCGCGGAGCGAACCAGCGCGCCCGACTCATCGCGAGTGATCGAGTACCCGCGTGCGAGCACCTGCGCAGGATCGAGCGCCGTGACGCGGGCCGCGATGGCATCGAGGTGGCGTTCGGCGTCGGCGAGCACCCGCGGCGCCCGGGCCCCGACGCGGCCGGCGGCGCGGTCGACCCGTTGGCGGGCGGTGTGCAGATGCACCGTGGCTGCCTGCTCGACCCGGGATGCCGCCGCGTCGCTGCGGTGCATGGCGGCGTCGAGCGCGTGATCGACGTCGCGTTGCACGAGGGTCGCGAGGTGCGAGATGCGCCGATCGCCCTGGTCGAGCGCGGTCCGGGCGCAGCGGGCGATCGCGACGGCGGAACGACCAAGCACGGCGAGCGACCCCCGCACCCGCTCGACGAGGAAGCCCGCACACGCGGTTGGCGTCTTGAGCGCGGTGTGCGCGACAAGATCGGCGATGGCCCGGTCGACCTCGTGGCCGATCCCGGTGACGACCGGGACGGGGAGGGCCGCGATGGCCCGTGCGATCGCCTCGGCGTCGAACACCGCGAGCTCGTTGCGGCTACCGCCGCCTCGGATGAGCACGATCACGTCGACGGAGCATCGGCCGAGCGCGGCGAGCGCGCGCACGACCGACTCGACCGCTTCGACGCCCTGCACTCGGCTGTCGGCCAAGAGCACATGCCACGACAGGCCGCTCGTTTCGAGCTCGTGCACGAAGTCTCGGTGCGCGGCCGATCCGCGGCTCGTCACGAGCCCGACGCGCAGCGGCACCGGAGGCATCGCCAGCTTGCCGTTGCGTTCGAGCAGCCCCTCGGCCTGCAGGACCTTCACGAGACGGTCTCGGTCTTGTGCGAGGCGTCCCAACGTGTAGGTCGGGTCGATGCCCGTCATCCGCAGGTTGATCTGACCGCGCGGTTCGTAGAGCTCGACGCGGCCCATCAGCCGCACCTCGAGCCCGTTCTCGAGCTTCATGTGGTGTCGGGCGAGGTGACGCTCGACGGCGACCGCGACGGATCGGAACAGCGTGACCCGCACCGCGACCCGCTCGTTGCCGACACCCTCGACCAGGTCGAAGTAGATGTGCCCGGCACCCGAGCGGCTCAGCGAGTCGATCTCGCCGCGCACCCAGAGCTCGGTCGGAAACCCGCGGCGCACCGCGGCGCCGATCGCGGCGGTCAGCTCGCTGACACGCAGCGTCGGGGTCGGGTCGACGTCGAGGTCGAGCGACGGCTGGCTCATGGCGTTCCGCCATACTGCCCGTTGGCAACGGCAGGGAGGACTACGTGCACTCGCGCATCGGTGACGGCGTCATCCAGATCGACACGCTGCTCGGGGGCTGGGAGCGCGTGACCGCCGGCTACCTCGTCGAGGGCGATGCCCCGGTGCTCGTCGAGACGGGCAGCCAGAGCTCGATCCCCGTGCTGCTCGCCGCGCTCGACGACCTCGGCGTCGGGCCCGAAGACCTGGCCGGCGTCGCCGTCACCCACATCCATCTCGACCACGCCGGCGGCGTGGGCGACGTCGCGAAGGCGTTCCCGAAGGCCACGGTGTACGTGCACGAGAAGGGGGCTCGCCATCTCGTCGATCCGACCCGCCTCGTGCGCTCCGCCGGCGATGGTCTACGGGCCGCTGCTCGACTCGCTCTACGGACGCCTCGAACCCACGGCGGCCGAGCGCCTGCACGTGCTCGCCGACGGCGAGGAGGTGCGCATCTCGCCGAACCGCACGCTCACGACCGTCGACTCGCCCGGCCACGCCAAGCACCACCTCGCGCTGCACGACTCGCACAGCGGCATCTTGTTCGTCGGCGACGCGGTCGGTGTTCGCCTGCCCGACACCGGCATCCTTCGGCCCGGCCACCCCGCCGCCCGACTTCGACCTCGATCTGGCGATCACGTCGCTGCGCAAGTTCGTCGACCGCAGCCCCGCCGAGGTCGCCCTCGCGCACTACGGGCTCGTGCCCGACCCCATCGACACGCTGCAGGAGGCGGAGGGCATCTTGCGGCAGTGGGCCGAAGTCGCCGAGGCCGCGTTCCGGGAGGGCCGTGACATCGCCGAGGCCCTCGACGCTCGCGTTCAGCGCGCAGCTGCAGCGGCACCGACCCGGAGCACCGGACCAAGCTCGAGACGCTGAACGGCGTGCACTCGAACGCCGCGGGCTTCCGCCGCTGGCTCGAGACCGCGAGGGACGCACGACCACTCCCACGGCCACACGCATCCTCACTGAGCACCGGCGCGCTACGCGCCGAGCTCGTCGTACTCGTCGAGCCCGTCGCCGAGCTCGAGGATGTCGGCGCCGGCCGACAGGTCGGGGCTGGGCGCGAGGCCGCGCTCGCTGCGGAGGTCATCGATGCGCGTGAGCGGCTTCTCGAGCGCACGCTTGCGGGGGCCGGTCAGCTCGTCGTACGCGTTGTGCACCGCGTCGAGGCGCTTCCCGAGCTTCTCGACCGTCTCGGTGTACTTCTCGAACTGCGTGCGGAACGCGCCCACGAGCCGAAGCACCTCGTCGGATGTCTGCTCGAGCATGACGGACTCGAACGCCTGGCGTGATCACGCCCAGCATCGCGAACAGGGTGAGCGGCGAGCAGAAGACGATCTTCTGCTTGAGCGCGTCGTCGATGACCGTCGGGTCGGACTCGTAGATGAACCCGGCGATCGTCTCGTTCGGGATGAACAGCAGCAGCTGCTCGCACGACAGGCGTGAGCGGTCGAGGTAGTCGCGCCTGGCGAGGTCGCGCACCTTCACCCGCACGTCGCGGACGAACTGCTCGCGTTCACGGCGGCGCTCTTCGTCGGTCGTCGCGTCGAGGTAGCGCATGTACGCGGCGAGCGGGAACTTCACGTCCATGTAGAGGACGTGGTCCTTCGGCAGCTTGAACGTGAAGTCGGGGATCGAGCGGCCGCCCTCGACGGCGACCTGCTTCTCGTAGTTGATGTGCTCGACGAAGCCGGCGAGGCGGAGCACGTCTTCGGCCATGCGCTCGCCCCACTGCCCACGGGTCTTGCTGCTCGCCAGCGCCTCGCGCAGGCCCTGCGCGGTGTCGGCGAGGTTGCGGGTCTGGGACGCGTGGAACTCGAGCTGCTCGCTCACCTTGCCGAGCGACACCTCGCTGGTGCGGTGAGGTCCGTGAGCTGGGTCTCGACGCGGGCGAGCGTGGCCCCGACGTCGTCTTGGACCTTGCCCGAGCCGGGCCTCGATCAGCGACTTCTTCGCTTCGAGGTCGGCCTGCGTCGCGGCGGTCTGGGCGCCCAGCGCCTCGCGGTTGAGCACGGCGGACTGCTCGAGGGCGGCGTGGATCGCGGCGTCGCGCTCCATGGCGGCCTGCGCGCGGGCCTCGTCGAACAGGCGGCGAGTGTGCGCCGCCGCCTGCTCGGGGTCGGTGGGAGCAGTGCGACGGAGCAGCGCGACCAGCGCGGCGGCGCCCACGACGAGCGCGATGACGGCCACCACGATGGCGGCAACGAGAAGAGCCAGTCATGGCCGTCATCATGACGAGGGGGTGGGACATTCGAGGGGGATGGCGGCAGCCGCGTCCCCTCTGACCAGGTGAAAGGCGGCTAGACCTCGGTCAGGAACCCGAACGCGCGGCTCGTCGTGTCGCTGCTCGAGCATGCGGCAGGTCCGCAGCAGGGCCACGACCCGGGCGATCTCGGTGGCCGTGAACCGCAGTCGCAGCGGTCGGGCCAGGAACGCCACCCGGAGCGGCTCGGTGTCGTGGTCGGGCACCGCGAGCAGCCAGGCCCCGTCCGACAGATCGGGCGCCACCCCCACGGGGATGTCGTTCGTGCGGTGCGCGACCGGTGCACCTCGTTCGAGAGCGAAGCGCCCGGCCTCGAACTGCCGCGCCTCGCTCACGGAGTCCGCCACCCACGCGCCCGAGGCCGAGCACAGGTCCGCGAGAGCGCTCGCCAGCACGTCGCTGCGTTCGCTCGGGCCCGAGTCGAGCAGCGCCTCGGTCCATTGCATCGCCCGCAGGACCATGTCGCTGTAAGGCCGCGCCCCGTGGATCGAAAGAAGGATCCCCGCCCGGTCGTGGTCGAGCTGGGCCCGCAGGTGGTCGGCGGTGATGTCGTCGGGCAGGTCGACGACGAGCTCGTCGATCGCGACCGCGCCCTCGACCTCCTGCACGTCGACGCTCACGACGTTGCCGCCGCACTCGCCGATGATGCCCGCCACCCGGCTGAGCGCCCCCGGCCGATCCGGAAGCTCCACACGTAGCCGTGCTCGATAAGTCACGATGTCACGGTAGGGATGGCGTGTTTCCGCGAGGTTTCGGGGCCGTCATCCCCGAGTGACGGCATCCCTTCGCTGGCCCACGCGGAGAAAGGCGCGCGTCAGCCAGTACGCGAGCCACCCGGCGAGCAGGGCGCCGCACACGCCCGCCACGATCGCGGCGACCCGCACGCTCTCGTCCGTCTGACTGCTGGTGGCTTCGATCGGCACGGTGCGGCCGTCGAGCGGCACTCGCACGACGACGGGTGTCTCCTCGTTGGGCATTGTCACGGTGACCGTCAGGTTCAGGCCCTCTTCGATCGGGACGCCGCTCTCGGCCACCAGATCTTCGAGCGGCCTCGCGGTGCCGAACGCGCCGGCGAGCTCTGCGTCGACGAACGTCTGCGACGCCGCCCGTCAGGCCGGCGGTGCCGGTGAGCTGCCAGGTGGTCTCATCCCACGCCTCGGTGATCGTCAGCTCGAAGTCGCCGACGCGGGCCGGCGGGCCCGTTGATCTCGTCGAGGATCTCGTTCAGTTCGTCCGGGTTGGCGAACGGCTTCTCGATGTGGACCCATGTCTGGCCGTCGCCCTCCTTGTCCGGCCCGCTCACCTCCCAACCGGCGTCGCTCAGATCGCCGAGCCGCACACGGTCGGCCGCGCCCGGGACGCGCGACAGCAAGTCGTCGTCGACTCCGACTCCCACCGACACCGTTCCGCTGCCGTCGTCGTTGACGTCGATGTCGACGGTCACGTCCATCCGGCAACCGACGAGGAGCAACGCCGCGCCCGCGAGCGCCGCCCATCGGCGAAGGGAGGTCAGGCGGCGGGGCGGGGCTTTGACTGCCACTCGGCCCAGAGAGCCGGGAGATCGAGACGGTCGACGGCGTCGATCCACGCGCGCCGCTGCCGGTCGGTGCGGGATTTCGACAGGATCGGGATCGCACCCGAGTGCCGCAACCAGAACGCAAGCAGACGCGACGCACCGAGGTCGTCACGCGCGTTGAGGTCGACGGACCTCGACGGATTCAGGTACACCTCGAGCGTCACCCTGCGGATGAAGTCGGGATCGGCTTTGATGCCGGCGTCGTCGAGCTTCGACGCGACATATGAGCCGATCACCTGCACCTCGCCGACGCCGCCGCGAACCGACGACGCAACTGCCGCGGTACCGGTGATCAATGCGACCGTCGGCACCTTGCTGAGCCGCCCGAGGCGCACGAGCCGCGTCCCGATCGTGAGGAGGCCTGTCGCGAGGATGCCCTGCATCGTCTTCGCGCCGTCGTTGAGCTCCCCCAGCCGCTCGAGGGCATCGGCAGCACTGTCGACTCGGTGCGGCGTCGCCATGACCCGCTCGGTGACCCGATCGCCGATGTCGGACATCGCCCGCAGCGTCGTCGCCGGCAAGTCCTTGGCCTTCCCGACGAGCGACGTGATGGGAGCGGTCTCGGCGACCTGTTCGATGGCCGCGTCGAGACGAGCGTCAGCGGTGGAGTCCACGGATGTCAGTTTGCCGGGTCAGCCGCCCGCCAAACGTGCGCTTGGTCAGTCGCCGCCGTCGGCTGCGCCCGCGAGCTCCATGGGAGGCGGCTCGAAGCCTTCGATCGCCCGGAACACGATGCGCTTCTCGTTCGGGTGATCGGGATCGTCCTCGACGTCGACGACGATGATCTCGCCGGCCCGGAACTCCTTGTGGAGGATGCGCTCGGACAGCGGGTCCTCGACTTGGCGCTGGATGGCCCGGCGCAGTGGGCGAGCGCCCAGCGTCGGGTCATACCCACGATCCGCAAGGAAGAGCTTCGACGCCGGAGTGAGCTCGAGCCCGAGGCCCTGGCTCTCGAGCTGGGTCGTGACCCGCTTGATCATCAGGTCGACGATCTGGGTGACCTCGTCGCGTGAGAGCTCGTGGAACACGATCGTCTCGTCGATGCGGTTCAGGAACTCCGGACGGAAGTGCTGCTTGAGCGCGTCGTTGACCTTCTCCTTCATGCGCTCGTACGTGATCGCCTCGTCGGACTTGGCGAAGCCGAGGTTGGCCTTGCGCAGATCCTGAGTGCCGAGGTTCGACGTCATGATCAGCACGGTGTTGCGGAAGTCGACGCTGCGGCCCTGGCTGTCGGTGAGACGGCCCTCCTCCAGGATCTGGAGGAGCGTGTTGAACACGTCGGGATGCGCCTTCTCGATCTCGTCGAACAGCACGACCGAGAACGGCTTGCGCCGCACGGCCTCGGTGAGCTGGCCGCCTTCCTCGTAGCCGACATAGCCCGGGGGCGAGCCGACGAGGCGCGACACGGTGTGCTTCTCCATGTACTCGCTCATGTCGAGCTGGATCAGCGCGTTGTCGTCACCGAACAGGAACTCGGCGAGGGTCTTCGCGAGCTCGGTCTTGCCGACACCCGATGGGCCCAAGAAGATGAACGAGCCGCTCGGGCGCTTCGGGTCCTTCAGACCGGCACGGGTGCGGCGAATGGCCTGCGACACCGCGCGGATCGAGTCCTCCTGGCCGACGACCCGCTTGTGCAGCTCTTCCTCCATGCGCAGGAGCTTGGCGGTCTCTTCCTCGGTGAGCTTGTAGACGGGGATGCCCGTCCAGATCGACAGCACCTCGGCGATCGACTCCTCGTCGACCTCGTCGAACAGGTCGACGCCGCGATCCTTGAGCTCCTCTTCCTTGCGTGCCTTCTCTTCGAGCAGCGACTTCTCCTGGTCGCGGAGACGGCCCGCCTCCTCGAAGCGCTGCGCCTCGACCGCGTCCTTCTTCGCCTGCACGACCTGCGCGATGTTGTTCTCGAGCTCCTTGAAGTCGGGCGGCGTCTCCATGCGCTTGATGCGCAGGCGCGAGCCCGCTTCGTCGATGAGGTCGATCGCCTTGTCGGGAAGGTGACGGTCGGAGATGTAGCGGTCGGCGAGGTTCGCCGCGGCGACGAGCGCCTGATCGGTGATCGTCACGCGATGGTGCGCCTCGTAGCGATCGCGCAGACCCTTCAGGATCTCGATCGTGTGCGCGACCGTCGGCTCTTCGACCTTGATCGGCTGGAAGCGCCGCTCGAGCGCGGCGTCCTTCTCCAGGTGCTTGCGGTACTCGTCGAGCGTCGTCGCACCGATGGTCTGCAGCTCACCGCGAGCGAGCATCGGCTTCAGGATCGACGCCGCGTCGATCGCACCCTCGGCGGCACCCGCACCGACGAGGGTGTGCAGCTCGTCGATGAACAGGATGATGTCGCCGCGCGTGCGGATCTCCTTCAGCACCTTCTTGAGGCGCTCCTCGAAGTCGCCGCGGTAGCGGGAGCCCGCCACGAGCGCGCCGAGATCGAGTGTGTAGAGCTGCTTGCCCTTCAGCGTGTCGGGCACGTCGTTGACGACGATCTTCTGGCTGAGGCCCTCGACGACGGCGGTCTTGCCGACGCCGGGCTCGCCGATCAGCACCGGGTTGTTCTTGGTGCGGCGGGAGAGCACCTGCATGACCCGCTCGATCTCACGATGACGGCCGATGACCGGGTCGAGCTTCTTCTCGCGAGCGAGCTGGGTGAGGTTGCGCCCGAACTGGTCGAGCACCAACGAACCGCCCTGGGCCGGCTCGCCCTGGCTGCTCGAACCTGAGCCGCCCGACGGCTCTTTGCCGCCCGCAGGACCCTGGTAGCCCGACAGCAGCTGGATGACCTGCTGGCGCACGCGGGACAGGTCGGCGCCGAGCTTCACGAGCACCTGCGCCGCCACGCCTTCGCCCTCGCGGATCAGCCCGAGGAGGATGTGCTCGGTGCCGATGTAGTTGTGTCCGAGCTGCAGCGCCTCACGCAGCGAGAGCTCGAGGACCTTCTTCGCCCGCGGCGTGAAAGGGATGTGACCCGACGGCGACTGGCCGCCCTGGCCGATGATCTCTTCGACTTGGCTGCGGACTGCTTCGAGCGAGATGCCGAGCGACTCGAGCGCCTTCGCGGCGACTCCCTCACCCTCGTGGATGAGGCCGAGGAGGATGTGCTCGGTGCCGATGTAGTTGTGGTTCAGGAGACGTGCTTCCTCCTGAGCCAGGACGACCACTCGGCGAGCCCGGTCTGTGAAGCGCTCGAACAAGGAATCCGCCTTTCGCGCAGCGGTGGAACGTAGACCGAGTCTACCTGTGAGGTCTTGGAAGACACGGCCGGGCGTTGCGCCGTTTGGCCCTTCTTCGTCGGCCGATTCCCCTCCGGATGGAGGACACGCGCGGTCGGTTTCCCGCTCGAGAAGACCCTGACGTAGCGTGGCGCCGTGGCCAGCCCCCTGCTCACGCTCCCTTCCATGGGTGCTGACCTGGGTCGCGTCGAACAGGCGCTCCGCGGGGCAGTCGTCTCCGACAACGCGTTCCTCACCGAGATCGCGAGCCATCTGATCCTCGCCGGAGGCAAGCGACTGCGCCCGGCCCTCGCAATTGCCGCCGCGTCAGTGACCTCGAGCGACGCCGGACCCGTGTCTCAGGACGTGATCATGGGCGCCGCCGCGGTGGAACTGGTGCAGGTCGGTTCGCTGTACCACGACGATGTGATCGACGAAGCCCAGACCCGTCGCACGGTCGAGAGCGTGAACGCGCGCTGGGGCAACCTCAAGGCGATCCTCGCCGGCGACTTCCTCCTCGCGAAGGCGTCGGAGATCGCAGCAAGCTTGGGCACCGAAGTGGCAGGGCTCCTCGCCGCCACGATCGGGCGTCTGTGCGACGGCGAGGTGCGAGAGCTCCAGTCGGCGTTCGACGTCGAGCGCACCGAAGCCGATTACTACGCATCCATCGACGGCAAGACGGCGGCGTTGTTCGCGACGTCGGCCCGCATCGGAGCGATCGTCGGGGGGCACGACCGGCCGATGATCGACGCGCTCACGGTGTACGGCCACCGCCTCGGCGTCGCCTTCCAGATCGTCGATGACATCCTCGATCTCACCGCGAGCGAGGCCGAGCTGGGCAAGCCGACGGGCCACGACCTCTACGAGGGCGTCTACACCCTCCCCGTCCTGCGCACGCTCGCCCACGACACCGCGGCGAGCGGCGAGCTCCGGGATCTCCTCGGCCACCCGATCGAGGGCGTCGAGCTCGAGAAGGCGCTCGGCATCGTGCGCTCGAACGGCGGCGTCCCCGACGCCGTGGCGGCGGCGAAGGCCGAGGTCGACGCCGCCTGTGCGGCGCTCGATGGCTTCCCGAGCACTCCCGCTACCGACGCGCTCCGCGCCGGCGCGGCGCACCTCGTCAGCACCCTCGCCTGACGCGGCCCGAGCTCTTCGGCCGGCGAGGCCGCCAACTGGTTGAATGCGCCCTGTGGTGCGGGATCCGTTCGTGGGGCGCGATGCGGAGAGTGCCGCGCTTGACGCTGGCCTGGAAGATGCAAGATCCGGTCGCGGGCGGCTCTTTCTCGTCGCAGGCGAGCCGGGCATCGGGAAGTCGCGGCTCGCGGCCGAGCTGACAACCCGAGCGCGCGCCGCCGGCGCCCAGGTCGCTTGGGGTCGGTGCTGGGAGGCGGGCGGCGCTCCGCCGTACTGGCCGTGGGCTGAAGTCCTCGGTGTCCTCGTCGAAGGGGTCGGGGTCACGCCGCTTCGCGATTCGCTCGGTTCCTCCGTCGACGACCTGGGACAGATCGTTCCGGCGCTCGCTGGTGGTGCCGGTCCCGAAGCGTTTCTCGCACCGGACACCGCGCGCTTCCGCCTCTTCGATGCTGTTGTTCGGCTGTGCCGCGTCGCGACCGTCGAAGCCCCGATGGTTGCCGTTCTCGACGACGTGCATGTCGCGGATCCCTCCTCGCTCCTCCTGCTGCAGTTCCTCTCCGGTCACCTCGATCGCACCGGGATGGTCATCGTCGCCACCTATCGCGAGGGTGAGCCCACCGTCGAGGGCTTCACCGACGTCGTGGCGCAACTCGTGCGAGAACGGAGCGCGACCCGTCTGCGGCTCGGCGGGCTCGACGAAGCGAGTGTCGCCGAGATGGTCGGCGCGACCATGGGTGCGGGTCCATCGCCTCGACTTGTCTCGCGTGTCTGTGGAGCTCACCGACGGCAACCCGCTCTACATCGGAGAAGCGGCGCGACTTCTCGAGAGCGAAGGCGTATTGGGCGGCGCCGTCGAGCTCGATCGCCTCGATCTCCCCCGCGACGTGCGCGAGACGGTGCTCCGCCGCGTGTCGCTGCTCTCGCCGGCGTGCCAGGAGGTCCTCGAGCTCGCATCGGTGCTCGGACGCGACTTCCCTCTCGACGCGCTCACCCTGCTCGCGGGTGACGATCTCGACGTGGCTGGCGCGCTCGACGAGGCGACCACGACTGCGATCGTGGTGGACAGTCCCACGCATCCCGATCACCTCCGTTTCGGGCACGCGGTGCTGTCCGAGGCGCTGTACCGGGAGATCCCGTCGCTGCGCCGGCGCAGGATCCATGCCGATGCGGGTCGCGCTCTCGAGTCTCTTGCCGGAACCACGTCGGAGGGACGCGTCGCAGAGCTCGCTCGGCACTACTTCGCGAGCCTCCCGGTCGGCCCCGTGGATCGCGCGGTGCAGTACGCGCGGGTCGCCGGCGAGCGCGCCGTACAACAGCTCGCGTACGAGGAGGGCGCTCGGCTGTTCACGATGGCGCTCCAGGCGTCCGCGGTCGCAACGCCACCCTCGCCGATCAGCGAACGGACCGAGCTGCTGCTTGGCTTGGGGGACGCGCAGGCCAAGGCGGGCGAGACGCCGAGGGCAAAGGCGACATTTCTCGAGGCCGCTGACCTCGCCCGCCAGTCGGGCGACGCGGAGCAGTTCGCCCGCGCCTCGCTCGGCTACGGCGGTCGCTTCGTGTGGCTCAGGGCGGGCACCGATCCGAAAGTCATCCCGCTGTTGCGCGAAGCAGTCGACGCACTGCCCGAGACCGACAGCGAGCTACGGGTCAGGTTGCTCGCGCGTCTTTCCGGTGCGCGCCGTGACGAGGCGGATCGGGCGCCCCGCGACGGGTTGAGCGCCGAAGCGGTCGCCATGGCAAGTCGTCTCGGCGATCCCGCGACGTTGGCATACGCGCTCATCGCCAGATCGATGGCGATCTGGGGCCCTGACACCGCGGCGAGCTCGTGGATCTCGCAGCCGAGGCCGTACGCCTTGCGGACCTCGCGCACCGTCCCGACGACGCCGCGGCGGCGCGGCTCATCCACTTCGAGGGGATCCTCGGAGTAGGCCCCGGCGAGCTCGTGCGGCCCGCCGTCGAGGACTACCGTCGCCACGCCGTCGAGCTTCGACAGCCGTCCCACCTCTGGTACTCGGAGGTCATGTGGACCGTGAGCCTGCTGCTCGAAGGGGAGCTCGAGGAAGCCGAGACCGCGATGAACGACGCCTACGCCGCGGGCATGCGGGCCCAGTCGTGGGACGCCGGCGCGACGCACCTCTTGGCGCTCAGCATCCTGCGCTGGGAGCAGGGTCGGCTGGGTGAGCTCGAAGAGCAGCTGGTGTCCGCCCGCTCGATGTATCCCGGATATCGACTGTTTCGTTGTCTGCTCCCGCTCGCGTGCCTCGAGACGCACCGCGTGGAGGAGGCGCGATCGCTTGCGGCCGAGCTTGTCCTCGGCGGTGAGGCGCTGATGCCGCTCGACAACAACTGGTTGTTCGGCATGACGATGCTGGCCGAGGTCGTGGCGCGTGTCGGCGACTCGGATCTCGCGGGAACGCTCTACGAGGCCCTCGCGCCCTTCGATGACCTTCTCGGCGCCGGGGGAGGGGAAACCGCGAGTGGGTCCGTGCATCGCCCACTTGGCCAGCTGGCCTCGCTGCTCGGGCGCCATGACGACGCTCTTCGGCACTTCGACGCGGCCCGGTCCGTCCATCGTGCCTACGGCGCGGACATTTGGATCACACACACCGACCTCGACGAAGCGATCGCCCGGCTCCGGCGGGGCACCGAGCACGACCCACGGGCGGCACTGGAGCTGCTCGAGGCCGTGCGGGCTACGAGCCAACGTCGTGAGTGGAGTGCTCTCGAGGCACGAGCGAACGCGGCCTTGGCTGATCTCGGAGGTTCGAAGCCGACGTCGGACCTTCCCGGAGGACTCACCCCTCGCGAGGTCGAGGTGGCCCGGCTCGTGGCCGAGGGCCGCTCGAACCGCGACATCGCCGAGACGTTGGTGCTGTCCGAGCGCACCGTCGAGAGCCATGTGCAACACATCCTCACGAAGCTGTCGTTCACCTCACGCGCGGAGATCGCGGCCTGGGCAGTCCGCACGGGCCTCGACCGCGCCGATGCCTCATGACTCGCGATCCGTTCGTGGGGCGCGATACGGAAAGTGCGGCCCTTGACGCTGGCCTCGCGAGCGCGTGGTCCGGACGCGGCGGGTTGTTTCTCGTCGCGGGTGAGCCCGGCATCGGAAAGACACGGTTGGCCGCCGAGCTGACGACGCGGGCGCGCGGCTCGGGAGCGCAGGTCGGCTGGGGACGCTGCTGGGAAGCTGGTGGCGCCCCCGCCTACTGGCCATGGGCGGAGGTGCTCACGACGCTGGTGGATCGCATCGGTGTCAGCGAGCTGCGTTCACAGCTCGGTTCCAGCACAGAGGACCTGGGCCAGATCGTTCCCGCGCTCGCGGATGAGGCTCCGGATGCTCGTCTCGCGCCCGACACCGCCCGCTTCCGTTTGTTCGACGCGGTGGTGCGCCTGTGCCGCCTCGCAACGATGGACGCGCCGATGGTCGCAGTGCTCGACGATGTTCACGTCGCTGACCCTTCGTCGTTGTTGCTACTGCAATTCCTCGCCGGAGAACTCGACACGATGGGCCTCGTCGTCGTGGCGACCTACCGTCCCGCGGAGGGGACCGGCGATAGCTTCGCCGAGGTCCTCGCGCAGCTGGTTCGCGAGCGGAACACGGTCCGGCTGCGCCTCGGGGGCCTTGGCGCCGAAGGCGTGGCGGAGGTCATAAGCGGGGCGACCGGTGTCGCTCCGTCCGCTCGATTGGTGCAGCGCGTTCGCGAGGTGACCGACGGCAATCCGCTCTACGTCGGTGAGGCCGCACGACTCCTCGCAACGGAAGGGCGCCTCGACGAGACGAGCGAGTCGGAACGGCCGCTCATCCCGAGGGACATCAGTGAGACCGTGCTCCGCCGGCTCGGCCAGCTCTCGGAGGGTTGCCAGGCCGTCCTCGAGCTGGCAGCAGTCCTCGGCCGCGACTTCCCCCTCGACATACTTTCCGCGCTCGCCGGGGAGGACGTCGACATCACCTCGGCACTCGACGAGGCCGCTTCGGTGGCGGTCATTTTCGACAGCCCGGGCCGGGCGGGCCATCTCCGCTTCGCGCACGCCGTCATGTCCGAGGCGCTTTATCAAGAGATCCCGTCGCTGCGGCGACGCCGGCTCCACGACGAGGCCGGGCGGGCGCTCGAGGTCTTGCGCGGAGGCGATCTCGGACCCCGACTCGCCGAGCTCGCCCGGCACTGTTGCGCGAGCCTTCCGGTCGGGCCGGTGGATCGAGCAGTCACGTATTCGCGATTGGCGGGCGAGCGTGCCGTCCAGCAGCTCGCCTACGAAGAGGGCGCGCGGCTGTTCGACATGGGCCTACAGCGCCCTCACCGGAGCGAGCGGTGACGCGGTGCCCGGCGACGAAGCGCGAACTGAGCTGCTCCTGGCCCTCGGTGACGCTCAGGGAAGGGTGGGTGACACAGACGCTTCGAAGGCGACGTTCCTCGAAGCGGCCGATCTCGCTCGACGGTCTCACGCGGCAGAACAGCTCGCCCGAGCCGCCCTTGGCTACGGCGGTCGGTTCGTCTGGTTGCGGGCCGGCACCGATACGAAGATCATCCCGCTGCTACGCGAGGCGCTTGCAGCGTTGCCCTCGACCGACAGCACGCTGCGGGTCCAGTTGCTCGCACGGCTGGCCGGGGCCCGACGCGACGAGTCCGCGATGGAGCTACGTGACGAGGTGAGCGCGGAGGCCGTCGCAATAGCCGCGCGTCTCGGAGATCCCGCGACTTTGGCGTATGCCTTGATTGCTCGCGGTCTGGCAATCTGGGGTCCCGCCGCCGCGTTCGAGCTGCGCGAACTCGCAGAAGAGGCGATAGGGCTCGCCGAGATCGTGGGTCAGCACGATCACGTAGCTGCGGCTCGGCTGATTCGCTTTCAGAGCATTCTCGCGACCGGACCCGCAGAGATGGTGGTTCCGGCGCTCGAGGAGTACACGCGTGCCGCGGTCGAGCTCCGTCAACCGTCGCATCGGTGGTACTCGGATCTGCATTGGACTGTGATGCTGCTCCTCGAAGGGCGCCTCGATGAGGCCGAGGAGTTGGCCGAAGCCACCTACGCGCAGGGCCTGAGGGCGCAATCCTGGGACGCCGGAGCAGCGCACCTTCTCGCGCTCAGCGTGCTTCGGTGGGAGCAGGGCCGACTGGGGGAGCTCGAGGACCGGCTCGTTTCGGCGCGGTCGGTGTACCCGGGATATCGCCTGTTTCGATGTTTGCTCGCGCTCGCCTGCCTCGAGACTGGCAGGCCGGACGAGGCGCGCGCTCTGGCAGACGAACTGGTGCGCGGCGGGTCGCAGACCATGCCTCTCGACAACTGCTGGGCCTTCGGGATGACGATGCTCGCAGAGGTCATCTCCCGTGTCGGAGACTCGGACCTCGCGGCCTTGGTCCACGACGCCCTCCTGCCCTTCGCCCACCTTGTCGGCAGCGGCGGCGGGGAAGTTGTGAGCGGGTCGATCCACCGCCCGCTCGGTCAGCTCGCGTCGGTGCAGGGCCGAACCGACGACGCGATCGCACACTTCGAGACCGCGAGGGCGGTCCACCGTGCCTATCGGGCCGACATCTGGACCACCCGCACCGACGTCGATGAGGCCGATCGCGCGAGACTCCGCCGCGGATCGGACGACGACGGGTTGCGGGCCGTCGAGCTCTTGCAAGCGGCGGGCGACGTCAGTCGCCGTCAAGGATGGAGCGGGCTCGCCGGCCGCATTGCCGAGCTGTCGGCTCTTGTCGAAAGTGACAGCCGGCCGGTGCCTCTGCCGGGAGGACTCACTCCTCGTGAGGTCGAGGTGGCCCGGCTCGTGGCCGAGGGCCGCTCGAACCGCGACATCGCCGAGACGTTCGTGCTGTCCGAGCGCACCGTCGAGAGCCATGTGCAACACATCCTCACGAAGCTGTCGTTCACCTCACGCGCAGAGATCGCGGCCTGGGCAGTGCGTACAGGGCTCGACTCGAGTACGTAGACCACTCGAGCGAGAAAGATCAGTACCGGGTTCGGTACTGCCCCCGATGGCAGGAGTCGGCAGCTCCCGCATGCTCGACCTACACCGTCAAGCAAGGGGGACTCCAAATGAACCGCAAGCCTTCGAGCCACAAGAATCGCAACCGAGTCGGCATCGTCTTCGGGATCGCCGTGCTCCTCGCCTCCGTCACGCCGGCTAGCGCCCAGAGCCGGGCCGTGCGAGCGGAAGTTGCCCGCCTCGGCACCGCTTTACGCCTCGGCCACGCCCGGCAGCCCGGCGCAGTTCCGCATCCACGAGGAGCTCGACAAGCTGCACGCCATGGACGTGCCCTCACCCGCGGACTTCCGCCTCGCCGAGGAGCAGACGCGCTGACGAGTCCGACCCACGGCTCCACTTCGCTGCCGCGCACGTGGTCGTTCTGCGACCAGCTGCGCGGCAGCGGCGCGTCCAGACCAGGCGCGTCAGAACAGGCGAAGGCGGGTGAGAGAGCGGTCGTCGGTCATCGCGGCGACTTGCTCCTCGAGATGACGCAACACGCGGTGGGTCGGTGAACACCCAGAACGTGTCGTGCAGGATCGCGTCGAGCACGAGGTGGCCGACGTCATCCGGATGCATCCCGCGGGCGAGCGCGTCCTGCAGCTTGCCGCCGACCTTGTCGCCTTCGCGGGTGCGGGTTGCGGCGACACCGCGCCGAGCCCGGCGGCTCTCGAGGCTGTTCGCGCTGATGTCGGTGTTCACCGCGGCCGGGCAGAGGACCGAGGTCCGGACGGGTGACTTGGCCGCCCGCAGCTCGCGTTCCAGCGTCGCCATCAGCGCCACGACGCCATGCTTCGCGACGTTGTAGGGACCAGCGGTCGCGCCAGCGACGAGCCCCGCGAGCGACGACGTCGAGTTGATGTGGCCTTCGGTCTGCTGCTCGATGATCGGCAGGAACGTCTTGATTCCGTAGATCGGACCCCACAGGTCGATCGACAGCGCCCACTCCCAGTCGTCGATCGAGGTCTTGGCGATCGGGGAGAAGAGGCCGACTCCGGCGTTGTTGCAGAGGACGTGCACGGCGCCGAACGCGTCGAGCGCGGCGGCGGCGAGTGCCTCGACCTCCGCAAGCTTGGAGACGTCCGTGGGCACGCCGATCACGTTGTGGCCGTCGCCCCGCAGCGCGTCGACCGACTCCTCGAGCGCGTCTTCGCGCACGTCCGCGAGCACCACTCGCATCCCCGCACCCGTGAACGCCCTCGCCATCCCGAGCCCGATGCCCGAGGCTGCCCCGGTCACGACCGCGACCTTCCCTTCAACCGACTGCATCGACGCCTCCTCAGCGCACCGGGACGCAGACCACGAACGGCAGCCGGCCCGAGATCATGAAGTTCGGCTCGTCGGCTCTCGTCTTGCGCGAGCTCCGCCGACGTCGCCGATGCCCGCATCGCGTCCAGGTCGTCGAACCACGTCTGCGCGATGCCGTCGTACAGATCGTTGCCGTCACCGATCGTGTGGTTCTGGACGTAGCGGCGCAGGCCCGGTACTCGACCTGCGATCGGACCGTGATGGTCTCGCCAGTACCGCTGGAACGCGGCGCGGTCTGAGCCGGGCAGACGATTCAAGAACGCGAACATCGTCACCGCGTCGGATGGCGGCGTCCCGTCGACGATCACGACTTCGTCGGCGATCGAGCGAGCCGCTCGCGGCCTGGTCGACCAGCGCGGGGTCGAACGCTTCGCCGGACTCGCTGGCTTCGACGACCGCGTCGTACACCGGCTCATGAAGCCGGTAGCCGGAGTCGTGCGTGAGGTGCAGCTGCGTCGCAGCGGCGGCGCTGCTCCTGAGCGCGGCGCGGAACGTCTCGACGTCGAGGGCGCTGCGGCGCTTCACGAAGAGCAAGCGTTTCGCCACGAACGTAGGTTGACACGATCGACATCGACCCGCTTCGACGCCTCAACGACGAGGCCGACCTCCGCGACTTGATCCATCGCTACGCCTTCGGTCTCGACACCCGGGACTGGGAGCTGTGGCGGTCGATCTTCACGGACGAGGTGCTCATCGACACGAGTGACTACGAGCCGGAGCCGCCCCCGCGGCGACTGCCGGTCGACGTCTATGTGTCGTATGTCAGCCGGCTCTTTGCGGGGTTCGAGGCCACGCAGCACTTCATCGGAACCCACCGCTTCGCGATCGACGGAGATCACGCCATGATCACCGCCCATTTCCGTGCGGAGCATTGGGCCACGACCACCCACGGCAGCGATCGATACACGATGTTCGGCACCTACAGTCGACGAGTGCGTCCGTACGGCGGCCGGATGGCGGCTCACGTCGGTCAAGCTGCGCCTGCTGCGGCAAGAGGGCAATCGTGAAGTCATGCGCCAAGCGGAGCGGGCCGCGCGGGAACGCCGCTAAGCGACGGGCTGGTCCGCTGTGATCCTCCCGAGGAATGTGCCGACGACGGCGTTGAACGCGCGGGCGTGCTCAACGGGGAAGCCGTGCGCGGCGCCGCCGATGATCACGAGCTCGGCGCCGGGAATCCGCTCCACGAGCTCCTCGCCATCCGCGACGGGCGTGAGGATGTCCTGACTTCCGGAGACGACGAGTGTGGGCACGTTCACCTCACCGAGCCGCTGGCGCATCGTGTCGTCCGCATCGAGAATGGCCCGCGCTTGCGCCGCGAACGCGTAGGCGGGCACGTTCAGCGCGAGAGGGCTGAGCACACCGAGGGCGGGCCAGTACCGCCGCAGGGATCGCGGCCCGACGAGCCATCGCATCGATCGCCTGCTCAGCTCTCCCATTCCTTGCTCGAGCGCGATCGACGCCCACTCGGCCAAGAGCTCGCGCCGCCAGAGCTGGTGGTGGCATGCAGTCGCACTCAGGACGAGCGAGTTCACCCGTTCGGGATGACGAACGGCGACGAGCTGCGCGATGACGCCGCCCATCGAATGGCCCATCACGTGTGCGGAGTCGATCCCACACTCGTCGAGCACGCGCATGGCGTCGTCGGCCATCTCGTCGAGGGAGTAGCGCCCGCGGGGCTTGTCCGACCGACCGACGCCCCGGTTGTCGAGCGCGATCGTGCGATGCCGAGGCGCGAGCGCGAGGCGCTGCAGGAATCCCGCGGTGCGATCGGCACCCAAGCCCTGGATCATCAGCACCGACGGTGCACCGGGCCGACCGAGGATGTCGAACGAGAGACGCGTGCCATCCTCCGCCGTTGTGCGACTCATCGGTCGTCGAGTGCCTCTTGGATGGCACGGCGGGCGCCGTCGATCGTCTCCGCGACCGCGAGCGGTCCGAATCCCGTCGCAGTCCGGGGAACAACGGGCTCGCCGACGCTCGCGACCCACCGGCGTCCGAGCTCCCGCCCGATCAGGGCGACCGGGATGACAGGCACGCCCATCTCGATCGCAGGCGACAGCAGCTCGTGGCCGAGATGGCCGACACGCGCACCACGCCGTGGTTGCCGATCGAGGAACAGCACGGTGAGCTCACCGGCGCGTGCCAGGCCTCTCAGCTCGTCGGGGCGGCACTGCGCGGCGCCGAGCCGCCTCAGAAAGGGCCCGACCGGGGCGATGTCAGGGATGCCGAGGACGCGCAGCACCCGGCCGGTCGTCGCCCGCACCGCACCGGCGACGACGAACGGCTCCGACATCCCGAACCCACGATTGGCGACGAGCACGGCGGCGCCTTCCGCGGGGATGTGCTCAGCGCCCTCGACGCTGATCGACCATCGCGCACCGAGCAACGGACTCAGCAGCTCGACGAAGTCCGGGTCGAATCCCCACTCGTCGACCGTGTACGCGCCGTCGATGCGCCGCTGCACGAGCGTCGAGAGCGGCGAGTCACTCACGCGGCGGCCTCCGTCGAGCGCAAGTGGGTCACCGTTGCCCACTCGTAGAGGTCCTTCACGACCTCCACGGTCGCGCGCGGCGTGACCGGCAGCACCTCGGTCGTGAGCGACCCGTCCGCGGTGCGCCCGCGGTGGAGCAGCTCGAGGACGTGGGGCGGCACGGGCGAGCCGAGCAGCTCGGCGACGGGGCGAATCAGGCGCAGCTCGGGGCCGAGGATCGGGAGCGGGATGCGCCCACCCAGCCGCACTGCCTGGAATGCCGTGACCGCGCCCGACCCGACGATGTTGAGCGGGCCGTCGTAGGTCGTCACCTTCACCGCGGCGATCACGGCCGCCACCGCGTCTTCCTGGTGCAGCAGTGAGAACGTCGGGTCCGCGAACGCGCTGATCGGCACGACCGGTCCCATGCGCAGGTACCGCCCGAGTGGGCTCGGCACGTGAGGACCGACCACCGGCGCCATTCTCAGCATCGTCACGGGGACATCCGAAGCGTGCCCGGCCGCGGCGGCGATGTCTTCCACCTCGGCGAGTGACGCACCGAACGGCGACGTGGGGTCGCGGGCGACGCTCTCGTCCGGAACGGTCGCGCATCCGCGGCGACGGCCATACACCTCGATGCCCGAACGCACGACGATCGCACGCAGCGACGGACACTCGCTCGCCGCGCCCAGCACCGACATCGTGCCAGCGCGGGTGCGTTCGGCGGCGCTGCGCGGCGATGAGCGCGCGTTGGGTTCGTAGATGCCGAGATGGACGACGACGTCGGGATCGAACGCCCGCACGAAGGCGACAGATCGCGTGCGATCGCGGGGGTTGATGCGATGGAACTCGGCGCGGCGCAGCCTCCGGCGCGGCGGATCGACATCCAGCCCGACGATCTCGCTGATGTCTCGGTCGACCTCGAGCAGCTGCGCGACGCGAGTGCCGAGCTCGCCGCCCATGCCGGTGATCAGGAGTCGCACCCGGTCAATCCTGTTCGGGTCGCAGCGTCGGGAACAAGATGACGTCGCGGATCGAAGGAGCGTCGGCGAGGAGCATCACGAGCCGATCGATGCCAATTCCCAGGCCACCGGTCGGTGGAAGCCCGTATTCGAGCGCGCGGAGGTAGTCCTCGTCGACCACCATCGCCTCCTCGTCTCCGGCGTCGTGGGCGCGAGACTGCGCCTCGAACCGCTGGCGTTGGACATCGGGGTCGACGAGTTCGGAGAACGCGTTGCCGATCTCGCGGCCGGCGACGATCGGCTCGAACCGCTCCACGAAGCCGCTCAGCTCGCGGTGGTCGCGGGCGAGGGGCGAGACCTCGACCGGATAATCCATGACGAAGACCGGTCCCCACAGCTGGGCTTCGGTGGTCTTCTCATAGATCTCGAGCAGCAGCTTGCCAGGACCGTCGTCGTCCTTGACGTTGACGCCGTGCTCGGTGGCGAGCGCGCGGAGCTCCTCGATAGGCGATCGAAGGTCGACGCGCACGCCAATCTCCTCCTCGACGAGATCGACCATCGTGGCCCGGCGCCACGGTGGAGCGAGATCGAGGTCGCGGCCGCCATAGGTGAGCTTCGTTGAACCGGTGACCTCGATTGCGAGGTACGAGACCAGGTCCTCGACGAGCCGCATGATGTCGCCGTAGTCGGCGTACGCCTCGTACAGCTCGAGCATCGTGAACTCGGGGTTGTGGCGCGGCGAGATGCCTTCGTTGCGAAAGACCCGCGCGATCTCGAACACCTTCTCGAACCCGCCCACGACCAGTCTCTTGAGGTAGAGCTCTGGCGCAATGCGCAGGTAGAGGTCGAGGTCGAGGGCGTTGTGATGGGTGGTGAACGGCTTCGCGGTAGCGCCGCCGGGGATGGGATGAAAGACCGGCGTGTCGACTTCCATGTAGCCCCGGTCTTCGAGCCAGCGGCGCGTCAGGGAGATCACCTTGCTGCGCAACGCGAAGGTGCGCTGAGCATCCTCGGTGACCCAGAGGTCGACGTAGCGCTGCCGGTATCGGGTGTCGACGTCGGTGAGGCCGTGCCACTTGTCGGGAAACGCCCGGCGAGCGTGGGCGAGGAGGACCCATCCGGTGACCTTCACCGACACCTCGCCGCGGCGCGTCTTCATCACGCGGCCCTCGATGCCAACCCAGTCGCCGAGATGGAGGTCGCAGAACTCGTCGAACCTCGGTGTGGAGTCGGCGGGTGCGAAGAGCTGCACGCGGCCGCTCGAGTCGGCGAGCGTCGCGAACGCGAGCTTGCCCTGGACCCGGCGCAGCATGATGCGACCGGCGACCGCTACCTCGACGGGCGTTTCCTCGCCCGGCTCGAGCTTGGCGAAATCTCGCTGCAGAGAGGCGGCGTCCCACGTGCGCTCGAAGCGAAACGGGGGCTCAGCCATCTGCTCAACCTACTGACCTCGGCGCGCGTGCTCGGCTGCAATCTCCGCGTCGCTCAGTCCGGTCACTCAGCCCGGCTTGCTGCGGTTGCGTTCGTAGATGAGGCGGAGGCCGTGCAGCGTGAGCCACGGCTCGTGGTGCTCGATCGATCTCGACAGGGGCGCGATGAGCGTCGCGAGCCCTCCCGTTGCCACGACTGTCACGGGACCGAGCTCGTCGCGGAAGCGCTCGCACATGCCGTCGACTTGCGACGTGAAGCCGTACACCGCGCCCGACTGCAGGGACTCCACCGTGCTGCGGCCGATCACGTTGCGGGGCTCTGCGAGCTCGACGCGACGGAGGGCAGCGGCTCGCTCGAACAACGCGTCGAGGCTGATCTCGACGCCGGGAACGATCGCGCCGCCGAGGTATTCGCCCTTGGCCGACACCGCGTCGAATGTCGTCGCGGTTCCGAAGTCGACGATGACGGTCGGCCCGCCGTAAAGGTCGTAAGCGCCGACCGCGTTGGCGATGCGGTCGGCCCCGACCTCCTTCGGGTTGTCGTAGAGGATCGGCATGCCCGTGCGTACCCCCGGCTCGACGATGAGCGGAGCGAACCCGAAGTAGCGCAGGCTCATGTCCCTGATGGCACCGGTGACACGAGGAACCACCGACGACACCGCGAGCCCGCCGACGTGCTCGTCGAAGGAGAAGCCGTGGAACGCGAGGAACTCCTGGATCACGAGCGCGTGCTCGTCGGAGGTGCGCTCTGCGTTCGTCGCGATGCGCCAGTGGTCGAGCAGCTCGGGACTCGTAAGCCCGTCTTCGTCGGCTGCGTAGAGCCCGACCACAGTTTGAGTGTTGCCGACATCGATGGCGAGCAGCATGCGCCGCTCACTCTGTCATCCTCGGGACCGTGCCGCCTTCGGCGTGCTGAGCGGAGAGATGCGGTAGGCGCACCGCTCGTCGCCCGAGAGAAGGTGCTGCTCGCGGCGTCACCGTGACCCCGGGTCCGAGCACGTCTCGGAACAGTTCGAGCTCGGCGCGGCAGAGCCCGGTGCACGCGGTCGCCGCCTCGCAGACAGGACAGTGGTGCTCGACGAGCACGACGTCGCGCCCGTCGACCCGCACTTCGGCCATGTATCCCTCGTCGGTGCGCCGCCCGGCGAGCGCTTCTACACGCGTTTGCGTGGTCGCGCGTCGGCCCGGCATCGCGGCGGTGTACGCGTCGCGTTGCTCGGCGGTACGCGCTTCGATCACCTTCTCGAGCCCCCGTTCCCCGACGGCCGCCCGGATCGCGCCGATGAGCTCGACAGTGAGGTCGGCGTGGCGATCGGGGAACAGCTCAGTCGCCAGGGCCGTGAGCGACCACAGCGTCGCGGGGCGCCCGCGGCCCTTCGGCGGTCGCGTGGTCCGCTCGACGAGCTGCGCCTCCTCGAGGCCGGCGAGGTGCTGACGCACCGCCGCCTCGGTGAGGCCGAGGTCGTTGGCGAGGGCCGCGGAGGTGGACGGTCCCGAGCGCTTGAGCCGATCGACGAGACGGCGACGGGCCACCGACACGGGGGACTGTAATTTCACAAGTCATATGTTGACATATTCTTAGGCCGGGCGGAAAGTGGATCCATGACCGACACGCTCGCCACGTCGACCCGCTTCGGGTCGCTCGCCGAACTCGAGAAGGAAGGACGGTTGCTGGGCAAGGTCGGCGCGCTTCCCGTCGTCGTCGTTTGGCACGAGGGACGCGCCTTCGCGATCGAGGACCGGTGCCCGCATCTCGGTTTCCCGCTGCATCAGGGCACGGTCGAGGCCGGCCTCCTGACCTGTCACTGGCACCACGCCCGCTTCGACCTCGTGTCCGGCTGCACGCTCGATCCGTGGGCCGACGACGCGCAGGCCTTCGACGTCGAGCTCGCCGGCGACGACGTGATCGTGCACACCCGCGCACGCTGGAGACCGCGTCGAGCGGCTGCAGCAGCGGCTGCGCGACGGGCTCGAGCAGGGACTCACACTCGTCATCGCCAAGGCGGTCCAGGGTCTGCTCGAGGCGTCGGTATCCCCCGCCGAGATCGTGCGCACCGGACTCGACTTCGGCTGCACCTACCGCGCCGACGGGTGGGGGGCCGGGCTCACCACGCTCGTCGCGATGGCGAACGTGCTTCCGCGGCTTCATCCCGACGACCAGGCGCTCGCACTCGTGCACGCCCTCGCGTTCGTGAGTCGTGACACGCTCGGTCGTGCGCCGCGCTTCGCGA
Organism: uncultured Acidimicrobiales bacterium; assembly: GCA_963759645.1. Lineage (GTDB taxonomy): Bacteria > Actinomycetota > Acidimicrobiia > Acidimicrobiales > DATKAS01 > DATKAS01. The sequence goes on along the minus strand of CAVXAI010000008.1, from coordinate 417,328 downwards.
TCGAGCCGCTGCGCACCGATCAGCTCGATGTCGCTCGGCTCGCGGATTGGTACCGCCGCTTCGTCGAGACCCGAGCCGAGGACGCGGCCGAGCGGGTGCTCGCAACCGCGATCCGCGGCGGCGCCCCCCTCGCCGAGATCGAGGAGTTCATGGACGCGGCGATCACCGATCACGTGTTCATCGACGAGGGCCACACGCTCGACTTCACCAACAAGGCGTTTGAGGCGCTCGCGCAGGTGGGCGGTGACGCGGCCTCCACGGTCCTGCCGACCCTGGTGCACCAGACCGTCCGTGCACAGCGGTCGGAGGAGTTCTCGGAGTGGCGTCATCCCCACGACCTCGTGGCCCTGATTCGCCGCGCCGAAGCGGCATTGCCGGCGACGCAAACCGAGGGACAGAAGAGCGGCGGTTCGTTCGACGACGTCGCCGGTCTCGGCTGGCGTCTGCTCGAGGAGGATCCCGAAGCTGTCGTCGATGCGCTGCTCGACGCGATCCGCGCCGGCGCGTCACCCGAGCAGCTCGGCCGCGCGGTCGCACTTGCGGCGTCGTTGCGCATCGTGCGCTTCCACGTGCAGAACGACTTCGGCGACTGGAACACCGTGCATCACGCGTTCACCGCGGCCAACGGTCTGCACCACGCTCTCGAACGGGCACCGTCGCCCGAGCTCATGCGCGGCCTCGTCCACGGCGCGCTTGCGGGTCTACCTCGACCGCTTCCTCAACGTGCCCGCGGCTCGGCTGCCGACGTCGGAGTCGGGCGACCTTGCTGAGCTCGCCGAGTGCTGGGAGGCGCAAGGGCGCGTCGACGACGCGGGACGCATCGCCTACGGCTTCATCCGGGGAGGCGGTCGCCAAGCCGACCTTTGCGCGGCACTCGGGCACGCCCTGCTCGCGGAGGACGCCGAGTTCCACTGGTTCCAGGTCTACGAGGCGTCGATGAGCCAGCTCGCCGGTTGGCCCGAGGGATCCGAGGAAGCCGCGCTGATCCTCACCGGCCTCGCCCGCTTCCTCGCCGCACACACGCCGACGCGCCGAGAGCTTCCGACCGTCGTGCGCATCGCCCAGCGCCTCCGCCGCGGCGAAGCCCTCTACGAAGACTGACCCCCGAGCTGGTTTTCTTGGCGCCAGCGGGTGGCCGAGACCCAACTGCGCCAAGAAATTCGGCTCAGGGTTGGAGGTCGAGGCCGATGTCGAGGGCGGGGGCGCTCTGGGTGATGACGCTCGTCGAGATGAGATCAGCCCCCGTCGACGCGTAGCGCGTCACGGTCTCGAGCGTCACGCCGCCCGACACCTCGACAACGGCTCGGCCGCCGACGACCTCGACGCACTTCGCGACGTCCTCGGGCGACATGTTGTCGAGCATCACGAGGTCGGCACCCGAGTCGACCGCCTCGATGACTTGCTCGACGCGCTCACACTCGACCTCGACCGAGCGGCCGGGCCAGCGCTCACGGGCGCGTTGGATCGCCTCGCTGATGCCGAGCCGACCGAGATGGTTGTCCTTCACGAGGACCATCTCCGAGAGCGACCCGCGGTGGTTCACGCCACCGCCGGCACGCACCGCCGCCTTCTCGAACGCCCTCAGGCCCGGCAGCGTCTTGCGTGTGTCCCACACGCGGGCGCGACTGTCGGGCGCCGCCGCAGCAGCGTCGACGAAGCGCCGCGTCAACGTGGCGATGCCGCTGAGGTGGCAGAGGAAGTTCAGCGCCGTGCGTTCCGCCGTGAGGATCGACGCCAGTGCGCCGTCGACCGTTCCGATCACGGCGCCGGCGCTGACTGGGTCCCCATCGGCTGCCCGCCATTGCACCTCGACCAACGCATCGACCTGCGCGAACACCTCCGTCGCGCAGGCCCGTCCGGCCAGCACACCGTTCTTACGAGGGACGAAGGCGGCGACTCCGTGCTCCCCGGGGTCGAGCAACGCGGCAGTGATGTCGCCGAGCGGCCCGAGGTCCTCGGCGAGCGCCCGCGCAACCGCGTCGCGCACCACGGCTTGCGATACGTCGCTCATCGCAGCACGAGCCGCACCCGCATCGCGTCGTCGAGCGCCGGGAAGTCGGTGCGGGTGTGTGCGCCTCGGCTCTCCTCGCGCGCGGCGGCTGCGGCCAGGATGCCGTGCGCCACATCGGCCAGGTTGCGGTTCTCGGCCAACTCGGCATCGGTGGGAGCGGTGTCGTACGACGCACGCACCTCGTCGACGACGGCGGACGTCGCCGAGAGGGAGGTGGCGGAGCGCAGCACGCCGGCACCAGTCGTCATGGCGCGTTGCAGGCGCTCGCGCGCCAGTGCCGTCGAGGAGCTGGGGCTCGGCGCGGGCCCAACCGTGTCGAACCCGACTCTGATGACTCGGCCGCCGATGAGGTCGGGCACGCCGTCGTCGATCACGGAGCGCATCGCACCGGTTGCCTTCGCCTCGGTCTGACCCCGCTCGATCGCCTCGATCACACGGGGCCCGTACACCATGCCCTCGAGGAGCGAGTTGGACGCGAGGCGGTTGGCGCCGTGGATGCCCGTGCAGGCCACCTCACCCGCGGCCCAGAGCCCGGGCAGCGACGTCGCGCCGTCGAGATCGGTGACGATGCCACCGCACTGATAGTGCGCCGCGGGCGCGATCGGCAACCAGTCGGTGGCCGGGTCGAGTCCGACCTCACGCACCGCAGCGGCGATGGTCGGGAAGCGCTCGTCGAAGTGGTCGAGCCCGGTCGCATCGAGCCAGAGATGGTCGACGTCCTGCTCGAGCATGCGTGCGGTCATCGCTCGAGAGACCGCGTCCCGCGGCAGCAACTCATCGACGAACCGCTCGCCTTTGGCGTCGCGGACCAGCGCACCGTGGCCCCGAAGCGCCTCCGACAGCAATGGGCGCGGCACCGCCGGATGGTGCAGAGCCGTCGGATGGAACTGCACGAACTCGATGTCGGCGACCGCGACACTGGGCGCGCAGCGCCATCGCCAGGCCGTCGCCCGTCGACTCGAGTGGGTTCGTCGTGACGTCGAAGACCTGGCCCGATCCGCCCGTCGCGACCAACACGTGGGTCGCCCGGATCTCGCTCGTGACGCCGTCGGCGGCGAGGGCGGTGACGCCTCGGCACCGCCCACCCTCCACGATCAGGTCGAGCGCGAACGACCTCTCGAACACGGCAACCGCGGTGCGCCGCACCGCTTCGACGAGCGCGCGTTCGATCTCCGCGCCGGTTGCGGCTCCACCGGCGTGCACGACCCGCGGGAGGGTGTGGCCACCCTCGCGTGCGAGCTCGAGCCGGCCGTCGGCCGAGCGATCGAACGCGGCGCCCATGGCGATGAGCTCGGTCACGCGGTCCCGGCCCCTCGTCGACGAGCACGCGCACGGCCTCGACGTCACACAACCCCGCGCCGGCGGAGAGCGTGTCGGCGAGATGCAGGTCCGTGGAGTCCGGGTCGCCGGCGAGCACGGCCGCGACGCCACCTTGTGCCCAACGTGTCGCGGCCTGATCGAGCTCGGCCTTCGTCAACACGCCGACCCTCAGGCCGAGCGCATCGGCGGCTCGCACGGCGGCGGACAGGCCCGCGACGCCGCTGCCGAGGACGAGGAGATCGAGCTCGGGATCCGTGTTCATCGACGTTCGTCTCCCGTCACCGCACGCTCGCGCCGACGTTGTCGATCAGGCGGGCTTTGCCGAAGCGAGCCGCGCCGAGCAGCCTGAGCTCACCGGTCAGCGGCTTCGGCACGACGGCGAGCGTCGCGGCGTCGACGACCGCGACGTAGTCGAGCGAAGCGAGCGGCTCCGCGTCGATCACCTTCGTCATCCACGCCACGACGCGGGCCGGGTCGCGCTCGCCGCCTTCGATCGCGTTCGCCCCCGCTCGCAACGCGCGGTGCAACACTGGCGCCGCGGCGCGCTCGGCGGGTTCGAGGTACGCGTTGCGGCTCGACAGCGCGAGCCCGTCGCGCTCGCGCACCGTCTCGCAGCCGACGACGTCCACGTCGAAGGAGAGGTCCGCGACCATCCGCCTCACCACGGTGAGCTGTTGCCAATCCTTCTCGCCGAAGTAGGCGCGGCACGGCCCGACCAGGTTGAACAGCTTCGCAACGACCGTCGTAACGCCGGCGAAGTGGGTGGGCCGGCTCTCGCCCTCGAAGGGCTCCGAGATGTCGCTCACGGCGACAGTCGTGAGCAGCGGCACGGGATACATCTCTTCGACGGAGGGTGCGAACACCAATCCGACACCGGCGGACTCGGTGAGCGCGACGTCGCGATCGAGGTCGCGCGGATAGGCGCTCAGATCCTCCCGAGGACCGAACTGCAGCGGGTTCACGAACACCGACACGACCGTGGCGTCGCACTCGCTCACCGAGCGACGCATCAGCGTCACGTGCCCCTCGTGCAGCGCACCCATCGTGGGCACGAAGCCGATCTGTGAACCGGCAAAGCGTCGCCGCGCCATCGCCTGACGAAGCTCCGCCACGCGGCGCACGACCTCGGTCATCGAGAGCGAGCGTATGCGCTCGTCATCGCGGTGCGTCCTCGACATCGCCGAGACGTACGACACCGTCGTCTCCGAGTGTGTCGCGCCATCCCGGTGGAACCACGTCGGCCGCGAGCTCCTCGAGGGGCGCGAGCACGAACGCGCGCTCCCGCATGCGGGGATGGGGGATGCGCAGGTCGGGCTCATCCACGTTCACGCCGTCGATCCAGACGATGTCGACGTCGATGGTGCGCGGTCCCCAGTGCTCGGTGCGCTCACGCCCTCCCTCGGCTTCGGCGTGCCGGCATGCGTCGAGCAGCTCGCGGGGGCCGAGCTCGGTGTCGAGCTGCACGACCATGTTCAAGTACGCACCTTGCGCCTCCGGACCGCCGACAGGGGCGGTCTCGTACACGCTCGACCGACGCACGACGTCGGGCAGGGTCGCCGAGGGCGGTGCGGAGGTGATCGCCGCGATCGCCGAGGTTCGATCCGAGGGCGAGGAACGCCCGCATGGAAACGATTCGGCCCTAACGCCGGCGCCGAACCGTGATCGCGGTCGAGGCGACATCCTGGGGCACGGGTGGCCGCAGCTTGCGGATGGTCACCCGCACCGCGAGTGGACGCTCGTCGTACCCGAGCAGCTCGTCGGCGAGGCGGGTGGCCACCTTCTCGAGCAGGAGGTGCTGCTCCTGCTCGACGATGCGCGTGACCAACGCGATGAGTGCGCCGTAGTCGATCGTGTCGGCTAGATCGTCGGTGTCACCTGCCGCAGAGACGTCGGTCTCGACATCGAAGTCGATCTCGAACGGTTGGGGTCGTACCTGCTCCTCCGGACAGACCCCGATGATTCCGAGGGCACGGATGCCGCGTACCTCGATGAGATCGGGCCCTTCGATCTGGTCGGTCACGTCGTACTCCGGTCGAGTCAGGCAGTCGCCGTCAGCGGAGCTGTGCAGCGAGAGCGACAAGGGACCGTCCGACAGGGCCGAGCTGACGCTCGGTGATCTGCTCGATGATGGCGATGGCCTCGGGCCCCTCGGGAACCATTCCTGACCACCGTATGTACCCGGCCAGCACACCGGCCAGTCGGTCGCCGACCTCTTCCTGGTGCACGACGACCTTCTGTCCGGTGGCCAGCATCTCCTTGATCTCGGGATACAGCTCGCTGAGCACCTGGCGGGCGTCTTCGTGCGGACCGAACGGACGATGCAGGTAAGGCAGGCCGAGCTCGTCGTAGTTGTGGAGGTTGTGCGGCGAAGGGATCAGCGAGACCACGCACGTGAAGCCCTGCTCGCGCAGCCAGATGATCTCCTCCTGCCTGCGCACCCGACGGTGGTTCGGGCCGTAGCCGCCCGGTCGTTCGCAGATCGCGAGACGGTCACGGATGATCCAGGCGAAGTTCCGAGGCTTGATCCCCTGTGCCCATTTGCCCTTCATTCGGCTCATGCCGCCACCGCCCCGGACACGAGCGTGACCGCGTGGACTGTCGCCCGGACGTCGTGCACGCGGACGAGGGCGACTCCCTGCATCAGCACGTAGGTCGCCATCGTGAGCGAAGCCTCGATGCGATCGCCGAGGGGCACCTGCTCGTCGAAGCTCGCGATGTCGAGCGGCGAGGGAGCGGGCATTCCCCGGCAGTGCGGGTTCGGCGACGAGCGCATCGGACGCGGCGAGCAGGGCACCGAGGGTGCCCTTCCGACTGACGCCGACAGCGACGGGCAGCCCCGTCGCCACGAGCTCGTCGATGCGAGCCACGAGCGCCATGTTCTGCTCGAGCGACTTGCCGAAGCCGATGCCCGGGTCGATCCAGACCTCGTCGACCCCGGCCTCGCGGGCGATCGCGGCGCGCTCGACGAGCATGGCGCGCACGTCGGCGACCACATCGCCGAGCTCGCCGACCTCGGTGGAACCGCTGCCGTACCAATGCGTCGCGATCCAGCCCACCCCGGCCTCGGCGGCCGCCGGCCAAAGCGACGCCGAGACGTCGTTGATGATCGTGGCGCCGGCCTCCACCGCCGCCTCGGCCACGGCGCGTTTCGTCGTGTCGATGGAGACTCGGACGTGCGGGGCCAGGGCGGCGACGACGTGCACGACCCGGGCGAGCTCGTCGGGTTCGGCGACCGGTTCCGCGCCCGGCTGGGTGGACTCCCCGCCGACGTCGACGATGTCGGCACCCTCTCCGATCATCTCGAGGCCGCGGGCGACCGCGTGGTCAGGATCGAGGTGGAGGCCGCCGTCCGAGAAGGAATCGGGGGTGACGTTCAGCACCCCCATCACCTGCGGCGACACGGCGGCCAGCGTAGTTGTGCGGCTCAGCCCGTCGCGCCGGTGAACGACCGCACCTCGCGGAGGTTGCGGTACCGCTCGCCAGCGTCGAGCCCGTAGCCGACGACCCACTGAGGGGGGATGCGGAAGCCCACGTAGGTGAGGTCGGACTCGTCGATGACGAGCTCGTCGCGGACCAGCAGGGCACAAACCCCCAGGCTGGCGGGGTTACGCGACAGGAGGTTCTTGCGCAGGTAGCTGAGGGTGAGCCCGCTGTCGACGATGTCCTCGACGAGCAGGACATGCCGGCCGGCGAGGTCGAGGTCGAGGTCCTTCACGATGCGGACGACGCCGCTCGTGCGAGTCGAGCTGCCGTAGGACGAGACCGCCATGAAGTCGAACTCGACCGGGATCGAGATCGCCCGGGCCAGATCGCTCATGAACACGAACGCGCCCTTGAGGATGCCGACAAGGAGCGGATCGCGCCCGCGGTAGTCGGCGGTGATCTGCGCCCCGAGCTCGCCGACCCGCTGTGCGAGGTCCTGCTCGGACACCAGGATCTCGCCCAAGTCGGGGTTGCCGGCGTGCACCGGGCGGGACCCTACTGCCTGCCCCCCCTGCCCTTCCCGCTCGATCGCCAGGCGCTGCTGGTGCCGGACGACCCGGCGACCCTTGCCGATCTCGGTCGCGACGGCATCGCCCCGCGCGACGCCCAGCACCCGGTCGACGGTCGCGGCGTCAGGCGGATGCTCCCCGCCCAGCCACAGGCGGACGGCGCGCCTCCCGAGCGCGATCGGCGTGGAGGCGAGGACGCGGGCATCGGTCGGATCGATCTCGCGCGCGAGCTGCGTCGAGGAAATCGGCGTCGTCGCGCAACAGGTCCGCCTGGCGGCTGAGGAGGTCGGCGATGTCGCGCTCGGCGATCGCGTCGAGCACCGGGAGCAGGTCGTGTCGGATGCGGTTGCGTCGGAATCGACGATCGGTGTTCGTCTCGTCGTCGATGGGCTCGAGTCCGAGCTGTGCGCACAGCTCGTGCGTGTCTGCCCGCCGCAGTGAGAGAAGCGGCCGTCGGTCCCGCCGCATCGCCGCCAGGCCGTCGATCCCGGCGCCTCGCAGCAGGTTGAGGAGCACCGTCTCGGCCTGATCGTCGGCGGTGTGCCCGGTGAGCACATTGCTGGGGAGCGCTTCGTACCGAGCGGCCCGAGCCCGAGCCTCGAGGTTGGGGCCGGGTGGCACCTGCACCCGGACCGCCTGGAAGCTCGCTCCCCACTTCTCGGCGACGTCTGCAACAAACACGCTGTCCTCGGCAGAGCCCGGCCGCAGGCCGTGATCGACGTGCATCGCGGTGACCTCACAGCCAGATTCCACCGCCAGCACGAGCAGTGCGAGGGAGTCAGCACCGCCTGACACCGCGCACGTGACCGCCGTCCCCGGCGGGGGGAAGGTGCAGCGCGTCAGCAGGTCAGGCCACGGCAATGCGCATCCGCCCGATCCACGCGTCAGGGTCGCGGATCTCGGCGAGCGACGGCAGGTTCTCGGGACCTTCCCACGCACGTTCGAGCAGGCTCGGCCCGCCCGCGCGTTCGACAGCGGCGATGAACTTCTCACCCTGCTCGTACTGCGCCATCTTCGCTTCGAGGCCGATCAGCCGTTGCACCATCTTGGCCATGGGACTCCGGTGCCGCCGCCGCTCCCGCAGCACGCGGCTGAAGCGGCCGGCGCTCGGGATGCGATCTGCACCGGCGCGATCCATGGTGACGTCGCCGTGGCCCTCGAGAAGGCTCATGAGCCCGCCGATCTTGTCGAGCATGACCCGCTGCTCGGGTGTGGCCAGCAGCGCCACCACGCCGCCGTCGTCGAGCGGGTTCTGACCCGCACGCGTGCCTGCCGCGGCCTTGCGGATTGCGTCGACGAACCGCTTGGGATCCGGGTCGACGGATCGCAGCGTCTCCTCGACGAGCGAGAGGTAGTAGCTCCGCATCCAGGGGACGCCGGTGAACTGTGCGCGGTGGGTGACTTCGTGGAGTGCGAGCCATAGCCGAAACTCGCGCGGCGGGAACGCGAACCGCTTTTCGAGCGCGAGCACGTTCGGACCGACGTAGTAGACGAGGTCTTGGTCGGCCGGGTTGTCCTCGACGACGAGCAGGTCGTACTGGCCGAGCACGCGGGCCGACATCCACCCGAGCAATGTGCCGACCTCGACGCCTGCCACCTTCGAAGCGAGCGGCGGCGCGCCGCGTTCGGGCATCCGTTCTTCGAGCCGCTCCATGATCGGGCGGATCAGCCGCTGGAACGACGCGATGTTCGCCTGCACCCAACCGGCCCGATCGGTGACCCGCGCTCGGGCCGGCCCGGCCTGCGAGCGCAGACCGGTGCACTCGGCGACGAGCTCCTCGGCCTCGGCCGTCAGCTCCGCGAAGTCGGGTTGCAGCGACGCGTAGTGGTACGAACCCGCGAACGGGTCCTGGCGCCGGGCCAGGCGAGTGGCGATGCGCTCGGCCAGCGCCCAGTCGACCAGATTGGCCACGTCGCTACCTCAGCTGCCGTTTGGGGAATCGAGGTGCCTCGACCTTGTGGAGGTACCCCACGAGGAGCGCGATCAGCGTGAGGACGCAGCCGATCGAGAGGAAGACCGCGAGCCAGTAGTGCCAGACCTCGGCGGCGAGGAGCATGGCGAGCATGGTATCTGCAGGGATCGCGAGCCCGACGATCGTGGTTTCGGCAGGTCGGTGCGAGAGTCCGTGCGCCGGTCAGTCGGCCAGCGGACCGGTGGCTTGCTCGCCCTCGAGGCACTCCAACACCTTGGCGCGCAGCGAGTCGGGGACCGGGTCCTTGCACTTGCGAGCGATGACCTGGCGGAGCTCGGCCTCGAAGTCGAAGACCTCGAGGCAGTCCATGCAACCGTCGAGATGGCGCTCGATGTGCTCGCGGAGGTCGCCCTCGGTCTCGCCGTCGAGGTACGTGTACACCTCGCGCAGGACGTCGTCGCAGTCACCCATGGATCGGTTCGGCCTCGTCTGTCGGTTGGTCTGTCGGTCGGTCGCTCGCTGCTCGCGTTGGGCAGCAAGTTGTGCTCGGTCGCGAAGCCGAACAACCGACGCTCCAGCCCTTTTCTTCCCCGGTGGAGCCGACTCATCACGGTGCCGATCGGGATCTCGAGGATCTCGGCGATCTCCTTGTAGGAGAAGCCCTCGACGTCGGCGAGGAGCACGGCCACCCGGAACTGCTCCGGCAAGTCCTCGAGCGCCTCCTTCACCTCCGTGTCGGTGAACCGCTCGAGCAGCTCGTCCTCTGCGCTTCGACCGGCCAGAGCGGCCTCGAGGCCGCCGAGCCGGCGGTACATGTACAGATCCTCGACGTCGTCGAGATCGCTCTCCCCAGGACGGCGCTGCTTGGCGCGATACGTGTTGATGAACGTGTTCGTGAGGATGCGGAAGAGCCAGGCCTTGAGGTTCGTTCCCTCTTCGAAGCTATTGAACGCGCGATAGGCCTTGAGGTAGGTCTCCTGCACGAGATCCTCGGCGTCGGCCGGGTTGCGGGTCATGCGCAGCGCACCCGAGTAGAGCGACGGCATGTACTCCATCGCCTGCTCCGCGAACCGCGCCTGGTCAGCCACGGGCCCACGCTATCGGCCACATCGGCACGGTCGTCCGAGTTGTCGTCATGTCGCGCGCAGGTGCTCGAGGACGGCGAGCACACGACGGTGCTCGGTCTCGGTTGCCGTCAGGCCGAGCTTCGCGAACACCGATGAGATGTGCTTTTCGACCGCTCCCTCGGAGATCACGAGCTTGCGCGCGATCCCGACATTCGACCGTCCCTCGGCCATGAGCGAGAGCACCTCGCGTTCACGCGCGGTGAGCATCTCCAGTGGTTCGCGGCGCCGGCGCGCCAACAGCTGGGCCACGACCTCCGGATCGAGCACGGTGCCTCCTTCGGCAACGCGGGTGCACGCGTCGATGAAGTCCTTCACGTCCGCCACGCGCTCCTTGAGGAGATAGCCGAGCCCTGATGCGTCGCCGCCGAGCAGCTCACTCGCGTACCGCTCCTCGACGTACTGCGACAGGATCAGGATCGGCTGGCTCGGACGAATCGCCCGCAGCGCGACCGCAGCTTGGATGCCCTCGTCCGTGAACGTCGGCGGCAGCCGCACGTCGGCGATCACGAGGTCGGGATTGTGGGTCTCAACCGCCTCGAGCAGCCCGTCGGCCGTGACGAGCTGCGCGACGGTCTCGTGGCCGTAGCCGGCGAGCAGGCGCACGAGCCCCTCCTGCAGGAGGACGGTGTCTTCGAGGACTACGACCCGCACGGCAGCTCAGCCAGAATCGTGGTCGGGCCGCCGACGGGACTGGCGATGCGGAGCTCCCCTTCGATCGCGCGCACGCGGTCGGCGAGGCCGCTGAGGCCGCCTCCCGGTTCGACACGCGCGCCGCCGATGCCGTCGTCGGTGATCTCGACGCGCAACGTCTTGTCGTCGCGGCCCACGCTCACCCGCGCGTGCCGAGCTTCGCTGTGCTTCGCGACGTTGTTCAGCCCCTCCGCGACGATGAAGTAGGCCGCGGACTCGATCTGCGCGGGCGGCCGCTCGTCGAGGTTCACGTGGACCGTGACGGGCACGGGGCAGCGGGCGGCCAGCGACGACAGCGCGGCGTCGAGGCCCCGATCGGTGAGCACGGCGGGTTGGATGCCCCGCACGAGCTCGCGCAACTCGGCGATCGCCTGCTTGGTCTCGCCCTGTGCGCGGTCGATGAGCGCGGAGACCTCCGCCGTGTCGCCTCCCGACTCGATGCGTTCTCGGGCGAGGCCCAAGTCCATCGCTGCGACGACGAGCCGAGGCTGCACGCCATCGTGCAGGTCCCGCTCGATGCGCGTGCGTTCCGCCATGGCCACGTCGAGTGACGCGCTCTTGCTGACTTCGAGCTGGGTCACCCGCTGGCGAAGCTGGGCGTTCGGGTCGGCGCCGAGCAATCCGCGGATGAGGCCGCGGCACATCGCGGCGAGGCCGCGCACGACCCACGGCGTCGCAATCAGGGCGACGAGGCCAACTGCGAACGGCGCCAGCGACGATGCCGACCTCCGCCCATCCGTGGAACGTGTCGTCGCCGACCCAGTTTTCGTTCCATGCCCACAGCGGGGCTGTGATGCCCGAGAACGCGATCGACCACAACGTCACCGCCACGGTGAACGTGAAGATGCCGATCGGCAGCATCACGATGCAGTAGACGACGCCCTTCCACAATGCGGCATCGGTCAGGACGGCTTTCAGCCGGTTCCACCAGCCGTCGATGTCGGAGAGCGGCACGAAGGGATTCGCGATCTCCGCGTCGAGGAGCGCTCCGGCGCGCGCTCGCTCGATCGCGGAGACCACGCGGACGAACTGCAATGTGGCGAACGCGACGGCCACTCCGAGGAACATCAGCGGGATGAGGCCGAGCCCGAGCGAGAAGCCGGTCACCATGACGGTGAACCACGCGATCCCGAGCGGGAGATCGAGGATGAGATGGAGCGTCTGTTTCCAAGTGCGAGCCTGGATCAGCGGACGAAAGACGGCACCCATCGTCAGCGCCCCACCTCGACGAGCTCTCGGGCCGCCGGCTCCTCGAGCGGGAAAGCGGCCGGCCGCTCGATCTGCAGCCGAGGCAGCACTCGGTTCGCCCAGCGAGGCAGCCACCAGTTGCGGTCGCCGAGCAGCTCCATGGTCGCGGGCACCAAGACCATCCGGACCAGCGTCGCGTCGATGAGGACGGCGACGGCGAGTCCGAGACCGATGAGCTTGAGCGAACGGACGTCGGCGAAGACGAAGCTGCCGAACACGCACACCATGATCGCAGCCGCGGCCGTGATCACCCTCGCCGTCGATCCCAAGCCGTCGATGACGGCGGTGCGGTTGTCACCTGTGCGGTCGTACTCCTCGCGGATCGCCGACAGCAGGAAGACCTCGTAGTCCATCGACAGTCCGAACACGATCGCGAAGAGCATCATCGGCGCCCACGGCTCGATCGGGGCGCCCTGGTCCACGCCGAGCAGCGAGCCGAACCAGCCCCACTGGAAGACCATCACCATGACGCCGTAGGCAGCTCCGATCGACAGCAGGTTCATGAGCACGGCCTTCAGCGGCACGAGCACGCTCCGGAACACGACGAGCAGGAGGACGAAGCTGAGCACGAGGACACCACCTATGAACCACGGCAGCCGAGCGGCGAGCGTGCTCGAGAAGTCGATGTTGATGGCGGTGGCACCGCCGATGTGGACGTTGTCCGGCAGCTCCTCGCGCAGGTGATTGACGAGGTGCTCGGTCGCCTCGGACTGAGGGGCGGTCGTCGGGAAGGCGGCGAACGTCGAGATGGCGCCGTCGGGGCTCGACTGTGCGGCCTCCACGAACGCGATCCCTGGCGTCGCAGCGACGTCGTCGACGATCGTGGCTACAGCCGCGCGTGCTTCGTCGGTCGGCGTGTCGATCACGAGGAACAGCGGCCCGTTCACGCCGGCCCCGAAACCATCGGCGAGCCGGTCGTAAGCCTCACGCGTCGTTGTACCGGCGGGGTCGTTGCCCGCATCGGCGACGGCCAGACGCATGCCCACCGCGGGGAGAGCCAGGGCGACAAGCACCCCGCCGCCCAGCAGAGCGCTCCGCAGCGGACGGCGGCTCACCGCACGGCTCCACCGCGCGCTGAGCGTCGGGCCTTCGTGTCGCCGGCGCGGACCGACGTGTAGCCGGTCGATACGAGTGCCAACGAGCGCGAGCAGCGCGGGCAGCAGCGTGATCGCCGCGACCACTGCGACCGCTACGGCGGTCGCAGTGCCGAAGGCAAGACCGCGCAGGAAGTCGAGACGGACGAGGAGCAGCCCGAGCAGCGAGATCATCACCGTGATGCCGGCGAAGACCACCGCACGTCCGGCCGTCGACATGGCTTCGCTGATCGCCGCAGGCACCGTGGCGCCGCGTTGCAGGGCCGCACGGTGCCGGGTGACGATCAAGAGTGCGTAGTCGATGCCGACACCGATTCCGATCATCGCGGCGACCTGACCGGTGAAGTCGGGCGTGTCCACGACGGCCGCCCAGATGCCAACGGCCGTCAGCGAGACGAGGATTCCTGCGATGGCGGTCGCGAGCGGCAGTCCCATTGCGATGACCGACCCGAAGGCGAGCAGCAGGATCACCGCGGCGGCCAGCAGGCCGAGCAGCTCGGTGGCCGGCATCTCCTCTTCGGCGAACATGTCCCCGCCGAACGCAACATCGATGGACGCGGTGTCAGCGACCGCGCGCATCTCCATCGCGATGTCTTCGAGGTACGGCGGACCGCCCGGGCTGAACTCGACGGTGGCGAACGCAATCGTGCCGTCCTCGGACACACGCGACGCGTCGGCGAGCGGTGAAGCAATCGTCGTGACGCGCGGCAGCGCGGCGACGTCCGCGAGCACGTCCCGCATGGCCGCCTCGCCCGACGCAGACCGGAGGCCGTCGTCGGAGTGGAAGACCACCGTGGCCGATTCGTCGTCGTGTTGCGGCAGGTGCGCGGCGACCAAGTCGTAGGCGATCTGGGCGTCGGTGCCGTCGAGGCGCTCCCCGTCCATCTCCTTGGGCGTGAGGCGGCCCGCGATGGCAATGAGCGCGACCGCGCCGATCACCCAGATCAGGACGGTCCTTCCACGGTGGCGGGCACAGGCAGTGGCAATGCGTTCGACCATGTCTCGACGATGAAGGAGGCCGCCGCCCGATCCCATACCGCCCGCTGGCGTCTTCGGGGTGGGGCTAGCCCCCCGTGCCGCCCGTCACCGCCGCTTGGCGCTTCTAGGGTCGTCCGCATGACCCAGGGGCTCCGAACGTTCTTGACCTTCCAGAACGGCGCCGCCACCGCGGCGCTCGCTCTGTATGAGCAGGTGTTCGACGACTTCGATCTGATCGAGATCGATCACTACGGCCAGGGGGACGTCGGGCCCGAAGGCACGGTCAAGGTCGCGAGGTTTCGGCTCGCGGGCAGCGAGTTCAGCTGTGCCGACAGCCCTGTCGTTCATGCATGGGGGTTCACTCCCGCGGTGTCACTGTGGATCGACTGCGACGACAACGACGAGCTCGAGCGTCTCTTCGGTCAACTTTCCGATGGCGGCCAGGTGTTCATGCCGCTCGACGGCTACGGGTTCAGCACCCGCTTTGGCTGGGTCGGTGATCGCCACGGGGTGACCTGGCAGCTCAATCTGCGCTGACGGTCGGCGGGGCTAGTTGCCGTTGGTCGACCAGTGCCAGGGTTCGGACGGCAGGTTGTGCAGGCCGTACTGGCCGGCGTTGGCGGCGAGCCACTGGTAGCCCGGGTTGCTGCGGCTCCCGATCGTGGCGCCGTTGTAGGTGAAGTCGATGGCCAGCCCTCGCTCGTGCATCGACGCGCCGGGGGGCGCTGTCGGGGGGCTGCACGAGTAGGACGGCATCGCGTACACGGCGTAGTCACTCGATCCGCAGTGCGCACGCCGAAGGGCGACCTGGGCGCTCGTGTCGCGGTATCCCCATCCGCCGAGCGGAACTCCCGCCGCATCCGCCGCCGCGAGCAGCGCGCGGACGTTGTCGGCGATCGACACATTGACGTAGATGCCGGATGCGCTGGCGACGTTGATGTTCCCGATCGGCGGGAGCGCGGTGCCTCGACCGCCGCCGCGCCGCCGGAGCTGAGCGGCGAGGGCGGCTTGCTCTCGAGCGATCTCCGTAGCGAGTTGCTTGTCCTGCGACTCGAGCACGGCGGCTTCGGCGAGGGCGGCGTCGAGCCGTCGCTCGACCTTGTCTTCGAACGCGAGCTGCTGGGCGCGTGCAGCCTCGAGCTTCTCGAGCTCGGCGCTGATGGCGATGCGACTGGCGTCAGCGCGCTCGGCTGCGTCCTCGGCCTGCTCCCGCTGAAGGGTGAGGTCCTCGCGCGCTTGGCGGATCTGGTCGGCGACATCGGCGTCGCGTTGGTGCACGACCGTGAGGAACGCACGCTTCTGCGCGGCGTCGCTGATGTCGCTCGTGTTCAAGATGACGAGCATCGTGTCGCCGAGCGGGTGCACGTAGCTGTCGACGGCCAGACCGGCGAGCGTGGAGCGCAGGCCTTCGATTGAGGCGCTCGTATCAACGATGCCCTGGTTGGCGACGGCCGCGTCTCGGTTCGCCTGGTCAAGCGCGCGCTGGGCGGCTTCGAGCTGCGCCTGTGTTCCCACGACGTTGGCGTTGATCGACTTGGAGGGCGGCTTCGATCTGCTGGTCGCTGGCCTGAAGGGTGTTGATCTGCGACGAGATCAACGCGCGCTGCTGGCGAACTTGCTCCCGCTGTCGCTTCTTGTCGTTGATGCTGTTGCGATCAGCTTCCGCCGGCATCGCGGCGAGACTGACCCCGAGGGCGACGATGACCGCTAGGGCGCCACAGAGGTGTCGGCGTCTGTTGGTCATGCGGAGGGCTCCTGTACGGGCACGGCACTCGACCTCGCCATTGATCGGCCACTCGCCCGCAACCAGTGCTCACCGTAGTCCAATGACGTCCGCGGAGGACGCGCGCCGAGATCACACGCGATTCGTCGAGAAGCCTTCTTGCGCACCGAGCACGATCGCCGGTCGACGGAGATCCTCTTGCCACAACAACGACTCGAGTCCGATGTGAAACGGCTGATCCTGCACGGTCAGCTCGTACACGGGCGCATCGTCACTCGCGTGATGGTGGATCGCCCAGCCCGGAGCGGTGAGCATGAGATCGCCCGCGCTCCATGAGTAGCGCTGGCCCGCGATGCGACTCCATCCCGAGCCTTCGAAGAAGTAGTTGATCGCGGCGGACACATGGCGATGGGGGCGATCGACGATGCCGGGAGGGCGGATTGTGATCGTCGCGAAGAAGCTCGGCGTCGTGCCGTTCGTGCGGCCGGTCATCGGGTTGTAGAGGAGGTACAGCCGGCGGCCCACGTAGTCGGGGCCGAGCGCCTCGAGCTTGTCGAGGTGCGCCTTCACGTCCGGCCAGGGCCAATGCAAGGCGCGTGACTCCACCGCGGGTGGGTTGATGAGACGCTCGTAGGGCATCAACGACGCGCCGCTGTCGTTCAGCTCGAACGTGCCGTATGGGCTCCGCCTGCGAGGGTCGTCCTCGTCCTCGTGTTCCTCGTCGGAGGCGCGATGCAGAGGCTCCTCCGGAGGGGTCGTGTCGACGAGGTGCACGTTCAGCTTCTCGAGCACTGGCGCGTTCGAGTACTCGAACCGCACGTGGGGCTCGTCGGTGTCGTTCATGTGCCAGCTCGTTCGGTACGACGGGATGTTCCACGCGTCGTACTGCCCGACGGCGATCCGTTCACCGGCGACGACCGCCGCGCCCCTGCCGCGGATCGCGAAGCCGACGACGGTTGAGTTCTGGCGACGGGGTCGAGTCGACTCCCCCGGAAGCAGGACGCAGAGCGCGACCCGAATGCCCGGCGCGAGTCCGAGGCCAGGATGCGTCGCGCGGGGATGCACGAAGAGCGACTCGCGTCGACCGTCCGGCGGCGCGGGCAGCGCGGCGAGGCGCTCGATCTCGGCGTCGATCTCGGCGGCAGTGAACAACACCGGATCCCACATGTCCGGGTCGTCCGGAGCACGACCCGAGATGTCGACGAACCGCTTGCCCGGGCTGTCGCTCATCGTGTGTCTCCTTGCCCGTCCCCCGCTCGCAGTCGCGGCGCGGCGCGTTGGGGATGGTCAATGTTCGCGCCGCGGCCGTCGGCGCGGCAGCGTTCGAGCACGAGACGGCCGATGGCCAGATCAGCGAGGCCGATCCCCATGGCCTTGAACACCGTGAGCTGCGAGGGCGGTCGGACCTGTTCGCCCGCGACGACGGAGTCGAGCCCGACGACGTCGTCCCGGCCGCGCAGCTCAGAGGCGAGCCGCCCGGCGGCCGTCGGGCTGTCGGCGACGATCAGGTCGCACCGGGCAACGAGATCAGCCGTGAGCTCGGCGCGCTCCGGCGTGATCGCCCCGACCGCATTGACCAGCGTGCCCGACTCAACGGCACCGGCGTAGAGGAAGGGCAGGGTCGCGCGTGTGGCCGTGGTGACGATGTGCGCTCCCGCAACGGCATCCTCGACCGAGAAGGCCTCGCGCACAACGAACGGCCAGCGGTCGGCCTGGGCCCGTTCGACGAACGCCCGACGCCGCGCGTCGTTGGGGCTGTAGACCGCGACCACGTCGAGAGAGCGTGCCTCGGCCACCGCCGCGAGCTGCGCAGCGCCCTGTTTGCCCGTCCCGATCAGCGCGGCGCTCGTCGCATCGGTCGGCGCGAGCCAACGGGTCGCGACTCCCGTCATCGCTCCGGTGCGGAGCTGACCGAGCGCGAACGCTTCGATGATCGAAACGAGCTGCCCCGCCTCCGCCTCCCACACGACGAGCAACGGGGTGGCACCACCGCCCGTGTGCGCCCACGTCTTCGTCGCGACGAGTCCCGCGGCATCATCGACCGCGCCGATCGCGTGGAGCGTGTGGCCGTCGCCCCACGCGACGTGGGTCTTCTCCATGCCGTGCGCCGTGCCGCGCGCGGCCGAGCGCAGCGCGGCCTCGACCGCGTCGATCGCGGCGGGAAGATCAACGGTGTCGACGACGTCTTGCTCGCGGATCCATGTTGTCGTTGTCACGTCGTGACTCCGTGCGCATGGAGGTACGTGCGAGTCGCGGCCTCGAGTTCTTCAGGCCATCGGCCACCGAGCGTGTCGACGGCCAGCCGCGCGTGCTCGATGAACGCCTGACCGACGAGTCGCGTGCGCCTCGACCACACCATCGCGGGTCGCGCTGCCGGTCGGGAGCGCCTCGAGGACGGAGCGCTGCTCGGCTGTGAGCTTCGTGCTCCACTGCTTCACGCCCATGGGTGGCAGCGGTGCGTTCATCTCGACGAACAGCTGATACAGCAGGCCCCGGCAGAGGTGGATGGCCTCGAGGCCCAACAGCCAGTCCTCCCGCTCCAGCACTACAGGGAACATGCCGTAGTCGCGGAAGAACTCCTCGACGAGTGCCGTGACGCGGTCGACGGAGGGCCCCGGCCCGCTCGGCTCCGGAACGGCCGCGTCGAGTCCGTCGTGATCGAACACGACCAGCCGGTGCCGGAAGAAGCTCGATGGCACACGCGACACTGGCTCGGCGACGACGTCGATGCGCAGACGATCTCGGGTGACGGCGTACAGGCTCCCGGGAGCGAAGGGCAGCGGCCGAGCGATCAGCGTCGGCGTGATCTCGGCGAGCCACTCGCGCCAGGAGTCGTTGAACGACGTCATGGCGTCGTCGGCCACCGCGACCAAGAGATCGAGGTCGGACATCGCGTCCGCATCGCCCCGCCCGAGCGAACCGGACAGCCACAGCGCCCGCACCCGCTCGTCGGCGCCGAAGACCTCGACGGCACGATCGAACGAGCGGGGCGTACCCGGCTCGAGCACGTCGATCACTGCAGGGCGTCCGGGCATCTCGTGCATCGTGTCACGATGGCTGTCGTGGGCACCGCGGCGCTGTCGCTGCTCGACTGGCGACGCCGAGTCAACGAGATCTATGGCGAAGTCCGCCGGATCGCGAGCAGAGGACCCGTGCGAGGCGCATCGTGTCTGGCGCGCGCCGCCGCGACGACCTCTTCGCGTCGCATGAGCAGAGCCCGGTCCCGGACCGCGCCGCCTTCGACGGCCTGTCGTACTTTCCTTACGACGCGACGTGGCGAGTCGAGGTCGAGGTGCAGCCCGCTCCCGCGCAGCGTCTGACCGTGCAGAGCGGAACCGGCGAGACGTTCGATCTCGATCGGCTCGGCGTCGTCGCCGTCCCGGGCGGCACGCTCGAAGTGCACTGGATCGACGTCTACGGCGGAGGTGTCTTCGTGCCCGTCCATGACCTGACGAGCGGTCGCACCACCTATGGAGGAGGCCGCTACGTGCTCGACACGGCGAAGGGTGCCGATCTCGGAGGTGCCGGCGACAAGCTCGTGATCGACCTCAACTTCGCGTACTCGCCGTCGTGCGCGTTCGATCCGAGGTGGAGCTGCCCGCTGGCACCGCAAGGGAATCGGCTCTCCGTCGCCGTGGAAGCCGGCGAACGGTTGCGCTCATCGTGAAGCCGTTCCGCTTCGCGCTGCAGGCCGTCCCGCGGGGGTCGCGGAGCGAGTGGCAGGACCTCGCCCGCAAGGCCGAGGCCCTCGGCTACGAGCACGCTCCAGGTGCCTGACCACCTCGGCATCGTCGACCCGTTCAGTCCCCTCGTGAGCGCCGCCGACGTCACGACGACGCTCCGCGTCGGGCAGCTCGTCATCAACAACGCGTTGCACCATCCGGTGTTGCTCGCCCGCCAGGCGGCGACCGTCGACCTGCTCACCGACGGCCGGCTCGAGCTCGGCCTCGGCACCGGCTGGGCACAAGCGGAGCACGACGCGAGTGGCATCCCCTTGCCGCCACCGCCCGTTCGGGTCGATCGGTTCGAGGAGGCACTCGGGATCATCGTCTCGCTGCTCGAGACCGGCGCAGCCCGCTCGGACGGCGCGTACCGGGTCGCGGTCGACGACCTCGGTGTGTGCGTGTGTCCAGACGCCGCGCCCCCCGATCCTCATCGGCGGCTTCCGACCGAGGGTCCTCGCGATCGCGGCGCGCCACGCCGAGATCGTGCAGCTGACCGGCCTGACCTTGGACGGCCACGGCGGCGTGAGGTTCGGCGACGCGTCGCGCGCGACCGCGGTCGCCCAAGCGCGACA
Source organism: uncultured Acidimicrobiales bacterium (assembly GCA_963759645.1). Taxonomy (GTDB): domain Bacteria; phylum Actinomycetota; class Acidimicrobiia; order Acidimicrobiales; family DATKAS01; genus DATKAS01. The sequence continues at coordinate 396,935 of CAVXAI010000008.1, read as the reverse complement.
GGTCACAGTCGCTGCCGGTGGGCGCGATCCCGAGCTGTCGGTCTTCGTCCAGCGAGTCAACGTCGATGACCCGAAGGCGGCGATCGCCGTGACGAGCGACCTCATCGGGGTCCCACCCGACGTCGTCGAGGAGAGCCCTTACTTCGGCTACGCGTCCGTCGACGAGCTGACCGACCGTCTCATCGCCCTACGGGAGGACGCGGGACTCAGCTACTACACCGTCCACGAGCTCGAGGCGTTCTCACCCGTCGTTGCTCGGCTCGCTGGCACCTGATGGCGCAGGCACACCGAACGCGAGGTTGAGCGCCCCGGCGATCGCGACGCCCAGCGCCGCGCCGCACACGACGTCGAGAGGGTTGTGCGCCCCCACATACACCCGCCCGATCATCACCATCACGACCAGCGCCCACGGAATGATCTTCCAGCGCCCGCTCAGATAGGGCGAGATGAGCCCCGCCATGGCGGCGACCATCACGGCATGACCGGAGACGAAGCTCTCGCCTTCAGCGCTGACGTCGCCGCGCATGTGGATGTCGGCACCGATCGACGTGCCCGGACGCTCCCTTGACACCATCGCCTTCACGATTCTTTCGGTGACGAGCTTCAAGAAGGTCGCGACGAGAGCGGCCAATGCCAATCGGCGGTGGTGGGTGACGAAAGCGACGATGGCCACGACCGGTCCGATCAGCACCGCCCCGATCTGCTGGAACGGCCACATCAGCGGGTACAAGGCCTGGGGGAGATCGTTGATGGCGTGGAACACCGACTCCTCGAAGTCGGACACCTCGCCATCGCGGACCAACAGCATCCCGACGACGAGGATGACGACGCCGATGACGGCGACGATCGCGTCCTGGCGACGCCGCACGAATTGCACTTCGACCGTTTGCGATGATCTGGTCACGGACCTCCTCGCACCCCTCCTTTGGCCGCCCCCGGCCTCTGGGGCATCATTGGTCTCATTCACGAAAGAGTCCAGCGGGCCAGCTACCCGCGCGGGTTGGGGGCGATAGGCATGCGGAGAAGGGTGTGGGCGACCGTTGCTGGCGTCGCGCTGCTCGGCAGCCTCGCGGCCTGCAGCTCGTCGGAGCCCGTGCCCCAGACCGAGTCGGCGCTGGGCGACAACACCATCACGGTCTCCTCGTTCGATTTTCCCGAGAGCTCGCTGCTCGCCGAGATCTACAGCCAGGCAATCGAGCGAGGCGGTTTTGATGTCGACCGGGTCTTCGATGTCGGCCCGCGCGAACTCGTTCTTCCCGCGATGGCAGCGGGGTTCATCGAGTTCGTGCCCGAATACCTCGGAACGGCCCTCCAGTTCCTGAGCCTCGGCGCGGCAGAGCAAACTCCCGGCCCGGCGCGCACCTTCCGCGACCTCACCTCGACGCTCGCCACCGGGCCATTCGTCGCGCTCGAGCTCAGCGCCCGCGCAAGACTCGAACGCGTTCTATGTCACGCGCGAGACAGCCGAGCGCGAGGGATTGCAAACGCTCAGCGACGTCGCCGCGGTTGCCGATTCGTTCACGTTCGGGGGCCCCCCCGAGTGCGCGTCACGACCGCTCTGCCTCATCGGCCTCGAAGACGTGTACGGCATCACGTTCGACGAGGTGATCAAGCTCGACACCGGCGGCCCCGTCACCCGGCAGGCGCTGCGCGACGGAGCGATCGACATCGCGTTGCTGTTCACCACGGACCCAGCGATCGACGCCGAAGGTTTCGTCGAGCTCACGGACGATCAGGGGTTGCAGCCTCCCGAGAACATCACGCCGCTGGTGCGCAAAGAGGTCGTCGACCGTTGGGGTCAAGACTTCGTCGACATCGTCGACGCGGTCTCCACCAATCTCACGACCACCGAGCTCCGTGATCTGAACGCGCGTGTGAGCGCGGAGCCGGACGCCGTTGCCGAGATCGCAGCCCTCTGGCTTCGTCAGCACGTGCCGCGATGACGATCGAAGGCGACGTCAGCACCACCGTTCCCCACGAGCCGGGTGTGCGGCCGGTCACGCCGCCGACCGCCGAACGGACACGCCGCCGCCGCCGTCCGTCAGGTGCCCCTCCGCCGCTCCCGAAGCACATCGGCACGACCGGGACGGGCTGGATCGTCGCCGTCGTCGTGCTGAGCGGGTGGCTGATCCTCGGGGCGATCTTCGACCGAGTCATCCGATTCACGAACCGCGTCGACGCCGCCCTTCTCCGACAGATCGTCCGGCTCCGAACCGAGTGGCTCACCGATGTCACGCGAGCGATCGATGCGACCGTCTCCTACTGGACGGTGATCGTCCTGTTCGTCGTGCTCGGCTTCGTGCTGATAGCCCTCAGGCGGTGGCGCCACCTCTTCACGTTCTTGGCGTGCATGGCCTTGCTTCAGCTCGTGGGCGAGCCGATCTGGGAGGCCGTCGCCCGGCCCCGACCGTTCGACGTGACGATCGTCGGAGAGTGGGCCGGCTACTCGTTGCCCCCGCCCGTGCTCGCGTTCCTCACTCTCCTCGTCGTCGCAATCGTCTACACGCTCGTCGTGCCCGGTCGTCCTCGCACGATCGCCAAGGTCGCAGGCGCCGTCGTCGTCGGTGTGTACGCGGCAGCCGAGCTATACCTCGCGACCGTCCACCCGTTCGACGTCGCTGTCGGCGTGACGATGGCCGTCGCGCTCGGCGTGACCGCGTTCCGACTGTTCACTCCGAACGAGATCTTCCCGGTCACGTACGGCGGCGGGAAGAAGGCTCATCTCGATGTGGGCGGCGAGCGAGGCGAGGCGATCCGTCGAGCGCTCCAAGAGCAGCTCGGTCTCACCGTGGTCGACCTCAAGCCCGTCGGCCTCGCCGGCTCGGGCGGATCCACTCCCCTCCGGTTGCGCGTTGCGGGCGATCCCGACACCTACCTGTTCGGGAAGCTCTACGCGATGAGCCACGTCCGAGCCGACCGCTGGTACAAGCTCGGTCGAACGGTGATCTACGGCCGCCTCGAGGACGAGGCGCCGTTCTCGTCCGTGCGGCGGTTGGTGCAGTACGAGGACTACACCCTGAGGCTGTTCTGCGATTACGGCATCCTCACCGCCGCCCCTTACGGCATCGTCGAGCTCACGCCGGAGCGCGAGTACCTGCTCGTCGCGGAGTTCTTCGACGGAGCCAAGGAGATCGGCGACCCGGAGCTCGAGATCGACGACGAGGTCATCGACAACGGGCTCACCTTGATACGCACCCTCTGGGACGCCGGGCTTGCGCACCGCGACATCAAGCCCGCCAACCTCCTCGTCCGAGACAAGCAGGTCCTGGTCATCGACGTCGCGTTCGCACAGGTGCGACCCTCCCCGTGGCGCCAGGCCATCGATCTCGCCAACATGATGCTCGTCCTTGCGGTGCGCACCGATTCGCAGCGCGTCTACGACCGGGCGCTCCAGTTCTTCACGCCCGACGAGATCGCAGAGGCCTTCGCCGCAGCTCGGGGAGTCGCGAGCCCGTCGCAGCTCCGTTCCGTGATGAAGCAGGACGGACGTGACCTCATAGGTGAGTTCCGCGCGTTGGCGCCGCAGCGGCAGCCGATCGCGCTGCAGCGATGGAGCGCCAAGCGCGTGCTCGACGATCGCGGCGTTGGCGGCCGGCGCCGCCCTCATCATCTCCGCGCTCACGTCCGTACTCGCACCGGGGAACGCCAACACGGCCGAGATCAGCAAGAGCCCCTCGTGCGGCACGAGCAACATCATGATCCTCATGGCGCAGACGGTGCCGACGGCGACTTCGGTGCCGTGCGTCGCGAACCTCCCGGCGGGCTGGAGCGTCGGGGGGACCGAGGTGGAGAGCGACGAGGGACGGTTCTGGCTCGACTCAGCGCTCGCGGGCAAGCACGCGGTCGAAGCCGTGCTGCGGCCGCCGGAGGCGTGCATCAACCGAAGGGGCGACGGAGGTGCCGAGTGACGAGGTCGGCATGCGTCGCTTCGAGCGTCCCGAACAGCTCACGCCTGACCTCGTGACCACCCGGTACTACACATTCGAGGGAGGCTGCGTCACCTACGAGTTCTCCTTCGGCGGGGACGCATCGACGGTCCTGCTGTTCGAGGCGGACACCGCGCTGTCCTTCGAGTCACGGGCCGTCCTCGTCGAGGACGTCGGGCGGCGCACCGGCGGCCTGTCGCTGTGTGGGGCGCTCGCGCCCTCGTGCCCGGGCGGCCCATGACCGTCCTCGCGGCGTCCTTTGTCGAGATCGCCGTGCGCATCGTCATCGCGGGAGTGCTCATCGTGGCGACCACGGTGTTGTCGCTGCGCTTGCTCGGCACGAGACGGGGCTGGGGCACCGCCTTCCTCGCCGCGGTCATCGGATGGACCGCGGCCTGCCTCCTCGCTCTCACGCTGTCCGACTGGAACTGGGGCGCGGACGGTCTGGTGGTGCACATCCTCGCCATCGGCGTCCCCCTGACGATGGCGACGGCGGTGACGCTCGACCTCCTCGCCCGTCCCGGATCGCTGGCGATCGGCGAGCGCGCCGGTCTCGTCGTCGCCCCTCGCCCCATGCGGGCGGTCGGTCGTCGAGTCGCCGTATGGCGTCGCTATCAAGAGCTCGTGCGCCTGGCGCGGCGTGAGGGCTTCGGCCCGTTGCTGTCGGCCCAGCGGCGCGCCGAGCGCAGTGTCGAACCGGAAGGGGTGCGCCTCCGTCGAGTCCTCGAGGAGGCCGGTGGGGTCTACGTGAAGCTCGGTCAGATCGCGGCGACGCGGATCGACCTGTTGCCGCCCGAGGTGTGCGAGGAGCTCGCCAAGCTGCAGAACCGCGTCGGCGCCCGAGCCGATCGAGGGCATCCGGCCGGTGCTCGAGGCCGAGCTCGGCGGCGAGATGAGCGAGGTCTTCGCAGACTTCGACTGGGAGTGTCTCGCCGCTGCCTCGATCGGCCAGACCTACCGGGCTCGACTACGGACGGGCGAGGCCGTCGTGGTGAAGATCCAGCGGCCCGGCATCGTCGACGTGATGGAGCGCGACCTCGCGGCGCTCGCCCACCTCGCCGACGTGGTGCAGCGCCGCACGCCGTTCGGTCAGGACGTTCGGGCCGCTGAGATCCTCGGGCAGTTCGGACGCAGCTTGCGCGCCGAGCTCGACTTCCTCCGAGAAGCCGACGCGATGGAGGAGATGGCGAGGCTCGTCGGGACCGCCGACGGAGTGCGGATCCCGAAGGTGTACCGGAACCTGTGCACTCGACGGGTGCTCGTGCAAGAGCGATTCGAGGGTTCGACGATCGCGGACGCCACCCCCGGATCGGCTCGGCGCGACCGAAGACGAACGACGGGCTCTCGCCGAGCGGCTCCTGTCGCTCGATGTTCGACCAGATCCTGAAGTACGGCTACTTCCACGCCGACCCTCATCCGGGAAACGTCTTCGTCCTGAGCGATGGGTCGTTGGGGCTCATCGACTTCGGCGCGATGGGTCGGCTCGACACGATCCAGCAAGCCGCGATCGTCGACATGTTCGTCGGCGATCGCGCTCCGCGACATCGGCTTGCTACGCGAGAGCCTCGAGCGCGTCGCCGACGTCACCGAGACCGTCGCGCCAGAACGCCTGGAACGTGTCCTCGCGCCGTCTCGTCGCCGATCACGTCCACGCCAACGGCGTGATCGACCCCGCCGTGATGCAGGAGCTCGTGGCGGTCATGGCGCCATTCGGCATTCGGCTTCCCGGCGACCTCGTCCTCCTCTCGCGATCGCTCGCCACGCTCGACGGCACGTTGCGGGTGATCTCGCCCGGCGTCTCGCTGGTGGGGAGCGTCGTGGAGATGATGGGTTCGACCACCGAGCCGCTCGTCGATCGGGACGCGATGGTGAAGGACGCGTTCGTGTCCGCGCTCCCTCACCTCCGCCGCCTTCCCGACCGGCTCGATCGGATCCTCATGCTCGCCGGGCGCGGTGACCTGCGGATTCGTCACATCGTCGACGAGGATTCCCGCCGGATTCTGCGAACGCTCGTCGAATCGAGCATTGCTGGCCGCAATCGGGGCAACATTCCTGTTGGTGTCCGCGTTGCTGCTCGTACCTGCCGAGGAAGGACCGATGCTCTCCGACGAGGTCGGGCCTGTTCGAGATCCTCGGATACGGAGGCCTCGTCGCGGGCACCGTCCTCCTCTTGCGGGTCGTCGGCGCCGTCGCACGAGACGGCACGACGTGACCGCGACCGCTCCTGAAGTCCAGATCGGGATGCCGCTCGACGGCGACGCTCTCGCGCACGCGCGCCCTCCCGGGGATCGGTACTTCCGTCATCCGGGCGACGTCGTGCGGCTCGTGCTGTGGGGCACGGCGCTCGTGCTTCTTGCGATCTTCCTGAGCGTTGCGGACGCCACGAGCGCGGGCGTGAGCACCGACCTCGGACGAGTGGCGTCGCAGCTGCCCGACGCGGTTCGGGAGTTCTTCCTCACTGTCGCTCAGGTCGGGGGCGTGCTCGTGCCCGTGCGTGATCGCGGCGTTGCTGGTCTGGCAACGGCGGTGGCGGCGCATCGGCGTCGGACTGCTGGGCGCCGCGGCCGGTCTGCTCGTGTTCGCGGCTCTCGACTTGTCCCTCGACATCCCTCGACGGGTCGCCGACGCGGTCGACACCGAGACCTGGGTGGCGTCGTCGCGCTTTCCGTCACTCGCCTACGTCGCCGGCGGTGGCCGGGGCCACGGTCGTGGGCAAGCCGTGGTTGTCTCGGTCCTGGCGACGTGCGAGTGACCTCGCTCTCGTGGCGCTCGTGCTCGTCATCGCGATCGCTGGCACGGCGGGCCTGGTCGGCCTGCTTCTCGCAGTCGCGGCGGGCTTCGTCGGGGGACTCGTGTTGCTGATCGCGTTCGGGGCGCCCAACCGGCGTCCGACGCCGGTCGCCGTGGTCGCCGCCCTCGACGAAGCGGGCGTCGACGTGGTCGACCTCACGCTGCAGCGCGCCGACGGCGGGCGCGCCCAGCTGTACGCGGTGACAGAGGCCGGCGGCGCCCGTTCGTTCGTGAAGGTCTACGACCGCGACAGCCGTGACGCCGACGTGCTTGTACCGCGGCTACCGGGCGCTGCTGTTCCGGAACCCCACGGACGAGTGGTCCAGCGGAACGCTCGAACGCGAGGTCGAACACGAGGCGTTGCATGTTGCTCGTGGCCCGACGGGGCGGATCGGCGTGCCCCGACCTCGAGGTGCTCACCGCGCTCCCAGACGGCTCGATGGCGTTGGCGACCCAGCACGTCGAGGGTCGGCCGGTTGTCCGAGCTCGGCGCCGAGGACATCGACGACGACCTCCTCGACGCGGTGTGGCGGCAAGCCGAGCGTCCTCCATCGGAATCGGATCGCCCATCGCGCTCTTCACCCGTCGAACATCCTCGTCGCGGCAGGGGCGCCGGTCGTCGTTGACTTCGCCGCCGCTCAGGGCTCGGCGTCGCCGCGGGCCGCAGGCAATCGATCGCGCCGAGCTGCTCGCGTCGCTCGCCGCGATGGTCGGCTCGGAGCGCGCTGTCGCATCGGCCGCGCGGGTCCTCGACCCTGATGCGCTCGCGAGCGCGGCGCCCTACCTCCAACCGCTCGCGCTCGCGGCGTCGACGCGCAAGCAGGCGTCGAAGGCTCTGCTGCAGGAGCTCCGCTCGGGCATCGCGGAGACCACGGGTACCGAGCCGGCGCCACTCGAGCGACTCGTTCGGGTGAGACCGCGCACGCTGTTCATGATCGCGGCGCTCACTGGTGCCTTCTACATCCTGCTCCCGCAGCTGGCCAACGTCGACGACAGCTTCACCGCGCTTCGATCCGCGAACTACGCGTGGTTGTTCGTCGCGGTCGTGATGTCGGCGCTCACCTATTTCGCGTCGGCGCTCGGCCTGATGGGCGGAGTGCACGAGTCGCTGCCGCTGCTGCCGACGACCGAGGCCGCGCTTGCCTCCTCCTTCGTGAACCGGGTGACTCCCGCGAACGTCGGCGGCATGGCCCTCAACGTGCGCTACATGCAGAAGGCCGGGGTCCCGCCCGCCGAAGCGGTCGCCGGGATGGGACTGAACGTCTTGGCCGGCGGCGTCGTCCACTTCGTGCTGCTGTTCGTGTTCTTCTTCTGGGCGGGCAAGGGGAACGCGGGTTTCAAGCTCCCGAGCAGCAGCCGCCTGCTCGTCATCATCGTGGTGCTGCTCGTCGTTGCCGGCATGGTTGCCGCGACGCGGCGAGGGCGAAAGCTCGTGCGCACCCACGTCTTCGTCGTTCCTTCAGCCAGTCAGCGAGGAGCATCGCGTCGCTCGCGACGTCACCGATGAAGCTCCTGTTCCTCTTCGGCGGGTCCTTCGGGGTGACCCTCGCGTATGTCGGTGCGCTCGCTGCCTCCAGCGCCGCCTACGACGGCGGCGTGACGTTCGCCGAGGTCGGGGCCGTGTACACGGGAGCCTCGCTCCTCGCGGCCGCGGCGCCGACGCCGGGCGGCCTGGGCGCCATGGAGGCCGCGCTCGTGGCCGGCTTCACCGGGTTGGGGATGGAGTCGGGGGTGGCGGTCGCCGTGGTCCTGAGCTACCGGCTGGTGACCTTCTGGCTGCCGATCCTGCCCGGTTGGGCGAGCTTCCACCTCTTGGAGCGCCGCAACCTCATCTAGGTCGCAGCGCTCGGCCGACTCCACCGCGGCGGGATGCTCGACCGGCAGGCCCTCGCCGCCGAGCCCGAACGCCCACCGGCTGAGGGTTCCCACGAGCAGACCCGAGCCCCGCTCCTCCGACGACATCGAGAGGGAGATGCGCGCCGGCGTACACGCGTGCGAAGGCCACGGTGACGGCGACCACTCCCGTGACGATCTGCCACTTCCGAGGAAGGGAGGGCGCCAGCACGGCAGCAAGCGCGAACGCCACCGCCGTGTGACCGGACACGTAGCCGAGGCCGTGCGCGTCCTCACGGAGATGGACGTCGGGAAGCAATGACGCCGGCCTCCCGCGGAGCACCGACCCCTTGACCGCCTTCGACAACCAGAACGCGAGTTGGCTGGCGACGAGCGCCGCGAGGGTGAGCCGGAGGTCCCGGCTGATGAGCGCCGTCAGAGCGACAACGACGAGTGATCCCACGTAGCTGCCGACCTGCATCGGTATCCAGAGCACCGGCCAGATCCAGTCGGGCAGATCATTGACGGCCTCGAACACGTTCGCTTCCCACTGGGGAAGACGGTCGGTCGCGGTGACCACGACCCAGCTCGCGACCAGCAGGACCGCCCCGCCGAGCACCGCGACGACCTCGCCGACCCGCACCTTCCGTGCATCGCCCGCCGAGCTCATGCGACATCCGTCACATCGACTCGACGCTCGGCGGATCCGTCGCCACCGGAGGCACCGTAGTAGGGCGACTCGCGCCCTCCCCAAAGGGGCAAAACGACCCATGGAAGCGGGCGAAAAAACCCCGAAGATGGTTGCATGATTTTCGCCTCGCTCCTCCGGCGCGCCAGGCGCGACAGGGGTGCGACGATGGTCGAGTACGCGCTGATGCTGGCGTTGATTGCAGTGATGGCGACGACGGCCATCCGGGGTCTCGGCGGGGGCTCGTCCGACAGCCTGGAGACTGCCGGCGGCACCCTCTCCACGCTCGCGACCGCGGCGCCCAGCGGTGGCGGCGGCGGGGGTGGAGGCGGGGGCTCCGCGACGACGGTCTCTCCGACCGCGACAGTGGCCCCGGCGACGACGGTGGCCCCGACCACGTCGGCCGCGCCGACCACGATCGCGGCGCCGAGCGGGATCGAGTTCACCTCCGCGGTAGGCGTGCGCGACGGCGGGAACTGGACCGCCTACTCCACACTCGTCGTGCGGTCGACCTCGGGTCAGCCAGTGCCCGGTGCCCTCGTCACGATGAAGGTGCGGCGCTACCAGCAGATGACGAACGACTCGAGCAGCAAGCAGTGGATCGAGGAGACGGTCGTCCTCACCGCGAACGCGTCGGGTCAGGTGTCGAGCAGTGCGGGCCCGTACAAGCGGTCGGGCAAGGACAGCGTCGACCAAGTGCAGTTCGTCGTGATGAGCGTGTCCATGCCGGCCGGATACGAATGGAACGGCAACGCCCCGACGGCGACGGTCGACAAGGCATAGCGCCCGGCACCTGCGCCCGGTCTCGAGCGGGCTCGACAGTACGGTGGGCGCGATGCGCCTCCGCCCGCGACAGGTCTGGGGCGCGGGCGTGGTCGTCGGAACGCTTGGTTTGCTCGCCCTCGTGGGGCTGGCGTCCGAAGAGGCGCCGTTCGACGTCAACGACGATGCGGGCACCCTCCAGCCGCCGCAATGGATCGGTGCGATCTTCGTCGTGTTCTTCGTGCTCACCGCCGCCGCTGGTCTCGTCCTGATCATGACGGCGCGGCGCTCACCGACCATCGGCCGTCCCTCTCGGCGTCCGAGCGTGCTGAAGCTGCTGCTCGTCATGATCGTCGCGTTCGCCGCCACGCTCGTTCTCCAAACCTCCCGCGGATCCCGTGACGACGACGCCTCCGAAGCGGCGGACGTCGAGTCGAGCGAGCCGCGAGCGGAAGCAGCTGATCGGCGCGGCGACCCTCCGTGGGTGGCGATCGTTCTCGGTGGTGGTGTCCTCGCCGTGCTGGCGGCCGCGGCGCTCACCCGTCGCCGCATGGTGAGTCAGGACGGGAGCGACGACCCAGCCGAAGGTGCGCGACGACGCGGTGAGCTCGATCGACGAGTCGCTCGAGCACCTCCTCGAAGGCGGCGACGATCGGGCGGCGATCCTCGCCGCGTACGCGACGCTCCTCCAGGGGCTTGCCGCCGCGGGCCACCCGCGACGGCCCGACGAGGCGCCAGGGGAGTACCTCACCCGCGTGCTGCGCCGCCTCGACGTACGGCCCGAACCCCTCACCGATCTCACCGTCCTGTTCGCCGAGGCGCGCTTCAGCGATCACCCGATGAGCGCTGCACATCGGCGCCGCGCGATCGAAGCGCTGACTGCCGCGCGCGCTGACCTGCGCCGCGACGCCGATGTCTCCGAGGTGGGTGCGTGATGCGGCGATTCTTCCAAGCCGCGGTGTTCAGCCTGCTCGTCACGGGCGCGCTCGTTGTCGCCGCTCCGAGCAAGCGCACCGCCACCGCGCGGCTCGAGATCTGGGTGCTCGCGGTGCTCGTCGGGCTCGCGCTTCTTCACCTCGTGCGTCGTCGCTTGCCCTTGGGCGCTGATCCCCTCGCACGTCGACGGAAGCCCGAGCCAGTGTCGGCTGATCCCGCTCCTGTGGAAGAGCTGAGCCTCGCGTTCTCGCTCGCGGCGTCGACGCACCCTCGGGTTCGGCGCAACGCGGAGATCGAGCTCCGCGAGGCGCTTCGTTCGGCGGGAGTGCCCGACGACAGCGGCGAGCTGCCCACGTCGTCGTCGGATTGGTCGAGTCTCCTCGATCGTGTGGAGGCTTCGTGATGGATCTGGCCGCGACCGTGAAGACCGCAAACGAGATCCTCGACGAAGTCGAGCGCGCGGTCGTCGGGAAGCGGGAGGTGCTCGAGCTGGTGCTCATGGGCCTGCTCGCGGACGGCCATGTGCTCCTCGACGACCTGCCGGGCGTGGCCAAGACCCTGATGGCTCGCTCGTTCGCCACGGCAACGGGCTTGTCGTTCTGTCGCATCCAGTTCACGCCCGACCTGTTGCCGTCGGACATCACCGGTGCGACGCTCCTCGATCAACGCACGCAGACGTTCACCTTCCGGCACGGGCCGCTCTTCGCGAACCTCGTGCTCGCCGACGAAGTCAACCGTGCACCGGCCAAGACGCAGGCCGCTCTGCTCGAAGCGATGCAAGAGCGGCAGGTGACCGCAGACGGAACGACGCATCCACTCGACCCGCCGTTTCTCGTGATCGCCACCCAGAATCCCATCGAGTACGAGGGCACCTACCCGTTGCCTGAAGCGCAGCTCGACCGCTTCATGCTGCGAACCACCGTCGGCTACCCGTCGCACGACGACGAGTGGGACCTGCTCTCCCGTCGCATGGAGCGGGGCACTGACGAGGTCGTCCTGTCGCCGATCACCGACCCAGCTGGGCTCCGGGCGATGCAGGCATCGTTGGAGACCGTGCACGTCGAGGAAGCGATCGGCCGCTACGTGGTCGCGCTCGTCGATGCGACGCGGCAGGCCTCTCAGCTGCAGGTCGGGGCCAGCCCTCGCGGCAGCCTCGCCCTGGTCAAGCTGAGCCGGGCTCGCGCCGCGCTGGCCGGCCGCGACTATGTGACGCCGGATGACGTGAAGGAAGTCGTCATCCCCGCGCTCGCGCACCGCGTCGTCCTTCGCAGCGACCTCTGGGTGCGTCGGGTTTCCGCGGACGAGGTGCTCGCCGAGCTCGTCGCTGGCGTGCCGGCACCGTCGGCTCGGTGAGCACGGCGGTCGAGCTCCAGCGGCGATCGACCGCTCGACTCGTTGCCGTCGCGGCGTTGGCCGTCGCCGGCGTGTTCACCGGGATTCTCACGGGCCGGGTCGAGCTCGTCGCGCTCGGCGCGCCCTTCGCGGTGATTCTTGTCGGCGCCGTGGTGATGGCTGAGCGGCCGGGGCTGGTCGTCGACGTCGCGTCGGACGCCGACCGAGTCGTGGCCGGCGAGGACATCGTCGTGCGCGTCACGATCTCCAGCTCCGTGCCGTTGTCCCGTGTCGCGGTCTGGTTCCCCCATCAAGGGTTCGCCCAGGTCGTCGAGCCGGCGGATGGTCGGCTCGTCTGGGTGACTGCGATCGGCCGCCAGCCGGTGTCGGTCGTCGCTCGATTGCAGAGTGTCCGGTGGGGGATCGAAGCACTGGGCCCCGTGCGCCTGGAGGCGGCCGGACCGTTCGGGTTGGTGCGCTGGACCGGTGCACTGCCGACGACCGCGACCTTACGGGTGTTGCCCGATGACGGAACCCTGCGCGCGCTGCTTCCGAACGTCGAACCCCGTGCGGCGAGCGGTGTGCATGTGGCGCGACGGCGCGGCGAGGGATTTGAGTTCGCCGAAGTGCGCCAATACCGAGAGGGTGACCGCCTCCGCTCGGTCAACTGGTACCAGACGGCGCGGCGCGGCGAGCTGTGGGTCAACGAGCACCATCCCGAGAAGTCGGGAGACTTGGTGGTGCTAGTCGACACGTTCGCCGATCGCCCGAGCGGCGGATCGGCGTCGCTCGAACGGAGTGTGCGGGTCGCCTGGCAGGTTGCGATGGCGCACCTCGCCGCGCACGATCGAGTCGGCGTCGTGGGCTTCGGTGGGCTCCCGAGCTGGGTGACTCCCGGCGGCGGTGAGCGGGCCCGGCTCGCGGTGATCGACCGGCTGCTCGAGTCGCACGCGTCGTGGAGCGATGCGCAGCGATCCGTCGCCTATCTGCCGCGGCCAGTGTTTCCGGCGGGCGCGCAGGTGCTCGCGGTGTCCGGGCTGCACGACCAACGGATGACCGGCGCAATTGCCGACCTTGCTCGGCGTGGTCACGACACCGCAGTCGTGGTGGTCAGCGTCGACGTCGGAGAGACGACGGGGATCGAGCCGGCCGCGCTCGCGCGCCGTCTTTGGATGCTGCAGCTCCGTGAGCGCCGCCGCGAGCTCGAGCGGCTCGGCATCCCTGTCGTCGCGACCTCGGGCGGCGATCCCGGCGACGTGCTCGCGCTCGTACGCGCTCGGCGCCGACCCACGCGGCGGATGCGATGATCGCGACCACGCGTGACGTACGTGTCATCCGGTGGCTCACCGCCGCGGGCGCAGTGGTCGCCGCCCTGCTCGTCCTTACGTTGGCGATCTCTCTGGCGACTGGCGACAGTCGGCGCGGCGCGGTCGTCTTCGGTGTCGTAGGCGTTGGTGCGCTCGTCGCCGGACTCACGGCGAGCAGCGGTGCCTATCCCGCCGGACTGGTCTGCATCGCCGCCGCCTTCGCGTTCTCACTACCGGGGCAGGAGAGCGCGTCGGCGCCCATCGTTGGCGCCGCGTTTCTCCTCTTGGTCGTCGATCAGCTCGTGGCGTGGTCGCTCGACGCGGTGACGGGTGCCGTCGAGAGAGGCAGAGACATCGCGCGGCGAGGGATGCGGGTGGTCGTGGTGTCGATCGCGGGCGCCGCCGTTGCGGGGCTCGTGCTGTACGCCGGGACGCTGCCGGTACCCGGCGGGCTTGCGGCCGAGATGATAGGCATCGCCGCCGCGCTCGGCGTGTTCGCGCTCGCGGCCAGTCGTCGATGGGAGCGTTGATGAGGCATCGTTCGGTGCTGTCGTGGTGGTCGGTCAACTCGGTGCTGTCCGCGGCATCGGTCGGATCGGCGCTGTCGTTTGCGTCAGTCGGCTCGTTGGCATCCGCGATGTCGATCGCCTCGATCGGTTCGAGCGGGTCCATCCTCTCGATCGGGTCGGCCGGGTCGATCCTGTCAATCGGCTCCGCCGGGGCAATCCTCAGCGTGGGAGGGGCGGGGACATCCCCAACAACCGTGCGCGCCGTCGGCACCGTGCTGGGGGTCGTCGGACTGATCGCGGCCGCGACCGACTGGACCAGCTAGAGCAGGCCGGCAAGCGCGGTGAGCGGCTGATCGCCCAGGAAGTAGGCATGCAACTGGTCGATGAGATCGGCGGCACCCGGCGGCCCATCCCACCGCAGCGTGAGCTCGCCCGACCTCGAGCCCACCTCGAAGCCCCAGAACTGACAACAGCGCTTTTCGTCGACGGTGAACCGCCGTACGTCGGCGGCGATTGCGGGTTCGTCCCAGAACCGGAGCAACAGTCCGTGCTCGGCGCGCTCGACAGAGTCGAGTGCTTGTCGCAGTCGTTCGAGCAGCGCGAGCCGCTCGGGGATCTCGTCGTCGCCGATCGTGCACGCGATCGGCGCGGATGCGTCGTAGATCGGAATCAGCTTCATGGAGTGCTCCGTGGAGGGGCGGGTCGGCGGGTCGGCGTCGCCACGAGGACGGGTGAGCTGGTGGCCATTCGGTCCGCCGCGCGATGGCGACGGACGACGAGGAGGGCGATCAACGCGAGGACGGCAATCGCAAGTCCGCCGGTGCCGATCACAAGTGTGCTCGCAAGACCGGCCAGCGAAACGCCGCCAAGCAACGCCAGGATGGGGCCCGCGCAGCAGGCGACACACGCGGTGGCGCCGATCCCGAGAACAGAGACGCCGTCTCTGGCGTGCTGCTTCATCTCGCGGCCTTGCTGCTCATCGAAAAGGTGAGACAGACGCAGGTCTCGTCGCACGGGCCGTCGGTTGCTGGTCCGGCAAGTTGTGCCGCCGCATGTCGCAGCTGGTCGGCCAGCGCCGTCAGCTCCGCTATCTGGCGCTCGGCCTGGCCCAGCTTCGTCGTCACGAGCTCATGGAAGCGTCGCTGCACCGGGCCGCACTGCTCGCCGTCCCAGATGCCGACGAGATCAGTGATCTCCTCCAGCGAGCACCCGAGTTGCTTGGCGCGTCCGATGAACGCGAGGCGGGACAGCGCGGTGTCGTCATAGAGCCGGTACCCCGCCGCGGTGCGCGTGGCGGGTTCGAGCAGTCCGATGTCCTCGTAGTAGCGAAGGGCGGACGCGGTGAAGCCGCTCCGTCCGGCGATCTCGCCGATGGTGTAGGTGCTCACGCCCGCCACCGTAAACCTTCATCCCGGCTTGAAGGTCAAGGCCTCATGGCGGTTTGCGGTGTCGGTCCCGGTTTCGACCGGGCAGTCTGTTCGTCATCGTCGACATCCGACCGCTCGAGCAGTCTGAGTTCGACTCGGTGGCGTCGGTTCTCGGGCTGGCGCGGATGCACCAGGGCGACGGCTTCTACCTCGTGGCTTGGGCAGGTGACGAGCCGCTCGGCCACGTCCACCTCGCGCTCACCGATCCGCCCGAGCTGCAGGACGTGTACGTCCGAGCAGAACATCGACGCCAACGGGTTGGTACCGCCCTACTTGGCCGTGCAGAGGACGAGGCACGCGCCCGCGGCTTCGATCGATTGAGTCTCGGCGTGAGCGTGGACGATGGAGCTGCTCAGGCGTTCTACCGCCGATGCGGGTATGTCGATACGGGCGATGCTCCTAGACGAGTCAAGGGAACGATCGAGATACGCACCGGACCCATCGATGTCGATGCCACGCTCCTGACTTGGGAGAGGCGACTCAGCGGGTCGGTGCCATAGCCGCCGCTCTGCGTGCGAGCACGGTACGGATGATCGAATTGGTGGTTCGCACCGTGGGCCGGTTCCCTTTATCGTCGATGCGCGTGATCGCGACAGGAACGATGACCTGATGGGTGGACAGCGAGCCGCAGTGCGCGTCGATCCCGCGACCGGCTTGAAGGTGTTCGACACCCGAGCGGCGCCGGAGGGAAACATCACCGGGTCCGGGTACGCAGTGCTGACGGACGAGTC
The DNA here is from genome assembly GCA_963759645.1 of uncultured Acidimicrobiales bacterium. GTDB lineage: Bacteria > Actinomycetota > Acidimicrobiia > Acidimicrobiales > DATKAS01 > DATKAS01. Next base: position 380,694 of record CAVXAI010000008.1, on the reverse strand, counting down.
GTTGAAGGTGTTGCCCGAGCAGCCCGCCGGAGCAGTGTTCGACGCGGTCGAACAGGCGAAGTACCGGGCCTACAAGGAGGCCCGGCGGGGTGCGGCCGACTACATCGCCATGGAGGGCGAGTTCGCGAAGTACCTGCAGGACGTCTACTCGACGGACCCGGTGCCGCGGGATGCGTTGACGGATGAGTGCGAGATCCTCGTCGTGGGTGCGGGGTTCGCCGGCCTGTTGCTCTGGCACAAGCTGACGCAGGCGGGTTTCGTCGACGTTCGGTTCTGCGAGAAGGGTGGGGACGTCGGCGGGACGTGGTACTGGAACCGGTATCCGGGCATCGCCTGTGACGTCGAGTCGTACAGCTACCTCCCGCTGCTGGAGGAGATGGGTTACGTCCCGTCGATGAAGTTCGCGTCCGGGTTCGAGATCTACGAGTACTGCCAAACGATGGCCGAGCGGTTCGGGTTCTACGAGCGCTGCCTGTTCCACACCACGGTCGAGCGGACCGAGTGGGACGAGACGACGGGCCGCTGGACGGTGTTCACCGACCGCGGAGACGCGATGCGTGCGCGCTTCGTGATCCTCGCCAACGGCATCCTCACCACCCCAAAGCTGGCGCGGATCCGCGGGATGGAGCTGTTCGAGGGCGAGTCGTTCCACACCTCGCGGTGGAACTACGACGTCGATCTCCACGGAAAGCGCGTCGGGATCATCGGCACCGGCGCAACGGCAGTGCAGGCGATCCCCGAGCTGGCCAAGGTCGCGGGCGAGCTCTTCGTCTTCCAGCGGACGCCCTCGACCATCGACGTGCGCGATCAGCGGGAGACGACGGAGGCGGAGCGGGACACGTGGGCGAACGAGCCCGGCTGGGCGCGAGCTCGGCGCGCTCGCTTCGCCAAGATCTCCCAGGGTCGGGCGGCGATCCAGGCCAACGACGACTACCTCGCCGGACGCGTCCCGGACTACAAGGAGCGCAAGCAGCACGAGCGCGAGCTGACCCCTGAGGAGCTGGTCGAGAAGCAGCTCGACTCGAACTTCAGGATCATGGAGCAGATCCGCGCCCGGGTCGACGCCATCGTCGAGGACCCTCGGACTGCCGAGGCGCTCAAGCCCTACTACCCGTACGGCTGCAAGCGGCCCACGTTCCACGACGAGTACCTGCCGACGTTCAACCTGCCGCACGTGCATCTCGTCGACACCGCGCCCATGGGTGTCGCGGAGATCAACGAGCGCGGCGTGGTCCACGACGGCGTGGAGTACCCGCTCGACGTGCTCATCTACGCGACCGGCTTCCAGTGGATGGCGACCTCGACGTTCAACATGGTCGTGGGCCGTGAGGGCAGATCGTTGAGCGACAAGTGGCAGACCGAGGGCACGAAGACGTTCCTCGGCCTGCACACGCACGGATTCCCCAACCTGTTCATCATCACTGGCCCCCAGGGCGGGGGCGGCAGCTTCAACTTCACCGACGCCATCGACACGCACAGCGACTACGTCACGTGGATGCTCTCCACGATGCGCGAAGCGGGCGACGACGTCGTCGATGTTCGTCAGGAGGACGAAGAAGCGTGGGCGGCGCACTGCCGCGAGGCCGACCTCACCACCGCACCGCTCCGGGACTGCCTCTCGTATTACAACGGTCACGGCGAAGCGCCACCGGGCAGCCTCGCCTACTACGGCGGCTCCGGCTGGAAGCGGCGGTGTAAGGACGCCCAGGAAACGCTCGCGCCCTACGTCTTCCAGAGCCGACCTTGACCGAGTCTTCGGTTCCGGTGGCCTGTCAAGTGAGGTGGGCGAGCTCGACTCCCTCCATGGTCCGCTCGTCCATGTGGCTCGTGCGCGCGTCCTCGCGGGCCCAGGCCAGGCTGACGACCGGCAGGCCGAGCGCCCGGTCGTCGCCGTCCGCACGAGTGGCCGGGCAGACCCACCCGAGGCGCGGCGGAGACGACGACTCGGGAACGTCCACGCGGAGCTCGACGAAGTCTCGCCGGATGGACACGTTCTTGGCCGGGATCGGCTGTTCGTCGAGGTAGAAGCGCAGGCGCGGCTCATCGTCGACCCGCGGAGGGAAGAGCCAGTTCAGCCGGATCACGTATCGTCCGGCGGCGAGCGGCAGCTCGACGTACGCAGCGGGCTCAGACCAGCGAATGGCTTCCGCACCGGCGGCCTCGGCGAGATGGAACCCGACGCCATGGGCTTCGTTGAGCTGTCCGGGCTCCCATAGGCCGGAGTCACCAGCGGGCGCGTCGTCGAGAGGCGGGCGGCTCGCCTTGTCGCGCTCGAGATTGCGAGCCCACGTTCGCAGGAACCGGGTGCGCTCCACCGTGATGATCGCCTCGCAGCAGCGCCCGAAGTGCACCTTTGCGCGGGCTCGGCTGCGGGTCAGGAGATCCACCTGCAGCGCGACTCGGGTCGTGAGGCGCCGGCGCTGCGCACGCATCAGCACTATCGAGTGTCCGGCCGCTGCTCGTACGAGCCACGACGTGAGCAGCCGCCAGTGCCAGTGTCGAAGCGACGAGAGGTTGCCACGCGGGCTCGCCGCGCTCCCGACCTCGATCGATCGGCGCAGGTCCCGCAGCAGCATGCGGCAGACCCGGCGCGCCACGCTGCGCCGCAGCATGTGTCGGTCGCGACCACTCCCCCACCTCGTCGAACATCGTCGTGAGTGGATCGGCGGGCTCCAGCGCGAGATACGCCATCTGTCCCTGCAAGAAGTTGGCCGTGAAGCGCTGCCACTCGCCGAACTCCCCGATGTACAGGTGGTGGATTCGGACGGTCGGCGCGTAGCCGATCTTCAGGCCGAGCGCGTAGAAGCGGGCGGCGATGAGCCATTCGGCGAAGTGCCCGAATGCCGGATCGAAGCCGCCCGCCTGGAAGTACGCCGACCGACGCACGACGAAGCACTGGTCGAGCACCTTCCGCCAGGGATGCTCGTTCATGCCGAACTCGATGTCCGGCCCGTACCACCCCGCCTCGATCTCCGACAGGAGGTTGCCGGTGACCGGGATCGAGCGGCCGCTGAATCCGGACCACTCCGGGTTCGCGCGCGCGATCGGCATCCGCGCGGGCAAGCGTCCCGGGCTCCGGCAGGCAGTGCGACTCCGTGAAGAACAGCAGCTCGCCGATCGCGCTCTCGGCGGCCTTTGCGCAGAGGTCCATGTCGTGGTGACGATCGAACTCCAGCATCCGGTCCTGCGGCCCGAGCAGGCCCCGGATCTCGTCCAGCTCGGCCGTCGGATGGCCAGCCGGGCTCGCGATGACGATCTCGAACTGCTCACGCGGAAACAGCTGGTCCTTCGCCCAGCCCCGCACGCAGCGGACGGCGTGTCCCCGGTGGTCCTCGAGCGGGATGATCACGGAGAACCGCAGCGCAGACGACATGACGGAGCCACACGCTAACCAAACGCCACCGACCCGAAGGATGAACGTCGCACCCCGGCAGCGAGCTCCGCCGGGCGCAAGCGACTGGCACGGGAAGCGCGCGCGGAGGCCTCTCGCGTGCCGTTCGGTTGTTCGCCTTTAGAGAACAGCCAGGGTCCCTCGGCCAGCGCTGATCTCCTCAGCGGTATGGCGTGAGGTCGGCATGGGGGTAGCGCGTTTGGGTGTCGGCGAGGGTCTGCTCGTCCCAGTACGGGTCGCCCGGAGCGGGGAAGCCGAACACCGACCGCTCCCGGGGAGACGCCCGCTCGACGATCTCGAACCAGTCTGGACCCGTCGCGCGCTCGGCCCAGGCGACTCTGCCGGTCCAGCGCGGTGCCCACACGTCGTAGTCGGCGAGGAGCGCAAAGCGGGTTGATCGTTCGCCGGTCATGTGCGACCCACGGTGAAGGACGTCGGTCCGAAACGCGAACAGGGTTCCCGCGGGACCTGTCATCGAGACCTCCTCCTCGGCGAACATCCCCGCGGGGAGGTAGTTCGTGATGTCGTGATGCCCAGGGACCGGCCAGTACGGCACGCTCTGCCCGACCGACAGCGGAACGATCTTGGTAGGGCCGTCCTCGTCGCCGACGTCTGACAGCAGGATCCAGCTCGCCATCTGCGTGGCCGGCTGGGAGCGCTTGGGCACGACGAGGCTGTGGTTGACGAAGTCGCGGTGGTGGCGCTGGTCGTAGTCGACGGCCCCGGCGTACTTGGCCCATAGCTCGGCCTCATAGAGGCGCAGGTCGGCCGAACCAAGGAAGCGCTCCGCCAGGTCGAGCAGGTCGGGATGAAAGGCCAGTCGGTTCAGGTTCCACGATCGCCACGGTCCGCCGACGATGCCGGCCCACTGGCCGGTTGCCAGCCAGGCATGAGCGGCCGGGTCGGCGAAGTACTCCTCGGGCCGCGGGTAGTGCAGCCACAAGGCTTCCTGCGCCGCATCCAGCTCGTCGGCGTCGAGGAAGCCCTCGAACACCAGATAGCCCGCTCCTGTAGGTCGGCCAAACAACGGTCAGGAACCCTCATCGATGCCACGCTAAATCGGTCGTACACACGGCCAGTCGGGCATCAGCCGAAGGAACACACGAACTGCGAGCCCGAGAAGGGAATCGAACCCTTGACCTGCTCATTACGAGTGAGCCGCTCTGCCGACTGAGCTACCCGGGCGGGGTGGTACGGGTCGCCGAGCCTAGACGGTCGCCTCCCCACGCCGACCGCCGTCTCCGAGCCGATCGGCCACACTCGCGCCGTGGCCGCGACTCCTCTCCCCGACCTTTCGCTCGGCGAGTGGGTGACCCTCGCCTTGCTGCGAGAAAAGCCGACCCACGGATGGGGGATCGTGAAGCTGCTCGCCCGCGATGGCGAGGTGGGGACCGTCTGGTCGCTGAGCCGTCCCCTCGTCTATCGCGCGATCGACCGGCTCGAGGCGGCCAAGCTCGCCGTGCCCCGTGGCGTCGAGAAGGGCAGCGCACCGTCGCGAAAGCTGATCGCCGCGACGCCAACCGGCGTTCGCCTCGTCGACCGCTGGCTCGCGACTCCCGTGGATCATGTGCGCGATGTCCGCACCGAGCTGTTGGTGAAGCTCGTGCTGCGACAGCGTCGAGGCCTTGACCTCGGTCCGTTGGTCCGCTCGCAACAGCGCCGACTCGCGCCCGTGCTCACGCGGCTCGACCGCGGACACACGACCGACGTCGTTTCGATGTGGCGAGCAGAATCGGCTTCGAGTGTGCGGCGCTTTCTCGCCTCGGTGGCTGAAGTCGGAACGAGCGCTCAGCCGGGGAGCTGAAGCAGCAGCGCCTGCAGCTGCAGCGTCTCGTTCGGGTTTCGTAGCCAGTCATCGAGGAGCTCGTGGATGCGCGCGACCGCGAGCGCGTCCTCGCGCCCGCCTCCGGCGACAAGTCGATCGCGGTACGCGCCGGCGAACGTGGCCAGCCCGAATCGGATCTCGTCGGTGCGGTGTCGACGGAGCTCGCGCTTGTGGCGATCTTCGAGGTCCTTGCGACCCGAGCCCCGCTCACCCATCGCCTTGATGCGCTCCTCGAGCTCGGCCTCCCGCACCTCCTGCTGATCCCGCAACGGCTGAGCCGCACGATCGATGAGCTCGAGCAACTCGGAGACGATGGCGAACACAGTCGCGCCGTTGCCGTCGAGCTTGTGGGGAATGTCGTGCCACGCCGCTCGGCGGGCAGCCAGCTCGCGGTCGTTGGCGAGCAGACGAGCTCGGTCGAGGTCGCCACCGGCCGCGGCCGCGGCCAAGCGCGCGTCGGAGGGTTCGGCGCCTTCGGCTTCGAGGGTCGACTCGATGAGCGCTTCGGGTACCGGACCGAAATCGATGCGCACACACCGGGAGGCGATCGTCACGAGCTCGGGCGGGACGTCGTCGGCGAGCACGACGAAGACGGTCGACGGCGGCGGCTCTTCGATTGTCTTGAGCAGCTTGGGCGCCACCGCCGCGGTCATGAGGTGGAACTCGTCGAGGATCAGCACCTTGCGCTCACCCTCCAGTGGCGAGAGAAATGCAGCGCGGGTGATGTCGTCGGCTTGCTTCGTTGAGATCGACGCGCCTTCTCGTTCGACCTCGAGGACATCGGGATGGTGGCCCTCGAGCGCGAGCCGAACGGCGCGGTCGTCGCGACCCGCGCCTCGAGGCGCGAGGAGCGCGGCGGCGAACGCTCGCGCCGCAGCCCTGCGTCCGCTGCCGGGTGGGCCGACGAACAGATACGCGTGTACCGGGCTCACCGCGGCGGCGCGGAGCTGCGTCACGGCGCGGTCCTGTCCGATCACCTCGGTGAAGAGCTCGGGCGAGATGTCGGAGACCGCGGGGGCGCTCACAGCCCCAGACGTTCGCGCACCGCAGCCCGCACTGCCGCCGCCACCTCTTCGATCGAGCCCGTCCCGTCGATGATCACCCAGCCCGCCGGGTCGTTGGCGGCCATCGTGCGGTAGCCGTTCGCCACGCGCTCGTGGAAGCCCGCGCCCGCAGCCTCGAAGCGGTCGGGTGTGTTCGACAGCCGGGCCGCGGCGAGGTGAACGGGAAGGTCGAGCAGCACGGTGAGGTCGGGGAGCAGGCCGCCCGTCGCCCAGGCGGAGAGGTCGGCGACGCGGTCGGGAGGCATGCCCCGCCCGTATCCCTGATACGCGATCGACGACGCCACGAAACGATCGCACACAACGTGGCGGCCTGATGCGAGCGCCGGCCGGATCACCTCGCGGGCGTGCTGGGCGCGGTCGGCCGCCATGAGAAGAGCTTCGGCGCGATCGTCGAGACCCGAGGTCGCGGGATCGAGCAGCAGGGCGCGAATGGCCGCGCCCACTGCCGTGTCGCCCGGTTCGAAGGTCGCGACCGCGCCGAGCTCGTCCGCGAGCAATCGAGCTTGTGTCGACTTCCCCGATCCTTCGCCGCCCTCCGAGCGCGATGAAGCGACCCGTCACAGGTCGCGAGTGCGTCCGGTGGCGCTGGCGGAGCGAAGCGACGAGATCGCGAGGCATCCGGCGAGCACGATGATCGCCCCCGCCAACCAGAGCGTGAGACGCACGCCCGGCAAGCTGATCGTGTACGTCAGGATCTCCACTGACCCTCCGAACACCCGCATCGAGAATCGGTTGAGCACACCCGACAGCAGCGGGCCCAGCACGAACGCGAGCAGGAGACAGAAGCGAACGAGCGTGTACAGCGCACTGAACGTTCGTCCCCGCAGATCGTCCTCGACGGTCTCGTGCAAGATCGTGAACCCCAACACGTAGACGGCTCCGGTGCAGATGCCCATGCCGAGGATGGCGAGAAACGCGGGCGGGAGGGTCGACATCGACGCCGCGACGAAGAGCGAGATGCCGGCGCCGAGCACCGACGCCGTGAACACCGTCGCCTTCGGGATCTTCTTCTGGAACGCCGAGAGCAAGATCACACCGATTGCCATCCCCGTGCCGAGCGCAGTGAGCAGCAGACCGAACCCCGCTGGGCCAGACCCGAGCACTTCCTCGGCGAAGACCGGCCCGAGCGGCACGACCATCCCGCCGCCGATCATGCCGGTGCTGAGCGCGATCATCACCGCCCGCACCTTCGGGTTGATGAAGATGAAGTGCCAACCCTCCTTGAGGTCGGCGACGACCGACCCGAAACCGACCTTCCCGCTGAGCGGGAGGCTCCCGTTTCGGCTTCGTGAGAGGCAGCGTCGCGATCATCACCGCGGAGAGGAAGAACGTGCAGACGTCGACGCCGATCGCGAGCGTCTCGCGGTTGACATCGAGGAAGCCGAAGCCGGGCACGTCGGCGAGGCCGCCCGCACCCACGGTGAGGACGGCGAACACGAAGCTGGCGATGGGGAACGTGCCGTAGGCCGCGACGAGTGAGAGCGAGTTCGCGGTGGCCAGCTGATCCTGCGGCACGAGGTTCGGAACCGACGCCTCCTTGGCCGGCGCCCACAACAAAGTGCCGATCTCGAGCAGCAGCGACGCCACGACCAATCCCCACACCGTGTCGATGAACGGCAAGGTCGCGAGCACGAGGCCGCGACCGATGTCGCAGCAGACCATGACCTTCTTGCGGTCCCAGCGATCGACGAGCACGCCCGCGAACTGGCTGAAGAAGAAGCCCGGGATGAGCCGGGCGGACATCACGAGTGCGATCGCCGCTTCGGGTGAGGAGCCTCCGATGGCCTGGGCCGAGCGCGACGATCGCGACGAAGCCGATCCAATCGCCGAGCGACGACACGACCTGGGCGAGCCAGAGCCGAAAGTACGCCCGCGAGCCGAAGACGCGGACGTGTTGGGCGGGAGGGATCTGGGCGTTGACGCCGGGGAGGACCGGCCCGTCATCCGCGACGGGCGGAAAGGGAGCGGTCGGCACGTCGCCGAGGCCATCGGCGGCGCGCGTCGCGGTGGGGCTGTCCCTTCGCTCGCCCATCGGCGGTCAGCGTATTCAACGAACACCCGTGCGGGCGGCCACTCGGCTTATGCGGGGGTCACTCCGCCTCGGCGGACGGGTTCTTCGCGGCTGCGACTTTCTTCGCGGGGCTCTTCTTCGCGGCAGCCTTTTTCGTGGCGGACTTCTTCGCAGCGGTCTTCTTTGAAGCGGTCTTCGTTGCACCCGTCTTCGTTGCACCGGTCTTCTTCGCCGCCTTGCCGGCGGTCTTGCGCGCCTTGCTCGGCCCCGCCTCTCGTCGCTCGGCCAGCAGCTCGGCAGCCCGCTCGGCTGTGATCTCCTCGAGCAGGTCGCCGCGGCGCAGCGACGCGTTGGTCTCGCCGTCGGTCACGTAGGTGCCGAAGCGCCCCTCCTTCGCCACGATCGGGCGGCCCGACACCGGATCGTCGCCGAACTCACGCAGCGGGGGTTTGGGCGCCCCGCGACCCCGGTACACGCGGGGTTGGGCCAGCAGGGCGAGCGCCTCGTCGAGCGTGATGGTGAGGAGGCGCTCCTCGATGTCGATCGACCGGTACTCCTTGCCCTTGCGCACGAACGGCCCGTACCGGCCGTTGCTCGCCTCGACGGCCTCACCGTCGGCCGGGTCGACGCCGAGACCACGGGGCAGCGAGAGCAGGTCGCGGGCGTCGTTCAGCGTGAGGGCCTCGAGGGTCATCGGTCTTGAACAGCGACGCCATCTTCGGCTTCTCGCCGGCGGGCAGCGTGTCGGCGTCGCCGAGCTGCACGTAGGGGCCGAATCGTCCGTTGCGCGCGTAGATCGGAAGCCCAGTGACGTCGTCCGTGCCGATCGGCTCGTCCGACTTCGGCGCGGCGAGCAGCTCGAGCGCCCGATCGAGCGTGAGCTCGTCCGGTGGCAGGTTCTCGGGCACGGACGCGGTGTCCTCGCCCCGCTTCACATACGGGCCGTAGCGACCGGGCTTCACGACGACGGGCTCGCCGTTGGCATCGAGTCCGAGGGGGATCGAGTTGATCTCCGCAGCGTCGATGAGATCGAGGTTGTCGTGCACGAGGCGCTTGAGGCCGGGGTCTCCGTTGCCGAAGTAGAACCGCGACAGCCACTCCGCCTTCGCGAGCTCGTTTCGGGCGATCGCGTCGAGGTCGTCCTCCATGCGCGCCGTGAACGCATAGTCGACGAGGGTCTCGAAGTGCCGTTCGAGCAAGTTCACGACCGCGAACGCGGTCCACGTCGGCACGAGGGTTCCGCCCCGCTTCCAGACGTAGCCGCGGTCCTGGATCGTCTGCATGATCGACGCGTACGTCGACGGCCGGCCGATGCCCAGCTCCTCGAGTCGCTTGACGAGCGACGCCTCGGTGTAGCGCGGAGGTGGCGTCGTGGTGTGCCCCTTCGGCTCGAGCGCGCCGAGCGGCACCCGCCGGCCGACCTCGAGCGCCGGCAGCAGACGTTCCTGATCGGCGAGCTCCGCATCCGGGTCGTCGCTGCCCTCGACATACGCGCGTCGGTAGCCGGGGAACGTGATCGTGGTGCCGCTGGCCGAGAACTCCGCGTCCTCACCGCTCGACGACGTCGCGCCGATCCGCACCGTGACAGTGCGACCGGTCGCGTCGGCCATCTGGCTCGCGAGCGTCCGCATCCAAATCATCTCGTAAAGGCGCAGGTCAGAGCCGGACAGCTCACCGGCGAGCTCGGCCGGAGCTCGGAAGGACTCCCCGGCGGGCCGGATCGCCTCGTGCGCCTCCTGCGCGTTCTTGACCTTCCCCTCCCAGCGCCGAGGCCCGTCGGAGAGGTACTGCTGCCCGAACAGCTCGGTGACCTGCGCCCTCGCCGCGCCGACGGCAACCTCCGACAACAGCGTCGAGTCGGTGCGCATGTAGGTGATGTAGCCCCGCTCATACAGACCCTGCGCGACGCGCATGACCTGGGATGCGCTCATGTTGAGCTTGCGGCTGCCTTCCTGCTGCAGCGTTGATGTCATGAAGGGTGCTTTGGGGCTCGAGCGGTACGGCTTCTCCTCGACCGTTCGCACCGCAAAGTCGGACGAGGCCAAACGGTCGGCGAGTCCCCGCGCGGTCGGCTCGTCGAGCACACGAACGTCTTGACGCTTCGCTCGGCCGTTCTCGTCGAAGTCGCGCCCCGTCGCGACGCGCTGTCCGTCGAACGCGACGAGGGTGCCGGTGAAGCCGGGATCGGTCGCGAATGTCGCGTCGATGTCCCAATAGCCGGCGGCGACAAAGCGGATCCGCTCCCACTCCCGTTCGACGACGAGCCGCGTCGATGGACTCTGCACGCGACCGGCCGACAGCCCCGCGTTCACCTTCTTCCAGAGGACCGGCGACACCTCATATCCGTAGAGGCGATCGAGGATGCGGCGGGTCTCAGCCGCGTCGACGAGCCCGTAGTCGATGCCCCGAGGATTGGCGACGGCGGCGTCGATGGCGCTGCGGGTGATCTCGTGGAAGACCATGCGTTTCACCGGCACGCGCGGCTTCAGGGCTTCGAGCAGGTGCCAGGAGATCGCCTCGCCCTCACGGTCTTCGTCGGTGGCGAGGTACAGCTCGTCGGCATCTTTGAGTGCCGCGCGCAGCTCCTTGACGACTTCCTTGCCCCGGGTGGTCAGCTCGTACGTCGGCTTGAAGCCGTTGTCGACGTCGACCGCCAGGCCCTTACTGGGCAGGTCAGCGACGTGCCCGACCGATGCTTTGACCTCGAAGTCGTCGCCCAGGAAGCGCGAAATCGTCTTCGCCTTGGCGGGCGACTCGACGATGACAAGAGACCTGGGCATCGGCGCTAGGTAAGAAGGGCAGGGCCGGTGTGTCAAGCCACCGTGCTCGTGCGCCCGCGTCGTGGCAGGTCAGAGGCGCCTATTCGGGTTCACTCGAGGATGCGAATCTCGCCGCCCGTCGCCTCGACCACTGCTTCGGCCGCCTCGTGGAGCTTTGCGTGGAGCACCCGGAAGTGCGCCGCCTCAGGATCGGTCTCGGTGGGGGCGGTCGGCGCCTCGTCGACCGCGGCCTCCTCGCCCTCCAGCCACTCGAGCTCGGCATCCCAATCCGTGACCTCCGCAGCGAGCCGCAACCGCATCACTGGCGCCTGCACCAGGGCGCGATCCAGATCGGACACGATCGTCACGACCACGTCGGTCGTGGTGCGCACTCCGGGAGTGGCCAGGAGGTTCAGCGCTTGCAGCTTCCGCATTGCGAGTGCGGCGATCATCACCGGATCGCCGAGTTCGGTGACCGCTGAGTCGACGTCGATCAGATCGAGCGTCACCCGCGGCGGAACGTCGAACCAGGTCCGCAGGATGGCGAACATCTCGGCGGTGATGTTGCCGAGAGCGAGCAGCTCGTCGGGCTTCGGGATCGGTATCTCGAACTCCTCGATCTCCTCCGGGTCCTCGTCGCTCATGTGGACACGGTTTCGAGCGACGCGTGGATCGGGAGCACACCGTCGATCTCGGTGAGCTCGAGAAGCTCCCGCACGACCGCCGTCGGCGAAATGAGAACGAGCTCGCCTCCGAGCGCGCGCACTCGGGCCAAGACACCGAGCACGGCGCCGAGTCCCATCCAGTCGAACAACGTCACGCCATCGAGGTCGATCGCGATCCGGCGGTGGCCCTGGCTCGCCAGCGTCACCAGCTGTTCATGGAGACGCGGGGCGGTGGCGACGTCGAGCTCGCCGGAGACGAGCACCACTTGCCAGCCACGTTGTTCGAAGATCTGCAACGCCAGATCCATGAACCCCCCACGGTAACCGCCTCGCTCACGGGCAGGATGGGGACATGTTCGAGGACCTGCTCGAGTCGCTGGCGTCCCAAGGCCAGCTCGTGCACGTCGAACAGCAACCCGCGCGCCAGAGCCGCACCGCCCTTCTCGCCGAGCCTCTGCCCGACGAGGTGGTGAAGCGACTGGGCATCAACTTCCTGTGGAGTCACCAGGCAGAGGCGCTGAACCTCGTGCGGGACGGCCACTCCGTCGTGGTCGCCACCGGAACTGCGTCAGGCAAGTCGCTCGTCTACCAGGCGGCGATCGCCGAGGTGGTCGGCCGCGTCGACTCCCGCGTCGGCGTTGTTGATCTTCCCCACCAAGGCCCTCGCGCAGGATCAGCTGAGGGGGATCGCGACGCCCGCGTTTCCCGGCCTCGTCGCAGCGACGTACGACGGCGACACCGAGGCCCCGGCGCGGGCGTGGGTGCGCCGGCACGCGAACGTCGTGCTGACCAATCCTGAGATGCTCCACGTAGGGATGCTTCCGTTCCACGCGCGGTGGGCGACGTTCCTCCGCCGCCTCCGCTACGTCGTCATCGACGAGCTGCATGTCTTCCGGGGCATCTTCGGCACGCACGTCGCCCACGTGCTTCGCCGGCTCCGTCGGCTGTGCGCGCGCTATGGAGCGTCGCCGGTGTTCATCTTCACGTCGGCCACCGTCGGCGAGCCGGCCGCGCTCGCCTCCGCGCTCTGCGGGTTACCGGTGGACGCGGTGCTCGACGACGGGTCGCCACACGGCGAACGGCTCTTTGCGTTGTGGAACCCACCCTTGCTCGACATCGAGACGGGAACTCGTGGCTCGCCGAACGTCGAGGCCGCCGCCCTCACGGCGGCGCTGCTCGAGGAGGGCTCGCGCACGGTCACGTTCTGTCGGAGCCGCAAGGCCACAGAGATCGTCGCGGGCGCAGTCCGACGACAGGTCGGCGACGACCTCGCGGACAAGGTGCGTTCCTACCGAGGCGGCTACCTCCCGACCGAGCGCCGGGAGATCGAGACCGAGCTGTTCGACGGCCGTCTTGCCGGCGTCGTCGCCACGAGCGCCCTCGAGCTCGGCATCGACGTCGGCGGGCTCGACGCGTGCGTGATCGACGGTTTCCCCGGAACGGTCGCTTCGCTTCGCCAGCAGGCGGGACGGGCGGGGCGCACCACGCAACGCTCGTTGGCCGTGCTCGTGGCCGGATCCGATCAGCTCGATCAGTGGCTGATGGCTCACCCCCGTGAGGTGTTCACCCGTCCGCCCGAGCCTGCGGTCGTGAACCTGTCGAACCCGTTCGTGCTGCTCCCACACCTCGCGTGCGCGGCGTATGAAGCGCCGCTGAGCCTCGACGACGAGCGGTGGTGGGGCGAGGATCTCGGCGAAGGCGTGCGGCGGCTGGTCCTCGATGACCGTCTGGTGCTCCGCAACCGGCGAGCGGTGTGGGCCGGGCGGGGCGCGCCCGCGCCCGGCATCGGGCTGCGCTCGGGCGCGGCCGAGGAATACCGCATCGCCGACGCCGACGGCCGGCTCGTCGGCACCGTCGACGGGTCGCGCGCGTTCGAGGCAGTCCACCCCGGCGCGATCTATCTGCACCAAGGTCAGACGTACCGCGTGGAGTCGCTCGATCTCGACGATCGCGCCGCGATCGTCGAGCCCGCGGACGGCGACGAGTACACACAGGTCCGGTCCGAGACCTCGGTCCACATGCTGTCGACCGAGGCGACGCGTGCCATCGGCAAGATGCAGCTGCACTTGGGCGCGGTGGAAGTCACGAGCCATGTCACGGGCTACGACCGTCGCGATGTACGCACGCACATGTCGCTCGGCCGTGAGCCCCTCGACCTGCCACCGACGCGTCTCGTGACCCGTGCGTTCTGGTACACCGTCGCACCCGAGGTGCTGTTCGCCGGCGCGCCTCTCGCCCGAACAGGTGCCCGGAACCCTCCACGCCGTCGAGCACGCCGGCATCGGCATCCTCCCGCTCTTCACGATCTGCGACCGCTGGGACGTGGGCGGGGTGTCGACGGCGCTGCTCGCCGACACGATGAGCCCGACGATCGTGATCTACGACGGCTACCCCGGCGGTGCGGGCATCGCCGAGCTCGGCTACGGCGCGGGACGCCGTCACCTCGAAGCGACGCTCGCCGTCGTCGAGCGGTGCCCGTGCAGCCACGGTTGCCCGTCGTGCGTGCACAGCCCCAAGTGCGGCAACGGCAACGAGCCCCTCGACAAAGCGGGCGCGGTCGCGCTTCTGCGGGCGGTGCTCGCCTAGTCACTCGGGCTCGAGTCGCATCGACACCGATCCCCAGAGCTCCACGTCACCGAGGAGCCGGCCGATGACCGGCACGTCGGTCGGGTCGGTGTAGTGGACCTGCACCCGTACGAAGTGGTGCTTTGTCGTCGGTGGAGTCGTGATCACATCGGTCCTTCGCAGCGGCAAACCGGCGGCGGCGAGCGCGGCGAGCTCAGCGACGTCGGCGTCGGCATCTGCGACCGCGGCCGCCCGCGCCCCCTCGCGTGCCGCGTGGATGACGAGCACCTGGTCGCGGACGAGCACGCCCACCTGCACCAGGAGCAGCAGCAACAACACGACCACGGGAAGGACGAGGGCCAGCTCGACTGTGGCCTGGCCCCCGTCGTCCCGGGACCTCACGAGATGTTCTTCTTGATCGACGAGAACACGGCGTCGAGCAGATCGCCGACCTTGCCTGCGCCACCCCCCGACGTCGCCCAGATGCCGATGAGGAGGGCGATCGCCGCCGCGCCCAATAGCACCAGCGCGTACTCGGCCGTCGCTTGGCCGCTGTCGTCGAACCGCCGGGCCACGAGCTGGCTCCCGACGCGTTGCATGGTCGTAGTGGGTCGTTGCATCTTCTTCTCCGTTCGTCACATGCGCAGTGCCCGCAGCGCGCCGGCGATCAGCGGTGCAACGCTGAGCAAAGCGAGGGCAGGCAGGCTGCAGAACACGAGGGGGAAGAGGAGCTTGACGGGGACGCGTCGCGCCGCGGCCTCGGCGTGGCGGCGACGCTCGCGTCGCACCTCGTCGGCCAAGCGGTCGAGTGACGCGGCGAGCGGTACCCCATAGCGCTCGGAGGCCATCAACGCGGCCGATAGCGGGCGCACGGCTTCGCCCAGCCGCGACGGAAACGACTCGAGCGCGTCGGCAGTGCGCAGGCCCATGTCGACTTCCGCGAGCGTGGCTTCGATCGCCTCTCCGTACGGAGCCGGCGCCACGGGCCCCACCGCTCGCAGCGCGAGGGGGACGGTGAGCCCGGCACCTATCGCCACCACGAAGAGATCCACCACTTCGGGCAGGCCGCGCCGGACAAGGTCCGCGCGAGCGCGCCACCGCTGGCGAGCACGCCACAAGCCCGCGGCCCACGCTGCCGCCGCACCAACGGGCGCGAGGAGCGGCGACAGTGGCAGCAGCACGAGCGCCACCAGCAGCGCCCACGCGAGGCGCCGATCGGCATCCGGATCCGGACGGCGCCCGAGCCGCGACCGCACCGACCGGCCGAGGCTGCGCATCGACACCGAGCGCATGCGCTCCCGTCGCTGCCCGGTTGCCGCGGGTGCCAGCGCCCTGGCTCGCGCCGGCGCGGGGCGGACCGCCCACGCGTGCGCGGCGACGACCCCGGCCCAGAGGATGCCGAGCAACCATGCGCTCATCGCTCGACCCGGGTGATGCGGGCCATCCACGCCGCACCCACGGCGTCGAGCGCCAAGCCGATGGCTACACACGCCAAGCCCGCGGTCGTCTGAAAGAGGAAGGTGGCGGTGCGGGGATCGGCGAGACATGCGAGCGCAGTGAAGCCAAGCGGTGCCAGGCCGATCACCAGTGCTGACGCCTGTGCCTGGGACGCCTGCGCGCGCACCTCGGAGGCGACGGCGAGTTGCTCCCGCAACGTCGCGGCGACCCCGTCGACAGCGCGGGCGTGGGCGCCGCCGGCGCCAAGCCCGAGCACGAGTGCGGCCGACGCGAGCCGCACGCCGGGCACCGGTCGGAGGCCCGGCCAGGCGAGGAGGGCCTCGCCGAGCGGCATGCCCGCTTGGTGTGCCGCGGCGATGTGGGTGAGGTCGTCGCCCAGTGGGCCGGGGGTGGCCGCCCCCGCGTCTTCGATCGCCTGACTGAGCGACGCCCCCGAGCGTAGTGACCGAGCCAGCTCGTCGAGTGCCCCCGGCAGTGTCGTACCTATGTGCTGGCGGCGCCGCCGGGTGGCCACCGCGATCGCCACGACTGGGCCCGCAGTGATCACCACGGCGGCGAGCACCGCGGCTCCGGCACCGACGACCAGACCGACAGCGCCGACGATGAGCACCGAACCGGCCGCCCAGACGACCCACGCTGCGTCGGGGTCGAGTGCAACGCCGCTCTGGATGATTCTTGTGCGAAGCGTGGTCGGTGCTCGGAGGCGGCGTCGCTTCGCGCCGGTTGGTGCCGGCCGCGGCGCGAACCGCTCGCGCGCACGGACCTGCCACGTGGTCCGCACCGCACGCGCTGCGCAGCTGGCGACGGCGACCACCAGCCCGGCTGTGGCAATACCCGCTGGTGCGTTCATCGGCGCTGCCGCCTTGGAGCCGCATGGACGCGAACACCGTCCGCGAGGAGCTCGATGCGACTGGCGTCGTGAGGGTCGCCGACTTCGGCAACGGCGACGATGTGCCGGCTTCCGTCGGCATGGCGCGCAATGTGCACCACGAGATCGATGGAGGCGTGCACCTGATCGCGGACGGCATCGAGCGGGAGCTGCACATCACCGAGTAGCACCATCGTTTCGACTCGGCGCAGCGCGTCGGCGGGACTGTTGGCGTGGCACGTGGACAGTGACCCCTCGTGACCAGTGTTCATGGCCTGCAACATGTCGAGCGCCTCGGCGCCCCGCACCTCGCCGACCACGATGCGATCCGGGCGCATGCGCAGCGCGTTGCGCACGAGGTCTCGGACGGTCACGGCACCGACTCCTTCAGCCGAGGCGGGCCGCGCCTCGAGGCGCACGACGTGCTCACCGGGAAGCCGCAGCTCCGCGGCGTCCTCGACTGTGACGATGCGCTCGTGCGGCCCGAGGCAGGAGGACAAGCTGTTGAGCAACGTCGTCTTGCCGCTGCCCGTGCCGCCGCTCACGAGGATGTTGAGGCGGGCGACAACTGCCTCGCGTAGCAACGCCGCAACCGGTGCGCTGCAGAACTCCTCGAGCGCGAGCGTGCGGGCGCCGAACCGACGGATGGTGAGGCAGGGGCCGTCGATCGCGACAGGAGGCACGACCGCGTTCACCCGCGAGCCATCAGAAAGCCGCGCGTCGACGACGGGACTCGACCGATCGACGCGCAGCCCCAACGGCGAGACCACGCGTTCGATGAGGTGCGACACCGTCGCCGCGTCGAGCATGAGTGGTGTGCGCTCGAGCCGGCCCTCGCGCTCGATCCAAACGCCCGCGCCGGCGTTCACCATCACCTCAGTGATCGTGCAGTCGGCAAGCAGCGCATCGAGGGGCCCGAGGCCACCGACTCTCGCTGAGATGTGGCGGACCACGGCCTCGAGCTCGCGCCCGCCGATGAGCGGCGCCTCCCGCCGGACGAGCTCGACGATCGCCGCGCGGGACGGCGCACTCTCGCCGGCTTGCGCTCCGACCAGCAGCTGGCGGTGGACCCGCGACTCGAGATCGCTCGCGCTCGACGCCACCGTCGTCACGCCGCGTTCCGGAGGGCCCGTTCGAGCGAGCGCGGGAGACGGCTGGAGAGCAGCCCGGCATCGACGGCGCGAGCGACTGCGGGCTCGACGTCGATCTCGGCGCGCACAGGAACACCGAGCACATCCTCGACATCGCGACGGCCGAGCGCCCGGCCGGGCTCGCTCACCAACACGACCCCACTCGGGCGCAGCGGCGCGGCCAACGCGCGCCGGAGCGCCACATAGCAGGGCCGCACCACCAGCAGAGAGGCCGACGCCGCCGCGGCCACAGCCTGTGCCGCGCCCGTTGCGAGCACGCCGCAGTCGGCGACGACCGTGCGCGGGTCGGTGAGGAGCAGTGAGGCGAGCACATCCGCGGTGGGCCGGGGCGTCCGCGGTGGTGCTTCCACGCGGGAGGAGTACCAGACCGGGTGCAGCCGGCACCGCCAGCCTCGAGAGCGCGTCGGCCGGCACATCGTCACCGGCGCCGAGCCAATCGTGCAGCCCGGGACCCTCGGGCTCGGGCAGACCGAGGACACACGCGGCGTCGCCGGCGAGATCAGCGAGGACAGCCCCGTTCGGCGATCGAGCAAAGGACAGCGCCAGCGCAGCGGCAACCACGGTGGTTCCGCTGCCGCCCTTGGCGGACCAGCAGGCGATGAGCAACGACAACTCCTCGGGCGCGAACCAGCGACACGAGGGGAGTTGCGTGAAACTACATGAGATGCTCTAAAGGCGCAAGAGGGCGCCGGGCATCACCGTCAGACGGTGCGCACCTTCTTCGCCGCGATGGCAACGAGGCCGACCAGCACGAGCAGCACGAGGAGCTTCTTCATGGCCGTGACCCTAACCCCTCCCGAACTGGTTGGGTAGGCCTCCTACGCGAGGAGCTTGGCCTTCTGAGCCGCGAACTCTGCTTCGGTGAGGATGCCCTGGTTCTTGAGCTCGGCCAGCTCCTTCAGCTGCGCGATCGGATCGGGAGCCGCGGCCGGAGCGGGGGCCGGAGCCGGAGCGGCGTACTGCGGTGGCGGCGGCGCGTACTGCGGCTGCGGCTGCGGCTGCGCGTACTGGGGCTGCGCGTTGTACGCGGCCGCCTGCTCCTTTTCGGCCCAACGATTCCCTTGACGGCGTGAGACGCGGTTGCTGACGGCGGTCGCGGTGCCCGCTACCACGGCCGTGCGTGCCATTCCACCGATGAGTCCCATTGGCAAGGTCCTTTCGTCAATCCTCGAGGGCGTCGAGCGCCGCCACGATCGCCTGGGTCGGGATGTGGCCATGAGCGACGAGCTGCCCACCCGCCTTGCGCGCTGCCACCGCGAACGGGAGCGACCACAGGTTCTCGTACACAACCATCAGGCCGATGCTGCCGGGTGCGAGCACCGAGGCAGCGGTCGCTGCGTCGTCGTGCGACAGCAGCCCCGACGATGCGCCCTCGAGCGCTCCCAGGTCGCCCACTTGCTCGGGGTCGAGCTGGGAGGTCGTGAGCGCGTCGAAGTCGTCGTCAGAGCGCTTGACCAGCACCAGGACATCGAGGATGCGGATCAGACGTCGATCGACGAGATCGAGCAGCGGTGGGACCATCTCGCCGTTGATCTCCTTCCCGGGCGCCTCGACCAGCAGCCAGTCGATCGCTCCGGTGTCTTCTAGGTCGGTCATCCGATCCACCTCTACTCGCGTCCGGCGGCGCATGTTAGCCGTGCGCGAGATTCGCTCTTCCTCGCCGTTGCTCCATCGATGAGTACGGAGACGCGCGTCCCTCGCTAGGTTGCGACTCGGAGGTGTCCGGGCACCTGGTGGGCTCCACCGCCTTCAAAGCGGCTGGGACGGGCGATCCCCGTCCGGCGGGTTCGATTCCCGTCCACCTCCGCCACTCACTGCGAAGACCCGGACTGCGTCACTCACGCCCTTGAGCTCATGCTCACCCCGATCTTCGAACGTGACATTCGAGGACGTGCGCGAGAACTCGGCTGTCGAGCGCCGCCGCCGGCACGTTCCACTCACTTTCGATCGTCTGCCCGGATGTAGGCGGCGCCACGATGAGCGCGAGGCCTCGACCCAACGCGCTGTACGCGATGTTCAGACCGTCGCCGGTGCGGGCGTACCGGAACTCGGGTTCCACGGGAGCAGTCTCCCGCGGTCGGGCAACGGTCGGCGAGGCGTGACGCGAATCGCGACCGTGGAAGACGCCGGGGGATAATCGGCGGAATCGGCTCGTCACGGGAGACAGGCAATGGTCAGTGACTCGCTCGCAGAGGCCAAGGAGCTCACCAGCGGCTGGGGATGGTTCCTCGCCGCCGGGATCGTGTGGGTGATCTTCGGCTTCGTCGTGCTGTCGTTCAACATGGCGACGGTGTGGGCCATCGCAGTGTTCTTCGGCATCGGGTTCATCGTCGGCGGGGTCATGGAATTCGCCGTGGCCGCGGTCGCGCCGGGGTGGAAGTGGCTCTACATCCTGATCGGCATCGTGTCGATCGTGGCCGGGATCATGGCGTTGGTGTGGCCGGGGCAGACCTTCCTCGTGCTTGCCGCGATCATCGGCTGGCTGCTCCTGGTCTACGGCCTCATCGACATCGTCTTCGCGATCGCGCGTCGCGGCGTCGACGACCTCTGGTGGCTCGGGCTGGTTGGCGGGATCGTGGCCGTGCTGATCGGCCTCTGGGCGATTTCGCCCGACGACGCGACCGTGGCGAGCTGGCGCGGGACCGTCCTGCTGGTGTTCTGGGTCGGCGCCGCCGCGCTGATACGAGGCATCAGCGATATCGTCCTCGGTTTCCGCTTGCGATCAGCCCACGAGAACGTGAGCAGGCTCGCGTAGCGACGAGACGCGGCGTCCGGGCGCGGCGCTCAGACTGCGAGGAGGTCGCGCGCGCCCGTGTCGCTGGAGGGGTGACGCAACTTCGACATGGCCCGCGCTTCGATCTGGCGGATGCGCTCACGCGTGAGGTTGAAGTGCTCGCCCACCTCTTCGAGCGTGCGGGGCTCGCCTCGGTCGAGGCCGAAGCGCAGCTTCAGGATCTCGCGCTCGCGCTCGTCGAGCGGAGCGAGCAAGCGGGCGATCTCTTCGGGAAGCAGCGCGGTCGCGGCGACCTCGAACGGGGACTCGGCGGAGCGGTCTTCGACCACATCACCGAGCTCGGCGTCGCCGTCCTCACGCAACGGCTCGGAGAGAGACAACGGCTCGGCCGCGAAGCGCAGCGCCTCGGTGACTTTGTCCTCGGGCATCTCGACTTCGGCCGACAGCTCGGCGAGCGTCGCCGGACGGCCGAGCTTGAGCTCGAGCCGCGCTCGCGCCTTTTGCAGGCGAGCGAGAGTGTCACCCGCGTGGACGGGGAGACGGATCGTGCGACCGGTGTTCGCGATGCCACGCGTGATTGCCTGGCGGATCCACCACGTGGCGTAGGTGGAGAACTTGAATCCTTTGCGCCAATCGAACTTCTCGACGGCGTGCATCAAGCCGAGGTTGCCCTCTTGGATCAGGTCGAGGAGTGGAAGCCCGGACGCCTGGTACTTCTTCGCGATCGACACCACGAGCCGCAGGTTCGACTGCACGAACGTGCGCTCGGCGTCTTCGCCATCGCGGGCCGCGCGTCGCAGCTCACGCTTGCGAGCCGCGGTGACGTCCTTGCCAGCGGCAAGCAGCGAAGTTGCCGCTTCGTTACCGACCTCGATGGCCTTCGCAAGACGAACTTCGTCGTCTTTCGTGAGCAGCGGATACTGCCCGATATCAGTCAGGTACAGGCGAACGAGGTCCTCTTCGTCCCGCTCGACACGTTCCTTCGGCAACGTGGCTCCTGACGCTGGCTGGCTCGGAGGTCGCTCCCGCGCGAAGCGTGGGCGCCCAGAGGGTCGGCTTCTACGATAACGAGGAGGTCAACCCCTTCCACAGTCCCACTTCAGCGGCTGACCGTGGCTGGGAAACCACGCTGAGTGTCGGCACTACCCGCGGCGGTCCTGAGCCGTTTCGGGCCTTCTTTCCTAGGTCGGAGGAACCAGATGTCCGAGGTCGAGCTGACGATCGTGAGCATGCAGTTCGATGCCTCCGATCCGGAAGCACTGCAGTCGGTGCTCGCCAAGTACACGGTGTTGACCCGCATGGATCCGGGGTGTCGCAACATCGACCTCTGCGCCTCCGTGACCAGCCCAGGGCGGTTCGTGATCATTCAGAAATGGGACAGCCCCGCTGCGCAGCAGGCCCATTTCGACAGTGACGTCATGGTCGACATGGCCACGGCGTGCCGAGGCCTGCTGGCCCACCCGCCCGCGATCGACCTGCTCGAGAGCATCAGCGCCCACGACCTCAAGTAGCGGCTGGTTCTTTGGCGCGTCCGGGTCCCTACGACCCGACACCGCCAAAAAATCGGCCCTACAGCCCGCGGAGGAACTTCAGGAGCGCCGCGTTGAAGCCTTCGGGGTCTTCCTGCTGGGTCCAGTGGCCAGGGCCTTGGAGGATCGTCGAGCCGCGGTAGTCGGGGAGCTCGGAGGGCATCGCGTCGATGCGACCCTGCGACATGGTGACGACCCCGTCGCGATCGCCGCCAATGAACGCCGAGGGCATCGAGATCCGCTCGATCGGGAGGACGTTCGTCAGCTCCCAATTCGCGTCGAGGTTGCGGTAGAAGCTGACCGGCCCGAAGAAGCCCGACTTCTCGAACTGCGCGGTGTACACGTCAATGTCTTCCTCGGTCAGCCAGGCGGGCAGCTGCTCGGGCGGCTTGGGCATCGCGTCGAGAAAGCCACCGCTGCCCGGCGTCGCCTTTCCCTCCGCGACGAGCCGAGCGAAGTCACCCGACGCGCCCCAGAGGGTGCGAGTCATCGTGTCGTGCACGTCTCGCTCCATCTCCGTTTCGGCGGGCCCGACCTCCTGGAAGAAGACGATGTAGAAGCGATCTCCGAGCGCGGCCCGCATCATCGGCACCGGTGCCGCCGGCCAGTTCATGAGCGGCACGCTCACGCCGACCACGCCCCTGACACGCTCCGGATGCAGCCGCGCGAGGTCCCAAACGATGAGCGCGCCCCAGTCGTGGCCGACGAAGACCGCTTGCTCCTCGCTCGCGTCGTCGAGCAGGCCGAGCAAGTCGTGGTTGAGCTTCTCGATGCCGTAGTCCTCGACGTTCGGGAGCTTCGTCGGAGTCGCCGTAGCCGCGGAGGTCGGGCGCCATCACGTGGTAGCCGGCCGCGGCGATCGGCTCGATCTGGTGGCGCCACGAGTACCAGCTCTCGGGGAAGCCGTGGCAGAGCACCACGAGCGGTCCTTCGCCCGCCTCCGCGACGTGGAGCTCGATTCCGTTCGTGGCCACCTGCCGGTGGCGGATCTCTGTCGAAGCCATCGGCGCGTCAGGCGGCGGGCTGGCGAGCGATGGCGTCGTCGGAGATCGCCACGATCTCGGCCCACGTGAACGACGGGCCGGCCCACAGGCGATCGAACGCGGCGTCGGCGGCGTCGGTGAAGCCGTGGCGGTTGCGGAAGTGGTACAGCCAGCGCTGCCTCTGCGGCGGATAGCCGAACCGCTCCAGACGCCCGTTCGCGTACACCGCCCACGAGACCGACTGCGGGAGGGTGAGGCTGGCGTCGTCGGGTGCGTCGGCGAACCCGGGCTCGCGCCGGTCGGCCACCCGTAGCAGGGCCCGGCCGAGCACGTCGGCCGTGCCGTGCTTCGACAAGCCCCGGGGCACCTTCGGATCTTCGAGCGCACCGCTCTCGGCCTCGATCACGACCGGGTCGAGCGACGTGACGTGCGTCCGCCCGAGCGGGCTCGTCTCGTCGACCTTGATCTGCACATCGAGGTCGGGGAGGCCGATCTGGTCGAGCAACTTCTGGGTGATCCCGGCGATCGCGTCGGCCTCGAAGTTCACCATCGTGAACTTCTCGGGAGTGACGGTGACAGTCATCAGACTGCGACAGCCGCCTGCGCCTGGGCGCGGACTTCGTTTCGCTTGTCGTCGGCCTCGCGGAGCGCTTCCTCGGACAGTCGCGCGATTTCGTCGATCTCGTCGGTGTCGAAGCCCGCGAGCTCACGGAAGCGCCGGGCCAGCTTCACCGGGGACTCCTCGGACTCCGACCGGAAGCCCCCGATGGCGAAGAGCTTGTCGACGATCGCTTGGAACTCGAGGGCGGCCTTGCGCCGATCCGGGTTGTTCAGCGTGAGACGGCGCAGCCAGTCGGAGCCCATCTTCACGTGGGTCACCTCGTCGGCCAGCATCCAGTCCTCGCAGAACTCGAGCACGGGGTCGCCGGAGATGTCGCCGAACTCCTTCATCGTCGTGAACACGTCGATCGCCAGACCTTCGAGCGCGCGGTTCACGCCGGTGAGGCGGAGGACCGGGTCGGGATTGCAGGCGGCCTCGTAGAGGAACGTGTTCTCGGAGAACTCCCCGATCTCGGAGCCCATGTGGTCGGAGAGCTTGCAGGAGATCTCGACGTGCCGAGCCTCGTCCCAGCACTGGCGGGCCATGTCGAGCTTGAGCGCGAACGGAGCCTCGTCGTCGCCGTCGCCGGTCGTGAAGTCCCAGCACGTGCGGCCGGCGCCCTCGAGGGCCTGGATCTCGCCCACGAAGATGCCGTGCATCAGCGCACGGGCCGCGTCGGGAGCGTCGGGGCGCGCCGGCGTGAGCCGGTTGTTGTTGCGCTTGCCCTCGCCCGCGGTCGGACGGGGTCGCGGGTCGGCGAGGCGTTCGCGCATCTCGACCCGGACGAACCGGGGATCGCGTGCGAGGTCTTCGACGGGGAGTGTCTTCCTCATGATGCAGCTGCCTCCACAGGTTGTGCTGCTTGCATACCGATCGAACCAGGGCCGGTGATGCCGCCGGCAGCGAGCATGAGCTTCTCGAGCCGAGCCTGATGCTTCGCAGCGCGGTCGACCTCATCATCGGTCTCGAGGAGCGACTCGATGAGCATCTCCCCGTCGCGCCAGTCCTCGAACTCGTCTTGCAGGATGAGCTTGAGCGAGCGGATCGTGGGCGCGTCGGTGATCGTCGACGTGTTGTTCAAGTGATACGTGTACGCCGCGATCTTGTGGGGGATGAGCACCCGATACACGCCGACGAGCTTTTCGATCGTGAGCTCGGGCGCCTCCGGTTCGGTCATCGCATCCACGAAAGCCACGAGCTCGTCGTTGGCGGGCACGGTGAGGCGCTCGGGGTTCATCTCCCGAAGCTCGGGCAGCCGCTTGTGCCACAGCTCGGCGTGCCAGGCGTGCTTGTAGCAGTGCGTGCCGAGACGCATCTTCACGTCGAGCTCGGGCACGGTGGCCACCCAGCCGCCGAGCGCCTCGAACAGCTTCATCTCGATCCACTTGTAGTTGCCGACCCGGCGGGCCGATTCGTCGACGTCGAATGCGCCCGGCAGCTCCCGGCGGTCCCAAGGAGCAAACGGTGCTCTCGGCTTCTTCGGATCGGCCATGTCGTCTCATTCCCCTCGTGCAGCAGCCCCCAGTGGACGCCCCGAATCTAGCCCTGACCGCGCGGTCAAGACAGGTCCGAGCTCGGCCAGCACAGCGGCGACGAGGATGAGCAGCGCCCCGAGCGCGGCTCCCGCGGTGAACCGCTCGTCGTCGACGATGTAGGCGGTCACGGTCGCGAAGATCGGCTCCATCAGCAGGATCAATGACGCACGCGTCGGCGGGATGTGGCGTTGCGCCCAGGTCCACGGGATCAGGGACAGCGCGGTGACGATCACGCCGGCGTAGAGCGCGATGGCGTACGACTCGCCGCCCTCGGGGAGGCCACCGGTGAACGGCATGAGCACGAGACAGGGCACCGCGACCGCGGCCGTCTGGATCGCGTTGAACCGGAACATGTCGTAGCGCGGCGCGAGCTCGCCCATCTGCACGATGTGCACGGCGAACGCGACCGCTCCGAAGATCGTGAGCACCGCGCCCCGCCCGAAGCCGTCGCCCGCACCTGTCAGCAGCGCAAGGCCGACGACGGCGATCCCGATCGCAAAGACGGTGGGGCGCGAGGGGCGGGTCCGCCCGACGGCGAACGACACGAACGGGACGATCACGATCAGGAGGTATGTCAGGAAAGCCGACGTCGCGGCGGTCGTGTACTGCAAGCCGATCGTCTGTCCGAGCATGCCGGCGAGGTAGGTGACTCCGGTGACGATGCCGGCGCGAACCTCGCCCTGGCGCGCCGGCCGGGCGAAGGCGAACGGCGCGAGCGCGAGCGTGGCGAACAAGTACCGGAGACCGAGGAACGGGATCGGCTCGATGTCGTCGAGAGCGCCCTTGACGATCACGAAGCTGGTGCCGAACAGGAAGGCGACGAAGACGAGGGCGGACGCCGCGAGGAGCTCGGTGCGACGCGCGGACCTCAGCACGAACGGATGCGGCGGTCAGCCGCGGTAGGCGTTCGTGATCGGAAGCCGCCGATCCTTTCCGAACGCCTTTGGGGTGACCCGCACGCCGGGCGGTGACTGCCGGCGCTTGTACTCCGCGAGATCGACGAGGCGGGTGATGCGCCGCACGACGGCCTCGTCGAAGCCGTCCGCGATGAGATCGGCCGCCGTGCTGTCCCCCTCGACGTACGCGGCGAGGATCGGGTCGAGCACCTCGTAGGGCGGAAGGCTCTGGTCGTCGCGCTGGTCAGGGCGGAGCTCGGCCGAGGGCGGCTTGGTGAGCACGTCGACCGGGATCACCGGCGTAGCGCCGAGGGTGTTGCGGTACTCGCACAGTCGATAGACCGACAGCTTCAAGACGTCCTTGATGACCGCGAACCCACCGGCGGTGTCGCCGTACAGCGTCGAGTACCCGACTGCCATCTCGCTCTTGTTGCCGGTCGTCAGCACGAGCCAGCCGAACTTGTTCGACAGCGCCATGAGAAGGACGCCGCGGATGCGGCTCTGCAGGTTCTCCTCGGTGAGGTCTGGTTGGCGCTCGGCGAAGGACGGGGCGAGCATGTCGAGCAGTGCGGCGTGCGCCGGTTCGATGGCGATCGTGCGCAGGTCGATGGCCGAGGTTCTCGGCGAGGTCCTCCGCGTCGGTAGCGTGACCCCTCACTCGAGTACCGCGAGGGCATCGAAACGCCGTGCACGTGCTCGGGGCCGAGCGCGTCGGCGGCGATGCACGCGACGAGCGATGAGTCGATGCCACCGGACAGACCGATCACGACATCGGTGAACCCGTTCTTGCGGACGTAGTCGTGCGTGCCGCAGACCAGCGCGTCGTAGATCTCGGCTTCGCGGGCGGGGACCGCGGCGACGACCGGCGCGAGTGCGTCGCGAGGTTCGGGTGTCTGGCTGAGCGAGACCTTCGGCAGGGCGTTGCCCTTGAGCCAGCCGCGGGGATCGAGCGTCCGCTTGCGGTACACCGGATCGACATCGAGGTCGACCACAGTCACCCCGTCGGCGAACTGCGGCGCCGCGGGCGACCAGCGACCCGTTGGCGTCGAAGACCAGTGACGCGCCGTCGAAGACGAGCTCGTCCTGGCCGCCGACCTGGTTCACGTACACCAGTGCGCACGACGCGTCCGCCGCGCGGGTCGCCAGCATGCGCTCGCGCTCGGCGAGGCGTCCGGCATAGAACGGTGAGGCGTTGATGTTGACCACGACCTCGGCGCCGCCGGCCGCATGTGCCGCGATCGGTCCGGTCGGGCTCCACGCGTCCTCGCAGATCGACACGCCCACAGAGATGCCCGCGACCACGTAGAGCTGGAGCGGCTCATCGCCCGGCACGAAGGTGCGCTGCTCGTCGAACACGGCGTAGTTGGGCAGAAGACGCTTGCGATAGATGCCCTGGACCTCGCCGTGCGCGCACACCGCCGCGGCGTTGTGGAGGTCGCGGGCGGCGTCGACGAACCCCACGACCGCGACGCACCTTCCGGTGCGGGCGGCGACCTTGTCGAGCGCGGCGCGGTTGTCGGCGACGAATCCGGGCTTCAGCACGAGGTCTTCGGGCGGATACCCGGTGATTGCCAGCTCGGGAAACACAGCGATGTCGGCGCCTGCCCGTTCGGCCTCGTCGAGCCCGTCGAGGATGAGCGCCACGTTGCCGTCGAGGTCTCCGACGACCGTGTTGAGCTGGACGAGCGCCACCCTCATGCGGGCCATGAGGTCAGCGTATCGAGATGCGACACTTGCTCCGATGGTCGATCGCCGAACCGATCCCTTGTCGCGGCGACGCGCGCATGACGCGCTCGACGACGCCATCGAGCGGTCGGCCGATCCCTTGGCGGTGCGGATCGCAATCCAGCGGAGCGACAGCGCCCAGCCTGGGCTCGCCGACCGCATCGAGGAGGACACGGGTCTGAGGGACGCCGTGATTGCCGTCTGCGGAGCGAGCCGATCGCTCACGACACTGGTCGCGGTCGACCCGACCGCGGTGGCGGTGCTCGCCGACCTCGACGTGCGACTGCCCCTCGACGAGTCGAGTCCCGACGAGCTCAAGCGCTGGAAGGCGCGTGAGCTCCTCCGCATTGCGGCACGCGACCTGCTCGGCCGCGACTCGCTCGAGACCACCGTCGCGTCGATCTCCAGCTCTCGCTCGAGATGTGCTCACCGCGGCCGCGCACATGATCGAGACCGAGCACCCCCTCACAGTCATCGGCATGGGGAAGCTCGGCGGAGACGAGCTCAACTACGCGAGCGACATCGACGTGATGTTCGTCGGCGACGGCGACGGCCACCAAGCCGCTCAGCGCGCCCGTGCGATCCTGGAGATCGCTCGACGCTGCTTTCGCGTCGATGTGAACCTGCGACCACAAGGTCGAGACGGCCCGCTCGTTCGCACGCTCGAGTCCTACGAGGCCTACTGGGAGCGGTGGGCCGACGCGTGGGAGTTCCAGGCCCTCATCAAAGCCAGGGCGGTCGCCGGCGACGGTGAGCTCGGGCAGCGGTTCGACGGGGCGTCCGCGGCCCGTCTGTGGGGGAAGACCTTCACCCCCGACGACTTGCGCGCGATGCGCTCGATGAAGGCGCGCGCGGAGCAAGAGATGGTGCGGCGCGGGCTCGAGGATCGCGAGGTGAAGCGCGGTCGCGGCGGCATCCGTGACATCGAGTTCGCGATCCAGCTGCTGCAGCTCGTGCACGGCGGGCCCGATGCCGCACTTCGGAGCCCGAACACGCTCGATGCGCTCCGCGAGATGGCCGACGGGGGGTATGTCGACGCCGAGGATGCGGACGCGCTCGCCGCCGCGTACCGCTTCCTGCGGACGGTCGAACATCGGCTGCAGCTCGTCGACGAGCTGCAGGTGCACGAGGTCCCGGCGTCACCGCGACGCCCAGACCCGGCTCGCTCGCACGATGGGGTATCGAGACACAGGGTCGGCGGACGCGCTCGAGCGGTTCTTCGCCGATCTGGCGAGGCACCAGGCGACGGTGCGGTCGATTCACGAGCGCCTGTACTTCCGGCCGTTGCTCGAGGCCTTCGCGGCGCTTCCGTCGGGCAGCGGCGAAGCCGAGCTGCTCAGCCGCCCCGGTGCCGCCGAGGCCCGACTCGCGGCGTTCGGGTTCACCGCCGCCGATCGGACACGCGGCAGCGGTCCGCGAGCTCACGAGCGGGCTCACCCGTTCGTCGCGCTTGATGCAGCAGATGCTCCCCCTCCTTCTGGGTTGGCTGGCTGACTCGCCCGACCCCGATCAGGGTCTCTTGTGCCTGCGCAACTTGGCATCGGGCTCGCAACGCTCGACCGAGCTCTCATCGCTGTTTCGTGACTCGCCCGAGGCGGCGCGGCGCGCCTGTGTGCTGGTGGGAACGAGCCGGATGGTGGCGGACGCTCTGTTGCACAATCCCGACCTCATCGCTCGCCTCCCCGATTCGGATCGGTTACGCACGCAGCCGAAGCCGATGCTCGTCGAGAGCGCCCGGAAGGCCCTTGCCTGGCGTGAGGACGTAGAGGAGCGCCAAGCCGGCCTGCGCCGCTGGAAGGAACGGAACCTCGTCGGCATCGCGGCGCGCGATGTGCTCGAGGGCGCAGACGTCTCTGTCGTCGGACGCGATGTGAGTGCGCTCGCGGAGGCGTCTCTCGAGGTCGCGCTCGAAGCGCTGGCTCCGCCGCTTCCCTTCGCAGTGATCGCACTCGGGCGGTTCGGCGGCGCGGAGCTGTCCTACGCGAGCGACCTCGACGTGCTGTTCGTGTACGAGGGCGAGACTCCGGCCGATTTTGCCGAGGCCGAACGGATCGCGACCGCAGTGCGCCGGTTCGTCGGCGGGTCGACGCCGGCGGCCCGCATGTGGGAGGTCGACGCCGACCTGCGTCCCGAGGGGAAGCAGGGCCCGCTCGCCCGCAGTGTCGAAGGCTTCTCGACCTACTTCGGGCGGTGGGCGCTGGTCTGGGAACGCCAGGCGATGGTCCGAGCGCGGCCAGTGGCCGGCGATACGCGCGTCGCGGAGCGGTTCATGGCGCTGCTCGACGACTTCGTGTGGGGCCGCGGCGTCACCGACGACGAGGTCCGCGAGATCCGCCGCATCAAGGCCCGGATCGAACGGGAGCGGATCCCGCCCACCGATGATCCGACGTTCCATCTGAAGCTCGGACGGGGCTCGCTGTCCGACGTCGAGTTCACGGCCCAGCTGTTGCAGCTGCAGCACGGCGTGCCCGAGACGGCGACGATCGGCGCTCTCGACCTGTTGCGGAGCGAGGGACTTCTCGAGAACGCCGACCATGGCGCCCTGACCGAGGCGTACCGGTTCTGCGAGCGCACGCGAAACCGGCTCTTCTTGACCGGCGCCGGCTCGAACGCGCTTCCTCAACAACCCGATCGCCTGCGAGTGCTCGCGAGGGCGTTCGACACCTCGCCGGCGGATCTCCGTGAGGACTACCGACGCGTGACCCGTCGTAGCCGCGCGGTGGTAGAGCGAATCTTCTACGGCCGCGACTAGCAGCCGGTCTCGTCGGGGAGCAGAGGACGCGCGAGCACCTGGTACGTCACCCCGCCCTCGGCGAAGTACGTCAGCTGGTTCGCCTGCTGCATCGCAGCCGTGACCTCGGATGCCTGGTCACCCGTTACGGCCCTGCATTCACCGATCGATGCGAGTGCGAAGCTGACGCACCGGCCACGGCGTCACGGTCGGCGCGGGCTCGCCGGTGGGCAATGAGTCGGCGACCGTTGCGCGGAGGCGCCACCCGGTGATCTCGTAGGGCTCCTCGACCGTGATGTGATCGCTACCGACGAGCGTCGCGAGGTCCGTCGATGAGGAGACGAATCCCGCCAACGCCTTTCGCGCGTCAGCTTGCGCCTTCGTGAGGCCCATGTCGCCTGTGCCGAAGTCGCCCAGCGCGTTCGCACGGTGCTCGTACGTCTGCCGGTTCACGTTGATCGTCACGACGGTGTCGGGCGCGTCCGCGATCGGCGGCTGTCCGTAGTCGGGCGCCGGTCCGACGAGCGCCGCGTCAAGCGCCGTCTCGAGGAGCGTCTCGATGCCCTCCTCGTCGAGGGTGCGCACGAGCAGATTCGGGACGGCCGGTCCCGGATAGATCGTGATCTGCGGGCCTTGCGTGATCACGGTGCCGTCGCCGTAGACGCTCATCTGCGGCAGGCTCGTGAAGATCGTCTCGACGGGCACGAAGCCGCCGCTGACGTCGATGCGTAGGAGCAGCGCGGTGGGGTCGGTCGAGTAGGTGATCTGACCGTCGGCCGTGGCCGCCGTGGAGCCAGGGGTCGACCCGCCGGTGCTGACTGTCTGATCGCCGCACGCGACGAGGCCGAGCGCGAGCGCCGCGGCGAGGGCAAGGAAGCGAGCCTTCATGACCTTCCGACGAACGTCGGCCGGGCCTGGTTCCCGTACGCTGCCGCCCTGAAGCGACGAGGTCAGCGCATGACGTGTGGCGGGTGCGGCAGGGCAAATCGGGAGGGCGCCACCTTCTGCGCGGGCTGCGGCTCGCGGCTTCCTGACGCGGTTCCGGATCAGCGGCCGGCGAGAAGGCGGGTACTTCGCGCAGGAGGCGTGGATTGTGTCGGGACTTCGAGATGGGCGCATCTCGCGACACGAGCAGTTCGTGATCGACAAGCGCGCCGACGCCGAAGCCTGCTTCGCCACCCTTGCACCCGACTGACGTGACGATCCTCTGGGGTCACACGACCGACGAACGGCTCGCTGCTCTCCTGAGCGAAGCGAAGCGGGCCGACTACTTGTACTCGGCACTCGGCATGACTCGAAGCGAAGCACCGCCCGAGTACCGCGTCGAGCGTCGCTCGGTAGTGCTCGGCGCCGACGAGGACACGTGGGGTCGCGCGGTCACCGGGCTGCGACTTTGGGCGGCGCATCGGGGTGCGGGAGCCCACGTTGTTCCTCCGGACGCACCGATCCTCGAAGGCGCGACGGTGCTGGTGACACTTGGAGTACCGGGTTGCACGATGGTCGCCCCATGTCGCGTTGTATACGTCACCGACGAACCGGATGTGTTCGGCTTCGGGTACGGGACTCTGTCGGGACATCCGGAGGAAGGGGAGGAGTCGTTCCTCGTCCGCCGAATTGACGGGAACGTGCACTTCGAGGTCGTCGCAATGTCACGCCCCGCGTCTCTTCTGACCCGCGTCGGAGGACCGATCGCGCGACTCGCCCAGTCGCGAATGACCGAGAGGTACCTGAAGGGCCTTGCCGGCTTCGTCGCATGACGTCGAGTGCTTTGAGCGAAGATGGTGTCGTGATCCGGCGGTTCGTCGCCTACGAGGAGTCTGGAGGCGATCTCGTGCGCCGGCGTGAGGTGCCCGACCGGCGGCATGTCGCTCGTCCTGAGCTTCGGGCCGACGATGCGGGTCAACGGATCAGACGTTCTCCTCGTTCCTCATCGGGATGTGGGACAAGCCGGCGATCACCGAGCACGACGGAACTGCTGACGGCGTGCAGATCGATCTGTCGCTCGGCGTGGCGTACGCGCTCGCCGGTGTGCCGATGGATGAGCTGACGAACCGCGTCGTCGAGGTCGGCGACTTCGGAACCATCGACGTCGACCGTCTCCTCAACCGGCTGCTCGAGACCCCGTCGTGCTGGTCGCGCAGGAGGAGCTCGGCGCAGCCATGCGAGCTGGCCCGGGTATGTCGGCCGAGGTGAAGTGGGCGCACGAGCAGTTGCAGGTCCGACCCGACACCCGGATCGCTGCCCTCGCGGAGGAGGTGGGGTGGTCGCGCAGTCGGCTCGTCGACCGCTTTCGGCGTGAGATCGGAGTGCCGCCGAAGACGGTTGCTCGCATCGCTCGTTTCCGTTCCGCCGATGGACCGCATGAGTGCGGCGCCGAGCCTCACTCGCACAGATCGCCGCCGACTCCGGTTACGCCGACCAGTCGCACTTCAACCGCGACGTCCGCGACCTCGCGGGGTGCACCCCGGGTGAGCTACTAGCCGACATTCGTCCAAGACCCGACGCGCGAGAGCGCACTTACGCTCAGCGCATGACCGACATCATCCCCGTCGTCCCATACGAGGACATCCGCGCTGCGCACGACTGGCTCGTCAAGGTGCTGGGTTTCACGTCGGCCGGTGTCATCGAGGACGGCAACGGCACCGTGGTCCACGGCGAAGTGCAGCTCGGCGATCGCCGCATCTGGCTCCACGCGGCCGCCGCTGGCCTGTCGACGCCCAACCAAGCGAACGCGCAGACGGGTGGGATCGTGGTGCTGGTCGACGACGTCGATGCCCACTTCGCCCACGCGAAGGCCGCCGGCGCCACGATCCTCAGCGAGCCGACCGACCAGGACTACGGCCAGCGCGAGTACGGCGTGAGCGACCCCGAGGGTCACAGCTGGTGGATGGCCACCCCGTTCCCGACCTAGACTCTCATCCACTCGCGCGTGGCGCCCGCCGAAAGGCGGGCGCCAGATGCAAGTGCGCAGGTTTGCGGCCCCGCGGGACCCCGGTCGGACCTAGATGTCGTAGTAGAGCGCGAACTCGTACGGGTGCGGGCGGAGCCGCAACGCGTCGATCTCGTTCACGCGCTTGTACTCGATGTGCGTCTCGATGAGGTCGCTGCGTGAACACGCCACCGGCGGTGAGGAACGCCTGGTCCTCCTCGAGCGCCCTCAGCGACTCGTCGAGTGAGGCCGGCACCTGCGGCACCTTCGCGAGCTCCTCCGGCGGCAGGTCGTAGAGGTCCTTGTCGACCGGGGGCGGCGGCTCGATGCGGTTCTGCACGCCGTCGAGGCCGGCCATGAGCATCGCCGAGAACGCGAGGTACGCGTTCGACGACGCATCGGGGCAGCGGAACTCGACGCGCTTGGCCTTCGGGCTCTTCTGCGCGAGCGGGATGCGGCACGCCGCCGAGCGGTTGCGCTGCGAGTACACGAGGTTCACCGGCGCCTCGTAGCCGGGCACGAGCCGCTTGTACGAGTTCGTCGTCGGCGCGGCGAACGCCAGGATCGCCGGCGCGTGATGCAGGAGACCGCCGATGTACCAGCGGGCGATGTCGGAGAGACCCGCGTACCCGGTCTCGGAGAAGAACAGCGGGTTGCCGTCCTTCCACAGCGACTGGTGCGTGTGCATGCCGGACCCGTTGTCCTGGAAGATGGGCTTCGGCATGAACGTGAGCGTCTTGCCGGCAGCATGGGCGGTGCGCTTGAGGATGTACTTGAACGTCATCAGCTGGTCGCCCATCGCGAGCAGCGTGTTGAACTTCGTCCCGATCTCGCCCTGACCGGCCGTGGCCACCTCATGGTGGTGCAGCTCGACGTCGATGCCGACCTGCCTCAAGTTGGCCGCCATCTCCGAGCGCAGGTCCTGGTAGTGGTCCATCGGCGGAACGGGGAAGTAGCCCTGCTTCGTGCGCGGCTTGTAGCCGAGGTTCGGGCCCTCGTCCTTGCCGGTGTTCCAGATGCCCTCGACCGAGTCGACCGAGTGCATCGCCTGTGTTCGGCTGATAGTCGAAGCGCACGTCGTCGAAGATGAAGAACTCGGGCTCGGGACCGAAGAAGGCTTGATCGGCGATGCCGGTCGACGCCATGTACGCCTCGGCCTTCGACGCGATGTACCGCGGGTCGCGGCTGTAGCTCTCACCGGTGACGGGGTCGGCCACGAAGCAGTGGATGACCAACGTCTTGTGCTGCATGAACGGATCGATGTACGCGGTCCCCGGATCGGGGATCAGGATCATGTCCGACTCTTGGATCTCCTGGAACCCTCGGATCGACGAGCCGTCGAAGCCATGTCCCTCTTCGAACGTGCTCTCGCTGAGCACGTCGGCGGGAATGGTGACGTGCTGCATGATGCCGGGCAGGTCGCAGAACCGCAGGTCGACGAAGTCGCACCCTTCGCTCTGCACCAGCGAGAGCACCTCGCCTGACGTGCGCTGCTCCACGAAGTTCCTCCTGAAGATGTAGTGGCGGCCGCAACGATTGCGGGCAGCCATTTCTCGGCCGTTGCCTGATTGTGAACGGCCTATGAACTAGCCGCTCGGGTTCGATTCCCGCCAGTCCGGCAGGGGAAACTATTGGGATGGAACGCCAGCAGGACTATGTGCTGCGGACGGTGGAGGAGCGGGGAGTCCGGTTCATCTGGCTCTGGTTCACCGATGTCCTGGGCCAGCTGAAGTCCTTCGCCATCACCCCGGCCGAGCTCGAGAACGCCTTCGCCGAGGGCATGACGTTCGACGGTTCCTCGATCGACGGGTTCTCCCGGGTTCAGGAGAGCGACGTGCTCGCCCGGCCCGATCCCAACAGCTTCGAGCTGCTGCCGTGGGTCGATCCGGACGCTCCGGCGGCCCGCATGTTCTGCGACATCGCCAACCTCGACGGCTCCCCGTTCGAGGGCGATCCCCGTCAGGTCCTGAAGCGGAACCTCGATCGAGCCCGCGAGCGCGGCTTCTCGTTCTACGTGTCGCCCGAGATGGAGTTCTTCTACTTCGCCGAGGGCGACCCGTCGAAGCCGCTGAAGGTGCTCGACAACGGCTCGTACTTCGACCTCACCACGGCCGACGTCGCCGGCGATCTCCGCAAGCGCACCGTGCAGACGCTCGAGACGATGGGCATCCCGGTCGAGTACTCGTTCCACGAGGACAGCCCGAGCCAGCACGAGATCGACCTGCGGCACACCGACGCGCTCTCGATGGCCGACAACGTGATGACGTTCCGCCTCGTCGTGCGCGAAGCGGCCGCCTCGCAGGGCGTGTACGCGACGTTCATGCCGAAGCCGCTTGAAGGTGTGCAGGGTTCGGGCATGCATACGCACATGTCGCTCTTCGAGGGTGACGAGAACGCGTTCTTCGAAGGCGGCGATCCGTTGAAGCTGTCGAAGATCGCGCGTGCATTCATCGCCGGCCTTTTGGTGCACGGGCGCGAGATCACCGCGATCACCAACCCGACCGTGAACTCCTACAAGCGACTGATCCCCGGTTTCGAGGCGCCGGTGTACGTGGCGTGGGCCCGCAACAACCGCACTGCTCTCGTGCGCATCCCCATCACCAAGTCGGGCAAGGCGGCCTCGACCCGCATCGAGTACCGCGCCCCCGACCCTGCGGCGAACCCCTACCTCGCGTTCTCGGTGATGCTCGCCGCGGGGTTGAAGGGGATCGAGCAGGGATACGACTTGCCGAGCGAAGCATCGTCGAACGTGTTCGAGCTCACCGATGAGGAGCGCTCCGCCGAGGGCATCGCCCAGCTGCCGCAGTCGCTGGCCGAGGCACTCGACACGATGGCTCGGTCCGAGCTCGTCGCCGAGACGCTCGGCGAGCACATCTTCGAGTGGTTCTTGCGCAACAAGCGCCAGGAGTGGCTCGGGTACAAGACTCAAGTGACCCAGTTCGAGCTCGACCGTTACCTCCGGAACTTGTAGCCGAGCTTGGAGGGAGAGTCGATGGAACCGCTCGTCCTGTTCCCGGATCCGCCCGACAGCGTGCTGACCCAGACGCTCGATCGCGCCGGCTACCCGTGGAAGGCGGCGGCATCGATCGAGATGGTGAGTCGCATCGAGCCCGAGGATGGTTGGGCCGGCGCCGTCGTCGACGCCAGTCGCGACGCCGAGGCAGCGTTCGCGCTGTGCCGGGCTGCTGCGCAAGCGCGACATCCCCCTCGAGCCTCTGCTGCTGCTCGTCCCCGCGCAGCATCTCGGCGACCTCGAGCTGCGCGAGGACCTGTTCGACGACTTCTGCGTCGCGCCCGCCGGTGCCGACGAGCTCGAGGCCCGCCTGAAGCACCTGTTCTGGCGCAGCGGCGGCGGCACCCGTCCCGAGCTGATCGAGTACGGCGTGCTGGTGCTGAACCTCGAGACGTACCAGGCTGCGATCTCGGGCCGGCCGCTCGACCTCACCTACATGGAGTACGAGCTGCTGAAGTTCCTCGCGTCGTACCCGGGCAAGGTGTTCACCCGCGAGACGCTGCTGTCACGAGTGTGGGGCTACGAGTACTACGGCGGCGCCCGCACGGTCGACGTCCACATCCGACGCCTGCGAGCCAAGCTCGGCGAGGAGCACGCCAACCTGATCCAGACCGTGCGCTCTGTCGGTTACCGGTTCGGTCAGAGTCGCTGGGGCGTCTGAGCCCGAGCTGCGTCAGCGCCTAAACCGGCGCCCGGGCACTCGTCGCGCGAGCAGCGGCACGAGCCTGCGCCCGCTCCGCCCGGCGCCGCCGGCCCCGTCGCACGCCGCCGATCGCGATGGCGACGCCACCGAGGGCGCCGAGTGACGAGGGCGACGCCGACGCCCGCCGGTCGAGGCACCCGGCCGAGGAGCCCCCACACCAGCACGGCGAACGACGCTGCGAGCAGCACGCCGAGCACGGCCGGCGCCGATGATGCTGCCGATGCTGCGCTTCTTGCGCCGAGCCAGACTGCGGTTCGTCGCCTCCAGCGTGAAGACCGCGTAGAGCGCGAGGAGGATCGCCCCGATCGTCGGCGCGGTGAGCATCGGTTGCTTCGTGCGGATGCGGGCCTCGGCGAGCGTCGGATCTGACGGCGCGTCCCCTGGCGTGACTGCGGTATGCGAGATCGGTTGGGCCGGCAGCGACGAATCGAGCAGCGCTCAGGTCGAAGCTCATCGTGATGGCACCATCGGGAGTCGGCTCGATGGGCGCTTCGGCGGTGAACACCGCCCGGCCGAGGAGGCTGAGCGTCGCCTTCGTCGTCTCCACTGGAGGAATCCCGGTCGGGACGGACGAGCTTGATCACGACCGGCTCTTGCAGGTCGAGCTTCGGCGTCTCATCGCCCGGGATCACGCCGTTGATGGTGCATGCCTCGGGGGAGGCTGCCCTTCGGGAAGCTCCTTCTCCGGCCACGCGATCGAGCGCGAGAGCCGACAGCACGATCGCGACGAGGCCGATGAGATAGGGGACCAGCGGACGCTTGCCCGCAATGACGCGACCGGCGTTGACGAAGTTGTCCGGCCTCGCCTCGGAGTCGAGCGCCGCTCCCCGCCGGCCCTCGCCCGCCTGCGCTGCCGACGACCACGGTCGGTGTCGGGCTCGCTGTCGGCGCCTGCTCCGTACCGGGCACGAGCGTGGCCCCCGCCGCCGTGCCGGCGCCGGCGATCGTGCCGCGCTGTGCCGCCGCTCCGAGCGGGTCGGTGCCGAAGCTGAGGCGACCCGTGGTCGGGTTCAGCCAGCCGGGCTGCCACGAGTTCGTCGCCGCCTCGGCCGAGCGCGACGCCGAACTCCTCGGCGGTCGCGTAGCGGTCCTCGGGCCGGCGTGCGAGCGCCTTCATCACGACGGCGGCGAGTGCGGGAGGCATCGTGGGAGCGACGTCGCTGATCGGGATCGGCTCGTCGTAGGCGTGGCGCTGGAGCACCTCGACGGGCCCGCCGTCGCTCGGGTACGGAAGCTGGCCGGTGAGCAGCTCGTACAGCAGCACGCCGGCCGCGAACACGTCGGTTGCCGGGCTGAGCGCCTGGCCGAGGGCTTGCTCGGGCGCCATGTAGGCGGGCGTGCCGATGACCTCGCCGTTCTCGTTGGCCAGCGTCTGGTCGCCGCCGACGACCGCGGCGATGCCGAAGTCCGTGACCTTCAACGCACCGGAGCCGGAGAACATGAGGTTCTCGGGCTTGATGTCGCGGTGGAGGATGCCCCGAGCGTGCGCGGCCTGCAGCGCCCCGGCGGTGGCCATCACGATGCCGCACGACTCGGCGTTGGTGAGGCCCGTCGTCGTGAACTTCGACCACACCGTGCCGCCCGTGAGCATCTCCATGACGAGCAGGCACAGCCCGTCCTGGTCGACGAAGTCGAAGACCGGGACGATGTGCGGATGGTCGAGTGACGCGAGCAGCCGCGCCTCCTGCACGAAGCGCACCTTCACGGTCGGGTCTTGCCCGAAGCCCAGTGGCAGCTGCTTGATGGCGACCGGCCGTCCGAGCTGGCGGTGCTGCCCGGAGATCACGACGCCCATCGCGCCGCGACCGAGCTCGTTGCCGATGTCGTATGCGGGAAGGGCGTGCGCGACCTTGTCGAGGTCGGTGTCGGTCGTCACCGCTCCTGATTTCCCGGAATCGTGACTGCCGGGTCCGGGGTCGTGACCGAGGTCTCGTTCGGCGCTGCATCCATCCGGGCAGTGGTGCGCTCGAACTCCTCCTCGTCCTCGTCGTCGTCTTCGTCCTCGAGGCCCCGAGTGGGATCAGGCGAGAACGACCCGAGCACGAAGCCGGCGATGCCGAGCACGAGCAGCAAGGGGTAGGCGACCACGGCGTGGGGGCGACCAGTCGCAGCACCGACATCCACACGAGGATCGTGACGCCGATGGAGAGGCCGACCAACGCGAACCGCACGCCTCTCCACCACCGGTTCTTCGACAGACGGCCGGTCGCCAAGTCCCGGAACGAGAACGCGGTGAGGATGATCGTGACCACGAGCAACATGATGGCGAAGAGGCCGAAGAGCGAAGTCATCGAGCCCTTGACGTCCCACACCACGTCCTCGGAGGCCATGACGTTGCGATCGGGGTCGAGCATCTGCACTTCACCCTCGAACAGCCCGTTCGCCTGATCGGTGATGCCGCGCAGGTCGAGCTCGATCGTGCGGGTCTGCTCTCGTCCGGATCGATCTGCGCGCCGATCGCGATCTCGCTCGAGAAGACCGTCGCGCCGATCGACCGACCCGACGAGCCGGACCGCCTGCACGGTCACCGTCTCGTCCGAGATGTTCTCGATCGTGACCTCGAGGGGCACCTCGCCGTCGATCTCGATCGGGTCGGATCCGGACGACTCCGAGACGTCCTTCCCGTCGATCGTCATGACGAAGCTGCACCGAGTCCTCGGCAGAAGCGACCGACGCAAAGCCCAGGCTCGAGATCACCACGACCAGGATCGCGGCGAGCGCGAGGAAGAGGCGGCGAGCGGTCGAGTCGAGCGCATCCCTCAGCCCTTCTTGGTAGCGGCGAGCGGATGGGCGAAAGCGATGACGGCGAGGATCGACAGGAACATGATGCCTATGCCCAACGAGCCCGCCGGCATCGAGCTGGTGGTGAGCACGACGTCGAAGTTCGTATCGGTCGCGCCACCGCATTCAGCGTGCAGCACCGAGCGACCGATGTCGAGCACGGGAAGCTCGAGGTCGGACTGGAACGTGCCGTCGGCGTTGGCGGTCGCTGTGCCCGACGACTTTGCCGTCGATGGTGAACTCGATTCGGCATTCGGCGTCGCAGCCCTCGCCAGTCACGCCGAGCACCCCACCGGG
This sequence comes from uncultured Acidimicrobiales bacterium, assembly GCA_963759645.1. GTDB lineage: Bacteria > Actinomycetota > Acidimicrobiia > Acidimicrobiales > DATKAS01 > DATKAS01. The sequence continues at coordinate 340,480 of CAVXAI010000008.1, read as the reverse complement.
CGTCGCCGATGGGTTGACGGTGCGAAGCACCACGTCGGCCGGAGCCTTGGGCGCCGGGGCGGAACGGGTCGGGCGCGGGAGGCGGAGGCGGCGGAACCTCGCGGCGGAGGCGGCGCCCGGGGCGGGACGAACGCGCGGACCACGGCCGTCGCCAGCACCTCGGGCGGCGGCGGGGGAGGCGGCGGAGGAGGCGGTGGCGGCGGGGGACTTCTTCGATCGACGCCGGGATCGTCGTCGTGGTCGTCGAAGTGGTGGTGGTCGTCGTCTTCGTCCACCGGCCGCGTGCCCACGTTCTGCGGTGCCGCTGCGGGCGGACAGGTGACGCCGACCGACGCCGTCGCCGCGTTGTTCTCCCCGTTCGGGATCCGGCGTGTCGGACGTGACCGTGGCGTTCTCGTTCGTGACCATGCCGCACCGCATCGTCGCGTTCGAGGTGACCGTGACGGAGAATGTCGCGCCGGGCTCGAGCGTGCCGATGTCGCAACGCAGCGTCTGCCCCTCGATCCCTCACCGGTCTCGATCGTGCAGCTCGGCGTCGACTCCTCGACGGCTTCGGTGTCGACTGCTTCGCTCGACGACTTCGCCCTCGCCGTCATCGGGTTCTTCGGACGACTGGTCGCCTTCAGGCGTCTCACCCTCGGGCTCCTCGACGACAGGCTCCGGGAGACTCCACGTGAGCCCGGCCGGCAGGTCGTCGGTGAGCACGACCCCTTCCGCAGCGTCGCCGACCGTTCCGTTCGTCACCGTGAGCTCGAACGAGACGGGCGCGCCCTGCGCCACGGTTGCGGGGCTGCCCGCCTTCGTCACCGACACATCGGCCGACGCGCCGGTGTTCGTGACTGTCGATCTTCGTCTCCGGCGACCCCGTTGAGCTCGACGTCGATGTCGGGCGTGGTGAACTCGAGGATCGGGCCGGCCTCCTCGCCTTCGCCTTCTCGCCGCCGGACGGTGCGTCCTCGCCGTTGACGGCGAACGACACCCTGTCCGCGCCGCCGTCGTTGGTCTCGACGAGCGAGCAATCGGTGTCGTACGGCATCCACAGCTTCGTGGCTGCCGCCGTCGTCGAGCGTGAACGTCGACGCGCTGTCGCCGCAGCTGACCGTCAGCTCGAACGGACCCTGCGGAGTCGAGCCCTCGACGATCTTCGTGACCGTCACCGGCGCGCCGACGTTGTACGCGACGCAGCACGGTGCGACCTCGCTGCCCATGTGCTCGGCGTTGTCGCCGTTCCGGTTGTCGAGGCCGCAGCGCAGGGTGCCGAACGCGAAGCCGTCTTGCTGCAGCTCGCTCAGGCGCAACCCGCCCTGCTGCAGCACGACTGCTGGGCGCCGTTGAGCAGCGCGGTGACGGTGCCGTCACCTCGGTCGGCCCGGTGTCTGACCATGTCGCACTCCCCGACGGGCGAGTCGGGCTGACCTGACGACCGGCGGGTTCTCGACCATGTCGCTCTCGCCACCGATGACGAACTGCCACCCTTCGGCCCTGCGCACACCCTCCGGCACCGGCTCTCGTGTCGGACGCCTCTTCGTCGACTTCGGTCCGCGATCGGCTCACCGAGCGTCGTGCCTGCGGGGCGCGCCGAGAGCCGTTGGGTTCGAAGTGTTCCCGGGGATCGCGCCGAAGTCCGCGCAGAGCACCTTCACGAACGTGAAGGTGGCGGTTCTCGCCGTCGTCTGGGCGCCCGCTTGGTTCCATCCGAGCGGCGCGAACACCGCCATCACGAGGATCCCCAGCGAGCACGATCATCCGTCGTGCCGCCCGCATCGCCTTCGCCCCTTCTTCCCTGCCCGCGACTCCGTTACCCAGAGTAGCCGTCTCGGCACGGGCGGTTTCGGCGTCCTCGGCGTGAAAGGCTGGAGCCGTGGCCGAGGTCGTCGTCGAAGTCGTCAACCGGGACGCAAGCCGATCAGGGTCGTTGTTCGCGGCGACCTCGAGGTCGGCCGCGACTGCGACGGACTGCTCTTGGGCGATCCGCGGACCTCGCGGCGGCACGCCACGCTGATGGCGAACGCCGGCGGCCTCACGGTCGCTCGACCTGGGAAGCTCCAACGGCACGTTCGTGAACGGAACCGCGTGTGTCGGCCCCACGCCGGTCGCCGCCGAACGACCGTGATCCAGTCGGCGACACGATGATCACCGTCGTCGTCGCCACCCCCGTGGTCGAGCTCCGACCCCGCGCGGATCGCGTGGGACGGTGATCGGCCCGCCCACGCTGTCGCCCGACGGCCGTGTGAAGGCCCGCGACAGCGGCGACCGGTTCACGTCGATCGACCGGGTCGCATCGGGCATGAGCACCGAAGACCCGCAACATGTCGCGGCTCAGCCAGCTCGACTGCACGGTCACGGTGATGTTCACCGACATCGAGAACTCGACGATGCTCGCCGAGAAGTACGGCGACACCCAGTGGATGCAGGTGCTGCGCGCCCACAACGAGATCGTGCGCAAGGCGTTGCGCACCTATGGCGGCAACGAGATCAAGTCGCAGGGCGACGGCTTCATGCTCGCCTTTCCGAGCGCCCGCCGAGCCCTCATGTGCGCGGTGGCCATCCAGCAGGAGGTCGACCGTCACGGTCGGGCCTACCCTGCCCAGGGCGTGCGGGTCCGGATCGGGCTGCACACCGGCGAGGCGATCGCCGAAGGGGGAGACCTGTTCGGCCGGCACGTGATCCTGGCGGCACGCATCGCGGGCTACGCCGAGGGCGGCCAGATCCTCGTGTCGCATCTCGTCCGCGAGCTCGTCGCCGGCGCCGACGACCTGGCGTTCGACGACCCCGAAGAGGTCGAGCTCAAGGGCTTGTCCGGCACGTTCCTCGTGTGCGGCGTGCAGTGGGGTCCGATGGCCGTGTCGACGTTGCGGCCGAGCGCTCCGCTCCACCTCGACGTCCGACGCCGACGCCGCCGCCGCCGCTCTGACCGACGTTCAGCCCAGCGTGGCGAGGATGAGCGCGACGTCGTCGATCGTCGTGCGGGGATTGACGAAGCAGAACCGCAGGCAGGTCTCGCCGCGCCATGTCGTCGGCACCGTGAGCGTGAGTCCCTCGCTGAGCACGCGGTCCGACCACGCGGCGTAGTCCGCGGGGGCCCACCCGACGCGGCGAAACAAGACGACCGAGAGCTCGGGCTCCACGAGGAGCTCGACGTGAGGGATCGGCCTCGATGAGACGTGCAGTTGCGCGTGCGAGCTCGAGGGTCGTCTCGATCGCCTTGCCGTACGCGTCGGTGCCGTGCGTCGCGAGCGAGAACCAGAACGGAAGCCCACGCGCGCGACGCGATGAGGTGGAAGGCGTAGTCGGACGGGTTCCAGTCGGGGCCGGACTGCAGCACATCGAGGTACGCAGCGTGTTGCGTGTGCGCCTGCCGCGCGAGGTCGGGGTCGCGGTAGAGCAGCGCGGCACAGTCGAATGGCGCGAAGAGCCACTTGTGCGGATCGACCGACAAGGAGTCCGCTCGGTGGATCCCGCGGAACAAGGGTCGCGCGCTCGTCGGCCGCCAGGGCCGCAAGCCCGTATGCGCCGTCGACGTGCAACCACAAGCCCGTTCGCTGCGGCGACGTCTGCGATCCCCATGAGGTCGTCGACGATCCCGGCGTTCGTCGTCCCCGCTGTCGCGACGATCGCGAACACGCCGCTGAGGTCCGTTCCGGCGACGGTCTGTCCAATCGTTCACCGCGTGAGGCGTCCTCGTTCGTCGGTCGGTGCGACGAGCATCGATGCGTCCATGACTCGTGCGGCCGCCGCGACCGACGAATGCGCGGCGTCGCTGACGACGATCACCGAGCGCGGCGCATCCTCGGGTGCGATCCCCTGACTGGTGCGCCACGTGTGTCGAGCCGCGACCAACGCGCTCGAGGTTCGCGGCCGTGCCGCCCGACACGAAGACCCCACCCGCCTCGGGAGGAAAGCCGGCGAGGTCGGCGATCCATCGGAGGGCCTGGTTCTCCGCGAACGCGGCGCCCGCACCCTCCAACCACGAGCCGCCGTAGATCGACGAGGCGCCGACCACGAGGTCGAACAGCACCGATGCCTCGGTCGGCGCGGCGGGCACGAAGGCCAGGAACCGAGGGTGGTCGACCGAGATCGTCGCGGGCGCCAGCACGTCAGCGAAGACACGTAAGGCCTCGCTCCCGCCGATGCCGGCAGGCGTGATCGTGTGTCCTGCCGCGGCGCGCGAGCTCGTCGAGGCGTTCGGGTGCCGTCGAGCGGAGGAGGATCGAGCCGCACCCGCTCGAGCGCGTAGTCGATGATCGCCCGGGCGATCGCCTCGGTGCCGCTCGTCGAAGCGGTGCACTGCTCAGGAGTCCCCTTGTCTCGAGCCCGTGCGCCCGAGTCAGTCGTTCAGCGCGATCAGCTCGCTGCCCTCGTGGGTCGCCTCGGCTCGTTCTTTGAAGACCAGCCCGAGCAGGGCCGCGATCACGGCCGATCCGATCGCGATGAGCGTCGGGAACAGCAGGAGGATGACGACGATCAGGATGCCTCCAGCCACGGCCTCACCCTACCCAGGCCGTCAGCCGCCGGTGTATGCCCAGGCTTCGATCTCGACGAGCGCACCGAGCGGAAGCTCGGCCACCCCGATCGCGCTTCGCGCCGGACGGTGGTCACCGAACCGGGCGCTGTAGATCTCGTTCATCGCCGCGAAGTCGGTCATGTGGCGAAGGAACACCGTGCACTTCACGATGTCCTGCAACGACGCACCTTCGCCTTCGAGCAACGTGCTCAGGTTCGTCAGCACTTGCTCGAGCTGACCACCCATGCCGCCGTCGACGAGCTTGCCGTCGATTGCTCCGACCTGCCCGGAGATCACCAACCAGTCGCCGGCTCGCACGACCGGGGTGTACGGGCCCACGGGCTTGCTCATCGACTGCTCCGTTTCATGCGGCCTCCCGAGTCACCGCCCGGCCCTCCGGGTCGGCCAGTCCTGCGGGCAGCCTTGCGCGATCCACGCCGCGGCCGCCACTGCCGCGAACACCGCATCGGACCCGTTGACCGCGGCGGCCTTCGGAAGGCTCGATCTCGACCTCGACCGGCAGCATCTCGGTGGCGCGCAAGATCCCGAACGAGCGGATGGTGAGATCGTGCGGCTCGCCATCGGTGCCGACGCTGATGCCCTCGCTCGTCACCCAACCCAACGCCATGTGCGCCGCACCGATGCAATAGCTGCGCAGCACGACCTCGTCGAGCGGATCGCCACACCAGATCGTGATGCGGATGAGTTCGTCGGTGACCGTGGCCCGCGCGCGTGCACCGTTGGGCGCGCTGATCTCGACGTCGGGGTCACCGCGGCAGACCGGCGAGGAGGATGGCCGCCTCCGCCCACCCCGCGGCGCGTACCGCCGCCGATGTCGGCGGACCGGCGACGTCGACCTGCTCGACTTCGAACGACGGCGCGACAGAGGCGATCATTTCGGCGATGCCCTCCGTCCGCACCACGCGGACGACGCCTGACCCGTCAGCGCGCACGCCCGCAGCGACGGGTGGACGTTTCGGCCCCCACCGCACAGTGTCCTCCCGCGACCAGAGTGCGCGGACGGGGCAGTCACGCTCGTCCGCGAGCGAACGCGCGATGTCCGCGAGCGGCGAGGTGGTCTTGCCGCCGAACGCGCCACCGTTCGCAACCGGATCGGCGGGCGTTCCTCCCGGTCGACACCACGACGCATCGGTTTCGAGGTAGGCCGGCTCCACCCACGTGGTGCGCAGCGTGAGCGCCCACTTGCCGTCGGGTACCTCGAGCGGCCACCCGAGCGCGACCGTCGACCGCCGGCCCTGCGTCTTGCCGGATGCCGCGCGCGCCGCTGCGACGGTCGGCCCAACGGCCCATCCCGCCGAGCTCGGAACCGCGACGAGAGCGTCGCCTGGCGCGGTGTCGTCGGCGAATCCGCCGGCGCCGGCGGCGACGTGCGCGCCGACGCGTTGGGGCACGCCTCCCTCGATCCCGGCCCGGTTGGCGGCCAGCTCACGAGACGAGCTGTCGTGGGTCTCGCCGCCGCCGACGAGCGCGCAGGCCTCGAAGATCGTGCGCCACCCGGTGCACCGGCAGAGGTGAGCGAGCAGCGCGCGCCCGACGACGGTCTCGTTCCCGAGGTCGGAAGCCGCGAGCGAAGCGACGCGCATGATGATTCCGGGCGTGCAGAAGCCACATTGGCTCGCACCGGTGGCCGTGAACGCGTTCGTCCACTCATCGCGCTTCGACCCCGGGAGGCCCTCGAGGGTCGTGATCTCACGCCCGGCGACGCCGCGACACCGGAGTCACGCAAGCCACCCGCGGCGCTCCGTCGACCCACACCGTGCAGCAGCCGCACTGGCCCTGTGGGCTGCAGCCGTCCTTCGCCGAGCGCAGCCCCAGGTGGTCACGCAGCGCGTCCAGCAGCGATCCGGCGTCTTCGGGCACGGTCACCGGCTCCCCGTTGACCCGGAGCGCGATCCCAGCCGGCACGAGTTGGAGGATAGGTTCGACCACCGTGCCTGCTCTGTCCCGCCGCTCATTTCTCGCGGGTGGTCTCGCAGTCGGCGCCGCCGGTTTCGTCCTAGCTGCGTGCGGCTCCGACGACAGCTCCGAGAGCTCGGATCTCCCCGACGCGACGTCGGGCGCGCCCAACAGCGGCGACCCGAATCGCCCCGACCTGGTGCTGGTGCGGTTCACGATCGACGGGGTCCTCGGCGCGGGGACTTCCGCAACGAATTCCCGTGGGGCTCGCTGACGCGGCGGGCCTCCTTCTCGTCGACACCCCACCGCAGCTGACCCTGCAGCTGATGTCCGACAGCGGACCGGTGGGCGAACCGATGACGGTTGACCGGCACGCCGAAGGCTTGGCCCGGCCGTACTACCCCGTCATCACTTCGCTCAGCGATCCCGGCACGTACACGCTGACTGGCACGGTCAACGGCATCGACCTGCAGACGGCGTTCACGGTGGTCGAGCCGGGCGAGGTTCCGATCCCGCAGATCGACGATCAGCTCGTCCCCGTTGTCACCCCCACCACGGCGGACGCCCACGGCGTGAACCCGATCTGCACCCGCGAGCCGGCGTGCGACCTGCACGACGTCACGCTCACCTCAGCGTTGACCGAGAGCCGCCCGATCGTGTTCCTCATCGCGACCCCCGCGTTCTGCCAGACCGCGGCGTGCGGCCCGGTGCTCGACGTGCTGCTGACCCTGCAGCCGGAGTTCAGCGACGTGCGGATGGTGCACGCCGAGGTGTACACGGACACGAGCCTCGAGTCGACCACCGCGGCCGTGAAGGACTACAACCTGGCGTTCGAGCCGGTGCTGTACCTCGCTGGTGCTGACGGCGTGATCAGGTCGCGCCTCGACAGCATCTATGACGTGGCAGAGCTGCGCGGAGAGCTGACGAAGCTCGTCAGCTGAACGGACTCAGCTGAACGACTGGCCGCACCCGCACGTGCGGGTGGCGTTGGGGTTGTCGATGGAGAACCCCGCCTGCTGCAGGCCGTCCTTGTAGTCGAGCGTCGCGCCGGTGAGGAGTTGGGCGCTCGACGGATCGACGATCACCTTCACACCGGAGAAGTCGACCGTCTGGTCGTCGGAGGCGACGTCGGAGTCGAAGAACATCTCGTAGGAGAACCCCGAGCACCCGCCGGGGCGCACGGCCACGCGCAAGGCCAGGCCAGGGTCGCCTTCGGCGTCGATGAGCTCGCGGACCTTGTCGGCGGCTGCGTCGGTGAGCGTGATCACGGCTGGCTTCCTCCCAGGAGAAAGGTTGTACGGAGCAGGCTATCGGCTGGAGATCGTGACCTGACAGGGTTCGCGGTGGGCGAGGGTGTGGAAGTCGTCGACCGAGCCTTCGCCCGCCTGCTCGACGAAGCCCTCGACCATGCCCCGGTGCAGCGCACACACGAGCTCGGGATGCGCCTCGGCCAGCTCGCGGAACGGGCAATGGGTGAAGGCGATCACCGCGATCTCGCCGTCGTCCGTGCCGTCAACCGCCGGATCGAAGCCCAGCACCTCGAGCTCTCGGACGAGTGCCTCGAGGCACGACGGGGCGTCGGCGTAGCGGGCGCTCTCATGGCGACCCTGCTCGCGGCCGATCTCCGCCGCCTCGTCTGCTCCGACCCCCGCCGCGGCGGCAGTCTCGAGGAGGAGCCGGGCGAGAAGGGGATACGACGGGGGCTCGAGCCCGAGCGACGGGGCCTCGGCGGCCAGCGAGTACCGGTGCTGGGGGCGCCCCACCCCCCCTTTGGCGTCCGTGCGCACGTCGAGCAGGCCGACCTCGCGCATGCGCTCGAGGTGCGGCCGCACCGTGTTGGCGTGCAGCCCCAGCGACTCCGCGATGTCGGACGTCGAGAGCGGCACCGGCGTTCGTGCGAGCTCGAGATAGATCGCGTAGCGGGTGTTGTCGCCGAGCGCCTTCAGGATCGGCAACCGGCTGTCGGTCACGACTTCAAGATTACACGGCCAACACCGGTAAAATCGGTCGTGATGCCCGCCAGCCCCCCTTCCCCGCCGCACTCGGCGCCCTCCGTCGAGGAGATCTTCGGGCTGCTCCGCGGCGTGATGGACCCCGAGCTCGGTGGAAACGTCGTCGACCTCGGGATGGTCCCGTCCGCGACCGTCGAGCCGCATCCTGACGGCGATGGCGGCGCCGTCGTCACGATCGAGGTGAAGCTCACCGATCGGCGGCTGCCCGTTGCGGGCGCAGATCAAGAAGGACATCGAGACTCGCATCGCGACGCACCCGGGTGTCCGGGACGTGCGCATCGAGTGGGGCGAGATGACGAGCGAGGAGCGCTCGGAGGTCATGCTCAAGGCGCGCTGGAACGCTCGAGAGAACGCTCCCGACACCGAGATCCCCGCGACGACGCGGGTGCTCGCGATCGCGTCTGGGAAGGGTGGCGTCGGCAAGAGCTCGGTCACCGTGAACCTCGCGGCAGCGATGGCGTCGATGGGTCTCACCGTCGGCGTGCTCGACGCCGACATCTGGGGCTTCTCGGTGCCGCGCATGTTGGGCATGTCCGGTCGCCTCGAGGGAGTCCGCGCCGAAGACGGCTCCGGCAAGATCCTTCCCAACGAGCGTCGCATCGGCGATGGGCTCGTGAAGGTGGTCTCCACAGGCAACCTCGTCGACGACGAAGGCACCGCGCTCATGTGGCGCGGCCTCATGCTCACGAAGGCCGTCGAGCAGTTCCTCCGCGACGTGCAGTGGGGCGACCTCGACTACCTGCTCATCGACATGCCCCCGGGCACCGGCGACGTGCAGATGGGTCTCGCCCGCATGATGCCGCGCACCGACCTCATCATCGTCACGACCCCCGCCGTGAGCGCCCAGAAGGTCGCGATCCGCGCCGCCGACATGGCCCGCCGCAGCTTCCTACGGGTCGCGGGCGTGATCGAGAACATGAGCACCTTCACCTGTGATCACGGTGAGACCTACGCGCTGTTCGGATCGGGAGGCGGCCAAACGCTCGCCGACGAGATCGGCGTCGAGCTGCTCGGTCAGATCCCCCTCGAACCCACGGTCGCTGCCGCCGGCGACGCGGGCGAGCCGGTTGCGACCAGTGGCGAAGGCCCCGCCGCCGACGCGTTCCGGGCCATCGCCCGCCGCATCGTCGACCACACCGTCCCGCCCGTGCAGATGGCCGGCTGCAGCGCCCGCCTGCTCGAGCAAGTCGAGAAGGCCCTCGGCCCCAAGGAACCCGCGCCGAGCTGACCTGACGGCCTCGTCAGTACCCGGGATCTCCCGGGAGCAGGATCCGCATGCGCTCGCCCTCCTGCACGATGCGGGGCAGCACCGTCGGCACCGCCGGACTCGCCGCGGCAGCCGCGACGAGCTCGTCGGCCGAATCGAACCGAGCGATCGCGCTCAGGTTCTTCATCGTCGGGAAGATGATCTCGAGCTCGCGCCGCTCGCCGCGGTCGAGCGCATCCTGCAGGCCGGATCCAGATGTTCGCGATCGCCTCGCGGTCGTCGTGCAACGCGACTTGCGCATCCGGCGCCCGCGCCACGAAGAACCGCGTGTCGTAGCGCCGCGGCGGGCCTTCGGGGGTGATCCAGTGGCTGAAGTAGTGGATGCTGTCGACGGCGAGCTTGAGGTTCTCCTCGGCGCACACCTCGATCAGCCGTCGTTCCTTCTTGTCGATGGCCGCCCGGTGCCCGATGAACCGCTCCTCCACCGCCGGATCGTCAAGGCGCACGATCGCACCCTCCGAGTCGTACGCGAGCAGCAGCCCGGATTCCTCGAAGCACTCGCGCACCGCCGCGACCCAGTACGCCAACCCGCCCTTGTCGATCTCGAGCCGCGTGCTCGCCTCGGCGTCGGTTCGTCCCAGGCAATACGGATCGAGGTCTTCGTGGCGGTCGTGCTCGTCAACGGCGCCGCCCGGGAACACGTACGCGCCGCCGACGAAGTCGGAGTTCAGGTTGCGGCGCAGCATGAGGACTTCCATGCCCTCTTCGCCATCGCGCACGAGCATCACGGTGGCCGCATCACGGATTTCGACCATGTCAGGGGTTCTCGATCTCGGGAGGTCTGGGAGGCGGCTGTCGGTCACCGCGGACCTCGGTGGAGTCGACATCCTGCACGAAGCCGGCGACCGTGCCGAACGCCCACTTGCCCATCGACACCTTCTTCTCGACTCGCGCCGCCGCCATGCCGCGGAGAGCCGCACGCACCGGCGGCAGGAAAAGCAGCAGCCCCATCGCCGCGGTGACGAAGCCGGGGATCACGAGGAGCACGCCGCCGAGCAGGATCAGGAAGCGATCCATCAGCGAGTTCGCCGGCTTCTCGCGGCGCTGCGCTGTCTCCTGCAGCGTCATGACGATGCCCATGCCCTGCCGCTTCACGACCCACAGCCCGATGATCGACAGCAGGATCAGCAGCCCGATCGTGGTCAACCAACCGATCTCGCTCGCGACCCAGATGGCGACCGCGATCTCCAGGATCGGCAGCCCGATCAGCAGGAGGAGGAACATCGGCGCCCACGATACCGGCGAGGTCTGATCCGTATGCTCGGCGCCGTGGGTACGCGACCGCCGTCGATCGACGCAATCGCACGTTCGATCGCTGACGTGGATCTTCCCCACCCGCTCCTCGTCGACGCGGCGCGAGCGGCGGTGAGCGCCGGCGACCCTGACTCGGCCCGGGAGCGTGCGGAAGCCACTGCTCGAGCGCTCTTGAGACCGGTGATCAACGCAACCGGCGTGCTCCTGCACACGAACCTCGGACGCGCACCGGTCGCATGGAACCAAGACGCGGGCTACGTCAACCTCGAGCTCGACCTCGCGACCGGACGCCGAGGCTCGCGTCACGCCCACGCGGCGACGCCTCCTGGCGCGAGCGTGCGGTGCTGAGGCCGCGCTCGTCGTGAACAACGGTGCCTCTGCGGTGCTGCTCGTGCTCGCCGCGCTCGGGCGAGGCCGCGACGTGGTGGTCTCGCGCGGCGAGGCGGTGGAGATCGGCGGAGGCTTCCGGGTTCCGGAGGTCATGACCGAGTCGGGCGCTCGACTTGTCGATGTCGGCACGACGAATCGCACCCGGCTCTCCGACTACGAGCGAGCGGCGGCCGATCCGAACACCGACGTTGCCCTGATCCTGAAAGTCCACCCGTCGAACTACCGCATCGAGGGCTTCACCGAGGGCGTCGAGGTCGACGCGCTCGCGACGCTCGGCCCGCCCGTGGTCGTCGACATCGGCTCGGGCCTCCTCGATGCCGCCTGCCCCTGGTTGCCCGACGGCCCCCCGCCGTGGGTGCGGGGCGAGCGAGCCGCGCGGCAGACGCTCGAGGCGGGCGCGGCAGCGGTCACGTTCTCCGGCGACAAGCTCCTCGGCGGACCGCAGGCCGGCATCATCGCTGGCCGGCAGGACGTGATCGACGCGTGCTCGCGCCACCCCCTTGCGCGGGCGCTTCGCGCTGGCGGCCTCACGCTCGCGGTGCTCCAGAGCATCGCCCTCGCCTACCTCCGCCGTGACGGCCAGGCGATCCCGTTCTGGAGGATGGCCACGACGTCCCTCGACGAGCTGCGCGCCCGGGCGCACGCGCTGGGAGCCGGCGATGTCGTCGACACCCAGGCAGTTGCTGGCGCCGGCTCGCTCCCGGGCACCGAGATCCCTTCGATCGGCATCGCGGTCCCCGGCGACCACACCGCGGCTCTCCGCGAGCACACGCCACCGGTCATCGCTCGCGTGCGCGATGACAAGCACCATCTGCGACATGCGGACCGTCGACCCGCACGACGACGACGCGCTGGGCCATGCGCTCAAGGCGCTGCCTTGACCGATGACGCACGGCCGGCCGTGTCGTCGCGACCGCCGGTCACGTCGATCACGGCAAGTCGACCCTCGTCCTCACACTCACCGGCACCGATCCCGATCGGTTCGAGGAGGAGAAGCGACGCGGCCTCACCATCGACCTCGGGTTCGCGTGGGCGCCGCTGCCGTCCGGCGCGCGTATCGCGTTCGTCGACGTCCCTGGCCACGTGCGCTTCATCAAGAACATGCTCGCGGGCGTCGGTTCGGTAGACGCCTGCCTGTTCGTCGTCGCCGCGACCGAAGGATGGAAGCCGCAGAGCGAGGAGCATCTGCGCATCCTCGAGCTGCTCGGGATCACGCACGGGGTGATCGCCCTCACGCAGGTCGATCTCGTCGACGCGGATCACACCGCGCTCGCCCGCCTCGACGTCGGCGACCATGTCGCGGGCACGTTCCTCGAATCGGCGGAAGTGATCGAGACCGCCGCGCCCACCGGCGCAGGCATGGACGAGCTGCGCGGGGCGCTCGATCGACTCGTCGCAAGTGCTCCCGGCGCGGTCGATCGGGGGCGGCCGAGGCTATGGATCGATCGTGTCTTCGCCCCGCGGGGTGCCGGCACTGTCGTCACGGGCACCCTCACCGGCGGCGCTCTCGCCGTCGACGACGACGTCGTGATCGAGCCCGGGCATACCGCCAGTCGGGTCCGCGCGCTCGAGACGTTCGGTGAGGCGCGGACTCGTATCGGCCCGGGCAACCGTGTTGCCGTCAACATCGCAGGAGTCGACCGGCACGCCCTGACTCGTGGGATGGCGGTGGTGCGTGCCCAGCAGTGGCGCCCAGCGCGCGCGTGTTCGATGCGGAGTTCACCGCGCTCGACGACCTCGGACACCCGGTCTCGCGGCGCGGCGCGTACGTCGCCGCGATCGGATCCGGTGAGCATCCCACCCAGCTGCGTGTGGTCGGCGCCGACGCGATCGAGCCCGGCACATCCGGGTGGGTACGGCTGCGCGTCCCGGAGCCGGTGCCCCTCCTCCCCGGCGATCGCTTCGTCCTCCGCGAGAGCGGCGCGGCGGAGACCGTCGGCGGCGGCGAGATCGTCGAGGTCGCGCCCGTTCGCACGGTGCGCAAGGCGCGACCGGACCGATCGGTCGACCGCGTCATCGGCGAGCGGGGCCCGATCTCGCCGGAGGACCTCGAGGCGCTCACGGGAGAGCGACGGGCCCCGAACGTCGGCCGTTGGATTGTCGGCTCCGGAGCAGGTCGCCGCTGTTCACAGCCAGCTCGAGCGGGAGATCGCCGAGGCTGGTCCGCTGGGCCTCGACATCGCGACGCTGACCGATCTGCAGCGTGAGGTGCTCGCAACCGCCGAGGGCGTCGTCGTGGATGGCGGTCGGGCCCGTCCCGCCGAGCAGCCCGATCCCCTCGCCGATCATCCTGTACCTCGCAGCGCTACAGGCCGCACCGTTCGCGCCGCCCGCGCCCGACGCTGAACGAGTCGATCGAGCCGAGCTGCGGGAGCTGGTACGACGAGGACTGGTGGTCGAGCGCGACGGTGTGTGGTTCGCCGCCGAGGCGGTCGATCAAGCCGGCACCATCGTGAGTGGGCTCCTGCGGGCGACCCCCGACGGCATCACCGTCGCCCACATTCGCGAGGCGCTCGGCACCTCGCGGAAGTACGCCATGCCGCTCGTTGCGGAACTCGACGCGCGAGGTGTCACCAGGCGTCGCGGGGACCTCCGCATTGCCGGGCCCCGACTACCCCGAGCGGGAGATGGCAACGCGGGAGATGGCTAGGACTCGTCAGCGGGTTTCGCGTCGACCACGGTGCGCAGGGCGCGCACCCGCTTGCGGTCCTTCCCCATGAAGCCGTGTCGCCGCGGCGGAGCCTTCGCCTCGAGCTCGCGCGCGACCCGGGCCACCTCGACGGCGTTCGTGATGACCTCGCCGAATCCGTCGGGATCGGCGAGCAGCCACGAGTGCGAGCCGTCGACAACTTGGCCATCCGCGCCCACCGCGGCGCAGAGCGCGTCGAAGGACTCTCTCGGGATGATGCCGTCGCGGGCGCCCCACAGCACGACGACAGGCAGCGAGCGTTGCTTGAGCGCCTCGAGCTCGTAGGTGAGGTCTACGCGGCGCGCGAGGAAGCCCACTTTGAGCATCGCCCGAGGGTTGCGCAGCAAGTTCGGCAGCGCATCCTCGAGCATGATCGGGATCACCTTGGTGGCCTGCGGGATCGGCCAGATGTCGCTCGGGAAGTGCAGGCCCCAGTCCCAAAGCGGGCGATCGGCGAGCGATTTGAGCTTGGATCCCGACTTCCACGCCGATCCACCGATTGAGTTCACAAGCACAAGCGATCGCACGCGCTCGGGGTAGTCGTGCGCGACCCGGATCGCGACGCCGCCTCCGAACGAGTGGCCGATCAGGAAGACGGGCTCGTCGATCTGGAGCGCGTCGAGGAAGTGCTCGACCCAACGCGCGTAGCCGGCGAGGGAGAAGTCGCGCCTCGGCAGGTCGGCGGTGCCGCCGAAGCCAGGTTGAGCGGGTGCGTACACGCGGCAGCCGAGCGCGACCAGCCGCTGGATCGTTCCCTTGTACGCGTGATGGGCGAGTCCCCAGCCGTGGAGGATGACGACGGGGAGTCCCTCGCCAGCCACTCCGTACATCGCGGGGCGCTCGTCGACCCAGGTGCGCTTCCAGACGACCGGGGCGCGCGCGACTCAGAAGGTCATCGAGAGGTGCCGCGTCGCCCGGCTTCGGGCCCCGCTCGCCCTCGGCCGAGGCGTCACGGACGCTGGCCACCAATGACACCTTACCCAGCGGTTAACGCCGGATTGCAGAGGAACCGTTGCAGGAGTGTGTCAGCTGGCTTGTCAGCCCGAACGGTGCGTCAGGAGCTGCTTTCGTTCGAGCTCGTTCAGTCCGCCCCAGATCCCGTGCTGCTCACGGATTCGTAGGGCATACGAGAGGCAGGGCTCCCGCACGCCGCATTGCGCGCAGATGGCCTTGGCCCGCTCCTCTCGTTCGGCCTTCTCTTCCTTGCGCTCGAACTGCGAGGGAGGGAAGAACACCACCGCCTGAGGCCCGCGACAGGCTGCCTTGGCCTGCCAGGCCTCTTCATTGCGCTGAGCGGTCACGCTGGTTGACCCCCTTGTCGGACAGCGACCGTACAACCGCCGCTCGCGACCTGACAACGGGCAATTTTCTGGCCCGACGGCCAATGCCCCGCAGGTCAAGGCCGGGTTACGCCCCGTCAGCAAGGCCGGAGGGGTTCTCCGGGGCGTCCGGGGGCGGCGCATCTGGGGTTCGGCGCCGGTGCTCGCGGTAGTCGCGAGCACCGCCCGCTTCCGGCTCGACCTCGAGGACGGGTCCGTCGATGTCGACGACGCGCACCGGGTCGCCCGCCCGCAGCGGCGTTGCCCGATTGGTCCGCGCTCGCCACAGTGCGCCTCGTACCCGGACCACGCCATCGGGGTCGATGTCGGCGGTGGCCTCGCCCATCTCGCCGATCATCCACTCCCGCCCGATCGTGGGCGTCGCGAAGCGAGTGCGGATCATGGTGGGCATGCCTGCGAGCATCGCGAGGAGCACGCCGGCGATCCCCGCTAGGAGCGTGATCCAAGAGAGCGTGAGGCCGTCGTACAGCACCAGTGAACCGGCGGTGAACGCGGCGGTGCCGATGCCCGTCCAGACCCGTGGCACCCCGGTCTGCACGTCGATCGCGAACGCCAGCATCGACAGCAGGATGAGAGCGAGCCCCATCGGCCGGGTCGGCAACACCGCGAGCCCGTACGCCGCGAGGACGAGGAACATGGCGCCAACACCGCCCGCGATGCCGACACCCGCGACGTAGAACTCGAACACCAACAGCACGAGGCCAATCGTGAGAAGGAGATAGGCGACAGGCGGGCTTGCCACGGTGTGCATCAGCCGGGGGAGGAGGTCGAGCTTGAAGAAGCGCACCTGGGCGTTCGGCTCGATGCGAGGCCCGTCAGCGCTCGGCACTGTCCTTGCTGTCTCCAGCACGACGCCGTCGACTTCGATGCCGTCGAGTCCGACGACGAACTGCCCGAGCACGGGCGCGTTGAGATCGACGACGCCTTCCTCGACGGCCTCCGCGGCGCCCAACGACGAGCAACAGAAGTCCTCGATCGTCCTCGTCATTGTCGCGGTGATCGCGGTCGCCTCGATCGGGTCGCCGAAGTTGCCGATCCGACTTCCCGGCGACAAGCCCGACACGTCGGCCACGAGCACCAGCTGCCCGCTGCCCTCGTAGGCCCGGGCGCCGCTCGGCCCGACCCAGATCGCCACCGGCACCTCCGCGTCGGCGATCTCGTCGGCCAGGTCCGCGAGCTCGCTGTCGTCGATGACGGCCTTGCGGCTGTTGAACTGAATGACAAGCGCCTGCGCACCGTCGTCCTCCGCACGATCGATCGACTTCGAGATGAAGTCGGCGACCACGGGATCCAGCAGTCCGCTCACCTCGATCACGTCGAGCGGCGCCGGCTGGTCCGACTCTTGCGCCGCCAGCGGGGGCGCCGCGAGCAGCGCACCGCCGAGCAGCACCGCGCCGAGCGCGGCGCGGAGCAGCGGAGCGCCGAGGGCGGCGCACACGCTGGGTAGTCTGCGCAAACCGAGCCTCCGAAGGGGGATGGTTGGATCCGCTGGCGTTCTTCGCCACATCCCGTCTCGTCATCGTGGCCGGGAAGGGCGGGGTGGGCAAAACCACCGTGACTGCGGCCCTGGCGGCCGCTGCAGCCAAGTCTGGCCTGCGTGTGCTCATCGTCGAAGTCGAGGGCAAGAGCGGGCTGGGCCGCCTGTTCGGGGTCGGGCCGCTCCGCTACGACGAGCTGGCCCTGCTCGAGGCCGCGGAGGCAGATGGGACCGGGCGAGTCGTGGCCCGCACGATCACGCCGAACGACGCGCTGCTCGAATACCTCGAGGACCACGGCATGCGCCGGCTCTCGAACCGCCTGGTGCGCGGAGGCGCGCTCGACGTCGTCGCCACCGCGGCACCCGGCATCGAGGACATCCTCGTGCTCGGGAAGGTGAAGCAGCTCGAGCGCAGCGGAGGTGTCGACCTGATCCTGCTCGACGCGCCCGCCGCCGGACACGCCATCACCTTCCTGGAGTCGGCCCGCGGGCTGCTCGATGCGGTGACCGTCGGCCCGATCAACACGCAGGCGCGCGACGTGATGGAGCTGCTCACCGACCCCGAGCGCTGTTCGGTGCTGCTCGTGACGTTGCCCGAGGAGACGCCGGTGAACGAGCTGGTCGACACGGCGTACTCGTTGGAGGATCGCGTCGGCGTGACTCTCGGGCCAGTCGTGGTCAACGGCCTCTATCCGGAACGGCCCGGCATCGATGCCGACCCGGTGGAAGCCGCCGAAGCGGCGAAGGTCGCGCTCATGCCGGGCGAGGCCGACGCGCTCGCGGCAGCAGCGGCGTTTCGCGCCGCGCGGCTCGTCGTGCAACGCGAGCAACTGGCCCGGCTGTCAGACCGCCTGCCGCTGCCGCAGATCCACCTTCCGTTCGTGTTCACGACCGACCTGTCCCTCGCCGATGTGCACGTGCTCGCCGACGCCGCGCTCGCCGGCATCGCCGACCTCGCCGCGATGCCGTGACCCCCCCGCCGACGCTCGAGGCGGTCCTGAGCGGCAGCTCCATCGTGCTGTGTTGCGGCACCGGTGGCGTCGGGAAGACCACGACCGCCGCATCGATCGCGATGCACGGCGCGCGAGCGGGTCGCCGCAGCGTCGTCGTGACCATCGACCCGGCCAAGCGTCTTGCCGACGCCCTCGGGCTCGAGGGGCTCACGAACACACCGTCGCGCATCGAGGGGGAATGGTCGGGTGAGCTGTGGGCGCTGATGCTCGACACGAAGACCACGTTCGACGAGCTCGTCGCCCGCAATGCCGTGGACGCAGCCGCAAGTCGATCGCATTCTCGGCAACCGCTTCTACCGAAACATCTCGGGTCGCCTCTCCGGAACGCAGGAGTACATGGCGATGGAGAAGCTGTACGAGCTGCACGAGGAGTCGCAGTTCGACCTCGTCGTCGTCGACACGCCTCCGACGCGGAACGCGCTCGACTTCCTCGACGCGCCTCGCCGCCTCACCCGTTTCCTCGACCATCGGCTGTACCGCATCCTGATGACGCCGGGCCGCGCGTACGTGCGCGCTGTGAACGTGGCCGCGCAGGCTTTTCTCCGCACTGTCTCGAAGGTCGTCGGCGGCGATGTCATCGACGACGCGATCGCGTTCTTCCAAGCGTTCGAAGGCATGGAAGCGGGCTTTCGAGATCGTGCGGAACGGGTGTTGCACCTTCTCTCGGCTCCCGAGACCGCGTTCGTGCTCGTCGCGTCACCGCGCGGCGACACAGTGGGCGAGGCGTCGTACTTCGCCGACCGCCTCGCGGAGGGCGGCATCTCCGTGTCGGCGCTCGTTGTCAACCGCATGCA
Source organism: uncultured Acidimicrobiales bacterium (assembly GCA_963759645.1). Lineage (GTDB taxonomy): Bacteria > Actinomycetota > Acidimicrobiia > Acidimicrobiales > DATKAS01 > DATKAS01. The sequence goes on along the minus strand of CAVXAI010000008.1, from coordinate 321,823 downwards.
TCCTCACTTCGGCACCGGTCGTCCGGAGGCGACACGTGAGAGGGCGCGCACGCTCAGCGGATCTGACCTCGGTGAGCTGTACGCGAACCTCGCCGACTTCCAGCTCGTTGCCGCGAGCGAGGAAGACCATCTTGCCGGGTTGGCCGGTCGAGTCGCACCCGCACCGGTCGTGCGCGTGCCGTTCCTCACGACAGACGTTCACGATCTCGACGGGTTGGATGAGATCGCCGCACACCTGTTTCGGTAGCCTCGCCCCGATGTCCGAGATTCTCGTTGCGACCGACGCGGACTGGATCCTCGACGAGGTGCGCGCGGCACTCGGCGACGGCGAGTCCACGATCAGGTGGGTGCGCAACGGGAAGGACGTGGTGCCCGCGCTGCTTGCGCGTGAGGCCGATCTCGTGGTGCTCGATCTGCAGATCGGCAACATGGGCGGCATGGCGACCTGCATGGAGATCCGTCTCGAAGCCGGTGCCGATCGACTTCCCGATGCCGGTGTGCTGATGCTGCTCGATCGCGCCGCCGACGTGTTCCTCGCGCAGCGCAGTGATGCCGACGGATGGTTGATCAAGCCGCTCGATCCGTTCCGCCTTCGTCGGGCCGCCGACGCCATTCTCCGAGGTGAGACCTACCGCGAGGGTGTGCCGGCCGAGCCCGAGGCTGCAGCACCTGACGCCGATGAAGTCACCCAACCCGCGGAGGCGGACGCGGAAGTCGGCTAGGTCGCGTACGGTCTCGCGCATGCCGCGCACCGTTCGAGCACTGCTCGTCGCCTGCACAGTCGCCCTGGTTTGCACGGTGGGCGGTGTCGCATCTGCACAGGACACGACGGGCGCCCCGACGACCGAGGCCGCGACAACAGCGCCACCCACGACCGCGGCGGCGACGACCGCGGCCGGCCACGACCGCGGCCCCGACTACCGCGGCGCCCGACACGACAGCGGCGGCCGCGACCATCGCAGCGCCCGTCGACGAGGACAACGACAGCGACACGTGGCTGCTCGTGCTGATCGCAGTGGTCGTCGTCGGCGGCATCATCGCCTGGTTCGTCGGCCGCTCCCGGGGGCAGCAAGCCAAGTCGGACTGGCACCGTCAGGCGACCGCCTTGCTCGACGAGCTCTCCGACGTGGGCATCAACCTCGCTGCTGCGCAGCCGTCGGCGATCCCCACGCTCGCACCGCGTATCGAGTCGCGGCTCGTCGCCCTGAACGGCCAGTTGGCGAGTGTCCACCAGCGAGGTCCGTCGGCCGTCGAGCGCAACGCCCTCGTCCCGGTGATCAATGCTGCGAACACGCTGCATGCCGGTCTCACGCAGGTCTTGTTGGCGCCGCCAGGCACGCAGTCACCTGCCGCCGCGAACCTCACCGGTGACGCCGCGCTCGTCGACAGCACGGCACGCGCCGCCAAGCTCAGCCTGCTGGGCGTCGCGCCGACGACACCCTGACCAGTTCGACCTCGGAGGAGGACCTCATGGACGATCTCGCCGTCGTCGCTCCCGCGTTCGTGGAGATGGCCCATCAGATCGTGTGGTGCTCCGCCGCGACGATCGATCCGTCGGGGCGGCCGCGCTCTCGCATCCTGCATCCGGTCTGGGATTGGGATGGCCAGGTGCTCAAGGGCATCATCGCAACGGGCCCGAACTCGGCCAAGCGTGCCCATCTCGACGCGCATCCCCTTGTCTCGCTCTCCTACTGGCAGCCCAACCACGACACCTGTTCGGCTGAGTGCACGACGGAGTGGCGGCTCGACGACGCCAGCCGGGAGGCCGGGTGGGATCGCATCAAGCACGCGCCGGCGCCCGTGGGCTACGACCCGGCGATCATCCCTGGCTGGGACTCACCGACATCGCCGAACTTCGGCATCCTCGAGGTGGTTCCGTGGCGGCTCCGGGTGATGCCGGGCACGGTGATGATGCGCGGCGAGGGCTCGGTGCTCACCTGGGTCAGTCCGCAAGCCCCCAAAACGGACCGCTGAGCCCGACCTCCCGGAAGTACGCCGCCGCAGTGGACGGATCGCGCCTCGTGTAGCCGGGGTCGAGACGGCCTGCGTACCACCCTCGGGCGAGTCTCCACAGGGTCGCGAGATCCATCACGTAACCCTTCGCGTTGCCCGTCGCAGCGAGCCAACGGTCGACGCACCCCTCGTCACAGAACAGGCGTTGGTGCCCGCAGGTGTGGACGACGTCGTCCCAGATGTGCGCGACCGGCACCAGGAAGTGGGCGACGTGAGTTCCGTCGGGAGGGACGTCGCGGCCGACGGTCCAGGCGTGCGCCGTCCCGCATCCAGGACACCGTGTCGACACCAAGACCTCGGGTTCGTCCGGCAGGAGGTGCGGGAGCGCGAACGAGTCCCATGCGCAGCCTCCCCACCACAAGGTGTCGCGCCCCATGACCGCAAACCCGAGCGGGATCGAAGCGAAGGGATGCGCCATCAGGATGCGATCGTCGGCATCGAGCACGATGTGGCGAGCGTCGGCGAGCCGGTGCAGAGCTGCGTGGACTGCCGCGTCGGTAGGCAGGTCAGGGGCGCGGCCGGCCGCCGCGAACGAGCGGTAGATCGTGAGCCGGAGGTCCTCGTCGTCCATGGACACCAGCTACGTCTACCCCGTCGGGCGTAGCCGCGGCTGCACCGCTGGGCGGACGACGAACGGGGGCGTCCCGCGTACCGTGCCCGTGTGGGCACTCCGTCGCGGACGCCGGTCTGGCTGACCGCGCTCGTCGTCGCGCTGCTCCAGGTGATGGGTTCGTTCGGCGCGGCCGATCGGCAACCCGACCGGCGCTCCCTCGATGCGCTCGCGATCCTGCTGCTCCTCGTGGGTCCCGCGGCGCTTGCCGTGCGAGACCGATGGCCGCTCGTCGCCGTCGGCGTGAGCATGGCGGCGGCAGATGTGTACGTCGGCCTCGGCTATCCGTACGGACCGATCTTCCTCAGCCCGATCGTGGCGCTGTTCCTCGCGATCCAGGCCGGCCATCGTCGGGCGACATGGATACTTGCCGCGGCGGGCTACGCCGGACTGATGGTCGCGTACGCCCTCGATCCCAGATCTGACCAGTCGAACGCGGTGCTCCACTTCGCGCTCGTCGCGGGATGGCTCATCGTCGTGTTGGTCGTGTCGGAGCTCGTGCGGGCGCGGCGGGAGCAGGCGGCAGCGCGCGCTCAGGTCGCGCGGGACGAGCGAGAGCGCCGTCTCGGTGAGCAACGGCTCGGGCTCGCCCAGGAGCTCCACGACGTGCTCGCCCACAACATCTCGTTGATCAACGTGCAGGCGAGCGTCGCGCTCCACCTCATGGATGAGCAGCCGGCGCAAGCCCGCGATGCCCTGACGAACATCAAGGCGGCGAGCGGAGACGCGCTGCACGAGTTGCGGGCGGCGCTCGACGTCCTGCGGCGGGGCGAAGAAGCTCCTCTCAGCCCCGCGCCCTCGCTCGCTGACCTCGGCAGCCTGGTGGAGGGGGTCCGGGCGAGCGGTCTCGATGTGCGACTCGAGGAGGACGGGCGGCCGGCGGCGTTGCCCGCGGCGGTCGAGCTCGCGGCCTACCGCATCGTCCAGGAGGCGCTCACCAACGTGACTCGGCATGCGCGGGCTCACGCCGTCACGGTGCGGGTGGGGTACGACACCGGAGTGACCATCGAGGTCGACGACGATGGCGTCGGGGCGGGTGACGCGCCCTTGGAGCCCGGAAACGGGATCAGCGGGATGCGCGAGCGAGCGGCCGCACTCGGCGGGACGTTCCGCGCCGGCCCTCGGCCGGAGGGCGGGTTCGCTGTTGTCGCGCATCTGCCGGTGGACGCATCGTGATCTCCGTCGTCATCGCGGACGACCAGACGCTGGTGCGCAGCGGCTTCCGAGCGTTGCTCGACGCACAGGACGACATCACCGTCACCGGCGAAGCCGCCGATGGTGAGGCGGCGGTGCGGGTCGCGTTGGACGTGCGCCCCGACGTCGTGCTGATGGACATCCGCATGCCCGGCGTCGACGGGCTCACCGCGACTCGCCGGATCGTCTCCGACGAACGTCTCGCGAACGTGAAGGTCGTCATCCTCACGACGTTCGACCTCGACGAGTACGTGTTCGAAGCGATTCGGTCGGGCGCGAATGGCTTCCTCGTGAAGGACACCGAGCCGGAGGAGCTCCTCCGCGCGGTGCGGTCGGTCGTAGCTGGCGACGCCCTGCTGTCGCCGAGCGTGACTCGACGGCTGATCGAGGAATTCGCGATCCGAGCGAAGGAGCCCGAGGGAGTGCCCGACCTCGACCTGCTGACCGAGCGGGAGCGAGAGGTCGTCGGCCTCGTCGCCGAGGGGCTCACGAACGACGAGATCGCGCAGCGGCTCATCATGAGCGCGGCGACGGCGAAGACGCACGTGAGTCGGGCGATGATCAAGCTCGGCGCCCGTGATCGTGCCCAGCTCGTCGTGTTCGCGTACGAAAGTGGGCTCGTGCGGCCCGGCTGGCAGCGCTGATACTCCGAGGGGAGTAGTTCATCGGCCTCCGTTCGGCCGACGACGCAGCGCCGTTTCGTCGAGACGATGGACGCATGCATTCCAACGCAATCTCCGTCGTAGGGCTGACCAAGCGGTTCGGTGAGCGAGTCGCCGTCGACCACCTCGACATCGAGGTGCCGTCGGGGGTGGTCGCCGGCTTCGTCGGCCCGAACGGCGCCGGCAAGACGACGACAATGGCGATGCTGCTCGGCCTCGTACGTCCGACTTCGGGAACCGGCGCGGTTCTGGGCGTGTCGATCGAAGAGCCCGCCGCGTACCTCCACGACGTCGGCGCGCTCATCGAGACCCCGGCCTTCTATCCCTCACTCACGGGTGCGGAGAACCTCCGGATGTTCGCGACGGTTGGTCGCCACGACACTGCATCGATTCCTGCGTTGCTCGAAGAAGTCGGCCTCGCCGGCCGAGGCGACGACCGCTATCGCAGCTACTCCCTTGGGATGAAGCAGCGGCTCGGCATCGCGGCCGCACTGCTCGGCGATCCGAGGCTGCTGATCCTCGACGAGCCCGCGAACGGACTCGACCCGCAAGGAGTCCGCGAGATGCGCTCACTCGTGGGCGAGCTTGCCGGAACGGGGCGCACGGTGCTCGTGTCCTCGCACGACCTGAGCGAGCTCGAGCAGGTGTGCGACTGGCTCGTGCTCATCGATACAGGGCGGTCGCTCTACCAAGGGCCGACGAGCCAGCTGCTCGACGGCGTCGTCGCACGGCGTCGCCGTCGCGACCGCGTGGCCCGACGAGCGGCCGGTGCTCCAGTCGGTGTTGCGCTCGGAGGGATTCGATCTCGCAGTCGACGGTGAGCGTCTCGTGGTGGCGGTCGACGGGCGAGATGTCGCCGCGGTCGCTGCTGCGGTGAACCGCGCCGCGTTCGAAGCCGGAATGGTTCTCGCAGAGCTCAGCCCGCTGCGTACGACGCTCGAAGACCGCTATCTCGCAATGGTTGATGGAGGTGCCCGATGACCAGGATCGTGCAAGCCGAGCTGTTCCGATTCGTGCGACGTCGCACCGTGCTCGCCGGGATCGCCGCCGCTGCAATCTTCGCGGTGATCGCGAGCCTCGCGGTGTTCTCGACTGCTCGAGAGACCGGGTTCCGGTCGCGAAGGGCAGCGACCACGCTCGCTTCGCTCACCGGGACCGGTGGAGGCACCGAGGCGTTCGCCGTGGGCGCGTCGTTCGTCGGCTTCCTCGTCTTCGTCACGGTGATCGCGCTGATCGCCGGCGAGTTCTCAGGGGGCACGTTCCGAGCGTTGTTGCTCCGCGAGCCGCGCCGGCTGCGGGTGATCGTCGGAAAGCTCGCGGCGATCCTCATCGTGGCGGCGGGCATCGTCGCGCTGGCCGAGGTGCTCACCTTCGTGATGTCGCTGGTCGTCGCGCCCTCGAAGGACATCGCGACGACCGAGTGGTTCACAGCGTCGAGCCTCGGCGCGGCGTTGACCGACTACGTGACGGTCTTCGCGGGCGTCGCGGGCTGGGCGATCTTCGGTACAACCCTCGCCGTCATCTTCCGGTCGGTGCCGCTCGCGCTCGGCGTTGGCTTTGCGTGGGCAGGGCCGTTCGAGAACATCGTCGTGGACTCGTGGCAGGCGGGTTACCGCTGGTTCCCCGGCCAGGTGCTCGGATCGTTGATCCAGGGCGGGAGCGTGGAGCTCGGGATCGGCCGGGCCGGCGTGACGGCCGCGCTGTACACGGCGATCGCCGCGGGCGTGACGTTGGTGCTGGTGTCGCGCCGAGATGTGACGAGCTAGGCGTGTGGGTCAGTCGTCGAGAGCGATGACCTCGGCGCTCCACGGGCAGAAGCGATCCGAGGTGATGGTGTCGCTTTCGACGTCGGAGGGCAGCCCGTCGCACACCTCAGTCGTGGCGTCGGCCCACTCGAGCGACGCCGGGTCGATGTGCCAGGTCCACGGCTCGTTCACTCCGCCGTCGCCGTCGCGGACGACGAGTCCGTTCGGGATGCTCGGTGCCTCCTCGCCGTCGAGAAGCATCCGCGCGTTCTCGATCGACTCCGGCGTGACGAGCTCGATTCGATACTCCTCGTCGACGACTCTGATCGTGACGACCGCGGTGTCGGTGTCGCTGCCGCCACCGTCGTCGCCGCAGGCCGTCAGTCCGACAGCCGCGGCAACGAATGCCAGCGTGGCGACCGCGAGCTGCTCCACTTCCAACGAGTCGGACTATGGCCCGACCGTACTCGTCATTGCTTGCCTACCCGGCGTGACGAGTCCGGAGTTCTCGTGGGCCGCGGCGCCCGTGGCGGACGGCGGACCACGACCACAACGAGACCGTTTGGTGCACGTGGCCGGAGCTAGTCCCGCCGGGCGAGCACTGCCAGCGTGAGCTCCACGCGAGTCGAGAGCCCGAGCTTCCGATAGGCGGACGACACGTGCGACTCCACGGTTCGCCGGGACAGGTACAGACGCGACGCGATCTCGACGTTGCTTAACCCATCGGCGAGCAGCTCCAGCACCAGCCGTTCGCTCTGCGAGATCGCGTCCCAACCGAAACGAGGGCGAGGTCGACGCGTCTCGTTGGCGCGCCGGTCCCCTGTTGCTCACCATCTCCGCAGCGCGCGCCGCCGCACGCGTCTGCGCCCATCCCGGCATACAGCGCCGAGGCTTCGAGGGCGGAGTCGTCTGCTTTCGCGAGCGATCCACATCGCCCCCACACATCGGCGGCGTCCACGAGCGCGTCGGCGAGTTGCGGCCTCCTCGCTGTCATCCTCGCCAGCTCCACCGCCTCCGACGCCCGGTCCCCGTCGCAATCCAAAAGCGCGTGGGCACGCTCCGCGTCGACGCGGAACGAGAGCAGGCCACTGCGGTCTACCCCGTCGTCTAGGCCCGTGACCACCGCTTCGGCCCGACCGAGGTCGCCGGCCGCAAGCGCCAGGCGCAAGAGCCGCGGACCGATCCATTGCCGTGCCGACGGGATGTCGAACGCCCCGAAGACATCCCACACCTCGGCGATCGCTTCCTGCGCGGTCGCCGTGCTTCCGTCGATCTCGGCGAGCCAGGACCGCACCATCATCACGTGATCCCAGCCGAGCTGTGAGCGCGTCGGTGAGAGCTCGCCTTCGGCCAGCCGCAGCCGTTCTCGCGCAGTTGGAAGGTCGCCGCGAGCCGAGCGCGATCTGGGCGAGGAACGAGTGGCACCACACCGTGAGCCCGAAGCCGTCGCCAGTCTCACAGCTGTCCAGCGCCGCGAGCGCATAGGCCGCCGCATCGCCGAGATCGCCAGTGCGGAGGGCGCCGAATGACGCCGAGCGCGTCGTACGCGGGTGCGGCCCATTCCGAGCCCGTCCGGTTCGCGACGTCACGGCCGCGACGCACGGCCCGGTCGAGCTCTTTGTACTCATCGGTCTCGAGGAAGACGAGGCCCGCCGCGAACCACGGTTGGTACTGGTGCGCGGCCACGCAGGCCGGGTGGTCGGCCAGCTCGACGGCGAGCCTCGCGTGGCGCAGGGCCTCGCCGGTCTGGAGGGGGAGCAGCTGCAGAAAGCACAAGAGGCTGTGCACCGCAGCCTGCGCCGTGAGGTCTCCGAGTTCCTCGGCTTCGCGCTGCGCGTCGAGCGCCGCGGACCACGTGCCGTCCCGATCACGCGGGAGGTAGCGGGCGAACGCGAGCTCCGCGAGCGAGCGGGCGCGCTCGACGGGTACGGCGACGAGGGCGGCCACGGTGGCCACATGCATCGACGGCGTCGCTCGGTCGACCGTCGACGATGGCAGCGAGCACGAGCTCGCAGTGGACTCGCGGCTCGCTCGTCGGTTCCGAGCTCGCTGCTGAGCAGCAAGGACTGGCCCAGGGCCTCGGCGTCGGCCGCTCGCCCCGTTCCGGCCAACGCCCGCACACGCGCCGTGGCGACCTCGATCGACGGTTCGATGGCGAGCGAGCTCGCCACGTCGACGAGCCGTAGCGCGCTTCCCGGCGAGCGTCGGTTTATCGAGTTGGCCACGCGGCAGAGCCAGTCGATCGCCTGCTGATCGCCCGGCTGCGCACCGAGCGCGAAGTGCTCGGCGACGTCGAGTGGTGGCGCACCGGCCGCGATCAGGGTTCGCGCCGCGTCCAGGTGCATGGCCGCGAGCGCGCCCGGGCTCAAGGTGTCGAGGACAGCGGTGCGGTAGAGCTCGTGGCGAAACTCGTAGCTCATGTCGTCGGGCACGAGGATGCCGGCGACCTGTGCGCGATCGAGCACCGGCACGAGGTCGAGCGCGGCGGCGTCCGGTGACCGCCGCGAGCCGCTCGACGGATGCGGTCGACCCGAGCACCGCGGCCGCCTGCACGAGCGCGAATGCGTCAGCGTCGAGCTCCGCGATGCGTGAGGCGAGGACACCCGTCGGCCGGAGCGATGCGTCCGCTGGCAGCTCGATGGCCGCGTCGGTCATCACGAGCTGCTGGTCGAGCGCCTCCGCGAGAGCGTGCACCATCAACGGACTCCCTCGAGCGGCCTTGATCGCCTCGCTGAAACGGGGCCCGATCGATCCTCCGACGAGGCGGCTCGCCAGATCGAGCGACTCGTCGGTCGAGAGCGGTGCGAGAGCCCTGCGAGGGAGGTCGGCGGTCGTATGGACGACGAACCGGTGCAGCTCGGTGCCGGGTGCCGGGGGACGGCTGGTGAGGATGAGGCCGAGCGGCGAGGTGGCGATGCGGTCCAGCACGAGGCGCAGGAAACGCAAGGTGCCGCCGTCGGCCCAATGCAGGTCCTCGATGACGAGCACTGTCGGCGCGGCAAGGCACTCCGCCTCCAGTGCCTCGAGCAGCCGGTCGGCCACCGCGAACTCGGCGGTGGAACCAGCTCCGGCCTCGAGCAAGGCCCGCGAGCCGGCGGGTTCTCCACCTGGCGGGTCGAGCCCGTGCGGAGCGTTCCCCAGGGCGTCGTGGATCGCTCCGAACGGTCGCTCGATCGCGAAACCGTGCGCCGCGCCCTTGCGGATGCGCAGCGTCGCCGACGTCTCCAATCCCGGGCCAGAGATCACCTCGCCGATCAGCCGCGACTTGCCGCTGCCTGCGTCGCCGACGACGAGCACCGCCGAGCCTCGACCGACGGCCGCGGCATTCGACGACAGCGCGCAGCTCACGCAGCTCGTCGGCGCGCCCGACAAACTGCGCCTCCCGGCCACCCCTCCGGGTCATCGCTGGACTGTATCCGCAGGTGGCCGAGGGGTCAGATCCGTGCGCGCACGGACGACACTGCCGCACCGGCGAGGTCTCATTGGTATGTGGACACCGACGTGCCGGGCCGCGGCTACGGATTGGGCGTTGACCTCGGTACGACGTTCACCGCTGCGGCGGTGTTTCGCGATGGCCATGCCGAGGTCGTGCAGCTGAGCCAGCGCAGCGCGGCCGCTCCATCGGTCGTCTTCCTGAAGCCCGACGAGACGATGCTCACCGGCGACGCCGCTGTCCGGCGGGGAGTGGCCGAGCCGACTCGCGTCGGTCGTGAGTTCAAGCGGCGCGTCGGCGACCCCGCACCCATGCTGCTCGGCGGCGTGCCGCTCGCTCCGGAGCACCTGATGGCCCGCCTTCTCCGAGCGACCATTGAAGCCGTCGCCGAGAGGGAGGGAGGGGCGCCCGACATAGTGGTCGTGTGCCATCCCGCGAATTCGGGCCCGTACAAGCTCGAGCTGCTCGACCAGACCTGCCGCATCGCGGGCGTTCCGAACGCCGCCGAGGGTCAGCGAACCCGAGGCCGCTGCCGTGCACTACGCGTCGCTGGCGCGGCTCGAGCCCGGCTCGGTCGTCGCGGTGTACGACCTGGGCGGAGGGACGTTCGACGCCGCGATCCTCCGAAAGGACGACCAAGGCTTCTCGGTGCTCGGCGAGCCTGAGGGGATCGAGCGTCTCGGCGGCATCGACTTCGACGAAGCGGTGTTCGCCCACGTCCGCGCGACATGTGCCGACGCGATCGCTGAGCTCGACTTCGACGATCCCTCGACCACGGCGCTCCTCGCCCGACTCAGGTACGACTGCGTCGACGCGAAGGAAGCGCTGTCGGTCGACACCGAGACCTCGATCCCGGTCGTGCTGCCCGGTCTGCGCACTGAGGTGCGCCTCACCCGCGGCGAGCTCGAGTCGATGATTCGGGTCCCGCTCATCGAGACCGTGGCCGCCCTGAAGCGAGCGATGGCGAGCGCGGACGTTGACGCGGGCGACCTCACGAGCGTGCTGCTCGTCGGGGGTTCGTCGCGCATCCCGATGGTGGCCGAACTGGTCACGGCCGAGCTCGGACGCCCGGTCGCCGTCGACTCTGACCCGAAGCACGTCGTTGCCCTCGGCGCGGCGCGACTGGAGCCACGCCGTCCAGTGTCAGAGCCCGCGCTCCGTCGGTCCCGCCGCGGTCGCAGCGTCTGCGGCGGTCGCGGCGTCTCCGGCGCCCGCATCCTTCGCGAGTCCGCCGCCGCCTCCACCACCAGCGACTGCTGTCCCCGAAGCACCGACTCGGCGGATCTCATCCGCTCGAGACCGAGGACTCCGGACGCGCCGGGGACCCGACCGTCGGTCGGCGTCGTTGGGTCCCGATCGCCGCTGGAGGGGTCACGGTGGTGGTGGTGGTGGCCGTTGCAGCGATCGTGTTGCTCTCCGGGGGCGGAAGCGGTGGCGGGGGCCCGGCTGGGCAGGGGGGTGGGCAGGCGACGGGTGAGATCACGGCCTGCCCACCGGCGGGCCAACCGGCGGTGTGCATCACGGCTGTCGAGCGCTCGGGCAACGCGCTCCAGGTCGGTGTTCACGACCCACGACGTCACATTGGTCAGCGGCGCGACGCAAGCCGATCAGCTGACGGCCACGTTCTTCCTGGCGTCGAGCACCCAGACGCCGACAGCAGCACCGGCGTCGCCCTGCGCCAGTGGGGCAACGCGTCCCCGTTCGAGGAGCAGTACTCCGACGAAGAGCTCAACGGCGCGAGCGCGGTGTGCGTCCTCGTCGGAAACGGCGTCGGTCAGATCGCGCCCGGCACCGGCAATTGCGCTGAGCTGCCCTCGAGCTGACGACCAGCGGAGGCCGGCAGCATCCCTTCGTAGGACCGCACCATCACGCCGGCGGCGTCGCTCACCGCACGAGTGGCGAGCGGATGCTCACCGCGGGTTCGCCACCGCTCGACGCATTGGCTGATCTCGGCGTGCACGTCCGCGTCCATCGCATCGTCAGGCATGCCGAGCCGGGGCCGCTCGTGAGGCCAGATCCTTCGACGATCCGGTCGACTTCGGCGAGCTCGTCCTCCTCGAGGGATCGCGCCGCTGCGTGCCGACATGAGCAGACGCAGCTCTGCGAGCTCGTGCGCGCCGACTTCGACCATCTCGATGCCGCGTCCCAAGCTCCGCGCTTTCGATCGGCCACTGACGAGTGACCCCCAGGAGCCCGTAGAGCACAGCCTGCGCTTTGAGCAGACCGCTGCGCAGCAGCGAACCGTGTCGCGAGGAGGTTCCGCAGCTCGTCGATTCCGCTCACACGGCGGAGCTCGGCGGCAAGCTCTGGCGTGTTCGTGGCGGTGCCATCCTGTATCCGTATCCGGGCGAGGCGCACTCCGAAGAGGCCGAACCGATCGATCAGGTGCGACCGATCGTCGGCGCTGAGGTCAATCGTGCTCGGCATCGACGCCAATCGGTCGCACGACAGCAGGAGCGTTCCCGCCTCTTCCTCCGTCGCCGTGGCGAGGCGTCCGAGAAGCATGAAGTCGCGCTCGGTGAGGAGCGAGGCGCCGAACCCGAGAAGTCCCGCGACGGACACAGTCGACTGGCACAGCCGGCGATCTGCACGTCGGTCCCGTAGCGCTCGGCGACGCGTTGGGCGCTGGCCATCGCGCTGATGCGCGCCGCACCGATCTCGTCCGCTCGCGAGACGACGCCGATCGTGTTCACCGGACTCGGCCCGCCGGCGTCGTCGTCGTGAAACGCCTCGAGGAAGCGGACGTCGTGCGCGTGCATGTGCCGGGTCAGGTAGATGACGGCGTCGGCAGCTGACGGCTGATCCGAGGGCAGCAGGAACGAGCGACCGCGCGCGTCGAGCGCACCGTCCAGTGTGCCGAGGCCAGGCGTGTCGATCAGCGTCATCGTGTGAAGCATCGGCGACGGCCACTCCACGACGACGCGATCGACGCTGGCGTCGTCGAGGCCACCGAGATCCACTTCGATCGGTGCGGACTTCGCCGCAGTGCCACCTGCATGAGCTGACCATCGACTGACGCCATCGCGTTGTACGCCCGGCCGTGCACGTACCACGTGACATGACGAGTGCAGTCGCCCGCATCGACGGCCGCCAGGCCGTGGCCGACGAGTGCGTTCAGCAGCGTCGACTTTCCCGCTTTCACCCTGCCCGCCGAGCGCGACGCGCAGCGGCTCGTCAAGGCGTGCCCGCAGCTCGGCCACGGCCGGGGCGGCCTCGCGGTGACCCGCGTATGCAGCTGCCGCCACACCCAGGAGGGCTGCGACTCGGGCCGGCAGACCGCTCGCGGTCACGTCACCGCTCCGATCACGACGGCAATGTTGACCCGGGTCTTGGCCGCGAGGTCACGCACGGCGTGGACGTGAGCTAGCTCCCCCGACACCTCGCCAAGGCGATCGTTCGCCTCCTGATCCGCGAGAGCCGCTGCCTTCCTCGCGCTGTCGAGGGACGCCGCGGCAGAGCGCACGAGCTCTTCCGCTCTGCTGGTGAAGTGGTCCCGCAGCGCCCGTTGCGTGCGTCGCACGGTGTCGCGGGTCTCCTTCGACAATGCACCGGCGAGCTCGTCGACGTACGCCCGTACTGCGGCCTTGGCCTGGGCCTGACGCTGCGCAAGCTGTTTTCCGGCGAGTCCTCCCTGATGCCGCGGTAGCCCACGGCCGCGCCCGCAGCGAGCGCGAGCGGGGCCGCCAGCGTGAGACCGAGCACCCCGGTGACGAAGCCAGTGAGCACGGCTCCGCTGTATGACGCCCGGACTGCGCCCATGGCGCGACTCCCGACCCCCGGCTTCTTCAGCTCCTTGACAGCGATCGCCGAGCTGGCGCGTGCCGCAGAGGTGTCGGCGTCCACGCTCGGGATGAGCTGGTCGACGGCGGCCTCCTCCTCGGTGAACACTGCCTCGACCCGCCCCGCACAGGAAACGAGGCGGTCGTGCACTTCGAGCTCATGCTCGGTCGCTGCGGCGGTCACCCGCCGACGGAAGGCGGGCTCGAACTCGACCCACGCGATCGTGGGATCGAGCTGGTCGATCTCGTCCTCGGCCGCCGACAACAACGCTCGGAACCGCGCGGAGGGCGTCGGAGACCTCGTTCGTGAGGTCGGCCACCGCGTCGTTCATCACCTGTTGCCACCGGCTGGCCACGCCGCGCAGGCGCGTCCGCCTCCTCGGCGGCGGCCTCGAGCTGGGCGGCGCGCGCCGCGTGACCGGCCGGGTCTCGAAGCGTGGCCGCCTCCTGCTCGAGCGGCGCCGCGAGCTGCGCGCAGACGTCGATCGAGGCGTCGGCGAGGTCGAGCGCGAGGCGATCACGAGTCGAAGCGACGACGAGTTGCAGCCACGCGCTCAGCGGCGGGAGACGCGACTCTATGGCGAGCTGTCTGTCGGAGGTTCGCCGCGCTCGATGCGCGAGTCAGCCGACACCCCGGCAACGGGCACGCCGTAGCTGCGCAGGAGGGCCTCGTCGGTCGCGACGACGCGTGTCCACGAGGGGTGGATGTCGATCTTGGTCTTGGCAACGAACACGTCGTCGACGCGGGCACGCAACGCGTCGATGCGCTCGGCCTCGGTGATGGTCAGCGGCTGGCCCGCGTCGGACACGACGATCGCGGCGTCGCATGTCGGGAGGATGGCTGACAGTGCCATCGCCGCTCGCGGGGTCGCCATGCCACCGGTACCGGGCATGTCCACGAGGCTGAGACCGCTGCGCAAGAGTGTCGACGGCACCGTGGCCTCGATCGCAGCCAGCCCCGCGGTGGCCACCTCTGTCCCGTCTTCCCGAATCCACGCCGGCAGGTCCTCGAAGGCGAGGGGTTGCCGTACGGATCCGTCGATGGTCACAACGCTCTCGCTCGCGAAGATCGCGGCCGCTTTGGGCTCGTCGCCGTAGTGAACGATCGTGGGCACCGCGGTCGCGACGTCATCGTCGACCGGGCAGACCTGGTGTCCACAAAGGACGTTGAGAAGGCTGCTCTTGCCTTGCTTGAACTCGCCAGTGACGACTACTCGCGTGGGACGGTCCAGCTGCTCGAGCAACGCTCGGACCGATGTGGCGAGCTCGTGGCGGCCGCGGTCGCCGCAGGCGTCGGCCACTAGCCCGGCGACCTGCGCAGCGGCGTCGCGTGGAGTCAGACCGTCACTCTCGGCCATCGCAGCCCATCGTGCGGGTCTGTGGGCTGCGGGCGCATCCGTGCGCGCACGGATGACCCCCGCGCTGGGCGACGGGCGCATCGTCGGACGATCGAGAGCGCCGACGAAGGAGTTCGCCGTGGCCGCGAAGAAACCGATCACCCAGTGCCCGCACCTACTCAAACCGCTGAGGCATCCACGGCGGTGAAGAAGGACGCCGGCATCTCGGCGGTCCGCACCGATGCCGACACGACCCACAAGGAGGATCCCACCGGCCCGGGTTCCCAGGACGCGGAAGTCGACACTGCTGCTGTCGGGAGTCGGTGCGAGCCGTGCTGAGGCAGTCGACCGCGCAGACGCGCGGGTCTGGCCGACTCGGCTGATGACCAGACGAATGGGGGGAGCAGGGGCGCGTGGAACTCGGTCGCGGACGAAGCCGATGCGGGCCCAGCCGGCGGCGGCTCCTCAGTAGGGGGCACCGTGCGCCTTCCCGCCGGGGGAGTGGTCGCTTCGACGACGAAGGCGTGCGTACCACGGCGAAGGTGGTCGTGGACGACGGATCAGGACGGTCCGCATCGGGAATCTGATCGGCACCGGAGGACCGGCCGGACCGACGAGAGATGGCATTCAGCAGGCGATCCGGGAGCAGGACGCGATCAGCTCATCGGGGGCTTCGACGCCGCCGCCGACGACGACCTCGGCCCCGGCCGGCTCGAACCTGAAGGTCGGCCACGCCGGCATCGGCGTGAGGCAGACCCGAACGGGAGCGTGACCGTCGTCGACCCGAACAACAACACGGAGACCACCGTGAGGCGGCGGTCCACGATCACCCACGACGCGACGACCGGCAAGAAGCTGGACGAGACGCCGGCACTGCAGAACGTCGGCCAGCCCGGATCGAGCGAGGGCGAGACACCGGTCGACGACGAAGACGAGCCCGCCAACGACACGTCGGAGCGATCTTCGACCCGAACGGGCAGAGCGAAGAGCTTGATCCGAACGGGCAGAGCACGAGCCGGTGCCGATCTGCGGACGACCCCAACGGGCAGAGTCTCGTGCCCGAGGACGAGGTGACCGGCGACGCCGACGATCCCGAGGACGGTCAGAGCCTCGACCCGGAAATCATCTGAAGGCCAGAGCTTCCATCCCGAGCTCGACCCCGAAGGCCAGAGCGTCGAACCAGAGCCCGAGGAGGATCCGAACGGACAGAGCACCGAGCCTGAGGCTCGACGATCCATCGACCGAGGACGAGAACGGCCAGAGTGTCGAGCCCGAGTCGATCCCAACGGCCAGAGCGTCGAGCCCGAGGACTCGAGCGACGACGAGGAAGAGACGACGAGGACAAGACGGCCAGAGCACCGAGGACGAGCAGAGCACCGAGGGCGAGCAGAGCGCCGAACAGGAGGGGGATCCCGGGGGCGATGAAGGCGGCGGAGTCACGTTGCCGCCCGAGATCTCGGAGGCGATCCAGTCGGACATCAACAGGCTGCGGGGCGCCCGAACGGTGACGGGTGACGGTGCGACCGATCCGGCCGACGACGCCGGCGGGGTCGTCGACAAGACAATCGCGGTGCCAGACAAGAAAGGGCAGCTGCTCGGCGGCGACAACTTCAGCCCGGCTGACGACGGAGCGCTCGTGGGCAGGGCAGTGCCCGTCAGCGGTCCTGTCGGAACCTCCGGTGGCGACATCGACTTCGGGCCTGACCACGACGACGGGGTGCAGACATCAGGACCTGAGCAGGACCCGTTCGATAGCGGTCCGGAGATCAAGCCGGTCGGGTCGAACACCACGAGCGACGATGAGGAGACGACGATGACGGCGGCTTGGTCGGCTCGCCGCTCATCGCCAAGTCCGTGGTGCGCTCGTCCCAGTTCGATCGTGTACCGGCGAGCGTCGACGAGGATCCCGACGACGACTGAAGGCCCCAGCGGGTTGGGGCTCGGCTCCTCGGTGGTCCGTTCGCCGCCGACGAATCGCGTCAGCCCGTCGATATCCTCGGTCGGATTCGAGCAGGCGCGTGCTTCGCGATCCCCTTGGTCGTGTCGTCATCAGCGCACCGTACGCCGCGCCTGGACAGCTCCGCGATCCCGCGGCCGTCAGAGGAGGGCGGCGGCGAACTGGTCGTGATGCTCCATCCACCAGTTGCGTCGGCGGTCGTATCGCGCTCCGCCTCCGGTCCGCTGCCACAGCGCGACGGCGTTCGGGTCGCCGTCGTCGACACTGCGCCGGACGGCCGCCTCGATGCGGTCGATGGCATCGTTCATGGCGGCGAGCAGCTCTACTCGCCCGTCCCGATCTAGTCCGTACGCGTCGGCGACGAGGCGTAGGCGTGCCGGCCGGTCGGCAGGTCGCCAGCCGAGCCGGGCTTGGTCGAAGTCGTCGTCGATCGGTACGAAAAAGCGCGCAAGGTGGGCGAGGTCGTAGACGGGGCGACCAGGGGCAGCGAACTCGAAGTCGAGCAGCGCAACCGCGACGCCGTCACGGAAGACGACGTTCGAAGGCTCCAGGTCGTTGTGGCAGACGAGCGTCCCACCTGCAGGGTCAGCCAGAGCGTCGGACCAGGTGAGGCCGTGAGGGTCGAACCCGCGGGCAGCGTCGTGCAGCCCGCGCAGCAGTCTCGCGATGGACGCCAACGCCGTGTCGGACTGGCTCCAGTCCGGATAGGGCGGCACAGGGACGTCGCCGTCGATGAACACGAGGCGTTCGCGCCCGTCGTCGTCAATGCCGACTGGGAACGAGGCGCCCTCGAAGCCGGCGTGCCTCACCGCCCGCAGGAAGGCGTGAACCGAATCCGTGTGCGGTGTCGACGGGCGAAGCACATGCGGACCGACGCGGACGACCTGGCCCGCGTTCGCGATCCCGCCATCGAGTCGCTGCTCAGCCACACCGCCACGTTGACAGACGGCCGGTACGTGGCTCATCCGGTCGAGGGGGCTTGTCCGCGGGTGCCGGTGTTTGAGGATCTCGTCGGCGGGTTTGGTCCAGACGAAGGGCTCGTACTCGTGAGCCGCAGATCCTCGTCGTCCATCGGGTCAGCATGGCGAAGTTCCTACGTTGCCACTCGGTGTCGCCGTAGGGTCTGCGCCCGTGACGGCCGTGATCACCGAATCCAACGACTCTGGGAATCCCGCACTCGGTTCCAAGGCTGCTTCTGCGCTGTTCGCGGAGACCTCGCCGCGCTCGATGACCGTCCTCGGGACGACGATCAAGACGCTGTTCTTGCTCCTCGTGCTGGTGGCAGGCGGAGCATGGGGCTGGGCGACGGCGACCCAGCCGGTCGCCGTCGATCTCGGCACCGGATACGCCAACACGACCGTCACGATCCCGGGTGGCTTCTGGCTCGCCAGCTTCGGTGCCTTCATGGTCGCGATCTTCGTGGCGGTCAACCCCCGTCGCGCGGCGTTGCTCGGTGCCGTGTACGCGATCCTCGAGGGCTTCTGTCTCGGTGCGATCTCCGCGATGTTCGACGCGCAGACCGACGGCATCGTCGCGGCAGCGATCCTGGCCACGGTCGCAGTGTTCGTGGTCGCGCTGTTTTTGTACGTCACCCGCATCGTGAAGCCGACGCAGAAGCTGGCGTTCGCGGTGATCGTCGGCATCGGCGGGCTCTCGCTCCTGTACCTGTTCGTGTGGGTGCTCGCGATCTTCGACTGGGGATTCCTGTACTCAGATCAATTCCGCACCGTCGGCATCGTCGTGACGGTGATCGCGGTGATCCTCGCCGCGCTCTCGTTGACGCTCGACTTCGCGTTCATTGAGGGGTGCGTCGAACGCGACGCGCCGAAGTTCATGGAGTGGTACGCCGGCTACGGCCTGATGGTCACGCTTATCTGGCTTTACATCACGCTGCTGCGGCTGCTCGCACTCCTCGCCCGCAACCGATAACGCAGTGCGGCCGCTTCGGTACTCCATCAACGTCACATTGGACGGGTGCTGCGACCATCGCGCGATCCCTGCGGGCGAAGACCTGCATCGTCACACGGCCGAGAACTTCAACCAGGCCGATGCCCTTCTCTTGGCCGGGTGACGTACGAAATGATGGAATCAGCGTGGCGGCCGCCGGCGGAGACGGTCGACAGGCCGGGGTCGGGCGACGGACTGTTCGTGGCGGGTGTGAAGCTCCCACTGGCGTTGACGGAGCTTGGGTTGATCGATGACTACGAGTTCGTAGTGCATCCCAGGTTCGCGGGCCACGGGCCGACCTTGTTCTCGGGGCTATCGAAGCTTGTCGACTTGAAGCTCGTGAGCCGGCTGGAGTTCGGCTCGGGGGCAGTGGCGATGCGGTACGAGCCGAGAAGGTAACCATCGGCCGCGAGCCAGCCCGATTCGGCCGCCGAAGGGGATCGCGCCGCGTGGGCGGTCTCACCTGCAGCGACTTGGTCGGGAAGGCGGGATTTGAACCCGCGGCCTCAGCGTCCCGAACGCTGCGCGCTAACCAAGCTGCGCTACTTCCCGGTAGGCCGGAGAGCGTAGCCGTCCCGGCTGCGGTGTCTCCCAGCGTTCCTTGGTAGGTGACGGGCCATCGATGACCCGCTAGCTACCGGAGAACGAGGCGGGCGGAGCCGCTCAGTCGTACCAGTTGAGGACTTGGCGCATCGCCTGCTCGAAGCTCTCGAAGTCCATGCTCGAGTGCGCCCCGACGACGAGCTCCGCGTCGGCACCGACGGGCACCCGCAGCTTCGGGGCGCCGGCGTGCGCCGCGTCGACGATCGCGAGCGCGACGGTCTGCGGGTCGGGCGGAGGACCGTCGGACGGGAGCAGACCGCCCATCGACGCGCGGAACCGCTGACCGGCGACCCTCCGCCTCCTCGTCGGCGGCCATCGCCTCGGCGTGGCACGCGTTGCCGCCGAACTCGGTGGCGAACTGGCCGGGCTGGATGAGCGCGACACGGATTCCGCGGTGTCCGAGCTCGTACACCATCACTTCGGTCATCGCCTCGAGCGCGTGCTTGCTCGCCGCGTACATCCCCGTGTAGGGAACGGCGGCGATGCCGGCGACCGACGACACGTTGACGATCGTGCCGCCACCCTGCTGCAGCATCACCGGCACGACGGCGCGCATCGTGCGCAGCGGCCCGAGCACGTTGGTGTCGAGCTGCCACAGCGCTTCCTCGTCGCTCACGAGATGCATCGCGCCGATGAGCTCGATGCCGGCGTTGTTGACGAGGATCTCGATCGTGCCGGCATCGGCCACGACCGAGTCGACGGCCGAGCGCACCGAGGCGTCGTCGGTCACGTCGAGGACGACGACGTTCACCTTGAGTCCCTCCGCCGCGGCGGCCTCGTTGAGCGGGCCTGCCTTCGAGACGTTGCGCATCGTCGCGAAGACGTTGTCTCCGCGGCGGGCGAACTCGAGCGCAGCCAGCATGCCGAAGCCGCTGCTGCATCCGGTGATCAGGACGTTGGCCATGGGTGATGCTCCTTGTTGTCGGATCTCATGCGGCGAGCAGCGCCCAGACCGCGTCTTCGGATGTTTCGAGCGTCGTGCGGTTGAGCGGACGTCCGTGCTCGATCGCGCTCTTCACGAGCCCCGTGAACGCGCCGAGGACGAGCGCCATCAGCACCTCGGGGCTGCCCTTGCGGATCGCGCCACGCCGCTGCCCGTCCCGGATGTATGTGATCGCCCGATCGCTCAGAGCTGCCCCCGCCCGCCTGCTCGCCGCGTCGAGGTATGCCGCGTGATGATGGGTCTCGAGGAAGAGGAACGCCGCGGGATGCTGCGTCGCGAACGTCCAGAGTCCCCGCCACCAGTGCCCGAACTGCTCGCGCGGCGTGAGCCCGGCGGGGATGTCACCCGACACCGTCTCGGTCATCTCGGTCTTCCAACGCTGGAAGAGCGCGTTGACGAGCGCGTCCTTGCTGTCGAAGTAGCGATAGATCGTGCCGGCGCCGACGCCCGCGCGCTCGGCCAGCTCGGGCATCGATGTGCTCGCGAAGGTGCGCTCGCTGAACAGCTCGAGCGCGGCGTCGAGGATGGCGTCGCGCTTCGACGTCACGGCGGTCGCGCTCATGTGCGGAATGATCGTTCATTCCGATTCAGCTCGTCAAGTTCCGAGAAAATCCTGTTCCAGAGGTTGCAATCCGGACTCATGGCGAACTAATGTTCGTATCTCTTCCCTTGATGCTCACTGCTGATGCTCGGGGAGGTGTGCGGTGGATCTCGACGAAGTGTGCGACCTCGTGCGCGCCGTCGCCCTGCTCGACGATGGCTCCGATCGCGCTCGAGATCACCGCTGGCTTCCAGAAGCTGACCCGTCTCCGCGCCTGGTGCGACAGCCGAGAGGTGAAGGCGGGGCGGCTACTCGCCCGAGAGTGTGCCTATCCCGAGAAGGTGATGGCCGACGCCGCCCGCTCCTCGTTACGTGACGCGAAGAGGGTGATCGATCGGGCCGCCGACGCTCGACGAGGTCCCGTCGTTCGAGCCGGCGATGGCCGCCGGTCAGGTCGGTGCGGCGCATGTCGACGTCGTCGGTACCGCGCTGCGGCAATTCGACGGAGAGGAACGGCGAGAGATCGCGACGCGACTCGATCGGCTCGTGGGTGTCGCGAGCGTGGCGACTCCCGACGAGTGGGCCCGCCGAGTGCGAGCCGAGATCCAGAAGGTCGACGATGACGACGGTGAGAAGCGGCACGCCCGCCAGCGCGCGGCGATGCGCTTGTCGTCGCGGGTCGATCGAGTGACCGGCATGGGGAAGCTCTGGGCGTCGCTCGACCCGCTGAGCTACGTGAAGGTGTCGAACCGCATCGATGCGCTCGTCGAGGCGCTGTTCGCGGAGCGGACGCCCGAGGGTTGCCCGTCCGATCCGGTCGAGAAGCAGGCGTATCTCCGCGCGCTCGCGTTCGTCGCGCTGTGCGAGGGGCGAGGGCGCGGCGATGGGGCGGCCCGAGTTCACGGTCGTGATCGACACCCGCTCGCTCGACGACGAGGGACGACCGGTCATCGACTGGGGTCTGCCGGTCGATGTTCCCCCGTCGGTGCTTGCCGACCTCGCCGGCGACGCCGACATCGAGGCTGTGATCGTGCGCGGCGGTGCCGTGCTGCACGCTCCGGGCCGTCTCGACCTCGGTCGCAGCACCCGGCTCGCGAACCGTTGGCAGCGGAGGGCGCTGCGGGCGCTGTATCCGACGTGTGCGATCCCCGACTGCCCGGTGCGGTTCGACAAGTGCAAGGTGCACCACGTCCGGTGGTGGCGGCGAGGCGGCCGCACCGACCTCGAGAACCTGTTGCCGGTCTGCGTGCGTCATCACCACGCGATCCACGACGAGGGATGGCACGTCGAGCTGGCGCCTGACCGCACGCTGACCGTTACGCTTCCCGATCGCACGGTCATGACGACCGGGCCGCCGGCGAGGGCGGCGTGATGCGGGCGGGCTCGGGCATGGTGGAGCCATGCAGCTGCGCGAGTTCCAAGACGTCATCGGCCAGACCTACCTCGAGCGCGATCGCGAACGAGGTGTGGCGGTCACGATCGCGTGGCTGGCCGAGGAGGTCGGCGAGCTCGCGCGCGCGGTGCGCAAGGGCACTCGCGAGCGAGCAGGTGCTCGAGCTGGGCGACGTGCTCGCATGGGTCGCGTCGCTGGCGAACCAGCTCGACATCGACTTCGACGAAGCAGTGGGCCACTTCGTCGACGGGTGCCCGAAGTGCGGGGCCAAGCCGTGCGCGTGCCCGTGAGCGGGCCGCGGTCAGCTACCGGGCGGCGAGCAGCTCGGCGATCTGCACGGCGTTGAGCGCCGCGCCCTTGCGCAGGTTGTCGGTCGACACGAACAGCGCGAGGCCGTGCTCGACGGTCGGGTCGCGGCGGATGCGGCCGACGTAGCTCGGGTCGCGTCCTGCGGCCTGCAGCGGCGTCGGGATGTCGGACAGCTCGACGCCCGGCGCGCCACGGAGGATGTCGAGCGCCTCGGCTGGCGAGATCGGCCGCTCGAACTCGGCGTTGATCGACAGCGAGTGCCCGGTGAACACCGGCACCCGCACGCAGGTGACCGACACGGGGAGGTCGGCGATCTCGAGGATCTTGCGGCTCTCGTCGCGGAACTTCTGCTCCTCGTTGGTCTCGACGGAGCCGTCGTCGACGAGCGCGCCGGCGAACGGCAGCACGTTGAACGCGATCGGCCGGGCGAACTTGGCCGGCGCGGGGAAGTCGACCGCGTCGCCGTCGAACGTGAGCGCGGCCGCGCCGTCGACGACCTTGCGCACCTGCTCGTCGAACTCGGCCACGCCGGCGAGGCCCGGCGCCCGAGGTCGCCTGATAGGTGCTCACGACGAGCCGCTTCAGGCCGGCGGCGACGTGCAGCGGCTTCAGCACCGGCATCGCGCCCATGGTCGTGCAGTTCGGGTTGGCGACGATGCCCTTGGGGAGGTGGTCGAGCGTGTGCGGGTTCACCTCGGCCACGACGAGCGGCACGTCCGGATCCATCCGCCACGCCGACGAGTTGTCGATGACCGTCACGCCGGCGGCGGCGAATC
The DNA here is from genome assembly GCA_963759645.1 of uncultured Acidimicrobiales bacterium. GTDB lineage: Bacteria > Actinomycetota > Acidimicrobiia > Acidimicrobiales > DATKAS01 > DATKAS01. Next base: position 298,581 of record CAVXAI010000008.1, on the reverse strand, counting down.
GAGGTGCGAGCGCGCGGGAGCCCGTCGCTCCGGCCGAGAACAGCGCGATGTCGAGCCCGGTCGGATCGGCGACGTCGGCGTCTTCGACGGCGATCTCCTCGCCGTTCCACGGCAGCGTGCGCCCGACCGAACGGGCCGAGGCGAAGTACCGCAGCTCGTCGACGGGGAAGCCGCGGTCGGCGAGGATCGCCCGCATCACGCTTCCGACCTGGCCGGTTGCTCCTACGACACCTACACGCATGGGCGCAAAGGTTACCGGCGGCCCTTCGCGCGCGAAGCCGCAGTTTCGGCGCCTCAGGCGTCGAGCGAGAACGCCGTGTGCAGCGCCTGCACCGACCGATCGACGTCGTCGGCGGCGACGACGCAGCTGATGCGGATCGACGACGTCGAGATCATCTCGATGTTGACGCCGATGTTCGCCAGGGTCTCGAACATCGTCGCGGCGACGCCCGGGTTGGTCTTCATGCCGGCGCCGATCAGCGAGACCCGGCCGATGTCCTCGTCGTGGGTGACGCCGCTGGCGCCGATCTCGGCGACGAGCTCGCCGGTCACCCGCTCGCTCGCGACGAGGTCCGACTTGGGCACCGTGAACGAGATGTCGGTGGCGCCGCCGATCGAGGTGTTCTGCACGATCATGTCGACGTTCACCGACTCGTCGGCGAGGGCGCGGAACAGTCGCGCCGCGATGCCGGGCTTGTCGGGCACCCCGGTGATCGTCACCTTCGCCTCCGAGGTGTCGTGGGTGACTCCGGAGATGATGGGGGCTTCCATCGAGGCATCCTCCTCTGTGATCCACGTGCCCGGCTCCCAGGTGAAGCTCGAGCGGACGTGCAGCGGCACGTGGTGGTTGCGGGCGAACTCGACCGAGCGCAGCGCGAGCACTCGACCGCCGGTGGCGGCCATCTCGAGCATCTCGTCGAACGAGACGCGGCTGAGGCGGCGGGCGTTCGGCACGATGCGCGGGTCGGCGGTGAACACGCCCGTGACGTCGGTGTAGATCTCGCATGCGTCGGCGCCGAACGCCGCAGCGAGCGCCACCGCGGTGGTGTCGGAGCCACCCCGTCCGAGCGTCGTCACGTCGTTGGCGGTCGACACGCCCTGGAAGCCGGCGACGACCGGGATCTGGCGGGCGGCGATCGCGGTGCGCAGGCGATCGCCCTTGACCTCGAGGATCTTGGCCTTGCCGTGGGTGGTGTCGGTGACGATGCCGGCCTGGCTGCCGGTGAACGACGACGCCTCGATGCCGAGCTCGGCGAGCGCCATGCACAGCAGCGCCATGCTCTTGCGCTCGCCGGCGGTGAGCAGCATGTCCATCTCGCGGCCGGGATGGGTGCGTCGAGACCTGGTTCGCGAGGGCGATGAGCTCGTCGGTCTCCTTGCCCATGGCGCTCACGACGACGACGACGTCGTTGCCCTGCTTGTGCGTGCGGGCAACGTGGTCAGCGACGGCGCGGATGCGGTCGGCGTCCGCGACCGACGTCCCGCCGTACTTCTGCACGAGGAGGGCCACGCCCGGCGACGGTACCGGACTGACTGCAGCGCCGACGAGCGGAAACGGTAGGTTTGCCCGCTCGTGGGAACCGCCAAGCGTGAACGCCAGAAGGCCGGCCGTCAGTCGCGCCTCGAGGCCCAAGAAGCCGAAGCAATCGTCAGCGTCGCCGCAAGCGCCTGATCATCCGCGGGGCGATCCTCCTCGTCGTGTTCATCGCCGGGGCGTTCCTCGTGAGCCAGGTGTTCGGCAGCGACGATGACGACTCGGCCGTGTCGGCGGGTACGACGGCTGCGGGTGCAGGTACGACGGCAGCAGGGGCGAGCACGACCGCGGCGTCCACGGAGACGACGAGCGGCAGCACTGCGACGACCGCAACCACGATCCCCGGCGGCGCGATCACCGGCGAGACGCCGTGTCCTCCGGCCGATGGCTCCGCCGAGCGGATCACGACCTTCGAGCAAGCGCCGCCGATGTGCATTGATCCGTCGAAGACCTACACGGCTGACGTGAAGACGAACTTCGGTGACTTCACGATCGAGTTCGACGCCGAGCAGGCGCCGAACACGGTCAACAACTTCGTGGTGCTCTCCCGCTACCACTACTACGACGGCGTGTCGTGCCATCGAGTCGTGCCGAACTTCGTCATCCAGTGCGGTGATCCCGATGGCACCGGAGCGGGTGGGCCGGGCTACACGTTCGACGACGAGCTTCCCGAAGAGGGGCAGTACGAGCTCGGGTCGCTCGCGATGGCGAACTCGGGGCCGAACACCAACGGCAGCCAGTTCTTCGTGATCAGCGGGCCCGACGGCACGCAGCTGCCGCCGCAGTATTCGCTGTTCGGGCAGGTGACCGAGGGTCTCGACACGACGATCGCGACGATCGCCGCGCTCGGTCAGGCCGACGAGACGCCGTCCGAGCCGGTGCAGATCCAGAGCGTGACGATCACCGAGACGTGATCGTCAGGGCCTGAACGTCACGCCCTGAACTTCACGGCCTGAACTTCACGGCAGGGCGTCCAGCCCGACCTCGACGCCGTCCAACATGATCTGCACCTTGCCGGCTCCGGCGGTGCGCCATGCCGCCGTCGGGTGACCGGATGATTGCGGTCTGCTTGTCGACCACGACGACCGGGAACTGGGCGCCGGCGAGCTCGAACGTGCGTCGTGATCGGTCGTGCGTCCATTGATCGTGATGGGGCACGACGGCAAGCTGTCCGATCAAGCCGAGGCCGAGCGTGAAGGCGCCGCCGCGAGGGTCGACCATCGGATCGCACAGGACCCTCGCCCCGCCCGCCGAGCCGGCGATGACCGCGCCGTCGCGCCAGGCGTCGACGATCGCTTCCCAGCACGGGGTGGCCTTCAGCACCGAACGCACGTGCATCGGTGAATCACCGGTGAGGTAGACGAACCGGGCGGCGCGGAGCTCGGCGACGTTCGCGGGGTCGAGCGCGTCGGGACGGGCGAGGAGCATCAGCCCCCGGGCCTTCGAGCCGAGTGCGTCGAAATAGCCCTCGGCGGCACTCACCGAGCGATCGGGATGCTCGTACGCCGCTCCGGTCGGCACGACGAGGACCTCGCTGGCGCCCGAGACGTCGAGCAGCTCGCGATCGAAGGTGCAGGCAGGCGAGAATTCCTCACCACCGACGAGGGCCACGGTCCCGCTCACGCGGCAACCGTAATGGGCTGGCCGCGCGTCAGACGAGGAGCGCGGCCTGCATGCCGGCGATGTGGTCGGCCTCGACGCCGAGGGTGAGCACGTAGCCCTCGAGCGAGCCCTGTTCGGCGCGGATGTGGCTCGAGCAGAGCGAGGATGGTCTCGGGTTCAGCGCTCGCCAATGGGCTCGGGCCGGAGGCCAGCCGCTCACGAGCGTCAGGGAAGTTCTCCTTCACCCACTCGATCATCCGGACCATGCCGTCGCGGCTGAGTGCGTAGTCCTCCGCGATCACCTCGTCGGGCACACCGAGGAGGCCGAGCACCAGCGCGGCCAAGATGCCCGTGCGGTCCTTCCCCGCCGCGCAGTGGAACACCGCTGGGTAGGTCTCGCTGGCGCCGAAGAGGCGCAGTGACTCGCCGAGGGCGCGATCGCCGATGACGAGCATCTCGCGATACCGGTCGACGAGGAACGTAGGCGATTCACCGAAGCGCTCGATCTGCTCCGGGGTCCAGATGACGTCGAGCACCGGCTGGTGGTGGTAGGAGGCGGAGGCGGCGTATGCGTCGAGCGGGAACCGGCCGTGCTCCTCGATCTCGTCGGGGGTGCGCAGGTCGATGATCGTGCGGAGCCCGAGCGGGCGCAGCGTGTCGACGTCGGCCTCGGAGAGACGGTGGATGCCGTCGGCGCGGAACAGCGTCTGCCACTTCGTCGTGCGGCCGTCGCGGGTGGGATAGCCACCGAGGTCACGGAAGTTGAAGACCCGTTCGAGCTCGATGTGGCGCGTGGGCTCGGTCGTGGAGGTCTCCATGTGCTTCGACGGTATCGGCGCGATGTGACCTCCCGGTCTCGGCGACGTGAACTTGCGGTGATGGGTGCCCGCCGGCAGTCGGCTCCCGGGCGATTCCCCGTCCGCCGCCGTCTGGCCTCCGCTTGCTACCGACCGGTAACCTCGGTCGATGGCCATCAAGCGGGTTGGCATCGTGGGTTCGGGGATCATGGGCGCGGGCATGGCGGAGGTCGCGGCGAAGGCGGGCTTCGAGGTGGTCCTGCGCTCTCGGCACGAAGCGACGGCCAACGGCATGGTCGCGGCGTTCGAGAAGTCCCTGGCCAAGCAGGTCGAGCGGGGCAAGCTCGACGAGGCCGAGCGGGCAGCTGTCGCCTCCCGGGTGACCGCCACCACGGTGCTCAGCGACCTGGCCGACTGCGACCTCGTCATCGAGTCGGTCATCGAGGACCTCGCGGTCAAGAAGCACCTGTTCAGCGAGCTCGACCACTTCTGCCGGCCCGACGCGATCCTGGCCACGAACACCTCCACGCTGCCGGTCGTCGAGCTGGCGGTCGAGACCGGCCGCCCCGAGCGGGTCTGCGGCATCCACTTCTTCAACCCCGCGCCGGCGATGGGTCTGGTCGAGATCGTTCGCCCGCTCGTCGCGTCCGACGAGACGATCGAGGCGGCACGCGAGTTCGCCGAGCACTGCGGCAAGGATCCGGTCGTCGTCGCCGACCGCGCCGGCTTCGTCGTGAATGCGCTGCTGTTCCCCTACCTGAACAACGCGGTGCGGATGCTCGAGTCCGGCACGGCGTCGCGCGATGACATCGACACCGCCATGAAGGGCGGCTGCAACTTCCCGATGGGGCCGTTCGCCCTGCTCGACCTGGTCGGCCTCGACACCTCGGTCGCGATCCTCGACGCGCTCTACGACGAGTTCCGCGATCCGAACTACTCCCCGTCACCGCTGCTGCGTCGCATGGTGAGCGCGGGCCGGCTCGGCCGGAAGTCCGGCCAGGGCTTCTACGACTATCGCAAGTAGGCCGCGCCCCGCCCATGAGGTCGGAGCCAGTTGAACCTCCCCCGACGAGGTGGCAGTTCCCGCCGCTCGATGACGCCGACGAGGAGGATCTCGTCGGTGTCGGCGCCGACCTCGAACCGGGCACGCTGCTCGCCGCGTACCGGACCGGTCTTTTCCCGATGCCCGTCGGGAGCGATGGGCCGCTCGGCTGGTGGTCGCCTGACCCTCGGGGCGTCCTTCCGCTCGACGGGCTCATCGTGAGCCGGTCGCTGCGCCGGTCGTTGCGCCGCTACGAGATCCGCGTCGACACCGAGTTCGAACGGGTGATGCGTGCGTGCGGGGCTCGAGACCGCGCGGGTGGCTGGATCACCGAACCGTTTGTCGTCGCCTACACGCGCTTGCACGAGCTCGGCTGGGCCCACAGCGTCGAGTGTTGGACAGAACGTGAGCTCGTCGGCGGTTTGTACGGCATCGCGATAGGCGGTTTCTTCGCCGGCGAGTCGATGTTCCAGCACGAGATGGACGCGTCGAAGGTCGCTCTGGTCGACCTGGTCGGCCGATTGAGAGCCGCGGGCTACCGATTGCTCGACGTGCAGTGGGCGACTCCCCACCTCCGGACACTCGGAGTGGTCGAAATGTCGCGACCGCGCTACGTGGTCGCGCTGCAGGACGCGGTCACAACAGAGGTGGAAGCGGCGTGGTGAGGAAGAATGCCGTTGATGCCTGAGAGCGTGCCCGAGCGCGACCAACCCTGGTTGATGCGGACGTACTCGGGCCACTCCACAGCGCGCGCGTCGAACGAGCTGTATCGCACGAACCTCGCGAAGGGGCAGACCGGCCTCTCGATTGCGTTCGACTTGCCTACACAGACGGGATACGACCCCGACTCGCCGATGGCCAAGGGCGAGGTGGGCAAGGTCGGCGTGCCAGTCGCGCATCTCGGTCACATGCGCACGCTGCTCGACGGCATCCCACCCGGGCAGATGAACACGTCGATGACGATCAACGCGACGGCGGCATGGCTGCTCGGGCTGTACGTCGCGAACGCCGAAGAGCAGGGCGTCGCACCGGTCGACCTCAGGGGCACGACCCAAAACGACATCGTGAAGGAGTACCTGTCGAGGGGTACGTACATCTTCCCGCCGGAGCCGAGCCGCCGGCTGATCGTCGACATGGTGGCGTGGTGCGCACATCACGCACCCAAGTGGAACCCGATCAACGTCTGCAGCTACCACCTGCAGGAGGCGGGCGCGACGCCCGTGCAGGAGATCGCGTACGCGCTCGCCACCGCGATCGGTGTGCTCGACGCGGTACAGGATTCCGGCCAGGTCGAAGCCGAACGGTTCCCTGCCGTCTTCGGCTCGATCTCGTTCTTCGTGAACGCGGGCATCCGGTTCGTCGACGAGGTGTGCAAGCTCCGGGCGCTCACCGACCTCTGGGACCGCATCGGCGTCGAGCGCTATGCCATCACCGATCCTTCGCTGCGCCGGTTCCGCTATGGGGTGCAGGTCAACTCGCTCGGGCTCACCGAAGCGCAGCCCGAGAACAACGTGCAGCGGATCATCCTCGAGCTGCTCGCGGTCACGCTCTCGAAGCGGGCCCGAGCCCGGTCGATCCAGCTGCCGGCGTGGAATGAGGCGCTGGGACTCCCCCGCCCGTGGGATCAGCAGTGGTCATTGCGGATGCAACAAGTGCTGGCCTACGAGACCGACCTGCTCGAGCACGACGACATCTTCGACGGCTCGACGGTGATCGAAGGGCGCACTCGTGAGCTCGCCGACGCCGCGTGGACCGAGCTCGAGGAGGTGCTCGCGCTCGGTGGCGCATTCGAGGCGATCGAGGAGATCAAGGGTCGCCTCGTGCGGTCGCTGTCCGACCGCACCCGGCGCATCGAGTCGGGCGAGCAGGTCGTCGTGGGCGTCAACGCGTTCACCGAGTCGGCGCCGTCGCTGCTCGCGAGCGAGGAGAGCATCCTGCGGGTCGATCCGGCCGTGGAGGCCGAGATGATCGCGGACGTCGCCAAGTGGCGGCGCGATCGCTCCGCCGACGATGCCGCGGCCGCGCTCCGTGAGCTGAGGGCGGCAGCGTCGTCGGGCGCGAACGTGATGCCTCCGACGATCGCGTGCGCGAAGGCCGGGGTCACCACGGGCGAATGGGCGGAGACGCTGCGCGACGTGTTCGGCGAGTACCGCGCCCCGACGGGAGTGGGGGCGGCGGTCGGGCATCGCAACGGTGAGATGCGAGAACTCGCGGATCGCGTGCGGAAGATGCCGGGCGGCCCGCCTCGCTTCCTCGTGGCGAAGCCGGGGCTCGACGGCCACTCCAATGGGGCCGAGCAGATCGCCGTAGCGGCACGCGACGCCGGCATGGAGGTCGTCTATTCCGGCATCCGCCTGACGCCCGAGCAGATCGCCGCTTCGGCTCGAGACGAGGACGTCGACGTCGTTGGCCTCTCGATCCTGTCGGGCAGCCACCTCGAGCTCGTCCCTGAGGTGCTGCAACGGCTGCGGGCCGAGGGCGTCGATGCGCCGGTTGTCGTCGGCGGCATCATCCCCGAGGAGGACCGTCCCCGTCTCCTCGACGCCGGTGTCACGGCCGTCTACACGCCGAAGGACTTCGAGCTGGGGCGGATCATCGACGACATCGCCGGGATCGTGGAGAAGCGGCGGGAGGCGCTGCGATGACCGTGTCGATGATCGCGTCGACGATTGACGCGACGTCTGGGTCGTTCGGCTCAGCCGGCGCTTCGCGGCTTGATTATCGGGCCATGGGCGGGCCGATGGTGGTGCGATGACTGATCGGCGGACGGTCCTCGGGCTCGTCCCTGGCCTCATTGGCCTGGGGCTGGGCGTCGCCGCGCTCGTCTTGGATCGACCCGCGTTTGGGTTGATCGCAGGCGTGTGCGCTGTCGTCGCGGCCATCGTCGCCCGGCGGCCTGCGCACCCCGGCGGAGCCCGAACCGGTCCCCGAGGTCGTGCCCGCCCGGCGCCGCCGCGATGCGGCCGACGCGGACGCCATCGACGAGGTCTCGTCGCTCTCGGTCGCTGACCGGGTCACGGAGCCCGACGTCGTCGCTGAGGTCGTCGTGAGCGAAGCGCCGCCGGTCGCGGATCTGCCCGCTGACTTGCCAGTCGTGTCCGACGCCGATGCCGAGCCGATCGAGGTCGCGGACGGCGCGGGCGCGCAGGCCGACCCGGCCAGGAAGGCCGAGACCGTGATGACGTCGCCGATCACCGACTCGACCGGTCTGTTCAGCGAGGACTACTTCCACATCGCCGTCGAGACACGCGTGTCAGCCGCCGCGTCGCCATCTGCGGCCGGTGGCGGTCGTGCTCTTCGACGTCGTGCAGGGAGTGCGCAGCGGCAACCCGAAGCGGGTTGCGCCCGAACCCGTCGTGAAGGCGATCAGGACGACCTTGCGGGAGGCTGACACGGCGTGTCGTCTCGCGGACGGACGTTTCGGCTTCGTGCTCGAGGACACCCCCGAAGACGGCGCGATCTGGACGGTCGAGCGTCTCCGCCGTGCCCTCACCGACAACGGTGCCGATCCCGATGCTCCGCAGACGCGGTGGGCCGGGATCGCGTGCTATCCCGCACACGCATTCTCGGCCTCGGAGACCCTCGCCAAGGCCCAGCAGGCGTTCGATGCCGCCCGCGATTGGCCGCAGGACCGCATCGAGGTGGCAACCTCCACGGACTAGCGCTTCTGACTAGGGCTGAACCCGACCGAGGGTCTGCGTCCGTATCCATACGGGAATTCGCAAAGCATCCCGCATCGAACGGAGGACCATCGTGCAGAAGCGAGCGTTGGGTTTGGCAGCCGTTGTGCTCTCGGGGACGATCGTCCTCGCGGCGTGTGGTGACGACGACGATTCTGGTTCCGCCGCGACGACCGGTGCCGCCGCGACCACGGCTGCGGCCGCGACGACGGAGGCTCCGGCCACGACCGCGGCGGCATCGACCTCGGCGGCCGCCGAGACGACCGCTGCTGAGGGCGGCTCGCTCGCAGCGGCGGACAACGCGACGATCGGTCAGGAGATCCTCGTCGACTCGGCCGGCCTGACCGTCTACCTCTTCGTGCCCGATGGCGACTCGACGACGAGCGCGGTGCCCGAGGGCATCAAGGCGAACTGGCCGCCCGTGACCGTCACGGGTGAGCCCGTGGCCGGGCCTGGGGTCGACGCCGCGCTCCTCACCGTCGCGGAGCAACCCGACGGCACGCAGCAGCTCGCGTACAACGGCCATCTGCTGTACCTGTTCGCCGGCGACGCGGCGCCCGGAGATGCGAACGGTCAGGAGCTCGGCGACGTCTGGTATGTGCTCTCGCCCGCGGGCGAGCAGATCGAAAGCTGAGCTCAGGAAGCTGGCTCAGCGCCTGACACGTCAGAAGCCGCCGGCGCGGATCGCGTCGCCGTCGGCGTCGAGGGGCCGGCCCGCCCACCGGATGCGCCCCGGCGTGGCCGACAGTCGGGCGACGAGGCCCTGCATCGTGACGCCGTCGACCTCGACGATCGCGCCGCGGGCGCGGTAGTGGGGGTCGGCGCCGATGTCGGACATCGTCATCACCGGCGCGATCGCCGCTTGGGCGGCATCGAATGCGGCAAGCACGTCGGCAGACGGTCGCGCCGCGATCCACGCCCGCACGATGTCGTCGAGCTCGTCACGGTGCTCGACGCGGCCCGCGAACGACGTGAACCGAGCATCCCGCTCGACGCCGACGAGTGCCATCACGCGGGCCGCCACCGACTCGGCCGAGGTCGACACGGCAACCCATTCGCCGTCCGCGCACTGGTAGGTGCCACGCGGCACCGAATACGGGATGCCCGATCCCATGCGGGGCTGCTCGTAGCCGAGCATCTGCTGCGCGGCGATGAGCGGGCCCATGAGCTGGAACAGGGACTCGAGCAGGTTCACGTCGACGACCTGTCCGACCCCTGAGTGGAGGGCGACCATCGTCGCGAACGCGGCGACCAGCCCCGTGACCTCGTCGGTGAGTGCGATCGGCGGGAGCAACGGACCGCCGTCGGGCTCGCCGTTGATCGCAGCAAAGCCGCTCATCGCTTCGGCGATCGTGGCGAACCCGGGACGCGACGCGTACGGCCCGTCCTGGCCGAATCCTGTGACGCGTGTGATCACGAGCCGGGGGTTGCGGGCGAGCAACACATCGGGGCCGAGCCCGAGCCGCTCGAGGGTGCCGGGGCGAAAGTTCTCCACGAGCACGTTGGCGTCGTCGCACAGGCGCAGCATCACGGCCAGATCGTCGGAGTCCTTGAGGTCGAGCGCGATCGTCCGCTTGCCACGCCCGAGGAGCTTCCACCACAAGGTGACGCCATCCCGCGGGTCGCTCCAGCCGAGCGCACGGGCGGTGTCGCCGCCGTCCGGACGCTCGACCTTGATGACGTCGGCGCCGAAGTCGGCGAGGTATCGCGCGCACGCGGGCCCGGCCACCACCGACGACACGTCGACGACCCGCAGGTCAGCGAGCGGCGCCGTCACCCGAACACGCTGAAGCCGTCGGGCAGCGAGCGGCGGCCTCCGAGCGCCCGCATCAGCACGAGCGGATCGGCGAGACTCGAGCATGAGGTCCATCGTCAGCGCGACCGCGGTCGAGCGCACTGTGGCGGGCCGCCCGATCGCGTCGGTGAGATCGAGCGAATGCACCGTGAGCTCGACGACCCGTGTCGGCAGGTAGTCGATGAGCCGCATCGCGCCCGGCGAAGGTGTTGCAGCGGGCGTCGTCAGGCTCGGCGCGCGACCCGCGCCGAGCACTCGGTCGGCGAGCGCGCGGATCGCGGCGACGGGATCTCCGCCGAGGTCGATGCCGGCTTGCCGTCCGCGCTCCGCGACTCGCGTCGTGGAGCGCCGGGGTCGACGCCCCGAGCGCGGCGCGGAAGTACTCCGCCGGAGACGGAGATTGTGCCGTCGACATCGGCGCGCGTCGAGGTAGGTCTCGATCGTCGTGAGGGCGCGGCTGGTGTGGCCAACCAGATCGCGGACCGTCCAGACGCCCAAAGCCCGGCGACGACCACGCGTCGTCGGGCACCGAGAGCACGCCGTCGACGAAACCCGCCGCCGCCTCGCTGAACGCGAGCCGCACGTCGGTCATGCCGCGGGGTCCGAACACGAAGCAGCGGTCGCTGAGCGCGCCGAACGCGTACTCGCCGTAGAGGCCGGCGAACATCGCGCGCGTCTTCTCGCTCCACGCGAGCGCGTCGGGCGTCGAGATGCGATGGTGCACTTGCATCACGCCGCCTTCGAAGACGCGGTACTCGGCCCACGTGCCGGGATAGTCCTTGACGCACGCGACTTCCACGTACGGGACCGAGCCAGTGGCGCTGAAATGCCGCACGCGGTTGCGGTGGGTGTGCCCGGCGAAGTATCCGATGATCGACGGTTGCCGCGCGATCAGATCGACCAGGCCCTCGGAGTCGTCGGGGTTGATGCCGAAGTAGGTGAGGCTCCGCTTCGACGAGTCGGGGCTCCACGGATGATGGTGGCCCATCACAATGACCGGGCGATCGCTCGACGCGGCGAGGTCGTCGGCCCACGCGAGCTGCTCGTGCGGTGATCCGCCCGGTCGTCTGAAACGGGATGACGGTGTCGAGCAACAGCACGCGCACACCGGGCAGCACGATGTCGCGGTCGCCGCTCTCGTAGGTCTGCCCGCGGTAGCCGTCGTGGTTGCCCCGCACGGTGTGGAGGCGCTCGCCGAACGCGCCACCGTAGAACTGCCGGAAGGCTGCGTACTCCTCGTCGTGACCGTCGGCAGTGAGGTCTCCCTTGACGATCACCGCCGCGGGGTCGATCGCGGTGATCTCGGCGATCGCGCCGGAGTTCATCATCTCGGGATACGGCGTTTCGCCCGGCTCGGAGCGAAACACGGGCTCGGACCCGAACGTCTCGTCGATGCCGCACACTTCTTCGCCGAAATGAACGTCGTTCACGGTCGCGAAGCGGCACAGCAGCTCGCCGCCAGGCCGCGGCAAGGTGCGCACCTCGACGCCCATCAACGTGTGCTCCGTGTCCGGCGCGAGCCCGTCGAACCGATGCACCTCGGCGCCTTGGTGGAACACGACTTCGTCGTCGGAGACCGACGTGAGCTCGAGAGGCATCACGGCTCCTCGCGGCCGGCTACCACGGGCGGTCTCGGCGCGCGGCGACCGGACGCGCCCACCAGCGACCCGAGAAGCGCCACGCCGGGTCGGTTCATCGACGACGGCGCTCGTCGGCGCCGCGGGTCGCGGCCAGGTCATCTCGATCGCGGCGACGATCGCTGCCATCTCCTCCTCGGTAGGCGTCGGGTGGATGTCGCCGATCTGCGGTGCCGGCGGGGCCGCTGTCACAGCGGCATGTTCCCGTGCTTGCGTCGCGGGAGCTCCTCGCGCTTGGTGCGCAGCATGCGCAGGCCGGCGATGAGCTTGACCCTCGTCTCGGCCGGATCGATGACGTCGTCGACATAGCCGCGTTCCGCCGCGCTGTACGGGTTCGCGTACTTCTCGGTGTAGTCGGCGACGAGCTCGCGCCGGCGAGCGACCGGATCGGCCGCCTGCTGCAGCTCTCGCCGGTAGAGGATCTCGACCGCGCCCTGCGGGCCCATCACCGCCAGCTCCGCGCTCGGCCATGCGTACGCGAGGTCCGCGCCGATCGACTTGGAGTTCATGACGACGTAGGCGCCGCCGTAGGCCTTGCGAGTGATGACCTGGATGCGGGGCACCGTCGCCTCGCAGTACGCGTACAGCAGCTTGGCGCCGTGGCGGATGATGCCGCCGTACTCCTGGTCGACACCGGGCAGGAAGCCGGGAACGTCGACGAACGTCACGATCGGGATGTTGAACGCGTCGCAGGTGCGCACGAACCGCGCCGCCTTCTCTGACGAGTCGATGTCGAGCACGCCGGCGAGCACCATCGGCTGGTTGCCGACGATGCCGACAGGATGGCCGTCGAAGCGGGCGAAGCCGCACACGATCGAGCCCGCCCAGTGCGGGAAGTACTCGAAGAACTCGCCGTCGTCGACGACGGTCGTGATGACCTTCTTCATGTCGTACGGCTTGTTCGGGGTGTCGGGCATGAGGTCGACGAGCCCGGGACACAGCCGCTCGGGATCGTCGCCGCTCGGGAACGACGGCGGATCCTCGAGGTTGTTCGCCGGCAGGAACGAGAGGAGGTAGCGCACATCCTCGAGGCACGCCTTCTCGTCGGCCGACACGAACGTCGCCACGCCCGACTTGGTGGCGTGGCTCATCGCGCCGCCGAGCTCCTCGAGCGTGACGTCCTCACCGGTGACGGTGCGCACCACGTCGGGGCCGGTGATGAACATGTGCGAGCTCTCGCGCACCATGAAGATGAAGTCGGTCATCGCGGGGCTGTACACCGCGCCGCCGGCGCAAGGGCCGAGCACGACCGAGATCTGGGGGACGACGCCGGACGCCAACACGTTCCGGTAGAAGATGCCGCCGTACGAGGCGAGCGAGACCACGCCCTCCTGGATGCGGGCGCCGGCTCCGTCGTTCAGGCCGATGACCGGCGCGCCGACCTTGAGCGCGACGTCCATGAGCTTGTGGATCTTCTCGGCGAACACCTCGCCGAGCGCGCCGCCGAACACCGTGAAGTCCTGGCTGAACACGAAGACCTTGCGGCCGTGGATCGTGCCCCACCCCGTGATCACGCCGTCGGTGTAGGGGTGCTCCTCCAAGCCGGCCGCGTGGGCGCGATGGCGAGCCAGCAGGTCGAGCTCGTTGAACGACCCGGGGTCGAGCAGGAAGTCGACGCGCTCGCGGGCGAGCAGCTTGCCCTTCGCGTGCTGACGCTCGATCGCTCGGGCCGAACCGGCCTGGAACGCTTCGGCTTTCCGCCGCTCGAGGTCGGCGATCCGCTCTTTGAGCGGGTGATCGGTCATGGCCGCAGACTACCGGGCACCATGTCGCGGTGATCCGGGTCGTCGAGGGCCGCATCGACGTCGAGCCCGGTCTCTCGCTCGTCGCCGCGCTGCTCGACGAGCTGCGATCCCGATACGGCGCGGAGGACGACGACGCGCCATCCGCCGACGACCTCGCCCCTCCAGTCGGGGATCGTTCTTCGTCGCGTCCCGGCGACGACGTGCCCATCGGATGCGGGGGGCTCAAGCAGCTTCGGCGACGGCATCGGCGAGGTGAAGCGGATGTACGTCGTGCCGGAGGAACGGCGCCACGGTGTCGCGCGCCTCGTGCTCTCGCATGTCGAGGCGGAGGCCCTGCAGCGTGGGCACCGCGAGCTTCGCCTCGAGACCGGCGTGCGACAACCCGAGGCCATCGCGCTGTACGCCTCGGCGGGCTACGAGCTCATTCCGTGCTGGGGCGTCTACGAGCACGCCGCCGTGGAGCCGCTGCATGGCGAAGACGCTGACCTGACGCCGCGGACTTGACCCGGAGCGGCCCTCGGCGCGCGGCGGTCAAGTCGACGGCGGACTGGCGATCTCCCACTCGATCTCCACCGTCACCGAGAGACGTTGGGTGCCGGGTTCGAGTCGGCACGGCCTCCGCGGCGGCCATGGCGCGCAGCATCGGCCGAGGGCCCGGTGGCGCGCCCGCGGATCCTTCGACGATGCGATCGGATCGGACCGAGCGTCACGCCCGCGGCGACCGCGAGCTCGGACGCCTGCCTCGTTGCCTTCTCCACGGCCTCACGGCGCGCGTCGGCGAGCAGCGCACTCGGATCCTCGATGCCGAACGTGAGCGCGCCCATGCGGATGTCGTCGCCGACCGCGCCCGCAGCCGCGTCGATGACCTCGCCCGCGCGCGCCAGGTCGCGCAGCACGACGACGACATCGTTCGAGGCCTCGTAGCCGGCGACCTTGCCTTTGTCGTCGTAGTGCGGATGGATCGAGATCGATCGCGTCGCGATGTCGTTCTTCGCGACGCCCTCCCGCCCGAGGAGCTCGATCGAGGGCGCCGGCGCGCTCGTTGGCGCGGCTCAGGGCTTGCCGAGCGGTCGGGGCACGACAGACGACGCCGAGTTCGATGCTCAAGCGGTCGGGGGCGCCGCTGGCTTCGCCGGTCGAAGCCACTCTGATGGTCCGAGGCGCAGGTTCGGGCATGGCCCCACGCTCGCGCACCAGCGGCCGCTGCACGCTCCGCCGCCAAGTGGACAATGCTGGCCGCGTGCGCCTCCCTGTGATGCCGCCTGTCGCGCCGATGCTCGCCAAGGCCGCCGACGAGCTTCCCGAGGGCGAGGGATGGATCTACGAGCCGAAGTGGGATGGCTTTCGCTGCATTGTGTTCCGCGACGGCGATGAGGTGGAGTTGGGCAGCCGCAACGAGCGCCCGCTCACGCGCTACTTCCCCGAAGTCGTCGCCGCCGTGTGCCGCCATCTCCCGGCCCGGTGTGTCATCGACGGCGAGATCCTGATCCCCGGTGCGGTGGGATTGGACTTCGACGCCCTCCTGCAGCGCATCCACCCTGCGGACAGTCGGGTGCAGAAGCTCGCCGCCGAGACTCCAGCGTCGTTCGTCGCGTTCGATCTTCTCGCCGTCGGCGATCGTGACCTGACGGAGCTCCCGCTCTCGGAGCGGCGAGCGATGCTCGAGTCGGTCGCGACCACACGGCCGCCGATCTTCGTCACGCCGATTTCGACCGACATCGCGACCGCAAAGGACTGGTTCAGTCGCTTCGAGGGCGCGGGTCTCGATGGTGTGGTCGCGAAGCGCGCCGACCTTCCGTACCGACCCGGTCGAGCGTGTGATGGTGAAGGTGAAGCATCGCCGCACCGCGGATTGCGTCGTCGCGGGGTACCGCATCCACAAGGACGGGAACGGCGTGGGCTCGCTGCTCCTTGGCCTCTACGACGACAGTGGTGACCTACAGCACGTGGGCGTCGCCTCGAGCTTCACGGCGAAGCGCCGCCGCGAGCTTCTCGAGGAGCTGCGCCCATTGCTCGACGGTGCGCTCGATGGCCACCCGTGGCAGGGTTGGGCGGAAGCGGTCGAGCGCGAACAGGCCGAGGGGCGTCGCATGCCGGGTGCCGTGAGCCGTTGGAACGCGAAGAAGGATCTGTCGTGGACGGCAATTCGCGCCGAGCGTGTCGCCGAGGTGCAGTTCGACCAGTTGCAGGGCCGGCGGTTCCGCCACGCCACGTCATTCGTGCGGTGGCGGCCCGACCGTGAGCCGAGCTCATGCACCTACGACCAACTCGAGGTCGCCGCACCGCTCGAGCTTGCGAGCGTGTTCGGAGGCTCCGGGTCGTGACCTTCGTTCTTCCCGACGTGGAGCTGCTCGACCTGAGCACGCCGGACGGGGAGGCGACGAGCGAACGGGTCGACGCTGGAGGATCGCCGTGGATGTTGATCGTCGGTGCCGTCGCGCTGGTCGCGGCGATTGTCGTGAGTGGGCGTGGTGGCAGGCCCGCGGAGGAGGAGGCAGCGCCGCCGACGACGTCCGCTCCGCTGGCGGCACCGGGGCCCGAGCCGAGCGCGGTCCGAGGTGACGAGGAGTGGCCGAACGCGGCATTCAGCGTCGTGATGACGGACAAGGTGTCGGGCCACATCGTCGTCGTCGACCCACGCGGTCGAGCGCTGCGCCTCCCGACCCGTTCGGAGGGAACGATCAACCCGCTCGACGTCCCGCCGAACCTCGATCGCCCCAGAGCTCGGCGGGTTGCCTTCCGGCCGCCGGCCAGTCGCGGTGCTCGATCGCTCGATCGTGCTCGTACCCTCGTCGACCGCCGGGCCTCCAGTCGAGGTCTGGGGCGGCGGCACGCACCTCGAAGTCGTCGACGACGCCGGTCGGTTCGTGGCGGCGTCGGAGAACCGCATCGCGACGGTCGAAGGCGAGTGCACCGACTGCGCTCTGCGCATCAGGTCCAGCGAGGGGCAGCTCGTGCAGGTCATCGAGGCGTTCGCCGGTTTCCAACCGGTGTCGCGGGGCTGGTTCTCGCCGAACGGGCGTTGGATCGTCATCAGGTACGCGCAGGAGCATCGGCCGTACGACGGCGTCGCCATCGCGGACCTGGAGCGCGGCACCGTCTTCCCGCTTCAGGGGGTGAGCGGGGAGGACGCGCTCGCGATGGCGTGGTCGAGTCGACTCGAACCTCTACCTGCTCGGCGCTCGCGGCGTCACCGAGTACGACCCGCAGATCGGCCCGACTCGAAAGATCGCCGTCGAGAACTGGACCGAGTCGCGGTGATGCGGTCCCGCGCCGCCGGCCTCCCCGAGGTCGAGCTCATCGCGCTCGACGAGGAGGAGCCGTCAGCCACGCGCGGAGGCGATCGAGGTGAAGTCGAAGCGGTGGTGGCCGGTCGCGCTCGTCGGCATGATCGTCGCGGGCAGCGATCGTGGCGACCGGTCAAGGGTCGAGCGTGGACACCGCAGACGTCACTGTGCCCCCGCTGCCGAGCACGCGTTTCACGCCGGTGCCTACGACGGTGCCCACCGCGCGCCGGGCCGCCGACGCTCAACGCCGTGCCTACCCCGCCGTGCTCATCTCCTCCGATGCGACCGCGCTGCTCGTGCTGTCAGAAGGTGGCGCGTTCGAGGTCGACGTCGCCGAAGCTCCCGACACGATCGCGGGATACGTCGCGCGACCGCCCGCCACCGTGGTCACCCTCACCAACGGGCTCGTGCGCGCCTACTCGCGCATGTACCCGGAGGGCATCGACCTCGGCAGCGCTCGCGCGGTGTTCCCTTCGCAGGATCCGCGCCGGGTCTGGCTCACGGGCGTGATCGAGGGGGAGTCAGCGGTGAAGGAGATGCCCGTCGACGGCACCGTGCCCCCCCAGCTCGCGACCGGGTTCATCGCGCTGCCTGACAACTCGTCGGTCGTCGGGGTCGCGGGCCGCGAGTTGGTGCTGTCCGTGAGGACGGATCTCTCCGAGCCTTACGAGCTGGTGACATGGGATCCTGCGACCCGCACGACCGAGTTCATCGCGCGCGCAGCAACGCTCGTCGCTGCCGGCGAGGGCAGGATCGCGTGGGTGCGCAATGGGTGCGAGTCGTGCGGGATCTATGTGCGCCGAGACGGCGTCATGCGGGTGGTCAACGGAATCTCCAACCATGACCCGAACGTGCCGGGCACGTTCTCGCAGGACGGTCGCTTTCTTGCGCTCGCGATCACCGGAAGCTGGCCGGGCGGCGGTGCCGGAGCGATCGTCCACGGTGTCACCGTCGTCGACCTCGACCCGCCCCGCCGCGCTCCTGGGCGCCCTGCGCCCTCGCCGGGGCCCGTCGCCACGCCCGACATCCGGTCGACTGCTCCGGTCGCGATGACCTGGTCAGCTGGCGGCGCGTTGCTCGTGCGCGACACGTCCGACCGGGTGGTGGCCTACGAGCCCCAAGCCGGTGGCATCGCGCGGATGTTTGCGTTCCGGCCGCGGGAAGCCCCCCGGGCGCCGACAGCGCTCTCGGCGCGGCCGACGCGCATCCCGCACACGATGCCGCCGCTCAACAGCCCGGCGACGACGCTCGCGCGTGCTCGTCCCTAATGCATCCTCGCCGCTCTCCGCTTCGCTTCGATCGGCTCGGCTCGCTTTGCTCGGCAATCGGTTCTTCGCACACCCGACGGCGCACTGCGCCGCCGATTAGTCGTCGTCGGGTCGGTCCGCCTTTCGGCTCGGCGCGACCCGTCGGGCCTCCCCGGGTTGCTTCTTGAAGTGCGGAGGCCATGGCGCGTCGCCGAGGCCCTCGCGCTGATCGCGCTCAGCGAGCTCGAGCAGTGGCTCCAGCGAGAACGACGGCTCGTCGATGCCCGCGCCCGGATCACCCAGAGCCGCGTAGCGGGCCGGGACGGTAACGAGGTTGAAGTCCTGTAGCTCGACGTCGGGCACCTCGTCCCAGGTGATCGGGCATGAAACCAACGCGCTCCGGTTCGCGCGCACCGAGTACGCCGACGCGACCGTGCGATCACGCGCGTTCTGGTTGTAGTCGAGGAACACGCGCTCACCGCGCTCTTCCTTCCACCACTTCGACGTTGCGAGCTGCGGGATGCGTCGTTCGACTTCGCGAGCGAGGGCGAGCGCGGCGCGGCGCACCTCGTCGAACCCCCAGCTCGCGACGATGCGGACGTTCACGTGGATGCCACGGGATCCCGATGTCTTCGGATAGCCCTGCATGCCGTGCTCGGCCAGCACCTCGCGGACCTGCATCGCCACCGTGCGCACGGCCGAGAACTCGACGCCGGGCTGCGGATCCAGATCGACGCGCAGCTCGTCGGGATGGTGGACGTCCCATCGGCGGACCGGCCAAGGGTTGAGGTCGAGGCAGCCGAGGTTCACCGCCCAGATGAGGTGAGCGACGTCGATGGGGCAGAGCTCGGTCGCGGTCCTCCCGCTCGGGAATGCGACTGTGACCGTCTGTAGCCAATCGGGCCGGCTGTTGGGCACCCGCTTCTGGAAGAAGAACTCACCTTCCGCGCCGTTTGGGTAGCGCTTCATCACGGTGGGCCGGCTGTAGACGCCCTTCAGCGCGCCTTGCCCGACCGCGAGGTAGTAGTTGACGAGGTCGAGCTTGGTCTCGCTCCGCTCGTTGAAGAAGACCTTGTCGGGGTTCGACACCTTGACGGTGCGGCCGTCGACCTCGATGTCGACGTGAGCGCCTTTCGTTGCCACCGCTCCAGCCTGTCAGGCCGGAGCGGTGGCCAAACGAAGGTGCCGGTCACGCCACCGAGTACGCGGTCTCCCGGTGCTGGCTGAGGTCGAGCCCTTCTTCCTCCTGCGATTGCGTGACCCTCAGGCCCATCGTCTTGTGGATGGCGAGCCCGATGATGAGCGTCACGGCGAACGAGTAGACGAGCGTCACGCCTGAGGCGAGGGCTTGGTCGCCGAGCAGCTCGGCGCCACCACCCAAGAACACGCCCTCGTTGACCACGGCCGGGTTGATCGCGGCGTCGGCGAAGAAGCCGAGCAGGAGGGAGCCCAGAAGGCCCCCGACGAGGTGGACGGCGATGACGTCGAGGCTGTCGTCGAGCTTCGCGGCCTTCTTGATGCCGAGCGCCAGGTAGCACACGACGCCGGCCGCGAGCCCGATGTACACCGGCGCCATCCCGCCGACGAAGCCCGCGCACGGCGTGATCGCGACGAGACCGGCGACTGCTCCGGACGCCGCGCCCAACGTCGTGGCGTGACCGGCGCGCAGCCGCTCGATGACGAGCCACCCCGAGCATCGCGGCGGAGGCAGCGACGAACGTGTTCATGATGGCTTGAGCGGCTATGCCGTCGGCGGCGAGCGCGGATCCGGCGTTGAACCCAGCCCACCCGAACCACAGGATGCCGGTGCCGATCATCGTGAGCGGCAGGCTGTGCGGCGGCATCGGCCGTTCGGGATAGCCACGACGGACTCCGAGGAGGATCACCATCGCCAGCGCCGCGGCACCCGCGTTGATGTGCACGACCGCGCCGCCGGCAAAGTCGAGCGCACCCTGCTCAGCGAGCCACCCTCCGGCGAAGACCATGTGGGCGATCGGGGCGTACACGAGGACGAGCCACACCGAGATGAACACGGCGTACGCCGAGAACTTCAGGCGGTCAGCTGTCGCACCAGTGATCAGCGCGGGCGTGATGATCGCGAACGTCATCTGGAACGCGCAGAACAGCACGAACGGGATGGTCAAGAAGGCGAGGAAGTTGTCGGGCTGCGACTCGCTGAGCAGGGCGGGCCCGACGTCCTTCATCCAGGCGAACTCGAAGTTGCCTATGAACCCGCCATTGCCGGCGTCGCCGAACGCCAAGCTGAACACCACGGCGAGCCAGAGCACGCCGAGGATGCCCATCGCGAAGAAGTTCTGCATGAGCATGCCGAGGACGTTCTTGCTGCGGACCATGCCCCCGTAGAACAAGGCCAGGCCGGGCGTCATGAACAACACCAGTGCCGTGGCCGCCAACACCCAGGCGGTGTTTCCGGTATCCATGCGTCGAGCTCCTCCTCGCCTTCGGGACAGCTGACAGATTCACGCCAACTTGTTTCCGCAGCGTTTCTGCCTTCGTTCATCCGGGTGAACTACGCGTGCGGGCTCGGCGAGTGCCCGGCTCGGATACCTCAGTGGATTTCCGCCCATCCTGATCCGGCTATGCTGCTCCGCACTTCTCAACAAGCTCGGCGGAGACGGCGGAGGTTGCAGACGTGGGACGGCGGCGATGGAGCGCGCGCGTGTTGGGCGTGACGGTGGGCGCCACACTGATCGTGATCGTGAGCCTCGCGACGGTGGAGTCGCCGGTCGGCGCGGTCGAGGCATGGCAGGACGAGGTCCACCTCCGGCCGACGTCGGTCGAGGCACTGCTCTCGGTGGAGACGGCGTCCGATCAGGGCCCGGTGCACGATGTCGACGACGAGCGGTTCATCGACCCGGACAAGTACGTCACCGTCACGGTGGCGCACGCTCCGCCTGGCGGCCAGTGTTCCGGAGCGAACGACGTGTACGTCACGATGACCGGCACGCGTCGCGACGGCGGAGAGGACACGATCGTGGCGCAGTGCGAGGCCAGCACCGTCGACGCCGCGGAGGCGCGCCTCGCTGCCTCGGCTCGAGTACGCGAAGCGGCGCGACTCGAGCTTCCGACCGCAGGCTTCGACCCGAAGGTGCGAGGTCTTGTCGGGATGCGGACTTGGTTGCACGTGGCGATGCCCGACGAGCGTCTCGTCTCGGCGGCGGTAGGGGGGTACAGGCTGCATGCGGTCGCGAGGCCCGTGGCCGTCGAGGTGAGGATCGACGGGGAGAGACAGCCCGTGAGCCTCAGCCCGGTGCCGGGAGCGCCGCTCGACGCGGTCGGGCCGTTCGTGTTTCGGCGATCGGGCACACGCGAGCTCACCGTCCGTGTGGTGTGGATGGCCGAGTGGGCGCTCGTGAACGAGACCGGCGCGGCGGTGAGATTCGGGACGATCTCGTCGGTGCCCGGACCCACGGTCACCTCGCGGTACCGGGTCGTGCAGGCGCAGGCGCGTGCTGCGGTAACGGTCAGCGGCCCTTGCCGGCGCGCGCCGCACGACCGGCGAGGCTCTTGCTGCCGAGCTTCTCGCAGGTTGTGGCGAAGCGAGCCGTGGGACCGCGCCACAACCATTCGTCGACGGCGCCGACCTCGACATCGCACTCGATGGTGGCGATGCGGCGGAAGAGGTATGCGAGCTCGAGGTTCTCGGCGAGCGTCTCGGCGAGGCGGGGGACGTGGCGCAGTCCGGGGATGTCCCACTTTGCGCCGACCGGCGGGATGTCCTCGAGGTGCGGATAGCGCGCCAGGATCGCCGACGCGGTCTTCGCGCCGAAGCCGGGCAAGCCAGGAAAGCCGTCGGCGGTGTCACCGACGAGGGCCAAGTAGTCGGGGATCGAGGCGGGGCCGACTCCGAACTTCTCCCTCACGCCGTCCTCGTCGACGACGATGCCCTTGCGTCGATCGAGCTGCACGATGCGCGTGCCGACGACGCACTGGCCGAGGTCCTTGTCGGGGGTGCACAGGAACACGCGTGTCACGCGAGTGTCCTTCGCGGCAAGCGCGGCCGCAGCGCCCATCGCGTCGTCGGCCTCGAACTCGACCATTGCCCAAACCGTGACGCCCATCGCCGCGAGTGCATCCTCCATCACGGGGATCTGCGCGAGCAGCTCCGGCGGCATGCCCGCGCTCGTCTTGTAGCCCGGCCACAAGTCGTTGCGGAACGATTCGATGATGTGGTCGGAGGCGACGCCGACGTGCGTCGCGCCATCTTCGAACAGAGCCAGCGTCGATCCGAGGACGCCGATGGTTGCGCCGTAGGGGCCCGGCTGGGGCCGGCCGAAGTGCTGCCGGAACAGCTCGTAGGTGCCGTCGACGACATGGACGTCCACCCCGACGACGGTAACCGGGAGCCCGCTGGGGGTGCTGACCCTCCCGATTGTGGAAGCCTGATCAGCGGTGAAGGTCGGTGCGATCTCCCGGGGGGCAGTGGTGGCGCTCGTGAGCGCCGCGCTGGTGGCGACGTCCGCATGTGGCGATGACGACGAGACCCCCGACTCCTCGTCGCGCGACTCGGAGGTCTACACCGCGATCCTCGACAACGTCGCGGCCGACCAACCGGTCGAGGACGAGGAGACGCCGATCGTCTACGTCGCCCCGCTCGGCAACGAGAAGCCGATCCCGCTCGACGTCCAGGTATCTGTGGTGGACGCGATCGCCGACCTTGCGGTCGTGCGGTTCGTCGACGAGGCCGAGCAGGCGATCGATCAGGACGGGGAAGGCGAACCCGTGCTCGACGACGCTGTGCTGGTGAGCCTCGGCTCTGTGCCTCCGGACGGCTCGAGCGTGCACGTTCCGGGTGAGCTGTATCGCACGGCGGCTGACTCGTCGGCAGTGGAGTACGAGGTGAGCCAGACCGCGGACGGATGGGTCGTCATTCAGGCGCGCTCGGCGAACGGGGTGGGCTCGGGCTAGTCGTCGCGGCGTTGACCGAGGATTGTGCGAGCTCGAGCGCCCGAGCCGCGAGATCGACGTCCAACGGGCCCGTGCCGCTCACCGCGAGCGTCCAGATCTCCGTCAGCTCGGGTCCCAGCCCGTTGCTCGCGTTCCCGGAGGCCGCGTGCGTGACCCTGACCGCGTCGACGGCGGTCGTGACGGCCAAGCGATCGGCACCCTGGGCGTGGAGCGCGCTCGCGATGGCGAGAAGCGACCGCGGCAGGTTCTCCTCTCTCCGATCCAGCGACGTCTGGACCACGAGCTGGTGGCGACGCAGCGCACGGAGGCTGACGAGGTAGAGGATGCCCGCGCCGCACAGGACCACGCCGAGGGCGGCGAGACCGATTGCGTTCCCCGGCCGGGCGAGTACCGCGACGACCGCGCCGAGGACCCACGCGATCTGGAACCGGGTCTCGAACCGCGCGAACGCCCGGCCCTTCTCGGCGTCGGGAGCAAGGCGCTGCGTGAGGCTGTCGAACGCCTGGCGACCGACGCTGGCGGCGACGCCGGTGGTGAGGGCGACGAGGAGCACCGCCGGTCTCTCGTACTGCACAGGAGCGACGAGCGCCGCCAGCCCCGCGGTGCCGAGTGCCAACGCGAGGAGCATCTCCTCGTTGAGATGGCGGCGCAGGAACGCGGCGATGTAGGTGCCGAAGAAGCCCCCCGCGCCGCCCGCTGCGATCACCAGGCCGAAGAACCACGCGGGCTCGCCGCCCACCTTCAAGTTGAACGCGATGAAGAATGCGAGGAACCCCACGCCGGCCCGCATCGCGCTCTGAGCGTTCGCAGCAAACGTGACCGCACCGCCGCGTAGCTCGACGTCCTCGACCATCGGAAGCCGACCGGCGACGTGGATCTTCGGGATGCGCATCGCGAACGGGATCGCGATCACGTGCATGACAGCGGCGCCGACGAGCACGCCCTCCGTTGATCCCAGGGCAAGCGCAGCAGCACCCGCCGCGCCGGCCAGACCGCCGACGAGTGCAGTGGCGCGGGAGAGTCGCGCGTTCTCCGCGACGAGGCGGTCGTCGTCGCCGACCAGCCACGGGACGAGCGAGCTCTTCGCGATCGACGACGCCTTGCTGAGCACGAGCACGATGAACGCGAGCGGGAAGAACGCGAGGCTCTTCAGCTCCACCGCGATCAGCAGCATCGCGATCGCTCGACCGAGGTTCGTCGCCGCGATCAACCCGCGTTGGCTGCCGGGGAACCGGTCGATGACCGTGCCGACGAACGGGCCCACGATGGCGAAGGGCGCCAGTGTCAGCAGGAGGTACAGAAGGATCGTGGGCCTGCGCGGCGTCGGCCGACACGTTGAAGAAGAGCGAACCCGCGAGCGACACGGTGAAGAGGGCGTCGCCGGTGACCCCGATCGAGTTCGCCACCACCAGGCGCCGGTACGGCTCGGCGCCGAACACGGCAGTGACAGCGCGGTCAGCGCGCGACATTGCGCCAGTGTGCACCAGCACGCCCGCTGGGTAGCGTGCGCCGCATGGCATTTCGCGGGTGGCCGGCCGAGGCGATCACCTTCTACGAGGGCCTCGAGGCCGACAACTCCAAGACCTACTGGACATCCCACAAGGACGTCTACGAGTCAGCCGTGGTCGCGCCGTTCCGCGGCCTGTCCGACGAGGTGGCCGACATCTTCGGGCCGCTCCGTCTCTTTCGGCCGCACCGCGACGTTCGATTCAGCAAGGACAAGTCGCCCTACAAGACCGCCCAGGGTGCCGTCACGGAGAGTGAAGAGGGAGCGATCTACTACGTCGCGTTGTCGTCGGCGGGCTTGTTCGCGGGCTCGGGCTACTACCGGCCCGCCCCCGACCAGATCGCCCGCATGCGTGAGGCGATCGACGACGCGAGAGCGGGGAAGGCGCTCGAGGCGGCCGTGGCCAAGGCGCGCAAGGCGGGGTACCAATGCGGGGGCGACGGACTGAAGACCGCGCCGAAGGGCTACGCAAAGGACCATCCCCGCATCGAGCTGCTCCGGCTCAAGGGGCTCACCGTCGGGAAGGAATGGCCGCCCGCGAAGTGGTTCGAGACCGCGAAGGCGAAGGATCGCATCGTCGAGGCGTGGCGAGCGTCCGACGAGATCAACGCATGGTTGACGAAGCACGTTGGGCCAAGCACCGCACCGCCCGACGACCGTTTTGGCTGAGCCGCTTCAGCTCGATTGCTGTTCGACCGCCCAGGCGCCGATTGCGCTGGCGCACAGATCGAGCACCACGCCCAAGAGCTCGTCCGTCGGGATGACCTGGGTTCGGTCGCCTGACGGGAGG
Source organism: uncultured Acidimicrobiales bacterium (assembly GCA_963759645.1). GTDB lineage: Bacteria > Actinomycetota > Acidimicrobiia > Acidimicrobiales > DATKAS01 > DATKAS01. Next base: position 272,989 of record CAVXAI010000008.1, on the reverse strand, counting down.
TGGAGGGCGGTGACGGTGTCGGGGAGCACGCCCGCGTCGATGGCGCGGACGAGCGCGATGTAGCCGAGGGCAAGAGGCGTCCGCGGGTGGGGAACGCCACTTTCGATCACCCCCGGTGCCCGCGCCGGCCCGAGGTCGATGCGCGCCCTCACCGACAACACGTCCTTCCGGATGGTCGCGTACCAGCTTCCGTCTCGCGATGCCCGGACGTCGTGGGGCGGCCACCGGACCTGAGTCCGACACGCCGTGACCCACGTGACCGCGTCGCGCGTCACTGCCGCCCGTCCGCCTTCTCCAATGCTGCAGAGCCAGTCCTCGACGGTGGCGTCGTCCCGGTCGGCCCATCCTTCGCGGCCAACCGCTACGAGTCGATCGACCACAAGCGTGACCGCTCCGACGGGAGTCATCTTGCGATTGTCGGCGGTGGCCGCCGCGAGCTCTTGAAGCGCGGGCAGCCCGATCGAGCGGCGAGCGAACCGCGCGGACCAGCGAAATGGTGGTGACCCGGCGTTCGTACCCTCACGTTCGCCGAGCAGACGGTCGATGTCGAACCAGCCGAGCGTCGCGCGCTTCGGCTCGACTTCGGCGACGAGAGGAGCGAGTCGATCGAGCGCCTCGGCGCGCCAGACTCGTCCACGTCCGGAGTCAGGCATCGCCCTCCTCGCTCGCCGGGGCGCCCTCCTCGTCGTCGGCCCCCTCGTCATCCCAGGCGTCGTCGATCGTGCCCCCGGGGCTCCAACGCTGGCCCGTCTCGCACACCTCGAGGAGCGCGCACCACCGACAGCCCGGATGGGCGGTGACGGTCGGCTCGCGGCCAGACAGGAGCTCGACCCAGCGCTCCGCGGCGGCCACGACGCGCATCGCGGCGGAGTGCAGAGCATCGGCCGTGATCGGCGCGGTCGTCGTGATCCCGTCAGCCGCAGACCACACGGCAACGACCCGGGGTGGGATGCGGTCGCGCAGTGCCGCGAGCAGCCCGTACCAGTAGAGGTCGGGTTGGTGGACCGCAGTCGCCGCTCCGGCCTTGGTCTCGATGATCACGCGCTCGAGCGGGGTCGCTCGCCCGCCGAGCATCACGTCGAACCGTCCCGAGAGGACGAGTCGTCCTCCTGCGAACGGGATCCGCGCCGGGTCCTCGAGACGGGGCCACCACTCCGAGGGCACGAGCGGCCACGACGACTCGACGCGCGCCGCGCGGCCGGCGAGATCGAGCGCGCAGCCCCGCAATCACGTCGGTGTCGGCAGCGTCGAGCCACGAGATCGCACGCTCGTCGCGTTCCGCCGCGGAGCGCGTCGACCGCGTGCTCGAACGGGTCGTCGGGCACCGTGCCGGTGAGCACGTAGGAGGCGACCACTCGATCGACGAGATGGCCGAGCATCATCGGCGCCGTCACCTGCGGGATGACTTCGTTGGCGGCGAGGGCTCCGGTCTCGCACGCGAGCACGGCCCGGATGCGGCCCTTCGTGAGGAGCAGCGTGGGGGCATCCGCGGGGAGGTGCCCACAGATCTCGCCGAGCACGGTCGTGAGCTCGCCGCGCAGTGCCTCGGCGGCCGCTCGGTCGACCGTCGGGCCGAGCCCGATCCCGGCTGCGACGTCGTCGAAGAACTTCGCCAACGTCGCGCTCACCGGTTGAGCATGCCTCCCGGGGCGTCGACGGGTGCAACACTGCCCACTGATGCCGGCCTCCCATCAGCCGTCCTCGCTCGCACCCGCCGAGCCGCAGCCTCGCGTCAGGGTTGCGGTCGACGGCCATCGGGTCACGCCGTTCGAGCTGTTCTTCGACCTCGTGTTCGTGTTCGCGATCACCCAGGTCACGGGCTACATCGCCCACACGCACACTGGCCTGAGCATCGTGCAGGGCGGTGTCGTGTTCGGGCTCCTCTGGTGGGCGTGGAGCTCATACGCCTGGCTCGGCAACCAGGCCCACGCGGACTACGGACTCATCCGACTCGGCATGGTCCCGGCGATGATCGCCGTCTTCGTCGTCGCGTTGTCGATTCCGGAGGCCTGGCACGACGAACCCGGCGGCCTCTACGCGCCGGCTGTCCTCGCGGTCGCCTACATCGTCATCCGGCTCGTGCACGAAGGTCTCTATGTCATCGCCGCGGCCGGTGACCCGGGCTTACGCCACCAGCTGGCGCTCAACCTCGTGCCGTTGACCGCCGGTGGGATCCTGCTTCTGATCGGTGTGGGCGTGAACGACACCGCCCGCACGTGGGTCTGGGCCGCGGCCCTCGGGGTCGACTGGTTGCTCACCTACGTGACCTCGATGCGGGGCCGCGGGTGGCGGATCCACAGCATCGCCCACTGGGTCGAACGTCACGGCCTCGTCGTGATCCTGGCGCTCGGCGAGTCGATCGTGGCGATCGGTGTCGGCGCTTCCGCGACCCGGATCGACTGGGAGCTGCTGGTCGGGGCATCCCTCGGCATCCTGGTGGCCACGGCGATGTGGTGGCTGTACTTCGACATCTCCGCCGACGCCGCCGAGCGAGCGCTCCACAGACGTGACCCCGCCGACCAGGTGCAGGCCGCGATCGAGGCATACACCTACCTCCACTACTGGATGATCCTCGGCATCGTGATCACGGCCGTGGGCATCGAGGAAGCGCTGGCCCATGCGAACGACTCCGAGGCCCTCGGCGGGTTCGCCGCCGGCTGCCTGTGTCTCGGTCCGGCGGCCTATCTCGCAGGACACGTCGCGTCCTGGATCCGGCTCGATCGGGTCGTGAAGGTGCAACGGGTCGTGGCGGCCGCGGGATTGATCGTCCTCTGGCCAGTGGCGGCGTCGAGCCCACCTCTGCTCGCAATGGCCCTCGTCGCCGCGGCGCTCGCTGCCGTGGTGGTGTTCGAGACCCTGAAGTATGCGACTGTCCGGAGAGAGCTCCTCGAGACACCGCCCGAGTGACGTCGCGTTCGAGGTCGCCGGATCAGGGCCGGACGCGGGCCCAGAGGTCGTTGAAGGAGATGCTGTCGTAGAAGGCAGTGCCGTCGAGCACCTGTCCATCGGCGAGCCGCATGATCCACGCGTAGCTGTTCTCGTAGACCTTGCCGTCATTGGCGACCCCGCGCCCGTCCCACACCACGATCACGGTGTCGCCGTCGGCGTGAACCGAGCGAACGACGGAGGGGCGGAAGGCCTCGCCAGCGGCGAACCGTGCACCGAACGGCGCCAACACCTCGTCGACGAACGCTTGGCGATCGCCGTACTCCCTCGACGCGACCGAGTGACCCTCGATGCGCCACACCATCTGTGGCGCGAACACGTCGGTGATGGGGGCCGTACCTTGCCGCCAGGCCTCGAACGCGTGCCGGACGATGTCGCGGTTGGTCTCTGTCTGAGGGGCGGACCCGGTGCGCTCAGTCATGTGCGGAGCCTCACTCCTGCACGAGCTCGATGAGGGTGCCGAACGCCCCCTTCGGGTGGATGAACGCGACGGTGGTGCCGCGTGAGCCCGGTCGGGGCTTTTCGTCGATGACCCTGCAGCCGGCGTCCTTCACCGCTTGCAGCGCCGCCGCGCAGTCCGCGACCCGGTATGCGACGTGGTGCAATCCCTCGCCCCGCTTCTCGAGGCTCTTCGCGATGGGCGACTCGTCGGTCGTCGGCGTGACCAGCTGGATGTAGCTCTCGGCCACTTTCAGCAGCGCTTCTTCCACGCCGTCGTGGTGGACGATCTCGCGATGCTCGACGGTCGCGCCGAAGACGTCGCGGTAGTAGTCGATTGCGGCGTTGAGGTCATGCACGGCAATGGCGATGTGGTCGATCTCGGTGAAGAGCGGCGCGCCGAGCGCGAGGCCTTCCCCATAGCCCTGGCCGCTGTGCTCGGCGTCGTTGGGGCCGCGTGCGACCTGCGGGCTCATTGATGCCTCCGGAACACCGTGATGCGGTCCTCGCCGACCTTCGCCCGGAGCTCCGGATCGTCGATGCCGAGTCCTTCAGACGGTGCAAGGCACAGCACCCCGATCTTGCCTTCGTGTTGGTTCTTGTGCACCTGGTACGCGGCCTCGCCGGTCTCACCCAACGGGTAGACCGCCGACAGCAGAGGCTGGATCGCACCGCGGCTGATCAGCCGGTTCGCTTCCCACGCCTCTCGGTAGTTGGCGAAGTGGCTGGCGATGAGGCGCTTGAGCTTCATCCAGAAGTGGCGGTTGTCGAACTCCACCATGTACCCCGACGTCGCCGCGCACGTCACGACTGTGCCGCCTCGCTTGGCGACGAAGATCGACGCGCCCATCGTCGACCGTCCGGGATGCTCGAACACGATGTCGGGGTCGTCGCCGACAAGCGCCCGCACGTCCTTGCCGAACCGCCGCCACTCGCTCTCGTCTTGCGTCGTCGCGTCCTTCCAAAACTTGTATTCGCCCGCGTTGCGATCGATCACCGCGTCGCAGCCGAGCTCGCGCAAGAGCTCGGCCTTTTCGGGAGAGCTGACCACGCCGACGGGGGTGCCACCGCCGTTCAGCACGTACTGCACCGCGTAGCCACCGATGCCCCCGGTCGCGCCCCACACCAGCACGGTGTCGCCCTGCTTCATGCGAGCTCCGTGCTCGCCGACGAGCATGCGGTACGACGTCGAGTTGCACAGCGCGTTCACGGCCGCCTCTTCCCAGGTGAGGTGGGCCGGCTTCGGCATGAGCTGGTTGGCTTTCACGAGCGCGACGTCGGCGAGGCCGCCGAAGTTGGTCTCGAAGCCCCAGATCCGTTGGTTGGTCGCCAGCATCGAATCGTCGTGCGCCGAGGGGTCCTGGTCGTCGACCGAGTTGCAGTGGACCGTCACGCGGTCGCCGACCCTCCAGTTGCGGACCGCCGAGCCAACCCCCAGCACGACACCCGACGCGTCGGAGCCGACGACTTGGTACGGGAGGTCGTGGCGCTTCGCCCACGTGCTCTCCTTGCCGTAGCGCTCGAGGAACATGAACGTCGGCAACGGCTCGAAGATCGATGTCCAGACGGTGTTGAAATTGATCGAGCTCGCCATGACAGCGACGTACGCCTCGTCGGGAGCGAGCTCGGGGAGCGGCACCTCTTCGAGGTGCAGCGACTTGCGGGGATCCTTCGCCGCCGACTCCATGCCCTCGAACATCCCGACCTCGTCCTTGCGCACGACGACCGCGCGGTGAGCTTCGGGGAGGGGGAGAGCGGCGAGCTCGTCGGCGGGGGCGCCCGCGAGGATGGCATCGAGGATGGCCTGCATGAGCGCAGGCTACCGGTCGGTCACTTTCGGCTTCCAAGCCGGACCGGCGCACGCGGGCTGGGGCTACGGTCGGCGCGTGCAGTCGACCGACATCGACCTGATCTCGACCGCGGCGTTCGCGCACGGCCACCCGTGGGCGCAGTACGCCTGGTTGCGCGAGCACGCGCCGGTCTTTCGACACTCAGACCCTGACGGCCCGGACTTCTGGGCGCTCACCAAGTACGACGACATCAAGATGGTGAGCCGGCAGCCGAAGCTCTACAGCTCGTACGCGCGAGGCACGATGATCGGTGAGCCTGACCCCGGTGCGCTCGAGGCCTCGCGGCAGATGATGCTCAACATGGACCCGCCGCAGCACGATCGCTTCAAGTTGCTCGTCAGCCGCGGGTTCACGCCGAAGAACGCGGAGCTGCTGCGCGATCGCATCGACGAGCTCAGCCGTGAGATCGTCGCCGACGTCGCCGGACGCGGGGAGTGCGACCTCGTTGCGGACGTTGCCGGTCGACTGCCCTCGGGTCTCATCGCCGAGCTGATGGGGATCCCCCGCTCCGATGGAGAGCACCTCTACGAGCTCACCGAGCTGATGCACACGACCGACGACACCATCGCCCCGCCCGACCGGCGGGTCGCTGCGATGATCGAGATGCTCGGCTACGCGGACGAGGTCGCTCGCGACAAGCGGGCCAAGCCCGCGGACGACATCGCCAGCGTCCTGGTCCAGGCCGAGATCGACGGCGACGGGCTCACCGACGCCGAGTTCAACTGGTTCTTCCTTCTCCTTGTGAACGCGGGAGGGGACACGACCCGCAACCTCGTCGCGGCCGGGGTGCAGCTGCTGTTCGAGCATCCCGACGAGCGGACCCGCCTGCAGGGCGATCTTGACAGCCTGCTTCCCACTGCGGTTGACGAGATGCTCCGGTACACGTCGCCGGTGGCGCACTTCCGGCGCACGGTGATGGACGACACGGTCATCCGCGATCAGCCGATCGCGGCGGGCGACAAGGTTGTGGTGTTCTACGGCTCGGGCAACCGTGACGCGGACGTGTTCGCCGATGCCGACCGATTCGACGTCGGCCGCACTCCGAACCCGCACATGGCGTTCGGCGGGGGCGGGCCCCACCTGTGCCTCGGCATGCACGTCGCCCGCATCGAGATCTCCTCGCTGCTGCGCGAGCTCCTCACACGGTGCCCCGACCTCGAGCCGGCGGGCGAACCCGAGCGCATGGCGTCGAGCTTCATCGCGGGTGTCCGCCACATGCCGGTGCGTTTTTCGCCGAGCTGATTTCTCTGGGCTGAAGACCCACCCCTACACTGGATCGTCCAGCGTCGAGAGGAGCCGTCATGGCCGGATCCGTGATCGTGACCGGTGCCCGCACACCGATCGGGAAGCTCTCTGGGGGTCTCGCGCCGTTCTCCGCGCAGCAGCTGGGCGGCTTCGCTATCAAGGCCGCGCTGGAGCGCGCCGGCCTCTCGCCCGACGAGGTCGACTACGTGTTCATGGGCCAGGTGCTCGGAGCGGGCCAGGGTCAGATCACCGCGCGTCAGGCGGCGGTGAACGGCGGCGTCCCGATGACGGTCCCGGCGACGACCGTGAACAAGGTGTGCCTGTCGGGGCTCAACACGATCTACCTGGCCGACCAGATGATCCAGGCGGGCGAGGCCGACATCGTCATCGCGGGCGGCATGGAATCCATGACGAACGCGCCGCACATCCTTCCCGGCTCCCGTGCCGGCTTCCGCTACGGCGACGCCACGCTTCAGGACGCGATCGTCCGGGACGGCTTGTGGTGCGCTTTCGACGCCTGCCTCATGGGTGCGGGCACCGAGAAGTACTCCGCCTCCCGGAACATCTCCCGCGAGCGTCAGGACGAGCTTGCCGCGAAGAGCCACGAGCGTGCGGCCGCCGCGATCAAGGACGGTCGTTTCGCCGACGAGATCGTCCCCGTCGAGATCCCGCAGCGCAAGGGTGATCCGCTGCTGTTCGACACCGACGAGGGTGTGCGCCCGGGCACGTCGGCGGAGTCACTCGGCGCGCTGAAGCCAGCCTTCGACTCCGCGGGCAACATCACCGCCGGCAATGCATCACAGCTGTCCGACGGTGCGAGCGCCGTCGTCGTCGCGTCGAAATCCGCGGCCGAGCGACTCGCGGTGAGCCCCCTCGGTGAGGTCGTGGGCTACGGCCAGGTCGCCGGGCCCGACCCTTCGCTGCTGAGTCAGCCGTCGCGTGCGATTCAGGCGGCACTCGAGCGCGCGGGCAAGGCGCTCGGGGACGTCGATCTGTTCGAGATCAACGAAGCGTTCGCCGCCGTGGGCATCGCCTCTATGGACGACCTCGGCATCACCGACGAGATCGTCAATGTCAACGGTGGCGCCATCGCGCTCGGCCATCCGATCGGCATGTCGGGCAACCGACTCGCGCTCACCCTGCTCGGCGAGCTGCGCCGGCGCGGGGGTGGTCTCGGCGCCGCGGCCCTGTGCGGCGGCGGTGGACAGGGCGACGCGCTGCTCGTCCGCACGCTCTAGACCCCAACTCCCAGCTTCTCGTTTCGCCAACGCGTCACCAATGACGCGTTACCCGCGCGAGAAGCGCAGGGGTCGGCCTATGAGAACCGGCGCAGGGGGCGCACAACCGTCTCGAGCACGCGCTGTCGGAGCGACCGGTCGTCCCACTGGCCTTCCTCGATCCGGACGCTGCGCTCGAGGTCCTCGTCGAAGTGCCGATCGAGGGTGGCGACGAGGTCCGCGTCGAACGCCACGACGTTGATCTCCTCGTCGAGCGCGACTGACCGGGTGTTGAAGTTTGCGGATCCGATGTTCGTAACGATGCCGTCGACCGTCATGACCTTCGCGTGCAGCATCGACGGCTGGAAGTGCCAGATCCGGATTCCGCTCTCGAGCAGCGGGCATACGAGCTCTCGCCCGCGAGCTGCACGAACCGCTTGTCGGCGTGAGGTCCGGGCAGGAGGATCTGGACATCGATCCCGCGACCGGCAGCATCGCAGAGGCGATCCGTCAGCTCGCTGTCCGGTACGAAGTACGCCGTCGTTAGCCTGATCGACTTCTCGGCGACCTGCAGCAGCGCGCGGAACAGTGTCGCGATGTCGCTCCAGCCCTGTCTCCGACGCGCCGCGGACGCACATGGCCGTGGTCGTGCCCTGCTTCGGCTGATCGGGGAAATGGTCGAAGGCGGGATCGAACAGCACGGGATCGGTCTCGGCCCAGTTGTCGAGGAACGCGGCCCGGAGACCATCGACGGCGGGACCGCGGATGCGGAAGTGTGTGTCACGCCACTCGTGCTCGTTCCGCGCGTCGCCGTCCCACTCGTCGGCGATGCCGATGCCGCCGGTGAACCCGGTGCCCTCGTCCACGACGAGCACCTTGCGGTGAGTGCGGTGGTTCATCGGCGCCGAGCATGAATCGGGGCAGCGGCCGGAACCAACGGACGTGCACGCCGGCGTCGTCCATCATCGTGACGAGATCGCGGTCGATCGGGTTGCAACCGAACCCGTCGAGCAACAGCCGCACCCGAACCCCTTCCTTGGCACGGGCCGCGAGCCGCTCCGCGAACTTCGTGCCGATCGCGCCCTTCCAGTAGACGAAGGTGAGGAAGTCGATGGACCGCTGTGCGCCGTCGATCGCTTCGAGCATCGCCGGGAAGACCTCGACGCCGTTGCGCAGCACCTCGATCTGGTTGCCCTCGGTTGCCGGTACGCCGATGACCCCCTCGATGGTGCGTCGAAGCTGGATCTCGACGTCGCGCTCCGCGCCTTCGCTCATCGGTCAGCGGCCGCTGGTGACGAGGACAGGCTCGGATGAGCCCGGTTCGTTTGCCGAGGGTTCGGACTCGGACACCTTCTCCTGATCCTGCGGCGCCGACGCGTGCGCACGCACAGCTTCGAGCTGCGCGTTCACCGCCGCGCCGTAGAGGAGGGCGACGGTGGAGAGCAGCGCCCAGATGAGCAGCGCCACGAGTCCGGCGAGCGGACCGTACGTCTCGCCGAACGTTGAGCTCCACCGGAAGAACAACGCGAGCAGGGCGGTGGACGCGAGCCACAGCGCCACGCCGATCGTCGCTCCGAACGTGAGCCACGACCACCGCGGCTGCTGCCGCCGGGGTGACCATCGGAAGAGAAACGCCATGCCTCCGGTCACGAGCAACGCGGCGAGCGGCCAGCGCACGACCGACCACGCGGTATCGAGCATCGTGCCGTCCAACGAAACCGAGTAGGCACCGCTGACCGCGACCGTCGCGAAGGCCGCAGTGAGGAAGGTGCCGATCACGACGGCGAGCACGAACGCAAAGCCGTACTTCTGCACTGTCGGCCGGTCGGCCTCGACGCCGTACAGGCGGTTCAGCGCGCGCTCGAACTGGCCGAGCGCTGTCGTGCCCGCGAACGAGACAGCCAGCGAGGCCGAGGAACAGCGCGAGGAGGTTGCCGTTGCCACCCGCCGTCTGAGCCTGATGGGCGGCGGCTGTCAGCAGCTCGCCGGAAGGTCCGGGAGCGCTGCCTTCGATCGCGGCGGTCACCGTGTCACTGAACGCTTCGTTGTTCAGCGCGACTGGCGAGTCCCGACCAGTGCGATCGTGCCCTTGCACGACGATGAGGACGCTGAGGTAGGCGAGCGACCGGGCGTGGCTGAAGCCGTCGGAGATAGCGAAGGCGGCGGAACGCGTCGGCCAGCAGGTGACGACGTCCGGTGCGGCGCAAGCGTCTCGAACGCGTCGTCGCCAGAGAGGTCACGAGTCTCGGGGACGAGATGGGCGGTGCTCATGAGGTCGCCGACTCTCGGACGCGGGGCACCATGACGCGCAGCGCTTCAGCCTTCACTTCGAACTGAAGCCGCTTCACCGTGTCGCGTGTGCCTCCGTCGAGCTCGTACAGGTGCTTGCCCTTCATCGTCAGCTCGATCGAGCGGCCGCTGCGTCATCTTCACGAACGGCGAAGCTTCCGGGTGCTTGCGCACCACCTTCGTGAGGACGCGTCCCCAGTCCACGAGTCCGTCGGCGGTGACGACGCCCAACTTCGAGGGTGCCGCTCGTCGAGGCTGGCCGAGGGAAAGACCGTGAGGCCGCCGATCACGTTCGGCACGTTCCCGATGAGCAGACAGGTGGCCTTCCCGGTGAACCACTGCTCACCGTCGACCTCGATCTGCATCTTGATCGCTTCCCGGCGAGCGGCCTGCACGCCCGTCCACACGTAGGCGGCGCGGCCAAAGTGCTTCTTGGCCGAACGATCGGCAGCGTCGATCATCGTCACGTCGAAGCCGACGCCGGCCATGACGCCAAAGTGCTCGCCGTTCGCGACGCCGACGTCCACATGGCTGACCTGACCTTCCGCGGCGACTTCGACCGCGCCTTCGAGGTCGATGGGAATGCCGACATTGGTGGCGAAGAGGTTCGCGGTGCCGGCGGGGATCACCGCGAGCGTCACCCCGGTGCCCGCGAGCGCGTCGATGCATCGCTGCACGGTGCCGTCGCCGCCCCAAGCGATGACGAGCTCCGCACCGTCCTTCAACGCGCGACGCGCGCACTTCCGGGCCTTCTTGCTCGACGAGATCTCGAACCACATCGGGTCGGTGATCTCATGCTCGTCGAGCAAGCGCCGGAGATCACCGAGGCCCCCGCCGATCGTCTTCTTCGTGTGGGCGATCACCGCGACCGGCTTCATGACAGGTCCTGGGCTTCGAGCAGATTGCCGCGGTCGCGCATCCACTCGGCGGCGCGGTGGGCGAGGATCGTCGCCGCGATGATGCAGGCCACGCCGAGCGCCGCGCCGCCGATCACGTCGCTGACGTGATGAGCCCCGCGGTACACGCGGGCGAACGCCACTCCGGCGGTGGCGAACGACGGCCCACACCCACAGCAGCGACGCCAGCCACGGGCGGCGTTCTCGCAAGGTGACGATCAATGCGAGCGACCCGTACAGCGCAACCGTCGCGGCGACGTGGCCTGACGGGAAGCTCGACGTCGCGGGCACGGAGTCGAGCTTGACGACGTCGGGTCGGGGTCGACCCGGTGACCAGGTTGGTGAAGAGGAAGATCGTGAGCTCGGCGGTCAGCGCCCACGCCCATGAGCACCAGGCTCGGCCACCGCCGGCGTGCCAGGAAGTAGACGGCGACGAGGCCGGCGACGATCACGATGCCCTCGGTGCTCGCCAGCTTCGTCGGGATGACAGTCAGGTCGTCGAGCCAGTCCTGCCGGCGGTTGGCGAACCATTCGTTGATGTTGTCCTCGGGACCGGTCAGCGCGAGCGGCCCGTCGATGAGCCACCCGAGAGCGATCATCGGCAGCGCGATGAGCAGCCACTGCACCGGGGGCAGCGCCCACAGGGGGAGGCGGGAGCGCTCCTCGACGAGGTCGACGTCGGACGGGATGACCTCAGCGGACGGCGCCGACCTCGGCCGGATGGGTTTCCGTTGGGACAACATGGTGACCGGTGTCTACCCACGCGTCACCTTGCGGAAACGCGGCGTCTATCGCGGGCGACATCGGGGAATTGCCGTCGCAATGGTGATCGTCGCAACCCTCGCGGCTGGCGCGGCCCTGGCCGCAGTCGCGACCGTGGTCGTGCGTCGCTGGCCGCGTGTCGAGGCCCCGGCGGTCGCCCCCGCCACGTCGCAGAGACGGTGCACGAGCATCCGACGCTGCGTCGTGTCGTGCGCAGCCGTTTGGACGCCTCGACGCTCACGGGTCTCGGCGCTCACTGTGGCGCTCGCGCTCGTCGCTGCGGGCGCGGTCGCCGTCGGCGTGCTGCTGATCATGGTCCGTCGACATGAGGCACTCGCCGACTTGGACTCGACGTTCGCGAACTGGGGCGCCGACCAGTCCTCCGACGTGGCGACCGACTTTCTCCGCACCGTCTCTCTTCTGGGCGGCACCGCATTCATCGTGACCGCAGCTGTCGTCGTCGCGATCATCGAGCTGCGGTCCCGACACGCACTCGCCACGATCGGCTTCCTCGTCCTGTGCGTCGGCGGGCAATTCGCCCTGTCCAACCTCATCAAGATCGGCGTGGAGCGGGCCCGGCCCGACATCCTCCCGCTCACTGGATTTGCGGGGACGTCGTTCCCGTCGGGCCACTCCACGGCTGCGGCGGCCAGCCTCGCGGCGTTCGCGCTCTTGCTGACGCGTCGTCATGGACGCCGAGCGAAGATCATCGGTGCCGCCCTCGCCGTCGGCATCGCCGGGGCGGTCGCCGCGAGCCGGGTGTTCCTCGGCGTGCACTGGTTCACCGATGTCCTCGCCGGCCTCGCCCTCGGTTGGGCGTGGTTCGCGGTCTGCTCGATCGCGTTCGGCGGCTGGTTGCTGCGCTTCGGTAAGCCGGTCGAGACGGCCGAGGTCGCGGAGGCGCTCGATCCGACCCCACCGCCCCAGCCGGTGGGCGCCACCCGCTGACCTGCTCGAATCCCGGCACCGCACGAAGTTCCCCGCCTGTTCACCCGGCGGTCGTTGTCACGGGATCGTCACTGTTGTAACGTCATCGCAACAGATGGACCTGCAGCCCCCCTCGGGTCCCTCATGTCTCGGGGTGTCGTCCTCGCCGGTGTGGGTGTCCGCCCGCCTCGCACTGCGCGCAGACGACACCCCGAGCCGCGTCTCTGCTCAGGCAGGGTCGGCTCAGGTTTCGACGTCGCGACGACCCTCGAGGGCCCGTCCCAGCGTCACCTCGTCGGCGTACTCCAGGTCGCCGCCGACCGGAAGGCCGCTGGCGATCCGTGTGACCTTGAACCCGAGCGGCTTGAGCAACCGGGCGAGATACATCGCGGTCGCTTCGCCCTCGATGTTCGGGTTCGTCGCCAGGATCACCTCGGTGACCGCTTCGGGTTCGAGTCGCGTCAGCAGCTCCTTGATCCGCAGCTGCTCGGGGCCGATGCCCTCGATGGGGCTGATCGCGCCCTGCAGCACGTGGTACCGCCCGCGGAACTCGCCCGTCTTCTCGACGGCGACGATGTCACGGGGCTCCTCGACGACGCACAACGTGGTGGTGTCGCGCCGAGGGTCTGCGCAGATCCCGCACTCGGGTCCTTCCGAGACGTTGAAGCACCGCGCGCAGAACGTCACTCGCTCCTTCGCCTCGGAGATCGCGCGTGTGAGCCGCGCGACATCCTCGGCCGGGAGCTTCAGCAGATGGAACGCGATGCGTTGCGCGGACTTCGGGCCGATCCCGGGGAGCCGACCGAGCTCGTCGATGAGCGACTGCACCGGCCCCGCGTAGACCGTCACTCCGGTTCCCCACCGCCGAGGAGACCCCCGAGATCACCGAGCGCCGGGAGTCCGCCCATCGCATTGCTCTGCAGCGCTCGCGCGCGGGCGACGGCGTCGTGCACCGCAGCGAGGATGAGATCCTCGAGCAGCTCGATCTCCATCGGATCGACGACGCTCGGATCGATGCGCACCTTCGTGAACTCGAGGGAACCCGTGACCGTCACCCTCACCCGCCCGCCGCCCGCCTGCCCTTCCACCTCCTGCGCCGCTGCCTGCTCCTGGGCCGCGAGCATCTGCTCTTGCATCGCCTGCGCTTGCTTCAGCAGGTTCCCCATGAAGTCGTCGTCGCTGGACACGGCCACCTCTCAGGATTCGTCGGTGAGGAGCTCCGCGCCCGGAAACGCCTCGGTGATCCGATCGATCGAGGAGGTCGGAGCCGACGGCGCGTCGGTGAGCTCGCTCATGTCGACGGGCTCTTCGACAACAGGCGCCGCGGGCTCGCAGCGGGCGCGGCCTCGCCGTCGACCACGAGCCGGAGCGGAACCGGTCGACCGAAATGCGCAGCCAGCACCGCCTCGACCTCGTGGCGGCGTTCTTCGCACTTCGCCCGGTGGGGAGCCGTGGGAAGCGCGAACACCGCGCCGCTCTCGTCGGCGGAGAGGAACCGTCCCGCGGCGTAGAGCGCCTTGACCATCCCCTTGAGTTGCGGGAGCACGACGTCGGCCCAGGCGACCGTGAGCTCGTCGCGTGAGGGGAACGCACCCTGCGGCGCTGGAGAGGGTTGCGGCTCGTCGGTCGTCGGTGCCGCTTGCGCCGTCTCGGTCCCCGGCGTCTCGGTCGGCGGCTTCTCCTCCGCGGGTGCCGTCTTGCGCGCGTGACTGCCGAGCGCGGCGCGGCCTCCGGAGGTCGGCGGCGGGGGAGCGGCAGCGGCAGACGCTGCGCCGGTCGCCGCGGCCCGCTCGAGGCGCTCGAGGCGCTCGAGCAACGCGCCTGGACTGTCGTCGGTGGCCGGGTTGGCGATGCGCACGAGGGCGACGTCGAGCAACACGCGCGGGTCGGTCGCGTGGCGCATCTCGACCAATGCACCGCCGAGCACTTCGAGCGCTCGCACGGTCGCCGCGGGCCCGAGCCGCTCGGCCTGGCTCGCCGCGCGCGCTCGCGCCGACTCCGCGAGCTCGACGACGTCGGGCGCCATCGCAACGAGGAACGTGTCGCGCAGCCACGCGACGAGTCGTTCCGTGAGGCTGCGCACGTCCGTGCCGGCCGACACCGCCGCCGCGACCCCGGCGAGGGCTCGCGCGGCGTCGCGGTCGGCGAGCGCGTCGACGAGGTCTTCGACCGACGGACCGTCATCGGGTACCGAGCCCGCCGCCACGACCTGGTCCAGTGCTGACAGCGTGTCGCGAGCGGAGCCTCCACCCGCGCGCAGCACGTAGTCGAGCGCGTCGGGAGGAAGGTCGAGCCCCGCGTCCTTCACGATGTACTCGACGTGCTGGGTGAGGACGTCGGCCGGCAACAGATGGAACTGCAAGTGCTGCGTGCGGCTGCTGATCGTCTTCTCGACCTTCTGCGGGTCCGTCGTCGCCAGCACGAACACGACATGCCCGGGCGGGTCTTCGAGTGTCTTCAACAGCGCGTTCGAGGCGCCCTTCGACAGCATGTGGACCTCGTCGAGGATGTACACCTTGCGCCGGCCGGCCGTGCCGAGCGCCGCCCGTTCGTTCAGCTCGCGGATGCTGTCGA
The DNA here is from genome assembly GCA_963759645.1 of uncultured Acidimicrobiales bacterium. Taxonomy (GTDB): domain Bacteria; phylum Actinomycetota; class Acidimicrobiia; order Acidimicrobiales; family DATKAS01; genus DATKAS01. The sequence goes on along the minus strand of CAVXAI010000008.1, from coordinate 257,845 downwards.
CGCCGTTGTTCGATGCCGCGTCGAGCTCGAACACGTCGAAGGACGTGCCGTGCTCGATCGCCCGACACACCTCGCAGGTGCCGCACGGCTCGCCGTCGGCCACGTTCGGGCAGTTGAGGGCCTTGGCGAGGATGCGCGCCGTCGAGGTCTTGCCGGTGCCGCGCGGACCGCTGAACAGGTAGGCGTGCGAGACGCGGTCCTCCCGAACGGCGTTGCGAAGGGCCCGCACCACATGGTCTTGCCCGAGCACCTCGTCGAACCGCTGGGAGCGATACCGGCGATACAGCGCCTGGTGACCCTCCATTCGGCCGACACTACCGGGCGCCTCGCGACGGGCGGCCCGGCTACCCTTGGGCACGCGCCCGCCATGTCAGGTGGCGGCCGGGTCCTGTGCAACGGCAGCCCGTGAACCGAGTCAGGGCCGGGAGGCAGCAGCTCTCAGCGGATACTGCTGTGTGCCGCAGATCGCCTGGCCGTCGCCGTGAGATGGCGGGCGCGAAGCGCCCGCCAGAGACACAGCGGGCGCCGCCCTCTGGTTCGTCCCAGCGGGTGCACGCGTGTCCGGAGGGATGCGAGAGCGGACGAATCGGCACGCCTGGAGAGCGTGTGTGGGGCAACCCACCGTGGGTTCGAATCCCACTCCCTCCGCCAACCGTTGCCAGAATCACAACGTTCGTGCTGGCGGTGGCTGGGCCTCGGTGTCCGATCGGCCCGTGAGCGCGCGATCAATCTCGGAGCTCTTAAGCCATTAGCTACCGCCGACGCGCCGGTACCCGCCGCTGACCCAATCGGCGACAAGTCCGCCGTATTCATGAGCTGCTTGCTCCCAGGCGAAGTGTCCGGCGTCGAGCGGATGGAGCTCGCTGTTGGGAAGGAGGTCGTGGAGGTACTCGTTGTTCGACCACGGCACGAGGTCATCGTTGCGGCCCGCCACGACCAGGGTCGGGGTGATGATCGACGGCAACAGATCCCGCAGGACCGGATTCTGTTCGGGGTAGTGCCGGACGAATCTCGCCGACTCGGCGAGGCGTCCGAGGTCGTAGGCGCTGACGTAGTCCTCGTGGACTTCGGGCTCGGTCGCACTCGCGGCTCCCGCCTCGACCGCGGCGCCGATGTTCGTTCTGGCGTCGAGTTCTCGGACCGCCTCCAGGCTCGGCGCTTCGATCAATTCAATGGGAGTGGTGACCAGCTGACTCGTGCGCGTGCGCGTCGTCAGGGTCGACGTGCACGTGGGCGTCATCGAGGTGCGCGACCGCATGCAGCAGTCGGTGGCGTACGTCTTCGGCGATCGAATGCCCATCGCTCACTGGAAGGTCTCCGGGCACCGTGATGTCGAGGTCGGCCACGAGCCGGTGGCCGTGCCAGCGAACCCGGGGGGCGGTGACGGCAACGACCCCAGGCGATCCGGCGGCGACAGTCTCGACCTGACCGACGATCGCAGGGTCGACCGCGTCCATGAGCCGGTAGTAGACCTGCCGGGCTGCGCCTCGCAGCACCGCGAAGATCGCGATCGAGATGCCGAGACCGACGAGGGCATCGGCACGTTCGAACCCTGCCCAAACTCCGACGGCTCCCAGTGCGACAGCCAGCGAGGTGAAGCCGTCGGTGCGAGCGTGGTAGCCGTCGGCTACCAGCGCGGCTGAGCCGATCGCGTTGCCTTCACGAATGCGGTACAGGGCGACGAGCTCGTTGCCGACCAAGCCGACGATCCCGGCAACGAACAGGACGCCGACGTGGCTGATGGGCTGCGGGTGGATGAGTCGGCTGATCGCCTCCCATGCGGCGATCACCGATGACACCGCGATCATCAGGATCACGAACACCCCCGCGAGGTCTTCGGCACGGTGATAGCCGTAGGTGTACCTGCGGTTCGACGGACGGCGGCTCAATCGAAACGCCAGGAACAGCGGCACCGCCGTGAGCGCGTCAGAGAAGTTGTGGATCGTGTCAGCGAGCAGCCCCACAGAACTTGTGAGAACCACGATCGCCAGCTGGACGAGCGCGGTCAGCATCAACGCGACGAACGACACCTTGACGGCGTGGATCCCGCGCTCGCTCGCTTCGAGCGCGTTGTCGATCGAGTCGGAGGCGTCGTGGCTGTGAGGACGGAAGATCTCGGCGAACGCACCCCGGAGACCACGCCGGCATGCTCGTGGTCGGGATGATCGTGATCCGCATCGCGACCGTGATGGTGCTCGTGGCTCACGCGCTGCGCCTTTTGGCGTGATGACGCTGCCCACCCGTCACGAGGTGGTCGGCCTGGAGCAACGCTTCGGAGGCGAGACGCTCGATGTGCTCGTTTTCCGCGATGTAGAAGATCCGATTGCCATCGCGGCGCGTGCGGACCGCTCCAGCGAGGCGGAGCTTTGCGAGGTGTTGCGAAACAGCCGTCGGTCTGACACCGACATGCTCCGCAAGAGCGGCGACCGAGTGCTCGCCGTGGAGGAGCGCCCAGATGATGGCCAGGCGAGTCGGATCAGCCAGAAGCTTCAACGTCTCGGCTGCGGCCTCGAACTCTGCTCCCGATGGGTCCGAAACTACCTTCGCAGACACGAAGATAGTGTGCCAGACACCAGTTCCGCCCGCAGCAGGGACCTGGGCTCAGGTCGTTTTCTTGTCGGCGTCGGGTGGACCCGCCAGAACCTTGGGGACGTATTCGACCAGCTGGATGCGACCGTCGAAGGTACGGCTGTCGATCATGTCGAGTGCAACATCGGGGTACCCGTCATAGATACGTTCCCGACCGCTGCTTCCCGTGATGACCGGGAAGACGACGACACGGAAGCGGTCCACGAGCCCGGCGCTCAGAAGGGAGCGACACAGCGTGAGGCTGCCCATCGTGCGCATGGAGCTGGCGCCCTTCTCGTCCTTCATCTTCCCCACGGCCTCGACAGCGTCGTCATTGACGAGCTTGGTGTTCGGCCACTCCAGGGGTCCCTTCAACGTGCTCGAGAAGACGACCTTCGACAGCCCGGCGAGCGCCTCCGTGCCCGGCTCCCCTTCGGCTGCGTAGCCCGACATGATGCGGTAGGTGTTCGCCCCCATCAGGACGGTGTGGTCCGCCTCCGGCTGCTCGCCCAACCACGCGAGGTACTCCGGACCTTGCAATCCCCACCAGCCGGGCCAGCCCTCAGCGGCTCCGTAGCCATCGAGCGAAGTGATGAAGTCGACGAGCAGCTCTGGCATCGTCCTCCTCTTTCATTGGGCGTGGGGCGCGGCGTACCGCGGACTCAAGGTTCCCGAACGCAACGGCCCGCAAACGGCGCCCGCCGCTGCGTGCAACAGTTCCGCCCGATGGATGACCGGGAAGCGATGACGCTTGCTCTGGCGGAGGCCGAGGCCGCGGTCGTACACGGCGACGTCCCGATTGGCGCGGTCGCGCTGGTAGACGGCGAGGTCGTCGCGCGGCGCCACAACGAGCGCGAGCTCACCGGCGACCCGACCGCCCACGCCGAGCTGCTCGCCCTCCGCGACGCCGCGGCGACGCTCGGGCGCTGGCGGCTCGACGACGTCACGTTGGTCGTCACCCTCGAACCGTGCGCGATGTGCGCGGGCGCGCTGGTGAACGCACGGTTGCGTCGGGTCGTGTTCGGCGCTCCGGACCTCAAAGCCGGAGCCGTGGGGTCGCTCTACAACTTGTGTGTCGACCCTCGACTGAACCATGAGGTGGAGGTGCAGCACGGCGTGAAGGCGGAGGAGTCGGCGGCGCTGCTGCAGAAGTTCTTCTCCGCTCTGCGCTAGCAACTGAGTACTATACTGAGTATACTACTCGGCATGGTGATCCGACACGCGTTGTTGGCCCTGCTCAGCGAGGGTCCGAAGCACGGCTTCCAGCTCACTCAGGAGTTCGAGGCACGCACCGGGGAGGTCTGGCCGTTGAACACGGGCCAGGTGTACACCACCCTCCAGCGCCTCGAGCGCGACGAGCTGGTCGAGTCCGACGACACCGCCGAGAACGGCGCGCAGAATCGATACCGCATCACCGAGTCCGGCCGAGCGGAGCTCGACGCCTGGCTGCACAGCCCGCCGGACACCACGAGCCCGCCCCGCGACGAGCTGGTCATCAAGGTGCTCGTCGCGTTGCGTGTGCCCGATGTCGAGGTGAGCGAGCTGACCCAGACCTACCGCCGGCACGTAATAGAGGCCATGCACCAGTACACGCGGTTGAAGGAGGACGCGCACGAGGACGACACGAGCCTCCTCCTTGTCGCCGACGCGGAGATCTACCGCCTCGACGCCGTCGTGCGGTGGCTCGATGCAGCCGAGGCGCGGATCCGGCGGATGCCGGCAATCGACGGACAGCCAACGGCACCGGCGCCGCGGGTGGCGCGTCGCAAGATCGGAGCGCGGCGATGAGCGCAGTGCTCGAGGTGACGCAGGTGTCCAAGTCGTACGGAGAGGGGCCCACCGCCGTCCTCGCCCTGCAGGACGTCGATCTCACGGTCCTGCCCGGCGAGCTCGTCGCGATCATGGGCCCGAGCGGCTCCGGCAAGAGCACCTTGCTGACCATCGCTGGAACGCTCGAAGAGGCCACGACCGGTCAGGTCGCGGTCGATGGGCAGGACACCTCCGCGATGTCCCGCAACGACCGCGCTCGACTTCGCCGACAGGTCATCGGCTACGTCTTCCAGGACTTCAACTTGCTCCCGGGACTGACGTCGGCAGAGAACGTCTCCCTGCCGCTGGAGCTCGATGGCACTCGAGCCAAGACAGCGCGGACGGCCGCGCTCGCGGCTCTCGACGAGCTCGGCGTCGCCGATCGTGCCGACCGCTATCCCGACGAGCTGTCAGGCGGCGAACGCCAGCGCGTCGCGATCGCACGCGCCATCGTCGGCGATCGCCGGCTGCTGCTCGCCGACGAGCCAACGGGTGCACTCGACTCCGTGAACGGCGAGGCAGTCATGCGTCTCGTGCGATCGGCCTGCAAGCGCGGCGTGGCTGGCGTGCTCGTCACCCACGACGCCCAGCTCGCGTCTTGGGCGGACCGGGTGGTGTTCTTGCGCGACGGTCGAGTCGTCGATCAGTCGGCGCCCGTCGCGGGCCCCGAGTCGCTGCTGTCGCCCACGCCGGGACGATGAGCGCCGGGCACGCCAACGGAGGCATCCCGGCACGGCGAGCCGTCGTGCGCTGGGCCTCTCGCGTGTTCCGCCGCGACTGGCGCCAGCATCTCCTCATCCTCTCGTTGCTCACCGTCGCCATCGCGGCCGCGGTCGGGTTCACGTGCGCCGCGTTCAACATCGCTCCGGTATCGGGCCAAGCCGAGTTCGGTGACGCCACTCACTACTTCACGTTCAACGACCCCGACCCGGCGACCCTGCAGGCGAAGCTCGACGCGGGGGCTGAGTGGTTCGGCGAGATCGAGGCGATCGGGCACCGGCCCGTACCTGTGCCCGGCACGGTCAAGAAGATCGACTATCGATCCCAGCAGCCTGACGGACCGTTCGGGGAGCCGCTGCTGCGGCTGAGCTCGGGCCGCTATCCGGTCGCGGACGACGAGGTCGCCGTCACCGATGGCGTCGTCGATGCCCTCGGCGCCAGTGTCGGCGCGACCATCGACCTCGACGGCGTCACCCGCAGTGTGGTCGGCATCGTCGAAAACCCGAGCAACCTCGGCGACGACTTCGCGCTGCTGCCGGCGTCGGCGCTCGCGCAATCAACGTACGTCGAGATGCTCGTCGACGCGAGCGAGGGCCGCGTCGACGACTTTCGTCCCCCCGGTGACACTGGCCGCATCCTCAGCTCGCGCGGTGATCTCCCTGCGGACGTGCTTGCCGCGGTGCTGATCCTCGTCGTGAGCACTCTCGTGTTGATCTTGGTCGCGCTCGTCGCCGCCTCGAGCTTCATGGTCATCGCACAGCGACGACTGCCACAGCTCGGGATGATGTCGGCGGTCGGTGCTACGGAGAAGCACCTCCGCCTCACCATGCTCGCGACTGGTGCGGTGACGGGTGTCGTGGCCGCGGTCATGGGCACGGTTCTCGGCTTGGCCGGGTGGATCGCGCTCGCTCCAAGCGTGAGCAATGCGGTCGGGCATCGGATGGATGCGCTCAACGTCCCATGGTGGCTCGTACTCACGGCGATGGTGCTCGCGGTCGTTGCCGCGACTGCGGCCGCGTGGTGGCCCGGCCGCACCATGTCCCGCATTCCCACGGTGCTCGCTCTGTCGGGTCGGCCGCCGGATCGGCCCGCGCTCCATCGGTCCTCGCTTCTGGCGATCATGTGCCTCGTCGGCGGCGCCGTGTGTCTGGGCGTCGGAAGCAACACGGGCGAAGCGGCGGCGATCGACTTGACGCTCATCGCGGTGGGCATGCTCGCGGTGGTCGCCGGTGTGCTCCTGGTGAGCCCCCTCGCCATCCAAGCGCTCGCGCGTCTCGCTGCTCGCGTCCCGGTTGCCGCACGCCTGGCCCTTCGCGACCTCAGTCGCTACCGATCTCGATCAGGCGCAGCTCTCGCCGCGATAGCGCTCGCGCTCGGCATCGCGGTGGCGATCGTCGCGACGGCTGCAGCGGCCGAGAACAACGCAGGCTCCGGCAACCTGTCGTCGACGCAGCTCCTCGTGTACACCGCCGACAAGTTCGGTCTCGTCATCGCCGACGACGCGACCCTCGACGAGGTCCAGGCCGGGGTGGATGAGATCTCCGCGTCGCTACCGGGCGCTGTCGCCACGCGCCTCGACCTCGCGATGGATCCACAGGCCACGCCCGCTTCCTCCGATGAGAGGCCCGCGATCGCGCTCGCGCGGCCCGTCTCGGACGGGTTGGCCTATGCCGGTGCGGTGTACGTCGCATCACCCACGCTGCTCGCCACCTACGGACTCGATCCTGGGGACCTCGTGGGCAAGGACATCGTCACCACGCAGACCGGCGAGGTCGAGATCATGGGTGCAGGTCGTCCCTCGCCCGACCGTCGAGATCCCGGCGAGCGACTCACCGCTACGGGAGGACTCAGAGAGACGTACTCGTCGCTCCCGCGTGCGCTCATCAGCCCGGAACGCCTGATCGAACGGGGATGGAGCGCAGCCCCGTCAGGGCAGTGGCTGATCGAGACATCCAAGCCGCTGTCCTCGAGCCAGCTCAGGGCGGCGCGCATCATCGCGACGCAGTACGGCATCGAGATCGAGAGCCGCGACGATCAGGCCCGGCTCGCGAACTTGGGTCGGGGCGCGATCGCCGCCGGCATGCTGCTCGCGCTTGCGATCCTCGCGATGACCATCGGGCTGATCCGCAGTGAGTCGACCGGGGAGCTGCGGATGCTCACCGCGACCGGTGGGACCTCGTCGACGCGTCGCAGCATCAGCGCCGTCACGGCGGGTGCACTTGCCGCGCTCGGAGCGCTGCTCGGCATCGGCGGCGCGTACCTCGCGCTCGCGGCAGGTCGCCTGAGCAACCTCACGCCCCTCCCGCTCGGTCACCTCGCCGTCATCGCTGTGGGCACTCCGCTCGTCGCACTCGCCGCGGGGTGGGTGTTCGCCGGGCGGGAGCCAGCGGTGCTCGCGCGACGCCCGCTCGAGTGAGACCTCGGGTCGATCAGCCCGCGAGTGAGTAGAGCCGCCAGGGCGTGTCGAAGCCCTTGAGGCTGTGCTCGCCGCGGTCTTCGAACCGAGCGTCGCCGCCGAGCATCAGATCCCGCACCGTCGAAGACACGAAGATCGCGCCCTCCTCCGCGGCTTGCTCGACCCGAGCGGCGAGGTTGACCGCGACACCGGTGATGTCGCCGTCGGCTCGTCTCTCGATCTCACCCATGTGCACGCCGCATCGAATCGGGAGCGAGATGTCCAGGAGTCGCCTCCGCAGATCGCGGGCGAACTCGAGTGCCGGCCCTGGCGAATCGAAGTACAGGAGGAGACCGTCGCCAGTGTTCTTGACCAGTGTGCCGTTGCGTTCGTTCGCCGTCCTCCACGCGATGCGGTCGTGGCTGTCGAGGGTGCGTCGCCAATGATCGTCACCCGCCTCAGCGGCTCGATGCGTCGACTCGACGATGTCCGTGAAAAGCACAGTCGCGAGACGTCGCTCCGTCGCGCGCGTGGGCGTGCTGCCGGTGACGAATTCGATCTGAATGTCCGCGAGATCTCGCCAGTTCGCGTCGGCGAGCCCGAAGTGGTCGGAGCCGGGGAGCTCGCGGTACGTCGCCCCGGGGATCTTCGTGGCGAGCCACCGTCCCGCCTCGACCGGAATCACGTCGTCGTCCGTGTAGTGGACCACGAGGGTCGGCGCGGCGATCTCATCGAGCCGTGGTCCGGCATCAAGGCCACCGAGGTTGGCGATCTGTGCCGCGAGATCGGACGCTGTCGCCGATTGGCGGCAATACCGGCCCATCCAGCGGACGAAGCCCGGGTTGGAGGACTGCCCCGGGTTGTACCAGTCGACGAAGTACTGCGGGTCTAACCCCCAGTTCGAGATCAGAGTCCCATATCTCGCGATGAGCTGATCGAGCTCTGTGGTGGATCCGCTCGAGGATGTGAGCAGCGCACGAAAGTGCGCGTCTCCTGACGATGCGTTCGTGAGGATCAGGCGGTCCACCCGCTCGGGCTCGGCGAGCGTGAACAGCTGGGCGATGAGACCACCCTCGGAAGTTCCCTGGATAGTGGCGCTCTTGAGTCCCGCTGCATCCATGACAGCGAGGGTGTCGCTCACGCGCTCGGCGAGAGTCGGGGCATCGACATACCGATCGGAGAGCCCGATGCCGCGTTTGTCGTACATCGTGACTCGCACGTGTTCGCCGTAGTACTCGAGTGCTCGCCGGTAGAGCTCCTGCTCCCAGAGCAGCTCGACGTTGGAGATCAACGGCGGAATCATCAGCAGATCCGGGCCGGCGCCCCACTGCTGCCACGCGATCCGATGTCCTCCGTTCGTGGCAAAGTGGACCTCGGGGGGTTCCACGGACTGATTCTTGCCTGTGGGGAACCGGAGAAGCGACCGAGCCTCAGTTGGCGAGCGAGTAGAGCCGCCACGGCGAGTCGAAGCCCTTGAGGCTGTGCTCGCCGCGGTCTTCGAAGCGGGCGTCGCCGCCCAGCATCAGATCGCGGACCGTCGATGACACGAAGATCTCGCCGTCGACCGCCGCCTCCTCGACTCTCTTGGCAACGTTGACCGCGACCCCGGCGATGTCGCCGTCGGTTCGCACCTCGATCTCGCCCATGTGCAGGCCGCACCGAATGGAAACCCCCATGCCTGACACTTCGCGACGGAAGTCGCGGCGAAGCCGAGCGCCGGGGAGGGTGAGTCGAAGCGCAGCAGCAACCCGTCGCCGGTGGCCTTCACCATCACACCCTGGTGGCGGTTCGCCATCGCCCACGCGACGCGATCGTGGCTATCGAGTATGCGTCGCCACTGTTCGTTCCCATCCGAAGCCGTCCGCGTAGTCGATCCCACGATGTCGGTGAAGACGACTGTCGCGAGCGTGCGCTCACTGCGCGCCGGTGCAATCGATCCGCAGATGAACTCGAGATGCAGGTCCAAAACCGTTCGCCACTCGGGTCCGACAAGGGTGATGTGGTCGCTGCCGGGAGTCTCGGCATAGGTCGCGCCGGGGATTTGCTCAGCGAGCCATCGACCAGCGGCGACCGGGACGACCGCGTCGCCGACGTCGTGCGTGACGAGCGTCGGCACCGCGATCTCGCTGAGCCGGTCGCGGGCATCGAGCGGGGCGAAGCTCGCAGCCTGACGTCCGATGTCTGCTGAAGTCGCGCTCAGTCGCTGGAATCGACCGCACCACCGGACGAACGCCTCATTGTCCTTTTGCGACGGGTTGAACCAGTCGACGAACCATTGCGGATTGGTTCCCCACTCATCGATGAGACGCTCGAACTTGCGAAGCGTCGTGTCCAAGTCAGGGTCGAGCTCAACCGATGCGAGCAGCCCTGGGGAGGAGTTCCCGAGCACCAGTCGCTCGACGCGCTCGGGATGCAGGACGGCGAAGAGCTGAGACATCAGGCCACCCTCGGAGAAGCCGACGAGCGTCGCGCGCTCCAGGCCGGCCGCGTCCATCACCGTCAAGATGTCTTCGCAGCGCTGTTCGAGCGTCGGCGCGGCGTCGAAGCGATCGGAAAGCCCGATCCCCCGCTTGTCGAACGCGGTGACGCGTACGTGGTCACCCTGGTACTCGAGTGCGCGGCGGTACAGCTCCTGTTCCCAGATCAGCTCGCAGTTCGAGATGAGTGGGGGACGACGAACACGTCGGGGCCCGATCCCCACTGCTGAAACGCGAGCCGGTGACCGTCGCTCGCCCGCGCGTACTGAACCTCGGGCACATCCATCGGCGGGATTGTCGCATGGGCCGCCCACTAGCGTGCGACCCGGAAGGATGCCAGAGCGGACGAATGGGACGGCCTCGAAAGCCGTTGAGGTCTTCGGGCCTCCGTGGGTTCGAATCCCACTCCTTCCGCAGTCGACGGTTCCCTCGATGCGCAGTCGAGTCGTCCAGTGTGGAGTGAGCGCGAATGGCGAACAAGGCGTCCAAGAAGCCGGCGAAGGCCGCGAAGAAGCCGGCGAAGACAGCGAACAAGACAACCAAGAAGACCGCGAAGCCGGTGCTGCTCGCGGGCGGCAACCCTCAGATCCCGAAGGGCGACGGTGACGGCCCAGTGCAGGCGTACATCGCGGCAATGCCCGGATGGAAGCAAGACGTCGGGCGCAGCCTCGACACCCTCATCGCTCGCACCATCCCGGACGTGCACAAGGCGGTCAAATGGAACTCGCCCTTCTATGGCGTCGAGGGCAACGGATGGTTCCTCAACTTCCACTGCTTCACCAAGTACGTCAAGGTGGCGTTCTTCCGCGGCACGTCGCTGCGTCCTCCCCCGCCGGGCGAATCAAAGCACGACGAAGTGCGCTACCTCGACATCCACGAGGACGACCAAATCGACGAGGCGCAGCTCGCCGCTTGGGTGAAGCAGGCGAGCCGACTGCCCGGTGAGGATCTCTGAGGCAGCCGACAGCTGCTGTCCGGCCTCTGCCGCGCGCTAGCGCCTTCGTTTCGCCTTCAGCGCTCGCCGGCGGCGACCGCCACTCGGTGACTCCCAGGTCCAAGTCGGGATGCCGCGCCCATGCGTCGGCACGAGATGGCCGTCATTGCCCGAGCGGTAGGCCTCGGGATCGGACACGAAGATGATCGGGAGGTAGTGCATGGTGGTGACTCCTTCGTCTTAGTGACCCGTGTGGCCACTACGACGAAGGTACGAATTCCGCTCTCCCGGTCCTTGAAGATGGCAGAGAGAGAACGTGGAGATCCGCTGTGCCCTCAGTCTCGGGACAGGGCGGCCGCCATCTCCGCCTCGAGGTCGACATAGGCGTCGTTGCCCACGTCGTAGACGACCTTGATGATGCGGCCGCCGGTGAAGCGGAACTTCGGGGGGTGCGCCGAACGTATCTCGCGTTCGCGCTAGGCGGCGACGAAGGCGGGCTCCTCGACGGGCGCTTCGTTTGCCTGCATCCGGCTCCGCTGCACGAGAAATACCGCCGCGACCACACCCAGGATGATCACGACAACCGCGATGGCCCGCTTCTTCGAGCTCACCGCGACCGCCGAGTTGACGACACTGTCAGCCAAGCCCTCGAAAATCGCCTCATCGTTCAGCGCCATGTTCTCCTCCAGACCGAACGAGCGTGACGACGACGCTACGTCACTGGGGACTGGCCCGCTTCCTCGCCTGACGCCTCAGAGCACGCGGAGCACGACGAGCGCGACGTCGTCGTTGCGCTCACGGATCGGCAGATGCTCCTCGATCGCATCGCCGAGCCGCACGGCGACCTCTTCCGCCGATCCCTCGCCCGCCGTTGCCCGGCGCATGAGCGCGGCGAGCCCTTCGGGATCGAGGCCGTTCGGCGGCGCAACGTCGGTGACGCCGTCGGTGTAGAGCACCACTGTGTCCCCCGAGGCGAGCTCACCCTCTGTCGTGGTGACGGAGATCGTCGCCACGGCACCTACGAGCGTGCCGGGCACACCGAGACTCGTCACCGCACCGCGCTCGGTCACATGCAACGGAAGGGGATGACCCGCCGCCGTAGCGGTGAAGGTCCACCGAATGTCGTCGACTCGTTCGAGCGTCAGGTAGGCGACGGTGCAGAACAAGCCGCGGTGGCCGGCGTGCAACGCGTCGTTCAACCAGCGGAGGACTTCTGACGGGCTCGACCCGTGGGTCGCCGCCGCACGGATTGTGTGCCGGGCGATCGCCGTGACGGCGGCCGCATCCGGTCCGGTGCCGCAGACATCGCCGATCACAAACGCCCACCGATGGTCGTCGATCGGGAAGATGTCATAGAAGTCGCCGCCCACCTCGCTGACCGCGCCGGCGGGCCAATACCGAGCCGCGACACTTAGCCCGTCGATCGAAGGGAGGCGTGGAGGCAACAGTGCGGCCTGGAGCTTGCTGGCGATGGATCGGTGCTGCTCGGTCAGCCACACGTTCTCGAGCGCCTCGGCGATGCGTCCTGCCGCGGCCTGAGCGAGCGCGACGTCGTCGTGGTCGTAGACCCGGCCCGACTCCGCGCTCACGAACTGGATCGCCCCGATCGTGCGCCGCTTCGTGTTGAGCGGGACCGTGATGACACTCGTGAGCTGCAGCTTCTCGATGAGGTCGAGCAGCTCGTCGCGGAGGTCGGAGACGCCCACCTCGTCGATCGCGGCGTCGATGAACTCTTGGCTCACCTCCCGGAGGAACTCGAGCCGGCCGGTGCGGATCACGGCTGGCACCCCGCGGGGACCGTCGGGGTCGAACGGGAACTTCTGACGCAGCGCAACCGCCCACTCGACCTTGGCGGGATCGCTGTGCGCCACCTCGGTCTCGAGCGCTGCGCCCGGTTCGGGAAGGAAGTGGAGCGTGCACCAATCGCCGAGCTGAGGCACGGCAGCCGCCGTCACCGCGCGCATGAGCGACCGAAAGTCACGCGTGCCGGCTGCGACGCGGTTGAGCTCGCCCAAGAACTCGAGTCGCTCCCGCTGCAGGCGCTCACGACGCACGGCCTCCTCGGCTTGATCGGCCCGCCGGGCCGCGTCGAGCTCGAGCAGCTTGCGCGCCGTGAAGTCGGAAGCGCACCCGATCGTGCCGGTCACGTTGCCGTCGTGGTCCTGGGTCACCGTGCCGCGCCCTTGCACCCAGTGCACGCTGCCCTCGGGCCAGACGACGCGATGCTCGATCTCGTACCCCGATTTCTCAGCCACGGCTCGTTCGAGTGTCGCGAGGGTGTCGTCGACGTCGTCGGGATGGATGAGCGCAACCCAAGACTCGAACCGGCCGTCGAACTCGCCCGGCCGAAGGCCGAAGATCCGCTCCAGCGTGGTGTCCCATTCCGTCTTGCCGGTCGCCATGTCCCAGCGCCACGTGCCGAGCTCTCCAGCGGCGAGCGCGAGCACGAGGTGCTCGCCGAGATCCGACGCCGTTCGTTGGAGCACGCGCAGCTCGGACTGCACCTCGTCGGCCGCGCCCACGATGCCGACGACGGTCCCGTTGTCGTCGCGGAGCGGCGCGACCCACGCGTACGCCCAGTCGCTCGTGCTGTCCGGCATGCTCCCGGGAACGGCACCACTCCAAGTCTCTCCCGCGAGCACCAGGTCTACGATGCGGCGTACGTCCTCGCTGCCACCGGCGGAGAAGAAGTCGAGGATCGACCTTCCGACAGCCTGATCAGCGCTCAACGAGAAGGTCTGCTGGGCAACGCGGTTCCACGCGAGGATCGTGCCCTCGAGGTCGGCGATCACGACGGCATGGGGGAGTGCGTCGAGCACCAGATCGCTGCGTCTCGATGCCCGTATGGCGGCTGACTCGCTATGTGTCGCCATCATCTCCGTCCCTTGCCACCCCCGCACGAGATCGCTGTCAACGTACTCGGCATCCCTCGACACGCACCCGGACGACGCATCCCTCGACGCCATTGCGCACCTGCACCAGGTCGCACAGCTGGTTCGCGAGCCAGAGCCCACGTCCGCCCATGGCGTCGGGCCGGGGTCGACGGCGACCGACGAGCGGGTCGCGCAGGTAGCCGTCGTCGTTGACTTCGCAGACCACCGCGTCGCCGTCGATCCAGGCTCGAAGTGTCCCGGCACCGCCGCCGTGGCGCACGCTGTTCGTCACGATCTCGTTGACTGCGAGCACGAGGTCTGCGGTGCGCTCGGACCCGAGGCCGACGTGCTCGGCGAGGCCGGCAATGAGGCCGCGCAAGTCCCGCACACCGCGCTCGTCGAACGACTGGAGGTACGCGCCTACCGGAGCGGGGCGCAACGGCTTCCAGAACGGATTGCGATCGCTGGCCGCGGCGGACGGCCCGTGCGCGCGGCAGGCCTCGGTGATCACGTCGCCGCTCAAGGATCCCGCGTCGTAGGGGCACAGGATCTTGACACCCTCGCTGTCAGCGAACGCGGTGTCGAGGAGCTCCTCGTGGATCTGGCACTCGACGAGCTCGTCGCGCGAGCGTTCCGACCAGATCGGCTCGCCGATGCCGACGACCCGGCCGCCGGCCTGCTCGCGGACGAAGTCGTCCCAGACCGAGATGATGCGCCCCGGGTTGCGCCCGACCGTGGTCATGTCCGTGAACGTGACGTCGGTTGTCGCCTCCCCGATGGCTGTCCGCAATGCGGTGAGCCGGGGCTCGGGTACGACGACGAGTACCGCCGCGCCCTCGGCGTCAGCGCGTTGCAGGATGGGCAGCGTGCGCGCGACGAAGTCCGCGGGGCCGTCGTACATCAGCGCCTCGTGTCGAAACCCGCTCAACCGGTCTCCCGACCGTCCTGACCACTCTGGCGCCCTCATTCCCGGCTTGCGCCGGGCTCATACTCTAGATCCGGGGAGTCCTTCTGGGCTCGCTAGCTGGCGATCCTCAGATCGGACACGATCCGAGCTCGGATCTCTCCCTTGTCGTCCTCGGCGCGAAGGACCGCTCGAGCGCGGCACGAACGGCGCGGCTGACCACTCGGTTGCCTTGCTCACCGCCCGCGACCTTCGTCGTGAAGGTGCTCGAGCAACGACGTGAGCGCGCAGTCACTCGCTGATTCGCACACGGCGACGGGGTCACCATCAAAGCGGTGCGTCGCGACCCTCACACTCGCACCAACGGAGGTCGCGATGAACACCGTGCCGGGGGCGACGCCGTCGACGGGCTCGTCGCCCGCTACTCCGGTGGTCGCGACGGAGACGTCGGCGTCGAGCAACTCTCCAACCCCTGTGGCCATCTCGGCTGCCGCTTGCTCGCTGAGCACTGATGCCGCCTCGACGTCGAGGAGGGCGCGCTTCACCGGTTCTTGGTAGGCCACGACGCCACCGCGGAACCAGTCGGAGGCACCCGTGACAGTGGCGAGGGCCTCACAGACCCGGCCGGCGGTACACGACTCGGCACACGCGAGCGCGCGCCCGCCTAACGCGAGCGCGACGAATTCCGCGATCTCCGCCCTCGTCACGTCGTTCGATGTACCCGTTGGTCGGGTCGACGAACCATGCCTGCATCCGGGCGAGGACCCATGCCTGCATCGGATCGGCAGGGCCGGGTATGGGCAAACCATGACGAGCTGGGGCTACACACTCTCAAGCGAGGAACATCCCCCCGGCGATCTCGTCCGGTTCGCACAGCGCGCCGAGAGTGCCGGGTTCGACTTCCTTTCGATCTCCGACCACCTGCACCCGTGGATAGACGAGCAAGGACACAGTCCCTTCGTCTGGAGCGTGCTCGGTGCGGTCGCGGACGCGACGACGAACGTGCGGCTTGGTACCGGCGTGACGTGCCCAATCATGCGGACCCCACCGGTGATCGTGGCGCACGCCGCGGCCACAGTGTCGCTGCTGTCAGAAGGGCGGTTCTTTCTTGGCGTTGGCTCCGGCGAAGCGCTGAACGAACACGTCATGGGACAGCACTGGCCGCCGATCGAGGCGCGCCACGAGATGCTCGTCGAGGCGTTGGAGATCATGCGCGAGCTTTGGACGGGCGAGACCGTTGACTACGAGGGCAGCTACTACATCGTGGAGAACGCGCGCCTCTACGACCCGCCTGACGAGCCGGTCCTGGTCGTCGTGTCGGCTTTCGGACCGAAGGCAGCCGGGGTAGCGGCGGCCGAGGGCGACGGCGTCTGGATGACGAGCCCCCAAGAGGACGTGCTGAAGGCATTCACGAAGGCAAAGGGGACAGGCCCGAAGATCGGGCAGCTCACGGTCTGCTGGGCGCGAACAGTCGAGGAGGCGGAGGAGACCGCGTTCCGAGTGTGGCCGAACACCGGGCTGCCGGGCCAGCTCTCGCAGGACCTCCCGACCCCCACGCACTTCGAGCAGGCGTGTCAACTCGTGCGCAAGGCAGATATCGCGGAGAAGGTGCCGTGCGGCCCGGATCCCGACCCCGTGCTCGAGCGGCTGCAGGAGTACGAGTCGGCCGGTCTCGACCACATTCACATCCACCAGATCGGTCCGGACCAAGAGGGCTTCCTCGAGTTCTGGGAACGCGAGCTCCAACCGAAGCTGTGAGCGCGTGTGGTGAGGGCCACCGGAGGGTAAGTGTCGAGTACCCCACTTTTCGCCAGCAAAGGAAGGGGATGTCATGGCGTTCGTCTATCCCGAGAGTCGCTACTACTACGACTGGTACCAGGGCGAAGTGCCCATGGATCCGCCACCACCGACGGACAGCGTCATCAAGGCCGCTGTCGTCGACCGGCTGCGCGAGAACCTGTTCACGAAGGACTGTGATCTCGCGGTTGCCGTGAAGCGCGGGGTGGTCATCCTCCGCGGTGTCGTGGATTCGCGCCTTGCCAAGCGCTCGGCGGGCGACGATTGCTGGGACACCCTTGGGGTGACCGACGTCAGCAACCAGCTCGAGGTGGTGGACGTCGGGCATGATGAGGGTCCCCAGCGGACTCGCGACATCATGACCACTGACGTCGTCGCATTGAGCGCCGACGCCTCGCTGCAGTCCGCGGGTACGGCGATGCGCGACAACGACGTCGGGTCCGTCGTGGTGACGCAGAACGCCGGGGTTGCCGGCATCGTCACCGACCGCGACATCGTCGTTCGGGCGGTTGCCGACGGCCGCGACGTCACGGCGACGTCGCTGAGCGCCGTGTGCACGGACAAGGTCGTGACCGTCGGTCCGGATGAGCCGGTGGAAGTCGCGGTGCAGCTGATGCGTGAGCACGCCGTGCGCCGAGTCGTTGTTGCCGACGGCGATCGGCCGGTGGGGGTCATCTCCATGGGCGACCTCGCTCGGCGACGCGATCCCGGCTCCGTGCTCGCCGATGTCGCATCTGCTCCGCCGCAGCAATAGCGCTGGCGAGCGCCTGACGCGCCGCCCGGCGACGCGTCAGGCAGATGCCGGGTCCTGGACGTAGAGGCGCGACATCGGCAACGTGTCGGCGAGCACCGACTCCGGTGTCATCTGGGCGAGGCCCTGGATCAACCGGGCGACGACACCGGTCCAGCCGGTCTGGTGCGACGCGCCCAAGCCCGCGCCGTTGTCACCATGGAAATACTCGTAGAACAGAATCAGGTCGCGCCAGTGCGGGTCCTCTTGGAACAACCGCGTGCCGCCGTACACCGGACGATGTCCCTCGGCGTCGCGAAGGAACGTGGACACGAGCCGCCGCGACACCTCTTGGGCCACCTCGAAGAGCGTCATCTGCACGCCTGAACCGGTCGGGCACTCGATCTTGAAAGAGTCTCCGTAGTACCGGTAGTGCTGCAGAAGCGCGCGGACGACCAGCAAGTTGATCGGGAACCACACGGGACCCCGCCAGTTCGAGTTGCCCCCGAACATGCCCGTCGTCGATTCCGCAGGCTCGTACTGCACCTCGTACACGACGCCCTCGACGTCGAGCCGGTACGGGTTGTCGAGATGCCAACGGGAGATCGAGCGGATGCCGTGAGGACCGAGGAAGCGCTCCTCGTCGAGCACCCTCGTCAGGATGCGCCGCAGTTTGTACTCGTTCACGAGGGAAAGGATGCGGCGGCCGTTGACGCCGTCGACGAGCGGGTCGGCGACGGTGGTGAGCAGGTCATGGTTGCGGTCGAGGTAGTCGCGAATGCGACCGGCGAGACGCGGGTATCGGGCGATGACCGATGGCTCGACGACCGTGACGGCACAGATCGGCAGGAGCCCGACGAGCGACCGCACCTTCAGCCGCTGGCCGCTGCCATCGGGACGGCGGAGCACGTCATAGAAGAAGCCGTCCTCTTCGTCCCACAGCTCATCGGGGTGGTCACCGATCGGATCGACCGCGGCTGCGATCCAGAAGAAGTGCTCGATGAACTTCAGCACCAGGTCCTCATACGACGAATCGTGTTCGGCTACCGCGAGCGCGAGCTCGAGCATGTTCTGACTGAACATGGCCATCCACGCGGTGCCGTCCGCCTGCTCGAGGCTGCC
Organism: uncultured Acidimicrobiales bacterium; assembly: GCA_963759645.1. Taxonomy (GTDB): domain Bacteria; phylum Actinomycetota; class Acidimicrobiia; order Acidimicrobiales; family DATKAS01; genus DATKAS01. Next base: position 239,516 of record CAVXAI010000008.1, on the reverse strand, counting down.
GCCCGTCGGCAGCTTCGCGCTGCGGTCGAAGACTCCGATGTTGTCGAGGCCGAGGAAGCCGCCCTCGAACACATTGCGACCGGATGGGTCCTTGCGGTTCACCCACCACTGGAAGTTCAACATGAGCCGCGTGAACGACTCCTTGAGAAACGAGACGTCCTCGGCGCCGACGTGCGCTTCTCTGCCGTGAAGGAAGAGCGTCGCGAACGCGTGCACGGGCGGGTTGACGTCGCCGAAGTTCCACTCGTACGCCGGCATCTGGCCGCTCGGATGCAGGTAGAGCTGCGAGAGCATCACGTGGAGCTGATTCTTGGCGAAGTCGGGGTCGACCATCGCGAGCGGGATGCAGTGGAACGCGAGGTCCCACGCGGCATACCACGGGTACTCCCACTTGTCCGGCATCGAGATGATGTCGTGGTTGATCATGTGGAACCACGACTCGTTTCGGCTGCCGCGCCGGGTCGGCATGCGCAACGGGTGCGACTTGCGCTCGCGCAGCCAGACGTCGAGGTCGAAGTAGTAGCACTGCTTCGACCACAACATGCCGGCCAGCGCCTGCCGCATCACCGCCCGCGAGTCGTCGTCGACCCCCGGTGGCGTGATCGACTCGTAGAACTCATCCGCCTCGGACCGGCGAAGCGCGAAGTAGCCGGCGGCGTCGCCGAACGGGTTCGTGAGCTGCTCCGGCGCAGCCCGGGTGAGCCGTACGAGCATCGTCTGCTGGCCGCCACCCTCCACCGTCAGCCGGCGACGCACCGCGGCCTTGGTCCCCACGCGCTGCCGGATTCACCGTGGCGGTGCCATGCACCACGTGATCGGCGATGCCGTCTTTCGGAAAGGCGGGGCCGCCCTCCACCCCCCAGAGGCGCTGGGAGTTCGACTCGTTCTCGCAGAAGAGCAGCTCCGCGCCCGCTTCGGAATACAGATAGAAGGCCCCGAGAGCGTCGTGCTCGGCCTTCACGACGGGCGCCAACGCATCCGGTGCGGACAGCCGTGGCTTCGGCCGGTCGGGAGACCAGGACCAGGTGTTGCGAAACCACAGATGAGGAAGCACGTGCAGCGAGGCCGCCTCGGTCGAGCGGTTGTGCACGGTGATGCGACAGAGCAGATCCTCAGGCTCGAGCTTCGCGTACTCGACTTCGACATCGAAGTAGTGCCCGTCGTCGAACACGCCGGTGTCGAGAAGCTCGTACTCCATGTCGTGCTTCGAGCGCGACCGGTTGGTGAGCACGAGATCTTCGTAGGGGAACGCAGCGTGCGGATACTTGTAGAGCCACCGCTGGTAGCTGTGGGTGGGAACGTTGTCGACGTAGAAGTAGTACTCCTTCACGTCTTCGCCGTGATTGCCCTCCGCGTTCGTCAACCCGAACAACCGCTCCTTCAGGATCGGATCGCGCTCGTTCCAGAGCGCGATCGCGAAGCAGAGCCGCTGCTGATCGTCGGAGATTCCCGCAAGGCCGTCCTCGCCCCAGCGATACGCACGAGATCGAGCCTGGTCATGGCTGAGGTACGACCAAGCGTCGCCGCTCTCGCTGTAGTCCTCGCGCACAGTTCCCCACTGGCGCTCGCTGAGGTACGGGCCCCAGGTGCGCCACGGCACCCCGTCACGTGCGTCCTGGAGCCGACGACCTTCGCTTGTCATCTGCTCACTCTCGCGCGGCCCTTCGCGTGTCGCCGTCGGGCGCGCGCCCGGGTCAGCTCAGGTGCTCGTCGAACCAGCCGATCATCGCGTCGTAGGCCTGAGTGGCCGCCTCAGCGTTGTACCGAGGCCCCGTGTCGTTGAAGAACGCGTGGTCGACGCCTTCGAACGTCTGGAGCTCGTGGGTCATCCCCGCAGCCTCGAGCGCGGCACGTGCCGCGGGTTGGCTGGCGTTCACCCTGTCGTCATTTCCGGCATAGATGCCGAGCACCGCAGCCTGGCTCGACCCGCTGAAGTCGGGCTCGGCCGGGGCCGGCCCATAGAACGGGACGGCCGCCCCGAGTCGAGGCTCACCTTTGGCGAGCATCAGCCACGTCATGCCTCCGCCGAAGCAGAAGCCGATCATCGCGAGTCCCGCTCCTGGCGCGCGGCGCTCGAGCTCGTCGATGCCCGCCCGCATGTCTTCGACGAGCCGCTCTTGCGACGCGGCACCGAGCGCGGCGGTGGCGTCGCCTTCTGACGGCAGGCTCGCGGTGCCGCCCTCCTCGGAGAGGAGGTCGATCGCGAGCGCCGTGTAGCCGCTAGCCGCGAGGCGACCCGGGATGGTCCGGATGTGGGGCGTGAGCCCGCGGTTCTCGTGGATCACCAGCACGGCGCCCTTCGGATCTGGCGCGGTCGCGAGAACGCCGATCAGCTCACCCCGGGGTCCGGCGAAGCGGATCTCCTCGGCCGTCGGCGCCTCGCTGGCGGAGGCAGTCGTGGCGGGCGCGGCGGTCGTCGCCGCAGCCGTGTCGGCGGGGATCGAAGAGGCGACGGAGGCGGTCGTGGCCGCCGCACCCGTCGTCGTCGCCCGAGTCGTCGCCGCACGCGGCGAGCAGTGTCGTCGCCGCGGTCGCACTCAGACCGAGCAAAGCGAGCCGGCGGAGTGCCTCCCGACGAGACATCAGGCCCTCCGCGCAGTCGAGTGCCACTTCCTCTGCGAGGTAGCTCTCCAGCGCCACGCGCGCGACCGTAGAACAGCCGGTATCCGATGGGGCATCGCGCTGTATCCGCCGGGGCGTCCCGCCCTGGTCCCTTACGCTGCGTGACTTCAACCAGGTCGAAGGAGTGGTGACGTGCGGTACCGGGTCCTCGGACCGCTGCGGATCGCGGAGGCCGGGAACGAGACCGGGCCACCGGGCGAGCGGCAGCGGCGACTGCTCGCCGCCCTCGTGCTCGAGCGGGGCTCGGTGGTCGCGTCCGACCGCCTGGTCGACCTGCTGTGGCCCGATCGACTGCCCGCCGACCAGGCTGCGGCGCTGCAGACCCACGTCTTTCGGCTTCGCCGCATCCTGCCCGAGGGCGCGATCGAAACGGCCGGCGCCGGCTACCGGCTGAACGCCGACCCAGACGACGTCGACGCGCACAACTTCGGCAGAGTCGTGGCGGAGGCGATGAGCATCCGCGCCGACGAACCGCAGTCGCGCGGTCGAGATGCTCGACGACGCGCTCTCGTGGTGGCGGGGCGAGCCCTACGACGAGCTGGCCGATCTTGATGCCGCTCGCATCGAAGTGTCGCGACTGCGTGAGCTCGAGACGCTCGCCCGCGAGGAGCGCCTCGTCGCACTGATGCAGATCGGGACGGATCGCGACGTGCTCCCCGACCTCATCGCGTTCGCGGGCCAGCACCCGTTGCGCGAACGGCCCGCCGAGCTCCTCATGCGAGCGCTGTCCGCGGAGGGTCGGACTGCGGAGGCCTCCCGCGTGTTCGACGACTTCCGCCGGCGGCTCGCCGAAGAGCTGGGCATCGAACCGTCGCCCGAGCTGCGGGCTCTGCACCTGGAGGTGCTCGAGGGCGGACCTCGCTGACTCGAGCGCGACCCGTCCGACCGCGGAGCCGCGGTAGGCGCGGTGCCCACGGTGCCGACGCCGCCGAGCAGCTTCATCGGTCGGGCGGAGCTCGTCAGCCGAGTGATTGCGCGACTGCACGAGCAGCGGCTCGTGACGCTGATCGGTCCGGGGGGCGTCGGCAAGACCCGTGTCGCGCTGGAGGTGGGCCGGCAGGTCGAGGGAACCGGTGACGCGTGTGTGGCTCTGCGAGCTCGCGTCGGCATCAGTCGACACGGTGGAGGTCGTCGTCGCCGAGACCCTCGGCGTCGAGGAACGCGCCGGCGTGTCTCTCCGAGGTCGCATCACCGAGGTGCTCGGGCCCGATCACGGGCTGCTGGTGCTCGACAACTGCGAACACGTGCTGGACGCCGCCGCGGGCCTCGCCGAAGCAGTGCTGCGCCGATGCGCTGATGTGCGTGTGCTCGTGACGAGCAGAGAGCGTCTCGCGGTCGAAGGCGAGCACCTCTCACCCGTGAGCCCGTTCACCGTGGCCGAGATGGCATCGGTGGCGGACCCCGCGCTGCAGCTCTTCGCTGATCGGGCGAGCGCCGTGCGCCCGGACTTCAGCCTCGATGACACCAACCTGGCCGTCGCCGCCGAGATCTGCCGGCGACTCGACGGTCTTCCGCTCGCCATCGAGCTCGCCGCGGCACGGCTGCAGGCGATGGAGCTCACCGAAGTCGCGGCTGGCCTCGACCATCGTTTCCGTCTGCTGACCAGCGGGATGCGCACCGCGCCCCGTCAGCGATCGCTCTCCGCGGCCGTCGCGTGGTCGTACGACCTGCTCGACGACGAGATGCAGCGAGCGTTCGACTCGTTGGGCGTGTTCTCTGGACCGTTCTCGACGGCCGACGGCATCAGCGTCGCCGCACTCGAGGACGAGTCCGACGCTCATCGCGCTCGTCGAGCGCTCGCTCGTGCAGCGGACCGCCGATGGTCGCTATGTGCTGCTCGAGACGCTGAAGGAGTTCGCGCTCGAGCGCCTCGCCGAGACCGGACGCATCGACGAGCTGAGGAAGCGGCACGCCGCTCGGGCCCTGGAGATGGTCACCGAGTGCGCGGTGCGTATCCCGACCGATTCGGCCGCGGCCCTCGCGCAGCTCGACGCCCTGCTGATCGAGCTGCGCGCCGCCCACCGGTTCCTCGTGGAGACGGGTGACGCCGACAGCGACTTGCAGATGGTGGACGCGCTCTACGACTACGGCTTCATGCGCATGAAGCCCGAGGTCCTCGGGTGGGGCGAGGAGGCGGCCGCCCTCGGCCGCGCCATTGGCCATCCCCTGACCCCGAATGCGCTCGCGAGCGCCGGCCTGGGGGCGTGGAAGCGGGGTGATCTCGCCACGATGGAGCGACTCGGAAATGAGGCGCTCGACTGTCACCGAGGAACTCGGCGTGCCCCTCGCGCTGACGGTCGCGAACCTCATCGGCGTGCACGCGATGGTGACCGGACGGCTCGACGAAGCCCAGGAATGGCTGGCCCGTTCATTGGAGACGCACGACGCGGACAGCAGGCCCGTGCAACGTCTGATGACCATGACGGATCGTGTCCTGTCCGCGACGTACTCCGGGTCTCCCGATACCGGGCGGCTCGTCGAGGAGCTGATTGCGAACATCCCCGAGGGTCCGACCCCCCACGGGGCCTACGCATGGCACGGCGCGGGCGAGGCGATCATGAACGGAGGATCCGCTCGAGGCCCGGCGGCGCGCGCAACGCGCCCTCGACGAGGCCGAGATCACGGGGGCGTGGTTCGTCACCGGGATCGCGGGCACCCTGGCGGCATCGATCGACGCCCGCCATGGTGAGGTCGACGCCGCGGTCGCGGCCTACCGGTGGCTGCTGCCGTGGTGGCGCCGGTCGGGCGAGTATTCGGTGCTCTGGACCCTGCTCCGCTCGATCGCGCAGTTGCTCCATCGACTCGGGAAGCCGCGCGCCGCTGCGGTGCTGCTGGGTGCCGTCACTGCCCCGGGTTCCGGGCACGAGGTGTTCGGCGACGATGCGCTCCTGCTCGCCGAGCTGGCGGGGCGGCTCGAGGTCGAGCTGGGTGACGACTTCACCGTCGCCCGCGCTCGAAGGCGCTGGACTCGATGTCGAGGCCGCCGCGGCGCTGGCCGCGTCTGAGCTCGGGCCCTGACAGCTCCGCTCGCGACGCGCGAGCAGGCACGAGCGGACGCGAGGGGCACGCGAGAGGCCTCGTTCATGGTGTACGCATGACACTCATCGCAAACCGCACCGACGCCTATGGCAACCCCGTGTCGAGCGGACATGGGGTTGACCAATACGACCTGGCCATCGACCGGTACCTCCGGTACCACCCTGACGTCATCGACGTCGCGACAGCGCTCGTCACCGAGGAACCGCAGTTCCCGATGGGCCACGCGATGGCCGCCTACCTCTCGCTGAGCTCGACCGACACGGTCGACCTGCCCGGGGCGCGCGAGTCCGCCGAAGCGCTCGCCGGGCTCGAGCTGAACCCACGCGAGGCCGCCCATCTGGCCGCGATCCAGAAGTGGCTCGCGGGCGACTGGCATGGCGCGGCACGCCAGCTCGACCAGCTGCTGATCGCCTGGCCGACCGACCTGCTCGCGCTCCTCTCCGGTCACCTGCTCGATTTCTTCAGGGGCGACGCCCGGAACCTCCGCGACCGCATCGCTCGTTCGATGGGCAGCATCGACCCCGAGTCGCCGCACTACGGGTTCGTTCGAGGCATGTTCGCGTTTGGTCTCGAGGAGTCTGGCCACTACGAGGCAGCCGAGGCGCACGGGCTCGCCGCCGTCGAGGCGCATCCCGACGACGTGTGGGCGATCCACGCCGTGGTCCACGTCTACGAGATGCAAGGCCGAGTTGCGGACGGCATCCGCTTCCTGCACTCCCGCGAGGCCGATTGGGGCGATGGCAACTTGTTCACCGTGCACAACTGGTGGCACCTCGCGCTCTACTTCTTGGAGGCGGGCAAGCTCAACGACGCCCTCGCCATCTACGACGCTCGCGTGCACAACAGCGAGTCGGTGGGCGTTCCGCTCGAGATGCTCGACGCGAGCGCATTGCTGTGGCGCCTGTACCTCGAAGGTGAGGACACCGGTGGACGCTTCGGCCCACTGGCCGACGCGTGGGCGAGCCGCACCGTCGACGAGCCGTGGTACGTGTTCAACGACATGCACGCCGTGATGGCGCTGACCGGCGCCGGTCGTCTCACTGAGGCACGCGCCGTGGTCGATCGGCTCGAGCGCTACGCGACAGCTGGCGGCGCCGCGAGCCCGAGCAATCTGGCGATGACCACAGAGGTCGGTCTGCCGGCCTCTCGTGCGGTGGTGGCCTTCGCGGAAGGCAACGACCGTCAGGTCATCGACGAGCTCCTTCCGATTCGTGCGACCTTCCAGGTGTTCGGCGGCTCCCATGCACAGCGGGACGCGCTGCAGCGCACGTTGCTCACTTCGGCGATCCGTGCGCGCGAGCTCGATCTGGCGACCGCACTGGTCAACGAGCGTCTCGCGACTCGCGAATCGAGCGTGTACACGCTCACTCGCTTCGCCGAGATCGCCAACGCCCGCGCCGATCTTCCGAGCGCGCAGCGCTATGTGAAGGCCGCCGCGACCTACCGGAGTCAGTTCGCCCAGGCGACCTGACGCTCAATCCCTCCCGAGCCAGAACCAGAAAGGTCACATGCCATGTCAACTCTCTCTTCCGACGCGCCTGTCATCCAACGAGCGACCCTGGCGCAGCGCTCACACGTCGCCGCCGTGCTGAGCAGCGCGTTCAACGACGATCCGATCTTCTCGTGGATGATCCCCGCGGCGGATCGGCGAGTGAAGCTGTTGCAGCCGTTCTTCGAGGTGTTCGCGGACGCCTTCATCCCGCACGACGCGACTTTCGTCACCGAGTCGAGCGTCGCCATGTGGGCTCCGGCCGGTGTGTCCGTGCCGTCCGAGGCAGAGGCAGAGCAGTTCGGGACCGCGTTGCTCGAGCTGTGCGGGCCGGACGTGTCGCGCTGCGAGGCCCTCGTGGCAACGATCGACAGCCACCATCCTCACGATCCCGCCGCGTATCTTCAGTTCGTCGGTGTCGAGGCCAGCCGTCAGGGCCGCGGTCTCGGGTCGGCGGTGCTGGCACCGATGCTCACTGCGTGCGACCGCGATGGCGTCGCAGCATTCCTCGTCGCTACGAGCGAGCGCAACCAAAAGCTCTACGAGCGTCACGGCTTCGGTGTCATCGAAGTGCTGCGGGTCGACGACGACTGCCCGCCCATGTGGAACATGTGGCGCGAGCCGAGGAACCGCTGACCCACTTCGGCTTGACGCGTAGGGTCGTACTCAGAGCCCGAGGATGTCGAGCAACCCTCCGCCGCCACCCGGCCCGCTCGATCCTCCGCCCCCGGGCCCACTCGATCCGCCGCCACCCGGCCCGCTCGAACCGGAGCCGCCCGACCCGTGACCCGAGCTGCCGAGCAGCCCGCCGACGACATCGCCCACCTCGTCGAGCGTGTCGTCAAGCTCGTCGACCAGTCCGCCGTCCGCCGATCGGTGTCGACCTTCTCCGCCACCGTTGTTCCGGTCGGATGCGGGGACGGCGGGCTGCAGGACGCGGATGCGATTTGGGCTGAACGACCCAGGAAGTGATCGTCGAGCGATGCGTCACCCAAACCGGGGGATGCAGGTGGAACGAGTCCCGCATAGGGTCCGCTCGGATGACCGACACGGCTGTTCCTACACGAGTGTCAACTGCTCCAGCGCGCAGCGGGATGGTGTTGCTTGCGCTCATCCTGGTCGCGGCGGTCGCGAACCTGAACCTCGCTGTCGCGAACGTGGCGCTTCCCGACATCGGCATCGCGTTCGACGCATCGCAGACGGAGCTGAACCTCGTCGCCGTCGGGTACTCGCTCGGTCTGGCGGCCTCGGTCTTGTGGCTGGGCGCGCTGGGTGATCGCTATGGCCGGAAGATGATGCTGCTCCTCGGCATCGGTCTCTCGATTCCCGCGTGCATTGTCGCGGCGTGGGCGGGCAGCATCGAGGTGCTCATCCTCGCCCGCATCGTCGGCGGGCTCTCCGCCGGCATGGCGTACCCGACGACGCTCGCCCTGATCACGGCGTTGTGGTCGGGGCCGGCGCGCACGAAGTCGATCGCGTTGTGGTCTGCGCTCGGAGGCGCGATCGCGGCACTCGGACCCCTCGTCTCCGGCTTCATGCTCCAGCACTTCTGGTGGGGTTCGGTGTTCCTCGTGACCCTGCCGCTCGCGGCGGTGGCGTTCGTCCTTGCACTCGTGCTCGTGCCGAGCCACGTCAACGAGACGACCGAGTCCGTCGACAACCTCGGAGGGGTGCTCTCCGTGGTCTTCGTCGGCTCGATGGTGCTCGCGATCAACTTCGCGCCGGTGCCGAACGAGACGGCGCTCGTGCTCACCCTGGCCGCGATCGCGATCGGCGCCGGCATCGCGTTCTTTCTTCGTCAGCGGTCGGCTGAGGTGCCCCTGTACGACCTGAAGATCGCGGGCCGACGAACGTTCTGGGTCGCGGCGATCGCGGGCATCATCGTGTTCGGCTCGCTCATGGGAGCGATGTTCGTCGGCCAGCAGTTCCTGCAAAACGTGCTCGGCTATTCGAGTCTCGAGGCCGGTGCGTCGATCCTTCCCGCGGCCGTGTTCATGGTGCTCATCGCGCCGCGGTCGGCCAAGTTCGTCGAGGCGCGAGGTGCCCGATTCACCTTGCTTTGCGGCTATGTCTTCTGCTTCCTCGGCTTCGCGACGATGCTCGTGCTGTGGAGCGACCACAGTCCCTACTGGCAAGTCGGCCTGGGCTACGCGTTCATCGGCGCCGGAGTCGGGTTCGCGGGTACCCCGGCGTCGCGTTCGCTCACCAGCTCGGTGCCGGTGTCGCGTGCCGGGATGGCATCGGGCACGGCCGACCTCCAGCGCGATCTCGGCGGGGCGATCATGCAGTCGATCTTCGGCGCGCTGTTGACCGCGGGATACGCAGCTGCCATCTCCGCGGCCATCGCGAGCTCACCGGACGCGAGTGACGTCACGGACAGCGTGCAGGCGCAGCTCACGAAGTCGTTCGCCAGCGCCGAGGCGACTGCCCAGCAGTACCCGCAGTACGCGAGCCAGATCACCGCGGCGGCAAAGTCATCGTTCGTCGACGGGCAGGACTGGGCGTACCTTGCGGGCTGCATTGCGATCGTCCTCGGCGCCGTGATCGTGTTCTTCCTGTTCCCGAAGCACGATGAAGAGGTCGCCCTCATCGATGGGTACCACCGGATCGATTCCGGAGCGGCGGCGATCTCGGCCTAGCCCGGCGTCTCAGCTCGGCGGCTCGTGGCTGAGCGGCTCGTCCGATCCTTCCTCGTCACCCCAGTCGATCCGCGCCTTGTCGCTGTCGACGATGATCGAGCTCGCCCGGGTCGCACCGACGAAGTCGCTGGCCCACGCGACGAAGGCGTCGACGCGAGTGCGGACCCCGCTCATGAGCCACGCATGCACGCCGAGCCACGCGGCGAAGGCGACATGGCCATGGAGCTCGTGGTGGTTCTTGCCCATCTCGGCGATCGCGGCGCCGTCGCCGATCATCGCCATGATGCCCTTGTCCTTGTAGTGGAAGGGCTTGCGGGGCTTGCCGTCGATGTCGGCGAGGATGTTCTCGGCCGCCCAGTGCCCCGACTGCAGTGCCACCGAGCCGAGCTGGGGCAGGTCGTTGCCGTCGGGATCGGGGATCGCCGCGATGTCACCGATCACGTAGACGCGCTCGTGCCCCTCGACGGTGAGGTCGGGCTCGCGTCGCGAGTCGCCCACCGCGTCCCGTGGGCAGCCCGACATGCGCGGCGATCGGCGACGCCTGGATGCCGCCGCCCCAGATGACCGTGCGGGTGAGGATCTCGGTGTCATCGCTGAGGATGACCTTGCCCTTGCGCACCTCCTTGACGCCGAGGCCGAGCAGCAGCTTCACGCCGTTGCGTTGCAGCCGCTCCGCGGCGTAGGCGTGAGCCTTCTCCGAGAACGCGCGCAGCACGACCTGGCCGAGGTCCACGAGGTAGATCTGGGCGCGGTCGACGGCGATCGTATGGAAGCGCTTCGGCATCACCTGGTTCACGAGGTCTGCCAGCGCGCCGGCCGTCTCGACACCCGTCGGTCCGGCGCCGACGATCACGAAGTTGAGTGCCCCCTGGTCGATGCGAGCCGGGTTGTCGGCCGCCTCCTCGAACACCTCGAAGACCTGCGCCCGCAGCTTCGTCGCGTCCTGCACCGAGTACAGAGGGAACGCGAACTTGTCGGCGCCCGGGGTGTGGAAGAAGTTGGGTTGAGTGCCGGCCGCGATGACCACGTAGTCGCCGGTGAACGTCTGACCGTCGGAGGTCGTCACGGTGCGCGTCTCGGGATCGACCGAGGTGACGTCGAGCTGCTTCATGGTGACCGACTTGTCCTTGGCGAAGATCGCTCGGAGGGGCCGGGCGACGTCGGTCGTCGCGAGCTCGGCGGTGGCCACTTGATAGAGCAGTGGCTGGAACTGCTGGTAGTTGTGGCGGTCGAGCAACGTGACGGGGATGTCGTGGTCGGCGAGCTTCTTCGCGCATCCGACGCCCGCGAAGCCACCCCCAACGATCACCACCGATGGCTTCGTCTCCTTCTTGTCTGCCTTCTTTGGTTCCTTCTTTGCTGACACGTTCTTGCTCCGATCGTCAGTTGGCGATGTCGTCCGCGGTCGCCTTGGGGCTGGCGATGCGGTGGCGGAACACGTGGAAGTTCCAGGCTTGGTAGATGAGCACGAGGGGGAACAGCACGACGGCGACGACCGTCATCACCTTGAGGGCGTAGCTCCCCGACGCGGCGTTGGCCACCGTGAGGTTGTTCGCCTCATCGGTGCTCGAGATCATGACGTTGGGGTAGAGCGCGATGAAGATCGACGCGACGCTCAACCCGATCGCGATCGACGTCGCGGTGAAGGCCCAACCGTCGTGGCCGTCGCGCACCGCCCAGGCGGCGCCGACGATCGCGAGCAGCGGGACGAGCTCGAACGGACCGGGGATGTCGCCTTGGTCGGACAGCACCTGAGTCCAAAACGTGAACACGGCCACCGTCGCGATGGCGATCAGGGCGAACGGCCCTGCCATGCGCCGGGCCCGATCGTGCACGATGCCCGTCGTGCGCAGGGTGAGGAAGATCGAGCCGTGCAGCAGGGTGAGCGAGAGCAGCGTGACGCCCACCCAGACGCCATAGGGCGTCAACAGGTCGATGAACGAGCCGGTGTAGTCGCCGTTCGAGTCGATGGGCAATCCGTAGAGCAGGTCACCGAGCCCGATGCCCAGCAGAATTGGCAGCATGATGCTGCCGACGGTGAGAGCGAGGCTCCACGTGGTTCGCCATCTCGGCTGGTCGATCCTGCCGCGGTACTCGAAGGAGACACCTCGGACGATCAGCGCGAACAGCACGAGCACGAGCGCGAGGTAGAGCGCGGAGAACCACGACGCGTACCAATCGGGGAACGCCGCGAACGTCGCGCCCCCTGCGACGATCAGCCACACCTCGTTGCCGTCCCAGAACGGGCCGATCGTGTTGATGGCGACACGCCGTTCGAGGTTGGTCTTGCCGACGAACGTGTGCAAGGCGCCGACGCCGAAGTCGAAGCCCTCGAGCACGAAGAACCCCACCCAGAAGATCGTGATGATCACGAACCAGACGATCTGCAATCCCATGATCGGCCCCTAGTAGGTGAGAGCCGGGACCGGCTCGTCATCGGGTGACGGTGTCTCTTCGGAGGTCGGCGCTCCATGTCCGTGCTCGTCGCCTTCGCCGAGCGCCTGCCGCCCGAAGCGGAACATCAGGACACCGTCGACGGCGGCGAGCAGGCCGTAGAGCACGATGAAGAAGGTCAGGCTGATCCAGAGCTCGGTGACAGAGACTGAAGGCGATACGCCGTCCTGAACCGTCATGAGCCCTTGCACGATCCAGGGCTGACGTCCGTTCTCGGTGAGCAGCCATCCTGCCGTGTTCATGAGGAACGGCGTGATGATCGCCCAGGTCGCGGCGAGTAGGAACCACTTCGCCCTGGCCAGCTTGTGCTTGTAGATGAGCCACGCGCCCCAGAGGGAGAACAGGAAGACCAACGCACCGAGGTACGCCATCACGCGCATCGACCAGTACTGGATGAAGACGTTTGGAACGTAGTCGCCTGGTCCGAATTGCTCCTCGTACTGGTCCTGCAGCTCGCTCAGCCCGACGACTTGGCCATCCCAGTTGCCGTCCGCGAGCACCGACAGGAGATGGGGGATCTGGATGATCTTCGTCGGCGTCGGGTCGTTGTTTCCTCCCCCGATCTGGAAGGCCGAGAAGGAGCAGGGCTGGCACGTGGTCCACTGGGCTTCGGCGGCCGCGATCTTCATCGGTTGGTACACCGTCTCGATCACGCCGAGCTTGCTGCCCACGATCAGGTTCATGAAGATCGCGGGCACCAACACGACGAGCGCAACCTTCGCGGTGCGCTGGAACGCCGGCGAGTCGCTGTCGCGACGGAGATGCCACGCCGAGACTCCCAACATGACGAGGGATCCGGTCACGAGCGAAGCGATGAGCACATGCAGTCCGCCCCACACGAACACTGGGTTCGTGAACACCGCGAGGATGTCGTTGAGCACTGGTCGACCAGTCTCGGGGTCGATCGTGTAGCCGACCGGGTGCTGCATCCACGAGTTGGCGGCGAGGATGAACCCCGCGGACAGGGCTCCGCCGATGGCGACGGCCCAGATGCACGCGAGGTGGATGCGGGGCGGGAGGCGGTCCCATCCGAACAGCCACAGTCCCAGGAACGTCGACTCCAAGAAGAAAGCGGCGAGGCCCTCCATTGCGAGCGGAGCGCCGAAGACGTCGCCGACGAACCGGGAGTAGTCCGACCAGTTCATGCCGAACTGGAACTCCTGCACGAGGCCGGTGACGACGCCGATGGCGACGTTGATCACGAGCAACGTGCCGAAGAACTTCGTCAGGCGACGGTGCTCCGGGTCGCGCGAACGATGCCACATCGTCTGCAGGACCGCGACGAGGAAGCTCAGCCCGATCGTGACGGGCACGAAGAGGAAGTGGTAGATGCTCGTCGACGCGAACTGGATCCTCGCCAGATCGACGTTCATTGCCCGGACCTCCCGTTCGCGGTGCCGGCGAGAGCCAAGCCGGGGGACGATGTCTCGTGTCCGATCCGCTCGGCGATCCGACCGCGATCGAGCACGACGATCTCGTCGACTTCGTCGAGACCGGAAGCGCGGTGGGTGATGATCAGTGTCGTGCGGCCTTCGGTCGCCGAGAGCAGATCGGTCATGAGCGCGTCTGCGGTCTCGACGTCGAGATGCTCACCCGGCTCGTCGAGCACGACGATCGGGAAGTCGGCGAGGACGGCGCGAGCGAGGGCCAGCCGTTGGCGCTGACCTCCGGAGAGACGAGCGCCGTGCTCGCCCACAGCGGTGTCGATCCCGAGCGGCAGCGTGTCGACCCAGTCGAGCAACCGGGCTCGATCGAGTGCAGCCACGCAGCTCAGCATCAGAAGCACGGGGACGCGCGAGTCGCAGGTTCTCGCGAATCGTGGAGTCGAAGATGTGCGGGTCCTGCTCGACCAGACCGATGATCCGCCGCACATCGTCGGCGGCGAGCGCCTGGAGCTCGGTCCCGTCGAGCGTCACCGAGCCCGTGTACTCGACGAAGCGCACGAGCACCGCCGCCAGCGTCGTCTTCCCAGCTCCGCTCGGTCCGACCAAGGCGACTCGCCGTCCCGGGCTCGAGGTCGAGGTCGACGCCGTCGAGGACCCACGGAGCCTCGGGTCCATAGCGCGCCCGCAACCCACGGATTCGGACAAAGTGCTCCCTCGACCCGCGTGTCGGAACAGGACAGTCGGGTTCGTGCACGGGCAGAGGGGCGTCGAGCACCGCGTTGATCCGGGCCGTGGATCGACGCGCTCCCTCGAGCGACTGCGCCGCGGTCGGAAGCCCGATGACGAGCTCGAACGCCGCGAGTGGGATCAGCGCGACGACGGCCAACATCACGCCGTCGAGGCGACCGTCGTGGACCGCTGATACTCCGAGCGCCACAGCGCCCCACATCGCGAGCCCTGCTCCGAGCGCGGTGAGGCCGGATCCGACGCCCGCCGTGCGTGCCGACGCCGACGCAAGGTCGGTCAGCTCGGCATCGCGCGCGGCGATTCGCCTGAGCTGGGTTGGGGTCGCTCCGAACGCAACGAGGTCGGGGGCGCCGTCGAGGAGATCGACCACCGCGGCATTCAGCTCGCCTCGAGCGGGGGCGCGCCGCGCCTCGGTGCGTTGCGCGAGCTTCCGGGCCACCGCGGGCACGACGGTGGCACACGCGAGCAAGAGCAGCCCGACGATCAGCGCAGCAGAGGGAAGCAGCCACCACAGCACGCCGACCGTCGCCAGACCGACGACGGCGGCGATGACCCACGCGGGCATCACCCGCAGCGCGACGTCCTGCAAGGCGTCGACGTCGCTCACCAACCGCGTCAGTAGGTCGCCGCGGTGGAAGGCTCCGAGCCCGCAAGGGGCCAGTCGTTCGAGGCGTTCGTAGATGCGAGTGCGCACGTCGGCGAGGATGCGAAAGGCCGCGTCGTGGCCGACCAAGCGCTCCCCGTAGCGGAAAAGGCCGCGGGACAGCGCGAAGAACCGCACCGCCACGATCGCGAGGCCGAGGTCCGCGATCGAGGGGTGCTGCGATGCCCGCGAGATCAGCCACGCCGATGTGGCGAGCAGCGCGATGCCCGCCGTCACTGATGCCGCGCCGAGGCCGATGGCGACCGCGAGCCTCAACGTCGTCGGGCGGGCGAGGCGAATCGTCTCCCCGACGGAGGCGACCGACGAGCGGGGGTCGGTCATCGCAGAGCCATCGCCGGTGCGAGCTCTACGACCCGGTCGGCCATTGCGAGCAACGCCGGCCGGTGCGCGACCACCACCACGGTTCGTCCGGACGCGAACCGTCTCAGCGATTCGGTGACTCGTGCCTCGGTCGGCGCCGTCGAGGTGGCGCGGTGGGTTCGTCGAGCAGGACGAGCGGCGCGTCGCGGACGAACGCCCGCGCGAGGGCGACTCGTTGCCGTTCTCCCGCAGAAAGTCCGGCGCCGCGCTCGCCGAGCCGGGTCTCCAGCTCCTCGGGCAGCTCGGCCACGCGGTCGGCGAGTGATGCGAGGACGAGCGCATGCCAGAGCTCGTCGTCGGTCGCGTCGCTCCGGCCGAGCCGCAAGTTCTCGGCGATCGTGCCTGCGAAGAGATGAGGGTGCTGGGGCATCCACGAGATGTGCGCACGCCACGCATCTGGATCGAGCGTCGCGACGTCCACCCCGCCGACACGCAGCGATCCGGCCTGGGGCGCGAGGAAGCCGAGCAGCAGCTTCAACGCCGTCGACTTGCCGCAGCCGCTCGGCCCTGCCAGCGCGACGACTTCACCGGGCTCGATCGTGAGCGACCACCCGTCGAGCACCGGTCCGCCGCGGTCGGGATAGCCGGCGACCACCCGATCGAACTCGATGTCGTGCGTCGCGAGATCGGGGACGTCAGTGCGATCGCCTCGCGCGGGTGAGGGCCGTTCGAGCACCGCGAACATCTGGTCGGCCGCGCTGAGTCCTTCCGCGCTGGCGTGGTAGTTGGTGCCGACGAGGCGCAGCGGCAGAGTACGCCTCCGGCGCGAGCACGAGCACGAACAACGAGCTCTGCAGGTCGAGGTGCCCGTGCAGAAGCCGCAGCCCGACCTCCACGGCGACCAGCGCGACCGCCACGCTGGCCAGGAGCTCCAGCGCGAGGGAAGAGAGGAACGCGAGACGCAGCGTCGACATGGTCGAACGGCGGTAGCTGTCGGTCACTGCCTGGATCGTCTCGACCTGGGCCTTCGAGCGGCCGAACACCTTGAGCGTCGCGAGCCCGCGCACCACGTCGAGGAAGTGGCCGGACAGAACCTGCAGCGTGCGGAGCTGGCGATCCTGGCGGGTGCGGACTCGCATCCCGATCAGCGCCATGAAGACGGGGATGAGCGGCACGGTCACTGCGAGCGTGACCGCGGAGATCCAGTCGGTCGCCGCCACGGCCACGATGACAGTGACGGGCACGATGACGGCGAGCACGAGCTGAGGGAGATACCGGGAGAAGTAGCCGTCGAGGGCATCGATGCCGTGTGTCGCCAGCGTGGCGAGCTCGCCGACCGGTTGGCGGTCCGCTGAAGGCGAGGTCTCGGCGACCTTCTCGACGAATGCCTGTCGCAGCTGTGACTTCACCCGGCTCGACGAGCGGTTCGCGGCGACCTCGGTGTACCAAGCGACCGCGGCCCGTGCGAGCACGACCGCGAGCAGAAGGCTCAGCGGGGCCTTCAGGTCGGTCGTGCTCTCGTCGCCGGAGAACGCACGCGAGACGACATCAGCGAGCAACCACGCCTGTGCAACGACGAGCAGCGCGGTCAGCGCGCCGAGCAGAACCGAAACCGCGAGATAGCGGCGCGTAGCCCTGCCAAACCGCAGCAGCCGCGGGTCGACAGCGCGCATTTGCGCACCGTAGCCCCTTGCGTTTCGGCGGGGGTCACCCGGACTGGGTGACGACAGACGGTGCCCCGGCTCGTCATCGTGTAGGTCTCCCCCGGTTTGCGCGCCAGGCGGACTCATCGTCTGGCTGGCGCGCAGACGGTCGGGGATGAAGGCGTCAGCTGGAGAGGACGTAGTCGTCGGGGTTGGGGCGCAGCGTGCGCTGCCAGTACTCGAGGAGCGTGAACGGCCAGTTCTGCGCGACGTGGCCGTGCTCGTTCTTGTACCAGCTGTTCACGTCGGACCAGCCCCACGCCATCACCTTGTTCTCGGCGTCGACGGCTTCGTTGAACGTGTCGTGCACGTCCTTGCGCACCTCGATGGTGCGCGTGCTCGCTCTCGAACAGCAGCTCGAGCAGCCCGAGGATGTAGCGCACGCCGCACTCCGAGAAGTAGATGATGCTGCCGTTCACGACGATGTTCGTGTTCGGGCCGTACAGGCAGAAGAAGTTCGGGAAGTGCGGGATCGCGACGCCGAGATACGCGCGGGCGTCGCCACCCCACTGCTCGTGCAGGTCGATGCCGTTGCGGCCGGTGACCTTCATCGGCGTGAGGAACTTCGACGCGTGGAAGCCGGTGCCGTAGATGAGCACGTCGACCTGGTGCTCCTCGCCGTCCGCGGTGACGATGCCCTTCGGCGTGATCTCCCTGATGTCGTCGGTGATGAGCCGCACGTTGTCTCGCTTCAGCGTGCGCGCCCAGATGCCGTTGTCGCGGAGCATCCGCTTCGCGCCGGGCGGATAGTTGGGGATCACCTTCTCGAGCAGGTCGGGCCGATCGCCGAACTCGGCCTTCAGGTACTCGATGAGCACCAGGCGCACGAAGTCGTTCACGGCGCTCACCGACTCGCCGCCGGACTGCCAGTCCGGATCGACCCGGAAGTTGGGCAGACCGCCGTCGCCCATCCGCCAGAAGATCCAGAAGCGGTTCCACTCGCTGTACGACGGGACGTGGGCGTAGAGCCACTTCAACCCGTCGGACACCTCGTCGTGGTAGTCGGGGGTCGGGCCGAGCCACGCGCGGCGTCCGCTGGAAGACGAGCAGCTCGCCGACCTCGGGAGCGATCTCGGGGATGAACTGGATGGCGCTCGCGCCGGTGCCGATCACCGCGACCCGCTTGCCCGGCGAGGTCGACGCTCGTGGTCCCATCGCGCCGAGTGGAACGACGGCCCTCGAAGCGGTCGCGCCCCGGGATGTCGGGGAGCTTCGGACGGTTCAGCTGGCCGACGGCGCTGATGACCGCGTTGGCTTCCAGCGTCTCGTCGGTGCCGTCCGGACGTGCGCACGCGCACCTCCCAGCGATCGTGGTCGTCGTCCCACGTGGCCGACAGGACCTCGGTGTCGAAGCGGATGTGCTCGCGCAGCCCGAACGCGTCCGCGCACGTGCGGAAGTAGTCGTGCAGCACGTCCTGCGTCGAGAAGTGGAACGGCCAGTCGTGACGCTGCGCGAACGAGTAGCTGTAGTTGTGGTTCGGGTTGTCGACGCGGCAGCCCGGATACTTGTTCTCCCACCAGGTGCCGCCGACATCGCGGTCCTTCTCGAGGATCACGAACGGCACGCCGGCCTGCTGCAAGCGGTGGGCGGTGAGCAGCCCCGACATCCCCGCGCCGATGATCACGACGTTGAAGTCGACGTCGGCGCCGTCGGGCAGCGTGCCATCCCGGCGCGCGCCGGTCCTCGCCCCGATAGGCGAGCTCCTCCTCGAGCAGCGGCAGGTACGCGGCCATGTCGCCGCCGCCGACCGCGTACTCCATGATCCGGAGCAGCACGTCGTCGCCGGGCACCGGCGCGGGCTCGCGATCCGGCGTCGCGGTACTTGATCAAGCGTCTCGACCGCGAGCGCGCGGGCGGTGGCTTGCTGCTCCTCCGTCAGCCCGCCCTGCTCCATCGCCGAGGAGCAGCGGGTCGGGCCGCAGGTCGTCGCGCAGCAGCGACAAGTCGCCGGTGAGGTAGGCGAGCGCCGGCAGCAGCGGCGGCACCTCGGCCTCGGCCACCGCCTGGCGGATCTCGTCGTCGGCTCGCCGTGATCGTGTCGACGACGTTGCGCTCGGGCCACTGCGTCATCGTGCTGCGCGTCTCCTCGATGACGCCCTTCGGCGCCTGCTGCTTCATGAAGCCGAACAGGTAGCCGGCGACCCGGCGCATCTGGATCTCCTCGCTGCCCTCGGTGATCCGGTAGCGGCGGTGGTGGCGGTAGATGTGCTCGAACGGCTTGTGGCGCGAGTACCCGAGCCCGCCGTGCACCTGCATGGCGCGGTCGGCCGCCTCACAGCACAGGCGGTTCGCCCAGTAGTTGCACATCGACACCTTGTCGGACACCGAGAACGCGCCGTACTTGTCCATCGACCACGCGGTCTTGTGGATCAGCGCGCGCAGCATCTCGCACTGCGTCGTGAGCTCGACGAGCGGGAACTGGATCGCCTGGTTCGTCGAGAGCGGCTTGCCGAACGGCGCTCGCTCCTTGGCGTACTCGATCGCCTCGGTCGATGCAGAACTCGGCGGCGCCGAGGCTCGACGCCGCCTGGCGGATGCGGTTCTCGTTGAAGAAGTGCTGCACGACCTGCAGGCCCCTGCCCTCACCGCCGAAGATCGCGGTGTCGGGCACCCGCACGTCGGTGAGGCGGATGTGCGCGTGGTCGGTCGGCATGTTGAACGTCCACAGGAACTCGAGGACCTCGAAGCCCGGGCTGTTCGTCGGGACGAGGAACGCGGTGATGCCCATGCCGTCGCCGGCGTTGCCGCTCGTGCGGGCGAAGATCAGGTCGTACTGCGCGGCGTGGATTCCCGTGTTCCAGGTCTTCTCGCCGTTGATGACCCACTCGTCGCCGTCGCGCACGGCGGTGGTCTCCATGCAGGTCGCGTCGGAGCCGTGGTCGGGCTCGGTGATGCCGAACGCGAAGCCCGCCGCGCCCTTCGGCGAGGTCGTCGATCCACTCCGCCTTCTGCTCCTCGGTGCCGTACATCGATCATGAGGAGGAGGCCGACGTTGTTGCCGACGATCGAGTGCTCGTTCTGCAGGTCGTTGTGGAGCCCGAGGCCCTTGCGGGCGAGGTGCTCGCGGATGACCGCCATCCCGAGGTTCGTGCCCTCCTTGCCGCCGTACTCCTTCGGGAACGGGTAGCGGTAGTGGCCGGCGGCGTCGGCGCGGCGCCGCGCCTCGCGCGAGCAGCAGCTCCCACTCGTCGTTCGGCAGGCCGCCGCGCTCCCAGTCGGTGCGCGCGTCCTCGCGCCGGTGGTCGAAGAAGCGGATGTTGTCGTTCTGCCTGCTCGAGCGGCTTGATCTCGCGCTCGATGAACTCGTCGAGCTCGTCGAGGTAGTCGGCGAGGTCCTTGGGGATGTCGAAGTCCACGTGTTCAGCCTTTCGCTTGTGAGTCCGGTCGCGCCGAGCGTCGTCGCGGAGCTCGCGCTTGAGCACCTTGCCTGCCGCGTTGCGCGGCAGCTCGTCGGTCGTGATCCACACGCGGGAGGGCACCTTGAACGACGCGAGCCGGGCGGCGACGTGCGCGCGCACGTCGTCCGGCGAGATGGCGGCGCCGTCGCGCACACGCACCACCGCGCCCACCTCCTCGCCGATGCGCTCGTCGGGCACGCCGATGATCGCGGCCTCGGTGATGTCGGGGTGCTCGTAGAGCGCGGCCTCGACCTCGGCGGCGTAGATGTTCTCGCCGCCCCGGATGATGACGTCCTTCAGGCGGTCGACGACGTAGAGGTAGCCCTCGTCGTCGAGTCGGCCGAGGTCGCCGGTGTGGAACCAGCCGTCGCTGAAGGCGGCGGCCGTGGCCTCGGGGTTGTTGAAGTAGCCCCGCACGACCGTCGGCCCCTTGCAGCCAGATCTCGCCGACCTCGCCGCCCGGCGCCTCGTTGCCGTCGGCGTCGACGATCCTCACCTCCATCACCGGCGAGATCGGCGTGCCGACGCTGTCGGGGCGGGCGACGTAGTCCTTGCCCGATGTTGGCGATGGCCGCGCCCGAGGTCTCGGTGAGCCCGTACCCGTTGTCGGGCGCGGCCCGGGACGCGAGCTGGTCGTCGATCCGCCGGACGAGCTCGGGCGGCACGAGCGTCGCGCCGGAGCGACGCCCGGCCAGCGACGGGAGCTCCCGCCCCTGCGCCTGCGGCGACCTCGAGCAGCTGGAACATGGTCGTGGGCACGCCGGCGACCGCGGTGACGTGCTCGCGCTCGATCAGGTCGACCGCCTCGACCGCGTCCCACTTGTACATCAGCACGATCTTGCCGCCCGCCGCGGTGTACGGCAGCAGGAACGACTGCAGCCCGCCGACGTGGAACAGCGGGAAGGTGAGGAGCGTCGCCGAGCGGCGGCGGTGGTGGCGCGGCGGGACCGGCGGCGGCGCGGCGCGGCCGCGGCGGTCAGCGCGGTACATGCCGTTCATGAGGATGGGCGACGAAGTTGCGGTGCGTCGCGACGGCGCCCTTCGGCCGGCCGGTCGTGCCCGAGGTGTACATGATCGACGCGTCGTCGTCGGGAGCGACGTCGACGTCGGGCAGGGGTGGCGAGTCGAGCTCGCCGACGGCGTCCTCGAACGACTCCGCGTTGGGCATGTAGCGCTCGGTGCGCACGAGCACGACGTTGCGCACGGCGGTGTCGCCGAGGTGCGGCGCGATGCCGCTCGGCCCGCTCCTCGTCGGCGAACAGGACCACCGCACCGGAGTCGCTGAGGCCGTACGCGAGCTCGGGCCCGGTCCACCAGGCGTTCAGCGGCACGGTCGACGCCCCGACGGCGATGGCCGCCCAGAACGCGAACGCCCACTCGGGCTAGTTGCGCATCGCGATCGCGACCCGGTCGCCCGGGCGGACGCCGTACGACACGAGCGTGCGGGCCATGGACGCCACGATGCGGTGCGCGTCGGCGAACGTGTACCGCTCGTCCTCGTACACGAGGTAGTCGGCGTCGCCGTGGGCGGCGCTGGCGAGCCACACCGCGCGCAGCGATCGGCGGAGCGTGCTTGAACACGCGGAGCCGCACGCCTCGCACGTCCTCCTCGACGATCTCGAAGAGATCGGTCATGTGTCCCCCTTGTCGCCGTCGACACCGATCGCGCGAGCCACATCGTCGTCGAGCGTCTCTGATGCCGCGACCACGTCCGCCGCGCTCGTACCCGGGCCGGCGCCGTCGACGAACCACCGGTGCGCGAACTCCTCGAGCATCGCGGTGAGCGCGGTCGCGGCGATCGCGGGGTCGATGCCGGGCCGCGGGCCGGTCGCCTCGATGCCCTTCCGGACCCGCTCCACCCGCCGGGCCCGCTCGACGCGGCGGGCGGCGGCGATCTCCTCGTCGAAGCTCGCCGCCTCGTGCCAGACCTTCGACAGCGTGAGGTGCTCCACGTGGTCGGACAGGTACCAGAAGATCTCGGACCGGATGCGCTCCGCGAGGGTCGGGCTCGTGAGCGTCGGTCGGCGTTGCTGCGAGGCCGCGGCCTGTTGCGTGAGCGCGAGCAGGATCTGGTGGCGGCTGCCGAAGTACTCGTAGAACGTGCCGTGGCCGACGCCGGCTGCCTTCACGATGTCGGGGACGCTGGTGGCGTGGTAGCCGTGCTCGGCGAACAGTCGGGCGGCGGCGTCGAGCAGCGCCCGGCGCGTCTCCTCGCCCCGCGGAGTCCGGGCCGTCGTCGTGCGTTCTGTCGCCATGAGCGAGCGGAGTCTGGCAGAACCCGACACTCGTGTCGAAGCCGGAGAATTCATGGAAATCACAGCCCTGCGCAGGTCACGCGCGAGCGAAGTTGACATCGGTGTCGGGTCACTGTGATAGTCGTGAACGCCGAGAGACGCCGGAAGAGCGGAGCCTCGTTGCACGAGACGCATCGATTGTCGTGGGACGGCGCCGTGGACGCCGACGGGCACATCCTCGAGCCCTCCGACCTGTGGGAGCGCTACATCGAGCCGAAGTACCGCGACCGGGCGCTGCGGATCGTCGAAGGACGAGAACGGTCTCGACGAGCTCGAGATCGACGGCAAGCCGCTCGATGATGGCGCGGCGGGGCATGCCCTCGACGCTGGCGGCCATGGGGCGGCTCGATCTCGGCGCGATGGCCCGCGATCCCGAGGTCACCTACGACAACCACGCGGCCGTTCGGCTCCCAGGACCCGAAGGAGCGGTTGCAGGTGCTCGACGCCGAGCACATCGACGCCGCGGTGATCTACACGACGACCGGCTTGCTGTGGGAGGCCGAGCTGCAAGATGCCGAGCTCTCGCAGGCCTACACCCGCGCGTACAACCGGTGGATCTGCGAGTGGTGCTCCGACAGCGGCGGCCGTCTGATCCCGACGGCGCACCTGTCGCTCGGCGATCCCGCAGGCCGCGGCCGAGGAGCTGGAGCGAGCGGTGGGTGAGGGCGCGCGCGGCGTGTACGTCGCACCGTTCACGCACACGCGCCAAGCCGCTCGGCCATCCGCGACCACGACGTCGTGTTCGCGGCCGCGCAAGACCACGACATCCCGTTCGCCATCCACCCGACGTTCGAGCCGCAGTGGACGAAGGGCAGCGCGGATGGGCGCGTGGGAGAACGTGCGCGAGCTGCGGCTCACCGCGTCGGTCCAGGCGGCCGACGGCGTGCGGCATCAGTTCACGACGCTCTTCGACTACGGCGTCTTCGACCGCTTCCCGCGGTTGAAGATCCTCGTGCTCGAGTCGGGCGGCGGCTGGATCGGCTACTGGCTCGACCGCATGGACGGCATCTACGGCCACACCGCGATCGGCCAGCGTGTGCCGCTCGAGAACCCGCCGTCGTACTACTTCCGGAGCGGTGCTGGATCAGCTGCGATCCCGACGAGCGGTCGATCCCGGCGATGGCCGAGCTGTTCGGCGCGGATCGCTTCATGTGGGCGTCCGACTTCCCGCACGCCGATCACACGCCCGAGTACATCCACGACCTCGACGAGCTCGCGGGCATGTTCCCCGACGAGACCCGGCGCAAGTTCCTCGGCGACAACTGCCGAGAGCTGTTCAAGATCGATGCCTGATGCGCATCGCCGCTCGTCGCTATGTCTTCCCCGAGCCCGGCGACACACTCGGCCTCATCGCCAAGCGCGTGCTCCCCGACGTCGACGACGGCGCGCAGCTGCTGCTGTCCTGGAACCTGCATCTCGCGATGAGGCCCGTTCCCGATCGGCGGTCCCGGCGAGCTGCTGTGTACCGACATCGTCTACGTGGAGCCTCCGCGTCGCGTGAAGGCCGTGACGACTCGGAGCACCCGGTGATCGCCGCGCACCGCGCTGCCGCGGGCCACGACGGCCGCGCCGAGATCGTGCTCGAGCTCGCCTACCCGAACGGCGCGCGCACGCAGCTGAGCGTCACCGAGGAGGCGATGGCCCGCGCGCTCGACGTCGCGGGCGTCGACTTGCCTCGAGGATCTCCACGGACAGCCGTGGACCGTGTTGATCGACCCTGACGAGATCGGGAGCACTGTGATGCTGGATGTGATCATCCGCGGCGGCAAGATCGTCGACGGCTCGGGACTGCCCGGCTACCTCGGCGACGTCGGCATCAAGGGAGACCGCATCGTGTCGGTCGGCCGGCCGCTCGCCGACGCGGCAAGGTCATCGACGCGAGCGGGAAGGTCGTCACGCCGGGCTTCGTCGACCCGCACACGCACTACGACGCGCAGCTGTGCTTCGACCCGTACGCGTTCCCGGCGATCGAGCACGGCATCACGACGGTGGTCACCGGCAACTGCTCGCTGAGCCTCGCGCCGGTGCGCGCCGATCATCGCGATCGCTTCTCGCGGATGTTCCGTCTCATCGAGGAGATGCCCGAGGCGGCGTTCGCGAAGGGCGTCGACTGGCGCTGGGGGGAGTCGTTCGGCGGGATGGTCGATGCGCTGAAGGGAAACCTCGCGCTGAACCTCGCGCCGCTGGTCGGGCACTCCGTGCTGCGCATGGCCGTGCTCGGCGACGACGTCCGCCGTCCGTCCACGTCCGAGGAGGTCGCCGCGATGTGCGACCTGCTCCGCGAGTGCATCGACGCTGGTGCGGTCGGCATGTCGACGAGCTACGTCGACATCGAGGAGGACTTCCAGCCGGTGCCGTGCCGGTGGGCCGAGCACAGCGAGATCGAAGCGCTTGTGCGCGGTGCTCGGCGAGCGCGGGCGCATGCTGCAGATCGTCCACGAGTTCTTCGACGCCGGTCTCACGGTGTCGCGCGTCGAGATGCTCGGTCGCCTGTCGCGCGAGTACGGCATCCCGACGACGCTGTCGCCGCTCTTCCACAGCGCCGCCGCGCCGCAGGCGTGCAACACGGTGATGGAAGCGGTTGAGCGGGAGTGGGCCGCGGGTGCGCGGGTGTGGCCGCAGGTGCAGACCCGGCCGATCGACATCAGCTGGACGCTCGATCAGCGCAGCATCATGTTCCTCGTCATCCCCGGGTGGTGGCAGGTCCTCTCCCTCGCCACGAAGGAAGACAAGATCGCCGCGTTCGCCGACCCGAAGACCCGCGAGGCGCTGGTTGGCGGCATCAACATGCTCGGGTCGATCCCGAACTCGGGTCTGAACCCCAACGGCTTCCTGGTGCGCGACGTCGCGCTCGACAAGAACCGTGACCTGGTCGGGCGCACGCTTGGGCGAGATCGCGGAGGAGCGCGGGGGCACCCCGGCCGATCTGCTCGTCGACCTCGCGGTCGAGGAGGACCTCGGCACTTGGTTCATGCGCCCCGACATCGGGCACAACGACGCTGATGCCGTCGGCGGGCTGCTGGCCCATCCGTACGTGCATGTCGGCGCGAGTGACGGCGGCGCGCACGTCGGCTCGTTCGCCACGTACGGCGACACCGGGTATCTCGATGTCGCGGTACGTGCGCGACACCGGCTCGCTCCGACTCGAGGAAGCGGTGAAGAAGATCACCGTCCGATCCGTGCACGATCTGGGACCTGCCCGAGCGAGGCCTCCTGAAGGAGGGGTACATCGCCGACGTCGCGGTGTTCGACGCCGACACGCTCGACCGTGGGCCCGAGGTGGCGTCCGACGACTTCCCGGGCGATGGCATCCGCTGGATCCGCCGGTCGGTCGGGATGGACACGGTGCTCGTCGGGGGCGGAGTGGCGTGGGACAAGACCGAGGGCTACATCGATGCAGCGCGTGCTGGGGGGCTCGCGACTCGGTGATGCCCAGAGGCTGGTGAGGTCGCCTGGGGAGGGCCCTGGGCGACCTCGGCCAGCGGTTTCTTGCTCCGTCACGTCGTTGTCCGTGTGATCCTGTGGCGATGGACGACGTCCCCTCGCCGGTTCCGCTCGCCGGTCGCATCGGCAAGCTGCGCTCCAACGCCATTCGCGATCTGCTCGCGGTCACGCAGCGCCCCGATGTGATCTCGATGGCGGGCGGACTTCCCGCAGCCGACGCGTTCCCCGTCGACGAGATCCGCGCGGTGACCGAACGACTGCTGCGCGACGACCCCACCTCGCTGCTGCAGTACTCGACCACCGAGGGCTTCCCGGAGCTACGCGTCTGGATCGCCGAGCAAGCCGCGGCCAGTCGGGGGCGTGAGGTGAGCCCGGACCAGGTGCTCGTCACGCACGGCTCGCAGCAGGCGCTCGACCTCGTCTCGAAGGTCTTCGTCGAGCCGGGTGTCGAGGTCGCGATCGACGAGCCCGGCTACATCGGAGCGATCCAGGCGCTGCAGGTGTTCGAGCCCACGCTGCTGCCGGTGCCGGTCGACGAGCACGGGCTCGTGGTGAGCGCGCTCGCCGACTTGCTCGCGGCGGGGCACCGGCCTCGCCTCGTCTACACGGTCGTCAACTTCCAGAACCCGACGGGCGCGACGCTCGCGTTGGAACGACGGATGCATCTGGCCGAGCTCGCCGAGCAGTACGGGTTCGTCGTCGTCGAGGACGACCCGTACTGGGCGTTGCGCTTCGCCGGCGAACAGCTGCCGTCGATCGCGACGTGGTCCGACAACGTGATCTCGCTGGGCACGTTCTCGAAGCTCGTCGTGCCGGGGCTGCGGGTCGGCTACGCCGTCGCGCCGACGTGGGCACGTGAGCATCTCGCCAAGGTGAAGCAGGGCGCGGACCTGCACACGTCGAGCTGGGGTCAAGTGCTCCTCACCGCACTGGTCGCGGAACGAGGGTGGTTGTCCGATCACATCGAGGCGCTCGTGCGCGTGTACGGCACCCGCGCTCGCGCGTTGGAGGACTCGCTCGCCGCTCGTGTCGGCGAGCGGTTCGCGTTCGACAAGCCCGACGGAGGCATGTTCCTGTGGGGGCGCCTCACTGACGGGCAGTCCGCCGTCGACCTGTTGCCGCGTGCCGTCGAGCAGGGCATGGCGTTCGTGCCGGGCGAGCCGTTCTACTCGGGTCCGCCCGACCGCTCGACGCTGCGTCTCAGCTTCGCCACCGCGACGCCTGACGAGCTCGACGAAGGCGTTCGCCGCTTCGCCGCCGCCCTCACCCCCTAGTCCCCGACCGAGTGGTCACCAGCCGGACGCATAGTCCCGCTGGCGCCCACTCGCTCTCGGCGGGGTCAGCAGCGGGTGCCGTCTTCGGGGACGGTGAGGTCGATGAGGTAGTCGTCGATGAGGTCGTCGATGCAGCTGCCCTCGCCGTAGCCCGTGTGCCCTTCGCCCTCCCGCACCAAGAGCACTCCGGTCGCGAGCGCGTCCGCGAGTGCCGCGGTCTGCTCGAGCGGGGTGTACGGGTCGCCCGTCGTGCCGGCGACGATGATCGGCGGCGCGCCCGCTCCGTCGACGGAAGGACCGGGCTGGGACTCGACCGGCCAGAGCGCGCAGTAGTAGCCCGACGCGAACGAGCGTCCGAGACGAGGCGCGACCTGTTCGAACTCGTCGGCAAGTTCGGCGTAGGCGTCGAGGTCGCGCGGCGCGGGATCGTCGAGGCAGCTGATCGCGATGAACGCCTCGATCGTGTTGGTCCACGTGCCGTCGTCATCCCGTTCGAGGTACGTGTCACTCAGCGCGAGGAGGCCGTCGCCGTCACCGTGCTGCGCGTCATCCAGCGCCTCGGCGAGCGCAGGCCAGAAGTCAGTGCTGTACAGCGCCTGGATCACGGCGTTGAGGGCAACTCCCTGACCGACCTCGGGCCGGCCGCTCTCGGGCGGAGGAAGCGGATCGGTGTCGAGCCCCGCGATGAGAGCGTCGTACGCGCCCTCGGCATCGCCGTTGTTGTGGAACGCGCACGTGCTGTGCGACGAGCAGTCGGCGAGGAACGCGTCGAGGGCGTGCTCGGTCCCGATCGCTTGCGCACGCGCCGTCTCGACACTGTCGAGATCGGGATCGATCGCGCCGTCGAGCACCATCGCCCGGATGTTCTCGGGGAAGAGCGTGGCGTATGTGGCGCCGAGCTCACTTCCGTACGAGAAGCCCATGTACGAGATCGTGTTCTCGCCGAGCGCGATGCGGATGCGGTCGAGGTCGTTGGCGGTGTCGACCGTCGAGATCTGGCCGAGCAGGTCGCCCGCGGCCTCCTCGCAGGCATCGTCGAACTCCTGCGCCCGGTCCACGCAGCACCTTGTTCTCGGCGTCGTCGTCGGGTGATGGGTCGGGCTCGGCGAAGTAGCGGTCGACGTCATCGACGCAGTCGACGGGCGCACTGCCACCGGTGCCCCGTGGGTCCCACCCGACGATGTCGAACCGATCGCGGATCTCGCTCGGCCAGATGAGGTCTGCGGCAGGTACGAGGTCGGTGCCCGGGACGCCCGGGCCCCCCGGGTTGACGAGCAGCGACCCGATGCGATCGCCGTCGTCGCCTGCGCGATCGCGCATCAGCGCGAGGTCGATTGTCTCGCCGTCGGGCTCGTCGTAGTCGCGAGGGACGGCGAGCGTCGCACACTCGACGTCGTCGCCAGCATCCGGGCACTCGATCCACTCGAGCTGTCCCTCGGAGGTCGTCGCTGAACCCACCGAGGTCGCGGCGCCGTCAGCACCATCGTCGTCGCCGCACGCCGCGGCGAGGAGCACCGCGACGACGACGAAAGCGACGAGCCGGCGCACCCAGCGATGGTAGGGGCGGGCGTGGAGCCCGCACGCGCGACCCGTAGCCTCGCAAGCAGTGCGAATGATGGGTGGTCCCCACGGGATGCTCGGCCATGACCCCGAGAGCGTCGAGGGTGCGAAGGTCGATACGCAGATCTTGCGGCGCGCATGGACCTTCGCGCGGCCCTACCGCGTGATGATCGTCGGCTTCCTCGTGACGATCGTCCTGGACTCGCTGTTGATCCTGGCTCCGCCGCTCTTGCTGCGCTCGATGCTCGACGACGCCATTCCCTCCGGCGACCGCACGCAGGTCTGGATCCTGGCGGGGCTCACGGTGATCGCGGCATTCGGTGACGCGCTGCTCTCGATCGCCCAACGCTGGTGGTCGGCCCGCATCGGTGAGGGCCTGATCTACGAGCTGCGCGCCGCGCTCTTCGACCGAGTGCAGCGGCAACCCATCGCGTTCTTCACCCGCACGCAGACCGGCGCGTTGATCAGCCGGCTGAACAACGACGTGATCGGCGCGCAGAGCGCGGTCACGGGCACGCTCGGCACGGTCGTGTCGAACGTCATCACGCTGACGCTCACGCTCATCGCGATGCTCGCGCTCGAGTGGAGGCTCACCCTGATCGCCCTGCTCGTGTTGCCCCTGTTCGTCGTCCCGGCGAAGCGCGTCGGTCGTCGCCTCCAGCAGATCAGCCGCGAGCAGATGAACCTGAACGCGTCAATGAATACGACGATGACCGAGCGGTTCAACGTCAGCGGGGCGATGTTGGTCAAGCTCTACGGCGACGCCGACGCGGAGGCCGCCTCCTTCTCCGGACGCGCCAGCCGGGTGCGCGACATCGGCGTGAAGGGTGCGATGTACGGCCGCGTCTTCTTCGTGGCGCTCGGGCTCGTCGCCGCGGTGGGCACAGCGGTGGTGTACGGCCTCGGAGCGCAGATGGTGATCTCGGGCACGATCACGATCGGCACGCTTGTCGCGCTCGCTGCGTACGTCGGGCGTGTCTACGGCCCGCTGACGAGCCTGACGAACGCGCGCGTCGACGTCATGACGGCGCTCGTGTCGTTCGAGCGGGTCTTCGAGGTGCTCGACGCGCCGAACCCGCTCGAGGACTCGCCCGGTGCCATCGACCTCCCGGCGCCGGTCGGGCGGGTCGAGTTCGACCACGTGAGCTTCACCTATCCGGCAGGCTCAGCGTTCTCCGTCGCCAGCCTCGAGCTCGCGAACGGACAGGGCGACGGCGCGACGCCGTCTCTCGACAGCACACCAGGTGTCGAGGTGCTGCACGACGTGTCCGCACTCATCGAGCCGGGCCGGCTCATCGCCCTCGTCGGGCCCTCGGGGGCGGGGAAGACGACACTGGCATCGCTGGTCCCTCGGCTCTACGACGTGACGAGCGGAGCCGTCCGCATCGACGGGTACGACGTCCGCGACCTCACCCAGCAGTCGCTCCGTTCGGCGATCGGCATCGTCGTGCAGGACCCCCACCTGTTCCATGAGTCGGTCGCGAGCAACTTGCGCTACGCCCGTCCGGGCGCGACGCAGGAGGACCTCGAGGCGGCGTGTCGAGCCGCGCAGATCCACGAGGTCGTCGCCGCGCTGCCCGAGGGCTACGACACCTTGGTGGGCGAGCGCGGGTATCGGCTATCGGGAGGCGAGAAGCAGCGCTTGGCGATCGCGCGGATGCTGCTGAAGAACCCGGCGATCGTGATCCTCGACGAGGCGACCAGCCACCTCGACTCCGAGAACGAGGCCCTGGTGCAGGCTGCGCTCGATGTCGCCCTGCGCGACCGCACGTCGATCGTGATCGCGCACCGGCTGTCGACGATCACGAACGCCGACGAGATCCTGGTCCTCGACGAAGGCCGCATCGTCCAGCGGGGCAGCCACGAGGACCTGATCGCGCTGGGTGGCCTGTACTCCGAGCTGTACCACACGCTCGTGCGAGCACAGCGATCGTCGAACCTCGTGACGGAGACGTCGGCCGGCTGAGCCGCACCTGGTGGCGCAACGTCGAGGAATGTCCCACCCCCCTCGTACCTTCCGCTCATGGGTCGACAACGCACCTCTCACTGCTGCAGCGAGTGCGGAACGAGGTCCCCGCAGTGGACCGGCCGCTGCCCCGGTTGCGGTGCCTGGAACACGCTGATCGAAGAGGTCGAGCCGACCCGTGCAGCGCCGCCAGCAAGGAGCGCGCCACCCGTGCCGATCACTCGCGTCGATCCGCGGCAGTGGCATCCCCGGGCCACCGGCATCGCCGAGCTCGACCGAGTGCTCGGCGGCGGGCTCGTCGCGGGGTCGGTCACGCTCGTCGGGGGCGAACCCGGCGTCGGCAAGTCCACGCTCCTGCTACAGGCCGCCGCGTCGCTCGCGAGCGACGGCGCGCGCTGCCTCTACGTCACCGGCGAGGAGTCCGCCGCCCAGGTGCAAGGCCGCGCCGCGCGCATCGGCGCGCTCGTCGAGAACCTGTGGCTGTCGACCGAGACCGACGTCCGCGCGGTTGCCGCGTTGCTCGACGAGGTCGACCCTGACCTGCTGATCGTCGACTCGATCCAGACCGCCCACGATCCCGAGGTCAGCTCGCCGCCGGGCACGGTCACCCAGGTGCGCGGATGCGCGCAGGTTCTCATCGAGGCCACGAAACAGCGCCGCGTGGCGACGCTGCTCGTGGGCCACGTCACCAAGGAGGGCGGTCTGGCCGGCCCACCGCGTCCTCGAGCACGCCGTCGACACGGTGCTCTCGTTCGGCGGCGACCGGCACCACGCCCTCCGGCTGCTCCGCGCCGTGAAGCACCGCTTCGCATCCACCGACGAGCTCGGCCTGTTCGAGATGGGCGAGCAGGGCCTGATCGGTGTCCCCGACCCGAGCTCGCTGTTTCTTGCCGACCGTCGGGGCGGCATGCCCGGCTCGATCGTCGTGCCGGCGCTCGAAGGGCACCGGCCCTTGCTCGTCGAGGTGCAGGCGCTCGTGGTGCCGGCCGGTGCGGGCGGCCCCCGGAGGTCGGTGCAGGGCGTCGACGCCAGCCGCCTCTCCCTGCTCGCCGCGGTGCTCGAGCAGCGGGTCGACATCCCGATGTCGTCGCTCGACATCTACGTCTCTGTCGTCGGAGGCGTTCGGGTCACCGAGCCCGGCTCTGATCTCGCGATCGCGCTGGCGATCGTCTCCGCGGTCGTGGGTCGCGCGCTGCCCGAGCGACCTCGTCGCGTGCGGCGAGATCGGCCTCGCCGGCGAAGTCCGTCAAGTGGCGCAGACACCGCGCCGCGTGGCCGAGGCCCGCCGGCTCGGGTTCGAGCAGCTGCTCGTGCCGCAGTCAGCGCCCGCCTCGATCGACGGCCATGGTGTGGTGCGCGTCGCGTCGGTCACCGACGCGCTCGAGCGCGTCGGCCTCGGCGTCACTGCGTTCGCCACCTCACCGCCGGGGTGACCCCATCGTCACCGGTACGATCGCGCCGTGGTGGAGCGTCGTAGCCCCGACCTGGTCAAGGCCCTCCGGGCCGTGGCGCCCGGCACCGCATTGCGCGAAGGGCTCGACCGCGTCCTCAAGGCGAAGATGGGCGCGCTGATCGTCGTCGGCGACGGCCCCGAGGTGCTCAACATCTGCTCGGGTGGCTTCCTGCTCGACGCCTCGTTCAGCCCGCAGCGCCTGTCGGAGCTCGCAAAGATGGACGGCGCGATCATCCTTGCGTCAGACGCGAGTCGCATCGCCCGCGCCAACGTCCACCTCGTCCCTGACCCGAACGTCCCGACGTCCGAGACCGGCACCCGCCATCGCACGGCCGAGCGAGTGGCCCGCTCGATCGCTGTACCGGTGATCTCCGTCTCGGAGGACTTGTCGATCATCGCGGTGTACATGCGCAGCGACAAGCATCCGCTCGAGGACATCCCTCGGCTGCTCAACCGGGCGAACCAAGCGCAGCAGGCGCTCGAGCGCTACAAGACTCGGCTCGACACGGTGTCGGGTGCGCTCTCCGCGCTCGAGGTCGAAGACCTCGTCACGCTGAGGGATGTGCTGTCGGTGTTGCAGCGCACCGAGATGGTCATGCGCATCGCGGACGAGATCCGCGGCTACATCGTCGACCTGGGCGTCGACGGCCGGCTCGTGCGCCTCCAGCTCGATGAGCAGCTCGGCACGATCGAGGACGACCGTCGGCTCGTGGTGCTCGACTACTTCTCCGCCGACGAAGGCCACTCGCTCGACACGGTGATGACGGCACTGGGCGCGCTCGACACCGACGAGCTGCTCGACCTGCGAGCGATTGCGACGGCCGTCCACCCCGACGGTGAGACAGCCGACCTCGAAGCAGCCGTGCAACCCCGAGGGTTCCGGCTGCTGAGCAAGATCCCCCGCCTTCCGGAGCCGGTCATCGAGAGCGTGGTCGCGCGGTTCGGCACGCTTCACAAGATCATGCGGGCCACCATCGACGACCTGGTCGACGTCGGAGGCGTCGGTACCGCCCGGGCGCGAGCGATCAAGGACGGCTTGTCCCGCCTGGCCGAGAGCAGCATCCTGGACCGCTACTCCTGACCGCGACGCAAGGGGAGCTCTCCGCCATGCGCATCGACCTGCCGTCCGGCACCCCCGCCGAGCTCGTCCGGCCGCCGGGCGAACCGACCCTCGGCGTGGTGGTCGCGCCCGACATCTTCGGCCTGCGACCGCTGTACGTCGACCTCTGCACGAGGCTGGCGAACGAGAACAGCTGGGTGGTCTGCGCACCCGAGCCCTTTCCCGGCCGCCAGCTCGGCGACGTCGACGAGCGCTTCGAGGAGGTGCGCAACCTCGAGGACGACCGTGTGATCGGCGACCTCGTCGCCGCCGGCGCCGCCACCGAGTGCAGTGACGTTGCGCTCATCGGGTTCTGCATGGGCGGGATGTACGCGCTGAAGGCGGCCGGTCTGTCGCACTTCCGCCGCATCGTTGCCTTCTACGGGATGATCCGGGTTCCCGAGGCGTGGAAGGGATTCGGCCACGCCGAGCCGCTCGACAAGCTGGAGAACGCGTTGGCCTCGCCGACGCTCGCGATCATCGGTGAGCACGATCCGTACACACCGCCCGAGGATGTCGCGGCGCTCGAGGCCTTACGCGTCACGGTCGTGCGCTACCCCGAGGCCGAGCACGGCTTCGTGCACGACCCCGATCGCCCCGCCCATCGCCCGGAGGACGCGGCGGACGCCTGGCAGCGCGCGATCGCCTTCATCACCGGCTGACGGTGTGTGGCGGTCAGCGTGACCGTTGGGCCAGACGCTCCCGGTTGACGATCTTGTAGCGCCGGTCGGCCTGCTCGAGCCAGCCGAGACGGATGAACGACGAGATCGCCTTGTTCACTCGCTCGCGAGACGCTCCGACCATGCCGGCGAGCTCCTCTTGTGTCACCGGCAGGTAGAACTCGTCGGCATCGCCGGCCAACTCGAGCAGACGCTTCGCCGTGCGCCCGGTGACGTCGAGGAACACCGAGTCCGCGAGTGCTTCGTCCATCGCCCGCAGCCGCCCGACGAGCATCGCCGTCGTGCCCCACAGCAACGCAGGTTGCTGCTCGAAGAGCTCACGCACCGGCGCATAGGGGATCGCGATGACCTCTGATGGTTCGAGCGCGCGCGCCTCGGCCGATCGGCCGAGCCCGTCGAGCATCCCCATCTCGCCGAACAGCTCGCCCCGCTCCATGAGCGCCACCACGGACTCACGGCCATCGATCGACTTCTTGCTGATCGCGATGAGACCGGTGGACACGACGAACAGCTCCGTGCAATCGTCCCCTTCCTCGAAGAGGAGATCACCGCGCCGCAACGCGCGGATCGTGCACGTCGGGACAAGAAACCCGAGATCGGCTTCGGTGAGATCACGAAAGAAGTCGGTCTCGGTGAGGAGGGTGGTATCGACC
The DNA here is from genome assembly GCA_963759645.1 of uncultured Acidimicrobiales bacterium. Lineage (GTDB taxonomy): Bacteria > Actinomycetota > Acidimicrobiia > Acidimicrobiales > DATKAS01 > DATKAS01. The sequence continues at coordinate 204,652 of CAVXAI010000008.1, read as the reverse complement.
ATCGGTCGGCGAGGTTACCCCCGACCCATGGCAGGCTGAGCGAGTGAGCACTGCGGCGGCGTTTGATGACGATGCCGCGGCGGACGTCGATGTGTGGGGCATCGTCGTCGCGGCCGGTGCCGGGTCTCGCTTCGGCGGCGAGAAGCAGTACGCCACACTCGGCGGCAAGCGGGTGCTGGATTGGTCGTTGGCGGCGGTGCGGCAGGCATGCGGCGCCGTCGTGCTCGTCGTTCCCGCCGATCATCGGCATCTCGCCGAGCCCGCCGCCGACCACGTCGTCGTCGGGGGGGCGACGCGGTCGGCGTCCGTGCGCGCCGGGCTCGCCGCTGTCGCACCTGACGCCAGTGAAGACAGCGTCATCGTCGTTCACGACGCGGCACGGCCGTTTGCGACGTCAGAGCTCTTCCACGCCGTGATCACTGCCGTGCGATCGGGCGCCGACGGCGCGGTCCCGGGACTCCCCGTTTCCGACACGGTCAAGCAGGTCGACGAATCCGGCACGATCACTGCGACGCTCGACCGCACTCGCCTCATGACGGTGCAGACGCCTCAGGCGTTTCGGTTTGCCGTGCTGCGCGAGGCCCATAGCGGCGGCGCGGAGGCGACGGATGACGCGGCGCTCGTCGAGGCGATTGGTGGTCGCGTCGTCGTGGTTCCCGGCGAGGAGACGAATCGCAAGATCACGACTCCCGACGACCTCGTGGCGCCTCGATGACGTCCATGCGCATCGGTCAAGGGTTCGACGTGCATCCGTTCGATCGCGACGGCACACGATCGCTCGTGCTCGGCGGAGTCGTCTTCGAGGGCGCCCCAGGACTTCGCGGTCACAGCGACGCGGACGTGGTTGCGCACGCCGTGACCGACGCACTGCTCGGCGCGGCCGGCCTCGGCGACATCGGCACCCATTTCCCGGACACTGATCCGAGGTGGGCCGGGGTCGATTCACTCGAGCTGCTCCGGCAGGCGTTGAGCGCCGTGCGCATCGCCGGCTGGGCACCTGTCAACGTGGATTGCACGGTGATCACCGAAACCCCGAAGGTCGCGCCGCGCCGACCAGAGATGGAGGAGAAGCTCAGTGCTGCAGTGGGCGCAGCGGTCAGCGTGAAGGCAAAGCGAGCCGAGGGCCTGGGCGCGATCGGCCGCTCAGAGGGCATCGCCTGCTTCGCCGTCGCGCTCGTCGTGCGGGAAGGAGCCGGGTGAGTCCGGCGAAGCGAGCAGGTGGCGGAGGAGGAAAGCCACCGCGTCGCGGAGGTGGAGGGGGCGCAAAGAAGAAGCCGAGCACCGCGAAGTCGACACGAGGCGCGAAGCCGGTGCGAGACCATCGCCGGGCGGCGCCGGCGCACGTGAAGGGGCTCGGCGGCGATCAGGTCGAAGGACGCCAGGCCGTGCGCGAGCTGCTGCTCGGAGGCCGGCGCGTCCGCGAGCTCTGGGTGGCGACCGACGTCGACGATGCCGACGTGGTCTCCGACATCCTCGAGCTGGCGCGCGAGCTGCGCGTGACCGTGCGCGAGGTCGGTCGCAGCAAGCTCGCGGCCGAGGCCCGCACCGACTCACCCCAAGGCGTCCTCGCGAAGGCGGCCCCACTGCGTGAGGTCGAGCTCGAAGAACTCGCCCGGGGCCGGTCACCTGCGGGCGCGGCGCCGTTCCTGATCTGCGCCGACGGTGTCACCGATCCCGGCAACCTCGGCGCTCTCCTGCGCAGTGCTTCGTGCGCAGGCGCGACTGGAGTCGTGTTGCCCCGCCACCGCGCTGTGCACATCACGCCGACCGTCGCCAAAGCGGCTGCCGGAGCCATCGAGCACCTGCCGATGGCGCTGGTCGGCGGCGTGCCCAACGCACTGGCGCATCTGCGGGAGCTCGGCGTGTGGGTCGTCGGTCTCGACATGATCGCCGACCAGACGCTCTTCGAGTTGGGGCCGGTCGCCCAGGAGCCGATCGCCTTGGTCTTCGGCGCCGAAGGTCGCGGCCTGTCCCGGCTCGCTCGCCAGCGGTGCGACGTCGTCGTGCGGATCCCGCTGCTGGGCCCGCTCGAGTCACTCAACGTCGCGGCGGCAGGCGCCCTCGCGTGCTACGAGGTCGCCCGCCAACGCACCGCCACTGTCAGCGGCTGACGCTCAATCTCGGAGTCACCATCACTCGACCCGGGCCCCCTCCGCGATCCAGGCCGCCTGCGCCTGCGTTACTGCGACGTACTCCTCGGTGCGCTGCTCCCACAGCGGGATCGACTGCCCGGTGACCTGCGCCCTCGCCCAGGGTGGCGTCGGTGTACATGACGGGCGCGTCCTCGGGATGGGCGCTGGACACCCATGCCGCAAACGGTTGCCACACCTCTCGCGAGAACCCGTTCCTCATGTCATCCCAGTGCATCCACGTCGAGACGATCTGGCCGTCGCGCACGGTGAGATCCATGTAGCTACCGGAGTACGGACCGAGCCCCATTTCGCTCGAGCGGAGCGCGCCTCCGCCGTGCGGGCATCGCACCAACACGCCAGCCGACGAGCTGCCCTCTTCGTGGCATTCGCCCACGATGAACTTGTCGAACCCCGTCACTTGCATGAAGCGGAGGCCGAGTCGCCAATCGGGGGGGTACCACAGTCCGGACACATCGGCGCCAGGGGCCAGTGCGGCCGCGACCGCATCGGCGTCGAACGCCGTCATACGCCGCCAAGAAGTTCGCGGCCACTCTCTCTGCTTCGGTCGGTGCGGCTGCTGGCGCAGGCGCCGGAGGTGCGCTGGTGGCGACTGGGGTCTGGTCGGTCACGACCCCAGTCGAGTCGTCGCGGTTGGCGACCACCAGAGTGCCGAGGACGATCAGCACGACCGCCGCCGCGGCGCCCATCAACAGCCATCGGTGACCGCGGGCGTTCGGGTCACTTCGTCGTCGGGGGATTCTCTACGAGTGTCATGTCGGTGCTCCTCGTTCGCAGGGCGTCGAGGTAGCCCGCGGCATCGACTCTCGGTGCGATGTCGCTGGCACGAGCCGGGTCGGCCTGTGCGAACAGCTGCAGCACCTCGTCGTCGGTGATCACCGGGCACCTCCTTTCGGAGCATCGGGGGTCGGGTTCGTCGGGGTGGTTCGGGCATCGAGCCGGCGGTACTCACGGGCGAGGTTCTGCTTGGCGCGATGCAGGCGTTGCTTCACTGCGTTCACGTTGATCTCGAGCACTGCGGCCACCTCTGCGGTCGAGAGCTGTTCCCAGGCCACGAGCCGAAGCACCTCCGCGTCGGCGTCGCTGAGATGCCGCGCCGCTCGCAGGACAAGCTCGTGCTCCGCCGCGCGCAGCACCGATTCGTCAGCCGCCGACGCTGGGCGAGGCACCGCCGCCCGCAAGCGCACGTCGAGTCGAGCCCGACGGGCGCTGTTGCGCCACTGGCGCCCGACGACGCGGTAAGCGACCCGGTACAGCCACACGAGCGCGTCGTCTCCGTCGGGAACGTCCTCGATCCGGCGCCACGCGACGAGGAAGACCTCCGCGATCGCGTCGTCGACGAAGTCACAGGCGAGCCGCCGGCGGCAGTAGTCGCGGATCTGTCGATGGTGGCTGGCATAGAGATCGGCGAACAGAGCGTCCTCGCGCATGACCCGTTGGGTTGGCGCACAGTCGCTCATGCCAACTCCATGCCCGATCGACCTTGTCGGTTACGGGGAAGCTCAGCCGTAACCCAGGCGGTGTGAAGGGGCATATCTACTACCGAGCAACGGGGGTTGCGCCGAGTGTCTCCGGGGTCGGCCGACCCGGAGCGCTCGCAGTACCCTCCATCTCGTGGCGGAGTCGGTCGCGCAGGTCACGGAGGCGGCCAAAGAGATCGCATCACAGTGGCGAGCCGACCGATCGCAGCGTCAGCTTCGGCGCCACCTCGATCGGGCCGACTTCGACGCGCTGCGCGACACCGGCATCCTGCAGCTGTTCGCTCCCACCGACATGGGCGGGCTGTGGCAGAGCATGGAGACCTCGGCCCGCTCGGTGTGCGATGTGTACCGAGTGCTCGCGGCCGGAGATCCGTCGGTCGCGTTGGTGTCGTCGATGCACGGCGTGATCGGCTTCTGGTTGGTCAATCCCGATCCATCGCAGACCGCGTGGGAGGAGCAACGACGCGCCGTCTTCGAGAGCGCGCTGGCCGGTGAGCAGTGGGGGACGATCACCTCCGAGCCCGGAAGTGGCGGCGACATGGCGCGGACACGCGGTCGATCGCGTCGCCACTCGACGTCGAGCCGTTTCTTCCGGGCCGCAGCTATGCGGTCACCGGCGACAAGCACTTCGGGAGCGGCTTGGGCATCAACGACCGCATGATCACCACGGCGATCCCAGAGGGCGAGTCCGACCCGACGATCTTCGTGTTGGACGTGCGAGATGTGCCGTGGGACGGCAGCGTGGGGTTGCAGGCTCGTCTCCGAGTGGGACGGCCTGGGGATGGCGGCAACGCAGAGCCATGCGATGCGACTCGAGGGCGCTCGGGCCGTTCGGCTCGCCTGGGACGGGCCACTGGCCCCCCTCGCTCGCAGCGGCTGGCCCTTTCTTCTCTGCCCTCTTCACCGCAGTGATCCTCGGCGTGCTCGACGAGGCGATCGCGGTCGCACGGGAGCAGGTGCGCGCGAGAGCAGAGCAGCTGCGCCCATACGAACAGGTCGAGTGGACCCGCGCCGAACGGGACCATTGGGTCGCCGTCCAGGCGTATGAAGGGGTGCTTCGCAGCCTGGAGGGTGGACCGGACTCGGCGTCGTACGGCGTGATCCGCGGCAAGACGGCGGTCGCCGAGCTGGCGGAGGAGATCCTGTCGAGGCTGACCCGTGTGATCGGTGGGGGCACGTTCTCCCAACGGTCCCCCTTCGCCCACTGGTTCGAGGACGTCCGCGCCCTCGGCTTCCTGCGGCCACCGTGGGGGCTCGGTTTCGACGCGCTCTTCGCCACGTCCCTCGAGTAGGTGGCGCGCCCTGATGGGCTCAGCATGGATGGCGAGCCCGAGGTGGGACTCGAACCCACGACCTGACGCTTACAAGGCGCCTGCTCTTCCGGCTGAGCTACTCGGGCGGTGACCCCCGATTCTGCCTGCTCACAGCACCCCACCGGTCGTCCCTGCAGCGGAGGATGCTTGATTCGCGTGGGGTGGCCGACAAGGCTGCCCGCGATGACGCTCACCGATCGTGAACGCTCGATACTGGACTTCGAGCGCAGCAGCCTGATCGAGCCCGGTTCCAAGGAGCTCGCCATCAGGGAGCGTTTCGACCTCTCGGGCACGCGCTACTACCAGCTCCTCAGCGAGCTGGTCGACTCCGACGATGCGCTCGACTACGACCCGCTCGTCGTGCGGCGCCTGCGGCGCAAGCGTGATCGGCGGCGCCGGGCCCGCTACGAGGGGCCGTCGGTCTCCGAGCCCCCGGGCCGGTGAGCCAACGTCGCCACGCGGCGTCGGACGGGTCGTTCGCCAAGTCCGCAGGTGGGGCCGCGGGCCGCGGCATCCTCCTGATCGCGGTCGCGGTCATCACGGGCGTCCTCCTGCTGCGGGCCGGGTTCGACGACGGCGGATCGGCGAGCCCGACCACCGACGGCGGCGGGTCGACCGAGACGACGACCTCGCCCGACACGACCGGGGCCGGCGCCGACGGATCGAACACCACGGCGGTGACCACTCCGGTGTCGGTGCGCCCGCCCAACCAGGTGAAGGTGTTCGTCGCGAACGCCGCTGGGGTGCAGGGTGCGGCCGGACGGACGGCTGACGCGTTGATTGCCGCTGGCTACGTGGCGGTGCCCGGCAACTCGCCGACACGTGTCGAGGCCACGACGATCTACTACACCGAGGGCTTCGAGGCCGAGGCACAGGCGGTCGCGGCAACGCTGGGCGTGCCCGCGACGTCGGTGCAACCGATGCCCACGCCTCCGCCGGTCGCCGAGATCGAGGGCTCTCAGGTCCTCGTGGTGCTCGGGCCGGACATCGCCACGCCTGCCTGACGCGCGTCCCCGACCCGCCTCTGGGCCGCGCGTCACCCCGGTTGGGGGATGCCGGACGCGCCCCGCAGTCATACGGTCGCCGTCATGCGAGTCAGCTGCGCGCGTCGCCGAGGACGTCCTCGTGCTGTGTGTGGCAGTGTCGAACGCCCGGCGGCGATGTCCGGGTCGCGTAGCTGGGCATGGAGGTGCTCGTGACGACCGACTTGGACCTGCTGTCCATCAACACGATCCGCACGCTTGTGCATGGATGCGATCCAGAAGGCGAACTCCGGACACCCGGGCACGCCCATGGGCATCGCGCCGGTCGCGTATTCGTTGTGGCAACGGGAGATGCGGTTCGATCCCGACCGATCCGATCTGGCCGAACCGTGATCGGTTCGTGCTGTCCGAGGGTCATGCGTCGGCGCTGCTTTGGTCGCTGTTGCACCTCACGGGCGTGCGCGCGGTCGACCCTGACTACGAGGTGCTCGGCCAACCGTCAGTTTCGCTCGACGACCTGAAGACCTTCCGCCAGCTCGACTCGCGCTGCCCGGGTCATCCGGAGTACCGGTGGACGAGTGGTGTCGAGACGACGACAGGGCCTCTCGGCCAGGGAGTTGCGACGTCGGTGGGCATGGCGATCGCCGGTGAGTGGCTCGCGGCTCGCTACAACCGTGAGGGCTTCGACCTCTTCGACTTCAACGTCTATGCGCTCGCGGGCGACGGCTGCATGATGGAAGGCATCTCGTCGGAGGCGGCGTCGCTCGCCGCTCATCAACGACTGTCGAACCTCTGCTGGATCTACGACTCGAACCGCGTGACCATCGAGGGCCACACGAACATCGCGTTCACCGAGGACGTCGCGGCGCGGTTCATGGCCTACGGCTGGAACGTCACGACGGTCGCCGACGCGAACGACCTCGACGCGATCAAGCGCGCGTTCCACACCTTCCGCGCCGAGCGTGACCGTCCCACGATCATTGTGGTGCACAGCCACATCGGGTACGGCTCTCCGGTCGAGGACTCGCCCAAGGCGCACGGCGAGCCGTTCGGAGTCGAGGGTGTCAAGGCGACGAAGCGCTTCTTCAACCTCCCCGAAGACAAGGACTTCTACGTCTCCGACGGCGTGTACGACCACTTCGCCCAGGGCATCGGCGCGCGGGGCAAGGCGGCCCGCGACGAATGGCACAAGCTGTTCGCCGCCTACCGCGCCGAGTTTCCTGAGCTCGCCGACGAGCTCGACCGCATCCAACGTCGCGACCTGCCGGTCGGGTGGGAGGACGCGTTGCCGACGTTCCCAGCCGATCCCAAGGGTTTCGCCAGTCGTGACTCGTCAGGGCAGGTGCTGAACGCAGTCGCGCAGGCGATTCCGTGGGTCGTGGGTGGTTCCGCCGACCTCTCCCCGTCGACCAAGACGAACCTGACGTTCGAGGGTGCCGGCAGCTTCCAGGCCGAGAGCCGCTCGGGACGCAACCTCCACCTCGGCGTCCGCGAGCACGCGTCCGCGGCGGTCGCGAACGGGATGGCGCTCACCAAGCTGCGGTCGTACTGGTCGGGTTTCCTGATCTTCTCGGACTACGCCCGTGGGGCGATCCGCTTGTCCGCGCTGATGGAGATCCCCGTCGTGCACATCTTCACGCACGACTCGATCGGCGTCGGCGAAGACGGGCCGACCCATCAGCCCGTGGAGCAGCTGGCGTCGCTCCGTGCCATGCCTGGCCTCCTCGTCTTCCGACCCGCAGACGCGAACGAGGTCGTCGAGACCTGGCGGCTTCTCGTCCAGCTCCACGACGAGGCGTCCGCGGTGATCCTGTCGCGGCAGAACCTCCCGACGCTCGATCGGTCGGTCTTCGCGCCGGCCGCGGGCGTCGCGAAGGGGGCTTACGTGCTCGCCGACGCGCCGGATGGCAAGCCCGACGTCATCCTGCTGGCGACCGGGTCGGAGGTGCACCTCGCGTTGTCGGCGCGCGACGAGCTCGCCTCGAGCGGCATCCAGGCGCGCGTGGTGAGCATGCCGTGTTGGGAGCTGTTCGACCGCCAGCCGAGGGAGTACCGCGACGAAGTGCTGCCACCGTCAGTCAGGGCGCGGGTCGGCATCGAACAGGCATCGACCTTGGGGTGGGACCGCTATGTCGGCGACGGTGGGGCGATCATCGGCATGGACACCTTCGGTGCCTCCGCGCCGCTGAAGCATCTCCTGGAGAAGTTCGGGTTCACGCCCGACCGTGTATCGGAGGTCGCGCGTGGAACGCGTGGCCGCAGAGAAGGAACGCGCATGAAGGCAACAGAGACACTCCACAAACAAGGTCAGAGCCTGTGGCTCGACAACATCACGCGGTCGATGCTCGACAACGGCGTCGTGCAGCGCTACATCGATCGGTACTCGGTCACCGGCTTGACTTCGAACCCGTCGATCTTCGACAAGGCGATCGCATCGGGCGACTACAACGACGCGATCCGCGAGAAGGCGGCGGAGGGGCTCGACGGTGAGGCGCTCTTCTTCGAGCTTGCGATCGAGGACCTCCAGCGCGCCGCCGACCTCTTTCTGCCCATCCACGAGCGCACTCATGGCATCGACGGGTGGTGCTCTCTCGAGGTGTCTCCCGAGCTCGCGTACAACACGGAGAAGACGGTCGCAGCCGCGAAGGACCTGCACGAACGGGCGGGCCGGCGAAACCTGTTCATCAAGATCCCAGGCACCGAGGAGGGACTCCCCGCCATCGAGGAAGCCATTGCTTCCGGCGTGCCCGTGAACGTGACCTTGCTCTTCGACGAGGCGCACTACCGCGCCGCCGCCGACGCGTACATGAAGGGCATCGAGCGCCGCGTCGCCCACCACCAGGATCCGTTCGTCGGATCGGTGGCGTCGGTGTTCATCTCGCGGTGGGACAGCTCGGTGAGCGACAGCGTCCCTGAGGAGCTCAAGAACGACCTCGGTCTCGCGGTCGGCCTCGACGTGTACCGCGCCTACCGCGAGCTGAAGGCGTCGGATCGTTGGCTCCGCCTCGAGAACGCCGGCGCCAAGATGCAGCGTCTCCTCTGGGCCAGCACAGGGACGAAGGACCCGAACGCGCCCGACACGCTGTACGTCCACGGACTCGCCGCGCCGTTCACGATCAACACGATGCCCGACAAGACGCTGGAGGCCTTCTACGACCACGGGGACGCCGGAGATCCGATGCCTCCCGATGGCGGGAATTGCGACGAGCTCTTCGCGAAGTTCGAGAAGGCAGGGGTCGACCTGACCGCACTCGCTACCAAGCTGCAGTCCGACGGCGCTCGATCGTTCGTCGACGCATGGGGCGACCTGATGACCCGGATCGAAGAGCAGAGCTCGTCGGTCGCTTGAGGATCGGAGAGACGATGCCTACACCGCTCCGTGAGCGCTCCGCCTGGAAGGCGCTCGAGAAGCACCACGCCGAGATCGAGAGCCGCCACCTTCGCGACCTCTTCGCCGAGGACCCGAGCCGCGGCGAGCGGCTCACCGTCGAGGGCGTGGGTCTCTACCTCGACTACTCGAAGAACCGCGTCACCGACGAGACAATGAGCCTGCTCATCCAGCTCGCCGAGGAGTCAGGACTCGCCGAGCACACCGAGAGGATGTTCACCGGCGAGCGGATCAACGTGTCCGAGAACCGCTCCGTGCTGCACGTCGCCCTCCGCATGCCGAAGGGGAGCTCGCTCGTCGTCGACGGCGTCGACGTCGTGAAGGACGTGCACGAAGTGCTCGACCGGATGAGCGCGTTCTGTGACCGGGTGCGATCGGGCGAGTGGAAAGGCCACACCGGCAAGCCGATCCGGAACGTCGTCAACATCGGCATCGGCGGATCCGACCTCGGACCGGTGATGGCCTACGAGGCCCTTCGCCACTACACCCGGCGTGACATGACGTTCCGGTTCGTCTCAAACGTCGACTCCACGGATTTCGTCGAGGCGACCCGCGACCTTGCCGCGGACGAGACGTTGTTCATCGTCTCCTCGAAGACGTTCACGACGCTCGAGACGCTCACGAACGCGCACTCGGCCCGAGCATGGGCACTGTCGCAGCTCGGTGACGAGTCGGCGATCGCGAAGCACTTCGTCGCGGTGTCGACGAACGCCGAGCGCGTATCGGAGTTCGGCATCGACACCGCGAACATGTTCGGCTTCTGGGACTGGGTCGGCGGTCGGTACTCGATGGACTCCGCGATCGGCCTGTCGACGATGCTGGCAGTCGGACCCGACGGCTTCCGTGAGCTGCTCGCCGGTTTCCATGACATGGACGTGCACTTCCGCACGACGCCGTTCGCGCGAAACCTGCCGGCGATCATGGGGCTATTGGTCGTGTGGTACTCGGACTTCTTCGATGCGCAGACCGTCGGCGTCATGCCGTACGAGCAGTACCTCAAGCGCTTCCCCGCGTACTTGCAACAGCTGACGATGGAGTCGAACGGCAAGCACGTGACCCTCGACGGTCGGCACGTCGACTACCAGACCGGAGCGGTGTTCTGGGGCGAGCCGGGCACGAACGGGCAGCACAGCTTCTACCAGCTCATCCACCAGGGCACGAAGCTCATCCCGGTCGACCTGATCGGCTTCGGCAAGACCTTGAACGAGCTGCGCGACCATCACGACATCCTCTCGTCGAACGTCTTCGCGCAGGCGGAGGCGCTCGGCTTCGGCAAGACCGAGGACGAAGTGCGCGCCGAGGGCACCGCTGCCGATGTCGTGCCCCATCGGGTGATGGAGGGCAACCGACCGACGAACGTGATCCTCGCCGAGGTGCTCACACCCCACGTGCTCGGCGCTCTGATCGCGCTCTACGAGCACAGTGTGTTCACGCAGGGGGTCGTATGGGGGATCGACTCGTTCGATCAGTGGGGCGTCGAGCTCGGCAAGGTGCTCGCAGCGCGGATCATCCCCGAGCTCGAGAGCGAGGGCGAGCCCGACCTGAAGCACGACTCGTCGACGAACGCGCTGATCCGCAAGTACCGCGCGCTCAAGCGCTAGGCGCGGAGCTCGCGATGCTCGAGGTCGCTCCCGCGGGCGATGATCACGGCCGCGACCATGTCGGGCGGGAACAATCCGTGCTCGACCACGCCTGGCGTCGCCGACAAGTGCTCGGCGAGCGCCGCGGGGTCGGTCGAACGCGCCGTGATAGTCGGCGATCACGCCGCCGTCGGGGCTGCGGGGCACGTCGCGCAGCACTGACGTCGCCCAGGCGGGCCATCGTCGCGCTCAGGCCGTACTCCAGCAGCTCGAGCGGCACCGGGCCGTGCAGCGCCTCGACCGGCTTCGACGAGTCTGCGATCACGACGAAGCGCTGAGCCGCGGCGGCGACGAGCTTCTCTCGCGTGTGCGCGGCGCCGCCGCCCTTCACGAGCCATCCGTCAGGAGCGATCTGGTCGGCACCGTCGATCGTCATGTCGAACCGCTCGATGGTGTCGAACGCCTCGACCCGCAACCCGAGCGCCCTGGCCGCGTCCTCGGTACGCGGCGATGTCGCAACACAGCGCAGCGACAGCTTGCGGCGCGCGAGTGCGGGCAGCAGATAGGCAACAGTCGAGCCGGTGCCGAGCCCGACCGTCATCCCATCCTCGACGAGCTCGGCCGAAGCCTCGGCCGCGAGTCGCTTCTCCTCTTCCACGTTCGCCATGTGCTCGCCCTTCGACGGCGGGAACCTACCGGACCGATTGTGAGCCCAACATGAGTCCCACGAAGACCGAGACCCCCGCCGATCACGTCATCGTGCTCTTCGGCGCGACCGGCGACCTCGCCAAACGCAAGCTGCTGCCCGGCCTCTACCACCTCGCGTCGGCCGGATTGCTCCCGAAGCGGTACCGCATCATCGGCACGTCACCGGCGTCGTTCGCGATCTCGCCGGCGCAGTTCCGCAAGCACGCCCGCGACTCGATCCGTGAGTTCGGCATCGTGAAGCCCGTCGGGCGACACGTGGAAGACGTTCGAGGCGGCGCTCGACTTCGGCGCCGCCGACCCCGACAACCCTGCACCGCTCGTCGAAGCCGTCGAGAAGGCGAAGAAGGCGATCGGGGGCAGTCCGCGCCTCCTTCATCACCTCGCGATCCCACCCGTCGCGTTCGGCTCGGTCGTGGGGATGCTGGGCGCGACCGGGCTCAACAAGGACGCGCACGTCATCATCGAGAAGCCGTTCGGTACGGACCTCGCCTCTGCCCGCGCGCTGAACGCGACCGTGCACGAGACGTTCGACGAGGAGTGCATCTTCCGGATCGACCACTTCCTGGGCAAGGAAGCGGTCGACAACATCCTCGCCTTCCGATTCGCGAACGGGCTCTTCGAGCCGATCTGGAATCGCAACCACGTCAGCTACGTGCAGATCGACGTTCCCGAGACGCTTTCCATCGAGGGACGGGCCGCCTTCTACGACAAGACCGGCGCCTATCGCGACATGATCGTCACCCACCTCCTGCAGGTGCTCGGGTTTGTCGCGATGGAGCCGCCGACTTCACTCGACGCCAAGCCGCTGCGCGACGAGAAGGTCAAGGTGTTCGAGGCGATCCAGCCGCTCGATCTTCGCCATGTCGTGCGGGGCCAGTACCAGGGGTACCGGAACGAGCCGGGCGTCGCGAAGCGCTCGCAGACCGAGACGTTCGTGGCGCTGAAGGTCGCCGTCGACAACTGGCGTTGGCACGGCGTGCCCTTCTACCTGCGCACGGGCAAGAGCCTGGCGCAGAACCGGCAGGTCATCACGATCGGGTTCCACACTCCCGCGTTGAAGATGTTCCCGATTCACGTCGCGGCGACGCACGGGACGCGACGCAACGAGCTCGTGATCGACTTCAAGGATCCGGGCTCGATCAGCGCGAGCTTCCTCACCAAGGAACCCGGACCCCACATGCGCCTCGCCGAGGTCGACATGCAGTTCCACTACACGGATTCGTGGGCGGCGGCGAACAACCTCGAGGGATACGAGCGACTGATCCTGAACGCGATGCTCGGCGATCAGTCGCTGTTCACGCGGTCCGACGGCATCGAGCGGCTGTGGGAGATCTCGATGCCGCTGCTCGACAACCCTCCGCCCGTGCAGCCGTACGCGCCGGGGTCGTGGGGACCGAAATCGATCGACCAGCTCGTGGCGCCGTTCCGTTGGCGTCTTCCGGAGGGAGGGTAGAGATGGAGCTCGGATACGACAGACCGCTGTACCTGCTCGCGTTCGACCATCGCGGGTCGTTCGAGAAGGGGCTGTTCGGCGCGACTGCGCCGATCACGTCGACGGTCCACGCGGGCATCGTCGACGCGAAGCACCTGATCTTCGAGGCGTTCGCGCTCGCGGTCGCGGACGGCGTGCCGAAGAAGGCGGCAGGGGTGCTGGTCGACGAGGAGTACGGAGCTGAGGTCGCGCGCGCCGCGACTGCGGGTGGCTACGCGCTCGCGATGCCCGTCGAACGGTCGGGTCAGGACGAATTCGACTTCGAGTACGGAGACGACTTCGGCCGGCACATCGAGGAGTTCGACCCCACGTTCGCCAAGGTGCTCGTGCGTTACAACCCGGAAGGCGACCCGGGGCTGAACCGGCGTCAAACCGAGCGTCTCCGCCGGCTCGAGCGATTGGCTCCACGAACACGATCGCCGCTTCCTGTTCGAGCTCCTCGTGCCGCCGACGTCGGATCAGCTCGCCTCGTGTGGAGACGACCAGGGCCGCTACGACCGCGAGATCCGGCCGCGGTTGCTGCTCGAGATCGTCGCTGCCATGCAGGGGGCCGGCGTGGAACCGGACGTGTGGAAGATCGAAGGGCTGGATGCAGAGGCCGACTGCGTGAAGGTCGTCGAGGCTGCCCGCTCAGGCGGTCGCGACGGTGTCGTCTGTGTCGTTCTCGGTCGCGGCGCTGACGAAGCCGAAGGTGATCGAGTGGCTGCAAGTGGCGTGTCCGGTCGCAGGGTTCGACGGGTTCGCCGTCGGGCGCACACTCTGGCAGAGCGCGCTCGAGGGCTTCCTCGCCGGGACTTTGAGTCGCGACCAGGCGACGCGGCAGATCGCTGACCGCTATCTGGAGACCACCGCGGCCTATGTGGGCGCCGCCGGAGCTCAGCCCTAGCGGACAGTGCGACCATGGGGCGTGCGTGTCGTCGCGGCCATCGACAAGTTCAGGGGGACGGCGAGCGCGGTCGACGCCGCCGGCCGCGGTGTGCCGCGCCGCCGCGAAGGCGGGTTGGCAGTGCGACGTGCGTCCGATGGCGGACGGCGGGGAGGGCACGCTCGAGGCACTCGGGGGACCGAACCGACGCACGATCGTGATGGGACCACTCGGTGATCCGGTCGAGGCCGAGTGGCGCCTGTCGAAGCGGACCGCGGTGATCGAGATGGCTCGTGCATCGGGCCTCGCGCTTGTCGGCGGTGCGGAGGGGAACGATCCCATCGCCGCGTCGACGCACGGCACGGGTGAGCTCGTTGCGGCGGCGCTCGAAGCGGGTGCGAACCGCGTGATCGTCGGCGTGGGCGGATCCGCGACGACCGACGGCGGGCTCGGAGCGATCCGGGCGATCTTCCCCCCAGCGCGGGTGCGCGGCGTCGAGCTGCTCGTCGCGTGTGACGTCCGCACGATGTTCGTTGACGCCGCGGAGGTGTTCGGGCCTCAGAAGGGCGCGACGCCCGCGCAGGTCGAGCTGTTGCGCAGGCGCTTGGAGCGGCTCGCGCAGATCTACGTCGAGGAGTACGGCGTCGACGTGCGCACGATCCCCGGAGCGGGGGCCGCGGGCGGGCTGGCCGGGGGGCTCGCTGCGCTCGGCGCGGAGCTGATCTCTGGCTTCGACCTCGTCGCGAGCGAGACCGACCTGCTCGACGCGTTCGAAGGCGCGGATCTGGTCGTCACCGGTGAGGGGTTCCTCGACGCGCAGTCGTTCGAGGGCAAGGTCGTCGGCGGCGTCCTCGAGCTCGCTTCGTCGGTCGGCGTTCCCGTCGTTGTGGTGGCCGGCGAGGTGTTCGAGGACGCAAGCGGCGAGATCGACGCGATCTCCTTGGTCGACCAGTGCGGCCGCGAGCGCGCGTTGGGCGACACGCTGGCGTGCATCGAGGAGGTCGTGCTGGGGCGGATGTCGCGAAAGCGGCGGCGCTAGCGGCGTTCGCGGGGGCCCATGCCGAGGCGCACCGCGGCGTAAACGACCACGCCGATCAGCAGCAGCGGGATGATGCTGAACACCAGGCCGGTGATCGTCTTCAGCAGCCAGATCGCGCCGAGCAGGGCGAGCACGCCGATGACGATGAACCCCACGCCGAAGGAGGGGCGCTCCGGTTTCTGCGGCTCGAGCTGACCCACGCCGGCAGCGTACTTCCGCGATCAGGCGCTGCGTCGGCGGTACGACGCGAGCTGGATGAGCGGCGGCCGATCGGTTTGGTCGACCAGGACCGGCTCGGCGCCGGGGCGCACGAGCGGCCGGCTGGAGCCGTGCGGGAGGGTCACCCCGGCGCGAGCGAGGACCGTTTGCATGACCGCCATCGACTGCGGTGACAGCTCATCGAGCGATCGATTGCGGTGGATGCGCGTCCCGAGGTCCACCTGCGCGATGGACTCCATCCCGAAGTGTGCGCTGATGTCGATGAGCAACGCGAGATCGACGCCGTAGCCCGTCGCGAACGGCACCTGCTCGAGGATGTCGCGCCGACCGGCGTACTCGCCGGCGAGCGGCTGCACGATCGTCGAGAGATGTGGGAAGAGCAATGAGACGAGCGGGCGAGCAACCAGCTCGGTGACGCGTCCCCCCTCGCCGTGGCGACCGTCGAGCGGGCGGTCGTAGTAGCCCTTCACGAAGCCGACGTCGCTCCGCGTGAGAAGCGGTCCGAGCAGGCCGATGATGAATCGGGCGCCGAAGTTCCGGATGTCCGCGTCGCACCACACGATGAAGTCGCCCTCGGCGGCGAACACCGACCGCCACAGCGCGTCGCCCTTGCCGCCGAGGTCGTCGAAGCTCGGGAGCACATCCTCGGTGCTGATCACGCGGGCGCCCGCGTCGGCGGCGACCTTTGCGGTGCCGTCGACCGATCGGTCGTCCATCACCAGGATCTCGTCGACGAGCGGCCGGCGCTCGACCAGCTCGCGTTGGATCAAAGACACGATCGCGCCGATCGTGTCCTCTTCGTCGCGGGCGGGCAGGCAGACCGAGACAGTGGCGTGGTCTTCGGCCTCGACCAGGCGCGCCAGGTCGAAGTCGCGGTAGTGGAAGGCGCGCACCATGGGGGCTGGCACGGCGCCATCGTCCCTTGCAGGGTGGAGACCCCGCAAGGCGCCCCCGCCGCCAGTGGGCGGAGAACGTCGGAGTCGCCGCTACGCTGCCGCCCCGATGACCGTGATCGTGAGAGTGCCGACGACCCTGCGACCCGCCACGGGGGGTGCGTCGGAAGTGCGGGTCGAGGGCAAGACCCTTGGCGAGGTGCTCGACGGCGTCGAGGCCGCGCATCCGGCTTTCGCGATCGCATCTTCGACGCCGACGGAAACCTGCGGCGGTTCGTGAACCTGTTCGTCGCCGACGACGACGTGCGCTTCCTCCAGGGGCTCGATACCCCGGTGCCCGACGGCGAGACGGTGTCGATCATCCCCGCGGTCGCCGGCGGCTGACCCAACCGGTTTTCGTGGCGCCTGACCCCGCAGACGGGGTCAACCGCCAACAGAACCAGTTCGCTAGGCGGCGAGGCCGAGCACGTCGAGCAGCTCGGGTCGGGGCGGGCCGAGCACGGGCTCGGGCACCCGGTTCTCTCGGTCGTTCCACACTGCGAGCACCCGGGCGCCGATGTCGGCGTCCGCGAGCAACGTGTCCGGCGGCAGCAGCAGGTTGAACGTGCGGATGAACGCGCGGAACACCTCGGGATCGGTGCGCATCGCGGGTGCGAGCCCCTCGCGGAGCACCGATCGCATGAACGCCCGAGGGTCGTTGGGATCGTCGAGGTCTTCCCCGGCGAGGATCGCCGCGGCGATGCGACGCGCTTCGGCGTCTTGCGTCACCGACGAGCGGTACCACGGCAGCAGATGCTCGGTCGTGAGCTCATGCAGCGCGACCGCTTGGGCGACGAGATCGTCGGGGTGCTGCCGCACGACACCGGCCAGCAGGTCGGCGTGCCAGAAGCCGGTGGCGCAGCCCCGCCCGTAGAGCGGGTTCGTGCACACGCTCGCGTCGCCGATGGCGTGGACGCCGAGCGCGAGCGGTCGGCCGTCGACGACGAACGTGCGCAGGCGGTTCAGCAGTCCAGCCATGAGGTGCACTTCGGTGATCGGTCGTGACACCGCGGGATCCACCCACGCCTTGGTCGCCGGCAGCAGGGCGGCGGTCGTGTCGAACGCCTCGATGGTGGCCAGCGCGCCCCGCAGCACCGAGTCGTCGGTAGGCGTTGCGAGCGTGATCGAGAACGTGCCGTTGTCGCCCTGGAAGATCGCGTACTTGAGGTACCCGAGGTCGCCGCCGATGGGGCCGTCGCGCGGCGGGATCTCGAGCGCCGTCTACGAGCTCGTAGAAGCGGGAGTAGTAGACGATGCCGGTGTCCTCGACCTCTTCGGGCACCGGGCCGGCGCCGACCGCAGCGAGCCAGTCGGGCAGCGTCGAGCGTCGACCTCCCGCGACGACGGTGAGGTCAGCCGCGATCGGACCGTTGCTCGTCAGCACGCCAGTGACGATCGGCGCGTCGCCGTTCGAGACCGGCTCGGCCACAACACCCTCGACCCCGATGCCGTCCAGGATCGAGCAGTCCGGGCTCGCGAGCACCGCTCGCCGCAGGACCCACTCGAACGTCGTACGCCGGCACGCCAGCATGACGAGCTCGTCGTCACCTGGTCGGGGTGTCCGGTCGGTCATCTGCGGGGGCAGGTTCTCTGTCATCCGCAGCTCGGTCGCGCCCGCGGCGAGCAGATCAGCGAGCACATCGGGATACGAGGTGCGCAGCAGGCCGTAGAGCCGGGCGAGGAATGCATGGCTGTGGCGGACCTGCGGCGCGCCCCGGCGATCCCAGTGGAAGGCAGAGCTCGGATCGGGAGGGAGGGGAGTGGCGTCGCGCTCGAGCAGCGTCACCCGGTGCCCGTTCCGGCTCAGCGCCAGGGCCGCCCCCAGGCCGGACACGCCGGCGCCCACCACCACGATCCCCGCGCTGTCATTCGGCACGGGGGTGAAAGTACTGGCCGAGAACGTGAGTTCTGGCACCAGCGCCAGGTTGCGGGACGGGCCGCACCGTGGTTTGCTGTTAGCACTCACGACCTGAGAGTGCTAACCAGCCGCTCTGGCCAGTCCTCGGCGACAGAGCATCCGACGGCATCCCAACGGAGGGACACCACATGGCCAAGATCATCGCTTTCGACGAGCACGCTCGTCGGGGCTTGGAAGCGGGCATGAACAAGCTCGCCGACGCGGTGCGCGTCACGCTCGGCCCGAAGGGCCGCAACGTCGTCCTCGAGAAGAAGTGGGGCGCCCCCACGATCACGAACGACGGCGTCTCGATCGCCAAGGAGATCGAGCTCGAGGATCCGTACGAGAAGATCGGTGCGGAGCTCGTCAAGGAAGTCGCGAAGAAGACCGACGACGTCGCGGGTGACGGCACCACCACTGCCACCGTGCTCGCCTGGTCGATGGTGCGCGAGGGCCTGCGCAACGTGGCCGCCGGCGCCAACCCGATGTCGCTGAAGAAGGGCATCGAGGCCGCGGTCGAGGCCGCGGTCGCCAGCATCAAGGACCTCGCGGTCGAGGTCGACTCGAAGGAGCAGATCGCGCAGGTCGCGGCCATCTCGGCCGCCGACGACGAGATCGGCCAGATGATCTCCGAGGCGATCGACAAGGTCGGCAAGGACGGCGTCATCACCGTCGAGGAGAGCCAGACCTTCGGCATGGAGATGGACCTCGTCGAGGGCATGCGCTTCGACAAGGGCTACATCTCGCCGTACTTCGTCACCGACCCCGAGCGCATGGAAGCCGTGCTCGAGGATCCGTACCTGCTCCTCGTCGGCTCGAAGATCTCCTCGGTGCGCGACCTGCTGCCGGTGCTCGAGAAGGTCATGCAGTCCGGTCGCTCGCTCGTCGTGATCGCCGAGGACGTCGAGGGCGAGGCGCTCGCCACGCTCGTCGTCAACAAGATCCGCGGCACGTTCAAGTCCGTCGCCGTCAAGGCACCGGGCTTCGGCGAGCGCCGCAAGGCGATGCTGCAGGACATGGCGATCCTCGCGGGTGGTCAGGTCATCACCGAGGAAGTCGGCCTCAAGCTCGAGAACGTCACGCTCGACCTGCTCGGTCGGGCCCGCAAGATCGTCGTGACGAAGGACGAGACGACGATCGTCGAGGGCGCCGGCTCCGAGGAAGACATCAAGGGCCGCATCAACCAGATCAAGACCGAGATCGACAACACCGACTCCGACTACGACCGCGAGAAGCTGCAAGAGCGGCTCGCAAAGCTGTCGGGCGGCGTGGCGATCCTGAAGGTCGGCGCGGCCACCGAGGTCGAGCTCAAGGAGAAGAAGCACCGCATCGAGGACGCGGTCAGCACCACGAAGGCGGCCATCGAGGAGGGCGTCGTGCCCGGCGGTGGCGTCGCGCTGCTGCGCAGCCAGGCCAAGGTCATCGAGCGCGCCAACTCGCTGAGCGGTGACGAGGCCACCGGTGCTCGCATCGTGGCGAAGTCGCTCGAGGCTCCGATCAAGCAGATCGCCGAGAACGCCGGCCTCGAGGGTGGCGTGGTGATCGAGAAGGTGAAGGGCCTCGACGGCAAGGGCGAGGGTCTCAACGCCGCCACCGGCGCCTACGAGGATCTCGTCAAGGCCGGCATCATCGACGCCGCCAAGGTCACCCGCTCGGCGCTGCAGAACGCAGCCTCGATCGCGGCGCTGTTCCTCACCACCGAAGCCGTCATCGCCGACAAGCCCGAGGAGCACTCCCACGGCGGTGGGATGCCGGGCGGAGGCATGGAGGACTTCTAGATCAGTCGAAGGAAGCTGGGTGGGTGCTCGATGCCCACCCAGCTTTCTGCGTTTTGGGGTGATGATGGGGACGTGGAAATCAACCCACTGATCGCAGCCGCTCGCATTTCTGCTCGGGACGTGGTCGGGCACCGGCATTGGGGAGTATCCGACGATCGAGACGTTCCCGTACCCCGAGACCGTCACGTTCGACCACGTCGGCAAGCCGTACCTCTCCTATGTGCAGCGCACGACGCATCCCGACGGCACGCCCGACGCACGGGGAGCTCGGGTTCTGGCGGCTGCCGGCGCCCGAACAGCGTCGAGTTCGTCGCGATTCATCCGTTCGGGGCGACCGAGGTCGCTGTCGGCACGTTGTCGAGCACGACGATCGACCTGCACTCGACCTCGGTCGTCACCACGCCGAGCGCCAAGGTCGTGACAGGTGTCGAGCGCACGTTCACGGTCGACGGCGACGTGATGCGCTACACGTTGCGCATGGCGGCGGTGGGCCAACCGCTCACGCACCATCTCTCGGCCGAGCTGCACCGGGCGTAGTCAGGGGCATGCCCGCAGTCGAGGTCACGACCTGGTCGCTGGAGATGCGTGACCGGGCACACCTCACCCCTGCCCACCGCTCCGAAGACATCCTTCGCGGTCGAGCGCACCGAGATCGTGCAGCCCGAGCTGAACCGGTTCCTGTACACCGCGGTCGGTGGCGACTGGTACTGGACGGGGCGGCTCCCGTGGACGTATGAGCGCTGGCGGGCGTGGCTCGACCGTCCGGAGGTCGAGACCTGGGTGGCTCGGAGCGGCGGGAGCCCCGCCGGCTACTTCGAGCTCGAGCAGCAGGACGGCGGCGATGTCG
Source organism: uncultured Acidimicrobiales bacterium (assembly GCA_963759645.1). Classification (GTDB taxonomy): domain Bacteria; phylum Actinomycetota; class Acidimicrobiia; order Acidimicrobiales; family DATKAS01; genus DATKAS01. The sequence continues at coordinate 183,980 of CAVXAI010000008.1, read as the reverse complement.
AGCTGGCCTACTTCGGTCTGATGCCGCAGTTCATCGGCCAGGGGCTCGGCGGCCACCTCCTGACCGTCGCGATCACTCGGGGGTGGGAGCTCCCCGGCACCCGCCGCGTGTGGGTGCACACATGCAGCCTCGATCACCCCTCGGCGCTCGCGAACTACCAAGCTCGTGGCTTCGAGATCTTCTCGGTCGAGGCTCGACCTCGCGGAAGGCCCGGAAACGCCCCCCGGCCCCTGGCCTGGCGCCGCCCGCCCCCGCCCCGAGTAATTCGCCCCGGCGCGGTACCGGGCACCTGCGTTTGGGCCGATAATGGGGCATGGCCTCCGGGGGACGACGCGTCGCGCTGCTCGCAGTCGTTGGCGGCCTCGCGGCTCGCCTCGACAGCCTGCGACACCTCGGGGTACCAGTACGTCAAGAACTCCGAAGAGGGTGCCTACTTCAAGGTGCCGAACGAGCTGGGAGCTGTTCAAGGTCGAGGAGGGCCTTCCCGAAGATCGGCCCGTGCCCGACGGCGCCCTCATGGACGGGCCGTGGCGCATCGTCTTCGACGCCGACGACGCACCCGACGCGGCGCACATCGAGGCCGAGGTTCCCGTGGCGGTCGTCGGACAGGCCGAGATCGGCTCGATCCGGATGGATCTGCGTGACTCCGTCTCGAACGTCGATCTCCGCTCGCTCGCTCTTGATGGCACCGACCCCATCGCCCTTTATGAGCAGGGCAGCAACGAAATCGAGATCGTGCGCTACGAGGACATCACCACGGCGATGGTCTCCGCGGCAACCGGGTCGTGCTCAACAAGCTCGTCGCGGACGGCACGTACGTGACCATCGATCAGATCGCGCTCGTCGATCCGGGCACCACTACCCTGTATCGCCTCCTCGTGAAGTGCTCGTCCAAGTGCTACCTCGAGAACCGGAATCAGATCGACACTGTGGTCGATTCTTGGCAGATCAGGAAGAAGAGCTGACATGAGCCTCGACTGGCCCGATCCCGTGGTGCCCCCGCCGCCACCGGCGCCTGTTCACGTGCCAGTCGTCGAGGACCGCGAGCCCGCGAAGCGCAAGAAGATGATCCTTTGGGACCGCGTCAAGTTCCTGATCCTGCTGGTCGGCCTGTTCTGGTTCTGGGTCTGGTCCGAGATCTCGGACAACCCGATCCTGCCGTTCGGCGACGCGGTGCGCGAGACGGCGAAGAACAAGTGGTATCTCTTCGTCCTCTTCGGCCTCGAGGTCATCCGCCAGATCCACTACCTGATCTCCGAGCACTGGGCCGGATACAACCGGTTCTGGACCGACAAGGTCTTCGGAAGCATCACCCGCCGCACGGGACGGTTGAAGGACTACACCCGCTACCGGCTGGCGCGGGTGTTCAAGGCGATCGCCTTCCTCGTCATCCTGTCGCGTGATCCTCGGGCAGTTCTTCGACCTGCCGCCGGCGCAGGCGCTCTTCGAGCTGCCGTCGCGGTTCTTCGATGCGCTGCCATTCATCCTGCAGATGTCGTTCTACCTGCTGTTCGCAGTAGGTCAGTTCGCCGCGATCTTCTGGTTCCTGTCGCGTGGTGGGGTCGATACCTACTTCCCCGACGACATCAAGACGCGGTACTCGGACGTGTGGGGCCAGGACGCAGTTCTCGAGCGTGTCAAAGAGAACATGATGTACCTCGAGGAGCCGGAGAAGATCGAGGAGAAGGGCGGCTATGTCCCCGGCGGCATCCTGCTGTGGGGCCCACCGGGCACCGGCAAGACGCTCATGGCCGAAGCAGTCGCCGGCGAGACCGGCAAGCCCTACGTCTTCGTCGACCCCGGCGCGTTCACCAACATGTTCATGGGTGTTGGCATCCTCAAGGTGAAGTCGTTGTTCCGGAAGCTGCGGAAGCTCGCGCTGCGCTACGGCGGCGTGATCGTCTTCTACGACGAGGCCGACTCACTCGGCAACCGCGGCGCGCTCACTCCCGGCTTCGGCGGCCAGGTGATGGCGCCGAGCGCGTGGGGCGACGGCTACGACGACCTCCGCTGGCTGTCTCCCGAGTCGCAGCAGATCATTCTGCGGTCGTCGCTGTCTTCGAGCACGCCTCACGACACGCCGGGACGCAAGCGCGACGGCATCGTCGCCGGTATGGGGATGGGTGGCGGCGGCATGGGCACGCTGCAGGCCCTGCTCACCGAGATGTCCGGTCTGAAGAAGCCGCGCGGGTTCATCAACCGGCACGTGCGACGAGCGCTGGGCATGCGGCCGAAGCCTCCGCCCAAGTACCGCATCCTCACGATGATGGCGACGAACATGCCGCAGGCGCTCGACGAGGCATTGCTGCGCCCCGGCCGGCTCGATCGCATCTACAAGGTCGGCTACCCCTCCAAGGAAGGCCGCAAGCGGACGTACTGGGGCTACCTCGACAAGGTGCAGCACGCCCTCACCGAGGCCGACGTCGACAAGCTGGCCACGATCACGCCGTACGCGACCGGTGCCATCATCAAGGACACGGTCAACGAGGCTCTCATCACGGCGATCCGCGACGGCCGTGACACCATCACGTGGCCCGACGTGATCAAAGCCAAGCACCTGAAGGAGCTCGGCCCGCCTGAGGACGTGGAGTACATCCGCCGTGAGCGTCACGCGGTCGCGATCCACGAGGCCTGCCACGCGGTCGCCGCGTACCGCATCCGTCATCACCTCACCATCGATCTCGCGACGATCGAGAAGGGCGGCACCTACCTCGGCATGGTGAGCTCGATCAAGCCCGAGGACCAGTTCACCCACTGGCGTACCGAGTACGAGTCCGACATCGTCGTGGGCCTCGCGTCGCTCGCCGGCGAGCGGATGTTCTTCGAGGGCGACAACTCGTCCGGCGTCTCCGGCGACCTCGAGTCGGCCACGATGATCGCGACGTTCATGGAGGGCTACTGGGGCATGGGCTCGACCGTCGCCTCGCATGCGGCCACGCAGAGGGTCGGTGTGGGAGGCGGGGGACGTCCGGGTGGCGGCGACGAGAAAGAGGAGCGCGAGCTGCTCAAGGGGTCGCTTGGTGAGCGCATCGAGGAGAACCTCGCTGAGCTGCTCAGGAGGGCCGAGCGGCTGCTGGCCGAGCACCGACTCGAGGTGCTCGCGGTCGCGCACGCCCTCGAGACCCACAAGACGTTGGCGGGCGAGGACGTCGTTGCCGTGATCGAAGGTCGCCAGGGATCAATCGTCGATGGTCGCCCGTACAAGACCGAGGCGTTCGCGGAGCAGGCCGAGGCGTATCACGCCATGGCTGTGTCGGCGCACCGGAATCACTCGAGTGTCGAGCTCCCTCTGCCGAAGCTGAACGGGCATGTGCACGAGCTGATCGAGGTCGCTGGCGTCGCGCACGAGAACGGCCATGAGAACGGCTCGTCGCGCGCGTCGACGGGCGAACCGCTGCCACCGCCTGCCGAGCGGTGACAGAAGCCGCTGACCCCCACCGTGGGGTGGGGCGTGCTGCATCTGTTCTGCAAGGTCACGGCGAGCACCGACGCATCGGCGGTCGTCGCGGCCGTCAAGCGGGCCGAGGAGGGCGACCATCAAGTCGTGACGGCGGCGTTGCTCGGCCACAAGGCCGACCTCGCGGTGCTCGCCGTCGGCCCCGACATGTGGCGCCTCCACACGTTGCAGTCCGATCTGCAGGCCGCCGGCCTCTCTTTGGTCGACTCGTACGTCTCGTTGACCGAGGTGTCGGAGTATGCGAAGGGCCTGCCAGCGGAGATGATCGAGGCCCGGCTCCACCCGAAGCTTCCCCCGCTGGGGAAGCCGGCGTTCTGCTTCTACCCGATGTCGAAGCGACGCAATGTGGGCCAGAACTGGTTCTCGCTGCCGTACGACGAGCGGCTCGAGCTGATGCACGGCCACGGCAAGACGGGACGCACGTTCGCCGGACGAGTGCTCCAGCTCATCACGGGCTCGACCGGCCTCGACGACTACGAGTGGGGAGTCACCCTGTTTGCGGTGCATCCCGACGACCTGAAGGACGTCGTGTACACGATGCGCTTCGACGAAGCATCTGCGATCTACGCCGAGTTCGGGCGCTTCTTCGTCGGGATGGTCTGCCCGATCGACGAGCTCGTCGATCGTCTCGGCCTCACCTGACTCCCACTCGGTGGGGTTACGGGCCGACCTGGATCTGGCGTTCCGTCGTGTCCGTGCCGTCAGGGTTGTAGACGAACACGTCGAACGTGGCCTTGCTGGGGTCGCCGATGTCTGTGAAGTCGATCGAACCCGAAGCGCCCTCGTAGTTGATGTTGCGGCCCGCGTCGAGCAGCCGTTTGCAGTCGGCGTACGTGCGGCACGTCACGCCGCCACGGGTGACGTTGATGACCTCGTCACGGATGAGTGCTGAGTCGTCAGACCGGGTCGCCTGCGACGCCAGGGCGAGCACCACCGCGCAGTCGTACGCGTACGGAGCGAAGGTCGTGGCCGCGCCGGGTGCGAGCCGGGCGAACTCCCCGAGGAACTGGCTCGCCGAGTCCTCGGGCACGGTCGCGACGGCAGTCCCTCTGATGCCCGCGGTCGATTCGGGCCGGTTCGGGTCGACGCGCTGGTACAGGTTCGCCACCCGCAGGCCGTCGGGCACGAACGTCGGCAGCCGGTCGGGCCCCGCGCCCAGGTCGATGAGCTTGCGGAGGACGAGGCCGGCCGTGTCGGGGAGGCCGATGACTGCGATCGCCTCCGGGTCGGTCTCGAGCACCTGGCGGACGTCGGGCGCGAAGTTGGTGCCGTTCGCGTCATAGGCGTAGCTAATGGTCACCCGGATGCCGTTGTCGCGCAGCTCGTCGACGAGCACGTCGGCCATTCCCTGGCCGTAGTCGTCGTTGGGGCTCATCAGCGCGACTGTGCGGTAGCCGCCTTCGGCGATCACCTCCGCGAGCGCGACACCCTGCAGCCGATCGGACGGGGCGGTGCGCACGTAGTACCCGTCGTCGGGGAACTGTTCGAGCGCGAGTGCGGTGCTCGACGGCGAGCAATCGAGCACGCCGGCGCCGGTGATGCGTCCGAGGACGCTCAGGGCGGTGGTCGACGACGCCGGGCCGATGAGGACGTCTACCTTCTCGGAGTTGAGCAGTTGATCGGCGCCGACGCCGGTGACGGACGCGTCGGAGCCTTCGTCACCACCGACGAGCGAGACCGGCTGCCCGTTGACGCCGCCGGCAGCGTTGATGTCGCGGATCGCCATCTCGATGCCGCTGATCATCGGCGGGCCGACGTTCGCGGCGTTCCCCGACGTCGGGAGCAGGTACCCGACCTTCAAGACGCCGTCGACGTTGCCGCGATCGGGAATCGTCGGCACCACCGCATCGGTGCTAGGGGACGAGGCGGGCGTGTCGTCCCCGCTGCACGCGCTGATCAGGAAAGAGGCAACGACGACCGACGCGCCGAGAATGCGTCGAGGCTTCACGCGGTCAGCTGCCGACGTCGCCGCCGAGATAAGCCGCCCGCACCGACTCGTCCCCGAGCAACGCCTTCGCATCGTCAGAACGCACGATCCGTCCCGTCTCCAACACGTAGGCACGGTGGGCGCGCTGCAGAGCCTGAGCGGCGTTCTGCTCGACGAGCAGGATCGTGGTGCCCTGCGCGTTGATCTCGGCGATGATCGAGAAGATCTGCGCGACGAGCATCGGCGCCAGCCCCATCGACGGCTCGTCGAGCAGCAGCACGCGCGGGCGGGCCATCAACGCGCGCCCGATCGCCAGCATCTGCTGTTCGCCACCCGACATCGTGCCGCCCACCTGTGACTTGCGTTCCGACAGGCGGGGGAACAGCGTGAAGACTCGCTCGAGATCCTGCTGCTTGGCCGCCGACTTTCGATCCTTGCGGGCGTACGCGCCCATTTCGAGGTTCTCGATGACGGTCATGCCCGGGAAGATCCCCCGACCCTCAGGGGCCTGGCAGATGCCGAGCTCCACCCGTTCACAGGCCGGCATGCGCGTGATGTCACGCCCGTCGAAGATCACCTTGCCCTTCGACATGGGTCGCACTCCGCTGATGGCTTTCAGCGTGGTCGTCTTGCCGGCCCCGTTTGCACCGATGAGCGTCACGACCTCGCCTTCGTCCACGTTGAACGAGAGGCCCTTGAGCGCTTCGATGCGCCCGTAGAACACGTGCATGTCGGTGAGCTCAAGAAGCATCGGATGGCGCTCCCAGGTAGGCCTCGATCACGGCGGGGTTCTCGCGGACCTCGGCGGGCGTCCCCTCGGCGATCAGTCTGCCGAAGTCCAAGACGTTTATTCGGTCAGAGATGCCCATCACGAGGCTCATGTCGTGCTCGATCAGCAGCACCGTGTACCCCAGATCGCGGATCCGCAGGATGAGGTCCATCAGATCGCGCTTCTCGGCGGGGTTGAAGCCCGCTGCCGGCTCATCGAGCAACAGGAGTCGAGGGTTCGTGGCCATGGCGCGGGCGATCTCGAGCCGGCGCTGGTCGCCGTAGGGCAGGTTTCGGCTCGCCTCGTCCGCCCGCCGCGCGATGCCCATGAACTCGAGCAGCTCCATTCCCCGTTCGCGGCCGTCGCGCTCCTCGCGTCGGTGGCCCCCGACGCGGACGATGGCGCCCATGACGCTCGTGCGATGGTGCGCATCCGCGCCGACCATCACGTTCTCGAGGGCGGTCATCTCGCGGAACAGACGGATGTTCTGGAACGTGCGCGCGATGCCCGCGCGCGTGATCGCGTTACGGCTCAATCCCGCGAGGCTGTTGCCCTCGAACGTGATCCTGCCGGCGCTCAGCGGGTACACGCCGGTGACGGCGTTGAAGACCGTCGTCTTGCCCGCGCCGTTTGGGCCGATGAGCCCGAAGATCTCGCCCTGGTCGACGTGAAGGGTCACGTCGCCGAGCGCGGTGACGCCGCCGAACCGCATGGTGACGCTGCTGAGCTGGAGGAGCACCTCAGCCATCGTGACCCCCTCCGCCCGCAGGGTCCTCGAGCGGAAGGTATCCTGGAGCTCACCGTGGTGCGGCAGGTCCACGTCGCCGAGCGCCTCGTCGGCGCGCTCGGCGTCGGCCTCGGTGACGGCCGCGAGCACCTCGCCCGCCCCAGGATCCGCGAGCTCGGCGGCCCGTCGGCGGCTCGGGAAGATGCCCTGGGGTCGGAAGATCATCATGACGACGAAAGCGACGCCGTACCAGAACACGCGGCTGTCGTCGAGGAAGCGGAACCGCTCGGGGAGGTACGCGACGAGCACGGCGCCGATGACCACGCCGGGCACGTTGCCGGCCCCGCCGAGCACGACGGCCGCAAGGAACAGGATGGAGAGCTGGAGAGTGAAGTTGTCCGGCGTGATCGACGTCTGGTACGACGCGAAGAGCGCACCGGCGAGACCGCCGACCCCGGCGCCCATCGCGAACGCCCACAGCTTGAACTTGAACGTCGGCACGCCCATCAGCTCGGCCGCGTCCTCGTCTTCCCGGATCGCCGTCCAGGCCCGACCGACCCGGCTGTGCTCGAGCGCTCGCACCATGAGGATGATGAGGATGATGAACGTGAGCGCGAGGTAGTAGTACGGCTTCACGGTGAGCCCGCCGAACTGGAGCGGGCCGATGTCGGGCGGACGGGGGATCTGGCTGATGCCTCGCGGTCCGCCGAGCCACTCGCTGTTGCGGGCCGCGATGCGGATGATCTCGCCGAAGCCCAGCGTGACGATCGCGAGGTAGTCGCCCCGTAGTCGCAACGTGGGAGTGCCGAGGAGGACGCCCGCCAGCATGGCAAGCGGCGATCGCGATGGGGAGGGCCTCCCAGAACCCGAGGTTCCCGTGCGCCGAGGTCAGCACGCCGACGGTGTACGCGCCGATCGCGTAGAACGCGACGTAGCCGAGGTCGAGGAGCCCGGCGTACCCGACGACGATGTTGAGACCGATCGCCGCGAGAACGTAGAGCGCGATCGGCGAGAACAGGATGCTCGCCCAGGGCGTCTCGGTGTCGAGGATCGGGATCGTGAGGTTGGGCAGCAGGTAGCAGAACGCGATGAGCGCGAGCATGATCGCCCAACGCCCGGCGCGAGGCAGCGCCGCCCACCACTGGCCAAGCCGGTTGCGGACGTCGTACTGCGTGCTCTTCTCCTTGAGCCTCGCAGTCGCATCGGTGACGCGGCTCATGCCCGCGCCTTCCCGAGCGACTCGCCCAACAGGCCGGTGGGACGCACCATCAGCACGAGCACGAGAGTCACGAAGGCGATCGGGTCCTTCCACTCCGCTCCCCACAGAGCGGACCCGTAGTTCTCGATGAGGCCGAGCGCCAACCCACCCAACAGCGCCCCGCGTAGGTTGCCGATGCCGCCGAGCACCGCGGCGGTGAACGCCTTGATGCCGATGACGAACCCGATGTTGTACCGAGTGATCTCGAAGAAGAAGACGAAGAGAAGCCCAGCGGCGCCCGCCATGATGCCGCCGAGGAGGAACGTGAGCATCACGACCCGATCGATGTTCACGCCCATGAGCGTGGCCGTCTCAGAGTCTTGCGCGGTCGCCCGGATGCCGCGCCCGAGGCGGGTGCGGTTCACGAACTGATCGAGCGCCACCATCATCGCCAGCGCCCCCACGATGATGATCACCTGGTCGACGCGGACCGAGGTGCCGAAGATGCTGAACAGCTCGTCGCGCTCGACCAGCCGAGGGAACGCCTCGTTGTCGCGGCCCCGTCGGAGGGCCACGAACTCCGGCGATGGCGAATGAGGCGCCGATGGCCGAGATCAGCGCGGCGAGGCGGGTCGCGCCCCGCTTGCGCAAGGGGCGGTAGGCGATGCGTTCGAGCGCAACCGCAGAGCGCCCCGCTGAACACCATCGCCAGCGACCAGGCACACGAGGAACACGCCGACGAGCACGATCCCGGTCTGCACCGAGTCGGCGCCCGGCTCGATGCCCAGCCATTTCGTGGCGAAGAGAGCGCCGAGCGTGCCGAGCATGAAGATCTCGGAGTTCGCGAAGTTGATCAGCCGCAGAACCCCGTACACCATCGTGTAGCCCAGCGCGACGAGGGCGTAGATGGAGCCCGACGTGAGCCCGCCGATGGTGAAGCTCCAGAACTGGTCGAACAGCAGTTCCCAGTCACCCAGGAATGCGAGCATCTGCCCCTTCCCCCCAAGAGGTGCCTACGCGCGAAACCGGGAGCGACGGTGCGCTCCCGGTTTCGGCTACAGCGGTGTTGTGCGAATTTCGGGAGCCTATTCGATCAGGCCCACCGAGACGATTGCCCCATCCTTCGACCGTCGACGCGTAGATCGCGAGGGACTCGACCTCGCCCTTGTCGTCGAAGCTGAGCGTCTTGGTGATGCCCTCGTAGCGTCTCGTCGCTCACGTAGGTGTTCAGCGAGTCGCGGTCCTGGGCGCCGGCGGCGATGCCGGCGAGGAAGAAGCCGGCCGCGTCGTAGGCCTCGGCCGAGTAGGTGCCGGCGTCCTGGCCGAATGCGTCGCTGTACGCAGCGGCGAAGTCGGCGCCTGCCTCGATCTGGTCGATCGGGGCGCACGGGCACGTGATGATCGCGCCCTCGGCAGCGGCGGCACCGGCGGCTTCGATGTAGCCGGGGTCGAGGACACCGTCGCCGAAGACGAGGGTGCCGGTGACGCCGGCATCACGGAGCTGCTTCGAGAGCAGCCCAGCCGCGGCGTAGTACCCACCGAAGAAGATGGCGTCGGGCTGAGCAGCGGCTCACGGCCGTCACGGTCGCGGAGAAGTCGGTCGCGGCCGGGTCGATCGTGTCGGTGCCGACGACCTTGTCGCCGAGTGACTCGGAGACGAGGTCAGCGAGGCCCTTGCCGTACTCGCTCGCGTCGTCGATGACGAAGACCGACTCGGCGCCGAGCGTGGAGTCGATGTAGAGCGCGGCGCCGGGACCCTGCGCGGCGTCGTTGCCCAGCGCACGGTGGAAGATCGTCCAGCCTTCGTCGGCCAGGTCGGGGTGGTCGCCGACGGCGTGATGATCGGGCAGGCCGGCCTCGTCGAACAGCGGGTTGGCGACGCGGGACTCACCCGAGAACGCCGGGCCGACGATGCCGATCGACCGAGGCGTCGTCGATGGCCTGCTGGGCCAGCGCCGGCGCCTGGTCGGGGCTGCCCTGGCTGTCGAACTCCTTGAGCTCGATCTGGCAATCGGGGTTCGCCTCGTTGAACTGCTCGACGGCCAGCTCGGCGCCCTGCTTGATGTTGACGCCGAGGTTCGCGGCGTCGCCCGTCAGCGCGCCGAAGAAGCCAAGCGCGAGCCCGTCGCAGGTGACCCCTCCCTCGCTGCCGCCCGCGGCCGTCGTGGCGGCGCCGCCGCCGGTCGTTGCCGCGCTGCTGTCCTCGTCGCTGTCGTCACCGCACGCAGCGGCGAACAGGCTCAGCGAAACCAACAGCGCGCCAGCGCCGAAGAGTTTGCTTGCTCGCATGTCCCTACCTTCCACATCCGGTCATCGACCGGGCTCGTAAACGTTGGGGAGCGAGCATAGGGGCTGCTCGGCGGCCCGATGAAGTCCTGTCACGGTTCCGTCACAGGGTTGGAACGGGGCATGATCGTGGTCCATGGACCAGCCCGCGGAGACCGAATCCCTCTACCTCCGCGACGCGTACCTCCGCCGGTTCTCGGCCACCGTGACCGCGGTGCGTGACGGTTCCGTTGCGCTCGACCGAAGCGCCTTCTATCCGACCGGCGGAGGCCAGCCCCATGACACCGGGCGGCTCGGTGCCGCAGCCGTCACCGACGTGCGCAAGGACGACGGTGTGGTGTGGCACGCGGTGGACGGGACGCCCCCGATCGTTGGTGACGTCGTCGAGGCCGAGGTGGATTGGGAGCGGCGTCATGCGTTGATGCGCACCCACACCGCGCTGCATGTGCTGTGCGGGGTCATCTGGAACGAATGGAGAGTTCCGGTCACGGGAGGGAACATGGAGCCCTTGGCCGCGCGCATGGACTTCGAGTTCGACCCCCTCCCCGAGGGCTTCGGTCCACGCGTCGAGGAGCTCGTCAACGCCGAGCTCGAGGCCGATCGCGCGATCGAGGTGTCGTTCCTGCCCTCGCGACGTCGCTGTCCTCGACGAGGATCTCATCCGCACGAAGGTCAGCCTCATCCCACCGACGGTCAAGGAGATCCGCGTCGTCGACATCGTCGGTCTCGACAAGCAGGCCGACGGCGGCACGCACGTCCGCACCACCGGCGAGGTCGGCCGGATCCGCGTGGTCAAGACCGAGTCGAAGGGCAAGGGCAACAAGCGCATCCGGCTCGAGGTCGTCGATGTCTGAGCTCGCGCGCCTCGAGGCCGAGCTGCGAACGCTCGGCAGTGTCGTCGTCGCGTTCTCGGGCGGGGCCGATTCCGCGTTCCTCGCTGCCGTGGCGACGCGCACCTTGGGCGCGGAGCGAGTGCACTGCGTGACCGCGGTGTCGAGCTCGCTCGCCGCATCCGAACGCGAGGACTGCGCCGCGTTGGCCGGCGAGTGGGGACTGCGGTGGACCGAGGTCGAGACCAACGAGCTGGCCCACGACGAGTACGTGGCCAACGACGGGTTGCGGTGCTTCTGGTGCAAGACGGCGCTGATGGACGCGCTGCTGCCCATCGCCGACGCTGAGCGCGCCACGACCGTGCTCGGCGTGAACATCGACGACCTCGGTGATCACCGTCCCGGACAACAGGCGGCCGCGGAACGGGGCGCACGGTTCCCGCTGGTCGACGCAGGGTTCACCAAGGCCGACGTTCGTGCCGTGTCACGTGAGCTCGGTCTGCGGACGTGGGACAAGGCGGCGGCCGCCTGCCTCGCGTCCCGCGTGCCGTACGGGACGCCGGTGACGATCGGCGTGCTCGGCCAGGTCGAACGAGCGGAGGCGGCGCTCCGCGCCCTCGGGTATCCGGAGCTGCGCGTGCGGCACTACGGCAAAGTGGCGCGTCTCGAGCTGCCGGTCGATGTGCTCACGCGCGCGGTGGAGCAGCGCGACGCGGTTGTCGCGGCGGTGAAGTCCGCCGGGTACGAGTGGGTGACGCTCGACCTCGAAGGGCTGCGCTCGGGGAATCTCAACGCACTGCTGTGATGACTGAGCAAGCGACCGATCCGGCGACGGCACTGGCCGACGCCATCGAGGCCGCGCTCCCCGGCTGGGTCGAGCGGTGTGTGGCGCGACGAGCGGCGGCTGCCGGACGTGCCCTTGATCGCGACCTGGTGCGAGCAGCCTCGGCCGCGGGCGAACGCGCGCGGGTCGAGGTCGGGGCGCGGGTTCGCCGGTTGCTCGCGCAGGACATCGACGAGCAGCGCACCAACCCGCTCTCGCTCCTCCGCGCCGCCGTGCGCTACCCGACCGGCGTGCTCCGCGAGGCCGGCGTGCCTGTCGAGAGTCGGGACGACTTCGCGGTCCGAGCGTTCCCCGATGACGAGTACGACCTCGCCCCGGCGACCTGGGCCGACGTCGACCCGTCCCTCCAGGATCCGGGCATCACGTGGGGAGCCTGGAAGGCGTACACCCACCTCAGCCGTCGTCGGGATCAGAATCCGGATCGCTGACCGTCCAGCCCACCGACATCCCGGCCCGGGGCTCGAAGAAGAGGCAGTCCTCGGGACACCCGAACGGTGCCTCGTCGTTCACCGACAGGCGACACTTCTCGACGAGATCGCCGGTGGGCAGGGATCGCGTGGAGTAGTGGCGACAGTCGGGGCGCACGGCCATGGCTCCATGATCGCGCCCCTATCCTGCGCCGAGTGTCGGAACGGCTCGTAGTCATCGGTGCGGACCCCGGTGGCATGGCCGCGCTCTCACAGGTGCGCAAGCTGCGCGACGACATGGAGATCGTCGCGTTCGAGCGGGGTCGGTACACCTCGTACTCGGCGTGCGGCATTCCCTACCTCGTCGGCGGCGAGGTCCAGAGCCTCGAGAGTCTTGTCGCGCGCACGCCACAGCAGTTCCGCGATCGCCTGCGGGTCGACGTCCGCACTCGACACGAGGTGACGGCGATCGACCTCGACGATCGAGCCGTCGAGGTCCGCGCCCTCGACCAGGACCGCACGCTCCGCATGGGGTTCGACCAGCTTCTGGTCGCGACCGGGGGCAGCCCCGTACGCCCTGACCTACCCGGCATCGACAACCCTCACGTGCACGGTGTGCAGACGCTGGGCGACGCCGAGCGGCTTCTCGCCGAGGTCACCGGAGGCGACGTGCGCGAGGTCGTCGTGGTCGGAGGCGGGTACATCGGTCTCGAGATGGCGGAGGCGTTCGTCCGTCGCGGCGCGCACGTCACGCTTCTCGAGGCGAGCGCTCAGATCATGGCGACGCTCGACCCGGACATGGCTGAGCTCGTGCTCGCGGCCCTTCGCCGCTTCGGCGTGGACGTGCGGTTGCAGGAGGGAGCGAAGGGCTTCGAGGACGGGCAGGTGCAGACCGAGGCAGGGGTTGTGCCGGCCGACATCGTCGTGCTCGGCATCGGCGTGCGGCCCAACTCTGCACTCGCGCGCGACGCCGGTCTGACGCTCGGCGTGCGCGACTCGATCCGCGTCGATCGACGGCAGCAGACGTCAGCGCCGGGAGTGTGGTCGGCGGGCGACTGTTGCGAGAGCATCCATCTCGTCTCCGGACGGCCCATCCACGTCGCGCTCGGCACTGTGGCGAACAAGCAGTCACGTGTCGCGGGCATCAACATCGGCGGCGGGTACGCCACGTTCGGTGGCGTCGTCGGCACGGCAATCACGAAGATCTGCAACGTCGAGGTCGCGCGCACGGGGCTGTCCGAAAGGGAGGCGACCGAGGCGGGCTTCCTGTTTCAGAGCACCGTGATCGAAGCGAGCACCCGCGCCCGCTACCTCGGCGACGCGCCGCTAGCCACGGTGAAGCTGGTGACGGAGCAGGGCACCGGGCGGCTGCTCGGTGGACAGATCGTGGGCGAGGAGGGAGCGGGGAAGCGCATCGACGTGCTCGCGACTGCGCTCACCGCCGGCATGACCGTGCAGGCGATGATCGATCTCGACTTGGGGTATGCGCCGCCGTTCTCACCGGTCTGGGATCCGGTCCTCGTCGCGGCGCGGGTGGCGGCCAGTGCCGCGGTTCACGGCGCGGTGGGCGGAGGGTGAGCACGGTCCTCCAACTCAGCCCGGACCCCTACGGCGTTAGCCTGCCGCGCGATGGCTGACTCTCCCGCCGGTCCGTCGGACTTCACGCAGGACCTGCTGCGTTGGAGCGAGGCGCTGTCGGGCATCGCGCGGACGGGACTGGGCTTCACGCAGAGCCTCTACGAGCGGGAGCGCTTCGAGGAGGTGCTCAAGGTCGCGGCGGACATTCGCACGGCGGCCGACGAAGACCTCGAAGTGCGCCGAGAAGCCGGGCACTTCGTGCAGGAATGGCTCGACGGCGTCGGTGAGGGCGTGGCGGGATATGTCACGCCGAAGGTCGCGGTCGGCGCCGTGGTCGGCAACGAGCTCGGGCAGATCCTGCTGGTGCAGCGCTCGGACTCGGGGATCTGGCTGTACCCCACCGGCTGGGCCGACATCGGCTACTCGCCGGCCGAGGTCGCGGTGAAGGAGGTCAAGGAGGAGACCGGCATCGACTGCGAGCCGCTCCGTCTCATCGCTGTCATCGATGGCCTGCGGATGGGGTTCACTCGCGTGCCGCTCTACTCGCTCGTGTTCCACTGCCGTGCCACGGGCGGCGAGCTCGAACGACACCCGCTCGAAACGTCCGACGTGGGCTGGTTCGGCCAGGACGACCTGCCGTTCCCCATCGTCGGATTCGACCGCTGGGGCAAGGCGGCGTTCGCGGCGATCCGGGGCGAGGCCGTGGAGGTCCAGTTCGACGCGCCTCGCGCCCCGGTGTGGCGCGGCGACGACTGACCGTCAGGCGTCGAGCTGCTTCAGCAGCGCATCGACGATCGAGAGGTCTCCACGGCGCGTTTCCCACTCCTCGCCGATGCGGTCATGGTCGACGAGTCCGGCCGCGTCGGGCGCGATGCCGAGCGCTTCGGTGACAGCCGCGGCGAGAGGAGCGGGTTCCATCTCGTCGCCTTCGATCGGGAAGACCTCGAGCCCGTCCCACAGCTGATCGAGCGGAGCCGCGAGCGCGGTGCCGTCGGCGAGGGCGAGCGCGGTCACTGGGAAAACCTCGTGCGTGTCGAGATCGGCGGGACGCCGGTATGCCGCGACGGGATGCAACCGCCACTCGAGCGCGGCACCGCCGGGGCCGTCGTCGCGAATCCAGACCTGCGACCCGTTGACATAGGCGTCAACCGGTTCGCCGAATCGATCGTCGAGCGCGATCACCAACGCTGGCGTCGCTCGCCAGACGCAGCACGGCACGAGGGCCATTGGTTGACTCGCCCGACTCAGTCGCCGCGTTGATCGCGGAGGAAGCGCTCGAGCTCCTCGACGAGGTCGTCGACCGTGTCGGCCGAATCGCCTTCGTCCTCGTCATCGTCGTCGTCTCCGAACGGCTTGCCGCTGTCGACCATCGCCTCGAGCCGGTTCACGTAGCCGGTGAGGTCCTCGTCGTTGTTCACGACCTCGTCGACCTCGCGCTCGTACGCCGCTGAAGCGATCTCGAGCGACGTCGTGGGGATCGCCAGCTCGAGCACATCGGCGACGCGCTCGACCAGGGCCAGCGACGCCTTCGGCGAAGGAGCACCCTGCACGTACGCCGGCACCGCCGCCCAAAGTGACAGGGAGGCGAGGCCGGCCGTGCCGCACGCGTCGTGCAGCACTCCCACGATGCCGGTCGGGCCCTCGTACCGCGACCGCTGCAGGCCGTAGCGGTCGATCAGCTCGCCGTCGGCCGCGGTGCCGATCACCGATACGGGTCGGGAATGGGGGACCTCGGCGAGAAGCGCGCCCATCGTGATGAGCATCCGCGCGTCGAGATCGGTCGCGACGGCGAGCACTTCCTCGCAGAACGTGCGCCAACGCTGCTGAGGCTCGGTGCCGATGAGCACCACGACGTCGAGATCGGAGTTGAGCACCGAAGAAGCGGAGAACTCGTTGGACGGCCACACGATCTCGCGAGTCACGCCATCGGCGAGTCGCACCTGCGGACGCGTGCTGCTGAAGTCGTAGAACTCCTCGGGATCGATCGTGGCGAACTCCCGCGTCGCCCACACGTCCGCCAGGTGGCGCGCTGCGGTCGATGCCGCCTCACCCGCGTCGTTCCAACCCGCGAACGCAGCGATGACGATCGGCGACCGCAAGCGCGGTCTCGACGACCACCGCACGTGCTCCATGGCCAAAGACCCTACCGGCGGTTAGCGTGATCTCGTGATCGTTGACGACCTCGTGGTGCCCGTCGAGGACCTGGCTGCTCGCACCGGTTGGGTCGCGAAGCCCGAGGGGCTGTGCAAGGGCGACATGTGCGTTCCGCTTCCCGGCGGGGTTCCTGCTGACGGCACCGTCTCACTCGAGACGCTGGCCGAGCGCCTGCGCATGCCGCTGGTGCACGACGAGAAGCACCACCTCTGGGCGCTCGGTCCCGAGAGCGGGGGGCACGCGCTCACGACGGCCGTCGTTCCTGAGATCACATTGCCGGATCGCAACGGCAATCCGTTCTCGCTGTCGTCTCTGCGCGGCCAGAAGGTGTTGCTCGTCGCGTGGGCCAGCTGGTGAGGGTGCCGTACGAGCCTGCCCGGGTGGCAGGCACTGCGAGCTGAGCTCTACCCGGCGCTCGAGGTCGTCACCGTCGCGCTCGATGTCGATCCGACGTTCGCGTATCCGTTCATCGACGTCGCCGCGCCTGACCATCCCTCGCTGATCGACTCGGCGCACCTGCTCGACGAGGTGCTTGGGTTCTGGAACGTCCCGATGGCCGTGTGGATCGACGAGGACGGCGTGCTCGTGCGGCCGCCCGAGGGCGCGTCGATCGAGGACTCGCCGCTGCGCACGATGGACATCTCCGGCTTCCCCGACGACATCCGGCAGATCATGGAGGAAGTGAAGAAGATCCCCGGCGATCCCGTGGCGTATCGAGCGGCGATCGTCGACTGGGCCGAGAAGGGTGCGGCGAGCCGCTACGCGTTGAGCCCCGACGAGGTCATCGCCCGATCGCAGCCGAGGCCGATCGAGAGCGCGCAGGCGGCCGCCTGCTTCGAGCTCGGCCAAGAGCTGTGGCACCGGGGCGCGAAGGAAGACGCGGTGCCGTGGTGGCGGGAGGCGCACCGGCTGTGCCCCGAGAACTGGACCTACAAGCGCCAGGCGTGGACGTTCGTCACGACGGAGGAGGGACAGCCGCCCGATCTGCTCCAGCCGCCGAACGACGTGTACGAAGGCAGCTGGTACGCCGACGTGGTGCGGCTCGGTGGCGGCGAGAAGTACGTCAACGCCCCCGAGTTGTAGGCGTCAGCCGTGGGCGTCAGCGAATGCCGCCGGCGCGGGCCAGGTCGGCCGCACCCGCGCTGAGGTACCCGCCCTTCGCCCGCATCTGCTCGCCCCAGGGTGCGAGCAGTGCGAAGAGCTCGTCGACGTCGTCACCGAGGCGCCGCCATCGTCGGTGCCATCGACAGATCGGTGGCGAGCTCGATGCCTTCGCGTAGCTCGCGTCCCTCGTCGGTGAAGCCGTCGCCGTCCTTGTTGAGCAGCCCTCGGCTCTGCAGCCGTTCGACGGCAGCGTCGAGCTCTTCGTCGCTCCACGCGCGTGTGCGGATGTAGCTGCGCATCGGGAGGCCGATGAACAGCTCGGTGAGAAGGCCGATCTCGGTCGCGTCGATGCCGAACGCCACCCATGCCGCGGTGTGCGAGTCGCCCCGGAACTCGCGCAGGTAGTCGCCGAGACGCCAGAAGTCGCCCATTGGCGTACCCGGCAGCCCGAGACTGAGCAGACCCGAGTACAGCGGGCGGCCCTCGGGCCGCAACGGCTCGGTGGCGCGACGCAGCAGCTCGGTGGCGCGATCCAGGCCCTCGGGTTCGGGGCCGAGGATGCGCTCGAGCTGTGCGACCGCGCCTTCGGTGCGGGCGGTCGCGATCGTCGGCGCGTCGGTGAGCGTCCACCCGTAGGACACGCTCGGGACGACGGCGGCCGGGTTGAAGACGGCGAACGCGGAAGCGACGAGCTCGCCCGGAACCTGGCCGAGGCACGAGCCGCGGCTCGTGAAGTAGGCGGGGCCATCGGGCAGCTCGACACCGCCGGCCTTCGCCGCGCTCGGCGTTGAAGCCCAGCGCCGCGTAGCGCTGATGGCACTCTGGTGCGAAGTACACCGAGCCGACGATCGGCTCGAGGTAGCCGGCGAGCATGCGGGCCTTGGGAATCGATTCGTCGCTCATGGCCGCGTCATGTTCGCCGGATCGACCGGATACGCCCCGCCGGCAACGAGCTTGTCTTTGATGGGCGTGAGGATCATGCACAGCTCCTCGAAGTCGTCGCCGATCGCCCGCACGATCGATCGCTCTTGCAGGTCGGTGCACAGCTCGATCTCCGCCCGCAAGTCCTCGCCCGCCGGGGTGAACGCGTCGCCGTCCATGAGCCCGCGGTCACGGAGCTGGTCGACAGCGCCGTCGATCTGCTCCGGTGACCATCCCCGGGTCGCGACATACGAGCGGAGGGGAAGGCGCCACCACAGCTCCGTCGACAGGGTGGCCTCGATCGGATCGAGGCCGTGGGACACCCAGGCGATGATGTGCGAGTCGCCCCGGTGCTCGCGCACCAGGTCGGCGGCGCGCCAGAAGTCGCCGATCGGCGATCCCGGGAAGCCGAGCGACAGCAGCCCCGAGTAGAGGGCGCGACCTTCGCCGCTCGCCGCGGCTCCGGCGCGCTTGAGGATCTCGGTGGCGCGGGCGAGGCCGTCTGGGTCCGGGCCGGCGAGCCGAGTGATGCCCTCCACCGCGCCGCGTTCGCGCGCTGCGAGGATCGAGTCCCGGTCGGTCTTCGACCAGCCCTCGTCCACGGCGGGGATCACCATCGCCGGGTTGAAGACGCCGAACGCCGCGACGACCATCTCGCCGGGCACCTGGCCCATGCACGCGCCTCGGCTCGTGAAGTAGGCGGGCCCGAAGTCGGGCAGCCCGAGCTCCTTGTAGGCCGTGTGCGCTTCAGCCAGGAAGTACACGCTCGCCGCGACCACCTCGACCAGGTCTCGCAGCTTTCGGGCTTTCGCCCGGACCTCCTCGTCTCGCATGAATCCCCCGGAGCATGTAGGTCGCGGGAGTGTAGGCGTTAACTTCCAGCGCGATGAACGTGACGGTGACGGTCGCCGAGGCCGCGACCGTCGGACCTGCTCGCGGCCGTGTCGCGGCTGCTCCCGCAGCTGTCGTCGTCCGCCGCGCCGCCCACGCAAGCGCAGCTCGAAGAGATCGTGGACTCGCCCGCCACGCAGCTGCTCGTCGCGCGGATCGATGGCGAAGTCGTCGGCGCGCTGACGCTGGTCGTGTTCCGCATCCCGAGCGGCGTGCGCGCCTGGATCGAGGATGTCGTCGTCGACGAAGACACGCGTGGACAGGGTGTCGGTGAGGCGCTGAATCGCGAAGCGCTGCGGCTCGCGGCCGAGCAGGGGGCCAAGACCGTCGAGCTCACGTCGCGTCCGTCACGCGAGGCGGCGAACCGCCTGTATCAGCGTCTGGGCTTCAAAGCCCGCGACACGAACGTCTATCGATTTGAACTGAAGTCATAGGTCGGCCGCCGGGTCGACCTGCTCGTAGGTGACGGCCTCGAGCATGAACCCGTGCATGTCCAGGAAGAACGTCGCATAGAAGTGCTCGTGGTACTCCGGAAACAGCTTCGGCTCGTGGACGATCTCGTGACCGCGTTCCTTCGCCCACTCGTAGACGCGATGCACATTCGCCCGCGTCGGGACTTGGAACGAGATGTGCTGCAGCCCGACGCGATGGCGCGAGTAGTCGCCGTCTTCAAGTGTTGGGTAGAGCATTATCTGGGCCCCGTACCAGTCGGTCGCTCTGTACCCCGTCTCCCACTCGCGCACGAACCCGACGAGTGGCATGAACTCGTCGTAGTAGGCCCTCGCGGCGTCGACGTCCGGCACGCCGAGACCGACGTGATCGATCCCCATTCGTCAGGACACGTGCGATCGTGTGCTCGGAAGGCGGTGGCGCGCCATGCCGCGCAGGCCGGCATCGCGGTCGTGGCGGGCGACGTCAGCGAGCGCGTCGGCGACGTCCGGCCGGCGGGCCACGACCTTGCCGAGGGTGTCGATCGCGCTGGCGCGGACATCAGGGTTGTGATGGTGCAGCAGCTCGAGTGCCCGCGGCACGAACAGCTCCTCGCCGGGACGGCATGCGTTCTCCTTGCAGCGGTCACACGCCAGTGCGTGCAGCGAACGCTTCAGGACGCCGGGGTCCTCGTCATCCAGGGCCGCGACGAGGTCGATGAGCGCGGCTTCGTCGGCGAGATGATCGAGGATCGACGCACACAATCGCCGGACGATCGCCTTCGGGTGGTGCATGCCGCGTCGCACGGCGGGCACTGCCGGCTGGCCCGCCTCGCGCAGGTAGATCTTGGCCCGTCTGCGCCGCTCTGAGTTTGCGAGCTGCGCGACCCATCCGTCGAAGTCCGTCGCAGCAGGAAGCCGATGCATCGCCGACCGATCGTATGCACGCGCCCCATGCGCGGCGAACGAGATTGCGAGGCCGAGAGCTGCACGGCTTACGGTGACTCGCATGACCGCGAGGCTGCGCGTGCCCACCTTCCTGCAGGCCTCGACCGACCTCGGCGGACCGGCGCGGGTGGCGTGGCTGGCCGCACTGCCCGACCGGGTCGAGGAGCTGTGTGCGCGCTGGAGTCTGCACCTCGACGAGCCGTTCGAGCCCGGCGGCAACTGCTCGTGGGTCGCACCAGGCACTGACGCTGACGGACGCGACGTCGTGCTCAAGGTGGCGTGGCAGCACACGGAGGCGCTGCACGAGGCGGAGGGGCTCGCCGCGCTCGGGGGCCGAGGCGCGGTGGAGGTGCACGCGTTCGAGCACCTCGCCGACGACACCACGGCGCTGCTGCTCGAGCGATGCCGCCCCGGCACCGAGCTGCGCGGACGCCCCGAGGCCGAGCAGCACGTCGTCGTCACTGATCTGCTCCGGTCGGTCTGGGCCGTCGACCTGGCTGCCGACCATCCGTTCCGTCCGTTGTCCTTGATGGCCGACGACTGGTGCGAACAGGCAGAGGCGCGGCTCGACGCCGACCCGCTCACGACTCGACGCCGGGCTGGCTCGCGAGGGGCTTGCGCTGTTCCGCGAGCTGTCGCGAACCGGGCCGACCCAGGTGCTGCTGTTCACCGACCTGCACGCCGGCAACGTGCTGTCCGGTCAGCGCCGCCCATGGCTGCTCATCGATCCCAAGCCGTATGTCGGCGACCCGCACTACGACGTCCTGCAGCACCTGCTGAACTGCAACGCCTCGCTGCAGGCCGACCCGATCGGGCTGTTGACCGAGGTCGCCGACTTGGCCGGTCTGGACGCCGAGCGGGTCCGGCAGTGGCTGTTTGCGCGGTGTGTCGAGGAGAGCCTCGGCGACGGTGTGCCGTGGCCCGGGCTCGACGTCGTGCTGCACAAGCTGAGTGATCGATAATCGGCATGTGCGCGTCACGATCAACGGCGTCAACCTGCCGGGCCGGGTGTTCTGTCGTCCGGACGGGTCCTCCATGGAGAACGTCCACGTCGGCGTCCAGATCAAGCGCGAGCCAGCACAGCTGGTCCGGGCAGACGAGTCCAAGGCGCGCTGGGAGATCGACGTCGACATCGTGCGAAACGAGGGTGCACTCGACTTCCGCGGACCCGCAGTGCAGGGCCAGCGCGGCGATCGGTTCATCTACCTCACGTGGGGTGATGTCGGCGCCAACCAGGAGTTCGAGATGTTCCGGCGCGCCAAGCTGATGCTCGATCGAGTCGAGCCTGAGCTCATGCAGCGGGCGATCGACGCGGGCCGCGTCGAGGCCGTGGTCGACCTCACTGATGACCGTGGCGGTCCACGGTGCGCTCGAGTCGACCCTCCCGCCGTCGTGTGGAAGGTTCCGGCGAAGTCGTGACGCGGGAGGGCCGACCCAGTCGCTTCTCGAACCACAGGTCGGCGTAGGCCTCGTCGTTGAACGGCGCGACCTCGTCGTAGCCCGCGGCTCGGTACATCGCGATGGCCTCGCTCAGGTTCTTGTTCGTGTCGAGTCGGATGTGACGCTTGCCTGATGCGCGCGCCTCGTCCTCGAGCGCGGTGAGCAGCCGGCGGCCGATGCCCAGCCCGCGGGCGGACTCGGCGACCCACATCCGCTTGATCTCCGCCGGCTGTCGGGGAGGGAGCTTCAGCCCTCCGCATCCGACCGGCTCGCCCCAGAGCGTCGCGACGAGGAAGACCCCAGCGGGTGGTCGGAAGACCTCCGGGCCGGCGGGCCGCGACGTGCCCTCGTCGAAGCCCTCGTCGAAGCGGCGGTCGATTTCGGCGAAGTACGCCTGCAGACAGTGCTGGGCATCGCGATGCGCGGGATCGATGACGTCGATGCGCACCAGCGCCGCGGTGAGCAGTCGCTCGACTTCGGCCATCGCGGACACGAGTCGCTGCTCGTTCGGTCTCGCGCAGCGGTTCGAGCATCGAGCGGACGAGGGCGTCGCCGCGTCGATCGAGCACTGCACGCTCGGCGAGGCCGGCCCTGGTGAGCCTCGCGATGCGGACTCGACCATCCTCGTCGCTGGGCTCCACAGTGATGAGGCCGTCGGCTTCGAGCGCGCGCAGCAACCGCGCGGCGTAACCAGAGTCGAGGTCGAGGCGGCGCCGCAGCTCGCGGACGTCGCGACCCTCGATGCCGATCTCCCACAGCATCCGCGCCTCGCCGAGAGGACGGTCGCGTGAGAGGTAGTGGTCATCGAGCGCGCCGACGCGCTGGGTCACGAGGCGGTTGAAGCGGCGCACTCGGTCGATGGCGGCCCGGTCGATTCCCTGACTTTAGTCAGAGAGTCTGAATCCGTGCGTCTCGTATCGGGTCTCGAACCCGAGGGCGCGATAGAGGGCCGCCGCAGCGGTGTTCGTGACGTCGTGCTCGACCATGGCGGTGCGCATGCCGGTTCGATGCATTCGCCGCAGACCCTCGACCATCAAGGCCCGGGCGAGGCCGAGTCGTTGGTAGTGGGGACGGGTGCCGACCGGCTCGAACAAGCCGACGCGGTTCACGCCGTCGAACCAGATCACCGTGAACGCGGCGACTCGACCGTCGGGCGCGACCGCAACGAGCTCGCCCTCGATCATCGGGACCGGTCCACTGCTCGGCGAATACCTCACGGCGAGCCGCGGCGAGCTCGGTGCTGTCGTGCTCCCGAGCACTTCGGATCGTGAAGCCTTCGGGGATCGGCGAGCGTGGGCAGCTGCCCACCGAGGGGCACGCTCGGTGACGTGATCCCAGACGCGGTAGTCGTGGAAGCCGAGCTCTTCGAGCAACATGATGCGCGTCTGGTCGCACGTGAACACGTCGGTCTCGGTGCCGCCTCGCTCGCACGCGGCTTGCAGCATCGTGCGCTCGGCGTCGGTGCCGCGGAGCTGACGGGACGGTGAAGACGTCGAACACGGTCCCGAAACGACCGCTGATCTCGATGCCGGCGATGTGTCGAGCCGTCCTCCCACAGCTGACGCGGGACGCGGTCCACGGGGCGTCGCGTAGATGCGATGCACCAGGTCACCCGGATGGCAGTAGCCGCAGAACCCCGCGTCGGCGGGTCCACTCGGCTAGCGCGGCCTGCACGCTCGGCAGGTCCTCGTCGACGTACGGTCTCGCTCTCAGGCGGGCGACATTACGATCGCCGCCATGCTCGACCATCTCTCAATTCAGTGCGCGGACCCCGCCGCCAGCGCCGCGTTCTACGACTCGGTGCTCGCCACGCTCGGCGGCGAGCGAGTGATGCAGTTCGGCGACGTGATCGGCTACGGCATCGGCGGGCGCCCGACGTTCTGGATCGGCCCGCTCACCACGGGCGAGCCGAACCGGGAGGCGCACATCGCCTTCGAGGCTCCGAACCGCGCCGCGGTCGACGCCTGGTTCGAAGCGGCCAAGGCCGCCGGTGCGGAGGTCCTCCACGAGCCACGCGTGTGGCCCGAGTATCACCCCACCTACTACGGCGCGTTCGTGCGCGATCCCGACGGCAACAACGTCGAAGCCGTGCTGCCACGCCCCCGAGTAGCCCCACCTCCCGGCGTTCTCGCGCGCATAACCGGCCAGTGGTGGCCGGTTACTCGCGCGAGAAGCGGAGGGATGGATCGACGTCAGCCGGGGAGGGCGGCGGTCGTCGACGCTTCAGTCGCCGGGACCGGCTCGAGCTCCTCGTAGCCAACCGGGAGGTGGAAGCTCCCGGCCGACGAGGCGTAGAAGACCTCCCACGCGTGGTAGCCGAGGTACGCGCGCTCGTCAGCGGCCATGTTCGCGGCGTACGCCTTGATCGCGTCGCGGTACCTGGTGTCGCGGTTGTACCGGAGGATCGCTTGGTCCATGTCGCCCGGGGCCCCTGATCGCTGGAGGTACACACCGGCGCCGATGATCGCGTCGCGCGGGTTCTCGATGTCGCCGGTGCAGCACTCCGCCCACGTCGAGGGCAGGAACTGCATCGGTCCTTGCGCGCCGGCGGTCGACAGCCCGTCGATGCGCCCGATCCGCGTCTCCACGAGGTGGATCGCCGCGAGGTAGTACCACGGCACGCCGGTGGCGGCCTCTGACTCCCGGTAGTAGCCCATCAGCTCGTCGACCGGCCGCGGCGGCACGATCCGCCACGCCGGCAGCGTGTCCGAGGGCGGGCCATGCGGCGGGCGCTGAAAGGCGCGGAACGCGGCCACGTTGTTCGCGGCCGCGGCGGCGACGTCGGGTTCAATCGCGGCGAAGAACGCGGCGTCCCACTCCGGATGGGCCGACAGGCGGCGGTACGCGAGCTGTTGGAACGTGCCCGTGGTCTCGGCGACCGCCGGAGGGGTCGTCGGATCCCGCAACGTTCGTTCCGCCGCGGTGACCTGGGCGGCGAGAGCCGCGGGGTCGTCTGCTGGCGTCAGCAACGTCGTGGTCGTGGACACGGTCGCCGTGGGTGCCGCAGCGGTGCTCACCGCGGTCGTGGTCGTGCCGACGCCGCTGTTCGCCGCGCCACTGTCCGTGTCGTCGCTCGATCCGCCGCAGCCGGCGGCGAGCAACGCGACCAAGATGGGGGCAAGCCGGCGCACCACCTGAGCCTAAGAGGGGGACTCGTGTACGAAGACCTCACCTACGACGAGCAGGGCGAAGTGGGCGTGATCACGTTGCGCCGACCCGAGGCGCGCAACGCGCTCACGTTCCGCACCTACGCGGAGCTCGAGGACGCAGTGCGCACCACGACCGCGCGGTGCCTCGTGATCACCGGGGCCGACCCCGCGTTCTGCTCCGGGCGACGACGTGAAGGTCGTGATGGGCGGGGGTGAGCGTCCCCCCGATGTCGGCGCAACGAAGGCCGGCCCTCGCCTCACGCCGGCCGCGGACGCGCTGTTGCACACCGACGTGCCTGTCGTCGCGGCCGTCAACGGCGCGGCAGTCGGATGGGGAATGGAGCTCGCGCTCATGGCCGACCTCCGGGTCGCGTCGGAGAAGGCGAAGTTCGGCGAGCTGTTCGTGTTGCGGGGGCTCGTGAGCGACGCGCCCGGGCTCGGTCGGCTCGCCCAGCTCGTCGGCCGCGAGAAGGCGGCCGAGATGCTCATGACCGGCGAGGTGATCGACGCGGCTGAGGCGGGTCGCATCGGGCTCGTGGGCCGCGTCGTCGCCCACGACGAGCTGTTGCCCACGGCGCTCGGCCTCGCCCAACGCATCGCCGCGAACCCTCCGCTCGCGGTGCAGGCGATCAAACGCGGGCTGCGCAAGGCGCTCGACCCCGATTGGAACGACCTCGGCGCGTGGGTCATGACGAACCTCGGCCAGCTCTTCCAGACCGAGGACCACCGCGAGGGCGTGCGCTCGTTCCTCGAGAAGCGCCCGCCCGAGTTCAAAGGACGCTGAAGCTCAGCCCGACTGGGGTGGGGGCGGGTCGATCCGCGCGACCGTCCCGTCGAACGCGAGCACGTACAGCTCGCCGTTGTTGTCCTCGCCGAACGAGACGATCGGCGACGGTTCGACACGTTGGGTACGGATCTCGGTGGCCTTGGCGCCATCGAAGCTCAACACCCGGATGGTGTTGTTGCAGTAGTCGGCGAACAAATACGCGCCCTGCAACCCCGGTACGTTCGTGCCGCGGTAGCGATAGCCACCGGTGACCGAGCAGCCCTCGGAATGTGTGTACTCGAACACCGGCATCGTCAGGCCGGCGGTGCTGCCGCCTTCGTACTCGTGCAACCCCTCGAAGAGGTTCCAGCCGAAGTTCGCGCCCTTCGCGGGATCGCGTCCGGCGGTCGCGGCCGAGAAGTTGATCTCCTCGTACTCGCCCTGGCCGACGTCGGCGATCCAGAGGTCACCCGTCTCGCGGTCGAACGTGTAGCGCCACGGGTTGCGGAGCCCGATCGACCAGATCTCGGGATGGCTGCTGTTGACGAACGGGTTGTCTGCGGGGATGCCGTACGCCCGCCCGCCCGAAGGCTTGCTCGGATCGATGCGCAGCATCTTCCCGAGCCAGGTGCTCATGTTCTGGGCCCTGTCCTGCGGATCGCCACGGCTGCCGCCATCGCCGAAGCCGACGTAGAGGTAGCCGTCGGGCCCGAAGACGAGGTCACCGCCGTTGTGGTTCGGGTACGGCTGCGTCTGCTGGAGCAGGGGCCGCTGCGACGCGGGATCGGCTCGACCGTTGGCCCCGAGCGCGAACTCGTCCACGTGGCTGTTGCCGTTGGGGTCGGTGTAGTTCACGTACAGATGCGCACCGTCGGGCGCGATCGCCAGGCCGAGCATGCCCCGCTCGCCCCCGGCGCGAGTGAGCCGGGAGAGATCGATCACGGGTGTGGGGTCGACGGCGCCGTTGCGGATCGCCATGATGCGACCGCCCCACTCTGCGACGTACAGCGACTCATCGCCGACGCGTGTCGCCATCGCAATCGGAGCGTCGAGCGTCGCGACGGTAGTGAGGGAGAACGCCGGGTTCCCGGGGTTCGGCGCCGGGCTGCACTTGGCCATCCCGAGCACAACCGCAACGACCAAGCCCACCACCGCGAAGAGCTTGACGGGCCCGTTCATCGCGTCACCCTGACGAGACCCTCTTGGACGACGGTCACAGCGAGATCGCCCTCCTGGGTGTAGATGAAGCCGTAGGCGAGGCCGCGCCCGCCAGAGCTCGAGGGGGTGCCCTGGTCGTACAGCAGCCACTCGTCCGCCCGGAAGGGCCGGTGGAACCACATGGCGTGATCGAGGCTCGCCATCATCAGGCCATCGTCGGGCCACCGCACCTTGTGGGGAAGCAGCGTGGTGTCGAGCAGCGTCATGTCAGACGCGTAGGTCAAGACACAGGCATGCAACACCGGATCGTCGGGCAGCCGGCCGTCGGCACGCAGCCACACCCGCTGAAACGGCTCCGCGCCGTCACGCCGCTCCTCGGGCGTCGGGCCCACGTGGCGCGAGTCGATCGGTCGAGGCCGGTCGTAGTAGTCGCCGAGTGCCTCCTGAAACGGTGCCATCCGCGTCCTGAAGTCGGGCAGCGTCTCGGGGTCGGGCACGCCCTCGGGCATCGGCAGCTGGTAGTCGAGACCTCCCTCGTGCACGTGGAAGCTCGCCTGCAGGTTGAAGATCGCCTTGCCGTGCTGGATGGCCACCACGCGGCGGGTAGTGAATGACCGTCCGTCGCGAATGCGGTCGACCTCGTACAGGATCGGCGCATTCGGGTCGCCCGGTCGCAAGAAGTACGCGTGCAGGGAGTGGACGAAGCGGGGCGGACCATCGTCGGGCGCGTGCTCGACGGTTCGAGCGGCCGCGACGAGCGCCTGGCCGGCGACCTGGCCGCCGAACACGCGCTGGCGCTTCTCGTCGGGTGAGTGCCCGCGGAAGATGTTGACCTCGATGTCCTCGAGATCGAGCAGGTCGATGAGGTCGTCGAGCGGGCTCTGCTCAGCGTCCGTCGGCACTGGGTCATGTTGGCAGGTACCGTGCCGCGGATGACGACGCGCACCTTCCCTGAAGGGTTCCGTTGGGGCACTGCCACGGCTGCTCATCAGGTCGAAGGTGGAAACTGGAACAACGACTGGTGGGAGTGGGAGCACACGCCCAGCTCGGGTTGTGTGGAGCCGAGCGGCGACGCGTGCGACCACTACCACCGCTATCCCGACGACTTACGGCTGCTGGCCGGGTTGGGGTTCAACTCGTACCGGTTCTCGGTGGAGTGGAGTCGCATCGAGCCCGAGGATGGCGAGTTCTCGCGAGCCGCACTCGACCACTACCGGCGCATGTGCGCGAACTGTCGTGAGCACGGTCTCGACGCGACCGTCACCCTCCACCACTTCACGACGCCTCGTTGGGTCGCGCGCATGGGGGGCTGGATCGAGCCGGCGACCGCCGACCTGTTCACCCGGTTCGCCGACCGCGTCGCCGAGCACCTCGGCGACATCGCCACTCGCTTCTGCACGTTCAACGAGCCGAACATGGTCGCGACCATCGGATATCTCGCCGGCCGATTCCCGCCGGGTGGCAAGGGCGATCGGGAGAATCGCCGGCGGGCGAACGACGTGTTCGTCGACGCGCACCACAAGGCGATGGCCGAGATCAAGGGTCGCTACCCGGACGTTCCGGCGGGGCTGACGCTGGCCATGCAGCAGATGTGGCCGGTCGGCGACACTCCCGAGGCCCTCGACGCCGCGACCCAGCGGGCGGCGCGCATCCTCGACGGGCTGGAGGATGTGTACCTCCATGCTGCCGTCGACGACGACTACATCGGCGTCCAGACCTACAGTCGCAGCCGCGTCGGTCCCGAGGGGACGCTCGGCAACGAGGACGGAGTCGAGACGACGATCATGGGCTACGAGTTCTGGCCGGAGGCGTTGGAGGCGACGATCCGCCGAGCATGGGACCTGACCAAGCAGACGCCCATCCTCGTCACCGAGAACGGCATCGCGGCCACAGACGACACCCGGCGAGTCGAATACGTGCAGCGTGCCCTCAAGGGTGTGCTGGCGTGCCTCGACGACGGCATCGACGTGCGGGGGTACACGTACTGGAGCCTGCTCGACAACTTCGAGTGGTCCTCGGGATACGGGCCGACGTTCGGGCTGATCGGCGTCGACCGCGCCACCCAGGAGCGCACCGTGAAGCCGAGCGCTCGGTGGCTCGGCTCGATCGCGCGCGCGAACGCGATCGAGCTCTGACCGAGGCGTACCCTTCGCGGATGGACCTCTCGCCGCGGGCCATCATCGAGCGCTTCCGCGGCAAGGCGCTGCGGTACGTGACGGTGTCGGTCGTCTGCACCATCGCGACCCAGATCATCCTCTGGATCACGCACGGCAAGCTCGAGTGGAGCGGCGTGGCCTCCAACGTGTTCGCCGTGTGCATCACGTCGATCCCCGCCTACCTGCTGAGCCGGTACTGGGTCTGGGGAAAGAACGACAAGAACCGCTTCTGGGGCGAGATCGTCCCCTTCTGGGGCATGGCGATAGCGGGCCTGATCCTCTCGACTCTCTTTGTGGCGATCGCGACGCAATGGTCGGACTCGACGATCATCGTGAGCCTTGCGAACCTCGCCGGATTCGGCGTCCTGTGGGTCGCGAAGTTCCTGATCCTCGACGAGGTCCTGTTCAAACCCCAGCCGGCGGAGGCGTGAGTGGACAAGCGGCTGCAGGCGGCGGCTGAAGCAGCGAAGGGATTCATGCCCCAGGCGGAGGGGCTCGCTCTGCACGATGCGGCCGTTGCCGCGATCGGTGCGGTTCCCGGCGCGCCGCTGCTCGAGGTGGGCACCTATTGCGGCAAGTCGGCGATCTACCTCGGTGCCGCCTGTCTGGAGGCGGACCGTGGGACGGCGCTGTTCACCGTTGATCACCACCACGGCTCAGAGGAGAACCAGGCCGGATGGGAGCACCACGACGACTCGCTCGTCGACCCGACCACCGGCCGGCTCAACACGCTTCCGGAGTTCCTGCGCAACATGCGGGAGGCGCAGCTCGAAGGGGTGGTCGTCGGCGTCCTCGGACCGTCCGTCGTGATCGCCACCCATTGGGAGACGCCGCTCGCATTCCTCTTCGTCGACGGCGGGCACGGAGTCGAGCCCGCGCGCGCGGACTACGCAGCGTGGACGCCAAAGGTCGCGGTCGGAGGCACCCTCGCCATCCACGACGTGTTCCCCGATCCCGCCGACGGTGGCCGTCCGCCGTACGAGGAGATCTACCTTCCCGCGCTCTCGTCGGGGCAGTTCGAGGAGGTCAGTGCGACGGGCAGCCTGCGCGTGCTCCGCCGCGTGTGACGAAAGGGGCGGCGCAATGCGCCGCCGGGTCCGCGAAGTACCGATTGTCGAGCGAAGCGAGCAGGAGCCGGCGGAAGCGAAGCGGCCGACGGCGACGAGGATCCAAAGGGGCGGCGCAACGCGCCGCCGGGTGCGCGAAGCACCGATTGTCGAGCGAAGCGAGCAGGAGCCGATCGAAGCGGAGCGGAGAGCGGTGACGAAGAAGAGTCACGCGCTCCACTCCTCCGTCGGCTGGCCGAGCAGCATCTTCCCGGACCGAGCCAAGTTGGGCGTCGAGAAGAAGATGTGCGCGCTGCCCGCATGGACGTCACGCCAGCAGCGCTGGAGTGGGTTGTCGTCGTACAGCGCCCCACCACCCGCGAGTGCGAACATCGTGTCGGCCACGTCGATGGCCACACGCATGGCGTTCTGTGCGGCCAATCGGATGGTGAGCCGTTGCTCGCGAGACACGTCGTCGCCGTTGACGGCGGTGTCCCAGGCAGACGCCAACGAGTCGAACATCGAGGTCCTCGCGGCGCGAAGAGCGCCCTCGCAACGCGCGACCTCGATCTGCACGACCTGCTCTGTCGCGAGCGCCTCCCCGCCGCCACGGCCTTTCGTTTCGGCGAGGGCGGAGAACTCGTCGAGCGAGCGACGAGCGACACCGAGCGGGAACCCTGACATCAGCGCACCCAGTAGGCCGAAGAACGACCAGCGAAAGTGGGGCTCGTCGTGCGGGGCTTGCTCGAAGATCGGGTTCGCGGTTCGCTCGCGGGGGATCAGCACCCCGTTGACGAGCACGTCGTGGCTCGCGGTGCCCCGGAGACCCGCGACATGCCAGGTATCGAGGATCTCCACGTCCGACGCGGGCAGGAAGAGGAACCGCCACGGCGGCTGGTCGTCGGGTCCGGGCACGATCGCCCCCTGGCAGAACCAGGAGGCGTGGGGGCTGCCACTGTTGAACGGCCATCGACCGGACAGTCGCACTGAGGCGCCGTCCTCGGTCGGCTCTCCCCGACCGACGGGACCGAACAGCCCGGCCATGCCCGACAGCGGCTTCGTATCCAGCAGCTCGCGAGCGACAGCCGGCTCGAGCCAGGAGGTGAAGAACGACGTGTTGAGGATCATCGACGTCCAGCCGGTTGAGCCATCCGCCCTCGACAACTCCTCGACGATCTCGCAGGCAGTCAAGGGGTCGATCGGCTGACCGCCCACCTTGCTCGGAACGAACATGCGAAAGACGCCGGCCCCGCCGATCTTGTCGACGAGATCTGTCGGGACGCAGCGAGCCGCTTCGGTCTCTTTGGCCCGAGCCATCACTTCGTCCGATAGGGCACGCACATCGGCAACGGTGGTCATCGGCGCAACTTACGCCGGGAGGCCCGGGGGATCGTCAGTGCTAATCCGTCACAGGATCGCTGGCGTCGATCACGGCGGGGAGATGATCGCCGAGGAACAATCCGGAGGCCGCCGAGGCCCCGCTCAACGCGTCGGCGGCGAGCACGACCGAGGCCGCGGTGTACGAGGTGCGTTCCCCGTCGGGGAAGCTGATCTTCTCGGGATGGACGATGCCAGTGACATACGCGCCATCGTCCTCACGATGCGCCTGCGCCCACGTGAAGAGGTCGAGGGCGGTCCGGTCGTCGCCGACGACGAGGTAGGCCATCGCCGCCTCGCAAGTCTCCGCTGCCGTCGTCCACGGGCGGTCGGCCACGCAGCGAACGCCGAGGCCCTCCATGATGAACGTGCTCGTGCGCTCGCTGAGTCGGGCGGCTCCTGCGGCGCCCGTGACGACGCCGGTGAGCACGGGGTAGTACCAGTCCATCGCCCAGCGGTCCTTCGGCTCGAACGCATCGCGAACGTGGGCAACGACGTGCGCGAGGTTCGCCGCCGCGAGCTCCCAGTCGGGGCGCTCCTCGCCCAGTGCTTCGGCGATGGCAACCGCGCAGCGCAGGCTGTGACAGATCGAAGAGGAGCCCGTGAGGAGCGCGTAGGACCACGGCGTGCCGTCGGTGTGACGCGCCCAGATGATCTCGCCCCGCGCGGTCTGCATCGTCAGCACGAAGTCGATCGCGCGCTCGACGACCGGCCACATCGAATCGAGGAACCCGCGGTCACCCGTGATGAGGAAGTGATGCCACACGCCCGCCGCCACATAGGCACACACGTTCGTGTCGAGCTTGTGATCTTCGATGCCGTCGGCGAGGTAGTAGTTGTGCCACGCCCCGTTCTCGAGCTGGTGAGCGATCAGCCACTCGTAGGCGCGTTCGGCCTCGGCGCAGCGTCCGCCCACCGTGAGCGCCATCGCCGCTTCGACGTGGTTCCACGGGTCGGAGTGGCCGCCCGGGTACCAGAGGATGAGCCCAGACGCGAGCTGATCCGCGGCGATCGCGTCGACCGTGGCTGCGAGCTGATCCGTGCTCAGCACGCCTTCGACCTCGGGCAGGCGGATCACGGAGCCTCCGGCTTGCGGGCGTACACCACGAGGCTCTTCCCGAGCACCGGGTTGAGGACGCGGTCAGCGGTGCGTGTGGCCACGGGCGCCTCGGTGATGTCCCATTCCAGAAACTTGCGGTAGGCGACGACGGCCCTGTTCGTGTCGTTCGTGGGACCGACCGCGCAGCGCAGCCACCAGTACGGGCTGTGCAACGCGTGGGCGCGGTGCGACATCCCGGGGACGAGGCCGGCGCCGCGCATGCGGGCTCGCAGTGCGTCGAGCGGTGTAGATGCGGACGTGGCCGCCCTCGACGAACGGGGCGTGGTACTCGTCGCTGAGCAGCCAGCAGACCTTCTCGGGCAGCCACGCCGGTACGGTGACGGCGATCGTGCCGCCCGGACGGAGCACCCGTGCGAGCTCGGCCATCGCGCCGCCGTCGTCGGGGATGTGCTCCATCACTTCGGAAGCGATGACGCGATCGAAGGCTCCGTTGTCGAACGGAAGGTGCACCGCGTCGCCGTTGACGGCGCCGGTGCAGCCCTCTTCGGCGACCTCGCCGGCCTCGGCCATCGCCCCGAACGTCGCGCGCACCTCCTTGAGCTCGGCATCGCTCATGTCGCAGGCCACGACGCGCGCGACCTCGACGGGCCGCTTCGAACGCATGCCGGCCGAAGCCGCACCCGAGATCGAGCAAGCGATCTCCCGCGCGCACACCGAGCTTGGCGTAGTCGACGGTGAGCATCAGGTCGTTGCGCCGTTGCGCCGCGCGCATCTCGAGGAGCTCGCGGTACTGCTCGACCGTCGCCTTGGCGGTGTGCGCCCAGCTCCACCGGCTGATCACGCGCTCGCGGCCCGGCGGCACCAACCTTGGCCCGGAGCGCAGGATCGTCGAGGCCACGACGGATCGTGGCCGCGAGCGCGTCGGCATCTCCGGGCGGGCAGGAGAGCACGGTCTCGCCGTCGGTGCCGGTGACCTCGGGGAGCGCTCCGCCCGTGGTCGCGACCACCGCGATGCCGGTGGCCATCGCTTCCGCGGCGGGAAGCGAGAAGCCCTCGTACAGCGATGGGCACGACAGCGAGCTCGGCTTCGGCGTAGAGCTCGACGATGCGCTCGTCGGTCACGCCGCTGACGAACGTGACGGCGTCGGTGAGGCCGAGGCGTTCGATCGTCTCGGCGCTGCGGCCACCGGGCTTGGGACGGCCGATCACCGTGAGCGTGAGGTCGTCGCGCTCGGTGCGCAGCTTGGCGAGCGCTTCGAGCAGATACGAGAGGCCCTTCAGCGCGACATCGGCGCTCGGCGGTCGTGATGAGGCGGCCGGGCACGCGGGCGACGTGATCCAGCGGCTTGAACAGCTCGGGATCGACGCCGACCGGCACGAGGCGCATGTTCTGGCGGGGCACCCCGAAGTCGGTGTGGATGTCGTTGATCGAGTTCTCCGACACGACGACAACCCGGGGCAAGCGGCGAGCGACCCTCGCCTGCATCTTCACGAACCCGTACCAGCGGTTGACCGACCGGCGCTTCTTCGCGTTCGGGGCGTGGGCGACCTCGAGAGCCCGATCCTTCGTGATCGGGTGGTGCAGGGTCTCGAGCACCGGGAGGAACCGGTCGATCGCCAAGATGCCGTAGCCCAGGCACTGGTTGTCGTGGACGAGGTCGAAGTCGAGCTTGCGGGGCTCGAGGTAGCGCCAGGCCCTCAGGCTGAACGCGAGCGGCTCGCTGAAGCGGCCGGTCGAGAACTGGGCGATCTCGACGAGGTCCTGCCAGTGCTTGATCTCCCAGTACGCCGGGAAGCGGCCGGGGTAGGTGTCGTTGAAGATGTCGAGGCTCGGGAAGCTTGGACGAGCGGCACCCGGGCATCGAGCACCGGGTAGGGCTGTCCGCCGAGCACCTCGACGTGATGGCCGAGGTCGACCAAGGCCTTCGTGAGGTGGCGGGTGTACACACCCTGGCCGCCGACGTGGGGCTTCCCCCGGTAGGACAGGTACGCGATGCGCAAAGGACCATCGCCGGGGGGAGGCATCGGAGCAGCCTATCGGTCGCCTTGACCACACGGTCAGGGCGCGGGTCGAGCCGCACTGCCAGGAGTAACGTCGCCCGAGCACGCCTACGGATGGGTGGTGGTGTGCGATGACGGTGCGGATTGTCGCGGTGGTGTTCACCGACCTGGTGGGTTCGACGGCGATCGCCGCCCGTCTCGGTCCCGACGCGACGGAAGCGCTTCGGCGTGAGCATTTCGCATGCCTGCGGGCGGGGATCGCCCGCCACAGCGGGCGGGAAGTGAAGAACCTCGGCGACGGACTGATGGTGGTCTTCGGCTCCGCTTCTGAGGCGCTGGCGGGCGCGGTGGCGATGCTGCAAGCGGTCGATCTTCGGAATCGGCGGACCGCAGGGCGAGTCGCTCTCGGTTCGTGTCGGCATCTCGACAGGCGAGGCCGACGAGGTCGACGGCGACTACTTCGGCCACTCCGGTGCGTTGAAGCGGCGCGTCTCTGCGACAGCGCCAACGGCGGCCAGGTGCTCGCCAGTGCGACCGTCCAGGTCCTGGCCGGGCGTACCGGGATCGAACTGCGGTCGCTGGGGGACCGCGAGCTGAAGGGGCTCGCCGATCCGGTCGCGGTGGTCGAGGCGGCTTGGGAGCCGCTCGCCGACGCGGTCGATGCGTTGCCGGACCGCTTGGCGTCGACGGATCTCGAGCTGTTTGTGGGGCGCCGCGTCGAGCTCGAAGCGTTGGCCGCTGTGTTGAAGCAAGCCTCTGCGTCACGGTCGCGGCGCCTGGTGTTGGTGTCGGGCGAGGCGGGGATGGGCAAGACGACTCTGCTCACCGCGTTCGCTCGACAGGTGCACGACGACGGCGCAGTCGTGCTTTACGGACGGGCCGATGAGGATCTCAACGCGCCGTATGAGCCGTGGGTCGAGGCGCTCGGTCAGCTGCTGCGCCTGCTACCCGACGATGTGCTCGCCGCGCATGTCGCGCAAAAGGGGGGCGGGCTCGCAGCGGTGTTCCCGGAGCTGGGTTCGCCGCGTGGCCCTCCCGCCCAAGCCGCCTGCCGATCCGGAGTCCGAGCGGTTCCTGTTGTTCGGCGCCATCGCCGATCTGCTCACTCGCGCAACGGCGTTGGGGACCGTTGTGGTCGTGCTCGATGATCTGCAGTGGGCAGACCGGCCGTCGCTGCAGCTGTTGCGGCAGCTGGTGTCGTTGCCCGTAGAGGGGCCAGTGATGTTGGTCGGATCGGTGCGCGACACCGACGTGGGCATCGATCATCCGATGGCCGACCTGTCCGCGGCGCTTCACCGCGAGACGGGCGTCGATCGGATCATGTTGCGCGGTCTCGACGACGCCGAGCTGCTCGAGTTCCTCGAGCGCTCCGTGGGCTATGAGCTCGAGGGGGCCGAGCTGGCCCTCCGCGACACGCTGCTCGCGGAGACCGACGGCAACCCGTTCTACACCCGCGAGATGCTGCGGCATCTCGTCGGCACCGGCGCCTTGCGACAAGGCGAAAGCGGACGATGGGAGTCCGCTGACGGCGTCCGGATCCTGGAGTTGCCCGTCAGCGTGCGCGAGGTCGTCGGTCGCCGCGTCGCGGGGCTCGGCGACGCGGCATCCTCGGCGTTATCCGCCGCCGCGGTGCTCGGCCGGGACTTCGACATCGACATCCTCGAACAAGTTGTGAGCGACATCGACGCCGAGTCGCTCGCCGGGCTTCTCGACGGAGCCATCAGCGCGTCGGTGTTGGAGGAGATTCCGACCTCCCCGGGTCGGCTCACGTTCGCCCATGCACTCTTCCAACGCACGCTCTACAACGACCTGACGTCCGTGCGCCGCCGGAGGCTTCACGAGCGGGCGCTCGATGTCCTCGAATCGATGCCCGGCCGAGCCAGCCCTGCCGAGCTCGCCCGCCACGCCATCGAAGCGCTCACCCCATCGACGAGCTCGGCGGCGTTGACCCACGCCCTCGCAGCCGGCGACCAGGCTCTCGAAGGCGTCGCCGCTGCCGCCGCCGCCGACTGGTATCGCCGCGCGCTCGAGCTGGTCCCACCCGACGATGACGTGACGCGGGCCGACGTGCTGTTGCGTCTTGGGCATGCATTGCGCGCCTCGGGTGACGCCGCGTACGGCGAGACCTTCATCGAGGCCGGGCGTCTCGCGGACAAGATCGGTGATCGGGAACGCCTCACTGACGCTGCGCTGGCGAGCACCCGCGGCTACGCGGCGGATGTGACCCACGTCGACATGGAGCGCATCGGGATGATCGAGAGAGCGCTTGCTCTGTGCGGTACCGATGATCTGGCGACGAAGGCCCGGCTCTTGTCCCGGCTTGCTGAGGAAGTGTCGAACAGCCGGGACTACGACGCGGTCGCGCTCAGCTACACCGCCCTCGACGCTGCTGAAGCGAGCGGTGACGACCAGGCCCTCGCAGCCGCGCTCCAAGTTGTGCTCTTGCAGGGAGTCGCCGACAACCTCGGCCAGCGACTCGAATGCATCGAGCGATTCTGGGATGCCGCATACGCGGCAGCTACGCCCTTTCAGCGGTTCTGGCTGCACTACAACCGGGCCGTTGCGCTGGTGGAGACCGGAACTCCCTTGGCGATCGTCCAAGAGGAGGTTCGAGCGGCGTGTCGCGTCAACGACGACGTGAGCATTCCCCTGATCGACATCGTCGCCGGTGGCGCAATGAAATGGATGGCGCTCGCGACGGGAGATCTCGTGGCGGCAGAGCGGCTCCTGGAGCTCTTCGGTCAAGCAGCGATCGAGCGGGCGGGCTACCCCGACGCGGCAGTGTTCGACTGGATCCACCGAGACTGGCTGGAGACGATGAAGGACGGCGTGAGCCCCTTGGATCCCGCGGTCGAGGCGTTGTTCCTGGCGATCGAAGACTTGCCTGCCTTTCGCGTATTCATCGCCGCGGGCTGGGCGCACTACGGCCGCGTCGACGAAGCGGCGGAGCTCGTGCGGCCGTTTGTACAGGCGGGACTTCACACCTTCGGGCCGCGCGTTGGGCGGACCCTCGCGCTCGTCGGAATGAGTGAGGTCACCCTTCTCACACGCGACCGCAACGCCGCCCGACAGCTGGTGACGATCCTGAACCCAGTTCGCGACCAGATCGCAGTCGCCGGCCTCGTGGCGGTGCCCGCACCCGTCGCTCTGGCCCTCGCGCGGGCACGCGTAGTGCTGGGTGAGTCAGCTGCTGCGGACTCCGACTATGCCCACGCCACCGGGCTGGTCGAGGCCGCCGGGATCGAGTCTGCAGTGCCTTTCATCCAGTTCGAACGCGCGAAGGCTCTGCTCGACTGGGGGCACGGCGATCGCGAGCTGGCCCGCCGGCTGCTCGAATCGTCCTTGGAGAGCGCCACCCACCATGGCTTCGGCGGCGTCGAGCGTGACGCCCGTGAGTTGCTGGCCGCGCTCTGAGGTAACCAATCCGCGCAGCGTTTGCGCGCCAGCGCTACTCATAGTCGGGCTGGCGCGCACTCGGTCTGGGCTTCGAACGGTCAGCGGGTGAAGGCCAGGGTCATCTCCGCGACCAGGGGGGTGCCGGGTTCGACGATCTGCGGGGCGAGGTTGAAGGCGTCGGGCGGGCCGGTCTGGGGCTCGACGCACGAGCGCGTGTTCGGGCTGCGTGAAGATCACCCAGTGATCGCAGGTCGACGTCACCGTGAGCGTGACGCCGTCGGGCCACCGCAACACTGGCGGCCCCGCGAGGCCGGTGAACGTGTCGTCCCACGGGCCGGGCGGAGGATCGACGAGGCGGCCGGTCGGGATGTCCTCGTCGTCCTTCTCGTACATCTGCGCGGCGGTGAACGTGAGCTCGACCGGCTTGCGATACCAGGGATGCCAGCCCGCCATCGCCGGCATCGGACGATCGCCGGCGTGCACCTCCAACCGAAAGCGAGCCGTCGCGCCGTCGACAGACAGCGTGATGGATCGTGTGCCCGCCGAACGGCCACGGATCGCCGAGCTCGAGTCGCATCGTGTCGGGCCCGATCGCCTCCCACTCGGACGTGTAGGCGGTGCCGTGCATCGCGTGGGGCGGATGGTTGATCGGCATCTCGTAGTCGACGCCGTCGAACGTGAACTTGCCGTACTTGATCCGGCCCGCCCACGGCACCATCGGGAACGCGCCCCAGCTGCTCGGCCGGGGCACTTCGCTCACGAGGCGATCCTCACCGAACGCCACGATCGACGCGATGCGCCCGCCGTTGCAGCGGGTCCAATGTGACTGCCAGGTCGTCACTCGTCAGCGTCAGCACGAAGCGACACCGTAGGGTCGGCGCTCGTGCGCGCGCTGGTGCAACGGGTGACACGAGCGTCGGTCACCGTCGACGGCGAAGTGGTGGGGGAGATCGGGCCGGGCCTGTGTGTGCTCGTCGGGGTCACGCACACTGACGACGAGCCCACGGCGCGCAGGCTCGCTGAGCGCATCTACAA
The DNA here is from genome assembly GCA_963759645.1 of uncultured Acidimicrobiales bacterium. Classification (GTDB taxonomy): domain Bacteria; phylum Actinomycetota; class Acidimicrobiia; order Acidimicrobiales; family DATKAS01; genus DATKAS01. The sequence continues at coordinate 144,927 of CAVXAI010000008.1, read as the reverse complement.
CCTGCGGGTGCTGGCCGACGACGACGGCGTGATGAACCGCTCGGTCGCCGACACGGGCCACGAGGTGCTGGTCGTCAGCCAGTTCACGCTGTACGGCGACACCAGCAAGGGCCGGCGCCCCTCGTGGCTGGCTGCCGCTCAGCCGGAAGCGGCCGAACCGCTGGTCACTTCGCTCGTCGAGGCGTTGCGTGAGCTCGGCGCACGAGTCGCTACCGGCCGCTTCCGCACCGAGATGGCGGTCGAGCTCGTCAACGACGGGCCGGTGACCGTGATGCTCGAGCTCGATCGCCGATGAGGCCGATCGCGACGAGGAGCACGCCCACCGCGACGATCGGGCGGTCGCCCCACCGCACGTAGAGGGTCTCGCCCTCCCGTGTCCGGACCTCGGCTTGGAGTACCCGGCGTTCGCTGATCGACGACCGCTGGATCACGTCGCCGTCGTCGTTGATGAACGCGCTGAACCCGGTCGGCGCGACCTGCGCGACCCAACGCCCGGTCTCGAGCGCCCGCAAGCCGTGACGACGCGATCTGCTGCGTCTGGAGGATCGTCCCGTTGTACGACGCGCCGTTGGTCGGGTTCAGGAGCACGGTGCCGCCGTGCCCGATCGCGTCGCGCGCCCGTCCGCCGAAGAACACCTCCCAGGAGATGACGACGCCGAGGCGTCCGGCCGGCGTGTCGAGGATCGCCGGACCGGTGCCGGGCACGTCGTCGCGGGGGACGAGGTCGGTGGGCGCGCCGATCGCGGTGAGGAAGCCGCGCAGCGGCATCCACTCACCGAACGGCACCCGTCGCACCTTCGTGTACCGCGCGACCTCGTTCCCGGCACTGTCGTACGCGAGCTGCGAGTTGTAGCGATCGTCCGGACCGTCGCCCTCGATCACACCGACCGACAACGTCGTGCCGAGCTGGCGGGCGAGCGCGGCAAGCTCCGCGCCTTCCGACGTCGTGCCGATCGGCGCCTCGACGTGCACGGTGTCCTCTGGCCACACCACGAGGTCGACCGGAAGCTTCACCTCGCCCGTCGCCTCGAGGTGACGGTCGAACACGACGCGAGAGCTCGTGTCGCGGGCGCGGGTCCCCTGCGGTCCTCCGCCCTGCACGAGCGCGATGTCCATCGACCCGGTGTCGTGCCCACGCGGGGCGATCGACGCTCCTCCGAGCAAGACAGCCACGAACGCGGCGCCGATCGCAACGGACGCGCCAGGCCCGCTCCCATGCCGCGGACAGCGTGACGCCGATGACCATGACGAGAAGGACCAGGACGGGGGCGCCGCCCACTCGCACGACGAAGGCGAACGGGCTTGCGGCCTGGCTGATCGCGAACGATGCGAGCGGTACGCCGCCGAACGGCCAGGACCACCGCAGCACCTCGGCCAGCACGACTGCGCCGGGGAGCGCCACCCATCGCCACCGGCTCGCGGGGGCGACTGCGCAGGCGGCACCGAAGTACGTCGCGGAGATCGCCGTGGCCGCGACCCAACCCGGTGCGCTCAGGAACACCATCCAGCCCATCCCGGGGCACAGCCACGCGACGGCGACGAGCCAGCCCCGCCAGAAGCGACTCGCGGCGGGCCGTCCCGCAAGCAGGCGGTCGAGGCAGAAGACGCCCACGAACAGCAGCGGCCACCATCCCCACGGCGGAAGCGAGAACGTCATGAGCGCGCCGGTGCCGAGACAGGCGGCGAGGATCGGAAGCCGACTGCGGATCGAGCCGCGACGCGGGCGCGCCGAGACGTCGTCTTCGGGTGCGTCAGTGCGCACGGAGCTGTCCGCGGCCACCGTCAGACCGTGACCGACCCCACGTATGTGAGGTGGACGACGAAACGGAACCGGGCCGATCCCGGCGGGTGGCACGCGAAGATCGTCGCCGTCTTGTCCGGCGTCTGCTGCACGATGTGCATCCCCGTCGGGGGAACGATCTCGTTGCGGGCGAACGTGTAGGTGTGCCGGCCCGAGCCGATCGTGAAGATGACCTCGTCGCCCGGGCCCATCGTGTCGATGTTGCGGAACGGGCGGCTGTGCGTCACGCGGTGCCCCGCGACCACGACGTTGCCGTCCTGGCTCGGGAGGGCGGTGCCCGGCCAGTGGCCGGGACCCTTGTTCAGCGTGGTCAAGCGTGATGCCCTCGTACAGCACGTGATTGAGACCGACCTTCGGGATCTCGATCGTGCCGATGCGATTCTCGGGTTCAGGAGCGTGCGCGTTGCGGGGCGCCCGTGCCGGTGTAGGCAGTGGAGCAGCCGTCGTCGTCGGCGCGGCCGTGGTCGTGGCTGCGGTCGTCGTTGGCGCCGCCGTGGTCGGCGCGGCGGTGGTCGACGCTGAAGTCGTCGGGGCATCGGTCGCCGGCGCGGCGAGGGCGGGGTCGTCGACGCCGGACCGGCCTCCGCACGCGGCGACGACGAGTGCGCCAGCGCCAGCGACGAGGAAGGTCCGCCGATCCATGGGCGCCATTTTCACTCACTCGCCGCGCGTTCGCGCAGTCGCGCGAGCACGGCTTGGGCCGCGCCCTGGCCCTGCCGGATGCAAGCCGGGATGCCGAGACCCCGGTAGGCCGCTCCCGCGAGGACGATGCCAGGCACTTCGGTCGCGAGCGCCCGTTCGACCTCGGCAACCCGGTCGAGGTGCCCGGGTCGGTACTGGGGGAACGATTTGATCCAGCGGCTCACTCTCACTTCAGTCGGATCAGCCCGGACCGCCATGAGCCTTCGGAGGTCCGCGAGCACGGCCTCGACGAGGGCGGCGTCGTCGAGATCCAGGGCGTGGTCGTCGCCATCGCGGCCCGCCGAGGCCCGGATGATCGTCTGACCAGGGACTCGCCAGTGGCTCCATTTGCTCGACGCCCACGAACAGGCCGTGACGGTGCTGCTGCTCGGGCTTCGGGACGAGCAGGCCGCTGGCATCGAGGTCGCGGCCGATGGCCGCGTCGTCGAAGGCGAGGGTGACGAGGGCGACCGAGGCGTAGTCGATCGAGCGGAGGGTGGCGGCCACCGCCGGCGAGAGCTCGGCGAGCGCCGACGCCGCGGCACCGGCCGGACACGCGATCACCGCCCCATCGGCGGCGATTCGACGTCGGATTCCCCGCCGATGTGCCCGCGAGCACCGTGACGCCGGCCGAGTCCACCTCCACGCCCGCTACGGGGCTGTCGAGTGAGATCTCGACCGGTGAGGTGTGCGAGGAAAGCGCATCGACGAGTCCGTCGACCAGGCGTCCGACGCCGCCGCGCACCGTGAAGAAGACCGGCGCGTCGGGATCAGGAGGGTTCGTCTTGCGCTCGGCGCGCAGGCCGAGCAGCAGAGACCGGGAGCGCCGGGCGGCACTGTCGATCTGTGGGGTCACGGCGCTCGCGCTCAGCCGCTCGGAGTCGCCGGCGTTGATCCCGCCGATGAGCGGATCCACGAGTCGCTCGAGCACTTCGCGACCGAATCGGTTCGACACCATCGGCCCGAGCGCGTCATTCGGCGCTGGCCGACGGGGCAGCAGTGGCTCGAGGGCAGCCCGTGCCATGCCACCGGTGCTCAGGATGCCCGAGCGGGCGACCGGAAGGAGCTCGGCGGGCACGCCGAGCACGAGCCCCGGCGGCAGTCGGCGGAGCTCGCCCCGAGCCCACACGTAGGCGCTCCCGATCGCGGGCGAGACCAGGTCACCGCCGAGCCCGAGTCGCCGGCACAGCTCGACTGCTTCGGGCACCCGGGCGAGGAACGCGTCGGCGGCCTCGTCGACATCGAGTCCCGCGAAGCGAGAGGTGCGGATGTTCCCACCGAGCCGATCGCTGGCCTCGAGCACCGTGACCCGCGCGCCTGCGTCGGCGAGCTCGAGCGCGCACGCGAGCCCGGTGATGCCGCCTCCGACGACGACGACGTGCGTCACGAAGTGCTGTGCACGAGCTCGACGAGACGCCCCAGCACTGCGGGATCGGTCTCGGGAAGCACGCCGTGACCCAGGTTGAAGATGTGCCGCGATCCGTGACCGGCCCTACGCAGGACATCGACCGCACGCGGCTCGACCACGCTCCATTCGGCGAGGCACACCGCAGGATCGAGGTTGCCCTGCAGCGTCACGCTGTCGCCCACTCGCTCACGGGCGACGTCGAGGGGCACCCGCCAGTCGACGCCGAGCACATCCGCGCCCGCGGCGAGCATGAGCTCGAGAAGCTCGCCGGTGCCGACGCCGAAGTGGATCCGCGGCACGCCGAGGTCGGCGATGCCGGCGAACACCTTGCGACTCGCGGGCAGCACGAACTCCGTGTAGTCGGGAGCGCTCAGCTCACCGACCCAGCTGTCGAAGAGCTGGACTGCCGCTGCCCCCGCGCCCGACCTGCGCTCGCAACGTGGCGATGGCGAGGTCGGCGAGACGGTCGAGCAGCGCGTGCCACAACGCCGGCTCCCCATACATCAATGCCTTCGTGCGCGCGTGCGTCCGCGACGGCCCGCCCTCGACGAGGTAGCTCGCGATCGTGAACGGCGCGCCCGCGAACCCGATCACGGGCACGTCGAGCTCGGCGCACAGGATCTTCACGGTCTCGAGCACGTACGGGATGTCGAGCTCGGGTTCGAGCGGACGCAGGCGGTCGAGGTCGGCCGCCGATCGGAAGGGGCGCTCGGTCACCGGGCCCGTACCGGGGGCGACGTCGACGCCGAAGCCGATCGCCGCGACCGGCACGACGATGTCGCTGTACAAGATCGCGGCGTCGACGCCATAGCGCCGCACCGGTTGCATCGTGATCTCGGCCGCGACTTCGGGCTTGCGGATGGCGTCGAGGATGCTGCCCTCGCCGCGGATCGCGCGGTACTCGGGGAGCGACCGTCCGGCCTGGCGCATGAACCACACCGGCGTGTGGTCGTGGGCCTCGCCCCGGCATGCGGCGATGAACGCGGATTTCGGTGACGTCACGCGGCCGCTCGCAGCATCTCGATCGCCCCGGCGGCCCGATCGTGCTCGAGCAGCGCGTGCGCCGACCGGCGCGCCTGCGCGAGCACGCCCAGCATGCGGCTGGAATCCATCGCGTTGATGCCCATCACTGAGATGTCGACGGACGTCGGCTCGAAGCACAGCACGGTCGTCGCCCTGCTGAACGTGGTGAGCTCGCGTCGGAGCGCGCCGTGGTGCAAGCCGCGTGCCGCGGCGCGCATGTTGAACACGAGTGCGTCGCGTTGTGCCGACATCGGCGAGCTCGACGATCACGAGGTCGAGGCCGACACCCCCGACGAGGTCGGCGTTGGTCGGGGAGTGCGTGCCTCCGTCGACGTAGCGCTCGCCGTCGATCGTGACGGGAGCGAAGTAGCCAGGGATCGCCGACGAAGCTTCGACCGCGGTGCCGACGTCCGGTTCGGGTCGCGCGTCTCGCCCGAACACCACTCGCTCGCCGTCGCTCAAGCGGAGCGCGCAGATCCAAAGTGCCTCGGACGGCCACCGCTTCGGGTGCAGCCGGCGCATCCGGTCGCCCATCCCGGTGGTGGGCACGCGTCCTTCCGGGGCGAGGGCCGCGAGCGCGCGTCCGGGTCGAAACCGCCACGGCGCGACGAGGTCGCGAAGCAGGAGCATCGGTGCCTCGGGCACGGGGACCCGCCCGCCCACGACCGGACGCATGCCGCGGTGGCGACAGCCGTTCCATGCCCCGGAGGAGCGCAGCGCCTTCCGGCGACAGTGGGTCGCCCGTGATGCGAGCCGCGAGATCGCGGGCTGGGAGTCCGGCGCGCAGCACGGCGCCGACGCCCGAGCCGGCCGACGTGCCCACGACGATCGTGGCTGTGCGGGGATCCCAGCCCGTCACCTCGGCGATCGTGCCGAGCACCGCGGCGTGGTAGGCGTGGCCGACCACGCCGCCGGCACCGAGGACGAGGCCGACTGAGGTCACCGCTCAATGCTCGCACGGCGGTCACTTCGTGCCTAACTCGGCATCGTGAGAGCATGCCGATGTGTCGACTGCTCAGGTGTTCTTCAATCCCCTCGATCCCGATGTGCGAGCGAACCCGTATCCGCACTACGCGGAGCTGCGGGCCGCCGATCCGGTGCATCGCAGCCCGTTCGGTCTCGTGGTGCTGACGCGCTACGACGACGTGGCCAAGGTGCTGCGAGACGCGCGGTTCAGTGCGAACATCGCCGAGAACGCCAGCTCCGAGGGCATCGGCCTGTTCGGCAACCAGGACGCAGAGCGAGGCGCGCGACGAGGGCTTCAACGAGTCGCTTCTCAACATCGACCCGCCGAAGCACACGCGTGTGCGGGGCCTCGCGGCCCGTGCGTTCACGCCGAAGGCGATCGAGGCGTGGCGACCCCGGGTCGTCGAGATGGTCGACGAGATCCTCGATCGAGTCGCGGCGGACGGTGGATGCGATCTGGTCCCGACGCTCGCGTTTCCGCTCCCGTTCCAGGTCATCTCCGAGCTCCTCGGCATGCCGACCGACGAACGAGAGCAGCTGCGGGCGTGGTCGCAGGCGATCACGCTGACGCTCGAGCCGTTGATCACCACCGGAGGAACGGCTGGCGGCCACCGAGGCCGGCGACCCACATGCCGCGAGTTCGTCGAAGCCGTGATCGACGAGCGGCGCAAGGCGCCTCGTGAGAACGACCTGCTGTCCGCGCTGATCGCCGCGGAGGAGGAAGGCGACCGTCTCTCGAACGCTCGAGCTCGTCTGCGATGGTGCTGCTGCTGTTCGTGGCGGGCCACGAGACGACCGTCAACCTCATCGGCAACGGCACCCGCCTGCTCATGGAGCATCCCGACGTCCTCGCCCGCTTCCGCGCCGATCCGTCTCTGGACGCGTCGGCGGTCGACGAGCTGCTGCGGATGGACGGCCCGGTGCAGTTCACCGCGCGCGCCACGCTCGAGGACGTCGAGTTCGGCGACGACGTCGTCGAGAAGGGATCGGTCGTCATGCCGGTGCTCGGGGCGGCGAACCACGATCCCGCGCACTTCGCCGATCCCGACACGCTCATCCTCGATCGCCCGAACGCCGCCTCCCACATGGCCCTCGGCTCCGGCGTCCACTTCTGCCTCGGCGCCTCGCTCGCCCGGCTCGAAGCGCAGGTCGCCATCGGTCGCTTCGTCCGGCGCTTCTCGACGATCGAGTACGCGGGGGAACCGGAGTGGGCGCCTCGCATCTCCCTGCGCGGCATGGCCAAGATGCCGCTGCAGGTGGCGTGACCGGCCCCCGATGAAGCCTCCGCCCTTCGCCTATCACGCTCCCGAGTCGCTCGACGAGGCCGTGGCCACGCTCGCCGAGCAGGGCGACGACGCCAAGGTCCTCGCCGGCGGCCAGAGCCTGATCCCGCTGCTGTCGCTCCGGCTCGCCCGGCCGACCGCGCTCATCGACCTCAACGGGATCGCCGAGCTCTCGTCCATCGACGTCAACGGACAGACCGACGATCGGCGCGATGACCCGTCACCGCACCGTCGAGCGCTCGCGACGAGATCGCGCGGCGCGGTGCCCCTGCTCGCCGCGGCGGCGCCGTACATCGGCCACGCCGCGATCCGGAACAGAGGCACGATCGGCGGCAGCCTGGCCCACGCCGATCCCGCGGCCGAGCTCCCTGCGGTCGCGCTCGCGCTCGACGCCACGTTCGAGGCCGCGCAGCACGCCGCGGCGAGCGGACGATCGCCGCCGCCGACTTCTTCGCCGGCTACTTCACGACCGCGCTCGAGGCCGACGAGGTCCTGACCCGAGCATCAGGTTCCCGAACGTCGCCGTCCGGCACCGGCGTGTCGGTGCAGGAGATGGCCCGGCGCCACGGCGACTTCGCGATGGTCGCCGCCGTGGCGTCGGTGACGCCGTCGACGGCGATGTCCGGCATCGCGCTCATCAACGTCGCCGACCGGCCGGTGCGGGCGCACCGAGGCGGAGGCCGCGATGCACGACCGGCGTCGCGATCGACGAGGTCGCCGACGCTGGCCACCCGTGGCCTCGATCCCTCGGCGCCGACCTGCACGCCACGCGCGGCGTACCGGCGCCACGGTCGCCGGCGTCCTCGTGCGCCGAGCACTCACCGAGGCATCGCAACGAGCGAGGAGGCGCGGCATGAGCGACACGATCCCGCATCAGCCTCACCGTCAACGGTCAGCGCACGCGAGGGCGCGGCCGAGGCCCGCAAGACGCTCGCCGACTTCCTTCGCGAGGACCTCGGCCTCACCGGCACCCACCTCGGGTGCGAGCACGGGGTGTGCGGCGCGTGCACCGTCCTGCTCGACGGCGAGCCGGTGCGCTCGTGCCTCATGCTCGCGGTGCAGGCGCGGGGCGCGACGATCACGACGATCGAGGGACTCGCCTCGACGGCGACGACTGAACCCGCTGCAGGAGGCGCTGCGCGACAGCCACGCCTTCCAGTGCGGGTTCTGCACGCCCGGCTTCGTCATGCAGATCACCGCCCTGCTGTCGGAGAACCCGCGCCGACCGAGCCGGAGGTCCGCGAGGCGCTCTCCGGCAACCTGTGCCGCTGCACCGGCTACGAGACGATCGTCAACGGCGCGTTGGCAGCCGCGGGCGTCACGAGGGAGGCGACACGATGACCGACGTCATTCCCGCGCAGCGGTTCGTCGGGTTCGAGCGTCCAGCGCTCGAGGACCCGCGCATCCTCACCGGCGCGCGGCCGCTACGTCGACGACATCCAGCTGCCCGGGCATGCTGCACGCCGCGTTCGTGCGCAGCACGATTGCGCACGCGCAACATCACGCAGCGTCGACGTCGACGAGGCGCGGGCGCTGCCCGGCGTCGTCGCCGTCTACACCGGCGACGACTCCAGGCGCTGCTCGCGCCCGGTGCGCCGCCGCTCACGATGTTCCCGGGGATGCCGGCGCCGGCGTTCACGATCCTGGCCACCGACAAGGTCCGGCTCGTCGGCGATCCCGATCGCCCTCGTCGTCGCCGAGAGCCAGTACCTCGCCGAGGACGCCGCCGAGCTGGTCGAGGTCGACTACGACGAGCTGCACGCCGGTCGCGTCGTCCGCCGACGCGCTCGATCCGAGCCAGCCGCCGATCTTCGAGAGCGAGTCGAGCAACGTCCTCGTCGGACGCGACGCACGGAACTCCTACGGCGATGTCGACGCGGCGTTCGCGTCGGCCGACCGGCGTGGTCTCGCGTGCAGCATCGACCAGCATCGTCACCAGAACGTGCCGATGGAGTGCCGCGGCACTCGTCGCCGACTTCGACGCCGACACCGGCAGCTCACCGTGCACAGCGCCAACCAGGGCGTCGCACCTCGCGAAGATGATCCTCGCCGGTCAGCTCGGCCATGACCGGCCGACAAGCTGCGCATGTGCTGTGCGGCGACATCGGCGGGTCGTTCGGCCTGAAGCTCGGCGCGTGCGCGCGAGGACATCGCCGTGGCTGCCGCGTCGCGCGCGCTCGGTCGCCCGGTGAAGTGGATCGAGGATCGCGGCGAGCACCTGATGGCGTCGGGCCACGCCCGCGAGGAGACGCATGGAGGCCGAGGCCGCTCGCGTACTCGGCCGACGGCGACATGCTCGGCATGAAGTCGACATGACCGTCGACACCGGCGCCTATCCGGGCATGGGCGGGATGATCGGCGGGCTCATCGAGACGGATGCTCCCGGGCCCGTACAAGATCGGCGCGGCTCGCTTCACGTTCACGCGCGACCGTCACGAACAAGGCCACGTACGTCGCCTACCGCGGACCGTGGGCCGCCGAGGTGTTCACGCGCGAGCGGATGATCGACATCGTCGCCAAGCAGCTCGGCATCGAGCCGCTCGACCTCCGGCTGCGCAACGTCGTCACCCGCGACGAGGCGCCGCTGCGGATGGTCACCGGGTCGCAGCCTCGCCGGCGTCACGACCCGCGAGTCGCTCGAGCGCATGGCCGAGATCGTCGACCTCCCGGCGTTCCGGACGCGGCAGGCGGCGGCGCGGGCGGAGGGCCGCTACCTCGGCATCGGCTTCGCCAGCTTACATCGAGGCGGCCCCGGGCCCGAACCGAGGGCGGCGGGCGGCGGCGTGATGGGGAACGAGAACATGCGCATGCGGCTCGACGCCGACGGCATCGTCCTCGGTGTTCACCGGCCAGATGCCGCACGGGCAGAGCCACGAGACGACGTTCGCCCAGATCGCGGCCGACGAGCTCGGCGTGCCGTTCGAGCAGGTGCGGGTCGTCGTCGGCGACAGCGACACCGCGCCGATCGGGCTTCGGACCGGCGGCAGCCGGGCGGCGACGATGGCCGGCGGCGCCACGCTCCACACGGCCGCGCGCGCTGCAGCGAGCGCATCCTCGACGTGTCGGCGCGACCTCCTCGAGGCCAGCCCCGGCGACCTCGAGATCGTCGACGGCGAGGTCGCGGTGCGGGGCGTCCCCGTGAGCGCGATCAGCGCTGGCCGAGGTCGCGTCGCGGCGCGCCCGAGCCGACTCGAAGCGACCCAGGCGTTCGACGGCGGCGAGGGCGGATGGTCGGGCGGCACCCACTGCGCGATCGTCGACGTCGACGTCGAGACCGGGCCACGTGACGATCGAGCGCTACGTCGTCGTCGAGGACTGCGGAGCGCTCATCAACCCCGCGATCGTCGAGGGCCAGGTGCGCGGCGGCGTCGCCCAGGGCATCGGCGCCGTGCTGCTCGAGCGGTCGGCGTACGACGAGAACGCGCAGTTCCTTGCGGGCACGTTCATGGACTACCTGCTGCCGACGGCGACCGAGATCCCGCGGATCGAGATCCACCACCTCGAGACGGTCCCGCTCGATCCTGACGTGAACTTCCGCGGGCGTCGGCGAGGGCGGGATGATCGTGTCGCCGCCCACGCTGTGCAACGCGATCGAGGACGCGCTCGCGCCGTTCGGCGTGACGATCACCGAGCAGCACCTGCCGCCGCTGCGGATCCTCGAGCTCATCGGCGCGATCGAAGCCGATCAGTAGCGCAGCTCGGCCAGCACCCCGTAGTGGTCGGACGGCACGACGCCGTCAATGGGCTCGGTGCCGACAACCCGCGCGCTGACCACGTGGCCGCGGCCGCCCTCCTTCGGCCACCCGGCGAACACGTAGTCGATCCGTCGCGACGGCTCGAGATCGAGCGCGGCGTAGGGGTTGTCGTTCGACCACGTCATGCCGGCGCCATCGCCGGCCACCTCCCACGCGTCGTGGAAGGCCAGCTTGGGCGCGGCGACCGCCGCGCGGCCCGTCAGCATCCGCATCTCGTCGCTGTCGGGCGCGGCGTTCATGTCCCCGGCGAGGATCGGTGGGAAGGTCCGGGGCCGGCACTCCTCGACGAGAGCGGCGATCGCTCGCACCTGCTCCACCCGCGCCGCGCTGTGATCGAACCGCCAGTTGAGGTGGGTGCAGAACACCTGGATGGGTCCGCGCGGGCCCTCGATCTCGGCGAAGAGGACGGTGCGCAGCTCGTCCGGCTCGTCCGCAGTCGGGAGCGGACGCCACTCGCGTGCGGGCGATCGGCCAGCGGCTCAGGATCGCGTTGCCCCAGTGCACCGGGCCGTCGTCGCGGAACGCGTAGGCGTGGTGCAGGCCGTGGATCCCGGCGAGCTCGACAGCCTGGCTGGCCTCGTCGGAGGCCCACACCTCTTGGAGGCACGCGATGTCCGGATCGAGCGTGCGGATCGTCTCTGCGATCGCCGGCTGGCGCGCCCGCCAGGGGCCGAACTGGCCCCAGAGGTTCCACGAGAGGACGCGAAGGCGGGTCTCGACCAACGGTCCGTAGGGGCTCGTGTGCTCCATCTGCATCGTCCGATGGTGCCGTAGTTCTCCGAGATGGGCCAGATACCATGGATCCTCCGCTTCTTGCGGATTGTCTCGGTCACCACCCGCTCCAACCCCCTCGGGACGGTCGATGTCGCAGCACCCCGAGCTCGCCGAAGAGCAGGCCTACATCGAGCGTGCGTACGACTGCCTTGATCGGGCCAAGGCGCAGGCAGAGCGTCTGAGGGGCCTCACCGAGGTCGGCCGCGGCGGCACCCATCAGGCCCGCTACGAGCGCGACGTGATCGAGGAGACCGTCCGGAGTCGGCTGGCCCACCTCGAGATCGGCGATGCCGCCCTGGTGTTCGGCCGCATCGACCGTACGACGGGCGAGGCCTTCCACATCGGCCGCCTGGCGGTCGCCGACGAGCGACAAGAACCGGTCGTCGTCGACTGGCGAGCACCGGTCGCCGAGCCGTTCTACCGGGCGACGGGACGCGCCCCGATGGGCCTCGCCCGCCGGCGTCACTTCGCGGTGCGAGGCCGCACGCTGCTCGGCATCGAAGACGAGGTGTTCGACGCGTCGGTCACGCCCGAGAGCGATCTCGTGGGACCCGGCGCCCTCCTCGCCGCACTCGAGCAGTCGCGCACGGGCCAGCTCGGCGACATCGTGGCCACGATCCAGGCGGAGCAGGACGAGATCATCCGCTCCGAGCTGGGCGGCGTGCTCGTCGTGCAGGGCGGCCCCGGCACCGGCAAGACCGTGGTCGCGCTCCATCGCGCCGCCTATCTCCTCTACACCTACCGGTTCCCGCTCGAGGACCAGGGCGTGCTCGTCGTCGGACCGAACCGCGTCTTCCTGCGCTACATCCACCGGGTGCTTCCCTCGCTCGGCGAGACCGGCGTCGAGCAGGTCGTGTTGGCCGACCTGGTGCCGGGCGTCCGCGTGCACGCGACCGAGAGCCTCTCCGTGGGGCGTCTGAAGGGCGAGGTCCGGATGGCGCCGCTGCTGGCCCGAGCAGTGCGCGATCGGCAGCGTCCCCTCGCGCGCGACCTGGTGGTGCCGTTCGGCCTCACGTCGTTACGGGTCGACGTCGCGACGTCACAGCGCATCGTGCGCGCCGCGACTCGCCGCGCTCATCAACACAACGCGGCGCGTCGCTTCGTCGAGCAAGCGCTGTTCGATGCCCTCGCGGCGAGCGCCCGCGACACCGTCGACTCGGGGACGGTGCGTGAGCGGGTGCGCTCCACCGACGAGGTACGCGCGGCGCTCGAGTGGATGTGGCCGGTGCTCACCCCCGCGCAGCTGCTCCACGATCTCTTCGGGTCCGCGGCGTTGCTCCGGCTCGCCGCCCGCACTTCGTTCGACGACGACGAGGTTGCGCGGTTGGTCCGTCCCCGCTCTGCAACGGTCGAGGAGGTGCGGTGGACCGACGCCGACATCCCGCTCCTCGACGAAGCACTCGCGTTGCTCGGCCCGAAGCCGGCGCGCGCCGGGCACGAGGCCGAGGAGATTCGCACCTACGGACACATCGTCATCGACGAGGCACAGGACCTCACGCCGATGGCGCTGAGGATGATCAGCCGCCGATCTCTCAACGGTTCGATCACGATGGTCGGCGACCTCGCACAGGCCACCGGCGCGATCGCTCCGTCGTCCTGGGACGACATCCTCGCCCACCTGCCGGCGCGCAAGCCGCCGCGCGTGCGGGAGCTGACGATCGGCTATCGCATTCCCGCGCAGTCGATGGCGCTCGCCGCGCGCGTGCTCTCGGTCGCGGCGCCCGACCTCGTTCCGCCCCGTTCCGTACGAGAGGGCGACGTGCCCCCGATCATCCGCAGGGTTGCCGGCGCCGAGCTCACCTCGGAGGTGGCGTCCGCAGTGGAGACGTTGCTCGCCGCTCTCGGAGACGGATCCGTTGCGGTCGTGACTCCCGGGTCGCAGGCGGACTTCGTCGCGAGCGCGCTCGAGTCGCGTGGCTTCGCAGTGGGGCGCGCGGCACGCCAGGCGCTCGATGCACAGGTCACCGTCGTGCCGGTCGGGCTCGTCAAGGGACTCGAGCTCGACGGCGTCGTGGTCGTCGAGCCGGGCCGGATCGTCGACGAGGAGCAGCAAGGCCTGCGGGCGTTGTACGTCGCGCTGACCCGAGCGACGAAGCGCCTTGTGATCGTGCACGCCGATCCGCTGCCGGACGCGTTGGCGGAGTGACCTTCAGGCGGTGACGAGGATGCGGTCGCTGGCGAACGCGCCGACGCCGACCGTATGACCCTCGATCTCGACAGTCACCGTGCCGTCGGGGGACGCCGCCGTCACCTTGCCGACACGCCCCGGAGTGATGGCGCTCTCCTCGAGGAAGTCGAGCAGCCCGGGCGTGAACTCGAGCTCTTCGGGGATGCGGCTCACGGTGAACTTCGCGCCGACGTCGAGCCCCGAGAGCGGATGCGCGTCGGGCGCCGTGTAGCTCGAGCCCGGGATCGGGTTGCCGTGCGGACAGGTGGTCGGCGCCCCGAGCACCCGGTTGATCGCGGCCTCGACCGAGTTGGAGATGACGTGCTCCCATTTGCCGGCCTCGTGGTGCGCGTCGGCCCATGAGAGCTGCAGGATGTCGGTGAGGAACCGCTCGGCGAGCCGGTGCCGGCGCACGACCTGCTCGGCCAGCGCCCGACCTCGGCTGGTGAGCCGGATGCGGCCGTCGATGTCGACGAGGTGCTCGTGCTCGAGCCGCTTGATCATCTCGGAGACCGCCGGGCGCGAGACCCCCATCCGTTCGGCGATCCGCGCCTGGATGACCTCGACGTCGTCCTCGGCCAGCTCGTAGATGGTCTCGCAGTACTCCTCGAACGCGGGATGCCATTCTGCGGGGTGCCACTCGGCCATGGCCGGAGTCTATGACTCCTTGTCCTCGTCGCCGCTCTCCGCTGCGCTTCGATCGGCTCCTGCTCGCTGCGCTCGACAATCGGTGCTTCGCGCACCCGGGCGGCGCACTGCGCCGCCCCGCTTCCTGCCTCGTCGCCGCTCTCCGCTGCGCTTCGATCGGCTCCTGCTCGCTTCGCTCGACAATCGGTGCTTCGCGCACCCGGGCGGCGCACTGCGCCGCCCCGAACCTTCCTCGTCGCCGTTCTCAGCGCTTTACAGGACGCCCTTGTCCTCGAGCCAGGTCCGGGCCGCTCTGACCGGCTGTTCCCCGGTGATCGCGACCGTGTAGTTCAGGGCGCGCAGGTCACGAGTGGTCAATTGGTCCGACACGTCGTTCAGCACGTCCTCGAGCTCCGGGTACGCCTCGAGCACGTCCTGGCGCACGACCGGCACGACGTTCTGGGCGGGATACAGGCCCTTGTCGTCATCGAGCACGACGAGCGTGAACACCGAGATCGTCGCGTCGGTGGTGAACACCGACGCCGCGCCGATGTCGCCCTTCGCGAGGGCGGACGCGGTCGGCAGTCCGGGCTCGAGCGCGACGAAGTCGTGGAACGTGAGGCCGTAGGTGTGCTCGAGGCCCAGCATGCAGAGCTCCCGGTCCGGACACTCCTCAGGGCCGCCGAACGTGAGGTCCTGAGCGACCGCGTCGAGGTCGCTCATCGACCGGAGCTGGAACTCCGTTGCCGTGTTCGAACGTGACGGCAACGGCGTCTCGGTTCGCGGCATCGGCGAGATCGAGGACGGCCACGCCTTCGTCTGCCATCAGCTGGCGCAGGTCCTCCTGCGAGTCCTCGGAGTCTTCGGTCGCGTTGCCGCCCATTCCGATGAGCGCCCCTCCGAGGTATTCGGGCACGACGCCGAGCTCGCCGTCGAACAACATCCGCTGGACGACTTCGCGAGGTCCGACTGACTCGCGCACCTCGGTCGGGATGCCGCGCTCCTCGGCCGCGAGGGCGTACAGGTGAGCCAGGATCGTGCTCTCGGTGAAGTTGAACCCGGCGAAGATGACCTCGCCTTCCGCGGTCTCACCGCTGGCGGGGGCGCCCGAAGCTCGGTCCGCATTCGTCGGCGCCGAGCCGCTCGTGTCGTTCGCGCCCGAGTCGTCGCCTGAGGTGCAGGCGGCGATTGCGAGCATGGCGGTGAGCAAAACGATCGCCCAACGTCTTGCGACCGGCCCCACGACAGAACGGTACCGTTCACGATTGGCGGTTGCCGTAGGCGAAGGGAGCACATGACCAGTCGTGCAAGGCGCTGGTTCGGCGCGCTGGCGGTGTGCGGCGCGGTCACCGGTGTTGCCACGGGCGGCTTGGTGGTGTCGCAACCGGCCGGCGCCGCACAGCCCGGGTGGACCGTTCTCGTCTACGTCGCCGCGGACAACAACCTCGAATCGTTCGCGATGCCCAACCTGCAGCAGCTTGCGGGCGTCGGCAGCGGGCCTGGGCTCGACATCGAAGTCTTCGTCGACCGCTCACCCGCGTATTCCAACGCGCCCCTGGGCAACGTCGGTGACTTCACCGGCGCGAAGGTGCTGCAGGTCAACGCGGGCTCCTTCACCGAGATAGAGAACCTCGGGCAGATCGACAGCGGAGATCCCGGAACCCTGAGTGGGTTCATCACGCGGGGTGCGCAGCGCCATCCGTCCGACAAGCTCGCGGTGATCATCTGGGATCACGGGGCCGGTTGGCTCGGCACCGCGTCTGGACGAGCAGACGAACCACATGATGAGCCTGTCGAGCCTGCAGCAAGCGCTGCAGTCCGGGCTCACCGGCGCCGGCAAGGCGAAGTACGAGATGCTCGGCTTCGACTCGTGCCTCATGTCGAACACGGCGGTGCTCGGCACGCTCGCCCCGATGGCGAACTGGATCACCGGGTCGGCCGAGCTCGAGCCCGGGCATGGGTGGGACTACTCCGGTTTCAGCGCGATCAAGGGCGGCGGCGGCTCCGGCCTCGACTTGGGCCGAGCGATCTCCGACGCGTTCATGCGATACGCGAAGAGCCAGAACACGGATGCCGGGGTGACATTGGCGGTCGTCGACGCGTCGAAGGTCCCCGCGCTGATGGACGCCGTCAACGGCGCTGGCAATGAGCTGTCTGCGGACGCCGCGAGCGTGGCCCCGGCGTTCAGCTCGACCCGAGCCAACATCCTCAGCTACGGACGGAACCCTGATCCGACCCTCGACTTCCACCTGGTCGATCTCGGCGTGCTGTCCAGCTCTCTCTCGGGTCCTGCCCCGGAGATGGCGGCCATATCCACCACGCTGCAGGCCGCGGTCGCGTACAAGGTCGTGGGCTCGGCTCTCGCGGCGTCTTCGGGCGTGTCGCTGTACTACCCGCCCGACTCGGCGACCTACCGCAAGTCGTACGACAACGTGCCCGTGATCGCGGGATGGAGCCGTTTCCTGGGCGCCTACTACACGAGTGGCGCGGCCCGAGGCGCCGCGAGCCCGGTGACGTTCGAGGGCGAGGAGTCGGCGACCCCGACAGTGGCGGACTACGACTTCACCGACCAGGGCGTGTTCCTCACGGTCCCGTTCCAGGTCGCAGAGGCCGAGACGATCTCCGATGTCCGCATCCGCTACGGCCTCATGGACGCCGACGGCACGCCGGTGCTCATCGGTGAGGACCCGGGGGCGTTCTCGCCGGCCGGCGAGGGTGTCGCCGGTGGGGCGTGGGACCTGAGCGCCCTCAAGGTGAGCGATGGCCTGGTGAGCTCGGAGGTGTACCGCAAGATCACCGTCGACCCTGAGGCCAACACGCTGACGTTCACGGCGCCGTTCGCCTACTACCCCGACGGCATCGACCAGCCCACGGTGCTCACGGTGTTCGGCAACGCCGTCGTGGACCTGACCACGGGCAAGTCGCAGCGCACGTACTACGAGGTGAAGCAGGATCCCACGGAGATCGTCAGCGACACCGACGACGCCGGGGTCGCTGCCGCCACTTCCGGGTTCCTCCTCGATCCCGATGGCGTGCTCGTGCCGATCGTCGCGCGGCTCGGCGCCGACGGTGGGTTGCAGTTCGTGAAGGTCAGCGACACGTCGATTGCTGGCGGCGCGCAGCTGCGGGCCGACCCCACCGCCCTCAGGTTCTGGGTATCGCCGATCGACAGCGGCGTCGACATCTACGCCGACCTCGCCATCGGGCAGGTCGGCGGATTCATCTCGACCGCGTCGATGACGGATGTAGTGCCGTAGCCTCGAACGGGTGGCGCTGACGGAATTCTCGCCCGCCGTCCGGGCTTGGTTCTCCTCGTCCTTCCCCGAGCCGACGCCCGCCCAGAGCCTGGGGTGGGGCCCGATCTCGCGGGGCGAGCACACCCTGATCCTCGCCCCCACGGGTTCGGGCAAGACCCTCGCCGCGTTCCTGTGGGGCATCGACCGGCTGGTCACGTCGCCCTTGCCGGACCGCGCCGCCCGCACCCGGGTGCTCTACATCTCGCCGTTGCGAGCGCTCGCATTCGACGTCGAGAAGAACCTGCGGGCGCCCCTTGGCCGGCATCAAGCTGGCGGCCGAGCGCCTCGATGTGCCGTTCACCGAGCCCGTCGTCGGGATGCGCACGGGCGACACGTCGAGCCGTGACCGCAGCGCGCTGATCCGTCATCCTCCCGACCTGCTGATCACGACGCCCGAGTCGCTCTACCTGATGCTGACGTCATCGGCGCGCGACACGTTGCGCAGCGTCGACGCGGTCATCGTCGACGAGATCCACGCCCTCGCCGCGACGAAGCGCGGCGCGCACCTCGCGCTGTCGCTCGAGCGGCTCGAGGAGATCACCGACAAGCCATTCCAGCGGATCGGTCTCTCGGCGACCCAGCGTCCGCTCGACGAGATCGCCCGCTTCCTCGGCGGCAGCGTCGACGGCCGGGCCCGGCCGGTGACGATCGTCGACGCGGGCATCCGCAAGCCGCTCGACGTCGAGGTCGTCATTCCCGTCGAGGACATGGGCGCGCTCGGTGAGGTGATCGAGGAGCCGATGAGCGGCCCCGCGGCGGCGGGTCCCCTCCGACGCAGCATCTGGCCGGCGATGCATCCACGCCTGCTCGAGCTGATCCTCGAGCACCGCTCGACGATCGTGTTCTGCAACGCCCGCCGGTCGGCCGAACGCCTCGCGGCCCGGCTCAACGAGCTCGCGATCGAGGAAGGCGTCACCCCGCCCGGTGGCGAGGACCTCGTGAGGGCGCACCACGGCTCGCTCGCCCGCGAGCAGCGGATGCTCGTCGAGGATCAGCTCAAGTCCGGGGACGCTGCGGGCCATCGTGGCGACGAGCAGCCTCGAGCTCGGCATCGACATGGGCGCCGTGGACCTCGTCATCCAGGTCGAGTCGCCGGGGGCGGTGTCGAGGGGCTTGCAGCGCATCGGGCGGGCGGGCCATCAGGTCGGCGAGCCGAGCCGCGGCAAGGTCTTCCCGAAGCATCGCGGCGATCTGCTCGAGGCGGCCGTCGTCGTGGACCGGATGCGGCAGGGACAGATCGAGGAGACGCGCTACCTGCGCAACCCCCTCGACGTGCTCGCGCAGCAGATCGTGGCGCACTGCGCGACCGGCGATGTCACCGTCGACGCGCTCGCGGCGCTGGTTCGCCGCGCCGCGCCGTTCAGCGAGCTCTCCGACGAGGTGCTGACGTCGGTCCTCGAGCTGTTGTCCGGCCGCTATCCGTCGGAGGAGTTCCGTGAGCTGCGTCCCCGGCTCGTGTGGGATCGCGTCGCCGGCACGCTGCGGGCACGCGAGGGTGCGAAACGGCTGGCAGTCACGAACGGCGGCACGATCCCCGATCGCGGTCTGTTCGGCGTGTTCCTGCCCGACGGCAAGCGCGTCGGCGAGCTCGACGAGGAGATGGTGTACGAGAGCCGCCCCGGTGAGGCGTTCGTGCTCGGCGCGTCGACGTGGCGCATCGAGGACATCACGTTCGAGCGCGTCGTCGTCACGCCGGCTCCGGGCCAGCCCGGGAAGATGCCGTTCTGGCACGGCGACAAGCCGGGCCGCCCCCTCGAGCTCGGCCGGGCGCTCGGCGCGTTCGTTCGTGAGATCCGCGACGCGTCACCGGCCGCCGCGGTCGAGCGGCTCACCGGCGAGATGGGTCTCGATGCCTGGGCCGCCGAGAACGTGCTGCGCTACGTGCGCGAGCAGGCTGAGTCGGGCGGTGCGGTGCCCGACGACCGCACGATCGTCGTCGAGCGGTTCCGCGACGAGATCGGCGATTGGCGCGTGTGCGTGCTCACCCCGTTCGGCGCGCGGGTGCACGCGCCGTGGGCGATCGCCGTGAGGGCGCGGCTCGACGAGCGACTCGGACTGCCTGTCGAGGTGATGTGGGCGGATGACGGCATCGTGCTGCGACTGCCCGAGGCCGCCGACGAGCTCCCGATCGAAGAGCTCTTGATCGCTCCCGAGGAGATCGACGACGTCGTGGTCAGCACGCTGCCCACCTCGTCGCTGTTCGCCTCGAGGTTCCGCGAGTGCGCGGCCCGCTCACTGCTGTTGCCGCGCCGCCGGCCCGGCGAGCGCACCCCGCTGTGGCAGCAGCGCCAGCGCTCGGCCGACCTGCTCGCGGTGGCGTCGAAGCATCCCTCGTTCCCGGTCCTGCTCGAGACCACCCGGGAGTGCTTGCAGGACGTGTTCGACGTCCCCGCACTCAAATGGGTGCTCACCGAGCTGCGGGCACGGACGATCCGGATGGTGTCAGTCGACACGCCGAGGGCCTCGCCGTTCGCGCAGTCGCTGCTCTTCGGCTGGATCGCGCAGTACATGTACGAGTACGACGCGCCGCTCGCCGAGCGCCGCGCCGCCGCCCTTTCGCTCGACCGCGACCTCCTCCGCGACCTGATGGGAGCCGAGGAGCTGCGCGAGCTCATCGATCCCGGCGTGCTCGCCGATCTCGAGCTCGACCTGCAGCGCCTGTCGCCGCGCCGCCAGGCCCGTGATCTCGACGAGGTCCACGACCTGCTGCGACTCCTGGGCGACCTGTCGTTCGAAGAGCTCACCGCTCGATGCGCGCCGGGCGTCGACGTGGCGGCGTTGGTGGGCGAGCTGGTCACCACCCGGCGGGCGATCGAAGTTCGCATCGGCGGCAGTCAGCGGTTTGCGGACGCGAACGACGCCGGC
Source organism: uncultured Acidimicrobiales bacterium (assembly GCA_963759645.1). Lineage (GTDB taxonomy): Bacteria > Actinomycetota > Acidimicrobiia > Acidimicrobiales > DATKAS01 > DATKAS01. Next base: position 124,281 of record CAVXAI010000008.1, on the reverse strand, counting down.
CGGCTGCGCGACGGCCTGGGCGTGGCGATACCCCTCGGCTTACCGGTCGCTTGCACCGAGCCGGCGCCGCACGGCCTCGAGGAGCTCGTCGCGCGGTACGCCGCGAGTCACGGACCGTTCCTCCCGGGCGCGCCTGCGGCGCGCTTCGATGTTCCGCTCGAACGGATGCGGTCGGTGCTGTCTGGTCTGGTCACCGCGGGCCGAGTCGTGCACGGTGAGTTCCGGCCCGACGGCGCCGAGCGCGAGTGGTGCGACGTCGAGGTGTTGCGTCAGCTGCGGCGCCGATCGCTCGCCTCGTTGCGCCGAGAGGTCGAGCCCGTCGAGGCGGACGCCTTCGCACGCTTCGCGATGGGCTGGCAGGGCATACAGACGGGGCAACGACACGGCGTCGACGGGCTGGTCGAGGTGCTCGGTCAGCTGCAGGGCGCGCCGATCACTGCCAGCGCGCTCGAGCTCGACGTCCTGCCCGCTCGGTTGCGCGGCTACTCGCCCGCTCACCTCGATGCGCTCTGCACGTCCGGCGACGTCGTCTGGGTGGGGTCGGGGGCGATCGGCACCGCCGATGGGCGGGTGCGGCTGTACTTCCGCGATCAGGTCCGGCTGCTCTTGCCGGTCGACGCCGACCTGGACCCACCGTCAGGCCCGATCCACGAGAACCTCCGAGCGCATCTCGCGGCAGCGCGGCGCTTCGTTCTGGTCCGAGCTGCGCGCAGCCGATACGAGCTCAACTGAGCCGGAGCTGCTCGCCGCGTTGTGGGATCTCGTGTGGGCCGGCGAGGTGACCAACGATTCGCTCGCTCCACTGCGCGCGCTCGTGGCTGGCAAGCCGCGTCGCACCGCGCCGAAGGCCCGACCGCGACCGGGGCGCCTGACGCGCATCGGCCCTCCTGCCGGCGCCGGCCGGTGGTCGCTCGTGGCGCCGCTCGCGCAGCCGGCGGCGTCGCCCACGGAAGCCGCGCACGCGCTCGCCCTCCAGCTCCTCGAGCGCAACGGTGTCCTCACGCGCGAGTCCGTGCTCGCCGAGGGCGTCGAGGGAGGCTTCGCCGGCATCTATCCCGTGCTCAAAGCGCTCGAGGAGCGCGGCCACGCTCGTCGCGGCTACTTCGTCGCGGGGCTGGGCGCCGCACAGTTCGCACTCCCGGGCGCGGTCGACCGGCTGCGAGCTGAGCGCGAGGTGGGCGAAGGCGCGGCCGCCGTGGTGCTGGCCGCCACCGACCCCGCCCAGGTCTACGGCGGAGCGCTGCCCTGGCCCGAGTCGGCAGGGCGACCGGCGCGCGCCGCCGGCTCCCTCGTGATGGTCGTTGACGGCGAGGCGGCCGCGTACCTCGACCGCGGTGGCCGGGGCCTGCTCACATTCCCCGCCGCCGCCGAGGACGACCGGTGGATCGACGCACTTGCCGCCATCGTCAAGGACGGACGCGCCCGCTCGCTCGAACTCCAGAAAATCGACGGGGAACCCGCTATTCCCTCCGCGCTCGCACCGCGGCTGCGGGCGGTCGGCTTCGTCGACGGCTACCGAGGTCTCGTCCTGCGGCCGTGATCCACCGCGACGGCGCTCGGATCTGCTGTCCTGAGGGGGATGGCTCTCAGCCTCCGAGCCTTCGCGCTGCCCGTGCCTGAAGGTGACACGATCCACCGCACCGCGGCGCGCCTGCGACCGGCGCTCATCGGTCGCCGCCTCGAGAAATTCCAAGCACCCCGGCTCGTCGGTCTGCGACCTCGCATCGGATCGACGATCGAGTTGGTCGAGGCGACGGGCAAGCATCTCGAGATCGGCTTCGACGACGGCATCATCCTCCACACGCACATGCGCATGGCGGGGTCATGGCACCTCTACCGGCCGGGCGAGACGTGGCGGCGGCGCCTTCAATCGGCACGCGTTGTCGTGCAGGTCGAAGGATGGATGGCTGTCTGCTTCAACGCTCCGCTCGTCGAGGTGTACCGCGCCGAAGATCGGCGCCGGCACCCCGGGCTCGGTTCACTCGGGCCCGACCTATGCCGGCCGTCCGCCGATCTCGACGCGTGCGTCGACCGCATGCCGCAATACGCGGACGACCACCAGGAGATCGCGGACGTGTTGCTCGATCAGCGGATCTGCTGTGGGGTCGGCAACGTGTACAAGAGCGAAGTCCTGTGGGCGTGCCGGCTCGATCCGCGCACGCAGCTGCGCGCGTTGGCGCCTCGCGGGCGCCGTGTGCTCGTCGAGACCGCGGCCGATCTGCTGCAAGCGAACCTGGGCGGCGGCGAACGGACCACGGTCACCGGCGGAGTCGCGGTGTACGGCCGGGCTGGCAAGCCGTGCTTGCGGTGCCACACACCCATCGAGGTGATCCGCCAGGGCATCCACGCCCGCGTCACCTACTGGTGCCCCGGCTGCCAGCTCCGCCCCGCCCCCTGATCCATCGTCCGCTGGCCCAGCACTCCCGAGCGCTTGAGCGCCAGCGGTCCTATATCGCCCTCTGGCGTCTCAAACCCTGGTTCCAGGGCCCGTCGGAGGAGCTCGCCGACCACGGACACGAGGTACTCGTCGGTCATGGTTGAGGTGAAGGCGGTGGGCGACCAGCCGATCACGAGCAGGTCGTTGAATCGCGCCTTGTCGACGTCGAATGCGGTGCGGTTGCCGTTGCCATGGAACTCCCACGAGTCGAGCTCGATCGCGATCCTCTGTTCCGGATAGGCGAGGTCGATGCGTACCTTCTTTCCAGCCAGTTCATCCGGTATTGCTGGCGAGGAGGCGGCAGCCCGGCCGAGACCAACGCGCGCAGCGCTCTGGTCTCGAGGTCACTTTCGCCCGGCGAGTAACCGGGCAGGCGCTCCGCGAGGACCTTCCTGCACGCGACTGATCGAGCGACCGGGCCCGGGGTCAGGCGTTGCGCGCATCGGCGGAACGACTCGAGATCCGATGAGGTCGCCTCTGTATTGCATCGTCGAGCATCTTGCCGAGCCCGCGCTCGAGAGCAGCGGCCACGAGCTCGAGGAGCGTCGTTCGGCGGTGACGGTCGGGATGCCGCGAACTCGCGGTGCAGTCCGCATCGAACAGGGTAGCCGGACCGGTGGCCTCTGCACCCCGTCGAGGCGGACTTCGGATTCGAGGGACGTGCACGACCTCGATTTCGTCCGGGTTGCTCCGCACCCCTCCAATCCGCCAGGGTGAGCGGCCGCTTGCGTGCGACGCGAAGCTCTGCCCTCCGATAGGCCAACACTCGGCTAGCAGGCTCTGCTCCCACGACTGTGGAGCGCCCGCGACACGCATAGACGGAAGGGCCGGATCTCGAACCACTCGCGCCGTTCTCCAGCCGGGTGCGGATCTGGGCGGGAGCTGAGCCCGCACGCACAACGCCTGGACATCGGGTGATCAGGCCTCGTTGGCGGCGAGTGAATCGGTCGAGGGCAGCGGCGACGGACATCGGCGGAGCATCCGCAGGAGGGTGGGACATTCCGGTCAGCGAGGCCACGGCCGAGATTGGACGCCAGGAGTCCCATATGGACCTCTGGCGTCCAAACCCGAGGGGGGCGCGGGACGGTCAGTCAGCGGAGCTCTTTGCGCCAGACGACGCGGAGTCCGGACCAGATGTCGTCGATCGCGCACACCTTGTTGTCGACGAGACCGAGGGGGAGGGCGACCTCGCGCACGACGTCCTCGGTGATGTCGGTGGCGACCCCGGACGCGCGCTTCGGCCACGCCACCCACAACCCTCCGTCCGGGAAGATCGTCTTGCCGCACGCGGTGATGCGGCGGGCGAGGTCAGCGCGCTTGGTGAAGAACGCCACGATCACATCGGCGTGGCGAGGCAACCGTGCGGGAGCCGAGAGCCGCACGCCGGCCGGGAGCGGTTCGAGCGCGGGAGTGAAGTCTTCCGGCGCCGAGAGCGTGATCACCTCGTCGGCTTCCTTGACGCCCAGCTTCTTGGCGAGCGGGGTGCCGGAGTAGCCCGCCATGGCTCACTGCGTCGCGATCGACGAAAGGATGTCGAGCTTCGCGGCCTTGCGGGCCGGCTGGATCGCGGCGATCACGCCTGCGCCCGCGGCGATCACCGCCACGACGAGAAGCTGTCCGTACGGGATCGCGAAGCCGGTGAATCCCGCCGACCGGAGCGAGCGAACGATCGCCGCGCCGAAGACAATCCCGATGATGAGGCCGAGCGCGGTACCGAACAGGGCGATGATCACCGACTCCCATCGCACGGAGGACCGAACCTGCCCGCGGGTCATCCCCACCGCGCGCAGTAGGCCGATCTCGTGTCGGCGCTCGTAGATCGACAGTGCGAGTGTGTTCGCGATGCCGAGCAGCGCGATCAGGATCGCGAGGAACAGCATCACGTAGATGAGCTGCACGAGCTGGTCGATCTGGCTGGCCGCGGCCGCCTTGAACTCCTCGGGCGTCTGCAGCTCCGCGTTCGGGTAGTCCTGCAGGATCGCTTCGGCTTGCTGCTCGAACGCGGCGGTGTCGGCGTCGGGCACGAGCTTCACGAACACCTGCGAGTCGAACTGATCCGCGAAGTGCAGCTCGTAGGTGCCGATGCCCAGGCCCCAGTTCGACGGTGACTTCGTGCCGTCGATGAGCGCGACGATGCGCAGTGGCGTCGAGCCGCTGGCGAAGGTGGCGTCGACGGTGCTGCCGATCGTCCAGCCGTTCTTCTCGGCCACCTCGGCGTCGACAGCGACCGTGTTGGGGTCACTCAGGTCCTGGATCGACCCGGCCTCGACGGTGAACTCGAAGACGTCCTCGATCGTCGCGGGATCGATGGCAAACGCGAACTTGACGCTGTCGTCGACCTCCATCGCGCCGAACCGCATTCCGGACACGCTCTGCACTTCGGGCAGCTCGGCGATCGCCGCGGCCACGTCGGGACTGAAGCCCATGCTCGTGAAGCCGCCGCTCGAGTTGACGATGTAGTCGGCCTTCAGCTGTGTGTCGGTGATCTCGTTGATCGACTGCTTGATCGACGCGGCGAGCACGAGGATGAACGCAACGATGCCCACGCCGATCATCAGCGCCGCGGCCGTGGAAGAGGTGCGCCGCGGGCTGCGCGCCGCGTTCTCCTTCGCCAGTGTGCCGCTCATCCCTCGGAGCGCTGGCAAGGGCGCGCCCAGTGCGCGGCTGACCGGGCGGGCGATCACTGGACCGAGGACGGTTGCGGCGATGAAGACCACGAGGGCGCTCAGGCCCACCTGGAGCGCGCCCTGTCCGCCTCCGGTCGCGAGTCCGGCGACGAGGAGGAAACCACCGAGTACGAGCGCGATCAGGCCGATGACGACGCGCTTGGCGGAGCCGGCCGACGTGTCGATGGCCACCTCGCGCATCGCCGCGACGGGTGGGATCCGCGCCGCCCTGCGAGCGGGGAAGAACGCCGAGGCCACGGTGACCAAGACGCCGACGATCAGACACACGATCACGGTGCGGGGCAGCAGGACGAGCGAACCGCTCGGCACCTCGAGCCCGAAACCGGCGAGCGCCGCCTTGAGCAGGATCGCGACGCCGATCCCCAGAACAACCCCGGCGATCGACGCGATGAGCCCGACCGCCAGCCCCTCAACGAGGACGGAGGTCAACACCTGGCGCCGGCTCGCGCCGACCGCGCGCAGCAAGGCGAGCTCGCGCCCGCGCTGGGCGACGATGATCGAGAACGTGTTGTAGATGATGAACATGCCGACGAAGATCGACACGACGACGAACACGAGCAGGAAGGTGTTGAAGAAGCTGAGCGCCTGTTGGATGTCGCTCTGGTTCTCCTCGGTGATCTCCTGACCGGTGAGCACTTCGATCGTCGGCGGAACCACCGCCCTGATGCTCGCGGCGAGCTCTTCTTGCGAGACGCCCGGCTCGGCGACGGCGGAGATGGAGTCGATCTGACCGGGCTCCGCGAGCAGTCGCTGCGCGGTCTCGAACTCGAACGAGACGAACGACGCGCCCGCGGGCGAGTCCGCGGTGCCGAACTTCGCGATGCCGACGATCGTGAACTCCTCGGTCGGACCCTTCAGCAACACCTTCACGCGCTGACCGACGCTGAAGTCGCCCTTCTCCGCGCTGCCCTTGTCGATGACGATCTCGTCGGGAGCGGTGGGCGGACCGCCTTCGACGATCGTGAACGGATTGAGCTCGGGAACAGTGCCCCAGCTTCCGCCGAACGTCGGCGCCTGGCCGGTGCTCAACGCGTCGCCGTCGGCCTTCACGAGCTGCGCGTAGCCCTGCACCGATCCTTCAGCTGCCGCCACGCCCGCGGCGTCCTGCACGTTCGCGATCAACGCCGCCGGGATGCGGGAGCGCACGTCGCCGAAGTCGCTCTCGAAAACGGTTTCCCCGCGTACGTATGCGTCGGTGCCCGCGTTGACGTCGGCGAAGAGGTCGTCGAAGACCTTGCCCATGGTGTCGGTGAGCACGAGCGTGCCAGCCATGAACGCGACGCCGAGCATCACCGCGAGCGCGGTGGTGAAGAGGCGGAGCTTCTTGGCCAGAAGACCTCGGATGGTGACGCGCCACATGTCCGGGAGCTCCTAGTCCCCGAACTGCTTCATCCGGTCGAGGACGCGGTCGGCGGTGGGTTCGAGCATCTCGTCGACGACCTTGCCGTCAGCGAGGAACACCACCCGGCTCGCGTAGGACGCCGAGATCGGGTCGTGGGTGACCATGACGATCGTCTGCCCGAGCTCCGTGACCGCGTCGCGCATGAATTTCAGGATCTCGGCGCTCGTGCGGCTGTCGAGGTTGCCCGTGGGCTCGTCCGCGAAGATCAGGTCGGGTCGGTTGGCGAGCGCGCGGGCCACGGCGACGCGTTGCTGCTGCCCACCCGAGAGCTCACTCGGGCGGTGTTTCAGCCGATCGCCCAGCCCGACGCTCGAAATCACCCGATCGACCCACGGTTGGTCGGGGTCGCGCCCGGCGAGAGCGACGGGAAGCGTGATGTTCTCGAGCGCGGTGAGCGTTGGCACGAGGTTGTAGGCCTGGAAGACGAATCCGAGGCGATCGCGTCGCATGATGGTGAGCTCGCGCTCGCTCATGAGTGTTGAGGGCGCGCTCGCCGATCCACACCTCGCCGGACGTGAGCGTGTCCAGCCCCGCACAGCAGTGCATGAGCGTCGACTTGCCCGACCCCGAGGGGCCCATGATCGCGGTGAACGCGCCTGCGGAGAAGTCGATCGTGACCCCGTCGAGGGCGCGCACCTCGCTCTCGTCCTTGCCGTAGATCTTCACGGCGTCGACCGCACGGGCGGCAACGGTGCGGCCCGAAGGCGTGGCGGGGGTGGCCTCACTGAGCGTCGACATGGGGGAGTGAGCTCCTTGGGAAGGTCAGCGCACCACGCTACGACCCTCCGGGGTGCCGGGTGCCACGCGAACTCCGCGCGAACCTTCGGAACCCAGCCAGTGATGAGGGCGGCTGGTCGTAGAATGAGTCGATGACATGCCCGTCCTGCGGCGCGATCGCGCCCGCTGGGGCCAGGTTTTGCCCGACCTGTGGGCACGGCCTCCTGGCCAGATACGACGAGCGTCGCGTCGTCACTGTCCTGTTCGCCGATTTGGTGGGGTTCACGGGGCTGTCCGAGACGATGGACCCGGAGCAGCTGAAGAACCTGATCGACGACTGCTTCGAGTGCCTCGTTGCCGACGTGGTGGCCTTCGGCGGCCAGGTCGACAAGATCATCGGCGACGCCATCCTCGCCCTCTTTGGTGCGCCGATCGCCCACGAGGACGACGCTGAGCGCGCGGTGAGGGCCGCGCTGCGCATGCAGCAGTCGATCGCCCAGCACACTGCCGACCTGCCGCTCGAGATCAAGATGCGGGTCGGCGTGAACACCGGCGAGGTTCTGGTCGGCGCGTTGCGCTCGGGTGGCGACTACACCGCGATGGGTGACGTCGTGAACACCGCGAACCGGCTGCAGTCGGTGGCCCGTCCGGGCCAGGTGCTCGTCGGTCCCGCCACCCACGCGGCCACCCACCAGGTGGTCCGGTATGACCATCTCGGCCCGGTGCAGGCCCGCGGTCGGGAGGAGCCGGTCGAGGCGTGGATCGCGCTCGAGCCGATCGCGCCGCCGGGGCACCGTCCTCGCCGGTTGCGGGCCCCCCTCGTCGGCCGAGGCACCGAGCTCGGCCTCATCGGGCGCAGCGTGGACATGGCGGTGGAGCACGGCCGTGCCCAGCTCGTGCTGCTGATGGGCGAAGCGGGCGTAGGCAAGAGCCGGCTGGCCGAAGAAGCCGCGTCGTTGGCCGAGGCCACCCACGAAGCCGCCGTGCTCGAGGGCCGGTGCGTGCCCTACGGCGAGGCGAACGTGTGGTGGCCGATCGGCGAGGCGTTGCGCGACGGCACTGGCATCCATCCCGACGACCCTGCCGACGTGGCCGAGCGGCGCTGTCTCGGCGCGGTCGCCGCCGTGCTCGAGCAAGCCGCGACATCCGAGCGGGTCGCGCGGATCGCCGACGGTCTCCTCTTCTACATGGGGTTCCCCAGCGCCCTCGACGAGCTCGACCCGTCGAGAGCGCGTGACGACGCGGCCCTCTCGTTGATCGCGTTCACCGAGGCGTACCTGCGCGTGCGTCCCGTCATGGTGGTGCTCTCCGACCTGCACTGGGCCGATGATCTGGTGCTCGATCTCATGGATCGCATGCTCCGCGCTCTCGGGTCGCTCCCGTTCGTGGTGGTCGCAACCGCCCGTATGGGTCAGGACTTCCGCTGGCGGCCGACGGGCCGGCACAACTCGGTCGTGCTCAACCTCGATCCGCTCGACCGCGTCGCCGCACGACAGCTCCTCGACTCGGTCGCCGAGTCACGACTCCCTCGTCGCGTCGCCGACCAGCTCCTCGACCGCAGCGGGGGCAACCCGTTCTTCCTCGAGGAGCTGGCCTCGCTCGTGTGCGACACGGCTGACCCGGCCGACGCGCTGCCCGACCTGCCGGACAACATCCGCGGCCTCGTCGCCGCCCGCCTCGACACGCTGACGCCCGAGGAGCGCGCGACGCTCGAAGACGCGGCCGTGCTCGGCGGCTCGGGGCCGGTGACCGCGCTGTACACGCTCTCGGCATCACGCGTGCCCGCCGACGCGCCCGCGAAGTTCGACGGGGACGGGCGTGAGGCAATCGAGGGGCTCGTCGCCAAGGACATGCTGTTCCTCGAAAGCGACCGTTGGACGTTCCGCTCGGAGTCGGTCCGAGAGGTCGCCTACAACACGCTGACGAAGGCGTCGCGCGCCCGGCGTCATGCGGCCATCGCGGAGCTGTTCATCGCCGATGAAGCGATGGGCAAGGGTGAGCGGCTCGAGCAGGTCGCGATGCATCTCGCCGCGGCCAGCGAGATCGTCAGCGAGCTCGGGCCCCTGCCGGGGGTGCCCGACGATGTGCGGGCTCGGGCCGCCGGATGGTTGGCGAAGGCGGCCAAGCGCGCCCATACGCACGACATGGCGGGCACCGCGCTCCGTCTCAGCGATCGAGCGCTGTCGTTCCTCGACCCCGCCGACGAAGAGACGGGCGAGTGGCGACGGCGCCTGCTCACGTTGCGGGCGTGGGCGCGGTCGGCGCACCGCGACCTCCCGGGCGCTCGCATGGACGTCATGGCAGCGCTGGCGGACGCCGATCGCGCCGGCGATCAACCGGCTCGGGCCCAGGCGATGAGCGTGCTCGGCCAGCTGCTCGAGCGAGAGGGACACCTCGAGGAGTCCGCCTCCACCCTGTGGGACGCGATCGCGTTGTGGCGTGAGCTCGGCGACAAGGTAGGCCTCGCCGAGGCGCTTCGTTACCTCGGCTTCACGAGCATCTTCCTGCGCACCTATGCCGACGGTGAGGCCGCGCTCGTCGAGGCGCGCGACCTCTTCCGCGAGCTCGGCGATCGTCGGGGTGAGGCCTGGGCGATCCAGTACCTCGCGTTCATGGCGTTCTCCCGCGGCGACCTCGACGAAGCGAACCCCCGCCTTCAGGAGTCGCTGCGCATGTTCAGCGAGCTCGGCGACCAGTTCGGCATGGGCTGGTCCCGCGGGCTGCTCGCATGGGTGCGCTTCAACGAGGGCGACTTCGAAGAGGCCGAGTCGCTGGCCGAGCTCTCCATCAGCGCCGAGGCAAGCGACAAGTGGGCGCAGGGGATGATGCTGGTGTTGCTCGCCAACCTGCGCTTGTGGCGCGGTCGGGCCGAGGCGGCGGTGCCGCTCGCGAGCGAGGCCCGTGCGCTGTTCCAGTCGATCGGCGACCACTACGGGCTCGCGATGGCAATCGCCCCGCTGTCTCGCTCGCTCGTCGCGACCGGCGACGTGGCCGAGGTCGAGAAGCTGCTCGAGGAAGCGGTGGCCGCGGCGACCTCGATCGCGTCCGAGAAGATGGGTGCGACGATCGCCACCGCGGCGTTCGCCCACCTCGGTGATGGCGAGCGAGCGCTGGCGGCGGCCATGTCGGCGGTCACCGATCCGAGCGACAAGCTGGTGCTCGGCGATCTCGAGTGGATGGTCGGCACCGGCATCGCCTACTTGCAGCTCGCGAAGGTCGACGACGCCCTCGTCTTGTTGGAGGGCGCGGTGGAGCAGTCCTCGGACACGCCGTACGCACTTGCGGCGCCTGGCGCTCGCCACTGCCGCGGTGGGGCAACCGGCCGAGGCGATCGAGTTCGGCGAGCGGGCGACCTGCCTCAAGGGCGCTTCCTATCTCGACAAGATGATGGCGGGCGCCGCTCGCATGCTGGCTCACGCCCAGCTCGGTGACGAGGCGGCCACGCGGCGGCGTCTTCGACGAGAGCACCGCCATCCTCGACGCCACCGACGATCAGATCGCGCGGCGGGTCATCCGTCTCGCCGGCGCCGAGGCGCTCTCGTGCCTCGGGGCCGACGGCGCCGACGAGCTGCGCGTGCACCGACGCAATCCGAGCTCGACGTCCTGGGCGCGCCCGCCCGTGGCTGGAGCACGGCGTTCCGCCTCGCGGCCCTCGGTCGCGGTGGGGGAGAGGGCGGCTGAGGCTGAGCACGTCCTCGAGCGGGCTCATCGTGGGCCGCTTCTGCCCACCCCACCTCGGCCACTCCCACCTGATCGACACGGCGGCGTCACACGTCGATCGAGCTCGTTGTGTACGTGAACACGCGCGAGGGCGAGCCCGTCCCCGGCGCGCTGCGGGCGCAGTGGCTCGCCGAGCTCCATCCCGCGGTCACGGTCATCGAGGTCGCGCACGATCTCGACACCGACTTCGATGACGAGGAGTCTCTGGCAGCGCTGGATCGACCTGTTCCGGTCGCACTGGCCCCTCGAGTCGGGCCCCGACGTCTACTTCTCCTCCGAGGCGTACGGAGCGGAGATCGCTCGTCGCCTGGGCGCCCGCGCGGTCGACGTCGACCCGCAGCGGACGACGGTGCCGATCTCAGCCAGCATGATCCGGGCCGACCCACGCGCGCACCTCGATCGGCTCGCGCCGCCGGTGCGCGCGTGGGTGACGGCTCACTTGTTGGGCTGAGGCGTGAGGCGCAGGTACGGCTTGAGCGCCTTCCAACCCTTCGGGAACTTGCCCTTCGCGTCCTCGTCGGACACCGACGGCATGATGATCACGTCTTCGCCGTTCTTCCAGTTGACCGGCGTCGAGACGCTGTAGCCCGACGAGAGCTGCAACGAGTCGATGACGCGCAGGATCTCGTCGAAGTTGCGGCCACACGACTGCGGGTAGGTGATCGTGAGCTTCACCTTCTTGTCGGGACCGATGATGAACACGGTGCGCACGGTGACGGTGTCGCTCGCGTTCGGGTGGATCATGTCGTAGAGGTCCGCGACCTTCTTGTCGGGATCACCGATCATCGGATAGTTCATCGCGGTGCCTTGCGTCTCCGCGATGTCGGACGCCCATTTCTCGTGGCTCTCGACGGAGTCGACGGACAGGCCGATCACCTTGGCGTTGCGCTTGTCGAACTCGGGCTTGATCTTCGCGATGTAGCCGAGCTCGGTCGTGCAGACCGGCGTGAAGTCCTTGGGATGGGAGAACAGAACTCCCCAGCTGTCGCCGAGCCACTCGTGGAAGTTGATCGTCCCTTCGGTGGTGTCGGCCGTGAAATCGGGGGCGGTGTCGCCCAATCGGATGGCCATGATGCACCTTCGCATTCGCTGGAATTGGATGAGGTGACCAGTCTGCCGGAATGTCGACAAGGCCCGTCAACATTGGTTCCGGTCACCGTCCGTGCTACGCGAGCGTCACCGGGCGTGAGCAGCAGAAATGGGCCAAACGGCCCCTTCGGGAAAACGACCCTCAGTGCTAATGTCGCCACTCAAGGTGCCGATCACTGCGGGGACATCCGTGGAGGGAGTCGGGCGAAATGGCGAAAACCAAGGTGCAGGATCGGCAATCCACCACCCGTGGCGCGGCGGCCAAGGCGGCTCCGGATCGGTCGCTCGTGGAGGGGAATCTGACCCTCGTAGAGCAGATCGTGGTGCAGGTGGCGGTGAACTTTCCCAGGCACGTCGACCGGGGCGAGCTCGTCCGGGCCGGGGTGCTCGGGCTGGTCGAAGCAGCGAATCGCTTCGATCAGGCCAAGGGAGTTCCGTTCGACAAGTTCGCTTCTCGGCGCATTCGTGGCGCCATCCTCGACGCCGTGCGCTCCGCTGACTGGGCGCCGCGTTCGGTCCGGGCCCTGGCCCGCAAGGCCGACTCGGCTGAGCAGCGTCTCGCCAGCAAGCTGGGCCGCATGCCGTCGATGGACGAGCTGGCGACCGAGGTCGGGGCGACCCCCGCTGACCTCGCGGCGCTCCGCGATCGGGTGTTCCGCTCCGTGGTGCTCGCCCTCGACTACCGCCTCGGTGAGGCGGAAGAGGATCTGACGCTCGTGGACGTGCTGTGCGACCGCACGGTCCCGGAGCCTTCCGAGGAGCTCGAGGCCCGCGAGATGCGCGCCTATCTCCGTGATGCGGTGCACCTCCTGCCCGAGCGGCATCGCCTCGTGATCACCGGCTATTTCCTCGAGGGTCGCACCTCTGAGGAGCTGGCCCGCTTCCTCGCCGTGACCGAGAGTCGCATCTCGCAGCTGCGCTCGGAAGCCCTCGAGATGCTCCGCGAAGCGATCGAGGCGCAATACCGTCCCGCGGCCGATGCCGACGAAGTGCCCGCCAAGGGCAACGCCCGCGTCGCCAAGCGCAAGCAGTCGTACGCCGCGGCGGTTGCCACGAAGAGCTCATGGAAGAGCCGGCTCGACCAGGTCACGACCGCCGAGCCGTTCGCCAGCCTCGCCACCGCCTGACCGGCGAGGCGGCACCGCTGCCCCTTGCTGCTCGCTGATCTGCAGCGAACACGACCGGGCTAGCGCAGGAACTCTCGCAACGACGGCTGCAAGCCGCGCGCGCTCGTCGCGAGTGCGGCCAGCCAAGCGAGCTCCTCGTCCCGGAGCTCGGTGAGCCGCGTGTCGTCGAGGCTCACCGGCCGGCGCTCGGTCCGCTTCGGGCGCTTCGGGTCCTCGGCCGGCGTCATGTGAGCGACCCCTCCGCCGTGGCCACCGAGGCAGCGCTGGCGAGGTAGGCGGCTTCGAGGAGACCACGGTTGGCCGTGGAGAGCTTGTCGATCTCGACGGTGGCCTTGCGCAGGGCGGTGCGGTGCTCGGCCAGGATGTCGCGCCACGGGGGAGCGGCCTTCTCGACGATCTCGGCCAGCGAAGGCTCGTCGGGAAGCCCCAGGCGTTCGGCGAGATCGCTCACCTGCACGGCCCGCTCGAGCTCGGTGTGGCCGAGCTCGTCGAGGACCTCCTCGATCTCTCGCGCGGCGAACGAGATCCATCGGGCTCGACCCGATGACAGCAGCTGGTGCTGAGTCTCCAACCGGTAGGTGAGGAGCTCTAGCAACCGGCGCTCACGCAGGAGGGTGTGGCTGAGGGCAGTCATGCCATTCATCACCTCTGGTGCGCTCACCAGTCGCGGCCGACGGGGCTCACCCTTCAGATATCGGCACGATGGGTGGCGTTCTGAGTGGGAAATCGGCCGAATCGTCATCGGACAGTCACGTTAAGTGGCTCGATGACCGCGTTGGGGGATGCCGACCTTTCGATCGCCCGCCTGACCAGGTCGGACGGTCCGGCGAGCACGACAAGCTCGGTGTTGTGAAGGTGCGAGACCGTGCCGACCCGTTCACCCTTCGGGTTGTGGACGCCGATTTGGGCGCCGACGTAGCGGCGGGAGTCGAACGAGAGCACCTCGACGTGGCGCCCGCCGACCGCGCACATGTCGACGAGGTCGGCTGCGGTGAGCCACGCCTCGTCGTTGTACGAGACGACGACGAGCTCGGCATCGACCGCCGCGATCACCGATGCCAGCGCCGCCGGCATCGTGCGGCGGGAGTTGAACGGGCTGCGGGTGGAGTCGTCGTCGCGGGCGTCGACCCGCTTGCACGCGACGCCGTAGTGAGCGGGGGCGTCCCATGCGACCAGGGTCTCCCACACGTGGTAGTTCGTGAAGTAGCGGTGTTGGTTGTACGGCGGATCGAGATACGCGACGTCGAACGAGCCGAGTGCGCCCGCCACCGTCGAGCGCGTCGCCGTGCACCGCCCGGCCCGCACCCGGCAGCAGCGCCGGCGGTTGCAGCTGCAATCGGTTGTGCGCTCGGGGCGCCCACTTCTTGAGGTACGCCATCTGCACGCCGGTCGTCGAGTCCACCCGGTCGGCGGCCTCGATGAGGCTGGTGAGCAGGATCGGCTCGAGCGCCGAACCCGTGTGGCCCTCGGCGATGGCGTCGCGGATGGCGTCGATGCGGGCGCCGTTCTCCGGCGTGAAGTAGCGGGCCTGCTCGCAGAACGTCTCCGTCACGTAGCCGGGCCGCCCGCGGAGGTCGTCGAGCCGGGCGAGCTCAGCACCGAGCAGCAAGGGGTCGACCGCATCACGGTCCATCTCGATGTAGCAGCGGGCGAACACGTCGGCGTAGCGGGCGGTGTCGACCGCGGTCACGTGCATGCCGAGCTGCTTGAACGCCTGGGCCACTCGGGTCGTGCCGGTGAACAGATCCAGTGCCGTTTGGGCGTTGCACGACGCGGCGATCTGGCTCAACACCGGGACGAGGCGGCGCTTCGATCCCAGGTACTTGATCATCGGTAGGTGATCAACGGGGCGCCGCAGTAAGGGTGAGATCGCTGCCGCGCAGCTCGGCGGGTTCGAGCCGGCGCCCCGTGGCGCGGAAGTGCGCGTTGAACGACGCCACCCAGTCGTCGATGGGTCCTCGCAGCCCGAGGAGGCTGGGCACCCCGGAGGTGTCCATCACGAGATCACCGTCGTCGTTCACTCTGGCGACGAGGCGCGCCGACGCCGGTCCCCACTTCACGCGAATGCCGACTTCGCCCGATGGGTCTCTCGAGAACGTCGTCTCGGGTGTCCGCATCATGAGGCGCACCGCGCTCGGCGTCGGCAGCCACGACAGGCGACCCGACGACAACGTGACCGTGTCGCGTTCCCCGTTCACGAACTCCACCAGCGCGGGCGGCGCGTCGGGAGGAAGCGCCGGCGGGGCCATCGCCGGATCGTACGGGCTGCGCCGGTTTTCTTGGCGCTTCCGGGTCTCGGCGACCCAATCGCGCCAAGGGAATCAGCCGTCGTCGCGGAGCATGCGCCAAGCGAGGGCGGACATGAACGCCATCGGGAGGCTCACCATCACGCGCTGCACGATGCCGTTGCCGCGGCGGTCGACCTGGGTGGCGAAGACGCCCATGAGCGCGAGGCTCGTCGCGGAGAGGCCGAGGCCCATGGGCGCGAGCCTCGCGAGCTGCGGGTCACGCCGCGAGATGGCGGGCGAGGAGCAGCGGCGCCGCTACGGATGTCGTGTAGATGACGCCGGCAGCTAGGTCGTGTCCGTCGTTGCGCCATGACTGCCGCCAGTCGACAGGTTCGTCGGGCGGATGCAGAAGCATGTGGTCGCGTCGCAGCAGGCCGGCGGCGATGGCTCCCGCGCCGGTGATCCCGAGCAGATAAGGGCCGGAGCCCGCCTCACGTCCGCCGAGGCGCTCGCGCAACGCAGCAGCGAACCCGATCGTGGCCGCCCCGAGCACGAGGAAGCCCGTGATCAGGATCTCGGGATCGCGGGCATCGGGCGCGGCAAGACCGCTGATGTGCTCGTTCCGTACCGAGTATCCGTCCTGGCGCCGGGCGCTCACGACCCACGCCGCGGTGAAGGCGGCTGGTCCGACGAGCCCTGCCGCGGTAGCGAGCCGGCGCAAGGGTCGTCGCACACGCGCGACGCTACGCGGATGAGCTCCTATGACGTGATCGTCATCGGCGGCGGGCCGGCGGGTGAGAACGGCGCCGGTCGGTGCGCGGACAACGGCCTGAAGGTGGCCCTCGTCGAGAAGGAGCTCGTTGGCGGCGAGTGCTCGTATTGGGGATGCGTCCCGTCGAAGACGCTCATCCGTCCGGGCGATGTGATCGCCGCGGCGCGTCGAGTTCCCGGAGCGGCTGAGGCGATCACGGGCGAGATCGACGTCGCCGCCGCGTTTGCCCAGCGCGACTACATGACGAACAACTGGACGGACGATGGTCAGCAGAAGTGGCTGCGGGACAAGAGCATCGACTTCTACCGGGGCGAGGGGCGGCTGACGGGCGAGCGTGCAGTCGAGGTGACGGCGGCCGATGGCACCGTGACCGCACTCTCGGCCGACGCGTGCCGTGATGGTCGCGACGGGCACCGGCGCGGTGATGCCTCCGATCCCTGGCCTCGCCGACGTCGCGCCGTGGGACAACCGCGGTGCCACGGCCGCGAAGCAGCTACCGCGTCGTCTCCTCGTGCTCGGGGGCGGGACAATCGGCGCCGAGATGGCCCAGGGGTTCAAGCGCCTCGGCTGCGAAGCGGTCACGGTCGTCGAGGGCGGCCCGAGACTGTTGGCTCGTGAGGAGCCCTTCGCCGGCGACGAGGTGTGCGCGGCGTTCGCCAACGAAGGGATCACTGTGCACTCGGGGTGCACGCGACGGGTGTGCGCCGAGCTGGCAGCGACGGTCCGATCGTCCTGACTCTCGACGACGGCAGTGAGGTCGAAGGTGACGAGCTGCTCGTCGCGGTCGGCCGACGGCCGTCGACGTCCACAATCGGGCTCGATGCCGTCGGCCTCACGCCAGGCAAGTTCATCGAGGTCGACGATCAGTTCCGCGCGGTCGGCGTGCCGGGCGAGTGGCTCTACGCCGTCGGCGACTGCAACGGTCGCGCGCTGCTCACGCACATGGGCAAGTACCAGGCTCGCCTCGCCAGCGACGTCATCGTCGGCAAGGACGTCGTCGACGTCGCCGATCACGACAAGGTGCCGCGGGTGACGTTCACCGATCCGCAGGTGTGCGCGGTCGGGCTCACCGAGGCACAAGCACGCGAGAAGGGCTTCAACGTCAAGGTCGTGAAGTACCCGACCGGCGACGTCGCCGGCGCGTACACCTCGGGCAACGACGTGAAGGGCACGTCGATGCTCGTCATCGACGAGGATCGTCGCGTCATCATCGGTGCGACGTTCACCGGGCCGAACGTGCAGGACCTTCTGCACTCGGCGACGATCGCAGTCGTTGCCGAGGTTCCGCTCGAGACGCTGTGGCATGCCGTGCCGTCGTTCCCGACGGTCAGCGAGGTGTGGCTCCGGCTGCTCGAGGCGTACGGCCTCTAGAGCTCGGCTAGAGCTCGGTGACGAGCGTCGCCCACCCGCAGCTCGACGCTCGCGGGTCTGACCGCCGAGCTCGAGGAACCGCCGCATCGCCGCCTGCGCTTCCGGGTCGCGCAAGGTCTGCTGGAACAGGAAGGCCTCCTCGGCCAGGCCCTCGGCGAGCGGAAGGCGCTCGGCGTTGAGGACGGACTGCTTCGCGAGCGCGATCGCGCCCGCGGGAAAGCCGGCGATCCGCGCCGCGCAGCGCGTCGACGAACGGCCGAAGCTCGGCGGGCGGCGAGGGCGCGGTTGAGGTAGCCCCACCGCTCGGCGGTCTCCGCGTCGATGTCGACGCCGCCGAGGATGATCTCCATCGCTCGTCCGCGGCCGACGAGGCGGGGAAGGCGCTGGGTGCCCGTGCCGCCGGGGAGGATGCCGAGCGGCACCTCCATCTGGTTGACGACCGTGCGTGCCGATCGCGCCGAAGCGCATGTCGCACGACGACGCGAACTCGCTGCCGCCGCCTCCGACGCGCCCGTCGATCTCCGCGATCGTCGCCTTCGGCATCGTGCGCACGCGCTCGCACATCTGGTGGAACGGGTTCGGGGTCGCTTCGCGCACCGGATCGCCCTCGGTCGGGAACTGCAGGATCGCTTCGACGTCGAAGTGGGCGATGAAGAAGTCGGGGTCCGCGCTACGGAACACGACCACTCGCACGCCGTCGTCGACCTCGACCTCGGCGCAGAAGCCGCGCGAGCTCGAGGT
Organism: uncultured Acidimicrobiales bacterium; assembly: GCA_963759645.1. GTDB lineage: Bacteria > Actinomycetota > Acidimicrobiia > Acidimicrobiales > DATKAS01 > DATKAS01. The sequence goes on along the minus strand of CAVXAI010000008.1, from coordinate 105,990 downwards.
AGAGCGGGATCGTCATCACGTTCATCGGCGGCGCGTCGATGGTCGCGATCGCGACGCCGTCGTCGACGGCCACGTGGATCAGGTCGTAGTCGTAGGCCATCAGCGGTTCCTACCAGTCGCCGGCGAGGTCGCGCTTGCCCCGCTTGCTGGCCTCAGCGGCATGGCGCATGAGGTTGCGGGCCATCGACGACTCCTGCTGGGCCGCCCGGGTCTCGTAGATGTGGGCGCGGCTCTCGTGCACCTCGTTCGCGTCCGGCGCAGCGACGACCGCGTGCTCGATCAGATGACAGGCGAGGCGGAGGTCGCCCTCGTCGGCGAGCTCGCGGGCCCGGGCGAGCACCTTGTCGACGCCACCGGCGAGATCGCACCCACTCCCGCGCCTGCTCCGCCCGCGGCGCCGGCAGGAGGTTGTCGGGCTCGCCGTCGTACCAGCCGCCGTAGCGACGCCACACGTTGCGCACGATGAACTGGGGATGGTCGTACACCGGGCGCAGGTACGGCTTGTCGCGCAGGTGCGTCGGGACCTCGACCTCGTGGAGCACGCGGTCGAGGGAGCAACCGGTGTTCATCAACGTGACCGTCTGGGCCTCGAGCGACTCGAGCAGATCGGCGGTGTCGGTGAGCGCGGCGCGCGACGCGGTCCGCGCCGAAGATCGGCAGGCCGTGGCCGGCGAGGAGCACCTCGGGCTCGAGGCCCGGCCATCTGGCGCAGTGAAGTCGCCCAGTCGGACGCGTATCGCTGCACCTTCTGGGGGTTGCCGGCGTTCGGCACGGCCCAGATGAAGAGGTCGCCGGGATGCAGCACGCGTCGCTCGGGCACCCACGTCCAGGTGGCGTCGTCGGTCTCGCCCCGGCCGTGGTGCAGGTGGAAGGTGAGGTCGCCGCGGGTGAACGTGAGGCGGTCCTTGTACGTGACATCCGGGTAGCGGTAGCTCTCGGGCCACTGGAAGCCGTCGACGGGCAGCCCGAACTGGCGCTTGTTGATGGCAGTGTTCCAGCCGAGCGTGTGGGTGTAGCGGTCGAAGTGCTGCGGCAGCTCCTCGTGTGCGTACACGACCGGCTGGGGCCAGCCCCGCTCGGTCGCCTCCTCCTCGAAGCGCTTCGTCCCGAACACGTGGTCGACGTGATGGTGGGAGTACACCGCGGCGCGCACCGGAGCTTCGGGTCGCCAGGCCCTGATCTCCCGGTGCACGAGGTTGATGTCGAACTCCCCGCCCGTGTCGAGCATCACGAGGCCGTCCCCCGTGTCGACCGCGTTCACGCTGGCGATCGACTTCAGGCAGAAGACGCCGTCGACGATCTCCTCCCCGTGTCGGTGGGTCGCGCTGACCGGGTGGTCGGCCTCGACGAGATCACCGCCGCCCTGCCAATGCCGCTCGGCGTCTTCCCGGATTGATGCCATGGCGCGAGCATCGCGCCTGATGCCGATCGGAGTTCGATGGGAGGAGTTCGAGGTCGCCATGCCCGACATGGCGGCGGCGGGCCGGACGCTGCTGTACCAGCACGGCCTCGGCCTGGGTTACCTCGCCACGATCCGGCCGAATGGCGGGCCCCGCCTCCACCCGTTCTGCCCGATCCTTGCCGTCGGTGGGCTCTGGGGGTTCATCAACCATGGTTCGCCCAAGGGCGCCGACCTTGCTCGCGACGGGCGGTACGCGATTCACGCGTTCCCGAAGCGCGACGGCGACGACGAGTTCTGCGTCGACGGGCGCGCGGTCGCGACCAGCGATCCGCGTGTCGTCGCAGCCGTACGGCAGGCCTACGAGGCGCCGACCCAGACGCCGTCCGACGAGACGCTCTTCGAATTCAGAATCGAGCGCGCGCTCCTGGCGATCTATGACGAGGCAAATTCATGGCCACCGCAGTACACCCGCTGGGCGTCGCCCTGACTTGTCACAGCTCGGAGATAGGGGTGGGCATGGACATGCACCAGTACGCGGTTGAGGAAGCGATCCGCGTGGTCGCCCTCGCCGACTCCCTCGACGAGGACGGGTCCGGCGGCCACGTCGTGATGACGGAGGCCGATCTGCGCGGTCTGTTTCATGCGGCCGGTCTCGCCGAGTCTGCCGTCGATGAAGCGGTCCGCCACGCGTTCCACGAGCACGGCGCCGCGAAGGTCGTCGCGCTCGACGCCGCATGGGGAGCTCGGTCCGCTGTCCCCGCTGCGGCGGTCGGCCGCGACCGATCCTCTATGGCATGCCGGGTCCCGAAATGATGGAGCTCGCCGAGGCGGGTCTCATCGCGATCGGCGGCTGCGTGATCGATGACGAGAACCCCACGGTCTGTTGTCGCGACTGCGGCCAGGGATGGCAGGGCTGAGCGCGTCGACCTACGCGATGTGCGGGTGTCACGAGCAGGTCGCGGAGGTAGCAGATCGTGTGGTGCTCGATGTCGTGCATGTAGCGGATGCACCGCAGTGAGTCGTGGTCGAGAGGATCACGCTCGAACACGGTGAAGTCGACACCGTCGAGGGCGACCGGCGCCGACCGCCGCTTGTAGCTGTCGATGTTGAAGCCCATGGAGCAATTTCGTCGCGCGCCGGCCGCCGGATGACAAGCGGATGTGCCGTGCATCACATCGCCCCGCAGTTCGATAGACACCACGTCACGCCGTCTGGGAGACTCCGCGCGTGGAAGGAGGACCGGTGGGCCTCCCGTCTGGCGACGTCACCTTTGTCTTCTCGGACATCGAGGGTTCGACGCGCCTGCTGAAGAGACTCGGCGACCGGTATGACGCGATCCACGAGCGACACGCCGAGCTGCTGCGGCATGCATGGCGCTCCCACGACGGCCATGAGGTCCACACCGAGGGCGACTCGTTCTTCGTCGCGTTCACGAACCCCGCAGACGCGATAGCGGCTTGCGCCGAAGGGCAGCGCTTGTTGTCCGCCGAGCCCTGGCCAGACGACGGTGTCGTGCGAGTCCGGATGGGGATTCACAGCGGGCTGGCCTCCCCGCGGAACGGCGACTACCTCGCCGTTGCTGTGAACCGCGCCAAACGCGTCTCCGACGCGGCCCACGGCGGCCAGGTGCTCGTGGCCGAGGAGTCCGCCGTGGTCGTCGAGGACGCACCGGATGTCAGCCTTGTGCCGGCCGGAAGATTCCGAATCCGCGACTTCGACAACCCGGTCCAGCTCTTCCAGCTGCGCGCCCCGTTCGTGGATCCCTCGATCACGGCGGTGCGGGCGATACCGGCCGAGGGCCACAACCTGGTCCGGCCCGGCGACCTCGTTCATTGGACGCGACGCTGAGATGGCGGCGCTGGCGGAGCCGGCGCCGGGTCGTGTTGTCACGCTCGCAGGGCCCGGCGGCGTCGGAAAGACCCGCATCGCGGTCGAAGTCGGCATTCGCGTCGCGCCGGCGTGGCCCGATGGGGTGTGGTTGGTCGACTTGGCGGAAGTCGAGGACCCGGTGCTCGTCGCGAGCGCGATCGCCGACGCCGTAGGCGTCCACGGCGAGGGTGTCGGCGCAGATAGATGGACTGATGTCATCGGCCACCTTCGGTCCCGATCAGCGCTGGTCCTGCTCGACAACGCCGAGAGCCATCTCAACACCTGCGCCGCACTCGCGACCGAGCTCGTCGCCGCCTGCCCGGGCGTCGGGGTTCTCGCTACGAGCCGCCGGCCCCTCGGGGTCGGCGGAGAGATAGTCGTGCGCGTGTCGCCGCTGCCGGTTCCAGCCGCAATTCAGTTGTTCGTCGAGCGCGCACAATCCGCCCGCGCCGAGTTCGCTCTTGATGACGACACGGCCGCAGCCGTCGCGGCGATCTGCGAACGACTCGACGGCTTGCCGCTCGCCCTCGAGATCGCGGCCGCGCGAGTCGGTGTTCTCGACGCGGGCGAGATACTCCACGGGCTCGATGATCGTCTCCGCCTCTTGCGCAGCCGGGACCGCAACTTGCCGGAGCGACAGCGAAGCATCACCGCCCTCCTCGATTGGGGCTACCGGTTGCTCGACAGTGATGAGCAAGCGGCTCTTCGTCGGCTGTCCCTGTTCGGCGGAGGATTCTCGCTCGTGGCGGCGACCGCGGCCGTCGCGGACGACGCGCTCTATGCGGACGACGTGCCGGAGCTCGTCTGGTCGCTCGTCGATCAATCGCTCTTACTCGCTGACCTCGCGGCGAACGGGACGAGGTATCGCTTCTTCGAGACCGTGCAGCATTACGGACGCAGTCTGCTGGACGCGGAGGACGCCACGACTGGTGTTGCGACGCGACTGGCGACGTGGTTCATGGACCGGATCGGTCCCTGGCACGCGCTCGATCGCATGTGGATCGGGGATACGGGCCTCGAGCTCGCGAACCTGCGAGCGCTCATTCCAATCGTGGCTCCGTCCCAGCCCGAGCTCGCGCAGCAGCTCGCCTGCTCGATCGGCCGCTACCACCTCGCAGTGCAGGGGCTCAGGGCTGGTATCGAGGAGCTGACGCTCTATGTGAACGAGCTCACCTTCGCCTCCCCGTCCCGCGTCGCGATGCTCACGATCCTCGGCGATCTCAACCTGCGCACCGCCAACATCAAGGCGGCGGAGGAGGCAGTCGAGGAGGCCGATCGGTTGCGCGAGTCGGTCGGTGTTCCAGAGTGGGACGACACCGGGGTGGAGCGCACGCGCGGCGAGATCGCGATGCAACTCGACGAGCTGTCCCGCGCCGTGGAGATCGCCGAAGGCGCGCTCGAGCGTGATCTGTCAACTCGCGGCCGGGCGCGGATGTGCAACCTCCTGGGTCTCGCCCTCGCAACGGCAGGCGACTTCGAGAGCGCGCGCCGGGTGTTCGAGGAAGGAGCCGAGGCCTTGACGGTCGACGGAAACGAGGAAGCCCTGCTGAGCATCGCGCACGGAAACATCGCGGAGGCCGCGATGCGGCTCGAGCAGACCGCGGTCGCAGCGCGACACCAGCGGGCCAGCCTCGAGCTCGCGCTCGCGCTCGGACAGCCCGTGACGGTCGCGTACTCGCTGATCGTCGCGGCGCGCATCGCGGCAGCGAACGGCGACTGGGAGAACGCCGTCGAGCTGCAGGCGCACGCCCTGACCACGCTCGCCGACATCGATCATCGGTTGTACGACTCGGACGAGCGCCTGAGCGACGAGCTGTTGGCGACGGGGCGGGAGCAGCTCGGTGACGCCGCGTTCGAGCACGCACAGCAGACCGGAAGAGGGCTGAGCGTCGTGGACGCGGTCGCAATGGCCGAGCAGGTGCTGTCATCCGTGCCGCAAAGAGGACCCACTGACCCCCGACCTGCCATCTGATCCAACGAGCGAAGCTCACGAAGAAGGGGTGGACCCAAATGCCCGACGAACTCGAAAGCCGATCGATCTTTCCCGTCGGCAAGTTGCCCAAGCCGGAGGTAGAGGACGGACCGTGGGACGAACGGGTGGCGTACCGCGGATCCGGCGAGGACGAGTCAGCCCGCCGCTTCGGATACATCCTTGTTCGGGTGCCATTCGTACCGCGGCCCCACGGGACGAGCGACCAGGAGCAAGAGGATGCGACTCGGGCTGCGCTGGAGCAGGTGCTCGACGCGGCGGGCGTCCCCGCAGGAGAGCTGAAACCGCTCGCGGGCAGGTGGTGGACCGTCGGGGTGCCCTCTGGCGAGGAGCCGTACTGGGCCGATCGCGTCGAGGACGAAGGGTTACCGGCCGAAGTGGATCATGTGTTGTTCAGCGACGAGATGCGGGCCGACACGTTCATGGCGAGTCCGTTCGGCGCGAGTCCGTTTGGCGCGAGTCCGTTTGGCGCGAGTCCGTTTGGCGCGAGTCCGTTTGGCGCGAGTCCGTTTGGGGCGAGTCCGTTTGGCGCGAGTCCGTTTGGGGCGAGTCCGTTCGGGGCGAGTCCGTTCGGGGCGAGTGACTATGCCGCCGCCTTCACCGGCAATCCGACCTACGGGAATCCGATCCCATGGGCGGGATACAGGACCGCCGGGCTGCGGCCGAGTAGCGCCCGTGTCGCTCCCGCTCCCCACTACTGCCCAAAGCTGGTGATGAGCCCCGCGAATGTGGTCGTCATCGACACGGGCCTGGCCGGGCCAGCGATCGCGAGGACCTTCGCGAACACTGAATTGACCAACCGCGGTCTTCCACCGGGAGACGACGTCCCCGACCTGAAGCCCGTCGACGGCTTCCTGGACCCCGTCGCCGGTCACGGCACATTCATCGCCGGCATCATCGAGCTGCTGGGCTATCCAACGACGCTCGACTCGATCAGGGCCATCTCGTCCTACGGAGATGTCTCTGTCGAACAGGTCGTTCGCGTCCTCGAGCAGCTCACGATGCGCGGGAAGGAGGCCAATGCGAACCTCATTGTAAATCTCTCGTTCGGCAGCAGCGCTCGAAGCGACATGAAGTGTCTGAAGGAGATTGTGAGCGACCTCCAGCGAACGGGCGCCGTGGTCGTTGCATCTGCAGGCAACAACGCGTCGTTTCGCCGGACCTCCCCCGCGGCTCTCGACGACGTCGTCAGCGTCGGCGGCCTCGGGCCGTTCGGGCCCGCTCCGTTCACGAACTACGGCAATTGGGTTCGGGCGTGCGCGCCGGCCGTCGACGTCGTGAGCACCTTCTTCGAAAACTTCAACGGTCGTGCTCTCACGCCCGACGCGATGGGCGACCCGGACCAGTTCTCTGGGTGGGCGGTGTGGAGCGGGACCTCCTTCGCCGCCCCGGCGGTCGTCGCCGCACTCTGCAGGGAGATGGCGGACTGCGGTTGCGATGCAAGGACGGCGGTCGAGCACGTGATCGACAACCCGGCCCGCTATCGGATCATGGGACTCGGAACCGTGGTGAACCTCACGACCTCACCGGTCTACGAGCACATCGCTGTACCGCCCGGGAGTGTCGTCCCCCAGGGGAGGAAGGCCACCGCGCAGAAGGCGACCGCAGCGAAGGCGCGAGCGGGGAAGTCGCCAGCGAAGAAGACCTCGAAGAACACGACAGCGCGAAAGACCCCGACCAAGAAGTCTCCGGCCAAGAAGGCGACCGCCACGAGGGCGACAGCCGGGAAGGCGGGCGCTCGGCGGCGCTGATCGTCACAGCTCCCTTCTAGAGGTCGGGCGGAGGGGGATTCGATGACCATCGACTACGGCCCGCAGCACGCGCCTGACCTGCCGTTCACGGCGCGCATCCGGTTTCACCAGAGCTGGTACCGGGCGACCGTGCTCGGCGTCGGCTATGGCACCGGCCCGCAGCCCCATCACCGCTGCCGGTTCGGCAACATGCTCGACGCTGAGGCGGGCGCCAAGGGGCTGAACTTCCTCACGCCCGCGTCCTTCGACGTGGCGCGCCGTCGCATCGCGCTGGGTGCCGGCGTGGAGCCATTTCGATGCCTCCGCAACATGCTCTCGAGCCAGCCGATGTGCTTCAACCTGTTCGGGCCGCTCGTGCACGACCACGCGCTTGCGACGCGGGTGATGCGAGCCGCGCTGCCAGGCGAGGTCGGCGAAGTCACCGACGTGCGCATCGAGTACGCGCCGAGTCCCAAGGGGGAGTACCTCAACGACCGCACGTCGTTCGATGCGTTCGTCTCCTACGTGCGGCCTGACGGCGAGCTCGCCTTCCTCGGCATCGAGACGAAGCTCACCGACACGTTCTCCGAGCATGAGTACGACGGCCCCACCTACCGTCGCTTCACCGAATGCGAGCCGTCGCTCTGGCGCCGCGACGCCTGGCCATACCTCGCCAGCTCGCGGTGGAACCAGCTGTGGCGCAACCACCTGCTTGTCGAGTCACTCTGCCGCCACCGAACTCCCGCGCACGGCACGCGCGGCCGCCTGGTGCTCGTGCATCATCCGGGCGACGCGGCGATCTCGCCCGTTATCGATCGGTACCGCTCGTTTCTCGACCTCAGCCGACGACACGTTCCGCGCCTGGGCGCTCGACTGGCTCATCGACGCGTGGGAGCGCGGTTGCCGAGAGCGAACCCGAGCGCCGATGGCTCGCTGACTTCCGGCGCCGCTATCTCGACCCTCGCCGCGAGCCAGGAAGCGTGGGAAGCCTCGCGCCTGCGCTAGTACCAGATCGCCTGGGCGTGGCCTCCCACGACCGGCGGCGGATCGGGAACGCAGGCGCCCTTCCCATGGGCGAGCCGTCGAGCCGACCATGCCACCGCGCACGCGTCGAGCAGGTCGTCGCGGCCCACGCCGGCCACACGGGCAGGCGCTGCGACCCCCTGCTCCTCGAGCGCTCGGCGCCGGATCTCCTCACCGTCTCGCGAGCGCTTCGGCTCAGCGACGACACGACCGACCATCGCGCCGAAGGCGGCCTCGGGAAAGACCTCGTAGATGGGGCATGGCGCGCCCACGAACCACGCTTCGACCTCGGCGATCTTCGGCACCAGATGCCAGGTCTGCTTCGAGATGCCCTTGCCGCACCGTCGGCGAGAGATGCGGAGCGCCTCGTCGTAGGTCTTCGCGCCGAGGACGTCGCGCACCGGAGCGTTGAACACTCGACTCCCACACGGTGCGATGAGCTTCCGCGCGGCGGCGTCGCAAGGACGGTCGGCGTCGTCGCTCAGATGGATCGGGATGTCGATGCCGATCGCGGCGACCGGTCCCGCCGCGTCGGCCAGTGCTCCGATCGATGCTGCGAACATCGCGACCGGCTCCTCATCGTCCTCGAGCACCACGCCGACCCAACCGCCGCGACACCCGTCGACCCCGAGCACCCTCACGACGGCCGCGCACTCGTACTTTCGCCCGCTTCGAGGCGGGCGTGGCGTACGAGTTGAGGCCGACCGTCGGGCTCATCCGGCTTTCGCGGCCTCGGCCTCGAGCTCGGTGACGGTGTCGGCGAGCTTGCGTGCCAACGTGGCGCCGGGCTCCGTCGTCATCCGCTTGCTGAGCACGGCCGACACCTCGCGGTAGTACCAGGCCTGGTGGTCGGCTCGCCCGGTGGTGAACCGCTTCCACACGGTCGGCCCGTTCGGCTCGAGCATCGGCGACGGTGGCCCTGCGCGTTGTGCAGCTTGTCGGCGCACGACACGAGCAGTGCCGCCTTTGGAGCGGTGCGCAGGTCCTTGATGTACCGCTTCTTGCGCTTCTTCCACTTCTTCTTGCGCTTCGGGTCGGGTACGACGCTGTCTGAGCAGGCCCGGACGATCTTCGCGACCGTCGGGCCGAACTGGCGCCTGATCTCGCGCAAGCGATCGCTCCCGTGATCCTCGACCACGTCGTGGAGGAATGCCGCCGCGGCTTGCTTGTCCGTGCCACCGTGTTCGATGACGGTTGCCGTCACCGCCAAGAGGTGCGAGATGTACGGGACGTCGGTCCCTTTGCGCACGTCCTCGCGGTGCCAGTCGGCCGCATACGCGAACCGCGCGGCTGAGAAGGTCGTAGTCAATCGCTCGCGCCACACTCAACCTTTATCACCGTGGTGTGTCGAGCTCGGCGATGAGCTTCTTCGGGGCGATCACCCGGTAGGCGTCCTCGAGGATCTGCGCCATCTCGTCCCAGTCGATGTCGACGTCGAGGCGCACGCCGAGCCACCCTCGTCCGCCGACGTACGGAGGCTTGAAGAAGCGGTCGGGCTCGGCCTCGACCAGCTCGCCTTGCACACCGGGCGGCGCTGCGCACCACAGGTGCGGGAAGTGGTTGTAGTGGTGGCCGTCCTCCATGAGCGATGACGAAGGTCGACTTGTCCCGCACGAACCAGTAGGCGAACCGTGACTGAGCCGCTCGGTCACCTCGGGGAACGACATGCAGATCTTGCGGACGTTGGCGAGCAGATCGACGCGCTTCGGGCTCACCCACTCCACGTTCTCCACGATTCGGTGACCGTGATGAGGCGGCGGGGCTATCGGTCCGCGCATGCCGGCTCCGCTCACCACCTCGCACTGGATCCCCGACGACAGTGGCCCGCCGCTCCGTCCGGACGTCACGGTCGGGAGCGCGCTCCGACAGGTGGCCGCTGAGGTGCCCGATCGCATCGCACTTGTCGAGGGTCTGCCCGACCCTGCCGCCCGCCGAAGGTGGACGTACGCCGAGCTGCTGCGCGACGCCGAGAAGTGTGCGGCCGCGCTGCTCACACGGTTCGAGCCGGGTGAGCACATCGGCGTCTGGGCGCACAACCTTCCCGAATGGGTCGTGCTCGAGTACGGCGCCGCGCTCGCCGGCCTCACGCTCGTCACGGTGAACCCGTCGTTTCAGCCGGCCGAGGTCGCGTACGTGCTCGGCCAGTCGAAGTCGGTCGGTGTGTTCATCGTGCCCGAGGTGCGGGGCAACCCACTCGCCGCCCACATCGAGACGGTCCGCGCCGATCTTCCCGAGCTGCGCGAGGTGCTGAGACTCGACCAGCTCGGTGAGCTCTCCGCGGCCGCGCCCAGCGACCAGCCGCTGCCGAAGGTCGGACCGAACGACCCCGTGCAGATCCAGTACACCAGCGGCACGACCGGCTTCCCGAAGGGAGCCGTGCTGCATCACATGGGCGTGGTGAACAACGCCGCCCTGTGGGCCGAGCGCGTCGGGATGCCCGACGGCGCGTCCTTCCTGACTCCGATGCCCCTGTTCCACACCGGCGGCTGCGTGATCTCGGTGCTCGGCGCGTTGGGGCGCCGCGGGACCCTGGTGCTCATGCCGGGATTCGACCCCGCCCTGATGCTCGCCCTCGCCGAGTCGGAGCGAGTCAGTTTCACGGGTGGCGTACCCACGATGATCATCGCGGCGATGCAGCATCCCGATCTTTCGATCGCGCGACCTGTCGTCGGTGCGCGGGGTGTTCTCGGGCGGCGCACAGGTGCCGGAGGCGCTCGTGCGCAGCATCGAAGACACCCTGGGGGTGGACTTCACGATCATCTACGGCCAGACCGAGTGCTCGCCCGGCCTCACCAACACCTTCCCGACCGACACGGCCGAGGACAAGGGTCAGACCGTGGGTCCGCCGCTGCCGCACACCGAGCTGCGCATCGTCGACCCTGTCGCGCTCGAGACCGTCCCGATCGGTGAGCGTGGTGAGCTCTGGGCCCGTGGCTACTTCACGATGATCGAGTACTTCGACAAGCCCACCGAGACGGCAGACACCCTGTTGCCCGACGGCTGGCTGCGCACGGGCGACCTCGCGACGATGGACGAACGCGGCTACTGCCGCATCGTTGGCCGCCTCAAGGACATGATCATCCGCGGCGGCGAGAACCTGTTCCCCGCGGAGATCGAGGAGGTGCTCTTCCGCCATCCCGCGGTAGCCGAAGTCGCCGTCGTCGGTCTCCCCGACGAGAAGTGGGGCGAGGTCGTGGCGGCGTTCCTTCGTCCTGCGGACGCGGCAGCCCCGCCGAAGGTCGCCGAGCTGCGCGCGTACCTGCGGGAGCACCTCTCACCACAGAAGACCCCGTCGCAGTGGTTCCTCGTCGACGAGTTCCCGCTCACCGGTTCGGGGAAGGTCCAGAAGTTCGCGATCCGAGAGGCGTGGGAGAAGGGTCTCTACGACCAGGCGTCGCTCGGCGACGCCTAACGTCCGCTCATGGACCCCAAGGACAGGATCGCGGTCGTCACCGGCGCGGCGGGAGGCATCGGCAGTGCGCTGGTTCGAGCGCTCATTGGCGCGGGAGCGAGGCTCGTCGTGGCCACCGACATCGCGGCGCCGACGTCGACCGACTCGAAGGTGCTGGCACGCGCCCTCGATGTCACCGACCAGGCCGCGACCAGCGCTCTCGTCGAGGAGATCGAGTCCGGACACGGACCGGTCGACCTTTGGTTCGCGAATGCCGGCCTCAGTGGAGGTGGTCAGTACGACGCGCCCGACTCGATGTGGGAGCGGCAGTGGCAGGTGAACGTGATGGCCCACGTCTACGCGACGCGGGCGCTGATGCCGGGATGGCTTGCCCGCGGCGAGGGGCATCTCGTCACGACGGCGTCGATGGCGGGCATCCTCACATCGCTGGGCGACACTGTGTATTCGTCCACGAAGCACGCCGCTGTGGGCTTCGCGGAGCTCACCGCGATCACGTACGCGGATCGCGGCATCAAGGTCTCATGCGTCTGCCCCGGCGCGGTCGACACGCCCATGCTGCGCGGCGCACTGGGCAACGCGGACAACGCGGCGGACAACGCCAGCGCGTTCATCGGCGGAGGCGGGGTGCTCTCCGCGGACGACGCGGCGGCGCGTGTGCTCGAGGGCGTGCGCGAGGACCGGTTCCTGATCCTCACGCATCCTGAGATGCACGAGTACATGACGCGCAAGGCCGGCGACACGGACCGTTGGATCCGTGGGATGTCACGCCTGTGGGCGCGTGCGCGCGAGATGCCCCGCTAACCGAGCAGGTCGCGCACCCGCGTACAGAACCGATCCGGCGCGACGAGGTGCACCCAGTGACCGTGGTCGGGCCAGACCTCGACGACCGCCTGCGGAATGCGCGCTTGTAGCCACTCGGCGTAGTGCGCGCCGGGATCGAGCCCATGTAACGCGAGATAGGGAGCGCGGATCGTCGCGGCGAGGGTGTCAGCGATGCCGTCCAGGGCTTCGTCGGGCGCGGAGAAGATCAGGTCCCACACGCCGAGCACGACGTCCTGTCGAGCGCGGGCGCGGTGCGTGGCCAGCTCGGCCCGGAGGTCGGCGTCGGCCATGGGGCCGATCATCGACTCGAGCACCATGGCGATCGTCTCGCTGAACGCATCGCTGCGCAGCGCAGGCTCGAGCGGGCGGACGGCGGCGGCGAAGTCGCTGAACTTCATCAGCTGGTCGACGTTCACGACCGCGGCGACGGGGGCCTCCGCGGCGTACGCGGTGACGACTGCGCCCCCCAGGGAGTGCCCGATCACCGCCGGATCATGGAGGTCCTCGGCTCGCACGACCGCGGCGAGGTCGGCGGTCATCGCGAGCGCGCTGTAGTCCGCCGCGTCGCCGGAAGCTCCGTGGCCTCGGAGGTCGAGGGCGACGCACGTGAAGTCCGGCGCGAGCCGCTCGATGACCGGACGCCAATCCGACCGAGAGTCGGTGAGCCCGTGCACGAGGAGAATCGGTGGTCCGGCGCCCGTCCGGTCGTACTCGATGTCGACGCCGTCGTCAGTTGTGCAGCGCACGGCTGGAGTGTTGCATGCTCGCTGCGATGTCGCCCGAGGTGCTCCTCCACTTCAGCGAAGATCCGACGATCACGCGCTTCGAGCCGCACGTCCCGGCGACGAACCCAGCACACGAGCCCGCGGTGTGGGCGATCGACGAGCAGCACGCACCGGTGTATTGGTTCCCGCGGGACTGCCCGCGTGGCTCGGTGTGGGCCAACTCCGAGGCCGAACGACTGGTGCTCGCTGACCTGTTCCACACCACCGCCCACCGGGTGCACGCCACGAGGCTCGACTGGCTCGAACGGATCCGCCACGCGCAGCTGTTCGTCTACGAGCTGGACCCGACCCCATTCATCGAATGGCCCGCCGCCGAGGGACAGTGGACGGCCCGCGAGCCGGTGGAGCCGATCGGCGTACGACCTGTTGGCGATCTGCTCGACCTTCACGCGCGCGCGGGGATCGAGCTTCGGTTCGTGCCCGACCTCACGCGGTTCTGGGACGTCGTCGTGACGAGCGGGCTTCCGTTCTCCGGGGTCAGGCTGCGCTTTCAGTAGTCGTCGTGGCCAACCGGTGGCACACTCGACCCATGCCTGATGACCGCGAGCTCTCGGACATCAACCCCTACGACCTCATGGAGTCGGAGGCCGCCCGGCTCGAGTTCTACCTCGCCTCCCTCACCGGCGAGGCGTGGGACGAACCGTCGGCGTGCGAGGGATGGTCGGTGAAGGACGTACTCGCGCACCTCGCCGGCGGTGAGGAGTACAACCGGGCGTGTCTGACCGACTCCATTGGCGCGATGTTCGAGCGCTATACGTCTCGTGGTGCCACCGACCTCAACGCGTTCAACGCGCTCGGCGTGAGTGATCGCAAGGATCAGCGTCCGGCCGACTTGCTCGACGAGTGGCGTCGGGAGAACGGCGAGACCCGTTCCGAGATGCGGCACCGCGACGGTGAGCAGATGCCCACCGCGGTCGGCCAGTATCCGGTGCGATGGCAGGCGTGGCACCTGGCGTCCGAGCTGGCTACTCACGCCGACGACGTGAACGTACCCGTCACCCACAAGCGGGAGGAGGACGCGCGCCGCGACTGGCGCGTGCGGTTCGCCCGCTTCGCGCTGGCCGAGAGCAAGCCCGACGTCGAGGTGCAGATCGTCACCGGCGGCACGTGGGTCAGGTCCGACGGAGACGAGGCAACGCTCAGCGACGACGACCTGATCGATGCGGTCAACGCCCGCCTCCCGGCGGACCACAAGCTGAAGCCCGCTCTCCGCGAGAAGCTGGCGTCCTTGGGTTGAGTCGCTAGTCCGCCGGCGCCCAGTTCTCGGGCATCAGTCACTCTTCGTCCGGTCGGCGTCGCCGCGGGGCCGACGCTTCGATGACGTTGCGAAACTGCTCCCAGTTGAGGCGATGGAAGTACTTCTTGGAGTTCTTCGGCCACCAGTCGACGCCACCCTTGGACAGGTGGAGCTCCCCGAGCTTGCCTTCCTCGTCGCTCGACACGACGAAGACGACGTCGACCTTGTTCACGAGCCGAGCCGTCTGCTGCATCTCGATCATGTGGATCGCCATCGGCGCACCGTACGCCCCCTCTGCGATCTCAGGTGAGTAACGGGCCACCGATGGCCTGCTGGCTACCTGAGAATGCGGAGGGAGACTATGGACGTCAGCGTGACGTGTTGCGGGGGACGTCGCGGAACGGCATGTCGCGATCGACTTGCGGCTCCTTCGGCAAGCCGAGCACTTGCTCGCCGATGATGTTGCGTTGGATCTGATCCGTGCCGCCGGCAATGGAAACCGCGGGCACTGACACGATCACCTCCGCGACGACGCCGTCGAGCGGGCCGTCCTCGTAGTCGAGCATCGCCGAGGCCTCACCGATCAGCGCGTGAGCGATCGCCGCGCCGCGCGCAACGTCGCTGGCGGCCAGCTTCCCGAGCGAGCCCTCGGCGCCGGGAGGACGGCCGAGCGCACGCTGGGCCTGAGCCCGCTGCGCCGTCCATTGGTTGGTCCGCACCAGCGAAAGCACCTCGGTGATCTGCTGGCGCACCACCGGATCGTCGCTGCGGCCACGATCCCGGGCCGAGTCGATGAGGAGATCGGCGCGGCCCGCTCGTTGCGGATACCACGAGTACGTGGCGAAGTACGCGTCGGCCTCGGCCCGCGCCTCCCGGACGGCTCGCCCCTCGACTCCAGGAAGGCGTGGACGGTGCATCGTCGCGAACCGCCGCTCGTGGGCAAGCGTCGTCAGCGCGGCGCGCCATCCCTCGCCGGGCTCACCGACCATCAGGTCAACGGGGATCCGAGCGTCGGTGAGGAACACCTCGTTGAACGACGCGTGGCGGTTCATCTGCCGCAGCGGTCGCACCTCGACCCCGGCCTGATGCATCGGCAGCGCGAAGTAGCTGATGCCGCGGTGCTTGGGCACGTCCCAGTCGGTGCGGGCGAGGAGCATCCCGTAGTCGGCGTGATGGGCGCTCGTGTTCCACACCTTCTGCCCGTTGACGACCCATTCGTCGCCGTCGAGCTCGGCGCGGGTCGTCAGTCCAGCGAGATCAGATCCGCTGCCGGGCTCGCTGAAGAGCTGGCACCACGTGTCCTCGCCCGTGATGATGCGCCGCAGCAGGCGGGCGCGCAGCGCGTCGGGGCCGTGCTCCAGGATCGTCGGCGCCGCGAGTGCCATGCCACCGCCCACCGGCGGGCCCACCGCGCCCCCGTCGGAGAGCTCTTCGTGCACGATGCCGTCGGACCAGGCCGGCAGCCCGCGACCGAACCATTCCTGTGGCCACGACGGGCACGCCCATCCCGAGTCGGCAAGCATCGTGCGCCACTCGACGAGCGCAAGATCAGGGTCCCAGTGGGCCGCGAGCCACCCCCGCAGCTCGGCGCGCACCTCGTCCTGTTGGGACATCGCGACGAACGTACGCGGTAGCGTGACGCTCTGCAGGAAATCGTTTTCCGCGATATCGAGCCTGGGATTTCTCAGCGGGGGGACCGTGGACGATCGGGAGCGCCAGCAGTACGAGGACGACGGCTTCGTCGTGCGCGAGGCCGTGTTCGCACCCGACGAGATCGCCGAGATGATCGACGCGTGCGAGCAGCTCCTCGACGACCTCGTCCGTGATCGGCAGGGCCGCCGCATCCATGCCGGCAGCTACGTCTTCGACCCTGATCTCACGCGTCAGACGATTATCAAGTGGGAGGGCGACAGCGACATCGTCCACGGCATCGAGCCGTTCGCCCATCTCAGCCCCGCGCTCGACAAGTGGGCGCACGACCCGCGGTTCCTCGATCTGGCGGCGGACGTGCTCGGCACCGATGTGATGCTCTTCACCGAGAAGCTGAACCTGAAGCGGCCGCACTACGGCGGAGTCAACCCCATGCACCAGGATCATCCCTACTGGGTCGGCACCGCCGACGATGCTGACCGCGTGATGACGATCATGCTCATGCTCGACGACGCAACGCTCGCGAACGGTTGTCTCCACGTAGTGCCCGGCAGCCACAAGTCGGGCGAGTGGTCGAAGCGCACCGACTCCGACGTCTTCGGGCAGAACGAGATCGATGCCAACGCGTACTCCGACGCTGAGCTCGTGCCCCTCGAGCTGAAGGCCGGCTCGTTCGTCGCGTTCGGGCCGTTCCTCGTGCACCAGTCGGCACCGAACACGTCCGACTCCGAGCGGCGAGCGCTGCTGTACAGCTATCAGCCCGCAGGTTTCCGGCACATGCGAGAGACGTTCCCGAAGCCGCGCCCGAAGTCCGAGCCGAAGCCAGAATGAGCACGGTCGAGCTTCCGCCGCTTCCCGCCGCGACGTTCGAGGTGTCGGCAACGCCCGAGCAGGTCGCGTTCTTCGCCGAGAACGGCTACGTCGCGATCGACCGCATCACCACCGACGAGGAGGTCGAGTGGCTCGGTCTCGTCTACGACCAGCTGTTCGCCGACAAGCGAGGCGGTTTCACGGGCGGCTACTTCGACCTGTCGAGGCCCTACGACGCCGAGGGTGAGGATCTGCTTCCGCAGGTGCTGGTGCCCGAGTATCAGCACCCGCAGCTGCGCGACACCGTCTACTTCCGCAACGCCCGCCGCGTGGCGTCGGCGCTGCTCGGGGCCGACGAGTCACAGCTCCACGGGTGGGGTCACATGATCCTGAAGCCGGCGGAGCGGGGGCATGAGACGCCGTGGCACCAGGACGAGGCCTACTGGCCTCCCGACAAGTCCTACACCGCAGTCGGCGCGTGGATGCCGCTCGACGACGCGACGGTGGAGAGCGGCTGCCTCCACTTCGTGCCCGGCTCGCACCGCGGCCCGGTGCTGGCGCACCATCACATCGGGAACGACCCCGCCGTGCACGGGCTCGAGGCCGACGGCCCCGACACGTCCGGCGCGGTGGCAGTTCCGATCCCCGCGGGTGCGGCGACGTTCCATCACCCGCGGATGATCCACTACGCGGGGCCGAACACCACCGGCGGCGATCGACGCGCGTACGCCAACGAGTTCCAGCTCGCACCGGTGCGGTTGCCGAGGCCGACGAGCGTCCGTGGCTCGACGAAGGCCGCAAGGCGTGGGACGCGCGCACAGTCACCTGATGAATCCTCTCCATCAGAACTTGGCCAACCCGGCCTTCATCGATCCGTCGCTCGACAGTCGCGCCGTGACGTTCGAGAATCCGACCGGTGGTCGTGGCGCGGGCGGCACCGCGCATGGCGGGCGCAAGGGCGCGCCGAACATGCGCATCCCGGCGGGCGAGTCGGTGGTGCTCGCCGACCTCGAAGGGCCCGGCACGATCCGTCACATCTGGATGACGATCCCGCCGGCTCCGCCGGAGCGCATGCGGGCACTGTGGATCGAGGTCTTCTACGACGGATTGAAGGAGCCGAGCATCTCGGTGCCCTTCGTCGACTTCTTCGGTCTGCCCCACGGCCGTCCCGTCGAGTACCACTCCGCACTCATCTCGGTGCAAGAAGGGCGCGGCTTCAACAGCTATCTGCCGATGCCGTTCGAGGAGCACGTGCGCATCGTCGTCACGAACGGCGCGGAGCGCTCCACCGTCCTCTACTACCAAGTCGACTACACGGTCGAGGCCAAGCGCGAGGAGGGCATGGGCTACCTCCACGTCGGGTTCCGCCGCCAGAACCCGACGGTGATGAAGGACGACTTCGTCATCGTCGACGGGCTCGAAGGCCCCGGCCGTTTCCTCGGCTGCGCGGTCGGCGTGCGCGTCATTGATGCCGGCGACTGGTACGGCGAAGGCGAGGTGAAGGTGTACCGCGACGGCGACACCGACCTCCCGACGATCTGCGGCACCGGGCTCGAGGACTACGTCGGCACCGCGTGGGGGATGGGCGCGCACAGCGCGCCCTACGGCGGCGCGCCACTCAACATCGGGCCCGAACGGCCCGACCAACCCGAGTTCGTCTCGTTCTACCGATGGCACCTGCTCGACCCGATCATGTACACGAGCGATCTCAAGGTGACGATCCAGCAGATCGGCGCGAAGTTCTTCCCGCTCGGGGGCGAGGCCCAGCTCGAGGCCTACGAGCAGACGAACCCCGTCGCGGGTGAGGGTTGGCTGTACGACCCGAAGGGCCGCTACCTCGCGTGGGGCATCGCCGAGCGCGTCGACGACTACTGCGCGACGTCGTACGTGTACTGCCGCTGGCCGCAGGCGGTGCCCCGCCTCGACCTCGCCGCCGCGCTCGCCGACATCGAGCGCCGCCCCTGGGAGACCCCGCATCCGATGGAAGGCATGTCCGACGCCATCTCCACCTGAGGCTGGTTTTCTTGGCGCGAGCGGGTCGCCGAGCCCCAAAGCCGCCAAGAAAACAGCTGGGGTCAGCGGGACGGGGGGATCGTGCGTTCGCCGGTGATCTGGTTGACGTAGACCTTCCACGGGTAGTGGTCGCCCTCTTCGGGACCGTCGACGGCGCGCAGGTGCTGCGTCAGGATCTTGCGCCACGCGTTCGTCGAGTTCGCGGTGGTCATGTGCGGCGTCTTCGAGTGATGGAACGTGACGCTGCCGCGGCTGATCGGGCAGGCGACGGCGCGTGACTCATCGGGCTCGCAGAACAGCAAGTCGCTCTGCACGTTGTCGGGCTGGCGGTGGGGGAGCACGCCGTCGGCTTGGCCGCCGTCGATGAAGTGCATGCAGCCGTTCGCCTCGTCGACGTCGTGGAACGGCATCCAGCACGTGATGCCGAGGTCGTCGAGGTTGCGGCCCCAGTAGCCCTCGTCCTGATGCCAGAGCGTCGCCGCGCCCTTCATCGGCGGCTTGGCGAGGAACTGGTCGTACCAGAACTCGAGCGGGAAGCCCATCAGCGCGGAGCCGAACTCGACCGCCCACTTGCGGAACGGCGCGTCCTTCACGGCTTCGGGCCAGAGCATCGTCGGGCTCGACTGGAGGATCTTGAACTCGCGCTCGTCGCGCGACTTGTCCTTCTCCCACGCCCAGTCGAACGCCAACGTCTCCTTCCGCTCGATGATCTTGTCGCACAGCGCGGTGAGCGCATCGAGCTCGTCGGAGTCGATGACGTCGCGCACGACGATGTAGCCGTGGGTCCGGTAGAAGTCGATGTCCTCCGCGGTGGCGGCGCGATAGGTCGTGGTCGCGGTCATGTGCTCTCCCGGACGATCAGCTGCGGATGAAGCAGGACTTCGCGGGGCGCCGGCTTCGGCACGGTCCGCGCCGCGAGGAGCAGCTCGGCCGAGCGCCGGCCGATCTCGTAGGTGGGCTGCGCGACGACGGTGAGCGAGGGCTGCAGCAGCTTGGCCCAGGGCGCATCGTCGAAGCCGACGATCCGCATGTCGTCGGGCACCCGCACGCCTCGCTCACGCAGCGCCTCGAGCGCGCCGAGGGTCATCAGGTTGTTGGTGACGAGGACGCCGTCGGGCGGCTCGGGCAGATCGAGCAGCTCACACATCGCCGAGTAGCCGCCGGGCTCGCGGAAGTCCTGGCGGATGACGAGGGACGGATCGCTGCCATGCCCGGCCTCGCGCAGCGCGCGCCGGTATCCGGCGAGACGCTCGTTCGCAGTGCTCAGTCGTTGCGGTCCGGTGATGCACGCGACGCGCGTCGAGCCCGCGGCGATGAGGTGTGCCGTTGCCTCGGCCGCGCCCCGATCGTTGTCGACGAGCACACAGTCCACCTTGCGCCCGCCGGGTCGCCGGTCGACAGCGACGACTGCGATGCCGGCGTCGAGCAGTGGCTCGATCCGTGACGTCCGAGTCGACGCGACGGCGATGACGACGCCGGTCATGCGCTCGGCGATCGCGACGTCGACGTAGTCGGCTTCCTTGCGCACGTCCTCGTCGGAGTTGCACAACATCACGCGGAAGCCGTGCTCGCGGCCGCCGTCCTCGATGCCCCGCACGATCGAAGTGAAGAACGGATTCTCGATGTCGGCGACGATGACCGCCCACACGTCGGTCGCCTGCCGCCGGAGCGCCCGGGCCGGCCCGAATGGCTGGTAGCCGAGCTCCGCGACTGCGATACGCACGCGTGCGGCGCGGTCGGTCGACACGTCGCGGGTGCCGTTGAGCACGCGTGAAACCGTCGCCGGCGACACCTGCGCGGCCCGGGCGACGTCATCGATGGTGATCGCCCGGGTCGACACACGGCGAGCATACGAGCCGGTGCGGTAGCGTTCTGAAATCGATTTCTTGGCGTCGTCCGACATGAGTCCCGACCAGTCGGAGTCGTTCTGGCAGAACGGCTACCTGCGGATCGAGGAGCCGATCACCACGCCCGACGAGCTGGCCTGGTTCCGCACGATCTACGACGACATCTTCGAGAACCCGAAGGTGCTCCGGCTCCATTTCGACGGCGAGCGCGACGACGGATCGACCGGGGTGATCGACCAGATCCTCGGGCCCGAGCTCACCATCCCCGAGATCCTCCAGACCACCTACTTCGCGAACGCGCGGCGCATCGCGTGCGCACTGCTCGAGATCGACGAGTCTGAGATCACCGGCAGCGGCACGCACATGATCTTCAAGCCCGCGACCGCCGGTCGCGACACGCCGTGGCATCAAGACGAGGCTTACTGGGATCAGCCGGGCGTCACCGCGCACAGCCTCTCGGTGTGGATGCCGCTCGATGACGTCACGGTCGACAGCGGCTGCATGCAGTTCCTGCCCGGGTCGCACCGCAGCGAGATCATCGAGCACCGCAACATCGGGCTCGGTGAGCCGCTCGTGCTCGAGGACGCTCCGGATCTGTCGGGCGCGGTCGCGTGTGCCCGATCCCGGCGGGGGCGGCGACGGTGCACCACTGCCGCACGATCCACTACAGCGGCCCGAACACGAGCGAACGGCCGCGTCGCGCGATCAGCGCCCTCTTCCACGGTCCTGTGCAACGACGCGACGAGCCCCTCGAACGGACCTGGCTACCGCTCGCGCCGAAGTTCGCCAAGAGCTGAGCCGTCCCATGGCCGACGAGCGCGTCGCCGCGCTGCTCGCCGAGGTCGGTCTCCCAGCGAGCGCCGCCGGGGCCGTCACCGTCGAAGGACAGGACCCGGTGTTTCCATCGCCGTTCCCCGTGGCATCCTCGGCTGCGGTCGCGCTCGGCGCGGTCGGCGCGGCCGCCGCGTTGGTGTGGCAGGAGACGACGGGCGCGGCCCAATCCGTCGTTGTCGACACCCGCCGCGCCGGTGTGTCACTCCTCAGCTTCGTGTTCCAGCAGCTCCTCGATGGCCCCACCCCGCAGCGCATCGCCGACAACCCACTGGTCGCCCTGCACGAGTGCCGAGACGGACGGTGGGTCCACCTCCACGGCGCCTTTCCGCGTCTGGCCGATCCCGACGCGCCGCGTGCTCGGGATCTCGGATGGCGCCGACCTTGCCGCGGTCTCCGCGGCGGTGGCGAAGTGGGATGCCCAGGAGCTCGAAGACGCCCTCGCCGCTGAGCGCGGCCTGCGGGGCGCTGGTGCGGACCGCGGAGGAGTGGTCACAGCATCCGCAGGGCGGGGCCGTTGGTGCGCTCGCCCGCGTGGAGGTCGACAAGATCGGGGAGTCGCCCGCGGAGCCGGTGAGCGATGGGCTCCGTCCGCTCGGCGGCGTGAGGGTGCTCGACTTGACCCGCATCCTCGCCGGCCCCACGAATGGACGCACCCTTGCCGAGCACGGTGCCGACGTCCTGCTCGTCAACTCGCCCGCTCTCGACAACGTGCCTCCGTTCGTCATGGACACCAGTCACGGCAAGCGCTCGACGTTCCTCGATCTCGACGACGCCGACGATGCGACCCAACTGCGTGCGCTCATCCCTGATGCCGATGTGTTCGCGCAGGGATATCGCAGCGGAGCGATGGAACGTCGCGGCCTGAGTCCGCACGAGCTCGCGGAGATCCGTCCCGGCATCGTCTACGTCACGATGAACTGCTACGGCGACGTCGGTCCGTGGCGGGAACGTCCCGGTTGGGAGCAGCTCGCGCAGACGGTGAGCGGCATCGCCGCAGTGCAAGGTGGCGACGGACCGCCCACGCTCATCCCGGCCGCGGCGTGCGATTACACGACGGGCTACCTCGCCGCGCTCGGCACGATCGCAGCGTTGTGGCGACGCAGCCACGAGGGCGGCAGCTATCACGTCAGCGCCTCTCTCTGCCAGACCGCGGGCTGGTTCGCGAGCGAGCCGCGAGTCGACCGCGAGGCGGCATCCGGGTTCGGCGATGTCGAGCCATTCCTCGTCACGACCGACACGCCCTTCGGCGCGCTCCGTCATCTGGCCCCGGTCACGCAGATGAGCGCGACGCAGCCACACTGGGCGTTGCCGACCACGCCGCTCGGTTCGCACCCAGCCGAGTGGATTGCCGCGAACCCGGAGGCGGTTGCGGGCAAGAAGAGGTGATGGACGAAAGCACGGACGCTGAGGTGATCGCAGCCTCGCTTGCCGACCCGGGTCGCTTCTCCGAGCTGTTCGACCGTCACGCCCGAGTGATCTTCCGGTATCTCGTGCGGCGCGTCGGCCCCGAGGCCGATGACCTCCTCGGCGAGGTCTTCCGCATCGCGTTCGAGCGTCGGGCGACCTATCAGCAGTGCCGGCCCGATGCTCGACCGTGGCTGTATGGCATCGCGACCCGCCTCGTCGCTCGACACTGGCGCGGCGAGGCCCGCCGGCTCAAGGCGATGGCGCGCTTCGCGGCGCAGCGGTTCGGCGGCGACGACATGGCCGAACGGGTCGCGGCCTCGACGGACGCGGCGGAGGACTGGGCCCGCGTCGCCGATGCCGCCACGGACCTCCCGGAGGGGGAGCGGGACACGCTCCTGCTCTACGTCTGGGAGGACCTCAGCTACCAGGAGATCGCGCTCGCGCTCGATGTCCCCATCGGCACTGTGCGGTCGCGCATCAATCGGGCCCGCACGCACCTGAAGGGCATCGCGCCCGTCGTCGAGGGGAGGATGTCGTCATGAGCGACGAGCTCGAACCCCTCCGCCGACTCCGCCCCGACAACGTCCTGCCCGACGACCCGGGCGACCCCACCGTCTTGTCGCGCCAGAAGGAGCAGCTCATGTCACTCATCGACGACCAGCCCGAGACCACTATCCGCATGCCCGATCTGTATCCCCGGCTTGCCTACACCGACGAGTTCGCCGCGCTCGACTACCTCGTGCGGGTGTTCGGCTTCACCGAGCTGCGGGAAGCCCGCATGGAGCACGAGTGGGATGAGCGTCACCAGATGCTCGCCTGGCTGCGGCTCGGCACCGGCATCGTGATGATCGGCCACGCCAACCACGACGTCCATCGCATCTACGCACCCGGCGAGCTCGGGCACACCACGGTCATGCTCCAGCTCAACGTGCACGACGTCGACAGCCACTACGCACACGCGGTCGCCGCCGGCGCCGACGTCACCATGGAGTTGGAAGACGCGTTCTACGGCGAGCGTCGCTACGAAGCCACGGACCTCGAAGGTCACCGCTGGCACTTCGGCGAGAGCCACGAGGCGATCCGCGCCCGCGGCGGCGAGGTGCCCGACGACCCCGAGGGCGGCAAGCCCACCGGCTGACCCCTAACCACCCCCCCCGCTTCTCGCGCGAGTAACCGGCCAAACTTGGCCGGTTACTCGAACAGGAAACCCGGGGCTGGGACGCCTAGGGGAGGGTGCGTTCGGTCTCGTACCAGCGGCGGAGGCGGCGCAGCGCAGCGGTGAACGTTCCGTCGGCGATGCGGGCGTCGATCGTGCCCTCGTTGAATCGATCGCTGCGAACGACCGCCGTCACGAACCGCACGGCATCACACACCGGCGCCGAGTAGAGGGCGGCCGGCTGGCGGTAGCGCTGTGCGCCGTCCCACGAGCCCCAGTCGAACGGCACGATCGCTCCCATGGCGTAGAGCGCCTGCACGACGCGGTCGACCTCGAGGTCGTCGCCGTCGGCCGCCGCGATCAGCGCATTCCACTGCGCCGGCGGAGCGCTCATCAGGATCGCCTCGATGTCGTGATCGGTCACGGTGTCCGGCACGCGGAGATCATCGCGTGCCAGACATGATGGCGGGGTGAGCTGGGACGGCGACGACTACCAGCGACAGTTCGACGACCTCGCGGCATCGGGCGTCGCCGTCCACGGCGAGGTCGACTTCGTGATGGCCTGGGCTCCCCGATCCGTCCTCGACGCCGGTTGCGGCTCGGGCCGAGCGGCCCGCGAGCTCGCCCGCCGAGGCGTCGACGTGGTGGGAGCCGATGTCGACGAGTCGATGGTCGCGACCGCTCGCCGGCTGAGTCCCGAGCTCACGTGGGTCGTAACCGACCTCCGCGACCTCGACCTCGGTCGGTCGTTCGACGTCGTGCTCATGGCCGGCAACGTTCCTTTGTTCACGCCAAAGGGGACGCAGCCTGCGCTGGTCGCGGGTTGCGCCCGCCACGTCGACGCGGGCGGCGCCCTCGTCGCCGGCTTCCAGCTCGATCGCGGCTACACGCTCGATGCCTACGACGAGGATTGCGCAGCTGCCGACCTCGAGCTGGCGGAGCGCTGGGCGACCTGGGATCGCGAGCCGTTCACGCCGACCTCGGGCTATGCGGTGTCGGTGCACCGCCCGCGGTCAACCTGACAGCAGCTTCCCGGCCCTCTCGATCGCACCCAGACCGAGGTCGGCGCTCCAGCGCACCATGATGCGAGTGACGCCGCGCTCCTCCGCATCGACGCGGCGCGCACCGTCGGGCCGCAGCCACTCGTCGTCGAACGCGGCCTCGATCGTCACTTCGAATCCGTCATTGTCGGTGGCCCGAGCGGCCTCGCAGGCGACCTCGATCAGGTCGTCCACGCCCGGTTGCCAGTCGTGGAAGTTCACCCAGTCGGCGATCTGTCCAGCCAGCGCGGCCATCTTGGGGCCGTTCGCGGCGATCACGATCGGCGGGACGGGATCGGGCACGGCGATCGCGTCGAAGTGCTCGTCGCCCGCCCACAGCGCGCGGAGGAACGTCACCGTGTCGGCGACCATCCCTCGCCGCGTCGCCGCGTCGTACACCGGCAGCCCCACCATGGAGAGCTCCCGCGAGTACGGCGACTCCGGCCCGGCCCCGGCGCCGAGCCCGAGCGTCACCCGTCCGCTGCTCAGGTCCTGGAGGGCAGCGGTCGCGACCGCCACGTGCGCCGGATGTCGCGCAACCGCGTTGATCACGAGCGGGCCCACGCCGATGCGTGTGGTCGACGCCGCGATGCCAGCCAACGATCGTCCACGAGTCGAGGACGGCGCGGCCGCGGAACGCGACGGCCGAGATGTGGTCGTAGGTCCATACGGCCTCGAACCCGACCGCCTCCGCGATCTGGGCCGCTTCGACGATCATCGGCGCGCTGACGTCGATCGGGTTCAGGACGAGGTCGGTCTTCATTACCCTCGGATCATGGCTGTCGCAGACGAGCTCCTCAACAAAGTCACGTGGAAGATCCCGAATGCCCTCGTGCTCATTGGCTCTCGGGCGGGCGAGGAGCGCAACGCGATGACGGCGAGCTGGGTCACGCAGCTCTCGATGGAGCCGGTGCTCGTCGGCGTCGGCGTCGACAACGACGCGGTCACGCACCGGCTCATCACTGAGGGCGGGTCGTTCACGGTGAACCTCTGGGACGCCGAGGACACGAAGGTGTTCGTGAAGTTCTCGAAGCCGGCCACCGACGACGGCTCGACGCTCAACGCCCGCCCGGTGCGTGCGGCGACGACGGGCGCGCCGATCTTCGATGAGGCGGTCGCGTGGATGGACTGCGAGGTTCGGCACACGCTCGACCTCGGCACCCACACGCTGTTCGTCGGCGAGGTCGTCGACGCCGCGATCCGAGACGACGAGGCTCGTCCGGCGTCGATGAACGACACCCGCATGAAGTACGGCGGCGTGAAGCGCCACTGACGCCGCCAGCCGCGCGGCTTCGCGCTCATTCGCCGAGATGCTCGGCAGCCACCTTCTTCGGCACCACCATCCGCCACGCTTCGATGACGATCTCCTCCATCTCGATCTCGTCGATCGCGTCGAGACGGACGACGACCCAGTTGTAGCGAAGGTCGGACTGCTTCGGCATGAGGAACTTGTGCGGCTCGGACGCCACGAGCGCCTCGCGCTCCTCCTTCGGGAACGCGAAGCCCATCAGCGTCTCGTCGCGCGAGAAGGCGAGCCACACGATGCGCCCGACCCTGAACTTGACTCGATCTCGGACCAACGCCTCGTAGGCCCGCGGGAGGCTCAACGCCAGCGGCCGCACGTCGTCGATCGTGACCAACGGCTACAGCCAGTCGTTCTTCTTGAACTGCGCGTACAGCGCGAGCGAGAGCCCGAAGATCAGCAGCGTGGCGGCCCAGACGCCCCAGTGTCGAGCGAAGCCGGGATAGGGCACGTTCATGCCGTACCACCCCGTGATGAGCGTGGGCACCGCGATGATTGCAGCCCAGCTCGTGACCTTCTTCATGATCTGGTTGCTGTGGTAGTCGCGCAGGCTGATGTTCGTCTCGACGATGGTGCTCACGAATTCGCGCACCGCCTCGGACGAATCGGTGGCGCGAAGGATGTGGTCGTACACGTCTTGGTAGTACGGATACAGCTCGTCGGGCACGAGCCCCTGCTCGTGGCGCATGAGCGAGCTCACGGCTTCGCGCATCGGCATGACGAGTCGGTGGTACTCGATCAACGACTTGCGCGCACCTGAACCAGCGAGTGCGCTCCTCATCGGACTGACGCAAGGGCAGGTCGTCCAGGAGCTTGTCGCTGACTCCGTCGTAGTACGTCGTTGAACGCGTCGATCGGCTGGAAGTAGCCGTCGATCACGACGTCGAGCAGCCCGTACAGCAGGAAGCTCACGCCGTGAGAAGAGAGAGACTGTGACTTGTCCCATCGTGCGAGCACGAGGTCGAGCGGGAAGTCCTCGTCCTTCCGAACGGTGACGAGCCAGCGCGAGTTGATGAACGCGTCGATTTCAGCGCTCGCGAGATCGCCGTGTGTCTCGTCGAGGCGAACGGAGTGGCACACCATGAACAGGTGGCCCGGGTAGCGCTCGACCTTCGGCCTCTGGTGTTGCCCAAGAGCGTCCTCGACGGCGAGCTCGTGGAAGCCCAGCTCCTGCTGCAGCTCCTCCATCTCCTCGGGAGAAGGCGCGCAGTAGTCCACCCACACGACCGTGTCGGGGCGTTCGAGGTAGTCGGAGATGTCCGCGACGGGGAAGTCCTCGGCTTCGAGGACTCCCTTGCAGTACACCCGGGTGTGGGCCACGCGGCGAGGCGCTAGATCGTCTTGCGCTCGCTCTGCTTCTTCTTCTTTTCGGCTCGCTTCTCCTTGAGCGACTTGCCGGTCTTCTTGCCTTCTGCCTTCTGAGGGGTCTTGCCTGCCATGTCGGGTCCTTCCGGGTCGGCCACAGCGTCTCTTCGTTCACAGCATGGCCCAAGTTCGATCATCCTCACGTGGACATCCGCTGGTTCTCTTGGCGCGCTGGGGTCTCAGACACCCGGGAACGCCAAGAAAATCAGCTCGCGCCGAACCGGGGGGCTCGCTTCTCTTTGAGGGAGGCGAGCCCCTCCTTTGCGTCGGGGCCGGCGAAGCCTTGGAACTCGAACGCGAGGCTGGCGTCGAACGTGGCCGCTTGCGCGCGGTACCAGTTGTTGAGGGCGTGCTTCGTGAGGCGGATCGCCTGTTGCGCTCCGCCTGCGAGCTGTGTCGCGATCTCGAGCGCACGATCCTGCACGTCGGCATCGTCGACGCAGAGCGAGACGAGCCCGATGCGCTCGGCCTCCTCGCCCGACATCGCCTCGCAGGTGAGCAGGTAGTACTTCGCCTTGGCCATCCCGCAGAGCAACGGCCAGCAGATCGCGGCGTGGTCGCCGGCGGCGACACCGAGGCGGGTGTGGCCGTCGATGATGCGGGCCGTGCGAGCCGCCACGGACACATCGGCGAGCAGCGCGACCACGAGCCCGGCGCCCACGGCCGGTCCGTGGATCGCGGACACGATCACCTTCGAGCAATCGATCACGTTGAAGACGAGGTCCCGGGCCTCGAACATCACCTCGGTCCGCGCCGACTTGTCCTCGACGAGGGACTCGAGCAGGTCGAAGCTCCCTCCCGCGGAGAACCCCTTGCCCGCGCCGCGCAGCAACGCGACGTTCGTCTTCGGGTCGCGGTCGACCGTGCGCCACACGTCGGCGAGCTGTCGGTGCACCGCCGGGTTGACGGCGTTGAGCCCGGGCGCGTCGAGCGTGATGCGCAGCACGCCCGTCGCGGGTCGGTCGAACGTGAGGTCGGGAAAGGCGGCGTAGAGGTCGGTCACCGCGCCAGTCTGCTCACCTCGCCCGGGGGCGGGCCGATTCCCGCGGGAGACCCGGGACGTTCGGCTCTAGCCATCCCCTCGCGCCGGAGAGACGATGAAAGGCGCGGCCTAGTGAGAGGAGGCGAACCCGAATGCTCACGTTCACCGCAGCGACCAAGCGCTATGGCTCGTTGGCCGCGCTCGACACGTGCACATTCACCGCCAAGCCCGGGCGCCTCACGGGCTTTCTCGGTCCAAACGGAGCCGGCAAGACAACGGCGATGCGCACCGTGTTCGGACTCGTCGAGCTCGACACGGGCACCGTCAGCTGGCGCGGCGAGCCCATTACCCATGAGGTACGACGGCGATTCGGGTACATGCCCGAGGAGCGGGGCCTCTACCCGCGGATGCGGGTCCGGGACCAACTCGTCTATCTGGGTGAGTTGTGCGGTGGCACGGGCAAGAACGTCGCGCTGAGCGTGGACAGCTGGCTGGAACGGCTCGGGCTCGCCGATCGAGCCCATGATCGCCTCGACGCGCTCTCCCATGGCAACCAGCAACGGGTGCAGCTCATCGCCGCGTTGGGCAACGAACCGGAGCTCCTCGTGCTCGACGAGCCGTTCTCGGGCCTTGATCCGATCGCGATCGTCAACATGTCGGAGTTGCTCGCCGAGGTCGCGGCGAGCGGCACGGCGGTCCTGTTCTCGAGCCATCAGCTCGACCTCGTCGAAGACCTCTGCGAGGACGTCGTCATCATCGACCACGGACACGTCGCCCTTGCGGGCGAGCTCGAGCACCTGCGCGCCGCGATGCCCCAACGCTTTGTTGACATCCGCTACCGAGGTGCCGCGCCGGACTGGTCGATGTTGTCCGAAGCGACCGTCGTCGAGTCCGGTGATGGGCACGCGCAGCTTCGTGTCGATCGTCAACTCGACCTCAACGCACTGGTCGACGTCGTCACCGACGGTGCGGACATCGTCTCGTTGAGCTATCAGCCGCCGACGCTTTCGGAGCTGTTCCGGGAGGCGGTGGAGGCCGCATGAACGGGCTGCGCCAAAGCTGGCTCGTCGCGAGGCGCGAGCTGCGCGAGCGCAGCCGGTCCCGCGCCTTCCTCGCATCCGTCGTGATCATGATCGTCGCGGTCATCGGAGCGATCGTCCTGCCCGCGGTGCTCGAGACCAGCGGCGGCACCAAGGACGTGGGCCTCGCCGGCGCCATTCCGGCCGGGTTGCCGGCCAGCATCGAGACGCAGACCGCCGCCGTGGGCGGGAAGGCCGTCATCCACCTCTATCGACACCCTGACCGAGGGTGAACAGGCAGTCCGGGACGGAGAGATCGATGTCCTCGTCGTCGACGCCAGCCGGCTGGAGTGGCGGCGCCACGCCGACGAGCAGCTGAAGGCGATCGTCACCGGCTCCATCCAGATCGTCGCCATGCAGGAGCGTGCCACTGCGGCTGGGATCTCCCCAGACGATCTCGTCAGCTCTCATGGCGCCGATTTCCGTTCGAAACGTCGAGCTCGGCGAAGTCGAGGGTCGCAGCCCGGACGACGAAACCGCGGCGTTCATCATGACGGTCCTGCTGTTCATGTCCATCGCCACCTACGGCGCGATGGTGCTCGGCGGAGTGGTCGAAGAGAAGTCGAGTCGCGTTGTCGAGGTGCTGCTCGCCCGCATTCCACCCCGCTCCCTCCTCGCCGGCAAGATCGCCGGGATCGGGTTGCTCGGCTTGGCTCAGATCGCTGTGACCGCACTTGCAGCGCTCGTGGCCGTGAGCGTGGTCGACACCGCGGACCTACCCTCGGTCCGGGCCGGAGCGCTCGTGTGGGCGGTGGTCTGGTTCGTCCTGGGCTACGCGCTGTACGCCACGTTGTTCGGCGCCCTGGGATCCCTAGCGTCGCGGCCGGAAGATGCGCAAAGTGCGGCTGGTCCGGTCAGCGTCGTCCTCGTACTCGTGTACTTCGTGTCGTTCGCCGCCATCGGCAGCCCCGACACAAGCTGGGCCCGGGTCGTTTCGTTGATCCCGGCCACCGCACCGATTGCCATGCCTACTCGCATCGCCATGGGAGCGGCCACGTGGTGGGAGCCCCTCCTGGCCGCGGTTCTGACCAGCGCCGCCATCGCTGGGCTGGTCGTGCTCGGCGGACGTGTCTACGCCAACGCGGTCCTGCACAACGGGCCGACACTGAAGCTCCGCGACGCCTGGCACACAGAGACGCCGCGGCTCGGCAGGGGCGGGCCCGAGAGTCCGACCACCGAGATGAGCAAGCCAACGAACCTCACCGCCGGGTTCGAACCGACCCGTTATGTCACGGAGGCGATCGTGCTCGTGGTCGCGCTCGTGGTCGTCGCGGCGACTTTCGCGATCACTGGTGACCTCATCATGGGAGTCGCCGGCGGAGCCGCCGTCTACGCAGTCGGCATTCGGGTCGTCAAGGAGCGGAGGCGGACGACGGATCGAGCGAGTTCCTTACGACCGACCGGCCGGGGTCCAGGCCGGTGACGCCCACGAGTGGAGCGTGCGTACGTAGTTGGCCCGTTCGAACGCTGCCGGATCGGCGGTCGTAGCGTGGCTGACGCTGCCGCGCAGCTGCGCGACGGACTCGTACTCGTGCTCGGCAGCCCACGCCCGCAGTTCCGCCTCCATCTGCGCGATGTGCTCGGGTCCGTGGCGGAGGACCGCCGAGGTCGTCATCGCCACGTCCGCGCCGACGAGCAAGGCCTTGGCAACGTCGCGCCCGGACTCGATGCCGGAGCTGGCCGCCAGAGACAGGTCGGGGAGCAGCGGGCGAAGGATGGCGATCCATCGCAGCGGTAGGCGCAGCTCCCATGCCGACGACAGCTCGATACGGGGGAGCACTTCCCGGGTGTCGACGTCCAGATCCGGTTGGTAGAAGCGGTTGAAACAGACGAGCCCGGCGGCGCCGGCTTCGGCGAAGGATCGGGCGAGGTGGCCGAGCGAGGAGTAGTACGGCGACAGCTTCACCGCCACCGGCACCTGGATCGCGGCACAGACATCGGTGACGAGAGCGATGTGATCCGTCTCGAGCTGCGCGCCCGACCGGGACGCGTCGGCAGCGACGTCGTACACGTTCAGCTCGATCGCGGACGCGCCACCGTCGGCCAGAAGCGCGGCGTAGCGGATCCAGCTGCCCGACGACGTGGCGTTGACGCTGGCGATCACGGGGACGTCCACGGCCTCGCAGACGGCGGCGAGGTGGTCGACGTGACGATCGACCGGCGCGGACAGCCGACTGGACGCCGCTGGCCGGGAAGTAGTCGAGCGCCTCGGCGAAGTGCTCCGAGCCCGCCTCGAGCGCGAGGTTGAGCGCCACCTCTTCGTGGACGATCTCCTCCTCGAACAGCGACGGCAGGACGATGGCCGAGGCGCCGGCATCGACGAGCCGGCGGACCATCTCGATGTCGCCGGTCAGCGGCCCCGCTGACGCCACGATGGGTGTCCGCAACTCCAGTCCGAGGTAGCGGGTGGCGAGATCGGTCATGCGTCGGGTCCTTCGGGGTCGATCTCGTCCTCACCCATCGCGTTCCCCGTCGGGGCGTGTGAGACGGTGCGCTCGATCGTGGCGAGCTGGGAGTAGTAGCGCCAGCGTTCGTCCGCGTCCGCCTGGAGCAATGCCCCGAGCTCGGCCGCCCGTTCCGGATGGGTGCGCGCCAGGGCGGCAAAGCGGGCCTCGGTGGCCGCGAACTCCGCGACCGGGATGGCTGGTTCCTTGGAGTCGAGGTGGAACGGCGTGCCGTGCTCCGCCTCGGAAGGCGAGAAGCGATACAGCGGCCAGTAGCCGGACCGCACGGCGTCCTTCATGTGCGTCATCGACTGCGACATGTCGATGCCGTGCGCGATGCAGGTCGAGTAAGCGATGACGAGGCTCGGGCCTGGCCAGGCCTCGGCCTCGATGAACGCCTTCGTCGCCTGGATGTCGTTCGCGCCAATGGCGATCTGGGCGACGTAGACGTTGCCGTAGGCCCGGGCGATTGCGCCCAGGTCCTTCTTGCCGACGCTCTTTCCGGCGGCGGTGAACTTGGCGACCGCGCCGCGTGGGGGTGGCCTTGGAGGCCTGCCCGCCGGTGTTGGAATAGACCTCAGTGTCGAGGACGAGGATGTTGACGTTCCGCCCGCTCGACAAGACGTGATCGAGCCCGCCGAAGCCGATGTCGTAGGCCCACCCGTCGCCACCGATGATCCAGATGCCTTTGCTCACCAGGGCATCGGCAACCGACGCCAAGTGGATCGCCGCGTCTGCGGTGCTCGTCGGTGTCCGCAAGGCTGCCGAGCACGGCTCGCAGCTCGGCCACGCGCTCGCGCTGGGCCCTGATCCCCGGCTCGGTCGCCTGGTCGGCCGCCAGGATCTCGGCCGCCAAGCTCGACGCCGACGACGGGAGCCAGCTGCTCGACGAGCAGCGCAGCCTGGCGGCGCTGGGCTTCATAGCCGAGCCGCATCCCGAGGCCGAACTCGGCGTTGTCCTCGAACAGCGAGTTGTTCCACGCCGGGCCCCGTCCTTCGGCGTTCGTCGTCCACGGCGTGGTCGGCAAGTTGGCGCCGTAGATCGACGAGCACCCGGTGGCGTTCGCGACGATCATGCGGTCGCCGAACAGTTGGGTGACGAGCTTGATGTACGGCGTCTCGCCACAGCCGGCGCAGGCGCCCGAGAACTCGAACAGCGGTTGCAACGCCTGGGAGCCCTTCACCGAATCGTGAGGCAGGGCGTCGCGGTCGATCTCGGGAAGCGTCAGGAAGAAGTCCCATGACCGCCGCTCCGTCTCGCGGTGGCTGGCGGCCGGTTCCATGTTGATCGCCTTGTGCCGCACTTCGGACTTCGACTTCGCCGGGCACACATCCACGCACACCCCGCATCCGGTGCAGTCGTCGGGCGCGACCTGGATCGTCATTGCCATCCCGGACACGTCCTTCGACCGGAAGGCCTTGGACTTGAAGCCGTCAGGCGCGGCGGCCAGCTCGGTCGGGTCGTACACCTTCATTCGGATCGTCGTGTGCGGGCACACGGCCGCGCAGCGACCGCAGTCGATGCAGATGTCCGGGTCGAAGATGGGGATCTCCTGTGCGATCGAACGCTTCTCGTACTTGGCGGTGCCCGTCGGGAAGACGCCGTCTACGGGGAGCGCCGACACCGGCAACAGGTCCCCGTCGCCGGCCAGCAGCAGGGACGTGACCCGTTTCACGAACTCGGGGGCCTCGTCGGGGACGCGGTGTGCGCGTCGAGCGGTGGCGGTCACTGTCTCGGGAACCGCGACCTGTCGCAGCGCCGCGAGTGAGGCGTCGATCGCGGCGAAGTTGCGCTCGACGATGGCGTGGCCGCGCGCGGCGTATGTCTTCTCGATTCCCGCTTTGATGAAGCCGAGCGCCTGCTCGGTGGGCAGAACGCCTGACAGCGCGAAGAAACAGGGCTGCATGACCGTGTTCACCCGGTTGCCCATCTCGCGCCTGGCGGGCGACGCGCTGGGCGTCGATGACCCACATGTCGATGTGCTTGGCGATGAGCTCGTGCTGCACCTCCATCGGCAAGTGGTCCCAGACTTCGTCGGGTCCCCATGGGCTGTTCAGGAGGAATGTCGCGCCAGGACGGGCGTACTCGAGCACCTTCAGCTTTTCGAGCAGACCGAACTGGTGACAGGCTACGAAGTCGGCGTCGTCGATCAGGTAGGTCGAGCGGATCGGCTCCGGCCCGAAGCGAAGGTGCGACACGGTGACCGAGCCCGCCTTCTTCGAGTCATAGACGAAGTAGCCCTGGGCGAACAGGTCTGTCTCCTCGCCGATGATCTTGATCGACGACTTGTTCGCACCAACGGTGCCGTCGGACCCGAGACCGAAGAACATCGCCTGTACTTCACCGGGCGGGCGGGCGTAGCGCACCGCACGGTCGGGGTCCAGCGAGAGGCGCGTGACGTCGTCGGAGATGCCGACGGTGAAGTGCGGCTTGGGGTGGGCGACACCCAGTTCCTGGAACACGGCCGCGATGTGGGACGGGGTGATCTCCTTGGACGCCAATCCGTAGCGGCCGCCGATCACCCGAGGCATGCCCGCAGTCATCGAGCAGGTCGCCCGCCGCGGCCGCTTCAGCGAGCGCAGCCAACACATCGAGGTAGAGCGGCTCACCCACGGCGCCCGGCTCCTTGGTGCGGTCGAGTACGGCGATCGCGCGGGTCGTCGGCGGCAGGGCCTCGAGCAATGCGGCCGCGGGGAATGGCCGGTACAAGCGGACCGTGAGGAGCCCCACCTTCTCCCCGGCGGCGGTCAGCGTCTCGACGGTTTCGGTCGCCGTACCGGCCGCCGAGCCCATCAAGACGATCACCCGCTCCGCGTCGGTCGCGCCGATGTAGTCGACGAGCCCGTAGCGGCGCCCGGTGCGTGCGGCGAGCTCGTCGAAGACCTCGGTGACGATGCCGGGCACTGCGTCGTAGTAGGGGTTCGCAGCCTCCCGGGCCTGGAAGAAGACGTCGGGGTTCTGCGCGGTGCCGCGCAGTGTCGGGGCGTCCGACGTCATCCCGCGCAGTCGATGGTCGACGACGTCTTCGTCGTGGACGAGAGCGCCGAGGTCGGTGTCGTCGAGCAAACGCGATCTTGTCGACCTCGTGGCTGGTGCGAAAGCCGTCGAAGAAGTGGAGGAACGGCACGCGCGCCGCAGCGTCGCGGCGTGGCTGACGAGCGCGAAGTCGTGCGCCTCCTGCACCGAGCTGGCGGCCAGCATCGCCCAGCCTGTCGTGCGGGCATGCATCACGTCGGAGTGATCACCGAAGATCGAGAGGGCATGCGTGGCGATCGTCCGGGCGGCGACGTGGATGACGCAGGGGGTGAGCTCACCCGCGATCTTGAACATGTTGGGGACCATGAGCAGCAGGCCTTGGCTCGCCGTGAACGTCGTGGCGAGCGCCCCCTTCTGCAACGCGCCGTGGAGCGCTCCCGCAGCACCCGCTTCCGACTGCATCTCGATGACGTCAGGCGTGAGCCCCCAGCGGTTCGGTCGATTGGCGGCGGCCCAGTCGTCGGCGTACTCGCCCATGGGCGACGCGGGAGTGATCGGATAGATCGCAATCACTTCGCTGAGCGCATAGGCCACGCGTGCGGCGGCCTCGTTCCCGTCGACGCAGGCATATCGCGGTCGGTGTTCTGCCGTCCTCTGCGGGTCATCGGGGCATCATCCATCCCGAAAGCATGACGTCCTCGACGAGTCCAGCGAGCAGAAGGCAGAAGCCGCATCCGTGGCAGTCGCCCGAGCCCTCGACACGGCCGTCCAAATGCTGCGACCGGGGACAGGGGTCGCCCGTCGGTGTTCTCCACCGCCGCTTCTGGCTGTCCGCATCGGTACCGAGCACCTGATCATCGTGCGCGCCGGCGAAGGCGCCCAGGAAGGGCCCTAGGTCCCTGCGACGCCCAACTGGATCACCAGGTGGACTACGCCGTCCCTGAACTGGGAGGACACAGGCAGTCCCGCATCGTGAAAGACCCGCAGCATCTTTGTGTTGTGGGGAAGGGTGTCCGCCACGAAACAGGTGATGCCCACCTCACGCGCCCGGGCTGCCAACGCCTCGAACATCGTCGTTCCCAAGCCGTGGCCCTGCCATCGGTCGGACACGACGAAGGCGACCTCTGCTCGATCGCTGTCATCGATCCGGTCGAAGCGGGCGACGCCGACGATGGCGCCGTCGATCCTCGCGACGATCGCCTCGCGGTCGCGATGGTCGACATGTGTGAACCGGTCGACCTCGCCGACGCTGAGCTCGGGATGGACGGAGAAGAACCGAAGGTAGGTCGTCTCCGTCGAGAGCGTGTGGTGGAAGCGGACCAAGTCAGCGGCATCGCTCGCCCTGCATCTGACGCAGGTCGACCAGTGTGCCGTCAGAGAGCGCGACCGTTGATTCGTACACCACCTCGAGCAATACCTCAACGCCGTTGCCTCGGATCGCAGCCGGTCCCGGTGGTCCGGGTGGGCGATGTCGATCAGCGCGGTGGCCCGTTCCCGGATCGACCGTCCTCTGAGCTCCGCCACGCCCCACTCCGTGACGACCTTGTCGACCGTGTTCTTCAGGGTGGTGACGACGTCGCCGCGGTGCCAGCTGCGAGACGATCTTCGAGATCGTGCCGTCCCGGGTCGTCGAGTGGAGCACGACGAAGCCCTGACCGCCCTCGGAGTACATCGCCCCGCGAGCGAAGTCGGCCTGGCCGCCGCTCGACGAGTAGTAGCTGCCGTGCACGGTCTCCGATGCGCACTGTCCGAGCAGGTCCACGGCGATCGTCGCGTTGATCGAGACGAAGCCCGCTTCCTGGGCGATGACCCGCGGGTCGTTCACGTAGCGCACCGGCCACAGCTCGAACGCGGCGTTCTCGTCGAGGAAGTCGTACAGCGCGCCGCGTCCCGAGGGCGAACGTGCCGACGGCCTTGGTCCGGTTGAGCTGCTTGGCGACCCCGGTGATGACGCCGCGTCCACGAGGTCCATGACGCCGTCGGAGAGCAGCTCGGTGTGCACGCCGAGGTCCCGGTGATCGGCAGCGCGGAGAGGATCGCGTTCGGGATCGACCCGATGCCCGGTCTGGATCGTGGCCCGGTCGGGGATGCGCTCGGCGACGAGCGCGGCGATGCGCTCGTCGATCGTCGGTCGGCGCGCCGCGGGGCGACCTCGACGAGCGGATAGTCGGCCTCGACCCATCCCACGACCTGGCTGATGTGCACCTGGTTGCGCCCGAACGTCCGGGGCATCGCTGGGTTCGCCTCGAGGAAGAACCGGGCCCGCCCGATGAACGACGCGACGTAGTCGGCGTTCAGCCCGAGGCTGAAGTAGCCGTGCCGGTCCGGCGGCGACGCGGCCGCGAGGACCAGCGGGTCGCTGGTGCGCTCCGCAGGATGTCGCGCATCTCGCTGAAGTTGTTCGGGACGAGGTCGATGGTGCCCTCGCGGAAGCAGGGCCGCGTGACGTCGGACAGGAAGTACGACACGTGACGCAGCCGGTCGCCGAACGCGCCGTGCAGGTACGGACGATCGCGCAGCACGTGCATCTGGTGCACGCGCACCCCGTCGAGCTCGTTGGCGTGCGGCCTCGATGGCGTCGAGCAGCGTGACCGGCTCACCGTTGGCGAGCGGCACGATGAGATCCGCGCCCGGTCCGATGTGGTCGAGCACTGCCGCCGCGGGCGACGCGACCGAGGAGCGCACGGCTGCAACGTACGACACGGCGTCAGTCGGCGACCCGCACTGCGACCGCCGGGAGGATCTTCGACGCCCGCTTTGCCGGACCGAGCGTCGCGAGGATCGAGGCCCCGAACGTGGCCGCCAGGATCACGATCACGTCCCGCCAGGCGATCGGGTACGGGCCGTGCAGCCCTTGGAAGGCCGCGCTGTTGTGGTAGAGGAGATAGGTCGTGACCACCGCGAGCACCGCGCCGATCAGGATCCCCTCCGCGGCGACGAACGTGCTCTCGGCCATGAAGGCGCGTTGGACCGCCTTGGCCCGGAACCCGAGCGCTCGCAGCACGCCGATCGTGCGGCGCCGCTCGCGGACCGCGCGCACCATCACTACTCCGAGGCCGATGATCCCGACGAGCAGCCCGAGTGCGAGGAAGCCCTGCATCAGCCGGAAGAAGCTCTGGCTCGCCGCGAGGTTCTGCTCCACGGTTTGCCGGATCGACGTGGCGACGAGCCCGGCAGCCAAGAACCGCCCTTGCAGCTCGGTGACGAGCTCGACGTGGTCGACACCGGGAGCGTCGAGCATGAAGCTCGTCACGCCGGCGTCGGAGACGTCCGCGGTCGCGGCGGCGGCGCTCGTGAGCACGGGGAACCCGAACTCGCCGACGCCGATGTTGTAGAAGGCGCCGCGCTCGACATCACGCCCGCGATCGTCTTGACGTGCGCGGTCGCCGGTCTCGGGATCGGTGATGGTGAACGTGTCGCCGGGGCGGAACGACTGGCCTTGGGGTCCGCCCCCCGATCCGAAGAAGGCGTCGACGACCACGTACTTCGGATCAGCTCGCGACTGCCGCCCACACCGCCTCGTCGTCGTCGAATCCCGCCATGCGCTGATCGAGCAGGTACTCGTGTGCGCCCTTGGTGAGGTCCGGCAGGCCGACGACGGTCACCGGGAGTGCGTCCTCGGTGCGGTGGCCCGGATCGCTGGCCGTCGCGTGGCCGATCACGAGCGGCATCACATCGACGACACGGCCGGCGAACGGCCCCGAGCGCAGCACGTCGATCGGGTTGCCCTGGGTCAGCGTGCCGTTGACGTCGACACGGTGGGTCCATCCTGCTCCCGCGTCCGCGACGGCCTGGTCCTTCGAGGCGTTGAGGACCGCCCCGATCTGGGTGAGGAGCACGACGACGAACACGACGATGCTGTACATCACCAGCGTCGCGCCGGTGCGGAAGCGACGAGTCGTCGGGTAGGCGAGCGCGAGCCGTGCGGTCAGCGCGGTCTCGCGTCGGTCGGTCCAGCAGGCGGTGCAGCGGCCACAGCACGACGTTCTGGTTCTGGCTGATGAGCAGCACCGCCGAGAACGTCACGAGCACGCCGAGCGCGATGTACACGGTCATCGACGGGCTGTCGAACACGTCCGGCCGGAAGAGGTTGGCGGTCAACGACCACAGCAGGATGGCGAGCGAGACGCTCGTCCACGCCGCCCTCGGCGACAGCCCCAGCCGGAGCGCGGGCACCGCCGTCAACGCGGCCAGCGCGGGCAGCAGGTAGGCGGCGGCGCCCGCGCTGTTGGCCACGGCGACGACGGCGGCGGCCGCGAAGAAGCGCGCACGCGATCGACGACAGCACCACCCAGCGGCGGGCGAGCCGGCCACTTCCGGCAGTGGGGAGATCACGGATCGCGGCGATCACGTTCAAGCGACTGAGCCGCACGCTCGTCAGCACGACGGTGACGAAGGCGATCACGAACCCGGCCGCGAACCCGTTGATCATGCTCGTCGTGCTGATGCCGAACGTCAGGTCGAGCTGCTGTGACTTCGAGTTCCACTGGTTCATGATCGTCTCGGCGATCCCGACGACTCCGCGCCCGATCAACGCGCCGACGAGCGAGGCCGATGAGCGCCGCGATCAGTGCGTAGACGGCACCTTCGATGGCGAACTCACCGACGAGGCGCCGTCGGGTGAGCCCCACGGCGCGGAGCATGCCGAGCTGGCTCTTGCGCTCCTCGGCGAGCATGACGAACACGTTCACGAGGAGCAGGATCCCGGCGATGATGCTGAAGCTCCCGATGAACAGGAACAGCGATCCCATCACGCCCGACGTCTCCTCGGCCGCATCGAGCACGTCTTGCTTCGCCGCCGCGACGACCGTCGTGAGGCCCGCCGGGAGTCAGGAGCTCATCGATGCGAGCCTCGACCTCGTCAGACAGCAGCGGCTCCGCCTCGACGCCGCCCCGGTTCGAGATCAGTGTGGTCGTCAGCGGATGCGCCGTCGGTGCCGGACGCAGCGGCGAGTCGCTCGAGCGTTCCAGGGGCGAGGAACGCGTCGGCGTTGACGACTGCTCCGAGCCCGGCGCCGGCCAAGCCGTGGCGAGGCACGACACGGGCGACGCGCATCGGTGTGAGCTTGCCGAAGATGAAGAACGTGACCGTGTCTCCCGCCCGCGCCTGAAGCCGGCTCGCGAGCTCGTCGTTGATCGACGACCTCGCCCGGGCCCGGTGCCGGACCGGACAGGCCCGACCCGGACCCACCGAAGGCTGCGGCCTCCTCGAAGTCGAGGTCCCAGAGCAGGGTGATCGGCTCCGCCCTCGGCACGCCGTCGCGCGAGAACGTGGTCGCCGCGACGGTGTTTCGCACGGTGAGGACGCCGTCGACGTTCGGATCCGACTTCAACGCCTCGAGCCGGTCGGCGATCTGAGCGCCGCGCACGGGATCGACGGTGGTGATCCGTTCGTCGATCGGTCCGAGCGAGCGGACCGCCACCCGCCTGATCGACGTGTCGA
Organism: uncultured Acidimicrobiales bacterium; assembly: GCA_963759645.1. GTDB lineage: Bacteria > Actinomycetota > Acidimicrobiia > Acidimicrobiales > DATKAS01 > DATKAS01. The sequence goes on along the minus strand of CAVXAI010000008.1, from coordinate 65,370 downwards.
GCGAGTCGCCGACCGAGAGGCTGCTCACGATGAGGGCGGTCCCGAGGATCGAACCGCTGATGATGAGGACGGCCTCGGTCCGCCGCCGGGCGATCTGACGGAACGCGAGGCGGCGCAGCACCGGGCTCCCGACGACGAGGGCCAGCGTCGACGCCGAGCGCCAGGGCAAGGAGCACGAGCAGGACGGGAGTCAGCTCGGGATACATGGCTATCCCGTCGTGATCAGGGCGGTGCGCGTGGCCGTCGCGCCGCTCGTCGGACTCGAGACGTCCGTCGCGCATGCGAACGACCCGGCCCGCGGCTGCGCCAATGCCCGAGTCGTGCGTGACGAGCACGATCGTCTGCTGCTCCTCCTCGTTCAGCTGCACGGAGGAGCTGCATGACCGCGTCGGCCATCGTGCTGTCGAGGTTGCCGGTGGGCTCGTCGGCCCACACGATCGCGGGTCGGCCGACAAGCGCGCGGGCGATCGTGACCCGTTGCTGCTCGCCGCCCGACATCTCGTTGGGCTTGTGGGTCGCTCGGTGGCCGAGCCCGACCCGGTCGAGCATCTCCACGGCGCGGCCGTCGAGCCTCCTTCGGCGACGTCCCCCGCAGCAGCAGCGGCAGCTCGACGTTCTCGACCGCGTTGAACACGGGGATCAGGTTGAACGCCTGGAAGATGAAGCCCATCGCGTGAGCCCGGTGCATGGTCCGTTCTGCGTCGCTCATCGCGAACAGGTCGCGGCCGTCGACGAAGACGTGGCCGCTGTCGATGTCGTCGAGACCGGAGAGGCAGTTGAGCATCGTGGTCTTGCCGGAGCCCGACGGCCCCATCACGGCGACGAGCTCGCCTCGCGTCGACCTCGAGGTTGATGCTGTCGAGCGCGACGACCGCGCCACCGGTGGAGCGGTAGAGCTTGCGCACTTCCCGGGCGACGAGGAGGGGTTCCACCCCCCAAGAGTGAGACAGCCGCACGGGCGACGCAAAGGGTCGAAGGTCCCATCGAGCGCGCCGGGGGACCTTCTGCTCTACGGGACCGGGGGCGCGGTAGGGCATCGTGGAGCAGATGGCCGTCGCATCCGGCGAGGAGGATCTCGATGCCGCCGACGGCCTGACGACGGCGGACGCCGCCGCCCGCCTCCGCCGTGACGGTCGGAACGAGCTACCCGTGCCGCGGCGCACGCCGGCATGGCGACGGTTGGCCTCTCAGATGGTGCACTTCTTCGCCCTGCTGTTCTGGGTCGCCGGGGTCCTCGCGTTCGTGGCGGGTCTGCCCCAGCTCGGTGTCGCGATCTTCTTCGTGGTCGTGCTGAACGGGGTCTTCGCGTTCGTGCAGGAGGAACGGGCCGAGCATGCGGCGGAGCGGCTGCGCGACCTGTTGCCCCGCCGGGTGACGGTCGTTCGCGACGGGCAGCGACGTCGAGATCCCGGCCGAGGACCTGGTCGTGGGAGACCTCGTCCTCCTCGCCGAGGGCGACCGGATCTCGCGCGGATCTCGCCCTCGAGTCCGTTCATGCACTTGCCGTCGACACGTCCGCTCTGACCGGCGAGAGCGTGCCGCACCATCCGGACGCGGGTGAGACGGTCTTCGCCGGCTGCTTCGTCGTCGAGGGCGAGGCTCGGTCACTGGTGACCGCGACCGGCTCCGACACGCGCCTGGCGAGCATCGCCGAGCTCACGCACGCGCAGCAGTCGTCACCGACGCCGCTTGCACCTCGAGCTCGACCCGCGTCTCTCGCGTGCTCGCGGCGTTCGCCATCGGCATCGGGGTCGGCGTTCTTCCTCTCGTCGCTGCTCGTCGGCACGAAGGCGTCGGACGGGTTCCTGTTCGCGGTCGGGGTCACTGTCGCGGTCGTGCCCGAAGGACTTCTCCCGACGGTGACGCTGTCGCTGGCCATCGGAGCCCAACGCATGGCTGCGCGCCACGCGCTGGTACGCCACCTCGAGGCGGTGGAGACGCTCGGATCGACCACCTTCATCTGCCACCGACAAGACCGGAACGCTGACCCGCAACGAGATGGTGGTCGTCGAGGTGTGGATGCCTTCGGGGACGACGGTCGTCAAGGGCGGGGGCTACACCCCGGAGGCCGAGGTTGATTGCACACCGCCCTCGTCGCTCGGCGATGCGATGGAGCTTGCCCGCACCGCGGCGCTCTGCTCGTCCGGCCGAGCGATCGAGGTCGAGGGGTCGTGGGTCGCGCAGGGGCGACCCCATGGAGGCGGCGCTCGACGCCTTCGCCCGCCGCATCGGCGTCGCCATCGATGAGGAGCGGGAGCGACGACCGAGACAGCGCGCTTCCCGTTCGACGTGCGCCGTCGCCGGATGTCCGTGGTGAGGGACGGGACGGTGATGGTCAAGGGCGCGACGGACGCGGTGCTTCCCTCGCTGCTTGGTTCCGCCGGGCGCGACCGAGTCGCTGCAGGAGATGGCCGGGCGAGGGCTACGCGTGCTCGCGATCGCGGCTCGCCCCGTCGACGGCATCCCTTCCACGGTCGATGACGCAGAGACGGATCTCACGCTGCTCGGACTCGTCGGGCTCGAGGACCCGCCTCGGCCGCACGCCGCCGAGGCGCTCGCTGCGTGTCGGCGCGCGGGCATCCGGGTCGCGATGGTCACGGGTGATCACCCGCTGACGGCGCGAGCGATCGCCGCCGAGGTCGGGCTGCTGGGTCGGGACGACGTCGTCGTGACGGGTCGGGACCTCCCCTCAGACGAGGCGCAGCTCGGAGCGCTGGTCGATCACGACGGACTCGTCGTCGCTCGCGTGACGCCGGAGGACAAGCTGCGCATCGCTCAGGCGCTTCGCTCGCGGGGGCACGTGGTGGCAATGACAGGCGACGGAGTCAACGACGCTCCCGCGCTGCGAGAGGCGGCCATCGGCGTCGCGATGGGGAAGTCGGGCACCGATGTTGCTCGTGAGGCCGCCGATGTCGTGCTGCTGGACGACGACTTCGCGACGATCGTGGCTGCGGTCGAGCAGGGCCGGTCGACGTTCGCGAACATCCGCCGCTTCCTCACCTATCACCTGACGGACAACGTGGCGGAGCTCACGCCGTTCGTCGTTTGGGCCTTGTCCGGCGGGCGGTTCCCGCTTGCCATCGGCGTGCTGCAGGTGCTGGCGCTCGACATCGGAACCGACATCCTTCCTGCCCTTGGGCTGGGTGCCGAGCGCCCCGCGGGGCACGTCCTCGACAACCCGCCCACGCACCGGCATCTGCTCGACCGGCGGTTGATCGGCCGGGCCTTCGGTGTGCTCGGACCCACCGAAGCTCTCGTGTCGCTCGCGGCGTTCGTGATGACATTCGTCGCGACCGGATGGCGGCCCGGCGACACATTTCCCGAGGGGCAGATCTTGCTCGCTGCCTCCGGAGCAGCGTTCACCGCGATCGTCCTCGGTCAGGCGGCGAACGCGTTCGCTTGCCGCAGCACCGTTCGGCCGGCCTGGCGGATCCCGCTGCGGACGAATCCGCTCCTGGTCGGCGGCGTCCTGGCAGAGCTGGCGATGTTGGCGGTCTTCCTCTACGTGCCGCCGATCGCGGACTTGCTCGATCAGGCCGGTCCCACGGTCGCCGGTTTCGCGATCGCCGTGCTCGCGATCCCGGCAGTACTCGCTGCCGACGCGGCGCAGAAGCTGATGGCCGGTCGCCATCACTCTGACCGCACCGAAACGGGACCTTCGCCCCTTGGGGTCCGGGTCATCGCGGTCTTAGCGTTGATCGTGGAGGTCACCCGGTTGGCGGGTGACCCAGGAATGCAGTTGAAGGAGGTGTGCACACATGACCAAACAGGGCACTGGAGTTGCAGTGCAGTCCGAGGTCGACGCCCCCGGGCTCTGGGAGTGGTTCAACACCCCTGACTTCGGTCGCTGGTTCGATGTCCGTCCGTTCTTCGGGCGGTTCGAACGGATGCGCCTCGAGCAGGAGCTGAAGGACGACACCCTGGTCGTACGGGCGGAGATTCCCGGCATCGATCCTGACAAGGACGTCGAGATCACGCTGGATGAGGGTGTGCTGCGCATCAAGGCTGAGCGTCGTAGCGAGACGAAAGAAGAGAAGGAAGGCTCCTACTTCTCCGAGTTCCGCTATGGCTCGTTCGAGCGGGCCGTCCGGGTTCCGCGCGAGACGGTCATGGACGACGTGAAGGCCAGCTACAAGGACGGCATCCTCGAGGTCAGGTGCCCCTACAAGGTGCCGACCGAGATGACGCCGAAGAAGGTCGAGGTCACCCGAGCGTGACATCGGCTCTGACGCTGACGGGCTCGCTTCCTCCGTGGGGCGGGCCCGTCAGTCGCGTCGGGGCTCGATCAGCTCTCGCACTCGTGCTGCCACGACGGACCGTGGCGGTCGGGTGTCGATGTCGGTCGCCGTCGGCCACTCGTCGAACTCGCTCCGCATCGCGATGGCAATGCGTGGCGTCAGCGTCGGAGGCGTCAGTCCCGCCGGATGCGCCGTTCGCGCAAGCGTTCGGCTGCGATGTCGGTCGGAAGGGTGCATCGCAGCTTCCACGAGCACAGCCGAAGCGTGGGCTGCCACTGCCGCTGCAGCCGCTCGCCACTCCGAGCGCGGAGAACGACGCGTCGACGATGACGGACTGCCCATCCTCGAGGAGGAGCTGCGTCTCTTCGAACAGGGCGTCGTACGTGGCGTCGGTGATCGACGGCGAGTACAGCCCCTCCTTGTACGGAGCCGCCGCGCGAGCTCGGGCGCGAGGCCGGCTCGCTGCTTGCGAAGCTCATCCGAGCGCAGCACGGGCCAGCCCAGCTCGTCTCCGAGGTTCATCGCCAGGGTGCTCTTGCCGGTGCCCGGCAGCCCGCCGACGACGACGAGTCGGATCTGACCGGCACGCAGGTGGCGGAGGCACTGGGCGAGGTAGGCGCGCGCTTCGTCCCGATCGGCGGGCGTGCCCCTCAGGCACGAGATCTTCGAGCGAACGAGTGCTCGATATGCCACGTAGTGGTGCTCCAGCGACGCGGGATGGGTCTCGGCGGAGAACTCTCGATACCAGTCCATGAACGCGGCCAGCGAGGTCGGCCCGACCGAGCCGTTCGAAGTCCATGGCGAGAAACCCGACGTCGTAGAGCACATCGCCCCAGCGGAGGCGGTCATGAACTCGAGGCAGTCGAGGACGCGAGGACCGTCGTCGAGGCAGTAGATGTCGTCGGCCAGCAGGTCGCCGTGACCGTCCAGCACGCAGCCGCTTCGGATGCGATCGTCGAGCAGCTTGGTCCGGCCATTCAGGTACTGGGTCGGCGAGCAGCTGGACCTCGCTCGAGCGAGGCGCGATCGAGCGGCTCCGGGACGAACGGCTCGAGCTCCTCGAGGTTCTGCTCCCAGAGGTGGAGCAGCGAAGCGGGTGTCGCCACCGAGGCGATGTCCGCACTCGTGATGCACTCGGCGTGCGCGACTGCCACGAGGCGGGCAACCTGCCGGACGCACTGCGCGACGTCGGCCTTGCTGCGCACCAAGGTCGACAGCCGCCGCTCGGCGGGCATGCGCCGCATGCGCACCGCGTGGTCGATCACGGCGCCGAGGTCGTCGACGACATCCTCCACGCCCAAGTACACGTCGGGGGAAAAGCGGCGATTCAGCTCCACCTCCCTCGCACAGATCGCCTCGCGCCGCTCAGGCGTACTCAGGTCGACAAACGCAAAGCGCACGTCCTTCTTTCGCTTGTGCGCCACGTCGCCGTCGAAGGCCACCGTCGAGATGTGCGTCTCGATGACCTCAGCCGGCCCACGGGAAGGGTCGAAGATCCGAGCATCGACACGCATGCTGCGTGTCAGCCGTTGTGGGCCGGGAAGTGTTCGACGATCGCGTCCGAGCCCGGGAAGTAGAGCCCGACGTGCCCGTCGTCCGCCCACTCCACGAGGTACGGCGGCTCGCCGTCGTGACCCTGGACCTCCAGGATCTTGGCGTCACGATCCGGCTCACCGACCCGATGGCCCTTGACGACGATGCGATCGCCCACTGCTGCCTTCATTGTCGATCCTCCTCCTGCTCATGTGATTGCTCATGGGGGTTGCGCACGGCGTCCAGCAGGAGCCGCTGCTCGGCCCGGGCGAGGGCGCGGCGGGTACGAACCGCCGCATCGGGGTTGACCGAGACCGAGTCGATGCCGAATCGCACCAGGGCCTCCGCGAAGGTAGGGCGATTCGACGGGGCCTGCCCACACAGAGACGACGTGAGTCCCAGTCGAGCGCTCTTGCGGATGATCTGCTCGATCGCGTCGAGCACCGCGCCGTCCTCCTCGTCGAAGAGCTCTTCGCACATCTCCGAGTCGCGGTCGACACCGAGCATGAGCTGCGTGAGGTCGTTCGACCCGATCGATACGCCGTCGATCCCGAGCGAGGCGTACTCGGGAAGCCAGTGCACGACCGACGGCACCTCAGCCATGATCCAGCGGAGCAGGCTGTGGTCATCGCGCAACGGGCTCGCGTCGACGAGCTCGAGACATGCCTCGAGCTCCCACTTCGTGCGGACGAAGGGGATCATGAGGTGCAGGTTCGGAGTCTGCTCGCGCACCCTGGCGATCAGCTCGAGCTCGAGTGCGAAGAGGTCCGGCTCCTTGACGTACCGAAAGCACCCTCGGTAGCCGATCATGGGGTTCCGCTCCTGAGGTTCGAACTTGTCGCCACCCTCGAGCCCGCTGAACTCATTGGAGCGAAAGTCGATCGTGCGGTACACGACCGGCCGCGGCATGAACGGCCTGGTGATCCTCAACAGTGAGGTCGCCATCCGGGAGAGGAACTCCTCGCGGCCGCCGGTCGCCAACACCTGGCGGGGATGACGGCCCTCCAGGGCCTCCGTGACCAGGAACTCGGCTCGCAGCAAACCGACGCCGTCGACGTTCATCGCCGCGATCTCGTCGGCTCGCTCTGCGAGGGCGAGGTTGACGTACAACTTGGTGGCGGTAACTGGGTCGGCGGCCACCGCCGCGGTCGCCGTCGTCGCGCCTCCGACCGGAGTGATCGGCGCAGCTCTGGCGATTTCGCCACCGGTGACGGTGCCGCGTGCTCCATCGACCGTGACGAGGTCACCGGTGCGCAGGCGCTTCGTTGCGTCGTGCGCTCCGACGATGCAGGGCACTCCGAGCTCGCGGCTCGCGATCGCAGCGTGGCAAGTGACACCCCCGCTGTCGGTCACGACCGCAGCCGCCCGTCGAAGGGTCGGCAGCCAGTCGGGATTCGTCATCGGCGCCACGAGCACCTCCCCGGTGACGAGCAGCGCGCCTTCCGCGGGCGTCGTCAAGACCCGAACTCGCCCGGACGCCAAGCCCGGGCTCGCACCCAGACCCTCCGCGAGGGTCTTGCCCTCGGCGCGGCCGCCAGCGGCGGTGGGCTCGGTGGCCGCGGGCAAGGTCGTGATCGGGCGGGTCTGCACGACGTGCACCACGCCCTGTTGGTCGAAGCACCACTCGAGGTCCTGGGGACAGCCGAAGTGGTGCTCAGCGTCGACGACGAATCGCGCGATGGCGAGCACCTGATCGTCGGTCAGGACCCGAGCGTTGCCTTCTTCGGCGCTCAGGGTCACGGTCTGGTCCCCGCTGGCGCCAGCGACGACCTTGTGTGACTTCGTGCCGACGTGCACGGCGCGGACCTCGAGCGGTGATCGCGAGAGTGTGTACGTGTCGGGTTCGACGAGCCCGCCGACCACCACCTCACCTTGCCCCGGTGCCGCCTCGATGACGATCGTGTCCGAGCTTCCGGTCGCGGGGTCCGCGCTGAAGGCGACTCCGGCACTCACCGCAGGCACCATGACCTGCACCACGACCGCGATCGTGGGCCTACCTTCGACGTGCTGAGCCGCGCGATACGAGAGCGCACGCGCTTCGAACACCGATTGCCAACACAAGTTCACCGCGCTGACCACTGCCTGCGGCCCCCGGACGTTCGTGAGCGTGCGATGCATCCCGGCGAACGAGGTCCCGGCGAGATCTTCCGCCGTCGCCGACGAGCGGACAGCGACGAGGGGCTCGGTGCTGCCGACGCGGCGGGACAGCTCGCAGTACGCATCGACGATCGCGGTCCGCAGCTCGTCGGACATGACGACTGAGGCGACGACCTCCTGCAGTCTCCTGCTCTCCTTGTCGAGCGCGTCCGGGTCGGCGGCGAGCTCCTCGAACGATGGGCCGCCTTCCGTCTCATTGCCGACAGTGGCGAGGTAGGCGTCGGCGGTCACCACGAATCCATCGGGCACGGGAAACCCGGCTCGCGTCAGCTCGCCCAGGTTGGCGCCCTTGCCGCCGACGAGGGCGGTGTCGTCCTTCGTGATGTCACCGAGCCAGCGGGTCAGCTCCATGGTGTCCTCCGATCATGGGTCATCTCGAGGCAAGTGCCGCGTCGAGATACGCAACGCACGCGTCGAGGGTGAGCAACTTGGGGTAGTCGTGTTCGGGCACCTCGACGCCAGTGCGGTCGTGGATGCCGATCACGAAGTTGAGGAAGTCCATCGAATCGAGGTCGAGCTCGTCGCGCAGGTCGGCGTCGGGGGCGAGCGACTCGAAGTCGGCCTCCGGCGCGATGACAGCGAGCGACGCGATTACTTCGGTGCGGGCGTCCATGGCTCCTCCAGTGTCGAGAGATCGCCTTCGGGCACTCCGAGCTCCCGAGCGCGCAGCACGCGTCGCACGATCTTTCCGTTCCGGGTCTTCGGAAGGTTCGCCGCGAACGCGATCTCCTTCGGCGCGACGGCGGCTCCCAAGCGCTTGCGCCCGAACCCGATCAGCTCGAGGCGCAGCTCCTCGGTCGGCTCGATCCCCGCCTTCAACGTGACGAACGCCTTGACCACCTCACCGACGACAGGGTCGGGCTTTCCGATGACGCCGGCCTCGGCAACCGCGGGGTGCTCCATGAGGGCGCTCTCGACCTCGAACGGGCCGATGAGATGCCCGGCGGACTTGATGACGTCGTCACCTCGCCCGACGAACCAGATGTAGCCGTCGTCGTCACGACGAGCGAGGTCGCCGGACAGGTACCACCCTCCGGCGAAGCACCGTGCGTAGCGGTTGGGCTCGTTCAGGTACCCGCGGAACATCGACGGCCATCCGGGTCGGAGTGCGAGCTCGCCTTCGGTCGCAGGGTCGTGGATCTCCTCGACCTTGCCGTCGTTGACGACGACCCGGCCGTGGTCGTCGCGGCGCAGGATCGCGGCTTCGATGCCCGGTAGCGGCTTCCCCATCGAGCCGGGACGGATGTCCATCGACGCGAGGTTGGCGATCATGATCCCGCCCGTCTCGGTCTGCCACCAGTTGTCATGGATCGGCAGGCCGAAGGCTTCGAGTCCCCAGCGGACAGCTTCGGGATTGAGCGGCTCACCGACGCTGGCGATGAAGCGCAGGTCAGGGCACGGGTGCTCGCGCGCGAGCTCGTTCCCGGCCCGCATCATCATCCGGACCGCGGTGGGCGCGGTGTACCAGACGGAGACCCGCTCGTCCTGCAGCAGCTCATACCAGTGGGTCGCGTCGAAGTCGGCCTCGTCGACGACGCTGGTCACTCCGAGGGCGAGGGGCGCGAGGATGCCGTACGACATCCCCGTCACCCATCCGGGGTCGGCGGTGCACCAGAACACGTCGTCGTCATGGAGATCGAGCGCCCAGCGGGCGGTCGCGCGATGCGCGGCGATCGCTTGGTGGACGTGGATTGCGCCCTTCGGAGTTCCGGTCGTGCCGCTCGTGAAGTGCAGCAACGCCATGTCCGTCGGCGCGGTGTCCGCGACGACGCGCGTCGGCGCCGCTTGGGCCAGAAGTGGGTGCAGGTGGAGCACGTCCGGGTCCACGGCGGGGTGACGTTCGTCGTCGATGACGATCACATGCCGCAGTCCGGGCAAGGTCGCGCGGATCGGCGCGATCTTTCGCCGATAGAGAGCGCTCGTCGTGACGAGCACCCGGGCGTCGCCCAGCTCGAGGCGCTGTCTGATCGGCTCGGGGCCGAAGGCGGAGAACAGCACGCATGCGACGCTGCCGTGCTTGAGGGTCCCGAGGACCGCCGTGTACAGCTCGGGCACGCGTCCAGTCACTGCGAAGACCCGTTCGCCGCGCTCGACGCCGAGCAGGTCGAGGAGGTTCGCGAACCGGGCGGTCGAGCTGCGGAGACCTCCGTAGGTCAGATCGACCCGAGCGCCCTGCCGTCCGTGCCATCGCACCGCGACCCGTTGGGGCCACGCGCGAGCGTGGCGATCGACGCACTCATGCGCCATGTTGAGCCCGCCGCCGGGCAGGCCCTCGAGATCCGCGCACGCTTGATCCCAGGTGAACGAGGCTCGAAACGCCGGATCGTCGCCCAGGTTCGGCGGCACGCCGAACGGGTCACGATGCTTCTCGATGACCGCGAGCCGGTCCGCGTCGGACATGGGTCAAGCATCGGATCGGGACGGAGATCAAGCCAGAGTCGAAGGTCCTCCGCTCGGCGCGATGATCACGTCGTGGCCGAACCTCCGTCACCTCCGGTAGTGCCGGTCGTCGTTGACCTGCCGAGCGGCAAGAAGCTCACGGTGCGCCAGATGGCCGAGGGCGACATCGCCGGCCTCGACGCGCTGTACGGCGGACTGTCAGTCGACGACACCTACCGGCGCTTCTTCTCGGCTTTCGCCGCCCGCGGATTCGCGCCGAAGTGGTATGCGCGAACCCGGGCGGAGGGGTTCGGCATCGTCGCCGTCCTCGACGACGGACTCCCCGGGGCACGCGTGGTTGCCGAGGCCGGGTACGTGTTGCTCGCGAACGGCGACGCCGAGTTCGGCATGGCGGTCGCCCAAGACTGGCGGGGTTGGCTCGGGCCCTACCTGCTCGATGTCCTCGTCGAGGTGGCCGCGGCGAAGGGCATCCCCAACCTCGAAGCCGACATCCTCACCGAGAACCGGCCGATGCAGACGCTCGTCCGCCGGCGCGGGATGGTGACGATGGGCGATGGCGAGGACTTCACGGTCGTGCGCATTGCCATCGCCGCTGCGAGCAACGGACGGCCTTCGTGGCCCGCGACCCCGGGTCGTCACCGACTGCTCGTCGAGGCCCAGGGAGGGCGGTGGGCACACGCCGCTGACGCGGGCCGCGCCGGTTTCGAGGTCTTGACCTGCGGAGGTCACGAACACGCGGTGCCCGGCGCTCGATGGACACGTCTGCCCTCTCGCTGAAGGTGCCGACGTCATCGTCGTCGCGCGGCCCCCCAGCGACGCTCGGACCCAGTCGCTCATCGAGGCGCACGCTCACCTGCACCCGAATGTGCCCGTGATCGTGCAGCGGCGTGCCGGAGAAGGCGGAAGCGATGCCTGCTCGCTGCTCGCGGGCTCCACAGGAGCGGAGGTAGTGGCCACGTTGCGCCGAGCGGTAAGTGACGAGGCACCTCCCGAGCACTGATCAGCGCATGTCGAACACGAGCCGGGCACGGGCTTGGCCGCCGAGCACTTCGGCCATGGCGGCGTTCACGTCGTCGAGATGGCGCGTCTCACGGATCACCTTGGTGTGCCCGTCGGCATGCAGCTCGAAGGTCTCGGCGAGGTCGACCCGGGTGCCGACGATCGATCCGACGACGGTGATTCCCTTCAGCACCGTCTGGAAGATCGGCAGCGTCATTGCGTTGTCCGCGGGCAGGCCGACCAACACCAGCCGGCCACCGCGGCGGAGCGACCCGAACGCCTGCTCGAACGGCTTCGGCGCGGCCGCGAGCGCGATGGCAGCGTCAGCCCCGCCGAGCGCTTGGATGGCCTCGATCGGGTCCTGCATCGCCGCGTTCACGGTGTACGAAGCGCCGAGCTCCTTCGCGAGCTGAAGCTTGTCGTCGGTCACGTCGACTGCCACCACCGTGGCTCCCGCGACCTTCGCGTACTGCAACGCGAGGTGGCCGAGACCGCCCACGCCGAAGATCGCGACCAGGTCGGACGGAACGTGCACCCGACATCTTGAGTGCCTTGTAGGTGGTGACACCCGCGCAGGTCAGCGGCGCCGCGTCGAGGGGATCGATCGCATCGGGCACGCGGCCGACGAACGCGGCCGAGCCCAAGACGTATTCGGCGTATCCGCCGGGAACCGAGTACCCCGTGTTCCGTTGCCGCTCGCAGAGCGTCTCCCATCCCGATGTGCACGCTTCGCACTCCCCGCATGCCCATCCGAGCCAGGGCACCGCGACTCGGTCGCCTTCGCGCAAACGGGTGACTTCTGGGCCGACCCGCTCGACGATGCCCACCCCTTCGTGTCCCGGAATCAGGGGCAACGGGGGCTTCACCGGCCAGTCACCGTGCGCCGCGTGGATGTCCGTGTGGCACAGGCCGGAGGTCTCGATCTTCACAAGGACCTCGCCGCGACCGGGAGTCGGTGTCGGAACGTCCTCGATGAGGAGGGGCGCTCCATATTCGTGGACGACTGCAGCCTTCATGGCTGACTCCTTCCGTTGACGGTCCCTCCTAGCGTGAACACCTGCTGAGCTCGGTGGTAGTGGCGAAGGTCCCGAAGGGGATCACGGTGCGTCCAGGTCCTGAGAGCTGTCACACGGTCGATGTGCGCGCGCGCCGGACTCCTCGCTCAACGAGAGGTAGCTCTCCTCCTCCTGAGCGGTGTGCAACCGGAGCACCGCGTAGAGCCCGTAGAGGACCCGGCGCAGCTCCACGACGTCCTCGGGGTCCGGGCCCTTCGGCCCGATCTCGTCGAGGAGTTGACCGAGCCGGCGGATCTGATGACTGATCTCGACGTGACCCCGGCTCATCGGCCCTGTGGCGTCGCTGCCGCCGAGCACTCGATTGAGTGCAACGTAGAGCTCCCGCTCTTCGGCCTGCTCATGGGGTTCGACTTCGTCGACGAGCAGTCGGTGCACATCCCTGAGCCGAACGACGGCCTCGCCGGCGGGAACGAGGCCGAGAGAGTCCGCCGCCAGCCGTAGCTGCTCGAGGTCAGCTCGAATCGCGAGATGTTCGGTCTGGAAGCGCTGGGCGAGCTCACTGTCGGCCCCGCTGAGTCTGACTTCCGTCCCGGGGCCGCGCAGGGCACGGAGCGCGTTCAGGATCACGGCAACGTCGATTGCCTCCTGCAACAGGGCGCCCCACACCGCGGGCAGAAGACCGGCGGCGGCAACACCCATCGCGGCCATGGACAAGCCCATGCCCACGGCCACGCTCTGCAGGGCGACCCGATGCGTGCGACGCGCGAGCAGGTGGACCTCGCCCAGGCGGTCGAGTCGGTCGACGGTGAGCACCACGTCCGCGGCCTCAGACGAGGCACTCGCTCCCACGCGCGCCCATAGCGATCCCGACGTCGGCGAGAGCCAACGCCGGTGCGTCGTTGACACCGTCGCCGACCATCATCGTCGGAGCCCGTCGGCGCTCGGCCCGCACGACCTCGAGCTTGTCCGCCGGTGACCGCTCGGCAAGTGCTTCATCCACCCCTATCACCGCTCCGATGGTCTCCGCGACCTCTGGGCGGTCGCCGGTCACCATGACGATTCGGTTGATCCCGCTCTGTCGGAGGGACCGAACCGTCCTCGCCGCGTCATTCCGGAGGGGATCGTCGAAGATGAGGACTCCCGCCGGTTCGTCGTCGACGGAGACGAAGACGGTCAGCGACCCATCGAGGCGCGCTCGGCGTCGTGCCGCCTTGGCCCATGGGGGGGAGCCGGACAATCCCACCCACTTGGCCTTGCCGACTGCTACCCGATGGTCGCCGACCCGACCGCGGATGCCCGCGCCTGCGACCTCTTCGACATCGTGGGGAAGGACGAGTGTGCAGCGCCGCGTCACTGCAGCCCGAACGACCGCCGTAGCAAGGACATGCGGAGACATCTGGTCCAGCGAGGCGGCCAGCGACAGAACCTCGTCGGCGGGCATGGTGCCCGCCAGGACGATCTCGTCGAGCGCCGCACGGCCGCTCGTGAGCGTTCCCGTCTTGTCGAGGAGGAGCGTGGTGCATTGCGCCAGCCGCTCGAGCACTCCACCGTTCTTCACCACCACTCCGCGGCGTGCCGCGCGAGACAAGCCGGAGACGAAAGCGATCGGTGGCGCGAGGATGAGCGGACACGGCGTGGCGACGACCAACACCGCCACCGCCCGGGTGGGCCCCGCCGCCACCCATGCGGCGCCCGCGACCACGAGCGTCAGGACGAGGAACCACACGGCGTACCGGTCCGCGAGACGCACGAATGGCGCTTGGGAGGTCTCCGCTTCGGAGACCAATCGCACGATTCCGGCATAGGTGCTCTCAGCGGCAGACGTCGTCGACCGCAGGTCGAACGGCGAGCCGGCGTTCACCCCACCGCTCCGCACCGGAGAGCCCACTTCACGTTCGACCGGCAGCGCCTCGCCGGTCAGCGCTGACTCGTCGAGCACGGCCGCAGTGAGCAGCACTCCATCGACGGGAACCACCTCACCCGGTTTCACGAATAACCGCGCACCTGGCTCCACGTCAGCGACCGGCACGGTTTGCAGTGCAGAACCGTCGTACCGGTGGGCGACGACCGGTGCTCTCTGGAGTAAGGCGCGTAGGTCGTGGCGAGCGCGGCCGGACGCCCACGTTTCCAGGGCCCTCCCGCTCGCCACCATCACTCCGATGACGGCCGCGGCGAAGAGCTCGCCCACGAGGATGGCGCCAACCTCGGCCAGCACCGCGATCGCGTCCACCCCGACTCTCCCTCGGCGCAGGCTGTCGACCATCCCCCACGTCGCATACGACGCGCCGATCAGGCCGGCGGCGAGCCACGCGCGGTTCGCCCATGCGTCCGAGCCGAGCGCAGCGAGCAGGACGCCGAGCGTGAGGCACCCGAGCGCGAGCCCAAGGATCACCACTGCAACGCGCTCGATCACGGCGCGCTCGTCAGGGCCAGGGGACCGTCCCACGCTGCGAGCGTGCGCCTCCTTCGCAGCAGCGACCAGGGACCGAAGGAACCTCGGCGGGGGGACTTTCGCCCGGGTGCATCGCGCGTTTCGTGCGGCCGGCACTCCGACGAGACCAGGGGACCTTCGGCCCCTCCGGCTCGGCATGAGAGCGGTTCACTGGCTATATGACCGTTCGCATCGGCATCAACGGATTCGGTCGTATGGGCCGGGCGCTCTACCGCGTCATCGAGGAGCGGGCCCTGGATCTCGAAGTGGTCGCGGTCAACGAGCTCGGCCCGGCGCCGACGATGGCAAACCTCCTCGCCCGTGACTCGGTGCACGGTCGCCTTCGCGAGCGTCGTGGTGTCCGCACCATGCAAGGACGCCGACGCGACGTTCGTGATCGGCGTCAACCACCAGCGATCTTCGATCCCGGCCTCCATCACGTGGTGTCGAACGCCTCCTGCACTACCAACTGTCTTGTACCGATGATCAAGGTCCTCGACGACTGTTTCGGCATCGAGCAGGGTTTCATGACCACGGTGCACGCGTACACGGGCGATCAGGCGCTGGTCGACGGTCCCCACAAGGACGCCCGCCGGGCCCGCGCCGCGGCCCTCAACATCGTCCCGACGTCCACCGGCGCGGCCCGCGCCACCAGCGAGGTCATCACCGAGATGGCGGGGCGGCTCGACGGCACCGCGCTTCGCGTGCCTGTGGCCGACGGTTCGATCACTGACCTCGTCGTCCTTCTGGATCGACCGACGACGGCCGAGGACGTCAACAAAGCGTTTGCCGACGCCGCTGCGGGGCCGCTCGGCGGCGTGCTGGAGTACAGCACCGAGCCGCTCGTGTCGACCGACATCGTCGGGTCGCCGGCGTCCTGCGTGTTCGACGCCGGGCTCACCCTCGCCTCCGGCAAGCTGGTCAAGGTCTTCGGCTGGTACGACAACGAGTGGGGCTACGCCAACCGGCTTGCGGAGCTCGCAGCCCTCGTCGGCACACCAGGCTGACGCCGCTCGGGTGGTCACCTCGCCCGGGTGATGACGTGGAACCGGCGGCCCGTGATCTCGTCAGGGATGATGCGGACGATGCGGTGCTTGGGCGCCGCGTGCCATGGGAACAGGGGCAGCTCGGCGGCGTCGAACAGCTCTTGCATCCGCTGGATCTCTGTCGCCCGGCCCTTGACCACGACACTCCACGCGATGCCGCCGACGTAGTCGTACCCGTCGACCTCGAACGCGACGGCCATGCCGAGCACGGCTGCGGCGAGCTTCGTGCCCTCAGCGGTGCGGAACACCACCGTGCCGTGGTCGACGATGAAGTTGATCGGGAAGATGTCGGGTCGGTTCGCGACCGACACGGCGAGCCGACCGACATCCGCCTCCCGCATGAGCGCCCAGCACTGACTGGGGTCGAGCACCTCCATACCCTCGGCGGCGGTCATGACACGACCCCTTCGAACCAGCCTTCGAATTTCGTGACTTCTCCGGTGAAGCCGATGCGGCGGCCCGTGATCTCCGCCGGCGTGATCGAGAACCAGCGATCGCGAGGTCCCGGTGCCCAGCTGATCAGGCCGCGGTCGGCGAGCTTCTGGGCGGTGGTCGCGGTGGAAAGGAAGACCTCTTGTGCCGCGCCATGGACGCACACGCTCCAACCACGCCTTCGCGGCCTCGTCGAACCCGTCGACTTCGAAGACGACAGGCTGTCCGTCGACCCGACTGAGCAGCGTGCCGCTGATCGTGCGGAACACCACGAGTCCGGTCGCGTCACAGGCGTAGTTCACGGGCAGCACCTCGGGAACGTCGTCGGACACGAAGCCCACGCCGTCCGACGCAGCCGGTTCCGAGCAGCGAGATGCATTCGGCTCCGGACAGGTGATCGAGCATCACAGGTACCCCCTCTCGTCCCGAGGAAGGTCGATCGCGGCGCACTCGCCGACCAGTGATCGAGTGGGGCATCACTCGCACCCAGTCGTGCTTCGGCGCCGGACACCCACGACTCGAGGTCGAGGTGGGCGATCTCGTGCGGCTCGGCGACCGATCGGCCGTGCCACGGACGAGCACGCTCCAGCCCGAGTGATGGAACCCGTCGATGTAGTCGATCTGGAAGCTGACCGCGTGCCGATCTATCCCTGCGATCTTCGCTCCCGGGCGCCGAGCGAAACACGACGACATCGCCGTCGAGCACGTAGTTCACCGGTACGACGAACGGCGAACTGTCGGGCGCCGTCGCCACCGCGATCCGTCCGACCGAGAAGGCGGCGAGCAACCGCACGCACTCGTCATGGTCGAGCTCCTCGAGAGTGCGCTCGACATCATCAGTGCTCATGGCTGGCTCCTTGGCTGTGTGCGACGGCCCGAGATCATGCTCACGGCGATCGCGACCACCCGGGTCTCGTCTCCCCGCGACCACTCGGGCAGCGCGATGGCGTCGCAGCGCGTCGACCATTTGCGGGTCACGAAGCTCCGAAGCGATCCCCGTGACGACGACACTCCAACCAGTGTGATCCTCCGGGTCGATGTCGTCGACCTCGAAGGCCACGACAGAGTTGTGCGTTCCCAGGCCGAGGTGAGTATCGCGGCGAGTGCGGAACACGATCTGCTCGTCGACGAGACGGAACGTCACGGGCAGCACGATCGGCAGTGCGTTGGCCGACACCGCGACTCGACCGAGGGTCGCCAGCGCGAGCAGGCGAAGGCACTCGGCTTGGTCGAGCACCTCGAGCCCGCTGCGGTCCGTGTCCGCGGTCGCCATCTCAGTCGCCTTGCTCACCGGAAATGATCACAACCGGGCACGGCGCGTGGTGCGCGACCTGATGGCTCACCGAGCCGAGCAACAGGCTCTTGAGCCCGCCGAGGCCCCGGGCGCCGACCACGACCAGCGTGGCGTCCTTCGCCTCGTCGAGGATCGCCCCGGCCGCGCCCCCGGCCACCAGGACCGGTTCGATGGGTTCGGTCAGGCCAGTCGTGTCGGCTTCCGCGAGCGCATTCGTCAGGATGCTGCGAGCGCTGTCCTCGAAAGTGGCGATGTCGAGGATCACACCGCCGGCGAAGGCGGCCATTGGAGCGGTGTTCCACGCAGTGACCGCGCGCACCGGCGCGTTCCGAGCTCGTGCCTCGTCGAGAGCCCACGCGAGCGCTCGTCGCGCGTTGCTTGACCCGTCGACGCCGACGAGGATGCACTCCTCCGTTGGCACCGGATCGCGTTCGACGTCGCGGATGATCGCGATCGGGCACTTCGCGTGGTGGAGGCAACGCTCGCTGACCGAGCCGATGCGCAGGCCGAGGAACCCGCCGCTGCCGCGTGCCCCCACCACGAGCAGGTCGTCGCCTTCGGAGATGTTGACGAGCGCGCGCCAGGCGAGGTCGTTCACGGCCTGGCGCTCCACGCGCCTCGCGGCACCCACGCCGAGCGCCCCGCACGACCCAGCCGTTGAGGAGGTCGAGGGCGTCGTCCTCGTCGAAGGCCGGATCGAACGTGTCGCCCGGCACCAGCGTCCACTGGTTCAGCAGGTCCCACGCGATGACGGCGGTGAGCGGGAGGTCGCGCAGCTCAGCCTTCGTGGACGGCCCATCTCAGCGCGTAGAGCCGCTCCTTCCGATCCGTCGACACCCGACCCAGATCATTGGACGACCAGCGCGGTGACCATGCCGAACATGCCGTTCTCGTTCTCGGCGTGGGGGAGGATGTGGCAGTGCCACACCCAGGTGCCGAGCTCGGTCGCCTGGACGAGCACCGTGTAGCGCTCACCCGGAGCGACCGTGACGGTGTCCTCGTACTGCGGGTTGGTCAGCGGCATCCCGTCCTTGGCGATCACGAGCTGCGGCATGCCGTGCAGGTGCATCGGATGGATCTGGCGTGCCCTCGTTCATGTAGTGCAGCTCGATCCACTCACCTTGCTTGGCGACGATACGGCGTCGTCGCGGGGAACGACTTGCCGTTGAGCGCGTACCCGATGACCCCTGAGTCGTCGAGGATCATCACCTGCTCCTGGCTCACCGCGACGCCGGTGGGCACGGGCAGGTCGCCGACGATGAACGCGCCGGCCAGACCCGTTCGGGATCTGCTCCACCGCGTTGTGGTGGGAGTGGTACATCCCGACGGCCGGCGTGTCCTGCGACCGTCCACTCGTAGACGAACGTCTCGCCGGTCTTCACGGGATCCTGCGTGACGTAGGTCGTGCCGTCCATCGAGTTCGGCGTGATCAGCCCGTGGAAGTGGATCGACGTCGACTCCGGCATCTCGTTGTGCAGCACGATGCGCACCTTGTCGCCGGGATCGACCTTGATGGTCGGGCCCGGGACGGTGCCGTTGTAGGTCATGGCCTCGACCGTGCGGTCGGGTGCGACCTGCCACTGGGTCATCGACGGTCGTGAGCTCGAACTGCTTTGGTGCCGTCCGCGAGCACGGTCGGCGCGAGCACCTGCGCGCCGAGTCCCTCGGTGGCGGCGGGGAAGGCCGTGATCGAGTCCTTCATCGCCTGGTCCATCTGCTCGGGCGTCATCGCGGCGCCAGCCGGCGGCCTCGCCGCCGATGCCGCCGACCTCGTCGCCGGCGCCGACGTGCAGCATCGCCGTCATGCCCGACGCCTCGTGTCCCGCCACCTGGCAGATCACGGTGTAGGTGCCGGCGTCGAGCCCGGACAGGTCGAGGTGGGCTGTCTCGCCCGGCGCGATCAACGGGATCGCGACGTCGGTGCCCTTGATCGAGAAGTCGTGCTCGACGGTGCCCGTGTTCGTGATGTCGAGCCCGCCGGACTGCGACGCCGAGATCATCTCGGGTGTGATCGAGAACTCGGTGAGCGTCACCTGCGAGGCGGCCGTCGCGCCGCCGGCCGCTGCGTCGCCGCCGTCGTTCGACTCGTCGATCGCGCGCATGCCGAAGCCGACGGCGATGGCGCTCGCGAACAACGCGACAGCGGCGAAGGCCCAGATGAGCAACGTCCACCAGTCGCGGCGACGCTCTCGAGACTTGACCAGCTCCTCGAGGCGCTCGACGTCGACCTCGGGTTCTTCCGTGGACATGCTCACGGGTTCGCCGCCAGGCTCAGTGCAAGGGCGGCGCCCCAGGCGACGGCCCGCTCGGCCTCGCCGGGCAGCAAGTGGTTTTGCTTGTCGACGAGGAAGCTCTCGGGATCGGCCACGAGGTCGTAGCCGAGATGGGTGAGGCGCCGGCCGATGCCCTTCGAGGCGCGGCCGGTGATCCACGAAGGGGCGTCGATGCGGGTGTCGAACGCGGCCGCTCCTGCGTTGGTGACCTCCGCGACGTGATGGAACCACTCGCGGAGCCCTTCGCCTTCGGCGTCGGGATCCAGCGCGACGTCGGCGTCGGGCTTGTGCGCGGCTTCCACCGCGGCCTCGCGGGTCTTCTCGCTCGACAGGCTGTGGACGTGCGTCGGGCCGCCGACCACCAGGAGCTGGACGTCCTGCATCCGCTCCGCGGTGGCCTGCTCCACGGGGACGACTTCGGGTTCGAAGTGCGACCGGAGGCCGTCGGCGATGTGGTCGGCCACGACGTGCGTGTTGCCGTACATCGATTCGTAGACGATGAGTGCTCGCATGGTTTCGAGCATGCGCGAGCCGCGGTCGGGGCGCCTAGGGCCGAAGGTCCCCGGTCGCTACCGTCTCGCGGGACGTTCGGCCCCTGGCGGAGCGTCATCCCGACCCGACACGTGTGTTTCGATGCGCGCCCCGTGCTTACCGACTTCTGGCTCTTGTTCTTGTTGTTGGCCGGCCCCGTTCACCGCCTGCGGCGGCGACTCCCAGCCGGACTCCGCTCCATCCGGTTCGGACGACGAGCCCCGACTGGTCGTCGTCGACACCGACGGCGGGTCCGACGACGCGATGGCGCTCCTCTATCTCCTGCAGCACCCCGGTGTGGAGGTCGCCGCGATCACGGTGACGGGTGCGGGGCTCGTCCACTGCCCCGTCGGCGCGAGCAACGTCGCGGGCGTGGTCGACCTCGTGGCTCCGGATCGCGACATCCCGATCGCCTGCGGATCCGGCTCGCCCCTCGAGGGGGATCGGGCGTTTCCCGACGAGTGGCGGGCTCAGGCCGACGGCCGGTACGGCGGCATCCTCCCGGCGGGCCCCGAAGGCGCGCCGCAGCCGGACGCGGCGCGGATGCGGTCGAGCTGCTCAGCGCCACGATCGAAGCGGCCGATCGCCCGGTCACCGTCCTCACGCTCGGCCCCCTCACGAACGTCGCGGCGGCGCTCGACGCCGATCCGGAGCTGATCGACCGCATCGACCGAGTCGTCGTGATGGGCGGCGCGTTCGAAGTGCCGGGCAACGTGTTCCTCGACTCGCAGCCCGCAGCCTCGATCGCCGAGTGGAACATCTACGCCGATCCGGTCGCCGCGGAGCAGGTGCTCCAGAGCGGCGTGAAGATGACGTTCGTCCCGTTGGACACGCAGGTGCCCGTCGACGCCTACGTCATCCGCGAGATCGAGCGGGCGGCGGACACGCCCGCGTCGAAGACGGTGGCCGAGCTGTTGAGTTCGGATCCCTTCTTCGTCTCCGGCCAGTTCTTCATGTGGGATCCGCTCGCGGCCGCGGCGGTGGCGAAGCCCGAGCTGTTCACGACACGCGAAGAGGCGATGTCGATCCAGTCCGGCGGCCGGCGCGCGGGGTGGACGTCGCTGGGCGGGAGCGCGGTCGGCGAGATCGCAACCGTGATCGATGGCGACGACTTCCTGAGCGCGTACATCGCGACGCTCGACGGCGCGCACTTCACCGGTCAGCGTGTCGCGAGTGCCCGATGCTTCCATCGTCACCGAGGGCGGCTGCAAGGTCTCGCCGTCGGAGGTGAACACGGGGCCGACCGTGCTCGCGCTCGAGTCGCCCTCGCCCTCGTCGGCGGCGGCGATCGGCGTCATCGACCCGGCGCGCACCGACGCCGACATCGAGGCCTTCTTCGCCTCAGCACCGACCGGGCCACCCTCGTGGTTCGAGCTCGCCGCCTTCCTGCCCACCGACGGGAGTCAGGCCAACGAGGCGCTCGTCGATCTCCGCGCTGGCGACCTCACCGTCATCTGCGTCTCGTTCGACGGGACGGCGGTGAAGGTGAGCGGGCGGGCCACGCTCACGGCGACCGAGCGGTAGCTAGCGGTTTTCGGCGCCTCTACGGCGCCATTCCGCCAAGAGCGTCAGCCACAGCCAAGCGCGCGTTCGCCTCCTCGAAGATCTCCCGCGTGCGGGCGAAGTCCATCGGCGACTGCGCTCCGGTCTCCACATCCCACTCGCTGCGGCCGACTTTGGTCGTGAGGTCTCCGCCGTACACGTGGATGGCGCCGGTGAGCGCGCCGAGCGGGTTGTGGATCGAGTGGATGGTCTCGCGGCCGAACAGCCCGACGTCCTTGGTGCGGAGCTCCTTGCCGCCCGAGTGGACGATCGTGTCGCTCTGCCGGCGGTACAGCGTGTTGTTCTCCTGGCCGCCGTAGAGGCCGATCGCGGCCCACATCAAGTGGTCGTGCGCGGGGATGTCCATGCCGGGTGCCCACACGACCTTGAAGATGCTCAGGTCGGGCTCGGCGTAGAGCGGGACGATCTCGGCCTTGGTCGGGGCCAACACGGAGGCGACCTGGTCGGGGTTGCGTACGGCCCGCTCGAGCACCTCCTTGATCGCGAGTTGCTGTTCGGACTCGGTGAGTGCCTGTTTGCAATCCGCCACGAACTGATCGAGGTCGAACATCTCTCCTCCTCTACGGCTGCAAGACGAGTGCGATCATCGTCTCCAGCTGCTCGGCGTCTTCCTGCCAGTGTCCATAGTGCTCCCACCCCACGGCCGTTGGGATGTGACCGTTGTCGGCGCACCACTTGTGCAGCGCGTCGTACGCGCCACCGAGGCCGTCGTAGCCGCCGCGGTGGATGCCACGAGCGACCCGCCCTCCCGGCAGCTTCGACGGCTCGAGTCCTCGATACGGGGCGAATCCGTCCTCGACGAGCACGCCGACCTCGATTGTGGGCTGCCGGTCGAGATAGACGATGACGTTCTCACCGAACTCGTCATGGGCGAGTCGAGGCGCGCTCGGGTCGGCTGGGTCCGAGCGCACCACCGTCCACACGGTGTCCATCAGGCGTTGGATCGTCGTGGACAGCTCGGGCCAGGTGGTCTCGGCGCGCGCGACCGCGATCGGCCGAGGTGCGACCTCGACGACCTCGAACGCGCCGGTGCTCACCGCTTGCCGCCTGGCTCCCACAGCGACTTGCGGTAGTCCGTCTTCGAGCGAAGCTTCGATCGCCTCGACGTCGACGTCGCGTACTGCCGGGATCTGATCCTTCACGATGCACGCCAGCGTCGGCAGACTCGCCCGGTCGGGCCAGGTCTCGGGCTGCCACAGCTCGCTGCGCCGGAACGCCTTCGCGCAGTGCATGTACTGATTGACGACGGTGACACCGATCGCCGCCTTCGGCCGCTTGTCCTTCACCGCGCAGGCATCGAGCACCTCCGCGTCGGTCGTGATGCATGCCGTTCCGTTGACACGGAGTGTCTCCTCGACGCCCGGGATGAGGAACAGCAGGCCGACGCCGGAGCCGTGCACGATGTTCGTGATCGAGTCGAGCAGGTTGTTGCCGGCGAGATCGGGGATCGCGAGATGTTCGTCGTCGAGCACGACGACGAACCCCGGCGGACCTCCCTTCGGCGACACGTCCCCGGTGCCGTCCGGTGATGCGCTGCCGATGAGCACGAACGGCGCGTGCGCGATGAACGTGCGGGCGTGCTGATCGAGCTGGTTCAGCACCTTGGACTGCCGTCACCGGTGACGGCATCCGGTACAGCTCACGCAGCTCAGTCTCGGACTCGACGACGTCCTGGAACATGGTCGGAGTGTACGGTCACGTCGCCTCGGTGGGCGCCGGTGTGACCTCCTCCTCGTCACCGCCGAGGACGTCGAGGATGTCGTTCATGTGGTGGAAGAGGATGCGCCGTCCTTCCATCTTCAGCTGAGCCCCGGTCGCCTCGTCATGGATGACGACCGTGCGCACGGTGACCTTCTGCTTCATCTCGAACGTGAGGTCCTCGCGGGCATGCTCGCCCATCTTGATCAGGCTCTTCGCCGAGATGATGCCCTTCGCGTTGTTCGTCGTGAGCACGTAGAGCGTCGTCGGCGATGCCGCCAGCACGACCACCGGGGGCAAGTCGCCCGACGTGCCCGCCCTCTGGCCGGCGTGCGCGCCGGCCACGGCGCCGATGCCGGTCCATCCGTCGCCGATCTCGCTTCCGATGAACGCCCCCGCCGTCGCCCCGGCAGCGCGCTTCCAGGCGAGGCCTTTCGGCTCGAAGTCGCCGGCGACGGTGACCGTCTTGTCACCGGTCGCGTCGATGGCCATGTCGAGCAGCTTCTTCTTGAGGTCCACGAGGCCTCCTCTCCCGAACGGCGCCCAGCCTCCCGCCCCCAGCGTTCTCAGGCAAATAACGCGTCACTGGTGACGCGTTCGTTACCGAGGAAGCGCCGGGGGAGGGGGCGGCCAGCTCAGAGGAGGAAGTCGAGCCCGTCGGCGATCACCAGGTAGAGGGCGAGACCCACGGCGACGACGGTCAGCATCGACTTCCCGCGGATCGTGAGCGCCAGGCCCACTCCCGCGGCGACGATGACCGCGGGCACGTAGTTGGTGGTGGCGGCGCGGTCGAGCGATGACGCCGCCATCGCCGCGATGGCGGCCGTGCCGGCGTGGCGGAGCACGCGGTCGACGCCCGTCATCCCGACCAGTCGATCGGCGAACGCGAGCGGGACGATGCGAAAGACGAGGCTGCCGACACCGACGGCGATCACTGCGATCCACGCGCTCATGACTTGCTCCTCTTCGCGGCGTTGTCCATTGACACTCCGACGGCGATGCCGCATGCGATGGCAGCGAGGATCGAGGTGCCGGCGGGCAGGCTTCGTCCCAACACCGCGACCGCCGCGGAGGCGAACACGACGGCACGGCTACGGGGATCCTTCAGCTTCGGCCCGACGAGCGCGAGCAGGCACAACGGCGCGGCGACCTCGAGCCCGATCCCGCTGAGCTGGTTGCCGGCGGCGACTCCGATGCCGATCAGCACGCTCCACGCGACGAACAGCGAGATGGCCGAGCCGAAGTAGTACGCGCGCTGCGCACGCGCACTCGGCGAGGTCATCGCGTGGCGCTCCGCGACTGCGAACACGGGGTCGACCAACAGCGGCGCGGCGGTGACGCGGAACCAGCGCGGCTGGTGGCTCCACTGCGCGGCCAGCGAGGCGCTGTACACGGCGAGGCGGGTGTTGATCAGCAGGCCGGCGATCACGGCCAGGACGGCGCCGCCCGACTCGAGGGTGCGGGTGACTGCGAGCTGGGCGGAGCCGCCGTAGATCAGCCAGCTCCCGGCGAAGCCGGGCCCTTCGTGTGCGCTCGCCGCCACCGACGCGCCGATCACCAGGGCGAACGGGGCGAACCCCGAGCACGAGGGGCGCGATTGCCAGCGCGCCCTCGCGTGCGGCGCTGGTCGTCTCGGTATCGAGGCGCTGGACCGGGGTCGCAACGGTCGTGGACATGGCTCGATCGTGCGCCGACGGGCTGGTCGAAGCCTTGGAGACCACCTGGAGATCCGCTGACCGCAGTCTCCACACGACCTCCACATCGTCTCCAAGGACCGGGACGGTCATTTCCTTACGGTCGAACTGCAACCAAGCAACCGACCCCCGCAAGGAGCACCGAAATGACCACGATGGAGACCTCGACCCGCAATGGCGTGGACACGGCGACCCTCTTCGCCACGCTCGACGCCGTGAAGGGCAACCCGGAGATCGCCAAGTTCCAGTTCCGCGCCACGAACCGCTGGGTGAGTGGCACCCACAACCAGTCGACGATCCACGGCTTCTACGGCGCCATGCAGGAGATGGCCCACAACCAGCCCTGGACCTTCGATGCCGATCACCCCGCCGTGCTGGTGGGGCGTGACAACGGTCCCACCCCCGTCGAGTACCTGCTGCACGCGCTGGCCGCGTGCCTCACGTCGGGCCTCGCCAACATCGCCGCCGCACGTGGCGTGAACCTCACCGAGGTCGAGTCGACGGTCGAGGGCAACATCGACCTGAACGGCATCCTCGGCCTCGACAAGGGCGTGCGCAACGGGTTCGAGCAGATCAATGTCACCTTCAAGCTGAAGGGCGACGATCCCGAGAAGCTGCGCGACGTCGTCGAGCGCTCGCGGGCCCGTTCGGCCGTGTTCGACATCATCACCAACGGCGTCCCGGTGTCCATCGACGTCGAGACCCCCTGAGGAACGTCCCTCTCTTCCCGCCCCCCAGTTCGTCCGGCCGGTCGCGTGCCACCGCGACCGGCCGGCGTTCGGATCTCCCAGGAGCTCGCAATGCCTTCCACCCCCACCTCCCCACTACGACGTGATCGTCGTCGGAGCTCGCGCTGCCGGCGCTGCAACCGCGATGTTGCTGGCGCGTGCCGGGCTCGACGTCCTCGTCGTCGACCGCATGCAGTACGGCCAGGACACGACGTCCACGCACTCGCTGATGCGCGGCGGCGTCCTCCAGCTGCACCGCTGGGGCCTGCTCGACGACGTCATCGCAGCCGGCACGCCGGCCTTGCGCCATACCACCTTCCACGTCGGAGACGACACATTCTCGATCGGCTTGAAGTCCCTTTACGGCGTCGACGCGCTCTACTCGCCCCGCCGTACCGTGCTCGACCCGATCATCGCCGACGCGGCGGTGTCCGCCGGCGCCACTGTGCGTTTCGGCGTGACCGTGCGGGGGCTGACCAGGCAGCTCGACGGCCGGGTGCGGGGCATCGTCGGTCAAGACGATCGCGGCGCGCCCTTCGAAGCAACCGCGACGATCGTCGTCGGCGCCGACGGCCTCGGCTCGAACGTCGCCCGTTGGGTCGACGCGGCAGTTGAGCGCTCGGGGTCCAGCGCGAGCGCGTTCGCCTACGGCTACTGGACCGGCATGGAGACGGACGGCCACGAGCTGTACTTCCGTCCGGGAGCATCCGCAGGTGCGATCCCGACGAACGACGGCGCGACGTGCATCTTTGTGGGCACCCGACCGGACCGGTTCCGCCGCGAGCTCATGAAGGATCCGATGACCGGGTTCATCGGGATCATGCGCGACGCCGCTCCGGAGCTGGCCGATCGTCTGCCGGCGGCGATCGCCCCGACGACACCGCTGACCAGGTTTCCCGGACGCCCGGGCCTGATGCGGCGGGCATTCGGTCCGGGCTGGGCGCTCGTCGGCGACGCGGGCTACTTCAAGGACCCGATCACGGCGCACGGCCTCACCGACGCCCTGCGGGATGCCGAGCTGCTCGCGAGGGCCATCATCGCGAGCGTGATCGACGGCGACGACGAGTCCACCTCGCTGGCCGAGTACCAGGCGACGCGCGACCGGCTCGCCGAGGACCTTTGGGTCACGACCGATGCACTCGCTTCGTACGAGTGGGACGCGACCGAGGTCGGTGCGCTGCTGATGCAGGTGAGCGCGGCGATGCAAGACGAGGTCGAGCACCTGGCGACGCTCGATCCCATGACCGTTGCCGGCTGATCTGGATAGCCTCGGCCGCGGGTGCGCCGAGCTTCCGGTCGGTTGCGCCCCTTTCGCGAGGCGCAGCGGTGATCTATCGGTTCGGGGACATCGAGCTCGACACGACCCTGTTCGAGCTCCGCGCGGGCGGCGCCGTCACCGCGGTCGAGCCCCAAGTGTTCGACGTCTTGCGCTACCTCGTCGTGAACCGGGATCGGCTCGTCACGAAGGAGGAGCTCCTCGACAACGTGTGGGGCGACCGGTTCGTGAGCGAATCGGCGCTCACGACGCGGATCAAGACGGCGCGGCGCGCGGTCGGCGACGACGGGCAGAGCCAGCACATCGTGCGCACCGTCCACGGCCGCGGCTATCGCTTCGTCGCGCCGGTCGAGGAGATCGAGCTGGTCGCGATCGACGTGCCGGCCCCCGCCGGGCCGCCCCGCGTGCTTCCCCGACGACGAGCCCGCCGCGAACGTCTTCATCGAGCCGCGGTCAGGTGCCGACGACGGTGTCGGCGTGGCCGCTCCTCGGCCGAGCCGGCGAGATCGAGGCGGCGGCCGCGGCGTTCAACGATCCCGACACGGGCGGCATCCTCTTCACCGGCGGTGCCGGTGTCGGGAAGACGCGGCTTGCCGACGAGTGCTTGCGGTTGGCGGCCGACGCCGGCTTCCCGGTCGCGCGGGTCGCGGGCCATCCCGAGACCAAGCGTGTGCCGCTTGCCGCGCTCTCGCATCTGCTGCCGCGCCGACGTCATGCACATCGCCGGACCGGAAGGCGAGCTCGAGCGGGGGCTGCTGTTCCACCGCGCCCGCACCGCGCTCGAGCAGATCGGCGACGGCCGGCGCTGGGTCGTGATGGCCGACGACGTCAACCATCTCGACGAGCTGTCGCGTGCGCTGCTCGTCTCGCTCGTGCACGCCCGCACCGCGTTCGTCGTGTGCACCCTCCGCACCGGCGGCAACACGCCGCCCGACGATGCGGTGCACCTGCTCGTGAAGGACGGGCACCTCCACACCGTCGAACCAGTGCGCCTCGCCGACGACACGGTCGCCGCGCTGCTGCACCGCGTGCTCGGCGCGCCGATCGACGACGAGAGCCTCGTCCAGCTCGCCGATGCCGCCATGGGTAACCCCGGCGTGCTGCGCCAGCTCGTCGACTCGGCGCTCGACACCGGCCGGCTCGTCGAGACCGACGGCATGTGGCACCTCACCGAGCGCCTCGTGCATGCAGCGCCCACGTTGGAGCTGCTCGTCGCCGAGCGACTCGCGGGTCTCGGGAGCCGAGGAGCGCGAAGTCGTCGAGCTCCTCTCGGTCGCGGGCGAGCTGGGGCTCGGCCTGCTCGAGTCGATGGTCGATGGGGAAGCGCTCGAGGAGCTGGAGCAGCGGGGTCTGCTGGCGGTGTGCAAGAGCGGGCGTCGCACCGAAGTCTCGCTGGTGCACCCGCTCTTCGCGGAGGTCATCCACGAACAGATCCCCGAGGTCCGGGGCCGCCGTATCCGGCGCTCGCTTGCCGATGCGATCACAGAGGTCGGCGCCCGCCGCACCAGCGATCGCGTGCGTGTCGTCGCGTGGCGACTCGAGGGCGGGCGGGCACGTCGAGTCCGATCTGCTCGCTGAGGCGGCCCGCCTCGCGCTGGTCGAAGGTGACGATGCCATGGCCGACCGCATCCTCAGCCAGGCTCGCGAGCTCGATCGCACCCCCGAGGTCGTGCAGCTGCAGGCCGAGATGAAGTTCCGCCTCGGCGACACCGCCGCCGTCGAGGGGCTGCTGTCGAACATCGACAACTGCGAGCTCGACGATCCGGTGCGGGCGCAGGTGGTGCGACGCCGCGCCAACAACATGTTCTTCGGCACCGGTCGCATCGCCGAGCCGATCTGGCTCCTGATGCGTGCCCTCGAGGAGGTGACCGAACCCGAGCCTCGGCAGAACATCGAGGCGTACCACGTGCTGCTGCTCGCGATGGCCGGCCGGGTGAGCGAGGCGATCGCCCGGTCGGACGGCGCGCCCCCGGCTGCCGATGCTCGGCCCGCGGTTGGAGATGCTGCGGGGTCGGGCGCTGGCCCTCGCCGCCGCCGGTCGCGGCGAGGACGCGCTGCCCCTCGTCGAGGAGGGCCGCGAGGTGCACGCGTCGCTCCCGCCCGACCTCGCGAAGCCCGGCAAGTCGCTGCTGATGTTCACGAAGGTGGTGGCGCTCGGTGAGCTCGGCCAGATCGAGGAGGCGTTGGCGACGTCGCGGCACTACCGGGCCGAGCGCCCCGAAGCCACCACGACGAGCTGGCTGGGGCTGGCCGAGGCCCGCATCAACCTCATCACCGGACGGCCGGGCGAGATCCGGTCGCAGCTCGCGTCACTCGTGCGGAGCTCGCGCTCGCTCGGGCACGGCTCCTCGGAGCGATGGGCGCTCGCGCTCGTCGCGTGCGCGCGCCTCCAGCAGGGCGATCGGTTCGGCGCCGAGGCCGACCTGAAACGCGTCGCCTCACTCGAGGACGAGGACCGCGGTGTGTTCCACACCGACATCGACCGCGCGCACGCGTGGCTCGCCGCCGAACGCGACGGGCTCCCCGCCGCGCGCGAACGGCTCGAGGCGGCGGCCGACGACGCGGCGCGTCTCGGCAAGTACGGGTTCGAGGCGGGGCTGCGTCACGACATCGTGCGGTTCGGCGGCGCGGCGAGCGTGGTCGAACGGCTGCGCACGCTCGCCGAGTGTGTCCACGGACGGCTGGTGCAGGCCCGTCTCGCGCACGCCATCGGCGTCGCGACCAACGACCCGACGCAGCTCGAGGCCGCGATCGAGGGCTTCGTCGCGTCGGGCGCGCTCGTGCTGGCGGCGGAGGCCGCTGCTGATCTCGCCGACTGTCTCGCGGCGCAGGGCGATCAGCGGGGCGCGGTCGCCGGCACGGGCCCGAGTCGCGGCCCTTCGAGGCGCGATGCGGGAATGGGTCATCACGCCGGCACTCGCCCGCAGTGAAGGGATCGAGCCGTTGAGCGAGCGGGAGCGCGAGGTCGCGCTGCTCGCCGCCCACGGGCTGTCGAGCCGGGACATCGGCGCCCGGCTGTTCGTCTCGACCCGCACCGTCGACAACCACCTGCAGCACGTCTACGTGAAGTTGGGGGTCAAGGGCCGGGACGGCCTCGCGACGGCGCTCGGGATCTCAGTCCCGGGTGCGGAAAGCGCCGGTCGCTGACCCTTCGAGCATCGTCTCGGCCATCAACCGGAACATCCGATGCCAGGCGGCGGCGGTGGCGGTGTCCCACCCGGCGTCGAGGACGGCGGCGAGGCTTCGCATCAGCGCGGTCTCGATCGCCTCGTAGTGCTCGACGCGCACGCCCTGTTGGCGATAGCGGACGCCCAACGCCCGGGCTCGGTCGACGAACGAGTCGAGCTGGCGTACCGCGCCCGCCAGGACCGGGATGTCCTCAGCGGCGGAGAACAGGGCTCGCGTGGTTGGCGACAGACGGTCCAGCTCCTCGTGGAAGCGCTCGACGAAGGCGTCACGCTGCGACTCGATCAGCCCGACGGTGACGTCGACGAGGCGGAGTTGTTCCGGTGTCATGAAGTCGACGGTACCGAGGGACCCTCTCGGTGGGATCGGTAGTCGGTACTCAAAACTGTGAACCCCCGTTCAGCCGATCTTCACGGTCATTCCCGGGCGAGCGAAGGGCGCGGGAGACTTTCGGGCATGCCGCTGCTCGCACCGATGCCACCCCGCGACACCCACGAGGAGCACCGGTCGGCGACGCCACTGGAGCTGTTCTTCGACCTGACCTTCGTCGTGGCCATCGCCCAGGCGGGGAACAGCCTGCACCACGGCCTGGTCGACGGTGACGCCGGTGATGCGCTCCTGTCGTTCCCGCTCGTGTTCTTCGCCATCTGGTGGGCCTGGATGAACTTCACCTGGTTCGCCTCCGCCTACGACAACGACGACGTCGCCTACCGGCTGACCGTGTTCGTCCTGATGACCGGGGTGCTGATCCTGGCGGCCGGGGTTCCCAGGGCGTTCGACGACCAGGACTTCGGGGTGATCACGCTCGGGTACGTCGTGATGCGCCTGGCCATGGTCGGGTTGTGGTTGCGGGCCGCCGCGGAGCATCCCGAAGGGCGGCGCTTGCGCGCTGCGCTACGCCTTCGGCATTGCCGTGCTCCAGATCGGCTGGGTGCTCCGGCTCGCCCTGCCCGAGGGCGCGGGTCTCGTCGCGTTCTTCGTGCTGGTCGCGCTCGAGCTCTCGGTGCCGGCGTGGGCAGAGGCGGTCGGGCGTACGAGCGTGGCACCCGCGGCACATCGCCGAGCGGTACGGGTTGTTCACGATCATCGTGCTCGGCGAATCTGTGCTCGGGGCGACGGTCGGCGTGCAGACAGCGCTCGACCTCGACGCCCACTTCGAGGACGTCGCGACGGTGGTCGTCGGCGGCCTGCTCACGCTGTTCGCGATGTGGTGGATCTACTTCGACATGCCGACGGATCGTCTCGTCGAGCGGGCGCGAGCGTCGTCTGACGCCGGGCGCAGCGGTGCGCTTCGCGTGGGGCTATGGGCACTACTTCGTGTTCGGCGCGGCGGCGGCGATGGGGGCCGGCCTGGTCGTCGCCGTCGACCAAGTCAACCGACCACTCCGATCTGACCGACGTGCAGGCTGGGTTCGCGTTCACGGTGCCCGTTGTTGTGTTCTTGCTCACGGTTTGGCTGCTGCACGCGCCGTTCAAAGTGTCGACTCCGTTGCGCAACCTTGGCGTTCCGGTTGCAGCCTGCCTAATTCTTCTGTCGAGTTTCACGCCCGAGCCGGTGCTTCTCTCCGGATTCGTCCTGGTAGCGCTGGTTGCCGCGCCACGTAGCGCGCACAGCCCGGCCCGGTTAGTGCCCTCTCCGGTCGGGGTAGAAACTGTCGGTCGGCGGCCCGATCGGGTCGCGCGCCGAGGAGGTCTACACGGTGAGTCGGCATCGCGTGTCTGCCCGCTTCCGCACTGTGGTCCCGTTCCTCGCTGCGGCGCTCGCTGCCAGCCTGCTTACCATACCAGTTGGACGCGCGTCGGCCGCCGTGCCGGCCGCGGCCCCCGTGCCGGCGCAGGCGCCGATCAACCCGAAGACGCCGAAAGCGGTGTTCTTCGCGGCCGACGGCCTGCGGCAGGACCTCATCCCGAAGTACGCCGACCGGAACGGCACGATGAACTCGTTCTTGCGCTCCGGCATCTCGGCGAGCGGGAACGGACTTCTGACCCAGGCGCCGCCGAACACCGGCGCGGGCTGGTACTCCCTCGCCACCGGCGCGTGGCCCGGGGTGCACGGCTCGACGAACAACACGTTCCACATCAACGGGCAGGCATTCGGCACCACCAGCACGTCAGCGTTCGCTCCGAACGTCCTGCAGGCCGAGTCGATCGCGCAGTCCGCCGAGCGGGGCGGGCTGAAGGTCGCGCAGGTCGAGTGGGCCGGTGGGCGCAACGCCATCGATTCAACGGCCCGACGATCGACTTCCGTACGTTCTTCTCCGGCCGCGGCGTGACGACGAACTTCATCGGGACGGCCGGCCAGCCGCTGTTCGACGACGCCGCCGTTCATCTCGGCGTTCGGGCTGCAGTTCGATCACCCCGCGGGTTACGCCGGTCAGGCCGCCGTTCCCCGGCGCGGCGCCGATGCCGGCGACGGGGTGGACCGGCGCGCTGCCGCAGTCGTTCAGCCCGCCGATGGAGATGCGGATGCGGGTGCTCGACTTCGGCATCGACAAGTACGGCCTGAACGCGTACATCTTCGACAGCACCAACAACGGGGTCACCAGCTACGACCGCGTGCTGTTCTCCCCGACCAAGAATGCCGCCGACGCCGTTGCCAACCTTCGCCAGGGCGAGACCGCCGATGTGAAGGTCAAGATCCATCGGCGGCACGCTCGAGCGGGGCTCACCGCAGGTTTCCTCGTGAAGGTCGAGGTGCTGTCGGCCGACCTGTCGCGCGTGCGCCTGTTCCACACCTCGGTGAGCCGCGCCATCGCGACGTGGCCGACGTGGCCGGGCGAGCCGGGGTTCACCGGTGACTTCGCCGAGTTCCTGGCGCAGAAGTTCCCGACGTCGACCGCTGCCGACTTCGCCGTGCTCGAAGCGGGCGTCGTGAGCGAGGAGACCTAC
This sequence comes from uncultured Acidimicrobiales bacterium, assembly GCA_963759645.1. Taxonomy (GTDB): domain Bacteria; phylum Actinomycetota; class Acidimicrobiia; order Acidimicrobiales; family DATKAS01; genus DATKAS01. The sequence continues at coordinate 31,986 of CAVXAI010000008.1, read as the reverse complement.
GTCGAGCAGGGCCTGTACTGGTCGACGGCGCACGTGCCGATGATCGAGTACGTCGTCGACACCTATGAGCCCGATCTGCTGCTCGCCGGCATGCCGACGACGGACGAGTTCCAGCATCAGTTCCTCGGTCTCGTGACGCCGACCGTCCCCGGCGGCGCGCCCGAACCCCGCGTTCGACGACGTCGACCTGAACGGCGAGCCCGACGGGCGAGTATCTCAGCGCGACGGGTTCATCCGCGCGGCCTACCAAGAGGCCGACGAGGTGCTCACGAAGGCTCGCCAGCTGATGGGCTCCGACCCGACGACGTTCGTGTCGTCGGACCACGGGTTCGCGCCGCAGTTCCTGGCCATCGACGCGAGCGAGCCGCTGCAGGAGCTCGGGTTGCTCTCGGCCAACCAGACCTCGAACTGCCGGACCGCGACCGGTGAGACCATCGGCAAGGCGAAGGCGTGCTGGGCCGGCGGTGCGCTGCAGATCTATCTGAACGTCGCCGGTCGAGACCCCGCCCCCTCGGCGAGCAGCACGATCAAGCAGATTCCCGCCACGGCCGTCGACGCGACCGTCGCCAACCTCAAGACCGCCTACCTCGCCCTCGTCGACCAGAACGACTGGACCGGCGATGGCACGCCTGAGGGCTGGAAGGTCATCGACCGCGTGTTCACGAAGGCCGAGGCGCGGTACATCCCGAACGGTCCAGGGACGACCACGGACATGGCCCATCCCACGCGCACCGGTGACCTCGTCGTGTTCGCGTTCCCGCCGTACCAGTTCGACGCCCAGACGCCGGGCACATTGGTCGCGTCCGTCGCACTTCTTCGGCCAGCACGGCTATGTGCCGGACGTGCAGGACCTAGCCGCGAACGTGAACATGCGGGCGACGTTCCTGGCCGGCGGTGAGGGCGTCCGCAAGGGTCATCACGAGGTCGACGCGCGGACGATCGACCTTGCGCCGACCCTCGCCTATCTGCTTGGCATCCCCGAGCCCCAGCACAGCCAGGGCCGGGTGCTCACCGAGGCCGTGTTCCAGGGCCCGACGATCCGGCCCGTGAACATCATCGGACTGAACGACTTCCACGGGCAGCTCGATCCGACGACGATGCTCTTCGACGGCCGCAACATCCCAGTGGGTGGCGCAGCGTTTCTCGCGACGATGTTCGACGAGGAGTTCGCGTCGCTGATCAGCGACGGATTGCTCTTGGCGGCTGGCGACAACGTTGGCGCATCGCCACCGAACTCGGGATTGCTGCAAGACATCCCGACTTCCGAAGTGCAAAACGCATGGGGCCTCGACGCGACGTCGTTCGGCAACCACGAGTTCGACTATGGCGTGACCCGGATCATCGCTCAGCAAGCGGTCACCAACTTCCCGTGGCTCGCGGTGAACATCGTCGAGGAGGCAACGGGTTTGGCACCGCCGTTCGTCGATCCCTCCCCGGTGTTCACGGTGAACGGCGTGCGGGTCGGCGTGATCGGAGCTGAACTGGAGAGCACGCCGGAGATCGTGGCCGCGGGCAACACCGAGGGGCTGCTGTTCCTCGACGAGGCCGAGCGAATCGCGGCAGAGTCCGAGCGGCTACGACAGCAAGGAGTGCTCGTCCAGGTGGTCGTGATCCACCAGGGCACCGCGCTCGGGCAGAACCCGATAGGCAACACACCTGGCGCGACGTGGGAGGGTCCGATCCTCCCGATCGCGGACGCGCTGCAAGGCACAACGGTCGACGCGATCATTGCCGGGCACACCCACCGGGTGTCGAACCTCATGCGCGGCCACATCCTCGTTGTGGAAGGCATCAACGCGGGCGCGTCCTACTCGGTCTTGCAGCTCATGGTGCAGGACAAAGACGTCGCCTGGGCGGGCGGAGCGACACGCATCGCGAAGACCATCGGCGTCGCGCCGCGTGCGGATGTGAAGGCGATCGTGGACGCCGCCAATGCCGCGACAGCGGTGCTGCGCAACCAGGTCATCGGGACCCAGGTCAACGACATCACCCGCGCGCCCAACCGCGACGCCGAGTCCGAGATGGGGAACATGGTCGCGGACGCGATGCGGCTCAAGTACCCGGGTGTCGACGCCGCGCTCACGAACTCGGGCGGCTTGCGGCAGGAGCTGCCGTTCACACCGCCCAGCGCGGGCGAGCAGCCCGGCGAGATCACATGGGGCGAGATGTTCGCGGTGCTGCCGTTCGGCAACCGCACGACGATCATCACGCTCACCGGAGCGCAGCTGCAGGAGGCGTTCCTCAACGGCTTCAGCGCGGTGTGCAACCCGTTGATCAACACCGGACGGTTCCCGCAGATCTCGGGACTCAAGGTGACCTATCACTGCGCTGGTTCGGTTCCGGTGATCGACTCGATGTTCAAGACCGCAAGCGGTACGTGATGTGCCGATCACGCCGACCGACTCGATCCGCCTCGTGACGAACGACTTCTTGTACGGCGGTCAGGACGGGTACACGGTGTTTACCCAGGCGACGGACGTCGCCCAGCCCGGCGACGATCTGCTCACCGTGGCGATCGATTACATCACTGCGAACTCACCGGTCGACCCAGTGGTGCAGGGCCGCATCACCCGCGGCCCCAACACCTAGCCCCAGCTGAATCAGCCGCGGGATGCAATCGCGCCGTCCGTGTGTTGGTCGACCCGATGATCGATCACGAACATTGCGACGCGTGCGGGTTCGACGGCGCGACCTATGACGACGCGGCGCTGCTGGCGTCGTTGCGATCGCTCGGATCGGAGTGGCGCGTGCTGCTCGAGTCCGCCGGTCCCGAGCTGCGGCTGCGGCCGGCACCCGAGGTGTGGTCGGCGATCGAGTACGCCGAGCACACCCGCGACATCGTTGCCCTCCACGTCTACGGAGTGAAGGAGGCACTCACCGGAAACGAGCCGGTGCTCCCGCCGGTCGAACCCGGCTTGGCAGATGCGGCCGCCATCGCCTACGGCGACGCCGACGCCGGAGTGGTCGCGGACGAAATCGAGGAGCAGGCATCGCTGCTCGCGACGCTCTCTGACGATGCAGGCCCGGCAGCGTGGTCGCAGGGCATCACGCTCGGCGAGGAGCGCGCCGACGTGCGGCGGCTCCTCGAACACGCGCTGCACGACGCCCTCCATCACCTCGACGACGTCGAACGAGGACTCAGCCAGCTGCGGGCCTGACTCGCGCGCGGTGAGTGGGTGCGGTAGCGGACATGGCGGTTTCGTTGTCTCGACGGCGTCTCCGCGGCTCAGTGCCGCGCAGGTCGCGGGAACCCGGCTACCAGTCTTCGGGTCGCTCGAACAAGAACGGGTCGACGTTCCGGTGGCGCTTGTGGACGTTCCGGTAGCGCTTGGGGCGCGAAGAACATCGGGTCCTGGGCCTCGAACCGGGTTAGGAGCTCCGCATAGGAGAGCTTCGCCTCCCGCCCCACCTGTGCCTGGTCTGCCAACAAATCGAGGACCTGCGCAACGCTGCAGAGCGGAGAAATCGCTTCCTTGAACCGAATCGCCACGTCGGCCGCGCAGTCCGGCAGCCCGCACACGGCGAAGGCGCAAATCAGGTTCAGGAGCTTGCCAGGCGCAAGAGTCTCAGCAAATCCGGCATGCTCATCGCTGCCGAGGTCGCGAAAGTAAATGGCGTCGCCCTGGAGAATGCGGCCGGAAGCAGTCTGAGCCGGCACGTCAAGGACAAACGGGCTGGGAAGCGCCGCCATGGAGTAACGGCGGACCGTCAGATTGAACAACTCGAAGCCGTGAGCCTTCATGAATCGGTCCGTGTTGTGCAGAGTGTTGTCGGTCTCACACTCGGACCCAAAGAAGTTCACTTCCAGGCAGGCGCCGGTGATCTGCAGTGACTCCAAGGCGGCGTCGAAGGAGTGGAGGACTTCAAGATCCACACCATCAACGTCGATCTTGAGAAAGTCGACGCTTCCGACTCCGTTCGCAACGAGGTGCTCGGGCACGATGACGGTCTGCGCTTCAGCCGCCAACTCGACGTCGCTCCAGAAGTTCGCTTCCGTCTTCTGAGCGTCGGTCAGGGTCCTCTCACGCAGTACTTCGAGCGCGGGGACAACGCTGAGACGTTCCCAAGGGTTGCGGCCCCAGGGGCCGCGTGCGCCCCGGTTCTTGCGGAACGGATGCGATTCGTCGAGCCCTGCATAAGCGGCGACGTAGGACACACCGCTCAGGGTCTCGGCCTGGCGTAACCGCTCGACTTCTTGGACATTGGGATCAAACCCCAGAGCACAGAGGCTCTCCCCGAACTGACGCCAGGCAGCGCTTATCCCGCCGGAGCAGCCGATGTCCACAAGGGTGAAGGCATCGACCGCACCAATCTCGGTGAGGTACTTGACGACCGGAGTATCGGTCGAGGTGCCTTCCATTCGCGTACCCCTGAGTTAGTCCTTGGCTCGCCTGGAGACTAACGAACCCCTTCAGGGTGGCCGCCCGGCGACAGACAGCAGCCGCCCGACGAGGTGGTCATCGTCCCCCCGCATCTGCTCGACGAGGCCAACAGCTCGACGACGTCGAACGCGCACTCAGCCAGCTGTGGGCCTGGCTCGCGCGCGATGTGAGTGGGTACGGTCGCGGACATGGCGCTTCGTTGGTACACGATCGTGGTCGATTGCCGGGACACCAAGGCCCAGGCGGAGTGGTGGGCCGACGCGCTCGGCTGGAAGAAGGTCTACGAGTCCGAGGACGAAGTCGTGATCGTGCCGCAGCACGCGTCGGTGGAGGCGGCGAAGGCGACCCCGTGGGAGCAGATTGGTCCCGGGCTCGTGTTCGTGCCGGTGCCCGAGGGCAAGACGGTGAAGAACCGGCTCCACATCGACCTCGCGCCGCACATCAGCGACGATCGCGACGCGGAGATCCAGCGGTTGCTCGACATGGGCGCGACGAAGATAAACGTTGGTCAGTCCGACGACGCAGGATTCGAGGTCCTCGCCGATCCCGAGGGCAATGAGTTTTGCGTGCTGTCGTCGCGCGACTTCTGAGTCGACGCCGCTACGGCTCGACGCGCTGAACTACGGAGCTCCGTTGAGAGGCGTCAGCCCGATTGGGCGCTCACGCGCGCGACGTGCTCGGAGACCTCCTTGAACTCCTGCTCGGGGCTGAAGTCCAAGAAGATCGTGTCCTCCTCGACCCACGCTGTGTGTCCGGCCGGCAAGTAGAAGACGTCGCCTGCGGCAACGACCTCCTGCGATCCGTCGGTGTACTTGAGGTGCACCGCGCCCTCGATGACATAGCCCCAGTGCGGGCACGGGCATGCATCGTCGGGCAGCCCCTTGAACATCGGCGTGAGGTCGGTGCCAGCGGGAAGCTCCAGGTATCCGATGGCGATCCCACCCCAGATCACGTTGCGCACTGTCATCCCGGGGGCTTCCATCGCCACCGGCAGGTCTCTCGTTCTCTCCCGCATGCGTCCCCCTGTCACCTACCGTCGTCAAGGAACGGGACCAGCCGGCTCCACACCGCAGGCGTCCCGCACGGACCGTGAACGAGAACAACCGTCGCAGCAACCATCCGGCACTCCCTGAACCGATGCCACAGGCTGCCCGTCAAGCCACCCCTCTGCAACCGAACCACGCCGCACCGAACGACGGGTCGACCGATCACGCGCCCCATAATCCTCAGCGCCAGTGACTCCAACGCCGGCTCTGAGCGTGGTCATGCGTGGCAGTCGGTCGCGGACCCAAGGACACGCCTCCAGCGGCAACCTCCCCGGCGAACACAGCGAGCGCTGTTCGCTTGACATCGTCGGCGAGAGGCGTAACCTACAACCAAATGGTTGTAGGATCTCTGGAGCGTGAGCAACGGACCGACCGGCTGTTTTTCGCGCTCAGTGATGCGACACGGCGCGACATCGTCACCCAGACGCTCGACCGTGAGCGCTCCGTCAGCGAACTCGGCCGGCTGTATCCGATCAGCCTCACCGCAGTGCAGAAGCACGTCGAGGTCCTCGTCGACGCCGGTCTGGTGTCAAAGCACCGCAGCGGACGGGAACAACTCGTGCGCGGCGAGGTCAACCAACTGCGCCGCGCGCACGGACTTCTCGATGAACTCGAAACGCTGTGGCGGGCCCGCCTCGAACGCTTCGAAGACGTCCTCAACGAAACCACTCGAAAGGAAGACGAATGACCGTTTGGAATGTCGACAAGAACCCAGAGGCCAAGACCATGGTCATCACCGCGGAGTTCAAGGCGTCGATCACCAAGGTGTGGCAGCTGTGGGCCGACCCGCGCCTGCTCGAGCGGTGGTGGGGGCCGCCGGGGTTCCCGGCCACCTTCGAGCATCACGACCTCACGCCGGGCGGCACGATCACCTACTACATGTCCGGCCCCGACGGCGGCGACAGGTTCGACGGCACCTGGAACGTGGTCGAGGTCCACGCCCCGACCAGGCTCGTGGTCGAAGACGCCATCGTCGAAGATGACGGGACGCCCAGCGACGGCAATTCCATGACTCGCATGGAGATCGACATCGAAGCGGCGGGCGACACGACCCGCATGATCCTCACCACGCATTTCGACTCGCTCGAAGGGATGCAGCAAGCGATCGCCATGGGCGTCCTTGAAGGCATGAAGGCCTGCATGTCCCAGATCGACGCCCTGCTCGCCGAGGTCGCCGCCTAGGGAACTACTCCCAGCGGAAGAACTCGGCCGCCAGCACCGGCCGCCGGAGCTGCAGCAGGAGGAGCGCACCATGAACTCGATGGCACGCCGGATGTTCGAGCTCGTCGAGCCGATCGGTGTCATCCCCTACTCAGCCGACGAACCCAACGAAGCGATGTTCGCCCTCGGGTTCACCAACTACTGGGACACCTACTTCGCTGGACGGGCGGCGCCCCTGGGCCTCGCCACAGCGGAGGTGGTGGACGCGCTCTTCTACAACTTCGCTCCCGGTGAGGTGGCGCGACACATTCCGAAGGTGTGGCGCACCACCACACCCGAAGCGGCGATCGCCGCTCGCCAGGCGGGCTGCGTGAAGGCGTTGCGGCGGATCCTCGTCGATCACGTCGACTCTCTCGGCTTCGCCCGCGCCGCTGACCTGTTGACCAAGGCGGCGATCAGCGCACCGTTCGAGGGTCGGCCGATGTACGCCGCGCTGCGCGCGATCCCGATCCCCAATGACGTGGTGGCCCGCCTCTTCCATGCCGCTTCCTTGCTGCGCGAGCACCGTGGCGACGGACACATCGCAGTCCTGATGATTGAGGGTGTCGGCGGCCTCGAGGCTCACGTCCTGTTCGCCCTCGACATGGGCATGCCCGCGGAGAAGTTCGGACGCATCCACCACCTCCCGGCCGCGCAGCTCGCCGCCGTAATCGACGGAATGCGCGATCGCGGCCTGATCGGCGATGACGGTTGGCTCAGCGAACAGGGTCGCGCTCTCAAACAGCGGGTCGAGGCGCTCACCGACGACCTCGCGGCGAAGCCCTACGAAAGCCTCGAGCCGGGCGAGCTCGATGAGCTCATGGCCACGCTCGAGCCGCTCGCCGCGCTGCTACTCGGCGCCCAGGACTGGTAGACGCAGCAGCGACAGTTCTGTTCGCGACATTGTCTAGCGACCTCGCGCCGGGTCAGATGACCGGTTGGTGGTACGCGACCGACGGTGGTTGCAGCAGCAGCCGTTGCCGTTCGGTGAGCTGCTCGAGCAGCGCCGCCGGCCACCGCTGGTCCTCCGCCCACGTCGAGCTCCCCGGGGAATACTTGTAGAGCAGCGTGCGCCGGATCTCCGGGCCCCGCCAGGCCAGCGTGCCGTGGGTGAGCGCCTCCGTGAACACCACGAGGTCGCCGGCGGCGAGCGGAACCTCCACCGCCAGCCGACCGTCGGGCCGCTCGGGCAGGGCGAAGCCCGCCTTGTGGCTCCCCGGCACGCCGCAGAAGCCGCCGCCTCCGGCCGGATGGTCGACGAGCGCCCATTGGACCGCGACCAGGCCGCAGCGGATCTTCCCGTCCCGCACCAGGTAGTACTGCGCGGGATCGAACGGGGTGGCGCCGCCGTGCAACCCCAGGCCGCTGGTGCCCGGCGCCATCACGATGCCGTAGGCGTGGTCGAGGCGGGCGTGCACACCGCACAGCTCGACCACCATGTCGAACACCGCCGGATGATCGATGAGGTGCTGAAACGCCACGGCTCGCGGCAGGTGGCCGCTGAACCGCTGGCTCTGGATCGTCTCGCCCGGTGGCGCCAGCCCGAGGCCGTCGATCGCCTCGTGAAGGGCGGTCAGCTCGGCCGGGCCCAGCACCCCGCGACGCACGAGGAAGCCCTGCAGGTCGAAGGAGTAGCGCTCGTCGTCGGTCAGCGGCCCCACCACCGGCACCCTAAGGGGAGGGTGCGCCCAGGAGGGGTGGGACGTTCTCGCCGGTCCGGAGGGCAACGAGTGCTGCGTCCTCTCGTCGCGCGACCTCGCGCCACCCGCTGTCACTCCCAGATGCGCTCAGGTTGACGCTCGATGGTCAACGCGGCATCGAGGTCGAACGGAGGCGTGTTCGGAAGCCGGAGCACCATGACGCCGCGTTGGTCTGGCGTCGGAATCAGTCCGTCGTCGCTCCGCCCGGCGAGTGGCCCGCGCCACTCTTCCCATCCGAGGTGCGCGTAGAACGACGTGCGGTCGGTCTGCAGGCATCCGATCTCGTAGTCACCGATCTCGTCTGCGAGGCGCCGCATGGTCGCGCTGCCGTAGCCCTGGTTCTGGCGAGACGGCAGAGTCGAGACGGCGTCGACGAACGCGGTGCGCAGGATCGGGCGTCCTTCGGGCTGGACACCGCGCGTCGTGACAACCGCGTGGCTCACGAGTGTGTCGCCGTCGTAGGCGAGGAAATGGCGCGCGCCTGACGCGAAGTACTTGGTGAACATGTACCGGAATTCGTTGTTCTCGTGTGCAGCAAGGCACACGTCGATGACGGCTTGCCGCAGCCCCGCCGCGGCGAGCTCCTCGCTCGTGAGGACCCGGACCGAATTGATGCGAGCATTGTTTCATCCACCGGAAACGGCACACCGCGGAATCGCGGATGGCCTCGACGAACGGTGTCGCCCAGACGTCTTCCCAGATGAGCAACGCCGCCGAGGAGTTCGGCACACCGGTGGGACCGCGCGGCCTAACGTCCAACTGCGCGCCGCATGGGGCGGCGAACGAAAGGAGCAGGCATGGGTCTGAGGCCACGGAGGATGGTTCGTCGACGGAGGCGCCGGAGGAGACGACGCATTGTGCTCGCCGGCGGAATGGTCGCGTTCGGAGTTCACAAAATGTCCGCGAGCCAGGCCAAGCAGGTCGAAGAGCACACTGGCGTTCCGCCGGAGGAGCTCGAGGACGAGGATCTCGAAGCGGCGATGGCAGAACTCAACATTCCCAAGCAGGAACTCACGGAAGAAGACCGCGCAGCAGGAGCTGGCACCGACGAGTAGAGGTGACCTCCAGCGTCTCCCGCGCCATCGGACGGTTCCGTGAACATCGAAGGCCCCGCCCCGTCCGCCGTGGGCGGGGCCTTCGGTTCCGCCGACTCCTTATGGCGGCGACCTCATGAGCACGCCCCGCAGTCAGTGGACGGGCGAGCCGCCGCTCGAGGAGCCCGACGACATCGAGTCGGTGCGCCGCGAGTTCGACCGCGCGCATGCTTGCTACGAGGTCATCACGGCTTGAGGTCGTTGCGGTGGAGGAACGCGTCCGCCACGTCCACGACGTCGCGCCATCCGCTGTCGATCGTGAGTGAGTGGCCTCGGCCCGGGATCTTGACGATCTCGGTCGGGTCCGGGTTCTTCGCCTGCCTCTTGTAGGACGGCATTCGCGATCGCCCACGGCACCGTGTGATCGTTATCGGCGGAGATGATCAGCATCGGGCCGCGGTCGGGATGGTCCTTCACGACCGTCGCCTCGGTCGCGGGGTTGATGTTCGCGAAGGCGGCTTGGAACAGGACCTTGCCTGCGCCCGGCACCGAGTACTTGTCGTAGAGCGCCTTCGCCTCTTCCTCCGACAGTTCGTTCGCGAACCCGAAGCGGAACTGGTCGTAGGTGAGGCGGATCGCCCTGTCCTTGTTGGCGGGGTTCCTCAACACGGGGAATGCAGACTTGAGAGCCGCGATCGGAAGCGGCAGCACGCCGCGATGCGGGGCGGGAGAGATCGCGACCGAGGCGGTGGCGTAGCCGAGACCTGCGAGCTTCAAGGTGAGGAGGCCGCCGAAAGAGTGGCCGATGATGATCGGCGTTCGGTTGAGGCCCTTCAGGACCTCGGCGAGATGCGTGCAGATGTCGTTGATCGACTTGCCGGCGAACGCGTCGGGGTTCGCGAGCGCTTGCTCGATGGTGTCGGGATCGTCGGGCCATCCCGGCGCAAGCGTCGAGTAGCCGAGGTCTTCGAAATGAGACCGCCACGCGTCCCAGCTGTTCGGAAGCAACCAGAGCCCGTGGATGAATGCGACGGGCTGCTTGCCCGACAGATTGGCGGCGTCGACCTCTGACTTCTCGCGGTCGGTGATCGGCATGCGGAACTCCCTCCGTGCAGACCCCCCAGTGTTGGGAGAGCCACCGTAGACGCCATCAGGCAGTGAGAATGCCGTCATGTACGAGTGCGAGGCCTGCGGCTTCACTTTCGACCTGGCCGACGCGGAGAGTGTCGGCCGGCTGCTGGTGGAACGCGCGCAGGGTGTTGTTTTCGGGGCTGCGGTCGACGCCGGTGGCACAGGTGCGGGCTCGGCCCGACGCCACGACCTGGTCGCCGCTCGAGTACGGCTGTCATCTCCGTGACGTGCTGCTCGTGCAGCGCGAGCGCGTGCTGCTGGTTCGCCGTACCGACCGCCCGCAGCCCGAGCCAATGGGACGAGACGAGCGGGTCGAGCACGACGGATACGCGGCGCAGGACCCAGAGGATGTCGCCCGCCAGCTCGAGGATGCGGCGGCGCTGTTCGCCAATGTGCTCGCGCGGCTGGAGCCGGACGACTGGGACCGCGTGCTCGTCTACACCTATCCCGAGGTCGTGGAGCGAAGCCTGCGGTGGGTCGCCGTCCACACCCTGCACGAGCTCGTCCACCACGGCGCCGACATCGACGCACAGCTGTTGCGCTGAGTACGCCGACCCGCGGCTCAGTGAGATGATCACGTCAACTGGATGTTCGGAGGTTGTGCCGTGGTGCTCGCTGAGTTCGGTACGGGCCAGTTCTTCTGGTCGCTGATCTGGTTGACGGTGTTCTTCATCTGGATCTGGCTGCTGTTCATCGTCTTCGCCGACATCTTCCGCAGCCACGACCTGTCGGGTGTCGCCAAGGCGCTCTGGGTCATCTTCGTGATCCTGGTGCCCTACCTCGGCGTGTTCGTCTACCTGATCGCTCGCGGCGGCAAGATGCAGCAGCACGAGGGGCAAAGGGCGGCGAAGAAGATGGGGGTCAGCTACGAGTCCGCCTCAAACGAGATCGATCGGCTCGAGGACATGCGAGCCCGGGGCGTGATCACAGACGCCGACTTTGCGGCCGCGAAGGCGAAGGTGCTGCAGCAGTAGGTCGAGGAGCGACCGGACCTCTACCAAACCGCGATCGATCGGGGATAAGGGTGCTCCCGGATCCGCTGATCCTTTGTGACGAGCTGGCACCCGAGCTCGATGGCGCTCGTGTAGATGAGGCGGTCGGCAGGATCGCTCGGGAACGACGGTGGGAGGGACACCGCGCCGGCGGCGATGGCCGGTGTGATGCCGACCGTCCGCACCTGCTCAGAGATCTCCTCGAGCCAGGAGCGCGTCGGCGTCGCCACGACGATCCGCTCGTGCCTCGCGAGCCAGGCGAGCTCGAACCACGAGATCGACGAGACCGCGAGCTCATCCGCGGCTGAGATCGCGGTGTAGCTCGTCGACTGAGTCGCTCGGGTTCCGCCGACCACCAGTGCACGACGTGCGAGTCGAGCAGCACTGTGGTCACGTCAGATCCCAGGTGGCGCCCGTGCCGAACAGCGCCTCATCGTCGGCGACGCTCCTCGCCACCCCTGTGAGACGGCCCCGGAGCGCGTGGGGTCCGTTGGCGGGCACCAGGCGAGCGACCACATGACCGTGCTTGGTGATCTCGATCTCGTCACCCTCCGCGACCTCGTCGAGCAGGGCGAGGATCTTCGCCTTTACCTCAGTAGCGGTCATTGTTCTGGTCATATGGTCATTCTAACGACCACTCGTCGGAAAGTCAGCAGGCGTCGCGCTGGCCTTCGAGGAACGTGCGCTCCGTCTCGTTCGTCGTGAGCTCGATCGCCCGGTCGTAGGCCGCCGCCGCGTCATCGCTGTGACCCAGCTTCTTCAGGAAGTCGGCGCGGGTGACGTGGAACGGGACGTACGTGTCGAGGTCGAGCGCGTCGACGATCTCGAGCGCCGCGGCGGCGCCCGTCCACCTCGGCGACCGCGACGGCGCGGTTGAGCGCAACGACCGTCGCTCGGCTGCACGATCATCAGCTGGTCGTAGAGCGCGAGGATCTGGCTCCAATCGGTGTCCGCCGCGACGCGCGCGTCGCTGTGCACCGCCGCGATCGCCGCTTGGATCTGATACGGCCCGGGCTGGTTGCGGCGAAGACACCGGCGCACGAGCTCCTGACCCTCATCGATCAGCGCCCGATCCCACAGCGAGCGGTCCTGGTCGGGAAGCAGTACGAGATCCCCGTTGGCGTCGGTGCGCGCCGCGCGGCGTGAATCCGTCAGCAAGAGCAACGCGAGCAGGCCGATCACCTCGGGCTCGTCGGGCATGAGGTCGGCGAGCAGGCGAGCGAGACGGATGGCCTCCGCACAGAGGTCGGTCCGCACGAGCGACTCACCCGAGCTCGCGGTGTGGCCCTCGTTGTAGATGAGGTAGAGGACGGCGAGCACGGGCTTGAGGCGATCCGGCAGCTCGAACCCTTCGGGCACGCGGTAGGGGATCTTCGCGTCGCGGATCTTGCGCTTCGCCCGAACCAGGCGTTGCGCCATCGTCGCTTCGGGCACGAGAAAGGCGCGGGCGATCTCGTCGGTCTGCAGCCCCCCGAGCAGGCGCAGCGTCAGCGGCACTTGCGCGCTCGGGGCGAGCGCGGGGTGGCAGCAGGTGAAGATCAGTCGGAGGCGGTCGTCCCGCACGGCGCCCACCTCCTCGATGGGTTGAGACTCGGAGTGGAGCAGGGCGGCTTGAGCATGACGGTCGTCGCGGGAGGACTCACGGCGCAGGCGGTCGATCACCCGGTTGCGGGCGGTCGTGGTGATCCACCCGCCGGGATTCGGAGGGATCCCGCTCTCCCGCCACTTCTGCGTGGCGACCACGAACGCCTCCTGGACCGCGTCTTCGGCGGTGTCGATGTCACCGAAGACACGGACCAGGATGGCGATGCAGTGACCGGCCTCGGCACGGAAGATCCGCTCGAGTTCAGTGGGGTCGACAGCCGGATGCTCGACGGACACAGGCGATCATTCGCCCTGGAACGGCCGCACCTCGACGGCGCCCAGGCAGGCCTCGCTCGCCTTGGCCGCCCACTTCAGCGCGGCGTCGAGGTCGGGTGCCTCGATGATCCAGAAGCCGCCGAGGTATTCCTTGGTCTCGGCGTAGGGACCGTCGGTCATCGTGACCTCGCCGTTCTTGCTGCTGACCGTCTTCGTGTTGGCGATGGGCGTGAGGCCACCCGCGAACACCCAAATGCCGGCCTTCTGCATCTCGTCGTTCACCGCGCCCGTCGCCTCGAAGGACCGCTCCATCTCTTCCTTGGAGGCGTAGCCGCCGATCGGGCTGTCGTCCATCGGGCCGTGCACGGAAAGCAGGTACTGCGTCATCGTTGGCTCCTTGGGTCCGGGCCGGCTCCGTTGCCGGCCTCATCCCTACTACGAGCGGCCGTACCCCGAATCGACAGTGGCGCCGGGATTTGTTGCTGGGCCTACTTCCGGAGCTGTTCTGTCGCGACGTCGGTGCGAGCGCTGCGACCCGTGCGGCTGGCGACGAGCGTGTAGACGAGGCCACCGAACGTCAGCGCCCACGCGGCGAGCGCGACGGAGAAGGCAAGCCAAGGGAGCCAGCCGAGGCTGTCGAGGTCGATCGCAGCGCGCATGCGGTAGGTCGCGGCGCCGTACATCCCGAGAGGGAACACCATCGCCCAGAACGCGGGGGTGTAGCGCAGCGGCACGCGCCGCACGATGTGGCGCCACACGCCGATGGCGATCATGAGCGGGAACCAGAAGGTGGCAGTCGCCCAGGCGAGCGTGACGATGCCCTCGAGGAACGGCGCCATCCGTTCGATCCGGTCCGAGACGGCGCGGGCGGTCAGCAGGTTCGACCCGGCGAGCACCGTGATCGCGACCGCGCCGGCCGCGATCCATGCCGGCGGGTCCGCCTCGTCGGGTTCGAGGGGCTGGAACGTCCAGCGGAGGAACACCATCGTCATCACGATGAGGTAGAGGAGGAAGCCGAGTGTGAACGCGACGAGGCACCCGAACGCGAGGGCATCACTCGGGTCCCGAGCCAGCCGCAAAGCGCCCAGCACTGCGATCGATTCGACCGACACGGTGAGCAGGAACCAGGTGCCGTTGATGCCCCGCTCGAGCCCAGGCTTGTCGGGGCGCAGGACCACCGCGAAGAGCGTGCAGTACACGAGCACGACCCAGAGCGGGAGGCTCACCCACCAGAGTGTCGACGCCAAGCCCCACCAACCGTGCACGAGCCCGGAGGCGGCGCCCAGAACATTGGTGCCCGCCACGATCGTGAGGAACGCGAAGCCCTTGGCGTGGCTCGTCAGATCGGCGTAGAGGAGGCGAGGGTAGAGGGCGAGTCGCGCGACGACGAGCACCGCGAGCACGGCGTAGGCCACCGCGGCGATCGCGTAGAGGACGTCGGCCAACCAGTGGATGTCGAGCTGTTGCGCAGCAATTGCGACGATGCCCGTCGCCATGACGAGCGCGAAGTAGCCGGGAAACAGGGTGGCGATCCCGGACTGCCGCCGATTCATGGGCGCAGGTAGCGAAGGAACAGCGCAGCCGCCGCTGCCGACACGACCGAGACGATCGCCGTCGCCCAAGCGACGGGCTCGTTGTCGGTGTGGAACGCCTCGACCGCCACCGTGATCAGGAAGACCTGGAACGCGACGAGCAAGATCACATAGACGAGCACCGCCGACGAGGTCGTGCGGCCGCGCTCGCTGCTCACGACTCCGTTGCCCCGAGGGCCCAGATCTGTCCGTCGTCGCGGATCTCGACATCGATGCGTCCGAGCGCCCGCGGCGGCGGACCGTCGAGCACGGCGCCGGTGAGCGTGTCGAAGTTCCCCTCGTGACAGGGGCAGTGCCACCGGTTCTCGTCGGCTTGGTAGTACACGACGCACCCGAGGTGGGTGCACTTCTGACTGAACGCCACGACCTGTTGATCGGCGACGCGCAGCAACACGGCGGGATCGTCCTGCGCGGGGTAGCGGAACAAGTACGTGCCGCCGACGGCGACCTCGTCGAGCGCGACGATCGGGCGCGGCTCGCCGGTGTTGATCGACCGCAGCTGCGTCCACATGGCGAAGCCCACGTTGGCCGCAGCCATCGCGCCGGCTCCGAGCACGAGGTAGCGCGCGAACTCCCGACGCGTGACCGCCTCCTCGGCGGCCGCCTCGTAGGGGAAGTCGCGCCTCCAGATCGGCACCTCAGCCATCGGCGAGTCCGAAGGGGTCGTCGAGCCAGTCTCGGCGCGGAGTGCCGACGACATCGAGCGGTCCTGCCTCGAGGTCGTCGACCACCGTGTACACCTTGGTGCGCACCTCCTGACGCCCGAATTGGAAGTCCCGGATGAGCGCCCCGCGGCGGGACGCGTCGAACTGCTCGATGGTGCCGTACCACAGCGCTTCGCTCGGGCACACCGATGCGCACATCGGCTTCAGCCCTTCACTCGTGCGGTCGGTGCACATGTCGCACTTCATCATCTGATCGATCTCGGCCATGTACTTCGGCACGCCGAACGGACAGGCCAGCACACAGTTCGAGCAGCCGATGCATCGGGGTTTGAGCGCCGACTGCACGATGCCGTGCTCGGTCTGTTTGATCGCGTCGGCCGGGCAGACCTCGGCACAGGTCGGGTCCTCGCAGTGCATGCAGACCATCGGCGCAGTTTGCGTCGTCGTGGCCCGGTCGATCGGCTCGAGGTGGATGAGTGAACGGCCCCGATGCGTGCCGCACTCCTCGCATGCCTGCACGCACGCCTGGCACCCGATGCACCGGCTCTGGTCGATGACGAAGACCGGGGTCTCGTCAATGCCGAAGCTCATCGGATGACCGCCTTCATGACCCGCACCGCCGCGACCTTGAACTCGGGCATGTGCGACGTGGGGTCCACGGCTCGGTTCGTGAGCTGGTTGGCCGCCTGCCCACCGGGCCAGTGGTAGGGGATGAACACCGTGTCGGGCCTGATCGTGGTGACGACCATCGCGGGGAGCGTGATCGAGCCCCGCCGCGAGGTCACGGTCACCGGGTCGCCGGTCTCGACGCTGAGCTCCCCGGCGAGTCGAGGGTGGATCTCGCACGTGGGTTCGGGGAACTGCTCGACGAGCGCGCCGATGCGACGGGTCTGCGTGCCCGACAGGTACTGGCTCACGACCCGGCCCGTGGTGAGCCACGTCGGGTACTCGTCGTCGACCACCTCGGCCGACTCCCGGAAGGGCACGGCGTGGAAGCGGGCCTTGCCGTCGGGATGGAAGAACCTGCCGCCCTCGAAGAGGCGCGGCGTGCCTGGATGGCCGACCTCGGGGATCGGCCAGAACACACCCATCTCGTCCTCGATGCGCTGCCACGTCGCGCCGCGGTAGTCGGCGGTGCCGCCAGA
This sequence comes from uncultured Acidimicrobiales bacterium, assembly GCA_963759645.1. Taxonomy (GTDB): domain Bacteria; phylum Actinomycetota; class Acidimicrobiia; order Acidimicrobiales; family DATKAS01; genus DATKAS01. The sequence goes on along the minus strand of CAVXAI010000008.1, from coordinate 15,239 downwards.
CGACGCGATGCGAAGCTCTTCGAAGATCTCCTCGGTGTTCGTGTACGGGAAGTACTGGCCGCGCCCGAGGCGGTCGGCGATGTCGAGCAGGATCTCCCAGTCGCGACGAGCCTCGCCGGGTGGTGTCACCGCCGCGTTGATCTTGATGATGCGCCCTTCGCCCGTCGTCGCGGTTCCCTCGTCCTCCTCATGGAGCGAGCCGGGGAGGACAACGTCGGCGTGGTGGGCGGACTCCGAGAGGAAGAAGTCGATGACGGCATAGAACTCGAGCCGGTCGAGCGCCTCGCGGGTGAAGTTCGTGTCGGGGGCAGACACCGCGGGGTTGAAGCAGATCGACAGGAGCCCCTTGATCTCGCCGGCGTGGATCGCTTCGATGATCGCCTCGGCGGGCACGCCCTTCCCGGGGATCTCGCCTTCGTCGCAGCCCCAGACGCTCGCGACGTAGGCGCGGTGCTCCGGGTTGGTGATGTCACGGTTGCCCGGGAGCTGGTCGCACTTGTGTCCGTGCTCGCGACCGCCTTGGCCGTTGCCTTGACCGGTGATCGTCGAGACCCCGCAACCGGGCTTGCCGAACTTGCCCGTGGCCAAGCCCAGGTTGATCGCGCGACAGCACGTTGTCGACGCCTTTGGTCTGCTGCTCGATGCCGCGAGCGTGCAGCAGCATGCCGGTGGCAGAGGTGCCCCACCACTCGGCTGCTTGCGCGATGCGTGCTGCCGGCACGCCGGTGATCGCCTCCGCCCACTTCGGCGTCATGTCTTCCACTTCGGCGGCGGCCTGATCGAAGTCGACGGTGTGCGCTTCGATGAACGCATGGTCGAGCCAGTCGTTGCGGACGAGCTCGTGCAGCACCGCGCCGAACAGCGCGGAGTCGGATCCGGGCCGCACGGGCAGGAAGAGATCCGCGGTGCGGGCGAGGGGGACGACCCGAGGGTCCTGCACGATGAGCTTGGCGCCCCTGTCGCGGGCCCGCCAGATGTAGCTCGTCGTGATGGGGAAGGTCTCGGCGATGTTCGAGCCGGCGACCCACACGACGTCGGCGAGGGGGATGTCGCTCCACGGGTTGGGCGACCGATCGACGCCGAGCGCCTTCTTGTTTCCGGCGCCCGCTGACACCATGCAGAAGCGCCCGTTGTAGTCGAGGTTCGCGGTGTGCAGCGCGAGGCGAGCGAACTTGCCGATCAGGTAGCTCTTCTCGTTCGTGAGTGAGACGCCCGAGAGCATGGCGAACGCGTCGTCGCCGTAGGTGTCCTGGATGCGGCCGATCTCCGCGACGACGCGGTCGAGCGCGGCGTCCCAGCTGATCGAGCGGAAGCCGCCGGGTGACGACGGGTCGCGCTCCATCGGGTGGAGCAGGCGGTCGGGATGGCTTCCCTGGAGGTAGCGCTTCACGCCCTTCGGGCACAGCTTCCCCTCGTTGAAGGGGAACTCGTACCAGGGCTCGAACCCGACGACCTCGTTGTCGCGCACCTTCAGCTTGATGCCGCACTGCTGCCCGCAGAAGCAGCAGTGGGTGTTGACGAGCTTCTCGTCCGCGCCGACTGCCTCCCAGCCGCCGGGCGGCGCCTCGTTGAGGTGAGGGCCGTAGCGCTCGATCAGCTCTTCTTCGGTGACGGGAGGGCGCGCCATCAGCCGAAGCCTCCGACGCGTGCCGACTGCGCGAGCGCGACCGATGCTCGCCGGCAGCGCGGGCACGTCTGCTGGTAGCTGCCCCCGCCGTCGATCGAGTAGTCGAACCCGACCTCGGGGAGGACGGCTTCGAGATCGGCCATCTGTTGCGCGCTCGCGTAGCCCTCGCCGCAGACTCTGCACACCGCGGCGGGCCCTTGGGCGTTCGCCGATTTGTAGTACGCGACGCCGAGGTTGCCCGGGCGCTGGAAGATGTGGAAGAGCTTGCCGAACGGGATGTACATGAGCCCGAGGATCACCGTCACGGCGTGCAGCGTGTTCAGCGTGGCGTAGAACTGGCCATCGAGAAACAGGCTCGACACGGTCAGGAAGAGCCCGGTGACCGATACGGCGAAGAGCCCGGCGAGGGCGAGGAAGTCACCCGAACGCTCGGTCGCCAGCGCGCCCGGATCGCGGAGGCGGCGACGCAGGAAGATGAACACGCCCGCGAGCACGAGCACCGCGGCGATGTCGAGCGCGTGGAACATCAGCCACCCGAAGATGCTCTCGGCGTCGAACTTCACGGTGCCGACGCCGGAGATGTACACCTGGTAGCGGTCTGCTTGCTGGCCGACGCTCTCGAAGTGCAGCAGGCCGAGAGTGAGGGGGATCGTGACGAGGCCGGCGAGGATGCATCCCCAGAACACGAGCTGGTGGGCGAGCCACCGGGTCCGCGATCGGTGGCGGATGAAGCCTTGGGCGAGGAGGTGGGAGCCGACGAGAGAGGGCAAGGCGACGAGGTTGCGTCCGCGGTCCTGCTTGAACGCGTCCCATCCCCGCCGGTTGAGCATCCGCGTCGGCGGCCGCTCGAGCCACACCGCGTACCGGTACACGATGCCGAACACCGCGAAGATGACGCCGAACAAGTAACCGACGAGGGCGGCGTCGAACCAGACGAGGCGATCGCTGCCGATGAACGTGATCGCGACGACCAGCGCGACGGCGACGCCACCCCACACGACCGCACGGCGGTCGAGACGTTCGGGTGCCATCACCTCTCGGCGGCGACCCGGTCTTCGAGTTCCACGACCATCGGGAACAACAGGTTGTTCTCCTTGTGGATGTGAAGGTGCGTGTCGGCTTCGAGCTCAGCGAGCCCGCGGTAGCACGCTTCGTAGGAGGCACATGCGTCGACGGGCGGAGCGTACCCCTGGGTCAGGTCCCGCAGTTGGGCGAGGAGCGTTCCGGCGCGGTCGTGCTCGGCGAGCATGACCGAGATCGGGTTTCTCAGGGTTCCGCAGTGGAACGTCGGCGCCACAGTGGCGATCGAGAGCTCCCGGATCATGGGGAACAGGACTCGCTCCTCCTTCAGCATGTGCGGCTCGAGGTCGGTGCGCAGATCGTCGAACACCGCCTCGACCTCGCGCAGCTCCGGATGGGAGGCGCTGTGCACCCGGGCGACCTTCTCCACGAGATCGGTGAGGCGGGGCAGCTCCGCCCAGAGGTATTGGTGGTGGGTTGTCACGATGTGGTCGACGAGCTCGGTCGCCGTCATCGTCGTCCAGTCCTCCACCACTGTGGGCCGACGCGTGAGGGCGGTCAGCTCCGTCACCAGCGCGCGCTGGTCCAGCCCGGCCGTGTCACAGGCCTCCGCAAGCGTGCGCCCACCGCGGCAGCAGTAGTCGAGCCCGCGGTGCTCGAGCTCGCGGGCGAGCTGGGGGTGGGCGTTCACGAGCTCGCCGAGGGTCGTGTTCTCGTCGATGCGTGTCATCTCTCTCCTTCTTTCATGTGAGCGCGACTCCGGCCGCGGTCACGATCACGAGGGCAAGGCCGAGGCCCATCTGTCGCATGCCGAGCACCTTCGCGGGCACGGGCGGTGTGCGGAGCCAGATCAGTTGAAGCGCTGCCATGGCGATGAGCGCGATGAATCCGGCGATCGTGCTCCCGACGAGCGCGACGGCGAACGCGCCGAGCACGATCGCGGCGACTTGGGCGACATCTGCGGAGTGCACGTCGACGGGAATGTCGGCGGCGGCGCGGAGGCGCAGGATCTGCGTGCGGACGAACGGGATCGCCGCGACCGCGCGGGCCGCGAGCAGCACCCACAGCGCAGCTGCCATCGCCGCGCCCTCACCCGCCGCGACGGTGATCGCGGCCACGACCGCGCAGACGCCGATGGCGCCGCACAGCTCGGGCACGAGTCGCCGGCTCCGGCTGCGGATGTCGAACCACAGCTCGACCGCGACGAATGGCACCGCCACGGCGACTGCGGCCCACCAACCCGGACCGGCGAGTGCGGTTGCGACCATGGCGAGGATTGCGATGGCGGTGAGCTCGACGGCCGCGACTTTGGTCGCGAGGCGAGAGCGGGCGAGCCAGCGGTCGCGTCTCAGGTCGACGAGGGCGAGCTTGAGTGGGGTGCGCACCAAGAACGTGAGGAACGCGGCGACTCCCAGGGTTACCCCCGCGACCGAGGGCGCGATGAGCAGGCCGAGCAGGACCGGCTCGAGGGTGAGTCCCCATCCGCCGTGCTCGCTCGGCACGGTTACGGCTCGCCATGTGGAGCGCGCCCGAGCCTCTTGTACGACCACGACCCCAGGCTGCCGCCCGGTCCCGCGACTCGGTAGGGACGAAGGTCCCGCTTCGCGCGGTCGAGCATCGCCGGTACGGTGCCCGCCGTGCGCCCGGGTCGGGTTCGCCACTACGTGATCGCGGCGCGCGACCTCGAGGCGGTGTGCGACGAGATCTACGCGTACCTCGAGCTCGAACCCGCGCCGCAGGAGCACCGTGAGGACGGCTCGCAGGTCACCGAGCAGTACGGCTTCCGCACCCACATGATGCGTGTCGGCACGACGATGCTCGAGGTCGTCTCGCCGATCCGTGAGCGCCACGAGCTGCAGAAGTTCTTCGTCGAGCAGGGCGGCGACGGCGGGTTCATGGTCGTGATGCAGACCTACGACGACGACGCCCTACTTGCCAGGGCCAAGGACGCCGGGCTCGGGCTGCGGTTCGAGATCCCCGACTTCCTGGGCCAGCACCTCATGCAGTTCGACTACGAGGTGCTCGGCACTCGGTTCGAGCACTACCGCTACACGCCCGAGGACAACTGGTGGGGCGATCCGCTGCATGGCCCCTACAACGACCCCCGTGCTGTCGACGACATCATGGGTGCGAGCGTCGCGGTGAACGATCCCTCGTCGGTCGCCGAGCTCGCGTCGACGGTGTTCCTCGGCTCCCGCGACGGCGACGCGGTGCAGTTCCTCGATCGGCGCATCGAGTTCGTGGCGCCGGTCGACGGGAAGCAGGGCCTCAACGCGCTCCACCTCACGGCTCGCGACCGCGCACGCGTCGGCGAGTCGAAGCGCATCGCGAACGTCGACTTCCGTCTGGTGTAGCGGGGTCGAACCACCGAACCTCGAAGGTCGGTGAGCGGCTAGAGCCAGTCGTTCCCGCGTGCGAGCTCGGAGAGCGCATCGTCAATCGGGGAGCTCGTAGTCCTGGAGCGGCGACGCGAGGGGCGGCGCGGCGGGCGGCCGGGGTGGCGCGGCGGGCGGCCGGGGTGCCTGCCATGGCGAGGGGGGCGGCGGGGGTGCCGGTGGCATCCGGGGTCCGCGATCGGTGCGGGACACTTGGGGCTGCTCCGAGAGGTCGATCGCGACGGGGGCCGACGAGACCGGGGACGGCGACGCGTCCTCGGGCGTAGAGGCGGCGAGGCGATCGCTCACCTCGGCGAGCAGCTCGGTCGCGACCTGGTGGGAGACCCCACGCTTGCCGGCGCCGGCGATCACGACCCGGGCGCCGTCAGCGTCGACGGCCACAAATGCGGAGATCCGTCGCCGGGGGCCGACAACGGTCTTCTCCGTCATGAGGTCGACGCGCTTGATCTCGTGGTCGAACCTCGCGCCGGAAATCCGTGGGTGCGCGAGTACCGCTTCGCGCAGGGATTGCCAGGTCTGATCGACCGGGTTGGAGAGGTTGCATCCTCCGAGCGGTGCCATGTATGTCCGTCGGCGCTCTCAAGGATCGCTGGATGGGTCGCGCGACCCCTTCTCGCCGCATGCGACGGCGCCGTCCCGCCGTCCCCTCCCGCAACTGTTGCGAATCGCGCCCGCATAGGGCCGTTCGCGCAACTGTTGTCGCGGCGGAACGCCGCCCGGAGCGGCTACTGGCCGGGCTCGTCCTGGAACGGGCGCACCTCGATGGCTCCCATGCACGCTGCCGACGCCTTCGAGGCCCAGTCGAGCGCGACGTCGAGGTCCTTCGCCTCGATGATCCAGAACCCGCCGAGATATTCCTTGGTCTCGGCATAGGGGCCGTCGGTCACGGTGACGTCGCCGTCCTTGTTCGTGACGACGGTCGCCGACGTAACGGGCTGCAGGCCACCGCCGAACACCCACGCGCCGACCTTCTGCATCTCCGCGTTGAGCGCTTCGACCTGCTTGTACGCCTGCTGCATCTCTTCCTCCGTGAAGCCCCACTCCTCGGGGGTGTCTTCGGCGGGACCGTGGACGGAGAGCAGGTACTGGGTCATGGAGATCTCCTTCGATGGGGGCCGGCTTCGTTGCCGGCCTCATCCCCTCTACGAACGGAACTACCCGGAATCGACAGCGGTCCCGAGATTTCTTCTCCGGCTACTTCCAGAGCTGCTTCGTCGCGATCGCCGCGCCGGCGGCGAGCGTCTCGAGCTTGGCCCACGCGATGTCGGGATGGATGCGGCCGCCGAGCCCGCAGTCGGTCGACGCGATCACGTTCTCGCGGCCGACCTGCTCGGCGAAGCGGACGATGCGCTGGGCGACGAGCTCGGGATGCTCGAGCACGTTGGTCGCGTGGCTGACGATGCCGGGGAGGATCACCTTGCCGTCGGGCAGCTTCTTGTCCTGCCACACGACCCACTCGTGCTCGTGCCGCGCGTTCGCGGCCTCGAACGAGTACGCGCCCGCGTTGATCGCGAGCATGACGTCGACGATGTCGCGCATCTCGATGTCGGTCGAGTGCGGGCCGTGCCAGCTGCCCCAGCACAGGTGGAAGCGGATGCGGTCGGTCGGGAAGCCCCGCAGCGCGTGGTTGAGCGCGTCGACCGCCGTCATCGTGAAGCGCTGGTAGTCCTCGACGGTGGGTTCCGGGTTGATCTGGTCCCACGCCTCGGCGACGAAGGGATCGTCGATCTGCAGCACGAGCCCGGCGTCGATGATCGCCTGGTACTCCTCGCGCATCGCGTCGGCGCACGCCCAGATGAACTCCTCCTCGGTCTTGTAGTGCTCGTTCGCGACGCGGGCCGCGCTCGCCGGGCCCGACCGAGGTCATGAAGCCCTCGCTCACGTTCGCCGCCGCGAGCGCGGCCTTGAAGTTCGCGATGTCGGCGGCGATCGCGTCGTGACCGATGTAGGAGACCGGCCCGACGCAGCGCGGCCACGTGATGCCGCCTCGCCCCGGCGCGACGCCTGAGGTCGGGTCGTCGTACGCGGCCTGGAAGTTCAAGCGGTCGCGGCGGTCGGCGAAGCTCGTGAGCTGGACCTCGCCGGGCTTCGATCGCACGACTGGCATCTCGTACAGGCCGGGGCCGTGAGGATCGAGGCCGCTCAGGCGGCTGAACGAGTAGCTCCACCAGGCGCCGTAGTTCACCTTGTGGCCCATCGCCTTGCCGTACTCGCCGTCGCCGGGGACGGTGACGCCGACCTCGACCTGGCGAGCGACGACATCGCGCACCGCGTCGGTGAGCTCGCGTTGGAAGCCGGCCTCGTCGAACGCCTCGTCCTCGCCTGACTGACGCGCCTTGTTCAGCTCGATGAGCTCGTCGGGCCGGGGGAGGCTCCCCGCGTGGCTGGTGAGGATGGCGTCGGTGCTTCTGCGCATGGCGTGAGTATCGCCTGCGACGCAGAGCGGGGCTCGTGCCGCTCAGTCGGCTCGCCGGTTCGCAACGACGTGCGCGACGGCGAGCAGTGATTCGACGCAGTCGCGGATCGAGTCGTCGAGAGGCCGGAATGTGATCGGCACCGCGGCCCGGATGCGGTCGTTGCGCAGCTGCAGCCCGCCCCAGATCGAGCGGAACTCGTCTTCACGCTCCTTCCAGCGGTCCGGCGATGGGTCGACGATGGGCCCCGGGTCGTGGTGCAGCTCGGGCAACACGCGGTCGATCGATGTGCAGATGTCCTCGTAGCTGCGCGTCTCGGTGGACATGGCGAGGTAGCGCTCGCCGTTCGCGACCTTGTCGCTCTCGAGCAGTCCGATGTGGCACGCCGCGTCGTCACGCACGTCGACGGTCATCCACGGCCGGTAGGGGCCGGTGCCCTGGAAGATCTCGCAGTGGCCTTCCAGCATCCGCCCGACGAGGTGCTGCCATGGTCCGCCGGCTCTGTGGTGGGGAGACAGGATCGGGCCGACGTTGTCACTCGGGCAGACCGTGATCGCGTCCCACGTGCCCGCCTTCGCCGCGGCGTCCGAGAACGCGTGCTGGGCGATGACCTTCCCCATCGAGTAACCCTGCCCCCGCTCGGGCGTCCGCTTCGGATTCGACTCGTCGGGTTCGCGGTCCTCGTCGACGATCGGCCGCCGGACGAGCTCGGTGATGTCGGCCTCCGAGATGATCGCCGCCAGGCTCGAGGTCACCACGACCCGGCGGACCGATCCCGAGGACTCGATGCTGCTTGATGATGTGGTCGCAGGTCCTGCGCACGTACTCGGGATCGTCGTAGGTGCTGACGTGGGAGACGTGAGCGACGGCGTCGCAGCCCCGGAAGACCTCGTCGAAGCAGCCGGGCTGGTCGAGGTCCGCGGCATGCAGCGTGAGACGGCCCGAGGCGTAGGGGTTCATCGCCTTGAGGAACCCGACCCGCGTGTCGTCGTCGACGTTGCGGACGCACGCTCGCACCTGATAGCCGCGATCGAGCGCCTCCTGCACCACATGTCCGCCTACAAACCCCGCGGCACCGGTCACCGCCACGACGCCGCCCTTCTCCAATGCAGTCATGCGGTGAGCCTGTAGTGGCTCGGTGGCCGGCGACTGGCACTGAGCGTGACCCCGCGATCGTTTGCTCACTGACCACACGTACGTATGTGGGTGGAGTCGAGCGACCAAACGGTCTGCGACCTTCGGCCCTATCGCTCGTGGGGGGACCGGACACGCGGTTTGCTCGCGGTGAGAGCTCCGAATCGAGATTGCGAGGAGCCATGGCGCACTATGCGGAGGTCGTCGCGGATCTGGGCGAGCCGACCAAGTCGTTGCGGGAGGCGTCGCCCGACGTGTGGGCGGGATTCGGCCAGTTGCACAATCGCCGCAATGGCGGACGGAGCGCTGTCCACCAAGACCAAGGAGCTGGTCGCTTTGTCGATCGCGGTGGTGAAGCAGTGCGACGGTTGCATCGCGTACCGCGCCAAGGCGGCCGCTCGCCGAGGGGCGACCCCCGATGAGGTTGCCGAAGCCTTGGGCGTCGCGTTGCTGATGGACGGCGGCCCCGCTTCGACCTACGGCCCCAGGGCGTGGGATCGGCCTACCGGGAGTTCGCCCGTCCGGCGCAGGCCGTCGCCTGAGACCTACTCGGCCAACAGCTCGTCGAGCTTGGCCTGCGCCGGCTCGAAGTTCGTCAAGTAGCGCCCGATGTGCTTCATGGCCTTGGCGTCGTCGCCGAGCCGGAACCGGATGGACCTCGCCACCGGGTCGAGACGCGATTCGACCATCCAGTCCCCGAGCTGCGGGTACCGCGTCCAGCAGTCGCGATTGACGAGCTCGAGGCGCAGCATCTTGAGCCAGTCGAGGGGGACGTTCGGCGCCGGGATCGGCGTGCAGATGCGGTTCTTCTCGTCCTCGTCGGTGAACGTCGACTCGACGAAGCCGATGAACGCCGCGCTGAACGTCGGCTGGCACGTGCGCACGAACTGGAGCGTGATCCGGTCGCCGTCGAAGACCGCAGTGGTCCCACGGGCGGGGATCCCGACCGCCGAGCAGTCGACGTGCAGCGTCGACGGCCCGGTCGGGATCGTGCCTTGGTCGAGCCGGATCTCGTCGGCGTCGATCTCGGTGACGTGACCGAGGCGGATCACCTTCTCGATGCGGCGGAGCTGCGCGAGCTCACCGTCGCTGAGCGTGGCGCAGTGGTAGGCCGTCGGCGTCACCGTCGGGTCGAGGCGGCGCAGCTCGCCGGCGGCCTCCAATCGTGCGAAGACATCGTCGACCGAGTCCGCGAGGGCAACCGCTTCCACCTGATCGGCGAGGCTCTTGCAGAACGCGGCGAAGAACTCGTCGCCGGGCTGGAGGTTGGCCCGGTTCAGCACCCATGAGTCCCGGGGCATGATCCAGGTGATGCGGTCGGGGTCGACACCGTTGTCGAGCATCCAGACGCACGCATCCATCGCCGTCTTGCCCGCGCCGATCACGACGAACGCGTCGTAGTCGGGCGCCATCCGGGGCAGCGCGTTCAGCGGCGCGCACGCGACGCCGGGCGCGACGGAGTACGAAGGCGTTGTCGTCGACGGCACCTGCATCTTGGAATAGGTCGCGTCGACGAAGCGCCGGGCGTCGACCGCAGTGCGCTCGCCCGACAGCAGCGAGGTGACCGACTGGTCCTCGCCGACCTCGCTCATCGGGAAGAAGCGCACGCGGCCCGACGGCAGGAAGCGCTGCCGCATCACGAGGTCGAAGTGGCCGAGCACCTCGTGGCCGGCGGCCAGCTCGTAGAAGCCGGCGTTGAGGCCGACCTCCTCGATGCGACCCGTGCCGAGCGGCGCGGAGTTCACGCCGTAGAAGCTCGAGGGCTGATGCAGGCGGACGAACGGATAGGCGTCGTTCCAGTGCCCGCCGGGACGATCATGGCGATCGACGATCACCATCGTGGCGTCGGTCTCGGTGAACACCGAGTCGGCGAACGCCATCCCGGCGGCGCCGGCGCCCATGATCAGGTAGTCGGCTGAGATCGACTCGGTCATGGGGCATCCTGCCTCAGATCGGGCAATCGGTCGCTGACTGTCTGCACGCTCGTCGACGCGGCGAGCGTCCGGCCCGACGAGCACCTTGTTCGCGATGTGCTCGCCGATCGTGACCGGCGGGTACTTCGGTTGCTCGCCCGGGGCGAGGCACGACGGCAGGCACTCGATCACGGCATCGGCGTTGCCGTCGTGGAAGAAGGGAAACGAACGCCGCAGCACGGGCCCGTCCGTGTCGGCCGGCGGTGGGACGACTCGGTGCAGGGTCGAGCGCCACTTGTCGTTGGTCCACATGGCGAGGGCGTCGCCGAGGTTGATGACGACGGCGTCGGGTTCGGGTACGACGTCGATCCATGCGCCGTCCGGGCCGACGATCTGGAGCCCGGCGATCGGGTCGGCGAGGAGCGTCGTGAAGATGCCGTAGTCGGTGTGCGCGCCCATGCGCATCTGCTCGGGGAGCGCTGGCGGCTCGTCCGCGGCGCGCTCGTAGCGCACGAGGCGAAGCACGTCGACGGAGCGATCGGTGCGAGGTGCGAAGAAGCCCTGCGGCAGGTCGAGCGCGCATTCGATGATCGACTCGATGCGGGCGACGAGCGGACGCAGCTCGGCGAGGTAGCGCTCCACCGCCGTGCGGAGGCGGGGGAGGTCGTCGGGCCAGACGTTGTCGTCGGTCCCGACGTTGAACGCCTCGAAGAGGTCGGGTGGACGGGCGGCGCCGAGGCTGTAGGCGAGGCTCTCGGTGCCCTTCGCTGAGTACCCGCGGTTGACTTCGGGAGTCGAGGGCCGCAGCTCGAGCTTGCGTTCCATCGGGAGTGCGAAGAGCGCATCGGAGGCGGTTCGCAGCTCGGCGGTGACCACCGGAGAGAGCCCATGGCCCACGAGTTGGAGGAACCCGAACTCCTCGCAGGCCGCTCCGAAGTCGTCGGCGATGCGACGACGGACCTCTGGCCCGGCGGAGGCCCAGGGTGCGATGTCGACGACCGGAACGATGCTGCGGATCGTAGGGCGAGCCTCAGTCCTGCTTGAACGTGGCGAAGATGCCGGTCAGCGGCAGCCCGAGGGCGAGCTGCGCGGCGGCGGGTTGCACGTTGTCGAACTGCGCGGCGCCGTGGCCGCGGTACATGAGGACGTCGCGCATGTAGCGCTGCATGCGCTCGCCGCGACGTCCGGTGACGCTCGAGTCCGACGTGCGCCACAGCAGCTCGACCGCTTCGTAGGCGAGGCGGCCGCCCTGCTGGGCGAGCGTCCACGTGCGGATGTCGTCCTCCATCGTGAACTTCCGACCCTCTTCGACATGGCGGGTGCAGTACTCGTCGTACATCTGTCCGCAGCGGATGAGGATCGCTTCGGCGGCGTCTCGCAGCGCGAGGCCGTTGCCGTAGTGACGCACGTAGTCGGGGTTCTCGATGCGGTGCTGCGGCACGGTGACGCCGAACCCGCGGGTCGGTCCTTCGCGCATGAGGTGCTCGTACTCGTCGAGCGCCGCGCCCGCGGCACCGACTTGGGTGGCGACGAGACCGGCGTGGAAGAAGCCGCCGAGACGTCCGAGGTAGATCGGGTTGCCGTGCAGCTCGAGCCCGGGCGTGGTGTCGGGCGTGTCGAACAGCGAGAGCGGGAACACCATCTCGGCGGGGACGAGCTGGTCTTCGATCACGACCGTCTGCGAGCCGCTCGCTTGGAGCCCGAGCGATTCGTCGTTGCCCCACGAGCCCGGCTTGATGGAGAACTGGCTGCGGGGGACGGTGAACGTCACGAGCTGCGGGGGCGCGCCGGCATCGTTGCCCGCGACGAACGTGGCGCCGATGAAGTGCGTCGAGTACGGCACGCCCGACGAGTAGCGCCACTCGCCGTTGATCAGGTAGCCGCCCTCGACCGGGACGGCGGTGCCCGCGGGCGGCGCTCGGTGCGGCGCGATGAAGTCGCCGTTCACCTCGCTGAAGAGCTTGTCCTGCACCTCGGTCGGCCAGTGCGAGCAGACCGACAGCGCGTGGTGCGCGCCGAGCCCGAAGCACCACGCCGATCCCGGGTCACCGCGGCCGATCGTCGCCGAGAGCCTGAGGTAGTCCTCCATCCCGAACTCGTAGCCGCCGTAGCGCTTCGGTTGGAGCACGCGGTAGAAGCCCGCGTTGAGGAAGGCCTCGTGCACCGCGGGCGTGTACTGGCCGAGGCGCTCGGCCTCCTCCTGCTGGTCGCGCAGCATCGGGATCATCGCCTCGGCCCGGGCGATCATCTGCCGAGCGGTGAGGTCGGGCTCGGGGACGGGGATCGGTGTGAAGTTCGCGGCGGGACGATACCCGCGGGCAAACTCGGGCGTGACCTTGGGAGGGCGCTGGGCGTCGTTGGGCTGCTGGTGATCGCCGGCTGCTCGGAGTCCGCGCCCGCCGCGGAGGGTGTGGCCTCGACGACGACCGTGCCGCGCACGACGACTTCTGTGTCGACCACCTCGACCACGGCTGCGCCGACGACGACTACGACCGTTCCGACAACGACGACCGTTCCGTCGACCACCGCGGCGACGACCGTGTCGGCGCCGACGTCAGCCGCAGCTCCTCCGAGCACCGCCGCGCCACGCATCACGCAGCCGGCCGTCGCGGGCGGCGCGCACGTGTTCCCGATCCAGCCCGCGAACGTCGCGTCGTACGGACGGGCGCACCACGACTACCCGGCGACGGACATCTTCGCCCCGTGCGGCTCGACCGTCGTCGCGCCGACGGGCGGCACGATCTCGGAGATCACGACCGTGGACGAGTGGAGCTCCACGGTGAACGACGGCGCGACGCGAGGCGGACTCTCAGTGACGGTCGTCGGTGACGACGGGGTTCGCTACTACGGCAGCCATCTCTCGGCCATCGATCCCGCGATCGCCGCGGGTGTCCGTGTCGAAGCGGGCACGCCGCTGGGGCTCGTCGGGAACACGGGCAACGCGAGAGGCATCGCCTGTCATCTCCACTTCGGCCTGTCGCCGCCGTGCGGAGTGGGTGACTGGCAGGTGCGCCGGGGGACGATCGGTCCCGCGCCCTATCTCGACTCGTGGCGCGACGGCGACTCGAGCGTGAGTCCGATCGGAGAGATCAATGCGTGGCGGGATGCGCACCGGGCCGAGTGCCCGTGACGCGGCCGATCACCAGCCGCGGAGCAACCAGCGCTTGTGGTCGTCGAACTCGGCGGCGGAGATGAGCCCGCGCTCTCGCATCACCGTGTACTTCGAGATCTCCTCCTTGATCGAGCGTCCAGAGACGCCCGCAAGCAGGACCTCGCCCCGGGTCGGGGCTTCGGTAGGCGGCGCGTAGCTGAGTCGCGCTGCCAGATCGGAGAGCAGCTCGTCGGCGATCTTGTGGATCCGCCGTTGGTCCTGGCCTCCGAAGCTCGGCCGCTTGGCGACTCCGGAGATCACGACGCGGCTGCCGCCGTCGGGCTCGCGACTCACCGCCGCTGTGAGGTTCTGTCCGTAGGTCGCGAACGTCATGTCGGTCTTGAAGTAGGCCCGCATCAGGGGGTCGTTGAAGGTCGCGCCGGTCACCGTGGGGTGCGCCGAGACGGCATCGCGGAGCGAGGCCCACGTCTCGCCGACCGAGCAGGGCACGAGGACTTCACGACTCCCGTGTGTTCCGCCGAACAGCCCCATCGACCAGCTGCGTCCAATCACTCAGGCGCGGAGGGCCACAACGGACCGCCGGCCGCGGGTACGACGCCGTTCTGTTCGGTCGATCACGAACGCGCTTGATGGGCCGAACGGCCCTCGCGCGAGCGACGTCAGAGCGAGTCGAGGAAGGCGAGGAGCGCGGCGTTCACCTCGGCCGGCCTCTCCTGGTGCACCCAGTGGCCGGCGCCCTCGATGATCGTGCTGCCCCGGAAGTCGGTGCAGCCCGAGCCCGGGATCGGCGTACCCGTCGCCGCCGGGGATGAACGCCCTCACCGGATCGCGCGATCCCGGCGATGAAGCACGACGGCTGGCCGACGGTGGCGCCCACGATGTCCGCGTTCGTCGGCGGCGTCGAACGGAGCGGCGCGGTACCGGTTGAACGCGCCGACCATGCCGGTGCGCTCGAACGTCGCCGCGGCGGCGTCGAGATCGTCGTCGGTGAGGAAGCTGAGCGGTCCGTCGGGCGGGTCGGGCAGCAGCGGAAGGAACTCGGCGTCGCGCGGGCCTGTCCGGTATCCAGCAGTTGAGCGGCGCGTCGCCCGACAGCGCGAAGTAGCACGCGCTTCAGCGCGGCCCGCAGGTCGGCCGCGAACGCGGCCTCGGCCACGCCGGGCTTCGCGGAAGTAGAGCATGTAGAAGAAGCCGTCGGCGTAGAGCTGGTCGAACAGGTCGAGCAGCGAGATCGGCATCGGCGGCGTGTGCGGCACGCTGAGCCCGGCGACGGCGCGCACGCGATCGGGATGGCGGATGGCGGTGTTCCACACGATCGGCGCGCCCCAGTCGTGGCCGACGAGCACGATCGGCCCGTCGTCGAGCGCCGCGGCCACGGCGGCGACGTCGCCGGCCAGCTCGGCGCAGCGTGTAGCGCTCGACCTCCGGCGGGGCCGAGCTGCCGCCGTAGCCGCGCACGTCCATGGCCGCCGACCCGGTAGCCGCTCGCCGCCAGGTGGTCGACCTGGTGGTGCCACGAGCTCGCCAGCTCCGGCCAGCCGTGCACGCACAGCACCATCGGGCCCGTCGCCGGTGACCTCGACCCGCAGCGTGATGTCGCCGTTGTCGACCTGGATCTCGTCC
>CAVXAI010000007.1:0-7733 GCA_963759645.1 uncultured Acidimicrobiales bacterium | reverse complement strand
ATGTCCAGCGCATACCGACCGAAGAGGGCGGCCTCGAGGAGATCCTCGCCGACCAGTCCGGGTAAGGCGGCGATCGAGCTCACGGGCGCGGAGCGGATGAAGATCGAAATGGCCCGCCAGTAGCCGCCAGCCTGCGAACCTCGGTCGGTAACGGGCCATCGATGGCCTGTTACCTACCTCAGAACGCAGGCGTCTTTCAGACCACCTGCCATTCGTTGCCGAACCAGATCGGCGAACGGCGTAGGTCGATGAACTTGCGCTCGTCGTCGAGCAGCTCTTGTCCGGCGCGGGCGGCTTCCTCACTCTGGGCGCCGCTGAGCGCGGAGTCGTCGAACCACAGCTCGGCCACGCCGTCGAAGGGCTCGGGCGAGCCGTCGTTGCGTGCCTGCATCGCGGCGTGGATCGCCGGGTTGTCGAGCGTGCGCACCTGGACGTAGCGCTTGATGCCGAGCAGCTCGGCGCGCGCGGCGACCAACGGTGCGTGCACGTCGCGCCAGTACTGGGAGAACTCCTCCCAGCTCAGGCCGGGCTTGCGACGCAGGCAGTACACGAGCTTGACCATGCGACCCTCCCCTTCGAGACCGAAATCAAGGCCGAACAAGCAACAGCAGGTCGTACGCGAGCTCGCTGACGCGGCGTCCGCTGCCCGCCATCACGATGCTGCGGTAGCGGCCGTCGAGATGCTGCGCCGCTTGACCGGCAAGACCGAGGCCCCACCGCAGCGTGCCGAGCGCTCGCCACCACCGAAATCGGTCGTCGTCCCAGATGCCGCCCGCCGACTCGTAGCCATCGCGCAGCACCGCGACGCGGGCGAGCCCGCCGACCGTCTTCTCGTCCTCGCCGAATCGCCACATCCGCGTGCACGGCCACGCGACATCGTCCATCGCGTCACCGACATGTGCGCCTTCCCAGTCGAGGATGCCAACCAACCCCTTCTCCGAGACGATCAAGTTCCCATTGCGGGCGTCGCCGTGGACGATGGAGCACCGCGCCGGTTCGTCGGGCCTGTGGTCCTCGAGCCACCGTAAGCCGTACGAGAACGCCGGCTCCGGCTGCAGCAGCTCACTCATGAGCTCGCGCAGGCGGGCGAGGGTGACAGTGATCGGGTCGCCATCGGGTGGTCCGAGGAGCTTCTCGGGTGCCTTCGCCGCGTCGATGCTGTGCAGTCGCGCCAGCGCCGTGCCGAGCTCGCGCACGACGGTCTCACCGTTGCCGGTGCGTTCCGCTTGTCTCAATACGCGGCGAGGGATGGTCTCACCGTCGAGCCGCTCGCTCAGGAAGAACGGACCGCCGAGGTACTTCGTGTCGGTGCACACACCACGGATCCGCGGCGTCGCCACTCCCGCGTCGGCCGCGAGCTCCCGCACAGCCGCTTCGGTCCCGACGTCGACCAGCTCGATGTCCGCGGTCGGGAGCGCAGTCGCGACCAACGGCTCGACGCCGTCGTCGCTCACCGCGTCGAACAGCAGGTTGCGCCGGCGCGCGCCAGCGGTGCTCTGCGAGAGGTTCTCGATCTTGACTTCACGACCGCGCTCGTCGGCGAACCACGCGGCGAGACCCTCCTCCGGCGTCACGTCTCCTCCCTGGTCCATTGCTCGTAGCCGGGCTTCGAGACCGCGAGGTCGTCTCGAACGGTGGCGAGCAGGACGTCGTAGATCGCCTCCGACTCGGTCGGGGTGAGGGGTTCGGATGCGTTGAGCCTGTCGACGAGCTGGGCGCGCAACGATGCGAGGTCGATCGTCTCGGGGGTGTCGAGCAGCGACGCGAGCCGTCCGCGCTCGGCCTCGGCCGCTTCGGGTCCGAGTCGCAGCTCGCGTTCCACGATGCTGCTCAGGTTCGCGGCCACACGCACGCGGTGGCGCACGGCGTCGGGGACGATGTCGACGACTTCGGTCAGCAGACTCGAGATGTCAGCCAGGAGCTCGGCAGCGGTTGGGCGCTGTTGCATTTCGTCAGCCCGCGGGGATGCCGGCCGCCGCGTACGCGCGCTTGCGGGCCGGCCCCATGTCGAACGTGTCAAGGGTCGCCATCTGCTGGAAGTGCATGCCGCCACCCACGACCTGATTCGTGACCTTGTCCCAACCGCCGTAGGTGTCGGCGGTGAGGTCGCGGATGATGTGGAAGATCCGCATGCGGTCTTCGCCGCTCACGCCCTCCATCGTGCGGATGTACTTGCGGAGATAGTCGCCCGTCTCGGGGTTCTCGAGGTCGGCGATCGTCGGGCATGTGATCACCAACCCGCCGGCGACGTCGTGAAGTCGGTGAGTCATCTCGCTGTACAGCTGTCCGCCGTAGGACTTCGTCGCGTACAAGTACGAGTCGTCGGGCGCCACCATCCCTCCTCGGGTCACCCGTGCGTTCGCCAGCGCAGCTTCCCAGCCGGCGCGACACATCTTCGCCCACACGGCGATGGCGGCGAGCTTGTCGCGCACGTGGGTGACGTCGAGGATGCCATTCATCTCGGAGATCGTCTGCGCGAGGCCGAGGATGAGCTCCGCCCGATCGGCTTGGTCGGCGACGGCCCGGGCGCGTTCCCAGATGCTCAGGGTCTCGGCCAATGTGCCGGCCTGCGCGCTCTCGCCGGCGAGGAACACGCGCTCGGCCGGCACGAACACGTGGTCGAACACGACGATCGCTTCCGAGATGCTCTGACTCCGGCTGACTGGATGGTGCCGGTCGTCCTCGGCGCGGGGCGCGGTCGTCGACGCGATCAGACGCACCCCGTCGCTGTTGACGGGGACCGCGCACGCGACTGCCGCGTCGGCTTCGCCGGATCGACCCGAAGGTACGACCAACAGCTCGTGCACCACCGCTGCGCCGACGACGTGCTGCTTGCCGCCGGAGATCACCATGCCGTCGTTTCGGCGCTCGACGACCTGGACCGGTCGGGCGGTGTCGTCGATCGCGGCGGCGACTCGGAGGTCCTGGTCGCGACAGCGCGCCGCGAACCGTTCGAGGCGCGGGCCGTATTCGGGATCGGCGGCCGCGAGCACGTCGGCGACGGTTGCCAAGGCCATGCAGCCGGCCGTGGTGGCGGCGGTGCGGTCGCTCGACAGGAGCACCTCCATCTGGGCGCGCAGCTCGTCCTGGGTGCGCGGCACCCGGTACATCGGATTCACCTCGTCGACGGACGCGTCGTAGGCGCCCGCCACCCAGTCCACCGACTTGCGCAGGAGGAGCTGTTCGGTGACATCGTCGACGCGCTCGCCGTCGAGCCAGACCGCACGCCCGTCCCGCAACGTCTCTCGGTAAGCGTCTCCTGAGATCATCCCGCCTCCTCAGACCACGACCGAGGCGGACGGGGGCGCCTCCGCAACCTCGCCTCCGATGCCCACCGCACGGCGAGCGAGTCGCTTCGCCTCGTTGAGGTCGTAGTGGCGCAACGTGACGAGCCGCTGCGCGTATTGCCCTCCGCCCGCGAGCGATTCGGTGACCGCGATCCATCCGCCGTAGGTGTCCGCGGTGAGATCGCGTACGTAGTGCAGCAGCTTCAATCGTTCCTCCGCGGAGTAGTCGCCGCCGCCGAGCTGCTCGCGGATGTCGCCGCCGATCTCCTCGTTCTCGTAGTCGGCGATCGTCGGGGCGGTCACGAGGAGCGCGCCGGCGATGTCGTGAATGATGTCGATCATCTTCCCGTGCAGCTCGGCGTTGTAGTACTTGGAAGCGCTGATGTAGATCGAGGCCGGCGACAGCGTGCCGTCCTCGTTGATCGTGGCGTTCTTCATCGCGGCTTCCCACCCGGCGCGGCACATCGTCGCGAAGATCGCCATCTCCGACAGCAGGTCGCGGATGTCGGCCCGCTCGCTCGTGCCGCTCATCTCGGCCAACAGCGCGGCGAGCCCCACGAGCCGGTCGGCGCTGCTGCCGCTGTACGCGACCGCGTTCGTCCGTTCCCACAGCCCCAGCGCGTGAGCGAGTGATGCGGCGTGCGAGGTCTCGCCGTCGAGAAACACGCGGTCGTTCGGCACGAACACGTTGTCGAAGATGAGCAGGCCCTCGGGCATGTTCGTGCGATGGCTGATGGGGAAGTGCCGGGTGTCCTCACCGCGGGGCGCGTTCGTGGTGTTGACGATTGTCAGACCCTCGGCGTTCGTCGGGACCGAGCACGCCACGGCGTAGTCCTCCTCGCCCGGCTTCATGCTCTTGGTCGGGAGCACCACCTGCTCGTGGACGAGCGGAGCCCCGGTGATGTGCATCTTCGATCCTGAGATCACGATGCCGTCGCTCTGCCGGTCGACCACCCGCACGTAGAAGTCGGGATCGTCCTGCTGTGACGGGCGCCGTCGCCGGTGCCCCTTCGCATCGGTGATGGCCTCAGAGCAGCGCACGTCCGCCGCCTTGCACGTCTCGACGAACTCGTAGATGCGGTCGCGGTACTCGCTGCGCAGCTTGCCGAGCGCGGGCGCCACCTCGATGAGGGCCATGCACGCGGCCGTCGTTCCCGCGGTGATGTCGCTGTGTCCCAGGGCCTCCATCCGGCGATCCATGTCCTCGCTCGAGCGGGGCACGAGGTACATCGGATGGAACGCGTCCGGGTCTGCGGAGTAGAAGCGGTCGTAGGTCGCGGCGACCGCGTCGACGGCGCTCGCGAGCAACGGGTGCGCCCCCGGATCCGCGATCCGTTCACCGTCCAGATAGCAACGGCGGCCGTCGACGAGCGACGCGCGGTACTGGTCCCCGGTCATCATCGGCATGGACTGTCCCCCTCAGGAAGTTGGCTACTACAAGTATTGCCGGTCAGCGACCGATGGCTGCCAGCTCGCTCCGATCGGCGTTGCTGAGGTTGGCCACGACGTCGAGCGCGGCGACGTTCGTTGCGACGTGCTCGGGCGCTGTCGCTCCGAACAGCACGGTCGCGACGTCGGGGTTTCCGAGCGCGAACGCGACGGCGAGCGCCGCGGGAGCGGTGCCGAGGCGTCGCGCCAGCTCCGATAGCCGCTCGCTCGCACGACGAGCGGAGGCGTACATCGGCTCGTCGAGCTTGCCCGCGGCGCGGCCCGCACTCGGGTCGTCGGCGTACTTGCCCGTCAGGACGCCTCCCGCCAGCGTGTACGAGGCGACGATCGGGGCGCCGCACGCGAACAGCGCTTCCTTCATCTCGGCCCCCTCCACCCAGTCGCGGCGGACAAGGCTGTAGGGGAGCTGCCCGGCACACGGTTGAGGAGCACCGAGGCGGGCCGCAGCGCGAGAGACCTCGAGCAGCTGCGCGGCCGGCCAGTTGACGATGGCCCACGCCCGCGCCCGCCCCGTCGTGATGAGGCCGTTGACCGAACCCACCATCTCGTCGAGCGACAAGTCTTCAGGAGGCGGGTTCGCGTAGATGACGTCGATGTATTCGAAGCCCATGCGCCCGAGTGAGCCGTCGATCTCGGCGGCCGCGTCCTGCTCGGGCCAGAACTCCCACCACAGCTTGTTGCTCACGATCGTCTCGTCGCGCTTCCAGCCCGCGGATCGGAAGAGCTCGCCGAAGAGGACCTCGGAGTATCCGGTCGGGATCGGCGCCGAGCCCGTCTCGTCGTTGTAGCGCGCGTCGTCGAGGAAGTTGATCCCGGCGTCACGGGCGGCGCGCATCACTGCGAGACCGCGCTCGTCGCCGATGCGCTCGAACGTTCGCCACGAGCCGAGCGAAAGGCGACTGACTTCCAGGCCGGATTGCCCCAGCGGGCTGTGCGGCATCTCCATTCGGACCATCATGACGGTGATGAGCGTCCGCGTGCGCCGGGAGCCACCTCGGTTCCGCATGGCCGAGGTGCGCCGCGTCGCGATGGTCAACGCGTGTCTTGCCCGAGTGACGCTCGGCGGTTCGGAGCTCGAGGGCTTCGCAATCGACGAGCCCGCCGCGAGCGTCCGGTTGTTGTTGCCGTCGCCGGCTTCCCGCGAGCTCATCATGCCGACCTGGAACGGGAACGAGTTCCTCCTGGCCGACGGCCAGCGGCCGGTCATCCGTACGTTCACGCCTCTGCTCTCGACCGACACGACGCAGCTCGACGTCGAGATCGTGCTGCACGACGAGGGCCTGGCTTCGCAGTGGGCCACCGATGCCCGATCCGGCGATCCCGCGGCAGTCTCGGGTCCGGGCCGCGGCTACGTGATCGATCCGGAGGCCGACTCCTATGTGCTAGCCGGCGACGAGAGCGCGATCCCAGCGCTCACGCAGCTGCTCGAATCGCTCGCGCCGACGAGCGCTGTGTCCGTGTTCGTCGAAGCACGCGACGACGTGCGACGCGCTTTGCCCGACCACCCGCGAGCGGCGCTCGAATGGTGCGACTCGTTGTTCGACGCGCTCCGCGACGCCGAGCTGACGGATGTCACCCGAGTGTGGGCCGCGGGCGAAGCCGCGGCGATGCAACGCATTCGGCGCCACCTGTTCGAGGAGCGAGGCATCGCGCGCCGGCAGGCGACGATCCGTGGTTACTGGAAGCACGGCCTCGCGGGCGACACGGAGACCGACTAACCCGGCTTGACGCCGACGAGGAATTGCACGGGGAAGTCGAAGCGCACGCCCGCGTCGGGCACAGCCAGCTGTTCCGCGGCCTCGCGGGCGGCGGTGACGAACGCTTCTTCCCCCATCTTCTGTTGTGCGAGGTAGGCCGGACCGCTGGAGGAGAACGCCCGCACCGCCAAATCCGGATCGGGGAAGGCGAGCGGCACTGACTTCATCCACCGCGTGCCGGGCACGAGGCCGGCGTCGCGCATCATCTGCTCCGCGACCCCCTCCCACGCGATGTTCGACATCTCCTTCGCGTGCGCGTAGTCGTGGTCCTCGACCTGACCGAACAGCTTGAAGAGGGGATAGGCCGCCATGCGCTTGGGATTGCCCCAGAAGCTGAGCCCGACACGGCCGCCCGGCCGGCACACCCGTACGGCTTCGGCGAGCGCGTCTTCACAGCCTCCCCAGATGCCCCGAAAGCTCGTGACGACGTCGAACGACGCGTCCTCCCACGGCAGGTCGAACATGTCGCCCTCGCGGATGTCGCCATCGGGCGTACGCGCGAGTGCGACCTTGATCAACCTGGGAGACGCATCGATCCCCGAGACCACTGCCCCGCGGTCACGAGCGATCCGGAGGGCATAGGCCGGCCCACAGGCAACGTCGAGCACCCGAGTCCCGTCCCCGACGCCGCACGCGTCCAACAAGGCGACGTACTCGGGCCACATCTGCACTTCGATCAGGTACGCGTAGTCGACGGCCTTGCGGCCCCACCCTTCGTCAACTTGGGTCCAGCTCATCGCGAAAGCCTCGCGCGCACCCACTGCTCGATAGCTCCCTGATTGCCGGTGACAGGCGAGGTGATCACCTCCTCGATGGTCCATCCGGCCGCGGCAATGCCATCGGTGGCCAGGAGCACCGCCTCGTCGAGCTGCTCCTCGCGGTCGGGGAGCCGCCCGAGCTGGAGCTCGAACATCGGCTTCACGAGCGCGAGCAGCGCGGCATCGTTCGCGAAGCGCACCCGCTCGGTTACCTGCGGGACGATCACCGCAAGCGGTGTGTACGACACGTCGACGGTCACGACGTCGATGCCCTCGGGAACGAGCTCGGTGGTCAGGTCAGCGGCGTTCGTCGCCTCGAGGTTCACGACACGGGGATCCTGGCGGAGCGCGCCCCGCAGCTGTCCGTGACCGACATCGACCGCGTAGACCTTCCGGCATCCCCGGTTGAGCAGCTCAGTGGTGAAGCCGCCGGTCGACGTGCCCACATCCAGCGCGACACGACCTTCGAGCGCGACTGGCGT
>CAVXAI010000006.1:0-10897 GCA_963759645.1 uncultured Acidimicrobiales bacterium | reverse complement strand
TGATGCCTCCGTCCTTCGAGATCGACTTCGACACGATCTTCGATGTCGTCTCGGGCGCGGCGTGCACCATCTTGGCGCCGGCGTCCTGGTGCTGGCCCGGACCGGCATACGCGACGGACAGCACCTCACCCGATGCCTTCGGACCAACCATGTACACCGACGGGTACTTCATCGTGAGGCGGCTGCCGATGTTGCCGTCGATCCACTCCATGTGACCCTCGGTCTCGACCCGCGCCCGCTTGGTCACCAGGTTGTAGACGTTCGGCGACCAGTTCTGGATCGTCGTGTAGGTGACACGTGCACTCGGGCCGACGATGATCTCGACGACGGCGGAGTGCAGCGAGTCGGAGGTGTACACGGGCGCCGAGCACCCCTCGATGTAGTGCACCTTGGCGCCTTCGTCGGCGATGATCAGCGTGCGTTCGAACTGCCCGGCGTTCTCGCTGTTGATGCGGAAGTAGGCCTGCAGCGGCATCTCGCACTCGACACCCGGCGGCACGTAGATGAACGAGCCACCCGACCACACCGCCGAGTTGAGCGCGGAGAACTTGTTGTCGCCCGGCGGGATGACCGTGCCGAGGTAGCGCTTCACGACATCGGGGTACTCGCGCACCGCGGTGTCCATGTCACAGAAGAGGATGCCCTGCGCCGCGGCTCGTCGCGGTTGCGGTGGTAGACGACTTCTGACTCGTACTGGGCGGTGACTCCGGCGAGGTACTTGCGCTCGGCCTCGGGGATGCCGAGCTTCTCGTAGGTCGCCTTCATCTGCTCGGGAAGGTCGTCCCACTCGTCGACCTGCCCCTGGGTGGGCTTGATGTAGTAGTAGATGTCGTCGAAGTCGAGGTCGGGCATGTTGACCGCGAACCACGGCAGCATCGGCTTGCGCTCGAAGGTGCGCAGCGACTTCAGACGGAACTTCTCCATCCAGTCGGGCTCGCCCTTCCACCACGACATGTCGCGCACGACGTCGGTGTTGAGGCCCTTCTCGGGCCGGTAGACGTACTCCTCCTCGTCGGCCCAGCCGAGCTTGTAACGACCGAGATCGAGGTCGGTCACCGCCATCGTGGATCACTCCCATCGGGGGGCGCGGACTTCGGAAATTGCACTACCTAGATAGTGACAATTCGAGAGGGCGGTACCACCCGATGTCGGCGTGCTGGCAGCATTGGCGCCAATGTCTCGAATTCGAGCGCTCGCGCTCGTCGCCGCGCTCATTTTGCCCCTCTGCGCCCAGAGCGTGCTCGCCCCCGTCCCCGCCGGGGCGATCATGGGTGGAATCCCGGTTCCGTCGTCGGTGGCGCCTTCGGTCGTGGCTCTCGTCGACCGCCGGTTCAACGACCAGTTCTGCGGTGGCACCGTCGTCGCCGCTGACTGGATCCTCACCGCTGCACATTGCGCGATCGGCTACCGAACCCAGCCCTCCACGATCGAGGTCGTCGGCGGCCGCAGTGACCTCCGCACGCAGGTTGGCACCGTCATCCCCGTGCTCGAGATCGTCATCCATCCCGAGTTCGACCGCGCCGCTCGCCGCAACGACCTGGCGCTCCTTCGCCTGGCCGCGCCGATGCCTCAGCCCGCGGCTCCGCTCATGACCGCGGACGTCGAACCCACCTTCAACGGATTGACGACCGGGGTGGTCGCGGGATGGGGGGCGGACACACCGAACGGCACCGCCGGTGTCTCGGATCTTCGCGTCGCCCCTATCCCGTTGCTCGCCGACAGCGTCTGCGTGGCGGTCCTGGCCTCGTTCTTGAGCGAGAACCACATCTGCGCCGGCAACAGCGCCGTAGGGCCGTGCCCCGGGGACAGCGGTGGTCCGTTGCTCGTCGCCGACACGCGTGGGGTCACACGCCTCGCGGGCGTGGTGAGTTACGGCAGCGATCCCTGCAACCAGACGCCCGCGGGCTTCTCGCAGGTGTCGGCCAACGTGGCCTGGATCCAGAGCTTGATCGGCGGGTCTCCGCCGACCCCCGCGCCGGCGCCGCCGACGCCGCCGACACCCGCACCGAACCCGACGGGCGCGGGATATTGGTTGCTCGGCGCGGACGGCAAGGTGTACCCGTTCGGCGCCGCGGGCGGGTTCGGTGATCCGACTGGGCAGCTCGACGGCGCGGCGGTCGGGATCGCAACGACCCCCGACGACAAGGGCTATTGGGTCGTGACCACGACCGGTCGGGTATTCAACTTCGGAAGTGCCCCCGCACTCGGCTCGGTGGCGGGAGGGACGCTCATCCCGGGAG
This sequence comes from uncultured Acidimicrobiales bacterium, assembly GCA_963759645.1. Classification (GTDB taxonomy): domain Bacteria; phylum Actinomycetota; class Acidimicrobiia; order Acidimicrobiales; family DATKAS01; genus DATKAS01. The sequence continues at coordinate 8,657 of CAVXAI010000006.1, read as the reverse complement.
AGCTTGTCACTGGCCTCGCCGCGACGCCGACCGGCAAGGGGTACGTGGTCTTCTCGAGCCGCGGCCGCGCTGTGAGCTTCGGTGACGCACCGTCGGCGGGCGACATGACCGCGACAGCCCTGAACGGTCCGGTCCTCGGCGGCATCGTCACGCCGTCAGGTCGCGGCTACTACATGGTCGCCTCCGACGGCGGCATCTTCACCTTCGGCGACGCGGCCTTCCGTGGCTCGATGGGAGCGACGCGGCTCAACGCACCGGTGCGGGGCCTGGTGCCGACCTCGAGCGGCAACGGCTACTGGCTGGTGGCGTCCGACGGCGGCATCTTCACCTTTGGCGACGCGGCCTTCGGTGGGTCGATGGGTGCCACGCCGCTGAACCGTCCGGTTGTGGGCATGGTGCGATATGGCAACGGCTACCTGATGGTCGGATCTGACGGTGGCATCTTCACGTTCAGCGATCTCGGGTTCGTCGGATCGCTCGGCGCGACCCCGCCCGTCGCCCCGATCACGAGCGTCGCCGTCGTCTGAGCAGGTTCTCGTCGACGGTCGTAGGGTCGCCGCCATGACCGAGCTGTGGAAGCAGGGGCCCGCCGAGCTGGCCGCGATCATCGCGGGCAAGGAAGCATCCTCCGCCGAGGTGATCGACGCGCACCTCGCGCGCATCGCGGACGTCAACCCGCACCTCAACGCGATCACACGCGTGCTCGGCGACGAGGCGCGAGCCGCCGCCCGCGCGGCTGACGCCGCGCTCGCGGCAGGAGAGCCACTCGGGCCGCTGCACGGCGTCCCGTTCACCGTGAAGCAGAACATCGATCTCGCGGGCTGCGCGACCGACAACGGAGTGCCAGCCTTGGCTCAGGCGATCTCCCCGGTGGACGCCCCCATCGTCGAACGGATGAAAGCGGCTGGCGCGATTCCGATCGGTCGGACGAACTGCCCCGACATGGCGCTGCGGGTGCACACCGACTCCTCGCTCCACGGCCTGACTCGCAATCCTTGGGACCCGATGCGGACGGCCGGCGGGTCCTCTGGAGGCGAGGCCGCGGCCCTGGCGTCGGGGATGTCACCCGTGGGACTCGGCAACGACATCGGCGGCTCGCTGCGCAACCCCGCGAGCTGCTGCGGCATCGCCTCCCTCAAGCCGTCGGCGGGCATGGTGCCGAGCTTCATCTTCGGCCCCACGGCGGATGGACCGGCTTCCTTCCAGCTGATGCCCGTAGAAGGACCGATGGCCCGACGCGTCGCCGACGTCCGGCTCGCGTTCGAGCTGATCGCCGGTCGTGACCCGCGCGATCCGTACTCGGTGCCTGTCCCGATCGGGTCCCCACACGACGAAACGCGGCCGCTGCGCATCGCGGTGCTCGCGACTCCGCCAGGCGGAGCGACCGATCCGCGCGTCGCCGATCGCGTGCGCGCCGCGGCCGATGCGCTCGCCGACGCGGGCTACGAGGTGACGGAAGACGGCCCGCCGCGGTTCGAAGATGTGGTCAGGACGTGGTTCGACTTCATCGGTGAGGACATCCGCTTCATGAGTCCGATGATCACCCCGATCATGGGCGAGTCCGCCAACGCGTTCCTCGGAGCCGTGCTTGAATCGCTGCCCGCCCACGACCTCGCGGGCTACACGCAGATCCTGATGGCGCGCCAGGCGCTCATGCGCGAGTGGGCGTTGTGGTTCGCCAGCACCGATCTCGTCCTCACGCCGACGTGGACGCAGCTTCCGTTCGAGCACGGGTGGGATGCGGAGAACGCACTCGCCACCATCGAGATGATGCGATGCGTGACGATCGCGAACGTGCTCGGCCTTCCCTCGGCGTGCGTGCCTGCCGGCGTCGTCGACGGTGTGCCCGTAGGTGTGCTGCTCACCGGCGACCGATTCGCCGACGACAAGACGCTCGATGCCGCCGAAGTCGTCGAGGCTGCACTCGGACTGCCTACGCCGATTGATCCTCTGACTTGAGCTCTGCGGAGAAGAACGCGAGCGCGGTGCGGGTCTTCGTGGTCTGCTCGCCGCCCGTCTCCACACCATTCGCGCTGAGGAACGCCCGACTCTCCGCTGCCGCCTGAAACATCTCGGACGGTGTGCACTTCGTGGAGAGCTCCAGGATGCGCGATCCGTCCGGGTACTGCCACAGTTCGCCCACGACGCGACGGGGGAAGTCCTTCGGCTTCCACTTGAGCTTGAACACCATGATGGGCCCGAGCGCCGAGAGCTGGTTCAGGTCCAAGCCGGCCGGCGCATGCGCCTCGTAGAACGAGCGCTGCTCCTTCGTGAACAGCTTCTTGATCGGCTTGTCTCCGAGGATCACCTCCCGCACCTCGGCGGGTCCCATGTCGTTGACCATCGACCCGGAGCAGACGAACCCACCCGGCATTGCGTCGACCTCGACGCCGAAGCTCGGGCTGCTGCGGAGCGCGGGCGAGAGCTGGTCCGGCACCACTGGCCGCAGCTTGACAGTGGAGTCGTCGCCCACCCCATGGACCCGCCGCGCCCGAACGACGACCCCGGCCTCGTACAGCCTGAGATCGGGTGTGTCGAAGAAGACGACCTGACGCATCTGTGCATCCAGAGGGTCGACACCAAATTCCCGCATCAACCGACGGACGTTCGTCGCCGGCACGGTGAGCTTCAGCTCGACGCTGTCGGCCTTCTTCAGCAGACTAAGCAGCTCCCCGAGCTGCTCGGCGCTGAGGGTCGGCGGGGTATGGGGCACGGGGTCTCCTCGCTCTTCACCGAAATGTCTACAACGGTGCGGGGTGCGCTTTCTGCGACGACCAGGTGCGTACCCTGCTCGCTGGTGACCCAGATCGTCGAAGCGCCGATCCCGAAGGTGCAGCGCTCACCGGCCGACATCCTTCGGCTCATCATCGCGTTCGCCGTGCTCGTCGTCCTCGGCATCGTGCAACGGCTCTTCGGCGACTCCCTCGTGCAGTTCGGTGAGGACCTGCTCACGGGACTGAACGCGCTGCCCAGCTGGATGATCACGACGATCGTCGTTGGCACGCGCCTGCTCACCGCCGTCGTGTTGATCGGCGGCCTGATCGTCGTCACGCGAGATGGCGGCTGGCGACTCCTCCTGACGGTCGGGGCGGCCGCGATCGTGGCGAATGGACTCGCCTCGGTGCTCGAGCAGTTCGATCCCGAGCCGGGCGCCCAGATCATCGATATCCACGACGGAGTGGGGTTCATTACCGACGGCTTCCCGACCGCTTATGGCATCGCGGCCGTGACTGCCGCGCTGACCGCGGCGGCGCCATGGCTCAGCCGCGGCGCTCGCCGGATCGGCTGGGTGCTCGTGCTCGCCTTGGCCCTCGTCCACTTCATGGCTGAGGAGGTCTCCTTCGACTCGCTCCGGGCCGTACTGTCCGGGTGGTTGGCAGGCGCGCTGGTGGTGGTCGCGTTCGGGGGACCGTCCCGGCGGCCGACCGGCCAGTCGATCGCCGACGGCCTGGCCGCAGTCGGAAAGCCTCTCGCGGAGCTCACGCAGGCGAGTCTCGATGCTCGGGGCTCGACTCCGTATTTTGCCAAGGGAATCGACGGTCAGGCGCTGTTCGTGAAGGCGCTCGGTGACGATCAGCGCAGCGCTGACCTCATGTTCCGTCTGTACCGAATGGTCGGTCGACGGGAGCTCGGAGACGAGCGGCCCTTCTCATCCCTGCGGCGCGCGGTAGAGCACGAGGCGATGGTGGCCCTCGCGGCGCGCGATGTCGGCATCCGCACGCCTCGTCTCGCGGCGTTTGCATCGGCCGAGCCCAACTCGTTCGTGCTCGCCTACGAGGCCGTGGAGGGGAAGTCACTCGACCGCGTCGACGAAGCGGACGTCACCGACGCGGTGCTCGCTGCGGTCTGGGACCAAGTCGTCATGATCCGCGAGCGCCGCATCGCACACCGCGACATGCGACTCGCGAACATCTTTCTCGCCGCCGACGGCAACGTCTGGATGATCGACTTCGGCTTCAGCGAGCTCGCCGCATCGGACCTGCTGCTCGCGAACGACGTCGCTGAGTTCACGGCATCGTCGTCGCTCAAAGTCGGACCCGAGCGAGCCGTGGCCGCGGCAATCGCGGCGCTCGGCCCCGCCGGCGTGGCCACGGCGCTCGACCGGCTGAAGCCCTGGGCTCTGAGCGGCGCGACCCGCACGGGCCTCAAGGAAAATCCAGGCCTTCTGGACGACCTGCGGGCACGCATCACCGCCGCGGCCGGCACACCGACCGTTCAGCGGTGGTGACCAGAACGTCGACGACCTCGTCCAGCGCGAGCGCGCGACCGGTGTACAGCGAGTCGAAGCTCTCGAAGCTCGCGAGCATCCACAGCACACGTTCGGCATCCTCCACGGTTACGTCGTCACGCAGCTCACCGGCGTCGCTCAACCGCCGAGCCAGGTACGCCATGCCCCCGCTTCTCTCCGCTTCGTGCTTCCTCACCGCGCCCCCCACGGACTCGGGATCGAGTTTGTCCATGGCGAACAGCACTCGATAGATGTCGAGGTCGGCGGCGAACATGCGACACGCTGCGGCGAGCCCGCCGCGGAGGTGCTCACGCACGTCCGGACTCGCCACGGCCTCCGTGATGTGGGCTACCCCTGTCCGTGCCCAAAGGTCCTCGGCGAAGGCGTCGAACAGACCGGCGCGCGAGCCGAACACGAGGTAGATCGTCGACCTGGCGACTCTCGCGATCCGAGCCACGTGGTCGAGGCTCACCGGCTCGGTCGGCGCCTCCTTCAGCCGTTGCGAGACCGCGTCGAGGATCCGTCGGCGAGTCTCCTCGGCGCTCTCGGCTCGCACCCGCTGCTCGTACTTGCGCGTGGCCATAGGTCACATCCCATTTCACTTGACAGTGTGTCTTTCACACCACACAGTGTCCATCTAACTACAGATCGTCGTGTGAAATGAGGATGCGTGATGAACGAAGTCCCGGTGCTCGTCGTCGGAGCCGGCCCCGCCGGCTTGACGACAGCGATCACCCTGGCGCGACAGGGCGTCGATTGCATGATCATCGAACGACGGCTCCATGCCTCGACGCTTCCCCGCGCCACCCTCGCCAGCCTGCGGACGATGGAGCTCGTGCGCTCGTGGGGGCTCGAGTCGGCCGTGCGGGCAGGCAGCAACACCGTCGAGATGCGGCTCCTCGAATGCAGGACGCTCGCCGAGGCGTCGTCGGGCACCACGCACGACGTCGGCCTCCCCACGATCGAGCAGAGCGAGATGTTGAGCCCCACCACACCTGTGTGCGTCCCTCAGGACCACCTCGAAGCGGTCATGCTCGATCACCTCGCCGCCCTTCCAACGGCGCGGTTGCAGCGTGGCGTCGAGGCGATCGGGATCAGCCGCAACTCCGACACCACGTGTGTGACCGTCCGGGACCAGCACGGCGCGGTGAGCTCGATCCATGCCCGATACGTAGTCGCCGCGGACGGGGCCCACAGCCCGGTTCGAACCGCTGTCGGCATCTCGATGCACGGCCCAGACCATCTGTTCGAGGTGATCGCAGTCGAGTTCCGAGCCCCGCTCTGGGATGTCGTCGGCGACCACGCGTATCTCCTGTACGCGGTCACCGACCCGCACGCCCCAGGAGTGGTGTTACCGGCCGGCACCGACGATCGGTGGCGGTACGGGCTCGAATGGTCTCCTCAGACCGAGACGCTCGCGGACTACCCCGACCAACGACTCCGCGACTTGATCGCTCGCTCCGCCGGAGTTCCGAGCCTGACCGTCGAGGTCGAGCGAGTTGCCCCGTTCTCGTTCGCCGCGCAGATCGCTGACGACTTCCGCGCCGGCAACGTCTTCCTGATAGGAGACGCGGCGCATCGCATCACCCCGCGCGGCGGGACCGGCATGAACACGGCGATCGCCGATGGCTTCGATCTCGGTTGGAAGCTGGCGTGGGTGCTGAAGGGTTGGGCACCGGACGGCCTCCTCGACAGCTACGAGGGAGAGCGTCGACCCATCGTCGAGCACAACCTGGAGCGGTCAGCGGAGGAGGACGGAAGCCGCCGCAGCACGCTCGACGAGGTGCACATCGACCTGCGTGGCCGCATGAGCCATCACTGGGTCCGGGGGGCGGGCGACCGTGTGTCGACTCTTGATCTCATCGGCCCGGGAGTGACGATCTTCGCCGGACCACGGCCGACCGAAGAGCGCGTGACGAGCACAACAGAGCAGGGGCCGACCGTGACGGTGCGCCACGTCGACGAGCTGACCGCTCGCGCGATGGGGATCGCGGCGCACGGCTCGCTCGCCGTCCGGCCGGACGGCCTTCCGATGGCTAACCCAGCAACCGCTTCGCGATCACCACGCGCTGGATCTGATTGGTCCCCTCGTAGATCTGCGTGATCTTCGCGTCGCGCATCATGCGCTCGACGGGGAAGTCGCGGGTGTAGCCGTAGCCCCCGAGGAGCTGCACCGCGTCGGTCGTGACTTGCATGGCGACGTCGGCGGCGAAGCACTTTGCCATCGCGCCGAGCTTCGAGAGATCGCCGCGCGGGTCGTCCTCGTCGACCTCGGCGCACGCCTGGTACACGAGACCGCGCGCTGCTTCGACCTTCATCGCGGCATCGGCGACCATGAACTGCAGTCCTTGCAGATCGGCGATCGGACGCCCGAACGCCTTGCGCTCCTTCATGTACCCGATTGCATAGTCGAGCGCGCCCTGCGCGATGCCGACCGCCTGCGCGCCAATCGTGGGACGCGACCGATCGAGCGTGTGCATCGCAATCGTGAAGCCCTCGCCCTCCTGCCCCAGGAGATGCGTCGCCGGCACTCTGACGTCGTCGAAGAGCAGCTGGCCAGTGGGGCTCCCCTTGACACCCATCTTCTCCTCGAGCTTGGTGACCTGCACGCCCCAGTCCTTCTCGACGACGAACGCCGAGATGCCCCGATGCTTCGCAGACGGGTCGGTCCTCGCGAACACGATGTAGATGTCGCTGATGCCCGCGTTGGTGATCCAGACCTTGGTGCCGGTGAGGACGTACGAATCGCCGTCGCGCACGGCCCGGGTCGTCATCGACGCGACGTCGCTCCCCGCATCGGCTTCGGACAGGCAGTACGACCCCTGCGACTCGCCGCTCGCGACTCGTGGCAGATAGGCGCGTTTCAGCTCTTCGGTGCCGAAGTTCATGATCGGCAGCATCGAGAGCTTGGAGATGAGCAGCATCAGGCTCGTCGACGCACACACGCGCGCGAGCTCCTCGGCCGCGATCGCCTGCGTCACGAGGTCGGCGCCCGCCCCCCCGTACTCGACGGGCATGCCCAGCGCGGGTAGCTCCATCGCGACCAACGCATGGAACGCATCCCAGTCGTATCGAGCCAGGTGATCGGTCTCGGCCGCCCGCGGGGCGATCTTGTCCTCGCAGAACTGGCGGAGCACCTCGCGGAACTGACGCTGCTCGTCGGTCAGCGTGATCGGCTGCATGGCCCAAGTCTCGCGCCGCCCGACCGATCGCTGGGCTAGAACGAACTGATGCCGGAGCGCCTGCTCATGCCCGCGATGCGGCGATTGCTGCTGGTGGCGAGCATCTTGGTGCTGCTCGTGGGCATCCCGCTCGTGCTGCGGCCGGAGGAGACGGCCGACTACTTCGCGTGGACGATCCAGCCGCCCCTCACCGCGGCGTTCCTCGGCTCCACGTACTGGGCCAGCTTCCTGCTCGAGTTCGAGGGATCACGTCGGCGCACCTGGGATCGCGCCAGGGTGGCGGTGCCCGCGGTGTTCGTGTTCACGGTCATCACGTTGTTGGCCACCTTGAACAACCTCGAGAAGTTCCACTTCGGTGACCCCGGGATCATCACCTCGATCGTCACGTGGGGATGGCTGGTGGTGTACGCGGTCGTTCCCGGGATCATGGCGGTGGTGTGGGTCCGCCAGAGTCGGGCGCCCGGCGTCGACGGGCCGCGCCTCCGGCCCACTCCCCCATGGTTCCGAGGGCTGGGCGCCGCGATCGGCATAGCGCTCATCGCCTACGGGCTCGCGCTGTTCTTCTGGCCGACCACGATCGGCGAGTCGTGGCCGTGGGCGCTCACGACGCTCACGGCGCAAGCCGTCGCCGCGTGGCTCATCGGCATCGGCGTCGCGTCGGTGCACGCCGCTCTCGAAGGGCGACTGGGAGCGCATCGAGCCGGCGATGGCCGCGAACTTCGCGCTGGCCGTCCTCGAGCTGTTCGCGCTTGGCGCGGTTCAGCGACGACGTCGACTGGGATCGCACGAACGCGTGGGTGTACCTCGCGATCGTGCTCGGCCTCGGGGTGATGGGCGCCTACGGCTGGTGGGAAGCGACGAGACCGATCAGCTCAGACCAGCGCTCCGGATAAGCCTCCCGCACCGCAGGTGCGCTCATGCGCAACGTCGACTCGGGAACGTGGTGCGCGATCACGCGCTGCTCCCGATAGTGGATCGGATGCGACACCGCCGGGAACAGCGAGCGCCGCAGGGCGACGAGGTCGGCGGGCGGAGTGGGATCGAGGAAGCCCCACACAGTGAACGCGATGTCGAGGTCGTGGATCACCGGGGCGCGCCGGAACAGCGACGCCCGCCTCGTGGCGACCGCGACGCAGCCGGCGACCGCATCCTCCGCGTGCTCGAGGTCCGCGAGCTGCAGCCGGTCGTGGAATCGCCGGGCGAGCAGGAGGGCGAAGCCCTGGTCGGGACCGGGATCGCCGAGCATG
>CAVXAI010000005.1:0-32176 GCA_963759645.1 uncultured Acidimicrobiales bacterium | reverse complement strand
CGAGAGCGACAAGGCCGAACGCCCCGAGAGCCGTCAACCGCATGCCTGGCAGTTGCACGCTGCGCCCGCGACGACCCACGGCGCGGACGCTAGCCGTCACCGTGAACGGCTCCGAAGTGGCCGTCTCGTCCGCGCTGGTCATGCGCGGCGGCCCGCTCACAGCACCGTGATCGAGCCGACGATCTCGTCGCCGTCGCCCTCGACCCTCAGCTCGTAGACGCCGGTGTTGGGCAGGCGGACGGTGAGCATCTGGCTCGACGGGGCCTCGACCGCGCCCGTCTCGATTTCGGTGCCCTCGCCGGTCTCGAGCACGAGCGATCGCTTCGTGCCGTCGTCGAGGTTCTCGAACAGGATGTTGCAGACGAGTGCGCGCGGGATCGTGATCTGGTTCGGCGTCATCTGGTTCCCGGACACCGTGATGGTGCCGCACAGCGCCGCCTTGTCGCTCACAGTCTGCGTGCGGTCGGCCTCGTTCTCCTCCGCGGCGTCGTGGAACTCGCGCTCGCCAACGCCGACGGCCAAGCAGCCTGCCGTGATCACCGCGACGCCAAGGATCAGCACCGAGCGTGGCGCCGAACCCCCCGATCGCTCCCCGCTCATCGACACGACGATGGCGCCGAGCAACAGGGCCGCGCCGAAGATGATGAACGCGATCACGGCTGCGTCGCTCGACATCGAGAGCAAGACGCGCGAGAAGCCGAGGACGATGATGCCGCCGCCGACGAGCGCGTACAGCGGGTACTCGAGCGGGCGCAGGACTTGATCGCGAAGCCCCTCGTTGTAGGCGGGATCAGCCGACGCGCGGTCCGACCATGCCCGCACCATCCATTCGATCGTCACGGCAGCGAGCAGCGCGAGCCCGGCGAGGAACACCCACTGCTCGGTGACAAGGCCGATCGCCGTGAGCGACAGCGCGAACCCTGCAACCACAGGCCACGCACTCGGCGAGACCGCCTGCTCGGTGCCGTAGTCCCCCTCGGCGTCGGCGGCGGACACCGCGCCGACCGACACGGGCACCGTGGCGTCGCGGTACGCCTGCGTGATCGAGCCCAGGAAGAACGCGGCCAGCGTGACCGACGAGAAGATGACGAGCCCGAACGGATCCCAGTCGCTGTTGAAGCCGTACGCGACCGCGCCGATGAGACCGAGGACGGAGAGGCCGTAGAAGAACTTGGCTCCGGTTGTGAACATCGCGGTCCCTACTTGAGGACGAACAGGAAATACCAAACGGCCAGGTACACGACGACGGTGAAGTCCCAGAACAACGTCGCCGCGGCGATGCCCTCGTGCTCCTTGGTCGAGTACCGGCCGCCGAGTGTGCGGAACGTCATGAGGCCGATGAAGACCATCGCGCCGACGAGGAGCACCAGAAACGTGCCGCCGAGGGTGGCGACCATCACGGAGTAGACGTTGTCGCGCACGGCGAGGTGCATCTGGTTGAACGAGAACGCCAGTGCGTTGAGTGCCGCGAACCCGAGCACGATCGTGAGGCCGAGCGCGACGTAGGTGTTGCGGCGGTCACCGTTGCCGATCGCCCACAGCGCCCAGTGGATGATGACGACGGAGCAGACGAGCGTGATGGCGACGGTGTTCACCGCGATCTCGGGAAACGTGATCGACGACGGCACCCACTCGGCGGTCGTGCCGCCAGCCGCCTCGCGCACGTTCAGGTAGATGCCGAGAAGACCGCCGAAGAGCATCGTGGCCGCGCCGACCGCCAGGGCGGTGGCGATCATCAACAGTCGCGGCCGGGGCGGAGTGGGAGCGGCGGGGAGCGCGGCCATCGGCGTCGCCATCACGCCTCCTTCGCCGCTGCCGCAGCTTCGCGGGCGTCGAGGAGCGGGCGATCGGTCTCGATCGGAGGCAGCGCAGACGCGAAGTTGCCGTGCGGCGGCGGTGACGTGGTCGCCCACTCGAGGGTCTGGCCCTCCCAGGGGTCATCGCCGGCCAGCTCGCCCTTGGTGAAGCCGCGATGGAGCAGCAGCACTGCGGCGATGGCCAGGATCGTGAGGGCGATCGCGCCGGTGGCGACGCACACGTTGAAGAAACCGGTGCCGCCCTCGCCCACGAAGTTGACCTCGCCGGCCGGCTGGTCGAGCAGGCCAGCCGCGAGGTTGCCGCCGGCCATGAGGAGCAACGTGAGGGTCATCAGCACGGCGAGCCGCGCTCGCCGCCAGGTCGGAGAGGAGCCGTCCCCAGATCTTGGGGCCCCACAGCGCGAGGGCCGCGAGGCCACCGAGGAGGCCGCCGCCGAGCACCACGAGCTCGAACTGTCCTTGCTGCCAGGTGGTGCCGATCAGCTCGAGGTCGTCGAAAGTCGACAGCGCACCCGCGGCCGCGCCGGCGAGCACCACGAGCGTCGCAGCGAGCGCGAACAGGAGCGGCGAACGCAGCTGCGGACGGCCCTTGATCACGCGAAGGCTGTTCAGCAGGACGATCAGGATGGGAACCACGACCGCGATCACCATCGCCTTGTAGAAGACGCGCTCGGTGACCTGCGGATACAGGACCGGTTGCGCGAAGGCGCCGAAACCGAGCACGCCGACCGCGGTGAGCGCACTGACGGTGATCGTGCCGGAGGGAGGCTGTGGTCGGCGTCGAGCGAAGATCGGCGCGACTTCGGCGAACACGGCCAGTGCCGGCAGCGCGTAGATGTAGATCTGCGGTTGCGTCACGGTCCACGCGATGCGCGGACCGATGCCCTGGTTGCCGCCGAAACCGAGTCGGCCGTACCGGTGGTCGACCCACATGTAGAGGAGGTTCGCGATCAGCACCGGCAGCGTCAGCAACAGCATCAGCGCGCCGACCATGAAGCCCCACGACGCGAAGGGAGTGCGATCAGTGGTCATGCCCGGGGCACGAAGCGCTAGCACGGTCGCACCAACACAGATCGCGGCGAGCAGCAGAGACAAGACCACCGCGATGAACGAGAGGAGGAAGAGGTCGACGCCCTTGGCGTCACCGCCGCCAGGACCGCCGTTCATCGCGTAGGCCGCGATCATCACGCCCGAGGCGACCAACCATCCCCAGAACGACGCGGCTGCCGCGCGGGGGAACGCCAACGTGCGCGCGCCCACCTGGAGCGGAACGACGCAGATCGCGATGCCGAGAAACAACGGCACTGCGAAGAGGAACGCGACGCCGATCGCGTAGAGCGAATAGAGCTGCGTGACGCTGTTGAGCTTCAGGATCTGCGTGCCGTCGGAGTCGATGCGCTCGATGCCCAGCAACGAAGCGACGACCAAGGCAGCGATGACGTAGACGAACGCCGCGCCGATGAACAGGCGGCCGACCTTCTTGTGGTCACCCGTGGTGAGCCAGGCGACCAGACCCTTGGCCTCCGGCGGCGTCGCCGCGCCCGGCGAATCGGGCGGGGACGCGGCGGCCGAGGCTGCGGCGTCGGAGGATGGGGCGTCCTCGGGTCGGGTATCCGTGATCGTCATGGGCGCGCAGACCTCGACGGAGCGGCCGGATGGGCTTGGAAAACGGGGCCGAGACTACACAGCGGACTTGCCAGCACTGGGCGACGGCTCATCGCACCAAGACGTCGACGGCCATGGCGGCGAACAGCACCGTCACGTAGGAGATCGAGTAGGTGAACAGCCGCATCGCCTTCGCCGAGGTCGGGGTCGTGCGCAGCCCGAGTGCCATCCCCACGAACCCGGCGCCCGCGGCGGCGGCCGTGAGGCCGTAGATCCAGCCCATGTCGGCGACGGGGACGAGCAGCAGCGAGGCCGCGACCAGCGCAACGGTGTAGGCGAGGATGCGGTCAGCCGCGCGACGGGAGCCGACGACCACCGGGAGCATCGGCACGTCAGCAGCCTTGTAGTCGTCGGCGTACCGGATCGCGAGCGCCCAGAAATGGGGCGGCGTCCACAGGAAGATGATGAGGAACATCACCCACGGGGTCCACGCGAGCGAGTCGGTGACGGCCGCCCATCCGACGAGCACCGGAACGGCCCCGGCGGCGCCGCCGATCACGATGTTCTGCCGGGAGGTGCGCTTCAGCCAGAGCGTGTACACGAAGACGTAGAAGAGGGTGGCGCAGAGCGCCAGCACCGCACTCAAGAGGTTGACCAGGACGGCGAGCCACACGAACGCTGCGGCCTCGAGCGCCAGGGCGAAGACCAGCGCCTCGCCCGGCGCCACAATGCCGGTGACCAGCGGACGGTGCTGGGTCCGTGGCATCAGCCGATCGATGTCGCGGTCGGCGACCATGTTGATGGCGTTCGCGCCTCCGGCGGCCAGCGTGCCGCCGATGATCGTGGCGACCATCAGCCAGATCGAGGGCCATCCCCCTTCGGCGACGACCATCGCCGGAACCGTCGTGACGAGGAGCAGCTCGATGATGCGGGGCTTGGTCAGCGCTATGAACGCCCCGATCCGCGTGCGGGCGGCCACTCGGCCTTCGCGGTGGCTCAGCGCGTCGCCGAGCCGCGACGGAACCAGGGGGCGGCTGGCGAGGGCCATAGCGACCGCGAGACTACGCCCGATGCTCGCGGCAGCCCCAAACCCGGCCGCGGCTGGGCGAGACTGGACGTCATGCCGGCTGGCGACGTGCAGACTGCTCCGACCACCGGCGACGCCCCGACAACCGACGACGTCGTCGAGCCCGACGTCCCCTGGATCGTCATCGTCTGGAACGACCCGATCAACCTGATGTCCTATGTCGTCCTCGTGTTCCAGAAGCTGTTCGGGTACAGCCGGGAGAAGGCGACCGAGCTGATGCTCGACGTCCACCACAAGGGCCGGGCCGTCGTCTCCAACGGCAGCCGCGAGAAGGCCGAGCTCGACGTCTTCCGCCTCCACGAGCATGGGCTGTGGGCCACGATGCAGCAGGACAAGTGACTCGGTGGCGGTGAACAAGCGGAGGGTGAAACGGACCCGGCGGGGCGACTTCGAGCTGCGCCTCCCCGACGAGGAGCGCACGGTGATCCGGGCACTCGTCGGTCAGATGCGCGAGCTGCTGGCCGAGGACGCCGACCCGGGACTGCGGCGCCTCTACCCGACGGCCTACGCCGAGGACGTCGAGCTCGACGAGGAGTACCACCGACTGGTCCACGACGACCTGCTCGCTCGGCGCCTCGCGGCGTTCGAGGTCGTCGAGACCACCGTCGACGCCGACCGGCTCGACGAGGAGCAGCTCGTCGCCTGGATGGGCGCGGTGAACGACGTGCGGCTCGTGATCGGCACGAAGCTCGACGTCTCCGAGGACCCGTACTTCGACATCGACGAGGCCGACCCAGATGCCCAGGCGCACGCGATCTACACCTATCTCGGGTGGCTGCTCGAACAGATCGTGAGCGAGCTGAACCCCTGAGCAGGCCGAGAATCGGCTGATAGGGTTCCGAGGCTCTCAACTGGGTCCGGCCCCCATCGTCTAGCGGCCTAGGACACCACCCTTTCAAGGTGGCGGCACGGGTTCGAATCCCGTTGGGGGTGCCACAGCCAGTGGTCCCGTGGTGCAGTTTGGAGTGCACGCCGGCCTGTCAAGCCGGAGGTCGCGGGTTCAAATCCCGTCGGGACCGCTCACAAGGTCGGGTAGCTCAGTTGGCAGAGCGCGCGCCTGAAAAGCGCGAGGTCACCGGATCGACGCCGGTCCCGACCACCACTCGCTGGGGCCCCAGACGCAACTGTTGCGGAATCGGCCCAAATCGGGCCGCAGCGGCAACAGTCGCAGCCGCAGCCGGGGGGGGCGGGTCAGGCGCCGCCTTCGTAGTCGAAGCCGAGCTCGGGCGCCGTCGCGAGCGCGCGGAACTCGATGCCCTCGGCGGCGGCGAGCTCGGCGCCAGTGCCCCCGCGGTCCACGACGACCAGGATCATGATCGGGTCGGCGCCGAGGTCACGGATGACCTTGGCCGCTTCGAGCGCTGAGGTGCCCCGGGTCGCGGTGTCCTCGGTGACGACCACCTTGTCGCCGGGGAGCAGCGGCCCGGCGATGCGGCCCATCACGCCGTGATCCTTCGCTTCGCGGCGAATGCTGAAGGAACGCAGCTCCCGCCCTCTTGTCGCGGCGACAGCAGCGATGCCGAAGGCAACGGGATCCGCGCCCTGAGTCAGCCCGCCGATCGCAGTCGCTTGGGGCGGAATGACCTCGAGCGCCGCCTCAGCGACCAAGAGGATGCCGTCGGGCCGGCACACGGTCTGCTTGGAGTCGATGAACCAGTTGCTGCGCTTGCCCGACTTCAGAACGAAGTCACCGGTACGCACGGAATGGGTGCGCAAGTGCTCGATGAGCGCATCACTCGCCATGAGCAGCAAACTACCGAAGTGACCCTTCGCATCTTCACCGAACCGCAGCAGGGCGCGAGCTACGACGATCTGCTCGCCGTCGCACGGCGCGCCGAGGAGCTCGCATTCGACGCGTTCTTCCGCTCCGACCACTTCCTCAAGATGGGGGGCGTGTCGGGACTGCCCGGTCCGACCGACGCGTGGACGACACTCGCCGGCCTCGCCGCGCGACACGAGCCGCATTCGGCTCGGCACGCTCGTCACGTCGGCGACGTTTCGTTTGCCAGGTCCGCTCGCGATCACCGTCGCACAGGTCGACGCTATGAGCGGTGGACGCGTCGAGCTCGGCATCGGCGCCGGCTGGTATGAAGCCGAGCACAAGGCCTACGGCATCCCGTTCCCGCCGCTCGGTGAGCGGTTCGACATCCTCACCGAGCAGCTCGCCGTGATCACCGGTCTCTGGTCGACGCCCGAGGGCGAGACGTTCGCGTACGACGGCAAGCACTTCCCCGTGTCGGACTCGCCGGCACTGCCCAAGCCGGTGCAGCAACCCCACCCACCGATCATCGTCGGCGGCGGTGGTGCGAAGCGCACCCCCGCGCTCGCCGCGCGGTACGCGGCCGAGTTCAACCTTCCGTTCGCGCCGATCTCACGCTTCACCGAGCAAGTCGGAAGAGTGCGAAGCGCGTGCGACGCGATCGGCCGGAGCTCCGACGACCTCGTGTACTCCGCGGCGCTCGTGCTGTGCTGCGGAAAGGACGAGGCCGAGGTCAATCGGCGCGCCGAGGCGATCGGCCGCGACGCCGCGGAGCTGCGGAAGAACGGCGCCGGCGGCACTCCGGACGAAGTCGTCGAGACGTTGCAAAGGTGGAGGGACGCGGGAGCGGAGCGCATCTACCTCCAGGTGCTGGACCTCTCGGACCTCGATCACCTGTCGCTCATTTCGGCGGAGGTCGCGCCCCACCTCGGTTAGAACCGCGCGGTGACCGATCTCCGCGCCCTGATGCACGCTGCCGCCGACCACGGCGCCGACTACCTGGAGACGCTCGACGATCGCCCGGTGCACGCTCCGGCTACCTACCGCGACATGGCTGCCGCGTTCAGCGGCGAAGTGCCGCAACACGGTGTGCCGTCGGCGGCTGTGCTCGACGACCTCGTGCGACGCGCCACGCCCGGTCTCGAGGGGATGGCCAGCGGGCGCTACTTCGGCTTCGTGATCGGCGGCCATCTCGACGCGGCTCTCGCCGCCGACATGCTCACCGCCGCGTGGGACCAGAACGCCGGGCTCTCGGCGTCCACGCCAGCCGCGGCCGCGTGTGAAGACGTGGTCGGCGCGCAGCTCGCGTCGATCCTGGGGCTTCCGTCGCCGTCGTCGTTCGCGCTCGTGACAGGCGGGATGATGGCCAACTTCACGTGTCTCGCCGCCGCTCGGCACGCCGTGCTGCGCGCACATGGTTGGGACGTGGAACGCGACGGACTGCAAGGCGCGCCCCGAGTCCGCGTCGTCGCCGGCGCTGAGCGCCACAGCACGATCGATCGCGCCCTTCGCTACCTCGGCATCGGCACGGCGGCCATCGAGCTCGTCGACGTCGACGATCAAGGCGCGATGCGAGCCGACGTGCTGGACCAAGTGCTCGTCAAGGATCGCGGGCCGACGATTGTCTGCACGCAAGCCGGCAACGTGAACTCGGGTGCGTTCGACCCGTTCGCCCAGATCTGCGCGACATCGCACGCGAGCGCGCCGCGTGGGTCCATGTCGACGGTGCGTTCGGCCTGTGGGCAGGTGCGAGCGCGAGCTATCGGCACCTCGTGGCGGGAGTCGAGCAGGCGGACTCATGGGCGACCGACGCCCACAAGTGGCTCAACGTGCCCTACGACTGCGGCATCAGCTTCACGGCGCATCCCGCGGACCACGCCGCGGCGTTGGGGTTCCGCGCCGAGTACCTCGTGTTCACCGAGGGCGAGCGCGACGCCATGGACTTCACTCCCGAGGCCTCGCGCCGGGCACGCGCCTTCCCCGTGTGGGCGGCGCTGCAGAGCCTCGGCCGGGACGGAATCGCCGAGCTGGTCGAGCGGTGCTGCCGCCGGGCCCAGCAGTTCGCCGAGCTCCTGACCGAGGTTCCGGGTGTCGAGATCGCCAACGACGTGGTGCTGAACCAGGTCGTAGTGCGCTTCCCCGGCCGCGCGGGTGTCGTCGAGGCGGTCCAGGCCAGCGGGGCATGTGTGATGACACCGACGGTCTGGCAGGGCGAGCCGGGCATGCGCATCTCGGTGTCGAACTGGCAGACGACCGAGGCGGATGTCGAACGATCGGTCGCGGCGATCCGCGAGGTGATGGCCCGGCTTCAGCCGACCAGCTCGACCTGACCCGATCCCTCCCGCACCTCGCCCACACGCACGGCGTCGTGGCCGTGGTCGCGCGAGCACCCTCAGGACGAGGGCGGCATCGCGCGGCGCGGCACGCGACGACCATGCCGAGGCCCATGTTGAAGACCCGGTCCATCTCGTCCGGCGCCACCGGACCGACGCGGGCGATCTCGCTGAAGATCTGCGGCACCTCCCACGCGTCGCGGTGCACGACCGCGTCGAGATGAGCGGGCAACATCCGCGGCACGTTCCCTGGGATGCCACCGCCTGTGATGTGCGCGACGCCGTGGAGCTCGCACTCCTGAGCGACCGCGTGCACCGCCGGCGCATAGATCACGGAGGGCAACAGCAGCTCGTCGGCGAGTGAGTGGGATGCGCCGTCCCAGGCCGGCGCATCGAGGTCGCGTGCGGCCGACGTCGAGGAGGACCCGCCGCGCGAGGGAATACCCGTTCGACCGCAGACCGGGTGACGGAAGCGCAAGCAGCACGTCGCCCGCGGCGACGCGATCGGGCCCGATGATCTGATCGTGTTCGACGACGCCCACCGCGAAGCCGACGAGGTCGAACTCGTCTGCCGCCATCGCACCGGGATGCTCGGCCATCTCGCCGCCGATGAGCGCGAGCCGGCCTGACGGCAGCCCTCGGCGACACCTGCCACCAGCGCCTCGGCTTGCGCAGGATCGAGCCGACCGACCGAGATGTAGTCGAGGAACCAGAGCGGCTCCGCGCCCTGACACGCGATGTCGTCGACGCACATCGCGACCAGATCGACACCAACGGTGTCGAACCGACCGGTCTGGGTCGCGATCATCACCTTCGTCCCGACGCCATCGGTGGACGACACCAAGACCGGCTCTTTATAGCGACTCGTGTCGAGCGCGAAGAGACCACCGAATCCGCCGATGCCGCCTATGACTTCCGGGCGTGTGGTCGATTGCACGTGCGACCGAATGCGCTGCACTGCCTCATCGCCAGCGTCGATGTCGACGCCAGCCGCGCGATAGCTCTCGCCAGGTCGGTCGCTCACGCCCGCGTCGTCGCCGGACGAGGGTCCTCGAGCATCGACTTCGACAGATTCACCGGCACCGGTACCGGATACTCACCTGTGAGGCACGCGGTGCAGAAGCCTGCTCCGACGGCTCCGGTCGCGGTGACCAGTCGATCGATGTCGAGGTAGGCGAGCGTGTCCGCACCGACGTAGTCGCGGATCTCCTCAACGGTGAGGTTCGCGGCGAGCAGCTCGCCTCTCTCACCCGTGTCCATCCCGTAGAAGCACGGCCACCGATACGGCGGTGACGAGATACGCAGGTGCACCTCGGCGGCTCCGGACTCACGCAGCATCGCGACGATCGCTCGCGTCGTCGTCCCCCGCACGATCGAGTCGTCAACGACCACGAGACGCTTGCCGGCGATGTTCTCGCGAAGTGGGTTCAGCTTCATGCGCACGCCGCGTGCGCGCAGCTCCTGGCTCGGCGCGATGAATGTGCGTCCGATGTAGCGGTTCTTCACAAGGCCCTGTCCGTACGGGATGCCACTGTGGCGCGGCGTACCCCTCGGCCGCGGGTGTCGCCGACTCCGGCACGCCCATGACCATGTCGGCGTCGACCGGAGCCTGCTCCGCGAGCTGCTCACCCATGTGGATGCGCGCCTGGTGGACGCTGCGGCCGTACAGCTGCGCGTCGGGGCGAGCGAAGTACACGAACTCGAACAGGCACAGACGCGGCTCGGTTCGTTCGAGGGGGAAGGGGCGCACCGATCTGGTGCCGGCCGCGTCGATGACCACCATCTCGCCGGGATCGAGCTCCCGGACGAGATGAGCGCCGACGATGTCGAGCGCCGGGGACTCCGACGCGAGCACCCAGCCGCCGTCGAGACGGCCGAGGCACAGTGGCCGGAACCCGTTGGGATCGCGTACGCCGATGACGTGCTCGGCGTCGGCCAGCACGAGCGAGAACGCGCCCTTGAGACGAGGGAGCACGGCCGTGAGCGCCCGCACGAGCGGCGACTCCGAGTCGTGGTCCCACGCTTTCGTCACTGGCGCCGGCGCCGTGCGCAAGCTCGTGCGCGAGCAGCTCCGCGATGAGATCGCTGTCGGACGTGACCGTGCCCGGCAACATGCCGGCTTCGTCCGCGAGCGCTTCGGTGTTCACGAGGTTGCCGTTGTGACCGAGTGCGAACTCGAGCTGGCCGACATCGCGGTAGACGGGCTGTGCGTTCCGCCACGTGCTCGACCCTGTCGTCGAGTAGCGGGTGTGACCGATCGCGGCATAACCGGTCAGCGCCGCGAGTGTGCGGTCGTCGAACGCGGCCGAGACAAGCCCCATGTCCTTGACGACGGTGAGGCTGTGGCCATCACTGACCGCCATCCCCGCCGATTCCTGGCCGCGGTGCTGCAACGCGTAGAGGCCGAGGTAAGTGAGGTGGGCGACGTGGTGTCCCGGTGCGTAGACACCGAAAACCCCGCATGCTTCCTTGGGGGTTTCGTCCACTCGCTCCATGATGGCACGGGCGCCCGCCCGGACAGGGCCAGCCTGGTAGACACCGCCCATGGGACGACTCGATGGCAAGGTGGCCCTGATCACCGGTGGGGCACGGGGGCAGGGCGGCGCGGAAGCCCAGTTGTTCGCGTCCGAGGGAGCGAAGGTGGTCATCGGTGACGTCCTCGATGAAGAAGGCGAGGCTCTCGCCGGCGAGCTCAGTTCCGATTCGTGCTTCTACCGCCATCACGACGTCACTGACGAGGGCCAGTGGGCCGAGGTCGTGACCGAGACCGTTGAGCGGTTCGGGGGTCTCGACATCCTGGTGAACAACGCCGGGATCTTCCGCATCTTGCCGATGATGCAGACCACGCTCGAGGACTACCGACGGATCAACGAGGTGAACCAGGTCGGCGTCTTCCTCGGGATGCAGGCCGCGTCGCCAAAGCTGATCGAGCGCGGCGGCGGGTCGATCATCAACATCTCGTCGATCGCGGGCCTGCGCGGATCGCAAGCGTCGTTCGCCTACTCGGCCAGCAAGTGGGCAGTACGCGGCATGACGAAATGCGCGGCGCTCGAGCTCGCGCCGTTCAAGGTGCGCGTGAACTCAATCCATCCCGGCATCATCGACACGGCGATGCTGCAGGAGTTCCACAACGTTGGTGTCATGGACGCCGTCGTGGAGCGGATCCCCATGGGCGACGTCGCCTCACCCAATGACGTGGCGAACCTCGCCCTGTTCCTGGCGTCCGACGACAGCTCGTATTGCACGGGCAGCGAGTTCATCGTCGACGGCGGGATGACGACGGGGCTCTGACCCTCAGCGCGCCACTTCGACGATCCGCTTCAGGTTCCCCAGGTTGCGGCGCCACACGCGCCGCAACACCCACCCGCCCGGCACCTCGCCGAGCGGTCCCCCGAGCCACCAAGGGAACTGCAGCTGCTCGTCCCAGCTGAACGTCGTGCGCCCGTCGGGTGTGGCGACCAGCGTGAACCGGCCGGTGCCGGTCACGAGGCCGGCATGGCGGACGCCGATCGTCTCGCCGTCTCGCCACTCGGTGACCTCCATGCGATCGGTGAGCGAGATGGGGCCGATGCGGGTGTCGCACTCGAACGATGTTCCGACGCCGGCCGTCGGTCCCGGCAGGAAGCGGATCGCGACGGCGTCGACCATCCACCCGACATGAGCGCCGAGGTCGCGTACGACCTCCCACACCTGCTCGGGGGAAGCGTCGATCTCGATGCGTACGAGCACACCGATCATCCAGGGCTACGCGGCCATCGCGGGGCTACGCGGGCGAGGTGCGGAGCTGCGCGGCGGCGAACTCCGGCGGCGTGATGTTGATCATCACCCCCGTGCCTCGCTCGAAGCCGGCGACGCTGACCAGCTTCGGCCAGATGTGGGCGTGCCAATGGAACTGGCGGTTGTGGCGGAACGGCGCGGTGTGTACCACGACGTTGTACGCGAGGTCACCGAGCTGATCGCGCAGCATGCGCATCGCGTCACGCAACACGATGCCGATCGACGCGACCTCGGAGTCGGGGGTGGCGGTGAGGTGTGCCTCGTGCCGCCTCGGGATCATCAGCATCTCGAAGGGCGTGCCGCTCCAGTAGGGGCAGATCACGAGGGCCGCGTCGGTGTCGACCACGACCCTGAGGTCGTCGCCGAGCTCGGCTTCGGCGGTCGCACACAACAGGCAGTTGCCCTCGAACCGCGAGAACCCCGCTTCCTCCTCGAGGATCGCGCCCGGAACGAACGGCATCCCGAGCAGCTGTGCGTGCGGATGCGCAAGAGACGCGCCGGCCTCGCGCCCGTGGTTGATGATCGCCTGGGTGTACCGCACCACCGAGTGCGTGGCGTGCTCTTGCATCCGGTCGCGGACGGCCTGCATGACGAGGGACGCGGCATCGTCGCCGAGGTCGGCGAGGGACGCCTCGTGGTCAGGGGAGATCACCAGGACTTCGTGGATGCCGCTCGCCGGCGCGGCGATGAAGACCGGCCCGTCGTTCGTGACGGACAGCGGCTCCTCACCACTGAACGCCGGGTACAGGTTCGGCACGACGCGCACGAGCCACCCGTGTTGGCCGGGATAGGTCGCGATCGCCGGCGGAGTCGCGTCCTCCGCGCCCGGACAGAACGGACAGGCCCGTGTCGGATCGGCCTCGACCTGGGCGAGCCGCGGGGCGAAGTCACTCGGGCGTTCGGCGCGCCCGGCCACGACCGTGATCCACCGGCCGGTGAGAGGGTTCAGACGGAGCTGGCTCATTCGTGTCGAACGCTCATCGCACCCGCCAACCTACCCCCGCCGCTGCACGTGCCCGTAGACCGAGACGTGGTTGCTGCTGTCGTCAGTGAACACATCCTTCTCCCAGGTGGTGTACCGCTCGATCACGGAAAGGCCGGCCGCGGCGGCCATCGCATCGAGCTCGACAAGGGTGGAATACCGGACACGCCAAGGCCGCATCCGGATGCCGGCCGCGGAGATCTCGACCATCTGCCCCCACGCCATCTGCTCGGCGATGTCGGCATCGCTCACGGCGATCACGACGCGGTCGACCGACACCTTCTGCACCTCGACCATCGACGTCGAGCGGGGTGGGTCCTCGGGGACGAACGCATCGATCACGAAGCGTCCCCCATCGGCGAGTCGCGCGGCGACGTTCACGAACGCTCGCTGTTGGTCGCTCAGCGAGCTGAGCCCGAAGAAGGTGTTCGTCGCGACGTAGACGAGCGCGAACGGGCCCTCGGGGAGGTCGCTCGCCATGTCGCCCACATGGGTCTCCACGCGTTCGCCGCCCGGCTTGCTCCTCAGCCTGTCCACCATCGCGGGGGAGGCGTCGACCCCGTGGACCACGAGGCCGCGTTCGGCGAGCGGAATGGCGAGCTTGCCCGTGCCGACTCCGAGCTCGAGCACCGGACCGCCCTTGCTCGCTTCGAACAAGAACTCGACAGCCGCCCGGCCTTCGTCGTCCATCGGGTACCACTCGTCGTACACGTCCGCGATCGCGTCGCCGTAGGTCTCAGGCAGGTACCCCTCCACCCCGGCATTCTGCCGAGGCGGCCATGATGGGGGCGTGCCAGCCTTCGAGCCGTTGACGCCGACGGGGCTGATCGACGAAGCGGTCCACGTGCTGAAGGCCCGTCCCCGGACGATCGTCGCGATCGCCGCGTGCTTCGCGGTGCCGGTCGGGCTGCTCACCGGCATCCTCAACCGGGGCCTTCTCGGCGGACTGTCGCTCACCGAAGCGTTCAACGACCCGTCGACGGCCGAGGCGGCGGCCGAGTCCGGAACCACGGCCGCGAACGTTGGCGCGGTCCTGGGGGTCGTGCTGCCATCGTTGCTGCTTCCGTTCATGGCGGCGGCCTATGCGCACGTCGTCGTCGGCATGCGACTCGGGCACGAGGTCACGGCGGGCGAGGCGCTCCGGCGCGCTGGCGGCAAGTGGTGGGCACTTCTCGCGTCGTGGGTGGTCGTGCACCTCGCCGAGCTCGTCGGTGCCTTCATCGCGATCGGGTCGATCGTGTTCATGGCGTTCTTCCTCGTGGTCGCACCTGCGATCGCTTTGGAGGGCCTCGGCCCGATGAAGGGCCTCAAGCGGTCATGGTCGCTGACGAGCCGCCGTCTGCTGCCCGTCATGGGCGTTGGCGTCGCCTCGGGCATCGTGGCGTACGTCCTCGGCCAGGCGCTGAGCGCGCTGCCCGACTTCGCCGGTTTGTTCGTCGGCCTCGACGTCGGATGGATCATCCTCGCCGCGGGTCGGGCGGCGACGGGCCTTGTCATCGGGCCGATCATCGCCCTGACAGCGGTGCTCTGCTACCTCGACCTGCGCGTGCGCCTCGAGGGGCTCGACCTCGAGCTCGCGATCGCCGACCACTTCGGCCCCGAACCCCTCGCCCCCGGCACCGCGTGATCTGGGCGGACCTCCCCACACCTGACCGGACCGCGGCGCAGGCTCAGGACGCCGCCCAGGAGGTGTTGTCGCGACCCGAGTTCCACCGGGCCGGACCTTCGATCATCGAACGCATCGAGGGCTGGGTCTCCGACGGCCTCAACCGAGTGCTCGAGGTGTTCAGCGGCGTAGCAGGAGGCGGCGTCATCGCCACGGTCATCCTGATCGCCGCAGCGGTGCTCGTCGTCATGATGCTCCTGCGGTTCGGACGCGGGGTGCAACGCGATCCGGGCCTGCCCGCGGCACTCGTCCGGACCGGACGGGGTCGCACGGCGGACGAGTGGCGGGCCGAGGCAGCCGGCTTCGAGGCCCAGGGACAATGGAGGGCCGCGTTGCGCTGCCGCTATCGCGCACTGGTCGCAGAGCTTGCAGGGCGGGGCGTCCTCGACGACCTGCCCGGCAAGACGACCGGCGAGGAGCGCGTCGAAGTGGCGCGTGCGATGCCAGCAGTCGGGGAGCAGTTTCGCGAGGCCACCGCCCTTTTCGACGAGGCCTGGTACGGCGACGCCCCGACCGGGCCCACAGAGGCGGCACGGCTGAGGGACCTGTCGGCGACAGTCCTCGAAGCGGCCGCGCCATGAGCACGGCACCGGCAGCTCCATGAGCGCGGCAACGACAACGGGCACCCGGGGCCGCCGATCGGTGCTGTTTTGGGTGTTGCTCGCCCTCGCGTTGCTCGCCGTCGCGCTCGCGGCGGGCGCGCCTCCCGACGACGGCGCGCCCCTCGACCCTCGCGCCACTGGCCCACTTGGCGCCAAGGGGATCGTGCTGACGCTCGAAGAGCTCGGCGGCGACGTCTCCATCACGGCGCGGATGGGCAACGACTTCGACACTGCGCTGGTCCTCCGCGACGACCTCACTGAGGCGCAGCGCGAGGAGGTCACCGACTGGATCGGCGCGGGCGGCACGTTGCTCATCGCCGACCCGGGCTCCTCGCTGCATCCCGGCACGATCGTCGGAGACACGCAGACGGTGTTCGGCGACGCCACCCTGCCGCGAGACGACTGCACGATCCCGCCGCTCGAGGAGCTGGACCGCATCGACCCGAGTGGGGGCGTCCTCTACGACCGAGACGACGGCACGCAGGTGTGCTTCACGCGCGGCGACGGCGCCTTCGTGATCGCGGTGCCGCAGGGGGCGGGTTGGGTCGTTGCGACCGGAGGAGCGGGGACGTTCGTGAACGCCCGACTCGCGTCGGAGGACAACGCGGCCCTGGCGGCGAACGTGCTCGTCCCGGAACCCGGCACACGCGTCGCCGTGCTGGAGCCGCGCGACGGCCGGAGCAGCGGAAGGCGACCGTTCCCTCGCCGACCTCGTCCCCGACAGCGTGAGGGAAGCCCTCGTCCAGCTGCTCATCGCGTTCGCGCTCTTCGCGTTGTGGAAGGGGAGACGCCTTGGCCGCCCTGTGGTCGAGACTCAGCCCGTGCAGATCGCCGGCTCCGAGCTCGTCGTGGCGGTGGGCAACCTGATGCAGAAGGCGGGGCGACCAGAGGCAGCGGCAAGCCAGCTGCGAGACGACCTCCGACGTGACCTGACGGCGAGGCTCGGTCTCCCGCCGAACGCGAGCGCGGACGTCATCGCGGACGTGGCGGCGGCACGAAGCGCAGTGTCTCGCGACCGGGTCTACTCGGCACTCACCGCGGCGCCGCCGGCGTCGGCCGATGCGCTCATCCGAGCGGCGCAAGAGATCGAGCAGGTCCGCACCGACGTCCTCGGATGAGGGCATGATGCCGCTCGTGCCGGAACCCGCGAGCGATGCTCAATCTGCACGCGCGGCGGTGCTCGCGGTGCGCACCGAGGTCGCGAAGGCCGTCGTCGGACAGGACGGCACGCTGACCGGATTGATCGCCGCGCTGCTCGTCCGCGGTCACGTGCTCCTCGAAGGCGTCCCAGGCGTCGCGAAGACACTGCTTGTGAAGACGGTGGCTGCGGCGCTCGATGTGGAGTTCGGGAGAGTGCAGTTCACCCCGGACCTCATGCCGAGCGACGTGCTCGGCCAGACGATCTACTCCCCCGCGGATGGCAGCTTCCGGTTCCGCGAGGGTCCGCTCTTCACGAACCTGTTCCTCGCTGACGAGATCAACCGCACTCCCCCGAAGACGCAGGCGGCGTTGCTCGAGGCGATGGAGGAGCGGCAGGTGTCGGTCGACGGGAGGACGCACGTGCTCCCGGATCCGTTCATCGTCGTGGCCACGCAGAATCCGGTGGAGTACGAGGGCACCTATCCGCTGCCCGAAGCGCAGCTCGACCGATTCCTGTTCAAGCTCATCGTGAGCTACCCGACCGTGGAGCAGGAGCAGGAGGTGGTCGCTCGCCACGACGCAGGGCTCGATCCGCATGACATCGCCGCCGCCGGAGTGCGAGCGGTCGCGGGACCGGCCGCCCTACAGGCGGCGCGGGCAGAGATCGCCGAAGTACGGGTCGACGCCGCCGTCATCGCATACATCGTCGCTCTCGCCCGCGCGACGCGCGAGTCGCCGTCGTTGACGCTCGGCGTCTCCCCGCGAGGCGCCGCCATGCTTCTGCACGCCTCGAAGGCGTGGGCATGGCTCTCCGGACGCCCATTCGTGACGCCCGACGAGGTGAAGGCCGTCGCCCGGCCCGCGATGCGCCACCGCATCCAGCTGCGCGCCGAGCTCGAGCTCGAGGGCGCCACAGCCGACGGCGTCCTCGAAGGGATCCTCGCCACGGTGCCGACACCGCGCTGACCATGCCCGTCCCGACGTGGAGGCTCGCGGTCGTGGCGGCCGCGCTATCGCCGCTTCTCCTCGTGCTCCCGGGTGACGGATGGTT
This sequence comes from uncultured Acidimicrobiales bacterium, assembly GCA_963759645.1. GTDB lineage: Bacteria > Actinomycetota > Acidimicrobiia > Acidimicrobiales > DATKAS01 > DATKAS01. Next base: position 14,357 of record CAVXAI010000005.1, on the reverse strand, counting down.
TCGGGTCATCGCGTTGAACGGGATCCTTCTGGCGGTCGCGCTCGCCGACGCAGCCGTCGCCCCGACACCGTCGCGGGTGTCCGTCGAACGCAGCCTGCCCGGCGTGCTGTCGCTCGGTGCGACCGCGGACGTGGAGTGGACGGCCACGAATCCGCTGTCGCGTCCGCTGACCGTGAGGCTCGCCGACCAGCTCGCGCCGTCCTTGGGGGCCGCGACCCGTCGAGTCCGCATGAAGGTGCCCGGAAAAGGGCGGGCCACGGCGACGACATCGATTTGTCCCGCTCGACGAGGTCGATTCGAGATCACGGACCTCACTGTCCGGGTCGACGGTCCCCTCGGACTGGCCGCGCGCCAGCGCACACGAGCTTTGCCCTGGGTGCTCCGCGTGCTCCCGCCGTTCAAGAGCCGCGACGAGGCTGAGCTGCGCATCAACCGGGCGCGCATCCTCGAAGTCGGGCTTCGGTCGGCGCAGGGCCGCGGAGGCGGAACGGAGTTCGAGCAACTGCGCGAGTTCTCGCCCGACGACGAGTTTCGCCGCATCGACTGGTCCGCCACCGCGCGCACCGCCAAGCTCATCGTTCGCACCTATCGCGCCGAGCGGAACCAGACCGTGCTCCTGCTCCTCGACAGCGGTCGCGTGATGGCCGGGCAAGTCGATGGGGTGCCGCGATTGGAGCACGCGATGGACGCGGTGATGATGATGGCGGCGGTCACGACGCGTCTGGGAGACCGGGCGGGCCTGCTCGCGTTCGGGCGGCAGGTCCGAGCGGTCGTGCCGCCTTCGGGTGGCGGCTCACAGCTCCCGCGCATCGTCGACGCGATGTACGACCTCGACGCCCAGCTCGTCGAGAGCGACTACCGCGCCGCATTCTCGGAGGCGATGGCGCGCTTTCGCCGCCGCGCGCTCGTGGTCCTGCTCACCGAGCTCACTGAACCAGTGATCGCCGAGACGTTGTTGCCCGCGCTTCCCGCAATGGTCCGCCACCACCTCGTGCTCGTGGCGGGCGTGCGCGACCCCGATGTGGTCGGTTGGGCTCGCTCGATGCCTACCGACGCGGGTGAGGCCTACCGCAAGGCCGCTGCGGTGAGCGCGATCGACGACCGGCGGCGAGCGATCGCCCGGCTGCAGGGCATGGGCGCGAGTGTGATCGACGCGCCGCCGGGACGCTTGGCCCCCGCGCTCGCCGACGCCTACCTCAAGGTGAAGGCGACGGGCCGGCTCTGACGGCCAGATGCCCGACGCGCCGGCGCCGAGCGGTCGAGATCGCGACCCCGGGGCGGGTGGGCGTCACGAGGACGGCCGAGGTGACCGCCGGACGGGCGCCGTTGCGCCCGACCCGCGTGACGAGCTCGACCTTCTCGAGAAGCGCGATCTCCAAGGCGAGACCCGGCGCGGCCATCGTCAGGTCGGTCGCGGTCGTGTCCGCCAAGGCCGGAGCGAACGATCGGATGCGGGCGCGTCGCAGGAGGATCGGATCGACGAGGCCCATGGGATCGTGCACCACGACCCCGGCGGGCACGAAGACCAACCAGCGACGGGCCAACTGGTGCAGTGCGCGGCCGATGCCGAAAGCGAGTACCACACCGGCGACAGTCATCGCCGCGCCGGCGACCCATTGACGCGCAGCGAGCAGCAGCGGGCCCACGGCCACGCCGGCGATGAGCAGCAGCCACGACAGCTCGATCGGACCGACCAGCAGCACCCCCGGGGCTCGCAACGCGACACGCTCTTCGTCGCCGTAGGACGCGCCGTGCAGGCACACAGCTCCGAACGCTGGGAAGAAGCACAGAGACGACGCCACGACCGTGGCTGCCAACGCGATCCCGTCCTCGACCTCGAAACCACCAGGACCGGCGAGAACGAGCGCAGCCACGACCGAAGCGGGCGCGACGATCCGAACCACGGTCAGCGTCACCGTGGTCGGCGCGAACATCGCGCCGAGGACGACCGCCCACCCACACCAAAGGCCCACCGCGCACACCACCTGCACCGGCGCGCTCCGTGAGTCGAGACCGGTCGCGAACGACGGCCCCACGAGCACAGGGAGAAGCGCCCAGAGGCCTCTGGCGGCCCACACGACCCACCGATCGGACGCTGCGCATCGCTCCCAGATTTGCGCACGACCTCCGCGCCTGACCAACGTAGACCCACGGGGGGACACTCACTCGGAGGTCGTACGTGCAGTTCGAGATGGCTGTGGGGCTCTCCACAGCGGTGGGCAGCCTCCCCCACGTCGACCCGCGTGCCGCTGCAGAGCTGAGCCTGCGCTGCAACCCGGGGCTGCCCGCGATCCCGTCGCTCCCGATGCGCTCGCGGTGGGAGACCATGCTCGGGCAGGCGGTCGTCGGCCTCCCCGGCGTGACCGTCGGTGACCGAGGCGGCGTGGAGCTCGTGGAGGGTGGCCCCGCTCACGATGCGGCGCCCGAGACCGATCTCGCCCACGAGGCCTTCGGCGGGCTGCGGGCATTTCTCGAGGTGGCCCGCGGCCACAAGGGCTCCGTGAAATGGCAGGTGACGGGTCCGGTCACGCTCGGGCTCGGCCTCCTCCACGCCGGCCTACCCACCGATGCCGCATTCGCGCTGAGCGAAAGCTCTGTACACGCACGCGTCGCCGCGCTCGGCACGGCAATCGCCGAGGCGCTGCCGGATGCGCCGCAGGTCGTGTTCATCGACGAGCCCGGCCTGACCGGACTCGCGCATCCGGGCTTCCCGCTCGAGCCCGAGCGGGCGATCGCGCTCGTCGCGTCGTGCATCAGCACGGCCGAGTCGTTCGCACGCACCGGTGTCCACTGCTGCGGATCGACGGACTGGTCCCTCGTCGAACAGACGGGCGCGTCGATCCTGTCGCTGCCCGCCGACCACTCCGCGGTGCGGTTCGCGGGCACCCTCGCCGACTTCATGGCACGAGGTGGACGAATCGCGTGGGGCGCAGTGCCGACCGACGGACCGCGCGCGGGAACGGCCGATCGTCACTGGCGGGCACTCGCCGCAGTGTGGTGCGAGCTCGTCCGCGCCGGGTGCGACCCGGTTCGGCTGCGTACGCAGACGATCATCACGCCGGAGTGCGGGCTCGCGCCCCACACCACTGAGCAAGCCGAGCAGGTCCTCGCACTGACGCAAGAGATCGCCGACCGCGTGCTCGACCAAGCGGTCGCGACGCGCTTCTCGCTCGGCGCCTGACCAGCTGGATTTCTTGGCGCTTCTGGGTCTCTGACACCCGAACTCGCCAAGAAAACCAGCCGACGTCGTTCGGTGGGGGTGTCCCACCCCCTGGGTAACCTCGCTTCGATGGCGGTGCCCGACGAGATCAGCGGCCGGGTCGACGAGCTGCGCGCGCAGATCCGGTACCACAACGAGCGCTACCACGTCCTCGATGAGCCCGAGATCTCCGACGCCGATTACGACGCCCTCGCGCGCGAGCTCCGCGCCCTCGAGGAGGAATTTCCCGAGCTCGTCACCCCCGACTCGCCAACGCAGCAGGTGGGAGGCGCGCCCTCCGCGACGTTCGCAGCAGTCGCGCACCGGGTGCCGATGATGTCGCTCGACAACGCGTTCTCGTTCGACGAGCTCGTCGCGTGGGGCACGCGGGCCGAGCGGGGTCTGGCGGCGGCGAACGCGGGGCCGATGCGGTTCGTGTGCGAGCTGAAGATCGACGGTGTGGCGATGTCGTTGCGCTACGAGAGCGGGCAACTGGTGCAAGCGGCGACCCGGGGCGACGGCCGTACCGGCGAAGATGTCACCGCCAACGTGCGCACGATCAAGGCGGTGCCTCGACGGATCGACAGCGCGCCGCCTGTCCTCGAGGTGCGGGGTGAGGTGTACATGCCGGTGGCGGCGTTCGCCGCGCTCAACGAGCGTCAAGCCGAGTCGGGCGACCGGCTGTTCGCGAACCCGCGCAACTCGGCCGCGGGCTCTCTCCGCCAGAAGGACCCGAAGATCACCGCGTCGCGGAAGCTGGCGATGTGGTGCTACCAGCTCGGCCAGGTCGAGGGCGGTCCCACGGTGACGAGTCACCACGAGACGTTGCGCATGCTCGAGTCGCTCGGCCTGCCGGTGAATCCCGAGATCCGCACGCTCGCCGGCCTCGACGCGGTCTACCAGTACTGCGCCGACTGGCAGGAGCGCCGGCACTCCCTCCCGTACGAGATCGACGGCGTCGTGGTGAAGATCGACGATCTGGCGCAACGCGACGTGTTGGGAAGCACGAGCCACGCGCCACGCTGGGCCATCGCGTACAAGTTCCCGCCCGAGGAACAGGTCACGACGTTGAACGACATCATGGTGTCGATCGGTCGCACGGGGAAAGCAACGCCTTTCGCGATGCTCGAGCCGGTGTTCGTCGGCGGATCGACGGTGGGGCTCGCGACGTTGCACAACGAGGACCAAGTGCGGCTGAAGGACGTGCGGCCGGGCGACAAGGTCGTGGTGCGCAAGGCCGGCGACGTCATCCCCGAGGTCGTGAAACCGGTGCTGGCCGAGCGCCCGAAGAAGTCCAAGCCGTGGGTGTTCCCGAAGACCTGTCCATGCCCGCTCGCCAGCCCGCTCACGCGGGTCGAGGGCGAGAGTGACACCTACTGCACCCACCCGGAGTGCCCGAACCAACGCGACCAACGCATCATCCACTTCGCGTCCGCGGCGCGATGGACATCGAGGGTCTCGGCGAGCGGACGGTGTACCTCTTGAGCAACGCAGGTCTCGTCCGCGACCCGGGCGACATCTACTACCTGCGGGCTGAGGACCTGCTGTCGTTCGAGGGCTTCGGCGAGGTGTCGGTCGCCAACCTGCTCGGCGCGATCGAGGCGTCGAAGACGCGGCCGCTCGCGAACCTTCTGATCGCGCTCGGCATAAAGCACCTCGGAGGTGCCGGCGCGACGCTGCTGGCTCGCACGTTCGGGCATCTCGACGCGATCGCTTCGGCGAACGAAGCGGATCTCGCCTCCGTCGCCGGCATCGGCCCCACGATCGCGGCGAGCGTGCACCGTTGGTTCCACGATCCCCGCAACGAGCCTCTGCTCGCCAAGCTGCGTGCCGCCAACCTCGACCTCGGTCGCGTCGAGATCTCCCGGGTGCCGCAGATCCTCGCGGGCAAGAGCGTCGTCGTCACCGGCACGCTCGATGGGTTCAGCCGCGAGGGGGCAGAGGAGGCGATCATCGCCCGCGGCGGCAGATCGCCAGGATCGGTGTCCAAGAAGACGACCGCGGTGGTTGTCGGGCGCGAGCCGGGCGCCTCCAAGCTGACCAAAGCCGAAGAGCTCGGTGTTCCGATCCTCGACGAGGCGGCGTTCGCGCAGCTGCTCGAGACCGGCGAGCTGCCCGGCGGCTGACGGTCAGCCGGCGAGGTCGGCCATCGACTTCGCGACGGCCGCGAACTCCTCCATGGTCTCGGCGATGATCTGCGCGACGGGCTTCACCTCGTCGATGCGACCGATCACCTGACCGCCGAGGGCGAGCGACGCTTCCATGTCACCGCCGAAGTAGAGGTCCATCGCGGTGCCGAACTGGTCCATGGCGACATGGTCCTCGTGCTCCAACCTCTCGCTGCGCTCGGTGCGCAGGGCGCGAAGGCCGGGCCGGGAGAACCGGTTGAGGAAAACGGTGTCGGTCTCGGCCGCGCTCACGATCGCGTTCTTCCAGTTCTGGTGAACGGGAGACTCCGCGGCCGAGACCATTCGACTGCCCATCTGCACACCTTCGGCACCGAGCGCGAACGCGGCGGCCATCGACCGGCCGTCGCAGATGCCGCCGGCGCTGATCACGGGGACGTCGACCTTCGAGCACACCAGCGGGAGGAGCACCATGGTCGCGACGTCTCTCGGGTTCTTGAATCCGCCGCCTTCACCGCCCTCGACGACGAGGCCATCGACGCCGGCGTCCACCGCTTTGAGCGCGGCCCTCAGCGTGGGAACGACGTGGAAGACGGTGAGGCCCGCGTCCTTGAGCTGTGCGGTGTACTTCGTCGGGTCGCCGGCCGACGTGGTCACGAACCTCACGCCCTGGTCCACGACGAAATCGACGATCTTCGGATCGCGCACGAAGAGCTGTGCGATGTTCACGCCGAAGGGCTTGTCCGTCAGGTCTCGCATCTTCACGATCTCGGCCCGGACGGCGTCGAGCTCTCCTGAGGACGTCTCGATGATGCCGAGGCCACCGGCGTTGGAAACCGCGGACGCGAGCTGCGCGCGGGCGATCCACCCCATCGGGGCTTGAACGATCGGGTGCTCGATGCCGAGGAGCTCAGTGACACGGGTGCGCATGGCGGCAGTCTCGCCGCTCAGCGCCCGTCCAGCACAACCGCCTCACGGCTGCGACGAGTCACATCCGCCGCGAGCATCGCGGTGATCTGCTCGGGGGCCGCGGGAGGACTGGCGAGATGTCCCTGCAGCAGCCCGCACCCGAGAGCGCGCAGCTCGAGCGCCTGCTCCCTCGTCTCGACGCCTTCGGCGACGCAGACGATGCCGAGGCCATTGGCGATGCCGGCAACCGCGGCGACGATCGCGTGGTCCTCGGCATTCAGTGTCACGCCCTGCACGAAGGAGCGGTCGATCTTGATCATGTCGACGGAGAACTGGCGCACGAAGCTGAGCGAAGAGAACCCGGTGCCGAAGTCGTCGAGCGCGAGACCCACACCGAGGAGCTTCACCTCCCGAAGGCGAGCCCACGCGGCCAGCGTGTCGAGAAGCATCGTGCCTTCGGTCAGCTCGAGACACAGCCCTTCCGGACGCAGGCCGGCCTCGTTGAGCGCGCTCGCGACCGTGTCGCGGAAATCCGGCTCGGCGAGCTGGCGGGCGGACACGTTCACTGTCGTGCGCAACGACAGACCCGGAAACGCCGCGATCCACTCTGCTGCCTGACGGCACGACTCCTGGAGGACCCACCGGCCCGCGTCAACGATGAGTCCCGTCTCCTCGAGCTGCGGAATGAACTCGCTCGGCATGATGAGCCCGAGGGACGGATGATCCCAGCGCAACAGTGCTTCGACGCCCACGATCGCGCCGTCGAAGCTCGAGACCACCGGTTGATAGACGAGACGGAATTGCTGCTGGGCAAGAGCGACGCGCAGCTGCTCGGCGCCTCCTGCTGTCGTACGAGGGCGCATGGACGACGAGAAGAGCACCGCTCGGTCGCGCCCGTCTCGCTTCGCCTGGGACACCGCATGATCGGCGTCACGCAGCAACGACTCAGGGTCCGACTTCGACCCGTCGGCGACCGCCACGCCGATGCTCGCCGTAACCCGCACCGTATGGCCACCGACTGCGAACGGATTCTCGAGACAGCCGAGCAACCGGTCGGCCATCGCCATGGCTTCGGGCGCCGAGACCACGGGGCAGATGACGACGAACTTGTCACCGTCGATCCGTCCGATCGTGTCCGCCGTGCGAAGGACATTGGCAAACCGCTGGCCCGCCGCGACGAGCACGTGGTCGCCACAGCGATGCCCATAGGTGTCGTTGATCCGCCGAAAGTGATCGAGATCGCAGAACAGCACCGCGGGACGGGTCGCGGTCGGCGATCCTCGCGAGCCGAGTCGGGCTGTGAGTCGTTCGGTGAGGGCAACGCGATCGGCCAGGCCCGTGAGCGGATCGCGCCCAGCGCGGTCGGAGAGGGCGACTTCGACCCGACTCCAGTCGAGCCGGCGCCTCCACGACAGCAGGAAGGCGACGAGCCCGGCGGCAAGCATCACGAGGCATGCGGTGATGACGGCCGAGCGGGCGTCGACACCTAGTGACTCACTGCGCGAGGCAAGGTAGGCACCCGCGCCGGCCAGCCCCAACGTGACCAGCAGCACGACGATGAGCTCAGCGCCGACGTGAGGACGCGGCGCCGGGCGATCGTCCTCCGCGGCGGCGGCCGCGGACGTTCCACGGCTGGATCCGCCCTCGGTTGGACGAGTTCGCTTCAGACTGAGCACGTGTTCCTCGCTGCTTTCCCGCCCGCGCTGCGCTGGTATCGGTCCGCCCCCACGCCGACTTGAGCGCGACCCGGAATCACTCACCGCGCGCAAGACCCTGCCGATCACAAAGGGAGCCCCCGCCGCGGGCCAGACTGTGCGCGGGACGCCCCCTGGAGGCCTTGTCGATGTCGACCGCGGTGCTGCGAGTCAAGCGAGCGCTGACTCTCGCGGGCATCGACGCGCCCACAGGGCTGGATCGGATCACCGGCGCCGCGAACGAGGTCTGGTACGCGGGCGACTACGTCGTGCGGATCAGCTCCCACCCGGGCACCCGCCGGCTCGAGCACGAGGCGTGCGTCGCCAAGCTGCTGCCGGTCGGCGCGCGCTACCCGGGGATCGTGAGCTACGGCCGGGCCGAGTTCGGAGAGTGGCTCGTGATGCGGCGCGTGAGGGGCGCCGTGCTGGCTCGCGCCTGGTCGGGCATGCGGGAAGGCGAGCGGCGCGACGCTGTGTACCAGCTTGCAGGCGCGATGCGTGACGTACACCAGATCAAGGTCGGAGCCGACAACGAGGCGCTCGACCGTCCCCCGTTTCTCGAGCCCGACAGTCTCGAGTGCCCGCATCAGCTTCCGTTGGCGAGACTGCTTCGAGTCATCGATCGCGCTCGCACACTCCCGAACGTCGACAAGTCAGTGCTCGACCAGGCCGAGCGGCTCGCGCGCATCAATGCCGCGTCGCTGAACGGTCCGCCGCCGGAGAACCTGGTGCACGGTGATCTCCACTTCGAGAACGTGCTGTGGGACAAAGGCGAGATCACCGCGCTGCTCGACTTCGAGTTCGCGCGCGCCGGTCCGCCGGATCTGGATCTCGAGATCATCCTGCGCTTCTGCGCCGACCCGCAGCTCCACGTGTCAGTCGACTACGCACCAACCGTCAACCGCGACGACTACCGCAGCGTCCTGCGATGGATCCACGAGGCGTACCCCGAGCTGTTCGAGCACCCCGCCCTCGAGTCGCGCCTCAACTTCTACAGCCTTTCCTATGACGTGCGCGATCTCGTGGTCGATCCGCCGCGCAAGCCGTTCGATCAGCTCCCGCCATTCCACGCGTACAGACGCCTGCGCCGCCTCCTCGACGGCCGCGGCATGTTGCAGCTGATCGAGTGGTGATGCGGCCTCAAAGGTAGGCCGCGGCCGCCTCTTGCACGGCGGCGATGATCGGCTCCCAGGCAGCGTCAGGCGACCGAGTCACGGTCACGAAGTCGTTCACTCCGAAGAGACTCACCACACCCGGCGCGGCGAACACCGCCTTGGCGAACGGCTGCTCGGCATCGGCGGCGCTCAACACGTTGAACATCTCCGCGAGTCTCGTGTCGAGGTTGAACTTCAGCGCGTCGGGGTTTGGCGTCGGGTTGGGAGTCGCCGTGGCCATGCACGGCACCTTAGGTCGATCCGCCGGTACCTTCCCCCGGTGCCGTCCGACGCCTTCGCCCGCATGGACCCCACCGAGGACGAGGCGTTCTACGCGTTCGAACGCAAGGTCGTACATATCGAGGCCGGCGCGATCGAGGCGCTCAGGACCGCGTATGCCGAGATCCTGCCGCCGCAGGCTCGTGTGCTCGATCTGATGTCGTCGTGGCGCTCGCACCTCCCACTCACCGGCGTCGGCGAAGTCACCGGGTTGGGCATGAACGCCGCCGAGATGGGCGACAACCCCCAACTCGACAAGTGGATCGTGCACAACCTGAACCGTGAGCCCCGGCTGCCGTTCGACGACGCGTCGTTCGACGCGGTCGTGTGCGCGGTGAGCGTGCAGTACTTGGTCGCGCCGGTCGCCGTGTTCACCGAGGTCAGGCGGGTGCTCGTGCCCGCAGGCCCGCTCGTGGTGTCGTTCTCCAACCGGTGCTTCCCGACGAAAGCAATCGCGATCTGGCTGGCCAACGGCGACGAGGCGCACCGTGCCCTGGTGAGGGGCTACCTCGAGCAGGCCGGCTTCGCCCACGTCCTCGACGAACGGCGACCGAGCTCGGACGACCCGCTGTTCGTGGTCTGGGGGAGATCCCCTGAGGCGAGCTGACCGCGAGCGTCCCTTTGGCCTCCTCATCATTCGTGGGCAAGAATCCGGGTCACCAGCCGATGATCGAGGGGGAACTTCCATGAAGGCAGCCGTCCTGACGTCCATCCCAGGCGAGCTCACGATCGAGGATGTCGCGATCGACAAGCCGCAACGCGGTGAGGTGCTCATCCGCACGGCGGCCGCCGGGCTGTGCCACAGCGATCTCCACTTCATGGAGGGCAAGTACCCCTATCCCTGCCCGACGGTGCCGGGCCATGAATCTGCAGGCGTCGTGGAAGCCGTCGGCGAGGACGTCACCTATGTGCAGCCGGGCGATCATGTGATCACGTGCCTCTCGGTGTTCTGCGGGCACTGCGACTACTGCCTGAGCGGACGCACGAACCTGTGCAGCGGCAAAGGCCTCGTCGCGCGAAGTTTCGACGGCACCCCCCGCCTCGCCCTCAACGGGCAGCCTGTGTTCCAGTTCCTCGACCTGTCGTCGTTCGGCGAGCAGATGCTGGTGCACCAGAACGCGATCGTGAAGGTCACGAAGGACATCCCCCTCGATCGGGCAGCGCTCATCGGCTGTGGCGTCACCACCGGGGTCGGCGCCGTGTTCAACACCGCGCGGGTGCAGGCGGGCAGCACGGTCGCGGTCATCGGCTGCGGCGGTGTCGGCCTCAACTGCGTGCAGGGTGCCGCGCTTGCCGGAGCGTCGCGCGTGATTGCCGTCGACATGGTGCCCCTGAAGCTCAAGCTGGCAGAGCAGTTCGGCGCGACCGACCTCGTCGACGCGTCGAAGGGCGACGCCGTCCAGCAGGTGCAAGAGCTCACCGGCGGCGGGGTCGACTACTCGTTTGAGGCGATCGGCCTGAAGGCGACGACCGAGCAGGCCTGGCAGATGCTGAAGAACGGGGGCACGGCGACCGTCATCGGCATGATCCCCGTGGGGACGATGGTCGAGCTGCACGGCGTCGACTTCTTGTTCGAGAAGCGGATCCAGGGCTCGAACATGGGCTCGAACCATTTCAAGGTCGATATGCCGCGTTACGTCGACATGTACCTCCAGGGTCGCCTCAAGCTCGACGAGCTGGTCTCAGCCCGCATCAAGCTCGAAGACGCGAACCAGGGCTTCGCGGCGATGAAGGCCGGCGAGGTCGCTCGTAGCGTCATCATGTTCGACTGAACCTCAGCGGTCAGCCGAGCGGCCCGAGCACCGGGTCGTAGATGTGGTTGCAGTCGTTCATCGTGATGAGCCGCGCGGGCGCGCCCGTCTCGCAGATGCACGGTCGTGATGCTCGTGTTCTCGATCGCCGCGATGTGCGAGCGGTTGATTTCGAGCAGCCCCGCCAGACAGGCATTGATCGCGCCGCCGTGAGATACGACGGCGACGGTCTGGTCGATGTGAGCGGCACCGAAGCCGAGCACCGTCGTGGTGACCCGCGCCCGGAGATCCTCGTCACGTTCGGCGCCGGGGATCGCGTCCCACCTGCCTGTAGCCATCGCCGCGAGGAACTCCGGATCGCCGATCGCGGCGCGACGGCGGAACTCGCCCTCGCCCCAGTCGCCGAGCAGCACCTCCTGGAGGTCCTCGATGACCGTGACCGGCAACCCCCGCGCGTCCGCGAGTGGTCGCGCCGTCTCGATCGCGCGTGCGAGGTGAGACGCGTAGACGGCGTCGATTCGCTTGCTCGCGAGCCGTCTCGCGAGCGCTTGCGCCTGCGCTCGGCCGACCTCGTGGAGACCGGGATCGTGTGACTCGGGGGTACCGGGCACGACATCGGCGGAGCGGCCATGGCGGATCAACAGCACTTCGGTCGTGCCCGACATCGGACCCTGGTACGTCAGCTGCGGCTGCGGCACTGCGCCCTGCGTCTCGCTCATCGAGCGCACGGTACCGTTCCGCCATGAGCGAGCTTCTTTACGAGGTGTCGGACCACGTCGCGACGCTGACGTTCAACCGCCCGGACCGCATGAACACAATCTCCGGACCGATGCTCTCGGAGCTCTCGCGGCGACTCGTCGAGGCCGACCGCGACCCCGAGGTTCGGGTCATCGTCTTGACGGGCGCTGGCCACGCGTTCTGCGCCGGGCTCGACATCGCCGAGCAGTCCGCGGGCCGCGGGTTGGGCGACGTGGGCGGCAGTCCGGGCGAGTTCGATCTGCGTGACGCCCCACCGATCGTCCTGCACAACGTGGACACGCCCACGGTGTGCTCGCTGAACGGAGGAGCCGCTGGCTACGGCATGGATCTCGCGCTCGGGTGCGACATCCGCATTGCGGGTGAGTCGGCGAAGCTCGCGGCGGCGTTCACCAAGCGAGGGGTGCTGCCGGAGAGCGGCGGCACGTGGCTTCTTCCGCGGATGGTCGGCTACGCGAAGGCCGCCGAGATCGCATTCACTGGACGCACCCTCATGGCCAAGGAGTGCCTCGAGCTCGGCCTCGTGAACCAAGTGGTCCCCGACACCCAGCTTGCCGACGCAACGCAAGCGCTCGCGAAGGAGATCGCCGGCAACGCTCCGCTGGCGGTGCGTGCCACAAAGCGGATGATGCGCATGGCCGAGACTGAGACGTTCGACCAGAACGTGCACCATGTCTTCCTGCAGCTGCTCCCGCTCTTCCGGAGCGAAGACTTCCGTGAAGGCATGGCGTCGTTCCTCGAGAAGCGCCCGCCGGAGTTCAAGGGGCGCTGATCGGGTGATCAGCTTGCTCGAAGGCATCGCGACCACCCGGGCGATCCGCCGTTACACAGCAGATCCGATCCCCGACGACGATCTCGCGACGATCCTGTTCGCGGCCAGTCGGGCGCCCTCGGGCAGCAACCGTCAGCCGTTTCGGTTCCTGGTTCTGCGGGACGGCCCGAAGGCGATCGAGGCCAAGAACCTGCTCGGCGAGGCCTTTCGCGCCGGCTGGACCGCAAAGGTGGCGAGCGACGGCTACGAGGGCGGCTCTGGCCGCGACGAGCAGTCACCCAAGGCGCGCATGGCGCGCACGATGCAGCATTATGTCGACCACTTCGAACAGATACCGGTCGTCGTGCTCGCCTGCCTCGTCCGCTACCGCGACGTGCACTACACCGAGGGCGCGTCGATCTACCCGGCCTGCCAGAACCTCCTCCTCGCGGCCCGAGCCCTCGGATATGGCGGTGCCCTCACGGGTTGGCACGCGTTCGTAGAAGACGAACTGCGCGCGCTCCTCGGCATCCCCGACGGCACCGCGCTGAGCGCGACGATCACGCTCGGACGACCGCAAGGCCACCACGGACCGGTTCGCAGACGGCCGATCCGAGAGCTCGTCTACGACGACGGGTGGGGCGAGTCGGCGGCCTGGGCGGTCGACCCGCCCGATGCCCGGTTCACCTCAGCCGGGCCGCCGAAGGGGCAGTCGACGCGCTAGCTCAGCTCTCTTCTTTTCGACTGTGCAGAAGCGATGAGCTGAAGGGCCTTCTAGGGTGTCGAGCCGTGGGCAAGTTGGTTCGACGCCTGCGGGGACACCTGCGCGTGACACTTGAACTCGTTCGTGAGCGCGTGGGATCTGCCGAGGGCGTGCAGAACGCTCTCCTCGAATTGTGGCGTATGAACGCGTCCGAATTGCAGGGCAGGCGCCTCGACGAGTTCGGCTTCTCAGTTACGTCTCAAACCGACGAGGATGGAATCCTTCTCCACATCTTCACGATCGTCGGTACGACGAACCGCCGTGTGGTCGAGATCTGCGCGGGACATGGCCTTGAATGCAACGCCGCCAACCTTGTCCTCAATCACGGGTGGCATGCGCTCCTGATCGACGGCGATCCACTTCTGGTCGACATCGGCAAGGCGTTTTACTCGGTTCTCGACGAACGAGGTGGTTCCCCCCGACCTTCGTGAATGCCTGGGTGACTCGCGAGTCCATCAATGAGCTGATTTCCGCCAATGGTTTCGTCGGCGAGATAGACCTGCTCTCGCTCGACCTCGACGGAGTCGACTACTGGATTTGGCAAGCGATCACCGTCGTCAACCCGCGAGTGGTGGTCCTTGAATACAACGACATTCTGGGACCCGATCGAGCATGGACCGTCCCCTACTCCGACAACTTCGTTTCGCGTAGCTATTCGACGACAAACGGCGTGCCAAGCTTCTGCGGAGCATCGCTTCGCGCATTCACCAACCTCGCCCGCGAGAAGGGCTATCGGCTTGTCGGCGCGAACAGACTTGGATTCAACGCCTTCTTCCTACGCAACGATGTCGGTGTCGATCACTTTCACGAGGTGGCCGTAGAAACCTGCTTCTCACATCCAAAGACCGCGGAGGACATCAGAGAGCGTTTTCCTCTCGTCGCGGACATGCCCTGGGAGGCTGTGTAACTCCGCATTTCCGTCGGCGAAATCTGGCCGGGAAGTGGCCGCAAGGAAGCGTCATGCCACGCTTACCC
>CAVXAI010000004.1:0-23837 GCA_963759645.1 uncultured Acidimicrobiales bacterium | reverse complement strand
GGAGGGACTTGCTTCATGACCTGGTCCAACGACACCGCCTGGGTCTTGATCTACTCGGTGCTGGCTGCGCTGTTCATGTTGGCATGCGTGGATTCCGGCGTGATGCCGGGCCGCCGCCGCGCCGCGGAAACGGGAGCACGCCGACCGCCGCCACGCGTCGAGCCATCGCTGTCATAGGTGATCAAACTGCCGTCCGCGACGCGGGCACGTCGGAATGACGGTCCTGGCGCCGGCGGGACTGCATGAGCGCACCGCCTACGACGCGACTGGCTCCAACGTGACACGGCCGCGCCGTTCACGGCACAGTGGGGCAGCGGCCTCTGCGCCTCTTCCGACGGCGCGGCATTCGCGGTAGGCTGCTCGTACGGACGTGTGACCTCGTCCGCGAGCTGCCAGGGGATGTGCCGAAGTCCCGATATTTCGCGGCAGCGCCGGTGCCGTCGGCGGGCGGAATTCTCATCAGATATCTTCGAGAGGCGCGTAGCGCAGGGAGACCCGCCATGACCCTTCCCCGCCGTCGATTTCTGCAGCTGGTGGCCGGCGCCGCCGTTGCGCTCCCCGCCTGTCGCGCGCGGCAATGGCACAATCCTATCCGTCGCAGCCGCTGCGCTGGGTCGTGGGGTTTCCGCCCGGCGGCGGCGCCGACATCGTGTCCCGCATCATGGGGCCTGGCTGTCCGAGCGGCTCGGCCAGCCAGTCGTCATCGAGAACAAGCCCGGCGCCGGCACCAATATCTCGATCCAGGCCGTGGTCGACTCGCCGCCCGACGGCTACACGCTGCTGTTCATGCCGCCTCCTCGGCGGTGAACGTCACGTTTTTCGAGACGCTCCCCTTCAACCTCGTGCGCGACATCGCGCCGGTCGCCGGACTGATCGATTTTCCGTTGGTGCTGGTGGCGCACCCGTGCTGCCGGCGAAGACCTCGCCGAGCTGATCGCCTCGCCAAGGCCAATCCCGGCACGGTCAACATCGCCTCGTTCGGCACCGGCACGACCTCGCATCTGGCGGGCGAGCTGTTCAAGATGATGGCCGGCGTCAACATCGTCCACGTGCCCTATCGCGGCGGCGCGCCGATGATCACCGACCTGATCGCCGGGCAGGTCGAGGTCGGGATTCGACGCGCTGACCGGCTCGCTGCCGCACATCCGGTCGGGCGCGCTGCGGGCGCTCGCCGTGGCGGGCAACACGCGCTTCGACGGCGCTGCCCGACGTGCCGACGATCGGCGAGACCGTTGCCGGGCTACGAGGCCAACTCCTGGTGCGGCGTCGGCGTGCCGAGCGGCACGCCCCCCGAGATCATCGCGAGGCTCAACCGCGAGATCAACGCCGGGCTTGCCGACCCGCACAGTCAAGGCGCGGCTCGCCGAGGTCGGCGACCACGTCCGATTCTGTTCACCCCCGCGGAATTCGGCGCTTAATGGCGGCCGAAATCGAGAAATGGGGCAAGGTGATCAAGCTTTCCGGTGCCAAGCCGGGCTGACGATGCCGTCGCCTTGTGGAGGAAACGGCCGAACGCTCGCCGAAAATTTCTGCAGCTGGCGGCGGGATCGTAGCCGCTGCGACCGCCGTGACGCGGAGCGCACGGCGCAGACCTATCCGTCGCGGCCGATCACGCATGATCGTGCCGTTCCCGGCCGGCGGCCCGACCGACACGCTCGCGCGCATCCTGGCCGAGCGCATGCGGGCAACCGCTCGGCCAGCCCGTCATCATCGAGAACGTCGACCGGCGCCGCCGGCACCATCGGCGTCGGCCGGGTCGCGCGCGCGGCGCCCGACGGCTACACGCTCAGCATCGGCCACTGGGGCACGCATGTCGTCAACGGCGCGATCTATCCGCTGCCGTACGACGTGCTGAACGATTTCGAGCCGGTCGCGCTGATCGCCAGCAATCCGCAGCTGATCGTCGCGAAGAAAGCGCATGCCGGCGAACGACCTGAAGGAGCTGGTCGCCTGGCTGAAGGCCAATCCGGACAAGGCGTCGCAGGGCGACCGCCGGCCCCGGCAGCGCGTCGCACGTCGGCGGCGTCTATCTTCCAGAAGCCACCGGCACGCGCTTCCAGTTCGTGCCCTATCGCGGCGCCGCGCCGGCGATGCAGGACCTGGTCGCCGGCCAGATCGACATCATGATCGACCAGGCGTCGCAACTCGCTGCCGCAGGTGCGCGCCGGCACGATCAAGGCCTATGCGGTCACGGCCAAGACGCCGCTTGCCGGCGGCGCCCGACATCCCGACCGTCGACGAGGCCGGCCTGCCGGGGCTCTACATCTCGATCTGGCACGGGCTCTGGGTGCCCAAGGGCACGCCGAAGGACATCATCGCCAAGCTCAATGCCGCGGTGGTCGACGGCCTTGGCCGATGCCGGCGTGCGCCAGCGGCTCGCCGATCTCGGCCAGGAGATTCCGCCGCGCGAGCAGCAGACGCCGGAGGCGCTCGCCGCGCTACCACAAGGCCGAGATCGAGAAATGGTGGCCGATCATCAAGGCCGCCAACATCAAGGCGGAGTAACGCCGATCGAGAGCGATCCGCGCGTCATTGCGGCGCTGCTGTGCCTGAGCTTCAGCGGCGCTGTGCGTCGCCAGCCGATCGCGGCTACGCGCAGGCGCAGACTATCCGAGCAGGCCGATCAAGATCATCGTCGGCTTCCCGCCCGGCGGGCGCCCGACATCACCTCGCGGCTGCTCGGCGACAAGCTCACCGAGAGCGCTGGGGCAAGCCGTTCGTGGTCGAGAACGTCGCCCGGCGCCGGCGGCAACATCGCGGTCGAGCGCGTCGCCAAGGCGGCGCCCGACGGCTACACGCTGCTGATGGCGACCAGCTCCGCCATGGCGATCAATCCCACGCTCTACAAGAAGCTCCCCTACGATCCGGTCAAGGACTTCGCGCCGATCGCGATGCTCGCGCATCTGCCGTTCATCCTGGTGGTCAATCCGTCGCTGCCGGTCAACAGCGTCGCCGACCTGATCACATATGCCAAGGAGCGGCCGGGCCAACTCAGCTTCGGCATCGGGCGGCGTCGGCGCGTCGCATCATCTCTACGGCGAGCTGTTCAAGAGTCTGACCGGCGTGCAGATGACCGCATGTGCCCTACAAGGGCACCGTGCCGGCGATCAACGATCTGATCGGCGGGACACATCCAGGTGCTGTTCAGCGACGCGCCGCCGGCGCTGCCGCAGATCAAGTCCGGCAAGGTGCGGGCGCTCGGCGTCACCACGGCCAAGCGCATGGCGGTCGCGCCCGAGATCGTGCCGATCGGCGAGACCGTTGCCGGCTACGACTCCGCGCCCTGGCAGATGCTGTCGGCGCCCGCCGGCACGCCGCGTCCGATCGTCGACAGGCTCCATGGCGAGCTTGTGCGCTACGTCGCGAGCCCCGAGGGCCAGAAGAAGCTCATCGACATGGGCCTGGTTCCGGGCGAGCCGACGCCGCCCGCCGAGCTCGCGCGCTTCGTCGAGAGCGAGATCGAGCAATGGGGCAAGATCGTGCATCAGGCCGGCGCCGCCGGCATCGAGTACACGCCGGCTTGCGGTACAACCCGAAGGAAGCGCTGTCCCCGACCGGCGCTCGGACATCGAGCAGGTGATGGCGGACGGCGTGGAGATGACGTTCCTCGACGCGCCGCTGACCAAGGCACAACTGGCGGAGCCTCTCCGGATTCCGGCGCCGGGTTCGCGACGACGATCGAGGCTGAATCGCGCGAGCGGAACGCACTCGGTCCGTCTACGACTGACGCAGCGGCTCGATTCGATTTTGCAATGGCGGCGATTTCGCAACTCTTGCAGCAAAGCGCTGGTCCGCCGTGATCAGCTTGCGATCGGTCGCGATCGCCGCCGCCAGATAGATGCAATCGTAGATTGGTGCGCCGAGATCGAGCACAATCGCGAAAGCTCGTCCCAGCAACGGGCGGGAGGCACATCGTGATGCCCATAGCGTCCATTTGTTCTCGACAACCACGCCTGCTCGATCGACAGCTTCCGTTGCCGGACCTTCGTCAGAACCGCGTTGCGGCATTCTACTCAGCAGGTTGAGAGAGCTACAAATACCTAACGGAACGAGTAGATGGACAACAGTACCACGTATTGCTATACCGGTCAGCCGCGACTGCTGTGGGTCCTGGCGGCGTCCAGCAGGAGATCGAGATGCCCCGCGTGCCGAGTGGTCTCGTCGATCATGTGCACCAGGATCAGCGGCAGGTCGACCCGCCGACGACCGAACGACGGCACGGCGGCGGGCTCATCGAGCGAGGCGATCCGGGCGACGACGTCCCGGCTGCGGGCGCATGCCGACGTGTACAGATCGGCGATCCCGTCGGCGGTGTCGTGTGCTGCGAGACGCATGGCGCTCGCTGCCCGCATCTTCGCCCGTCGTCGAGCACGGTGCCGAACGTGAGCACCGAGCACCGCTCGAAGCCAGGGCTTGGGCCGGTGGCGAAGACGCCGTCGGCCAGCTCGCGGGCAACCGCCTCGCCCTTCGGCCCGCCCGTGCCGAGGATGATCGGGATGCGGATCGGCCGCGCGCGCGCCGAACCCCTCGGGGTGCAGCATCCGGATCGGCGCGCCCTCCCACTGCACGGTCTGGCCGGCGAGGAGGCCGATGACCGCGCTGACGTACTCGCGGACGAACGACCACTTGAGCGGCTTCTGCCCGAGCGTGAGCCGGCCCGTGAACCCTGAACCGATCGCCAAGTTCACGCGCCCGGGCGCGAGGTCGACCAACGTCGCGACCGCCGATGCCGTGACCATCGGGTGACGAAGCGACGGGATCGCGACGCCCGGCCCGAGCTCGATCGTCGACGTACGGCGCGGCACACTCCGCCAGGATCATCCAGACGTCGGGGTACAGCGCGGGCGAGTCGTACAGCCATGCCCGCCGGTAGCCGAGCGCTTCGGCACGCGCGACATGGTCGGGCGTGGCCATGGAGGTCGCGAACGCGCACGAGATGTCGATGGCTATGCCTCCAAGCCGAGCACGGCGAGCATGCCGGGCGTGTCGATCGAGAAGTGGGCCCGCACCGCTTTGCCGTCCTGGATCGTCCAGCGATGCACCTCGGCGATGTCGAACGGCTTGCCGGTCTCGTTCACGGTGCCACGCGTGTGCCCCACCTGGATCACATCGCCATCGGCCGTGAAGAGCATCTCGTGCGTGACCGCCGACGTGATGGTGCCCGTGAGTGCGGCGGCGAACTGCGCGAAGCCTTCGAGGCCCTCGAACCGGCCACCCCAAGGCAGCCGCGAGTCCTGCGTGATGACCACCTTCTCGTCGATGAGCTCGATCAGCCGGTCGATGTCGCGGGCGTGCATCGCGGCGTAGATGGCCTCGACCACCTCGATGTCGGTCACCGGCGCAGGATACCATCTACGAACATATGTTCGACCGCTCCGAGGCGACGATCCTCCATGCCGACCTCGACTCCTTCTACGCGTCGGTCGAGCAGCGCGACAACCCCTCGCTGAGGGGTCGTCCGGTCATCGTGGGCGGGGGCATCGTGCTCGCGGCGAGCTACGAAGCGAAGGCGTTCGGCGTGTACACGCCGATGGGCGGAAGGCAGGCGCGCCTCCTCTGCCCGCAGGCGATCGTGGTCTCGCCCCGCATGGAGGCGTACTCCGAAGCCAGCAAGGCCGTGTTCGAGGTGTTCAACGACACGACGCCTCTCGTCGAAGGCATCTCGATCGACGAGGCCTTCCTCGACGTCGGTGGCCTCCGAAGGCTGGCGGGCACGCCGACGGAGATCGCCATCCGCCTTCGAGCCCAGGTGCTCGACCGCGTCGGTCTTCCGATCACCGTTGGCGTCGCCCGCACCAAGTTCCTCGCGAAGGTCGCGAGCCGGCGTCGCCAAGCCCGACGGCCTTCTCGTGGTTCCTCCCGAGCAGGAGCTCGCGTTCCTGCATCCCCTGCCCGTCGAGCGGCTGTGGGGCGTCGGCATCAAGACGGCGACGAAGCTCCACGATCGCGGCATCGACACCGTGGCCGACGTGGCCCGGCTTCACGAGTCGACGCTCGTGTCGATCCTCGGCCCGGCGAGCGGTCGGCATCTGCACGCGCTCGCTCACAACTACGACCCCCGACCCGTCGTCGTCGGACGCCGGCGCCGCTCGATCGGTTCGCAGCGCGCGATCGGCTGGCGAGCCAAGGCACCAGGCGAGATCGAGGCGACCTTGGCGGGGCTCGTCGATCGCGTCACTCGGCGGCTGCGCGCCGCGAACCGCGTAGGCCGAACCGTCGTGCTGCGGATGCGCTTCGAGGACTGGTCGCGCGCGACTCGGTCGCACACGTTGCCCCGGCCCACCGCCCGCACCGAACCGATCCTCGAGACCGCGCGGGGCCTGCTCGAGTCGGTCCAACCCATGATCGACGAACAGGGCTTGACCCTGATCGGCATCGCGATCATGAACCTCGATGACAACGACGCCGTCCAGCTCCCGCTGCCCTTCGACCGTCGCACTGCGAGCCGGCTCGACGAAGCCCTCGACGAGGTGAGAGACCGGTTCGGCTCCGCCGCGGTCAGTCGCGCCGGGCAGCTCGGCCACGACCCCGGGTTCCTCGTGCCGCTCTGCCCGATTGATGAAACGCTGAGCCCGTGGACCTCAATCACATGAACTTGCGCGTGCGCGATGCCGCGGCGTGTCGCGACTTCTATCAGCAGCACTTCGGGTTCCGCCCGCGTTCGAGGCCGACGGCGGCTACTTCATCCGCAACGACGACGGCTTCTTGCTCGCGCTGATCCCGGCCGATCCGACACCAAGAGCTGCCGTACGGCTTCCACATCGGCTTCGGCGGCACAGACGCCGACGAGGTGCTCGCGCCGGCACGCGGCGCTCACCGACGCAGGCGTGCGCATCGGCGACGTGGAGGACTTCCGGCCCGGCGAGCAGTACGTCACGTTCCGCTGCTGGGATCCCGACGGCACCGAGGTCGAGGTCTTCTGGGAAGCGGATCCCGCCGAACCTCGGTAACAACAGGCCAATTTGGCGCGTTCTCTACCTGAGATCGCGGGGGGTGGGGCGGTCAGATCGGGGGGCGGGGAATCGGGCGCAACCTGTTCGTAGGCGCGCGCGGCGCGCAGCACGAGGGCGTCGGCGAACATCGGGCCGACGAGCTGCATGCCGATCGGCAGACCGCCGCTCGTCAACCCGCACGGGATCGTGCACGCGGGCTGCTGCGTCAGGTTGAACGGATACGAGAACGGCGTCCATCCGAGCATCGACGCGGGGTCGAGCGGGACGCGAGCCGGCCGGGCCGGGCATCGAACGCGGGCACCGCGACCGAGGGCGTGACGATCAGGTCGTAGCGCTGCATGAGCTGGCGCATCTGCGATCCGAGCTCGCCGCGCCGCAGGTTCAGCCGCTGCACGTCGAGGCTGCTCATCTCGCCGCCGAGCTCGCGCCTCGGCTGCGAAGTCGGGATCAGTGACCTCCTGCTGCGCGGGGGTGAGCGTGTTCCACAGGGTCCACGCTCCCGTGAACCACAAGCCCGTGGTGATCGGGAGCGGATCCTCGAAGCCGGGGTCGCCGACTTCGACGCTGCGCGCCGAGCGCCGACAGCTGGTCGACCGCCGCGGCAACCGCGCTCGCCACCTCGGCGTCGACCTGCGGCGTATCCGAGCGTCGGCGAGAAGAGCACGCGCAGCCCGTCGATGCCGCCGTCGAGGTCCGCGGTGTAGTCGGAGCTGTCGGGTGGAAGCGACGTCCAGTCGCGCGCGTCAGGCTGCTTCAGCACGTTCATCATCAGCGCGCCGTCCGCGACGCTCATCGTGTGCGGCCCGAGGTGCGAGACCGTGCCGAACGGCGACAACGGATACGCGGGCACCCGTCCGAAGCTCGGCTTCAAGCCGAAGTTGCCGCAGAACGCGGCGGGGATGCGGACCGACCCGGCGCCGTCACTCCCGATGCTCAGCGGGCCCATGCCCGCGGCCACCGCAGCTGCGGTGCCGCCGGACGAGCCGCCCGGCGTCTTGGTCGTGTCCCATGGGTTGCGGGTGATGCCCGTGAGCGGCGAGTTGGTCTCGCCCTTGCAGCCGAACTCGGGCGTCGTCGTCTTGCCGATCAGCACGGCGCCCGCCTCGCGCAGGCGGGCGGTCGCGGGCGCGTCGATGTCCCACGGCTGGTTCGGATCGACGGTGTGGCTGCCCCGCAACGTCGGCCAGCCCTTCGTGAGGATCAGGTCCTTGATCGACGTGGGCACGCCGTCGAGCGGACCCATCGGCGTGCCTCGGTGCCAGCGAAACTCGCTCGCACGGGCCGCGTCGAGCGCCTCGTCCGCCGCGAGGAAGCAGAACGCGTTCACGACGGGTTCAGCTCGTCGATGCGGTCGAGCACCGCCTGGGTCGCCTCCACTGGCGACGCCTCGCCCCGCTGGTACAGGTCGAGCAGCTCGGTCGCTGTGCATCGGGTGAGGTCGACAGCGTCGGTCATGGCACCCAGATGTTGCCAGCGACGGCGTTGAAGTGTGACGAGATGTCCGCCGTCGCCTACGCAGTCCGGCGCCCGCTCCTGCCCTTCACTTCCGCAAATGCGATTCGTTTTTGGCCTGGAGCGTTCCGGACCGCGTGGCGACGAGCGGACAGTACCCCGGAATCTCGGCGTTCAACCCTGCCGCGATCACTTCGTCCCGACGATGCAGCGGGCCATGCCGGGCAGCCTGGCCTTTCCGTCCGATTCGTACGCTCGAGCGGCCTCGATCGCCCGGGCGCCGATGCGGTCTCGGGTCGCCTGGTCGACGGTCGCCAGGGCGGCGACGACGGGGGCCGTGAGCTCGGTGACGAAGTACCAGTACTGCTCGGCACTCTCGGTCTCCATGAGCGTGGGGACGTCCCACTCGGTCACGTCCTGGAGGCCGGCACCGCGGAACCGGGCGCTGATCGCGTCGGGCGCGGCGCAACGGAACATGCCTGGCGCGTCGGGATCCGGCGGCACCGGCTCGATCTCGGTCGCCATCGCGGCGCCGGCGATCGTGGCCCACGCGTTCACCTCAGGGCCGGCCCACACCGCCGCGGCGGCTCGACCGCCGGGCTTCAGCACCCGGGCGATCTCGGATACCGCCTTGTCGATGTCGGGGACGAACATGAACACGAACCGGCAGCTGACGCTGTCAAAGGTCGCATCGGGGAACGGCAAGTTCTCGACGCCGCACTCGCGGTAGTCGACGTTCGTGAGGCCCTTCGCGGCGGCCCGACGTCCGGCCGCGGCCAGCATCTCGGGAGACAGGTCGGCGAGAGTGACGCGGCCCTTCGGCGCGAGCGCCGCGATCGTGAGCCCCGGCTCGCCGGTCCCCGCACCCACGTCGAGGTGCTGCTGGTCCTCCGCGACCCGGAGGCTCTCGACGAGCTCTCGGCCGACCTGACCGGTCGTCGCCATCACGACGTCGTCCCACTTCTCCCAGCCGGCGGAGAACTTGTCCCACGTCTGCTTCTGGGTCGCTCGGATCTCATCGGCACTCGGCATGGCCCCACCCCTTCCCGCGGCGACCGGACGATATCTCGTAGTGGCGCGCGAGACTCGGGGGATGCCGTACAACGCGACGGGTCGAATCGTGCACGATGCCGACGCCCACATCATGGAGACGCCGGGCTGGTTGGTCGCTCACGCGGAACCCGCCGTGCGAGACCGCATCGAGCCGCTCCGCTACTCGAGCGGCAACGAACTGCGCCAGACCGGCGACCCGGACGAGCAGCTTCGCGATCTCGACGCCGCGTTCGAACGGCTCGCCGAGCGCCACCGGTCGGACGAATACACCGCGGACGAAGCGGCCGAAATCATGAACCGCAAGAACTTCGCCGCGACCGGCTCGTTCTTGGCCGACGACCGGGCGCGGGCGCTCGACCTCCTTGGGTTCTCGAGCCAACTCGTGTTCAACACGTTCCACAACCGACGCCTGCGCGACTGGGAGCACAGCGGTGACGTCGACCTCGCGCTCGGCGCCGCCCGCGCGCACAACCGCGGCATGGTCGAGTTCTGCGCGGCCGACCCACGGTTGCTGCCCACTTGTTACGTGCCCCTGTGCTCGCTCGACGACGCGGCCACAATGGCCGACGAGGCGATCGCGATGGGCGCCGCCGCGCTGCTCATCGCGTCCGGTTGTCCTCCCGGGCATTCCCCCAGCCACGTCGGTCTCGACGGTGTCTGGGCGCGGGCGCAGGAGGCCGCGATCCCCGTCGTCTTCCACGTCGGGGGCACCGGCGACCTGATCGACAGGAGCTACTTCCGGAACGGGCTGCCGATCCCTCCGGACTTCCACGGCGGCGAGGAGAACTTCCGCTCCGTGGACTACATGGGCATCCCTCATCCCCCGATGCAGACGCTCGCCACGATGATCTTCGACGGCGTGCTCGAGCGATTCCCGTCGCTCCGCTTCGGCGTGATCGAGCAAGGCGCGATCTGGCTGCCGTCGTGGATGCGGCAGCTCGAGGCCGCGTTCGACGCGTTCGCCCGGCACGAGGAGCGCCTCCGCGCGCTGTCACTCCGGCCGGGCGAGTACGTCCGGAGGCAGATTCGGGCGACGCCATACCCGACCGAGGATGTCGGGTGGATCATCGAGCAGGCCGGCCCCGAAGTGTGCCTCTTCTCGAGCGATTACCCGCACGTGGAGGGCGGGCGGCGGCCGATCGAGCGCTTCGAGGCGTCGCTCGCGCACACCGACGACGACGCGAAGCAACGGTTCTACTGCGACAACTTCCTCGACCTCATGGGGAGCGCGGCCTCGGTGCTGGCGGCCTAAGAGTCGTAGGCGTCGATCGCACGGAGACGCCTGACTCCTAACGTCGAGCTATGGACCAGACCGACATCGCGCACTTGCAGCGCTGTCTCGAGCTCGCACGCGAAGCCCGGGGCAGCGGAAACCAACCTTTCGGCTCGCTGCTCGTTGGCCCTGATGGTTCCGTGCTGCTGGAGCTCATGAACACGGTCGGGACGGGGGACGTGACCGGACATCCCGAGCTCGCCGCTCGCCGGTTGGGCATCCCAACACATGACCGCCGAGGAGCGCGCTGGCGCGACGCTCTACACGAGCTGCGAGAGCTGCACGATGTGTGCGGGCGGCCAGTACTGGGCAGGAATCGGCCGGCTGGTGTTCGCGTTGTCGAGCGAGCAGCTTGGGACCATGATCCCCGAAGGAGCGCCGATGCTCCAGCTCTCCAGTCGCGAGGTGTTCGCACGCGGCAACGTGCCGATCGAGGTCGTCGGGCCGTGCGCCGAGCTGGAGGCCGATGCGAGAGGAGTGTTCGACGGTTTCCCGTGGCCGCAGTGACGCGCCGTCTCAGCCCGGTCGGCGTCCGCCGTCGGACTGCAGCAGCTGCGCGTTGATCCATCCGCCCTCCTCGGACAGGAGGAAGCTCACGAGGTTCGCCGTGTCCGCGGGCGTGCCGATCCGCCCCTGGAGATTGCTGCGCCGCACGGCGCCCTCGATGCGCTCGTCCATCCAGCCGGTGTCGTTCGGACCGGGATTGACGACGTTCGCGGTGATCCCGAGGTCGGCGAACTCCGTTGCCGCCGCGATCACGATTCGGTCGAGCGCAGCTTTGCTCGCTCCGTATGGCATGTTGAACGCCGTGTGATCGCTGGTGAGCGCGACGATGCGGCCGCTTCCTGCCGCGCCAGCGGGGAACTGAGATGCGAACGCCCGGATCAACAGCCAGTTCGATCGCACGTTCACGGCAAAGTGGCGATCAAAGCTCTCGATCGTCGTGCTCTTGATGTCAGAGTCGACGCTCTCGGCGTGGCAGAGCACCATCGCTGTGATCGGTCCGCCATCGGCGACGAGGCGGAACAGTGCATCAGGCGCGTCGGGATCGGTGAAGTCGACTTCGTGATCCGCGAGCGGATCGGAGTCCGCGCCCCACTCCATGCGCGGTCGTAATCGCGCCAACCGGTCGTGGCGACGGCCCAGCCGTCAGCGCGCAGACGATGAGCGATCGCTGCCGCGATGCCCGCCCGCCGCCCCACGCCCGTGACAAGCGCCCGCCTAGGGCTGTCCGCCACTCTCCAACTCCTTCAGCCGCTCGAGCGTGTGGCCAGCCTGTCGGCCGTCGAAGAAGCGCTCGAGGCCCTTCGCGAACATGGCCTCGCCAGGGACCGCGACGGCGAACAGAGTGAGACACTGCCAGAGCTTCCAGTCGTCCGGCTCGCCGAGGATCTCGCGTGCGGTCTTGCCGTCAACGTCAACCACCAGCTTGACGCATTTGCGTAGACGTTCTCCGAGGACTGGGTGCGCCATGTACGCACGCGCTTCCTCTACCGAGGAGATCGCGTATGTCCTGGCGTTGGGACTGTTAGCGAGACCGGTCAGAATCGGGAACACGAACCACATCCAGTGGGTGCGCTTCTCGCCCTCTCGCAGCTCCACGCACACACCGTCATAGACGGGATCCTGCGCCTCGACGAACCGCTCGAGGTCGTCGCTCACCGGCGCACCCTATGCCGGGCGGGTGCGTGACCCCGGTTGGCGCGGTCTGTCGCTGAACTGGCGGCCTTCATAGAACGTCGGGTTCGTGTCGGGCCGTCCCTTGCGGCTCGTCCATCTCCAGGTGAGTGAGATGCGCGGCTGGTCGACCGACGGAGCTGCCGGCACGCCGTGCAGCCACTCGCGCTCGCGCGGCGCCGCCCATGATGAGCAGGTCGCCCTCGCCCGGCGTGAGGACCACATCGTCGGGACCAGTTCCCGCCGGGACGCGCTCCACCGGCACGCCGCGCTCGAGACGGGGTCGAAGGACGAACGGCCGCCGCGCGCCCAGCACGGCGATCGCGATCACCGTGTCGTCGAGCCACCGCATCTCGCGGTCGCTGTGCAGGCCCTGGAAGTCCTGTCCGTCGCGGTAGAGGATCGCCGACACGCCCGTGAACTGGACGTGGAAGCGGGACCGAAGGTGTAGGTCGGTCTGGCGGAAGAGCACGTGGGAGTCGGTGCGGACGCCGACGCCGAGGCGGTTCTCCGGCACGTACTTGTCGTACCTGAGCACTTCGGTCTGGCCCCACGCCAGCGTCGTGTGCAGCTCATGGAACATGGCG
Source organism: uncultured Acidimicrobiales bacterium (assembly GCA_963759645.1). Classification (GTDB taxonomy): domain Bacteria; phylum Actinomycetota; class Acidimicrobiia; order Acidimicrobiales; family DATKAS01; genus DATKAS01. Next base: position 10,842 of record CAVXAI010000004.1, on the reverse strand, counting down.
TCGGCGTCACGGACGAAGCCGGGGACGAGCTCGACCCACGACATCGGCGGCAGCGCGATGCGCTCGACCGGCGCACGACGATCGATCTGCAGCTCGTCAGCCGGCGTCGTCATGCCTCCAGTATCGCCTCGTATCACTCCTCCCGGAGCCCATCGACCTCCGCGCCCACGAGCACGAGGAGCGAGCTCAACCACAGCCACAGAAGCACCACGACGATCGACGCGAGCCGCGCCATAGGTCTTGCTATAGCTCGCGAAGTTCGCGGTGTAGAAAGCGAATCCGGCCGAGACGACGAGCCACCCGATGGTCGCCACCACCGCTCCCCGCGTGACGAACCCGAGCCATGCGCTCGGCGAGTCCTTCAAGGCAACTCGGTACAGCAGGCCGATCCCCGCCATCATCACCGCCCCGAGCACGGGCCAGCGGAGCACACCGAACACGATCTCCCCCGCGGTGCCGAGTCCGGCCTTGGATAGCAACGGCGGCACGGCCGCGATCACGAAGATGACGATGCCGAGGAACACCATCGCACCGAGCGTCAGCCCCAGCGCCTTGCCGCGCTTGGCCACGAAGCCCGACGGCTCGTCGTGCTCATGTGCGACGTGAATCCCGGTGATGAGGGCCGCCATCCCTCCCGATGCACTCCACAGCGCCAGTGCGATCGCGATCACAAGCGTGAACGAGACGCCCGCGCGGTTCGCGCTCGCGATCGAAGTGAGCTGGAAGGTCACGAAGTCCTGCACCTCTTCGGGCAGCGCCGACGCGACGTCCGCGACCTGATCGGCGACGTCGTCGGGATCCGCGACAAGTCCGTAGATCGAGATGAACGAGACGAGCGCCGGCACGAAGGCGAGAAACGCGTAGAACGCGACGCCCGCGGCGACGAGCGTGAGGTTGTGCTCCTTGATGCGAGGAGAGAGCCCCGAAGCCACCTGTCGCATCCGAGCTGCCTCGGACCCGGCCACGCCGCGACTGTACGCAGCACATGACCTCCGCCGTCCAGCGATCAGTTTGCTACGTCGTAGGACAACGGCTCGTTGAGAACCTCGCGCCCGCCGAGGTCTTGGCAGACGATGACGTACGCCAAGTCGGCGTCGTCGATCGAGCGATCACGTCGACCCGGGTCCTCCGGGTGCTTGACGACCTCCCTGACGTGGGCCACGCTCGTTCGTAGCGATTCGGCCGGGTCAGCAGTCGCGCGTGGGAGGCAGCATGCATCGATCAAGGCTTGTCTTTGGCGCATTGCTGATGTGCGCTGCTCTCGTCGTCACTGCGGTGCCGGTCACGTCGGAGCCCAACTCCAACAACAACAACTCCGCGAAGCTGCGGCGGGCCGTCACAGTCGAGGGGATCCTGGAGCACGAGCGTGCCTTGCAGACGATCAGTGACGCCAGCGGCGGAGCCAATCGCCTTGCCGGCGCGCCGGGCTACGCCAGCTCGGCCGACTACGTCGCGGCACGAGCCGCGGCCGCCGGATTCAACGTGTCGGAGAACGAGTTCGAGTACGACTTGACGTTCATCGCCGACTTCGAGGCGCCGGTCCTCGAGATCGTCGACGGCACCAGCTTCGTGGGCGGCATCGCTGGCGCCTCGCTCGGCGGGGACTTCGGCTCGATGTTCAAGTCGACGCCGTACGAGCTCGACATCACCACTGCGGTGTGGGCGATCGATCTCGTGCTCCCCCCGGGCGCGCTACCGAACACCAGCACGAGCGGTTGCGAAGCTGCGGACTATGCCGGGGTCCCGGACGGAGCGATCATCATCGTCCAGCGGGGAACGTGCAGCTTCGCTCAGAAGTTCACACTCGCCGACGCCTCCCCCGCCGGGGCGATGGTCTTCATCAATGAGGGGCAACCCGGCCGCACCGAACCCTTGTGGTTCAACTTCGACGGAATCGAGATCCCCACGTTCGCTGCAACGGTCGAAACGGCGACCGCTCTGGCCAACGGAGTGCTCAGCGGCGACACCGGTCTGACGGCACGGTTCAAGGTCGACTGGCGCCCGGGCACGTACACGACCCACAACGTCGTCGCCGAGACCCCGACCGGCGACCCGAACAACGTCATCGTCGTCGGTGCCCACCTCGACTCGGTCGGCGTCGGCCCGGGCATCAACGACAATGGATCCGGGTCGTCGATGATCCTCGAGATCGCCGAACAGATGACCAAGGTCAAGCCGCGTAACAAGGTTCGCTTCATCTGGTTCAGCGCCGAGGAGTCGGGACTCTTTGGCTCGACGGCGTACGTGACCAGCCTGAGCGAGGCGGAACGGTCGCACATCGCGGCGATGCTGAACTTCGACATGGTCGCCTCGCCGAACTTCGCTCGCTTCGTGTACGACGGCGACCTGTCCAACTCCCCCCCGCCCCCGAGCGGCGCGCCCGAGGGATCCGCGGCACTCGAGGACCTGTTCCTCCAGTACTTCGCCAGCCAGGGCCTCGTGACCGAGCCCACCGCGTTCGACGGGCGATCCGACTATGGCCCGTTCATCGAGGTCGGGATCCCCGCCGGCGGGCTCTTCACTGGTGCAGAGGGGATCAAGACGGCGGAGCAGGTCGCCTTGTACGGCGGCGTCGCCGGTGAGCAGTACGACCACTGCTACCACCTGTCCTGCGACGACATCGACAACCTCAACTTGGTGGGGCTCGATCAGATGAGCGACGCGGCCGCCCACGCGACGATCTCTCTCGCGCAGAGCACCCAGGCCGTGAACGGTGAGCGTGGCAAGGGCAACTTCAACACTCAACCTGGCGGACCACCCGCACCAATCAGGAGCATCGGCGCGTCTGCGCGATGACGAGACGCTGGATCTCGCTCGTGCCTTCAAGGATCCGGGAACACCCAGGTCGGGGGTTTGCACATGAAGAAGGTGGCGATCAAGGCAGGTCAGGTCCTGCTGTGGCTCGTCTACGTGTGGGTGTCCATCACCTTGGTGCTGCTCTTCCTCACGTTCATCTTGGAGCTGTTCGGCGCGAACCCCACGGCGGGTTTCGTCGAGTGGGTGTATCGCTCCACCGAGCGGGCGATGGCACCCTTCCGCGGCATCTTCGAGCCCATCACCCTGTCGGACCAGTCGTTGCTCGACATCTCGGTGTTGTTCGCGATGATCGTCTACGCCTTTGTCGCGCTGGGCCTCCACGCCGCGATCGAGTGGGTCACGCGGCATGCTCCGCAGGGAGGAGCGGCGTGAGAAAGAGCACGACCTCCTGGAGGCTCAGTCGATCGCGAGCGGACCGGGGCACGTCGTCCAGCTCGCTGGTCCTGCGGGGCTCGCGGCGACCGCGGTGCTCAAGCCGCAGGTGTACGGAACCTCGATAGAGCTGACGGCTGCCGGCCTCGATCCGTTTCAGTCGTACAGCGCGTGGCTGGAAGGCGGCGACGGTGTGCGCGTGTCGACGGCGACCTTCCAGCCGACCGCAGGCGGCACCGTCACTCTGTCGCTCACGACGCCCATTTCCCTCACCGGCAGTCAGCGGTTTGGGCTGACGCTCCTGCCGCGACCAGGGGAGACGACGAGCACCGACGTGCTGGCAGCGCCGCTTGCCTGATCGTCGCTGCGCTTACTCGACGCGCAGACCGCTGATCGCCCGCGCGATCACGAGGCGCTGGATCTCAGAGGTGCCTTCGAAGATCGTGTAGATCTTCGCGTCGCGGTGCCACCGCTCCACCGGGTACTCGCGGTGTAGCCGTAGCCACCCAGGATCTGGATCGCCTCCTCCGTGACCTTCACCGCGACCTCGCCGGCCTTCAGCTTCGACATCGACCCCTCGCCGGCGACGAACGCCTTGCCGTTGCGGGCCATCCATGCCGCCCGCCACACCAGCAGCCGCGCGGCGTCGATCTCCATGCGCATGTCGGCGAGCTTGAACGCTATGGCCTGGTTCATGATGATCGGGCGGCCGAAGGCGTGCCGCTCCTTCGCGTACTCGAGCGAGTACTCGTACGCCGCCCGGGCGATGCCGAGTGCCTGCGCGCCAACGGCGGGACGAGTGGCCTCGAACGTCGCCATCGCCGGCTGCTTGGCGCCGGTGTGCCCTGCGTCGCGCGCCCTCGCGAGCTTCGCATCGAGCTTCTCCTTGCCGCCCAGCAAGCAGCGCCCCGGCACACGCACGTCATCGAGCACGACCTCAGCGGTGTGGCTCGCGCGGATGCCGTGCTTTTGGTACTTCTGGCCCTGCGACAGTCCCTTCGTGCCGGGCGGGACGATGAAGCTCGCCTGTCCCCGACCCTTCAGCGAGGGATCCACCGCGGCGACGACCACGTGCACGTCGGCGATCCCACCGTTGGTGATCCACGCCTTGGTGCCGTTCAGCACCCACTCGTCCTTCGCGTCGTCGTAGACGGCCCGAGTGCGCAGCGACGACACGTCGCTGCCGGCGTCGGGCTCGCTGACGCAGAACGCTCCGAGTTGGATCTTGTCCGGCGTGCCGTAGCACTGTGGCACCCACTCGAGGACCTGCTCGGGGGTGCCGTTGCCAGAGATGCCGGCCGCGGCGAGCGCCGAGCCAAACAGCGCCAGACCGATGCCGGCGTCACCCCACCACAGCTCCTCGAGGCACACCGGCAGCGTCAGCCCCGTCGGGTCGGTGAACGCGTTCGCCATGAAGTCGAAGCCGTACAGGCCGATGTTCGCGGCCTCCTGCACGACGGGCCATGGGAACTCCTCGCGCTCGTCCCACTCATGGGCGACGGGACGCACGACGTTCTCGGCGAAGTCGTGCACCCACTTCTGGAGCTGGAGCTGGTCCTCGTTGAGGTCGAGGGAGAAGTCGGTCATTCCGCCAAGTTACCCGCCGGTAACAACGAACCGCAACTCACGCAAGGGGAGACAAGCAGGCATGAGCGACCAGTGGCCCTGACCTGCGAATGCTGAACCTGATCGTGAAGGACGTGCCGGCCTCCGTCGAGTTCTACCGCCGGGTCGCGGGGGTCGAGCCGCAGGGCGCGGAAGGCGAGCACACGCACGTGCAGCTGACGCTTCCGAGTGGGTTCAGCCTCGAGCTCGACGCCGCGGACTCGGTGCGGCTGTGGCACGCGGGCTGGCGGGCCGACCCGTCCAGCACCAAGGTCGTCGTGGGCTTCTCGTTCGACAGCCGCGAGGCGGTCGACGAGCGCTACGCCGAGCTCACCGCGGCGGGATACGCGGGCCGGCAGCCGCCGTTCGACGCGTTCTGGGGAGCTCGCTACGCGATCGTGGCCGACCCTGACGGCAACGACGTGGGGCTCATGAGCCCGATGGACGACGCGCGGCGCACGTGGCCGCCGACGGAGTCACCCGAGGCCTGACACCGTTTGCTCACTCGACCCCCCTATGCGGTGGTTGAGTGAGCAATCGGTTCTCTCGTGCAGTGTGAGCACCAGCGCGAGTGCGCCCGCGGTGATGCCGGCACCGAGCACGTAGGGCGCGCCGACACCGATGTGCTGGAACAGCAGCGCCCGCCATGATCGGGCCGAGCACGCGACCGAGGCCCGATGACATCTGTTGAAGGCCGAGCGTGTGCCCGCGACGCTCGATCGGCGAGCGGCCGGCGACGAGTGAGGCGAGCGTCGGTGTCGTCAACCCCTGCCCGACGATCAACGCGGCGAGCGCGGCGACGAGCACGACCCAGTGGACTGCGACCGCCAACAGCAACAGTCCGACGATGTTGAGGCCGAGGCCGGCGCGCAGGGTGCCCGTCGGACCGAGCCGTTGGACGACGGGCTGCACGAGCGTGGCTTGGACGAGCACGAGGAACAGGCCGATGCCGGCGAAGACGAACCCGATCGAGCTCAGCGTGAGATCGAATCGGTCCTCGCCGAACAGGGCGAACGTGGCCTCGAAGCCGGCGAACGCCGATGTTGCCGCGAACGCGCAGATCGCGAGTCGCCACAGGTCGGCCCGCACATCGGGAGCGAGCTTCTCGCCGCTTGGCGGCGATTCGACGTCGATTCGACGCGCGCCGGGGCGGTCTCGGGGAGACGGCGAATCGCGACGACCCCGTTCACGAGCGCGAGGCATCCGGCGAGATAGAAGGGCACGTGTGGCCCGCCGAGCGCGGCGAGCGCGCCGATGGCCGGTCCGGCGACGAAGCCGACGCCGAACGCGGCGGACAGCAAGCCGAGCAGTCGCGGGCGGTCGGCCGGTTCGGCGACATCGGCGACCGCCGCTTGCGCGACCGAGACGCTCGCCCCCGACGCACCATCGACGAGTCGCCCGAGGAAGAGCAACGGCAGCGAGCCAGCGGCGCCAGTGAGGAAGCTGCCCGCGGCGGTGCCGAAGAGCGAGATGAGGATCACCGGCTTGCGGCCGACGCGATCCGACAGTCGGCCCCACACCGGCGCGAGCAGCAGCTGCGCGATCGAGAACGACGCCAGCAAGACGCCGATGGTGGTGGCGCTCGCTCCGAACCGTTCCGCGTACAGCGGGAGGATCGGCAGGACGATGCCGAACCCAATCAGATCGAGCGCGACCGTCGTCCAGATCGTGCCGAAGCCGGGCGGAAACGGCGTTCGATCGCCCGACGCCTTTCGCCCCAGCATCGGGGAAGCGTTCGGCCCCGCCGGGGCTTTCGTCAAATCAGCACAGCCGCGTCAGGGCTGGCGCACGAGCGTGCCGTTCGCTGTGTCCTCGACGACCCAGCCCCCGGCCTGCAGCTCGGCCCGGATGGCGTCTGCCCGGGCGAAGTCCTTCGCGGCTCGGGCGTCGTCGCGCTCGAGGGCCAGCGCGGCGATCTCGGGCGGCACCTCACCGACCTCAGATCGAAGCTCGAGGCCGACGGCTTCGCAGATCGCCATCACGGCACCCGCGAACGGAGCTGCAGCGGCCAAGTCACCGGCGTCGAGAGTGGCGTTCACCTTGCGGACCAGATCGAACATCAGGGCCATCGCTGCGGGTGTATCGAGATCGTCGTCCATCAGGTCTCGGAAGCGATCCATCGCCTCGTGGTCGGCGGGATGCCATCCGGGGAGATCGACGGCAACTCGGCGCGCGAACGCGTCGAGCCCGGCGAGCGAACGCTCCGCGCGATCAGTCGTGTCGCTGCTGATCTCGAGCGGCGAGCGGTAGTGCGACTGCAACACGAGCAGTCGGTACGCACGGGGATCCACCGTCTCGATGAGATCGAGCAGGTTCGTGAAGTTGCCGAGCGACTTCGACATCTTCTCGCCGCCCACCTCGACCCAACCGTTGTGGACCCAGTGCGCCGCGAACTGACGTCCGAGCGCCACCGCTTGCGCGCGCTCGTTCTCGTGGTGCGGGAACGCGAGGTCGCGGCCGCCGCCATGGAGGTCGAACTTCTCGCCGAGGAGGTCGAGTGACATCACGACGCACTCGGTGTGCCAGCCGGGACGCCCTGCTCCCCACGGCGAGTCCCACGACGGCTCGCCAGGCTTCGCCAGCTTCCAGAGCACGAAGTCGGCAGGGTCACGCTTCTCCTCGCCGACGAGCGCTCGGTCACCGCCACCAGCCCGCATGTCTTGGAGCGACTGGTGCGCGAGCAGCCCGTAGTCCTCGATCGTCTCGACCGACAGGTACACGCCGTCACTCGTGACGTACGCCCGCCCCCGATCGACGAGCTCTTCGACGAGAGCGACCATCTCCGCGACGTACGCGGTCGCGTGCGGATCGACGGTCGGTCGCTTGACGCCGATCGCGTCCATCGCCTGATACCACACGGCTTCGCACTTCACCGCGATCTCCTCGGGCGGCCGGCCCTCGCGCTTGCCGCGCTCGATGATGTTGTCGTCGATGTCGGTGATGTTCGAGACGTAGCGCACGTCGAGCCCCGTCCATTCGAGGTAGCGCCGCAGCACGTCGAAGACGAGCGAGAAGCGACCATGCCCGAGATGGGGCGGGCCATAGACCGTGGGACCACACACGTACATGCCCACCTTGCCCGGCTCGCGGAGCGCGAGCTCGCGGACAGTGCCGGAGGCGGTGTCGTGGAGGTGGATCACAACGGAAACGGTAGCGGGGAGCCCCTACCGCGCCCGGTAGCGTTTCTCCACCATGTCCGTCCGCGAAACGACCGCACCCGAGAAGCCAACGCTCGAAGGTCTCGAGGAGAAGTGGAGCGCGGCCTGGGAGCGCGACGGCACCTACCACTTCGATCGCACGAAGACCCGCGAGCAGATCTTCTCGATCGACACTCCCCCGCCGACGGTGAGCGGCGCCCTCCATCCCGGCCACGTGTGCTCGTACAGCCAGACCGACATGGTCGCCCGCTACCGCCGCATGCGCGGGCACGAGGTCTTCTACCCGATGGGCTGGGACGACAACGGGCTCAACGTCGAGCGCCGAGTCCAGCTCACCTACGGCGTCACCTGCGATCCTTCGCTGCCGTTCGACCCCGAATTCGTCGCGCCCGCGACACCCCCGAAGCAGCCGATCCCGATTTCGCGCCCGAACTTCGTCGCGCTCTGCGCCGAGCTCACCGAAGAGCTCGAGCAGGCGTACCTCGAGCTCTGGACCCGGGTCGGGCTCTCGGTCGACTGGCGCCAGACGTACACGACGATCGGCGCGAAGGCCCGCCGCACCTCGCAGCGTGCATTCCTCCGGCTGCTGACCGAGGGGCACGCGCACTTGGCGGAAGCACCGACCCTGTGGGACGTCGACTTCAAGACGTCGGTCGCCCAAGCCGAGCTCGAGGACCGCGAGCGACCCGGCGCGTACTACCGCATCGGCTTTCGCTCGACGGCGAACGGCGAGCCCGTCTTCATCGAGACGACCCGACCCGAGCTTCTGGCCGCGTGCGTTGCCGTCGTCGCGCATCCCGACGACGCCCGGTACATGCCGCTATTCGGCACGACTGTCCGCACACCGCTCTTCGACGTCGAGGTGCCCGTCGTCGCTCACCAGCTCGCCGATCCCGAGAAGGGCTCGGGCATCGCGATGATCTGCACGTTCGGCGACACGACCGACGTGATCTGGTGGCGCGAGCTCGGCCTGCCGGTGCGTTCGATCGTGGGGCGAGACGGCCGCATCGTCGAGGCGCCGCCCTCGGGCATCGATCACGACGGCACGTGGAGCGAGATCACGGGCCGCACGGTCTCGCAGGCGCAGACTCGCATGGTCGAGCTGCTCACCGCGTCTGGCGACGTGGTCGGTGAGCCCAAGCAGATCACGCACCCGGTGAAGTTCTGGGAGAACGGCAACCGTCCGCTCGAGATCGTCACGAGCTGGCAGTGGTTCATCAAGTACCCACCGACCGAGGAGCTCCTGGCGCGCGGACGCGAGCTGCGCTGGTTCCCCGACTTCATGCGCGTCCGCTACGAGAACTGGGTCAACGGTCTCGCCGGCGACTGGAACATCACGCGTCAGCGGTTCTTCGGTGTCCCGTTCCCCGTGTGGTACCCGGTGCTCGACGACGGCACCCTCGACCGCAGCCGGCCGATCGTGCCCAGCGAGGACGAACTTCCCATCGATCCGTCGACGGATGTGCCCCCCGGCTACGACGACTCGCAGCGTGGCCGGCCCGGCGGATTCGCCGGTGATCCCGACGTCATGGACACATGGGCCACTTCGTCCGTGTCGCCCCACATCATCTCGGGTTGGGTCGACGACCCCGATCTGTTCGCGCGCGTGTTCCCGATGGACATGCGGCCTCAGGCGCACGAGATCATTCGCACCTGGCTCTTCTACAGCGTCGTCCGGTCGCACCTCATGCACGGCGTGCTGCCGTGGCACGACGCCGCGATCTCAGGATTCGTGCACGACCCCGATCGCAAGAAGCTGTCGAAGTCGAAGGGCAACAGCGAGGATGATCCCCACAACCTGCTGACGACGTTCGGCTCCGACGCGATCCGGTACTGGGCCGCGAACGGCCGCCCCGGGCAAGACATCTCCCTCGACAAGAACCAGATGAAGGTGGGGCGCCGCCTCGCCATCAAGATCCTGAACGCGAGCAAGTTCGTCCTCGGGCTCGCCGGCGATCACGACACCTCCGATGCCGATATCACCGCGGCGCTCGACCGGGCGATGCTCGCCGCGCTCGCGGATGTCGTCGACCAGGCGACCGCTGCGTTCGAGGCGTACGACTACGCCCGCGCTCTCGAGCGCACCGAAGCGTTCTTCTGGACGTTCTGCGACGACTACGTCGAGCTCGTGAAGGGACGTGCCTACGGCGCCGCCGGGCCCGAGGGAGCGGCGTCGGCGAACGCGGCACTGCGTCGCGCGCTGTCGACGCTCCTGCGCCTGCTCGCGCCGATCACGCCGTACGTGACCGAGGAAGCGTGGTCGTGGTGGCAGGACGGATCGGTGCACCGATCGGCGTGGCCCGACGCCGACGACGTCCGCGCGGCCGCCACCGACGGCGACCGGCTCGTCGCCGAGGTTGCGGGAGAGGTGCTCGGCGCGGTGCGCAAGGCGAAGTCCGAAGCCCGCGAAGTCGATGCGCGCACCGGTCGACCGCGTCGTCGTCAGAGACACCGGCGACCGCCTCGACGCGCTGCGGTTCGCGCTCGACGACCTGAAGGAAGCCGGCTCGATCAGGAACGTCGACCTCGAGTTGCTCAGCGACCCCTCCGGCCCGGCGGAGATCGAGGTCGAGCTCGCCGACGACGCCGCCTGACGAACGGGGTTCTACGGCAGCGGAGGCGATGTGGCGTGCCGCGGCCGTGCCGGCGTACAACCCCTCGGTGTCGAGGCCGTCCTTCAGGGGGATGCGCATGAGCCGCTGCACCTCGAACTGTCGACCCGGCTTCGTACGCGCGGTCACTCGGATCGTCATGTGATCCGGCGCGAGGGCCTGTACGCCCACAACCTTGGGCGGCCGCAAGCAGTGAAGAGCGATGGCCGCATCCTTCGCGGCCTCTTCGGCCAGGCCGCGCACCACCTCGATCGCTTTCGTGGCGGCGACGCTCGATG
>CAVXAI010000003.1:0-11834 GCA_963759645.1 uncultured Acidimicrobiales bacterium | reverse complement strand
TTCAAAGGGTGGTCAAGTGGTTGATCCCGAGCGACCCAAGCGTCGCTACGACTCGCGACGACGTCAGGCGCAGGCCGCCGAGACGCGGCGGTCGATCCTCGATGCCGCCCACCGTCTGTTCGAGCGTGACGGCTATGTCGCGACGACGATGGAGGCGATCGCAAGCGAGGCCGCTGTCGCGCTCAAGACCGTCTATGCCGCGTTCACCACGAAAGCGGGGCTCCTACGCGCGCTCTGGGACCTGCGGCTGAAGGGTGACCTGGACGACACGCCCGTCGCCGATCGTGACTGGTACCGAGCGGCGCTCGATGAACCAAACGCGGTCCGTCAGATCGGGCTCATCGTTCGCAACTCCTGCGTGGTGAAGCAACGCATCGGTCCTCTGTTGCGTGTCATCCGTAGCGCCGCCGAAGTCGACGCCGACGGCGCCGCGCTCTGGCGTCTCATCCAATCCGACTTTTACGAGAACCAGCGCGCGCTCATCGACGCGCTGCACTCGCGCAGCGGTTTGCGCGAGGGTCTCGACGTCGCGACCGCGACCGACATCCTCTGGACGCTCAACCATCCAGACGTATGGCTCCTCCTCGTGGGGGAGCGACGGTGGAGTCCGGAGCGCTTCGAGGAATGGTTCGCCGACACTGCGGTCGCCCAGCTCGCTCGAGCGGGACGATGATGAGCCGATGGACGACGCGGTGCAGCAGTACATCGACGCGATCCCGGCGGCGCACCGGCCGCTCTTCGATCACGTCCACGGCCTGATCCTCGAGGTGCAGCCTGACGCCCAGGTGATGATGTCGTACGGCATCCCGACGTACAAGGTCGGCAAGGCGAGGCTCTACCTCGGCGAGTGGAAGCACGGTGTGTCGATCTACGGGTGGCAACAGGGACACGACGGCGGGTTCGTCGACCGTCATCCCGAGCTCAAGAAGAGCAAGGGGACGATCCAGCTCCGCCCTGAGACGGCGGATGCGGTCACGGACGACGAGCTGCGTGACCTCGTCCGCGCGGCCTTCGCGGACTGAGATGCTGGCGAGCGAGATGTTCGACGTCATCGTGATCGGTGCGGGTTCCGCGGGCGCCGTGCTCGCCGGCCGGCTCTCAGAAGACGAAGCGCGCACGGTCCTGCTCCTCGAGGCGGGACCGGACCACGCGTCCGTTGAGGCGCCCGCGGGCATTCGGTCGGCGAACTTCATCAGCGCTCTCGTGGAACCGGGACGAGTGTGGCCGAACCTCGTCGCAACCCGGCGTGCGGGCCAGCCGGCGTCGGTGTACCTGCGGGGGCGGGGAGCGGGCGGATCCTCGTCAGTGAACGGGATGGTCGCGATCCGGGGCACGGTCGATGACTACGAAAGGTGGGTCGACGAGTACGGCTGTGAGGGCTGGGGATGGCCCGAGATGCTCGAGGCCTTCCTCGTGCTCGAGGACGACACCGACTACGGCGGCGATGGCGTGCACGGCCAGGGCGGACCGATCCCTTTGTGGCGCACGCCTGTCGCGCAGCTCGCTCCCCTTGACCGCGCGTTGCGGGTGGCGATCACCGAGCTCGGGTACCCGACATGCGACAGCTACCACGCCAGCGGAGCGACTGGCGTCAGCCGCACCGCGTTGACGTTGCGCGAGGGCCGTCGTGTCTCGACGAACGACGCGTACGTCGAGCCCGCTCGGTCGCGGCCGAACCTCACGGTTCGCGGCGACGCGCTCGTCGATCGTGTCCTGCTCGAGGGCCGGCGGGCGGCGGGAGTTCGTCTCGCGACCGGCGAGGAGATCGAGGCCCGCGAGGTGATCGTGAGCGGCGGTGCGATCCACTCGCCAGCGATCCTGCTGCGCTCCGGCATCGGCACCGCCGACGGACTCCCCGTCGGCTCGAACCTGAAAGACCACGCCGCGACTCCCGGCTTCGAGCTTGGCCTTGCCCGGGATGCGCGGATGACGTCCGCGGAAGTGCCGTTGTTCAGTTCGGTGCTCCGCTACACCTCGGGGCTCGCAGACGCGGGCCCGAACGACATGCAGATCTTGTGGTTCCCCGCGGTGGGGCCCACTCACGATGACCTCGCCGGTGGGCGGCTCATTGGCGCGGTGATGCGCGTCTTCTCGCACGGTCTCGTACGCCTGCGGTCCTCGGACCCGACCGACGATCCGGTGGTCGAGTTCCGCATGCTCACCGACGAGCGTGATCTCGTCCGCTTACGAGACTGCGTCCGCCGGATGACCGAGATCGTGCGCCACCCCGCCGCGGCCGCGGTCATCGAGGACGTTCGTGCGCTTTCGACTCCTCTGAACGAGCTCGACACCGACGACGCGATCGACGAGTGGTTGTTCGCGAACGTGACCGACTACGTGCACGCGGTGGGCACCTGCCGTATGGGGCGACGTGATGATCCGAACGCAGTCGTCGACACCGACTGTGTCGTACGTGGCTACGCCGGGCTCCGCGTGTGCGACGCGTCGGTGATGCCCGACGTTCCGAAGGCGAACACCCACCTGACCACCGTTGCCATCGCGGAACGCCTCGCCGCGAGGATGCGACCCCTCGCGGGCTGACGTTTAGTCCGCGGTGCGGGGCGCGCCCTGCCCCGAAGGCGGCAGTGATGCCACCGTCGACTGGGTACGCACCGCCCGTGATGAAGCTCGCGTCGTCGCTCGCCAAGAAGGCGACGAGCTCGCCCACCTCCTCCGGACGACCGACGCGTCCGATCGGATGGCCGGCTCCGAACATCTCGAGGATCTGTGCGTTGCCGTGCGCGGGGCCGAGGATCGGCGTGTCGATCACCCCGGGGCACACCGCGTTCACCCGGATGTGCTGCGGCGCGAGGTCGACGGCCGCGCACTTCACGAGGCCGATCACGCCGAACTTCGTCGCGCAGTAGGTGCCCATCGCCATGCCGCCCATCAGTCCCGCGCCCGACGCCGTGACCACGATCGAGCCGCCGCCGGCGCCCGCGATCGCCCGTCCGAACGACTGCATCCCGAAGAGCACGCCGCGCAGGTTCACGGCCATGGTGCGATCCCAGTCGTCGAGCGTTATGTCGAGGACCCCGCCCATCGTCGCGATCCCCGCGTTGAGGTGGGCGACGTGCAGCGGTCCGAGCTCCGCAGCGATGGTCTTCGCGGCGGCATTGTTCGAGTCGGGACTCGTGACATCGAGCTCGACGGCGATCGCGGTACCGCCGCTTTCGGTGATCCCTTTAGCGGTCGCTTCGGCGCGTGCGCCGTCGAGGTCCGCGCACGCCACGCCCGCGCCGTGTCGCGCGAGCACTGCCGCCGTCGCGGCTCCGATCCCGGATCCGGCGCCCGTGACGACTGCCGTCTTGTCCTCGAGCCTGCGCATTGCGTACCTCCCGTATCGCGACCGAGCCGGAAGGTTGCCACTCCCGGACGCTCAGCGCTGCGGCGTGTCGAGCGCGAGCCGGATCGAGTCGCTGTACAAGCTGCGCCCGTCGCGGTCGCCGACATAGAAGCTCACGTGCACCGACGCTTCTTCCACGTCGTAGAGCGCCTGCCAGAAGGTGCGCGCCCCCTCGACTGGTGCCTCGAAGCGAACGGCGGCGAAGTGGTCGCGGATGTCGTCGCGATCAACGATTGCGCCCGCATCCATTGCAGAATCCAGCGTCTCCCACCGGCGGTAGGTCAGCGCAGCCGTGCCGATGGGCCCGGTTTCGACGGGCAGCCGTGACGGGTCGGGCCACCGGTGCAGCAGGTGATTCGTGCACACGAGGCGCCCGTCGGTGTCGCCGTCGGCGTCGATGATCACCTCTTCATTGCGCCGCGGCGAGTGCTCCCACACGAACGACGCGCCCGAACGATCCGCGACGACGAAATGACAGGGTGTGAACAGGTAGTAGTGCTTCGCGAGGAGGAGAGCCGCCTTGGCTTCCTCGACGGTCGCGCACGTGTCGAGCAGGTACCGGACGACCTGTTGCTCGGCGAGGCCGACCTGCGGCGTTCGGGTCGGCTCCGGCTCCGGAGTCTCGTTGTCGGCGAGCAGGGCAACGGTGAGCCCCGCTTCGTTGATGCCGTCCATGGCGCCCATGAGGTCCATGATCGCAATGGCGACCGAGGCGTAGCCCTCGTCAGGTTGGAGCTCGATCACCCACGGATCTGCCGCAAGAGCCCGTTCGCCCGGCAGGGGAGCGAGGCCGACGATCGCGGAGAACGGCGCGGTCGGAAAGTCGAAGTTGCGTGCCAGCACACCCGCGCCGTCCTTCGTGACGGCCGGCGGATAGAAGGCCACCGAGCAGCCGGCCGGGAGGTCGTAGGTGCTCACCCAGTCGAATGCGACGCCGACGTCGTCGGGATCACGGCCGAAGTGCTCGGCGACACCCTTACTGCGTTCGAGGTGCGCGGGATAGTGCATTCCGAACCAGCGCCGACGCACGCGCTCCCGCTCGGGATCGTCCACGACGCGCGGCGCTGCAGCCGCGCCGTGGGCGCGCCCGGCAGCCTGGGCGAGGGCGCGTCCGATCTCGCGCTGCGTTCCGCCGATCCGGAGGTGGCGGACGAAAGTGAAGTCATCGGGGCCGCCGGCGAGTGTCGTGAGCTCGCTGCGCATCGTTCCTCCTATTCCGTTCTTATAGTACGAGTTCGTAGTATTATCTAGATAATGCGAGATCGCACTACTTCTGTCAAGGGTCAACCCACGAATGTGCTCTTCGGCGTGTGGCTCGTGTCTCGCGGGGCAACGAACGTCCTCGACACGGCGCTGGCACCCTCGGGGCTCACTGCTGACGAGTTCGGGATCTATTCCGTGCTCACGGCAGCGGAGACCATGACCCCCTCGGAGCTCGCGCGCTGGATGTCGGCGGCGCCGACGACGGTGTCGAGCTACGTCAAGCGCTTCGAAGCGCGCGGCCATCTCGAGCGACGCCGCAATCCCCATGACGGACGCTCGTACGTACTGCGGTTGACTCCGTCAGGAAGGCGGGCCCATGCTGCGGCGGCCAGCCAGTTCGTCCCCGTCCTCGAACGAGTCATGCGATCGCTCGGCAGCCGCGAAGCGTCGGTGCGCCGGTCGCTCACTCTTCTCGATGAGGCACTCCGCGACGACGAGTGACCCGCGCCGCCCGGACTCCGTTCGTGCCACGCTGGCGGCATGGATCTCACTGGTCATGCGGCCATCGTCACTGGTTCGTCGAGCGGTATCGGCGCTGCGATCGCTCGTCGCCTCGATGCACTTGGCGCGGGAGTCGTCGTCAACTCCGCGACGTCGGTCGAGGCGGGGGAGGCCGTGGCGGCAGAGCTGCGCGACGCGGTCTATGTCCAAGGCGACATCGGCGATCCCGCGACAGCGGGAGCGTTGGTCGAAGCAGCCACGTCCCGGTGGGGGAGGCTCGATGGGCTGGTCAACAACGCCGCGGTGACGGTCACCGTGCCGCTCGCGGACCTCGACTCGGTCGAGGTGTCGCATTGGGAGAAGGTGCTGCGCACGAACGTGATCGGCACGTTTCTTGTGAGCCAGGCCTGCCTCCCGCTCCTGCGCGAGGCCGAAGACGGATGGATCGTGAACATCACGTCGCTCGCCGGGACGCGCCAGACGGGCAGCTCGCTGCCGTACGCGGTGTCGAAGGCTGCCGTCAACCACATGACGACGCTGCTGGCGAAGTTCGCCGGTGGCAACGTGCGGGTGAACGGCGTCGCGCCGGGGCTGGTCGACACGCCGTGGACGGCGGACTGGCACGACCGCCGCGAGGCCGTCACCGCGACCGCGCCGTTGCACCGGGTTGCGACCCCCGACGACATCGCGGAGGCGGCACTCGGACTGATTGCGAGCCGCTATGCCACCGGCGCCACCCTGATCGTCGACGGCGGGCTCGGCCTCATGGTCTAACTGGTCATCAACTTTCGCTTGACTCACGCTCAAGCCTATGGTTGAGTGGCGGTCAAATGAAATCAACACGCACTTACACGATGAGCGCGAGGGCTGATGCGCTGGCGGAGACAAGAGAGCGAATTGCCCGCTCGGCGATCCAGCTCTTCTTCGACAGCTGGTACGAGGACGTCACCCTCGCTGCGATTGCCGCAGCCGCGGGGGTCTCCCACCAGACGGTGCTGAACCACTTCGAGTCGAAAGAGGGCGTCGCACTCGCCGCGATGGAGATCGTCAAGGCCGAGACGTCGAGCCGCCGCAGCGAGGCGCCTTCCGACGATGTTGCGGGCGCGGTGCACGTGCTCGTCGACGAGTACGAGCGGTTCGGCGACGCGAACGTCCGGTGGGCGGTCTCGGCGGAGCGACTTGGGCGTCTCGCGCCCTTGCTCGACGAGGGCCGCGCCTCCCATCGTCAGTGGCTTGGACGCGTGTTCGCCTTCGGGCTGCCGCCCCAGGCGGCCGACCGCCGGCGCGTGATCAACGCGCTGCACGCCGCCACCGACGTCTACACGTGGAAGCTGCTTCGCCGTGACCTCGGCCTGAGTCGGGCCGAGACAGAACGCACGATGGTCGGGCTCGTCAATGGCGTGCTCTCAGGCAACGATCCAGGAGGAATCCAATGACCACCCCGCCGCTCACTTATCTCGCCGCGCTCGTCGACGGCGGGGGCACCGTGCCCCCGGAACTGGCGGCCGTGCGGCAGCTTGTCGAGCGCGGCCACGACGTGACGGTCCTCGCCGAAGACTCCATGGAGCACGAGGTCATGGCCACGGGTGCGACGTTCCGACGTTGGGCTACGGCGCCCAACCGCGCCGATCGGTCGGAGGAGCACGATCCCTACCGCGACTGGGAAGTGAAGTCACCGATGAAGCTGTTCGAGCGCCTGCTCGACTCCCAGTTCATGGGGCCGGCCGCGCGGTACGTGGCGGACGTCCAGCAGGCTGTCTCCGAGCATTGCCCCGACGTCGTGTTGTGCTCGCAGTTCGCGTTCGGTGCGATGGTCGCGGCGGAGGCCGCCCGCATCCCGTTCGTGGTCTTGATGCCGAACGTCTACCTGCTTCCCGCCGAGGGCATGCCGCCCCTCGGCATGGGATTCAAGCCGGCCAAGGGCGCCGCGGGACGGCTCCGCGACCGCGTGCATCGGTGGGTTCACGACGCGGGTCTGGGACAAGAAGGGCCTCCCGCGCCTGAACGCCCTGCGCGCCGATCTCGGGCTCGAGCCGGTCGCGCACTTCTGGGATCAGGTGCATCAGGCCAGGCGTGAGCTCGTCATGACTTCGCCGGATTTCGACTTCCCCGCGAAGCTGCCGGCACCCACTCGCTACGTCGGCCCGGTGCTCGACGATCCGACATGGGTCGAACCGTGGTCGCCGCCGCCGGGCGACGAGCCGCTCGTGCTCGTGGCGTTGTCGTCGACCTTCCAGGATCAGGGCGCGACGATCCAGCGCATCATCGATGGGCTAGCCGCGCTGCCGGTGCGGGTCGTCGTCACCGCGGGTCCTGCGCTCGATCCGGCGACGCTGCACGCTCCCGCCAATGTGTCGATCGTCGCCGTCCGCGCCGCACAGCGAAGTGCTGAAGCATGCCGCGCTCGTGATCAACCACGGCGGCCACGGCACGGTGATCAGGGCGCTGGCGGCAGGAGTTCCGATGATTGTGATGTCGCACGGTCGCGACCAGGCCGAGAACGCCACCCGGGTGACGATGCGTGGTGCGGGCATCGCCGTGAAGAAGGGGGCGAAGCCCCCGAAGATCGCGGCCGCGGTGCGCACGATCCTCGACGACCCGAGCTATCGCACGAACGCCGAGCGTCTCGGCGAGGCTGTCCGCCGAGACGCCGTCGGCAGCCCCCTCGTGCAAGAGCTCGAGGCAGCGTCGGACGGGAGCTACGTCAGCTCGAACCCGGCGTAGCCCTCGGCGGCGACGGCCTCGCACCGTTCCCGGAACCGCGGGAAGCCACCCGTGTAGAGGAGCACCGAGCGTTCACCGGTCGGCACGCTCGCCGAGGACTTCCCGGTGAACCACGACTCGACCTTCGAGAACAGCATGCGCTCCGCGGCTTCGTGCACCTCGGCTGTCCACGCTTGTTGTGCCTCGGCCTCGACCGCGACTCGGGTGAGCCCGTGGCCAGACATGTGTCCGAGCAGATCGGCGACCCACTCGACGTTGTGCTCGATGCAACGAGGCATGTTGCAGAACGTCGCCGCGTTGTGCGGACCGACAAGGATGAAGAGGTTGGGGAAGTGCGTGACGCCGAGCCCGAGGAACGTCTGCGGTCCGTCGGTCCACGCGTCGACGAGACGAGCGCCGCGCTCGCCTTGGATGTCAATCCGTTCGAACGGCCCCGTGACCGCGTCGAACCCTGTCGCCAGCACGATCACGTCGCAGTCATGGTGGCTGGCGGTTGTGGTGATGCCCGACTCGGTCACCTCCACGATCGGTGTCTCGCGCAGGTCGACGAGCTCGACGTGGGGCTGGTTGTACACCTCGTAGTAGCCGGTCTCGAGCGGCACTCGCTTGGTGCCAAAGCCATGGTCGGTGGGGATGAGCTTCTCGGCGAGCGCCGGATCGTCGATTCGCTCGTGGATCTTCTCGGCCATGAACTCGCTCAAGGTGGCGTTCGCGCGGGCGTCGACGAGCACATCCCGGAAGTTGCCCATCCAGATGCCGAAGCCCCGCTGGGCGTACAGCTCCTCGTAGAGGGCGAGGCGCTCCTCATCGGACACTTCGAGCGCCTTGCGCCGGTCGGCGTCGTGAATGAAGCCGCCGTAGGTGTTCCGGCACAGGTCGAAGATCTCCGGATACCGGGCGCGGATCGACGCTTGGGTGTCGTCGTCGATCGGACCGTTGCGCAGCGGCGCGCACCAGTTGGGCGAGCGCTGGAACACGGTGAGTTGCCCGACGGTCTTCGCCAGCTCGGGAATCGCCTGCACCGCAGTCGCGCCGGTGCCGATGATCGCGACGCGGCGGCCAGCGAGGTCGAGCGGCTCCCGGGGCCAGTCAGAGGTGTGGAAGTACGGACCGGCAAACCGATCGAGGCCGGCGATGTCGGGCACATTCGGAACCGACAGCGCGCCGACCGCCATGACCAGGAACCGGGCGGACGCGGTCGAACCGTCATCGATCTCGATGGTCCACGTGCGGGCTTCGTCGTCCCACCGCGCCGCCAGCACCCGAGCGTCGAACGTGATGTCGCGACGGAGGTCGAAGCGATCAGCGACGTGCTGGAGGTAGCGGAGCGTCTCCGGTTGCGGTGAGAAGTGCTCGCTCCAGTCCCACTCGGCGAGCAGCTCGGGCGAGAACGAATAGCCGTACGAGTAGCTCTCGCTGTCGAAGCGCGCGCCCGGGTAGCGGTTCCAATACCAGGTGCCGCCGACATCCGAGCCTGCCTCGAACACGTGCACTTCCATCCCGAGCTCGCGCAGCCGGTACAGCTGATACAGCCCGGAGACACCGGCCCCGATGACGATCGCGTCGTAGGTCAAGCAACGCGAACGTACCGTCGCGGCTCCCCCGTGGTCTCGCCGAGCGCCCGAGCCGCCTGCACGAGGGAGGCGTGGGTCAGCGCTTGCGGGAAGTTGCCCAGGTGCTGGTGCGACACCGGGTCGATCTCTTCCGCGTACAGCCCAAGTGGGTTGGCGAGACCGGCGAGCTCCTCGAACACGGCGAGCGCTTCATCGAGGCGACCGGTGCGCGCGAGGGCCTGCGCGAGCCAGAACGAGCAGGGAAGGAACGCGCCCTCGCCGCCCTCGAGGCTGTCAGTGCCGGGCTCGTACCGGTGGAGGAGAGGGCCGCCCGCCGACAGCCGCTCACGGATCGCGTCGATCGTGCCCGCGACGCGCGGTGAGTCATCGGGTTCGAAGTCGAGCACGGGGAGCAGCAGAACAGCGGCGTCGAGCTCGCCGGATCCGTACGCGCCCGTGTAGGCGCCGAGTCGCTCGTCGAAACCTTCGCTCCGGATCTGTGTCGCCAGCGCGTCGCGTTCTCCCAACCACCGGCGCTGCCGGCGAGACGACGAGCCACGCGTCTCGGAGATCCGTAGCGCGCGGTCGAGCGCGAGCCAGGCCATGAGCTTGCTGTGCACGTGGTGCGCGGGCGGCCCGCGCCGTTCCCAGATCCCTGCGTCGGGCTGTCGCCACACCGACGCGACATGATCGGCGAGCCCGGCCATGGTGCGCCATGTCTCACCGTTCAGCGCATGGCTCTTCGCGACCGCCCAGGCCGCGTCCAGGACCCACCCGTAGCCGTCGAGCTGGTGCTGTTTCGACGCGCCGTTGCCTACGCGCACAGGCTGCGATCCCCTGTAGCCGGGCCACCCGCTCAGCTCGCGTTCGCGACCCAGACGCCGTCCGTCCAGGGTGAGCACCGCCGGGAGCCGGTGGCGCGACAAGCGGGTGGCGTGGAGCAACCAGGCGAGGAACGCGAGCGCGTCTCGCTCGCGGCCGAAGGCCATGAACGCGCCGATGCCGATCGCCGCGTCGCGTGGCCACGCGTAGCGATAGTCCCAGTTGCGCGATCCGCCGAGCTCCTCGGGCAGCGACGTCGTCGGCGCCGCGACCGGCGCTCCTGATGGTGAGTACGTCAGGAGCTGGAGTGTCAGGAGGCTCCGGATGACGAGCTCGGAGAACGGCACGTCCGCCGCGAGCCCTTCGCACCACTTCGCCCATCCTCGCTCGTCACGCGCCACCGCCGCGTTCGCGACCTGAGGCGGCACAATGATCGCGGGTGCCGCGCGCTCCGCCGTGAGCACGAACGTCACTGGGCGACCCGGTGTGAGCGTCCACTCCACCTCCGTGTCGGGCACGACCGGAGGTCCATCGGTCGTCACCGCGATCACGACGCGGCCGTGCTCGAACAGCAGCGCGCCGTGGCGCGTCGTGACCCGGTGCGCCCGCTCGCGCTCGTAGCCAAACCGGGGAACGAGCTGCACCCGCGCGGTGGCGTCGCCGCCGCGGCAGGAGATCCGGCGGCGTAGGACGGTCGTGGGAAGGAAGTGACCGGAGACCTCGGCGACCATCGAGTCCTCGAGCACGACCTCGGCGCCGCCGACCCGCCACGTCGTGATCACTGTCGCGGTATGACCGTGGTAGCGACGCGACACGGGCGGATCCGAGCTCACTGGTCCGAGCGCGAACCACCCCGCCTCACCCCCGCCGACGAGTTGGCCGAACACGGGGGCGTCGTCGAACCGCGGCAGGCAGCACCAATCGATGGTGCCGTCGGGCGCGATGAGTGCAGCGGTGCGCGTGTCGCCGATCAGCCCGTAGTCGCCGATGGGCACTGCGTTCACGGGGTCAGGAGCAGGCCGAGCACCGCGCCGTACACGACGTGTGCGGCGGTCGCGTAGAGCGGCGTTTGCAGGCCGTAGTTGAGCGCGAAGAGTCCCGGCGGCTCGAGCAGCGCCGTTGAGTCAGGCCCCGCACGAGCCGTCGCCATGCGCGGGTGAACGCCCGGCAAGAGCGGAACGATCACCGCGAGCGCGACCGCGGCGTGTCCGAGCCCGAACAGCGCGCCCAACCACCACGTCGCTTCGTCGAGAGCGTCGAACGCCGCGGCGTAGAACAGCGCGAACACCTGTCCCATTGCGAGGTGCATGAAGAACCCGGCGACCCTCGCGCGGTCCGGGTCGTCGGCGACCAGGGTGCCGAGCATCAGCGGGATGTCGAGGCGGGTGAGCCCGGCCAGCTGCGCGGACATCATCACCGCGGTCAGCCCCGCCGTGGCGACCAGTCCGAAGACCGCCCAGCCTGCCCAGTCCATCGACTCCGAACGTAACCGGTGGCGCGGAAACCTCAGTGGTCGGCGGCCGCCGCCATGAGCGGTCCGAGGTGCTCGGGTGAGAAGAACTCAACGGGCGACATGGTGCCGGCGACCATGCTCACGAAGTCGGACTGCGCCTCCGCGTTCCGACTGACGGCGAGCAGCACCTGCTGCACTTCCGGGGGCGGCGCCTCCATGGTGGCGAGCTGCG
>CAVXAI010000002.1:0-15094 GCA_963759645.1 uncultured Acidimicrobiales bacterium | reverse complement strand
GGGCCGGCGCAGGCCAAGCTCGACGAGCTAATGGCCGACTGACGACGGCGGGTCAGTGCCGGTGGCGGCTTCTCGTGGGTAACGCCCGCAACAAGGCGGAGACGAGCTGAGGGGCGCTCCATCCGGTGGTCGCCGGGCAGGCGATCACGTCGAGCTCGAGAGGTACGAGCTCTTCGCGCTGGAACGTCTCGAGATCCAAGGCGCCAGCGTCGATCAGATCAACCAGCTCACCGGCGACGAACGCGAGCGCCTGATGCCCTTCGTCACTTCCGGACCGGTTCCTGGCCGCGGCTCGAAGCTCGGCGTCGGTGCCGTGGGCCAAGACGTTCATCCATGCCCAGACGGGCACGGCCTTACCGCGGGACTCGCAGCGTTCGACGTAGGCACCGGCGAGGAACGACTCGCACTGCTCGACGAGCAGCTCCGGGGGAGGGGCGCTGCGACGGCGCCACATCGCGCTCACGACCCGGGTGCGTACTCGGGATCATCGACCCGAACTGGAAGCGGCGCGGGCGTGCGACGAGGGAACGTCATGTTGAGCGTCTCGTCAATCGAGCGCAAGATCTCCTCGCACCGCTCTTTCACCGTCTTGGCTGAACCGTTTCCAGTCATGCCACGATCCTTCCTGCGGATGACCGCCCCCGGTAGGGGCCTTGGTCCCGGGCCAGCTAGTGCCGCGTCAGGCAACGTTCGCCCTGTCCGCCAACGCACTTCGGCCACGCCGCTGGCGATCGTTGCCAGCGCGTTACGGGGACGCCTCTTCGGGGACGCGCGCGCCGTCGTGAACCTGCAGCCCGAGCCTCGACATGCTCAGCTTCGATTGCCACGATCAGTGCCCGCTCTCGCCCAAGCGCACAGGCTGCCGATCGACGCAATCGGGCGTGATGGCCCCGCGCAGGAACTAACAGGTCTGCGCGATGTGTCGGGATGGCACTCGGGACCTTCTCCCCTTCCGGAGTCACCACTGTCGGCCCATGATCCGGGTACAACCCTGAGAGAGAAGTGGTCCAGATGGCTTCTGTCGCGATGCCACGTCCCGCCTTGCCCCCGCTTCACGCGACGCTGTCTCGCACCGAGCGCCACCATCTGGCGGAGTGGTACATCGCGTGGGCGCTGATCGTCTTCGCCGTGCCACTGATCGGCGCGGGCCTCCTGGAGCTTCACCACGACCTGTACCTCCTGATCTACTTCACCGTCGTAGGCACATTCCTGGCGTCGTTCGTGGCGCACACGCAACTCGATTGGCGGGGATGGCTTCGCACCAGACTGTGGTGGAGCATTGCGGCTGGCGCGGTTGTGGGCTTCGCCATCGTCCGCAACGTCTTCAGTGAAGCATCGATGGCGCATCCGTCAGGCAGCTTCTACTGGTTCGAGCTGGCCTGGCGCGGACTGGCTCTACGGGACCGTCGACGCGTTGTCGTTGTTCGTGTTCCCCGCGACGGTGGCTTACCTGCTGCTCCGGGACAGCGACCGCAGGCGCCGGCTCCGTTTCGCCGGGTTGACCCTGGTGTTGACGATGGGGATCACGGCGGCGTACCACCTCGGCTACCCGCAGTTCCGCGGGAGCGATCTCATCCAGCCGGAGATCGGCGCGGTGATCGCGACCATCCCGACGGCGCTCACCGGCAACCCTGTGGGCGCGATCGTCGCCCATGCCACCTACCACGTCGGGGCCAACGTTCACACCTACAGCAGTGCCATCTACTTGCCGCCTGACCTCAGCGGCTACGCCGAACGCGGCAGCGGCACCGCCGGGCCGGCATTGGCAGCACTGTGGATCGTGATCGCCGGGACCGTCATCTACAGCGAGCGTCGTCGCCTGTTCCCGGCCAGCGAGCGGTGATCGAGATGGCAACGCATGTCGCTTCGGGACATCACGACCGGCAGAGGCCGTTGCTCGGCATTCGCGGCACGCCGGGACGGCTCGCGCTGGCGGTGTTCCGGACGCCGTTGTGGTTGTATCGCCGGGGCTGGGGCTGGCTGCTGGGCCGCACGTTTCTCATGCTCGTCCACGTCGGTCGCAAGACCGGTCAACCGCACGACATGGTGGCGATGATCCTCGCCGATAACCGCGACGACCGGCGAGGTCGTGATCTTCTCGGGTTGGGGACCCGACGTCGACTGGCTGTCCAACCTGCGCGCCGGCCCTGCCCGAGAAGTCCGCATCGCCCGTGACCGCTTCCTACCGGAACACCGTTTCCTCAGTGAAGACGAAGCCGTCGCGGTCATCGCCGCGTTCAGGCGTCGTCACCCCGGTCGGGTTCGGCTCGCCACCGCCATCCTCGGCTGGGGTGACCTTCGCAGCGACGCCGCCCTCCGCGACTTCGTCCGCGGCCATCCCTTTGTCGCTCTGCATCCAGCCGCGAAGGCGCCGACATCGACACCTGACAGGGAAGACGAACAGTGACCGACACCGCAGAATGTTCAGCCAGTCGCGGAGGCGCGCGTCACAGAACGCCGGGACGATGACGTGGTCGCAGGCCTCGATCGTTAGCGCGGGCCCAGCCACGTTCCTGTGGCGGGGCGGCTGTGGCCGGCGCCGGTGTCAACCCGCCGCCGGCTCAGCCACCACGACGGGGATGTCCCGGTCGGTCTTGCGCTGATAGCCGCCGTAGCCCTTGTAGGCCGAGATGATCCGTGGCCAGAGCTCGGCTTTCTCCTCGGCGGACGCCGTCCGGGCAACGAGGGTCGTAGGGCTGCTGCCGTCGGTGGGGTCGAGGGTGAACTCGGGGTTGGCGACCATGTTGCGATACCAGTCCGGATCGCGGTCATCGCCGCCCTTGGATGCCACGAACACGAACGTGTCGCCATCGTGGACCGGGGCGGTCAACATCACCGTCCGGGGCTGGCCCGAGGTACGACCCGTCGTGGTGACCTTATAGACCGGCATGTTGCCCATGGTCCGACCGATCCGGCCGCCCGACACGGTGAGCAGACTTCGGTGAACGAAGTTCATGGTCTGCATCTGGAGATCCTTGATCGCGTCGGGGAGGCCCATCGGCTCACCCTACGAACAGCGCCGCGGTCGCGCCGTCGTGGCGGGCTGACAGCGTCCCTGAACGCCGGCTCGGAGGCACGCCGCCGACGACGCAAACGTTGCCCGGCGCAGCACTAGGAGGCGACGGCCTGCGCTGGACGGGCGAACTCCCGGTACGCATCCCATGCCCGGGGGCCGTAGGTCGAAGCGGTGCCTCCGTCCATCAGCAACGCGACGCCCAAGGCTTCGGCAACCTCATCGGGGGTCGCCCCTCGGCGAGCGGCTGCCTTGGCGTGGTACGCGATGCAACCATCGCATTGCTTCACCACCGCGATCGTCAACGCGATCAGCTCCTTGGTCTTGGTGGACAGCGCTCCGTCCGCCATCGCGGCGTTGTGCAACTTGCCGAATCCCGCCCACACTTCGGGCGACGCCTCCCGCAACGACTTGGTCGGCTCGCCCAGATCCGCGATCACCTCCGCATAGTGCGTCATGGCTCCTCGCAATCTCGTCGGACTCTCACCGCGAGCAAACCGCGCCCGCCCCGCGAGCGATAGGGCCGAAGGTCACCGCGATCATGCGCTGTCGGCCGGCACCATGAGCACCGGGATCTGCGCCTGGTGCAAGACCTTCAGAGCGGTGGAACCCAACCGCAGCCCGGTGATTCCGCCAACTCCTCTCGACCCGACGACGAGCAATCCCGCTTCCTCCGAGATGGCGACGTCGGTCAGCGCGTCGGCGGGATCGCCCTCGAGCAGGAGCGTCCGCGCCCCGAGACCCGACTCGCGCAGAGGCGTCACCCACTTCTGCAGGTCGTCGAGCGCAACCTGGAACCAGCTGCTGGCATCCGTGCGGGGCACCCACTCGGCGAACGGCCTCTGCGCATTCACTGCGAACACATCGCTGGTCAGCGGCGTACCGAACGACGCGAGCCACTCGACCGCGCGGAGAGAACCCGGCGATCCATCCACGCCTATCACGACCGTCGCCGGCCACGCCGCCTTCGACGCCGGCGGGATCGCAGCGAGCGGGACGTTCGTGTGGTGCACGAGGTAATGGGTGGTGCTGCCGAGGTGCAGAGCGTGGCGATGGCCACCGGTGCCGCGGGCGCCGACCACGATCATGTCGGCGTTCTCGGCGTTGGCAGCGGCGAGCAGCTCCTCACGGGGGTCACCCTCGAGCAACAGCTCACGGAACGGCACCTTCGCATCACGCGCGGGAGCGCACCACTCGTAGAGCCGCTCGGCAGCCACCCCGCGCCCCGCCTCGATTTCGGCGTCCGTGACGTCGAAGAAGAAGCCCGGCTTCCGCACGGTAGAGACGACGAGCTCGCCACCTTCCGCGTGCGCCAGGCTCAGCGCCCAACGCAGGGCGGCCTGGGCGCCGACGGACCCATCCGTTCCAACCAGGACGCGCGCATCGCGCCTCCCTTCGTTCCAGATCGAGCAGACCACCGCGACGCATCAGCGGGTAGGGCCGAAGGTCACGCGCCTGTCGCGGCTGCGTGCCCGCTCAGGCGAATGCCAGCGGCGGGCCACCGAGCCACGGCCCGGGTGGGCTCGGGTTCGGATCGATCACCCGGGGTCCCCGTGCGATCAAGTACACGAACACGCCGAGATAGGGCGTGACGATCACGAAGAGGACCCAGAGCGCCTTCGCCCATCCGGGGTCGTCACTGCGGAAGATGATGGCCCGGAACACGATGAACAGCAGCCAGATCCAGATGATCCAGAACGTGAGCCACAAGAGCGACCAGAAGACCTGACCCGTACCGAACTCCGCTGCGAGCATCACCCGTCATCCTGCTGCGGCGACGTCTCGCTGCGGGTGATGCTTTGATGCTCAGCGCTGATGCTAAGATGCTCAAGATGCGGACGACGATCCGAATCGACGACGCGCTCTACCGGAAGCTCAAGGCCGAGGCCGCCCGGCGTGGCAGCACCATCGGTGAGCTGATCGAAGACGCGGTCCGCACCGCGCTCGCTCAGTCGCGCCGCATCGACCACGACGTCCGCCCGTTGCCGGTGCACCCCGGGGGCGGGCTCATGCCTGGCGTCGACCTCACGAGCAACGCCGCGCTGAGAGACGTGATGGACGAAGACACGGCTCTCGATGCGCTTCGTTGACGTCAATGTGTTGGTGAACGCCCACCGTCCGGAAGCGCCGGGGCATGCCGGCTGGCACGGCTGGCTCGAGTCCGCACGAGTGGCGAGCGAACCCCTCGGTGTCGCATCCCTCGTCTTAAGCGGCTTCATCCGTGTCGTCACCCATCCTCGGGTTTTCGCCAAGCCCACCACGCCGTCCGAAGCGCTTGCCTTCGCCGATGCTCTTCGGTCCTCACCTTCCGTCATCGACGTCGCGCCAGGCGAGCGGCACTGGGGGATCTTCACCAGCCTCTGCACCACGGTGGCCGCTCGCGGCAACGTCGTGCCAGACGCCTACCTCGCCGCGCTCGCCATCGAGCACGGCGCGACATGGGTCACCGCCGACCGCGGCTTCGCGCGCTTCGAGGGTCTGCGGCTCGAGCACCCCGTCGGCTGAAACCTGCGCCGCCCAGCCGTCACCTCGCCGCGCTCGCGTGTGTGCCACCGTTTGCCGCGAAATCTGGTCAACGTTAAGATCATCAAACCTCTTACAAGAGGTCTGAACGTCACCTCAGTCGGGGAGAAGCCATGAAGGTTCGATGCCAACGGTTGAGGATTGCCGCGCTGCTCATCGCTCCGGCGTTGCTCTTCGCCGCGTGTGGGGACGATGACAGCGAAAGCGCGGCTACCACTGGTGCTGGCACCACTGGTGGCGCAGCGACGACCGCTGGCGCGGACACCACCGCCGCCGCGGCGTCCGGCGAACCGGTGAACGTCATGGTGATGGGCTCCTTCACCGGTCCGTTCGACACCTCGTTCGCGTTCGACACGGCCGAGGCCGCTGCGCAGGCGATCAACGACGCCGGCGGCGTACAAGGTCGTCCGCTCACGATCCTCACGTGTGACGACAAGTTCGACCCCAACGCCACGCTCGACTGCGCCCGGCAGGCCGCCGACGCGGATGCCGTGGCAATCATCAGCGGCCTCGTGCTTGCTGGCGATTACCTCGACTTCGCCGCCCAGGAAGGCATCCCGGTCATCCCGGCCGTGGGCTTTCAGTCGGCCGAGTTCCAGAACGACATCTCCTTCCCGATCACGGCCGGTGGCGCCGGCCTCGCGACGGCGGCGATCGCCGAAGTGCTCGCCCAGGGCGTGACCGTCATCAGCCTCGTCTACGACGAGAGCTCCGGGGTGGCCAAGCCGGCCGCTGAGGCCGCAGCCGCTGGCCTCGCCGAGCAGGGCATCAACGTCGCGAACGTCATCCCGATGCCGCTCGACATCGCCGACGCGAGCTCGATCCTCGCTGCGGCCGAAGCCGGCGGAGCGGAGGGCGTCGCCCTGCTGGTGCAGGGTTCGCAGGCCGCGAAGTTCATCACCGCCGCTGACCAGGCGGGCTCGACACTCATCATCGGCTCGTACGACCTCAGCCTCGAGCCGGCGACGATCGAGACGCTCGGCCCCGCGGCCGACGGCGTGCTCATGGCTAGCTCTTTCCGGCCGCTCACGGACACGAGCAATCCGGGCGTCGAGCAGTTCTTCGACGAGATGGCGGCCTACGACCCGACGATCACGGTCGACGATTGGTCGATTCCCGGCGTCGGGCTCGGCACGTACGCGGCGACGCATCTCGTCGGTGAAGCCGCCGCGGCGGCCGCGACCGTGGACGCCGCCGGTGTGCTCGCGGCGCTCGCGAAGCTCACCGACTTCGACATCGGCATCATGGCTCCGATCGACTTCAGCGCCCCGAACACCACCTTCATCCCGACGTTCACCCGGGTGTTCAACACGTCGTACTTCTTCAGCGAGATCCAGGACACCGAACTCGTTCCGCTCTCGGACGAGCCCGTGAACGTCGCGACCGTCCAGTAGCACGCCCCCGAGGGCATGGAGTTCCTCCGCTTCGCGCTCCTCGGGCTCGGCGCGGGCGGCCTGTACGCCCTCGGCGCGCAGGGCATCGTCCTGATCTACCGCGGCTCAGGCGTCATCAACTTCGCCCAAGGGGCGATGGGGATGATCATCGCCTACACCTACTACGACCTGCGCGACGAGTCGGGATGGGCGTGGTACCTCGCAATGCTCACCTGCATCGTGATGGCCGCGGCGATGGGCGTGCTCATGCACCTGCTGATCATGCGGCCGCTGCGAAAGGCCACCGTCCTCTCGCGCATGATCGCAACGCTCGGCGTGCTGCTATTCCTCCGCGAGCTCGCGCTGCGACGATGGACCTCGGCGGTGCGCGTCGTCCGGTCGGATTTGCCTCGCGGCGTCTTCCACACGATCGCCGACACGAACCTCGGCAAGGCCCAGCTCTACCTGTTCATCGCCGCCGTCGTGCTGACCGTCGGCCTGTCGTGGTTCTACTCGCATACGCGCTTCGGCCTCGCCTCGTCGGCGGTCGCCGAGAACCAGGAAGCGACGTCGGCACTCGGGTGGTCGCCGGACGTGATCGCGGCCGCCAACTGGGCCGCGGGCGTCGTCCTCGCCGGGCTCGCCGCGATCTTCCTGGCCCCTTCCGCGGCGCTCAGCCCTGAGCTCACGCTGCTCGTCGTGCCGGCATTGGCCGCCGCGCTCATCGGGCGCTTCACCTCGTTCTGGCTCACCTTGGTATCGGCACTCGCGATCGGCGTCGCCGAGTCGGAGATGGCCAACTACGTCTCCGAGCCGGGTTGGGCCAAAGCGGCGCCGTTCCTCGTCGTGATCGCGGTGCTCGTCGCCCGGGGACGGTCGCTCCCCGAGCGCGGCGAACGCGCGGTGCGCCTCCCGCGCGTCGGTCGCGGGCGGGCGCGCCTCGTGCCCGTGCTCGTGGTCTGCGGTCTCACCGTCGCGCTGATCTCCTGGGTGTCAGTGGGCTGGGTCGAAGCGCTCACCTCCACCTTCACCTACGCGGTCGTGCTCCTCTCGCTCGTCGTGCTCACCGGCTTCACCGGTCAGCTCTCGCTCGCGCAGTACACGATGGCCGGCATGGGCGCCTACATCGCGGGACGTCTCGTCGCCACGACCGACATCAGCTACGAGCTCGCCATCCTCGTCGGCGTGTTCGGCGCGATCCCCCTCGGCCTCATCGTGGGTCTTCCCGCGCTACGCACACGCGGCGTCAACCTCGCGGTCGTCACCCTCGGCATGGCGCTCGCGTTCGAGCGCCTCATCTTGGCGAACGCGGACCGTACGGGCGGGGCCGGGGGCACGCTGGTCGGCGAGCTCCGCCTGTTCGGCATCGACTTGGGCTCGCTGCGCTACCCGGAGCGCTACGCGTTCCTCGCCCTCGCGTGCTTCGCGATCGTCGGCGTCATGGTGTCGAACCTGCGCCGCGGCCGATCGGGGAGGCGCCTGCTCGCGGTGCGGGCCAACGAGCGAGCCGCAGCTTCGCTCGGCATCAACGTGTACGGCGCCAAGCTCTACGCGTTCTCGCTGGCGTCGGGCATCGCCGCCCTCGGCGGGATCCTCATCGCGTTCCGCAACCAGCGGGTCCTGTACACGAACTTCGGCGTGTTCGACTCGATCTTCGCGACCGTCCAAGGGGTCATCGGCGGGATCGGCTTCGTGTCGGGCGCGGTGCTCGGCGCCGCCGGCTCGGCGGGGGCGATCATCCCCGAGCTCTTCGGCAGCGTCGGCGACATCGAGCAGTGGGTGCGGCTCATCTCCGGCATCGGGGTGATCCTCGTGCTCATCCAGGCGCCCGACGGCCTCGCGTGGCTGAACATCGAGGGCTACCACCGGCTGAGCGCGAAGGTGCGGGCGAAGCTCGGCCGCGGTCCGAAACGGCGCACCGTCTACGAGCTGCCACCGGTGGAGGCGCAACGCGTGCGGCCGGCGGTGCTCGAGGTGCGAGACCTCACGGTGCGCTTCGGCGGGGTCGTCGCGGTGAGCAACGTGAGCTTCGCGGTGCACCCGGGCGAGGTCGTCGGCCTCATCGGGCCGAACGGCGCGGGGAAGACGACGATCATCGACGCCATCACCGGGTTCGTCCGGCCGACGGCCGGCTCGATCCTGCTGGACGACGTCGGCATCGAGTCGTGGGGACCGAGCCGGTCGCGGCCCGCGCCGGCATCGGCCGCTCGTTCCAGTCGCTCGAGCTGTTCGACGACATGACCGTCTACGACAACCTGCGGGCAGGCAGCGAGGCGCGCGACGCGTACGCCTACGTCACCGACCTGGTGCACCCGGGCGACCCGCCGCTCGGGCCCGCTGCGGTCGCGGCAGTGAAGGAGCTCGACCTCGAGGACGACCTCGATCGGCTGCCGACCGAGCTCGCCTTCGGCCGCCGCCGCCTCGTCGCCATCGCCCGAGCCATCGCCGCCGCCCCGTCGGTGCTGCTGCTCGACGAACCCGCGGCCGGCCTCGACGACACCGAGACCCGCGAGCTCGGCCACCTCATCACCCGCCTGGCCGAAGGACTGGGGCATCGCCGTGCTGCTCGTCGAGCACGACGTCGGCCTCGTCCTCAGCATCTGCGATCGCGTCGAGGCACTCGACTTCGGCCGCTCGATCGCGTCGGGCACGCCCGCGGAGATCGCGGTCGACGACGCCGTGATCACCGCCTACCTCGGCACGCAATCGGTGCACGTCGTCGGTGCGGCCGCGACCGACGACCCGAGCGTGGGGGCGTGACGTGAGCGACGCGCCGCTGCTCGAAGCCGTCGGGCTCTACGCCGGCTTCGGTGGGGTGTCGGTGGTGCACGACCTTTCGTTGGAGGTGCGAGCCAGGCGAGGTCGTGGTGCTGCTCGGCGCGAACGGCGCGGGCAAGTCGACGACGTTGCGCACGCTGGCGGGTGCCATCGCCCCGATCGACGGTGAGGTGCGGTGGCAGGGCGCGCCCACCCACGCGCCGCTGCATCGCAGAGCTCGCCGGGGCCTCAGCCTCGTCACCGAGGAGCGCTCGGTCTTCATGGGCCTCACGGCCGAAGCGAACCTTCGGCTCGGGCGCGGGCCGGCCGAGAGGGCGCTCGACCTGTTCCCCGAGCTGCGGCCTCTGGTGAAGCGCCGCGCGGGCTTGCTCTCCGGCGGCGAGCAGCAGATCCTCACCCTTGCCCGCGCGCTCGCGAGCCGAGCCGGAGCGCTCCTCGCCGACGAGCTCTCGCTCGGCCTCGCGCCACTCGTCGTCAACCGCCTGCTCGCTGCTGTCCGCGACGCGGCCGACCGCGGCGTGGGCGTGCTGCTCGTCGAACAGCACGCCGCGCAGGCGCTGGCGATCGCCGATCGCGGCTACGTGCTGCGCCGCGGCCGCGTGGTGCTTCAAGGCACCGCCGCCGAGCTCTCGCGTGACTTCGACGAGGTGCGGAACTCCTACCTGACCGGCGCGCCGTCGCCATTGCCCGAGGAGGCAGAGCCATCCAACGACTCCTGATGCTGCTCGTGACCGAGGCTCCCCATGCGCTCGAAGGCTCGCTGCGAGGCCACGAGGCGGCGCTCCGCGAGATCGCGGAGTCGGCCGGGGCGAAGCTGCGCCTCGCCGTCCGCCTCGACGACGATCCGCTCGCGGCCGAAGCCGGTGGCGAGACGAGGGCGATCCGGCCGCTTCACGGCCTCGTCGAGCTGACCGTCGACGGCGACGACGCCGCGCCACTGCTCGACGTGGTGGCGGCCCTGACCGCCGAGCTCGGTGACGCGGCCGACTGGTCTGCGTCGGCGGTGTCGATCGGAGCGGTGCATCAGGTCGTTCCGCCCGGGGACGACACGCTGTTGCTGACGCTCGCCGCGACTCGACTGCCCACGCTCGATCGCAAGGGCTTCCACGACTACTGGCTCGAGCAACACGCCGCGTTGGCGATGTCGCTGCTCGACGACGAGCAGCAGAAGGCGAAGATGGGCTACGAGCAAGTACATGCCGACGAGGAGGCCACGGCCGCGGCGACGGCGCTGGCCGGCACCGCGCTCGCACCGTACGACGGGATCTTGGAGTGCTCGCTCGCGGCGATCACCGACCTTCCCCACCTCACGGTGCCGGGCTTCGCCGACGCGATCGTGAAAGACGAGGAGAACTTCGTCGACCACACCGCCGAGATGTTCGGCTCGTTCCTGCGCACACTCCAGCAAGGATCTTCCTCATGACCTATTCGATCGTTGCCCGCGACCCCGAGACCGGCGACCTCGGCGTGGCGGTCCAGTCCCACTACTTCGGCACCGGCAGCGTCGTCACGTGGGCGCACGCCGGCGTCGGCGCGGTGGCCACGCAGTCCATCCCCGAGATCGCGTACGGCCCGAAGGGCCTCGACCTCATGCGGGCCGGCGTGCCCGCTGATGAGGCCCTCGCCCAGCTCGTCGCCGCCGACCCGATGGAGATGGTCCGACAGGTCGGGTTCGTCGACGCGACCGGACGGACGGGGACCCACACCGGAACCGGCTGTGTCGGAAAGGCCGGCGACGCCGCCGGTCATCAGGTGAGCGTGCAGGCGAACATGATGGCGAGCGACTCGGTGTGGCCGGCGATGCTCGCCGCCTACGAGGCGGCCTCCGATGTCGACCTCGTCGAGCGATTGCTCAGGGCACTCGAGGCGGCCCAAGCCGAGGGCGGCGACGCTCGCGGCCAGCAATCGGCGGCGCTGCTGGTCGTGTCGGGACCGGCGAGCGATGCGCCGTGGGACCAGAAGCTCTACGACCTTCGGGTCGACGA
The DNA here is from genome assembly GCA_963759645.1 of uncultured Acidimicrobiales bacterium. GTDB lineage: Bacteria > Actinomycetota > Acidimicrobiia > Acidimicrobiales > DATKAS01 > DATKAS01. The sequence continues at coordinate 3,422 of CAVXAI010000002.1, read as the reverse complement.
CGCCGAACTCCCTCTCGTGGAGCTACGGCGCTTGGTCACGACCAACCGCGCGGTGCACCGCATGACGGAGGTCTTCGACAGCGGTGTGCTCTTCGCGCCCGAGCTCGCACCCGATGCACCCGAGCTGGCCGCCGCCCTCGACTCGCTCGCGGCCGCGCAGGCCGGCCTCGACCCGAACCGGGAACCGTCGTTCTGGTCGGCGGCGCTGCTCGCCAAGGCCGGACGACTCGACGAGGCCCGTGGGCGGCTCGCCTTCGCATCAGAGACCAACCCCGGTTGGGGCCAGTTCCTGCAGAGCGTCGCCGCGGCCGGTGTGCTGCCCCCCGACAACCCCCTCGTCACCGGCGCGTGAGCGCCCGCTGCTTCCGTTGACCCTCGAAACCGTCAATCCTAAGATGATCAAACTTCATACCGCCCGTCGGCGGGAGTGCGCGAGGAGGGCCCGATGCGGTTGAGCGTTGCCTTCAGTGGATTCGGCGGGCTCGCCGACACGTTGCCGATCGTCGACGCGGCCGAGGAGCACGGCCTCGACGGCGTGTGGAGTGCGGAGCACCTCGGCTTCCACGATGCGGTCGTGCCGAGCGCGCTGTACCTCGGCCGGACGAGCCGCATCCAGGTCGGGCTCGTCGGGCTCAGCACGGCGAGTCGCCATCCCGCGCTCACCGCGATGGAGCTCATGTCGATGTCCGAGGTAGCCCCCGGCCGCGTGCGAGTGCAGGTCGGTCTCGGTGACGACAGCCTGGTGGCGAAGCTCGGCCGCACGATCTCGAAGCCGATCGCTTCCACGACCGGCTTCGTCAACAGCCTTCGCGAGTCGATGCAAGGCCGCGACATGAAGGTGAGCTATCCCGAGTTCACCTTCGACGGGTTCCGCTTGGCGCCTCTCGGCCCGGTGCCGCCGATCGACGTCATGGCCATCCGCCCGAAGATGGTGCAGACCGCGGCGCGCGTCGGCGACGGCCTCTCGATCAGCGTCGGGGCCTCGCGGCAATACCTCACCGACGTGGTGAAGGACGTCGAGCGCGACCTTGCCGAAGCTGGACGCGACCGCAGCGCGTTCCGCATCACGGCCCTCGCCATCGCGGTGGTCGGCGACGACCTCAAGACCGCACGGGCCCCGATCGGGCCGATGCTCTCGGGCTTCCCGCAGGTGACCGCAGCCTTCCTCGCTCGAGGAGTCGTCGACTCGGACGAGCTGACCAGGGTCGAGCGCGAAGAAGGTCCGTTCGGCGTCATGAAGTACTGGACGCCCGATCGCGTCGATCAGATCGCGTTCGTCGCCACCCCCGACACCCTCGGCGAGCGGCTCGCGAGCTATGCAGCCACCGGCATCGACGAGCTCGCGCTCATGATGATCAACCCGCCGAACGAGCAGCCCGCGATCGTGAAGCAGCTCGCCGCCAACCGTCCCTGAAGGAGATCCTGATGACCGACACGACCCTCTCCACTGACGAGGAGAAGATCCGGGAGCTGCACCGGGGCTTCGCCGAGGCGAACAAGACGGGACACCATCCGTTCCTCGAGGAGCACATGGCTCCCGGGATGACCTTGATCTGGTACAACCTCAACCAGAGCAACTACTACGGCGTCGACCACATCGTCGAGCTGTGGAAGATGCTCGCCGCCGTCTCGCAGGGTCGCGAAGCGACCGTCGAGACGCGCGACGACGAGGTCACCGTGGTCGGCGACATGGCGCTCGTGACCTACCTCTTGAACTTCGCCGCCGACTTCGGCGCGCTCGGCAAATTCGTGCAGGAGGCCCGCTGCACCGAGGTCTGGCAGCGGATGGACGGGGCGTGGAAGATGATCCACTTCCATTGCTCTAACTACGTCCCCGGGGTGATGGGAGGGAAATGACGACGTCCGAGCAGTTCGTCGCGGACGGCCCCGCGGGGTCGTTAGCCGGCGTCGACCAGGCCCCGGCCGGCGGCGCTCACGGCCTGCCGGTGCTCCTCGTCCACGGCATCAACATGAGCAAGGACGTGTGGGCCGACGTCGCTGACCGGGTTGCCGAGCGCCGGCGGGTCGTGAGCTTCGACCTCCGGGGCCACGGCGAATCGGCGACGGGCGGGCCGTACACCGAGAGCGACTACGCGGACGACGCCCTCGCGGTGCTCGACGCGAGGGGCATCGAACGAGCCCACGTCGTGGGCACGTCGTTCGGCGGCAGCGCGGCGGCCAGCCTGGCGGCCCGCCATCCCGAGCGAGTGGCCTCGATCGCATCGTTCGGCGGCGCGCTCGTCGGTGGGCGAGATCGACGTCGAGAGCGCGGTGGGCTTCCTTCGCCAGGCCGGCGTACGCGACTTCTTCGCGGGGATGCTCCCGCAGGTGAGCTTCGCTCCCGGCACCGACCAAGCCCTGATCGACCGGGCGCTCGACGCGGCCAGCAACGGCCGTGATGTCGAGACCGTCGTGGCGGTCACCACGACGGCGCTCGCGGCCGATACCACGGCGACCGCCGAAGCGGTCGACACGCCCGCGCTCGTGGTCACCGGCGAGCTCGACATGACGTGCCCCGTCGTCGCTGGCGAGGCCGTGGCGAAGGCTTTGGGCACCGAGCTCGTGGTGCTCCAAGGACGCGGGCACGTAGTTTCCATGGAAGACCCCGAGGCAGTGGCCGCCCTCATCGAAGGCCACGTCGCCGCCCACGACGCCTGAGCGCGCTAGCTGATCTTCTCGGCGGGCTCGGCCTGGAGCGCTCCGGAGTGATGATCGAGCAACCGGCGCAAGGTCGCGTTGAGCCGCTGCAGCTGCGTCTCGGTGAGCGTGCCGAGCCACGCCTTCTCGATCTCATGCTGACGGCGGTAGCCCTCGACGACAGCCTCGCGCCCTCGCTCGGTGAGCTCGATCGTCACGACCCTTCGGTCGCCGGACTTCCGAACTCGCGTCGCGAAGCCGTCCCGCTCGAGGGTGTTGAGCACGGCGGAGATGCTGGCCCGCGTCACTCCGGCGAGCCGGGCGACGCGAGCCGGCTCGAGCGGGCCCGCTACGGCGACGACGAACATGATGCGGAAGCCCGCCCAGCTCCACCCGAGCGGCCGGTGGACATTCGTCTCGAAGTCGTTGATGAGCCGGTTCGCAACGCGCACGAGGTCGAAGCTGGTGCCCAGGACGTCGAGATCTGTCTCAGGCGCGAATTCCGCGACACGTTCCTTCGCGAGGGCCTCGAACCCTGCGGGGGTGAGCACGTTCTTCACAATGTGTCAAAGGCTATATCATCAGACTTGATACGATCAACGTCTTCGGAGACCGGCCCCCTATCGAGGGGCACGCGGCGGGCGATACTCACGCCATGCGCAGATCACCGACGCCATCCTCACCAGCCACGCGGGAGCCTTCCCCGCCCCGATTGCATGATCCACGTTCAAGAGGTCGCTCTCGATGTAGTCCTTGAGTGCCATCGCGGAACGCCAAGCGTGCCG
>CAVXAI010000001.1:0-17727 GCA_963759645.1 uncultured Acidimicrobiales bacterium | reverse complement strand
GGCGCGCTCAAGTTACCCGGGGCTGGGCGCCGGGCTACCCGGTGTGCAGTGTCGCCTTCTCGCTCACGACCTTGGAGGAGCCCCCCGGCTGCATGGTGACGCCGAAGAGGCAGTCGGCCGCCTCCATCGTGCGCTTCTGGTGGCTCACGATCAGCAGCTGCGCTTCCTCGCGGAACTCGCGTACGAGATCGAGGAAACGATGGAGGTTCACATCGTCGAGGGCCGCCTCGACCTCGTCCATCACGTAGAACGGCGAGGGCCGGCTGCGGAACACCGCGAACAGGAACGCGAGCGCTGTCAGCGAACGTTCGCCACCCGACAGCAGTGACAGCTTGCGCACGTTCTTGCCCGAGGGACGCGCCTCGACCTCGATGCCGGTGTCGAGCAGGTTCTCGGCGTCGGTGAGCCGAAGACCGCCCTGACCGCCGGGGAACAACGTCGAGAAGAGCGATTCGAAGTTCGACGCGACATCCGCGAACGCGGAGACGAACACCGACACGATCTCCCCGTCGATCGCCTTGATCACGCGTGAGAGGTCGCGCCGTGTCGAGCGCACATCCTCGAGCTGCGACTCCAGGAACCGGTGCCGCTCCTCGAGCGCCTCGAACTCCTCCAACGCGAGCGGATTGATCGGGCCCATCAACCGCAGCTCGCGCTCGAGCTCGCGCACCGAGCGTGAGCCGTGACACCTTCCGGCAGCGAAGGACACGGCGCTGCCACGGCGGCCTCAGGCTCCCGGTCGAGGTCGTGCCGGACGCCCTCGACCGCGGATTCGAGCCGGAGCGTGATCTCGGCCTCGTCGAGCTCGGCGCGACGCGAGCGCTCGCGCACCTCCTCGAGCTGACGCTCGGCGGCAGTGCGGCGCTGGCGCTGGGAGTCGAGCGCCGCTGCGATCTGCCGCGACTCCTCCGACTGGCGCCGCCGCTCCTCGTGCAGCGAGGCGAGCTCCTCGTCGACCTGCGCCGCGGCTCCGGTGACGACGGCGGCGAGTCGGTCGAGCGTCGTGATCGTCCGCTCGAGCTCGGTGCGACGAGCGGCCGCTCGCTCTCGCTCGGCCACGTCGGCCTGCAGGCGGTGCTCCACCTCGTCGCGGCGTCGCTTCAACATCTGCCGGCGCTCGTCGAGTCCCGCGACCTGGACTTCGAGGTGGGTACGCAACGCACCAACGGCCCGAGCTCGCTCGTCGAGCCGCGCCCGCGCCGCATGTGCAGACCGAGCCTTGCTCGCGTCAGCTTGTTCGTCGGCCTCGAGCGCGGGAAGGACCTGCTCGAGCTCGGACGTCCGGGCGCGCTCTGCGGCCAAGGACTCGGCGAGCGCCGCGTGATGGGTCCGAAGGGCCTCGGCTTCGGTCTCGACCTCACGCTGTCCGGCCTGCACACGCGCCAAACCGTCGGCGGCCGCGTTCAGCAGGGAGTCGTTGTCCTCGAGCTGACGCTCGATCTCCGCGCGCTCGCGCTGCGCGCTCTCGACGGTGAGCGTGTTCGCGGCCACCCGCGCCGCTGCTGCACTCGCCCGCTCCCCCGCGGCCGCTGCACGACTGCGGGCCTCGTCGAGCGCGGCGACGGTGAGCTGCGACCGCGCGGCGCCCACGCGCCACCCCGCTGAGGAGAAGCGGTCGCCTTCACGAGTGACGACGACTGCATTCGGGTGCTGGAGAGCGCTGTCCGCTGCGCGCTCCCAGCCGCCGTCGACCACGACCACTCCGGCGAGCAACGCGTCGAGCAGAGGCGTCACCGCGTCGTGACGGGGCCGCACGTGGGCGCGGAGCGTCGACTCCGTGTCGGTTCCCGGGTGAGGCACCAGGCTCAACGCGAGCACCGCGCCCGACTCGCCGACCGCCGTCAGCGCCGCGAGCGCTCGGCGCGCCGCGACCGTGCCGTCGACGACAACGGCGGTGAGCGATTCGCCGACGGCAGCTTCAAATGCGTCCTGCCATCCGTCGTCGACCTCGACAAGCTCGTTCAGCAATCCCACGGCGCCCTCGACGTCTCGCCACCGGGCCTCAGTGGTACCCCGGTCGTCGAGCGCCAGCGCAAGCGCCTCGGCGCGCGCCGTCCAGACGTGCCGATCGGCGTCGGCGGATCGGTGCGCCTCGACCGACGACTCGAGCTCAGCCTCCGCTTGCTGCTGCACCTCCTCAGCTCGCTGCACCCGATCGACCAACGGCCGTTCTGCTTCCTCTGCCCGCTCACAGGCGGCGCGGTGCACGTCGGTCTCACCGGCGAGCCGTACCGCCCGTTCCTCGATCGCGGCGAGTCGCGCCTCGACGCGCGCGAGCTCACCCACCGCCCGCTCGATGGCGGCGCGCCGCGCCGCCAGCTCGCCTCGAGTCTCGCCGGCACGCTGGGGAGGAAGCTCGAGATCCACGGGCTGCGTCCCCGAGAACGCCGCGCTCTCCGCGCCGAGGGCGGCTTCGCGCTCGGCGCCGAGGGCGGCCTCGGCTTCGCTGACTCTCTGGGCCTCGGGCCCGAGCTCGCGGGCTTTGGCCTCTACCTCGAGGAGCTCGCTCGCGACTGTTGCCGCCTCGGCCTCGAGCGACGCGACGAGATCAGCGTCGAGGAGACCTCCGCGATCACGTTCCACGCCGCGCCGCCGTTCAGCGAGGAGCGCAGCAAGACCTCGCGCACGCTCCCGCATCGACTCGAACCGCACCAGGCCGTCGCTGAGGTCCGAGCCCCCGAGCGCGGCGAGTCGGGATTGCGTGGTGAGCACCTCGACATCGAGCGCGGCGAGCTCATCCTTGATCGAGGTCGACTGCTGCTCGAACGACGCGCGATCTCGCGCGGTGTTCTCGAGTCGGGTCCGCAGCGCAGTGATCTCACGCCCCGCGAGATGAAGTCGGAGCGCGGCAAGCTCGGCCACCAGGTCCCCATGGCGTCGGGCGGCGTCGGCTTGACGTTCGAGCGGCTTCAGCTGCCGCCGCACCTCGCGCAGGAGATCCTGCACACGCAGCAGGCTCGCCTCGGTCGCTTCGAGGCGACGCTCAGCCTTTTCCTTGCGCCGCCGATACTTCAACACTCCGGCGGCTTCCTCGATGATCGCCCGGCGATCCTCGGGACGGGCGTTCAGCACCGCGTCGATCTGGCCCTGCGACACGATCACGTGCTGCTGCCGGCCAACGCCGGTGTCAGAGAGCATCTCCTGCACGTCGAGCAGGCGGCATGGCACGCCGTTGATCGCGTACTCGCTGTCGCCGGTGCGAAAGAGCGTGCGGCTGATCGTCACCTCGGTGAACGCGATCGGCAGCAGGCCAGCGGAGTTGTCGATCGTGAGCGTGACCTCGGCGCGGCCGAGCGCGGGACGCTTGGCGGTGCCCGCGAAGATCACGTCGTCCATCTTCTGGCTCCGCACCGCACTCGGCGCCTGCGCGCCGAGGACCCAAGCGATCGCATCGACGACATTGGACTTCCCGCTGCCGTTCGGCCCGACGACCACGGTGACACCAGGCTCGAGATCGAGCGAGGTCGTGTCGGCGAAGGACTTGAATCCCTTGAGGGTCAGCGACCGCAAGAACATGGCTGGGCATCGAAACTAACCGGGAGGCACGCGGTCCCGGTGCATCCCTGTCCTCGTCGCCGTCGTCCGCTTCGCTTCCGCCGGCTCCTGCTCGCTTCGCTCGACAATCGGTGCTTCGCGCACCCGGCGGCGCACTGCGCCGCCCTCCCTCGTCGCCGTCGTCCGCTTCGCTTCCGCCGGCTCCTGCTCGCTTCGCTCGACAATCGGTGCTTCGCGCACCCGGCGGCGCACTGCGCCGCCTCTACACCTGGCAGCTGGGGCAGTAGAAGGTCGATCGCCCTTGGTACTTCGCCCGCTCGATCGTGTTTCGACACCGGCGGCAGGCCAGGCCCTCGCGGCCGTAGGCCTGGTGCTCGTTCTGATATCCGCCGACGCGTCCGAACAGGTCGCGGTACTGCTCGTCCGCGAGTGACGAACCGCGGTGCTTCACGGCTTCGTGCATCACCTCGACCACCGCTCGGTAGAGCCGACGGATGTCCTGGGTCGTGAGGGTGTCACTCATGCGGTCGTAGCGCAGACCGGCGGCGTAGAGGATCTCGTCGCTGTAGATGTTGCCGATGCCCGCGATCAGGTGCTGGTCCATCAGGAACGCTTTGAGCTGCACTGGCTTCGCGATGAGCATCCGGCCGAAGTCGATCCACGAGATCGGCTCGTCGAGCGGGTCGAACCCCAGGGTCGCGAGCTCAGGGGCGTCCTCGGCGAGGTGCTCGGGATCGCTCACGAACATCTCGCCGAACGTGCGGGGGTCGACGAAGCGCAGCTGACCCGCCGGCTGCAACGTCAGCGTGACGTGGGTGTGCTTCGCCACCGGGTCCTTGGCCACCGCCTTCAGCAGCTGGCCACTCATCCTCAAGTGGACGACGAGCAGGTCGCCGGTATCGAGCTTGAGAAGCAGGTACTTGCCCTTGCGCTGGACGCCCGTCACCTTGGCGCCCTCGAGACGGCCGATGAACTGCTTCTTCGTGCCCCGCCGGATCGAGCGGGTGCCCGACACCTCCACGGTCTTGATGCGCTTCCCGACGACCTCTCGCTCGAGATCGCGCTTGATCGTCTCGACCTCGGGGAGCTCAGGCATGGTCGGCGAGCTGCTCTTCGGCGCGGGCGCGCAGCCGATCGACGGCGACGCGGGCGGCGGCCTGCTCCGCTTGCTTCTTGGAGCGTCCTTCGCCCTCTCCGAGCTGGGCCAGCCCGATCGCAACCCGCGCGGTGAAGACCTTGGCGTGGTCGGGCCCGGTCTCGCTCACGTCGTACCGAGGCGGACCTAGGCCCTGCCGACCCGCTAGCTCCTGGAGAACGCTCTTGAAGTCGCTCCCGCCGATGCCCGAGACAGACGCCGAGATGTCATCGCGCATCTCGTCGAGGACGAAGCGGCACGCGGCTTCCCATCCACCATCGAGGTAGACCGCAGCGATGACGGCCTCGAGCGCGTCCGACAGGATCGACGTCTTCTCACGCCCGCCTGCAGCCGTCTCGCCGCGGCCGAGCAGCAGCGCGGGGCCAACGCCGAGGCGGGCCGCGACGCCCGCAAGTGCCATCGCGTTCACGACCGACTTGCGCGCGTCGGTCAGCTGGCCTTCGGGCAGATCGGGATAGGACCGGTACACGTAGTCGGCGACGATCGCGCCCAGCACGGCGTCGCCGAGGTATTCGAGACGCTCGTTCGACGGCGGGGCCGGTTGGTCGAGCGTGGCGTGTTCGGCGCACCACGAACGGTGGGCGAGTGCTTGCACCAGGAGGGCAGGGTTCGTGAACTCATGCCCGATCCGGTGCCGCAGCACCTCGACCTCGGGCCAGTCAGTCAGGGCCTTCGCCCACCCGACCAAAGACGTAGTCAACGGCGTCGCGCACGGTCTTCAGATCTTCGAGATCCTCGTCCTCGATGCGGAAGCCGACCGTGCGCTCGCTGAGCTCCTCCTCGAGGGCTTCGACGAGCTCGATCAGCGCCAGCGAGTCGGCATCGAGATCGTCGGCGAACGAGTTGGCCTCGCTGATCGCGGAGGGATCGATCTCGAGGATGTCGGCGAGCCGGTCGCGGATCAACTCGAACACCGCCTGGCGATCGAGGGGGGCTCGTTCTACGTGAGTCTCGGCGGGCACGCTCTCCTCCGTCCTGAGTCGGGCTTCGCGGGGGGCGCAGCACCCGGGATTCTACCGGCCATCTTGCGACCTCGCCGGGATGGTGTCAGGGCGGTCCAGGGTGTTTCATGTTCTTCTATTCATTTTCGTGCTTGACAGCCGCACAGTGCCGGGTCAACCGGGCGTCGCGATCGCCGACCGCAGCCCCCCGACGATGTCGCCCCTGACCATCTCCGCCGCGAGCGCGATCGCGTTCGTCACGGCGCGTGCCGACGACCGACCGTGGCCGATGATGCAGACCCCCTCGACGCCGAGCAGGATCGCTCCCCCGGTCGCCTCGGGCCCCATGTAGTCGAACAGTGGCTCGAGCACCGGCGCGAGCACGTCGGCCGCTGCACGTGTCTCCGCCGTGGACGCGAGCCCTGCGCGGATCACGCCGACAATCACCTCGAGGCCACCTTCCAACGTCTTCAAAACGACGTTCCCGCTGAACCCGTCGGTGACGACGACATCGACCAAGTCCGTCGCCACGTCATGCCCTTCGATGTTCCCGATGAAGTTGACGCCCGGCGCACCGTCGAGGAGGTGGTGCACTTCCTTCACGAACGACGAGCCCTTCGACGCTTCCTCGCCGATCGAGAGCAGCCCGACACGCGGGCTCGCAAGACCGAAGCGCTGACGCGAGAACACCGTGCCCATCTGCGCGAACTGCACTATCCACTCCGGCTGGCACTCCGCGTTCGCGCCGGCGTCGAGCAGCACGGTCGGCGTCTCCCCGGGAACGGGCAGCGGTGCGGCGATCGCCGGGCGCGACACGCCTCGGATGCGTCCCATCCGCAACAGCGCGCTCGCCATCGTTGCGCCGGTGTTTCCCGCGCTCACCATCCCGGACGCCCGACCGTCGCGCACCGCCTCGGCCGCTCGCACGAGCGACGAGTCCTTCTTGCGCCGTACGCCCTGAGCGCCGTCGTCTCCCATCGCGATGATCTCGGAGGCGACCACATGGGGCAGGCCGCACGTGGCGACGACTTCTTCGGGGCCTACCAGGAGGACGGGGATGTCGAGCTTCTCGGCAGCGAGGCGGGCACCAATGAGCACGTCACCGGGCGCATTGTCACCCCCGACCGCGTCGACCGCGATGGGCAGCACGACGGGTCAGCGCGCCCGGGCCGGACGATCAGCCGACGTCGACGGCTTGACGGCCCTTGTACCAGCCGCACGTGCCGCACACGTTGTGCGGACGCTTGGCGGCGCCGCAGCGCGGACAGGTGCTGCGGGCCGGGGCGTCGAGCGTCCAGGCAGAGGCACGGCGACTGCGGCTCTTCGCCTTGGACGTCTTCTTCTTCGGGACTGCCATCAGTGGATCCTTCGCGTGATGGGGCCGGAGCAGGCTAGCGAGCAGCAGGGCCAGGGTCGAACCGCCCCGGGTCGCCGATTGCGGCGCGGGGCTCCCGGAGCACGTCGAGGGCAGCCCACCGGGGGTCGATCGACTCGGTCCGGCAGTCGCACGCTCCGACGTTGAGGTCAGTGCCGCACGTCGGGCACAGGCCGCCGCAGTCTTCGCGGCAGAGCGGGGCGAGCGGCAGCTCCAGGGCGAGGGCGTCGTGCACGGACGGGCCGAGGTCGATGGCGTCACCCTTGATCGGATGCACTTCCTCGCCGTCGTCTCCCTCGTAGCCGCGGCCGGAGAACACCTCGGTGAGCGAGGCAACGAGCTCACCGTCGGCCGGCCCGAGGCATCGTCTGCACACCGCCCGCCACGGCGCCCGCGCCGTCGCATGCACGACGATGGTGTCCGAGAGCGACTCGAGATCCCCGTCGACCACGACCGTCGCGCCGTCGGGCACGACCGCATCCCCGACGTCGATCGCTGGTGCGCGGACCTCGAGGGTGATGTGACGCCGCGACGCGGGATGACGCAAGAGGTCGGCGACACCGATCACGAGACCGGGAAGTGTCGACATCAGTCGTCCTGGTCGAAGAACACCGCCTCGTGCTCGGCGGCGGCCTCGGCTTCGTCGGCGTCGGGCTCGGGGAGCCCGGTGGGGATGAGTCGGTCCCGACCCGCCTGCACGGTCTTGAGCACCTTGTCGAGGATCACCTCGAACTGCCCGAGGCGTTGATCGCAGTAGTCCTCGACCTCATGTCGCAAGCGACGCGCTTCGTCCTCGGACGTCGTCACGATCTGCCTCGCGCGCTGCTGCGCGGCGCGAACGACCTCGGTGCGTTGCACCATCCGTTCCGCCTGCGCGCGGGCGGCGTCGAGGATGTCGTCGCCCTCTCGGCGGGTCTTCGCGAGGAACTCGTCGCGCTCGCGGAGGAGCCACCGCGCCGCGCGCAGCTCCTCGGGTAGACGGTTGTTCGCCTCCTCGAGCAGCTCGAGGATCTCGTCCCGGTTGATCATCGCCGACGACGACAGCGGCATGGTCTTGGCGGACGAGATCATGTCCGCGACACGCCGCAGCAGCGCCTCGGAGTCGCTCAGGCGAGGAACCGGGTGCTCACCGGTCTCTTCGTCTTCGTGCTCGGTCATCGGCCGTACCTCTCCTGCAACCGCTTCGACACAGCCGGCGGGACCATCGAGCTCACGTCGCGCCCGAACTGCGCCATGTCGCGGATGAACTTCGACGCGATGAAGGATGACGACGACGCCGAAGGCAGGAACACCGTGTGCACGCCGGCCACCGCGAAGTTCATCTGGGCCATCTGCCGCTCGACCTCGAAGTCCGACGACGCCCGCAGCCCCTTCACGATGAAGTCGATGTCGTTGTCCTTCGCGACGTCGACCACGAGCCCCGAGAACAGCAGGACCGAGACGTTGTCGAGGTGCGCCAGCGACTCACTGATCATCGCCTCGCGCTCTTCGAGCGTGAACGCGGGCTCACCCTTCTGAAGGTTGCGCATGGCGGCGACGACGACCTCGTCGAACAGACGCGCCGCCGTCTCGATGATCTCGATGTGTCCGTTGTGGATGGGATCGAAGGACCCCGGATACAACACCTTTGCCACGGTCGCTCCGTTGGGTCAGCAGTTCGGTGGGCGGACGGGAACGGTTCAGAGCTGGGCCGCCCGCGCCACGAACGTCACAACGGTACCGCCGTAATGCTTCGATCTCGTGACCACCCAGCCGGGACCGGGCTCGATCGGCCGATTGGACTCGAGCACGGCGAGGCCCGCGTCGAGCGTCCCGAGGAGTGTCGGCCAGTCGTCGAAGGCGTAGGGCGGATCGGCCAGCACGAGGTCGAACGGCCCGCCGGTGCCCTCGAGCCATCGCATCACGTCGGCCCGCACGACCGTTCCGCCGACCAGGCCACAATGGGCCAGATTGGCCTCGATCACTGCACTCGCGGCGCGGTCTCGTTCGACGAACGTGCATGACGCGGCCCCGCGCGAGAGGGCCTCGATGCCGAGCGCACCGCTGCCGGCATAGAGATCGGCAACCCGCTGGTCGACGACCGCGTGGAGCGAGTGCAGTGCGTTGAAGATCGCTCCCCTGGCCCGGTCACTCGTCGGTCGAGTCTCGGTACCGGGCGGCGCCTCGAGCCGACGTCCCCGCGCCGTGCCGGCCACCACGCGCATCGACGGCGCACCGTAGCCTCGGTCGCATGGTCACCATCGTGCGGATCGACCAGCCCGCGGTGCGCAACGCCGTCAACTCCGAGACCGCCCAACGGCTCCTCGACGCGTTTCTCGCCTTCGAGGCAGACGCGGACGCGAAGGTGGCGATCCTCACCGGAGACGACATTGCGTTCTGTGCGGGAGCGAACCTGCCGCGACCTCCCCAAGCTGCGCCCGACCGGTCCACTCGGCCCGACCCGCCTCCAGCTGTCAAAGCCGGTGATCGCCGCGATCGAGGGGTGGTGCGTCGCCGGCGGGCTCGAGCTCGCATGCTGGTGCGACATGCGCGTCGCGGGAGCCACCGCGCGTCTGGGCTGCCTCGAGCGGCGGTTCGGCGTGCCGCTCGTAGACGGGGGCACGGTCCGCCTTCCCCGCATCGTCGGCCTCGGCCGCGCGCTCGACCTGATCCTCACCGGACGTGAGATCGGCGCCGACGAGGCGTTCGCGATGGGTCTCGTGAACCGCGTGGTGCCGGCGGGCAGTGCGCTCGACGCCGCGATCGAGATCGCAGAGCAGATCGCGGCATCTCCGTGGCCCGCCGTCGTTCATGATCGGCTCTCCATCTACGAGAGCATCGGTCTCGATCTCGACGGGGCGCTCGCAAACGAGGCGGTCCACGGTGACGCGGTGATCTTCGATCCCGAGTTCGCCGCGGGCGTCGCGCGCTTCGCGGACCGCGAGCGGAGGTGACCGATGCACGTCGATGAAGTCATCACGTGCATCGACTGCGGAGGCCGCGCGCACCTCATCTCTTACCCACCGGAGGACGGTGTGTGGCACCCTGGTGACCTCATCACCTATCGCTGCAGCGACTGTCGCGACCGATGGGATCTCGTTGTGCCCGACGACGCAGACGAGTGAAACGAGTGACGTAACGGAGTGAAACGAGTGACGTGACGGAGTGAAACGAGTGACGTGACGGAGTGAATGGGGGAAACGACGTCGGATCTGGCATCCTTGACGACGGAGCGGCAAGTTGCGGAGGGCAGAGCGAGTGGGTTTCAAGGTCGGAGACCGCGTGGTGTATCCCCATCACGGGGCCGCCGTCATCGAGCGCAAAGAGAAGCGCGAGATGTTCGGCGAGAAGGTCGAGTACCTGGTGCTGCGGGTCACCCATGGTGATCTCACCCTGATGGTGCCGGTCGAGAAGGCCGAAGAGGTCGGCATCCGACCCCCGGTCAGCAAGGACGAAGTCGAAGACATCCTCGACGTGCTCGCGAAGAAAGACGCGCGCATGCCGTCGAACTGGTCGCGCCGCTTCAAGAACCACCTCGAGAAGCTGAAGTCCGGCGACGTGTACCAGGTGGCCGAAGTGGTTCGGAACCTGTCGTTGCGCAATCGCGACAGCGGCCTGTCGAGCGGCGAGAAGACGATGCTGATGAACGCGCGGCGAGTGCTCGTCTCCGAGCTCAGCTTCTCGCTGAACACGAGTGAAGAAGCAGTCGAGAAGAAGCTCGACTCCGTCCTCGCCTAGCCCCGCGCTCCTAGCCCTTCAGCAGGAAGTCGGCTTCCTCGTCGCCGACGAACAGGCGCAGCTCGTCGGCCAGGCCCGGCAACGACGTGATGCCGCCGTCGCTGTCGACTAACTCGAAGGCCACCTCCCGGGCGAGACCGACCATCTCGCGGTCACGGCGAAGCGAGGCGAGACGCAAGTCGCTGCGACCCTTCTGACGCTCGCCCATGATCGTGCCCTCGCCCCGCAGGTCGAGGTCCACCTCGGCGAGCTCGAAGCCATCGGTCGACTGCACCAGCGCGGTGAGGCGCGCCTCGGCCCCCTCTGCCGCGCCCTCGTCGATGAGCCAGCACACGGACGCCGCCTGCCCTCGACCCACCCGGCCCCGGAGCTGATGCAACTGGGCGATGCCGAACCGGCTCGCGTCGAGGATCACCATCACCGTCGCGTTTGGGACGTCGACACCCACCTCGATGACCGTCGTCGCAACGAGCACGTCGATCTCACCTCGGCGGAAGGCGTCGAAGATCTCGGCTTTCTCGCCCGCCGGCAACCGCCCATGGAGCAACGCGAGCCGCAATCCCTCCAGCTCGCCCGCGCGCAGTCGGTCGAACGTGTCGGACGCCGATGCGACTTCGAGCTTCTCCGACTCCTCGATGAGCGGGCACACCACATACGCCTGGTGGCCCTCGGCCACTTCGGACCGCACGTTGGCCCAGACCCGGTCCTCCTCGATCGGACCCCGCGCCCAGTGGGTGACGATCGGGGTGCGGCCGGGCGGCATCTCGTCGAGCACGCTCACGTCGAGGTCGCCGTAAACAGTCATCGCCGCGGTGCGAGGGATCGGCGTGGCTGTCATCACGAGCACGTCGGGCACTGCGCCGTCGCGTCCCTTTGCCCGCAGCATCGCGCGCTGCTCGACGCCGAACCGGTGCTGCTCGTCGATCACCACGACGCCGAGTGATCGCAGCTCGACGCCCTCCTGGATCAGCGCGTGGGTCCCGATGAGAAGGTCAACGCTCCCGTCCGCGAGTCCGGTTGCGATCCGACGACGCTCGGCGGCACCTGTGCGGTTCGTCAACAGCTCGACGCGCAGGGGCCGATCCCCCATGAGGGTTCCTGGATCGGGCACCTCGAGATCGGCGAGCAGCGCGCGCACGCCGAGCGCGTGTTGCTCGGCGAGCACCTCGGTAGGTGCCATCGAGCGCGCCCTGATGGCCTCCTTGCACCGCGACGAGCAGCGCTGACACCGCGACCACGGTCTTGCCGGCGCCAACATCGCCCTGGAGCAACCGGTGCATCGGCTGCTCGCCCGCGAGGTCGAGCTCAATCTGCTCGATGACGCGCTTCTGAGCGCCCGTCAGCGGGAACGGCAGTCGCTCGTGAAAGCGGACGACGAGCTTGCCGTCGACCACGTGGCGGATGCCGACGGATTCCTGCTCGAGCGACCGCTTGCGCAGCACGAGCGCGAGCTGCACCCGCAACAGCTCGTCGAACACGAGCCGGCGGCGGGCGATGCGTTGCGCGTCCATGGATTCGGGCGCGTGGATCGAGCGCAAGGCCCACTCACGGCTCTCGAGCTGCAATCGACGCACCACGCCCGCTGGCACCGGGTCGGCGATGCCCCGCGCTCGACAGCGCGCCAACGCCGTCTCGACCCAGCCCGCGATCTCCCACGTCGTCAGTCCCGACTTCTCTGACTGCGGATACACGGCGACGATCCGCCCGGTGCGGTCGCCGATCAGGTCGACGACCGGATTCGTCATCGTGAGGCGTCCCCTGTAGGCCTCCGCCTTGCCGAACAGCGCGACCTGGAGGCCAGGCTGCAGCTGACGCTCCCGCCAGGCCTGGTTGAAGAAGACAATCCGGAGCCGGCCCGATTCGTCGCCGGTCTCGACCGTGACCATGACCTTGCGGGTGCGGGTCGTGGTCTTGTGGGTCGAGCGCACCGTGACGAGCACCAGCGCTTCCTCGCCGGGGCGGAGATCGCCGACGCGCGCCTCGTTCGTGCGATCAACCCACCGGCGCGGGTAGTACGTGAGCAAGTCGAGCACGGTCCCCACGCCCATCTCGGCGAGCCCGTCCGCCTTCTTCGGCCCCACACCCTTGAGCGCAGTGACCGGAATGGCGCTCAGATCGCTCAACGTGAGCGCGGCCTCAGCCGATGCCAGGGTCATGCCGCGGCGATCGTATCGGCGCAACCCTTGCGTTCCGTTGGTTGGTCAGGGTGAAAAGCCGCAGGTATCCTTCGGTGGGCATGCAGGGCGTGATCAAGTCCTATGACCCCGGCACCGGTGACGGCGTGATCGTCCGCGACACCGATCTGTCCGAGGTCGACCTGGCCTCCGATGCGCTGGCCGGCTCGATCTTCCGCATGCTCCGCCAAGGCCAGCGGGTGATCTTCGAGCTCGACGAACAGGGCTTCGCCACCCGCTTGCGGTTGGGCTCCGAAGTCGACATGGGCACTCCCGGTTTCCCCCCATCCAGCCGCGGGTAGGGCACCCCCCACCCGAGTCCTTCCGGAGCACACATGAGCGCCACCACGACGAACGAGGCACTGCGCGGTTGGGTCGAGGATTGGGCCGCGATCCTCGAGCCCGCACGAATCGAGTGGTGCGACGGGTCCGTCGAGGAGCACGCGCGCCTCTGCGGGGAGCTCGTCGAGGCGGGCACGTTCACCCCGCTGGAGCGCCGGCCCAACAGCTTCTGGGCGCACTCCGATCCCGGCGACGTGGCTCGCGTCGAGGACCGCACGTTCATCTGCTCGGCTCGGGAAGAGGATGCCGGACCGAACAACAACTGGCGCGCCCCCGACGAGATGCGAGCCGAGCTGCTCGAGCTTTTCACCGGATCGATGCGCGGCCGCACGATGTACGTGGTCCCCTTCTCGATGGGGCCACTCGGCTCGAACATCGCGCACATCGGCGTGCAGCTCACCGACTCCGCCTACGTCGCGGTGAGCATGCGCACGATGACGCGGATGGGTCAGGCCGCACTCGACGTCCTCGGCCCCGACGGTGAGTTCGTGCCGTGCCTCCACTCGGTCGGCGCGCCCCTTGCCGATGGCGAGGCCGACGTGCCGTGGCCGTGCAATCCCGACAACAAGTACATCGTCCACTTCCCCGAGAGCCGCGAGATCTGGTCATACGGCTCGGGGTACGGCGGCAACGCTCTTCTCGGCAAGAAGTGCTTCGCGCTGCGCATCGCGTCGGTGATGGCACGCGACGACGGCTGGCTGGCCGAGCACATGCTGATCCTCAAGCTGACGTCGCCGAAGGGTGTCACCAAGTACCTCGCAGCCGCATTCCCTTCGGCGTGCGGCAAGACGAACCTGGCGATGCTCGTGCCCACCATTCCCGGCTGGAAGGTCGAGACCGTCGGCGACGACATCTGTTGGATGAAGTTCGGCGAGGACGGTCGGCTGTACGCGATCAATCCCGAGGCCGGGTTCTTCGGCGTCGCGCCCGGCACGGGAATGGACACCAACCCCAACGCGATGATGACGCTCGAGGAGAACTGCATCTTCACCAACACGGCGCTCACGCCCGACGGCGACGTGTGGTGGGAGGGCATGACGCCCGACAAGCCGCCGCAACTCACCGACTGGAAAGGCAACCCCTGGACGCCTGAGTCCGACACGCCGGCGGCGCATCCGAACGCACGCTTCACCGCGCCGGCGTCGCAGTGCCCGTCGATCGCGCCTGAATGGCAGGACCCTGCGGGAGTGCCGATCTCGGCGATCCTGTTCGGCGGCCGCCGCGCGTCGGTCGTGCCGCTGGTCAACGAGGCCACGTCCTGGTCGCACGGCGTGTTCCTCGGCTCGATCATGGGATCGGAGACCACGGCCGCGGCTACCGGTGCGGTCGGTAACCTGCGCCGCGACCCGTTCGCCATGCTGCCGTTCTGTGGCTACAACATGGCCGACTACTTCGCCCACTGGCTGTCGATCGGGCGCGCCGCAGACCCCGACAAGCTGCCGAGCCTGTTCATGGTCAACTGGTTCCGCAAGAACGACGATGGCAAGTGGCTGTGGCCCGGCTTCGGCGAGAACAGCCGCGTGCTCAAGTGGGTCTTCGAGCGGGTCACCGGCGAGGCAGAGGCCGTGAAGACGCCGATCGGCCTGCTGCCGACGCTCGACGCAATCGACACGAATGGTCTCGACGTCACCGAGGCCGACATGGAGCTGCTGCTGTCGGTCGACCTCAAGGGCTGGCGCGCCGAGGTGCCATTGATCGAAGAGCACTACGCGCAGTTCGGCGAGCACATCCCCGCCGAGCTGCGCGCTGAGCTCGACGAGCTCGAGAAGCGCCTAGCCAGCTGAGCCCGACCGGGGGGTACGCTGCGCGGCATGGCCGTGAGCGCGTACATCCTCATCCAGACCGAGGTCGGCAAGGCCGCGAAGGTGGCGCAGGAGGTCGCAGCGGTCGACGGTGTCGTCGCGGCCGACGACGTGACCGGCCCCTACGACGTGATCGCGAAGGCTGAAGCAGCCACCGTCGACGATCTCGGCCGGCTCGTCGTGAGCCGCATCCAGATGATCGACGGGATCACCCGCACCCTCACCTGTCCGGTCGTCAACCTCTAACCCGAGCCGAAGGCCGGTCGTCAGGTCTGGCCGACGAGCAGGGCCCGGATGCCGAGACCCATCAGGAACAGGCCGCCGAACCCGTACAACAGGTAGAGCCGGCTGCGCAGCTGCGCGCGGTACGAGTACAAGATGCCGACGGCGATGATCGCGACGAAGCCGTAGAACATGTGGAACTGTGGCGCGACCATGCCCTCACCGGACACGAGCGCGACGCCGAGCGCAACCTGCACGAAGATCGCGAGCTCGACGAACGCGGTGAACCACCACAGCGCGCGGGTACGCAGCCAGAGCAGCCAGTTCGCGGCGAGCGCCCACGCTCCCGCGAGACCGTTGCCGATGATGACCATCCACGCCCAACCGATGTGGAGGTCGAGCAGGACGAGCGCGTACAGGGCGGGTCAGGCGCTAGCGAGCGAGGCGGCGGCGGCTTCAGCCTGCGCGAGCGCCTCGGTGTATGCCTCGGCGGCGACGTCGACGAGGTCGGTGATCTCTTCTTCGGTGAAGCCGGCGAGCCCGCGGAACTTGCGGGCCAGGTGGACCGGGCTCTCCTCTTCCTCGCCGCGGAAGCCGCCAAACGAGAAGACCTTGTCGACCGTGCGCTGGAAGTCGAGCGCCCGCTGCTGCCGTTCGGGATCCTTCGCGGTGATGCGGCGCAGCCAGTCGGAGCCCATCTTCACGTGGGTGACCTCGTCGGCCAGCATCCAGTCCTCGCAGAAGTAGAGGACCGGGTCGGCGAACGCACCGCCGAAGTCACGCATCGCGGTGAAGACGTCGATGGCAAGGCCCTCGAGCGCCCGGTTCACGCCGGCCAGGCGCAGCACAGGATCCTCATTGCACGCCGCCTCGAACAGCAGCGTCTGCTCGGAGAACTCCCCGAGCTCGGTGCCCATGTGATCGGAGAGCTTCACGGAGATCTCGACGTGGCGAGCCTCGTCCCAGCACTGGCGGGCCATGTCGAGCTTGAGCTCGAAGGGGATATCACCCGTGTCGCTGCCCGTCTCGAAATCCCAACAGGTGCGGCCGGCGCCCTCCAGGGCCTGGATCTCACCAACGAAGATGCCGTGCATCAGGCCGCGGGCGCTGTCGGGAGCCTCGGCGACCCGGGGATCGAAGCCGTTCTCACGGCGACGGGTCGCCACGAAAGCGTTTCGAGGGTCGAAGATCACATCTTCCATCGTGATGCGCACGAACCGGTCGTCACGAGCGAGCTCACCCGCCGGCATCAGCTTCCTCATCGAACCCCTACCCTCTGTCGTCGTTATGGCGTCGTCACGGGATCGAGTCAGCGTACCCTCCCGCCGCGTCACCGGGGCAACGTGGGATGCTTTGGCCTCCTGCTGAGGAGGCCGCGCGTGGCCGACGGCACACCCGTTTCCAGCAAGCCGGCTCCTGTGGAGCAGCGCGTCGCCGCGGTCGAGGCTGTGCTCGAAGAGCGCGGCATGAAGCCGGCCGAGTTCATCGATGACTTCACGAACATGGTCGAGGACCAGTGGGTGCCGCAGAACGGTGCCCGCGTTGTCGCCAAGGCATGGAGCGATCCCGCCTTCAAGCAGCGGCTCCTGGCAAACGGCCGCGATGCGGTGGCCGAGCTCGGCCTCACCATGCCGGTCCACCACCGACATCTCGTCGTGCTCGAAAACACCGCGTCGGTGCACAACGTGATCGTCTGCACCCAGTGCTCCTGCACAGCCTTCTCGATCATCGGGCTTCCGCCCGACTGGTACAAGGACTTCGAGTACCGCTCGCGCGTGGTGCGCGAATCGCGCACGGTGTTACGTGAGATGGGTCTCGACCTGCCACCGAGCATCGAGATCCGGGTTTGGGACACCTCGGCGGACACCCGCTACATGGTGCTCCCCGTGCAACCGGCGCAAACCTCCGGCTGGCCGGAGGAGGAGCTGGCCAAATTGGTCACCAAGGACTCGATGATCGGCGTCACCCGGCTGTAGAGCGGAGCACGACCATGGACGGCATGCACGATCTCGGTGGCAAGCAGGGCTTTGGACGCGTCCGTCATTCGGCCAAGGCTGAGGTGTTCCACGCGCCGTGGGAGCGACGCGCCCACGCGCTCAACGCCCTCGCGATGCAGAACGGCATCTTCAACATTGACGAGTATCGCCACGCGATCGAGCGCATGGAGCCACGGCACTATCTGTCCGCCGGCTACTACGAGCGTGCGCTGACGGGGCTCGCCACCCTCCTCGTGGAGAAGGGGGTGACGACGCAGGAGGAGTTGGAGCGCCGCGCGCAAGGTCCGTTCCCGATCTCAGAGCCGATCGGACCGGGGCGGCCCAACGCTCCCGATCGCGAGCGCTTCAGACCGGGTGACCGGGTGCGCGTGAAGGAGGACTACGTGCCGGGCCATGTACGCATGCCGGCCTACATCCGGGGCAAGGTCGGCGTCGTCGTCAGCGAGACGCCGGTCTATCCGTTCCCGGACACGCACGCGCACGGCGTCTCGGCTGCGGACGAGCCC